>NZ_JACAVQ010000009.1 GCF_015354615.1 Aliidiomarina indica | reverse complement strand
GACGCTCCGGCTCTGGCGAAAGGCCAGCCCCTTGCGGGTCGCCGCAAGTACATCCGTGTAGGCTTGGGCGCGGCATCCATGCCGCGCACACCCGCCAGTGGCTAGCCTTCCACCCGCGCTGGAAGCCCCCCACATGGATGTGTTGCAGAGCGTGGCCTGCGCATAGAAAGGTGTCCTACTCTCCGGCTCTGGCGAAAGGCCAGCCTACGAACCAACGCGGTGCGTTGGTTACGAATGATTGCACTCACCGATGTCTTCGTTCCATATATCGGGGCGGGTTGTTATGAAGGTTTTCATCATATCGATGCATTCAGGATCTCGCAGTTCTACCACGTTAACGCCGGCTTCTCTGAGCCAGTCAAGATGGCCGTCGAAGTTAATGGCTTCGCCTACAACCACAGTGCCGATATTGAACTGTCGAATAAGGCCGGAGCAATACCAGCAAGGCGCCAAGGTGGTCACTAGGATTTTATCGCGATACGTTTTTTGCCGCCCTGCTTTACGAAAGGCGTCGGTTTCGCCATGAATAGAGGGGTCGCCTTCTTGTACGCGTCGGTTGCGCCCTTCTCCTAATAGCGTGCCTTGGCTATCAAACATGGCAGCGCCGACAGGTACGCCTCCTTCTTCAAAGCCTTTGCGAGCCTGATCGCGGGCAATTTTCAATAAGGCTTCATAGTTCATGGGCAGTGTCCTCTGGTATTATTTATTAGTTTTATCGTAAAGGCGCTTGGTGCAGTGGTGCGGTGTTCGGGTTATCATAGGGATTATAGCGTCAATAACGGAACGCGGTACGTTGGCGACGTCTATTACCAAGATATGAACCAACGCGATGCGTTGGCTACGTCTATTCCCAAGTCAGCGCGATGCTTTGGCTATTTATTTGATAACAAACAAACAACAATACATTTCTAAAAATCCTGTTATACTGCGCCACCTCTCAAAGATATGAGAGGTAAATGTTGACAGTGGTCCCCTATCTTGCAGGCGCTTACGTCGCCTGACAACACTAAAAACGACGTGTATCACAACACGCTCGTTCATTTGAGAACAGGGTCTAAGGGGCAGTTGTCGGTTGCATGTTTGGTAGTTTAACTATCGATCATGCCAATGCCCAGCCTTGGTCTACCATCGCAATATCGCAGGATGTTGCATGCACATTGCGTGCGCGATTTGTCTACCGAGTCTGATTATTTTGTAGTTTTCCGCCAAATATGGGCGGAGTCTAGATAGTGGGACAAATATGTCTGAATTTAATACTTTCTCTGCTTTGGAATTACCAGAGCCAATCTTACGTGGAATCCAAGAGCTTGGTTTCGACACCCCTACTCCTATTCAACAGCAGGCGATTCCTGCGTTGTTGGAAAAGAAAAACGTTTTAGGTGAAGCGCAAACCGGTACTGGTAAAACAGCTGCGTTCGGCTTACCTGCGTTAGCGAACATTGATACCCGAGTGCGTGGCGCTCAGTTGCTTGTTGTTGCTCCAACGCGTGAGTTGGCGTTACAAGTAGCAGATTCTATTGCTCAAATGGGTAAACATATGAAAGGCCTTAGCGTTGCGACCGTATACGGTGGCGCAGCTTATGGTCCTCAAATTAAGTTATTGCGCGGTGGCGCTCAAGTGGTTGTAGGAACGCCTGGCCGCTTAATGGATCACCTTCGTAAGAACACATTGGATTTAAGCAGCTTGAAAATGGCCGTGCTTGATGAAGCCGACGAGATGCTCAACATGGGCTTCGTTGAAGATATCGAGTGGATCATGGAGCAAGTTCCAGCAACTGCTCAGCGTGCTTTGTTCTCTGCGACTATGCCACCACAAATTCGCAAAATTGCGAACAAGTTCTTGGCAGATCCGGTGCATGTGAAAATTGCATCGACTCAAGCGAATAAAGCAAATATCACGCAGAAAGCGTGGAAAGTTCAAGGTATGACCAAGGATGCGGGTCTCGAGCGCTTGCTTGAAACCATCGAGTATCAACTTGCTTTGATTTTCGTACGTACGCGTCAAGATACCTTAACGGTAGCTGCACACTTGCGTGATCGTGGCTTTAAAGCTGCGGGCTTGAACGGTGATATGAGTCAAGATCAACGTGAAGCGACAGTCACCCAGCTAAAAGCGGGTAAAATCCGCATCTTGGTTGCGACTGATGTTGTTGCACGTGGCTTAGACGTCCCAGGCGTGACTCACGTTATTAACTATGATTTACCGCAAGATGCGGAGTCTTATGTACACCGTATCGGTCGTACTGGCCGTGCAGGTCGCTCAGGTGAAGCGATTTTGTTTGCGCGTCCTCGGGAACTGCATTTGCTGAAGCGCTATGAGCGTGCCACCAACGGTACTATCGAGATGATCGAAGTTCCACAAGGGCGTGAATTATCTAAATTACGGATTCAGCAGTTCCAAGGTAAGCTCGTTGAGCGTGCCGAAGGTACAGATTTATCTTCAATGCGTAGCCTGATTACGCAAATGGCAGAAGCAACTGAAATGTCGGTTGAAGACATTGCTGCGGCACTCTTGTTTGAAGCGCAGCAAGCACGTCCGTTAATCGTAAAAGAAGAGCCGAAGCCGAAGTTTGACCGTAAAGAGCGTCCAGCTCGCGCGGAGCGCAGTGATCGCTTTGATCGCGGTGCACGAGGCGGTAAGCGTGCCGATCGTAACGATCGTGGCGGCGACCGCAGCGAACGACGTGAGCGCAAGCCACGCCGTGATGCAGGTATCGAGTTTGACACCTATCGATTAGCGGTAGGTACTGAACACGGTGCCCGTCCAGGTGATGTGGTTGGTGCAATTGCAAACGAAGCAGATATCGATTCGCGCTACATTGGTGAAATCCAGTTGTTTGCAACTCATACAACGGTACAGCTACCGAAAGGTATGCCGCCACAAACGTTGCGTAAGCTGGCAAAAGCACGCATTCGTCAACAACCTATGGCGATTAGCCCAGTTTCTGATAAGCTTAACTCCTAAACATAGGAGGTAAGGCATGAAATTGAAATCATTGATTACTGCCGCTTCTGCGGCAGTTTTTTTAACTGCATGTAGCGGTGATCACGATGCTCACAACGTCCACGCCGAAGGCGAGCACATTGGTGAGCGCTCATTCAGTGCCATTCTCGAACCTACTGAAGGTAACGAAGGCGTACACGGATTCGTTATGTTTGAAGACACGCCAGAAGGTGTCTTTGTTCTCGCTCATGTAGAAGGGCTAGAGCCAGGTGGGGTACATGGATTCCATGTCCATGAATATGGCGATTGCAGTGCTCCAGACGCAACCTCGGCCGGTGGTCACTTCGACCCACATGGTCGCGATCATGGCGGGCCAGATAGCCACGAGCGTCATGCCGGTGATTTAGGTAATTTACAGGCTGACGATGCAGGCATGGCTCATCTTGAAATGATTGATACCAAGCTTGAGTTGAGCGGTCCCTATAGCATTTTGGGGAAAGCGGTTATTGTCCATGCGCAAGCCGATGATTTGGAATCGCAGCCAACCGGTGATGCCGGTCCGCGTATCTTGTGTGGTGTGATTGCTGATGCCGATGTGGATGAGCATCACGGCCACTAAAATATTTCATTTAAAAAGCCCCAGTAGACATGTGAAGTGACCCCCAATAGTTGGACATCCAATTACTGGGGCTTTTTTTATGTTGAATTATAAGCGGCCTAAACTACCGCTCAATGGTGTAAAACAGGTCAGCACCGCTGCGCTCCCCGCCTGTTTGACTCTCAAAGCTTAGGCTATCGGTTAAGCGGTAACGAATGAAAAATGTGGTCACGGGCTCGATTAAACCAATACCGTATTTCACATACAGCCGCGATGATAAATGCTTACCTATAAATAGACTGGTGTTTTCCAAGTTATCACCGGTGGCATCAAGCATGATCTCGTCAACACCGAGTGCTTGGCCAATTTGCTCACCAATTAGATTTCCACCGCGCATTCCTAACGCTAAGGTTGCCTGCGCAAACGCACTTTGCTCACCGGAGCCTTCCCCTGGGGAACGACCAAGAACAAGGTATGACAGCACCATACTGTCTTGCATAGCGGGTGTTGAGAAAAACGACAAATTGGGTTCGCGTAACGTGCCACCCACACTCGCACCAACCACAACATTCTCGGCCGGAATTCTGCGTGATACCCGCAAATCGAGACCTGGATTGCTAATGACACCACCGGTAAACACTAAGCTTCCGCGCTCAATATCTAGAGGTTGGCCAAAAATTTCATAGCGTCCAGTTGCCACGTTAATGTTGCCGACAGCCGTGGTTTGCTGGCCGGGCTGTTCAATCACGCGCAAGCGACCAGTTAAGCGACCTTCGAAGCCGAAGGCTTCCACGCGGACCTGATCGCCCAAACTCACCTGAACATCTGCATCAATAGGCAGATCACGTTCCTCGAATGCAAATACAGTTTCGTCGCCGCGCACAATGATGGTATCGCGGGAGGAGGTATCAATTTGTTCAATATCAGGAGGCGTGATCCGCGCGCGAGGAACATTCACCTCACCTCGAATCCGCAAACCCTCGGGGGTATAAACGATACGCAAATCTGGGCTTACGGCCACCGCCATATCGCGGGTTTGCATGGCTTGGAAATTACTACCAATCACTTGCAGTTCTGCTCGCGCGTTGAGGAAATCGTACTGACCTTCAAATTCAACCACACCATCGCCAGAACGTGCTGAGGCAACTAAGGTGAAGGGCTCGCCCTCATTACCAGAGCCGAGGATATTTACTTGTAGCTCAGTAACGTTAATACCAGCAGCGGGCACCTCGGCGCCTGCATCTAGCAGTTCTATCTGCCCTTCAATTGCGGGTGATGCGAGGGCTCCTTGATACGTTAATTCGCCCCGCACGCGCCCTACCACGGCCTGAAGTTGTGGCACAAGAATCGAGATAAACCCGAGATTATCGAGAGTAAGGTTGGAGCGTCCTTGAATTTGCGGGTCGTTGAGCGCGTTGGTAATGGTGGCTTGCCCTTCAATACCCCCATCGAGATCATCGGTTAGCAACTGGAACTGAAGGGCTAACTCGCGCTCATTGCCGCGGATACGGAACAATTCACTTTCTCTAAAACGCAGGGCGATATCTTGTTCCGGCAAGAGTACGTCGCTATCTGAAATCGTTACAAAACCGTCAATATCGAAGCGGTCAGGCATAATGTCTAAATTTGCCTGAGCATCGAGCACACCGTTAATTTGAACTTGTTCGGGCATTAATGGCTGTAGCAACGCCAATCGAATGGCTTGTGCATCGGCATTTAGGCGACCAGTATTCGACTCTAAATCCCAATCCATATCTAAACAGAACCCAGCATTTTGGCGAATGCGTTCGATACAAAAACGGGATACCTGAGCCCGTGCCGGACTAAATTGCATGGCACTCTCTCGTGTGGTTCGCCATTCACCGGCATCGGGATGGGTAATGTGAACTCGATGCAAGGTACCATCCCAGTGGTTATTCTCCCAGGTTCCAGACGTTTGCAGGGTAACTTCCGCTGCCTGCCCTGTGCCCATTACATCAAAGCTATAAAGATTGTCTGAACGCTCGGCGCTCAGTGTAAGGGTCTGTAACAGGATGTTCTCGTGCTGTGCTAAATCACGAATCGCGATTGTACCGACCGGAAGTTCATCAATACTCCAATCAATGCGAACATCCGCGTCCATTTCCGCCAAAGTCCAGTCGTCGAAAGCTAAGGAGGAACCATTGATACGGGCTGCGAGTAGGGTCTCCGCTAAATCGAGATCAAGCTCAATGAGCAGTAATGACTCATCCAAGGTCACGCGCAGATCTTGTGTATGCACGCGGTCGCCTTGCCAATTCACGCGCCCACTTGCATCGATGTTTCTGCCATTGACCATCCCGTCGAGGCGTCCAACAATTACCTCGAAGTCACCCTTGTCATGCCATGTTCCTTTGGACATTATTTCCGCTGCAATAATGCCGCTAATATTGTCGTGATAGCTGTCGAGCTGAACGTTTCCTACGATGGCATTGAGATCCCAAGATAAGCCGTCAGCCCAACCGAGGCGCCCAGAAAGGTTAATAGTGCCCTCTTCCGATTCGATGCGAGCTCTGAGGTCCTCTGCACTTTCAAGATCGCCTTGATAATCGAAGCGCACATCAACGGGCGGATAATCACCGTATTTTAGCGATCCGCCCATACTCGCCTGAATCATGCTTATCGTGGTTGTTCCATCGGCTTCTTCGGTGGTGATATCCGCTTGCCCGGTCCAATCGATCAGAAGCCCCAGTTGATCAGCGCGCACATAAAGGGTATCTAACGAGGCGACCTCGTCGGCGTAGTTCGCTTGGGTGTTGGCATTAAACGCACCATACTCATCATGTTCTCCCTCGATCCGCAAGGCACCCTGAAACGATGTCAAGGTTCCGGAGCCACGTAATTCTGCAAGAAAGTATTCGAGGTCTGGCACTGTGGTTTGAGTCCGGCTTTGCATCGCTCGAATGTCGCCTTGCCAACGCAAATCGGATGTTAGCGGATCGGACACTTCTACATTCACATCAGCGCTAATAAAGCCGCTGATGGTTTGCCGCAACTGCAAGGTATGTTGATTGCCGGTGAGCTGGCCTGTGACGGTAACGTCACCTTGTTCTGGTACGTGAAAACGAAGTAAATTGTTGATGCTCACCGCATAGTCACCTTGGGGTGTGAGCGTACCATGCAGTTGTACATGAAAGTCTGGTGTGGTCGCGACAAAGCTATGTAAGTGCAATGTGTCTCCGCGCGTGCGACCGCGCATACTCACACGTTCGACTACAAAGTCTTGCTCGCCTTGGCTTACAACCACGTTGGTTATTAGTGCCTGATCAATGCGCACTTGGAGCGGAAGCGAAATGTCAGGCAGCTGTTCCGGCCATTCAGTGGGCTCGGCTGGCGTTTCACCATCGGTGGCGGGCACAGCAATACGAATGTAGTCAGCGCTAAAGTCGCGAATGTGGAGTTTGCGAGCTAAAAGCTCCCAAGGCCGCCAACGCAAGTGTATATCACCCACTTCAATATCAATATCTTGGTTCGAATCACGATAGCGCACATCGCGCAGGGTAAAATCACGTAGGAGTGCGCCTGAATACTCACCGTATTCAAGCTCACCAGGGACAAAGTGATGCGCTTGGCTTAACAGCGCTCGGTTACCCAACTCGGTGGTTAAAACAAGGGTCATTAAGGTCGCGATAATTAATATCAGCGCGAATAATGTATAGAGTGAACGTTTTAACCATTTCCAGAACGTCATCATAAATCAGGTCCTATGGTTAAATGCAGTCGAACTGTATCTCCTGGTTCGGAAAAGCCATGAGCAAGATCAATGCGAATCGGTCCCACAGGGCTCTGCCAGCGGAGACCGAAACCCGCACCAACTTTAATAGGATCATCTAACTCGTCGAAGGCATTACCGACGTCGGTAAATACCGCGAATCGCCAGTTTGTTCGGAATTCATAATCGGCTTCGATACTGCCTGTAAACAGATGGCGCGCTCCTCGTGCATCACCTAGTTCGGTGCGCGGCCCAATGGAGCGATAGCCGTAGCCGCGCACACTGTTGTCACCGCCAGCGTAAAAGCGCAACGAGGTGGGCACTCGGTCAAAGTTGCCGCTCGCTGTTAAGCCAATCTCGCTGCGACTGAGAATACGTACCCGTTCGCTAAGGCGCGTAACGAATTTCCCGGATAAGGTGCTTTGCAGGAAATCAGTATCAGATAACAGATCGGTAGACGCTCCGCGAACGGTGAAGTTAAGTCGAAATCCACGATCCACATCCAAACGATTATCCGCATGAACCCGTGTCCAAGATGCGCTCGGCAACAAGAAATCGGAGCGTCGAGAAACGCCATCAAGAACATCGCGTTCAGTTTGCCAATCAAGCGCAATTACGCGCTGGGTTCGGGTAAGTTCAGTTTGCCAGCTCACCCCGACACTAAATAACTCAGACTGGGTGCTACTGGTATCTTCGTCGCGATAGAGGGCGCGGATGGCATACTGATCCGTTTGCGGCCGCGCGCCTGGGATAATATAACTTGCACCGACACTGTTAAGAATCTCAGAGAGTTGGATCTGACCATTCACTCGGTGGCCCCGAGAATTTACCCAGCGTTGGTTCACATCGAATCTAATCCGCGGGCCGGTATCGGTACCATACCCGATACCTGTCCGATAGTAGCGCCGTTTATTGGGCTCGAAGTTCACCGCAATAGGGACTTGGTAGTCATCATCGGCTTCGGCCCATAGGGGCTGAACCTCAACGCGGCCAAAATAATCGGTTCCGGCCATGCCTTGCTGCAGTGCAATAATCTCATTGGAGGATACAGGTTGACCTTGCTCGAATGTCACAAAGCGATAGAGTAAATCCTCGTCAAGATGGCCTTCATTAAAGGTAACGCGTCCGTATCGATAGCGAGGACCAGAGTCTAAAACCAACTCTACATGGGCTAAGTAACTATCCAGATCAATACGCAGCTCTTGTTTCACAAAGCGAGCCTGATAATAGCCACGCTCTGCAGCAAGATCGCGAATACGGTTTTTGGCGCTCTCATACTGGCTATGGCGCAATGCAGAACCGGAACGCAAATTCACCCGATTTCGAATATTGCGAAAGGCCTCATCTTCTTGCGCTTCACCCTGAATCTCAATAGATACGGTGCCGATGGGAATCGCGGAACCTAGGCGAATTTCATAGTGCGCATACCAATTGTTGTCGCGCTGCTCAAGGGAACTTTCTAACTCAAATTGATAGTAGCCATAGGGTGTTACGGCACGGCGGATATCACGATGGGCGAGTTCATGTAAATAGCGCACTCGTGCTGCGCCAGGGGCGCTTTGCTCGTGCAGGGCATAAATGCTTAGTAAGCTTCTGACATTATTGGCAACGCGCCCGTCGACACCTTCAATGGATACATAAACATTACCGTTGCTGGCGTTGTTCGCCACGCCAACGGAGGGCGCTAAAAATAGAATCGAGAGAACAAGGAGAGAAGCTAGGTACCGCATAGTTAGCTCCTAGCGCAAATTCGCGGCTTGGCGATAGGCTTGTAGGGCAGTTTCTTTCTGCCCCCCGGCGATGTAGGCATCCCCCAGTAAACGATAGGCAAGTTGTGACGGTTTCATAGAAATTGCTTTTTGCAGTGCCCGTTCAGCTAATCCGTAATCAGATTCTTGCATAGCTAAAACCCCTAACAGAACAAACCAATTGGGATGATCAGGGTGCCGCTTGATCTGTTTTTCAACCTGTTCGCGCAGTGCTTCAGTTTGTCGCCACTCGCGCATTTCAAATTGGAGTAGATCGCTCGCGGTAAACACGTTGAGTTCAAGGCCACGCGTGGCCACTTTGCTGGCGATAGCTCCAAGTCCCCGTTGCGTTAGGACATCAAGATAAGCCATGCGAACCGCAGGAGCCCGTCGAAGTTTCTTGGGTGTGTCTTTCCAGAAACTTAAGAGACGCTCGGAAGCGCTGCCCGCACTTTGATAAAGGGCACGGTAGCTGGCGCGCGTGAATTCTGCTAAACGAGCCCCGGGTACTATGTCCCGATCTTGGATTTGTGGCAGTAATTGCCGTAACGACTCAAAGTGTTGGTGTTTGTAATACGCTTCTGCTGTGGCGCGCAGAACGCCGCCGTGTTTTGGGTGATCTTGCAGCAGCTGTCGTGCGGTTTTTAGTGCCAGCGTACTGTCAGTCATTTGCTCGAGCTGCAGTAAGCGTACGTTTAAATCATCGTTGGCCACGTCGTAGGCAAGCCCTAACACGCGCTTTAACTCGTTCTGGTTACCCAACGCTTGCCATGCCGACGCCGCCAACAAATACCCGTGCTGTGGCTGCTTTAAAGAGGGCGCGGCACGTTCCGCCTGCGTAGCAGCTTCGCGATAATTTTTGGCAAGCCAGTGATGCATGGCCTGAGCCATTTGTTCCTCAGCCTTGCGCTGCTTACGTTTGTAAAACCAACCGAGGGTTACTTGTTTACCCGAGGAGAGTTTTCTGAAAATGGCTTGCAGCGTCCATAACAGGAGCAGCGCGGCGACCACGATCAGGGTTGCAACCACCAGACTCATTTCAATGGAGTAAGGCCCAGCCAGAATTAATACACTCCCAGGGTTACCCGACCACATTGGGCCGACGATAAGACCGAGCGCTAAGATTAGAATCAGAAGCAAAGCTTTGAGCACGTCCGTTTACTCCCCCTGGCTGTTAGAATGCAAATCGCTCACGCGATCTCGCAACATAGCGTGAGAAAGAAGCCGGGTTGGGTAATCGGGTTCTACGGGTAAATCGAGTAATACCGCTACTTCTGCTTTGAATTGGCGAACATCGGTATGCTCGGTGTTGAGATAGGTGTCAATCACCGTAGTTAGATCGCGTAAGGTGTTTCGATAGAGATCACCGTGATGGCGCAACGCGGCTTGTTGGGCGATTTGCAGGGCTAACTCCATTTGTCCCAAAATAAGCGTGCGCTGATCGTGATCGAGTCGCAATGGGAGTTCATCGTGGCGTTGTACTTTAATCATATCTTGACTAAAGCTCGACCAAGCGTTGGCCAAATTCTGGCGCCATTGGCTAATGTCGGAACTAATGTCTGCTTGTGCGTCGTCTTGCAGCTTCGCCGCGAACTCACTGCTAAATGGCAAGCTGCGAACACGAGGTTGTAATCGCTGCACATGGAGGGCGATGGCTTGAGAATCGATGCTAGGCAACTCTTCAAGCAGCTCAATATCATGACCGATTTGACGGATAATCGTTTGATCGCGCTCCGGTGACTGCGTCTCAAGAACCTCACGAGCGGCTTCTAGTAAACGAATGGCACCCACCTTATCGAACTCAAAGCGGAGGCGGTGAACTGCTGCAGTCACTAAGTCATAGGCTTCGAATACGTGTCGGGCCGAACCATGACGCGCATTGCTTGCTCGCAGCTCATCGCTCAGTCGTTGCGTCGTGCGTGCGTTATCATCAATGGCTTGCTGCAAACTCGATTCTGAATCTAAGCGTAACGTATCGATACGTTGCAATCCGCGTTCACGGGCACGCCGCTCTGCTTCAAACTGGCGCGCGATGGTGTCTTGCAGTTCATTAATGTCTTCACTCCAATCGCGGACTTCGGTGCTCGGGCGTTCCGCTTGGGCTAAGCGCGCATTCACATCGGATAATTTTGCTTGCGTCTCCGAGACCCACTTTTGCTGCTCGTGCCATACGAAATAGCCTCCGGCCGCTAACACCAGTACGCTACAAGTAATCACAAAGATAAGAAAACGGCTAAACACACCCAGCTTTGCGGGGCCTGGTTTGTCCGGTGCGGCCGCTTCATTTTTCTTAGTTGCAGACGACGGCGTCTCAGTCGCTTTAGCCGTAGATTGGTCTGGCGTATCCTTTTTCGTCATAGCAGTCGATTTCCTAGCTCTCGTCAACGTCCGAATAATAGAAGGTGGTGCGGCATTTTCTGTCGTTTCAATCTGTGTCGCGTCGATACCTAAACTTACAACAAAATCAGCAATTCGGCCTTTCGGGACAACCCAAGTACAGTTTTTTGCCCATGCTTGCCCATCGTCACTTAAATGCTCCCAGAAAAGGCGAGCCTGCTCAACACTGGAGACCACAATAGTTTCGACGCTTTGCAACCACTTAGGTTCCTCATCGGGCAAGGTATTTACCCGCGGAACACGTTTATATATCTCGGCTGTAGTTACCTGCGCGCCGCGCTTAGAAAGCGTATCGGCCAAAAGGCTACGGCCATTCTCACCGGTGATAATAAGCCACTGCTGCTCAGCGCATTGCTGTAACTCGGGCAGTTCTAATAGACCTTCGCTAGTAAACTCGCCGGCAGGGTAATGCACAGGTTGAGCAGCTGCTGCTGCGAGTGTCTCGGCGGTGCCAGCACCTACAGTATAGTAGTGCTTGGCTGATGGCCACGGCGCATTGTTGCGCTGCTTGTCGAAACAACGCACCGCATTCGGGCTAATGGCCACTACTCCGTCCCAGTGGGTATTACACCATTCATCGATTTGTTCGGCGGAAACGGGCAGTGGTTGAATTTCAATGATTGCGAATTTATACACCGGCACGCCACGATCGCGCAGGGCTAACTCAATCGGATCTGCGGTTTGGTCGGGACGAATGAGCAAAGTACCGGTGCGCATCGTTTACTCCTCTGCGTTTTGATAAACCGCAGCTAGAATCTGGCCGGCTCCGGCGGCGAGTAACTGCTCGGCAAGTTGCTGCCCTAGTTGTTCGTAATCAGCGGCGTTCCCTTGTATTTCGTCACGCAGTACGCGCGTACCGTTCGGGTCGCCCACCAAACCGCGTAAATGAATACGGCCTTCATGCAGTTCTGCATAGGCGCCGATGGGCACTTGGCAACCGCCTTCAAGGCGCCGATTCATTGCGCGTTCCGCTAATACGCATGCGCGAGTGACATCATCTTCCAAAGGTTTTAACAGCGCTTTTACACGGTTGTCATCGCTGCGACACTCAATGCCTAGCGCACCCTGACCATTGGCTGGAAGAGATAACTCGACCGGCATGCATGCGGTAATGCGCTCAGTCAGCTCTAATCGTTTTAAGCCGGAGGCAGCAAGGATAATGGCATCGAACTCGCCCTCATCAAGCTTACGCAGGCGTGTTTGCACATTCCCGCGTAAATCTTTAATTACGAGATCAGGAAATTGCTCCGCAACTTGGCAGCGACGCCGCAGGCTGCACGTACCAACAATACTTCCTGCGGGCATCTCGGCTAAACTTTGATAGGCATTGGAAACGAACGCGTCACGAGGGTCTTCACGGGTGCAAATGGTAGCTAACTCAAGACCGTCTGGAAACTCAACAGGCACATCTTTCATGGAGTGCACGGCAATATCTGCTCTCCCTTCAAGCATGGCCACTTCGAGCTCTTTCACGAATAGTCCTTTACCACCAATTTTCGCCAATGGCGTATCTAAAATAACATCGCCGCGTGTCGACATCGGTAACAGCGACACAGATAGCCCCGGATGCAAGGATTCTAAACGCGCTTTAATGTGCTCTGCTTGCCAGAGTGCCAATGCACTTTTGCGGGTTGCGATGGTGAGAGTGTTGCTGGTCATGATGCTCCCTGAGAGTCGAATCGGATCTAAAAGCTGTTTCGTTGTGCAGAAAATGCTACGAATCGAGCCCGTTCACACCCCTTTCGGGTGACAAATTGGCACGTGAATGCGATTATATGGAACTTTAATACTCAAGTGTAACGTGACTCATGAGAAAACGCACGAAGACCATTATGTTAGCGCTCACAACCTTGCTAGTTTTAGCGGGCTGTGGTCAGAAAGGACCGCTTTATTTGCCCGAGGAGCCGGAGCAAACCGAACCGGAAGCGCAAGCGCAGGTTGAGCGTTTACCATCTCACATTTCAGTTTAAACAGGTTGTTCATGTCAGAATTTGCGACTCGCAGTGGTGTACTGCACGTTGAAGATATCTCCTTAACCGACATTGCGGCGCGCTTTGGCACGCCTTGCTATGTCTATTCACGTGCGGGGATTGTGCGCCAGTGGCAGGCGTTTGAGGCTCATATGCCCGCACCACATAAAGTGTGTTATGCGGTAAAGGCGAACTCTAATCTTGCCGTGTTGCAAGTGTTAGCGGAACTGGGCGCCGGCTTTGATGTGGTCTCGGGGGGCGAAATCGCGCGGGTATTGCGAGCGGGTGGCCGGGCACAGGACATCGTTTTTTCCGGTGTTGGCAAATCCGATGCAGAGATTCGTTATGCGCTTGCCCAAGATATCGGTCAATTTAACGTAGAGAGCGACGCGGAACTGGATCGAATATCTGAGATCGCTACGGAGATGGATTGTGTTGCACGCATTTCATTTCGAGTGAATCCGGATGTGGATGCGAAAACCCACCCCTATATTGCGACCGGTTTAGAAGCGAATAAATTCGGTATTCCCATGAAAGATGCGATGGCAACCTACTTACGGGCGGCTCAGCTACCTGCAGTCGAGATTGTTGGCGCGGATTGTCATATCGGCTCACAGCTGACAGAAACACAGCCATTTCTTGATGCATTAGATCGCATGTTAGTTTTGGTGGATGCTCTAGAGAACGAGGGCATAACGCTGAAGCATTTGGATATGGGTGGCGGATTAGGTGTTACTTACGCCAATGAAACACCACCACCGATTGGCGAATACCTTCAAGCGATGCATGCACGCTTAGCGGATTACCCTCATTTAGCTTTGTACCTTGAGCCGGGGCGCGCTATTGTCGCTAATGCAGGTGTTCTGTTAACTCGCGTTGAATATTTAAAGGCGAATCGCAGTAAGCATTTTGTGATGGTTGATGCGGGAATGAACGATTTATTGCGGCCCTCGTTATATCAAGCACATCACGATATTGTGAATGTGGTTGAATCAAGCGCACCTGAAGTGAGTGGTGATATCGTCGGCCCCGTGTGTGAAACTGGCGACTTCTTGGGTCAGAATCGGACACTGCGAGTTGCCGCTGGTGATTTGCTTGCGGTAAAAAGTGCGGGCGCTTACGGCTTTGCAATGAGCTCGAATTACAATTCTCGACCGCGGCCACCGGAAGTGATGGTCAATGGCGATCACGCATATTTAATTCGAGCGCGGGAAACGCTTGAAGATGTATGGCGTGGAGAATCATTGATTCCAAACTCGAATTCACAGTAAAGGAATAAGCGATACAATCATGCTGGTTCATTTTTCTAAAATGCACGGTCTTGGGAATGATTTTGTGGTGATCGATAACGTCACGCAAAACATTTTCTTAAGTCGTGAGCAAATTGCCACCTTGGCAGACCGGCACCGCGGTATTGGCTTCGACCAACTATTGATGGTGGAAGCGCCCTATGATCCGGATGTGGATTTCCATTATCGGATTTTTAATGCCGACGGCTCAGAAGTGGAACAGTGTGGTAATGGCGCACGCTGCTTTGGCCGCTTCGTGCGTATGAAAGGCTTAACCAATAAGCAAGAAGTGACGGTGAGTACCAAAAAAGGCACCATTCGCATTCGTTTGGAAGCAGATGGTCAAGTCAATGTGGATATGGGTAAGCCAGTTCTTGAGCCTTCAGAGATTCCGTTTCGAGCGAACAAGCAAGAAATCACCTACATTGTAAGAGCGCAGGAACAAACCTTTTTGATCGGCGCGGTGAGCATGGGCAATCCCCATTGTGTGTTACTCGTTGACGATGTAAATACAGCACCAGTGAACGAAGTTGGCGGACTACTGACCCGCTACGAGCGATTCTCGGAAGGGGCCAATGTAGGCTTTTTACAGATTACCGGAGAGAAAAGCGCCAAGCTGCGTGTTTATGAACGCGGCGTTGGTGAAACCCAGGCGTGTGGCACAGGTGCCTGTGCCGCCGCGGTATGGGGTATGATACAAGAGAAACTCGCCTCGCCGGCCACAATCGAGTTACCTGGCGGAAACCTCGAAATTACGTGGCAACCGGGAGAATCGCTGTGGATGCGTGGCCCAGCTGAACATGTTTTTGATGGACAATTTGTAATATGAGCAAAGATAAAGTGCTAGCCACTGAACTTGATACAACGCAACTGGATGCGGACATGGTTGCGGATTTCCTGCGTGCGAACCCAGATTTTTTTGAGCACTATCCAAACGTTTTGGTGCGCATGAATTTGCGGCACCAACAGGAAGGCTCGGTATCCTTAATGGAGCGTCAGCAACGAGCGCTGCGGGAAAAAGTCGCCACACTTGAAGATGAAATTACGGCGCTGATGACGCAAGCTCGCCGCAATGAGCAAATTTTTAAAGGGTACAGTTTGCTGTACCGCAAGCTTCTTAAGTGCGACAGCCTCGATTCGGTCATTGAAAACTTACAAGAAACCTTCCGCGAGCAGCTTGCTTTACCGGAACTGTCTTTAAAATTTTTCGATAGCCCGGTGGCGCTGCCAGAGCAGTTTACCTTCTCAGCAGATACGCATAAGCAGCTCTTGTCACGTCGCTTTGAAGATGAAAAAGTTTATTTAGGCCGATTGCCGAAAGATGAGTTAAAACTCCTGTTTCGGGAAGAAGAACATATTCAATCGGTGGCACTGGTGTTGCTCGGACAAGAAGGTGAGCTTGGAATGCTCGCAGTAGGAAGTAAAGACCCCCTGCATTTCGACCCTACCATGGATTACCTCCTTATTACGCAACTTCAAGATGTACTTGCTGTTGTGCTACCGCGGGTTTTGGGAGCACATCGGAGCCCTGAATAATGGCTAAAGACGCATTGCAGCAGGAAGTGGCGAGCTTCGCCGATTATCTGCTGCGCGTACGTGGTTATGCGTCACGCAGCGTCGAAAGCTACCATCGACAGCTTACCCATTGCGTCCATGATTTACAGAATATGGCCATTTCTCGGTGGCAAGATGTCACCGTGACGACGATTGAACAGATGTTAATTGCCTGGCGTCGGGCTGGCGCAGGGCCGGCCAATATTCATCAGCGATTATCTGCACTACGTACTTTTTTTACCGTTCAAATAGAGCGTGGCCAACTTACCACCAATCCAGCACGTGTCGTGAAAGCGCCGAAAGCGCCCAAACGGCTACCGAAAAACCTCGATGTGGATAGCATGATTCAACTTCTGGAAATCCCTCCCGATGATTGGTTGGCCATTCGCGATCGTGCCATGTTCGAACTGCTCTACAGCAGCGGGTTGCGGTTAGCGGAACTGGTGTCGCTCGATGTTAGCCATATTCAGTCTGATCAAGAATTACGCATTGTTGGAAAAGGTAGCAAGATGCGCATCGTTCCCTATGGTCGCGAAGCCGCCATTTGGTTGCAGCGTTGGCTTGAACAACGGGCTCAGTTACCGGGGAATGAACACGCTGCTCTGTTTTTGGGACAGCGAGGTACCCGTCTTAGTGCTCGCTCCGTGCAGTTAAGACTGAAGAAGTGGGGATTACAGCAAGGGTTGTTTGATAACTTGCATCCGCACAAACTACGCCATAGTTTTGCCACCCATATGCTGGAATCGAGTCAGGATTTGCGGGCGGTGCAGGAATTGCTCGGCCATGCCAATTTAAGCACCACACAGATTTATACCCACTTGGATTTTCAGCGCTTAGCCCAAGTGTATGATGCAGCGCATCCACGCGCGCGGCGGAAGAAATAACAGCAGTTTTAAGAGAATTTTTATGTGGCATTTTCACCAACGTTTGCACCCATTCACCGCAATTAGCTTTGATCTAGATGATACGCTTTATGATAATGAGCCGGTCATTCAGCGCGCAGAGAAGTTATTGGCAGAATACATCGCACAAGCATGGCCGGCGGTGAGCGATCTCGATGCTCAGGCGTGGCGGCAGCTGCGCGATCATGTTGCCGCAGAAGATGCGGAGTTGGCGAGCGACATGACGGCATTGCGGATTGCCACGCTCACGCGCGGATTAACCCAACGCGGCGTGTCGGAAAGGCAAGCAAAAGCAATGGCCGATGAAGGTATGGAGCGATTTCTACAAGCACGCAATGATGTACGCATTGCCCCAGAGGTGCATCAATTGCTTGCCGATTTAGGCACGCAGTTTCGCTTAGTCGCGGTAAGTAACGGTAATGCGGATATTTATCGTTTGGGATTGGGTGATTATTTTGAAATGGCCTTTCATCCAAAACTCGGGCAACGGGGTAAACCCTATGCTGATCTATTTGCGGCTGCCAGCAGCCATTTAGGGCTAGCGCGCCCGCAGCAACTTGTGCACGTGGGTGATCACCCCATAAGTGATGTACAAGGGGCACTAAACTTTGGCGCACAAGCTATTTGGTTTGCTCCAAAAGCCCCACCGGTGGCGATGACACGCTTGCCTCATGCCACCATTAAAGACCTCAACGCATTGCGAGAGCTACTGTAAAAACCGACGTGCTTTAGCGTCGTTGCCTACTGGTTTTATGTACAGTATCATGGGCGCGTATTCTTTGACATTTCTAACCCAGAGGGATCACCATGGATGTTTCTTATTTGCTCGACGGCCTAAATGAACGGCAACGTGCAGCCGTAAGTGCCGGCGAGCAAGACATGTTGGTTCTCGCTGGCGCGGGAAGTGGCAAAACACGGGTATTGGTGCACCGCATAGCGTGGCTAATTCAAGTAATGAATTACTCGCCATTCTCGATTCTGGCCGTCACATTTACCAACAAAGCGGCTGCGGAAATGCGCGGGCGCGTAGAAAAACTGTTGGGTCGTGATGTTCAGCGGATGTGGATCGGCACCTTTCATGGCTTGGCACATCGTTTGTTGCGCGCACATTACCAAGACGCTCGCCTGCCTCAGAACTTCCAAATTCTCGATAGTGACGACCAAACCCGATTATTAAAGCGCACCATTAAAGCGCTTAACTTAGATGAAAAGCAATGGCCGGCAAAGCAAGCGGGCTGGTATATCAATGCCAAAAAAGATGATGGCTTGCGCCCTCAGCATATTGAAACCTGGGATCCAGCAGAGAAAACATTTTTGCAGATTTATCAGGCTTACCAAGAGGCTTGTGATCGTTCTGGTTTAGTCGATTTTGCCGAGCTGTTATTACGCGCTCATGAATTATTGCGTGATAACAAACATGTGCGTGAACATTACCAAAAACGCTTTCGTCATATTCTGGTGGATGAGTTTCAGGATACCAACCAAATTCAATACGCTTGGGTACGCTTGCTAGCGGGGAGCGATAATCATGTTGCCATCGTTGGTGATGACGATCAGTCTATTTATGGTTGGCGTGGTGCTCAGGTGGAAAACTTGCAGCATTTTTTACGTGATTTTCCGCGTGCGGATACTATTCGTCTCGAGCAAAACTATCGATCCACCAGCACCATTCTAAAAGCTGCGAATCAGGTCATTTCCAATAATAGCGATCGGTTGGGTAAAGACTTATGGACCGATGGTGTCGATGGTGAACCCATTACCCTGTATTCCGCATTCAACGAACAGGAAGAAGCCCGCTATATTGTTGCGCAAATCAAACAGTGGCACGAGCAAGGTGGCGCCTTAAGTGATGTGGCCTTGCTGTATCGAAATAATGCCCAATCACGGGTGCTTGAGGAATCGCTCCTATATGCAAGTCTGCCGTATCGTATTTATGGCGGCTTACGCTTCTTTGATCGACAAGAAGTAAAAGATGCGGTGGCCTATTTGCGCTTAGTGAGTAATCGGCAAGATGACGCGGCTTTTGAGCGGGTCGTAAATACTCCCAGTCGCGGCATTGGCGAGCGCACGCTCAGTTTGGTGCGCGAGTTAGCGCGGAACGAGCAAACCACGATGTGGAATGCAGCACGCAAAATGGTCGGTGAATCGATGCTATCTGGGCGCGCTCGAAATGCGGTGGCATCGTTTCTTGAACTTATTGAGCAGCTTGAAGACGCTTGCATTGATCAACCGTTATCAAAGCAGACAGATCGCGTGTTAAAAGACAGCGGATTACTCGCCATGTATCAGGCGGAGCAAAGTGACAAAGCGGAAACGCGGGTGGAAAACTTACAAGAACTCGTCAGTGCAACCGAGTCGTTTATGCCTTCGGGTGAAGAAGATATGACGCCGTTAGCCGAGTTTTTAGCCCATGCGGCACTTGAAGCGGGTGATGAGCAGGCCGACGCTTATCAAGACGCAGTGCAGTTAATGACATTGCACAGCGCTAAAGGTTTGGAATTTCCGTTAGTGTTTATGACAGGTATGGAAGAGGGAACCTTTCCCTCGCAAATGTCGTCAGGCGAGCCTGGGCGCATAGAGGAAGAACGCCGGTTGTGCTATGTAGGCATGACGCGTGCCATGGAAAAATTGGTGATGAGCTATGCTGAGAGTCGTCGTTTATATGGCCAAGAAAACTTCCATCGGCCGAGTCGCTTTATTGCCGAGATTCCATCTGAACTTCTCGCCGAAGTGCGGGTGCAAACCCGCATTGAACAACCATCGGCGCGGCGAAGCCGGTTCCATAGCGGCGCTTCCCACGAAGCGTTTAGCGAAACAGGGTTTCAGTTGGGGCAGCGCGTATTGCATCAAACCTTTGGTGAAGGAACGGTGCTCAATTACGAGGGAACGGGCCCGCAAAGTCGAATTCAGGTGAACTTTGACGATGCGGGAAGCAAGTGGTTGGTGGTTGCCTACGCAAAGCTGACACCATTGCGCTAGTGCAAACTCACACCTTATTTAATCGCTGCGGCTCTGGCGGCTTTCGCCGCCTGCCGTGTTTGCCGGTGCATCCTCGCTGCGTCAAACGAATAAATGCCAAGCGCGGTCCAGATAATCGCAAAGGTTATCATTTTATCGAGTTCCAATGGCTCGCCGTATAAGAAGACAGCGAGAATAAACATCAGGCTAGGTCCGATGTATTGGAAGAACCCGAGCGTGGAATAACGAATGCGTTTTGCCGCGCCGGTGAAAAATAACAGCGGTACCGTGGTAACCACCCCTGCCATCACCAAGAGCACATTTAAACTCCAGTCATTTGCAAACATATTGCTGGCATCACTGTTTGCGAACATAAAGAAGTAAATCAGAATGGCCGGTAATAGAATCAAGACTTCAAGCCACAAGCCGGTTAAAGAATCGAAGGGCAAATGTTTACGTATCGCACCGTAGGTAGCAAAGGATGCTGCAAGCGTAAGGGCAATCCAAGGCACCGAGCCGAAGGTGATGATTTGAATGGCCACGCCGGTGAAGGCTAATCCTACCGCCCATATTTGCAATCTGCGCAGGCGCTCGCCAAAAAATAGCATTCCAATGGCGACATTGAGTAATGGATTAATGTAGTACCCGAGGCTGGCATCAAGAATGAAGTCGTTGGCTATTGCCCAGATAAACAAAAACCAATTGAATCCCACGAGCACAGCGGCAATGGCTAGTCGAAAGAGTAGTTTTGGTTGTTTAAATGCCGCCGCGACCCTTGAAAGTTTTCCGGTCATAGCGAGCAGTACAAATACCAGTATAAACGCCCACATAATCCTGTGCGCCAGAATCTCGAAGGCGGGAACATGGGCAACCGATTTAAAATAGATCGGGGCGACACCCCAAATCGTATAGGCGGCGATGGCAAAGATAACGCCTTGTTGCGCTTGTCGATCTGCCTCTGCTGTTCCGGGTAATGGAGCCGGTGGATTCACGTGGTTATCCTACAATGTAAGTGCCGGTACCAAAGGCGATGAGCATTCCTTCGTTATTGTGCATTTCCATGCGTGCTACTGCGACCTTGTTGCCGGAACGAATAATGGTGGCGGTTGTAATGAATTCTTCGCCACGGCCTGGCCGTACGTAATCTACGCGCAAATCAATGGTGCCGCAGCGGGCGATACGTTGAACAATTTCTTCAGGACCGAGCTCTTTGTTTAAACGCTCGATCACACTGGCCATAATGACGACGCCGCCGGCAGTATCAAGCGCGGTTGCTGTAGCGCCCCCATGGAGAATTTGCATGGGGGCATTGCCCACAAGCTCATCTTTCCAACGAAAACGAACCTCAGATTGCTGCGCATCGAAACGAGTCACCACAATTCCCAAATACTGTTGAAATGGGATCTGCTCATTCATAAAGCTAGAAATTTGCTCGAGTAACGAAGAAGAAGACATATGCTCATGGTTATCTGTGGCTGGGACGCTTACAATAGTGAGCATCGATCAGAGAGTCAACAACACATCAGGCCATTTAACCAGAACTTACGACCACGGTGATTTTAGCAGTGCAATCTCTATCCACAGCCCATGCCACCCCAGATTCTCGACTTGTCGAGGCGAAAGCAAAGCTGCGTGATGTTTTCGGTTACGATGCCTTTCGATTTGGTCAAGAGGCCATTATTCGTGCCGTTCTCACACGTCAAGATACCTTAGCGCTGCTCCCTACCGGGGCGGGAAAATCACTCTGCTACCAGTTACCTGCCTTAATGCTGCCTGGCGTTACCTTAGTCATTTCGCCGTTAGTATCACTGATGGACGATCAGGTCGCAGCAATGCAGGAATTAGGCATTGCTGCTGGTGCGGTGCATTCCGGTATGCAGCCTGCGGACGTGATGGATACGTTTCGCAAACTGCATCGCGGCGAACTGAAGGTGTTGTATCTGGCGCCGGAGCGTTTAATGCAAGCGAACTTCAGAGAACGCTTAGCAGAACTGGACGTTTCCCTTATCGCGGTTGATGAAGCCCATTGTATTTCCCAATGGGGCCACGATTTTCGTCCTGAGTATGGTCAGCTCGGCCAAATTCGCGAGTGGCTTCCGGGTACACCGGTGCTGGCGCTCACCGCAACCGCGGATGCGGTGACCCGCCACGATATTATCGAACGTTTGCATCTGCATACGCCTGAGCTTGTGCAAGGTTCCTTTGATCGGGCGAATATTCGCTACTTAGTGCAGGAGAAATTCAAGCCGCGCGAGCAAGTCCTGGCGTACGTGAAACGGCAGAAGGGCGCATCCGGCATCGTTTATTGTGGTAGCAGGAAAAAAACCGAAGAAATTGCCGAGTCACTTATGCGCAATGGGGTGCGGGCAGCGCCCTACCATGCAGGTTTGCCCCATGAGCAGCGTCACAGCACCCTTAAGCGCTTTTTACGCGATGATGTTGACGTGGTGGTCGCCACAGTGGCCTTTGGCATGGGGATTAATAAACCCAACGTGCGCTTTGTTATGCACTTTGATATTCCGCGCAGTGTTGAATCCTACTATCAGGAAACGGGCCGGGCCGGGCGCGATGGAGCACCGGCGGAAGCAGTCATGTTGTACGAACCCAATGATTCGAACTGGATTTGGCGGCTGTTAGATGAGCAAGAAAATAGTCCCCGTGCCCGTGTGGAAAAACAAAAATTCTCCGCTATGACGTCGTTTGCCGAAGCGCAAACCTGTCGTCGCATCGTGCTGTTGAATTATTTTAACGAGTATCGGGAACATGCGTGCGGTAATTGTGACCTATGTTTGCAACCACCGCGTTCATACGATGGCACAGTAGATGCACAAAAAGCGCTCAGTTGTGTTTATCGAACCGGTCAGCAATTTGGATTGCACTATATCGTTGAAGTGCTGCGCGGGGCACAAACACAAAAAGTAAAACAATATCGGCATGATGAACTCAGCACATGGGGAATTGGCAAAGAGCAAAGCCAAGAGCATTGGACTTCAGTACTTAGACAACTCATTCATCGCGGCTTACTAATACAAGACATTCGGCGCCATAGCGCCTTAATTATTACCGAGGAAGCCCGTCCGGTTCTGCGTGGAGAAATCGCATTGACCCTCGCAGTGCCACGCGTACAGACGGTCACACAAAGCGAGACGGTGACCGACCGTGGCCAGCACGACAAGGCGCTATTTAAACGTTTACGAGTCTTGCGAAAAGCCATTGCAGAGCGAGAGGAGAAGCCGCCCTTCGTCGTGTTCAGTGATGTAACCCTTCAGGAAATGGCGCTGATGCTCCCCACCACCCCCGAGGCGATGTTGCGGATCTCCGGAGTGGGGCAAGTGAAGCTAGAACGCTACGCTGATGCGTTTATTGCAGAAATAAAGGAATATTTGGGAAATTAGACAAGCGCACGCTGAGTATCAGCGTGCGTTTGTTGGTATGGTGGCTGAAACCCGCGTCAGTGTAATAGACGCAGCCCAGCGGTAAAAAAAGCCCACACAGAAAAAGTTTAACAACTTCTATGCTAATTGATTAATTATTCAACTAGATCTTGTAATTATTTTGTCATACAGTTTGACTAATATATAATCAAACAAAATCGATGTAGCTACATATTGATAACAAAAAAGCGGCTAAATTGGGCAAAAAATCGGTGAAACTGTCTCTTATTTGTAATAGAATTCGCGCGTTTCGTTCATGCGATAGTCATTGGATTGTCACAATCCAAGGGTATCGTTACGCGTCCAAGCTACTCTTAAATCTCTCACACACTAACTATGCAGGAAATTCGGCATGACTAAAACGACGAAACTGACTCGCATTGCTGCGGCAGTAGCGCTTACGTTGGGAATGTCTGGTGTTGCGATGGCGGAAACTGCTTCCTCCATGCGTGGCCAGATAGTTGGACCACAAGGTGAAGTGGTTGCCAATACTCGCGTTATCATTCAGCACGTTCCATCAGGTACTGTAGTTACAACAACAACCAACAATTCCGGTATCTTTACCGCGTCTGGTCTGCGTGTTGGCGGTCCTTACATTGTAATGATCGACTCTGAAGTATACGAAGGTAAAACCCTGGAAGATATCTTCCTGCAGTTGGGTGACACATACCGTGTAAACGCACAACTTGATGCTCGTCAAGAGCGTTATGAGCGTATCACTGTAACTGGCCGCGCGATTAACACCACGTCGTTGCAAGCTGGCTCTTCTAGCACCTGGGGTGCGCAAGAGATTCAGAACATGCCAACGTTTGACCGCGACCTAAAAGATGTTGTGCGTCAAAACCCGTTAGCTGCCGACTTGGGTGACGATAACCGTTCACTCACGGTAGGTGGTAATAACCCACGTTATAACAGTATTACTGTTGACGGTATCGGCCAGAATGATGACTTCGGTCTGAACTCAGGCGGTTACCCAACGAACCGTTCACCTATCTCAATCGATGCGATTGAGCAGGTATCAATTCAAACGGTTCCATTTAACGCCCGTTACTCTGGCTTCTCAGGTGCACGTATCAATGCGGTAACTCGCTCTGGTACCAACGAACTGAGCGGCTCTTTCTTCTATGAGTACGCGTCAGATGACATCGCTGGCAATCCAAAATCAAGCCGTATTTTGGGTGGCGCGCGTCCAAATCTTGATTACAAAGAAGAAACCTATGGTTTCAGCTTAGGCGGTCCAATCATCAAAGATCGCTTGTTCTTCTTTGTTAACTACGAAAACTACAGTGAGCCGACTTCAGTAGATCAAGGCCCTATGGGTTCTGCGGCGGTTGAGCAAAAACTGATCGACCCAACGGTTGTATCTCGCGTACAGCAAATCGCACGCGATGTGTACGGCGTTGACGCGGGTGACTGGAACGTTCAGCCAGACCAAAAAGACGAGAAGTTACTCGTGAAATTGGACTGGAACATCACCAACGAGCACCGTGCATCATTTACCTATCAGCGTGCTGATGATGAAGCGGCGAATAATACGCGTACCGGTGGTACTACTAACTTGAACCTTAATTCACGTTGGTACACGCGTACTCAGACCATGGATAACTTCGCGTTGCAGTTGTATTCAAACTGGTCACCAAATTTGAGTACTGAATTCAAAGCGTCTGTGAAAGATGTAACCACGGGTCAGGATCCTTCACTGGGTCTGAATATGGGTCAGGTAGATGTGCGCTTTACTGCGGATGAGAACCCAGCAGGCGCTGGCGGTACCATCAATATCGGTCCAGACCGTTCACGTCACGCCAACCATCTAGAAACCACGACTACTGAACTGCAATTGCATGCTGAGTACCTGTTAGGTGAGCATCAAATCCAGTTCGGTGCAGAATATCAAAACATCGATGTATTCAACTTGTTCGTACAGAACGCGTTGGGTGTTTACACCTTCGATAGCATCGACGATTTTGAGAACCAGTTTGCAGCACAAATTCAATACCAAAACGCATTTACCAATAACGTAAATGACGGTGCTGCTGAGTTTGCCTATGGCACCATGGCTGCATATTTGCAAAACACATGGGATGTGAACTGGGATCTAACGTTGAACTTCGGTGTTCGCTACGAGCGCTTCCAGTCCAATGATCGTCCTGCGTTCAACCAAAACTTCCAAGACCGTTATGGTTTTGATAACACCACGAACATGGATGGCTTGGATCTGATTCTTCCACGTTTCAGCTTCAACTATGAGTGGACTGATAACATTACTGTTCGCGGTGGTGTAGGTCGCTTCTCTGGTGGTCGCCCCAATGTTTGGATTTCAAACGCATATTCAAACGATGGTGTAACAATCGTTGCAGCGCCAAACTTGAACAACGTTCAGGACGCGGATATTACCTCTGTGCCTCAGCAAATGCGTGATGCGTTGCAAGCAGGCGACGGTAACACCACGCCAATCGATCCAAACTTCAAAATGCCTTACGACACGCGTTATGCGTTAGCGTTAGACTACTCAGACCTAAGCATCCCATTATTGGGTGATGGTTGGTTTGCGTCAGCGGAAGTTGTGTATACGCAAAAAGATCGTGAAGTTGCGTGGACTAACTTAGCGAAAGCTGCATTGCTTGACGACAATGGTAACCATGTCACTTCAATGGGCGGACGTCCTCTGTATGTGGGTTGGGATCCATTGGCTGGACCACGTCCAGACACCATCGGTGGCTTTAACACGAACCGTTACGATATTTTGTTAACGAACGTTTCTGGTGGTCGCTCAGTGGTATCAACTTTCAGTATTGGTAACAACTGGGACAACGGCTTAGGCTTCCGTTTCAGCTATGCTAACCAAGACGTAAAAGACATCACTTCTGGTGGTTCTTCAACAGCGCACTCAAACTACAACTTCCAAACGGCGATCGACAAACAGCACCCAACTGTGGGCGTTGCATCGTATGAAGTGAAGCATCGTTTGATGGCGTCATTGAACTACCGTACAGAAATCTTTGCGGGTTACGCGTCTAACTTCAACCTGTTCTGGGAGCGCATGTCTGGTCGTCCATACAGCTACGCATTGGATACCTTCCGCTTCCGTGGATTTGGTGACGGTTCACAGCAAAACTTGTGGTCTTCTACCAACTACTTGCCATATATCCCAAGCGGCCCGAACGATCCAAACGTTCGCTATGCTGGCGGCTTAACCTATGCGCAATTAGCTGAGTGGTTAGAAGGTGCAAACCTGAGCCAGTACGCTGGTGGCTACGCGGTACGTAACGAAGGTAACCGTGGTCCTTGGTTGACGAACCTAGACTTCCGCTTTGAGCAGGAAATCCCAGGATTGTTCAACGACCATCGCGGTGCTATCTACGTAGATATCCGTAACGTATTGGCGATGATTGACAACAACCAGCGTCACACAGTGAGCTTCTCGGATACCGGTGTTCGCTTTGCCGCGGTACAGGTAGACCCAGACACTGGACAGTACATCTACAGCCCTCCTTTCGGTGGCTTCGGTACTCAAGCTGATGCAGTGCGTTACAACGCGCGCGGTTCAACTTGGAACGCGAAAATCGGTGTTCGCTACCGCTTCTAAGCCTCCAAGTTAAGAAGAAAGCAATTGATAAACGGCCACTATTTAAGTGGCCGTTTTTTTGTGCTCGAAACTTCTGCTAAAGTCTAATCTGTTTTCAATGGCGCTCGTGCTAGTGTCAAACCCGACGTATTCTGGCATTGAAACCTAACAAAAAAATGGACGCACAGAATGAATGCAATTTTTGTTTTGCTTGCAGGTATTGGCGCCATGGCGCTGGGTTATGTGGTGTATTCCAAGTTCATCGCTGAACGAATTTACAAACTCGACCCTCACTTTCGTACTCCCGCCCATGAGTTTGAAGATGGTATCGACTTTGTCCCCACCAACAAATTTGTGCTGTGGGGCCATCACTTTACCTCGGTCGCTGGCGCAGCGCCCATTATTGGGCCGGCTATCGCGGTAATTTGGGGTTGGGTCCCTGCGTTCTTATGGGTCATTCTCGGTACCATTTTCTTTGCTGGGGTACACGATGCGGGTGCCATTTGGGCCAGTAATCGCAATAAGGCCAAGTCTATTGGCGCCCTCACTGGGGATGTAGTGGGCGCACGCGCCCGTAGCCTATTTATGATTGTTATCTTCCTCGTGTTGCTAATGGTCAATGCGGTGTTTGCGGTCGTGATTGCCGGTCTGTTGGTTGACTTTAACAGCGCTGTAATACCGGTTTGGGGCGCAATTTTCGTGGCCCTAATTATCGGTCAGCTGATTTATCGAAAACTTGTCGGCTTATTGGCGGTATCTATTATTGGTGTTATCGCGCTGTATAGCTTGATTGGGCTCGGCCCGGTATTTCCGTTGGCGCTGCCAGAAACCTTCATTGGTCTGTCAGATCGAGCGCAATGGATTATTATTTTGTTCGGCTATGCCGCCATTGCATCGTTACTTCCGGTGTGGGTATTGCTACAACCGCGGGATTACATCAATGGTTTGCAGCTTTTTATCGGATTGATATTGCTGTATGCGGCGGTGCTCTTGGCAGGGCCTGACATGGTGGCACCAGCGTTCAATACAGAATTGCCCGAAGGGACACCCTCAATGGTGCCCTTACTGTTTGTGACCATCGCCTGCGGCGCTATTAGTGGCTTCCATGGTTTAGTGGCCGGCGGCACCACGGCGAAACAACTGGATAAAGAAACCGATGCCCGTTTTGTTGGCTATTTTGGCGCAGTTGGTGAGGGCTCACTTGCGCTAGCAGCTATCATAGCTGCGGCAGCAGGCTTTGCGACCTTAGCCGACTGGCAGGCGGTGTATCATAGTTTTGGGCAAGGAGGCGTGAACGCTTTTGTAAGTGGTGGCGCGAGTATTTTAAGTAATGGGATCGGCTTAAATGAAAGTTTGGCGCAAACCTTACTCACCGTAATGGCAGTGCTTTTTGCCGGTACCACCATGGATACGGGGTTACGTTTACAGCGTTATATTTTCCAAGAATGGGGCCAGATTTATAATATTCACTGGATGCAACGGGTGCTTCCGGCGACGTTGCTGGCGGTGGGGGCCTGCCTACTTCTAGCCTTTGGCGCCGGTGGTGCCGATGGTGCGGGTGGTCTGCTCATTTGGCCGTTGTTCGGAACCACCAATCAGTTGCTCGCGGGCTTAACGCTGTTAGTGATTACCGTGTTACTAGTACGTTATGGTCGACCCATGTACGTTACCTTAATCCCGCTTTTATTTTTGTTGGTGATGACGGTCGCCGCACTTATTCTGCAATTGCGAACTTTCTATCAGCAACAAGACTGGTTCTTATTCGGGCTTGATATTGTGGTGCTCGTTGCCGCCATTCTCATTGCACTGGAATGCGGTTCCACGCTAACGCGACTGCGCAAGCAGCAAGGAAAAGAGAGCGTCGCTGATGACACGACTGGGTAAGATTAAAGCACTTTGGCGCAAGGCCAATGCGTTTGCGGAGGAGGCGTATAACGCCCCCTACCGTGCCGCAATTGCACGGGCAAAGCGTGATCATGACGATTTATTTATGCTTATGGTCTACTCAGAGTTAATGGGGATTCCAAACCCGGCCAGTTTCTACACCTTGGAGTTACAACCCCTCATGCTTGAGCGTTTTCACGATTGGCACAAGCGTATGGGGATGGAACATTCGCCGTTAGATAACATACGCTGTTGCTAGATACGCTCATTTCGTTCTTGTTTAATCCGCAGCACGATCCAGATTGCGGCACTGACGAATGCACCGACGATGAGGCTATAAACGGGTGACCACACCACGACTGCGTTATACATGTCGTCGTTACTGCGAATGGATTGAATATCAAATAGTAAGGCGAGTTGGAAATGCATATGTAAAAGCAGGGTGAAACCAGCTCCGATAACGCAAACCCAGCGCCATAAACGAGAGACGCGTGAGTACACCATGATTAGGGATATGGCGACCACCAGGGGCACCATGTTCAAACTGAATGCAAACGCCGAGGGGAAATGGTTGAGATAGATCACTCCCCCGCAAAGTACGAGCAGGATACCGCTGATGATGAGGGTCTTGCGCATGGTTTTCTCCTTGCCGACTTCTGCAGTATGGCAGATGAATCACATCGATGCCCTGAGAGTAATGATATGACTTGGACTGATTTTTCGATCACCGCGCAGGCCACGCTACTTTCCCGACGTTTGCTTTTAGTCGGTGGTAAAGGTGGCGTGGGCAAAACCACCATCTCCTCAGCGTTAGCGTTGCGGTCGGCATCGCTGGGAAAGAAGACGTTACTGGTATCCACGGATCCGGCACACAACTTAGGGGACATATTTGATTGCCAGATTGGGAGCAAGATCCAAAAAATAGGCGAGTACTTAGATGCGCTAGAAATTGATCCTGAAGCGGAGCAACAGGCGCACTTGGCACGTATTATTGGGCAAATGAAACAGTTTTTGCATCCTGATATGCATAGGGAAGCGGAGCGGCAACTGCGGTTATCAACCCATTCTCCAGGGGCGCAAGAAGCGGCGCTGCTTGAACGCATTTGCCGTGAGATCGAGCATGGCCTAGCGCACTATGATGTCGTCATCTTTGATACCGCCCCTACTGGCCACACATTACGCTTACTGAGTTTGCCAGAAGTGATGGCGGCCTGGACGCAAGGGATGCTAAACCATGAAAAGAAATCGTCTGAGTTAAGTGGTGTATTGGCGCACTTAAGTCCGAAAGCAGGCAAAGATGTGGATAATCCATTGGGCGCGCCGGACACTCTCTCAAGCGCCGGTTTTAGCGATCGTAGCCGAGGTATCGCAGAAACCTTGATCAACCGGCAGCGGCTGTTTCAGCGCACGCGAAGGCTGTTAAAAGATGCCGAGCAAACCGCATTGGTGTACGTCTTGGTGCCTGAGAAGCTACCTATCCTTGAAACCACAAGGGCGGTTACAACGTTGCGCGAGGAAAAGCTTCCAGTGGCCGGTTTATTTGTGAATCGAGTTCTGCCGGAAACTGCAGATGGTGAGTTTCTTGCCGAGCGGCGTCGCCAAGAAGCGCAACGACTCGCAGAAATTGAGCAGCTATTTGCCGCTTATCCTTTGTATCGCGTGCCGTTGCAGGCAACCGATATTCAGGGAATTGAGCAATTAGAGCGGGTGTTGTAAAACAAAGGCGTTGAACTATCCCAGGATAGAACAACGCCTTTGCCGACACGTGCTTAACGAATGTCGTCGCCGCGCGGCGCTGACATAGGCTGTGCTTCCAACGTTGGCCGCGGTGACTCCTCAAGCAGTTCATGCAATAAAGAGATCGCTCGCTCAAGCTGGGCATCGCTTCCTTGGAAGGTGGCGAAAGGCAGATTATCCACTTCGATATCTGGCTTCACACCGCTCCCCTCCACAATCCAGCGCCCATCCATGGCAAAGACAGGCAGTTCGGCAACGCGAGCAATGCCGCGGTCAGCCAATTGATTGCGTCCGGTGAGCCACACGCCCGCCCCGGCAGTTTGTTTTCCGACAACAGGACCTAACTCAAGGGCGCGAACGCCTGCGGTAAAGGTTTCACCATCGGAGTAGGTGAGCTGATCGGCCAGAACCACTAATTGCCCGGTAAAGGTTTGCTGCATATTGGTAAAGGCATCACTGTCACCTCGGGGCTGCCAGAACATCCAAGCGCGGCGCAGTAATTTTTCAATAATCCAGCTATCAATGTTGCCGCCACGATTGCGGCGCACATCAATAATGAGTCCGTCTTTTTGGAAGTTGGCGTAAAACTCGCGAGCGAAGCTGCTCACATCGTTGGCGCCCATTGCATACAAATGGAGGTAGCCATAACGACCGTCGCTTGCTTCATCTACTTTGGCGCGATTTTGCTGCACCCAAGTTTCATAGCGTAAGCGATGATCACGGCCACCGTTTACTGGTGTAACGACTGTGTTTAGTGTCTCACCATCACGTCGTAGTGTGAGTAACACTTGTTTACCAGAGGTGCCGCGCAACATGTGTGCGACATCGCCGGGATGCGCTACAACACGACCATTAATATGCGTGATGACGTCCCCTTGCTGAGCGTTCACGCCAGGAGCTGCTAGCGGAGCCGCGTGATGAGGCAACTCTGGATCGACTTGATAAATGGTCACAATACGCACACCTTCCGCCACGGTTTCTAATTGGGCGCCTAAGGTTGCGGCACTGGCTCGTTCACTTGGGGCTACGTAATCGCCTCCGCGCACTTGTGAATGCAGCGCATTAAGTTCACTAAGGAGTTGTGAAAACACATCGTCCAGCTCGTGCCGATCCGTGAGTCGTTCTAGCAATGGTTCATAACGGGCACGCATAGCACTCCAGTCGATACCACGCATATTGGCGTCAAAGAATTGCTCTCGATGCATGAGCCAGGCATCGCGAAACATTTGCTGCCACTCTTGTTGCGGGGCAAAGGCCAATTGCCAGTCGCGGGTGGCAATGCGTGCATTACTGGTATCACTGGGGGCACTTGCATTGGCGGCGACAACGAACATATTGTGAGCGCCAGGTTGTTGATAAAACAGACGCTTGCCGTCATGTGAGAGCGCGTAGCGCAATACATTCGCGGCAAAGGTTTCGGTTTTCACATCGGTATTACGAAGAGCGATGCTATGCAATACCGGCATGTTGCCCTGGCCAGGCGCGCGGGTTTGCACGTACAGGCGTTCGTTGTTCATCGCTAGATTAAAGTAGTTATCTGCCGACACCGGAACCTGCCAAAGACGGCTCGCTAAACCACTCAAATCGATCGGTTGCTCTTTTGCTTTGTCCTCGTCGCAGATGGCGACTTCTACATCAGGCGCAAAAGGGAAACATGCGTCGGGTTTGAGAGATACCGCATAAATTTGGGTACGCTCGTTAAACATGGGGCCCATATTACGGTCACCCCAAGGTGAACCTGGCGTCGGGCTAAACTCCCGATCGGAAAGGAAATAGAGCCAATGGCCGTCTGGGCTAAAGGCTGGTGAATACGACTCATATTTATCCGAAGTAACCACCGTATGGGCATTGTCGTTGAGGCTGTAAACGACAACTTGCTGGCGTTGCGGCTCGTTGCGCGATTGCATGGTCACACTGAGGAGACTGGAATCGGCAGCCCAATGGATATCTGGGTAGCCACTGCCAGGCGCTTGCCCGGAAAGTGCTTTGCGATTGTCTCCAGTTTCGAGGTCGAGTAGATAAAGATCGCCGTGATTATCATGATGGGCTAAATAGCGTCCGTTTGGAGATAAACTTAACCCCCAACGTAGGGTATTGCCATCGTCGGTAAGCTGTTCACCGCCGGCGCTGCCATCGGCAGGGAAACGCCAAATCTCATTCTCACCGCTGTGATCATTGACCGCATACACCCATTCTCCGTCGTGACTAATTAAGCCAAAACGGCTACGCGATGCTTCAGGCGTTTGCACTTGCACCACGCGACGTGGGCTGGTGGTGGCTACCGCAATTTGGCTGCGCGCCGTCAGCACGACTTGATCATCACCACCGAATTGGACGTCAGTTAAGTAATCCAATGGGTTTTCCAGCCAACGCTCCTGACGTTGAGTAAAGTCACTGACAATTTCGATGTCGAGCGTAGTTGATGCGCCGTTAGCGATGTTATAGACATGCAGGTCGGCGCCACGCTGATAGACAATGCGACCTTGGTGAAGGTTGGCGTCCCACACTTGCCAGTCGTTATACTGGGTGTGCTGACGGAAATCTGCGCCGGTGCCACTCATCGACCACAGATTCGGTGTGCCGTCGGCATCGCTGATAAAGTACACCCGACCTTGCCAGAACATGGGGCGTTTTACGGAGCCTTCGTGGCTGTCTGTTAACAACGTCGCTTCTTGCTCTGAACCCAGCGTATAGCGCCAAATTTGACCTTTGGCACCGCCCCGATAAACCCGTGCATTGTCACCGGTGGCCTGTAAACCAAAGCGTGTAAAGTACAAATGATGACCATCGTCACTGACGACCCCTTCAATGGCGTCTGTCAGAGGAATCGTGTGTGTCGCTAATGTATCTGGATGCACCTGCCGCAAAACCCATTGATTGGCAGGCCCCACCACATTGTCGGTGCTGTAAATTACACGACCATCGGCACTCCAGCCTTGCATGCGTACGCGACTATTCTCAAAGCTCACGCGCTTTGGCACGCCGCCCCGAAGGGGCATCACATAGATTTCCGGCTCACCGTCATAATTTGCAACGTAACCTACATATTGACCGTCCGGTGAAATGCGGGCGCCCAATTCCTCTGTAGCGTGGCTGGTTAACCGTCGGGTATTTTGCGTTTGCAAATCAGTTTTCCAGAGGTCCCCTTCGGCCGTGAAAATCACGGTGTCTTGGTGGATGGCTGGGGCACGGTAATAGCCTTGGGAAGCGCCTACACTGGCACAAGAGAACACTGCAATCAGGGCGCCGAAGGCCGTGATTGAGCGGCGGTTAAAATAGGTCATATTATGTTTCCGTAGTCATTGAGCGTCAGGGTGCCAAACATACAGGTGCGGTTTATGGGTATTCCTGTTTTTAGCCCGCTTTCGGGGCCTTCGATTTTCCTAAACCACCACTTAAAACCAGCTGCAGGGCTTCTGCAGGCTTCATATCAATGTTGCGCGTGCACGATTTGGGAACAATGATGGTGTATCCGCCAACGTTATACGCCATAGGCAAAAACACAGCCAATTGCTCTTCGTCCATGAGCGACGACATCTGATCGTCTTTTATACCGCCTTTCTTAGTCACGATTCCAATCAATTCAACGTCCGATTGTGGGAGTTTAACGATTACAACGCTTTCTTCTTCGAAGTTCTTACCCGACATGAGCTCCATGAGATCTTGCAAAAGGCCGTAAATCTGACGGGCACCTGGAATTCTTAAAAGGATTCTGCCGGGTATATCCCACAACCACGAGAAGCTGCGCCACCGCGCTGTAAATCCCACCAATACACAGAGCAACAGGAAGCTAATGAGTGCCATACCTGGGTAATACCAGTCATTCTTTAGGGCAACTTGCAAAATAGGCGCCAGAGAACCCTCAATGGTAGACAATAACCAGCGAACAATCTCAAACGTAATAATCAGGGGTAGGATAATACCGAGCCCTCTAATAAGGCTCTGAATAATGAGTTTCATGGCTTGCTGTCTCCATAAACAAAGGATGGAGACAGCCTACCATGATTTTGGTTTGGATAAACGGCTATACAGGCCTATATTGAACGCTGTGGCTAGCTAAACAGCGCGACAAAGCCCAGAATAATGACGCCAATATTGGCAAACCAACTAAACATAAAAAAGTAGCTACGCGGGCTCGGGTTTTTCTCCGTAGCGATGCCATAATACAGCAGCATGTGAGCGATACGCGCTACCACCATAATTGCCATGAGTGCCTGCAGCCATACCGGGTTCGCGCCCGCCATGATGGCAAATATAGCACCGCCCACCATGGTGCCGGTGTTTTCTAAGGTATTTTGGTGAGTACGCCAAGCACGAAATGTAAAACTACGGTGCGCTGCGTCACGTGGTGGTAGCCCAGGGATAGATCCAGGCTGCCGTGCTTTTGCCATGCTGGCAATAAACCACTGCAACATAATGGTGGCAAGTAATATGCCTAACCATACGAGCGACGTATGGTAATCCTGAATTAAAAAGCTATGGCCTTGCATGGTTTGTCCCCTTTTGATGGCGTTTTAATTTATAAACTTGCGTTCGGTGACTGGTGACAGGCATTCTTTGGGAATACATTGGGTGGTTCAACGGTTTATAGAGAACCAATCACACTATCGCTTACTTTAGCGTACAGAGGGTCAAAGGATGAAGTTCTTCGCTGAAAAGTTTTTCTTAGGTCGGCAACTATTCGTTGTGGGCGTCGCTGCCTTGGTGGTTTTGCCCACCTCAGCAAATACCATAGACGATGCCGTGAGTGCCAGAATTAGTGGCGATATGTCGGGGGCCTGCATCGCGGCGGCACGAATTCAACCCGATAGCAGTGGCGCATTGGTTTCCGAACGGAGCTTTGTTTGTGCGAATCAAGACGACGCGCTGCCTGATGCTGATAGTCGTTTTGAAATTGGCTCGGTGAGCAAAACCATGTTGGGTGCCGTGTTAGCGCACATGGTACGCAACGACTTAATCGATATTGATACGCCGGTGTCGGAATTGTTACCAAACGATGTAAGTATGCCGGTATTAGATCAACCGATGCGGGTGCGCCATTTGTTAACACATACCTCTGGCTTGCCGCGACTTCCTGCCAACCTGACACCTGACGACGTGACCGACCCTTATGCGGATTATACGCCTGAGCAATTATGGCAGGCGGTTGCTGAAGCTCAATTGGGCGCACCTCCAGGGGAGCAATTTGGTTATTCTAATTTCGCCTACATGCTGCTTTCCATGTTAGTAGCGAATCGAAACGACACATCTCTTGAAGCGCTGTTTCAAACTTGGCTGTATGAGCCGCTAGAAATGACGTCGGCTTCGTTTAGCGGGGCAACGATGCCTCCTTTAAACGCCGATGCAACACCCGTGAGTAACTGGAACTTTCCGACGAACATGGAAGGGGTCGGCGGCGTACGTGCCAGCCTGCGTGATATGGAAGCGTATGTGAAAGGGCATTTAGGGGAAGCCCCGGAAGACGTATACGCCGCTTTGAAATTAAGTCAGAACACCTTGGAAACACCTGCCGGTCGACCACTAGGTTGGGGCTGGATGCAGGTGCCCGTGGGTGATACCACATATATTAGCCATGGTGGCGGCACCGGAGGTTTCACCACTATGGTGACATTTGATCCAGAGAGCCGCCGAGGCGCGGTGGTCATGGCCAATGGTGCCTTATACCAAACCGGCGATATTCAGGCGTTGGCATTGCATTTATTGGAGCCGGAAATCGGTCCGGGAGAACCCTATCGTTTGGTAGAGCGCCCAGATCAGGTAGACTTGTCGGATTACTACGGATCTTACCCTTTATTTGCTGGCTTTGCCGTGCGGGTATTTAGTGAGCAAGGCGAACTAATGATTCAGGGAACGAATCAACCGGCAGCGGCGGTGCAGTATGTGGAAGCGGATACGTTTGAAAACCGACAGTTTGGTGCACGCTTTGTGTTTAGCCGAAATAGTGAAGGCGTGGTCGACGCCATGACCTTATTCCAAGGCGGACAAGAGCTCAAAGGTGAACGTCTGCCGCTGGAAGATTAATCAACGGCCGATTTTTGAAACACCACCACATCACGGCCCCGATGCACTATCGGGGCCTTTAAATGTCGACTCATCCAATCGAATGTGGCGTCCCGATAAAAAGTGATGTGTGTTGGATCTAAACAATATTGCCAGCGGGAAAACGCCTCTTTCGTAGTGGGCTTTTGGGTCATGATTGCCAACACCCCGGAAGGCGCTAAGCAGTGAAATAGCTGTGTGAGTACCGCATGCGGATGCGCGAGATGCTCAAACACTTCCGTGGCGGTAATAAAGTCGTAGGTTGCTGCTAACCGTTCAGGAACAGGATCAAAATACACATCGTAGGTAGTGCAGGGAAACCCGTGTTCTTGAAACATCAGATGGAGTGTCGGCCCCGGGCCACTGCCAAAGTCTAGACCGCTTGCCTGTGCGGGTAAGTGAGGAACAACAGCGTTAAGCGTTCGACCGAGAAACTTCCGATAGCCGGGATCATTGGGATTATTCTCGTGCTGCTGATAAATGGTTTGCTCAGCCAAGGAATCAAGATGAAATGGCTCGGGCACGAAGACAGCTTGGCATACGAAACAACGATGAAACTCGCGACCGATTAACGGCTTTCGGGTTTCCGTATGCCACAAGGTGGTTTGCGGTGATTGGCATACAGGGCAAGGGTATCGCGGCTGCACCTTTGAGCTCCAAAATGTGGGCTGCGGTTACGGATAAAAACTAAACGATTTGACCGCGGCTTATGGTAAGGTAAATTTCATAAACTTTGCTTTAATGTTCGCAACAATAACAAATAAAAAGGCTCGCGTGCATGCTTCCGGTCAGTCTGGTCATTCTGACAGCATTTCTTTACCTAGCGCTCTTGTTTTCAATCGCCTCGCGCGGGGAACGTAAAAAACAAACGGGCCCACGGCCATGGCGGTATTCGTTGGCGTTGGGAGTGCACTGCACTACCTGGGCGTTTTACGGAACGGTTACGCAAGCGGCCCACTATGGGTGGTGGTTTGCACCCACTTATGCTGGCGGCATTTTAGTTTTCCTATTTGCCCATCAATTGATGATGAAGTTATTGATGGTGGTCAAACAGCAAAACCTTACCTCGATTGCTGACTTAATCGGCTCGCGTTATGGCAAATCTCATGGGCTTTCCGCCGGCGTTGCACTTATTGCGCTAGTGGCTCTGGTTCCCTATATTTCACTGCAGTTGCGGGCAATTACCGCCAGTTTCTCTGCAGTAACCGGTTTAGATAGTGCCCGTATCCCTTGGTTTACTGATGTTGCGGCGGGTGTCGCGCTGGCCATGATTGGCTTTGCTATTCTATTTGGTGCCCGGCGCTTAAGTTTATCGGAAAAGCATCCAGGATTAATGGATGTGGTGGCTTTTGAGTCGGTTGTGAAGCTAGTCGCGTTTATGATTGTCGGCGTGTTCTGCGTGTATCAGCTATTCGATGGCTTCAACGATTTAATTATGCAGGCGGCGGTTAACCCAGTGACCCAAGAGATGCTGCGGTCGCCGCCAGAAGGTATCTATATTTATCTGACGCACATGGTGTTGGGGGCATTGGCGATGTTCCTATTACCACGGCAGTTTCAGGTAAATTTCATCGAAAACACCCACCCGGATGAACTGCGCACAGCGCGCTGGGCTTTCCCTTTATATTTATTCGCCATTAATCTGTTTATTTTGCCCATTGCTCTGGCAGGCGGAATTTTGGTGCCTGACTATGCGCAAACCGATATGTTTCTGTTGGCCCTGCCGGTATTTAGTGAGCGCCCAGATATCAGCTTGATCGCCTTTATCGGTGGGCTTTCGGCGGCGACTAGCATGGTCATCGTGGCCACCCTAGCCTTGAGTATAATGATGTCGAACGACGTTATTACGCCCCTATGGTTACGCCTAAAACAAGCACGACAAACCGGCATGCAACTTACACCCCGCTTGGTTCTTAATATCCGTCGCCTGGTTATGGTTTTTATTATTGTACTGGCGTACCTCTACCATGAAGCGACCCAAGCGGGGGTAACGCTGGTGAGTAATGGCCTCATTGCCATGGCATTGTTGGCGCAGCTAGGGCCTGCCATGCTCGGTGGCTTGCTATGGCAGCGTCCAAGCCGACTCGCTGCGGTATCTGGGATTGTTGCGGGAACTCTTATCTGGCTTTACCTACTGCTCCTGCCGTCGTTAAATGCGTCCAACCAATTAACCGATTTAGCGATTAGCCACGGCGTCGTGGTGAGCCTGTCGGTGAATATTATCTTGTATTTGCTGGTTTCCTGGCTTAAACCTGCTCGCGGTACAGAGTATATGCACGGTCAACGCTACGTATTTCCGGAGCGCGAGCAAGTGGACGCAGCGGGGACACAACAAGTGACCTGGGGACGGCTACGAAGTCTATTGGCGCGATTTATTGATGAAAAGGATACCCATCAGCTCGATCGCCGATTGGGGCTGACGTTGGCAGCAGCCCCGGCCGATGGTTTAGTTCCACCTGGCTTACTGCAACGGATCGAACGGGAACTTGCCGGTGCCGTTGGCAGTGCGGCAAGTCGCTTGATTTTACGCGGACTCGCGGCGCAAGAGCATGTCACTGTGGACACTATGGCAGATTGGGCGTCTGAGGCTTCGCGGCTGTATCGATTCAATCGCGAATTGTTGCAAGCATCGGTTGAGAACATTCCGCAAGGTATTAGCGTTATCGATGAAGATTTACGCCTGGTTGCTTGGAATTCGCGCTACTTGGAGATCTTTAATTATCCCGATGGATTTATTCGTGCCGGAATGCCCGTGGTTGAACTGCTTCGCTATAACGCCGAGCGGGGTTTATTTGGGCAGCCGGATGCCGACATTCAAGAAGAGATTCAAAAGCGATTACGTTATTTGAAAGCGGGCAGCAGCTATCGCTACCAGCGCCGTCAGCATGATGGTCACATTATTGAGTTGCAAGGTAGCCCTATGCCGGAGGGCGGCTTTGTAACCACGTACACCGATATTACCGAGTTGGTTCGCGCACAAGAAGAATTACACCTTATTAACCAAGAGCTGGAACTCAGGGTACGCGATCGCACATTGGCCCTCACCGATGCAAATCGACAAATGGAGCAAGCAAAGCAAGCCGCAGAACAAGCGCACTTGAGTAAATCCAAGTTCTTTGCGGCGGCCGGCCATGATTTGATGCAGCCATTTAATGCCGCGTCGTTATTCTGTGAGATGTTGCATCAACGGCTGCAGCGCGCCAATCAAGTGGAAGATGAGCAACTCGCTCGGCAGCTTCAGCAATCGCTACAAAGTGCCGAAGAGCTTCTCACCATGCTTTTGGAAATGACCAAGCTGGAATCAGGCAATCTCAAGCCAGAACTGAGACCGATTCCTTTAACAGAAGTGTTGCAGCCGTTAGCGGAGTCGTTTCAATTCCTAGCGCGGGAAAAAGATTTAAGGTTAACCATCCGCACACCTGCGGTCACCGTGTATACGGATAAACGACTACTGAGTCGGGTCATCCAGAATCTGCTCTCCAATGCCATTCGTTATACCCATTCCGGGCGCGTACTGTGCGGCGTGCGGCGGCGAGGCATGCACCATCTAGAACTCCAAGTGTGGGACACTGGTAAAGGGATTCCGGAAGATAAACAAACGGACATTTTTGAGGAGTTTCATCAACTTGAGCGCAATACGGATCAGCCAGGATTGGGCTTAGGCCTGGCCATTGTTGACCGCATGTGCCGATTGCTTGATATCCCCATTACCCTGCGTTCAACCGTGGGCAAGGGTACGGTGTTTTCGATTCGGCTACCGGTTTATGCATGGAACGAACAGCCGCGCCGTCCGGTGAGCGCACAAAATGAAGCTCTCAGCGGTTGGCTGTCGGGAATTCATGTGTTGTTAGTCGATAATGACGAGCCTTTGCGCGGTGCATTAACATCACTGTTTCGTGATTGGGGCGCGAGCGTCGATTCCTGCCATCGGGTTGAGGATGCCCTGACGTGTGCACATCAACCAGATTTGCTTGTGGTCGATTATCATTTAGATGATCAGGAAATTGGCACTGACGGCATTCAAACCCTACGGGCGCACTGGAACGCTGATATTCCAGCTATTCTGTCTACTGCCGATCCCGATGAGAGCATTCGCGAACAGGTAGTGGAAAGTAAGGCTGCTTTCTTGCCGAAGCCGTTAAAGCAGGCGGCGCTGCGGCGAACCATCAAACGCCTGCTACGAATGTGAGTCAGTTTGTGATGGATCGTCGACTTTCAGCATGTCGTGGAAAATCACCCCAGCTTGGGTTCGATTAATCACACCAAGTTTGCGTAAAATTGCAGACACATGCTGTTTTATGGTGGTTTCCTGCACCTCCAACTCGTACGCAATTTGCTTGTTTAGTTTGCCATCGGCAATACCCGCAAGCACTTTAAACTGTTGCGGTGTGAGCTGTTCCAGCCGATGGGCGAACTCTCGATAATGTGATTGCGAGGTGTCGGTCACTGTATCGAGCAAATGTTCGGGCAGCCAACTGTCACCGTCTAGTACGGCATCCACAGCCAACATCAATGTGGGCAAAGGTGCCGATTTGGGAATATAGGCGCTGGCCCCGTAATCGATTGCCCGCTGAATTACATCAATATCTTCGTTGGCAGAGACAATCAATACCAGAATATCTGGGAATTGATTACGAATAGTTGTTAGCCCCGTTAAACCGCGATTTCCAGGCATGTTGAGGTCGAGAAATAGTAGCTCAATTTGGCGTTCTTGCTGCAATAAAGTGAGCAAATCAGGAAAGTTTTCAGCTTCAAGAACATCACTTCCAAGCGTGTTAGATAGCGCTTGGCGCAAGGCACTTCGGAACAACGGATGGTCATCTGCAATTATTGCGCGGGCCATATTCCCAGTCTTTAACATGTGCGTGGTCCTCGAGTTGTACCTGATGTGGTGCACCCTTGCAAGTTTCCTCTACGGAGAAAAAAGCCACCGGCACTTTCGTGACGGTGGCAATAGTTTATCCAGAGAAAACAAGGTCTTTCTAGAAACGATAACCCACTGTCAGCGATACAGTGCGCGGAGCACCATAGTAGCCAATCAGCGTGGTATCACCACCCAAGCCTGGTAAGAACTGGCCCGGATTGTTTGGATCTGGGGCTACGAATGAGTAGTTACCCACCAGATATTCTTCACTGGTTAAGTTCTTACCATGCAAGCCAACAGTCCAACTGCCATTCGGGCTGTACCAGTTCACGCCCAGATTCAAGATGCCGTAGGCACTCTGGGTTAACAGGTTATTGAGCTCTACAACATCGTAACTGCCGCGATAGGCGTAGTTACCGACAAAGCGCAGTGAGCCATTGTCGACATCAAAGTCGTAGGTGAAGCCTAAGTTTGCTGTTGTGCTCGGTGTATTGGTAATCGAGAACTGGTCCGTAATGTCGATCTGACCTTCATTCGGGTCAAAACTGAATACGTTCTTAAAGTTTGCATCGATTAAGCCAACATTACCGTAGATACGCAGATCATCCATAGCCAACCAAACGAACTCTAATTCCAAGCCCGTGGCATCAGAGCGACCGACGTTACCCAAGCGTTGGTTCAGTGCAGTCGCATCGTTCGGATCTGGGAATACCGAGATGTACTGACGGTTCTTATGATCCAAATAGAATGCAGTCGCGTTCAAGCGGAAGGTATCGGTGAGATCAGTTTTTACACCAATTTCATAGCTGTATACATCTTCCGGATCCGCTGCAGGTTCTGCAACTTCAGCACGCGGGTTAAAGGTACCCGATTTAAAGCCTTGGCCGAAGCTCGCATAGAACATGGTGTCAGGACTGTGGCGATATTCCACACCAAGTTTCGGCGTTAGCTTGGTCCAACGCGCTTTGTCGTCTAACACAACCGGCGTACCCACATTTGGGCCACGCACATAGCCAGGAATCCAACCGCTTTCAGGGTATACGGTGTCGAAAATGAGGCCGTTACGAACCAGGGCTTCTTTTTCGTCACGGGTATAACGTAAGCCCGCAGTCACTGACCATTTGTCGTCGATATAGTAGGTACCTTGCGAGTAAATGGCAGAACTCGTGCTATTACTGCATCCAGATACTTCACGGGTTAACCCCGGAAGTCCTAAAGATTTACCAAACTCTTCTAAGATCGCATCAAACATACCGCAGCTTTCGGCATCGTAATAATACAGCCCTGATACCAGACTGAGGTTGTCAGTACGGTAGTTCATTTGGAACTCTTGGGTGAACCATTCATCTTCATAAATGGCCGGTACATCAAAGATACGCAAAGGCGTGTTATCAAAGTCGATATTTACCGGTGAGTAGTTCTCACGTTGTGCGGTAATTGAACGGAAGGTTGTGGTGTCGCTGTATTCCCACTCTGCTAACAAGCTCCAGCCGTCAGTTTCAACACGATTCCATGTTGGCAAACTGGTGTAAGAATCGTACACACTGTTAGGAACAGGCGCGTTTGTCAGGATACTTGGCAACAAACGATAACCACCTTTTGAATTCGACTTATCATCGGTGTTGTCGTAGCTCAAGCGGAAGAAAACGTCATCGTTTGGACGCCATTCCAAGGTTGCACGATAGGCCACAACGTCTTTGTTGTAGTTATTCATGTCTTGATTGGGCAAGTCACTAATTAAAAACTGCCCATACCCATTGCGCTGCATGTTGGCATAACCAAAACCAAAGTATAAATGGTCTTTCACCAACGGAAGCTGGCCCGTCGCTTTAACGTCGAACTGGTTGTAGCTTCCACGCGTGGCGCTGATATCAAACTCTCTATCACCGCTCATGCTCTTGGTGACATATTTAACCGCACCACCAATGGTATTCTTGCCGTATAGCGTGCCTTGTGGGCCGCGGAGTACCTCAATACGTTCTACGTTAAGGATATCCAAAACCGCACCCTGTGGGCGGGCAACATAGACATCATCAATGTAGATACCAACACCTGGCTCATAACCCCATAACGGATCTTCTTGGCCCACACCACGAATAAACGCAGTAATAGTCGAGTTGGTAGCTCGGCTCTGTTGCAGCGTTGTATTTGGCGAGAACTGACTAATTTCGAGAATGGTATCAATACCGCGCTCTACTAACTCAGCTTCACTTAAGGAAGTTACCGCTACCGGCACTTCTTGTAGGTTTTCAACAGTTCTTCGCGCAGTGACTTGAATGCGCTCAAGACGCCGTGTTTCTTCGGTTACCTCTGCAGTTTCCGCTTCTTCGGCTTCTTGTGCCAATGTTGGCATACTACTTAAACCGAGCAGAGCGGCACTTACTGCTGCCGCGCAAAGGCTATGGCGAAAACGCCATGGTGTTGCATTGGTTGTACTCATGTGTGCTTCCCCCGAGGGTTTATTCGCTTTAAAGCAAACGTTATTTTTTTGTTTCCCGATGCAACATTAGCGTAACTTGGGTAATTTGTGACCTGTACCATAGTACAGTGCATCGAAATTAAAACTTAGTGAACAATAAGAGCAGTCGAGAAATTCATCGTGAGCGCACGAATGATAACAACAAAAAGAGGTGACGCATGCTGAGCATGATTGGATTAGTTGGGGGGTTGGTGCTACTTATCGTGCTAACACTGCGCGGTTGGAACTTATTTATCAGTGCTCCAGTATGCGCCCTCATTGTCGCGCTTTGTAGCGGTATCCCGGTATTTTTAGGCGACGTGAATTTCGTTGAAAACTACATGAGTGGTTTTTCGGGTTTTGTTGCCGCATGGTTTTTTATGTTCCTGCTGGGCTCCATCTTCGGCAAGTTTATGGAAGATACTGGAGCTGCCGATAGTGTCGCTGAGTGGATTATTAATAAACTCGGAAAAAGCAAAGCGGTGCTCGCCGTTGTTCTAGCCTGCGCGATTCTTACATACGGTGGCGTCAGCGTATTTGTCGTAGCATTCTCCGTCTATCCGATGGCATTGAGTTTATTTAAAGACGCCAACCTGCCACGCCGCTTTATCCCGGCCGCGCTGGCATTTGGTTCTGTGACTTTCACCATGACCTCTGCCGGTTCGCCGGAAATTCAAAACTGGATTCCTATCGCCTACTTGGGCACATCACCTTACGCTGCTTGGGAAGTAAGTTTGGTGGTGGCGATATTTATGGCGATTTTTGGTTACTGGTGGTTGATGAAGATCATCAAGAAAGCCGTGGATCGGGGCGAACACTTCGTTGAGCGCAAGGGTGATCCGGTATTAATGGATCGGCGGCGCCCGCACCCTATTACGGGATTAATTCCACTCGCTGTGGTGCTGACTCTGTCGTTTATATTCCATACCAAATACGCACAAATGGCCTTAATAATTGCGCTTCTCGGTGGTGTACTCGCCATTATGGTGATCAATTGGAAGTACTTTCACGATATGCAAAGCGCTTTGGGCGCAGCAACCACAGGAGCACTCATCGCCATTGGTAACACGGCTGCAGTGGTCGGTTTTGGCTCAGTTGCCCGGGTTACACCAGCCTTTGAAGCTGCTGTGCTAGCAATGACATCCATCCCAGGGAATGAGTTGATAGGTGCCGCTATCGCCGTCAGCGTCATCGCCGGTTTAACTGGGTCGGCATCGGGTGGACAGGCCATCGCGCTGCCCGAAGTGGGGCCGCACTATCTTGATCAGGGGGTCAGTCCGGAAGAATTGCATCGCGTCGTGTCTATTTCATCGGGTGCGCTCGATTCGTTGCCGCACAACGGGTATGTCGTAACCACGATTCGTGCGATTTGTAATGAAAGCCATAAAGACGCGTACTGGGCTGTAGGTGCGGTCACTGTGGTTGTGCCAGTAATTGGCTTGGCATTAGCGATTACCTTATTTAACTTGTTCTAAGAGGAGTTTCAGATGCAAGGGGTTGTGACCGGCAACATGATGGATACTCCGCTGCTTATCATTGATTTGCTTGATTATGCGCGTCAGCAGTTTCCTGATCAGGAAATTGTTAGCCGCCGTGAAGAAGGCGATATTCATCGTTACGGATATCAGGATTGCTGGAAACGCAGTTGCCAACTTGCCCATGCGCTTGATGGATTAGGAGTGACGTCGGGAGACTGCGTCGCATCCTTGGCTTGGAATACGTACCGCCACATGGAATTGTACTATGCAGTGTCGGGCGTCGGCGCGATTCTGCATACGGTGAACCCGCGATTATTCAGTGAACAAATCCAATATGTGATTGCGCATGCGGACGACAAATATGTGTTTGTCGATCTTAGTTTTGTGCCTTTGCTAGAACAGATTCAAGAGCAGTTACCACGGGTGCGCGGATATATCATTTTGACCGACGAAGCGCACATGCCAAACACAACCTTGGCCAATGTAAAATGCTACGAAACCCTGCTAAAGGATCAATCAGAAAGCTATTCTTGGCCACGTTTTGATGAAAACCAAGCAAGTTCAATCTGCTACACCTCCGGCACTACGGGTAACCCGAAAGGGGTGCTGTACTCTCATCGAGCGATGGTGCTGCATGCGCAAGCCACCGTAAGTAAGCACTTACTTGCGCTCGATACCGACAGCGTTTTGTTACCTATGGTTGCCATGTATCACGCGAGCGCATGGGGGGCACCGTACGCAGCGCCGTTAGCGGGATCGAAACTCGTGCTTCCTGGCGCCGGTATGGATGGGGCAAGCATGTGGCAGCTGATTCGGGATGAAAACGTCAATGTAGGTTTAGGTGTACCCACGATTTGGCTTACCTTGCATAATTTCCTCAGTGAACAAGAGATTACCGAGGTGCCTTTAGAGCGGGTGTGTGTGGGCGGCGCAGCGTCACCTTTAGGTATGGTAAAAACCTATGCAGAACGCTATCAGGTATACTGGCAACCGATTTGGGGGATGACAGAAACCGGCCCTCTGGCAACATCATTGCCACCCACTCCGGCACTGATGGCGCTGCCCAAAGAGCAGCGTTATGAGTTGCAAACCACCGCCGGCAAAGCCGCCTTTGGCGTGCAAATGGAAATTTTTGATAGTAACGACGAGCCGCTGCCCCACGATGGTGAACACAGTGGCGAATTACGTGTGCGCGGCCCGTGGATTTGCTCGCGCTATTTTAAAAATGACGATCTGGCAAGCTTCCCCCAGGGATGGCTAGCAACCGGTGATATTGCGGTGATTGACCGAGATGGCCATATGCGTGTGGTGGATCGTAAGAAAGACGTGATTAAGAGCGGTGGCGAGTGGATTAGCTCGCTAGAAATTGAAAATATTGTGAGCGCTCACGCAGCGGTCAATGAGTGTGCTGTGATTGGGGTCAAGCACGAGAAATGGGATGAGCGCCCGCTGTTGTTGGTGGTCTTGAACCGAGGTGCGCAAGCGGATGCGGATGCTATTTATGCTCATCTCAAAGGAAAAATCGCCAAATGGTGGACACCAGATGCCGTTGTTTTTGTTGATGAGCTTCCAAAAACAGGCACTGGAAAAGTGCGAAAAAATGAACTTCGCGACCACTGGTTTCATTACCTACAGCAGTAACACGATGTCGACTCATGCGCTCTAGCAACGAACATGAATATAATTCACTTTATAGGTTACTTATCATGAATAGATTTCAGTCATTGATCAAACCGGCCATTACCGCACTCGCGCTGAGCATGCTGATTACTGCTTGCTCGCCTGCGCAGGTGCAGGCGTTGCCTTTGGTCGAAAAACATGAGTTTGTCACTCATAACTTTACAACCTTTGGCGGTGAGATGATTCCTGAGGTTCGGGTGGGCTGGGAAGCCTATGGCGAGCTCAATGAAAACAAAGATAACGTTGTGTTAGTGACTCATTTTTTCTCAGGTAACAGCCATGCAGCCGGCCGTTATTCTGAAGATGATGCACAGCCGGGGTACTGGGATGCCATTATTGGTCCCGGCAAAGCGATCGACACCAACATATATTATGTGATCAGTGTCGATACGTTGGTGAATCAAGAGCCGAATAACCCGAATGTCATCACCACGGGTCCGGCAACGACGAATCCGGAAACGAGTAAGCCTTACGGTCTCGATTTCCCCGTGGTGACGATTCGTGATTTTGTGAATGTCCAGAAAGAAGTACTCGACTCCTTGGGCATTGAGAAGCTGCATGCGGTGATTGGCGCATCAATGGGCTCGTTGCAGGCGTTAGATTGGGCCGCCGCCTATCCGGATCGGGTAGAGCGCATGATTTCAGTGATTGGTATGGGTGCGGCTGATCCTTGGACCATAGCCACATTGCAACAGTGGGCCAATCCCATTATTCAAGATCCAAATTGGAATGATGGCAACTATTACGACGGAGAACCGCCTCTGGCGGGTACCCAGCAAACCTTAGGTATGATTACCCTAACGGCCATGCACCCATTGATATTTAATCAGCTGTACGCGGACAGCTCACCGCGGGAAGCTGGGCCATTGCAGGATATTCGGCAGAACTTTAAGGTAGTAGATGGCCTGCAGGCAGCCGCCAAAGCACGCGCAACTTACGCGGATGCGAACCATATCTTGTATTTAGTGCGCGCAAACCAGCTATTTATGGCCGGTTACCAAACCGACTTAGCGTCGGGATTAGCGCCAGTGCAAGCGCGTTCATTGTTTATTCCGGCAACGCGCGATTTATTGCTGCAGCCCTATTTGGCAAAACATACGCACAATACCTTGCTCGAGTTAGGTAAAGAGAGCACTTATGTTGAGTTAGAAGGCCCTTGGGGGCATCTTGACGGAGTTTTTGAGATTCACCAGAAGGCCGATGTTATTAGAGATTTTCTTAATAATTAGAAGAACATAGTATTTGAAGGCTTCATTCTGTTAATAATTTGTAACAAAATGAAGGTATACCACTAAAAAGCCCCATGCTAATTTCTTTAGCACCTAGGGGCTTTTTTATTACTGCACTCACTTGATTGTGCAAACCGCGTGAATGAACGCAAGCCCTAGGTAACTTGAGGCTAATGGAGAGAGCGCAGGCAATGGATCGGCCTACTCAAGCAAATAATTATAATAGCGGCAGAACTTGGGTTTGAACTTGCGCACAAGGATGTGTGCTTCATTTCTTACCTGCGATGCCTTATAAACCCAAATGGACTGGGTAATCGCTTTCAACAACGCTAACACGGATGTCGATGACCTCAAGGAAGAGGTCAGTTTTTACTCATACCCGTTTGCTATACCCACCTGCTTTCATTCAAATAGCCCGGTTCCAGCACGAAGAAGCGCTACGGTGAAGCTATGCGTACTATCTTATAACATTCATCATATTTCAGACAAAACCATATAAATCATGATCTTAGTGATTATATGACAATTGTTATATATTACTCTTTTCTAAATTAAATCCTATTCTCCAGACACCGGTTAGAGTAGTCATGGTGAGCCGGTAGGATGTGGTTCTGTGGGGTATCAAAACCACGCTGCTTTCCATGTACGAGCAAGGGCTCGTGAAGGAAACAAGATATGAAATACGGTATTAAAACAATCGCAACCCTATTCGCTCTTATCGTTATCTACAGTATGCAGTTTACGGCCGTGGCTAACGAAACCTGTCAAACGCTGTTAGCGGGCCAGCACCACAATGCCGGCACCGTGTGTGTGAGCAATGATGCGGATACGGTGACAGTTACTTTTGCAACAAATGGCGCTTGGAGTTTACTGCAAACCCACCTATATGTAGGTGCTGACGCCAGTGGTATTCCTACTAATCGTGCCGGCAATCCACAAATTGGTCATTTCCCATTTGGCGGTCAAGTCAATGGGAGCGTGGCTAGTTACACATTTAACCTTGCCGATTTCGGTCTCGGTTGTAGCGACAGCCTTGCGATTGCTGCTCACGCAGTAGTTGCCGGCGCTTCGGGCACCGAAACTGCTTGGGCTAACGGTACCCGCATGGTCGCCCGCGGTAACTGGGCGATGTGGTTTACTTATCAAGCACAATGTCCTAGCAACCCGCCGCCACTTGCGCAAACCTGTGTAAGCTATGGAACGGGTTATGCGTTTGGTAATGTAACCTTCGGTAGTGTGGGTGAAAACGGTTGGGGCTGGACAATTACTAATGTTGCCCCAGGTGATTCAGGTTCAGCAACTATCTATGCGAATGCTGGCATGCAATACAAAACCAACGATCCGGTTGGTACCTTTAGTTGGAACTATGGTAACAATGGATTCTTTGGCGCAACCTTTACAGCAGACGCGGGCTTTGGATTTAGTGACACTCATCTTCACGTGGGTGGATTTACCACGGAAGTGAATGGCCGTGGTAACTATAACTTCAACGACGCGGTCACTTTATTGGCCCAAGATGAAGTTCATTACTATGGCGAAACCAACGGCGGCACCGTGAATGTGACGGCTCACGTCGCATCGTGTAAGTTCTAACACGCCGTAATTATCAGAAAGCGCCCCTCGGGGCGCTTTTTTTGTGTCTGATTGCGTGTTTTTAACGGTCAATGTTACTTTTTCTTTGCTTTTCTGTTGTGCAAAATCACACTTTTCTATACAAATGTAGTAACGATGTGAAATTATATGAGTAGAGTGCTTGCTAGCACGCATATAAAACTATTGGGAGAGTCGGGTGACCGCATACAATACCCGTTCATCAGCGAGTGCAGTCTACTACGTAGCCGCCTTAACCGGTGCCGCTATGGGTGTATTAGGCTTGTTGTTCGCGTGGCTAGCTGCCCCGCACGCGTTGCTCGAAATTATCTCGCCACGTACGGCTGTTGGCGCGTTAATCGTGTCCTTGGGTTTTATATCCGTGGCGCAAGGCAAACGGTTATGGCAGATAATTCCGGGCTGTGTATGTATCTTGTTAGCGCTCCTGCAAGCGTGGAACCGAATCTTTCTCTCCGGCCTCGATTTAAACTGGTCATTAAGCTTTGTGTTACTGTATGGCATTAACATACACTTTCTTTTCTTAGGACTGGCATTTCTTTTCCCGCCGGGTTCATCGCTTGGTCGATTGGTGTGGCGATTTACCCTGTATCTATCGTTGCTGCTGGCCGTTGGGCTATTGATTTACGCATGGATACCAAATACCACCAACCTTGATTTACCTTTACCCATGAGCTTTATTGCCGTCGCGTTCCTACTTGCGCTAACGGCAGTTATGTTGCACTCACAACTCAAATACCGCTTTTCGCGGTTTGCTTTAGATTGGTCAATTGTTCTGCCAGCTGTACTCGTGTCTACCTTAGGGATTTTTATTTGGTTTTCGTTATCCGCGATGAATGTGCGCGATATCGATGACCGTGCAGAAACCCTGCTCGAGCAAACCATTTCAAATGTTGAGCGGCGGTTAGGCGAACATCACAGCGCCTTAGGCCGACTCGCGCTGCACTGGAGTCATCTATTTAACCAAAATGGCGCGATGCTGACGGATAGCATGGCGTTTTTGCAAGATCATCCCCTGATAGTGAGTGTCGCTCTGTATAACACCGATGGCACCCTCGAGTTTGAAGCCTTGTCGCCCCATGAGCACAACCACTACTGGACCACCTCTGCAGACTTACGCGATCCGCCAAAGGAATGGCTGATGCAAGCGATGGGTGGTGAGAATATTCTCATTTCCAGAGAAACTACGGCCCTTGGCATGCCCTTAATGTATTTAACCTTGCCTATGCATGTGGAACGCTTAAATGAGGCGCAGCAAGTGGTACAGGAGCCGACCAAGCAAGTGGTGATGACGTTGGATGTACGGAGCATTGTGGATACACCAGCAAATCGGTTCTTAGATTTCTTTACCGTGTATGTCGAGTTAAACAGTGAGCTCATCATTTCAGCGATGCCGGTAGGCTTCCAGTACTTAACGAAAGAGGCATTTGAACGCAAATATCCACTGATGTATTCACGCGTGACCCTCATTTTAGAGGAATATGAACGCACATTTTATGTCACGCTTGGAAGCACCGAAGTGATTTGGAAAAATGCCCGTATTAATCAATTCGTGTTTATTTTATCAAGCATGTTTGCGTTGCTATTGGTCGTTGTTGCCGATGCCAATAAACAGCTAAAAGAAGAGCGCGATAAGCTCGATGTACTGGCCACTTATGATGGTGTAACCGGATTGGTTCGTCGCGACGTGTTAGAGCGGCGGTTAAGCGAACTGTTAATGCGAACAGATGCTCGCGTACATGTCATGTTTATTGATTTGGATGGGTTTAAACCCATCAATGACACTTTTGGCATTGCCTTGGGTAACCAACTCTTGGCCGATGTAGGGCGCCGCATTATGCGCGTGACCCGCGATACTGCCATTGTCTCTCGCTTTAGCGGTGATGAGTTTATTTTGGTCAGTCAGGATTACCGCTCGGAAGAACTCAAAGCGCTTACCACCCGGATCCTCTCAGAAATTCGTCAGCCCTTTCTCTTAGACGGTGTGAGTGTGCACCTTACCGCCAGTATTGGGATTGCAGGTGCAGAGAGCATGAAAGGCTCCGCTGAAACCATGATTCAAAACGCAGACGTTGCGATGACCGGGGCCAAGCGCATGGGTGGGGATACTTATTTATTCTTCGCACCTATTATGACAGAGGCATACAACCGCGAGGTAGAGTTGCGCGCGCGCATTCAAGAAGCCATTTTAAATGACGAATTTGAAATCTATTATCAACCGATAGTTGCGACGGAGACGGCCGATATTGTCGGTGTTGAAGCACTTGCACGCTGGCCGCAGGCAGATGGCAGTATGATCTCCCCCGGTGAATTTATTCCGGTGGCGGAGCAAACGGGGCAAATCTATGAAATTAGCGACCTAGTGATGAAAAAGGTGTTTGCCCACCTTAAAACGCTACAAAATAAAGTGAACTGGTTTGTGTCGATTAACTTTTCGGCGAGCTTGTTTCAACGGGGCGATATTGTAAAACGCCTCGATCACTTGCTAGACCAAGCAGGAATTGATGGTCGTCGAATTCATGTAGAAGTAACGGAAAGTGTGTTTGCCGATGACCAACATCAGATTCCGGAAAAATTACGAGCCTTGCAAAAACGGGGTATGAATATTTCGATTGACGATTTTGGTACCGGCTACTCAAGTTTGAGCTTGCTTTATAAGCTGCCGCTTGATGTTATTAAAATCGACCGTACCTTTATTACCGATTTACAACCCAATTCTCCGGCCTACCAAGTAGCCAGTGCGGTGATTGACCTGGCCCATCGCTTAAACAAGCAAGTGATCGTGGAGGGTATAGAAACAGAAGCACAAGTGGCGTTTTGCCGCGAGAAGGACTGTGATTCAATTCAGGGCTTCTTCTATTACCGGCCCATGCCATTTGCCGATTTACTGCAACTGTTAGATCACGAGGTGCAGGTGTAATATCGGTTTATACCGACTGCCCAGCAACCCAACCGGAGCTCCACGCCCACTGGAAATTGTAGCCGCCTAACCAGCCGGTGACGTCGAGCACTTCGCCGATAAAGTATAATCCCGGTTGTTTGAGGCTTTCCATGGTCTTTGAACTTACTTCGTTCACGTTCACGCCCCCAAGTGTCACTTCAGCGGTTCGATAACCTTCAGTACCATTAGGTTTCATCACCCAGGTGTGAATATCGCGGTCTATGCTGTCGATGGCTTGATTGGATAAGTCGGCCAAATTGCTCTGCGGCCATTGCTGACGCGCCATCAACGCTTGCACTAAGCGTTTTGGTAAATAGCGACTGAGCGCATTGGGTAAGGATAACTTAGGCTGCTCTCGGCGCAGATCACGCAGACGCTCACCCACGGAATCTCCGGGCAAAAGATCGATCGCGATAGCATCGCCCGCCTGCCAATAGCTCGATATTTGCAGCATGGCTGGGCCACTTAAACCGCGATGCGTAAATAGCATGGCTTCTTTAAATTGAGTCTGATTGGCCGCGGCAATCACGTCGGTAGCAATGCCAGTTAAATCGGCAAATGCGGCTTTATCATGATCGTGGAGGGTAAAAGGCACTAAACCGGCACGCACAGGAACAATGCTGTGGCCAAACTGCTTGGCAAGCTCATAACCGAGGGGAGATGCCCCTAATTTGGGCATAGACAGGCCGCCGCAGGCTACCACGAGGTTATCGGTTACATAAGTGCCCTGTGAGGTGTCTACATGATATTGGCCTTGATAGCGGACGCTCAGAACGTCCGTGCGCAGTTGCACTTTGGTACCGACATCTTTGCACTCTTGCATGAGCATATTGACGATATCTTTAGCGGAATCATCACAAAAGAGCTGACCAAGGGTTTTTTCATGCCATGGTATTTGATGTTTATCGACCATGCTTAGAAAATCCCATTGGGTGTATCGACTAAGGGCAGATTTACAAAAATGCGGATTTTGCGACAAGAAATGGTCTGGGCTAGCGAACATATTGGTGAAATTGCAGCGACCACCGCCGGAGATAAGAATCTTCTTACCGGCTTGCTTCGCATGATCAAGAATAAGCACGCGTTTTCCACGCTGCCCTGCGCTGATGCCGCTCATTAAACCGGCGGCTCCCGCGCCAATGATGATGACATCATAGGGTGTCTCAGAAGTGCTCATTTCATCCAATCTCATTCGCTAAAGGCGCGCAGTATAACACGGCTCACGGCCACAAAAAGCCGCAGGTAACATACTTTGTTACAAAGTAACTTTTGCCGTTTTCTCCGTTCGTTGCGTATATTTTAAAGGCTGTCCTGAAGTTTTGGCGTCAGTATATTTTATCTAGGGAAAGAGTCAGCCGCTTTGGTTGGCAAGTGAGGACACTATGAAATTACCAATTATTGTCGGGCTTTCGCTCGTATTATCCAGCGTATTTGCAATATCGCCAGTTGCAGCCGGTGAGCGTTGCGACACTGAATCATGTCGCGCCCAAATTGAACGTTTCCAACGCTATGCCCAAAACGGTAGCTTTGAAGCGATGCTTATCTTAGCCGTCGCTTATGCCAATGGTGAAGGTGTTGAACAAGATATCGACGAAGCACGAAAGTGGATGAAAGAGTCGATTCGTTTGCGTAATCCGCAAGCGTTTCATGTGAAATCAAGCTGGCGCCGTCATGGCGTGGTATTTCCACAAGATCTGGAACGTGCCGATCATTTCCGCGATCGCGCCATCGAGTTAGGCTTTGCGCCGGCCATGTACGAGAAGGCGATTGATTTACTGCGTGCTAATCAGCAAGTGGACGAAGCTCTTGAATTGCTAAGTGAAGCGGCAGAGCAAGGTCACCCCGAGTCGATGTACGCGGTTGCACGTTTTTATGAAGAAGGCGTGTTAGGTGAGCAAGACTTGCGTGCTGCAGGCGAAATCTACAAGCACCTCGCAGTGGTAGGTCACGGTGATGCGCGGTCTCGCTTACGGGCAATTGCTGAAGAGTTTGAGCAGCAGTCGGAAGAGGGTCAATCGATTGCTCGCCAGTTACGTGAATATGAGAACATGGAGCGTATTGAAGTGCGTGCCATGACAGGGTCGCTTGAAGATCGTTTAGCGCAAATGAATGACTTGCTATTCAAGCACTTTGATAATCGCCCGCCGTCGGGAACTCGTATTCGTCGCGCTCATGCGTGCTCGGGATTTGGCTGTTCAGTGATATATCAACGAGGTGAAAGTGATTTTGTAGGGCCTACGTTGCTTGAAGCCTTGGGGATGGATCGGTAAGCATCTCGTTCCTATATGAGAAAGCCCAACAATTTATTGCTGGGCTTTTTTTATGGGCCTATTTCAGAGAGGTTAAGCGAACGCCACCAGTGTCGCTGTCACTACGCTGGCCACATCGGGTTGTACATCTGGTTGTACATCGGCGCCATAGCCAAAGATGACGGTGAGTATCAATACCACCACACAAGCGAGCATTAATTTACCAAGCAGTGGTAAGCAGAAGCGGAACCAGCGATCATAAGGCACGCCAGCAATACCGATAATTCCCATCAATACCGCATTGGTCGGTACAATCATATTCGAGAAGCCATCACCGAACTGATAGGCCAAGACGGCGACTTGCCGAGGCACGCCCACCAAATCACTCAGTGGCGCCATCAAAGGCATGGTGACAAACGCTTGCCCACTTCCGGAAGGAACGAATAGATTCAGTATCGTTTGAATTACTAACATACCTACCGCTGAAATGTATGAAGGTACATGGGACAACGGCATAGACAGGCCATTTACAATACTGTGGAGCACCTGACCATCTTCCAAAATGAGGGCGATCCCGCGGGCGACACCGATCAATACCGCGGTGGTCGTGAGATCTTTCACGCCCTCAATAAAACTCTCAGCGGCCTCATCGAACTTTAAACGACCCAATACAGTGATGAGCAGACCCCAACCAACGAAGCAGGCACCGAGTTCGTACAAATACCAACCGAACTGTGAAATGCCGTAAATGGCGATGGCAATGGTGACTAAAAAGGTACCTAAAATTAAACGGTGGCGACCGTTTAATTTCGGATAATCTTGCTGCACTTTGCCTTCTAAGGGACAGGGTAAGTCTGCGACCAAACTTTGCGTGGGATCCGCTTGTACTTTCTTGGCGTAGCTCCATACGTGGTGAAAAGCAATGAGTACAAACGGCAGAATGAGCAAGAGGCGCAGCCACAGGCCCGAATAGGGCGGAACTTCGGCAATGCCTTGGGCAATGAGCACGGTGAACGGATTAAAGGCAGAGACGCCATAACCCACACCGTAACCGGCCACAGTCATGCCCACTGCGGTCATCGCATCCAGTTTCATGGCTTTACACAGGGCCACTAAGATCAGAACGAAGGGAATATATTCGCCGGCGGTCCCAATAGCACCAGAGGCCAAAGAGAAAAAGAAAATCACCATGAAAATTAGTTTCTCAGGGCGATCTTTATGTTTCTCGAGTAAGCGACCAATGAGGGCGTCGACGGTACCGGTGCGGCGCGCAATAGCTAATACACCACCAACGATAAAGACGAAGAAAATAATGTCTTGGGCGGCGGCAAACGCACGAGGAACCGCTGTTAATAATTCCCAAGGAGTGAGAAACTGGCGTTCTTCAACGAGCTCAAAGGTGCCAGGGACAACCACGCTACGTCCGGTGTCTGTGAGTTCAGTTTGGAAAAACCCTTGCGGCACAACCCAAGTTGCAAGCATCGCAATGATCATCATACTGAACAATAAAGTCAGAGTATGTGGAACTTTAAACGCTTTCTTCATAAACAAGCCTATGTGTTGTTATATGTATCATTATAATTAGGTGGTCCGTGCGGACGGCCTGTGTGGGATACGCTAAGTCTATCGGATGCACAGCAGTCAACCAAGCGTAAAATGTAACCCAATTGTTGGGAAATGACGATTTACACCAAGAAAAAAGGAAACCCGATGAAAAAATATGTGTTGCTCCTATGCCTTACGCTCTTTTTGTTTGGGTGTGCTCAACTCAGCCAAATCGCCAGTTATCGTGTTGAACAAGGGCAGTTAGAGCAAATTCTCTGGGATCGCATCAATGCAATGGATACACGCGTGACGATTTTAGGCATGTCGGCGCCGCTCGAAGTGGAAAAGCTGTCGTTAGAAATAGGTCCGGAGGATACTAACTTGGTTCGCGTGCACACGGCATTCACCTTGCAGATATCAGGATTGGGCATGAGCTATCCGATTGCGGTGGAAATGTCGGTGGAAGGCGCGCCTATTTATCGCCACGATCAGCACGCGGTATTTGTGCGCAATCTAGATATTCTCAATGCATCGATTGATGCTGGCGGTTATCGTGGTTCGCTTGGGTTTCTTAATCGAGAAGTGAAACAAATCCTCGATGAGATAATGGCTGAGCAGCCAGTGTATCGTCTTGATGCCGATAATCCGCGTCATCGCATGCTAATGCGCTTCCCTATTTCCATGGAAGTGGAATCGGGCGGATTGCGTTTTCGCGCACAGCAAAACAATGATTAAGTGATTTTGGGGTAAGCTTGCTTAATATAGATATCAAAGCGGTGCTTTTTACTGGTCACTTGTGATTGTGGGGTTTGTCCTGCTAAAAAAGGCGCTTTGTTAGGGCGTTTTACCACGACACGGTAAGTGGCCAGTTCAAGAGCGATGGGGAGTAATCCGTCTGCATCAAAATCGGAGCCAACAAGCTGTTGAAGCATCTGCATATCTTTTTTTACCGCCGCTGATTTTTCCCGTTCAGGAAACATGGGGTCGAGGTACACCGCGTCCGGATTTACGTCTAAAATTTCGTCGGGTAGAGGATCATGTTCGAGCAAGCTACCGGCCCCTAGTACATGCAAGCGTTGGCGCCGCCAATGGTCATTCGGCTGATGGAGTTGAAAGTGCAACACGGCTTGATCGAGGAGCGCATGGACCGCAGGGTTTCGCTCGAGAAAGAACAGGTCGCAGCCGGCGTGGGCTAACATCAAGCCATCACGACCTAAGCCTGCTGTGGCATCTAGCACGCGCGGACGCATGCCGCGTGCTACACCGATAGCCCGCACGATGGCTTCCTGCCTGCCACTTCCCAATTGTTGCCGCCAAGCCTGCCGACCGCGCGTGTAATCAAGCATGAGCGGCTGCATGTCCGGACGCTCTAACCAACGTAACTGCAACCCATCTCGGGTGAGTTCAAGCACGAAGTCTTCGCCACAATGTTGCTGCGGAAGTTGAAAGCGCTCCGCTAACTGCGCAGCTGCAGGCTGTAGTTCCGGTTCAGCGGGAAGTAACGGCACAAGAAAGGTCATGGGTGATACTCCATGTGCCGATGGGGAATGCCATCCTCCAGATATTCATCGCCGAGGACATGAAATCCAAGGGAAGTGTAAAACTCGAGGAGGTAACTTTGTGCATTTAACTCAATGGGGTAATCCGGTGCGCGCTCAATCACTTCCGTAATGGCTCGCTGCATAAGCAGGCGACCGTAACTTTTGCCACGCCCACGTTGATGCACCACAACGCGACCAATATGCGAGGGTTCTTGGTTCGTGCACTGGACCCGCGCATAAGCCACGAGCCCTTGCTCATCAAATGCACATAGGTGGAGCCAATCCGGATCAATGCCATCAATATCTGGATAAACACAATTCTGCTCCACAATAAAAATATCTTGGCGCAGGCGAAAAATATTGTGCACTAACTCGTTACTTAGTTCGTTGAATGTGGAAATCGTGAAATTCAACATGGCATCTCTCCTTGCGCAACGTGACCATCGGCTACTTCCCTACTTTAAGTCCAGGCACCTGCGGAGCAAAGTAAGCAAGTAGTTCCCCTACTTTATTCCGAGTACTGCCATTTTGACTAATAAAACGATGAACTTGTAGTGGGGTAAGGTTAGCACTTTGATACAGTTCACGGGCAAAAACGGTGTCGTGATTGCTGATCAGCACGGGAATACCGCGCTTTGCAGAGGCATCGATGGCCTTTTGCGCTAAAATTGCTTGCTCATCGAGGCCAAAACCATTGCCTGCATAACTGGTGAAATTGGCAGTTGGACTGAGCGGTAAATAGGGCGGATCACAATAGATCACGTGCCCGCGCCGAGCGCGGCGAAAGGAATGCTGAAAAGGCTCGCAGGTAAAGGTTGCCCGTTTTGCTTTCTCGGCAAAGAACTCGAGCTCTTGTTGCGGAAAATAGGGTGCCCGATATTTGCCAAAAGGGACATTAAAAAAGCCGCTGCTATTGTATCGACACAGTCCATTGTAGCCATGGCGATTGAGGTACAAAAAGTACAGGGAGCGTTCGTACGGGTCACGGCTGAGATTAAAATCGGCGCGTATGCCGTAGTACACATGCGCTTGATTAGTCGCCGGCACAAACAGCTTGCGCGCGTCTTCGATAAAAGTTTTTGGGCGCCGCTTGATGATTTTGTACAGGTGAATTAAATCGGCGTTGATATCATTGAGGAGATACTTTTCATAATCGGTGTTGAGAAACACCGAGCCGGCTCCCACGAAGGGTTCAATTAGCTTATCGCCCCCCGGCAGAAGATTACGAATGGGCTCGACTAGGGTGTATTTGCCACCTGCCCACTTAAGAAATGCGCGTTGCTTTGTTTTCATTATTATGGGAACGCCGGGCACCAGTTGAATACGTGAAAAACCGATTGTAACCTGAACCGATCAGGAATAACACGGCCTCAGGCTTGCGCAATCGATTCATTGATAACGCGAGTAAGCTCGGCTTGGGTCACATTACTAAAAATTTCCGCCGCTCCGGGACCGGTCGGCAAAATGAAGCGCATGGTTCCGTCTTTCACTTTTTTATCGCGACTCATCAACTCAAGCCATGTGTCGATGCTCATGGCGATGGGCGGAACAGTTGGTAAGTGGGCTGATTGGATTAGATCGATAATGGCATCGCGATAAGTGGTGCCAATGAAGCCACGCAAACAAGAGAGGCGCGCGGCCATAACCATGCCGGTAGCGACTGCTTCGCCATGCAACCAGCTGCTGTACTGGGTTGCTGCCTCAATGGCATGGCCAAAAGTATGCCCTAAATTCAATAATGCCCGTTGCCCTTGCTCAGTTTCGTCCGCCGCAACCACGCGGGCCTTGATAGCGCAACTGGTGTGAATCGCGTGGGCTAAGGCTTGCGGATCTTTATCCAGCAACGGCTGCATATTTTGCTGCAGCCAGCGGAAGAATTCGGCGTCAGCCATAATGCCGTACTTAATAATCTCAGCAATGCCAGCGCCCAATTCGCGATCGGGTAAGGTGGTGAGCACCTGCGTATCAATAAGAACTGCGGCAGGCTGATGGAAGGCACCAATGAGGTTTTTCCCACCGGGATGATTCACTGCGGTTTTACCACCCACTGATGAATCCACTTGCGCGAGTAGGGTCGTGGGAATTTGCAGGCATTGCACTCCCCGTTGCCAAGTTGCAGCAACAAAGCCGGCAAGATCACCGACCACGCCGCCACCGAGGGCGATGATTACGCAGTCGCGGTCAAAGCGCTGCTTCACCAAAACATCCATGACATCGCTATAGGTGGCGAGGCTTTTATAGCTTTCGCCATCAGGAATGAGCATATGGTGTACGTTATAGGCTTTGTCGTGGTTTTGAAATGCGTGCAGTACGGCGTTCAAATAATGGCCGGCAACCGTTGGATTGCTCAATACCAGAATATTGCGACCATGCTGGGGCAGGCTTTCGTGAAGTAAGGGTAAGAGCTGCTCACTGAGAATGCCGTCGCCAATGAGAATGGGATAGCGCCGCGTTCCAAGTTCAACATGCAAAGTGGAGAGCGGCGCAGTCATGATTATAACCCTAGTTTCTCGATGATTTCGTTTGCCACAACCTTGGCGCTCTGCTCATCGGTTTGAATAACAACATCAGCAATTTCTTCGTAGAACGGGTTGCGCTCGTCAGCAAGTTTTTCCAACACTTCCCGCGGGTTATCCGCTTCGGCAATGAGCGGTCGGCGCTTATCGCGCTCGGTACGTGCCACTTGCTTGTCGATGGTGGTTTTCAAGTACACCACCACCCCGCGCGCGGATAAGCGATTACGGTTTTCTTTGCTGATCACTGAACCACCGCCGGTGGCCAGCACAATCCCAGTATTTTCGGTGAGCTCGTTGATCACTTTCTCTTCGCGATCGCGGAATCCCTCTTCCCCTTCGAGCTCAAATACCCAACTAATATCGGCACCTGTGCGGCGCTCAATTTCAGCATCTGAATCAAAAAATTCAAGGTGAAGGGATTTGGCGAGTTGTCGCCCAATGGTGCTCTTGCCGGCCCCCATAGGGCCGATGAGAAAAATGTTACGCTTATCAGCCATAGCTTTATACGTCACTTCTGTATTTGCTGTATTAAATCAAATGAGTGTCCAACCACCCCTGTGCCCCTGAAAAAGACACGCGATTATCGCAATTTGTATGGGCTATGGCAACCAGAACACGGGGGAGGATCGTGCCGGTAAAAGCGGAAACTCCACAGGGATACAGTCTCGATCGGGTGCGAACAGGCGCAAAAGCCCAGCGTCAGATATGCTTACATGCAGTGTAGACGTTTCTGTAAGTATGGGGAAATACGAAGAAATTGGCATCAGATAAGGTTTTGACTGGGTCGCGATACGCGCTTCTTGGTAATTCTGCGGTGGCGTAAATGCCAGCACGGTTTCGTTCCATTCGACATCAGAAATACAGGGTGTTTGTTGTGTAAATTCCTCATCGCTGCCTGGAGGCGTGTCGGTGTGGTCCACATATCTGTTTTGCCAAGCTGACGGAATCGTGAGCGCAGCGCTGCCTGCCCAGAGCTGTTGCTGGTGCATCTCACCCGATAAGCGCAGTTCTTGCCCATCGAAGATGAGCGATAGGCGATGAAATAGCCAAGGCGTGCTTTGTAAGGCGTGCAGCCAGTGCATCATGTGTTCGCTTGGTCCGAATAGCTGTACTTGGCCCGCATCGTTGGAAAATTGCCAATGGTCAAATTGAATCGGTAGTCTGGGTATAGGTATCGGTGTATCCGCGCGTGTTGGCGCGGGTAAGTCGCGGTCGGCAACTGCCTGGGCCTGCGCTTCTAGAACTCTAAGTTGCTGGCGCTGACTGATTCGCTCCTTAGCGAGAGGCGCCCGCCAGTATATGTCAATCGCCCCCACAATCCCTGCCAGAGTGAACATAATGATAATGACCCGCTGCCAAGCCGAGCGCACCACGAACTTAGCCCATAGCTCCGATCTATCCAACATAGTGAAAGGTCCAGATCACCCGAATCGCGCTAGTGTTTCCAGATTCAGGCGCAATGGTAACTGAGGTTTGTTGCCACAAGGGAATATCGAAGGTGGTTGCGTTGATTGCAAGTGCCTCTCGGTGGGTAAACTGGAGCTCTAACTCAAGTTGCTTGTCAGCCCAAGTTACCGCCTTGAGTGTCGCTGTATCGGCAGGCCACTGCGCCACGTCATGCCAGTGGGTTAGAAAATTGAAAAACGACTGCAAGGGGTGGTGAGCAAGGGAGGCATGTGCGAGCTGAGCCCGAAGTTGCTCTCGCTCCCTTAACTCAAGCGCTGATAGGGCGGAAGGCAAGCGCAGAATCTGAACAGCACAGATCGATACGAGAATGGCTCCGGCAAGCCAGAGTTGCATCACTGCTTGCCGGCGTTGTCGGTACCAGCGTTGGGGAAAGGGCTGGAGGAAATTAAACGTCATAGTCATGTCCCGAAATCGCCTGATCAGTGTTTGGTTGCTTGAGATTAGCGCCAAGCGCCACGGCTACCGTGGCGGCCTGAATAAGTGCATGGGTATGATCTGATGGTGTTGCAGCAGTGGTTTCAGCCGCTTTTTCAGCACAAAAGGCACGCGCCGCTGGATCCTTCTCAATGAGGCTGATGGCAAGGTCGCGACTCGCGGTGATCTGATCTGAAAATAAGGGGGGCTGCGGATGAATCGCCAATTCCGGCATGGGGCTGAATTGATGTTGCCAGTGCTTTAACAGGCGCCGATAAGGAGCCATGGTGGCTCGAGCCACGCTTCGAATCTCGGTTTCATCACCGTGTAAATGGATGTCCCAATCATCATTAAACGGACAATGTACGCCACGTTCGGCAATTTTTTCATGCACAATATGGCGTTGGTCGGGCACGGTTAAATCGTCGGGCATAAACAGGGTATAGCGTTGGTACTGATCGATCGCCCAAGTGCAGATTACTTTTTTTTGTTTTTGCCACCTTAATCGGGAACTTTTCCCAAAACCCAATCTCAAAGCTATGTGTGTGATAAGAGTATGCGAGTTTAGTGTGAGGGCTAACTCCGCGGAAGCAAACTGGAAGACATGCCGAAGTTTGGGGCATGTCGCCCAGTCCTCCAAAACCACCATAAATGTGTCGGATTCTGTGTGGTACAAGCCGGCGGTTAAAACACTTTTCTGTTTATCTGCAAAGCCCGCCCAAGAGCGTAAGTTCCTACTTGAAAGCATCCTGCAATCCCCTAATACGACTATCCATAAATGAAGCGACTGAGAAAGTTACGTAAATTCAACAACGCTTTGGTTAAATTTAGCGCATAATCTTTCTATAATGCGCACTTCAATACAGGGTAATGGCGGAAATTTTGTGATTAGATTTATAAAGTACAGCGTGCTGACACTTCTCATTCTGTTTGTGCTTGCTAGTGCAACAGTGGGTGGTTTGTACTTTTATGTAAAAGATGATCTTCCTAGTGTCGAAACATTGCGTGATGTGCGATTACAGATCCCCATGCAAGTTTTCAGTGCCGACGGTCGCTTGATCTCGCAATTTGGTGAACAACGCCGAATTCCGCTAACCCTCGATGAAATCCCCCAATCCATGATCGATGCCATCCTAGCAACAGAGGATTCGCGCTTTTATGATCATCGGGGTGTCGACCCTATTGGCGTTATGCGCGCTGCCCGTGTTTTGGTGACAACCGGCGAGATACGCGAAGGGGCGTCGACGATTACGATGCAGTTAGCGCGTAACTTTTTCTTAAGCCGTGAACGGGTGTGGATGCGCAAAGTAAAAGAAGCATTTATTGCCATTCATATTGAGCGCAAGCTGAGCAAAGATGAAATTCTCGAGTTGTATTTAAATAAACTGGCGTTAGGGCACCGGGCTTTTGGTGTGGGTGCGGCGGCGCAGGTGTACTACGGCCGAGACATCCATGAATTAACCTTGGCTGAAATTGCAACAATTGCCGGGTTACCGCAAGGACCTTCTATTCTCAACCCGATTTCTAATCCGCAGGCATCAGTGCAGCGGCGTCGCATTGTGTTGCGGCGTATGTTGGATGAAGGCTATATCAGTCGTGCCGAGTACGATGCGGCCTTCAATGCGCCAGTGACAGCCCGTTACCATGGTGCCGAAATCGAGATAAATGCACCATTTTTAGCGGAAATGGTGCGTCAGGAAATGATCGAGCGCTTTGGTATGGAAGCGGCGTATACGGCTGGTTTGCGCGTGTTTACCACAGTGAACTCGGAGCACCAGTTGGCGGCTCAATTGGCGCTGCAAGAAAACTTGCATGCCTATGATGAGCGCCATGGCTATCGCGGACCTGAGCAACAACTTTGGGGTATCGACCCGGAGCGCTTTTTCCGCGGCGGCGAAAATATCGGCCGCGCGCTGCCCGATGAAGAAACATTAGCATTAATGTTGCAACATGCCGGTGCACGTTGGAGCGATGAGGAAATTATTCAGTATTTGAATCGACAAACCCGCATTGGTCGTTTGCAACACGGGGTAGTTCTTGCTGTGCACGAACAAAGCGTCGATGTGATATTACGCGGCGGTATGCGACATACACTTGAGTGGGAACACTTAGATTGGGCGCGCGCCTATATTGATAGTGAACGCCAAGGACGCGCGCCACAGCGAGCCGCGGATATCCTCAATGAAGGTGACCATATCTTGGTGCGGCCGGTTGATGAGGGTTGGAAACTCGCGCAAATACCGGGACCAAGCTCCGCAATTGTGGCGCTTAACCCGCAAAATGGGGCGATGCAGTCGATTGTGGGTGGCTATAGCTTTAACTTAAGCCAGTTTAATCGTGCTACCCAAGCAAAGCGGCAAGTGGGTTCGACCATTAAGCCGTTTATTTATGCTGCGGCCTTCGAAGATGATTTTACCCTGGCCTCGTTAGTGAACGATGCGCCTATTACCCAGTGGAATCCCGGCTCGGGGGTGGCGTGGCGACCGCGCAACTCTCCTGAAGTCTACGATGGTCCAATTCGTTTGCGCGAAGCTCTCGCACGTTCAAAGAACGTAGTGTCGGTGCGCTTAATTCGTGACGTGGGCGTTGATCGCACGGCGGATTACCTTGCTAACTTTGGATTTGCGCCCCATGAAATTCCACGCAACGAATCATTATCCTTGGGCTCCGCGTCGTTTACGCCGTTAGAGTTAACGCGCGCTTTTGCGGTGTTCGCCAATGGAGGCCATTTAATAACGCCGTATTTTATCAAGCGGATTGAAGACCAAGACGGTCATACCATTTATGAAGCAAGCCCAGAGTATGCCTGCGCCCCTTGTGTTGAAGCGAAATACCGAGAGGAGCATGGGCTTGGCCCAGATGCACCATTGGATCGTGAGTTTAAACAGGCACCGCAAGTTATCGCTGAGCAAACCGCCTTTTTGGTGACCGAAGCCTTGCAGTCGGCAATATGGGGCGGCGGAAGTTGGGCTCATCAAACCGGGTGGAACGGCACTGGCTGGCGCGCACAAAGCTTGCGCAATCGTAATATCGCGGGCAAAACCGGGACCACCAATGATGTGCGCGATGCTTGGTTTGCAGGATATAGCCAAGGTACGGTAGCGGCCACATGGGTGGGCTTCGATAATCTAGAATTTGCCCTAGGGCGTACCAGTTTGAACGCGAACTTAGGTCGTCAACGGCAACCGATCGTGGGTTCCGAAGCGGGTGGTACCACGGCGCTTCCAGGATGGATTTTATATATGGAACGGGTGCTTGGGGACATGGATACAAGCCCCTACGAGTTGCCATCGGGTATGGTGTCAGTACGTATTGATCAGCCTACCGGTAAGCTGACCAATCGCTCTGATCACACAAGTATGTTCGAATATTTTGTGCGCGGTACCGAACCTAAAGAGTTTGCAGATTCGGATGGACGACGGCCGCAGCTGTTTGAAGATGACGATGGGTTATTCCGTTAATATCAGCGGCCTACACTGAACTACAAAAAAACACCGCCACAGTCATATGGCGGTGTTTTTTTTGTAACGACGAAAGCGTTGTCTAGACTTCTTTTTGAATTGATAAACGTGCCAATAATTGATGCAGATCCGATTGCACACCGCCGGCGGTCACTTGTCGTCCGGCGCCAGGGCCACTGATAACGAGTGGCATGTCTTTGTACCAATCACTGTAAATGACAAAAATGTTCTCGCCCGGAATCAAATTCGTGAGCATATCGTCGATAGAAATATACTCGATGCCGACACGGGCATGGGAGCGTTCTTCACCCACCGAGAAACTTGCCATCAAGCGCGGCACTTTGCGCTCCGCCTGAGCTTCATGCCACAGCTGTTGCATGGGCGCATCAAGCTCGGGCAGGCGTGTTAAGAACTCTTCTAAAGAAATATCCTGTAGCGGTTTCGGCACTAAGCCGTGAATTTCTACATCGTCCCAATCCAGTGATGCGCCAATATCGCGGGCGACAATGAGTAGCTTGCGCACGATATCGTGACAAGACAGATCTTCACGGGGATCCGGCTCGGTAAAGCCCTCTGTGCGTGCTTGTCGCACCAAATCGCTGAACTTAACTTCACCATCAAAATTTTCAAACAACCAACTCATGGTGCCACTGAAAATACCGGAAATGCTGCGAATGCGATCACCGGAACGGATTAAGTCATTGAGTGCGTAATTTAACGGTAAGCCAGCCCCCACGGTGGTGTTATATAACCATTCGCGTTTGTATTCATGTTGAATCGTGCGGATCTCGCGATACAAAGACTCTTGAGCAGAACCGGCGCGTTTGTTGGCACTAATAATATGCATGCCATTGGCAAAAAAGCTCGGATAAAGCTGTGCAATGGAGGCGGCGTCAGTGAGATCAAGCACGACCATATCGTCGCAAGGCGCGTTGGGAAGCTCGCGCAGCAATTCGGTAAGGACATAAGGGCGCGCCAAACGCTCGAAGTTGTCTTGCCAATCTTGCAGATCTACACCGCTGTAATCGAGCCAGATGCGCGAGGAGTTGGCGATCCCCATAATGCGCACATCCACATTTTCATTCATGCGATCCCGTTGTTGCCGGAACAGCTCTAACCACTCGGCACCAATGTTGCCCCGCCCTAACACCAACAAACCGATGCTGCGGCGGAAATTAAAGAGCTGACTGTGCAGTCGGCTCAGGAGTCGGGTGTCGAGCTTCTGGCCCAAAATAGCAATAGCGGATGTTTTCTGAGGGGATACCAAGAACCGGCGTAATTGTTGTTCGCCAGCTTCTCGACGCAGCACGGCAAATTGACGACTTTCTTGAATACGCGCCCCGACTAGCGCAATCATGCTATATCCGCTCACTTCGTGAACGTGATGTTCCGCGTCTTCTTTGCTTAACCAATCGCGGATAAACTCCAAGTGGTTTTGGTGAAAGGCGTAGTATTTTTCTTGGCTCTCTTCTTCGATCCAGCTTACTAAGGGCTCAAGTTGGGTGCTTTCAAAGCGCGCAATGAGGGCGCTATCGCCAACATGGATACTAAAGAGCACGACATCTTGAAGCGAGGTGAGCACCTTGCCTTGGGCCTCGGTATAATCGTATTGGCCGATGCGGGTTTGTTGATTCTCAACTTTCAAACTCGAGCGCACGCTGATGACCATACGCTCACGATTAACCGGTTGGAAGGTGCGCGGATGCAACACCGGACTGCCCAAGCGTGCTAACTCTTCGGCTTCACTCCAATCAAGCGTCGGTAAACTTACCACCCGCTCAACTTTGCGCGGATCCGCCGAATATACGCCAGCCACATCCTTCCAAATGGTCACTTGGCGGCTATCGATCAAGCTGCCAATTAAGGTGGCTGAATAGTCCGAGCCATTACGGCCCAATAATAGGGTACGGCCGGTTCCTGATTCGCTACAAATAAAGCCAGTGACAATAAAGCGCATGCCCGGATAAGGCCCTAATCGTTTTAGCAGGGCATCTCGAGAACGCTGAACATCAATAACAGGTTCTGCGGCATCTGCCGCGGATAAGAAGGTGCGGGCATCGATATAATCCGCACGTGTGCCTTGTTTTTCCAATAATGCGGCAAGCAAGCGCGCTGACCAAAGTTCACCGTAAGCGCACAGCTCAGCGCGCTCGATGTTTTCTTTACCAATAAACCATTGCTGCCAACGTGCAAAATCTAGCTCTGAGGCAGCCATCACGCGCGTTAATTGGCGCCCCGATAACAGTTCTTCAATAAGGCCTTGCTGATAGCGTTGCAGTGACCCCAATAAGGTAGCGGCGTATTCAGGTTGGGCTTCGCGGGCTTCAATAATGGCTAGAATGCGATTGGTGGTGTCCCCAGCCGCCGATACCACAACCAGGTCACTAACGCCTGCGTATTCGGTAACAATGCGAGCCACACGGCGATAGCAATATGCGTCGGCGAGGCTACTGCCGCCAAACTTATGAAGGTGAATTTCATCGGCGATAGCGCGAACGCGCTCTGGATTGGGGAGTTGATCGCTACTCATGCTGCGTGACTGCGTGCCTCATTGATGTATGGAGTGTCGGCATCATATCGAACTTAAATGACAAATAGAAGTTTAGATGGCTAAATACAGCAAAAAATGACATACTAGCCGCCACAAGAGCATAAGCATATTCCAAAAGGATCTTGCGCATAGGCTCCGATGTCATAACAAGAATAGCGCAATGCGCATCAAGGCAGTACATATTTACCGGAGGTTTTCAGAATGAAATGGGATGGTGAGTACATCTATCCGTATGCCGAGCATGGCAAAAAGAGTACACAAGTGAAGAAAATCACGGTGTCTATTCCTGTCAACGTACTCAAAGTGCTTACTGATGAGCGCACGCGGCGACAGGTGGCAAACCTGCGGCATGCGACCAACAGTGAACTCCTATGTGAGGCATTTTTGCACGCCTTTACCGGACAGCCGTTACCCAGCGATGATGACCTGCGCAAAGACAACCCACACAAAATTCCTGCCGAAGCACGGCGCATCATGAAGGATTTGGGGGTTGAATATTCAGAAGAAGACCTCACGTCTGATCCTGAATAGTTTTTATTTTTTATCAAATCAGTGGAGGAAACATGAGCCGCCATTTTGAGACTGCGCCAGGTGTATGCGAGGAGCACGATGAGGCAACCCACGCCTACGTGTTTAACCAAACCATGTTGCGGATTAAAGATCCGGAAGTGACCCTTGATTTCTATACCCGGGTGCTCGGCATGACGCTGGTGAAGCGGTTACCCTTTCCTGAAATGAAATTTACCTTGTTCTTTCTCGCGGCACTGACCCCAGAGCAGTTGAAAGATTGGTCGGAGGATGCGGATACACGCTTAGTCGAAACCTTTTCACGTCCCGCCATGTTGGAGCTCACGCACAACTGGGGAAGTGAAAACGACGATGATCTGACCTATCACAATGGCAACGATGAACCGAAAGGGTTTGGTCATATTGGCTTTGCCGTACCCAATCTTGATGAAGCCTGTAAACGCTTTGAAGACTTAGGCGTTTCTTTTGTGAAACGTCCACAAGATGGGAAAATGAACGATATTGCCTTTATCCAAGATCCGGACGGCTATTGGATAGAGATATTCGAACCGAAGCGGTTACCCAAAGGCTTAGGCAGCCACCTCGGTTCGTAGTTTAGCGCACCGATTTTACTGATAAATGAGATGGCCGGCTTGCACGCGCGTGAACAAGCCGGTGCCCGCCAGTGCCTCGACCACGTAACGATAATCGACATCGGCGCCGCGTGGCTCAATCCAGAGGCGGTTTCCAGACACGCCAAAACGGATGGGATAATTCACTGCCCAGCGAATCTGCCGCTCCGCTTGCGCTAATTCTGTGGGCAGTTCACTACCCCGTGGTAATGCGGCATACGCCAGGTGTTGTTCCCGTAATGTTTCATCGTACCATTGAATATCAATCGGACCGGAATGACGAAAGTCAGCCATGCCTGGGTCGTCGCGAAAGGCTCGAAGGGTTTGAGGATTCTGGTCAAGAGCTATGATCGGCTCCGCATCGTTGCTCCCCGGACTTGCACAGCCACTCATCATGAGGGCGATGCCGACGGCCACGCTAGCCAATAAAAGTTTGCGCATTCTAACCTCCTTCAGAAAAATAATTCTCTGGTAAATCGATGCGCGCCACGCCAGATTCAACAGCCGCAATGGCGACAGCTCGGGCAACGCGGGCGCACAAACGTGGGTCCATAGGCTTCGGAATAATATAATCTTTACCGAATGAAAGTGCGCTGACATTGGCCGCAGCTAACACTTTCTCAGGCACGGTTTCTCGTGCTAAATCTTTGAGTGCATGAACGGCCGCAAGTTTCATTTCATCGTTAATGGCACTTGCGCGCACATCAAGGGCGCCACGAAAAATAAATGGGAAGCACAACACGTTATTTACTTGGTTTGGATAGTCTGAACGGCCTGTGGCCATGATCAGATCATCGCGCGCGCTGTTGGCGATATCCGGGTGAATTTCTGGGTCTGGATTAGAACAGGCAAACACGATGGGATTATCTGCCATCAGGCGCAGGTCGTCGGCACTGAGCAGGTTCGGGCCAGATACCCCAACAAACACGTCTGCCCCGGTAATCACTTCTTGTAAGGTCCGTTTATCAGTGTTGTTGGCGAACAACAATTTGTATTCGTTTAAATCGGTGCGTCGGGTGTGAATCACACCTTTCGAATCGAGCATATAAATATGCTCACGTTGCGCGCCGCACTGAATCAGTAATTCCATACAGGCAATAGCCGCAGCGCCGGCACCCATGCATACAATTTGTGCTTCTTGGATGGTTTTGCCTTGAATATCTAGGGCGTTGAGCAAGCCCGCTGCGGTAACAATGGCGGTGCCATGCTGGTCGTCATGAAATACAGGAATATCGCAACGTTCGATAAGCGCCTTCTCAATTTCAAAACATTCTGGCGCTTTAATATCTTCGAGGTTGATGCCCCCAAAGGTATTAGCAATGCTGGCCACCGTATTAATAAAATCTTGCGTGGTGCGATGGGTGACTTCGATATCAATGGAATCTAAGCCAGCGAAACGCTTAAATAACAATGCCTTTCCTTCCATCACAGGTTTCGAGGCCATCGGGCCTAGATTGCCCAATCCAAGAATGGCGGTGCCATTACTGATCACCGCCACCAGATTTCCTTTTGCGGTGTATTTGTAAACATCATCTGGGTTTTCCGCGATGGCGCGGACAGGCTCAGCCACTCCCGGGCTGTAGGCGAGCGCTAAATCTCTTACGGTTTCAGCCGGCTTGGTGAGCTCAATACTAATTTTTCCAGGCACTGGAAGTGCATGATAATCAAGGGCTTGTTGGCGGAAATCGGTCATGGTGATGTGGTGTCCATAAACAGTGTGCAGGATGAAGAATCCAGAGTAACCAAGAATCCAAGAGTAATAAGGGAGTGTAATGGGTTTTTTAAAATGAACAAATCTTACCAATGGGTTGACGCTTTTTCCGGCACCCGTTGGTCTATGAGACTTGCTTGCAAAACGCCCCGCAGGTATGGTGTTGCTTGACAACTTCAGGGGGAAAGGTAGCGTCGCCATGGCGTGCGCACCTCGGCCACCGCAGGGCCAAATATAAGACTAAAAATACAGAGACGTAACTATATGAAACATTGGAGTCAGTACTGGAAAAGTTCGAACGCACTAAGCAGTTTCGCTGAGGGAGATGCGGGGCGCGGTTACGATGGTGATGTCAGAACATTCTGGGAATTTCACTTAAAAGACCTCGACGATAACGCAGTTGTTGTTGATGTCGGTACAGGAAACGGTGCACTAGCACTATTAGCCCGTCAGTTCGCTAAACAACAAAAGAAAGACTGGACAGTACATGGCGTCGATGCGGCAGCCATTAATCCAGTAGAAGATGTCGACGGGTTGCCTGAATTAAAAGCCATGCTGAGTGAAATTCAATTTCACGGCGAAACGGACATGAGCAAGCTTCCGTTTGATGATGCTTCTGTGGATTGTGTGGTCAGTCAGTTTGCATTCGAGTACGCAGACAAAAAAGCGGCCATGAAAGAAATTCTGCGGGTTCTTAAACCGGGTGGAAAACTGGTGATGCTAGCCCATCATCATAAGTCGACCATTATGCAGGACTCGAAAACGGGCGTTCGTGTTTTCGATTACACCTTAAATGAAACGCCCCTATTCATGCAGGCAGATTTACTCTTGCGCATTGGCCTGCAGTATCTGAAAGCTGGCTCGGTGGAGAGCTGGAAGACGAGCCAACATGGTCAAGCGACGGAGAAAACTACCCGCTGGATTATGGATATGTTGCGTGAGCGCTTTAGCTCTGAAGCGGAGCGGGTTTGGGTCGATGACATCATTGGCCGCGTCGCTCGCTTGATTCAAGTGGTCGATGATGCTGATAAAGCCGAGCAAGCCCTGCGTGCGCTAGGCCAGGAATACAACATTCTGTTAGCCCATCTGATGCGGGTTCAAGATCAGGTGAATGCGTCACTCACCGAAGCCGATGTAAAAGCCATGATTAAGTCTGCTGGAAAAGCATCAAAACAGAACGATTACTCTGATTTTGTGATTGGTTCTGAACCTTTTGCGTGGGCCATTGAGATTGTAAAGAAAGCTGATTAATCGATAGTTTTCTGACAAAAAGCCCTTGTAACGATAAAAAACCCCTTTTTCGGAAAAAAAAGGGGTTTTTTTGTACAAATTGAGGGTAAACCCCTATAGCGTTTAATCTATCTTGTTGCCATGCTATTGCCTCAAAAGGGAGCAATGCTAGTTGCTTGCACCTGTCTTTATCGCTTAATCTGGCAGGGTAATGGCAGTTAGTTGGTTAAACAAAGAGGATAACGAAGATGCAAAAGTATCTCATAACGATGATGTTAGCGTTGGGCTTAGTGGCTCAAGCAATGATGGCAGCAGTGGCGGCACCAACAAGTACGGTGACCTATCACAACAACCGAGTGGTTGCTGATGTAAAACTTGATCACGGCCTATCATTCGATTTTTCTATTTCGTTTGAGCACGCGGTAGGCTTGAATGAAACAAACTTTAAAGTGACTGCACAGCGGGTATCACCTTTTGATGCCAGCATCACCAGTCGCTTACCTGATTCAATGCTCACAGCATTGCATGACAGCTTCCCAGTACTGATAACCGTAACTGCGCGTCCTGACCGTGGTTTCGCGTTTACTGGTGAAGCACAATTAGAGCTGTACACCCAGAGCATCGATTTTGCGGATAATCTGCGGATGTTCCGTTCACATAATCAAGCCCAGTTTGAAGACATTACCACGCTCACTGCAGCGGGCAGTCTGCGGGCGCGTGGTTCAACAGGGCAATTCTCTGATTTCCTAATTTTGGTCGACAACCGCGACCCACAAGCGCAGGCTGTTGCAAAAGTGCAGGAAATGTCGAGCTACTTATATTCGTATGTTGATTCGCTCGGTGATGAAGTCGGTTCAGAATTACGTGCACTCAGCCGTAATGCAGAAAACCATGTACACGAAGGTCGTTATAACGCCGCGGCGTCTATGGTAAATAACTTCATCCGTGTCCTTGAGCGCACCTCTGGTGACAGCATTCCTGATGTATGGCGCTCATCAGATGATATCGAAAACGTAAAAGGTGAGCTGTTAACGCGCGCTCGGAACTTGCGCTTTACGCTTTCACAACTTTAATCACGAAGTGAGCGTGAATTATGCCATTACGACTTCAACTTCGTTATCCTCACCGACCCGCAGAGAGTCATATCCTCTTTGAAGGAAAAGACTATCTGCTTGGTCGGGCGGACGATTGCGATATCATCATCGACGATCCGCAAGTATCTCGTTACCATGCGCGCCTTGAGGCGCGCACTGGTAATTGGACGCTTGTTGATCACAACAGCCAAAATGGCTGCTTCAATGGCGCTGATCGTATTAACAAATTGCATTTGGCAAAGCGGGCGGAAATTTCGCTGGGGCCGGTGAGCTGTTATTTTGAGCAAGTACCCCATCGCCAGATTACCGCAGAAAGTAGTTTCCGCCAGTGGCGTTCTCGATTCGTTGAGACTGCATCAGAGCAGATGTTTCGAGAAACCTCACTTAATCGTTTGCTGATGTCGGCAACTGAAACCTTAAGCACCATTCTTTCAAGTGATCGTGCGGCGGTTATTTTCCTTGATGAGCAAGGTGATATATCCCGTTGTACCGGATTCCCTGAGTGGATGAATGCTGATCAGTTCACAGGAAGCCGAACCGCCATTCAGCAGGCACTCACAACAAATACGCCCGTTGTGTTATCCAAGGTTAGTGCTGACCCACTGCTTTCTCACGCAAAGAGTGTGATTAAAAACCATATTCAAGCGTTGTTATGCTACCCGGTTACCTATCGGAATCAGGTGGTTGCGGTGTTGTATGCGGATAGTACCGCAGAGCAACGTAGCTTCTTGGATACAGACTTGGTTATTGTGCGTGCGTTTGCTCGTCAATTGTCGATGGCGCTTCAAGTTCAAGACCTTGAACAGCGCTTGTCGACGTTACAAGCAATATAATTTCGCGTTTTCTGTACATATGTTTTTGCAAAGGTATTACCAAGCAGAGTATTCTTGGTAGTATCAGCAAAAGCACTGATGGAGAGAATACGTGACAGTCACCCCTGACCGGCCAAGCGGTACTGCCGGTCACCAGACAGCGTCATTAACGAACACGAGGACATTACCGGAAGGTCATGTCCTCGCTGGTCGTTTTCGCATTTTAGGGGCCATTGGCATTGGTGGTCAGGCGCAAGTGTACGCCGCTCGCGATGAAATTCTCGGCTCTGACATTGCCGTAAAGCTTATTGCTCCCCAACATGCTTTAGACGTCGAACAAGTTCAGCGATTACGACAAGAAGCCTTGCTCGCTCGGGAACTGAATCATCCCAACATTGTACGGGTGTTTGAGTTCTATCAGGATGGGCAGTGGGTATTCTTAACCATGGGCCTGATTGAAGGTCGCAGCCTCGCCGAGTTTTTGCACGAGGGGATAAGTCGTAAACAAACTGAGCTGTGGAGCGAACAACTTCTTCTCGCCCTGCGTGCCTGTCATTCCCACAATATTACCCATGCCGATGTGAAACCGGAAAATATACTCATTGATGAGCGCGGCAACCTCGTGCTGCTCGATTTTGGTATCGGCGTCCATGGGGATTTCGAGCGGGCTGATTTTGCTGGCTCACAAGGATATAAAGCGCCGGAAGTCACGCAATTTGGCAAGGCAAGCCCGCGCAGTGATAGTTACAGCAGCGGTCGGTTGTTCGCTGATATGTTAGCCGCCACGCGATTTCGACGCTGGCACATGGGCGATTGGCGCTGGTTTCTGCGCCTCAAACGCATCGCTAAGCACTTAAGTAAGCCGCTTGCTCACCAACGCATCACCATAGAAGAAGCCCAAGAGCGGATTGCACCAGCGCACCATCGCAATATGGCATACACCGCCAGTGTGATAGGGGTAAGTTTGGTCGTCCTGTTGTATTTGGTGTGGTCAAAACCTGTGGGTGAAGTCGATGGGCCCGTAATCGCGGATAACGTCGTTACTCGCGTGGCAATTGTTTACGCCCCGGATGATCATTTGTTGGGCGGGATCTCAGAACTCCTGCAATTACATCTTATCTCACAAAGTGGCGTCGATGTGGTGGAGCAAGATCGGGTGGACACCTTGGTCCGTAATCTGGGACTACGCCCATTCCGACAGCAAGATCATCGCAATCGTTTAGCACAGCTAGTGAACGCCGATGTATTGGTACTCCTGCAGAACAGTCAAATTAGCTCGGGTGAATCACCTCGGGTGCAAGTGCTGCTTGCCGAAATGCCAGGCAATCGTTTGTTTGGCGCGTTTCAGGGGACCGTCAGCAACGATGCCCTGCCGCAAACAATGGAGCAAATGCTTACTCACCTGAATGAGCAGCTTGCCCTACCCGCGCGCCAACCCATTGTACGGCCAGAAGAACTACAGCGGGTCGAACCGGTATTGCGAGCCATGCGTGAAGGTCGCGACGCGGAAGCGCAAACCTTTGTTCGTTCATTGCAAGAAGAATGGCCTGAATTCGCCGGGGGTTGGCTTGCAGGCGCACGGTTAGCCGGTAATCAGGGCAACATCCAGCAAGCTCGTGATCAGTTGGATCGGGTCTTCCAGCTTTCTCAAGACGATGAGTATTGGCACCTTGAGGGCCGCGCACTGGAGGCGGAGCTATCCGGTGATGTCAATGCGGCGATTGCGGTAACCGAACGCCTTATTCAGCTCTTCCCAGGCCGCAGTGGATTGTTGGAGCGGCGCGCTGAACTGGCGCTCTGGATGGACGATGCGGATACGGCGATTCGCATGTATCAAGCAGCCCTGGATTTGGACCCAAGCTCGCCTGAACGTTGGTTTGAGTTGGCGCGCCTGCGGATTATTCAAGGTCAGATCCAACAAGCCCTCGATAATGAATTAACCCAAGCCTTAATTAAGTTCCGCCAACAAGAGAATCTACGCGGGCAGGGTATGGTGTTGAATGCCTTTGGGGTGGCCTATCTGCGTTGGTCTGATCCGTCGACGGCGGCACGTTACTTTAATGAAGCCTTAACGTTCCGTACGGAAGAGCGCGACCCCGCCGGCCGTGCTGTGACTTTGGCGAATTTAGCCAACGCCAAGAGTATTCAGCGTCAGTATCCAGAAGCGGAAGCAGCGTTAGCAGAAGCTGCAGTATTGTTTTCGCAAACCAATGACCAATTAGGTCTTGCTCAGGTAGAAAACGAATGGGGTATTTTGCTCGAAGAGCAAGGCCGCTATCGTGAAGCGCTCACCCATTATCGTATGGCTTTGGATTTGCGCGTTGAAGCAGGGGCAACGTTACAGCAAGCAGAAAGCATCAATAACGTTGCCTACATGCATTTCTTGATGGCCGACTTTAGTCAAGCCGACATATTCTGGAAGCAGTCGTTAAATGTGTTTACTCGTATCGGTGATCAAAGCGGAATTTTGCGCACCAAGTTGAACTTGGCGCATTTGAGTTTAACCCGTGGCGATTACACAAGTGCAACACATATTCTCAGTGAAGTATTGGAGCAAGCGAAAGACCACCGTCCGGAAGAAGAACTGGTAACCCAGTACTTCTTAAGCCATCGTAATTTCTCACTGGGGCTCATTGAAACAGCGATGCAAAACAGTGTGCGAGCGCTGAGTCTGTCTGAAGAAATTGGCAACATTCGGGCGGTTATTGAAACTCGCATTTGGATCGCCGAGATGTGTGCTCAGCTCGCGGATAGCGATTGTATTATTGAGCAAATCGAATTGCTGGAAGAAAACCAAGAGCAACTCAATGCTGAGCAAGTCATCCTATTGGAATGGCTGCATAAAACCGTTGGTGTGTACCACAATACCGCCACCGCTAGCGAAATAGCGGCATTTTGGTCGAAATTCCGTAAGCAGTTACTGCCGGTGCAAACCGAGCTGCGGGTGTTATTAATGACCCTAGAGCTGCATCCGTTGCCTAAAGATAGCTGGCAATGGGAACGAGTGCGTGAATTAACGCGCCCAGTGATGTATAAAGAACATATGCACGGCTTGTATTTACAAGTGATACAATTTAACGATGCGCAAGCGCGTGAAAGTTTACGCAGAATGTTGCAGAATCATCCGTATCACTGGCGTAATCACTTGTATTATGAGATTTTTAGTGACGAAGATTCGCAACGGCGGGCCGATGAGCTTCGTACCGCGTTGTTTGAGCATATGACCCCGGATCAGATTGAGGCATACCAACGCGTCTATGAGCGACCCCAAACTCAAGATCGAACAGGAAATTGAGGCGCTTCGACGCAGTCAGGCCGAGTTGCGGCATTTGCTGCAACAAGAACAAGACACCCTTCGTGATTTAGCCCAGCGTTTATGGAGTCAGCAAGAGGCCGAGCGTGCTCGTTTGTCTCGTGAGCTTCATGATGGTTTGGGTCAACTTCTCACTGCATTAACACGCCGATTACAAAGTGCCGCCGATGCAGGTATGATTGGCGACGAGATTCCTGAAATTGCAACGCAAGCACTTGACGATGTGCGTCAAATGTCGCGTTTAATGCGGCCACGGATTCTCGATGATCTTGGTTTGGAAGCGGCATTGCATTGGCTTGTGCGCACCTTGTGTGAAGGCGAAGATTTACGTGCTGATGTAAAAGTAGACATTGATACGCCACCCGATTCGGCGTCTGCTATTTTGGTGTTTCGCATTGCACAGGAAGCGTTAACCAACGCAGTCCGTCATGCCAATGCCTCCATGATCAACGTATATGCAAGTCGCGCGGGTACAACTCTGCGCCTTGATGTCATAGATGACGGGTGTGGTTTCGATATGGATACGGTCGAGCAAGGGGTAGGGTTAACAAGTATGCGCGATCGGGCAGCAGCGTTTGCCGCTGAATTTTATGTAAAAAGCCGTCCTGGTGGCGGCTGCCATATAAGTGTATTGGTACCCCTATGACAATCAATGACAATAAGATCCGCCTTATCGTAGCGGACGATCATACCTTGGTACGCCAAGGCATTGTGCAGATGCTTAAGCAACATGATGAATTTGAAGTAATTTGCGAATGCGAAGATGGTATCGCCTTGGTGCAAGCCGTCGTCAAATACAATCCCGATGTGATTTTGATGGATATCTCCATGCCGAAAATGAACGGCTTGGTGGCCATCGACCGCGTGATTCAACAACGTTCAGATGCCAAAGTACTGGTACTTACCATGCACGACGAGATTGAGTACATGGTTGCATTGCATCGTGCTGGGGCTCGCGGCTACCTTCTGAAAGAATCCTCAACCGATCAACTCGCTACGGCGATTCGCGCTTTGTATCGCGGGCGCACGTTTTTCCCTGATATTTTGGAAAAATCCCTTGAGCGAACTGCGAGCGGACGGGGCAGACCGACGTCGTTGCTGGGCGGCTTAACGCGCCGTGAGCGGGAAGTGTTTTTCTTGGTCGTGGCGGGGCATACCACCAAAGATATCGCCGGCTTGCTCGACATGAGTCACAAAACCGCGGAGAACCATCGGGGTCGTGTATTAGCGAAAATGGAAGTAGCGAATACCGCCGAATTAATTCGTTTAGCCGCCCGAGAAGGTTTGCTCGAATAGAATCAGGTACCCAACGCATTGCGTTGGTCCGTAGTTGATTCGGCCTTTGCGGGTTATCGGCCCCTGACCAACGCGGTGCGTTGGCTACGTCGTTTACGTGTGTTGGCTGCGTGTAGGTCCCGCAAAACGTGAAGCAAACAAAAAGGCTGCCCGAGGGCAGCCTTTCTTGTTTTCTTTGCTCAGCGCGAGCAGGTTCAAACGTCTTATTTAGACTTAAGTGAACCAAAACGCTGCTTGAAGCGATCCACACGACCACCAGTATCCAGAACTTTCTGCTTACCAGTGTAGAATGGGTGACACTCAGAACATACGTCGATGTGGAAATCTTCACAACGGGTAGAACGAGTTTCGAAAACGTTACCGCACGAACACGTGACTTTCACTGTGTCGTACTTAGGGTGGATACCTTGTTTCATGGGGTTACCTCAGTTCAGGCCGCATCGCCATCCGTGCTTTCCACGAACACCACGCGTAATTAATTCGATTCGTTTGCTGATTGGATGAAACTTCACCTAATCAAGGCCGCGGATTATAGAGGGATTTGTTCGGATGATCAAGCGTGCTCTGAGGTATGGCGCCACGCAGCGGTGCATAGGGGCTGTAGAGATGGGGTGTCAAAGGGATACCCCTGAGTAAAGAGAGCGTGGTAGCATAAACCTCATCTTAATACAGGAAGTGGCCGGCTATGGAAGATCAACAGGAGCAGCGTTGTGCGCGCGTGGCGGTACCCGTCCCGATGCGGCGTCAGTTCGACTATCTGCTCCCTGCGGATGGCGCAGACATTGCCGTGGGTGCTCGGGTAAAAGTGCCCTTTGGTAGCCGTTCGCTGATTGGCTTTGTGACAGAGCCACATGTTGTTACTGACACGCCTCCAAATAAACTAAAGGCCATTGAACACATCACGGATCCGAGCCCCTTGTGGCCCCCCTCAATGTGGGAGTTATTGCTGTGGGCGGCCCAGTATTATCATCACCCACTGGGGGATGTGTTGGCTCATGCAGCGCCCATTGCGCTGCGTCATGGCGAGGCCCCGGAGTTTCAGCAGATTAAACGCTATGCGCTGACCGATGAGGGGGCGGCGGTTGACCTAGATTCTTTAAAGCGTGCCGTACAACAACGTAAAATCATTGCTGCTCTACGTGAGCGAGCGCTTACTTCAACCGACATAAAGGCCCTTGAGTTAGCGCCTGCTGCGTTAAAAACCGTGCAAGAAAAAGGCTGGGTCAGTGTTGCTCACGAGCCCCTTGGCGTGGGAGCTTGGCGCCTAGAACGTGACGAGCAACCGCATCCGCTCAATCCCGAGCAAGCGGTTGCTGTGGCGGCGCTTCATTCCGGTTTGGCAGAATCTGAGGCCCGAGTTTGGCTGCTTGAAGGGGTGACCGGCAGCGGTAAAACCGAAGTGTATCTGCAAGCCATGGAGCCGGTATTGGCGCGTGGTCAGCAGGTGCTCGTGATGGTGCCCGAGATTGGCTTAACACCGCAAACCGTTGCTCGTTTTCGGGCGCGGTATAAGGTGCCGGTGGTGGTCATGCATTCCGGCTTAAGTGATCAGGAGCGGTTGCAGGGGTGGCTGCAAGCGCGCGAAGGGCATGCAGCGATTATTATCGGCACACGCTCATCCATTTTTACGCCCATGAAGAACTTGGGGCTGTTGATCATCGACGAAGAGCACGATGCGTCATTTAAGCAGCAAGATGGTTTTCGCTATAACGCCAGAGATTTGGCTATTAAGCGGGCTCACCAAGAAGGCTTCGGGGTTGTTTTGGGGTCTGCCACCCCCTCATTAGAAACACTGAGCAATGCGCAACAAGGGCGTTATCACCATCTGCAATTAAAGAAGCGCGCGGGCAATGCAAAACCTGCCAAACACTTTTTGCTGGATTTAAAACAACAACGCATGCAGCAAGGCTTATCAGAACAGCTAATAAGTACCATGCGTAAGCACTTGGAGCAGGGAAACCAGGTGCTGTTGTTTCTCAATCGGCGCGGTTTTGCCAATGCACTCATTTGCCATGAATGCGGGTGGGTGGCGGAGTGCCGCCGCTGTCAGGCAAATATGACAGTGCATCAGCATAATCACAGTTTACAGTGCCATCATTGTGGCGCCAGTCAGCGTATTCCGCGTCAATGTGGTGGTTGTGGAAGCACGCAACTTGTGAGCCGAGGCGTGGGCACAGAGCAATTGGAACAATGTATTGAGCAGCTGTTCCCAGCGTACTCAACGGTACGCATCGACCGCGATAGTACCCGTCGTAAAGGCCAACTTGAGTCACACCTGAATGCGGTGAGTGCAGGCCAGCACCACATTCTGATTGGCACGCAAATGCTCGCCAAGGGCCATCATTTCCCCAATGTAACACTGGTGGCGCTACTGGATGTGGATGGTGCTTTGTATAGCGCCGATTTTCGCGCTGCCGAACGCTTAGCGCAATTATACATTCAGGTGGCAGGTCGCGCAGGTCGTGCAAGTAAAGTAGGCACTGTGGTGCTGCAAACCCATCATCCTGAACATCCATTAATTCAGGAGTTGGTAAATAATGGGTACACCGATTTTGCCCGCAGCGCCTTGCTAGAGCGTTCGCAGGCGATGTTGCCTCCTTATGCGGCAATGGCATTATTTCGCGCTGAAGCGATGGAAAAAGATGCGGCTGAAGCCCTCCTTCAAGCCATTGTGGCGGTACTTGAAGAGGATGGAACAGGCGAAGTGACCGCGATTGGACCGATGCCAGCACCGCTAGCACGTAAAGCTGGACGTTATCGGTATCAGCTGATGTTGCATGCGGCAAGCCGAGCAGCCTTGCATAAATTATTGTTATCTAAGCTAAGTTTGATTGAAACCTTAGCCCAAACGCGCAAGGCCCGATGGAGTCTTGATATTGATCCGCAGGATTTCACTTAAGAAGCGCTGTTCAGCGGTTTTTTTTACGGCGCTGAACGATTAAACTATCGGGCTCGAAAGAAACTGATTTTTATCCCAATTCCAAGGTTGTGCGGCACCCATGAAACAGCAAATAGAAGCGTTACTCCAGTCGGCGGTTGCAGATTTGATTGCCCAAGGCACTTTGCCTGAAGATATCTCATTCCGTATTCAGCTGGATCGGCCGCGCGATAAAAGCCATGGTGATTTCGCCAGCAACCTTGCCATGATGTTGGCAAAGCCTGCAAAGCAGAATCCACGGGCCTTGGCCGAGGCCATTATTGCCGCTATCCCAGACAATGATTTACTGGCGAGCGCCGAGATTGCAGGGCCAGGGTTTATCAATTTTAGCGTTGACCGTACGCACCTGATTGCGCAACTCGAGCAAGCATACACAGATGCCCGTTTGGGTGTGCCCCAGGCCGAGCAACCGCAAACCGTGGTTATCGACTACTCATCGCCCAACCTCGCCAAAGAAATGCACGTGGGTCATCTACGGTCGACCATTATTGGTGATGCCGTTGCACGCACACTGCAGTTACAGGGGCATCGGGTGATCCCACAAAACCACGTGGGCGATTGGGGCACCCAGTTCGGCATGCTGCTAGCGCACATGGAAGATATACAAAAAGAAGGCGCGTCCACGGCGCTGGAACTGAGCGATTTAGAAACCTTTTATAAAGCTGCGAAGAAGCGTTTCGATGATGAAGCGGGCTTTGCGGATCGGGCACGTAGCCTTGTGGTGAAGCTGCAATCTGGCGATGCCCATTGTCAGCAGTTGTGGACTCAGTTTATTGAAACGTCGTTAGCGCACTGCCAAGAAGTGTATGACCGCTTGGGCGTGCAGCTCACTCGCGACGATGTGATGGCAGAATCAGCCTATAACGACGATTTGCCCAAAGTGATTGACGATTTACGGGCCAAAGCATTGTTGGTTGAAGATCAAGGTGCCCAGTGCGTGTTCCTTGAAGAGTTTAAGGGCAAAGAAGACGAGCCCCTCCCCATTATCGTGCAAAAGAAAGATGGCGGGTACCTGTATGCCACTTCGGATTTGGCGGCGGTCCGCTATCGCACAGGCACGTTAAACGCCGATCGCGTGATTTACGTGGTAGATGCGCGCCAATCGCTGCATTTTCAACAAATCTTCACCTTGTCGCGTAAGGCCGGCTACGCCCGCGATCACGTGCGTCTTGAGCATTTAGGCTTTGGCATGGTGTTAGGAAAAGATGGTCGTCCGTACAAGAGCCGTGACGGTGGCGTTACCAAATTAGCGGATCTACTGAACGAAGCAGAGCGCCGAGCAGGTGAACTTATCGCCGGCAAAGGCACGGACTTATCGGCAGAAGAGCAAGCCCGGGTCGCACAAGTTGTTGGCATCAGCTCGGTAAAATATGCGGATTTATCGAAAAACCGCACCAGTGACTACGTGTTTGATTGGGATACCATGTTATCCTTCGAAGGCAACACGGCCCCCTATTTGTTGTACGCCTACACACGGGTGAACAGCTTGTTCCAAAAAGCGGGTCTTGCCTTGGCCGATGTCACCGGTGAGATTCGTTTGCATAGCGATCAAGACGAAGCATTGGCAAGCAAGCTGGCGCAATTCCCAGAAGTGATTGCGTCGGTGGGTAACAAGGGGATGCCACATTTCCTCTGTGCTTATATGTTCGAGTTAGCAGGCGCGTTTTCGTCATTCTATGAAGCCTGCCCTATTCTTAATAGCGACGATGAAGCACTGAAGAATAGCCGTCTGAAACTGGCTGCCTTAACCGCGCGTACGTTGCAGCAAGGCTTGGCACTGTTAGGAATTGATACACTGGAGAAGATGTAACCTTATGCCTGTGGACTACGCAAAAAAAGGCGCTCCGAAGAAACGTAAACCGGCGACGAAAAGTCGTAATGCGGGTGGACGATCGGGTGGGGCTGTGCGTAACCGAAAAGGCAACGGTTCGCCCAAGCCGCCGATTAAACAAGTGCTGATCACGCTACTCGTGGTACTCGCCTTTGGCGTCGGTTTGTGGATGCTGAAAAGTGGCGAACCAGAAGTAGTGGTATCATCGCAAGATTCCCCCAATGCATCCTCGGAGCGAGAGCTTGAGCCCTTACCCGAGAAGCCGGAGGAGCGTTGGCAGTACATTCGCGAGCTGGAGAACAGCACGGTTGAAGTAGACGTTCCTGAGCGGCAAGAATCGAGGCCGCGACTCATGCAGTGTGGCTCATTCCGCAATTTCAACGATGCCGATACCTTGCGGGCCAACATTGCCATGCAAGGTTTTGAATCTCAGGTGCGCGAAAGCCATGGCTCGAATGGCCGTTGGTTCCGCGTGATTCTTGGGCCGTTTGAGAATTTGCGGGCAGCGCAACGGGTCAACAACCAACTGCAACGGGCAGGTATTTACGGCTGCCAAATTTGGCTGTGGAATTTAGATTAACACCCTCACCTATTGAAATTTCTGCTTAGCGCCCTCACTTCCTCTTTATCAGCGATAAAGAGGAAAGCACATGACCACAATCGTATCTGTTCGCCGCGGCGATAAAGTCGCCATCGGCGGTGATGGCCAGGTCTCATTGGGCAACACCGTAATGAAAGGTAACGCCCGCAAAGTTCGTCGGCTTTACAACGGACAAGTCATTGCCGGTTTTGCCGGCGGCACCGCCGACGCCTTTACCTTATTTGAGCGCTTTGAGGCGAAGTTAGAAAAGCACCAGGGACATCTCACCCGCGCCGCCGTTGAACTGGCAAAAGATTGGCGTACGGATCGCATGCTACGCCGCTTAGAAGCCTTGCTGGCGGTAGCCGATAAAACCACCTCCCTCATTATTACCGGCAATGGCGATGTGGTGCAGCCAGAAGAAGATCTGATTGCCATCGGTTCCGGTGGCCCTTATGCCCAAGCAGCGGCACGCGCCTTGTTAGAAAATACCGAGTTGAGTGCGCCAGAAATTACCGAGAAGAGTCTCACTATTGCCGGCGACATTTGCGTGTACACGAACAATCACCACACCATCGAAGTACTCGATGCAGAACCTGCGACTAAGGAGTAAGCATGTCGAATATGACCCCACGTGAGATTGTCGACGAACTCAATCGTCACATTATTGGTCAGCAGGATGCTAAGCGCGCCGTTTCTGTAGCGCTGCGTAACCGCTGGCGCCGCATGCAGCTCGATGGTGAATTGCGCCAGGAAGTCACACCGAAAAATATCTTGATGATCGGCCCTACCGGTGTCGGTAAAACCGAAATTGCTCGACGTTTGGCAAAGTTAGCGAATGCACCCTTCATCAAAATTGAAGCCACCAAGTTTACCGAAGTGGGCTATGTCGGAAAGGAAGTGGACTCGATTATTCGTGATCTAACCGACACAGCCGTTAAGATGATGCGGGAACAAGAAATGGCGCGTTTACGCCACCGCGCGGAAGATGCGGCGGAAGATCGGGTGCTTGATGCCTTATTGCCGCGGGCCAAGAAAACCTGGGGTGAGGAAGAATCTCGGCAAGCGGATGATCAGGAAAACACCCGTCAGGTATTTAGAAAGAAGCTGAGGGAAGGCAAGCTCGACGATAAAGAAATTGAAATTGAGATCACCATGCCGCAAATGGGCGTGGAGATTATGGCTCCCCCGGGCATGGAAGAGATGACCTCGCAGTTGCAGAGCATGTTCCAAAATATGGGCTCTGGCAAAGCGAAGAAGCGCAAGTTGAAAATCAAGGATGCGATGAAGCAGTTGATCGAGGAAGAAGCAGCGAAAATGCTAAATCCCGAAGAGATCAAAGAAAAGGCCATCGAGTCTGTTGAACAAAATGGCATCGTGTTTCTCGATGAAGTCGACAAAATTTGTAAGCGTGGCGATATGAGCGGCCCCGATGTAAGTCGTGAAGGGGTGCAGCGGGATTTACTACCGTTAGTAGAAGGAACCACCGTCAGCACCAAGCACGGGATGGTGAATACGGATCATATTCTGTTTATTGCGTCGGGCGCATTCCAGATGTCCAAGCCGTCGGATTTGATTCCAGAACTGCAAGGGCGGTTGCCCATTCGGGTAGAGTTAAGTGCGCTTACCACAGAAGATTTTGTGCGTATTTTGACTGAGCCAAGCGCGTCGTTAACGGTGCAATATAAGGCCTTGATGGCTACCGAAGGTGTGGGTATCGCGTTCACGGAAGATGGTATTCGCCGGATCGCAGAAATCGCCTGGCAGGTTAATGAGAAAACCGAAAACATTGGTGCGCGCCGGTTGCATACGGTGCTTGAGCGGCTCATGGAAGAAGTGTCGTTTAATGCCTCGGATATGGATGGTCAGCAACTTACGATCGATCGTGAGTATGTCAATGAACACCTAAACAGCTTGGCGGACGACGAAGATCTAAGCCGGTTTATTCTTTAATCCCCCCAGGATGATGAGTGGGTGAGGCGTGCACGTGCGTAAGCATGAGCGCGCTGAACCCCGCTCAGTTCTCACACTCGCGTTAGGCCCGTAAGGTTCCCGGCAGGGTTGGCTTGTCGATAGCGGATTCATCACTCGATTTGGCTTGGCTCAGGTGCAAAAACTCACGCCAGAACTTTTGCAATATACCGCGTGATTTCTCTTCATTGACCGGTGGCGAGAAGTAAAAGCCCTGTACTGAATCACAATGCATTTCGCTTAACAGCGCAAACTGCTCTGCGGTTTCTACGCCTTCTGCCACAATTTGCTTATTTAGCACGTGGGATAGCTCAATCAGTGTGCGCACAATGGTGGAATCTTCTTTGCTCGCCATAAGTTCGTTAATAAAGCTGCGATCAATCTTAATTTTATCCACGGGCAATTTACGCAAGTACGCCAGTGATGAGTAACCGGTTCCAAAATCATCGATGGCGACACGAATTCCCATATCGCGTAGGCGATTAAGTACGTTCATTCCTGTGGTGATATCAGACATGGCCACGTTTTCGGTAATTTCTAGCTCCAAATCGCCGGCTTTGAGCTTGTATTCACGGAACAGACGGCGCAATTTGTCGGTAAGTTCAGGCTGCTGGAAATGCCGGGCGGATAAATTAACCGCAATGGGCAACACCTTTTCCCCTTGAGCGCGCCAGCGCGAGATCAGCTTTGCACAATGACGCAGTACCCAGTCGTCTACTTCCGACGACAACCCCAGCTGCTCAACAAAGGGTAAGAAGTTATCAGGATTGAGCATCCCTTTTATCGGATGCTGCCAACGGAGCAAGGCCTCAAAACCACTTAAATATTGCGTCCGGACATCAAAAATTGGCTGTAAATGCACCACAAACTCGTTGCGTAGCAGCGCTTTACGAAGTTCAGGCTCCATATCTACAAGTTTGATGTATTGGTCATCCATACCATCACGATAGAAAACGACCGACGGACTTTCCGGCAGTTTTGCATTGGCTAAGGCAATATTGGCCTTGCTGAGCAAGCCTTCAGCGCGGGTGCCCTGCTGCGGATAGCGTGACACCCCAATACTGCAGGTGATGTTCATGGTTTTGCCATCAATCATCATTGGCTTTTGAATAATACGTTGCAGATCGTAGGCCAGGTTTGATACATCTTCGCGCCCGCGCACATGGTCATAAATCACCACAAACACATCACCACTAATGCGTGATACCGCAACAGGACGGGTTTGCAGGTTTTGTAAGCGTTGACTTAACTCCACCAGCACCCGATCGCCACCGCGCAGGCCCATGGTATCGTTAATGGCTTTAAAGCGATCCACCCCCAACATAAAGAGAACCAGCTCGCGCCCATCGCCTCGGCAAGAGTCAATAAACACCGGTAGCTTGGTCATCAATTCATCGCGGTTCTCGATGCCGGTGAGCGCATCGTGGGTATTCACGTATTCAGCTTTTTGAATGGCATCAATGGCTTTATGCCGCTCAGCCTCGAGCAACCAAATCGTAATACCGAGCATGGCCGAGGTGAGGAATACCACGTTAACAATGCCGGTGATTACCCACACCATTTGCGACCCAAGCCAGGTGCTATCGATGAGAAGAAGGCTCACCAAGAAGGTATTTTTTAACGCCTGTAGTATAAAAGCGGCGGCAATTAACCGCGGCCCCATGGTCGGTGTCGATTGAGCTAAAATCACACCGCCAATGACGCCAAGGGTGATGGCGCTAATAAGATATAGGCTGGCATTTTGGAAGAACGGCTGCCACGTTAGCGGATCGCCAACAGGGCCAAGTTCTGTTGAGGTAAATAAGGCAATGGCTAAGCAACCGAAATAGATACGCCACCGGGCACGTCGCTCGGGAATGCGATCAACGGTAATATCAAACACGCCGATAGCGAGCAATCCTAAGGACAAATACATCAGGGTTAAGCTGGTAGTTTCCAGTGCAGAAACCATAAACCCCGGTAACGCCAACCAATCTTGGCTGGCGCCGATCACTAATTTTACCGCAGAACTACAGCCTAACCAGACGGCGGCATAAGACCAAAAGCGCAGATAAGGACGTCGATAAAGCCGGAAATAATGGGTGAGAAGCAGCGCAAAGCCAAGAACCATAAGCCCTTGCCCAGCGTTTGTTGCTCCCAGAACTGCTTCGTCGCTGAATAGCATCAATACACGAATCTTTTTTTTATTATGTGTGTAGCCCTGATTTAACGCGTTTTTTGCCCAAAAATCAACCTGAACTTGGCGTAGGTGACCCACACATCGGAGTCAGGTGGCCCCGCGTTGGGGTGAGGCAACCAACCCATTGCGTTGGTTACGGAGAATTCTGTCGTTATCGTTTCGCTCCTTGCCGGAAAAGGTTTATACTAAGCGTCAATCCCCTCTTATCCGTAACACCGCAGGAGCGTTTCTTATGGAATACAACACCTCGGAACTATGTGACCTATACGCAGATCAAGTAGATGTCGTTGAACCCATGTTTGTGAACTACGGCGGACGGGTATCGTTTGGCGGACAGATCGTGACCATTAAATGTCACGAAGACAAAGGGCTGATCGAAACAGTTTTGGAAAACCCAGGTGCTGGGAAAGTGTTGTTAATCGACGGCGGTGGCTCTATGCGTCGCGCCCTGATCGACATCACCATTGCAGAATTAGCACTAGAGAATGATTGGGAAGGGATTGTTTGTTACGGATGCGTTCGTGATGTGGATGCGCTTGAAGATCTCGACATCGGTATTCAGGCATTGGCTTCAATTCCGGTAGGCGCGCCCTCTGAAGGGATCGGGGAAAGCGACGTGGCCGTGAATTTTGGTGGGGTAACTTTCCTGCCGGAAGATCATTTGTACGCAGATAGCACCGGAATTATCCTATCTCCGGAAGCACTCGATATCGAATAAAACAAAGTTAGGTGTTGCAACGTGATGCATCATACTCCTTCATATTGGCGCCCGGTTAATCCGGGCGCATTTGTTACTAGCCGGGCTGGCGAAACCCGCATTGGTGAATCCATTGCGGCGCCGCAGCAATGGTCGGCCTTGCTAGAAAGCCTGAATGACACGGCGATTGTATTGGTCGGTGTGCCAGAGTCGATCGGTCCGCGCGCGAATTTAGGTCGGGGTGGAGCCGAGGCTGGCTTTGCCGCATTTTTGCAGCAATTTTTGAATATGCAGGACGCCGGTCGACTCCCGCTCGACCGACTCGTGCTTGGCGGTGAAGTAGATTGCCAAGATTTAATGTCTGCGGCCGCTCCTCTCGATGGAACAACCCCAAAAGATTTAACCGCGCTGCGCGATTTATGTCAGCAACTCGATACCCGTGTGCGTGATGTACTCACCCCACTGTTTGCCAGCGGTGCTCGCGTTATCCTGATCGGGGGTGGCCACAATAATGCGCTGCCCCTCATTCAAGCATTAGCGGATGCAAGCAACAGCCCGGTGGGGGCGGTCAACCTTGATCCTCATTCTGATTTTCGACCTTTGGAAGGCCGCCATAGCGGTAACGGATTTTCCTATGCTCATCAGCAAGGAAAATTGCAGCACTATCAAGTGGTCAGTTTGCATGAAGCGAAAAACTCGCGGGCAACGTTAGATCAGCTATCCGCTGCCGGTGCTAGTTATGTGTCTATGCACCAGTTGCAGCAGAGTCGCATGGATAAAGTGATGGCAGAAGTGGCTCGGCAAGCGTGCGATTGGCAGCTTCCCTTTGGTATTGAACTTGATGTGGATGCGATTACCGGCGCTCCGGCCAGTGCGTTTAATTACACCGGCGTCTCATTCGCCCAAGCGCAAACCTTTGTGCAGCGGTTGGCGGCGTATTCTACGGCCCGCTACCTGCACTTAGCGGAAGCTGCGCCTGCCTGTCACCCGGCGGGGCTTGAGGCAGGCAACAAAGCCTGTGGTCAATTACTAAGTGAGTTGGTCTTTACTTACTTGCTTGCCACCAATCAATAAGTGCCGCAGCGGGTTGATACCGAACTGGTAGCAAATCGCTTCGGGACTGTCTAAATCCCACAAGGCAATGTCAGCGCGTTGATCTACGGCAAGCGTGCCCTGTTGGTGATCCCCTAATGCGGCAGCCGCATGCTTGGTTACGCCAAGCCAGGCTTCTTCCGGTGTGAGTTGGAATAAGGTGCAAGCAAAGTGCATCATCAACGGCAGGTGCACCAGTGGTGATGAACCTGGATTGGCATCGGTCGCAATCGCGATAGGCACCTTGGCATCGCGTAACGCCTGAATCGGCGGCAGTTTGGTTTCGCGCAGAAAGTAGAAAGCGCCGGGCAAGAGCACAGCAACCGAGCCGGCGTCGGCCATGGCGCGAATGCCTTTATCAGATAAATATTCCAAATGGTCTGCAGAAAGTCCCTGATAGGATGCCAGTAACGCCGACCCATCTTGATCGCTGAGCTGCTCTGCATGCAATTTCACAGGCAGGCCAAGCTGCTGCGCGGCACGAAACACCCGATCGGTTTGTTCGCGGCTAAAGCCAATGTTCTCGCAAAATACGTCGACGGCATCGACTAACCCTTCATTCGCGGCGGCGGGCAGAATATCCCGTACCACGTAATCAATGTATCCATCGCTATCGTCGGCGTATTCCGGGGGCAGCGCATGGGCGGCTAACAGTGTCGTGCTCACGCGCAGTGGCAGGCTCTCACCAATTCGGCGGGCGACTCGCAACTGCTTCAGTTCGTCTTCTAATCGCAATCCGTAACCTGATTTAATCTCAATATGGGCGACACCTTGGCTGAGCAACGCTTTCGCCCGTGGCAGAGACATATCAAAAAGTGCCGCTTCAGAGGCTTCCCGCGTGGCTTTTACCGTAGAGAGAATGCCGCCGCCTTTCGCGGCAATCTCCTGATAACTTGCGCCATGAAGACGTTGGCGAAACTCATTGGCACGACTTCCTGCCCACACCAAATGGGTGTGGCAATCGGTAAGAGCCGGAGTAGCAAGCATGCCGCGGCCATCAATCATGGTCACGTCTTGGCGCTCCTCCGCCGCGAGCACAAGATGCTGAAACTCCATGGGTAGTGCATTTTCTTTGCCTATCCACCGAATCACACCATGTTGGGCCACAATTGCGGCGTCATCGATCAGGCCAAGGGTTGCGTCGGTCATGGTCGCGGCCTTCACATTTTTAATGAAGGTGACTGAGCCGGGTTGAATGGAGGTGTTCGACATAAAAAAACCCTTTGCTAAATTCTACGAACTTGCTAATGTATATACAACATAGCAAATTCCTACGTAATTACAAGACGGACCTATTATGGCTAAGTTTGCGGTTATTAAAGAACATATCTATCAGAAAATAGAATCTGGGGAGTGGCCCGAGTACCATCCGGTGAGTTCTGAGAATGAGCTGTCGGCTGAATTTAATGTGAGCCGAATGACAGCTCGGCGTGCATTGCAGGAGCTCTCCGATGAGGGGTTAGTGACGCGAACGCGCGGTTCGGGCACGTTCGTGGCGCCGTTAAAAAGCCAGTCGGCATTATTGACGATTCGCAACATTGCCGATGAAATTAAGATGCGCAATCACAAGCATCATGCGATGGTGCGTTCGTTAGAAGCCGTACCAACCCCACCTCATATTGCTGCCGCCTTGCAGCTCGACCCAGATAGCCAAGTTTTCCATTCCGTGATTACGCACTTTGAGAATGGTCAGGCGGTGCAAGTGGAAGATCGCTATGTTAATCCGGTACTAGTGCCGAATTATCTTGAACAAGATTTTACCCAACGTACGCCGCACGAATATTTGTGCGAAGTGACCCCCCTTACCGAAGCAAGTCATTTAATTGAAGCGGTGCTACCGCGCAAGGAAACTGCGGAGTGGCTGGATATGAGCGCAATTGAACCTTGCCTACAAATTCAACGACGTACCTGGTGTCGCGATGGCGTGGTAAGCCAAGCCACGCTCACCCATCCGGGCAGTCGCTTTCGCTTAGGCGGACACATGACATTTAAATCAACACAACGATCAAGCCGCTAAGCGGCAGCAGCATCATCTTAAGGAGACGAGCAATGAGCTTTACTCGGATCGACAAAAGCCGGGAAATTCGCTCCCCTCGGGGCAGTGAAAAAACCGCGAAGAGCTGGCAGACAGAAGCCGCCAAACGCATGCTAATGAACAATCTCGACCCTGAGGTTGCTGAACATCCACAAGGTTTAGTGGTATATGGCGGTATTGGCCGCGCAGCCCGCAGTTGGGAATGCTTCGATAAAATCGTTGAGGTGTTGGATCGCCTTGAAGATAACCAAACGCTTTTGGTGCAAAGCGGCAAACCCGTCGGCGTGTTTCCAACGCATGCAGATGCCCCGCGGGTGCTCATTGCGAACTCTAATTTGGTACCGGAGTGGGCCAATTGGGAACACTTCAACGAGCTCGATAAAAAGGGCTTGATGATGTACGGGCAAATGACAGCAGGTTCGTGGATTTACATTGGTTCTCAGGGCATCGTGCAAGGAACCTATGAAACCTTTGGTGCCGTTGCTCGCCAGCACTTTGGCGGTGATGCGGCAGGTAAGTGGGTACTTACTGGCGGTCTCGGCGGTATGGGTGGAGCCCAGCCTCTAGCAGCGACCATGGCGGGATTCTCAATGCTGGCCTGTGAAGTCGATGAAAGTCGCATCGATTTCCGCTTGCGCACCCGTTATGTCGACGAGAAGGCCGAGGATCTCGACGATGCGTTGGCCCGTTTAGAGCAAGCAAAGAACGAAGGTCGCGCGGTATCAGTTGCCTTACTGGGTAATGCGGCCGATGTGTATGCAGAGCTGGTGAAGCGCCAAATCACCCCGGATGTGGTGACCGATCAAACATCTGCCCATGATCCATTGAACGGCTATTTGCCGCAAAATTGGACCATGGAGCAAGCCGCGCAATTGCGTGAGCAAGATCCGCAGGCTGTGGTGAAGGCAGCGAAGCAGTCGATGGCCGTGCAAGTGCAAGCCATGCTGGATTTCCAACAACGCGGTGCGGCCGTGCTTGATTACGGCAATAACATTCGACAAATGGCGAAAGACGAAGGGGTGAACAATGCCTTTGATTTCCCCGGATTTGTTCCGGCTTATATTCGCCCGTTGTTCTGCCAAGGTATTGGTCCGTTTCGTTGGGTGGCGTTATCTGGCGATCCGGAAGATATCTATAAAACCGATCAGAAAGTGAAAGAGTTACTGCCATTGGATCAGCATTTGCACAACTGGCTAGATATGGCAAAAGAGCGCATTTCATTTCAAGGATTACCGGCGCGCATTTGCTGGGTGGGTTTGAAAGATCGCGTTCGTCTGGGGCTAGCCTTTAATGAAATGGTGAAAAACGGCGAGCTAAAAGCACCGATCGTGATTGGCCGTGACCATTTAGATTCAGGCTCGGTGGCCAGTCCAAATCGGGAAACCGAAGCCATGCTTGATGGCTCAGATGCGGTGTCCGATTGGCCGCTGCTGAACGCATTACTGAATACTGCTGGTGGTGCCACTTGGGTGTCTTTGCACCACGGGGGTGGGGTTGGTATGGGCTATTCCCAACACTCCGGCGTGGTGATCGTTGCCGATGGCACCGATGCGGCGAAAGAGCGCATTAACCGTGTTCTTTGGAACGACCCAGGTACGGGTGTAATGCGTCACGCCGATGCAGGCTATGACATCGCCAAAGAAGCGGCACGAGAGAGCAATCTCGATTTGCCCATGCTTGATAACGAATAACTAGGCCCCTGAAAAGGGTTTCCTGAAGTAGGAGCTCGTAATGACTAGCGTATATGAATTAGAACTATCCCCAGGCCAGCTGTCGCTGAGCCAGTTGCGCACCATGAGCCGGCAGCCGGTGCGTGTCAGTTTGCCTGAACAGGCTCGCAAGGATGTCGCCCGCGCTGCAAAAACCGTGGCTGATGTGCTCGCTGAAGGGCGGGTTGTGTACGGTATTAATACCGGTTTTGGGTTGTTAGCGAACACGCGTATTCAACCTGAGCAGCTAGCGGATCTGCAGCGTCGCATCGTGCTTTCTCACGCCGCAGGTGTGGGCAAGATGATGAGCGATCATGTGGTGCGCTTAATGTTGGTGCTAAAAATTAATTCACTGGCACGGGGTTACTCTGGGGTGCGTCCAGAAGTGATTGATTTCCTCATTGAGTTGGTGAATCACGAAGCGTATCCCTGCGTGCCCGAGAAGGGGTCTGTAGGCGCTTGTGGCGACTTAGCGCCGTTGGCGCACCTGGTATTGCCTTTATTGGGCGAAGGCGAGCTACGCATCGCTGGGGAGCGCATGCCAGCGAAGGAAGGATTGAAAAAACTCGGGCTAGAGGCGATGGAGCTGGCACCAAAAGAAGGGTTGGCGTTGTTGAACGGCACCCAAGCATCGACGGCGTTAGCGTTGCATGGTTTATTTGCCATTGAAGACGTTTTCGCATCGGCGCTCCTTGCCGGTGCTATGTCGGTGGAAGCCGCCCTTGGTTCGCGCACACCTTTTGACGCGCGCATTCATGCGGTACGCGGACAGCCGGGCCAAATTGACGTGGCGACAGAATTGCGGCGGATACTGGCTGAGCGCAGCGAAATTGGCGAATCCCATACCAACTGTGGCAAGGTGCAAGACCCCTATAGCTTGCGTTGCCAGCCGCAAGTAATGGGTGCAGCCTGGGATCAAATCCGCTATGCGGCCACGGTATTAGGTTGTGAGGCCAATGGCGTTACCGATAACCCGTTGGTTTTTGCCGAAGACAACGACATTCTTTCGGGTGGCAACTTCCACGCGGAACCGGTGGCAATGGCGGCAGATATGTTAGCTATTGCGGTGTCGGAAGTGGGCTCGTTATCGGAGCGTCGTACCGCCCTGTTGGTGGATCGCAACTTGAGTAACTTGCCCCCGTTCTTGGTGGAAAATGGCGGTGTAAATTCGGGCTTTATGTTGGCTCAAGTCACAGCCGCGGCCTTGGCATCAGAAAATAAAACCTTGGCCCATCCGGCTTCGATCGATAGCTTACCCACGTCGGCGAATCAGGAAGACCATGTATCTATGGCTACCTTTGCGGCACGTCGGTTAGAAGATATCGCTGAGAATGTGGCCAACATTGTGGCAATTGAGCTGCTCGGTGCGGCTCAGGGTGTCGATTTCCGCCGCCCGTTGAAGTCGTCGGCCGCCATTGAGAAAGCCCATGGTGCAGTGCGTGAGCGCGTTTCATTTTACGATGAAGATCGCTACTTCTCGCCCGACATTATCGCCATTGCTGAATTGGTGCGTTCCGGTGAACTAACTGAGATGGTAGAACTGCGTTTAAGTTAATCAAATCGCGCAATCTAAAATCAAGGGCTCTTCCATGAAGAGCCCTTTTTTATGAGTCGCGGGGCGCTAAAATAACGTATTGACCCGTAAACTCAGCGGCTACGGCGTGGTTTTCGCCATCGTAAATACGCGTTGTCAGTTGAATGCGGGCATTCTTGCCTTGGGTCACCACACTCATATCCCCTTGCATATCATGCAGATGAACGAGGCCGCGCGGGTGTGAGCGCACGGGTTGCTGATATTGAATAGTGCCTTCGGCAAGCACAACGGCGCCTTCAATACCGCGCTCGCGCATTTGTAAACTGATCAGGCCCCAACCGGTCAGGGTGGCGAGGGTGTAGATACTGCCAGCAAACATGGTGTTATGAACGTTAATATTGCGCGGCAACGGCGCCCGTAATTCAAATTCACGGCCGGTGTATTGATGCACGCGAATGCCCATGGCTTCGCTAATAGGAATTTTTTCGTGCCATGTGGCCTCAAGCTCTACACACCACTGCGGTCGATAAACAATATGGTTTACCGGATCGAGCTTCTTCACCAACAAATGTTCTGCCATGGGGTTATCCACCGTATTGCCTTCTTGGTGAATCTCATAACCACACTTAAGATAAAAACCGAGGGTGGCATCGCGGGAACGAATAATCACGCGCTTGGCGCCACTTTCCCGAGCGAGCACTTCTAATGCATGGAGCAGGCGTACGCCGTGGCCTTCGCCTTGTACCTTCGGCTTTACCACCATAAAACGCACTTGAGCTTCGTCGCGGCTGTTAAAATGCAGACGACCAATACCCAGCAAATTTTTTTCATCATCGATAAGCATGCGATGCTCAGCAACAATATCGTACTCATCCTTTTCAGAGCCGCGCGGACGCTCAAACGGCTTGCGCAATACTTGATAACGCAGGTCGTAGTAGTCGGCAAATTCTTGCTCGGTTTTTGGTGCGACGATCTGATATTCCATGATCTGTTCCAAAATAAAGTAAGACAGACGAGGGTATGCGAGCGCTGCCAGAGAATCAAGATAGGGAATTGGCGACTTGTCGTAAATTTAGATGCCTGCCACAATAAGAACTCTTCATTGACGGAAGGTATGACCAATTTATGAGAAGTAGCAAAGAATTGTGGCAGATTTTTAGAACCCATGCTCCGGGCGCGATTCGCACCAGCTTCGATTTTCTTCGCTATTTCATGCGCCGCTGCGCCACTGACCGCATCAATGTGATGGCAGGTCACCTTACCTACGTGAGTTTGCTTTCCTTAGTGCCCTTGCTGGCGGTGATGTTTGCGATGTTCGCGGCCTTCCCAATGTTTGCAGAAACCCGCGAGGCCTTGCAATCAGCGCTACTTGATAACTTAGTACCGACCAGCGGTGAAGCCTTTCAGGAATACCTAAATCGATTTGTAGTGAACGCCAATCAGATGACAGCCATTGGTGTGGTGTTCCTGTTCGTAGTGTCCATTATGCTGATTAACGCCATCGACAAAGCCATGAATCAGATTTGGCGGGTCGAGAACAAACGGCGCATGATCATTAGTTTGGCGGTGTACTGGATGGTGCTCACCATGGGCCCGGTGCTGGTGGGTACTGGCATTGGTTTGTCGTCGTATTTGTTATCTATCGCAGCGCTTGCGGATGGTTATGTCACCGGGGTGCAAGCGGCCCTACTTACGTTATTCCCATTTTTCACCAGCGCCATGGCGTTTCTTTTGCTGTATGTCATGGTGCCTAATAAGGTGGTGAAATTTCGTCACGCCATTTGGGGTGCGGCGGTTGCTGCCATTTTGTTTGAGTTAGCCAAAAACGGATTTCGTATTTATCTGCAGTATTTCCCTTCCTACGAGCTGATTTATGGCGCTTTGGCGACGATACCTATTTTGATTGTTTGGATTTATCTGTCGTGGAACATCATTTTGCTTGGGGCTGAATTGAGCGTCAGTATCAGTGAGTTTCTAGACGATCCAGATGAGCCGCTGCCGCCGTCGGAGCAAGAAGAGGAAGCAGCCGACGGGGAAGATGCGACGGAAGAAGAATCGCCTGCGAAGATGCAGGACGTTGAAGAGAAGAAACCGGAGAAGAAGAAAACCACCAAGAAAAAAGCGAGCAATACGAAGAAAAAGAGTAGTGCAAAGGGCAGCGCATGATTGCTTTAATTCAACGGGTGACGCAAGCCGCGGTTTCGGTGGATGGTGAAACGGTGGGCGCTATCGATCAGGGTATATTGGTGCTACTCGGTGTGCAGCGTGACGACACTGTGGATGATGCTAAACGGCTGGCGGAGCGGGTTGTCGGCTACCGAATTTTTGCCGATGCCGAAGACAAGATGAATTTGGATGTCCGCGATATTCAAGGTGAAGTGCTGGTTGTTTCGCAATTCACTCTGGCCGCCGATACTCGCAAAGGGCGGCGGCCCAGCTTTTCCTCAGCTGGCTCACCGCAACACGCTCAGGCGCTTTATCATGCCTTTTGCGATGCAGTACGCAGCTTTAACGTGTCCGTTGCCACCGGTCGCTTCGCCGCCAACATGCAAGTAAGCCTCACAAACGACGGCCCGGTCACGTTTACCCTAACCTCCCCGTAGCCAACGCACCGCGTTGGTCCCTGGCTACGTGCGGACACGGGGTCAGGCATGTCCCCGTGCGGGACGCCGTAAACCCATCCATGGGGGCTTGGGCGCGGCATCCATGCCGCGCACACCCGCCCGGCGCCACTCCCTGACCCCATATCCCCGGCACCGCTTGCGCGCACTGGTAGCCAACGCACCGCGTTGGTCCCTGGCTACGTGCGGACACGGGGTCAGGCATGTCCCCGTGCGGAACGCCGTAAACCCATCCATGGGGGCTTGGGCGCGGCATCCATGCCGCACACACCCGCCCGGCGCCATACCCTGACCCCATATCCCCGGCACAGCTTGCGCGCACTGGTAGCCAACGCACCGCGTTGGTCCCTGACTACGTGCGGACACGGGGTCAGGGCATCTCCCCGTGCGGGACGCCGTAAACCCATCCCTGGGGGCTTGGGCGCGGCATCCATGCCGCACACACCCGCCCGGCGCCATACCCTGACCCCATATCCCCGGCACACCCGCCCGACGCCACACCTGCCCCATATCCCCGGTGCCGTTGGGGATCTATCGAACTCGGTAATCGGTTTTAACTGATGGATGCGTAAATAATAATCGCTATTATCGATATATAGATCGATGTATTTCATACATTGACGGCAGGAGGGTTGTTTCATGAAAAAGACATTTTCATTCGCCATTGTGCATTTTACGGTGGCCTTTGGCGTGACGTGGTTGCTTACTGGCAGCTTTATTTTAGGTGGATTGGTGGCGTTAATTGAACCAGCAGTGAACTCTATTGCGTACTTCTTTCATGAGAAGGCGTGGCAGCGTTTCGACAAAAAAGATTCTGCGGCGGCGTCGGATTCCCTTGGTGTGTCGGTGTAACTTATGTCGAGTTATGACTGAGGAGTTGGTATGGCAGTGTACGCGGTGTTTGGATCCGGAGGTGGTTTGGGCGAGGCACTTGTGCAGGAATTGCATAAGCGCGAACCTGAGGCTGTGATTCATGGATTCAGTCGCGGTGAGTGTCCGTCATCATTGTCTGAGATATCGAATCTGCGGTGGCATCAATACGCCGGTGAGGTGATCGATGCGGCCGCGCAAATGGTCGATCAATGGCTACAAGAAGAGGTGCAACTCAAGGGTGTTATTTCCACGATTGGCTGGTTGCATCAACAGCATCCTGAGCATGGCGAGTGGCAACCCGAGCGGCGCATCGAACAATTGAAACAAGAACAGCTGCAAGAGTATTTTCGCGTCAATGCCACCATTCCAGCACTACTTATTCAAGTTCTCAAACCTGTGCTTGCGAGAAAGGAGTCGTGTTTCTTGGTGCAACTCGGTGCCATGGTCGGCAGCATCGGGGATAATCAATTGGGTGGTTGGTATGGCTACCGCGCCTCCAAGGCGGCGTTAAATATGCTGTTTAAAACTGCGGCCATTGAACTAAAGCGCACACATAAAAATCTGACTCTGGCGGTCATTCACCCGGGCACGACGGATACAAAATTATCGGAGCCTTTTCAGGAGCGTTTGCCAAAAGATAAGCTTTACTCGGCGGAGCAATCTGCGGAGCGGATTTGTTCGGTGATCTGGAATTTATCTCCGCAAGATTCCGGAGATTTTTGGTTCTGGGATGGTAAGCGACTGCCGTGGTAGTTCCTGTAACCACGATGCAATCTGACCCATAAAAGGGTATTCCCACTTGCCGTTTGTCGTAATCTGAGCGATTCTTGTGGCTTCTTAATAATTGCGCAGAACGCGAACCAAATAACAAGAAAGGATCTGCATTATGAATTACTTATTGGCGTTAGTGTTGCCCCCTGTTGCCGTGTGGATGTCCGGTGCACGTAAACAAATGTGGCTGAGCTTAGCCATTTATTTGGCGTCTCTTTTGCTATTTCGTGTCGCAACCGGTGGAGAAACTCCCGGAGCTTATGCGGCAGCGCCGGTTCTGTATGTGGTCGCTATTATCCATGCATTTGTGTTAACCCACCGCCATTACCAACAGGCCGAGGGACAAGTTCATCCGCATAGAGGTTCGGCAACCCAAAGTAAACCGCCAAAAGACGAAACTAAATAGGTCTGTCCCTTGAGTTTCTGCGTATCCGGTGCCATAGATCTAATTCAAGATCGCACTTTTGGGAGCGGCTATGAAAGAAGATTTAAGCGTACGATTGATTCTATCGGTATATGAGAAAATCAAAGATCACGGTGAACATAAAGACGAGCGCAATGAGCTTGAAGGCATCACCGGTTTTACCGATCACGATGGTTATACGGTGTACCTTGAAGGCTTCAACGTGAAGTTGCGCACTGGCTTTCACAACACCTATCACCTCGATTACGACTCAGAGCGGGCCTTCGAGAACTTTGCGAAGAAACTCAAGTATATCGATGAAAACTATGATTAAATGCCCATGCGAAATGCTTGGTAGCCAACGCAATGCGTTGGTGCGGGGCTGAATTTCGCTTGAGGCTATGGGCCAACGCGGTGCGTTGGCTACGGAGTGTTCCAACCCGGGCGTTGGTTAGAGTGCCTTCCAACGCGGTGCGTTGGCTACGGAGTGTTCCAACCCGGGCGTTGGTTAGGGTGCCTTCCAACGCGGTGCGTTGGTTACGGATGAACGAGTAACTGATTAGAGGTGATGAATGGGTTCAGCGAAGAATTACACGCTCTTAGAGGAAGTTGCCCACTCCGTCAGCCATGGCGTCGGTGCTGTGCTTGGAATTATCGGGTTAACCGTGATGGTGGCCTTGTCGGTGAAGTACGGCGACATTTGGATGGTTGTCAGCACATCGATTTACGGCGCGTCGGTCATTTTATTGTATACCGCATCCACGCTTTATCACGCCATCACCCATCCGAAAGCAAAGCGCGTGTTCCAGCTTATGGATCACGCCATGATTTTTATTCTTATCGCGGGTACCTACACGCCATTCTTGCTAGTTAACTTGCGCGGCCCTTGGGGCTGGACCTTGTTTATCATTATTTGGAGTATCGCCATTTTAGGCGTCCTGCTCGAAACAATGAAAAAAGAACGGGTGAAGTGGCTGTCACTCACGCTCTATTTAGGCTTGGGGTGGATGGCGCTTGTGGCGATGAAGCCCATGCTAGAACACGTGCCTATGGTTGGTTTAGTGTGGCTGCTAGGTGGCGGTATTTTGTATTCCCTCGGCGTGATTTTCTACGTGCGCAAGCAGATGCTATTTCACCATGCGATTTGGCATGTGTTTGTGTTGGCCGCGAGTGTGGCGCATTTTCTGGCAGTGATTTACGGCGTAATTTTAGCTTAGAGCTTGCTTGTCAGAAAGCCTCTATGGCTGCGTTATAATCGAACCTCAATCGGTCACGTACTACGTGTACGCTCCCTCAATCGCTCCGATTATGCCTTGCCCTAGAGGTTTCTGCCTGCGCTTCGAGTTCGGTGTGCTTGCTTGTCAGAAAGCCTCTATGGCTACTGAATTGCAGGCAAAAAAAAGCCCCGGA
>NZ_JACAVQ010000008.1 GCF_015354615.1 Aliidiomarina indica | reverse complement strand
GCCTGAAGGGCTTTTTGCAGGATGGGTTGCGCGTTCTAAACCGTTAGAAGCGCGCTCGGAAACCAACCCCGAAATTGCGCCCTGGCATAGGTGCATAGTCACGAATAAAGCTATTGTGAACAAAGCCTAATTCGTCGGTGATGTTTTCCACTTTCATGTAAATGGCAAGGTCCTGTCCAGCGAAGATTCCTGGAAAGTAATTGACATGAAGGTCTACTAGATTGAAGCCATCAGTGGCGTGCTCGTTTTCTGCGTTACGATTCTGGGCAAAGTAACGCGTATAGCCAAGCGTACCATTCCAATTTGCTTCAGTGTAGGTGGCACTTAAACCCAAACGCTGTGCTGGAATACGTGGAACGTTGCCGCCCGACTTAAATACCGCACGCGTATAATCAGAGAACCCGTTCAGGCTCCAGTTGCTATTCAATACGTAGCGACCCGAGATTTCATAACCGTATAGTTCCGCGCCTTGTTGGGCGTACTGATAAACCGGTAAGCCGCCATGATCGTGGTCATGATCATGTCCGTGGTCGTGGCCATGATCGTGGCCGTGTCCGGTACCTAAATCGATATCGCTGTTGAGCGAACCGCTCATAATTCCGGTGTTACGCAGATAAATGAAGTTGCGAATATGGTTTACGAACACGTTCGTGTCAACGTGCCACCGGTCGCCCTCAAAGTGCATGCCGAAATCTAGATTGGTCGACTGTTCCTTGTTTAGCGCACGACTGGCAAGCTCAAGCTCATACTCAGCATCGTGGCCGTGGTCGTGATCATGACCGTGGCCGTGATCGTCACCATGGATCTCAAACACACCACCCACTTCATAGGTACGGGTGGCGAAATGAGCGCCATTCGCAAACAATTCATTCGCTTGTGGGGCACGCTCGCTATAGCTCAGGTTGGATGACAATTTCACCATCGGTGATACTTGCCAATTCATACCGAACGACAAACTCGCAGGTGTATACTCGAGCGTGTTAAAACCTTCACTGGTAAGTTCAACTTGCTCAATGCGACCGCCTAACTCGTAAGTTACATCGCCAAAGGTACGTTCACCAATCCAGAATACGCCCATCAGGTCGGTATCTGTTTGTGGGGTATAGGCTTCTTCGCCAAATGAATCGTATTCTTGACGAGAGATTTGTGTACCTAGAGCGCCGTTCCATCCGAGGATGGCATCGTGACGGGCAATAATTCGTAATTCAGTTTGTTCCAGAGTGAACGCTGTTTCTATAAAGCCGTCGTCAATTTCTTCGTGGGACAAATCGGTGTAACCCAAATTGATATCTAAGCGCTGAATCCCACGCATGGGGTTTTCAATACTGCTGATAAACTGGAAACGGTCTTGGACCATTTTCGCGTAAAAACCGCCATGACCATGCTCATCATCGTGGCCGTGACCATGGTCATCGTGCTGATCTTCTTCATCCTCATGGCCATGGTCGTGTCCTGGCAAGCCATACTCGCGTTCGATACGGCCAAATGAGAAACCGGCAAAGCCACGGTCGAAGAAGTAGCTTGCACCAATGGTGGCGCCACGGTCGTCGGTGAACGAGTTTTCAATTTCTGTTTCAGCATGACCATCAGGGCTAATAAAGCGAGGCACACTGTAATCGTCCGTGTGGCGATAGAAGCCATCTAAATGCAATGCGAAGTCACCTTGGCCTACATTTAAGTCAAAAGCTGCTGAACGGCCATCTGACACGCTGTCATAGCGAGCACCGTAACTACCTTCAAGTCCATCAACGGGCTGGCGCGGTACGCGGTTATCCACCACGTTCACTACACCGCCGCTCGCGCCGCTTCCGAACAAGAGAGTTGCCGGGCCACGAAGGACTTCAATTTGTTGTGCAGTTAACGACTCGGCAGTTACCGCATGGTCTGGACCACCACGGGAAATATCTGCGACATCTAAGCCATTCTGCATGATTTTTACGCGAGGGCCGTCTAGTCCACGAATTACCGGGCTGCTGGAAGTAGGGCTGTAATAGGTTGCTTGTACACCTGGTAGATTACGCAAGGTTTCACCAAGGGTCGCAGCTTCGGACGCGCGTAACTCATCGCCATGCAATACGTAGATTGGCTGAGCTGTTTCTAGCGCAGTTTTCTCAAGTGGAGAAGCGGTTACAACAATACGCTCGTACTGTTTCTCTGGTGTTGCATCGGCATCGTCAGCCAAGACCAATTGAGGATATAATAAGGTCGCTACGGCGATCGCAATCGGAGTTTTCTTCAACATGATACTTCCTGTGAACAGTGAATGTTAATGTGTTTGTGATAATATAACATTACATACCTAATAATCAATGGACAAGCCTTTTCACTGGCTCATGCGATAAGATGTCGATAAACTGCGATTGCAGAACAATAAGAATATTGCTGAAATCAATCTAAGAGATGTAAATCATGATGAACCGTGCACGTTTCTATCGCGGTGGTTTTATAGCCATTGTGCTAATCCCATTATTTCTATCTGCCTGTACACCCCAGAAAGCCCCAGAAGACAGCAAATTGCCAGGCGCCCAAGCAAACGCTATTCAGGCGCATTTGGAATTTCTCGCCGACGATTTATTGGAAGGGCGGGATACGGGTACGCGAGGACATGAGATTGCCTCCAAGTACATTGAGAGCCAGTTTAAGCTGATGGGCCTCGAGCCAGCGGGTACCGACGGTTATTTCCAGCGGATTACATTTCGCAGCAGTCGATTGAAACCAGAGCAACATCCACAAATGCGGCTAGTTATCGATGGAGAAGCGCACCCACTATCATTTCCAAGTCAATTTATGACAGGTCCAAGCGCAACCCACACGGAGATAGATATTCAGGCGGAGCTTGTATTTGTTGGCTATGGATTAGTTTCAGATACCTTCGGCATTGATGATTATGCAGGCCTTGATGTCAATGGCAAAATTGTGGTTGTGCTGCAAGGTCGTCCAGATTTCTTACCTACCGAAGAAGCGGCACATTTAAATGCGCAAAAAGCAGCAAACGCCGTGGAAAACGGCGCCGTGGGTTTGATTACTTTACATACCCCCGAGCGTGAAAAGGTGCGGCCATGGCGTAGTTCTATGATTTTCTTGCATGCGCCTAGGATTCGTTGGCTTCATCCGAATGGAGAACCCCACAATGATTTTGGCGAGTTAAAAGGATCCGCCACTTTGCATTTTGATGCCGCAGCACCTTTGTTTGCGAATGCAGAACGCAGTCTTGATGACGTGTTTGCGCAAATGGAAGCAGGGGAAATGCCACGAGGTTTTGCACTTCCAGGAGAAGCACACATTCAACGGCAGTCGGTATTTGAAGAAATCACCAGCCCCAACGTGATTGCGGTTCTTGAAGGCTCGGATCCAGAATTAAAACACGAATATGTGATTTATACGGCTCACTCGGATCATACCGGCGTGGCTCGTGATTTTAGCTCCACATCAAATATCAACAATGGTGCCCTCGATAATGCTGCCGGCGTGTCTGTCATGCTTGAAACAGCGCGCATCTATGCACAATTAGCGGCACAAGGTGATCGACCCAAACGCAGCATTTTATTTGCCGCGGTTACCGCTGAAGAACGCGGTTTACTCGGGGCGGACTACTTTGCAAATCACCCGACAGTTCCTTTAGAGAGTATTGTGGCGAACGTGAATCTGGATATGCCAGTCTTGTTATATCCATTTGCCGACATTGTGGCGTTTGGCGCTGAACACTCAAGCTTAGGCGCGGTTGCAGCGCGCGCTGCTGCGCGCTACGACACGGCGTTAACGCCAGATCCGATGCCCGAGCAGGCGATTTTCACGCGTTCAGATCATTACACATTGGTTCGCCAAGGGATACCAGCTGTGTTCTTAATGACAGGCTTTACCTCGCGCGATGATGACGAGGACGGCGGTGAAGTCTGGGGTCGCTTTTTCGCTGAAAACTATCACCGTCCGGGAGATGATATTCCGACATTGACAGATATGTATGGTGGCATTCGCTATGATTACGGCGCCATTTTCACCGACATTAATGTAGAGATAGGATTAGAAATCGCCAATGAGCGCAAGCGTCCGTATTGGCTTCCAGATAGTTATTTTGGCCGTATCTTTGGTCATGATGGCAACAATGTTCGCCATTAAGCCGGGAGAGGCGTAAAGCATGTCAGATTTCATCCTGCACGAAAAACTCGATAACGATTGCTTTAAAGTAGGCAATCTCCCGCTGTGCCGGGTATTGATGATGAATGATCGTCAGTACCCATGGTTTATTCTGGTTCCGCGGCGGGCTGAACTACGTGAGATTTTTGAACTGAGCAGTGAAGATCAACGTGCTTTCTGGCATGAATCGGCGTGGTTTGGTGAGCAAATAATGACGATGTTCAACGGAGAGAAACTAAATGTGGCGGCGTTGGGGAATATGGTCCCCCAACTCCACATTCATCACATTGTTCGTCATCAGTATGATGCGAGCTGGCCAAAACCTGTGTGGGGGGCTTCGCCCGCGCGCCCCTATAGTGTTGAGGATGCCGCAACACGAATCGAGAAGGTAGAGGCTCTATTGCAAGATTATGAAGCGCCTGAACCGGTATTTACCGAAGCAGAAGCAAAATTGCGTTGGGGATTACCCGAGAAGAAGAAAAAATAGCAGGAAGGCGATTTAACCTGCTGCAATTTCTTCTAATATTTGAGTGCACCAGGTTTCAATGCGCTCGTCGGAGAGTTCGTACTGAGAGTCTTCGTCTAGCGCTAACCCGACAAAATGAGTTTTTTCTGGGGTTAATGCTTTCGACGCAATAAATTCATAACTGTCGACTGGCCAATATCCGATGCGGCGGATGTGGTTGCCCCCAATACTGGCAGCCAACTCATCATGCAGCATACCGAGAGCATCCTGAAACCATTCGCTGTACCCTTGTTGGTCGCCCATGCCATAAAGGGCAACGGTTTTTCCGGTTAGATCGAGCGCTTTAATTTCATGCCAATGACTTTCCCAGTCTTCTTGAATCTCTCCGAAGTCCCAGGTCGACAATCCAAAAATAAGCACATCAAACTGTTCTGCAGTGGTGAGCGGAATGTCTTTGATATTATGCATTACAACGATGTCAGGACCGATAAAATCTCTGATTTTTTCAGCCGCAATTTCGGTATAGCAAGTTGTGGAACCATAAAACAAGCCAATACGAAATTCGGACATAAAAAACTCCCTAACGAATAATTGGACGAGACGACTGCAAATGCAGTCTTGATGTGTCTGTGAACTCTGGTGTACGTCGAAATATCACAAAAAGACCGTAACACGCTCGCCATTGTAACTTAGTCGGGCTTGATTAATCCACGTTACCCAAAGGCAATCTAAGGTGAACGAACTTGCGACAGACGCACTCGCGTGAATCTAGTGATTCAGGTACACTGCGCGCAATTCTAGATGAGGGGGTAATATGAGCGACGCACTAAGCACATTGGCAGATTCATTAGAGCAGGTTTTTGATGACGCAGTAGAACGCGGAAATGATGACGAACTCTTTGCCAGCGGCTATCTACGCGGTCATTTTGATTTGGTCGTTGCTCAGCTCGAATTGAACGGTGAAAGCTCAGCAGAGGCGCTATGGCCAGCCTTGCAAGAGGCACTCGACCTCACCAAAGGTGAATTAAATCCGCAAGATCGTCAGCACGTCCAAGATATGTTTGTTCGCTTACAGCAGCACGCCGAAACGGTCTAGCAAAAACGCAGCTGTCGGCGCGCCTTAACGAAGAGCCAAGGGAGATATTCCTTTGCGCAAGGCGCGTTTGGCAAAACGCATGGGTTCAAGGGCCGCGGCTAATTGGCCGTCAATAGGCATGGGTTGCTGCAGAATGTCACTTGCAATAATTTCCGCTGCCAGTGGTGCACTGGTTAATCCTCGTGCGCCTAAACCACTCAAAACATAGAAATTGGTTAACGGCCGCCATCGATCATGATCAGCATCGTAGCGTTCAAGCCTACCTGCAATCGGCAAATGATCGGGGGTGGTGGCCCGCACACTGGCTCGGCCATCGATCACATCGCTCATCGCGCATAGCACCCCAAACTGCTCCTGCAGCATGGTTAAATTCTTCTGGTGATCATCGTTTAGAACATGGGTATGCGTATGTGTTTTATCAAAAGTGGCACCAATACACAGGTGTCCTGCAAGCGGTGGCACAATATATCCGCCGCGACAGAGTACCTTGTTCAATGATGATAACCCGGACGTTTTTGCTTTAATGCGGGTAATTTGACCTCGCACTGGACGAATGGGAATGGTCATTTGCGGGAGTAACTCCGTAAGGCGCTCGCCCGTGGCCAGCACCAGATGACTTACATCGAGCGCTGTCTGATGTTGGAATTGAATTACCCAGCCTTGCGCGCTTTGTGAGACCGCTTTTACGTCATGTTGAAACAAACTGTGGGTGATTAACCCCTGTTGTTTGCGATAGTGTTCGGTTTTTTGAAAAAGCTGGCGCACGGTTGCTGCTGGCTCTATCCAGCCCGCCGAGGGGTAATGCGCCCCACCGATATGAAGCGGAATGTCGGATTGCCCCGCCAGTTGTGCCGCGGTACTCGGAGCAAATAGTGCACTCGGATAAGGGGCGTTCACTTTCATTTTTCGCAAGCGTGAGAAGTGATTTTCATTGCCTACATAATCGATGAGTCCATCAAAGTGACTGTATTCGGGAGCGACCGAAAGATAACGCTCACGAGCATACACAAAAGCGCTGCTGTAGAACGCACTTGTTGCCGTCCAATTTGCTTGTAGCAGCGGATACACAGCGCCTTGAGGATTGCCTGACGCGCCCGAGGCCGGTTCGTCGGCGGCAATAATTGACAGGGTGCCTGGGTAATGGCGCAATGACCAAGCTAAATTTGCACTAGCGATACCGTTACCAACAATCGCCAAATGCGTCCGAGCTACCGGCACCTGTGCAGCGGCGGGTCGTTGCATGATGCCAACAAGCATGTCTCGCTTTTTGGCAAAGCCGCGCTCCTTGCGCATGCTGATCCCAGCATCGCTCAGCCCCCGACGAACCTTGCCCGTTGCGGTAAAGGTGGCCAAGGTGCCGTGCACCCGCAGTGAACGGGCGACTGCATTAAAGAGCGGTGTTTGCCACATCTGTGGATTTTTTTTGGGGGCAAAACCATCGAGAAACCAAGCATCGACGGATTCTTTATTATCGTTCGACCACGCTGGATAACAGTCGAGGACATCGCCGAAAATTAAGTCGAGTGCCACCCGATCGTGCAGATGTAAGCGGTGAATGCCGGGCAGAGCAGGCGGATAGGTTGCCAATAATTGTTCAGCAAATGGCCGTATCTGTGGGGCGGTTTTGATAATGGCCTCAAGCGCATGCTCAAGATCTGCTGGAGAAAGCGGAAAGCCTTCAACGCTGACTAAATGCAGACGAGCATCTGCTGGCGCAACATCAATAAATAGGGCGGCGGCCAATAAACAATTAAGCCCGGTACCAAAGCCTGTTTCCGCAATCACGAACGGACGTTGTTCACGCCATGTATAAAATCGTTCAGATAGTTTATTTTGCTCTAAAAACACATAGGCACTCTCAGCAACACCCTCGGAGCGATTAAAATAAATATCGCCAAAGCCTTTAGACTCGGGGGTGCCACGGTCATCAAAGGATACCTGAGCGTATTCAATATCAATGCTTTTATGGGGCTGTGACATGTGAGACCCTGTATAAACAGAAAGCGGACCACTTAAGTTGTCCATTTTCGTTTTTCCGTTGAACAGGTATGATACCGAAAATTTAGCAACAGGATAGAATCAATGAGACGAGCAGTCGTTACAGGCATTGGGATTGTTTCCAGTATTGGCAACAACCAACAAGAAGTGACCGCGTCACTCCTTGCTGGCAAGTCAGGAATTACTCGTTCTGAGAGCTTTGCAGAAATGGGATTGCGATGTCAGGTTTGGGGCGATCTCAAAATTGATGTGAGTGAGCACATTGATCGCAAAGCCCTTCGGTTTATGGGCGATGCCGCTGCTTACGCGTACATTGCGCTTGAGCAAGCAATTGCCGACGCAGGGCTTACCGATGAGGAAGTGTCAAATCATCGGACTGGCCTAGTGGTTGGTTCTGGTGGTGCATCTGGAGAACATCAGGTTGCCGCCGCTGATATTTTGCGTGAAAAAGGCGTGAAGCGAGTTGGCCCATACATGGTTCCACGTTGTATGGCATCGACCACATCTGCGTGTTTGGCAACGCCAAAACAAATTAAAGGCGTGAACTATTCAATTAGCTCTGCATGCGCTACGAGTGCTCATTGTATCGGTCATGCGCTTGAATTGATTCAGCTCGGAAAACAAGATCGGGTTTTTGCCGGCGGTGGTGAAGAATTGCACTGGACCTTAGGCATGGAATTTGATGCCATGGGCGCGCTTAGTACCAAGTACAACGATACACCGGATAAAGCGTCGCGCACCTATGATGCGAATCGTGATGGTTTTGTGCCTTCCGGCGGTGGCGGTATGCTCGTTATTGAAGAGTTAGAAACGGCACTTGCACGTGGCGCAACAATCTATGCGGAAATAGTTGGCTATGGCGCAACCTCAGACGGTTACGACATGGTAGCGCCGTCAGGCGAAGGCGCCATTCGCTGTATGAAGATGGCCATGCAGGATTTAGACGCACCGATTGATTATTTGAATACCCACGGTACCAGCACACCGGTTGGTGATGTGAAAGAGCTTGAGGCAATCCGTGAAGTGTTTGGTGATAACACGCCGCTGATTAGTGCAACGAAAGCTATGACCGGGCATTCCTTGGGTGCTGCTGGTGTTCACGAAGCTATCTATTCATTAATTATGATGCGTGATGGCTTTGTAGCCCCTTCAATCAACATTGATACCTTGGACGAAAAAGCCCAAGGCATGAATATTGTTAAAGAAACACAAGAACACGCGCTCAATACAGTGATGTCAAATAGCTTTGGTTTCGGTGGGACCAACGCGTCATTAGTATTTAAACGTTACAGTTAAATAGCCCTCTTTTCAGCGGGCCTTAAAGCCACGCATGCACCTCCATAATAACAGGTGAATGCGTGGTTTTTTTATTGTAATATTGGTTCGCCTACGTACTAAACGGCCGCAAAAACACATAAAAATACACAATAAAAACCTCAACGGATGCGCACGTACCCTAGTTACTGCGTTGATAAAAATAAGAATTCAAACATAAACGGAATTACCATGCTAAAAAAAATACTCGTCCCCATCACTTTGATATTGCTGATTGCAGGCTGTACCAACATGAAGGCCGTTCCATTGGGAGCTGACGGCTATTTTCCTACAAACTCAACTGCTGTTGTTATTAAGGCAGAGCCAGTGAATTTGGCTGAGTTTGGTTATCGCGTATTAGTGCCAGAGGGCGGTTTCACGCAACGGATGACACACAACATGGATATCTTTAAAGAGATATTTACGATCAGTGATCTCGAGCATGAAATTATTAAAAAAGATATGACCGAAACCATCCCATCAATTCGAGAAATGATTGGGATTAACCGGGCGGCAAAAGAGCTGAAGCCATTTGTTTGGTTGCAGTGGAGTTACCGCGTTGATAGGCGTAATGAGTTTTTGATCTTAAAACTTGTCGACGCGGTCACCATGGAAGATATCTTTATCGCTGAAACCATGATCAATCAATTTAACGGGGTCAGCGACCAAGCCAACCGTTACCCTCAGTTTAACGCGCTGATGGATCACTTACGCGCACACAACTAAGTTGTTGAAGATGTTTCGCAAAACGCCGCCGCTCAGAAGCGGCGTTTTTTGTTTTCTGGTAGGTTGTATGCATAATAGTTGCTTAACCTTAAGAAGCATCTTAATGATATGAATATAGTTATCGATGAAAACTTACCCGCCGCAGAGACATTGTTTGCGGGCTGGGCCAATGTTGAGTTTTTCTCTGGTCGTGATGTGCCCGATCGCCTTTTAGCCCATGCTGATGCGCTGTTGGTGCGCTCAATCACGACCATTGACCAATCGATAATTTCGCGAGCGCCTAACTTAGCTTTTGTGGGAACGGCAACCATAGGGACCGACCACTTAGACACAGAAGCACTCATGGCGAAAGGCATTAAGTTCGCCAATGCGCCCGGCTGCAATGCTATTTCGGTTGCTGAATATGTCGTTGCGTCTTTACTCACCACGCAAGTGCGACAAGACCGAGATTGGCGTGGCAAAAAAGCAATTATTATTGGTGCAGGTAATACGGGCTCAGCCACTGGGCGCAAGTTAACCGCTTTGGGCATGAATGTATGTTACGTCGACCCGTTTCTCGAAGGGGGCCACGACTCGCGCTGCTTTGGGCCTTTATCCATGATCGAAACCGCAGACGTTGTCAGTTTGCATGTTCCCCTCACCGAAGAGGGACCTTATCCTACTCATCATCTATTTAATGAAGCAGTCCTCTCTTCGATGCGCCCTGATGCCGTGCTCATTAATGCAAGCAGGGGAGCGGTGATTGATAATCACGCACTGCTCAATGTGCTGCAGAAGCAGCCGCGCACAGTGGTACTTGATGTCTGGGAGGGGGAGCCCGAAGTGAATAGAGAACTCGTGCCATTGATTACCATAGCAACGCCGCACATTGCAGGGCACAGTATTGAAGGCAAAATCCGTGGCACCTATGCTTTGTATGACGTGCTGCAGGCGCAAGTGTTTCCGGACGCAGAAAGAATCCCGCTGCAGCAAGTGTTGCCATCTGAAAGTATTGACGGTGGAAGCTGGACCCTGACGGACCAAGATGAAAACTATTTAGAGCAGTTAGCGGTATTGGTGCATCAAGTGTATGACCCGATTATGGATGATCAGCTGTTTCGCAAAGAAGGCCTGAGTAGTGACGGCTTTGATAGCTTGCGTAAAGGGTATCGCCAGCGGCGCGAGCTTAGTGTTTTACAGGTGCAAACGAATGAAAATGGTTGCGGCCGCATTCGAGCGCTGGGTTTTACCGTCAAGTCCGATTAGAATAGAAGAAAGTCTCCCATTGATAGCCTCCTACTGATTGTTTTGAGGCACGAACGAAAGGAGTTGTAATGACCATAGAAGTAAATGTTGCTGTACTTGGAGCCACTGGTTTGGTGGGTAAGCAAATGATGGAGTGCCTGGAACAACGTGGGTTTCCAGTATCCAAGCTGTATCCGCTGGCAAGTGAGCGTTCTGCAGGGAAGACAGTCACCTTCAAAGGTGAAGAGTTAACGGTAGAAGATGCGGAACATTTCGATTGGAGCCAGGTGCAAATTGCGTTCTTTTCTGCCGGGGGCAGCATCTCCGCTATTTATGCACCGCGCGCCGCAGAGGCTGGTTGCGTGGTTATCGATAATACGAGCCAATATCGCTATGAACCGGATATTCCCCTTGTTGTTCCGGAAGTGAATGCGCATGCCATTGCCGACTTTCGCAACAGAAATATTATCGCGAACCCAAATTGTTCAACCATTCAGATGCTCGTGGCGCTCAAGCCCATTTATGATGAATTTGGCATTGAACGAATTAATGTAGCGACCTATCAGTCGACATCGGGTGCTGGCGCATCGGCCATGGATGAGCTTGCGAAGCAAACTGCAACGTTACTGAACGGAAAGCCAGTCGATGTGCAGGCTTTTAGTCGCCAAATTGCATTTAACTGTATCCCGCAAATTGATGTGTTTTTAGAAAACGATTTCACCAAAGAAGAAATGAAAATGCACTGGGAAACGCAGAAAATTCTGGGCGACGATACCGTGATGGTTAACGCTACTGCGGTACGTGTACCGGTGTTTTTCGGTCATGCAGAAGCGGTTCATCTGGAAACGCGGCTGCCGGTTGATGTTGAACGCGTAAAAGCCTTGTATAGCCAAGCAGAAGGCATTGAATTGTGTGATGCAAATGAGGATTTTCCGACGCAAGTAAGCAATGCTGCGGGCAAAGACACGGTGTTTATTGGGCGAGTCAGAAAAGACTACACCCATCCAAACGGCTTGAATCTGTGGGTTGTCGCAGACAATATTCGTAAAGGTGCCGCCACAAACAGCGTGCAAATAGCCGAACACCTTCTGCGGGATTATTGGTAACGATTAGGCGCGAGCCGGTTTGAATCACTATTCCGCGTTACTTTAACTACTGAAAGCAGGGTTTAATAATGAAAAATAATATACCTGTGCAGCGTACAATCATGGATAAGGCGGGCGCCTGGTTACCATCAGGCGCAGTAGCAGCCCTGTGTTTGGGGCTGTTGTTCGCAACCTCTGGGATGTTATTGACGCCCAAGGCTTATGCCAGTGAAGAGGCGGCGCAAGAACGAGTGATACAAACCTATGGGCCAGTGCAGCGTGGGGAAACCTTGTGGCATATTGCGAATCGTTTCCATCCGGATCGCAGCGTTTCTATCTATCAAACCATGCTGGCCATCATTGAGGCAAACCCAGAAGCTTTTCCTACCGAAAGTGTGCACGATCTGCGAGTAGGACATTACTTGGAAATTCCAACGGGTAATCAAATTCGCACCTATGATGCAGAACAGGCGCGTCGTAAGATTGTGCCGCAATTAGGTGGCGAAGTATTAAGCCGTGAACAGCAACAGGTTGCGGCCGAGACTGAGCAAGAAGTTGCTGCGCTGCAAGAAGAAGTGGAAGCCGCTCGTGACCAGGCATACACTTATGCGCGGCAGAACGAAGAATTGCGTACCCGCATTGCAGATATTGAGCGCACCTTAGTGCAGCTACAGACTGAGCTAGAGGCCAGTATTGAGCTTGAGCGTGAGACGTCGCAAGCGCTAGCGCAAGCTCGAACCCAGCGGCAGTCTACGCCCACGTCACCTAGCACTGAATGGTTTATTCAGTGGCCAGGGGTGCTTGTTCCGATGTTGTTCTTGCTTCTTGTTTTGCTCGTTATATGGGGCTTTACCAGACGACCGAAAGCGAAGACAGATAACGTTTCCCCGCATAAAGTAGCGGTTGCTGCGCACTTGCAAGAACAGGATGCCGAGTCGCAAGCAGCATCTACAGCAGACGATGACACTGCGGTGGAATCGAAAGCACCGGCCAGTGAAGATGAAGCGTTCCGAGATATTGATGAAATTCTTGCTGAGGCTGATGCCAATCCGGATCCCGATAGTGATCAAGATGCTGGACAAACCCCTGAAGAAGCAGAAGCCCACCTGCGCGAACTACAGGCGGGACAGCTCGATTTGGCGCGCGCTTATATCGAAATGGAAGATTACGCCGAAGCTCGTGCTGCCATCGATGAAATCCCCAAAGATGCGGATCCGGATCTGGTGGCGGAAGCACAAGCATTGCTGAAAAAAATTAAGGAAAAAGAATAGGAATGAGAATAGCGCTTGGGGTTGAGTACGATGGTAGTCGCTATTTTGGCTGGCAACGTCAACAAGAAGTACCTAGCGTACAAGAGGCATTAGAGAAGGCGCTAAGTCAGCTCGCTGCTGAGCCCATTCATGTGGTGTGTGCGGGTAGAACTGATGCGGGGGTGCATGCTACAGGGCAGGTTGTTCATTTTGACACAACAGCTGAGCGTGTTCCGCAAGCGTGGACCTTGGGTGGCAACTCACTGTTGCCATCTGATATAGGCATTCGCTGGGTGCATCAGGTGCCGGACAATTTTAGTGCGCGTTTTTCTGCTACCGCTCGTCGCTATCGCTATATTATTTATAATCATGCTTTGCGGCCGGCTATCTTAGGTGCAGGAGTCACGCACGCGCACATGCCGCTAAATGCGGAGTGCATGCATGAGGCAGCGCAAGTGCTTGTGGGTGAACATGATTTCACCTCATTTCGAGCCTCTCATTGCCAATCTCATACCCCTTGGCGAAACCTTCATCACATTCACGTGAAGCGGATGAATGAGTATATTATGGTGGATATACAAGCCAATGCGTTTGTGCACCATATGGTCAGAAATATTGTGGGTAGTTTGATGGTGATAGGGCGGGGCGAACAGCCAGTTGAGTGGCTAGCGGAGATCTTAGCCGCACAAGATAGAACGCTCGCAGCTGCGACAGCGAAGCCGCATGGGTTATACTTAGTTGATGTATTATATCCCGACGAGCTAGAAATACCCCGACCGCGACTTGGACCGCTTTGGTTGAACGATACGTTAGCGTAAGGTTGAATGCGTATAGAGACGAAGTGCTTAGACCACTTGACGCTGCACTATCGGCGTCCTTTATGCTTTAATGTGCAGCCTTACCCAGTGATTTTACATTGACGCGCTGGTATGTAGCCGACGTCAGTGAGGAGAGAGTAGGTTTTATATGAGCTGGATTGAACGAATTCTTGCAAAACCACAGTCGAATAAACGCCGCAACATCCCAGAGGGGGTGTGGAGTAAATGTGGGGGCTGTGATGCAATCCTATACAAAGCTGACCTCGAGCGAAATTTATCAGTGTGTCCAAAATGTGGGCACCACATGCGCCTTACCGCCCGCGAGCGATTGGATGCTTTTCTCGATCCAGAAAATCGTGAAGAACTCGGTGCAGAATTAGAGCCTCAAGATAAGCTTAAATTCAAAGATACAAAGAAGTACAAGGATCGTATAAACGCTGCGCAAAAGGCAACCGGCGAGAAAGATGCATTGATAGCGATGAGTGGAACCCTGAAAGGGAATCCGATTGTCGCCACGGCGTTCGAGTTTAACTTTATGGGCGGCTCGATGGCATCGGTTGTGGGTGCTCGTTTTGTGAAAGCGGCAGAAGTGAGCTTAGAGCGAAAGATTCCCCTAATCTGCTTTTCTGCTTCTGGCGGAGCACGGATGCAGGAAGCGTTATTATCATTGATGCAAATGGCAAAAACATCGGCGGCCTTGGCGCGGCTTTCGGAAGAAGGCATTCCGTTTATATCCGTGTTAACGGACCCAACCATGGGCGGAGTTTCGGCGAGTTTGGCCATGCTGGGTGATCTCAATGTTGCAGAACCTAAGGCATTAATTGGTTTTGCCGGCCCTCGCGTTATTGAGCAGACGGTGCGTGAAACCTTGCCACCTGGGTTCCAGCGGGCAGAGTTTTTACTTGAGCATGGAGCGATTGATATGATTCTCGATCGTCGTGACATGCGGGATCGTTTAGCCGCAGTTCTGGCGAAGTTGCAAAACTTACCGACCACGAATAGCGCTGAAGAATAAACTAGCTCACATCCATGAATACACCTCAATCATCGACTCCAGTGCCTGATAGCGCCTGGAGTCTTTCTCAGTGGCTCGAGTATTTAGAGCATATTCATCATCGCCCCATTGATATGGGGCTTGAGCGTGTCCGCGTCGTGGCAGAGCGCTTACATATTCTCACTCCATCGAGCACTGTATTTATGGTGGGGGGAACCAACGGCAAAGGTTCAACCGTTACCTTTCTTGAGCAGATTTGCCAGCACGCGGGATTGAGTACGGGAACTTACACCTCCCCACATCTGGTAAAATATAATGAGCGCGTGCGCATTCGCGGGAGCGAGCTAGCGGACGAAAAGCATGCACAAGCATTTATGGCCGTTGAAAAGGCACGGGCTGACGTGTCTTTGACCTATTTTGAATTTGGTACCCTTGCCGCCTTGTGGTTATTGCAGCAAGAGGCCTTGGACGTGCTTATTCTTGAGGTTGGATTAGGCGGTCGCCTTGATGCGGTCAATGTGATTGATGCGGATGTGGCAATAGTGACCAGCGTCGGTGTCGATCATGTGGAGTTTCTGGGCTCCGACCGTGCGCAAATTGGGTATGAGAAAGCGGGAATATTTCGAAGCCAGAAAGCGGCTATTTGCGGAGACCCCGAGCCTCCCGAATCATTATTGAATCACGCCCAAGCCATCGGTGCGCTGTTACACTGCAAAAATCAGGATTTTTATATTCGAGAACACGCTGAAAGTTTCGATTTTATTGGCGTAAACGCCCAGTGGAACGCACTCCCTTTGCCACAACTACCGCTGACCAATGCGGGAACGGCGTTAGCCGCGCTGCAAGCAAGTGGACTGAATATTTCGCTAGAGGCCATTTGCCTTGGCCTGACTCGGGCACAGTTGAGTGGTCGCTTGGAACAGATAGCGACAGAGCCTGAGGTGATTTTAGACGTGGGTCACAACCCCCATGCAAGTCGCTATTTAACTCAAGTATTGCAACGGCGTTTTCAGAATAAACGGATTATTGCTGTGTGCGGTATGTTGCAGGACAAAGATCATCAGGGCACCTTGGAACCATTAGTAGGGCTAGTTGACCAATGGTTTATTGGCTCATTATCCGGCGCGCGGGGAACCCCAGCGGCACAGATCGCAGCAGTTCTGCCACGGGGAACGCGTGTTACTTGTTCAGATTCAATTGCGACAGCCTTTACGCAGGCAAAACATGCAGCAAATAAGCAGGATGTGATACTATGCTTTGGGTCGTTCCTGACTGTTGCAGCAATCAAAGAACTCGTTGCAAAAACGAGCAATGAAGCGGCAAGATAGGGCTGTTAGCAAGGTTCACTTCGAAGCTTAGCGATATAACGTGGGGGAAGAGTCTGTGGCAGGTCCACTACAGAATCGGATTGTTGGCACCGTAATTATTGGCGCACTCGCCATTATTATTTTACCTGATCTCCTATCGGGTGAAAATTACCAACCTGATGATGATTTTCATGTTAGCCCGTTGCGACCTGAGGTTGCATTGGATATTCGTGATGCTCAATTCCCAGACGACTTTAACGACCGTGTTACTCGCACGGAGCCAACGTATGAAGGCGATATTATCGATGCGCCAGAGCTACGCGAGGCGCAAATAGGCGCTAACTCCGTTGAACCGGCACAGCCAGCCGATGAATCCCCAACAGAAACGCCAGCAACGGCCGCTCTAACCGGCGATGCTTATACTATTCAGCTCGGTGCCTTTCGCAATGCCGCGAGCGTTCAAGATCTGGTGCGTAGCTTACGTGCAGAGGGTTTTCAGGCCTATGCGCGAACGCAGCCATCGAGTTCTGGAGAACCTCTAACATTGCTTATGGTAGGCCCCGAACTCAGCGAACAACGGCTTCGCGAACAATTGCCCAAGCTGAAAGAACTTACCGGGCTAGATGGCACCATTCGAAGCTATCAGCCCGTTCCTTAACGAAAATGAATTGCGGACAACCTTGGGTTGCTTCTGTTAAAATGCGCCCACTTTTTTATCAAGGCGAAGCCGAAGATGGAATGGATTGATTATGCAATATTAGCCGTTATCGGCTTATCAATTGTAATTAGCTTGGTGCGAGGCTTTGTTCGAGAAGCAATGTCATTAGGCGTCTGGATTGCAGCTTTTATTGTTGCGAGCCGATTTCATCCAGAATTAGCGGTTTACTTTAGTGGCATCGAAGATACCATGGTCCGCAACGGGGTAGCTGTCGCTATTTTATTTGTGGTGACCCTTATCGTTGGCGCTTTGATTACACATCTTATGGCGACACTGGTTCAGAAGACCGGTTTAAGCGGTACGGATCGCTTTCTGGGCGCTATATTCGGTGCCTTACGCGGTGTTTTGATCGTCTGTGCACTGCTTTTCTTTATGGATTCATTCACGCAATCAGCAAGCACACCCTGGTGGGCTCAATCTGTGCTGATTCCGCATTTCGAAATATATATTCAATGGTTTTTTGATTACCTGCAAAATACGTCCAGCTTTTTACAGCAGGATTAACAATGGTGAGGTTTTAGAATGTGTGGTGTTGTCGGTATCGTAGGGAATCAACCTGTTAACCAAGCTCTCTACGATGGGCTGACGATGCTTCAGCATCGTGGACAAGATGCTGCAGGCATTATGACAGTCGATGGTCAGACGTTGCGTTTACGCAAGTCAAACGGGTTGGTGCGGGACGTATTTCATACCCGTCATATGCGCAGCTTAAGCGGAAATATTGGCATTGGTCATGTTCGCTATCCTACAGCAGGCTCGAGCAGCTCTGCCGAAGCGCAACCATTTTATGTGAACTCGCCATTTGGAATTGCGATGGCGCACAACGGCAATCTCACCAATGCGGAGCAGCTGCAAGCAAATTTGTTTGAGAAGGCTCGCCGTCACATCAATACGTCTTCAGACTCTGAAATCTTGTTGAATATTTTCGCCTATGAACTCATGCAGGCGGATCGTCTTGAGTTAAGCGAAAGCGATATTTTTCAAGCAATCAGTAATCTGCATGATCAAGTCCGGGGGGCGTATGCTGTGGTTGCCATGGTGATAGGCCATGGTCTTGTTGCATTCCGTGACCCTCATGGTATTCGTCCATTGGCCCTAGGTCAGCGGGAAACGCCCCAGGGCACAGAATATATGGTGGCTTCAGAGAGTGTTGCCATCGACGGAACCGGCTTTACTTATTTACGAGACGTGGAACCCGGTGAAGCTATTTATATTACCGAGGCGGGTCAGTTGTTTAGCCGCCAATGCGCTAAAAGCCCGGTGCATAATCCGTGTATTTTTGAGTACGTCTACTTTGCACGTCCAGACTCTTTTCTGGATAAAGCATCGGTCTACGCAAGCCGTATTAATATGGGGCGGAAACTAGGCGAGAAGGTGTTGCGTGATTATAAACATCTGGATATCGATGTCATTATCCCTATACCGGAAACAGCATGTGATATCGCGCTAGAAATGTCGCGCGTTCTGGATGCTCCATACCGCCAAGGGTTCGTAAAGAATCGATATATCGGCCGCACCTTTATTATGCCGGGGCAAACGCAACGACGTAAATCCGTGCGCCGCAAGCTTAATGCCATTAGCGCAGAGTTCCGCGGTAAATCGGTGTTGTTGGTGGATGATTCTATCGTGCGCGGTACCACATCGGAGCAGATTATCGAGATGGCGCGTGAAGCTGGTGCGCGCAAGGTTTATTTTGCGTCGGCAGCGCCGGAAATTCGTTTCCCGAATGTGTATGGTATTGATATGCCAAGCGCCAACGAATTAATCGGTTATGGACGTAACTCCGATGAGATTTGTAAAATAATTGGTGCCGATGGCCTTATCTATCAAGACCTCGACGATTTAATTGCCGCGGTTCAGGCTGAGAACCCAGATATCAAAACCTTTGAGACATCGGTGTTTAACGGTTTATATGTAACAGGTGATATCAGTCAGGATTATCTCGACCGATTACATGCATCGCGCAATGATGATGTGCGCAGCAATACCGATAACGAAGGCTCTAATCCTGATGTGTATAACGAAGGGGATTAGTTGATCGCTACTGTAACAAGGGAGACGCTCAGTGCAGTGGAGCAATCATGTGCAGGTGACTAACCGGCTTAAACGGAATTTACGTGTGAGTTCGCTATGGCTCGCGATGGCGGCATTATGGGTGCTATTAAGTGCACCTGCCCAGGCTGAAATTAGCTACTTAGTGCAGCGCGATCATGAAACTTATGTGATTGTGGGCACTATTCACATGGGCTCGGGACCCGATACGCGCCTGCAATCTGATACGCTGGCACATCTGTGTTCGAGCAATCAGGTTTACCTTGAGCTTGCTCGCTCAGAACTCAGCGGTGTGCTTTTGCGGATGATGCGTGAAGGGCGGCGCAACGGACCGTCATTGAGTGAAACCTTAGGTTCGGAACTATGGGCGGAATTTAGTGCGTTCACCCAGTCTTACGGGATTCCCGGTGCGCAAATCGACGACCTTGAAATGTGGTTGATATCGATGCTACTGACGCCACAAATGGCCACAAAAGCCGGCTTCTCTTCCGAGTATGGGATAGAAACCAAACTCTATGCAGCGATAGCCCGAGCGAACATTAAAGAGCGCGGACTAGAACGTGTTGATGATCAGCTCGCGGCGATTCGCAAAGCCCTAGCATCATCCACAGATGTAGAACTAGCGCGAGGACTGATGGATGAAGGAGAGAGTGCCACTGCAGAGTTACGCGCTTTAGAACTGGCGTGGCGAGCGGGTGATCTTGACGCTCTGATGGAAGCCATTGATGCGTCCTCCGATAGCATGGAGTTGGCGTGGTTACTGGATCAACGCAACGTGGCCTGGTTTGAGTATCTGCAAGAGACCTATGCAGGTAGCGACACGCCGACGAAGCTCTTTATTGCCGTAGGCGCGGGACACTTAGGCGGTGACACTGGATTATTGAAACTGTTTGCCGATGCAGGTTATCAGGTGACGCCTTTACACCAATAACAACAGCACATAATTAGCCGAATTTAATAGCACATATAAAAAAGCCCCAGTTCACTGAACTGGGGCTTTTTCGTACCAAGAACTCGAGGCCTAATCGCGTTGGAACGGATACACCGAGCCTAAATGCATGATTTGGGTGAGTTCATCGAGCGCCGTGCGCGACTCATCAAGCAAATCCGGATCGGCCAGATCATCCGTGGATAGTTCATCGCGATAATGTTTATCAACCCATTTATTCAACCGCTCAAATAAATTGTCGGTGAGGATGCAATGCGGGTTCACTGCCGCTAACTCTTGGTCATTGAGGGCCACACGTAGGCGCAAACAGGCCGGGCCACCGCCATTGCGCATGCTCTGTTTTACATCAAAGTAGCGCACTTCTTTAATCGGTGTGCCCTGTTGTACGAGTTGTTCAAGATACGCCGCAACACGTTCATTTTCCTGACACTCTGTAGGTGCAATGATAACCATGTGTCCGGATTTTAAAGTCACAAGTTGGGTGTTGAATAGATAGGTGTTTACCGCATCTTCAACAGACACGACTTGGCTTGGCACTTCGATAAAGTGCATGGAGTCGCCAAGTTTTGCTTCTAATTCAGCAAAAGCCCGTTGCTGATCAATAAAGGCTTCCTGATGATAAAACATCACATTTTGATTACCCACGGCAATGACATCGTTGTGGAACACGCCTTTATCGATAACCTCAGGATTTTGTTGCAAATAAACGACGTTCTCATCGCTTAATCCATGCAAACGCGCCACTGCCTCTGAAGCCTCATAGGTTTGACGAGCAGGGTAGCGCGTTGGAGCCGGCTTACTACTGTCAAAGGCGTGGCGACCATAAACAAATAGCTCTACTCCAGCAAAACCATATTCCTTACAAAAGCGGGTATGATTTGCTGCGCCTTCATCACCAAAATGTTCGTTGTCAGGTAAATGACGATGATGTTCAAAATAGCGAGAGTTGGCAAACATAGCGCGTAAAATGCGCCCTGTTGTTTCCGGCTCTAAAGAGCGATGAAACTTGTTGGTTAAATTGGCCGGTGTGAAATGAACTTTACCATTCGCGGTGTCAGCACTGGGTGAAACTGTGGCCGCGTTCGCTGTCCACATACTTGATGCAGAACAACAGGCGCGAAAGATTGCTGGCGCGTCTTTTGCAGCAGCAGCCAAAACTTCTTTATCGCTGCCATGAAAGCCCAATCGACGAAGTGCATAAATATCAGGACGCTCTTGTGGTGCCAATACGCCTTGAACTAGCCCCATTTCCTGCAAGGCCTTCATCTTTTGCAATCCTTGCTTTGCGGCAGACTTTGGACTTGAGCTACTTTTTGCGTTACTTAATGACGCAACATTACCAAACGAAAGTCCTGCATAATTGTGTGTAGGCCCGACCAGACCGTCGAAGTTAACTTCAAAATGTTGCATCGTGAATACGCACTCCGTTAAATTCCGCATTGGATTAAAATACTTTGTGGGAGCCATTATACGCAAGCTGGACTCCCTGAAAAGCCCCAATTTATGCGGGTTTGAAGAAGGGTTTTGTGGTTTTGATTAACTATTCACTTTCGGTTTGTTTTTAGTCTGTTACACTTTCTCGGGTTGTGTATCCTGAATAATCCCTATATATCTGTAAATAAAGCACCCAAGGTAACAAGGGCTTGCACTATTATGTTTGAGGGTTTATATAGGTGCCTGTTTTAGGTCCTGTCCATTCGCATCCAAAAGAAGAGATATCAGATTTCATGGCAAAAGCGCTGGTTATCGTCGAGTCCCCCGCGAAAGCGAAAACGATTAACAAATATCTTGGTTCCGATTTTATCGTGAAATCAAGTGTGGGACATATTCGGGATTTGCCGACTAAAAGTGTGAGCAAAGCGCCCACGAAATCCCCCGCCGAAGTGCGGAAGATGAACCCTAAGCAAAAAGAAGATTATAAAAGACGTCGCGATTATCAGAACTTGGTGGCGCGTATGGGGATTGATCCGGAGCACGGCTGGGAACCCCACTACGAAGTGTTGCCTGGCAAAGAAAAAGTGGTGAAAGAGCTACAAAGCTTGGCAAAGAAAGCCGACCGCATTTATCTCGCGACGGATTTGGACCGCGAAGGAGAGGCGATTGCTTGGCATTTGCGCGAACTCATTGGCGGTGAACCTGAACAGTATCAACGGGTCGTGTTTAACGAAATCACTAAAAAAGCGATTCAAGAAGCCTTTGCCAAGCCTTCAGAGCTCAACATTGAGCGAGTCAATGCGCAACAAACACGTCGATTTTTAGATCGCGTGGTGGGCTTTATGCTATCACCACTGTTGTGGAAGAAGATTGCCCGGGGATTATCCGCAGGGCGCGTGCAAAGTGTTGCAGTACGGTTAGTGGTAGAACGTGAGCGGGAAATTCGAGCATTTATTCCAGAAGAGTATTGGGATATTCACGCGGATTTATTTGCCAGCCAGCAACCCAAAGATTTTGCCCGCTTCGAAGTAACGAAAGAAGCCGGAAAAACCTTCCGTCCCAGTAATGAGACCGATGCGATGGCCGCGGTGTCCGCCTTGAAAGGAGCGAGTTACCAGGTTGTCGAGCGCGAAGATAAACCGACGCAAAGTCGCCCTTCGGCGCCATTCATCACCTCAACATTGCAACAAGCAGCGAGCACCCGGTTAGGTTTTGGGGTGAAGAAAACCATGATGCTTGCGCAGCGCCTATACGAAGCCGGTTATATCACTTATATGCGTACCGACTCGACCCATTTGAGCGGCGATGCCTTGCAGGCCTGTCGCAATTTGATTGAAAAAGAGTACGGAAAGCAATATTTGCCAGAGAAGCCCAATTTCTACGGGTCGAAATCGAATGCACAAGAAGCGCACGAAGCGATTCGCCCTTCCGATGCGAAAGTTCGATCGTCACAGTTAAGTGGAATGGAACGTGATTCAGAGCGTCTGTATGAATTGATTTGGCGCCAGTTTGTGGCTTGTCAGATGATGCCTGCAAAATATGATGCGAGCACCATTACGGTGAATGCGGGTGATTACGAACTGAAAGCCCGTGGTCGTGTTCTCCGTTTCGATGGTTGGACACGGGTTCAGCCACCGATGGGTCGGAAAGGAAATGATGAAACGGCGCTGCCCGATTTGCAGAAAGGGCAGGCACTCGAGCTCAAAGAGCTGGAGCCAAAACAACATTTCACTAAGCCGCCAGCGCGATTCTCAGAAGCCTCTTTGGTAAAAGAACTGGAAAAACGTGGTATTGGCCGTCCGTCTACGTACGCATCGATCATTTCCACAATTCAAGATCGCGGGTATGTAAAAGTAGAACAGCGCCGCTTCTTTGCGGAGAAGATGGGTGAGATTGTGACCGATCGCTTAACGGAAAACTTCCGTGAACTCATGAGCTATAACTTCACCGCGGAAATGGAACAGCGGCTGGACGATATTGCCATTGGTAAGCAAGATTGGAAGCAGGCGCTTGATAGTTTTTACGCCGATTTCAAAGATCAACTAGAGCGCGCTGAAGATGAAGAAGAGCGCGGGGGCATGCGCAGTAATCAAATGGTGCTCACGGATATTGATTGTCCTAGTTGCGGCCGGAAAATGGGTGTGCGCACCGCGTCTACCGGTGTGTTCTTAGGATGTGAAGGCTATAGTCTTCCAGCGAAAGAGCGCTGTACGCAAACGCTTAACTTAGTACCCGGTGATGAAGCAGTAAAACTGAGCGACGAAGATGACGAAGCTGAAGCAAGAGCCCTTCGTGCGAAAAAACGCTGTCCGAAATGCGGCACGGCGATGGATAGCTATTTGATCGATAAAGATCGGAAGCTCCACGTTTGCGGAAACAACCCAGTGTGCGATGGTCATCTGATTGAGCGCGGCGAGTTTAAAATTAAAGGCTATGACGGTCCAGTGATTGAGTGTGATCGCTGTGGCAGTGATATGCAGCTAAAAGCGGGGCGCTTTGGTAAGTATTTCGGCTGTACCAATGATGAGTGTAAAAATACCCGTAAATTGTTAAAGAGTGGTGAGCCAGCGCCGCCGCGGGAAGACCCAGTGCATCTGCCGGAGCTGCCGTGCGAAAAATCAGATGCGTACTTTGTATTGCGTGATGGTGCATCGGGAGTCTTTCTTTCCGCCAACACCTTCCCGAAATCACGGGAAACGCGTGCGGTAACGGTGAAAGAACTGCAGCGCTTTAAAGATCGGTTGCCGGAGAAGTTCCATTACCTGACAGAAGCCCCTGCAGAAGATAATCAAGGGAATGACACCTTGGTTCGATTCAGCCGCAAAGCTAAAAATCAGTACGTAATGTCTGAAGAAAATGGTAAAGCGACGGGATGGGTTGCAAACTATGTGAACGGTCAATGGCAGGTCGACGAAGGTAAATCGGCCAGTAAGACGTCGGCCCGTAAAACAACGAGCCGTAAAACAACGAGGAAAAAGAAGAGCTCTTAGTTCCTCAATTACTGAACATAATCGACAGGATGTCGAATGCACGTACAAGGAGGTTATATGCAATCCACGCCATGGACGGTTTGGATGTGCTTTGCACTGGTCGGGTTTGGCGTTCCTGTACATGCACAGGAGCCTTGCCCGCCATTGCAATTCCATTCGGGCCCTCAACTCAGCCCAGATCTTCATCTGAGCCCGAATCCAAACCCTAGCAGATCAACGAGCACTCCTGACGTCGTTTCCTATACGCTTCAGCCGGCATTGCTGCGTCCGCAATTAGAGTACCTGCTGAAACACCAGTGGCATGTGCAAAATGTGATCTGGTACGCCGCTTATGGTCACTATTGGCCAACTCACTATGAGTTGTCGGCAGCGTCTTGGGATGAGCTTCTGGATCAGTTACTGACACCTTATGGATTGCGAGTTGTGCTTCACGACAACCATACGGCAGTGGTGGAGTATACACCACAGGGGCGGCGCGGATGAGGCTACCTATCTTAGCGCATTGTATTCAGTGGGGCGCCGTGCTCAGCATTCTAGCGATGGTGGGCTGTAGTCAGACCCATGACTATGAATCGAGAAGCCGTGAAGCGCAAACCCGTATTGAACTTGCGCGCGCTCAAACAGAGCGTCCACCAGCGCCTCCCCAACGCATTGTGAGGGAACAAGGTTATTTTGTGCCGCCCCTAGATCTTCCTCTAGGGCAAGGGCCGAGTTGGTTTAATATTCCCGTCCAGTTCACCTTCGCTGAATACCCTCTGCGACTCGCCCTACAGGATATGACAGCGCCTTTAGGCGTAAGTGTGCGCTTACTTGATAATATCGATCCAATGTTACCGATTAGCTTTCAGCATTCCGGAACTGTGGGTGATGCGATAGAGCAAATAGCCCTGATGACGGGATTGAGCTTTCAAGCAGAGGATCGTTTAATCACCTGGCGCCAGTTTGAAATGGCGGAGTTTGATGTGGCCTTCCTAGCCGGTGCCACTAACTTCTTTCTCGGCGCAGATGGCGCCCGCGGGGGGACCATGCAAGCGGCTAGTCCAGGGCAAAACTTAGCGCTTGCTACCGGAATTAACGACGATTCATCGCAATACCTAAATTTCGCCAGCGATTCGCTTTCGGTGTGGAACGATCTTGAACATGCACTGAGCTTGCTTATTTCAGAGCAAGGGAAGGTGGTGATTAATCAAAGTTCCACTTCAATACTGGTGCGTGATTTACCACAACACGTGCAACAGGTTCGTAATTATTTAATTCAGCAAAACGAACGACTCACCCGACAAGTTGCGATTGATGTGCAAGTTATTGATGTCACATTTACCGATAGCAAGCAGTCTTCGATTGATTGGGATTTGGTGTATCAAGTCTCTCAGGGGAGCGGCGCGGTAAATCTCTTGGGGCAGGGGGCAAGCTCAATATCTGCAGGGCTGGGCCTCAGCTACGAGCGCTTTACAGGTCCGATGGCAGGCTCACAGGTGCTGCTGCAAGCGCTATCCCAACAGGGCGTGGTTGAAGTAAGCAGTCATCCACGATTGGTTACCTTAAATAATCAGATTTCAAAAATCATACTTGAAGACAATGTCACCTACCTCGCATCTGCAGGGAGCAGCTCCACCGCGAATGTAGGCTCGAACGATTTGCTAATTCCAGGCGTGGTTCGCACTGGCTTTGAATTGTATGTCTTGCCAAAAGTGGCAAATCAGCAAGTGTTGTTGCAGCTCTCAACGTCACTGTCAGATTTAAAAGGTATCAGTGAAGTGACATCTGGTGAAACGACCATCCAAACACCGCAAACGAGCCGCAAAAAATTCTTTATGAAAGCCATTGTTGCCGATCAAGAATCGTTGCTGATATCAGGTTTACAAAATCGACGTTCGACGTGGCAGGAAGAACGCTCGTTGATCAGCCGATTTCTTGGGGGCGGACAAAGTCGTGTGAACCAACATACTGAAACTTTGTTGATCCTTACACCGCGAATACTCACGTCAGGAACCATGTTATGAGTGAGTCCGTGTTAATTCGCCCAGTACGGCCATGGTTTTCATCGCTACAGTTTTTGCGCATTGCACGCACATTGTCGGCAAGCCATGGCCGCTTAGTGAACTTTCGTGGCAAACCGTATGGAATATTTTCTCGCGGGGCGCCGTTGGATTTTATGACGGCGCTGGTGCCACTCGCGCAGGCGTCGTGCGGTCTTGTCGTTGCGGCCGCTCCCGATCGAGAACAGTGGGTAATATTTGCATGGCAGGACGCTAGCATTCTCTGTTTGCGAATGACTGACGCCACTGAAACGGAAGCGACACTTCGGGTATTGGCGCTGCAGCGTAATTTTGTGCCTGAAGAAATTCATGTCTTCAAGGTACCAGCATCACTGCATCTACAGGATATATTTTCGTCGGTGCCCGAGCGCAGCCTACCTTCGGGTTGGGCGCAAGAGGTGCAGACCTTGCCTTCGGTTCGGCAGCAGCGCAATCGTCCGGCGTTACTGGTCCTAGGCTTAGGGCTAGCAGCCACCGTTATTTTGCTTTCGTATCATATTCGGCCTGAGCCATCGGGAGTGCTTGAATCGACTGAGCATCGTTCAATTGATCATCAGTTAGAGCAATCGAATACATCGGTAGTTGATTTATTACGTCACCATCAGGTTTTAATTGAACAGCTAAGTACCTTACCAGGATGGGCGGTTGAACAAGTGGGCTGGATGGGCACCGGGTTTGCAGTGCAATTGCTTCAGCAAAGCGGTGATTTACACGACTTACATCAATTTACGCAAGGCAGTGCCATGCAGTTACAAACATCGGAGCGGGGACGCGTACTGTTCTGGCCGGTGCATCTGTCATCGGTGGCTGAGCATGCGAATTTGAGCTTAATGGCAACTGTTGCACAAGGTGATTGGATCGAAGATTTAGTGCGTACTTCGCTCCCCAGCATTCAGGTTCACCGCGACTTTATGGCTAGCGGAGCAGGTGATGGTTGGCATGCGCAACGCATGATTCTGCGTTTTCAGCAGATCTCCGCGGTTGATCTACAGCAACTAACGCAAATTCTCCATGTTCACCCAGTTCGATTGGTTGCATTTCAATATCGACAAGTGTCCCCAGATAATGTGTACCTCGGCTATCAAGGTCACCTCACTTTTGATTATTTTGGAGTATCCCCATGAACCACGGATGGTTATTTGTATTCATTTTGACGGCGCCAATGATTCCTCAAAGTACTGCAGGGGAACCCGTAGCTGTATCGGAACATGCTGAGAGAGATCAACATCGATATCTTGCCTTGTCTCTACGTAATCAGAAGTTACTCGAGCAGCAAGCGGAATCGAAAGCGCGTCAGCTGGCGTTCCAACTGCAGTCAGCACAGGCGTTAGCGGCTATTCGTAAGTTATCCGTTGATCGCCAAGAGCTGAGTCATGAAGGTCTTGCAGCCCCGTTAGACACATATTCCGACCTGCAGCTCGATCTTCAAGGCTTTATAGTCCGCGCCATTTTCTCATGGCGTGATCGCTGGATCGCTCGCATTGAATATGGTCAGCGTCTGTATGTAGTGAGAGACGGAGATACATTATTTGACCGGATCGATATTGGTGTCAGTGCCGATGGGGTGACATTAACGTTAGGCGAGCAAAACGTATTTTTGCGAGGAACCGCGTTATGGTAATTATTGAGCAATTGAGTGACCTTGGATATTCACAGGTCGACTTAGACGCGTTAGAAGCATGCTTAGCATTTTCCGGTAAACAGGATATCTACGCTGTGGCCATGCTCACGGATGGTCGTTTGCTGGCCACCGCAGACAGTTGGCGGGATCAGTTTGGCGAATTACAGTCGATATGTTTTGATTACTTGCGCTCAGACATGCAAGCCACTTGGTTGCAGGCAACTCCGCACATCATTCGTGAATTACTAACGGATGCCGACGGCATTCGTCGTGCTCGGCAAACCCGGGGAATTGAGCAAGATGCAAACGCCAATCTAGCCCTGCATACCTTACGAGATATGGTGACGGACGCCTTAAACAAGCAGGCCACAGATATTCATATTCGGTTGGCCGGATTTATGGCCCGTATCAGCTACCGAATTGATGGTTTACTTGTTCTGCAAGGAAATCGCAATCGCGTGTTTGTCACGGAAGTAGTGGCCGCCGCGTTGCACACCCATTCAGAAGATCACGCAGATATATTTGATGAGCGTCAGGTTTCAGCGGCCACTATTACGATAGACATTGGTACACCTGCCCAGACAATTCGGATTCGGGCCCAGAAATCCCCTTGTCGCGATGGCTTCACCATGACATTACGCTTGCAACGAATTGGTCAAGGCCAAGTGCCTCAGCTATCGGAGCTGGGCTTGGCTGCGGAGCGTATCCTAGATTTGAATGTTTTATTAGCATCTTCCAACGGGGTCATTCTTATTTCTGGACCCACCGGTCATGGCAAGACGACAACGCTGGCAGCATTGAATGGGGCGGTGCCCGATACGCGCAAAGTCATCTCTCTTGAAGATCCCATTGAAATTATTCAGCCACGCGTCGATCAGAAATATATTTCACACCATCACGGTCAACATTTCGCTGACATGCTGAAGGTGGTCCTTCGAGAAGACCCAGATATTGTTGAGGTGAGCGAGATACGCGACAGAGAAACCGCTGAAGCGGCCTTAAGTGCCGCGTTAACTGGGCATTTAGTTGCCTCTACGATTCACGCCACCGATGCAGTAGGTGTGATCGCCCGATTGCATGATCTGGGGCTATCAGCATTGCAGTTAGCACAACCTGGGCTTTTTGCAGGCTTGATCGCTCAGCGCTTGTTACCACGGCTTTGTGAGGATTGTAAGCACCGAGAGGTGCATCCGGTGTGGGGAAGGCTGTGGCGGCGCTCTCAGGAGGGCTGTGAGGCATGCCAGGGTACGGGCATTCAGGGGCGCGTGATGGTATGCGAAGTGTTAATTCCAAAAGATGAAAGTTATGGGTTTATTCGTCACATGGACCTGCAAGGTTGGCGACAACAACTGCAGAATCAAGGGTGGATTACCATGGCTCACGATGCTGTTCGTTTTATTCGTCGTGGTCAGGTGGATTGGCAGGATGCTGGCGAACTTGTTCCCGGACTCACGAATGCAATGATACGCAAGGATGCGCGCAATGAATTGGGTGCCTGTAAAATTACAACAACAGCTTGAGTTCTTGCATGATTTACACGAATGGTTACATGCAGGAAATACGCCAGAGCAAGGGCTGGTTGGTTTCCAACGGGTGCTGGAAATTGCGGCTCGGCGTCATGAGCTGCAATGGCTGAAAAGCATTCGCAGGGCATTACAGCAAGGCCAACCCATGGGCTCGGGGTTACAGGCGTGTTTTCGGCCCGAGGTTATTACCTTATTAAATCTAGGCCAGCGTTATGGCTGCTTAGCTTCCATGCTGGATGGGTTTAAGGCCAATTATGAGCTTCGCCAGGGCATTTACAAAGGTTTGCTACAGCAGCTGGCATACCCGCTGATTCTGCTCTTGGTGTCTTGTTTAGCCTGTATATTTATCGGACTACAGGTCATTCCTCGATTTGTGGACGCTGGCGCCATGAGCACTGATGAGGCGATCGGCGGCTTGCCGCAGCTGGTTCACTATTTGGCGATGGTGCTAAACGTATTGTTGCCAATACTGGTGATGGCACTGGTGCTAGCCACGGTGTGTTTATGGCATGGTTTGCCGCGTTGGCGCAGTCCACTGCGTTTCGCCATGGACGATCACCTACCATTTCGTATCTATCGTCAGATGCAAACAATTTGGCTGATGCAGAATTTAGCGATGTTTTTAAAGGCTAACTTGAGTGTGCATGCCAGCGTGCGGCAGCTCATTAGTGCGGCTTCACCCTATACCCAACATCACCTAAAAGAAATGCGCCGACGGTTAAGTCACGGAGAGCCAGATATGATGAAAGTGCTGAATACCGGTTTAGTGGACTCTCATGTGTGGGTGCGATTGCAGTGTCAGGATCAAAACACCCCACTAAGTCAGCGTTTGCAAGGCGCCGCCGTTTTTGCGCAGCGCGATCTAAAACAATTAGTGACACGGCGACAACGCGCGCTCGCGTGGGTTTGCTATAGCATCTCAGGACTACTTATTCTCGGTATTTTCGCATCCATGGGGATGATGTTTGCTGAGTTTTCCAACCTATAGGTAATTTTTGATAGCACAAGCTATTGGTCAGTTACGAGCTAAATATTTTTCTCAACCCATCGACAAGGAGTCGAATTATGCAAGGAAGCAACATCAACAATCAGCGGTTTGCACCGTCCCAGCAAGGATTTACTTTTATCGAGGTATTAGCTGTACTCAGCATCGTCGCGCTAGCCACATTAGGTGTGTTGGCTATGCGTGATTGGGCAACCAGCAACTCTCGGATCGCCGAGGCGAAAGGGCAAATAGCTGCGGTGCAATCTGGGGTGCAGCAATGGCGTCCGAGTAACGGTGTATATACCGGGGTCTCGGTACAAGCGCTCACTAGCGTTGCCTCGTTACCCGTCGCATGGGGGGATGGAACAACCATTAACCCCTGGGGCGGTGATATTGAGGTGCGGGTCGACAATACCGACGCGACCCGTTACATCGTCCGCTTAACCAATATTCGAGTACCGCAAGAAGGTCAGCGGTTAAGTCGGGACTTTGAAGCTATCGCGGAGCAGGTGAACTTCTCCGGAGGGTCCTTTGAAGTCACCTTCCAGGGCTAATACTAGTGCGCGGCTACAGCTTATTGGAAGTCGTCATAGTCATCGCGCTGCTAGGCTCGGTGTTCTCGGTACTTTGGTTGTCGACGGGTACTGAGCAGGATGCGCTGAATGTTGAATTAGACCACTGTTCTGTGTCGATGCATGGCGTTCAGCGTGTCTATCAAGGGCAGGTTTTATTTCCAGATAGCAAGGAGCAACCCTGTGAAGATGCCGAAAATTAAAGGGTTCACATTACTTGAAACAATGATTGTACTGGCGGTCGTTTCCTCGTTGTTACTTGGCTTAATGCAAGTGCAACGGGGAGCCCGACAACAGCAGAGCATGTTATTGGCGTCACAGGAAATGAATGCGCTTGCGGCGGCCATTTACCATCACTTAGTGCTACATGATGATGGCTCTCTGTCAGCGTTAACCATCAGCGATTTGCAATCGAACGGGCTTTACCAGGGACGTACTCTCAGTCCTTGGGAAACCCCTTATGAACTTTTGTTCGACGAAACATCATTTATAGTGCAAGTGGATTTGGGCCATGCCATGCGAGCAGAACGGCTGGCCGGGATGTTGGCAAATGCACGGGTGAACAATACACGGGTAGAGTCTTATGTTCCCGTGCCGATTCGTGCCGCAGATGCGAGTGCGGCTTTACACCGCTATGCACAACCTGATTCGCCGGAATTAAACCAGATGTTTACCTCCATCCACATGAATCAACATAGTATTACCGATATCGATGGCCTATTTGCTGAGGATGTGGAAAGCCAGTGGCTAACGACCCATACACTGACCGCAACAAACCTACACGCCATGCAATTTAGCGCAGATGTGATGGTTAGTGAGCTGGCACAAATCGATGAGCTAACTGCGGCGTTAGCTGATTTAACCAGCGTGTCGGTGGGGCAAGGTTATTTCGACACCCTGGTTGTTGATGAATTATATGGAGCATCGGCAAGTGCTGTGGTGGCTGAGCTATATGTCGATCAGCTATTGGCCGATACGCTGCAAATCAATAATTTGTATATTTCAGAGCAATTAATTAGCGATCAGGCCACCGTCAATAACGCCTACTTTCAATTCATTCAAGCCGATATAACGAGTACAGAACATCTAAACGCCCAATCTATTTCAACCATTTATGGCATGAGTGAACACCTATTTGCTAGCGTGATGGTGGTGGATGATTTACGTACAGATGTGTTACGGGTGCATGACTCATTCACGGCGGATCGGGTTTACGCGGACGCTGTATATGCAAATGACGTGATCACACCCTTCGGCTCAATGTCGCAGTTTCATCAGCAGCTTGAGCAGTATCAGCAGTTATGGCATCAATGCATAGACGCTGGTGGCTGTCGATGATACCTGCGTGGGGGCGACCGATAGCAGGACAAGCGCTGGTTGAAGGTATGTTGGCATTGCTGCTATTCGTGTTGATAGGCGCGGCAGTGGCACAAATTTTATGGCTATTCGGTATCCAGCAACTATCACAAGCAGCCACCTTGTATGCGGCAAAGCAGGGAGCGAGGACAAACCTAGAAACAACCTCGATTCGTTTCCATTATGGCTATCGCATGCGCGGAATTCCAGGCGTAAACCCGGCTTTGCTAGCACTTGACCGTTTACATCCGAGTGATGCACTGATGACGCAGATGAGTGAACGCAGCGGGTCTGGAACGCAGGTGCTCACCGATGATTTTCATGGTCCGCGATTGCAGTTACTGTCGCCAGAGCAACGAGAAGCCTACCTCGATGCTCGGATTTTAACCATAGCCGTACGCTTGTGTGTCGATTTAAAAATGCCAATCGCGGGTAAGCTATTGAGCTCCGCTCAGGCGTTCGCGACGGGGGCTCAACCCTGCGGCTGGTTGGGTTATGCACTGGCGGCACCTTTTGAAGTTCGCACCCAAGCCACTGTACCCATTGAGAGTCGTGTTTATCGGCCATAAAAATACCCGCACTGGGCGGGTATTTCCAACGAGCGTCGAGGGACTGCTATGGTGAATCGTGAAACTCGTTACAGGCGTAAAGTGTGTTTGCCATCAAGCATGCAACCGTCATCGGGCCAACGCCTCCAGGAACTGGCGTAATAAAGGATGCACGTTCCGCTGCAGGCGCAAATTCAACATCGCCGCATAGGCTGCCGTCGCTGCGGCGGTTAATGCCCACATCAATGACAATAGCACCCGGTTTTATCCAATCACCTGGAATAAAATAAGGTTTACCTACCGCAACAACCAACACGTCGGCTTGGCGGACATGATCTGAAAGATTCTTGGTAAAGCGATGACACACCGTGGTTGTTGCTCCGGCGAGGAGGAGCTCAAGGCTCATCGGGCGACCGACAATATTCGATGCGCCCACGATCACTGCATGCATTCCGTGTAAGTCTACACCGGTGCTATTTAGCAGATGGATAACACCATGCGGGGTGCAGGGGCGGAGCAGAGGCATCCGTTGTGACAATCGACCGATATTGTATGGATGAAAACCATCGACATCTTTCTTTGGATCGATACGTTCAAGAATTCGTGTGGCATCAAGCCCAGCTGGCAAGGGCAGCTGAACCAAAATACCATCTGTCTCTGGATCCTGGTTGAGTTCGTCAATGAGGGCTTCGAGGGTTTCTTGTTTGGTGGTGACAGGCAGATCATACGCCTTGGAAACAAAGCCTACTTCGTCACATGCTTTGCGTTTACTGCCAACATAAACTTGCGATGCGGGATCTTGCCCGACTAACACCACGGCTAACCCCGGAGGACGCTTGTTTTGGGCAATGCGTTCCTGAACACCCAATTTCACTTGATCGCGAATTTGTTGGGCTATTTTTTTTCCATCAATCAGTTGTGCTTGGTTCGGGGAGGTCATGGTCTCGTTCCGGAAACAGTGAAATGGCTGACTGGGGGCTTATTGTCGCAGAAAATCGGTTGTTAGCACAATGAAATGCACGAACTTTGTCCTTATTTTCCGATTGCTGCCTTAAAAATAGGCAGACAGTCAGGTATTCTGAAAAATTGTTTGACGATATGGTGTCAGATAGGTAATATTCGCCCCCGTTGTCGCCCAGACATTTTGTGTCGAGCGGCAGCTGTCGGCGAGTAGCGCAGTTTGGTAGCGCACTTGGTTTGGGTCCAAGGGGTCGCAGGTTCAAATCCTGTCTCGCCGACCATTTTTCCCAGCGTTACCGCAGGAAGAACAGCGCGCCCGTAGCTCAGTTGGATAGAGCAGCGGCCTTCTAAGCCGTCGGTCGCAGGTTCGAATCCTGCCGGGCGTGCCAGGCTTGCTAGGATCTGGAGCAAACCAGACGTGGTAGCGCAAGCTCAGTCAGTGGTGGGTGTAGCTCAGTTGGTAGAGCCCCGGATTGTGATTCCGGTTGTCGTGGGTTCGAGTCCCATCATCCACCCCATTTCTACATCTTCAAAACCTATTATTGTCGGCGATTAGCGCAGTTTGGTAGCGCACTTGGTTTGGGTCCAAGGGGTCGCAGGTTCAAATCCTGCATCGCCGACCATTTCCTCTTTTCTTACCCCATTAGATTTCTCGGCAAGGTTCGAATTTTTCATGCGTTTATCTGAGCCTATGATAAGCTGTGACGAGTTTTTCTAGTATGGGAACCGCTATGGTTGAGCAACACCTTCTGCAACAGGCCCGCACACTTTCCGACCGATTAGTGCAGCTACAATCACCGATCCGAATTTTAGATGCAATCAATTGGGATCGCAGCATTCGCGAAACCTTTTTTGCGAATAAAGCGCAGAAAAATCCCCTCATAGACCGAGACTATTACCAACGCAAACCACTAGGTTTCGACCCCGTGGTGTTACGTCATGAATTGGCCGAACTACAACGTGATATTACCCGTCAGCTTGGCAGGTTAAGTCCAATTGCTCAGTTGATGAGCCGTGCCTGTCGCGAGTACCGGGATGTGGTACGTATGCTTGAGGCCCGCGGAACCCCAGAATTTCATGAATTGTCAGTGGAGCTATTTGGCCATCCTGACGATGTATTCCACGCCAACGAACCATCATTGGTGGAATTGGCGCATATGTTACAAGCACCATTAGATTCTTTGTTGGCGAGTGATTCGCTGCCAGAAGAAAGTAAAAGCATTAACGCTGCAGATGCGGTTAAACAACTGCAGGCGCAATTAAATAGCAGTATGAGTGGTGTCGACGTTCAAGTGATGCTATCCGATGGTATTGTCAGTGATGCCGCAGCAGGAAGTGATCGCATCAAATTGAATCAAGATGTGCGTTTCTCACAGCGCGAACTCGATATTTTGGAGGTTCACGAAGGCTGGATCCATGTGGGCACAACCCAAAACGGATTGCGCCAACCCTATCTCACCTGTTTGAGTAAAGGAACGCCGAGTGCCACCATTACTCAAGAGGGAATCGCCGTTCTTACCGAAGTTATTACGTTGCGTTCAACACCGCGCCGGCTTGCCAAACTTGTTCAACGAATTCACGCTGTTGCCTTAGCTGCCGATGGTGCCGAGTTTGTCGACGTATTTCGTAAATGTCAGGAGCAGGGTATGCGCGATGAAGAGGCCTATACCTTAACCCAGCGCGTTTTTCGTGGAAGCGTGCCGACAGGAAAGCCGTTCACCAAAGATTTGGCCTATATTCGTGGTTTTGTGTTGGTGTACAACCTTATCCGAGTTGCCGTACAGCTAGGTAAAATCGATCGGTTACCGCTCTTGCTGACGGGTAAAATAGCCGTTGATGATTTTCGTTTGATCTGTGAGCTCTATGATAGTGGCGTGATTGCGGCCCCCCATTATGTACCGCCACATTTTAAAGATTTACGTGGGCTCGCTACGTGGTTAAGCGTGGGTCGCTTCTTGGGCGACTTTTCCTTTACGCAGCTTGAAAATGATTATCGACCTTTAATTCCATAACGGCATCTTGATGCCGATGCACACCTGTTAACAGTGAGAGCCTCGTATGAGTCAAAAATTGACCTCAGATTTTTCCCCTGAAACCCGATTGGCGCAAGCACTAGGCTATGTCGACGAAGGGACGCAGGGATTGGTGCCACCGATTCACACGTCGACGACTTACTTACGGGACCCCGATAATCAATATCGTTCGGGCCGGGTCTACTCCCGTGCCGACAACCCCACTTACACGCCAGTTGAGCGGGTGCTAATGAGCTTGGAGCAGGGATCCGATGCCCTGTTGTTTGCCTCAGGTATGGCGGCGGCAACGGCGGTTTTTCAGGGATTACCTGCAGGCAGTCATGTGATTGCGCCAAAAGTGATGTATTGGGCGCTACGTGCATGGCTTTTAAACTGGGGCCAACACTGGGGTTTGCGCGTGAGCTTTGTGGATACGTCAGATCTTGCAGCGATTGAGTCGGCGATTATGCCGGGTCAGACCCAACTAATCTGGCTGGAAACGCCTGCGAACCCCTTGTGGGGGGTCGCTGACATTGCGGCAATCAGTGAACTGGCACATCAGCATAACGCAAAAGTTGCGGTTGATTCGACGGTAGCCACGCCATTACTCACGCAGCCGCTAACACTAGGTGCAGATTACGTCATGCACTCTGCAACTAAGTACCTAAACGGCCACTCCGATGTTATTGCTGGCGCGCTTGTCTGCCGCACATCTGATCCAATTTGGGAAAAGATTCGAATGGTGCGGAAGCAAGGAGGTGCAGTGCTAAGCCCGCACGATGCCAATCAACTGTTGCGCGGCATGCGTACCATGCACTTGCGGGTTCGCGAAAGTTGCCAGTCTGCGCAGTGGTTAGCTGAGCAGCTACAACAGGTCGCAGAGGTGTCACAGGTGCTTTATCCGGGCTTACCGAACTTTCCAGGCCATGCGATTGCGGCACGGCAAATGAAGGGGGGGTTTGGCGGTATGTTGTCGATCCGACTGCGGGACGGCGAACAGGCTGCTATTACCGCCGCCGCGAGCACGCAACTATGGAAACGAGCGACCTCACTTGGCGGCGTGGAAAGCTTAATCGAACATCGAGCGAGTATTGAGGGTGCAGATACCCCGGTGCCATCTGATCTCTTGCGGCTGTCCGTGGGCATTGAACGTAAAGAAGAACTTCTTGCCGATCTCATGCAAGCGTTGCAGACAGGTAAGTAACGCGTGCGCGCCATGGGATATTCAATTCCTGCCAGCGAATTAGAGTTTGAGTTAGATATAAAAAAGAGCCGCTTTATTGCACGAGCGGCCTATGCCCCGTCGCGCGAAGATGCGTTGGCGGTTGTCGCCTTTATGCAAGCACGCTATCCCGATGCGCGCCATCATTGCTACGCGTACTTGATAGGGCATCCAGATTCGGCGACTAGTGGTGCTGCAAACGACGACGGCGAGCCAAGCGGTACCGCAGGAAAACCCATCTTAAATGTGATTGGACATAAAGGCATCGGCGATATTGTAGTGGTGGTAAGTCGCTACTTTGGAGGTGTTAAATTGGGGGCGGGAGGTTTGGTTAGGGCTTATGCGCAAGCGACCGAGCAGGTGCTTTCGCAGTTACCTTTAACGGTGCACATCGCGCAAGAGTCGATTGAAATTCAGTGTGATTTTTCGCAAGAACAGAACTTTCGGCACTGGCTGCAAGGACATGATGGACGTGTTGTCGATGTGCAATATGGCGACCGCGTGGCCATTAAAGCAGTGGTTCCACGGGAACATCTGGAGCAATTACGCATGTGGTGCGAACAATTCCAAGTGAGCTTGCAGCAAAGCGAGTAGCAGACGCTATTTCCGTAACATTACCGGCTTAAAAGTAATTTGGGATTACTTAAATCAACCCTGCATGCTTCGTCTTTAGCGTACTTGAATGCAGTTCGGTAGCTATGCTCGACAAAACGTGTTTCGCCAATGCCCATACTCATTAAATCAGGCCAACTGTAATAGAACTTGTCGTAATCAGCGCAACCAAGGCGTGGATTAAAGCCATGTACGGTAATGTTCTGATCAACATCAATACGTTCAAAAAAACGGGCTTCACGGCGCAAGTATTGGTCGCTATAACGGGTAACGAAATCACGAATGCCGGGCAAAATATAACTTTCCCACTGCAGAATAACGCTTTGGTTCAATGCGCCACCGGACCAAGTAATTTTTGCGTCAGGATAGATCTCACGCACTGCTGCAGCGGTAAATAAATAGTTCGCACATAACCCTTCGCAGCGTTCTTGAATGCGCAAGGTGATTTGCTGCCGTTGTAACAGATATCCCATTTGCATGGCCGCCATGGGATCCCCAGAGGCACTGTTGATGTCTAAGATGCGCGGCGAATTTTCGTGATCGAAAATGTCTCGCATGCGGTCTAGGCTAGGTTTATTAAGAGGGCCTGCAAAATACACGACATTACCGTCAATGCGGATATTGGCAACCTCTTCGGGCTCAACGGGAGCGCTGCAGCCACTTAAGGTACTGAGGGAGATAAGGCTCGCGAATAAGATCGCGAGCCGACAACATCTATTTACCATCAAGACTCCATTTTCCAGGGCCTGCTGCGGCAAGGAATAGGAAGATAAAGCAGAATAATGCTGCAGGTTCGCCACCATTCATTAACGGCATAAACCAACTACCATGTTCAAGGGCATGCCAGCCCCAATAGGCGATGGCCATCATACCTGACGCTAAAAATGCAGCGATGCGCGTTTGCCAACCAATCAGTACGAGTACCCCAAGAATGATTTCAAGGATACCGACAGCACCAAAAAACGACATCAATGGTAATTCTGCGAACATATCCACTGCCGGCCATTTAAATATTTTGGCCGTCCCATGGAGTAAAAACATCCAGGCAGTTGTGATGCGCAAAATTGCAGTGATTTCGCCTTGGTAGGCAGAGAGTTTATTAAGTGGGTTTGACATGAAGCTCTTCCTCACATTGTGTTTGTTGTTTTACTGCTAAGGAAGTGCACCGGATACGGCGCAGATGCACATAAACACCTTAAAACACTTTGCGTAAAAATACAGCTAATTATTTTCAATCAGTGGATAGACTTGATTGCGCCCATCGAGCTTAGCGCGTCCCAAGTTGTTTTCCGCTTCTGTGATAGCTTCCTCTGCTGAGAGATTTTCCGTCACTTGCGAAATACCTGCGCTCATACTCACTCGACCATGCGGTGATTCTTTGTGTTCAATGGCTAATTCTTCTAGTAGTTGCAGGAAACTCCCAACCCGTTTTTTCGCCAGCGGGTATTCCACATGAGGAATAAGTACGGTGTAGCGGGCGCCATCGTAACGACTGACAAGTTCGCCATGACGTCGAAAGTGCGACTGCAGAATATCAGCGATTCTGCGCAATAGGCCGTCACCCGCTTGCAAGCCATAATGATCGTTATATTTGCGGAAATAGTCGATATCAAACATGGCAACGGATAATGCAAAATTTTGCCGGCGTGAGCGGGATATTTCTTCGTTTAAGCGTTCGCTAAATTGCCGACGGTTCGCTAACCCGGTGAGGCCATCCCGCAAGGCGAGTTCGCGCAGTGCGTCGTTGGCGGCAATAAGCTGCTGCTGGGACGTATGCAACGATTGATAAAAACGCTGGCTTTGGATGGCATTGGCGATCATTTCTCCGACCAACTTAAAGCGTCGGATATCTGCTTCAGACCAATGGCGCTCGCGAGCCACCATATCGCAACCAACAAAACCAATCATTTCATTAGCCGCATACATGGCGACGCATAGCATAGAGCGAATGTCTTCTCGATCAAACTCTGCTTTCTCTGCGACTCCCGCGACGGGAATGGAAGAAGTGTCGTGAATAACAAATAGGCCTTCTTTCTGAATACGCTCAAAAAACCAGGGAAGTCCATCAGAGGGTACGTTTTGCAGATCGTCAATATGACTAGTAATTCCTTCGCGCACCCATTCGTGGGTGTTGCTCATTGCCGACATATCGTATTCAAACAAAAACACATAGGTTCGATCGGATTGACAGAATTCACCAAGTGCCGCCAGTGCCTGTTGAATATGACGCTCAGCTTCATCACCTTGGGCATTGATCAATTTTGTAGACAGTTCGGAAATCAGTTTGTCGAACGAAATAAGATCCCGTAATGAAATCTCTGACGTAAGCAAATCGGCCAGTTGGCCCTGATGATGAAATAGGCGGTGATCTCTTGGCTGCACGGTGACGACAAATCCTACACCTTCTTTCAGGTGCACCGTCGAGCTTTGAATATTTAAAGGAATGCCATTAAAGATAAGATCCCGGCGTTCAATAGGTTCACCATTTAATCCGGCAATAAGCGGTGACATAAGAGGCGCCGCTTCTCTCGGTAAGCTCACAAGCTCGCGATCAATTGTGAAATCAAGGTGTTCAAGTTGGCTGCCAATGTCGCCATCGTCGAGTAAATTAAATAACTCTATCGCCGTCTGGTTGGCTTGAACCATTGGCGCGGCCTGCGTTTCAGAAGCAGGAAGAGAATAGAAGACTGCAATAGGCAATGCATCTAAAACCGAGAGCAAATGTACGGCATTGGGTAATGGACGCCCCATAAGAGAACCTTGTTTCGAGAAAAAGAAGAGAATTTAGTTATTATTATGTTGCAAAAGAGTGCGGATTTATCACTAAAATGTCAATGCAAAGACGCCGACTTAATGACAAAAAGTGGATACAGACGTGTATTGCTTGTGGAAATATTGGCCGCGCATGCTCGACTCATTGGATTGTGATCGTTATAATGTCGCGTCATTTTTTCAAGAAGTGCTACTTTTAACGGTTTCTGGTTAAGGGCTGGTCATTTCAGAAAAGAGTGGGTGAGTGCGCTTTTTTTGGCACCCCAGATTTTGGAGCAGTCGCAATGATGCGAGCTGCGGGAATACGAACATGCACCATTAAGTGATGCTGAGGTAACAACGCAATGCAGGTTTCTGTTGAAGCAACTGAAGGTTTAGAGCGCCGGATTACCATCACGATCCCGGCAGAGAAAATTGATTCTGCGGTGAAAACCCAGGTTCAGCAACGTGCGCGCACAGTGCGCATGGACGGTTTTCGTCCAGGCAAAGTGCCAGTAAGCCTGGTCGCCAAGCGTTTTGGCGACGCGATTCGTCAAGACGTCGTGATGGAGCAAATTCAGCGTCATTATATTGAAGCGTTAGTACAGGAAAAGATTAATCCTGCTGGCTCGCCGCGCTTTGAAGCGAAGGTTGACGAAGAAGGAAAGGACTTAGAATTCGTTGCGATCATCGAAATTTATCCGGAAATCGAACTAAAAGATTTGGATAAAGTAAAGGTTGAGAAGCCAGTCGCTGAAGTAACCGACAAAGATGTCGACAACATGCTTGAGACCTTACGCAAGCAGCACGCTACTTTTAAAGAAGTGAAGCGTGGCGCGAAAGATGGCGACAAAGTGACTATGGATTTCCTTGGCCGCGTTGACGGTGAAGAGTTCCAAGGTGGCAAGGCCGAAGACTTTGAGTTGGAAATGGGCCAAGGGCGCATGATTCCAGGTTTTGAAGACGGTGTGAAAGGCTTGAAAGTAGGCACCGAGAAAACTATCGAAGTGACGTTCCCAGAAGAATATCACGCGGAAAACCTAAAAGGTAAGCCCGCTGAATTTGACGTGGTGATCAAGAAAGTTGAAGCCCCAGAGCTTCCTGAACTGAATGATGAATTCGCTGCTCAGTTTGGTGTTGGCGATGGCGGCATCGACGCATTACGCGCTGAAGTTCGCAAGAATATGGAGCGTGAGCTCAAAGGTGCCATTAAGAATAAAGTGAAGCAGCAAGTGATCAAAGGATTACTCGCAGCGAACACTGACGTTCCAGTACCGGCTGCATTACGTGAACAAGAAGTGAATGTATTGCGTCAGCAAGCGATGCAGCGTTTTGGCGGCAACGCAAAGAATATGCCTGAACTGCCGGCCGACTTGTTCAATGAACAAGCGGACGAGCGCGTAAAAGTAGGTTTGTTGTTAGGCCAAGTGATTCGTGACAACGACATTAAGGTTGATGATGCCCGTGTTGAAGACATGATTAACTCAACTGCATCTGCGTATGAAGATCCGCAGGAAGTGGTTGCTTACTACAAGTCAAACAATGACGCGCTTCAGCAAGTACAAAACGTGGTACTGGAAGATCAGGCCATCGATTTAGTGCTAGAGAAGTCAAAAGTAACTGAGAAAACGTTGTCATTTGACCAAGTGATGAACCCTGAAGGCAAATAAGCGTTTGCTGAATTTCTCAGGAATTGGTTTAATGGCTCGGGTGGAAACATCCGAGCCATTTTTTTTCGAGGAGAGTAGTGCATGATGCGAGATTCAGTGCCGGACCCTATGGCCGCCTTAGTGCCTATGGTGATTGAACAAACTGCGAAAGGTGAGCGTTCATTTGATATTTATTCGCGGTTACTCAAAGAAGGCATCATCTTTTTATGCGGGCCTGTAGAAGAGCAGATGGCCAACCTCATTGTGGCGCAAATGCTGTTTCTGGAATCGGAAAATCCAGAAAAGGACATTTATCTGTATATCAACTCACCGGGTGGCTCAGTCACCGCAGGTATGGCCATTTATGATACGATGCAGTTTATACGTAATGATGTATCGACCATTTGTATTGGTCAGGCTGCCAGTATGGGCGCGTTTTTACTCGCCAGTGGCGCGAAAGGAAAACGTTTTTGTTTGCCGAATTCCCGAGTGATGATTCACCAACCACTGGGTGGATTCCAAGGTCAGGCATCAGATATTGAGATCCATGCTAAAGAAATCTTGTATATTAAAGATAAGCTCAATCGTTTATTAGCCGAGCATACTGGCCAAGATATTGAGCGGGTTGCCCAAGACACGGATCGCGACAACTTTATGAGCGCCGAGACGGCGATGAACTACGGTATAGTCGATAAAGTGTTGGAAAAGCGGCAGCAACAGAAGAAATAAGCTGGCTAGTTACTCTAGCGAGCAGAACGTCCGGAGAAGTAGATGACTGATTCAACAACCGGTAGTGGTAAAGGTTCTAAGTCGCTGTACTGCACCTTCTGTGGCAAAAGCCAACATGAGGTAAAGAAGCTGATTGCAGGGCCATCCGTGTTCATCTGTGATGAATGTGTTGATCTGTGTAATGATATTTTGCGCGAAGAAATTAAAAACATCGCGCCCAAAAGCAGTGAAGATAAACTACCGACGCCGAAAGAAATCCGGCAACACCTTGATGATTATGTAATCGGCCAAGATCGCGCCAAACGTGTGCTTTCGGTGGCTGTATATAACCATTACAAGCGTTTACGTAACGCCGGTGTGCACGATGATATCGAACTTGGAAAAAGTAATATTCTGTTAATCGGCCCAACGGGAAGCGGTAAAACGCTGTTGGCGGAAACCCTTGCACGTTTTCTCGATGTGCCTTTTACCATGGCTGATGCCACCACATTAACCGAAGCGGGTTACGTGGGTGAGGACGTTGAAAACATTATCCAAAAACTGTTGCAGAAGTGTGACTACGACGCAGCTAAAGCGGAACGCGGTATTGTTTATATTGATGAAATCGACAAGATTTCACGTAAATCGGACAATCCGTCTATTACCCGTGACGTAAGCGGCGAAGGGGTGCAGCAAGCGCTTCTGAAGCTTATTGAAGGCACGGTGGCGTCGGTGCCTCCGCAAGGTGGCCGGAAACATCCACAACAAGAATTTGTTCAGGTGGATACCTCGAAGATTTTGTTCGTCTGTGGTGGTGCCTTTGCGGGATTAGAAAAAGTAATTGAGCAACGGCTCGCGACTGGCACAGGAATTGGTTTTGGTGCTGAGGTTAAGAGTAAAAACGAGAAACAACAGATTAATTTGCTGACGCAAGTTGAGCCTGAAGATCTTGTAAAATACGGATTAATTCCTGAGTTTATCGGGCGTCTCCCTGTGGTGGCTAGCCTTACAGAGCTTGACGAAGATGCACTGGTGCAGATTCTTAGTGAACCGAAGAATGCCTTAACGAAACAATATGGCGCGCTTCTGGGCATGGAAAAAGTTGAGCTGGAATTCCGTGAAGATGCATTACGAGCTATTGCTCGCAAAGCGATGCAGCGGAAAACCGGAGCCCGCGGACTCCGTTCTATTGTCGAGGATGTATTACTCGGTACCATGTACGAGTTACCGTCTATGACCAACGTGAGTAAAGTGGTGATCGACGAGTCGGTAATCAAAGGCGACTCTGATCCCATTCTCATCTACGAAAATAGTCAGGATGCCCACGCATCTGGCGAATAATTCGACAATCAAGGGGCCGCAGGGCCCCTTTTTCATAAAAGCCATTGAACTTTCTCAGTTAAGCCGCATATTAGAGAGTAAGATAACGTATTCGGATGATGATTATGGACGCAGAAATGACAGAATCGAGCGGTAAACGTCAAGGAATGCCGGTACTCCCACTACGCGATGTTGTGGTGTATCCGCATATGGTTATTCCTTTGTTTGTAGGGCGTGAAAAATCAATTCGCTGCCTTGATGCAGCCATGGATGACAATAAAGAAATTTTTCTCGTCGCCCAGAAAGATGCTGGCGTAGAAGAGCCCGAATCAGATGATATTTATGAAGTGGGCGCCATTGCGACCATTTTACAGATGCTTAAGCTCCCCGACGGCACTGTTAAGGTGCTTGTAGAAGGGACGCGTCGTGCACGTGTCACCGCTTGGAATCCAGAAGGTGACTTTTTCCGTGCTGACGTTGAAGAACTCATTAGTGACCAGATCGATGAGCGTGAAGAAGAAATACTGGTGCGCTCTGCGTTAAATCAGTTTGAAGGTTACGTAAAGCTAAACAAAAAAACGCCGCCTGAAGTATTAACGTCTTTAAACGGTATCGACGATGCCGACCGTTTGGCGGACACCATGGCCGCACACATGCCGCTAAAGCTGGCCGATAAACAGCGGGTACTGGAAATTATAAGTATCCAAGACCGCCTTGAGCATTTAATGGCACTGATGGAAGGCGAAATCGATATTTTGCAGGTAGAACGCAAGATTCGTAACCGCGTGAAGCAGCAAATGGAAAAGAGCCAGCGCGAGTACTATCTGAATGAGCAAATGAAAGCGATTCAGAAGGAGCTCGGCGAGGGCGAAGATGGCGTTGATGAGTTTGAAGCGCTGTCGAAAAAGATTGAAGCGGCACAAATGCCAAAAGAGGCGCTGGATAAAGCCAAAGCAGAATTACAGAAACTACGGATGATGTCGCCGATGTCGGCAGAAGCGACCGTGGTGCGTAGTTATATTGATTGGATTACGGGCGTACCTTGGTTTAAGAAATCGCGAGTTAAGAAAAGCTTAAGCGATGCAGAAGATATTCTTAATGCAGACCACTACGGTCTGGAAAAAGTTAAAGAGAGAATTCTTGATTATCTCGCAGTACAGCAGCGCAGCAAGAAAGTGCGCGGTCCAATTTTGTGCCTTGTTGGTCCCCCTGGCGTAGGTAAAACCTCGCTAGGTCAATCGGTGGCAAGAGCGACTGGTCGAAAGTACGTTCGTATGGCATTAGGTGGCGTGCGTGACGAGGCAGAGATTCGTGGTCATCGTCGCACTTACATTGGCTCAATGCCCGGTAAGTTAATGCAGAAGATGGCTAAGGTAGGGGTGCGAAATCCGCTATTTTTGCTCGATGAAATCGACAAAATGTCGTCGGATATGCGTGGTGATCCTTCCTCAGCGCTTTTAGAGGTGTTGGATCCGGAACAAAACAGCACCTTTAACGACCATTACTTAGAAGTGGATTACGACCTCTCTGATGTGATGTTCGTTGCTACATCGAACAGCATGAATATTCCAGCACCATTGCTCGATCGCATGGAAGTGATTCGTCTATCTGGCTACACCGAAGATGAAAAACTGAACATTGCCAAGCGCCATTTACTGAATAAGCAAATGGAACGCAATGGTTTACGCAAGGGTGAGGTGGATATTAGTGACGGTGCCATACTGGGCATTATCCGCTATTACACGCGCGAAGCTGGGGTACGGAACCTAGAGCGCGAAATTTCAACCTTGTGTCGCAAGTCGGTGCGCCGGATTCTTTTAGATAAGAAATTAAAGAAAGTGAAAATCACCGAGAAAAATCTCGAGGATTTCTTAGGTGTGCGTCGTTTTGACTTTGGCAAAGCTGAAGAAGAAAACCAAATTGGCCAGGTAACCGGATTAGCGTGGACACAAGTCGGCGGTGACTTACTGACGATTGAAGCTACGAGCGTGCCTGGCAAGGGCAAGGTTGTGTGTACTGGCTCTTTGGGTGATGTGATGAAAGAGTCCATCAGCACCGCCATGACAGTGGTGCGCAGTCGTGCTGATAAGCTTGGCGTTGCCGATGATTTCCATGAAAAACGCGATGTGCATGTACATGTTCCTGAAGGAGCAACACCGAAGGATGGACCCAGTGCAGGTATTGCCATGGTGACGGCGTTAGTTTCTTCTTTAACGAATAATCCAGTTCGTGCTGATGTGGCCATGACAGGTGAAATTACCCTGCGTGGTGAAGTATTAGCCATTGGTGGATTGAAAGAAAAATTGCTTGCGGCCCATCGTGGCGGCATCAAACGTGTACTCATTCCGAAAGAAAATGAGCGTGATTTGAAAGAAATTGCAGACAATGTGAAGGCTGATCTGGAAATCTTCCCGGTGCAATGGATAGATGACGTACTCACCTTTGCCCTGGCCAAGAAGCCATATAAGCCTCAGAAAAATAAGAAGAAAAATTAATAAAAAGGGTTTTGCTCGGTGTTGTTTTTGTGAGGGGATGAAGAAATTTTGTTAAATTTTTAAGAAAAAGGCTTTTCATCCAAAATCACTGTGATAGCCTAAGCAAAGTCGCCCACGCCTTTATGCTTAAGGCATTGAGGGAAAATGGGTGTCTCAAAATGAGCATCAGGGATGCTTGAACTAATGGTATAAGCTTGTTATAAACTTTGCTGGCCCATTGAAACAATGGAACCACGGAACTCCATAATAACAATCTAAGGGGATGATACTGTGAACAAGTCTCAGCTTATTGACAAAATCGCAGCAGACGCAGAACTTTCAAAAGCAGCTGCAGGTCGCGCTCTTGATTCTTTTATCAGCGCAGTAACTGATGCACTGAAAAAAGACGACCAAGTTGCACTCGTAGGTTTCGGTACGTTTACCGTTCGTGAGCGCTCTGCTCGCACCGGTCGCAATCCGCAAACTGGTCAGACTATTCAAATTTCAGCAGCTAAAGTACCAGCATTCAAAGCGGGTAAAGCACTGAAAGACGCGGTAAACTAAAGTTGTAACCCATTCTGACACGCCGCGATATTGTGTTATAATCCGCGGCGCGATGACTGCAAGAAGCGCATCGCCTGATGCGCTTTTTTCATGTCAAGGGTTTACATAACTGCGGTTAGTGTTGAAAAGAGATAAACCATGCTCGATAGGATTCGTGAAGGGGCGCAGGGCCCGATTGTTAGGGTTATCCTGTTCCTAATTATAATTGCATTCGCATTTACTGGGGTTAGTGCGTACTTAGGAGGCGGTGCCTCCGATTACGTGGCCAAAGTAAATGATCAAGAAATTAGTCGCGCAGCGTTTGAGCGCCAGTATCAAAATCACCGCTCAATGATGGAGCAACAGTTTGGCGATATGTTCAATCTGCTTGCTGCTGATGAGAACTACATGCGGCAAATGCGCCGTGATGTTCTTGAGCAAATGATTGAAGAACAACTGGCGGTAGAACTTGCTGGCAAGCTTGGCATTAAGCAATCAAGCCAAGCACTGCGAAATCAAATCAGACAAATGCCTGAATTTCAGGACGGCGGACAATTCGATAACAATCGTTATTTACGCATTTTAAATAACGCGGGCTTCACGCCAGAAATGTTCCGGGATTATCTGCAAGCGGAAATGAGCCGCATTATGATGCTGCAAGGCACCTTAGGCTCAGAATTCGCACTGCCTCATGAAATTGAGCGTTTGCAACGATTACAAAACGAACGCCGTTCTGGTCGCTTTGCGACAATTTCGGTGGAGCGTTTTGCTGATCAAGTTGATGTCACAGACGAGGCCGTCGAGAACTTCTATTTTGATAATCAAGAACAGTTTCGCCAAGAAGAGCGTATACGCTTGGCTTATGTGGTTCTAGATTACAATGATGTCGTTGCCTCAATTGAGGTGAGCGAAGACGAAGTTCGCGCTTACTACGAGCAAAATCCAGCGGCATTCTCTTCTGAAGAAATCCGTTCGATTGCGCACATTCTTGTTGAATTCGGTGAGAATGAAGATGCCGCCTACGAGCGCATTCAAGAGATTCAAGCACGGCTCGAGGCAGGTGAAGATTTCGCCGATCTCGCAGCAGCTGAATCAGACGACATCTTTAGTGGTGAGGATGGCGGTGAACTCGGTCGGTTAGAGCGTGACAGCTTTGATCCTGATCTTGAAGATGCCGGCTTTGCGCTTACCGAAGTAGGTGAAGTGTCGGATATCGTGCGTTCTGAGTTTGGTTTTCACTTGGTTAAACTCACGGAACTTGTTCCGGCTGAGACATCGTCATTTGCCGATGTGGCTGACGATATCCGCCGTAATATTGCCCAAGTTGAAGCAGAGCGTCGTTACTTTGAAATGCAGCAGCAACTTGCGCGCGTTACTTTCGAAGTTCCCGATACACTCGATGTGGCCGCTGAGGAACTTGGCTTAACAGTACAAACATCACCTTGGATTCGTCGCAACGATGCGCCGGAAGGATATGATGATCCACGTTTGCTTGCCGAGGCGTTCTCAGACGACGTTCGGGAAATGGATATGAACAGCGAACTCATCGAACTGGACCGTCGCTCACTTGTAGTGCGGGCAGATGACTATGAGCCAGCACGTATTCGCGACTTAGCAGAAGTGCGTCAAGATATTGAGGCCTACCTTGCAGAGCAACAAGCAGAGCGATTGGCGGCAGAATACGCCGCGACATTGCTCGCACAGTTGCAAGCGGGTGAACGCTTAGATTCAGAAACCATTGAGTTTCGTGTAATCGACGCCGCCCCTCGTTTTGGTGGTGAATTGCCAGGCGCTGTGCGTCAGCAGTTGTTCCGCATGCCTCACTCGGATGAGGCGTCATTTGCAACGGTCACCTTGGCAAATGGCGATGCTGCTATTATCGAGCTAACCGATATTATGCCTGGCGTTCCTGATGCAGCAGAGCAGCAACGTTTTGGTCGTCAGATTGAAGGCCAACGTTCAGAGCTTGCCTATCAAGCGCTGATGGATGGTTTAAAATCGAAAGCGAAGATAGAGCGTCGCTTGTAATTTAAGCGAGAGCGCATAAAAAACCGAGCATGGGTTCATCCTATGCTCGGTTTTTTTTATTATGAAGCGGGGTAATTCGGGTTAACTTCTTGCTGCACGGACTGCATGGAGCTTCTTATAGCTCTCAATAAGACGCAGGTGCTTGTCTAAGCCCTCTAGCTGCATGTTGGTAGGTGTCAGGCCATGGAATCGAATACTGCCGTCTACAGAGCCCACAGCGGCATCCGTGACTGAGGTACCGTACATGCGTTGGAAGCTAAGCAAATAGTCTTCAAGGTGCAGATCATCGTCTAAGGCGATTTCAAGCACACCATGCACGGCCCGATAGAACAGAACGCGCTCTACCGTATTGTCGTTGTATTGCAAGAATGTTTCCACATACTCGTATGCCGCTTCATGGTCTTGCAATGCTAAACAGATTAAAAGTTTTAACTCTAGAATGGTGAGCTGACCCCACACCGTATTTTCATCAAACTCCACACCAATGAAGGTAATAATATCGGTGTAGTTGTCTAACTGACTCTCTTCTAAACGATTCACCAAATCAGTGAGCTCGTCGTCACTTAAACGATGAAGATTCAAAATGTCGGCACGATAATCTAAGGCGACGTTGGTATTATCCCAGATAAGATCCTCAACGGGATACACCTCGGAATAATTGGGAACCAATATACGGCATACAGGAGCGCCTAAATCGGTGTGCACTGCCATATACACTTCTTTGTTCATGGCGCTCAAGATAGCAAATAGGGTATCTGCTTCTTCTTGGTTGCTGCCAGAAAAATCCCACTCGTGAAATGGGTAATCCGCTTTAGCGCTAAAGAAACGCCAAGAAATCACGCCGGTGGAGTCGATAAAGTGTTCAACGAAATTATTCGGCTCAGTCACTGCCATGGAATTGAAGGTTGGCAATGGAATATCGTTCAACCCTTCGAAACTCCGCCCCTGCAGTAGCTCGGTTAAACTACGTTCAAGTGCGATATAGAAACTTGGATGGGCGCCGAACGATGCGAATACGCCACCGGTACGAGGATTCATAATGGTGACGCAGGCGACCGGAAATTGCCCACCTAAAGACGCATCTTTGACATAGACAGGAAAGCCTTGTGCTTCTAAAGCTTGGATTGCTTCAACAAGATCAGGGTACTTTGCAAGTACATCCGCAGGCACGTCTGGCAGACAAATCTCTTCTTCAATAATTCGTTTTTTAACGGCGCGTTCAAATATTTCGGATAAGCACTGCACTTGCGCTTCTGCGAGCGTATTGCCAGCGCTCATGCCATTACTTAAGAATAAATTTTCGACTAAATTTGACGGGAAATAAACGGTTTTACCGTCCGACTGACGTACGTAAGGAAGGGCGCAGATCCCGCGGTCTTTATTGCCTGAATTTGTATCAATAAGGTGGGAGCCGCGCAGTTCCCCCTCCGGATCATAAATGGCGGTGCAATAATCGTCTAAAATGCCTTCCGGCACGCGATCGTCATCTTCTAAAGGGAACCATTTCTCATTCGGATAATGAACGAAATCACGACTCGCAATTTCCTCACCGAAGAATTGATCATTGTAAAAGAAGTTACAGCTCAGGCGTTCGATAAACTCCCCAAGCGCAGAGCAAAGGGCGCTCTCTTTAGTTGCGCCTTTGCCATTGGTAAAGCACATAGGGGAGGCAGCATCACGAATATGCAGTGACCAGACATGAGGCACGATATTTCGCCATGAGGCGATCTCAATCTTCATGCCTAAATCTGCGAGAATGCCCGTCATGTTTGCAATCGTTTGCTCGAGGGGCAGATCTTTGCCAGGAATATAAGTTGCGGCGTTCTCAGGAGGGTTTGCCAGAAGGAGCGCTTGGGCATCCTCATCGAGGTTGGCCACGGTTTCAATTTGAAAATCAGGCCCCGTTTGCACCACTTTTTTTACGGTACAGCGATCAATGGAGCGTAAAATCCCTTCCCGATCACGATCTGAAATATGCTCAGGCAGCTCGACTTGAATTTTGAATATCTGATTGTAGCGATTTTCAGGATCAACAATATTGTTTTGTGATAAACGAATATTGTCGGTCGGAATATCCCGAGATAGACAGTAGACCTTCACAAAATAGGCAGCACACAGGGCAGACGACGCGAGAAAATAGTCGAATGGACTAGGTGCTGAGCCATCACCTTTGTAGCGAATAGGCTGGTCAGTGATCACGGTGAAATCGTCAAACTTAGCTTCTAAGCGAAGATTGTCGAGAAAATTTACTTTAATTTCCATGCACAGGGTACCGAGGTTAGGCAATCGGATGATATGGCCTATTGTACCCTGTTTTCGTGGATTAATCTGCCGCTTCTAATGGGATGGATACAGAGGCGGCAAGGTCTGGTTACCTGTGTTGCTTTGATGTCGGCGATGAATGGCCGAGAGCTCAGCCCATAACACTTTTCCGCCTGTCCACTCAGGTTTTTGAGCGCTGTAGAGACTCGCTTCTAAGGCTTCAAATGCAGTGACGAGGGCGCTTGACCCGAGGCTGTTGGCGATCTCGCTCAAGTCACTCGCAGGACGCCCAGTACGCGCATGATGCCAAGCATAGAGCGCGGTTCTGCACGCCGGTGCGTCATTTTTCTGACAGGCGTTTTTAATGTCCTGCAGCGCATGTCGAGCACTACTTGGAACCGTCGTTGAGGCGCGTTGTTGAGGTTTCTGTTTACGTGCCCACAGCAGCGCCCACACTAAGGTGATAATCCACAATATAAAAAATAGTCCTGTGAGTAACCACCATAGGGCGGAGACGGTACGCTGATCTGAGGATTCAGCGGAAACATAGGTTTGAACTCTATCTGTAGGTTCCGGCGGTCTTTCAGGTTGCTCCGAAAGATCAAGGTTTCCAGGTGGCAAAATCCCGCCGGGAGGGCTGATAACTCGGATAGTTCGTTCTGGCAATTCGGCGTATTCCAATTGGTCGGTTTGCGTGTTCCACCAAGGCACACGCACGGCTGGCAGTGTGAACTCGCCAGCTTGTGCTGGGATGATAGCCGTGTTGTATTGCGCGCGAGCAACAGGAGTGCCTCGCAGCACGCGCATTTCACTTTGACCCCGATCAGGATAGACGCGCATGGCTTGAGGGTAATCCTGCTCTAGTTCCGGTAATTGTTCTGGGCGCACGCCTGCTGCAGTAAACGTAATAGTTCGCGTAATGGGTTCGCCCAGCGTCCATAGGCTTTCGCTTGGGTCCCATTGTTCTTCCAGCATCACGTGCTCACTGGGCAGCCAGTGGCCGTTAAAGTCACGTGGGCGTGGACGCACTTCGAGGGTTAATGCATCAGAACGCGCAGAAATTGATTCAAGTCGACCAAAGGCACTAAATCCGCCACTGGGTGTCGTGCGGACTTGACCGTCGAAGCGAATCGGGCGAATAGAAAAGTCGCCACTGCGGCGGGGGGTTAAGATGTAGGTGCGTGTGAGAACTTGGTAACGGCGACCTTCAATAATGTCTTGGGATTGCCGATCTTGACCCAGTTGCTCCACGTGAAAGTGCTCTAAGTCGGGCAACTGAATGCTGCCGCTCTCCAGCTGCATGGCTAGATATAAACGCACCGTGAGCCGCACCTGTTGCTGCACATAAGGTTGATGGGTATCGAGCTCTGCCTGCAAGAAGTAATCGTCATCTTGGGCGTCACTACTACGGCTTTCCACCACTTGAAATGGAATTGCGGGCGCTTGCACGCCTTCAATGGTGATCGCTGGAATTTCATAATCACCGGCACGCGGAGCGATCAAGGTTACCCGCCATTCTGTGGTGCGTACGGTTTGATTATTAATTGTGGAGGACGCAGAACTAACTGCGGTGCCGCGAACATCGAACCCGCGCAATACCTGTTCAGGTTGAAATGCGTTACGAGGAAGCGCCCTATTTGCCGTAACGGTTAGGGTAAAAGCCTCAAACTCCAACACAGGATTTTTATTTAAACTGGCAGATATCTGAAGGTCTTGGGCTTGCGCTGGAACAGCCAAGCAGGTCGCCAGCAAAAGGATGACGCTAGCAAGCCATTGCATACCGTTACGCCGAAGCAGAGTAAATCCTGTCTGTCCCATTTAAAATCCTCGAGGTGGTCGTTGCATCTGACGTCGCTGCGCTTCACGTTGCAGTCGATTTCGCAGAATTAAAGCGGGGTCTTCTTCTACGCGACGAAGTAATTGCTCCAACTCGGCGCGCTCTTCGTCAGACAAATCATCATAATCCCGCACTGATGGTATTGGCTCTTCATCTGGGCGGGCGCCATCGCCCTCCGCATCAGCATCAGCTTGCGTTTGTTCGTCGGTGTCCGTGGTCTCGTCGTCGCGTTCGCCATTTTCTGTGGAATCATCGCCATCCGTGCGGTCATCTGAGTCTGTTGGCTCCTGGGGGCCGGTATCCGACGATTGCTGATCAGTGCTTTGCGAATCCCCGTTCTCGTCCTGTTGTTCAGCATCGGGATCACCATTGCCGTTTCCATCTTGTTGTTGTTCAAGCAAGGATTTGACTAACTCGTAGTTATCTATAGCTTCTTGCCAATCGGGGCGCTTAGATAGGGCTTCTTGATAGGCCGCTAGCGCTTCTTCAAGTGCCCCTATGTGGGCAAGAGCATTTCCTAGGTTATAGCGATAGTGGGGGCCATCGAGTTGTGCATAGAGTTCTGCAGCTTGGTCAAAGTCACCTGCTCGGTAATACGCTTGGGCTCGATGCGCGAGTGATTGGTAAATCTCCGCCGCCTGCGCATAGTCGCCATGTTCTAATAAACGCTCACCGCGTTGATCCGCATTAAGAAAACTTTGCTCAATAAGCGATAGCTGGACCTGTGCTGGACGTTCGCTGGTCTGGTCTTCGGTACTCATGGCATAGCCAGGGCGCGGCACCAAAAGGGTCGGTATGAGCAACAAGGGAAGCATATACAGCACCCCACGGCGCGCCGCAAATAGTGCAAAAGGAAGGATGAGTAGCACAATATAGGGACCTAGGTCACGCCATTGGTCGCCTTGTTCCAAGGTTTCGACAAAGTCGTGCCTATCGGCTTCAGAAACCGCTAAAAGCGCGTCGATATCGCGGTTGTCTTGGCGATACTCGACATAAACACCACCGGACATTTGCGTAATACGTTGTAGGTAGGCCGGTTCAAGGCGAGGCAAAAGGATGCGCCCACGCTCATCGCGAACCAGTTCACCGTCGGCGCCTCGCACCGGAGCACCTTCGCTTGTTCCAACGGCTAGCACGTTCACGCGCCAGTTTTGATTACGCATAAAGCGACGAACATCTTCCATATCGCGATTGCTGATGCCGCCCGTAATCCAATAAATATCACCGCTGCGATAGCCAGCATCGGTTAACAAGCGCGCAGCTTCTTCGAAACCTAGCAGGGGATCATTACCCGGCGTCGGCATGACTTCGGGTTCGAGCACAGTCAAGCTTTGCAATATATTACGACTGTCTCGGGTGAGCGGCGTTACTGTAAAGGCATCACCGGCATAGGCGATGAGTCCTAATTGACCATCGCCAAATCGATTCACTAGATCAATCGCCTTGAAACGCATACGGGTGTGGCGATCAGGAGCGACATCTTGGGCGCGTGTTTGGATACTGGCGTCAAATAGCAGCACGGCGCCGCGCTCAGTATTAAAGACCGGTACCTGTATTTTCTCAACGGCAGGGCCAGCGAGGGCAATAACTCCCAAGAACAGGCTCAAGCATAAGCTCACGGGTGCGAGCCAGCTGCGTTTTTGATGACTGGCTTTATACAAATGAGCGGCCAAATGACCCGCAATAAGTGGATGCCTTTCATGCTGTCGTCGTGCCCGCCGCCACAGGTAGGGCGTGAGTAACACGAGCGGGATTAGAAGCAATAGCCACGCCGGACGTAACCAGAATACGCCAAAGGTTATGATTTCCATGTGCGGCCCCCGAATTGACGTGGTGACGGCAATAACATAAGCACAAGGGCGAGCAGTGCTACGCTCACTGGGTAATGCACTAAACTGCGCTGAGGACGAAGATATTGTTCGTCATTGGCGATAGGTTCAAGTCGGTCAATGAGCTCATAGATGCGCTCCATTTCCGAACTGCTGCGGGCCCGAAAGTATTCGCCGCCAGTGGCGCGAGCGAGTTCATTGAGGAATATTTCATCCAGATCTGCGCTAGGATTCAAACGGCGTTCACCAAAGATGCCCTGCACTGTGACTTCATCGGAGCCAATGCCAATGGTATGAATTCTGACATCATGATTTCGCGCTAGTTGTAGGGCTTGTTCGGCATTAATTTGACCCGTATTGATCATACCATCGGTGAGCATCAGCACGACACGCTCTTGGCTCTCACGTTCGAGGAAATAGCGAATCGATAGGGCGATCGCATCGCCAAGTGCGGTGCGTTGTCCAGCGAGGCCAATAAAAGCTTCTTCCGCCATGGTTGCTACGGTTTCTAAATCAGAAGTAATGGGCACGTAAACGTGTGCCGAATCGGCGTAGACAATGAGGCCTATGCGATCACCGGTACGCCGGCGAATGAAGTCGGCTAAGATGGAATGGGCGGCTTCTAACCGTGTGACTGCGCGGCCGTTTCGTTCCATGTCGTCCATTTGCATACTGCCAGACAGATCAAGGGCAATCATGATTTCGCGAGCTTCGGGGTTCAGCGCAATAGGGTCGCCTACCCAACGGGGCTGAGCAGCGGCGGATACAAGCGCAATCCAAATTAGACTGGGTAAAATCCAGCGCGCCCAATGCCCGCCGGCTTTCGCTTCATACTCAGGTGCAAGATAGCGGGCCTGAGGCATCCAAATTGCCGCGGCGGTGCGTTGAATGCGGGGCAGCAAGAAGCGCACTAACAGTGGCAATGGCAATAACCAGAATAGCAAAGGCCAAGCAAACTCAAGCATGACCACCCCCTTTTTCAAGGCGGGATGACCGTTGCGCCCACTGTCGAATTAATGCCTGATAGCGAGTCACATCGTCAGCTTGATGTGCTTGATATAGACGATCTCGGAAGGGAGCAAGTTGCGCTTGGAAATCGGCCTGATGGCGACTCGGTAAAGAAGTTACCAAGTAGTCAAACCAATCATCACCGTGTAAATGAGCACAAGGCGTATTCCCATTGGCCATAAGCAAGCCGCGTTTAAGGGTAATATTTACTTGGGTTAGGCTACTATGAGGTTGCTGTAATTGCGCCAACACTAAACGCTGTGGTCGCAATTTAGAATACCGGCTTAGTGTACGCCAAAGAACAATGCTTCCTGCCACAAGCAGGATCACGATGAGAACCCACCAGCCCCAGGCTAGCGGCCACCAGCCCACGGGTTCGGGCGGAACAATATCGTGCAATTGATCAAGCGGATTCATGCACGCACCTCATGCCACTGCTGTTCGGCAGGTAAGGCAGCACTGACCGTATACACAGGAATTCCGACCTGACGCAACAACTGCAGGCGTTGTGCACGCCAATTCTCCGCACGATGTTGCCACTCAGTGCGATAACCAGGATCGTTTAGTAGTGCTTGTCGCTGCTGTTCGCCATCATAAAATTGGCATTCGCTTCTCAGTGCCGTTGGCAACGAATGTTCTAAAGGGTCGTCCACTAAGATAGCGGTTACTGCGTGATGGCGGCGTAAGCCGCGTAAGAGGCTAAGGCTTTCATCGTTGAGCTCAGAGAAATCACTGATAATCACTACGTCAGCACCGGGACGGCAAAGGGTGTGCAATCGCTGAATCTGTTTAACTAAGCGTTGCGGCTCTGGATGTTTAGCAAATGTTTGAGGGCGCTCCGGATGCATGGCGATAAGCTGTTTCAGCAGCATCAATGCCCCATGCTGGCGGCTTTGCGGACGTACTTCCATGTGTGCTGATGCATTAAAAATCAACCCGCCAATCCGATCACCCCGTTGAATGGCATGCCAACACACACCGGCGGCAATGTGAGCCGCTTGCACTGATTTATACAGAAGCTCGGAACCAAATAACATGCTTTGACCATAGTCGACACAGACAAACACCGGCCGTTCAGTTTCTTCGCGAAATAACTTGGTGTGGGTTTTACCCGTACGTGCAGTAACGCGCCAATCGATGGCTCGAATGTCATCTCCCGCCTGATAATGCCGAACTTCATCAAACTCCATCCCGCGACCGCGAAAGCGGCTCAGTTTATTGCCGCTTTGGCGAACGGTACCTTGTCGTTTTGGCATCGGTAAGCGCAGCGGGCAGGCGCGATAGGCAAGCAATTCCGGCATACTCAACGAAAACCCGTTGGCATGATGCGCCGCCAGCCAATCCTGAGATGAAAATGGGGTCGATTTTACCGAATTCGACATAGCCTATGAGCCCTCATCCGCACCATTAAGGCGCAGGTACGCATTGCAATATGCGATCGATAACCTGATCTTTCTGAATGCCATCAGCCTCTGCTTCATAACTGAGGATTAACCGATGGCGAAGGACGTTATGCAACAGCGCACTGACGTCACCCGGCGTCACAAAATCACGTGTAGCTAGCCAAGCTTTAGCCCGCGCACATCGATCGAGAGCAATGGTCGCCCGAGGGCTTGCACCAATTGCTATCCATTGTGCGAGCTCTTCATCGTAATCTGCGGGGTGGCGTGTTGCCATGATTAAAGCGACCAAATAGGCTTCTACATCGGGTTCCATGTGCAACGTAAGCAGTTCTTTACGTGCTGCAAAAATAGCATCTTGCGAAACCGGTGCTGTCATCTCCATTTCGCCTTCAAGGCGCTCACTGCGCGTGAGTGTAAGAATTTGCTGCTCGGTAACCGCATCTGGGTAGTCGAGCGACAAGTGCAGTAGAAAACGGTCGAGTTGCGCTTCTGGTAACGGGTAGGTGCCTTCCTGCTCTATCGGGTTTTGCGTGGCCATCACGGTATACAAAGCGGGTAATGGGTAGGTACTGCGTCCGACAGTGATTTGTCGTTCAGCCATAGCTTCAAGCAGTGCCGATTGCACTTTGGCCGGCGCCCGGTTGATTTCATCTGCCAGTACCAAGTTATGAAAGAGGGGACCTTGCTGAAATACGAACTCGCCAGTTTCAGGACGATAGATATCGGTTCCAGTGAGATCCGCAGGGAGTAAATCGGGAGTAAACTGGATACGGTGAAAATTCCCTTCGACCCCTTTAGATAGCGCCTGTACCGCGCGGGTTTTCGCCAGGCCAGGAGGCCCTTCAACAAGCAGGTGCCCATCGGCGAGAATGGCAATTAACAGGTGTTCAACCAAGCTTGGCTGACCTAGTACCTGAGTATTTAAGTAGTCCTGAAGTTGCCTAAATGCGACCGCTGCGGCCATAACTACCTCTTTTTGTTGTTGATAGGTTCGGCGTAATGGTATCGAATCAAACCTATGTGCGCACGATTGAAATAATTGCGATTTCATTGACCGCTAGCGCAATCCTGAGTTCCTTGCCCATGTCTGATTTACGATAACCAACATCATATTGCGATATATGGGGATTGTACGGCCCTAACACAAGATATCATGAGTACGGATTCCATGTGGGTTCGCATCAATCATCTATACTAGAAATCACTTATGATAAAGCGAAGGTTTTATTTTTCTATAAATCTCAGTAGAATCGAGAGTGATTCGTGGTCAGACCACTAAACGAGTAGGGGATATATATGTCAGCTCCGGGACAAAGTTTGCGAACCCCCCAAGGTGATCGCATAGCGATTGTAGCAGGCTTAAGAACACCATTTGCGAAGCAAGCAAGTTTTTTCCATGGCGTACCTGCATTGGATATGGGCGCTATGGTGGTGCAAGAATTGATTCAGAAAACGGGCTTGGATCCGAACATCGTGGATCAATTGGTATTTGGTCAAGTGGTACAAATGCCCGAGGCGCCCAACATTGCACGAGAAATTGTGTTGGCGACTAGTTTACCGGTCACTACCGATGGGTACAGCGTCAGTAGAGCTTGTGCCACCAGTTTCCAATCGGCAGTGAGTGTTGCTGAGGCGATGTTGGCAGGTACTATTTCGGTCGGTATCGCGGGTGGCTCGGATTCTTCCTCGGTGCTACCTATTGGTGTGTCAAAAACTTTAGCGCGGGCGTTAGTTGATTTAAACAAGGCGCGCAGTCTTGGCCAGCGTTTAAGCATTCTAAAGCGGTTGCGGTTTAAAGACTTAATGCCAGTTCCGCCGGCGGTTGCCGAATATTCCACAGGCTTAACCATGGGCCAAACCGCTGAGCAAATGGCGAAGTCACATGGTATTTCTCGGGAAGACCAAGATAAGTTAGCCCATCGGTCGCACCAACGAGCGCATGAGGCTTGGGAAAAAGGCCTGTTGAGCGATGAAGTAATGGTGGCGCATGTGTCGCCATTTAAGGAGTACCTTGAGCGCGATAATAATATTCGCGAAAACTCCGATTTAGCCGGTTATGCCAAGTTGCGTCCGGCATTTGATAAAAAACACGGAAGCGTAACCGCAGCTAATGCGACACCACTCACGGATGGTGCAGCAGCAGTACTGATGATGACTGAAAGCCGTGCGAAAGAATTGGGCTACACCCCCCTCGGCTACATTCGCAGCTATGCATTTTCTGCCATCGATGTGTACGAAGATATGCTCATGGGCCCGTCTTATGCGACGCCATTGGCTCTCGAACGCGCGGGAATGAAGCTGAGTGATCTTGATCTTATTGATATGCATGAAGCCTTTGCAGCGCAAACCTTAGCGAACGTTAAAATGTTTGCCAGTCAGAAATTTGCCAAAGATAAGCTCAATCGTTCCGAAGCTATCGGTGAGATTGATGAATCGAAATTCAACGTGTTGGGTGGTTCGATTGCTTACGGTCATCCGTTTGCGGCAACCGGGGCGCGTATGCTGACGCAAACCCTGCGCGAGCTTCAACGCCGCGGCGGTGGCACCGCACTCACCACTGCCTGCGCAGCAGGTGGCTTAGGTGCTGCAGTGATATTGGAGACGGAATAATGACGAATAACGCGAAGAAAGCTTTTACCCTCGAAGTCCGCGATGATCGTATTGGTGTGGTAACCATTGATGTTCCGGGCGAATCCATGAACACCTTAAAATCGACCTTTGCCGACGAAGTCGCTGACTTAATGGAACAGGTTGAATCGGATAGTCAATTGAAAGGGTTGGTATTCATCAGCGGAAAGCCTAGCTCGTTTGTGGCTGGCGCTGATATTCGCATGATCAGTGAATGCGAAACAGCCGCTGATGCGGAAAGCTTGGCACGTCAAGGCCAAGCTCTATTTGACCGCCTCGAATCGTTAAAAATACCAGTTGTTGCCGCGATTCATGGACCGGCGCTAGGAGGCGGGCTGGAATTAGCCCTCGCCTGCCACGCACGCGTGATCAGTGATTCGTCGAAAACTGTGTTGGGTTTACCTGAAGTTCAACTTGGATTATTACCCGGTTCAGGCGGTACTCAACGTTTGCCGCGCTTAGTGGGAGTTCAAGAAGCGTTAACCTTGATGCTGACGGGAAAACAGTTACGCCCGAAACAAGCATTAAAAATGGGTTTGGCGGATGAAATTGTTCCGCAAAGCATTCTACTTGAAGCCGCAGTGGAGAAAGCACTGAAAGGGAAGCCGAAAAAGCGTAAGCCCAAGTTGAATTTGATGGGCAAAGTGCTTGAAGGGCCTCTCAGTGGTGTTCTTTTCAGTAAAGCGCGCGAGAAGGCGCAGAAGAAAGCCCATGGCAATTATCCAGCAATAGATAAAATTATTGAGACAGTGAAATATGGCATGAGCAAGGGTATGCAAGCGGGATTAGAGTATGAGGCGCGCTGCTTTGGTGAATTAGCCATGTCTTCCGAATCCTATCAGTTGCGTAATATTTTCTTCGCGACCACTGAAATTAAGAAAGAAACCGGCGCTGATGGCGTGCAGCCTGAGAAAGTAAAAAAGGCGGGCGTGCTTGGAGGTGGCTTGATGGGTGGCGGTATTGCGCATGTCACGATCAGTAAAGCAAAAGTGCCGGTGCGATTGAAAGACATCAATCATGACGGCATTAAGAATGCGCTGTCCTATCATTCGAAATTGCTTGAGCCTAAATTGAAGCGCAAAATTATGCGTAAAACCGAAGTGCAGCGAGATCTTCTCATGCTCACCGGTACCCTCGATTATAGCGGCTTTAAAGATGCAGATATCGTTGTCGAAGCGGTGTTTGAAGATTTAGAACTAAAGCAGAATATGGTGGCGGATATTGAAAACAATGCCGGCAAACACACAATTTTTGCAACCAATACTAGCTCACTCCCAATCACTAAAATTGCGGCAAAGGCAGAGCGCCCTGAGCAGGTGATTGGTCTGCATTATTTCTCGCCAGTAGAAAAAATGCCATTGGCTGAAATCATTACGCACTCAGGTACGTCGAATGAAACGATTGCGACGACGGTTGAGTTTGCGAAAAAGCAGGGTAAAACACCTATTGTCGTGAAAGACGGTGCTGGCTTTTACGTGAACCGCATACTTGCGCCGTACATGAATGAAGCCGCACGCTTGTTATTGGCCGGGGAACCGATTGAGACCTTAGATAAAAACCTGGTGAAATTTGGCTTCCCGGTTGGGCCAATAACCTTATTAGATGAAGTTGGAATTGATGTTGCAGCAAAAGTGGCACCTATTCTTGCGGATGAGCTAGGGGATCGATTCCGAGCACCGGATGCGTTTAGTAAGTTGCTTGATGATGGCCGTAAAGGGCGAAAAACCAAGAAAGGCTTCTATCGATACGACAAGAAAACTAAGGATAAGCAGGTAGATACGAGCGTGTATAGCTTGTTTGATATTACCCCACAGAGCAAACTGGATAGCGCAGAAATGTCAGAACGTTGCGTGTTACCGATGCTCAATGAGGCCGCGTGGTGTTTGCAGGATGACATTATTCGCTCACCTCGTGATGGCGATATTGGTGCTATCTATGGCATCGGCTTTCCACCGTTCCGAGGCGGCCCATTCCGTTATATGGACAGCCTGGGTGTGGCGCATGTGGTTGAACGTTTGCAGCATTATGCTAAGACGGAAGGGGATCGCTTTAAGCCGTGTAAATTACTCCTCGATATGGCGGCAGAGGGACGTAAATTTTACGACTAGATAATGTTTAAAGGGTCAGGATAGGCGCTGGAACGTCAACAGGATGTTCCAGCGCTTTTTTTATAACGTGAGCAAAACATGAAGTAGTCACAAAAGTTGCCGCACATCGCGCTGCAAGCAACCCGTAGGCGGTAACTTGCAGCTAGCGCAATTAGCTTTGATCGCGGGTTGAACGCATAACCATGGCATTGGGGGAGTGCACCAAACGCTCTGCGGCAAAGCGTACAAAGTCACCTTTCTCTAACGTATGTACCTGTTCCATGATGCGCTCGGCAAGGCCAAACTCACCCTGGTTATTAATAATAGAACTCCACATGCGTTGTGCTCTGGAGCGCAATCCAACCGACTTTTCTCCTAAATGGGTGAGAATTGCATGTTTAGCCTTTTCCCAAGCGTCATCATCGAGGGCCTGCAACTCCTGCACAAACTGTCCCGCGAAGGCTGTCATCTCATCGCTCAATTGCTCGGCGTTATGACTCGGACTTTGAATGTAGCAGAGGAGGCCGGGCAAACCGTGCATTGGCACATAACTTGATCCAACCAAGTAACCTAGCTGACGTTCGGTGCGTAATGCATTAAAAAAGCGCGGCGATAGCAGCTGATTGAGCATTAAAAAACTGGCCTTTTCAGCCATATCCGTTGTTCGCCCTTGATAAAACCAAGCACACGCATGGTCGGTGTGAGCACTGTAAAAAGAGGCCTCAACCACGCCTTCTTCTAATCTGCTTACATGCCGCGCAATAGGGGTTTTTGGTTTTGCAACCACAGGGAAATTTTCGCTAACCCAGTGGGCTAAGTGGCGTGCTGTCGTTGCTTCGCTATCCCCATAAATCAATAGAATTGCCTGGGCATCCCGCAACATTCCAGGCAAAAGGTTGAGGTAATGCTCATAATCCAAATCAGCGATGCTATCGGCTAACTGCTGTGCCGTAAACGCACCATACTGTAGCTTGTGATGCAGTATCGAAAAGAGATAGTTGATGGGTTTGTGCTGATGCATAGCCTCCCAATTGCGTCGCATCTGATCACGCGCCGTATAAAACTGTTCGGCATTCGGACGTAACGCCGCCAATGTGGTAACTAAATCTTTAAATAGGTCTGGTTGACGATCCGAAAAGCCTGCAATATGCAGTGTGATACCTGAACTTTGCGTGTACAAGTTAAAGTGAATTCCAGCAACTTCTGCATCATAAAATTGCTCGTTGAGTGCATCTTGACCCAGCTCACACCACATGCGACTAATGGCATGATTACGGGCGCTGGCATTAGAAAGAGGTAATTGCAACGAAAGATAGATATGTGCATGGGGTACAGCGAGCTCGGTTTCTTGTAGATGCCAGAGTTTCACGCCAGGCGCTTTTGCATAGAGCCTAGGGTTGGTATCGTCTTGTTGGCTGTTAGGCACCGCTTCAAGTGCCAATGGATCAAGCCGCTCTGGAATATATGGATTGGTTTTGGGCACCTGAAAACGAATATCGGTTAAGTCGCGCTGATACTGCTCAAGCTGGTCAGAGCGTATCGGGATAGTCGAATACTCTGCATGATAATATTTGGAGCGTTGGCTAACCGGTACACTTTGGTGAATCACGGTCACTCTGCAGCGCTCTGGGCGCATGAGCGCAAGCAGCTGCTCGGCAAATTCGAGATTGAGTCCGTCCATTCGGTAGTCGCCGCTGATAACGTGATCAGGATGATAGTGCAACATATTAATAGAAAGCTGAGATGCCAGATCTACCGGGCGAACACTTTCCGGGAATCGGTAGGCAAGGCCAATCATCTTTTGCCGCTCAGCATAAAGCTCAGGCTCTAAGCCTTGCTTTGCCACCGTGCGGATAAACTGGAAACACGCCTGCAAAATAGTATCGATGCGCAGCATACCCGCATCGGTTAACTGTAAGTTAAGGGTGAAATCCTTAAAGTTATATCCACTCATGCCTCCACCGGCAGACAACTCGGTAATCCACAGTTGTTCTCGCAGCCAATGACATAGGCTTCCCGGGCCTTCATAACCGAGTAAATGGGCTATAAAGGATGTGGTTTTGTGCAAGTAGTCGTGATTAATATCAGGTAAGGGAAAGGTAATAATTAATCGACTTGCTTGTTTAATTGGGCGCACATAGATAAAACTGCCGAGCTGCTCCGGCAGGTACATGGGTTCATCGGGAAGATCACACCGCGTTGACTCAGTTTGTCGATTAGCAAAGGGATCAAACGTGTCTCTAGCAAGTTGCGCCAGATGATCTAAGGATTGCGGGCCTACTAAAACGAGCGTGCTATGCTGAGGCTGATAATGGGTTTGATAATACTCGATGAGACGTTCCCGTATGCTTAAATCCGGTTGGTCTGCGAGCGTTTGTGCATTTCCAACAGAGAACTTGGCAAATGGGTGTTTTTTATTCGCAGTTACCTTATGTACTTCATACAATCTGCGCAGCTCATCTTTGCGCTTGAGTCGATACTCAGCTTCTATGGACTGCCGTTCCTTTTCGACCCAAGCGGGATCAAAGCAGGGTTCGTGCAATAACGAATGAAAGCGCTCTAGCCCTTCAGCAAACGCATCCGCCTGTACCGAAAAATAGAAATTACTGTGTTCAGTGCCGGTCCACGCATTGTAGTGGCCACCTTGCTGTTGCACGAACTGTCCAAATGCGTCTGGATCAGGCCAACGTTCGGAACCAAGAAAGAGAATATGTTCTAGGAAATGGGCGATGCCAGGGGCATTGTCAGGATCATGAAAATGCCCAGCGTTTACCGCAAAAGAGGCGGCACTGTGCTGAGCTTCCGGCATATGAACGAGCAATACAGGAAAGTTGTTGGGTAACCAGATCCAACGATAGCCTTGATGGTCATGGAGGCTAGAATCTGGAACAAAGGTGCTGCGCGATTGGCTCATGCTTGTTGCCTATTGCCTCTTAGTTTCGCTGTCTGCGAAATTGCGTCGCAGCACGTTTCGTGTGCCCGAGGTAGCTCCCTCATCTTCCTCTAAACGATTAGTCGTCTAACGGCGTGTAGAAATCCTCTGGCGTCTCATAATCGCCACTTAAGCTCGCAACCAACTCATTATCAAAGTGGACGGTTAAATGACGTGTCGTTACAGACCCACGGCCCGGCTTCAGCCGATACACGTAATGCCACTCGCCAGAGCGATAAGCGTTTTCTGCAACCGGTGAACCAAGGACAAAGCGAACTTGTTCTTTGGTCATGCCAACGCGCAGCTGATCAATGTCTTGTTGCTCTACATAATTGCCTTGAGGAATGTCGATCTTATAAACCAATGGATCGAAAACTGCGCAATTTGTAAGAGCGAATGCGAGTGCTAAAGCCGTAATAATTCTCATAGATAAACCGGGTATCCAAAATTCAGAGTTAAATCTTAGCGTAAAAGGGGCCTCGGACACCAGACGTCCGAGGCTTTTATTGGTCTTTTATGTGGATAAAAAGTTCCGACTAACCGGCGAGAAGTTCCCGTGCGTTCGCTATAGCGTGCTCTGTGACGGTATCTCCGCCGAGTAAACGGGCCAATTCGTGCACTCGGTGGGAATCGCTTAGAGATTCCATCGTGGTGAGTGTTTTGCCATCTTGCTTTAGCTTTCTTACGAATAATTGCTGATGGGCGCGTGCAGCAACTTGCGGAAGATGGGTAACACATAGGACTTGGTTGTTTTCGCCTAAAGACCGCAATAGCTTGCCGACTGTTGCCGCCGTTGGACCACTTACCCCCACATCAACTTCGTCAAATACCAGTGTTGGTAAATTGCCATTTCCTGCAGTGAGCACTTGAATAGCTAAGCTAATGCGCGACAACTCGCCCCCCGAGGCGACTTTCTGAATGGGTTGCAGCGGTTGCCCAGCATTGGCGCTTACCAAAAACTGAATGATATCTTGGCCGTGGGCGCTGTGATGTTGTTCGATGTCAGAGTCAATGTTGACGACAAACTCGCCATCAGGAATATTCAATTCATGGAGGCTGCGAGTAACTTGTGCCGCCAGTTTTTCAGCCGCTTTGCGACGACTTTGTGACAAAGCATCAGCGGCCTTTGCGTAACTCTGCCATGCTTTGTCGATGTCTGGTTGCAGATTTGCCAGACGCGATTCTGACGCTGTAATTTCTGACAGCTCTTGTTTTAATTGGGCATGAATTTGCGCCAAATCAGAAGGGGCTGCCTGATGCTTCTTCGCCAGTTGAAGCGTTTGCGACAAGCGATCTTCACAAGTGCGCAAGGCTTCTGGATCAAGTTCGATAGCATCTTGATAGTGGCGCAGCTCATGGACTGCTTCTTCCACCTGAACCGATGCCGACTCTAGCAGATCAACAATTGGGGCTAAGCGATCATCAAGGCTTAAGCTATGCTCTAGCCGTTGTTTCACCGCTTGAATAAGATGATAAGCATTGTTGTGCTCACCATCGTATAGGGTGCCCAAACTAAATTGCGCATCATCCACCAGTGTCGAGGCATTCGCTAACCGCTTATGGTCGCTTTCTAGCTGTTCATATTCTTCTGCCGAAGGGGCAAAGTCGTCGAGCTCCCCAACTTGATATTCAAGCAATTGTCGGCGCGCATTTTCGTGTTCAACTCGCTGCTGCAACTCACGCTGTTCACGGATAAGTTGACGCCACTGCTGGAACGATGAACGCGTGGCGGCCAATAACGATGCATGGTTAGAAAATTGATCGAGCAACTGCATTTGGTAATCAGTTTTCATGAGCAGGTGATGCTCATTTTGGCCATGTAAACTGATGAGCATACGGCCTAACTCTTTAAGTGTCCCCACTGGAACAAGAGCCCCATTGACAAAGGCTTTTGAGCGACCTTCTGCAGAAATAGTACGGCGGATAATACAGCTATCTTCGTTATCCTGAACGTCATCAAGTGATAAGTCGTGCTCTTCTAGCCACTCTAGAACGTGGGGTAATTGACGCACGCAAAAGCTTGCAGTGATTTCCGCTTTATTGGCCCCAGGACGCACCATGTGGCTTTCCGAACGCGCCCCTAAACACAAACTGAGTGCATCCAGTGCAATCGATTTCCCTGCACCCGTTTCCCCAGTAATTGCGGTCATACCTTTTTGAAAATCAATATCAAGATGATCGACGATAGCAAACTGACGAATATTTAGTTGAGTCAGCATAGTGCCTCCAGCCTCTCCATAAACGAATTGCGATACTGTTTATCTATACAGTAAATATACAGTGTTTATCCAGTAGCGCAATATGTTGTATGAAAAAAAATCAGAAGAGGCGACTGCCCCAATTCAGCTTATTTCGTAACACGTGGTAATAATTGTAGGTAAGCGGATGAATAAGACGAAGGCGATCGGATTGGCGGCGAATATGAATCGTGCTACCTGGCGACACGGATAGCTTAATGTGTCCATCACAACTGATATGTAATGGCTCTTCATCGGGAGCGACTTTGATGCTTATTTTGCTATCGCCAGGAACTACAATAGGTCGGCTGCTTAACGAGTGAGGGAACATGGGAACCAAGGTAATGGCATCAAGCTCAGGCGTTAAAATGGGGCCGCCGGCAGACAAGGAATAAGCAGTAGAACCAGTGGGGGTGGCGATAATTAAGCCATCGGAGCGTTGGCTGAATACAAATTGTTCATCCACACTCACTTCAAACTCGAGCATGTGAGCCACTTGGTCTGAGTGTAATACCACCTCATTCATGGCATTGCCGCGGGTTTGGTTGCCCTGTGCATCAGTAACTATCGCATCTAAAAGAAAGCGGTATTCAGTGCGGTAGTGGCCGTATAGCACCTCTAAAATTTGTTGTACCGCCTCATCGGGCGCCACATCAGTAAGAAATCCTAAGTTGCCGCGGTTCACGCCAATCACGGCGATATCGTGTTGGCTAAGCGTGCGCGCTGCACCGAGCATGCGACCGTCACCCCCGATCACAATCGCCACCTCAGCACGCTCACCTATTTGCTTAAGACTGCAGCGTTCAAGGGCGCTGCCCTCGATGCAATCGGGCGCATCTTCACCGAGCAATAGGGAGAATCCATGTTCTTTCAAGGCCAAGATGAGGGCGTGTAATGTCTCAGAGGCTGAGTCGGATTCATTGCGACACAACAGGCCAACAACGGAAAATGCTGGGGTCGACATATCTCGTTTCTCGGGTGGCGAATGAGGCTGCGTAGCCATGAGCGGCTCCATTTAAGATCAATGCCTTAAAGCTACGGAGTTTCCTGGTAGAGATCAATAAGTCAAAAGCTGAAAATTTTTTCTTGAATTCAGCTAGAACGCCCCCATATCCCTTCGCAACGGTTAATCATTGTATCCGAACTACGAAAGATCGGACAGAAACGATGGAGCATGGCATGACAAAGCAAAGCCAATCAGACGAATCGATGGCGCCAAACGAGCAGGACCAGCAAGCGGCGCCGGTTAATGAAGAAGAGCAACACGCTGAGTCTGCAGAGCAGCTAGACGACGGTGTTGAAGCGGTTACTGAAGACGCAGAGGGCGATGACCGTGTCGCTGAACTTGAGCGTAAGGTGTCGATACTCGCTAACGAGCTTGCGCAAGAGAAAGAAAGAGCATTGCGCGTTGCCGCTGATGCCGAGAATGCGAAACGCAGAGCCGCACTCGAAGTTGAGAAGGCCCGTAACTTTGCGCTGGAAAAATTTGCCGGCGAATTACTCTCAGTCATTGATAACCTCGAACGGGCACTGCAAACCATCGACAAGGATGACGAAGCCCAAGCGAAAATTGCTGAGGGAATTGAAATGACTCACAAAGGGTTTCTCAGCACCATTGAAAAGTTTGGTATGGAAGTGCTCGACCCTCAAGGACAACCGTTTAATCCGCAGCTGCATGAAGCGATGGGCATGCAGGAGCATGCTGAACTACCACCGAACTCGGTGCTTTATGTAATGCAAAAGGGTTATTTGCTGAATGGACGTTTGTTGCGCCCGGCGATGGTAATGGTTACCAAAGCAGCGAGTGCGTAAACAAAAAAGACCACAAAGTTTCTATTGAAATCAGATTGGGGTGTCCCCATATCCATGACATCCCGGCAACAAATTGAAAGGTTTGGAGAAAGACATGGGCAAAATTATTGGTATCGATTTAGGCACAACAAATTCTTGTGTCGCTATTATGGACGGTGATAAGCCACGCGTGATTGAAAACGCAGAAGGCGATCGCACCACCCCATCCGTTGTTGCATTTGCGGATGACGGTGAAGTTCTTGTTGGTGCGCCGGCGAAACGTCAGGCGGTCACAAACCCGCAAAATACGTTGTATGCGATTAAGCGCTTAATTGGTCGTCGTTTCGAAGACGAAGAAGTGCAGCGCGACATCGGTATCATGCCATTTGGTATCAAAAAGGCAGATAACGGCGATGCTTGGGTAGAAGTGAAGGGTGAAAGGAAAGCGCCACCGCAAATTTCTGCTGAAGTATTGAAGAAAATGAAGAAAACTGCAGAAGATTACCTTGGTGAGAAAGTAACCGAGGCGGTCATTACTGTTCCTGCATACTTTAATGATGCGCAGCGTCAGGCAACCAAAGATGCAGGCCGCATCGCGGGTCTTGATGTTAAGCGTATTATCAATGAGCCAACAGCTGCCGCGCTTGCTTACGGTATGGATCGTAAGAAAGGCGATAATGTTATTGCGGTTTATGACTTAGGTGGCGGTACTTTCGATATTTCAATTATTGAAATTGATGAAGTGGATGGCGAGCACACCTTTGAAGTGTTGGCGACCAACGGTGACACCCACTTGGGTGGTGAAGATTTCGATAACCGCGTGATTAACTACTTGGTTGAGCAGTTTAATAAAGACCAAGGCATTGATTTACGTAAAGATCCTTTGGCAATGCAGCGCTTAAAAGAAGCGGGCGAAAAGGCCAAGATCGAATTGTCATCGGCGCAACAAACAGAAGTGAACTTACCGTATATCACTGCTGATGCGTCAGGTCCGAAGCACATGGCCATCAAACTCACGCGCTCAAAACTAGAGTCGCTAGTTGAAGATATGGTGAAGAAAACGCTTGAGCCCGTAAAACAGGCTCTCGCCGATGCCGGATTAAAAGTAAACGATGTAAACGACATTATTTTGGTGGGCGGTCAAACCCGTATGCCAAAAGTGCAACAAATAGTTGCGGACTTCTTCGGTAAAGAAGCGCGTAAAGATGTAAACCCAGATGAAGCGGTCGCGGTGGGTGCAGCGGTTCAAGCCGGTGTATTGCAAGGCGACGTGAAAGACGTATTGCTGCTGGATGTTTGCCCATTATCCCTAGGTATTGAAACCATGGGTGGTGTGATGACATCGCTGATTGAGAAAAACACCACGATTCCGACCAAGAAATCGCAAACGTTCTCAACGGCCGATGATAATCAATCTGCGGTAACGATTCATGTGTTGCAAGGTGAGCGTAAGCGCTCTTCGGACAACAAATCCTTGGGGCAGTTTAACCTTGAGGGAATTCGTCCAGCACCACGTGGCGTGCCACAAATCGAAGTAACCTTCGATATCGATGCAGACGGTATTTTGCATGTGTCGGCGAAAGATAAAGACACAGGCAAAGAACAGAAGATTACGATTAAGGCATCTTCTGGTTTAACCGACGATGAAGTCGAGAACATGGTGCGCGATGCGGAAGCACACGCTGAAGAAGATAAGAAATTCGAAGAAATGGTACAGGCGCGTAACCAAGCCGATGCGTTGATTCATGCGACTAAAAAGCAAATTGACGAAGCGGGTGATGCACTGCCAGAAGAAGACAAAGCAGCCATTGAGCAAGCAGTTAGTGATTTAGAAGATGCAATCAAAGCAAGCGATAAAGAAGCGATTGAAGCGAAATCGCAAGCGTTGATGGAAAAATCACAGAAGCTGATGGAAATTGCGCAGCAGCAAGCTCAGCAACAGCAACAAGCAGGTGGCGATGACAGTGCCGCAAGTGATGCCGCAGATGATGTGGTAGACGCTGAGTTTGAAGAAGTGAAGGACGACGAGAAGAAGTAATTCTTGCGCGTGTAACTCCTTCCGCAACACGGGCGTTACCGAGAGGAACGCCCGTGTATGCGTATAACGCAGAGAAAGAGATTAGGAACCTATGGCGAAAACTGATTACTACGAAGTCCTTGGGGTAAGCAAGGGTGCCGATGAGCGCGAAATCAAGAAAGCCTACAAAAAGTTGGCGATGAAGTTTCATCCCGACCGGACGAAAGGCGATAAAGATCTTGAAATCAAGTTCAAAGAGGTAAAAGAAGCCTACGAAGTACTGAGCGATCCACAAAAGCGCCAAGTGTATGATCAGTATGGTCATGATGCATTCGACCAAGCACGTGGCGGCCACGGCGGTGGCGGCGGATTTGGTGGCGCCGACTTCTCTGATATTTTCGGCGACGTATTCGGTGACATCTTTGGTGGCGGCCGTCGCGGTGGTGGTGGGCGTCGTGCGCAACGCGGTGCCGATTTGCGCTACGATCTTGATATGACCCTCGAGGACGCAGTTCGTGGCAAAGACGTGGAATTAAAAATCCCTCGTCTGAGCACTTGTGATGACTGCGATGGTACAGGCTCAGCGGATAATACGCCGCCGAAAACCTGTGATTACTGTCATGGTGCAGGGCAAGTGCAAATGCGCCAAGGCTTCTTTGCAGTGAACCAAACCTGTCCGAAGTGTAATGGTCGTGGGACTATCGTTACTAACCCGTGTCGCAGCTGTCATGGCCATGGTCGTGTTGAGAAAACCAGAACTCTGAATGTCAAAATTCCAGCGGGTGTTGATACCGGCGATCGGGTGCGCTTGAGTGGTGAAGGTGAAGCGGGTGAACACGGTGCCCCGAGCGGCGATTTATACGTGCAAGTTCGGGTTCGTGAACATCAGATTTTTAAACGCGATGGGAATAACTTGTATTGCGAAGTGCCGGTGAGCTTCACTCATGCTGCATTAGGTGGCGAAGTTGAAGTACCGACATTGGATGGTCGCGTAAAACTGAAAATCCCGGCAGAAACCCAAACTGGGCGTATGTTCCGATTGCGCGGGAAAGGTGTGAAATCTGTGCGTTCAGGAGCGGTGGGTGATTTGGTGTGTAAAGCCGTCATCGAAACCCCGGTGAACCTCTCAGCGAAACAAAAAGCCTTACTTAAGGAATTCGAAGATTCCATGGGTAGCGGCGATGAAGCGGCGAGGTATCGCCCGAAAGAACGTGGCTTTTTCGACGGTGTAAAAAAGTTTTTTGACGACCTCACCGGCAGTAACTAAACGTATTTAACCGTTAGATTGATATAGTTAAGCCAGTCAGCACTCCTGACTGGCTTATTTTTTGGCCCAACTTTTGTATAGAGTTGGTTAATCACCTTTGTGTTCCTCTCGTCCTACCCTATACTTTTAACTAAGATTCAATGAAATATGAACCTGTAGCACAGTAAGTTGCTCTGACTGCGGGTCAACGTAAGCAAGCAGGGAGTTGAAGGCGTTATGAAATTTCTAGTGAAAGTGAGTTTAATGCTTTTCGTTGCTGGCTCTATTATTGCCTGCACCACATCGCCGACAGGGCGTTCACAATTAAATTTATTCTCTGGTAGCGCGTTAAATAGTCTGGGCGCGCAGTCGTTCGCAGAAATAAAACAGCAGGAAACCGTTTCTACCGACCCTGAGCTGAATGCGTATGCTCAATGCTTGGCCGATGCGATTATCGATGTACTTCCTGACCAGTACCGTGGTCGGGAGTGGGAAGTGGCGGTATTTGAATCAGAAACTATTAACGCTTTTGCGTTACCCGGCGGTTATATGGGTTTCTACACGGGCATTATGCGCTTGGCGGAAAACCAACATCAGCTGGCGGCCGTAATGGGCCATGAGATTGGACACGTGTTAGCCGATCATAGTAGTGAGCGTTTATCGACCAACCTGTTATTGACGGGGATTTTAGTCGGTGCTGATTTTGCACTGGCAGACCGCCCGCCGGAGCAACGGGGAATGATTATGGCGGGGCTTGGGCTTGGCGCTCAAGTAGGCGTGATGCTGCCTTACAGTCGCACCCATGAGTCAGAAGCCGACGAAATCGGCCTAGATTTAATGGCGCGTGCCGGCTTTGACCCACGCCAAGCGCCGAAGCTTTGGGAGAATATGGCAAAGGAAAGTAGCGGCGCGCCGCCCGAGTTGTTGTCAACGCATCCATCACCACAAACTCGGATACGTCACCTAACGCGACAAATTCCGGAAGTTATGCCCCATTATGAAGCACGATTAGCGTCTGCGGGACCGGCGAATTGCCCACGTCCACGTTCACTCGATCGCAAGTAATGTGGCACGGGATATAACCTATCGCCGATGAGTTAGGCGAATTCGTTCTAAGCCAGAACAAACCATTCTTGATGATAAGCCGTTCATTTGTTTAAGTGCGACAAATGAACGGCTGTTTCGTTTTTACACGGTAGCAGCTCACAGCGACATACAAGGTGTAATGATGTTACAGGCGTGGTTTCGTATTCCCTTCTGGCAGCGGGTCCTCGGTGCTTTTATTCTCGGTGGTTTATTAGGTGTTGTTGCAGCGGATGTCGCTGTTGCCATGCAACCTTTAGGACAGCTGTTTATTCGTGCCATCCAAATGTTAGTAGCACCGCTCATTTTGTTTGCCATTGTGAGCAGTATTACGAGCATGCAAAGCCATCAACGATTAGGCAAGCTTGCCGGCAAGACCGTGGGATTATTTTTAATTACCGCCTTTATTGCCAGTGCCATTGGTTTAACCGTGGCTACCTTACTCGATTTGGCCCCGGCGGTAGAACTCACTGCTGGTGAAGTGCGTGAGCGGGATATTCCGCCGGTGTCGCAAGTGTTGTTATCGGTCATTCCTACCAACCCATTTGCAGCGCTAGTGGAAGGCAATGTGTTGCAGATTATCACCTTCTCCGTGGTGTTAGCCTTAGCCCTGAATGCCTTAAAAGAAAAAGCGGCGCCAGTACGCGAATTTTTTAAATCAGGCGCTGAAGTTATGTATCAAATTACCCGCTACGTGCTGGAACTAACGCCTATCGGTGTGTTTGGTCTAATGGCCTGGGTTGTCGGTACGCACGGTCTAGAGATGTTGCTACCCCTAGCGAAATTTGTGGGCGCGATTTACTTGGCCTGTATTATTCACATTGTCTTTGTCTACGGTAGCTTAGTGCGCTTTGGTGCAAAAGTAAGTCCGTGGCAATTCTTTCGTGCCATTCTACCCACCCAGATTATTGCTTTTTCTACCTCAAGCAGTTTTGGCACCTTGCCTTCAACGTTAAAAACCACAACGGAAAAACTCGGTGTTAAAAAAGAATACGCAAGCTTTTCGTTACCTTTAGGGGCCACCATAAATATGGATGGCTGTGGTGGTATTTATCCGGCCATTGCAGCGATTTTTATTGCACATCTATACGGTATTCCGCTCGGTTTTACCGAGTACGCTATTATAATGGTTACGGCCACCTTGGCATCCATTGGCACCGCTGGTGTGCCTGGTTCAGCGATGGTTATGTTGACAGTGACCTTGTCGGCGGTCGGCTTGCCATTAGAGGGCATTGCATTTATTGCCGCAATTGATCGAATTGTTGATATGATGCGCACAGCAACGAATGTGACGGGAGACATGACGGTGTCTTTAGTTGTCGCCAAATCGGAAGATATGGTGGATGAATCCGTACTGACGGCTGGGCTGCAGGGTGAGAAAACCCCAGAGCAGGAGATGCACGCCCAGAAGCAACAATAGCAACCGATAAAGTAGAACAAAATGATAAAGCCTTTGAATATTGCATTAGTCGGTGCGAGCGGCCGAATGGGAAAAGCGGTAGTGCAGGCGGTAACGCAAACAGATGCGACGCGTTTAGTGGCGGCATTAACGCACGCCAACTCACGCCATATTGGTGAAGATAGTGGTCAGCTCGCTGGTTCTGACAAGAATCATGTCACTATCAGTGCAGATTACTCGGCACTCGCGCAGGCGCAGGTGGTGATTGATTTTGGATTGCAAGAAGGGCTAGATGAACGGTTACAGGCCTATGTAAAACACAATGTAGCTGCTGTTGTTTGTGTTACTGGGCTTAGTGAGAACGATCAGCAACTACTCCGTCAGAGTGCAGAATCAATTCCTTTAATCCATGCGGCTAATACGAGCGTGGGTATTCATCTGCTAGCATCGCTTACCGCGCAAGCAAGTCGCGTATTCGGTACCGATGCGGATATCGAAATATTGGAAGCGCATCATACTCGTAAACTTGACGCACCGTCAGGCACGGCACTTGTGCTTGGCGAAGCCGCGGCTCAAGGGCGCGGGCAAAACCTCCAGGATGTGGCTGAGTGGAATCGCAATGATCCATCCCATCGCTACGAAAAGGGGAGTATTGGATTTGCCACAATACGCGCTGGTGACATCGTAGGTGAGCACACCGTATACCTTGTCGTGAATGGTGAACGTTTGGAGCTCACGCATCGAGTGTCGAAGCGCAGCACCTTTGCAGACGGGGCTTTACGTGCGGCTCAGTGGTTAAGCCAACAAACAACACCGCGTTTATATACCATGAAAGACGTACTTGGTCTGGACGCTGAGGGCTAATTTCAGTAGAATACGCCCAATTTGCCGAACGCCGGCAAGCACAGGTGCAGCCTCGTTTGGAGAGCTGTGCATGATTCGGTGTAAAGCGGGGAAGTGACAGCAGACTTGCCCGTTTTTTTATGTTCGGAGGTACCCTTGAGTATTTCGGCGAGAAAAACCGCGTTAAAGGCGGTCCTGGTCCTCGCAGACGGCACTGTGTTTTATGGCACCGCAATTGGTGCAGAAGGACAAGCCGTCGGTGAAGTTGTTTTCAATACAGCAATGACCGGTTATCAGGAAATTTTGACAGACCCCTCTTACGCAGAACAGATCGTTACTCTCACTTATCCCCATATTGGTAATTACGGCACAAACTCTGAAGACTCCGAGTCGTCGAAGATTTGGGCGAAAGGTCTGGTTATTCGTGATCTATCCCCCCTTGCCAGTAATTTTCGTAATACCCAGTCGTTAAGTGACTTCCTGAAAAGCCAAAACATTCTTGGTATTGCCGATATCGATACACGTCGGTTGACCAATCGGTTGCGGGAAACAGGTGCACAAAACGGCAGTATCATGACCTATGCCCATGACCAGGAAGCTCCGATAGAAGCCGCTCTTGAGGCCGCGAAAGGGTTTCCAGGATTGGCGGGAATGGATTTGGCGAAGGTCGCAACGTGTCGCGCAAGCTACCCGTGGACGGAAGGGACATGGACCTTAGGTGAAGGACATTCCTCACCGGAAGCGAATCGCTTTCATGTAGTTGCGTACGATTTTGGCGTTAAACAAAACATTCTCCGTATGTTAGTCGACCGAGGCTGCAAGGTCACAGTGGTGCCCGCTGAAACATCTGCTGCAGATGCGTTAGCGTTGAATCCAGACGGTGTGTTCTTGTCCAATGGACCGGGTGACCCGGCTCCCTGCGACTATGCCATTGAAGCGATTAAAACGTTCCTCGATAAAAAATTGCCTGTTTTCGGTATTTGTTTGGGGCATCAACTGCTTGCACTGGCTGCCGGTGCGAAAACCGCAAAGATGAAGTTTGGCCATCACGGCGCTAACCATCCGGTGCAGGTTCTGGATACCGGTGTTGTGATGATTACCAGCCAAAACCACGGTTTTGCGGTAGAAGAAGCAACATTGCCAGCCCATTTAAAAGCAACGCATAAATCGCTGTTTGACGGCTCGTTACAAGGCATTCATCACACAGAATTACCTGCGTTTAGTTTCCAGGGACATCCGGAAGCTAGTCCTGGCCCGCATGATGCGGCCCCGTTGTTCGATCATTTTATCGAATTAATGGAAACCCACACGGCTCAGTAATAAAGGACTCGGTGCAATCATGCCAAAACGTACAGACATACAAAGCATTCTCATTATCGGTGCTGGTCCTATTGTTATCGGCCAGGCCTGTGAATTCGACTACTCCGGTGCGCAAGCGTGTAAAGCGCTGCGTGAAGAGGGCTACCGGGTTATTTTGGTAAATTCAAATCCGGCAACGATTATGACGGATCCGGAAATGGCCGATGCCACTTATATCGAGCCCATTCACTGGGAAGTGGTTGAAAAAATCATCGAGCGCGAAAAACCAGATGCTATCTTGCCAACCATGGGTGGGCAGACAGCGTTGAATTGTGCCCTTGAGCTTGACGCCCGTGGAATTTTAGAGAAACACAATGTTGAAATGATCGGTGCGACTGCTGACGCGATTGATAAAGCAGAGGATCGGGATCGTTTTGACAAGGCGATGAAAGCGATTGGCCTAGAAACGCCCCGTGCAGAGATTGCTCATAGTATGGAAGAAGCCTTTGATGTGCTTGAGCGTATTGGCTATCCATGTATTATCCGCCCTTCGTTTACCATGGGTGGTAGCGGTGGTGGTATCGCCTACAACCGTGATGAATTCGAAGAAATTTGCCGCCGAGGCCTCGCACTTTCGCGTACCAATGAACTCCTGATCGACGAGTCGTTGATTGGATGGAAAGAGTACGAAATGGAAGTGGTTCGGGACAAAAACGATAATTGTATTATCGTATGTTCCATCGAGAACTTTGACCCTATGGGTGTGCATACTGGCGACTCTATTACCGTAGCTCCAGCGCAAACGCTTTCCGATAAAGAATACCAAATCATGCGCGATGCATCGATGGCGGTTTTGCGTGAAATCGGGGTCGAAACCGGTGGTTCTAACGTTCAGTTTGGTATCTGTCCTGACACGGGTCGCATGGTCATTATTGAAATGAATCCACGGGTGAGCCGTTCATCTGCGTTGGCATCAAAAGCAACTGGTTTTCCGATTGCAAAAGTGGCGGCGAAACTCGCTGTGGGTTATACCCTCGATGAGCTGAGCAACGAAATTACGGGTGGTATTACGCCCGCGTCGTTCGAGCCTGCAATCGATTACGTCGTGACAAAAATTCCACGCTTTAACTTTGAGAAATTCCCAGGCGCGAACGATCGCCTCACCACGCAAATGAAATCTGTGGGTGAAGTGATGGCGATTGGCCGTAATCAGCAGGAATCGCTTCAAAAAGCGCTGCGTGGCCTCGAATTAGGTATGAATGGCCTCGACCCCATCGTTGACCTAGCCGATGCCGAAGAAGCCCGTACACGCATTATTCGAGAGCTGAAAGAGCCCGGTGCGGAACGCATTTGGTACATTGGTGATGCTTTCCGTATGGGCATGAGCGTGGATGAGGTGTTTACCCTTACCAATATTGATCGCTGGTACTTAATCCAATTGCACGAAATTGTTGAGCTCGAAGCGGAAGTTGCGCAGAGCGGCCTAGCCGGTCTCGATGCGGATAGCTTGCGCTACTTGAAACGCAAAGGTTTCTCCGATGCGCGTTTAGCGGACATTCTTGATGTCAACGAAAGCGAAGTACGCAAGCGTCGCGAAGAGTTTAAGATTTTTCCGGTGTATAAGCGTGTCGATACCTGTGCTGCTGAGTTCGCTTCAGAAACAGCGTATATGTACTCCACATACGACGAAGAATGTGAAGCGCGGCCTTCGGATCGCGAGAAGATCATGGTCATCGGTGGCGGTCCAAACCGGATCGGTCAGGGCATCGAGTTTGACTACTGCTGTGTGCATGCTGCGTTAGCTATGCGTGAAGATGGTTACGAGACCATTATGGTCAACTGTAATCCAGAAACAGTTTCTACCGATTACGATACCTCCGATCGCCTATATTTTGAGCCTATTACTCTAGAAGATGTGCTCGAAATCGTGCGTATCGAGAAGCCTAAAGGTGTGATCGTGCAGTATGGTGGGCAAACCCCATTGAAGCTAGCACGCGCCCTCGAAGCCAATGGTGTGCCTATTATCGGTACGTCACCAGACGCTATTGACCGAGCTGAAGACCGCGAGCGTTTCCAAACCGCGGTTGAGCGCTTGGGCTTGAAACAGCCTGAGAACGCCACTGTCACCACCATTGAACAGGCCATGACGGAATCTCAGCGCATCGGCTTCCCATTGGTTGTACGGCCATCGTATGTATTGGGCGGCCGGGCTATGGAAATCGTGTATGACGAAGCCGATTTGCGTCGTTACTTAACCGAGGCGGTGAAGGTATCGAATTCGGCACCGGTACTTCTGGACCGTTTCTTAGACAACGCCATTGAAGTAGATATCGATGCCATCTGTGATGGTGAGAATGTATTTATTGGCGGCATTATGCAGCACATTGAGCAAGCGGGTGTTCACTCCGGTGATTCCGCATGTTCACTACCACCGTACTCGCTCAGCGATATGGTGCAAGCTGAATTGCGCGACCAAGTGGCGAAGTTGGCGTTTGAATTAAATGTACGCGGTTTGATGAACACGCAGTTTGCCATTCAGAACAATGAAATTTACCTCATTGAGGTAAACCCGCGTGCGGCCCGTACGGTGCCATTTGTGTCGAAAGCCACTGGTATCCAACTGGCGAAAGTTGCGGCTCGTGTTATGGCAGGTACCAGCCTGAAAGCTCAAAACTGCTTGCATGAGGTAATCCCACCTTATTATTCAGTGAAAGAAGTGGTGGTTCCCTTTGCGAAGTTCCAAGGGGTGGATCCGATTCGTGGTCCTGAAATGCGCTCCACGGGTGAAGTGATGGGCGTAGGTGAAAGTTTCGAAGAAGCCTATGCCAAAGCCAATCTGGGTGCCGGCCAAGCATTGCCGCTGAAAGGCAAAGCGCTGTTATCAGTGCGCGAAGGCGACAAAAAACGTGTTATCGACCTTGCTCGTGGACTCACTGCGCTTGGATTTACCGTCGAAGCCACCGGTGGAACCGCAAAAGCTTTACAGGAGCAAGGAATTCAATGTAGCGTAGTAAATAAGTTGCAAGAAGGGCGTCCAAATATTGTGGATGCTGTTAAAAACGGTGAATATAGCTACATTATTAATACGGTGGAAGGACGACAAGCAATTGAGGACTCAGTTTATATTAGACGCGAAGCCCTCTTGAATAATGTCAGTTACACCACCACATTAAATGCAGGGTTTGCAGCTGTGAAGGCGCATACGGTAAATGATCGCGCCCGAGTCAGTTCAGTGCAGGAATTGCATAAGAGGATTTTAAATCAATGACTAACATCCCAATGACGGTTGCGGGTGCTGACGCACTGCGTTCCGAATTGAAACGTTTAAAAAGCGAAGATCGACCTCGCATCATTCAAGCGATTGCAGATGCGCGCGAGCACGGCGACTTGAAAGAAAACGCCGAGTACCATGCTGCGCGTGAGCAGCAAAGCTTTTGCGAAGGTCGAATTCAGGAAATTGAAGCGAAGTTGGCCAACGCCCAAGTTATTGATGTCACCAAGTTACCGAATAGTGGCAAGGTGGTGTTTGGTTCAACCGTTACCTTATTCAACACCAAAACCGATGAAGAGGTGGTGTATCGGATTGTAGGTGACGATGAGGCCGACATTAAGAAAAATCTCATCTCTGTGAACTCGCCGTTATCGCGAGCACTGATTGGTAAGGCTGTCGATGAGGCGGCCGTTGTGGTGACACCGAGCGGTGAAGTTGAGTACGAAATTGTAAAAGTTGATTATCTGTAGTGCTTTAATGCATGGCGTGATTCAACGCACACGCAAAAGAACCGGCGCGATGCCGGTTTTTTTGTGGCTGCTATTTCTCAAGTATTCGCTTCATTTGCTCTGCGCGGGCCTCACGTGACGCGCGAGTAGTAGGAACATCAGTGCAATATTCCGGAACATCCGGAAATATTTCAGCGACGGGCCGATCCAATAATTTTGCAAAGGCTTCCGCAACTAACCGTGACTTTGCTTGGCGTCCAGCCACTTTTGAGATCAACGAAGGACTCCTTCCCAGCGCTTGAGCAAGCATGCTGAAGTCGTAACCTAAGTGAGCAAGTTCCTTTTTTAATTGATTTTTGTCCATTTTTATCATTTCATACGGGTTCAATTGTAATTCACATTTAACTCAAATGAGGATAAATTATTCCTCAAATGAGGAATCATGATAAAAACATAGCCCATGGCAAATATCAAGAAGTTCTCATTGACCCTCGACGAAGTTTTGCTACGAGCCTCCATGTTGTCTGGCAAAACACAAGATGCTGATTTGGTCCGTTGGTTGGGTGTGAGCAAGTCAAGTTTGAATAATTGGAAGTCGCGCGGAACCATCCCATTTAAAACGCTCGTGCCTGTATTAATTGAGAAAGGTGTATCTCTTGATTGGTTTTTTGCACCGGATCAGGCCCTGCGTCGACCCGACATTGATCAACAAGCGTTGGCTGAGCAGATAACGCGCTATGGCGGGGCGGAAAGTAAAGATTTCGTGCGTTTGCCGGGTATTATTCAGGAGCTCACCGAGATATTGCAGACTGCCGGTGCGCCGGTGGAACAGCGTCAGCTGAATGAGATGATAGCCCTGCATCGGGTTTTAGAGGATGAACCTAAGACTCGTAACAAGGTGTTGCGAGTGCTCGCGCAGGTATTTGCGGATGAAGCGCCGTAGGTTACGGCCCCAATTCGGTGCGCTGGTTACGAGGGCTAACGCAGAGGATTGGTTAGGGCCAACGCGGTGCGTTGGCTACGAGGGCTAACGCAGAGGATTGGTTAGGGCCAACCCCGTGCGTTGGCTACGAGGGCTAACGCAGAGGATTGGTTAGGGCCAACGCGGTGCGTTGGCTACGAGGGCTAACGCAGAGGACTGGTTAGGGCCAACCCCGTGCGTTGGCTACGGGTACCAACCGATGCGTTGGTTATTTAGGAAGCTTTAGCTTGGGTTCGCGAGCAGGGCGGTACAACACCAGCGTTTTACCAATCACTTGCACTTGGCTTGCCGCAGTTTCGCGCGCGATGGCCTCGTAAATGGCAGTGCGAAGCTCACGGTCTTCGTCAGGTACCTTCACTTTTATGAGTTCGTGGTGTTCAAGTGCACCATCAATTTCCGCAATAACACCTTCGGTTAACCCGTTTGCACCCAGCAACACCACAGGTTTAAGAGGGTGCGCTAAGCCTTTAAGAAATTGTTTTTGCTTGTTGTTCAATTGCATATCATGTTGTCCGCAGTCGGGAATAGCCGTGTGATGAACACCGCAATCGGTTAAATCGTTCCGACGAGGCGAGCGTATCACTTGAATTTCCTGTATTCTAACGCCATCTAGGAATTGGGGCTAGCCTGAATAGCGTAAGTTGAGGATTCATGGCCAAGAAAAAACGTTCAGCGAGCAGTTCTCGCTGGCTCAAAGAGCATTTTGACGATCAGTACGTTCAAAAAGCGCAGAAGCAAGGTTTGCGTTCGCGCGCCGTATTTAAATTGGAAGAAATTCAAAAACGTGATCGCATTTTGCGTCCAGGCCAAACCGTCGTCGATCTTGGCGCAGCACCGGGCGGTTGGTCACAATATGTGGCGGAAGTGCAAAATGGAGATGGCGAAATCATCGCCTGTGATATTTTGGACATGGATCCTATCGCAGGAGTCGATTTTCTCCAGGGCGATTTTCGTGAAGCTGCAGTGTTGAATGCATTATTGAATCGCATTGGCGGCAAAAACGTCGATGTATTGCTTTCAGATATGGCGCCAAACTTCAGTGGAACCGATGCTGTTGATCAGCCGCGGTCTATGTATTTAGTTGAGCTGGCACTCGATATGTGTCAGCACGTTTTGAAACCTGGCGGCGCTTTTGTCGTCAAAGTATTTCAGGGGGAAGGTTCGGATCAGTTTTTAAAAGACGTCCGAACTGCGTTTTCTTCCGTAAAGGTAAGAAAGCCAGACTCATCTCGAGCGCGTTCTCGAGAGGTCTATCTGGTAGCGACAGGCTACAAAGTGTAGTACCCTGAAAGGGTAGCTTTAGCAGGGGAACCTGCCAACATGTTGAGAGGTAAGAACGTTGAGCGACATGGCAAAAAATCTCATTCTTTGGTTAGTCATCGCGATAGTATTAGCGAGCGTGTTCCAAGGGATGAATCCAGGTAGCAATGACCAGCGTGTATACACGTACTCAGAATTCGTGCGCGATGTAAATCGGGGCGATGTACGTGAAGTCACAATTAATGAATCGAATCGAACCATTGAAGGGGTGCGGCGCAGCGGTGAGCAATTCCGTACCGTCAAGCCTGCGCAAGATCCCGATCTGCTCAACGAACTATTGAGCCAAGGGAACGTGCAGGTTCGATATACAGAGCCAGAATCACGTAGCTTACTCGGCACCATCTTTATTTCATGGTTCCCGATGTTACTGCTTATTGCCGTGTGGATTTTCTTCATGCGTCAAATGCAAGGCGGTGGCGGACGTGGTGCGATGTCATTTGGTAAAAGCAAAGCCCGCCTTATGGGCGAAGATCAAGTGAAAACTACGCTTGCGGATGTTGCTGGGTGTGAAGAAGCCAAAGAAGAAGTGGCTGAATTGGTCGACTTCCTGCGGGATCCATCGAAGTTCCAACGCTTGGGTGGACGGATTCCGAAGGGTGTATTGATGGTCGGCCCTCCAGGAACAGGTAAAACCTTGCTTGCAAAAGCTGTGGCAGGTGAAGCGAAAGTACCTTTCTACACTATTTCCGGTTCAGATTTCGTTGAAATGTTCGTGGGTGTGGGTGCATCACGCGTACGTGACATGTTCGAACAAGCGAAAAAAGCTGCACCGTGCATCATCTTTATCGATGAGATCGATGCGGTGGGTCGCCAGCGTGGCGCTGGCTTAGGTGGTGGTCACGATGAGCGTGAACAAACCCTAAACCAAATGCTCGTGGAAATGGATGGCTTTGAGGGCAACGAAGGTATTATCGTGATTGCCGCAACGAACCGCCCAGATGTTCTGGATCCAGCGTTATTACGTCCCGGTCGTTTCGATCGTCAGGTAACTGTTGGCTTGCCGGATGTACGTGGCCGTGAACAGATTCTGAAAGTGCACATGCGCAAGGTGCCGATTGCTGATGACGTTGAACCTGCATTAATTGCTCGTGGTACGCCTGGCTTCTCGGGTGCAGATCTCGCCAACTTAGTGAATGAGGCAGCGCTGTTTGCCGCTCGCGAAAACCGGCGCATGGTATCAATGGCGGAGTTTGAAAAAGCCAAAGATAAGATCTTGATGGGTTCTGAGCGTAAATCCATGGTGATGACGGAATCGGAAAAAGAGATGACCGCTTATCACGAAGCAGGACACGCCATTGTTGGACGTTTGGTCCCGGATCACGATCCTGTCTACAAGGTGTCGATTATTCCGCGTGGACGTGCGCTGGGTGTCACTATGTACTTACCAGAGCAAGATCGGGTGAGTCATAGCAAGCAACATCTCGAGAGCATGTTATCGAGCTTGTACGGTGGTCGAATTGCTGAGCAACTTATTTACGGTGATGAACATGTCACCACTGGGGCCTCAAACGATATCGAACGCGCCACTGCGATTGCCCGCAAGATGGTTACCCAATGGGGTCTGTCATCGAAGATGGGGCCGTTGTTATACGCAGAAGATGAAGGACAAGTGTTCTTGGGTCGCTCAGTGGCACAGAACAAACAAATGTCTGACGACACCATGCGTGCGATTGATGCCGAGATTCGTCAAGTTATCGATCGTAACTACGACCGCGCTTACAAAATCCTTGAGGAAAATATTGATATTTTACACGCCATGAAAGATGCGCTGATGAAATACGAAACCTTGGATGCAGGTCAAATCGACGACTTAATGTCGCGTCGCGATGTGCGTGAGCCGGTAAGTTGGCATGACAAAGACGATGGCAAGCCATCTTCGGGTGATGCTGCTAGCGCCAAGCCAAAAGCGAAGAAGCCGAAGAAAGATGATGATCGGTTAGACATCGATGAGCCAGATGGCTCCCCGGCAAAATAAGTAATAGAATTGAAGTGCCCCGTCTTGCGGGGCATTTTTTTGACTTCATTTAAACCGCATTGTCGATCATAATGCGCCTCAGCCTTTATGATTGTGAGTCACAGGGATAGAACACCATGAATGACTTTAAGCCCCGTTTTGAAGTAATGGGAATTCTTAATGTCACACCAGATTCTTTTTCCGATGGCGGTCAGTATAACGATACTGAGCGGGCGCTAGAACGTGCCAGAGTGATGGTAGAGAACGGCGCGGACTGGCTTGATGTGGGCGGGGAATCGACCCGGCCAGGCGCCGATGCGGTATCCGAACAAGAAGAACTTGAGCGGGTCGTGCCCGTGATTGAAGCGATTGCGCGGGAACTGCCGGTTAAGATTTCGGTGGATACTAGCAAAGCGAATGTGATGCGTGCAGCAGTAGCCGCGGGTGCTCACATGATTAACGACGTCCGGGCTTTGCGCGAACCGGATGCTCTGACAGCTGCCGCAGAGGCCTTTAAAGCACGTCAGGTGCGGGTCTGCCTTATGCATATGCAAGGTCAGCCGCGTACCATGCAGGAACATCCTGAGTACGATGATTTAGTGGGCGATATTAAAGATTTTTTTAATGAACGGATGCGTGCTTGTGAAGCAGCGGGTATAGCGCGCTCGCATATTTATTTAGACCCTGGATTTGGTTTTGGTAAAACCGTACGGCACAATTATGAGCTACTGCAACGGCTTCCAGCGTTTCGTGATCTCGACCGACCTTTGCTGATCGGCATCTCACGAAAATCGATGCTTGGCCATGTTACCGGACGTGCGGTTACAGAGCGCATGCCTGCCAGTATTGCGGCAGCAACCATTGCCATGCTCAAAGGCGCTGCTATTTTGCGAGTGCATGATGTTGCTGAAACTAGGGATGCAGTACAGGTTGTGACGACCATGTTAAACGGAGAGTATTAAGGGATATGGGTAAATATTTTGGAACTGATGGAATTCGTGGTCGTGTCGGCGAAAGACCAATTACGCCAGATTTCGTGCTGAAGTTGGGCTGGGCGGCAGGTAAAGCCCTTGCTGCATCGGGCAATACGCGGGTGCTTATCGGCAAGGACACACGTATTTCCGGTTACATGCTGGAATCAGCGTTGGAAGCAGGCTTTTCGAGTGCCGGTGTCAATGTTGAATTTTTAGGCCCCATGCCGACCCCTGCCGTTGCCTACTTAACCCGAACGTTTCGTGCTGCTGCTGGGGTGGTCATCAGTGCCTCACACAATCCGTATTATGATAATGGTATTAAGTTTTTCTCAGAGTCGGGCCACAAGTTATCCGACAAGGTCGAGCAAGAAGTTGAAACCTACCTTGATCAGGAGCTTGATTGTGTGGCCAGTGAACACTTAGGTCGCGCTTTTCGTGCCCACGATGCGGCAGGTCGTTATATTGAGTTTTGTAAGAGCGTTTTTCCTTCTGAATTGTCGCTGGCCGGTGTAACCATCGTGGTGGATTGCGCCCACGGTGCCACATATCACATTGCACCAAATGTATTCCGAGAGCTCGGCGCTAAGGTTATTGAAATTGGCTGTGAGCCTGATGGTCTCAATATTAATGCCGGCTACGGCGCCACCGACTTGGATAATCTGATTAAAGCGGTGAAGAAAGAATCGGCGGATATCGGTATTGCCCTTGATGGCGATGGCGATCGGCTGATGATTGTTGATAGCTCAGGCGCTGTTATTGATGGTGATGAAATTGTATATGCTTTGGTGCGACAGGCCATTAAAGATGGCACCTTCGAAGGAGGGGTAGTTGGTACCGTAATGAGCAATATGGGTATGGAGCTCGCCCTAGAAAAGCTCAATGTTCCATTTGTACGCGCTAAGGTAGGTGACCGCTATGTGATGGAAGCCTTGCGTGAAAAGCGTTGGTACGTCGGCGGTGAAAGCTCAGGCCATGTGATCAATTTGAAACACCATAGTACCGGCGACGGTATTCTCGCAGCCATCCAGTTTTTATCCGGAATGGTCAGAGAGAACCAAAGCCCACGTGATATGGTGGAAGGCATGCGCAAATTGCCACAGGTGCTGATTAACGTGTCTTACAAAGTGGGTACAGATCCGTTAAACGAAAACAATGTGACATCGGCCGTGCGCGAAGTTGAGCGGGCTTTGGCGGGTAATGGCCGCGTATTATTGCGCAAGTCGGGTACTGAACCTTTAATTCGCGTCATGGTTGAAGGCAAAGATGCAGCAGATGTGCGCGCTTTTGCGAAACAAATCGCGAACGAAGTAGGTGCGGTAGAATAATGGCGCTAATGCGCCTTTCGATGGTGTTCGCGTTTGCGGATGGCAATTGATTAACATCTGAGCGAACGGTAAATTTTTGTTGGGCGGTGCTTGTATCCGATGATGATGTCGGGTACTATCTGCGCCGCTTACAGAAGGACAGGAGAGTCATGTGAGAACATCACTGGTCATCGCCAACTGGAAGTTAAACGGAGACCTTGCGCTCGTTAAACGTATGGCGCAGCAATTTGCAGGGTCGCTCGAAAAAACCACAACCACTGTGGTTGTGTGTCCTCCGGCAGTGTATTTGAAGGCCGCTGAGATTGCTTTAGCACCGGCCCATATCAAAGTTGGTGCGCAAAATTGCGCAGCTCACACTGACGGCGCCTTTACCGGCGAGATTAGCGCCCAAATGATGCGCGAATGTGGGGCCACTTACGTGATTGTGGGACACTCTGAGCGTCGCGCTATTTTTGGCGAAACCGATGATGTACTCGCAGAAAAAATAGTGCGTGTACAGGAATGTGAGTTAACGCCTGTATTTTGTGTCGGTGAAACGCTGGAAGAGCGGGAAGCAGATGCGGTAGAATCAGTGATTGAAAGACAGCTTGATGCTGGATTGGCGGATGCAGATTTTTCACGCTTAGTGATTGCATACGAACCAGTGTGGGCCATCGGGACAGGCAAAACAGCCTCACCCGAGCAAGCGCAAGAAGTTCATGCAATGATTCGCCGGTGGGTGCGCAGTAAGGCACCAGAGCAAGCAGACACACTACAAATTCTTTACGGTGGCAGTGTGAAGGCGGATAACGCAAGCACATTGTTTAACCAACCGGATATCGATGGCGGCCTTGTTGGCGGTGCAAGTTTGAATCCGGAACAGTTTGATGCCATTTGCAAGGCAGCAAAGGATACCTAGTTTATGTATGAAGTTTTATTGGTTTTGTATCTTCTCGTCGCAATCGCACTGATTGCGCTCATCATGGTACAGAAGGGTAAAGGCGCTGAAATGGGTGCTTCCTTCGGTGCAGGTGCGTCTAATACGGTATTTGGTGCAGGCGGTTCAGGAAACTTCCTTACCCGCATGACAGCGATTATCGCGGTGACATTCTTTTTGTTGAGCTTAATGCTGGGCAACATGGTGGCATCGGATCGTGCACCTGCTGATGACTTCACTGATTTATCAGTGCCAGCATCTGAACAGCCACGAAATAACGATTTGCCGCCAGGAAATTAATCCGGCGCCAAAACGTACAAAATTTGCCGAAGTGGTGGAATTGGTAGACACGCCATCTTGAGGGGGTGGTGCTCTTCTGAGCGTACGAGTTCAAGTCTCGTCTTCGGCACCAATTTTGAGTTTATATCCGCGTATTTAACCATTTGTTGAACCAACGGTTTTTTTCAGCGAAATCCCTAATAAACAGGCGCTTTCGGTTGAAAACAAAAGGGAAGCGAGTATAATACTCAGCATCGGACGCGGGGTGGAGCAGTCTGGTAGCTCGTCGGGCTCATAACCCGAAGGTCGTAGGTTCAAATCCTGCCCCCGCAACCAGTTCGAGTTTAACGAGACGTAGCGTTTCACAGGAAACGTTCCAAGTTCGGTAAGCTCAGGTCGAAAGGCTCGATTGTATATTAGCCCCGACGGTGTTTGGGGCTTTTTGCTATCTAGGCTTTGTGGCATTCTTTTGGGTACCTGAGAACTGGGCTTTATGCCCTTTTTTTGTTTCTGGAGGTTACGTTGGCAACTCTGGTTGAGCGACTAACACAAATGCTAGAGCCTGCGGTTTCTGCGGCAGGTTATGAACTCGTAGGGATTGAATTCGTACGTGCGAAAACGTCGATCTTGCGCGTTTATATTGATCATGAAAATGGGATTTCCGTCGATGACTGCGCTGATGTAAGCCATCAAGTGAGCGCGGTATTGGACGTTGAAGATCCGATAAGCACTGAGTACAACCTTGAGGTGTCTTCTCCAGGTATGGACCGGCCCTTATTTAACATTCACCATTTTGAGCGATTCATTGGTGAAGAAGCGTCTGTGCAATTAACAGCCGCGATAGAGAACAAACGAAACTTTAAAGCCGTAATCTCCGCTGTAGAAGGCGACAAGATTACATTTACCCTAGGTGACGAATCATTGAATGTACCGGTCAGCGCAGTGAAAAAGGCGAACCTGGTACCGAAGTTTGATTAAGAATAAGCGTTGACGAGGCAGAAATGAGTAAAGAGATTTTGCTGGTTGCAGAAGCGGTATCGAACGAAAAAGCGGTACCTCGTGAAAAGATTTTTGAAGCCTTAGAAGTTGCGATTGCAACGGCGACCCGGAAGAAATACGACGGGGACATCGATGTGCGCGTTGCGATAGATCGCAACACCGGCAACTTTGATACCTACCGCCGTTGGCGCGTGGTTGAAGATCCAGATGGGGCATTGGAAAATCCGTATGCGGAAATTTCGTTGTCTGCAGCTCAAATCGATGAGCCAGAGATTCAAGTAGGTGATTACGTTGAAGATCAAATTGAATCGATTAAGTTTGATCGCATCACCACGCAAACAGCGAAGCAAGTAATCGTACAGAAAGTACGTGAAGCTGAGCGTGCGCAAGTGGTTGAGCAGTACGAAGATCAGGTAGGCACCTTGATTAGCGGTATCGTGAAAAAAGCGACCCGTGACAACATCATTTTGGATTTAGGAAATAACGCGGAAGCGGTTATTTTCCGTGACGAAATGCTGCCTCGTGAAAGCGTACGTCCAGGCGACCGTATTCGTGGCTTGTTATTTGCAGTGCGCCCTGAAGCGCGTGGCGCCCAGTTATTCGTAAGTCGTACTCACCCAGATTTCCTTGTGGAGTTGTTCCGCATTGAAGTACCGGAAATCGGTGAAGAGATGATCGAAGTTAAAGGTGCCGCACGGGATCCAGGTTCACGGGCTAAAATTGCTGTGAAGAGTAATGACCGTCGCATTGACCCAGTGGGTGCATGTGTAGGTATGCGTGGTGCACGTGTACAAGCCGTTTCTGGTGAGCTTGGTGGTGAGCGTGTGGATATCGTGCTGTGGGACGATAATCCTGCACAGTTCGTGATTAACGCCATGTCACCTGCAGAAGTCGTATCTATCGTGATGGACGAAGAAACCCACACTATGGATATCGCCGTTGAAGAAGGCAATTTAGCGCAAGCTATCGGCCGTAATGGTCAAAACGTTCGATTAGCAAGCCAATTAACTGGCTGGGAATTGAATGTCATGACCGTCGACGATTTCAATGCCCGCAATGAAGCGGAATCTGAGCGTTTGCTTGGCCTCTTCACTGAAGGCCTTGAGATCGACGAAGATTTTGCAACGGTATTGATTGATGAAGGCTTCTCTTCATTAGAAGAGATTGCCTATGTTCCAGTTGCGGAACTGTTGTCGATTGAGGGAATGGACGAAGATATCGTTGAAGAATTGCGTACTCGTGCGCGAGATTACCTGACGACCAAAGCCCTGAAAACAGAAGAATCCTTAGAAGGAGCAGAACCCGATTCGACACTGCTCGATCTTGAGGGAATGGATCGTCACTTGGCGTATGAACTCGCCGCGATGGGTGTGAAAACCCTGGAAGACCTTGCTGAGCAAGGCACTGATGATTTGGAAGGAATTGAGTCACTCACTCCAGAACAGGCGGGCGAATTGATTATGAAAGCCCGTAATATCTGCTGGTTTAGTGACGAAGCATAATTTGAAAGTGAGGTATGAATTAGATGGCAGAAGTCAAAATCGAAAAACTTGCCAGTGATATCGGAACCTCCGTTGATCGCTTGCTGCAACAGTTAAGTGATGCCGGTATTTCTAAGTCGGCCGGTGAAACTGTGTCAGAAGACGAAAAAGCGGCGCTATTAGCGCATCTGAATAAAGCTCATGGTGGCGACGGTAGCGCAGCTCCGAGCCGCATGACCTTAAAGCGGAAAACACGCAGTACCTTGAGTATTAATGCGGGGCCGGGTAAGGCAAAAGCTGTTCAGGTTGAAGTACGGAAGAAACGCACTTATGTGAAGCGCTCTCCAGAAGAGGAAGCGCGGAAGCAAGAAGAAGAGCGGCTAGCGGCAGAAGCAGCAGAGCAAGAGCGCTTAGCTGCAGAAGAGAAAGCGCGTGCAGAGGCAAAAGCGAAAGCAGAAGCTGAAGCGAAACGTCGTGAAGAAGAACGCAAAATCGCGGAAGAAAAGCGTAAAGCTGCGGAAGCGAAGGCGGCGAAATCACAACCTGAGAAAACGCCAGAAGAAAAAGCGAAAGCAGAAGCTGCGAAAGCGGAAGCTGATAAATTGCGTAAAGCGCAGGAAGCTGAAGCGGCTAAGAAAGCGGAAGAAGAAGCCAAGCGTCAAGCAGAAGAAGCACGTCGCTTAGCGGAAGAGAATCAAGCGCGTTGGGAAGAAGAAGAAGCCCGACGCAAGAAAATGGAAGAAGAAGACGTTCACTTCACTACATCGGTTACCGCGAAATTTGCTGAAGAACAACAAGACAGCGAAGAAGAGCGTCGTGGCCGCCGTACTGCGAAGAAAACCAAACGCCGTGGCAAAGACGATGAAAAGGATGACTCTCCTCGTCGTGAGCGCCGCCGTAAAGGAAGTAAGCGCAGCCCAAGCTCGATGCAGCATGGCTTTAACAAGCCAGCGTCGCCAGTAGAGCGTGAAGTGCGTATTCCAGAAACCATTACAGTGGCCGACTTAGCCAACCGTATGGCGGTGAAAGCCTCTGAAGTTATCAAAACGATGATGAAGATGGGCGAGATGGTTACCATCAACCAAGTTCTTGACCAAGAAACGGCATCGCTTGTCGTTGAAGAAATGGGTCATAAGTTTGTGTTGGTGAGCGATAACGAACTCGAGCAAGCGGTACTACTCGACCGTGGTGATACCGGTGAGTTAACGCCGCGTGCCCCTGTCGTCACCGTTATGGGTCACGTCGACCACGGTAAAACATCGTTACTCGATTACATTCGAAAAGCGAAGGTTGCCGCCGGTGAAGCCGGTGGTATTACCCAGCACATTGGTGCGTACCACGTTGATACCGGTCATGGCATGATCACATTCCTTGATACCCCGGGTCACGCAGCGTTTACTTCAATGCGGGCACGTGGTGCCAGTGCTACCGACGTGGTTATTCTTGTGGTCGCAGCGGACGATGGCGTTATGCCACAAACCGTGGAAGCTATCCAGCATGCGAAAGCAGCGGGTGTGCCACTTGTGGTTGCAGTGAATAAGATTGATAAGCCAGAAGCGGATCCAGACCGAGTCAAGTCTGAGCTGTCACAGCACGACGTCCTCTCAGAAGAGTGGGGCGGCGATGTTCAGTTTGTTCACGTATCGGCGAAATCCGGTGAGAACATTGATGGCCTGCTCGAAGCGATTCTTCTGCAGTCTGAGCTGCTTGACCTGAAGGCTGCTCACGATGGTATGGCACATGGTCTAGTTATCGAATCACGCCTTGATAAAGGTCGCGGTCCTATTGCTACCATCTTGGTACAAAGCGGTACCTTAAACCGTGGCGATATCGTGCTCTGTGGTTTGGAATATGGTCGTGTTCGCGCTATGCGCAACGAATTAGGCAAAGAAGTGGAGAGCGCAGGCCCTTCAATTCCTGTCGAGATCTTAGGTCTTTCGGGTGTGCCGCAAGCAGGCGACGAAGTAACCGTGGTAAAAGACGAGCGTAAAGCACGCGAAGTGTCGAACTATCGTCAAGGTAAATACCGCGAAGTGAAGCTTGCACGCCAACAGAAAGCGAAACTTGAAAACATGTTTACGAGCATGGAAGAAGGTGTTGTTTCTGAACTTAACTTGGTTGTGAAGGCCGATGTTCAAGGTTCACTTGAGGCGATTATTGAGTCGTTGACGAAACTATCGACCTCCGAAGTAAAAGTGAACATCATCGGTTCTGGTGTAGGTGGAATTACTGAAACCGACATTAGCTTAGCCGGCGCGTCGAACGCGATTGTTATCGGCTTTAACGTACGTGCAGATGCAACAGCACGTCGCATTACCGAGAACGAGAGTATTGAACTGCGTTACTACAGCGTTATCTACGATTTGATTGATGAAATCAAACAAGCGATGACCGGTATGTTAGCGCCAGAGTTCAAGCAACAAATTATCGGCCTAGCCGAAGTGCGGGATGTCTTTAAATCACCGAAAATCGGCGCTATCGCAGGTTGTATGGTGACGGAAGGTATCGTCAAACGTTCAGCGCCAATCCGTGTCTTACGTGATAACGTGGTTATCTACGAAGGTGAACTTGAGTCGTTACGTCGCTTTAAAGATGACGTGCAGGAAGTTCGCAACGGCATGGAGTGTGGTATTGGTGTGAAAAACTACAATGATGTTCGCGTTGGCGACCACATTGAGGTTTTCGAAACCGTCCAGGTTGAACGTACGCTTTAATCCAAACACGGGTCGCTGCCATTAGTGGCGACCCACTTTGGTTTATTCCCGATGCGAAAAAGGAGTGTTATATGAAGAAAGAATTTAGTCGTACCGATCGTTTTTCGCAGCAGATGCAACGTGAGATCGCGATGATCTTACAGCGGGAAATTAAAGATCCGCGGGTCGTGATGCCAACGGTGTCCGATGTTGAAGTATCTCGAGATCTGGCTTACGCAAAAGTATTTGTAACCTTCTTGCAAGACGATGAAGAACAAGTAAAAATTGCGTTGAAAGTGCTGAATGAAGCCTCAGGTTTTATTCGCTCCCTGTTGGGGAAACGCATTAAATCTCGAATTACCCCTGATTTGCGCTTTGTTCATGACGAGTCCCTAAATGAGGGGATTCGGATGGCAAAACTTGTACGTGAAGCGCGCGAACGAGACGACGCAAAAAATAAAGACTAACCCAAACAACGCCGGATACCCATCCGGCGTTTTTCTATATTTCGCATGAGGATGTAAGGGTGGCACGAAAAACTCGGGGTCGAGTCATTAACGGTGTTGTTTTAGTCGATAAACCGACCGGGGCATCATCAAACCGAATCTTACAGCAAGTAAAACGCATTTATTATGCACAAAAAGCAGGGCACACCGGCGCGCTTGATCCTTTGGCCACAGGTATGCTGCCCATTTGTTTAGGTGAGGCTACGAAGTTTGCACAGTTCTTGCTGGATGCAGATAAATCTTATCGCGTGGTTGCGGAGTTCGGTATACGTACCAATACCAGTGACGCCGATGGTGAGGTTGTGGCGACCGCGCCCGTTACTTTTTCTCGTGAAGATTTCGAACGTGTCCAAGCCCAATTTACCGGCAATATTCAGCAAGTGCCGTCGATGTTTTCGGCCCTGAAGTATCAAGGTAGGCCCCTTTACGATTATGCGCGCAAAGGCATTGAAGTGCCGCGCGAAGCGCGTTCAATACATATCTATCAGATGCATATTGTGTCTTACGATTTGCCGTATATCACCTTGGATGTCACCTGCAGCAAAGGTACCTATATTCGTTCATTAGTGGATGATATGGGACAAGCATTGGGCTCTGGTGCGTACGTTAAAGAACTGCGCCGTACCGGTGTGGCAGATTATGCATACGAAGATATGTATAGTTTAGAAGAACTGGATGCCTTGGTGGCAGAGCGAGATGCCCCCGATAACTTTGACTATCAATCATTAGATGCGCTACTACTGCCCACCGATTCACCGGTATCGCGATTGCCGAAGATTACCGTTTCAGCGGCTGAAGGCCATGGCTTTTTGCACGGACAACCAGTGACAGCCCCGGCACCAGCGACCGACGCAATAGTGCGTGTCTGGGATGCGCAGCGATTTCTTGGTGTGGCTTGCTTACGCGATGACGGATTGTACTGGCCTAAGCGTGTTTTGAGCTTGGCTTAATCTTGTATTCATCGTCTAGTCAACGTATAATGCGCGCTCTTCCGCTGGGGCTGAATTAGTGATTGGCTCCGGCACTAACTAGATGGAGTCCCAATATGTCACTAACAGCAGCTCATAAAGCACAAATCGTTTCTGATTTTGCACGCGGTGAAGGCGATACCGGTTCACCTGAAGTTCAGGTCGCACTGTTAACTGCCCAAATTAACCACCTGCAAGGTCACTTCAAAGAACACAAGCACGACCACCACTCACGTCGTGGTCTACTTCGCATGGTTAGCCAGCGTCGTAAATTGCTGGACTATCTGAAGCGTAAAGACGAAGCGCGCTACGTTGATTTGATTCAGCGTCTAGAACTGCGCCGCTAAGCGGTGTTAATAAAGGGGCCTCTGGGCCCCTTTATTTTTATTCATTCTTTTATGAGTAGGGCTCCAGCCTATATGAAATGGGTTTGAAGCGACCTGTGTACAGTTATTACACAAGAGAATGCAGGAAATGGTTCTCGCACAGGTCAATGATTAGGTATACTAATCGGATAAATTAAAGTAAGTCGTAAAAAGATGGCCCAGAGAATCAAAGGGCAAAATGTAAGTAAGTTGAAGGAAAAGAAAACGTGAATCCTATTATTAAACAATTTAAGTATGGTCAGCACACAGTTACATTAGAAACCGGAGCAATTGCACGTCAAGCTTCAGGTGCTGTCATGGTAAGCATGGACGACACCACAGTTTTAGTTACCGTGGTTGGTAAAAAAGAAGCGCGGGCCGACCAAGATTTCTTCCCGCTCACCGTTAATTATCAAGAACGTACCTACGCGGCCGGTAAAATCCCTGGCGGTTTCTTCAAGCGTGAAGGACGTCCTTCTGAAAATGAAACACTCACCAGTCGTCTGATTGATCGTCCAATCCGTCCATTGTTCCCAGAAGGTTTCTACAACGAAGTACAAGTGGTTGCCACCGTTGTATCACTGAACCCAGAAGTGAATCCAGATATTGTGGCCCTAATCGGTACCTCTGCGGCATTGGCTGTTTCAGGCTTGCCATTTAACGGCCCTATCGGTGCAGCGCGGGTTGGCTTTAGCAATGATGAATACGTGCTAAACCCAACAAAAACTGAACTAGAAACTTCAAATCTTGATCTCGTTGTTGCCGGAACTGAATCTGCGGTATTGATGGTTGAGTCAGAAGCGAACTTGTTAAGTGAAGAAGTGATGCTAGGTGCCGTAATGTACGGTCACGAGCAATTGCAATCGGTCATTAATGCAGTAAATGATTTTGCTGCAGAAGTAAACGCGCCGAAGTGGGACTGGCAGCCAGCTGCTAAGAACGAGCCTCTTATTGCAGCAGTAAAAGCAGCTGCAGAAAGCAAAATCGGCGAAGCATACATGATCACTGACAAGAGCGAGCGCCGTGATGCGTTGAAAGCAGCTCTTAAAGATGTGATCGAACAGCTCAAAGCCGATCATGACGATCTTGATGAGAAAGAAGTGGGCGATATTTTCCATGATTTCGAATCACAGGTTGTACGTGGTCGTATTATTGCTGGTGAGCCGCGCATCGATGGACGTGAACCAGATATGGTTCGTGGCCTGAACGTTGCTACTGGCGTATTACCGCGTGTTCACGGTTCTTCTGTGTTTACCCGTGGTGAAACCCAAGCATTAGTTGCTGCAACCCTCGGTACAGAGCGTGATGCGCAGAATATTGACGAGATTATGGGTCACCGTACTGATCGCTTTATGCTGCACTACAACTTCCCTCCGTACTGTGTCGGCGAAACCGGCATGGTTGGCTCTCCGAAGCGTCGGGAAATCGGCCACGGTCGTCTTGCTAAGCGCGGTGTTATGGCAGTGATGCCTAACCCAGAAGAATTCCCGTACACCATCCGTGTAGTATCTGAAATCACTGAATCGAATGGTTCGAGCTCAATGGCTTCTGTATGTGGTACGTCACTGGCATTGATGGATGCAGGTGTTCCGATTAAAGCATCGGTTGCCGGTATTGCCATGGGCTTGGTGAAGGAAGGTGATAAGTTTGTAGTTCTATCAGATATCTTGGGTGACGAAGATCACCTTGGCGATATGGACTTTAAAGTAGCCGGAAGCGCAACAGGCGTGACTGCACTGCAAATGGATATCAAAATCGAGGGTATTACCAAAGACATCATGCAACAAGCGTTGGCACAAGCTAAAGCCGCTCGTTTGCATATTCTGTCGGTAATGGACCAGGCGATCAGCTCAGCTCGTGACGATGTGTCTGATTTCGCGCCACGCTTCCACATCATGAAGATCAACCCAGAGAAGATTCGTGATGTTATCGGTAAAGGCGGCGCAGTTATCCGTGAACTGACGGAATCTACGGGTACCACGATTGAAATTGATGACGATGGTACGATTAAGATTGCTGCAACTGACGATGCCTCAGCTCAAAATGCGGTGAAACGCATCGAAGCGCTGACTGCAGAAGTTGAAGTAGGTCGCATCTATGAAGGTAAAGTTGCACGTATCGTTGATTTCGGTGCCTTTGTAACTGTACTTCCAGGCAAAGATGGTTTGGTTCATATTTCGCAAATTAGCGATAAGCGTGTGGAAGATGTGAACGATTACTTGTCGGTTGGTCAAACTGTGAACGTAAAAGTTCTGGAAATTGATCGTCAAGGCCGTGTACGTCTGAGTATGAAAGAAGCGCAAGAAGCTCCAGAAGAAACCACTTCTGAAGAATAAGCGTTAATTTGTACGCAAAAATAGGAATGGCTGTCTACGGACAGCCATTTTTTTTGCCTCTTTGCCAGAGGCCGTGGATGTGGTGTAATAACCCCTATCATAGACAGTAGGAGTCGCAAGTGAACCGATTAATTCGTACGTTAAGTTTAGGCTGGGTTACGGTGTTTTTACTGTCCGCATGTACGGTAACGCCTGAAGCGCCAAGTGACGCCGATGTCGTGGAGTCGGTGCAGGAATTTCACGGGAGTGAACCGCAACTTTTCCTTGTTGAGCCTTTACCTGTCGATCAAAACATTGAAATTGAGCTGTTGCAGCTTACCGAACTGCTTTATAAAGCTGATTTAAACGATGAGCAGCGCGCTCAAATATTACACGTTCGCGCAATGACCTATGATTATCTTGGCTTAAGAACCTTGGCGTTGGTGGATGTAAACCAAGCCCTTGAGTTGCAACCGGCGATGGCCGACGCTTACCATTCTCTCGGTATTTACTATGCGGAGGCTGGTGAGTTCCAGGCCGCATTTGAAGCCTTTGATAGTGTGATTGAGCTTCAACCTGATCACGAATACGTGTATTTAAATCGTGGATTAGCTGCTTATTACAACGGCCAGTTTGAGCTTGCGCTGAGCGATTTTGCTGATTATTACTTTCAGGACCCGAGCGACCCATTCCGGGTGATGTGGTATTACTTTGCCGCATGGGAAATGAACCCAGGCCGCGCATTTGAGCAATTGAATGAGCAGTGGGAAGCCGCCAATTTAGATGTTTGGGGCCAGAAGATTTTGGAATTTCTGGTGGGCGAGATCGACGGCGAGAGTTTGATTATGTATGCCTACGAGAACGCGGAAGATCGCCGCAAGCTGAATTACCAGTTATGTGAAGCCTACTTCTATATGGGCAAAGTGGCCGCCATGAATGGCCAATACCATCAAGCGATGAATTTCTTTAAGCTCACGCTTGCCACCAACGTGTACCCGTATTTGGAGCATCGTCACGCACGCACGGAGCTAAATAATATCCGTGAACTTTTACGAGCGCCCTGATCACGCGAAGATGTCACCGAAGCGCATTCCCTTCTTTAAACTGAGTGCATTGACTATCGTCGGTGCCGCTCTTTTGTTGCCTTGGTGGCAGCATGGTGAAGAGCCTCTCTTGGATGAAGGAGTTGAGACTCAAGCATACAGTCGAGTCTTGATTCATGCTCACGAAGCTTGTCTATTTGATGTGCATGTCTTGGGGGCCGAGTCTCTCGAGGAGAGATTGTCGACCCGCCTGCAGTTCGTTCAGGAGAACTTCAATCCCGAGATTTTACCATTTTGTGCGACACTGGATCCGCAGCGCTATGAAAGCCAATGCTTTGAAGTGAACGGCCATGTGCATTGCGAGAATGTGAGCAGTGAACCACCTGAAGCCATAGCGATGGTGGTCACTGGGGATGGCTTAGCCCAGACTCGAAATGGAGTTGTGTATGCGCCTCAGGCTGCAACGGGCTTGCTGCTACAGCATGAACTCGGACATGCTTTGGGTTTAGCGGATGAATATGGCATGCGCCCCGAATTAGCACGTGCCTTTTGTAGCGGTGATTACCAGTTCGATGCATTAAATATCGTGTTTACGGCATCCCGTGAACTCAATGACGAAAGCTATCAGGCTTTCAAGGCAAGCTTGCCTTGGAGAACCTACCTAACCACCCCAATTGCACGAAAAACAGAAAAAGGACAGTGGGTGTTAGGTTCAGATGCAGATAGCGACGATGCGGTAGGTTTGTATCCAGCAGATACTTGTACGCATGGTCCAGGTTATGCGTGGAAGCCCGTCGCAGAAAAAACCTTTATGGAACAGCATGAGATTGGTAGCGTGCCTACACTGTATTTAAAGTTAATTAGGGATAGATTAAACAGCCAATAAGCAAAAAGCGCCTCAGTTCACTTTAGGGGTACTTCACTTCACACTTTAGGACAGTCCTTTTTAATTAGTTCGGCCGTGGCTAAAGCAATTTTATTAACATTTTATAGACGGGCATATAATATTCGTAATAGACTCTATCAGGATGACTTAATTAACAGCCTACTCTGATGGGCCATAAATGCACGGAACGCAGGATGACCCATAATGAAACAACTCTTCAATTCAAATTTTATTCTAATTCTTTTATTTTGCGCATTGTTGATAGGCCTTTGGCCCATAAGCTCAAGCGCCTCCGGCTCTCAAAACATCGAACGAATAGAAACAAAAGGGACCCGCTGGTCAAGAAATGACAAAGAAAGAGAAATAGAGGATATTCTGTCGCGCCTGCGAATTTTTCTTCAGGAGGATGGGTATTCAGGAAGTGATTTTAATTTTGGAGCTGAAAACGAAAGCCCAGCTGATGAGAGTTGTGAAGAAGGTAATCCGGTCATTGTCTCCTCGGGCACGAAAATTGAACGAGTTATCGACTTTATCGGAAATGGTCAGTACCCACTATCATTAGAAAGAAATTACGCGAGCACGAAAGTAGATGTTGGATCTTTTGGTCAAGGATGGTCTTCAGTGTTTGACTGGCGACTTGAATTGACCACATCTCCAGATGGTCACCCTTGGCCCGTCTTTGTGGTAAACGAAATGGGAAAGAAGCTTTACTTTGAAGCCCCCCGTACAGTCCCTCCCGGAGAACTTCCGGAAGTTTCATTTCTGTCAGTATCAGGTGCGAATGTTCTTGACAGTACCCCTGATTATTCCGTTTGGACTTTGCACCATGAAAGAGGCACGGTTACTGTTTTTAACAACGAGGGGCGCCTTATTGAAGTGCGTGATGTTTCAAGCGGAAGGTCCATTACATTTGGTTATCAAGGCAATAACTTGGCATCAATAACAGATGCTGCCGGGCGACAATTACACGTATCTTGGGCGGATGGTCGGATTTCACAAGTCGAAGATCCTGCCGGAAACCATTTTAGTTATACTTATGATAGCCACAATATGCTTTCGAGTGTTCTCTATCCAAACGGCGATAGACATACCTACCATTACGAGGGAACCACCCCCTATTATCTCACCGGCATAAGTTACAACGGGATACGTTACTCATGGTTCGAATATGATATCCAAGGTCGGGTTACTGTCAGTAGACATGCTAATAATATCAATAAAAATACTTTTACATACGGTGAAACCTTTACAAAGGTAACAAACGCAATTGGTCATGATACTACTTATCGATATTCTGACAATTCAAAAAGCAAACTAGTCTCGGTTGAGGTAGAAGGCACCCCATACTGCAGCAGTGGTGTGCAGAGCCAGATTCATAATGGATTAGGTGAGGTCATATCGAGAACAGATATGTCCGGCACAGTAACAAGTTTCACGTATGATAAACGGCTCTTGCAGTCTCGTACGCGAGCAGTTGGTAGTTCCTCTGAATATACTGAGCTTTATAGTTGGCACCCGACAACAAGAAAGTTACTTAGCGTAACACGAGGAGATGGTGTTAATGAGTCCTTTCAATACAATTATGCCGGCGACCTGATACGCTATGAGCAAAAAGGTGACAACGAAAGCCGTATATGGCAATACGCCTACACTTATCATCAGGGTCTAATCCCAGCCACTTTAATTGTAACAAATCCGAAAGGCAACTCAAAAACCTATACTTACGATAATCTTGGGCAATTAATCGAATCTGCCACATCAAATGGCTTGAAAACAACCTATACGGGTTATGATGCGTTAGGTAATGTTGGTCTGATTACACATCCAGACGGAACTCAAACCGCCTACGAATATGATAGCCGGAGTCGTTTGAGGGCAATCGAAAAAAGGTCTGCCAGCGGATCAGTTTACCGCATAACGTACACGCGTAATAGATTTGGTCACATCGCAACCGAAACCCGTTCTGACCAAATAACTTATAGGTATCTCTACGACATTGCGGGAAGACTGGTGAATGTGAAAGTTTCACAAGGCGATTTGCAGCACGAGGAATTACTTACTAGAAATTTATTGGGAAATATTGTTCAGCAGCGTTTTTCAGAGCGTGTTTACATTGATTATGTTCCTTGTGAAGGTTCAGAGCCTATGGGGATCATGGTTACATCTGCAGAAGTCTCTGAAATTGGAATTGAGCCCGAAGAACCTGATCCGATTATTATACAGCCACCACCTGAAGAATGTGGGCATGTTTATGCAATCAATCAATCATACGAGCGAACCTTCGAATATTCTAAAAGGGGAATGTTAACGGCAGTTTATGATCATGAAGGTGTTGCTCTTTCTCGGTATAATTATGACGCTGCGGGTAACCTCGTAAGCGTTCAGGATGGCGCAAACCAAGTAACTTACTATGAATACGATGAGTTAAACCGACTGACACTTCAGCGTGAGCCTAATGGAATTGAAACACGGTTTGAGCATAATGAACGGGGCTTGACGCGCGTACAAGATGCTCGGGATATTGATACTCACTACTCACTTAATAAATTCAGAGAACGCACTCAGCTAGATAGTCAAGATGCGGGCACCTCGACATTTTTGTACTCGTTAATAGGTCAAGTATTGAGCAAAACCGATGCTCGTGGCATATCAACTAGTTTCGAATATGATTCGCTCGGTCGAATAACAAAGAGAGTCAATAATCAGGTGGTTGAGTTTAACTACGACCAATCGCTGAGCGGGCATGGAAAACTAACTTCTATATCCGATGGTTCGGGGCACACGACTTACAGTTATAACCAGTGGGGTAAACTGGCCACACAGCACAACAACATACTTGGCGAAGATTACGCAGTAAACTGGGAGTATGATCAACATGGGCGTTTAATATCCTTAATTTATCCTGGAGGGAATAGTGTCAACTATATCTATAGCGATTTAGGCTTCATTGACCATATGACAGTTACGATTAACGGCTCTACGCACGATATATTAGGAAACGCACAGTATTTACCATTTGGTCCAGTTCGGAGTTTCACGTTTGGAAATCAGCTCCAGAGAAATTTAGAATATAACGCTTCCTACCATATAACGAAAATCTCCACACCAAACATCCAAAGTTTAAGCTATGGGTATGACACTCGTGGATTTATTAACGCAATCACAAACCAGATTCGGCCTTCGGACAGTCAGAACTTCACGTACGATAATTTAGGAAGATTAACGTCCGTTTCCAGCGTGGGGTTGGGTAACACGGATTTCACTTACGATAGTATAGGGAACCGATTGAGCCGCAGTGGAACCTTGAGTGAAACCTATCAGATGGATGCTAACTCGAACCGCTTGTTATCGGTCACCAGAGGAAGTAATCAGCGTAGTCTGACTTACGATGCAAATGGCAATGTGGTCAGTGAGATTTTGTTCAACGGACAAACACGGAACTATACCTACAATCAAGACAACCGTATGGTGAGTGCTGGCAGCACCACCTATGGGTATAATGCATTGGGGCAACGGGTGCGTAAAACCACAGGAAGTACCTCCACGCACTATATATACAGCCCGACGGGGCAATTACTTGCCGAGGGTACGGCGAAGCAATATATTTATTTTGCGGGTCAGGTGGTAGGCTATATTGCCAACAACCAGTTGTACTATGTGCATAATGATCACCTCGGCCGCCCTGAAGTAATCACCGACCAGTCGCAGAACGTGGTGTGGCGGGCACAGCTCGAAGCCTTCGAACGCACCGTGTTAACGAGCTCAATAGGTGATTTTAATATTGGTTTTCCGGGCCAGTACTGGGATGCAGAGAAAAACAGCTGGTATAACTATTTTCGGGATTACGATGCCACCACAGGCCGTTACCTGCAAAGCGACCCGATAGGGCTTGCCGGCGGGATGAATACCTATGGGTATGTGGGGGCAAATCCGGTTAATTATTTTGACTTTTTCGGATTAGAGGCATGTGGATGCCACGCAAATAGCACAAACCATATGAGAATCGAAACAGTCGTAGTGGATTTTGCAAATGTAAGTCGAGCCGACGCAGAAATACAAAGAAAACGTGCGAATAAGCTTAGTGACGATTTCAAAATAGCCAGTCAAGCTGTTGCTTTCTCGACACTTTTTGCTCCAAACCCTTTTTATGTTATCCCAGCAACCGGAACGGTCTTTTTATTACACTCAGCAGGCGAGGCGTTGCGGATTGATATTCAGCAGGGTGATACGCAAGTAACAACTTTTTATGAACACAACGGACACAGGTTGAGGGTTGAGAGAAGGTTTGATTCAGACGGAAATGAAATAAGTGTAACTCGTAGACTAGATTGCTCGAATACGAAGTCTGGATTCTAAAATATTTAGATATTGTTCGTTGGGGGGGTATATGGCGGAGAGAAAAAGAAATGACTTATTAGGGCGCTTGACCATGGCGCTTCCCTTGAGTCTGCTTGGATTTTTTGTGTTTAATAACTTTCGTGAACATAGATTGATAGACTCTTGGTCAGAGGCACTTGATCAGTTACTTCCGTTAATATTTACAAGCTTCCTCATAGTTTTGATCATTGCCGGATTGCTCGTTTATTTTGGTAGAGAGCGCATGGCTTTCCCCAAAAGCTATGCAATCGCATGCATGTTGTTATTAATTGTTCAGCACTTTTTGGTTAGTTATAGATATGATTCAGAGTCGTTTGGCGCACTCGATAACACATCTTTTGTGGTTCATGTACATGGAGATACAAACTCTGCGCGAAGGGATATTGAAAGAATTAAGCGAAAAGGAATGGATATAAATGCTAGAAATGGTGAGCTCTTCCGCTCAATGATTACAGCAATGCGGGCAGACCTTATTTCCGAGTTTGGTCACTATATGAGCATAGAAACCTTGACAGAGTTAGAAGAACTCGTTTGTGAAGTAAATAACTATGATATCCAACTTTCCTTCAGCCAATTATATAATACATTAACCGATACATCGGATTTGGAGTGTAAGAAGTTATGAGTTTTGGTATGTCTCTAGTTAAGATTACTCTTTCAGCGTTGTGCTTCTTGGTTATTACTTATTGGGTTAGCTTCTACCTTTTATATGTACCTGCATTTTTAAATGGACTCCCGCAATCTACCTTTTATTTAATTGCTGACAGCGGGAAAGTAAATGAGCCAGTGCGAAGACTAAGAATCAACATTGCTGTTTATATGGGCGCTACGGCGGATACCGAATACGGAGGAGCGACACTGATGGAGACCGCAATGCGGTTTAACGATGAATATGCAATCGATAAGTTATCGGTTTCATCCGTAAACTAAAGATAAAGCAAGAGGGTGTTCAATATTCTGTGTCAGCCAAGTTTTCATAGGTCTATATGATCATCCAGTCGACTTGTAAACATCCCTTAAAATAGGACCCATGATTTTTTCATAGTCGTCTCCTGCTATTACTATCGCAGAAAACTCTAATTAAATCTGTCTCAGTTTCCCCCTCTGGCAGGATAGTTGTCACCCTTTAAGATTTAACCAGTTGGGGCGTTAAGGCTTT
>NZ_JACAVQ010000007.1 GCF_015354615.1 Aliidiomarina indica | reverse complement strand
CTACGCGACCCTTAGGCGAAGTCAAGCAGCTTTGGATCTTTATTTGATCCCGCGCAATCTTGCGCTACTTCTTGATTTCAGGCTGCCAAGTTCTCCCTGACAACGGAGGCGCATTATAAGGATCGAATGAGTGCGATCAAGATCTTTTTTCAAAAAAAACACCGATCGCTCACTTTCTGTTCGAAACGCTTAGAAAACCCTCTAAATTAACGAAATATCACAGTTTTTTAACATTTCACCAATAGTTAGTCGCGGAAATTCTCAAATTGCAGGGGTAACTCTATATCGGAGTCTTTTAACAAGGCGATGGTCATTTGCAAGTCATCACGTTTCTTACCGGTAACCCGCACTTTCTCACCCTGAATGGATGTCTGTACCTTCACCTTGCTCTCTTTTATGAGTTTGGTTATCTGTTTTGCGACGGCTTGATCGATGCCTTGCTTAAATACAACATGAAAAGAAAACGTTTTGCCGCTGTGAACAGGTGTATCTTCAATATCAGCACCTGCTAACGATATGCCGCGCTTCGTACACTGGTTACGTAATATCTCCAGCAACTGACGTGCTTGGAAATCTGATTCCGTTTTCAGGGTAACCGTTAAGTCCTTAAGCTCAATCTCTGACTCAACCCCACGAAAGTCGAACCGAGTACTTAACTCACGGCTCGCATTATCCACCGCATTGCGCAGCTCAACTTTATCTATCTCAGAAACAATATCAAAGCTTGGCATTTCATTCGTCTCCCATACTATGTCGTCGTTCCGGTACTTACGCTCATTACCGAGGAAAGAACGACACTATAAAAAGCTATCTTACTTGTCACAAGCAATTAAACATAAAAAAACGGAGCCTAAAAGACTCCGTTTTTATTAAGTGTTGGAACCAAGTGCTTACTCTTCAGCAGCCGCTTCTTCTACAACTTCTTCAGTTACAGGTCGGTCAACCAACTCGATAAATGCCATAGGGGCGTTATCACCAGCGCGGTAACCACATTTCAGAATCCGGGTGTAACCACCTGGACGCTCTGAAAAACGTGGGCCTAGCTCGTTGAAAAGCTTACCTACAACTTCTTTATCGCGAGTGCGTGCAAAGGCCAAACGGCGGTTTGCAACACTATCTTCTTTTGCCAAAGTAATTAAAGGTTCAATTACTCGGCGCAGCTCTTTCGCTTTTGGCACAGTGGTTTTGATCACTTCGTGACGAACCAATGAGCTAGCCATGTTACGGAACATAGCCTGACGATGGCTGCTGTTTCGGTTAAGTTGACGACCACTCTTACGATGGCGCATACCAATACCCTTCTCAGTAAATCTTCTACCTAGGCGACCTTAATCGGCGTCCTTAGTCGTTATCCATCAAACTTGCTGGTGGCCAGTTCTCAAGACGCATGCCCAGAGACAATCCACGTGACGCAAGTACATCCTTGATTTCAGTCAGCGATTTCTTACCAAGGTTAGGAGTCTTCAAAAGCTCCACCTCAGTGCGCTGAACCAGATCGCCAATATACTGAATCGCTTCTGCTTTCAGACAGTTTGCAGACCGGACAGTCAGCTCCAGATCATCTACTGGACGCAGGAGAATCGGATCAAATTCCGGTTTCTCTTCTTTCTCTTCTGGTTCGCTTACATCACGCAATTCAACGAAGGCTTCTAGCTGTTCAGCCAAAATTGTTGCCGCTCGACGAATTGCTTCTTCTGGCTCGATAGTACCATTGGTTTCCATATCGATAACCAGTTTATCCAAGTCAGTACGTTGCTCTACACGTGCCGCATCGACATTGTAGGCAATACGCTCAACCGGACTAAATGAAGCATCGACCAAAAGACGTCCAATCGAACGACCTTCTTCTTCATTCTGCTGACGAACGTTTGCAGGGACGTAACCACGACCGCGTTCAACTTTGATGCGCATTGAAAAATCAATGTCACCGGTCAACGTACAAATCAGGTGGTCCGGATTGCAGATTTCAACATCACCATCAGTGGTGATATCGGCTGCAGTTACAGGACCTACGCCTGACTTGCTCAAAGTCAACGTAGCTTCGTCTTTGCCGTTCAGTTTGACAGCCAGACCTTTTAGGTTGAGCAGGATCTCGATGATGTCTTCCTGCACACCCTCTTTCGTGCTGTATTCATGCTGTACGCCGTCAATCTCTACTTCAGTTACCGCACATCCTGGCATTGAAGAGAGAAGGATACGACGCAGTGCATTACCCAGCGTATGACCGAAACCGCGCTCCAACGGCTCCAAAGTTACCTTTGCGCGGTTGGTGCTCACTTGCTCGATATCAACGAGTCGCGGTTTCAGAAATTCGGTTACAGAACCCTGCATTGTGTCCTCTCTTTATGCTGAGGCCTTACTTAGAGTAAAGCTCTACGATCAACTGTTCGTTAATGTCTGCAGACAGGTCAGTCCGCTCTGGTAGACGTTTGAAGATACCAGACATTTCTTTAGTATCTACTTCTACCCAAGTCGGTTTTTCACGCTGCTCTGCAAGCTCAAGCGCAGCACCAATTCGTGCTTGCTTCTTAGCTTTTTCGCGAACGCTGACCACGTCTTCAGGCTTCACCTGAAACGATGGAATGTTCACAACACGACCATTTACAACGATCGCTTTGTGGCTTACCAACTGACGCGCTTCAGCACGAGTTGACGCAAAGCCCATCCGGTATACTACGTTATCGAGGCGCGCCTCGAGTAATTGCAGCAGGTTCTCACCGGTGTTGCCTTTAATTCGCGCAGCTTCTTTATAGTAGTTACGGAATTGCTTTTCGAGCACGCCGAAAATACGACGAACTTTTTGCTTTTCGCGCAACTGGAGACCGTAATCAGACAAACGACCGCGACGCGCGCCGTGCTGACCAGGTGCATTCTCCAACTTACATTTTGAGTCGATTGCACGTACGCCGCTCTTTAGAAAGAGGTCGGTGCCTTCGCGACGACTCAGTTTGAGTTTTGGACCCAAATATCTAGCCATGTTCTTTCTCCAACTATCGTTTCACGCCAATTAAACGCGACGTTTCTTAGGCGGACGACAACCGTTGTGAGGAATAGGAGTCACATCGGTGATGTTTGTGATTTTGTAACCGACCGCATTCAAGGCACGAATCGAAGATTCACGACCTGGACCTGGTCCTTTCACGAACACTTCCAAATTTTTCAGACCATATTCCTTCGCCATTTCGCCTGCGCGCTCTGCAGCTACCTGAGCAGCAAACGGAGTTGATTTACGCGAGCCACGGAACCCTGAGCCACCAGCAGTAGCCCAAGACAATGCGTTGCCCTGGCGATCGGTGATTGTCACGATCGTGTTGTTGAAAGACGCATGGATATGCGCCATGCCGTCGGTCACTTGCTTTTTAACGCGTTTCCGAGCGCGAGTAGGTGTTTTAGCCATGATCGCTTCTCCTTACTTACGAATCGGTTTACGCGGACCTTTACGGGTGCGCGCATTAGTTTTAGTGCGCTGACCACGAAGAGGTAAGCTGCGACGATGACGGAGACCACGGTAACAACCGAGATCCATCAGACGCTTAATGTTCATTGATACTTCACGACGCAGGTCACCCTCTACCGAGTATTTTGCAACCGCATCACGAATTACGTCGATTTGTTCCTCTGACAAAGTGCTTAGTTTTGTATCTTCAGCGATACCAACGGCAGCCAAAATCGCTTTTGAGCGAGTCAGACCGATACCGAAGATCGATGTCAATGCAATAACTGCATGCTTGTTGTCAGGGACGTTAATGCCAGCTATACGGGCCACTAACATATCTCCTATAGTTTAATGGGCACCAGTTGAAAAGCCCGTTAGGATACTCAACCGGTTTACTTAATGCAAATAGCATTTTTTACTTAATGCAAATAGCATTTATCACAGCCCGGCAAATGCCGGACTGTGAAACTTCTTTCTTAACCCTGCCGTTGCTTATGCTTAGGGTCAGTACAAATCACCCGGACAACTCCGTGGCGTTTGATGACCTTGCAGTTCCGGCAGATCTTCTTAACGGAAGCACGTACTTTCATTGCTAGTCTCCGTAACCAACGACCTTAGCGGCCGTAGCCCTTAAGGTTCGCTTTTTTCAGTACCGACTCATATTGATGAGACATCAAATGAGTTTGTACCTGAGCCATGAAATCCATGATAACGATGACGATAATCAATAATGATGTTCCGCCAAAGTAGAACTGAACGTTCCACGCAATCATCATGAATTCAGGAACCAAACAGATAAATGTTATGTACAGAGCGCCAGCCAGCGTGAGTCGTGTCATCACTTTGTCAATGTAGCGCGAGGTTTGTTCACCTGGGCGAATGCCTGGGATAAACGCACCTGACTTCTTCAAGTTATCTGCTGTATCGCGTGGGTTAAATACCAACGCAGTATAGAAGAAACAGAAGAAGATAATCGCAGCAGCATATAACATCACATACAAAGGCTGTCCCGGTGACAATGTCAACGCAACGTTTTGTAATGCTTCTGCTACACCGCCCTCACCTTGTCCAAACCATGACGCCATAGTGCCAGGGAACAAGATGATGCTTGACGCGAAAATCGGTGGAATTACACCTGCCATATTAACCTTCAATGGCAAATGTGAACTCTGTGCGGCAAAAACTTTACGACCTTTCTGTTGCTTGGCGTAGTTTACCACAATCCGACGCTGTCCGCGCTCTACAAATACAACAAAGTAAGTAACCGCAATAACGACTACTCCGATTAACAACAGAAGTAACAGGTGCAGGTCGCCCTGACGTGCTTGCTCTGCTGTTTGACCGACCGCTGAAGGCAAGCCTGCAACAATCCCGGCAAAGATGATAATTGAGATACCGTTACCGATGCCTCGCTCCGTAATCTGCTCACCTAGCCACATCAGGAACATAGTTCCCGTAACTAAGCTCACCACTGCAGTAAAGTAGAACGCAAAACCCGGATTTGCCACCAAGCCTGGTATCAGGTTTGGTAAACCGGTTGCGATCCCTATCGACTGCATCGTTGCGAGAACGAGAGTACCCCAACGCGTGTATTGGCTGATCTTGCGTCGACCGGCTTCCCCTTCCTTTTTCAGCTCTGCTAGCTTTGGATGAACCACTGCTAACAATTGCATAATAATGGCTGAGGTAATGTAGGGCATAATACCCAACGCCAGAATCGACGCACGCTCGAGAGCACCACCACTGAACATGTTAAACATGGCCACGATGGTGCCCCGTTGCTGTTCAAACAAATCAGCTAATACGGCTGCATCTACACCAGGAATCGGCACGAAAGACGCAGCACGGAATACGATGATTGCTCCAAGAACAAACAACAAACGCGTTTTCAGTTCTGATAATCCGCCTTTCGCGCTGGATTTTTCCAATCCTGGTTTAGCCATGAGTCAATTATCCTTCGACTTTGCCGCCGGCCGCTTCGATCAACTCGCGCGCGCCTTTAGTGACTTTAATACCCTGTACAGTGACTGCACGACTGATTTCGCCAGATTTGATGACTTTTACGAACAAAATGTTCTTCTTCACCAAGCCTGCTTCTTTCAAGCCGTCCAGAGTCACGGTATCACCGGCAACTTTGGCCAATTCACCCAGCGTTACTTCCGCAGTTTGCATTGCTTTACGTGACGTAAAACCAAACTTCGGTAAGCGGCGCTGAAGTGGCATTTGACCACCTTCGAAACCTGGTTTCACGCTTCCGCCTGAACGAGATTTCTGACCTTTGTGACCGCGACCACCTGTTTTGCCAAGACCAGAACCAATACCACGACCAACGCGCTTCTTAGCAGTCTTTGCACCAGGTGCAGGAGAGAGAGAATTCAAAAACATGTCTTACTCCTCTACCTTAACCATGTAATAAACCTTATTCACCATACCGCGAACTGAAGGTGTATCTTCCAGTTCAACTGTGTGGTTAATACGGCGCAAACCCAAACCTACTAAAGTGGCTTTATGCTTTGGTAAGCGGCCAATTGAGCTTTTAGTTTGAGTAACCTTGATTGTCTTTTTCGCCATCGTTCATTACCCCACGATTTCGTCAACAGACAGTCCGCGTTTTGCAGCGATTTGCTCAGGCGAGTGCATAGCCTCGAGAGCTTTAATCGTTGCGCGAACAACGTTGATTGGGTTAGTTGAACCGTACGCTTTTGACAGAACGTTATGTACACCTGCTACTTCGAGTACTGCACGCATCGCACCACCGGCGATGATACCTGTACCTTCAGAAGCTGGCTGCATGTATACGTTCGAGCCAGAGTGACGACCTTTAACAGGGTGCTGCAACGTACCATTGGTTAACTCAACAGTTACCATGTTACGACGCGCTTTTTCCATCGCCTTCTGGATTGCAGCAGGCACTTCACGTGCTTTACCGTATCCGAAACCGATTTTACCTTGTCCATCACCTACCACAGTCAGCGCAGTGAAGCTAAAGATGCGACCACCTTTAACCACTTTAGAGACGCGGTTGACTGTGATCAATTTTTCAACCAGTTCACCGTTTTGAGCTTCTTGATTTGCCATTATCGTCTCCTAGAACTGCAGTCCTGCTTCACGGGCAGCATCTGCCAGTGCAGCAACACGACCGTGGTACTTGAAGCCACTGCGATCGAAAGATACAGACTCAACGCCCTTCTCTTTTCCACGCTCGGCGATCAACTTACCGACGAATTTTGCGGCTTCCACGTTACCCGTGCTTTTCACCTGCTCTTTAATCGCGCTTTCTGCAGTAGAAGCAGAAGCGATTACTTCTGAGCCACTTGCTGCGATCAACTGAGCATAAATATGCCGCGGGGTACGGTGAACCACCAGACGGGTTGCACCCAACTCTTGAATTTTCTTACGTGCGCGAGTAGCACGACGTAAGCGAGCTGATTTCTTGTCCATCGTATTACCCTATTTTTTCTTGGCTTCTTTACGGCGCACTTGCTCGTCGCTGTAACGTACACCTTTGCCTTTATAAGGCTCTGGTTTACGATAAGCGCGAATATTCGCAGCAACCTGACCTACCAGTTGCTTATCAGCGCCCTTCACCACAACTTCAGTTTGAGTTGGAGTTTCAACAGTAACGCCTGTTGGAACCGCATACTCAACTGGATGTGAGAAGCCTAGGCTCAGATTCAGTTTGCTACCTTGAGCTTGTGCACGATAACCAACACCTACTAGGTTCAGTTTACGTTCAAAGCCTTGGGTAACCCCGATAACCATGTTATTTAATAGAGCGCGAGCAGTACCTGCCTGTGCGACAGCGTTCGCAACACCTTCACGAGGTGTGGTACGCAGTTCTTGATCAGCAGAAACAATCTCTACTGCATCGTTGAACACACGAGTCAGAGCTCCTTTAGCGCCCTTTACTGTTACTTCCTGGCCGTTAAGCGTAACTTCAACGCCGGCAGGGATAGCAACAGGTGCCTTAGCAACGCGTGACATATCCTTACCTCCCGTTACGCTACGTAACCGATGATCTCGCCGCCCAAGCCTGCTGCGCGGGCCGCACGATCAGTCATCAGTCCTTTCGACGTAGAAACAACTGCAATACCGAGACCGCCCATTACTTTAGGCAGTTCGTTACGCTTCTTATAAATCCGCAGACCAGGACGGCTAACACGCTGGATAGACTCGATGACAGGTTTGCCTTCGAAGTACTTCAACGTGATTTCCAGCTCTGGTTTAACGCCAGACTCTACTTTGTACGCGGTGATATAACCTTCATCTTGCAGAACTTGAGCGATTGCTTCTTTCTGCTTTGATGCTGGCATCACCACTGCTACTTTGTTCGCAGACTGAGCGTTGCGAATGCGAGTAAACATATCCGCAATTGGATCTTGCATGCTCATTATTGCTTTCTCCCGTGATTCGTGGCTTACCAGCTAGCTTTTTTCAAGCCAGGAATTTCACCGCGCATAGCTTTTTCACGAACCTTGATACGGCTCATTCCAAACTTACGCAGATAACCATGTGGACGACCAGTCACCCGGCAGCGGTTACGCTGACGTGAAGGACTGGAATCACGAGGAAGCTTCTGAAGTTCCAGAACGGCTTCCCAGCGCTGTTCGTCAGTGGTTGCTGGATTGCTAATAGTAGCTTTCAGTGCGCGGCGTTTATCAGCGTATTTCGCAGCTAAAGCTGCTCGCTTGATATCGCGCATTTTCATAGAAACTTTTGCCATAACTCTACACCTTACTTTTTAAACGGAAAGTTAAAGGCAGACAGCAATGCACGCGCTTCATCATCGCTTTGTGCACTGGTGGTAATCGTGATATCCAAACCACGTACCCGATCAACCTTGTCATAGTCAATTTCAGGGAAAATGATTTGCTCACGAACGCCCATGCTGTAGTTCCCGCGACCGTCAAAAGACTTCGGGTTTAAACCACGAAAGTCGCGAATCCGAGGAATCGCAATAGAGACTAATCGTTGCAGGAAATCCCACATGTGCTCGCCGCGTAGAGTTACTTTACAACCAATCGGGAAGCCTTCACGGACCTTGAAGCCAGCGACAGATTTACGCGCAACAGTACGCACAACCTTTTGGCCAGTAATGGCTTCAAGGTCTGCAACTGCATTGTCGAGAATCTTTTTGTCAACTAATGCTTCACCAACACCCATATTCAGGGTGATTTTTTCAATCCGAGGGACTTGCATGACACTGGTGTAGCTGAACTGTTTCATCAGATCAGGAACTACAGTCTCATTGTAAAAATCATGCAGTTTCGCCATCGTATACTCCAAATTTCAATTAGATGGTTTCATTGTTAGATTTGAAAACGCGAACTTTCTTCTCGCCTTCAATCTTGAAACCAACTCGATCTGCTGTGCCTGTCGCTGGGTTGAAAATCGCAACGTTAGAAACATGAATAGGGGCTTCTTTTTCTACGATGCCACCTGGTTCATTCAGAGACGGATTAGGTTTCTGATGCTTCTTAATTACGTTAACGCCTTCTACCACTACACGATCGGTGCCGGTTAAAACTGAAAGCACTTTTCCGCGCTTTCCTTTGTCTTTACCAGCTAACACAACCACTTCGTCATCACGTCTGATTTTTGCCGCCATTTATAGACTCCTTATAGTACTTCTGGCGCCAGAGAGATGATCTTCATAAATTGCTCACCGCGCAATTCACGAGTCACCGGGCCAAAGATACGGGTCCCAATTGGCTGAGAGTTGTTATTCAACAATACAGCCGCATTGCGGTCAAAACGGATAACAGAGCCGTCTTGCCGACGGACGCCTTTCCGGGTGCGAACGACCACCGCATTATAAACATCGCCTTTCTTCACCTTGCCACGAGGAATTGCTTCCTTCACTGACACTTTGATGATGTCACCGATGTTTGCGTAACGGCGGTGCGAACCACCTAGAACCTTAATACATTGTACGCTGCGCGCGCCGGAGTTGTCGGCCACGTCCAGCATAGTTTGCATCTGGATCATCTCAGTGCTCCGCTTGAGTTAGTAAACCAGACTCTCCCGAGTCCAAACAACTTCTTTCTGAATATCAGGAAGAAGACCCCATATTAAAAGGGCGCGAAATTGTAACAGAAAAAAAAGGGATAAGATAGAGGGATTTTGAAGAAAAGAAAGGTGTTTGGGGCACCGAGGAGGATGCCCCAGAACAGCTTAAAAATAGTAACCGAAGTTTATATTAAAACGCGTGTTAGTACTACCCCCGTCAACACCTGTTGAACCACCAATGAACGGATGATTTCGTGCCATTACTAAATCAAAATAGGTGTAAAGACCGCCCGCGGTCACGGCGACACCGAGAACGTTCATCCAGGTATCATCGGCAAACTCCCGTTTGTTCGTCATCAAGCTGTAGTTGTTATACCAAAGCAAGTTTGAAATTGGGCCAAACTGAACGGGCATACTATAGGCTAAATTGGCGGTCCATAAATCGGCGCGCGAGGGAATTGTTTCAAAATAGGCGTAGGCACCCACCACAACCCCCGCATTCTCCATGTCAAAGGTGTAGTCATATTGGGCATATTGGGTTTGAAATTCCCATGGCCCGGTATTGTATATCGCATGAATCCCAATGTTCTGACGGTCACCAATATTTGCAACGCCATCATTGAAACGCCCGTACTGACCCGACATTCCCACTTCTAGGGATTGTTCCGGGGCAAGTTGCCATTTGCGAGCAGCGCGTACCATAAAGGTATTGCTTTCACTAGCAAGCTGGGATGGGTCTGCAAATGGGTCTTCGCCCGCTAAGCGAACACCCACTACATCGTAGGCATAGCGATCGGCCAAGCTCCGGGTAAAACCCGTTGAGCCTCCAAGTTCATCATTTTTGATAAACGCAAAATCGAGGTCCCATTCATCACTTCGGCGCATAACGCGCAAGCCAGCACCTGGGTTATCCTCCATACCCACATAGAAATTGGTACTAAAGAAGTAATTGTGGGAGTTGTACGGCATGACGCCAAAAGGCTGAATGACCAAACCTACCTGTCCCTGCCACTCATCGGAAAAGTCATAGCCTGCATAGGCATGGCGTACTGCTTCCATATATTGAAACCAGCGATACTGTGCAGAGAGAATCACGTCGCCCATGCGACCGTTAAAGTCGATTCGAATGAGGTCGAAATCCAGATCGCCACCCCGATCCCGTTGTGGTCGATTATAGTCTGCCACCACATATTGAAAGCGAACAGCGCCGCCAATGGATATACCATCCTCAGCACTTTCGTCCGCTTGTTGCGAATTATCTTGGGTCGTTTCTTCAGCAATTTCTTCGTGCTCGGTCCGCTCCAGCTCTTGCTCGGTTTGTCGCTGCAAGCGTTCATTCTCTTCGCGCAATTCACGAAGTTCTTGTTCTAACCGGTTAATCCGCTCTTCAATGGTTAACTCGGTTGATTGCGCAAACGCGGGGATTGCCAAAAGGCTTGAAAGGCAAACTAGCCCAACACAGAAACGTCCTTGAAACCTTGCCATTCACTTCTCCTCGCGCAGAAATTCAAAGAATATATTTGTCTAGTATAGTAAGGCATTAATAACACGCAAAAAAAAACGACCCTCCGAAGAGAGTCGTTTATTCGTTGGCATTTCTACCGGCGGATTAAACGCCTGCAGCACGCTCAATAACGTCTACCAAAGTCCATGACTTAGTTTTAGATACCGGGCGAGTTTCCCGGATCGACACCAAATCACCTTCTTGGCATGTATTGTTTTCGTCGTGTGCGTGGAGCTTAGTAGTCCGCTTGATGTACTTACCGTAAATCGGGTGCTTAACCTGACGCTCGATAGCAACAACAATAGACTTGTCCATTTTGCTACTTACAACACGGCCTTGCACAGTACGGATTGATTTTGCTTCACTCATTACGCACCTGCCTTTTGATTAATCACTGTTTTCACACGTGCGATATCTTTGCGCACTAGCTTCAACAGGTGAGACTGATTCAGTTGGCCGGTCGCAGCTTGCATGCGCAAATTAAATTGCTCACGCAGCAAACCAAGCAGCTCCTGATTCAGTTCTTCAACGCTTTTCGCGTTCAGTTCGCTTGCTTTCATTACATCACCGTCCGAGAAACAAAGGTGGTCTTGAATGGCAGTTTGGCAGCCGCTAATTTGAATGCCTCACGTGCCAGCTCTTCAGATACGCCGTCCATCTCGTACAAGACGCGACCTGGCTGAATCTGAGCAACCCAGTATTCAACGTTACCCTTACCTTTACCCATCCGCACTTCAAGAGGCTTCTTGGTAATTGGCTTGTCTGGGAATACGCGAATCCAGATTTTACCTTGACGTTTAACATGACGAGTCATCGCACGACGGGCAGCTTCGATCTGACGTGCAGTCATACGACCGCGCTCAGTAGCCTTAAGGCCATAAGTACCGAAGCTTACTTTGTTACCCGACTGCGCCAGACCGCGGTTACGGCCTGTGTGAACCTTACGAAATTTCGTACGCTTAGGTTGTAACATGTTGCTTCTCCTTACTTACGACCTTTGCCGCGCTTCTGCGCCGCTGGTTTTTCTTCGGCGACAGGCATTCCGCCCAATACTTCGCCACGGAAAACCCAGACCTTCACGCCAATGATACCGTAAGTTGTTGCAGCTTCTGCAGTTGCGTAATCGATGTCAGCACGTAAAGTGTGCAACGGAACGCGACCTTCACGGTACCACTCAGTACGTGCGATTTCAGCACCACCAAGACGACCACTTACTTCAACTTTGATACCTTTGGCACCCAGGCGCATTGCGTTCTGTACGGCGCGCTTCATAGCACGACGGAACATAACACGACGCTCCAGCTGACCAGCGATGTTCTCTGCAACCAATTGAGCATCAAGCTCTGGTTTGCGAACTTCTGAAATATTGATTTGAGCTGGAACACCAGTCAATTTCGATACTTCTTGGCGCAGCTTTTCAACATCTTCGCCTTTTTTACCGATAACCACACCAGGGCGTGCAGTGTGAATAGTCACACGAACACTCTTAGCAGGACGCTCGATAACGATGCGTGATACTGATGCACCTTTCAGTTTTTCTTTCAGGAGCAAACGCACCTGATGATCACTGTGAAGGTTATCAGCAAAATCCTTGGACTCCGCGTACCAGGTAGCATTATATGGCTTGGTGATACCTAGGCGAATACCATTAGGATGTACTTTCTGACCCATAACTTATCTCCTAGCTATCTGAAACAACCACAGTAATGTGGCTGGTCCGCTTTAAGATACGATCCGCACGACCTTTCGCACGAGGCTTAATCCGCTTCATGGTAGGACCTTCGTCGACCATGATCGCTGAAACTTTCAGCTCATCGATGTCCGCACCTTCGTTGTGTTCAGCATTCGCAATCGCTGATTCAAGAACTTTCTTGATCAGAGTCGCTGCTTTCTTCTGGCTGTATGCCAGAGTTTCCAGCGCTTTTGCTACTGATTGACCACGAATTTGGTCTGCAACCAAACGACCCTTTTGCGGAGAAAGGCGGGCAAATTTATGTTTAGCAATAGCTTGCATTGTATTCACCTCTTACCGTTTCTTAGCTTTCTTATCTGCAGCATGGCCGCGATAAGTGCGAGTCGGAGCGAATTCACCAAGCTTGTGACCGATCATTTCCTCAGAAACGAAAACCGGTACGTGCTGGCGACCGTTATGAACAGCGATGGTCAATCCAATCATATCTGGAATGATCATTGAACGACGGGACCAAGTCTTAATTGGCTTCTTGTCCCCGCTTTCCATCGCCTTCTCCACCTTCTTGAGTAGGTGAAGGTCAATAAATGGACCTTTTTTAAGAGAACGTGGCATTATAAAACCCCTTGCCTTTACTTAGTGCGACGACGCACGATGTACTTGCTAGTACGCTTGTTCTTACGAGTCTTATAGCCCTTCGTAGGAACACCCCATGGAGACACCGGATGACGTCCACCTGAAGTCCGGCCTTCACCACCACCGTGTGGGTGATCAACCGGGTTCATGGCAACACCACGGACCGTTGGGCGAACACCACGCCAGCGCTTAGCACCAGCTTTACCCAATTGCTTGAGCATGTGTTCAGCGTTACCAACCTCACCGATTGTCGCACGACATTCGGCCAGAATCTTACGTACTTCACCAGAACGCAGACGTACAGTGACGTATAAGCCTTCTCGTGCCAGTACTTGCACAGATGTTCCCGCAGAGCGAGCCAACTGAGCACCTTTGCCAGGCTTCATCTCAATAGCGTGCACAACAGCACCTACTGGAATGTTGCGCAGAGGCAATGCATTACCTGCTTTAATTGGTGCGTCTGAACCAGACACGACTTTATCACCAGCAGTCAGGCCTTTTGGGGCCAGAATGTAGCGACGCTCGCCGTCTGCATACAACACCAGAGCGATGTTCGCTGACCGGTTAGGGTCATACTCAATGCGCTCTACAGTAGCTGGAATACCGTCTTTGTTACGTTTGAAATCAATCAAACGATAGTGATGCTTGTGACCACCACCAATGTGACGTACGGTAATCCGGCCATTATTGTTACGACCACCGTTCTTGGCGTTCTTTTCCAACAACGGAGCGTATGGCTTGCCTTTGTACAGGTCCTGACCAACGACTTTAACGACGTGGCGACGACCCGGAGACGTAGGCTTCATTTTTACAACAGCCATCTTCAATATCCTCCTGTTTACTCAGCGCCGCCGACGAAATCGATGTCAGCACCTTCGCCTAGAGTGACGTAAGCTTTTTTCCAATCGCTACGCTTCCCTACGCGCATACCAAAACGCTTAGTTTTACCTTTCACGTTTAGCGTGCGTACGCCGGTGACTTCGACTTCAAACAGTTTCTCTACCGCAGCTTTGATTTCTGACTTAGTCGCGTCTTTTGCTACTTTGAACACAACAGTGTTGTTGTTCTCAGCAGAAACAGTCGCTTTTTCAGAAACGTGAGGCGCCAGAATGACTTTCAGCAAACGTTCTTCACGCATCATGACAATGTCTCCTCAAGCTGCTTGACTGCGTCCGCAGTGAACAGAACTTTATCGAATGCGATCAAGCTGACCGGATCGATGCCCTGTACATCACGTACGTCGACTTTATGCAGGTTACGAGAAGCCAGGAACAAGTTCTCATCAACATCTTTGGTGATGATTAGAACGTCGTTCAATTCCAGCTCTTTCAACTTGCTTACCAGTTGCTTCGTCTTTGGCGTATCGATACCAAAGTTCTCAACAACGATCAGACGATCTTGGCGAACTAGCTCAGAGAGAATGCTCTTGAGCGCACCGCGATACATCTTCTTGTTAACCTTTTGGGCGTGATTCTGTGGTTTCGCTGCGAAGCTAACACCACCTGAACGCCACAATGGGCTGCGGATAGTACCCGCACGAGCGCGACCAGTACCTTTCTGGCGCCATGGCTTTTTGCCACCACCAGAAACTTCTGAACGCGTCTTTTGAGCCCGACTACCTTGACGTGCGCCCGCTGCATAGGCCACTACAACCTGATGCACCAAAGCTTCATTGAATTCACGTCCAAAGGTAGCTTCGGAAACTTCAAGAGCGCCTTTCGCGTCTTTTAATGCTAATTCCATCACTAATCTCCTCAGACGTTACGCTTTCACTGCTGGCTTAACGATAACGTTGCCACCAGAAGCTCCAGGGACAGCGCCTTTAACCAGAAGCAAGTTGCGCTCAGCGTCAACACGGACGACTTCAAGGGACTGCACAGTTACGCGCTCAGAACCCATGTGGCCGGCCATCTTCTTACCTTTAAAAACTTTACCAGGTGACTGGTTTTGACCGATAGAACCAGGCGCACGATGCGACAATGAGTTACCATGCGTCGCGTCTTGCATGCTGAAGTTCCAGCGTTTCACAGTACCGGCGAAACCTTTACCTTTGGAGGTACCGGTTACGTCTACCATTTTGGTGTCCGCAAAGATTTCCACGGTCAGCTCAGATCCAACTTCGATGTCAGTACCTTCTTCGCCATTAAGGCGGAATTCCCACAGACCACGGCCAGCTTCTACGCCAGCTTTGGCGAAGTGACCTGCTGCAGGTTTGTTGACACGGTTGGTCTTCTTGCTACCAGTGGTCACCTGAAGTGCACGGTAACCGTCGGTGTCTAGGTTTTTAACCTGAGTCACACGGTTCGCCAACACTTCGATCACAGTCACAGGAACTGATGCACCATCTTCTTGGAAGATGCGCGTCATTCCTACTTTCCGACCGACTAGACCAATAGCCATTGTTAAAACCTCTTATCCAGAATCTTGTTGCTCACTTAGCCCAGGCTGATCTGTACATCTACACCAGCAGCCAGGTCCAAACGCATCAGAGCGTCAACAGTCTTTTCTGTTGGCTCGATGATATCGATAAGACGCTTGTGGGTGCGGATCTCGTACTGATCACGGGCGTCTTTGTTTACGTGCGGAGAAATAAGCACGGTGAAACGTTCTTTGCGCGTAGGCAGTGGAATTGGACCACGAACCTGTGCACCGGTACGTTTCGCTGTATCTACGATTTCCGCTGTAGACTGGTCGATCAAGCGGTGATCGAAAGCTTTCAAGCGAATCCGAATTCTTTGACCAGACATATAATCAAAGCCTCATATAAAGAGCATTTAAAAAAGAGCATAAAAAAACTCGCCGCTTCGGCTACCTTTACGGCAGGAAGAGGAAGTATTTTTAACCACCATTCGACCCCCAATCGGGGCCGTTGTTGAAGCAATCGCACAATCAGACATCAGCCCGAAAGCTGTAACATGCGTGAATCTACGATGCTAAATCTAAATTACGTCGAAAAAGACGTGGGCGAGATTATACGGGTTTGGAGGGGCAAGTCAAGGCTTTCTGCAGTATGAATCGCCTGTGGCGCTATCCTGTAGAAACCCTATTGAAAGTGCACTTATGGCTAAGTCTGTGAAAACGAAAAGACCCGAGCATCACTCGGGTCTTTAACACTAGCCCCGTGCGGAGCCGAAGAACATTAAATAGATTAAACGCCCATCTTCTGGGGTCGTGCCAAACGACTCACCCGCCGTGTGCCATAACCATGGTCGCAACAGTACCAATCGATTAAATCGCATGGGTACACGCATCGTCATTTCCCATTTCGAGTCATCGGTTGAGTCATTGTCTAGAATATCCGCTGTCCACTGTTTTGCTGATGTAGCTCCAAATCGCTGTAATGCTTCTTGGTCGCTATATGGTGCACGCTCAGTATTGGTGGGGATATGTCTAAAAAACTCAGTTCCCCCGCGGCAATCTTCGGGTTTGCTTAGGTACAGAATTCCCGACCAGTGAGAGCCATCAACATGCACTTTGGCCTCACCTACATCAGTACCTAAAGCAATCCTACATTTACCATGGGCTTGTCCTTGCTCCATCGCAACCAAAGGCTCGCCAACAATACGAGATACTTCATTGGTAAGGCCTTCCAAATTTATACGCTCTACTGAGTTGCGACCCGGATACGGACCTTGCACTTCAGGATAGGTAAGACGGAGGGCTGCATCTCGCAGCCCTTGAGCATTACTAAAAAAATCATCAACGACGATTAACGATGTCGGCATGGCTAACTAACTCTAATTCTAATGAATGTGTTGCCGAGTATATCTACATTTTTTTAACGAATAAACCTGCAGTCCACTCGGCGATTGTGCTTTACTCGGCTTCGGCTGCGGCGAATGCTTCTGCGGCACGCCACACCCGCAAGGTATTCCCGTGCAGAATTTTATTAATATCTTCTTCTGAATAGCCACGGTCGAGCAAGCCCTGAATCAAGTTAGGGAAGGTTCTCGCATCTTTCAAACCAACCGGTAAGGTATCCCCTACGCCATCATAATCAGAACCTATACCGACATGTTCAATACCGACTAAATTAACAATGTGATCGATATGATCCAGAACATCGGCTTTGGTAGCGAACGGATAAGGGTTTTCTTCACGCATTTTCTCAATCGCTGCAATCGCCTCTGGGGTTCCCTCGCCTAACCGTGCATTAATCTCACGGGTTAGTCTTTGAATTCGTGCCCGGTGTTGATTCGCCATTGGCGTCACAAAAGTAGAGCCAAAAGTAACTTGAATCACGCCACCATTCTCAGCTAAGGCCTTGATCATGTCGTCATTCATATTGCGCTGCCAACCTGGCGTAAAGCGCCGAGCTGACGAGTGCGTTGCCACCACAGGTACCTGAGTAATTTCAAGCACATCATAAAATGCTTTATCAGAAATATGGGAAACATCCACCATCATGCCGATGCGATTCATTTCTCGCACGAGGTCGCGACCGAATGGGCTTAGCCCGCCCCAAGTTTGACGGATATCGTACGATGAATCAGCAATGTGATTGTCTTCAGAGTGGGCTAACGTAATGTAGCGCACACCCCGTTCGAAGAAGTGATAAAGCTTCTCCATGTCACCCTCGATAGGTGCGCCATTCTCCATTCCCATGGCCAGACTCATCAGGCCCTTTTCTTGATGGGCAAAAAGGTCATCTACCGAATGAGGGATAGCAAATTTTTCGGGTGCCCGATACACCAGTGCTTCCATAAAATCGATGAGATGATTGGCGAGCGTGTATGCGCCGTTGTCTTCATAACTAGAGGGAATGTAGATCGCCATGAAAGGAACGTTCAAACCACCAGCGAGCGCTCGTTCGTAATCGAAATCACCACGTTCAGTGGCTTTACTCACATCCTCCCAGTCGTTTATTAAACGCCAGGGGACATCGATGTGAGTATCGATAATCATCGATTCCTGAGCAATTCGCATAGCCTGTTCGCCTGCTACAATCTCTGTACTCTGAGCAGAGAAAGTTGCCATTGAAAGGGCTCCGGCGATAGTGATCGCAAGTACGTTCTTCATAGCTAAGTCCTAGTGTTCTTATTGTGTTGGTGTGTCACTCAAGACTAGCAAAGAATCGGTTACGGAGCGAGAGGCTTTTCTCCCTTCTCAGCGCGCTTAGCGAGCAGATGATCGTTTTCAGCAAGTTCATCCAAGAGAGCATTTTTAAATTCTTCCTTGTCTGCCTCTAACTGAAAGCGTGCAGCTGCGCTCACGGAATGAGTAAACTGCTGGTTAAAATGCATAACCTGTCCACCCAATTCCTGTTTAAGTACGTCATGGATATTCATATCCTGGTGTGCACTTGTGGTATCTGCGGCATGTACTGGCGCCTGCATTAGGACGGCGACAACTATCGCACTAGCCAATGTTTTTACTGAAGTCATGGTGTTCTCCTTTCGTTATCCACGGCAAGTGACGTGATTTGTGTGCGTCATTTGCCAATATGTTTGATGCATAACGATAGATATTCAATTCCCATGCCAACATTGCAACTAACTGATATATTGGTATTTATTAAAAACAAAAAAGACCAACACAATGACTTCAACCACTGCGTTAGTCTTTTTGACTAATTATTGAATACGACTGGTGTAACTGACTAACTAGGCGAAAGCGCGCGTTCCTGAGCCCGCTCGGTTTCCCGTTTTACAATTCCGTAGGCCTCCCATAACGGCGATGCGTCTACCGCTGTCGGCCCTTGTTGACTAAGGTGACGGCGCCACTGACGTGCGCCCGGACAGGCTTGAAATAATCCCAACATATGGCGTGCTACATGCCAAAACCGTCCGCCCTGGGCGATATGCGATTCAATATAGGCTGCCATAGTGGTAATGACCTGCTCTTTACTGACGGTTGATGGCCCATGCCCCATTAATTCGTCAGCCTCAGCAAGCAACCAAGGATTTTGATAGGCTGCGCGACCTATCATCACACCATCGACGAGGGTCAAGTGCTGTCGGGCTTGCTCAACAGATTCCACACCGCCGTTGAGGTGTATTTCAAACTCTGAATAATCTCGTTTCGCTTGGTATACGCGGGCATAGTCGAGTGGCGGAATTTCGCGATTCTGTTTGGGGCTCAAGCCATTGAGCCAAGCTTTGCGAGCATGCAAAATCACCCGTGGGCACTGTATCTCACGCAGCGGCTCTAAGAATGCTTGTAAAAACGCATAGCTATCATGTTCATCGATACCCAAACGCGTTTTTACTGTTACCAAGGTCGTTGGGGCAGCGTCTTGCATGGCTTTGATACACTCTGCCACCAGCGCGGGCTCTGCCATTAAACAAGCACCGAAACGCCCATTTTGGACGCGATCAGAGGGACAACCCACGTTTAGGTTGATTTCGTCATAGCCTCGCTCTTCTGCTAATTTTGCACAACGTGCCAAATCCGTTGGATCACTACCGCCAAGTTGCAACGCCACAGGGTGCTCCTGCTCGTTATAGGCTAGAAAATCCATGCGCCCATGCAATATCGCACCTGTTGTAACCATCTCGGTATACAACAGTGCGTGCTGGCTTATTTGCCGATGGAAAAACCGACAGTGCCGATCGGTCCAATCCAGCATCGGGGCTACGCTGATCATCAACTACTCCTCTTTATCAGCGCGCTATTTTACTGGAAATCCCCAGCAAAAAATAGAGACGCGCTGCTGCCCTTGCATTCCCATAAAGAATCCATGCTAAGATGAAGACTCTTTATTCTGGTTTTAAAGTGATAAAAGCGCCCTTGAATATGAGTAAAAATACCCAACAACTGGTTCAACGTGCAGAAGTCATGTGTCAACGACGAGGTGTTCGGCTAACACCAACCCGGCGAGAAGTATTTGAGTTACTGACGAAGCAGTCGGGAGCCATTGGCGCTTACGATCTTCTTGAGCAGTTAAAACAGGGCATGCCTAATGCCAAGCCACCGACCATTTATCGGGCATTAGAATTTCTGCAAGCGCAGGGCTTTGTGCATAAAGTTTCATCGTCGAATAGCTATGTATTGTGCTCGCACTTTGAAAAGCAACATCCCGTTCAGATGCTCATTTGTTCCCATTGCGGGGGCGTGCAGGAAATTCATTCACGCGGTGTACATGAAGAGTTTTTGCAGCAAGCGCAGAATCAAGGATTTAGTGTCCATCAACAAACTGTAGAGGCCATAGGTATCTGCAATACCTGTACCAAAGAAGGGATTGAGAGTGAAACCCCCAAGGTCATGTAACTGCGTTACTTTCGCAATATAAAAGAGGCATTTATGCCTCTTTTATTCGTTTAAATAGTCTAAATTTACTCGCCGCGCCACGTTGCACAGTAATTCGTAAGGAATTGTACCTACTTTCTCTGCAACCTTTTCCACGGGGAGATCCGGCCCCCAAAGTTGCGCGGTGTCACCCAATTGAGCGCTCATATTTGGGCCTAACTCAACAGTAATCATATCCATAGCAACCCGGCCTACCAGTGGATACTCCTGACCATTAATCCACACTGGCGTACCATGAGGTGCATGACGCGGATAACCATCTCCGTAACCAATAGCAACGATGCCAATCCACGTATCGTTACTTGCCGTCCACGACGCCCCATAGCCCACCGATTCCCCTGCTCGAATTTTTCGAATTGAAATAATGCTGGCCTGCAGCTTCATCACCGCCTGCAAGTTTAAATCGGTTCCGGTTTGTTGCGGAAAAGGGCTTATGCCGTAAAGCGCTACACCTGGGCGCACCCAATCATCATCAGCGGCTAAATCCGCAAATAGTGCTGCGCTATTGGCAAAGGATGTTGTGGCGTAAGGGAGCGCTTGTTTAATATCCTCAAACAAGGCTATTTGGCGGCCATTGAGTTCATGATCCGGCTCGTCAGCACAGGCAAAGTGGCTCATTAGTACCGGATGACCCGTAACTAAAGGCGATTGATCAAGCGCATGATATATACGTTCTGCATCTTCTGCGTTTAGTCCCAAACGATGCATGCCTGTATCCACTTTTAACCAAACTCGCATAGGCTCTGGAAGGTCAGGTGTGCGCAGCAGTTGGCCAACTTGGTGTTTGGTATGTAACACCGGTTGAATATGGCTCACGGCTAACACAGGAATTTGCTTGGCATCAAAGAAACCTTCGAGCAGTACAATCGGACGCGTAATCCCGGCTTTGCGAAGCTCCAAAGCTTCATCAACTCGCGCCACACCGATAGCATCAACATCACCGAGTGCCTGCGCAATGCGAGTTAAGCCATGGCCATAGGCGTTGGCTTTTAAAATCGCAAGCACACGTCGTGAGCCTGCTCGCTCTCGAAGGACCTGAAGGTTATGACGTAACGCGTTTAGATCTATGTCTGCCCACGCCGGACGCATGGTGAGCGAAGATGCCGGTGTGTCTATCACTATTTAGTACTCATCATCTACAGGAGCGCCGGAATAATTATCAAAGCGCGAATATTGACCATGAAAACGCAATTTAATTCGCCCGATCGGTCCGTTCCGTTGCTTTCCAATAATAATTTCAGCTAAGCCTTCATCTTCGGTTTCTGGGTGATATACCTCATCCCGATAAATAAACATGATCACATCGGCATCTTGCTCAATAGAACCAGATTCACGTAAATCAGAATTCACGGGGCGCTTATCTGCGCGTTGCTCAAGGGAGCGGTTCAGCTGAGACAGTGCCACCACGGGGCACTTTAACTCTTTGGCGAGTGCTTTTAATGAACGGGAAATTTCTGCAATTTCCAAGGTTCTATTTTCCGAAATTCCGGGTACTGTCATCAACTGCAAGTAATCCACCATCACCATACTTACGCCGTTATGTTCCCGCGCAATTCTGCGCGCGCGCGAGCGCACTTCAGTCGGTGTTAAACCGGAGCTATCGTCGATGTATAACTTGCCTTTCTCTTTGAGCATAGTCATGGCCGAAGCAATGCGAGCCCAGTCATCGTCATCAAGCTGCCCGGTACGTACTTTGGTTTGATTCACCCGGCTCAAAGATGCAAGCATCCGCATAATAATCTGCTCGGAGGGCATCTCAAGGCTAAACACCACTACCGGCTTGTCTTCATTCAACGCCGCCCGCTCTACCAAGTTCATGGCAAACGTGGTTTTACCCATAGAGGGTCGCGCGGCAACGATCACCAGATCCGACGGCTGCAAGCCTGCGGTTTTTTTGTCTAGATCGACAAACCCCGTCGAGACCCCTGTTACACCACTTAAGTTGGCGTTTTGGCTTAAATACTCAATGCGATCGAGGGTTTTATCCAAAATGCCTTTCAGATTTTGCGGGCCTTCATTACTTGAGCTTCGCTTTTCAGCAATGGCAAACACTTTTGACTCAGCAAAATCGAGCAACTCCTTACTTGCACGCCCTTTTGGAGTGAAACCCGCTTCCGCGATTTCATTGGCCACTCCAATCATTTCCCGGAGCAAAGCGCGTTCGCGCACAATATCCGCATAAGCATTAATATTGGCAGAGCTTGGGGTATTCTTTTGGATCTCAAGTAAGTAAGCCGTTCCACCTACGCGTTCGAGCTCATTTGATAACTCTAAACGCTCGGTAAGCGTGACCAAATCGATAGGTTTATTTTCTTCACTTAAGCGCTGCATCACTGCGAAAATAAGGCGATGCGAAAGCAAATAAAAATCCTCTGTAATGACCCGTTCCGCCACATTATCCCACGCCTGATTGTCGAGCATCAGACCGCCCAACACCGATTGCTCAGCTTCTATTGAATTGGGGGGCGTTTTTAACGCATCGAGTTTTGCATCAGTTGGCTTCGATGTTTTTGTCATGGGGTTCTTAGTGGCCACAGAGTTCGCTTCCAAATTGCTGCTTGAGTGAATTACAAAACTATTATTGATATAAAATTCACGATAGACCGTCGATAATACACAGGCCACAAAAAAAAAGCAGCACCGAGGTGCTGCTTTTCATGGAAAGGATATGTAATCCTTACTCGCCTGCTTCTACCTTCAGGGTAATAGCGGCAAGTACGTCGGCGTGCAATTGCAGTTCGATTTCGTATTCCCCTACTTCACGGATAGTTCCATGAGGCATAAGAATCTCGCTCTTCTGCACTTCAACACCGGCAGCATTTACTGCATCAGCGATATCACGGGTACCGATAGAACCGAACAGTTTGCCTTCGTCACCAGCTTTAGAAGTGATAACAATAGTGTCTAAACCGTTGATTTTCTCTGCACGCGCTTCAGCTGTTGCTAAATCTGCGGCAATTTTCTCTTCCAACTCAGCGCGACGTTGTTCAAACATTTCAACATTCGCTTTAGTCGCTGGAACAGCTTTACCTTGTGGGAACAAGAAGTTACGAGCATAGCCAGACTTCACGTTCACCTGGTCGCCCAGGCTGCCAAGGTTTGCAACTTTATCAAGAAGAATAATATTCATCGTTACAATCTCCTTTACTTGTGGCCATCAGTGTATGGCAGCAAGCTCAGGTAACGGGCACGCTTAATAGCGCGCGCCAGCTGACGCTGATACTTAGCTGAAGTACCGGTAATACGGCTAGGGACGATCTTACCAGTTTCAGTGATATAATTTTTCAGCGTAGCGATATCTTTGTAATCGATTTCTTTTACGCCTTCTGCCTTAAAGCGGCAGAACTTACGACGACGGAAAAAACGAGCCATGGTGTTCTCCTGTTAAACCTGTTTTATAGTCTGGGCATGGAGGACTAATCGTGGGACTCCGTTAGCGTTTTCATGACGCTGTAAAAATCCGCTTGCCTCAATTTCACTACCCAGAGAAAGTTTCGTAGACCAAGATTCTGCTTCCACACCGCTTACCACTGCTTGAATTCTTGCATAACACTGTCGTGTTAAGCCCGCTTCTTCTTGCATCGAACGATGTTCGATCGCTAGTAGTAAGTGGGAAATTCCAGAGGGGCTGCGGGTTAATCGAGGCGTTTTAACTAAGGTGCCGCGAATAACTAAATGGTTCATTGCAGAGCCCTGAGCTGTAGCCGACATCACTCAGCAGATGCAGTCTCAGCTTTCGCTTCACGGCGATCTTCTTTTTCTTTTGGCTTACCAAAAGGTGAAGGCTCGCTGATCGCTTCGTCTTTACGCATAACCAGGCTGCGCAGTACCGCATCGTTGTAACGGAAGTTGGTTTCTAACTCTTCCACAGCTTCTGCCGTTGCTTCTACGTTCATTAGAACATAGTGAGCTTTGTGCAGCTTGTTGATTGGATAAGCTAGTTGCCGACGGCCCCAGTCTTCTAAACGGTTAATTGAACCGCCTGATGATTTCACGGTTTCTGTGTACCGCTCGATCATGCCTGGAACCTGTTCGCTTTGGTCCGGATGAACCATAAATACGATTTCATAATGACGCATTAAATTGCTCCTTATGGATTAAAGCCTAGGTGCAGCTCAGCCCGGCTGACATGAAGGCAAGGAACTTGAAACATTGTGTTGGGCTGATTCAAGCCGGCGCATTGTACGTAACTTAGCCAATAAGCGCAAGCAAAAAGCCGGCATTGCCGGGCATTAGAACTTTATTGATTGGTTTGTCGGGTGATTTCTTGATTAATTAATGAAAAGAGTTTGCCAGACAGCATTAAACTCGCATTTTCAGGCCCTTCGACCACTTGCGTAAAACCTGAACTGCTCGACGAGGAAATATCCGCCTCTGCGCGAATACCCTGTTCGATGGTTCGCACACGCACTTCTACAACAAAATGCGCAGTCTCTGGCGCGTCAGTGATGCGGTAGGTATGGTGCGTGTTCATGCGGTAGTGTAAATCGTCCGCCAAAATAGTCAGCGGTCGGGAATTCTCGGTTAATTCAACTGTTAGCGCAACCGGCGGCCGGTACACACGATCTGCATCATCGGGCGTACCTACCCAGGCCAAGATCAATAAAGCAATAACGACCGCGACAATAGCCACAACAGGCGCCAGCTTCTGCCACCAAGCGCTTTTTGTTTCGGAAGCGTTGTCTGTCATGCCTAGCCTTGCAACCCACGTTGGCGGACCACTTCAAACAGACAAACTCCGGCCGCCACTGACACATTTAAACTACCCACCGTACCTGCTAGCGGAATAGCGACTAAATCATCACAAAGCTCGCGGGTGAGTCGGCGCATGCCCGTGCCTTCGGCCCCCATCACCAACGCCACAGGGCCAGCAAATTTATTCTGATATAAGGTTTGCGTGGCTTCGCCGGCAGTGCCGGTCACCCAAACACCTTCATCTTTTAAAATACGTAAAGCCCGCGCTAAATTTGTTGCAGTAACCAAAGGCACCACTTCAGCGGCGCCACTAGCAACTTTGCGCACGGTACTATTAAGATTTGCCGATTTGTCTTTCGGTACGATCACCGCAGTTACACCCGAAGCATCAGCGGTTCGCAGGCACGCGCCCAGGTTATGTGGATCCGTTACTTGGTCGAGCACCAAGAACAATGCTTTTTGACCCGCTTGCTGACACAACTCAGGCAAATCTGCTTCTTGGTATTGCCGTGCAGGAGTAACAAATAGCAACACCCCTTGATGATTGCCTTCGCCAATACGCTCATCCAAGGTTTTACGATGGCTAAATTGAGGGCGTACCCCAATCTGACGCGCCAGTTTTACGATGTCTTGCACCGCGGAATCATCACGATCTTTTTGCACAAATAATTCAATGGCACGCTCAGGATGGTGCTGCAGCACTGCAGATACTGAGTGGATACCAAAAACTACATCATTCTTACTCATCAAGACCGCCGTTTTTTCTGTTTTGGACTTTTACCTGAAGGCGAACCGCCGGTTTTCTTCGGGCTACCCTTACCTTTAGGTTTTCCCGAGCCACGCTTGCCTTTGCTTTGTGACCCGCTGCGTTCAGGCTTAGCACCACGTCCGGAACCTTTGCCCGACTCTTTGCGTTTGCCTCGTTTATTATCAACACGTTTGCGCGGAGGCAACGCCGCCGATGTGTGCTCAACGGAGATAAGCGCGAAGTCAATTTTACGTTCCACTAAGTTGGACGCAGCCACTTTTACTCTCGCTTTATCGCCTATTCGATAAACTTTGCCGCTGCTTTCTCCAATTAACAAATGGCGATCAGCGTCATAGTGATAATATTCTTGGGTCATATTTGAAATATGCACTAACCCATCAATCATCAAATCGTTCAGGCGAATAAACAGGCCAAAGTTAGTCACCGAGGAAATTACCCCGTCGAACTCATCACCCACATGGTCTTGCATGAATTCACACTTGAGGAACTCATCCACCTGTCGGGTGGCATCATCGGCCCGTCGTTCGGTATGTGAACAATGGGGACCAAGCTCACCGAGCGCGGCCGTATCATAGTAGTGCGCGCCTTCTAAACCGGGCATCCCGGGCAGGGTTTCGCTAAGAATACGCTTAATCTCACGATGCAATATTAGATCGGGATAACGCCGTATAGGCGATGTAAAGTGCGCATAACCTGCCAAGCTCAAACCGAAATGGCCTCGATTATCGGAGCTATACACCGCTTGCTGCAACGAGCGTAGCAACATGGTTTGAATGAGCTCTCGGTCTGGCCGATCCGCGATCTGCTCTAATACCTGGGCAAAGTCGCGGGGGTGGGGTTCGCCTTGCAGCGGCATGGTTAGCCCTAGCTCTCCGAGTACCATCCGAAACGCCATTAACCGATCTTCATCTGGTAGATCATGCACCCGGAACAATGCGCCACCTTTATGCTTCTCGACGAATTGGGCAGCAGCGACATTCGCCATAATCATGCATTCTTCAATCAGCATATGCGCTTGATTGCGATGCACCGGCACAATACGATCAATTTTTCGTTCAGCATTGAAGATAAAGCGGGTTTCAACCGTATCAAAATCGATTGCGCCCCGTTTTTCTCGGGTACTTCGCAATACTTTATATAGTTTCTGCAAGTTCTCGATATGCGGAACAACCTTATCGTATTCCTTGCGTAACTGCGGGTCGCCTTCAAGAATTGCCGCCACCTTGGTATAGGTTAGGCGCGCATGGGAGTTCATCACCGCAGGATAGAAACTATATTCCAGTAACTTACCGCGCGCCCCAATGACCATTTCTGCAACCATACATAGACGGTCTACCTGAGGATTAAGCGAACACAATCCGTTCGATAGCGCTTCGGGCAGCATCGGCACTACATGATTAGGAAAATATACGGAATTACCGCGAGCGAGAGCTTCTTTATCTAACGCGGTACCCGGACGAACATAATGGCTGACATCAGCGATAGCGACCCATAAGCGAAAGCCTTTGCCATCCGGTTGGCAAAACACTGCATCATCAAAATCGCGGGCATCTTCACCGTCAATGGTCACTAACGGTAATTTACGTAAATCGACGCGACCTTGCTTGTCTTTATCAGACACCTCGGCAGGAATGCTCTCAGCTTCTTTAGCTAGTGCATCAGGCCACTCATAGGGAATGCCATGTTCGCGGATAGCCACTTCTATTTCCATGCCTGGCGCTAAATGATCACCAAGAATTTCTTTGACTCTTGCCAGTGGCGATGAGCGTCGACTTGGTCGCGCTAAAACCTCTGCTACCACCATTTGTCCATGGCGGGCACCATTCACGTGCTCGGGAGGAATAATTAAATCTTGCCCCTGACGGGTATCATCGGGCACCACTAACGATAAGCCTTGCTCAAAAAAGTAGCGACCAACGATTTCGCGTTTTTCTTCACTCAGGCTACGAACGATACGTCCCTCTCGTCGCCCACGAGAATCGGTTGAGCCCGCCTTTACCAGTACCCGATCACCATGCATCACTAATTGCATCTGATGATAAGGAAGATAAAGATCTTGCCCGCCTTCATCGAGCTGCACAAAACCAAACCCATCGCGATGACCTATCACCACGCCTTTTTTCAGATCCATACGCTCAGGTAGGCCATAGGAATCATTGCGTGTATAAACGAGCTGACCATCACGTTCCATGGCTCGTAAACGTCGCTTCACACCAATATGCTGACGCTCATCTTTCAGCTTAAAATGCGCCAGTATATCTTGATAGGGAACAGGTTTAACTGCATCACGAATCACTTCCAACATCGCTTCACGGGATGGGATTTCCACATCAAATTGCGGTTGCGGGGTGTTTGTGTCTTGACTCATAAAATCTGGGTATCCGTTGCATGTTTGCAGGATTGAAAATGTTTAGGTCTCAGTTCGACCATCTTTCAACCAGTATATCACTCCCGTGAGCCCATGCGTAACTTGAAACCCCACAAGTTCCTAAAAACCTGCTAGGCTTCAATAGGTTCACAAAAAAATTCGTGACATAGTAAGTTTATAAAGGCTGAAACTGTTCGTATCTAAAAGAATCGCACAGCATGCGAGGAGACATCATGAAACGTCTGTTACTCATTTTAAGCACAACTGCATTGATTATTGGCTGTGGAGAAGCCCCCCAGCGGCAAGAAGTTGCCTCACCTGATGTGTCGACTCGGGTTGAAGCAGCACTTACCGAATCGGAGCGACTTAACCGTTGGTTTGATGAACGTTATGAAGAAAGGCTCCAGCTCAGCCCTATTCAGATGACAATGCTCGGGCGCAAAGATCGCTATGACGAACTTGATGACATCAGCGAAGAAGCGCAAGAAGAAATGTTGGCGTGGCTGGAACGCACCGCCGTAGAGATGCAAGCCAATTTCGACTACACCCTACTCAATGAAGAAGCCCAAACTTCCTATGATTTATGGTTGTATAATGTCGATAGAGCGCAACGTAGCGCAGAGTATCGCGATTTCGGCTATGTGCTCCACCAAATGTCGAGCCAACATGCCAACCTAGCCCAGTTCATCATCGGTTTTCATAATGTTGAGAGCGAAGAAGATTTACAAGCTTACATTGCGCGTTTAGAAGTCATGGGGGATCGCCTGAATACCATGACAGAAATGGCGCAATCACGTGCAGAAAATGGCATTCGACCGCCGGATTTTGCATATAAGGGCGCTATTCAACAAGCGCGCAACTTAGTAACAGGGGCACCTTTCGAAGAAACCTCGACGCGCTCGCCGATGTATCAAGATGCCTATTCCAAAATTAACAAGCTACACGATGCTGATGCTATCAGTTACGATGACATGAATCGTTACATGGCTGCAGCACGGTCCGCCCTGCTTAACCATGTTGGCCCCGCCTACCAAGGCATGATTGCTTGGTTAGAGTCCGATATGGAACATGCCCCCACAAACCCGACCGGTGTTAGTCGGTTTGAAGGCGGTGATGATTATTACCAGCATATGCTGTGGTTCCACACCACCACCGATTTGAGCGCCGAAGAGATTCACCGAATTGGTATTAATGAAGTGGCACGTATCCAAGACGAGATGCGCGAGATTATGGATCGGGTTGAATTTGCCGGTACTTTGGATGAGTTTTTCGAGTTTGTACTCGAGGATGATCAATTCTACTATCCGAATACCGATGAGGGCCGGCAGGCCTATCTCGACGACTCAAAGGCATTTCTTGATGCCATTAACGAGAAATTACCTGAGTTTTTCGGCATTTTACCTCAGGCTGATTTAGTTGTGCGTCGGGTTGAACCATTCCGCGAGCAAGATGGTGCACCGCAACACTACTATCCAGGAACACCGGATGGTTCACGTCCTGGAATTTACTATGCACACCTCTCCGATATGCGCTCGATGCCCAAGATAGATATGGAAGCGGTGGCTTATCATGAAGGCAATCCGGGGCATCATATGCAAATTTCAATTGCCCAAGAACTCAGAGGCATTCCCCGTTTCCGAACCCAAGAGCGGCATACCGTGTATACGGAAGGTTGGGCGTTGTATTCAGAGTTGCTTGCCAAAGAAATGGGCGGGTACGAGGATGATTACTCAGATTTCGGTCGCCTGATTGCTGAAATTTGGCGGGCCGCCCGATTAGTTGTCGACACAGGCATGCATGCAATGGGATGGACCGAACAAGATGCCATCGACTACTTTAAAGAGAATACTCCGATAACGGAAGGCTCCATTGTAGCGGAAGTGCAGCGTTACTTGGTATGGCCCGGACAAGCCACCGCATACAAAATTGGTATGATGCGTATTCAAGATTTGCGTGCCGAAGCGGAACAAGAGCTGGGTGCGTTATTTGATATTCGCGCTTTTCACGATACCGTTCTTGGCGGTGGCTCATTGCCCTTACCGCTGCTTGAAGCACGTGTTCATAACTGGATAGAGCGCGTGAAACTGGGCGCGGAAGGCTACTAACCCGGCAAAACCAGTCTCAATTCGCAGAACTTATTCGTTCTTGGGTAAGTTCTGCGATTTCTTTCACAACACGCCTAATAGTTGATTGTCACAGAAGCATGTGCTTGAAGTCGTTCTGTTAGTCGGGCAAAAAACCCTCAGTAATTACACGAACTACTTCGCACAAACACCCATTGATGAAGAATTTAAGTAACGCATAAGAAACTAGCTTTCTTTTCATTCAAAAGCAGCACTCACCGTGCTGCTTTTTTTATTCAATTCTTTGCTCAAGGAAAACATGCTCGTAACCTCAGAGTATTCCGCGCTTTATGCTCGCACCAATAGGAAATCTTAGGGTAATTAAATGCTACGACCGCGCAACAGGCGCACGACGATAACCACTAATGCAACAACCAGTAAGATGTGAATAAACCCACCCATGGTATAAGACGTTAATAGACCAAAAGCCCAGAAAATAAGTAATAATACGATGATTGTTTCTAACATAACGTTGTACCTATTCTTTCAATTTGATTTACCAATATGCAGTGTTTTTCCTGTTCTGTATGTGCACTAGGCAACACAACACACAAAAAACCCGCTCACAAGAGCGGGTTTACTCCGAGCATCAGAAAATGTTACCGCGGGGCACTATCTAAACGCTCCGACGCATAGTAAGCATCCACATCGTTGCTCCAAGTCGCATCAGCCATGTTTGGCCAATCTTTCTTGTCGAAACCTGGCGCATCACTCAGGCTGTCCTTTTCAACATTTAAGATAAAGCGTTTGTTCTCAGTATCAAGAGTGAGTGCAGACCACGGCACTGCAAACAATTTTTCGCCCATACCAAGAAACGAACCGAATGAAAGAACGGCATAAGTAACCTTGCCATTGGTCACATCCAACATAATTTCCTTAATGTCACCGAGGCTTTCTTCTTTATGATTGCAAACATCATTGCCCACCAGGGTGTTTGCACCCATTTGGTGAGGTCCAGGGCCAGGGCCTACGCCATTTGCCTTGTAGATACCCATTGTATCGCGTGTTTCATAGTTCATAGTAAGCTCCTTCCGAAGAGACTTGCCTGCGAACGAAGATGTTCGGGCAAGTTCGAAAGCATAAGCCCTCTTCAGCACATGCTCCGTTCGTTATCACACCTAACGAAATATACGTGTGTAAAGATTCTTGAAAAACATACACAGAGTAGCCGACGACTAGCCCTTAACTTCGATCTATCTACTTCATAATATTGGGTTATTTCGTAATCTATTCGGTTGTGCGGTTATGCAGCGGATTCTATATGTGCGGTATCGCACAGATAGTGGCAATTGGTGAACTATACTGAACGCTTGCCAGTGCTGAAAAGGAATGAGCAATGACAACTGTTTCGAAAGTGGATCACTCTAAACTAGACAACCAAAAGCCGACGCGAAATTATTTTTTGAATGCGTTGCCTGTAGAGATTCAAGAACGCCTACTGCCTCACATGGAGCTGGTTGAGATGCCATTAGCCGCAGTACTGTATGAAACGGGTGATGTAATGCGCCATGTTTATTTTCCAACAGATTGCATTGTTTCTTTGCTCTATGTCATGGAAAACGGCTCCCAAGCTGAAATATCAGTTGTTGGCAACGATGGTTTCGTCGGTATGTCGCTGCTGATGGGTGGAGAGAGCACCACGAGTCGGGGAATAGTCCAAAGTGCCGGTTATGCTTATCGCATTGTTGGATCGCGCATGAAAACCGAGTTCAATCGTCATGGTGAACTGCTATATTTAACGTTGCGCTACGCTCAAGCACTGATTACACAAATGGCGCAAACCGCCGTTTGTAATCGTCACCACAGTATCGAACAACAACTTTGTCGTTGGTTATTGTTATCGCTCGATCGGTTAGAAGGTAATCACCTCGTGATGACCCAAGAACTCATAGCCAATATGCTAGGGGTACGCCGGGAGGGGGTAACGGAAGCTGCGGGTCGTTTACATAAGAAAGGCGTTATTGACTATAGCCGAGGCCATATTCTAGTGAACGATCGAGAGAAACTGGAAGATACCTGTTGCGAGTGTTATCGCGTGGTTAAATCCGAAACTAACCGCTTGCTTCCTTTCTTGGCTAACAAGAAATAAAAAGCCCCCACCCATACCTCCTGCGCTATACGTGTTATAGCGCACATACCTGAGTTTACTATTTGCGTATGCTTGTGATTCAAGGCTACATAGCACTAGCCTTGCGCCATGTTGGTATAGCCTGTGTTAAAAGGTAACTCCCGTGTCTACATGTGTAGAGTCAAACATTACAAACCACCTCATCGAGCATCTCCCCGAGCAGGAACGCTTACTGTTGTTAAGCCACTGCGAGTTAGTAGTTCTTCAATTCGGTACTGTGCTCTGCGAGCATAATGAAGGATACAGCTATCTTTACTTCCCAATGAGCGGATTTATCTCTCTGGTCACCAAGCTACCGCCCCATAAACCGTTGGAAATGGGTGTCATCGGTAATGAAGGCATGTTAGGTGTCACCATGGTTCTTGGTTTACCTACCGTGCCCATGCAAGCGGTGGTACAAGGTAAAGGCACAGCTTGGCGTATTGGTGTCGGCGAGTTACAGCAGGTGCTACAACAATGTCCTCAGCTACGATCAACTCTCATGCAGTACTTATTTATTCTAATGCAACAGCTCTCTATAAGTGCCGCCTGTGCCCATTTTCATGAGCTCGATCAACGCTTAGCCCGTTGGCTACTCATGAGTCAGGATCGCGCTCATAGTAATGAGTTTCACCTCACTCACCAGTTTCTCGCAGATATGTTAGGGGTGCGACGAAGCGGGGTTACTGTTGCGGCAGGCGTCATGCAGCAAAACAATCTCATCCAATACAGCCGTGGCAAAATAAATATTACCAACCGAAATGCTTTGGAAAAAGTGAGCTGCACTTGTTACCAAAAAAGCCTCGATGACTATAAACGCTTATTAGGCCAGCCCAGTCGCGATTCAGAGCGCCGACTTCTCACCGAGCAAGGAACCCCATAATACAGCACACGTTTTTATTGTTTCCTACGTGCGACAGCGAACCGACTCCCCTCCTTTTCACAGCGTACCCTAGTGGTTCATCGAGAATCACTTACCTAAATGGCGATTCAACCCCTTGCCAGTAATGATATTGGAAAAGGAACGCAGTGATGAAGCTGTTATTTCGAGCAAGTCGTTCGAATAACAAATCTGTCTCAAAGGAGATACATATGAAAAAGTTACATACATTTGCTTTTTACGCATTGGTTACTCCACTGCTTACGCTCAGTGCTAGCTCTGCGCTTGCACATAACGCAACCGACCTCGAAGATGGTCGTTTCGCGCAAAGCCCGCAAATTAGCCAAAGCACAAATTCCAATGCCAATAGTGATCGCCTGACAAGCCCGCGCGATCAGTCTAGTTCGCCATCGCGAAGCTACCTTGATTCTGTGCCATACAATGGCATGCACGCTAGCAATCTCATTGGTACGAACGTACATACTAGCGACAACGAAGACATCGGTTCTGTGAAAGACCTAATTATCGGCCAGGATGGCCAAGTTGTTGCTGTTGTAGTGAGTGTGGGTGGTTTTCTTGGCATGGGTGAGAAAGATGTAGCCCTTGGTTGGGATAATCTAACTCGCTCAGGTATCGCTGATAAGCAAGAGCTCCGGGTCGATGTGACTCGCGCAGATCTTAAAGCAGCTCCAGCCTTTGTAAAACCTGAAAAATACCGTACTGCGCAAACCACGCCACGTGAGCAAAACAGCCCACCGAAACGTGCACAAGCAAGCGTGCAGCAAGACACTCAACTCGACACTCAGAAGCGTCGGCAACAACCTGAAAGTAATCGACAACACGTAAGCGATAACCACGGCGAGAAAAATCGTGGACACCTCGTAGCCGTGCCGTCACTTGGCTTTCATACCGACAGCTTAATGGGCATGGATGTCTATACCAGTGATAACGAAAGTATCGGCTCAGTCGATGACCTTATCATTGACGAGAGTGGCAAGATTGTCGCCATTATCGTGAGTGTTGGCGGATTTCTAGGCATTGGCCAGAAAGACGTTGCTATCAGTTGGGATCATGTCACTCGTTCAGGTGTTAAGAATGAACAAAAATTAAACGCAAACGTAACTCGGGAAAATCTCAAATCGGCACCTAAGTTTGCAAGTCATTAATTAGGTGTTGGTGTACTAGGATGTATGCATCAATAAACGGCAGAGGCGGAAGCCTCTGCCGTTTTTCTATGCATTGTGGACGAACACTGATGGCCGCGATGCTCGCTGGAAAGCGCACATGACCTGAACAACCTAGCACAAAACAACTAGGTGTAGCTGATTCACAATGAACATCTTCGCTAAGGCTTTGCTCATGCTTCGTGAGGGTAACGAGCTACTGTAATAGCCAGATGAATCGTACCGTGATGGTGTCCACTCCTCCTAAACTGAGACGGAAGCTTTTCAGCTGACCTCTAGTTTTGGTGTCTCCGAGCGCAAAAATGATCAGTCGCTTGACCAGCTTCTTGCCCTTGCTGATAAAGTACTTTACTCAGCAAAGCGCACAGACCGTAACAAAGTAGAACCCAAGGTGTAAATGAGCCCTTGACTATAACTGGAAACCCATTTTATTTACGCTAGGCTTACCAGTAGTTACGAAGTGAACTAGCGGAGGTTATGATGAGCAATGACAATAAGTCCACACCCAAGACTGAGAAACCGACAAGCGAAGAAGAGCGTCGCCAGCAGCAATCGGTGCAAGATAAGCAAAATCAGAGCCGCGAAAATCATCGGCGGCCGCACCAAAGCCATGGCACTCATAATCAGTCAGATAAACAAATTGCGCCAGAACAGCGCAGTCAGGATTCAAAATAATACTTAACGGGCGCGCGGCAGTTACACTGTGCCGCGCGCAATGTCTGATTGTCCGCGTTTACGTTCTATGGAGCTCTCTGACTCGGGTGTCATAAATATTATCAGGGAAACAGTGGATTCCCTGCCCTCCCCACGCAGACTCTGGTAGTGCAATATTACCCACAGTGGCAAGATTTTTCGGGTCAATCACGGTAACTGTTCTTGCATACTTGTTCGACACATACCCGTAGTAGTCACCCTCAGCATTTGGACAGAAGGTTACTCCGTGTGCACCGTTTGCAGCTGGCAGCGTTGCAACAACCTCAAGCGTGTCGAGTTCAATAACGCTAATGTCCGCACTGCCCGTATTGGGCACAAAAACATACTCGTTATAAGGCCCTGAGCGTGGCCATACTGGCATTTCACCTACTTCCACATCTTTGACATGGTTCATAGTCTGCAAATCGATTATGCGAACTTTATTCTCCAGCATCATACTGATCATCGCATAGCGACTGTCCAGGGTAATTTCAGCGGCAAGGGGCAAGCCGGGGGCGTCAAAGGTCTTTGCTACCTCCATTTTATCTAAGTCGATAATATCCAGCTTTTGGTCCAATGTTGCAGCAACAGCCATCCAACGCCCCTCAGGATCTACCCATATACCGTGAGGGCCCAATGAGGTGCTAATCATGTGCTGGATGTTGAGATCAAAGTCGAGCGCGTAAACACGTCCGTCATTATTTAAAGTCAGATAAAACAATTCACGCTTGGGGTCGACGAATACATGGGCTGGAGCGGCCCCCACACGGTTAGGTAACATCTCAATCATTCTGGAGACCGCAGGAGCTCCCGAAGTGACCTTACTTTGCACCACCTCACGGGTCTCAATATCGATTTTATTCAGATAGTCAGAATGCCACTGCGTCTGAAAGATATAGCGGCCATCGTAATCAGGCCGGAAATTATGAGGATTATTGAAGGTTGGATGGGAAATAACATCTGTCACTTCCCAGTTTTCAGCATTAATAATGGTGATAGTGCCAGGCCCCCTGCCCTCTACCGGCTCAAACTGGGTATTTACCCAGATTTCACCGACACCAGCAATTTGCGGCGGCCCTGCGTACTCGTCAGGGATTTTTTCCTGAGGAGGCCATTCGATGGTCTCCCCAGAGTCGACACCTACTTCAATAATACCGAGCATATACGGGTGGGTCGGACAGACATAGGTGTAAACGCCAGGCTCACTAAACGCAAAGCTAAAACCCCATCCATCTTCTTCCCGCCCCACTGGGCGCATATTGCTCGATGGACGCGCAGGACCATCAATAAAATGAATGGGATGTGTTGAAGAAACCGGGTATTCAGGTGCGTGGCTCCAGATTACCTGATCGCCGGGCTCAACTCTAAGCACTGGTGTAGAGAGGAAAGGCGGATTCTCAATAATTTTAACGACGTGCACGTTACCTACGCGCCCGAGCGAGACGGCAATAGAGGCAATAAATACCAGAAATAAAACAATCAGAACCGCCATAACCCACCACGAGCTTGCGTGAGATTGACCGCAATCCTGAACGTGTTCCTTAGATCTTGGTTTATCAGAATTGTTGTCCTCCGGCATATTCTTTGGGTAAAAAAGAATATGCGACATCAGCAGGTAAGCCAGCACGGCACCACCTGCCACAAGCACAAAGTAAACAGTGAGATACACTGGTAAACTAAACTCGGTACGACCTGCGACAATAAAAATTAACGGTAAATACCAGGATACGACTGATATCGCTCCCGAGACCGCAAATATGGGCATTTTCCGACCAATAACTTCAGGCGATAATTCGCGTTCACAGTGATTTTCCAAAAATCTGTGAATAAAGGTATGAAAGACTAAGGCATTTAAAATCAGGATCAGCACCGCAGTCATCTTCGCCTGGAAAAAGTCGTGCTGCAGAATAGACGGGTTGTGAAGTAACAGGCCTGCGCCGGTCAACACAACCAATGCCAGCCCCACCATGACCACATGAGAAACCGAGCGGATAAGTACTAACTGATCATGACTGACAACCCGGTTGCGAATTGCGCGCATGAAAGTACTGTCACTGGCCGTCGCCGAGCCCAAGCCAATCGCTGCCCCTATCACGTGAATGATGGTTAAAATCAAATATAGACTCATACGAACTACCTACCCCCAATATTATCATTGAATAATAAGAGTAAGCCGAAAGGCTGTTAATTCAAGTCAGCGCAAAACAACGCATTGACCTTGATCAAATCAACCCGCTGCCAAGGTGAGCGAGGGGCAGCATATCTGGGAAAACGCGCAAAACCATTGAAAACATATAGCTTTTACAATACACGCCAAAGCCTGATCACAGCCCGGACCAGATATACAGCCAGTCAGTCAATGTCTATGCTTCCTTTACACAAGAGAAACTGAAGCCCTCTACACAAGGAGTTTCGCGATGCCCAATGAACGTGGACAGAGAATGCCCGAAAGTAGTGAATGCATTGATATAGTTATTCAACGTGTAGGTAAAAATATCGCTCTCGGGCTTCCTCTCGGCTTAGGCAAGCCGATTCACTTTGTAGACGCGTTGTATCAACGGGCTAAAGACGACTCTTCAATAAAGTTGCATATAGTCACCGCACTTTCATTGCTGCCGCCGCCACCTTCAAAGGGATTCGAAAAGCATCGCCGGCAGCCACTGCGAATGCCGGCTTGCTCATTACTCTGGATCAACGCCAAACGCAGCCGAGTACACCCAATGACTGTTAAAACAAAACTGACAATCATTCAGTGCAGACACATAAGCGGCGATCATTTCTCGCTCACCGATACTCAAGGCGCTTTCCGGACGCTATCCACGAGGAGTATCCGGTTTCCCTGACAAAGATACTTGCTGAGAATGTCATTACATACGTTCCAAAATAGAATTAGTCAGACGCTCAAGTTTATCCATTTTGTCAGCTATTTTGCCGTCTCTGGCGCGCCCCGCTTGAGTACCGGGTTCCATTTCCTGTTGGATATCATCAAGTCGGCGTTCCCGCTCTACCCGATCTGTCTGGCTATCCGGCAGATCCATATTGGCAACGATTTTTGCGCGCTCACTTGCAAGTTCATCATAAGACTTGGTTTGCGTGCTACTTGCAGACAACGCCTCATTGGTCTGTAGCTCAACAATGTCATCTGCTAATTGGCGAAGCTCTTTTTTGTCGTTGCCTGAAGCTTCATAAAAGTCACTTAAAGTCTTGCCACTTGGGATCCGATCTTTCAGGTAGCTTTGCAAATATTGTTCTGCACTCATCATCGCCTCCAGCTCAGTAAAAAGAAAAGATAGGTATGCCAATGCTCGGTTAGGGACTCACATACTAACTAGCCAAATTTTTCATTTTCGCCCAGGTTCGGCGTCTCATCTTTGATGTTGGCTCTGGCTATTTCGAAAAGCTGGAACAGCTTATTCTCATCAGCCAACCAATGCTCACCGAACTGGATATCTACCTCCAGCATTGCAACTTCTGGGTCCTCTTTACCATTGGGAAACCAGGCACCAACAAATGAATTCCAGTATTTGTCGATAAGTTCGCGATCCTGAGTCAGCCGGGCCGTACCAGACATAGACACATACACGCCATTTTTTGGATCCGCAAAGGTGAGCGAAACATCATTGTCCTGCTTCGTTTCCGACGTTTTCTCCGCACTACGTGGAGTGAAGAACCACAACGTGCCATCGTATTCATCCTGAACCAGGTGCATGGGTCGCGCCCTGGGCATCTCGCCGTCCAGCGTGACTAACATGCCTACTTTGATATCTTTAATCAGTTTCCATATTTTTTGCTTATGCTCGGGACTCGACATAGTTGCCGCCCTCCTCGAAAGTGTTTGCGTGACTTTTACTTCAATAAATTTGCACGTACAGCTTTTAGCCTAGCAATAGCTTGGGAGCGGTCAAGTCAAGAGGTAAAGGTTAAACCGATTTATCCAAGCGTCGGCAGAAAACTTTCGATTTTTTGCTAAGATGATGCTCCGATCCTGGCCAACCACGTTGATTACTTCCATATCGCGAACCTGGCGCAAGCTAGCCACCAGCGCTTCGTCTGGTTTTGCTTCGGTTTCCACTGTTTGAATAATGCTACGTAAGCGTTGATTCGCGTCTCGATGATTCGCCAGACAGATCGTCAACGCGCTGTAAAAATAATGTAGTCTTTATGATGTAAGTATAGATGGTGCCCGGGGCCGGACTCGAACCGGCACGGATTTTACTCCGGTGGATTTTGAATCCACTGCGTCTACCAATTTCGCCACCCGGGCATTTTTTGAGGTGGCGTTCTCGCGAGGAGAACGCTGCGCATTATACCCATGATCACGGCCGGTGCAAGCGTTGCTGAAAAAAAAGAGCGCTTCATGTATCATCCTGATTCTTTCGTGTTCAGGAATTCATCACATCATGTCTGATAGTCATTCTTCTGAAGATTTTTCGCCAGAAATTAGCGCGTTTCCACGGGCCGGTTTTTGGCGCCGAATAGGTGCCATTATTTATGACTTGCTAGTTGTTGCTGCCGTCATTATGTTTGCTGCGGGCGCAGTGCTCGCTCTGGTGTCAGGCCTTATTGCGTTGGATATTATCACGCTTGCAGAGCACCAAGACCATGCCAGTGTGGTACAAGGTAACCCACTATTTACGCTATATATCATTGCGGTCATTCTTTTGTTCTACGCGGGTTTTTGGCGGCGTGGGGGGCAAACTTTAGGCATGCGGGCATGGCGAATGCGCGTGCAAAATGCCGATGGGTCGCGAATTAGCTGGAAGCAAGGTTTTATCCGAGCGCTCAGCGCACTTTTCGGCTTGGGTAACCTTTGGGTGTTATTTAGCCGCGACAAGCTTGCGCTGCAAGACAGGCTCGCACAATGTGAAGTGGTTGTGCTGTCCGCTGAAGCAAATCAATATAAGAACTGGAAGCGCAAATAACTGCGCTGCCTCTAAATTCGATCTCGGCTCAAGATATAGATTGCGATTGAGGCAAATATGAGGCCTGGTAATACCGCTCCCAGCAGCGGCGGGATTTGATACACCTGTGAGATGGGCCCAAACACTTCATTGAACACATGGAAAACAAAGCCTGTCACTACCCCGAGCAGCACTCGGGCGCCCATAGTCACGGATCGCAGCGGTCCAAAAATAAACGATAATGCCACCAGTAACATCACGGCTACCGTAAAGGGCACCATTACTTTTCGCCAAAACGCCAACTCATACCGACTCGCATCCTGCCGATTCGCTTTGAGATAATTAACGTAACTATTCAAACCAGAAATTGACAGTGACTCCGGACGAACGGTAAAAATACCCAGCTTTTCAGGCGTAAGCGTTGAACGCCAGCTCCAACTGGCCAAACGATAGTTGCGTACTTCGGTATCAGATACTTCTGTATACTGGGCGTCGTGTACGCGCCAATCAGGGCCGATATAAGTTGCCCGGCCGCCATGCACCACTTTATCTAGCTCGCGCCCGGTAAATTGATAAATGGTTACGTTTCTCAATCGGCCCGTATCTTCTACTTCGCCAATATGAATAAAGTGCTCACCGTCTTTCGCCCAAATACCATGATCACCGCTAATCAAGCTGCCGCCCGAAACCGCTTGTGCTCTCAACTGACGCGCTTGCGCCTCCAGTTGAGGCGCCACCCACTCACCAATGACTAACACGGCCAGCATCATAACCACAGCGGCTTTCATCACCGATGCTATTAAGTTTAAGCGAGAACGGCCTGCTGCCATCATCACCGTAAGTTCACTATTGCTTGCGAGCAAACCCATACCAATGAGGCCACCGAGAAGCGCGGCAATAGGGAAAAACATTTCAACGTCGCGGGGGAAACTCAATACAACAAAGGCTAATACATCGGTCATGTCGTAGGTGCCACGACCAATGGCTCGAATTTGCTCGACAAATCGGATTAACGCACTTAGTCCGGTGAGCACCACGAGGCTTAACAACGATGTCACCAGAACCGTTTTACCAATATAGCGATCAAGAATACTTATCATGAGCGAAGTCCTCGCACCACGGCTCGGAAACGGTATCCCGTTGGACGTTCTCGGATCAGAAGTGAGATACCCACAATGAATAGCCCCGCGTGGATCCACCACAGTCCCAACCCTTCCGGCAACGAGCCGTCAGCTAAGGCTCGTTTGGCCGCCATTAGTACCATAAAATACGCCATATAAATGAGAATCGCCGGCCCCATTTTGGCGAATTTTCCCTGCCTTGGGTTCACCCGACTTAAGGGTACTGCTATCAACGCAAGTAACGGGATGGCGAGCGGAATCGCTATACGCCACTGCATTTCCGCATGGGCCTCACTGCCCGGCGTGTTCATGAGTTCAGCGGTAGTAACAGCCTCCAAACGGCGTCGCTCTTCACCATATTCTTGTTCGCGAATCTGTAGCTGATACTCATCAAAACGCATAACATGATGATCAAGGTTCACCAAGGATTGGGAATAGCGACGCCCATCATCGAGGACCAGAAGCTGCGCGCCATTGGCGAGAGTCTCTACTCGACCACGTGCTGACATGGCCACACTGGCGCGTTGATCGTCGGCATATTCGCCACGAGGAGGCAACTGCGCAACAAAGATTTCTTCAAGTTCGCCATCACGCCCTTGCCGCTCAACAAAAATAACAGCACGTTGCTGCACTGCTTGCTGAAAGCGGCCGGGTTGGATCACGGATACCCCTGCCTCAGCACGCGCACGCTCGGCAATGGTGTGTTCTTGTGCTAACGCCCAAGGACTCAGCCACAAGGTCAGCACCGATGTTATCAGGGCAACAATAACCGCAAACACCAAAGTCACTCGCGCGATGTACCATTCACTGACGCCGCAAGCATGTAGCACCGACATTTCATGATCGGTGTACATGCGGCCATGCGCCATTAAAATACCGAGAAATAGACTGATCGGTAGGATCAGCGAAGCTAACCCAGGCAATTGCAGGCCAAGCACCATGAGAATCAATTGCGCGGGAAGCTGTCCATCTGAGGCTTGCGTCAGTATTTGCACGAACTGTTGGCTAACAAATATAGTCAGCAGCACCAGAAAAACCGCGATTTGTGCTTTGAATGTTTCTCGTAAAACGTAACGAAATATGAGCACGTGCCCAGTCCTTAACTTCGTTTTTCACTGGAATTCACTGAATTTTTCAGTAAACTCTGTATTTTGGCAAGTTTAATGTGCGAAAACTGAGTATTTACGGGTTCTTCTTACAGAGATTTTTAACATTAACCTCTGTGTTACGGCCTTGATATTGCCTACTTGGCTTATTTTCCCAAGGATAAATAAGCCGACAGTGCACTTAGCAACTGTACCGTACAAGAATACTTCAGGCGCGCCACAATGATGCCATGCTTGGCATCAATAAACCAGAAATGGGAGTCATTATGGAATTCAATGTAAAGAGCGGTAGCCCAGAAAAGCAACGCTCAGCCTGTATCGTTGTCGGTGTGTTCGAACCGCGTAGATTGTCACCCGCGGCTGAGCAACTGGATAAAATTAGCGACGGATACTTAAGTAACCTGCTCCGCCGCGGCGACATTGAAGGCAAAGCTGGTCAAGTTCTGCTGCTACATAATGTTCCAAACGTATTGAGCGAGCGTATTCTGCTCGTCGGCTGCGGTAAAGAGCGTGAGTTAGATGAGCGCCAGTATCGGCAAATTATTAGCAAGACCATCGCCACTTTGAATGATACCGGTGCCATGGAAGCTGTATGCTTTCTAAGTGAATTGCATGTGAAAGGGCGTGATACCTATTGGAAAGTTCGCCATGCCGTTGAAGCAGCGCAAGCGAGTTTATATGTGTTTGACCAACTAAAAACACATAAGGAAGAGCCACGCCGGCCACTTCGCAAGTTGGTATTTAATGTCCCAACCCGCCGCGAATTGCCGATTGGTGAGCGTGCGGTCACGCATGGTTTAGCCGTCGCTAAAGGTGTTAAGTTGTGTCGCGACGCTGCCAACATGCCTCCTAATATTTGCACGCCGGTGTGGTTAGCTGAGCAGGCAGAGCTCGTTGCAGAGCAGTATGAACCACTTACGGTTGAACGGATTAATGAGTCTGATATGGCTGAATTAGGGATGAACGCATACCTTGCCGTAAGCCAAGGCTCTGCCAATCCCGCGGTCATGACACTCATGCATTATCGCGGCGCCAACGATGATCGTGCGCCTATCGTGTTAGTCGGTAAAGGGCTGACCTTCGATTCCGGCGGTATTTCCATTAAGCCTTCTGAGGCGATGGATGAAATGAAGTACGACATGGGCGGAGCCGCAGGCGTCCTTGGTACAATGCAGGCGCTTGCTGAGCTTCAATTACCTATTAATGTGATCGGCGTTTTAGCCGGCTGCGAAAATATGCCTGATGGTCGCGCCTACCGCCCTGGCGATGTCATTAAAACAATGTCGGGTCAAACCGTTGAAGTGCTTAATACCGATGCGGAAGGTCGTCTGGTACTGTGTGATGCCCTTACCTATGTAGAGCGCTATAACCCAGAATCGGTAATTGATATAGCCACCCTCACCGGCGCTTGCGTAATTGCCTTGGGCGCCCACGCCACTGGGTTATTGAGTAATCACAATCCGCTCGCACACGAGTTATTAAATGTGGGTAAGTTAAGCGGTGATCGCGCATGGCAATTACCTTTGTGGGATGAGTATCAGGAAATGCTTGATAGTCCATTTGCCGACATGACCAACCTCGGCGGACGTCCTGCAGGCACAATTACGGCAGCATGTTTCCTGTCGCGCTTTACCAAAAAGTATCATTGGGCGCATATGGATATTGCTGGCACGGCTTGGAAAGGGGGTAAGGATAAAGGCAGCACAGGCCGACCTGTCCCCATGCTGACACAGTTTCTGCTTACTCGCGCAAATGCCGCTCAGAGCGAATAATTGTGGCTCATGTCACTTTTTATGTGTTAAACGGCGAGCAACAGCCACCCGAAGCAGCCTGTGAGCTGCTTCTTGCTCGTCTACAGCAACGGCAACGCATTGCTGTGGTAACCGGGAACCGAGAAGCAGCTGAAGCGTTTGACGAGCTTTTGTGGCAGCGACCCGCAGAGCGTTTCATCCCCCATAATCTTTTAGGGGAAGGTCCTGCGGGCGGTGCTCCAGTGGTGATTGGTTGGGATCAGCCAATCAGCGCCTATGGTTACAGCAAGCATTGCTTGCTTAACTTAAGCGACAAGGTTTCAGAAGATGCGCATAAATTTCGGCAAATCGTCGATTTTGTGCCCACCGATGAAGACGGTAAAACACGCGCGCGTGAGCGTTATCGCCAGTATCGACGTTTAGGCTTTGAACTGAGCACCCAAGAATTTACAAAAACCGAATAAACACCAGATATTGTATTGAAGGACACTATGGATAAGACGTACTCGCCCCAGAATATCGAGCAACCGTTGTACGAACGCTGGGAAAAAGCAGGTTATTTCCGTCCCTCCAATCAGGGCGATTCTTACTGCATTATGATTCCACCACCGAATGTGACTGGATCATTACACATGGGCCATGCATTTCAGCATACCCTGATGGATACATTGATCCGCTACAAGCGCATGGATGGATTCAACACCCTCTGGCAAGTAGGAACGGACCACGCGGGTATCGCCACACAAATGGTCGTAGAAAGAAAACTAGCCGCTCAGGGGGTCAATCGTCATAGCCTCGGACGCGAGAAGTTTATTGAGAAAATCTGGGACTGGAAGGCAGAATCTGGTGGCACCATTACCCAGCAAATGCGTCGCTTAGGCGATTCCGTCGATTGGGAACGCGAGCGTTTTACCATGGACGATGGCCTTTCCAAAGCAGTGCAAGAAGTGTTTGTTCGTCTTTATGAAGACAACCTCATTTACCGAGGAAAACGTTTAGTTAACTGGGATCCCAAGTTAAAAACGGCCATTTCAGATCTTGAGGTCGAAAACAAAGAAAGTCAGGGTAGTTTGTGGCATTTGCGATATCCCCTTGCGGATGGCGCTACGACTGCCGACGGTAAACGTTATCTCATTGTGGCAACCACCCGACCAGAAACAATGTTAGGCGATGCGGCAGTGGCTGTGCACCCCGACGATGCGCGTTATAGCTCGTTGCACGGCGCGTACATTGAGCTTCCGCTTACGGGCCGTCGTATTCCAATTATCGTCGACGATTACGTCGACCAAGAATTTGGTTCCGGCTGCGTTAAAATCACCCCTGCACATGATTTTAACGACTATGATATTGGCAAGCGCCATGACCTACCCCTCATTAATATCCTTAGCGATGATGCCCATATCTTGTCCGCTGCTGAGGTATTCGATGTTAAGGGTTTGCCACGCACCGATGTGGCAACTGCCCTGCCTGAAGCGTTTGCCGGGCTTGAGCGCTTTGCTGCACGCAAAGCCATTGTCGCGGCGTTAGAAGCAGAGGATCTGCTCGATAAAATTGAAGCCCATACCAATAAAGTACCCTACGGTGACCGTTCGGGCGTCGTCATTGAACCATTCCTAACCGACCAATGGTATGTGCGCGTCGCTCCATTGGCAGAGACCGCCACCCAAGCGGTTGAAAATGGCGATATTCAGTTCGTGCCCAAACAGTACGAGAATATGTATTTCAGTTGGATGCGTGACATTCAAGACTGGTGTATTTCGCGCCAGCTTTGGTGGGGCCACCGCATTCCCGCTTGGTACGATGACTCCGGTAAAGTATATGTCGGACGAAGTGAACAAGAAGTGCGTGAGAAACATTCGCTTGCGGCGGATGTAGCCCTGCATCAAGATAACGACGTATTAGACACCTGGTTTTCTTCGGCTTTGTGGACGTTCTCTACGCTCGGTTGGCCTGACGACACCGAGGCATTAAAGACCTTTCATCCAACCGACGTACTGGTAACTGGTTTTGATATCATCTTCTTTTGGGTTGCACGCATGATCATGATGACGATGCACTTCTTAAAAGATGAGCAGGGTAAACCGCAGGTGCCTTTTAAAACCGTGTATGTCACCGGCCTTATCCGTGATGAACAAGGCAATAAAATGTCAAAATCGAAAGGGAATGTTATCGACCCTCTCGATATGATTGATGGTATTAGCCTCGACACCTTACTCGAGAAACGTACCAGTAATCTTATGCAAGACAAGCTAGCGCAGCAGATTAGCAAACGAACCAAAGCCGAGTTTCCTGAAGGGATCTCAGCCCACGGAACTGACGCATTGCGCTTTACCTTGGCTGCTTTAGCTTCAACCGGACGCGATATCAACTGGGATATGAAACGTCTGGAGGGCTATCGTAACTTCTGTAATAAGCTATGGAATGCGAGTCGTTATGTATTAATGAATACTGAGGATCAAGATTGTGGCCTTGCAGGCGGCGAACTTGAGTTATCGCTCGCTGACCAATGGATCATCGAACGCTTTAACGGAACCGTGAAACAATTCCGTAGTGCACTTGATCAATATCGCTTTGATCAAGCCGCTGCCATTGCGTATGAATTCACTTGGAATCAGTTCTGTGATTGGTATCTTGAATTAACCAAGCCGGTTATGACGCAAGGTAATGCTGCACAGCAGCGTGGTACGCGCCACACCTTGGTACATATCCTTGAGCAGCTATTGCGTCTGTTGCATCCATTGCTGCCCTTTATTACGGAAGAAATTTGGCAGCGTGTATCCAAACTTGCGGGCACCCACGCAGATACCATTATGAATCAGCCTTATCCGCAAGTTCAGAGCATTCGGTTTGCGCAAGCCCAAGACGATATGGAATGGCTGAAACAGGTGATTGTCGGTATTCGCAACATCCGTGGCGAAATGGATTTATCACCCAATAAACCTTTACCGGTGCTTATAGCCAAAGCGGACGAGACTGCAAAACGTCGACTCACTGACAACGGTTCGTTCTTGGCGGCGCTAGCGAAGCTGGAGAACGTTTCATTCCTCAGCGACGCAGATGAGATACCGGCCAGTGCGACTGCCTTGGTAGGCCGTATGGAGATTCATATCCCCATGGCAGGGCTTATCGACAAAGATGCTGAATTGGCGCGCTTAGGAAAAGCGATTGAAAAAGCGCAAAAAGAACTACAACGGATGGCAGGCAAGCTGAACAATGAGAACTTTGTCAGTAAGGCGCCCGCCGATGTTATTGAGAAGGAGCGAGAGAAGTTGCGCGACGCGGAAGAAACATTAGCACAGCTGCAAGAGCAACACGCAAGGATTCTCGAACTCTAATCAAACCTCATAAAAAAACCCGGTAAGTGCTACTGCAACTTACCGGGTTTTTTATTTAATTCTCGCGATTACTCTTCTTCTTCGTCTCCGAGGAAGGTGCCCCAGCCGTCGTATTCAACTTGGCAGGCATCGGCCACTTTACAGATCTCGCGTGTTTGCTCAGCAAGCGTCTGCTGGTCCGGTAAACACTCGGTGATGGCAGCAAAGTAAAAACATGGCTTGCCGTCGTCGAGCTGGAATTCCTCAGCGTCTTCTACGTGATAGCCAAGTTTCACCAACTCAACCGCAGCTTTCTCCAGTTTGCTGAAATCGGTACTCACCAAATGGTGTTCAATTTCCAGCTCTAAATCCGCGTCAAAACCCGCTTCAAGAATGGCTTCAACGGTTTCATCGCTTTGTGCTAACAAGGCTTCTAAATCGTTCATGATGACCGGGCTCCTTCACCCTCTGTCTGCTGTTGTGCATAAGCACTGACTTCACGATCAAGCTCGGTGATTTTGTGTAACATCTGCTGATACACATCAGCCATGAGCGTGCGAACATTGTCGCGCGAATAACCTTCGACGGCTACCGGCGGCAACATTTCGATAATCACTTTACCATTGTTCCAACGGTTGAGTTTAACTTTTTTCGTGGTCGTTGACATGCACACTGGCACCATAGGAACTTTCGCTTGCACCGCCGTATGAAAGGCACCCGTTTTGAAGGGCAATAAACCTTTACCATAGCTGCGCGTTCCTTCGGGGAACATCCAAATGGAAAGATCCTTGCCTTTAATGGCAGACACCGCGCTTGCAATGGTTCCATGTGCTCTAGAACTGTTCTTACGATCAATCAAAATATTTCCCGATAGCCAATACAATTGACCAAAAAACGGAATCCACTTCAGGCTTTTCTTGCCAATAGTGACCGTACCGGGCAATAAGCTTCGACTCATGGTGAAAATGTCGTAACTATTCTGGTGATTCGCCACATAAACAAAAGGGCCACCACGCTTAACTTCCTCGGGCACACGGATTTCTAACTTGATACCTAAAATTCTATGCATACGCCCAAATAAGTGCGCGAAAAGCGCCGTATTGTTACGGTGAAATGGGCGCAACAAGCAGAACAGCGAGCCAAGCACGCCTGCTAAAACAATAAAAATGCCGATAATCAGCAATCGAATTACAGCTAACATGTGTTCACTTAAATTTAAAAACGAACCCTCAGTATACCCGTTTACAGTAGAAATTGCTTCCAAAAAGAAAGGCCCTCTTGGTCAAACCAGAGGGCCTCCTATTGCGTACACTTGTACTTAATTACGATTCTTCTACGGACGTATCCACATCTGTCGAGGGGGCTGCGGCAAGCTCAACTTGCAACGCGTCTACTCGTTGCAGACCACGCGGAAGCTTATTACCACGACGTCCGCGCTCGCCTCGATAGTGTTCTAAATCAGAAGGTTTTAACGACAATTTACGGCGGCCAGCGACGATTGTTAATGTGGCCTCTGGCGCAAATACGGCAACCGCCTGTACATACTCCTCGCGCAGTTTTGCCCGACTCGAAGGAATACTCATCATTTTGTTCCCCTTGCCTTTTGCTAACTGGGGCAAATCTTTTACCGGGAAAACAAGCAAGCGGCCTTCATTTGAAACCGTGGCGATAAGATCACGTTCGAGATCATCAATAGGTTGTGGTGGCAGTACCCGTGCTGAACTCGGCAAGCTCAGCAAGGCCTTCCCGTTTTTCACCCGACTCTGCATCTCTGCAAATTTGGTGACAAAGCCATAGCCCGCATCCGAGCCCATCAACCATAAACTCTCATCTTTACCCATGAGAACCTTGGCAATACTTTCTCCGGCCACCAAACTGAAGCGGCCAGTAAGTGGCTCGCCTTGCGTCCGCGCCGATGGCAAACTATGCGCCTCACAGCTAAAACTGCGTCCGGAGGTATCGATAAAGACCACAGGCTGATTGGAACGGCCCGATGCCTGCCCAAGGAAGCTATCCCCTGCTTTGTAGCTCAAGCTGGCACCATCAACATCAGCGCCTTTTGCACAACGAACCCAGCCTTTTTGCGATAACACCACAGTGACTGGCTCGGACGGGGTTAGTTCGCGCTCACTTAGGGCGCGCGCTTCTTTTCGTTCGATAAGGGGCGAGCGACGATCGTCGCCGTATTTTTCGGCATCTGCCTGAAGCTCTTTCTTCACTAACGTGCGTAAACGACGCTCTGAACTGAGCAGCAGTTGCAGCGCATCTCGCTCCTTACTCAGCTCATCTTGTTCTGTGCGAAGCTTTATTTCTTCTAACTTCGCTAAGTGCCGTAATTTTAGTTCAAGAATCGATTCAGCTTGCGTATCCGTTAGCCCAAACCTTTCCATCAGTACCGGCTTAGGGGCATCCTCGCGACGAATGATTTCAATAACTTCGTCAATGTTTAAGAACGCAATTAACAATCCATCAAGGATATGTAGGCGTCGCTCAACTTTGTCCAAGCGGAATTGCAGCCGGCGCGTCACCGTTTGCAACCGATACTGAATCCACTCTTTTAAGATAGTGACCAATGGTTTTACTTTTGGGCGCCCATCTAGGCCAAGCATATTCAAGTTAACCCGATAGCTCTTCTCAAGGTCGGTGGTGGCAAACAGATGCGCCATAAGCTGCTCTGTATCCACGCGATTCGAGCGTGGCACAACCACTAAACGAGTTGGGTTTTCATGGTCTGACTCATCTCGCAAATCCGAGACCATCGGCAATTTCTTCGCCTGCATTTGCGCGGCAATTTGCTCGAGGATACGCGCGCCTGAGGCGTGATGCGGAATAGCATCAATAACAATCTCACCGTCATCAAGCGTGTAACGTGCCCGCATTTTGATGCTGCCTTTACCCGACTCATAAATCTTTTCGATATCTTCTGATGGGGTAATAATCTCAGCGTCAGTTGGGTAATCAGGACCTTTGATGTGCGCCATCACATCCTGCAACGATGCGCTCGGGGTGTCGAGCAACAACGTACATGCTGCAGTAACCTCGCGCACATTATGGGGAGGAATATCAGTCGCCATCCCCACCGCAATACCGGTAACACCGTTTAATAAAATATGGGGCAAGCGTGCAGGCAGAATCTTCGGCTCGTCCATAGTGCCGTCAAAATTCGGTACCCAATCGGATGTCCCTTGACCCAATTCACTAAGTAGGAGCTCAGAGAAGCGCGATAAACGTGCCTCGGTATAACGCATGGCTGCAAATGACTTTGGATCGTCGGCCGAACCCCAGTTTCCTTGACCATCCACTAACGGATAGCGATAGGAAAATGGCTGTGCCATGAGCACCATGGCTTCATAACATGCAGAATCGCCGTGCGGGTGGAATTTACCTAATACGTCACCCACGGTACGTGCGGACTTTTTGTATTTTGCCAAAGCCGAAAGACCCAACTCCGACATGGCATAGATGATGCGTCGCTGCACTGGCTTAAGACCATCACCAATATGTGGTAGTGCGCGATCCATAATGACGTACATGGAGTAATTCAAGTACGCATCTTCGGTAAACTTATGCAGCGGTAATTGTTCGATGTTTTCTAACGCTGTACTCATGCAGATTCCCAATCGTTGTTGTTCTGCTTATCAAGCTTTTTAAATAAGCTCGACCAGATTTCCTTTAGTTTCCAGCCATTCTTTGCGGTCGGAAGAACGTTTTTTGGCAAGCAACATGTCCATAAGCATGTCGGTCTGGGTCGTTTCATCCACCGTGAGCTGAACCAAACGCCGGGTGTTCGGATCCATGGTTGTTTCCCGCAATTGCAGTGGATTCATTTCCCCCAACCCTTTAAAGCGTTGGACATTCACTTTTCCGCGGCGCTTTTCAGCTTCAATGCGGTCGAGAATACCCTGTTTTTCGCTCTCGTCGAGGGCGTAAAACACTTCTTTACCCACATCAACTCGGTAGAGCGGAGGCATGGCGACAAATACGTGCCCCGCCGCAACCAAAGGACGGAAATGCTTTACAAACAGCGCACACAGTAATGTGGCGATGTGCAAACCATCCGAGTCGGCGTCGGCAAGAATACAAATTTTTCCATAACGCAGTTGCGTTAAATCAAGGGCCCCAGGATCAACGCCGAGAGCAACTGAAATATCATGAATTTCCTGAGAGGCTAGAATTTGGTCCGGATCAACTTCCCAGGTATTGAGAATTTTTCCACGCAAAGGCATAACCGCCTGAAATTGACGATCCCGTGCTTGCTTGGCTGAGCCACCCGCAGAGTCACCCTCAACCAAGAATAATTCGCTGCGGTCGGGATCTTGGGAAGCACAGTCGGCCAACTTGCCGGGCAAGGCAGGGCCTTGCGTGACACGTTTGCGCACGACTTTCTTAGCCGCTTTCATGCGCCGCTGCGCACTGGAAATACATAGTTCAGCAATCTGTTCTGCTAGATCGGTATGCTCATTCAACCACAGGCTGAACGCGTCCTTCACCACACCGGATACAAATGCAGACATTTGTCGTGAACTTAAGCGCTCTTTGGTTTGCCCTGAGAACTGTGGATCTTGCATTTTCACCGAGAGAATATAACTGCAGCGATCCCATATATCTTCGGGCGTGAGCCGCACACCACGGGGCAACAAGTTTCTAAACTCACAGAATTCCCGAAGCGCCTCGAGCATACCTTGCCGTAGCCCATTAACATGCGTTCCGCCTTGGGGCGTAGGAATTAGGTTAACGTAGGATTCACCTAGGCCTTCTCCCCCTTCTGGTAACCATGTAACGGCCCACTCTGCCCCTTCTTCTGTGGCATGAAACACACCGACAAAAGGTTCTTCCGGCATACGCGGCAAATCGCCTAGCGCTTCTGTGAGGTAATCACGCAAACCATCTTGGTAACACCAGGTAATACTTTCACTATTCACATGGTCTTTGAACGTGATCGTTAAGCCCGGACACAAAACGGCCTTGGCGCGCAGTTGATAACGTAGCCGAGTCACTGAGAATTTTGCAGAGTCGAAATATTGAGGATCTGGCCAGAAGCGAACTCGGGTTCCACTGTTTCGTTTACCTACAGTGCCGGTTACCGTGAGATCAGATACTTTATCGCCATGCTCAAATGCCATTTCAAACACTTGCCCATCGCGACGTACGGTGACATTTACACGGGTAGACAGCGCATTAACCACACTGATACCTACGCCGTGTAAGCCCCCTGAAAATTGATAGTTTTTATTAGAGAATTTACCGCCCGCGTGAAGCTTGGTCATAATCAGCTCAACGCCGGGAATACCTTCCTCCGGATGAATATCTACCGGCATCCCTCGACCATCATCAATCACTTCGAGGGATTGATCAGCGTGCAAAATAACTTCGATGGTTCGGGCGTGCCCTGCCAGCGCTTCATCCACAGAGTTATCGATCACCTCTTGGCCCAAATGATTCGGACGGGTGGTGTCGGTATACATACCGGGACGACGTTTGACAGGTTCGAGGCCGTTGAGGACTTCAATCGAGTCCGCGCGATAATCTTTGTTTTGAGTTGTCATGGAAGCAACGTACCTGATTATTCTTGTATTCGAGCTATCCTGAAATGTTCAGAGCAAAAACGCAAGCCCGAAAATAGGCTTCGCGTCCAGTTTGTTGATGTAACCGCACTTGTTTATCCGACAGGGGCGAACTGCCAAGCGCTTGCGGCGCGTCCTTGGCGGAAACACAATTTTAGCCATTCCGAGAGATGCTGACTCAACTGCAGCTTTTCATCTTTTTGATGGGCAACTGCGTGTAACTTCTTGCCCTGTAACGCTGTGAGCCGATCTTGACCTTGGCAATCAATGATCTCCGCCATTCGCGCATCATGATATAAACGCACCAAAAATCGGGCTTGTAGATAATCGGCTACGTCAGGTGCCACTTGTGTCACTTGCAAATCCGTGGTGTATCGTGATTCCGAGGTGCAGCGCAGCTCGAACTGTAATAGATCACCCACATGAATGGTCCGCTCCGAATCCCCACGCGGCAGCAAACGCGCTAACGCAGAATAATTGCGCTCAGCGAGACTGTGTAAGTCTTTTAAGTTCGGCACATAACGTTTATTCATCGAGTTCTGAAAACCCCCATTCACGACGGTATTTATTCACATGTAGACTCAGCCATTGTAGCCCTATCACAGTTGCAGCGTTATCCACTTTACCATTTTCAAGCATCGACATCACTTCAGCTCTTGCCATAGGCTGCACCCGAATATCCTCGTGTTCCTCCGCAAGACCACCGTAGTCTGCGGCACGTTCGCTATCTACCCGTGCCAAGTAGATATAGATACGTTCTGTCATTCCGCCTGGGCTTGACAGGTAACTCAACGCGTAATGCAATGAATCTGCAGTTAAACCTGCTTCTTCTTCTAATTCCCGCTGCGCCACCTGCTCTTTGGTTTCGCCTTCATCCACCATGCCCGCGACCAACTCCATCAGCCAAGGACTCTCACTCGTTGCGATGGCCCCCACCCGAAACTGCTCCAACATAACGATGCGATCACGGATTGGATCATAGGGGATCACCACGACAGCATGACCTCTATCCATTACCTCCCGTTGCATCAGGTCGCTCCAGCCACCATTGAATAGACGGTGACGTAAGTGGTATCGGCTGATTTTGAAAAACCCCTTGTAAATAGGCTCTTCCGTTTCTATTTCGACATCCGTTTTGGTAAAAGTTGGCACCTGTACTCCTTTTCATTGTAAATTTCATACATTCTGCACAATGTTCATGCACCATAAGCCTCTAATCAAGTAAAACGCAACTGTTGGGCTGTATACGAACAGTTTAGGTCGCAAGATTTACGCAGGTGAGCGCCTTTACGTAGGCTATTTTCAATAATCTGTTACACTTTTTGCCGTAATTACTTGACCTACGGGCTTACTTTGGCGCACAACAACGGCTAGAATAGCTCCAGTTTTTTGCTGCAAAATTTTCGCTGTACCTTTTTGCAAAAAGGAAATAAGTACCCATGAAGATCAAAATCTTGTCTGTCGCGCTGACAATGGGGCTGGGACTTGCTGCGTTCCAGGCAAATGCGACAAACCTTGCTGACGTTTATCGTTTGGCACTAGAAAACGATCCTCGCTTGTTGCGCGCTGCCGCTGAGCGGGATGCGGCCAAATCAGGTGTTGATGTATCGCGTGCCGACTGGTACCCGCAAATCAGCCTTGATGTCGGCTACTCAGATACTCGGTCAGATACCATTCAGCCACAAGAAGATGGCTTTTTCACCGCGACTACAAGTACGCAAACATTTAGCCAAACCGTGCGCTTAAGCCAGTCTGTGTTTAACCTCGCAACCTGGCGCGGTACCGGTATTGTTGAAAAGCAAGCGTATCAGGCGGAAGTTAATTATCTATTAACGCGCCAGCAGTTGTTGTTGCGGGTTACTGATGCCTATTTCGCAGTTCTGCAAGCGCAAGATAACTTGGAATTTGTTCAAGCAGAAAAGCGCGCGATTGAGCGTCAGCTAGAGCAAACCAAACACCGTTTTTCGGTAGGCCTCACCGCGATTACCGACGTGCATGAAGCGCAAGCGCAATTCGATAATGTCGTCGCTCGAGAAATTCAGGCAGAAAACGCCGTCGAAATTTCACTTGAGGGCTTGCGTGAGATCACGGGTCGTCAGCATTACGATATTCATCGCTTAAATACCGAGCGCTTTGAACCGGTGCGTCCAGATCCACAAGGCGTCGACCGTTGGATTCGCTTGGCCCACGAGCGTAACCTGCAGTTGCTGGTCAGCCGTACGGGTCTAGAAATTGCCGAGCAACGCATTGAGTTAGCACGCGCCGGGCATTACCCACGCGTCAACTTAACGGCGAGCTATCAAAATCGCGATCAAGACACGTCGACGATGGGCAACTCGCGTAGTTTAAGCGGCTTGAACACACGCAATATTGGCTTAGAAATGTCATTACCACTCTATTCAGGTGGTCGTACTATCGCCAGCACTGAACAAGCACGCAATGATTACGTCGCTGTGAGCCAAACTCTTGAAGAGAATCGTCGAACAGTCGAACGCGCAGTTCGCAGTGCCTACTTCGATGTAGTTGCTAGCATTTCAAGTATTCGAGCGTTTGAACAAGCGGTTGTTTCTGCTGAGAGTGCACTGAATGCAACGCAGGTAGGTTTTGAAGTAGGAACTCGCACCATTGTTGATGTACTCGACAGTACACGTAATCTGTTTAATGCGCGCCGCAACTTATCGGAGGCCAGATATACGTACGTCAACCGGATTCTAGCTCTCTATCAAGCGGCTGGTATTATTTCGGAAGCAGACATGCTATCGATTAACGATGGTTTAACTGCCCCAGAGTAACCTCTACGCGCTACTCGCTAACAAAGCCGACCTCAGGTCGGCTTTGTTTTTCTTTTGTCATGACTTCGTTACAATGCGCAAAGAATAATATGAAGGATCTGCTCACGTGGCCAACCAGTCATCTATTAAATCCGTAGAGTTACCGCGCTTTCGCATTTATTTTTTGCATCCGAAGTTTTGGCCAACTTGGGTTATGGTTGGCTTCCTCTATCTCCTTTCTTGGTTACCCTTTCGGTTACAAATTGCCTTAGGTAAAGGATTAGGTTGGCTGCTCTATAAAATCATGCCAAAGCGTGTGGCCGTGGCCCGTCGTAACCTTGAATTATGCTTCCCTGAAATGTCTGAATCCGAACGTGAGGCACTGTTAAGAGAAAACTTTGCCAACAATGGGGTGGCCCTGTTCGAAACGGGAATGGCGTGGTGGTGGCCGGATTGGCGGATGCGCCGCAAGTTGCAAGTTGAGGGCTGGGAGCACATAGAGCATGCTGAAGCTGCTGGAAAAGGTGTCTTCTTATTACTTTTTCATTTCTTGTGCCTTGAAGTTCATGCCCGTGTCTTTGGTCTAATGAAGCCTTCCGTGGGCTTATATCGGCCGCACAATAATGATCTCATGGAGTATCTACAAACACGCGGTCGCAGTCGCAGCAATAAATTTATGATTCAACGCAAAGACGTGCGCAGTATGCTTGCGTCTTTAGATCAAGGCGAAGTGGCGGGCTATCTGCCAGATCAGGATTACGGCCGCAATCGCGCCGTCTATGTGCCTTTGTTCCATGTGCCAGACGCTTGCACAACAACCGGTACCACCATATTTGCCGCAGGCGCAAACTGCGAAACCTTAATCAGTACATGTGAACGCCTTCCGGGCAATCAAGGCTACCGATTGAAAGTGTATCCACCGAAACATCCGATACCTAGTGGCAATGAAACCAAGGATGCGGAGCACGTGAATCTGGAAGTGGAGCGTGCGATTCGCGCCATGCCCGCCATGTATATGTGGGTACATCGTCGCTTTAAAACCCGTCCAAGCGACGATTTAGATAGTTATTACCCGAAGCACCAACGGCGCAAAAATAGTTAATCTTCTGTTTGCGGCCATTCATTGAACAAGTCATGCCAGGCTTCACTGACATGTTGCGTATGCTCAGTAAAGGTGCGCTCACTCAAACTGCCCTGCTCGGCAAGGGCTAAACGATGAGCTTCAAAACGAAAGGCTTGATAGGCAGAAATTAGCTGATTCGCTTGCTTCGCGGGTAATAGTTTATGAGCGCTCGCATTCTCAAGTATGCGTATATTGTCGGTCCACACGCACAAATCAGGAAATTCATTACTCCAGCGCAACACCAAATATTGTGTGATAAATTCGATGTCAGCCATGCCTCCGGGCATTTGCTTTACATCACTTAAATCGGTTTTACGCTGCCATAAATGCTCACGCATCTTCCAACGCATATTCAACACATCTTCCTGCAAACTTTCACTATCTCGTTTAAGCCGCAACACATTCCGTCGAATTGCATTGAATTTTTCCAGCAAGGTCACCGCACCAAACACATATCGAGCCCGCACCAGCGCTTGCAGTTCCCAGGTCCATGCGTCCGTGAGAAGATACTCTTTATAGGTGCCCATGCGCACCACTAAAAGTCCTGATTGCCCAGAGGGACGCAGCCTCAAGTCCACCTCATATAACACACCACCCATAGTGCGTGTGGTGCATAAATGCAGGATTCGCTGGGCGAGCCTTAAATAGAACTGCTGCACATCAATCGGGCGCTCTCCATCCGTTTGTCCGCTAATGTCATCGTCACAAACAAATACTAAATCCAGATCTGAGCCGTAACCGAGTTCATATCCGCCAAGTTTGCCATAAGCGATAACAGCAAAGCCCGTATCGCTCTCATCGCGACCCGGAGGCGTTCCATGTTTCTCGGCAAGTTGCCGCCAAGCCATCAATACAACTTGCTCAATAATGGCCTCGGCCAAATACGTGAGATGATCACTTACCCGCATAAGATGAACGCCATCGTTCAAATCGGCAGCCGCCACCTTTAATTGAAATATTTGCTTTACGTGTCGCAGCGTATCCATTTGCGCTTCTACATCATTTTGCGGAAGTCGCATCATATATTCGGATACTTGATTGCGATAACTCGACACGTTCGGCAAATGATAGAGCTGCACAGGATCAATGAGCTCATCAAGCAGCCAAGGAAACTTGGCCAGTAGATGGGCAATCCAAGGGCTGGAGCCACATAAAAAGATTAACTGAGTTCTGGCTTCTTCATTCTCCGCCAAAAGTTCTAAATAGGTGGAGCGCGACATAATTTGCGCTAGAACTTCAAAAACCCGTTTAAGCACGAGGGCCGGATCTTTCTGCGCCAAGGCGTTTTCTATGGTCACTGGAACCAGTTGAGCGAGAAGTTCACGGCCACGGGGCCCTGAGGGGCGCTTCTTGGTTAACTGACGAAATTCCTGGATGTGCTGCCAACAAGCCTCGGCATCTTTTGCGCCGCCTTCTGTGAGTACATCAAGGGCCGTGTCATCTTCAAGTAGGTCCTGCCATAACACCGAGTATTCGCTATCTTCCGCGCTCAACATATCGGCTTCACCACCAATTGCATCAAGGAAATGCCGATGAATGCTTTGCATGACGCCATGCAATTGGTCATGAAATTCTTGCCAACCGGCATCGGTTGCCGCAAAGCCTGTGGCCAGTAGGACACGCGCTCGATTTAGTTTATCTTCAGGTAAGGTTTGGGTTTGCTGATCATCAATTTCTTGCAGAACGTGTTCAACCTTGCGCAAGTACGCATAACCATGAAGCAATTCATCTACTGCATGAGCGTCGAGTAACCGATGCTGCTCACAAATGCTGAGTGCCGATACTAACGAGCGCGTTTGTAATTCCGGTTCGCGTCCGCCGCGGATGAGTTGGAATACTTGGGCAATAAACTCAACTTCGCGAATGCCCCCCAAACCCAATTTAATATTCTGAGATACGCCTTTACGGCGCGCCTCTTGATTGATCATCAATTTCATTTTGCGCAAGGCATCAATGGCGCTGTAATCAAGATAGCGACGATAAACAAAAGGCCGCAACACGTCCTGCACTTCTGCCTGCAATGCCTCATCAGCGCCTAATACCCGCGCCTTTACCATGGCATAGCGTTCCCACATTCGGCCTTGTTCGTGATAATAGTCCATCAGGGCAGCGAGACTCGATACAATCGGTCCTGATTGGCCAAATGGGCGTAACCGCAAATCAATTCGAAATGGCTGACCCTCGGCAGTGTTCTCGCCTAATAAGCGCATAAACTGCTGCGCCAGCTTGCCAAAATAGAGCTCAAAATCTACGTTTTGTCTGCCTCCGGTGGTTTCACCTCGTTCTGGAAAGCAAAAAATCAAATCAATGTCGGAAGAAAAGTTAAGTTCTTCACCGCCAAGCTTGCCCATAGCCAGTGCAATCAAGGGAACTTCAGCCTCGTCTTTTAAGGCACGCCCATACCGATCTGCCAACAGCTCCTTGGACAGATCTAAAGCCTGTTCAATCAGCATATCGGCAATGGCGCTAGTTTCTTGTAACACGCGCTCTAGGGGCATCCAACCCAAAAGATCGCGGCCTGCGATCCGGGCCATTTCGATATGGCGAAAACGTCGAATCGCTGCCAGCAAGTCACGCTCACCCGTACCTTTGGCAAGGGTCTCTTGCAACTGCTCTACAGATGCAGGTAAAGGACTAAATAGGCGAGTGAATACGGCTTCAGAGTAACGCTCCACTGTCCGCACGAAAAACGGACTGACCACGCTTAACCAGTGTATCTGCTCTACCTTAGAAGCGTCCAAGCTGGCACCCGCAACAATATCTTCCATGCGATCCCATGTTGCGCTTTGCTCTTTCGCCAACGCCTTAGGTAGCGCAAAATCTATGGGCTCTAGGTTTAGCTGGGGTAAGCTTAACATCCGCGACCACGCTGCGCTTTAGCTCGCAATGCAAACCCGCGCTGGGCTTTGCTGTGAGTTCCTGGCGAAAGTACCACCGACTGTTCTAAATCAGACACCATACGCTCGATTTCACTCACATCGCCGGAAACTAACTCAAGTTCTAATTCTAATATTTCTTCCTGCAAGTCACCGGAGAGAATATGGCCTTTATCAAGAGCCACCTCGATCGCGGTTCCTTCTGACTCACACAGCCAGCGGTGACGCAAAAAGTTAACGTGAAACATCGGCTCAAGGCGTTCAGTGAGCGCCTTTGGATCCAGATGTTCATCAAAGATCTCTGCGGGGAACTTGGTTAGGTCGGGTCGATCAGAATCGCATGGTTGGTTATACTCTGGTCGTTGACTCATGGCGCCTTGTTGGATACCCGCCAATTTAATGGTTTGTTCACACTGGTCATTCCAGCGTCGAATGCGTAATCCAATTCGCTCTTCACTGAGTATTTCATCGGGTGTATCAAAATAAATATTTTGCAGATGAAGAGGCTCCAGACGTTTCGCTCGCACGTCTAAATACTCTTGGAGGGCTTGTATTTCTTTACTATCAATCAAAAACTTAAGTTCAACTTCTTGGTCTCTAGTCACGATAGCGCCCCTTTGCTTAATTGATTCCATTGTGCCCTATTCTGCGGCTGTAACCCAATCAGGGTCAACCTCGGATAAACCGTTCGTTATCGCAAGATTCACGGAACTCATCGGGCAAGTCAAAAAATCCTATCGACAAAGCTTTACCCAGCGCAAAATAACCATACAATGGCGACCATGTTCCCGTGCGGATCTGTGGTACCGATTTCTATCGGTTTTTGCTTACAGGAGACGTAATGTTTAAAGCCAGTCAAGTGTTGTCTCAACACAACCAACCTCAGCAGCTAAAAGCGCTGAGACAGGCGATCACCGACAATTACTCGGTGGATGAAAATGCATACTTGGAAGAGCTAATCGCGCTGGTCCAGGACGATGATCAGACCGTGCAATCGCTCACTCAGGCAGCACACGATCTGGTGCATGATGTACGCGAAGAAACCCAAGGCGGTGACGGCGTCGATGCATTTTTACAGCAATATAGCTTAGACACCGAAGAAGGCATTATTCTTATGTGTCTGGCGGAAGCGTTGTTGCGTATTCCAGATAGTTTTACCGCAGACGCCCTGATTCAAGACAAGCTAGGCAAAGGTGCCTGGAATGACTACATGAAGAAGAGCGAGTCCATTCTGGTCAATACCGGAACCTGGGGGCTGAACCTTGCCACTAAGGTGGTTAATCCTCACGGGCGGAAGAAAGACGAACCAGTGAATCGTTTTCGTCGTTTAATAAAACGCTTAGGTGAGCCGGTTGTGCGCACTGCAACCTATCAAGCAATGAAGCTGATGGGAAAACAGTTTGTTTTAGGCCGTACAATTGAAGAAGCCTTAAAAAATAGCCGCAAGAATCGTGAAATTGGGTATACCCATAGTTACGATATGCTGGGCGAAGCCGCGCTTACTAGTAAGGACGCTGCACGCTATAAACAAGCGTACGTGAATTCCATCCAACGTGTCGCGGCAGAAGAGTTTAATAATCCCGACGTACCTCGGCCCACGATTTCGATAAAGCTTTCGGCTCTACATCCGCGTTACGAGCTTGCCAACAAAGAGCGCGTGCTCACTGAGCTAGCATCCACCCTTACCGATTTAATTAAGCTGGCAAAAGACGCCAACGTTGGGGTGAGTATTGATGCCGAAGAAATGGACCGCTTAGAACTGTCGCTCGATTTATTTGAGAAAGTGTATCGCAGCGGCGTATGTAAAGACTGGCCTTATTTTGGCTTGGTCGTTCAGGCCTACTCCAAGCGCGCGCTTCCGGTGCTGATGTGGATTAATACCCTTGCGCAAGAGTGCGGCGACGAGATTCCTGTGCGCTTAGTAAAAGGCGCGTATTGGGATACGGAAATTAAGCACTGCCAGCAACTTGGCCTGCCTGGATATCCAGTATTTACCCGCAAAGCAAGTACTGACGTGTCGTACATGGCGTGTGCTCGTTATCTATTGACGGATGCCACTCGTGGGAATATTTATCCACAATTTGCCACACACAATGCCCAGACCATTGTCACCGTTCAGCATCTAGCCGGTGACCGTAAATATGAGTTCCAACGCCTGCACGGCATGGGTAAAGATCTCTACGATGCGTTCTTGGCTAAAAACCCGGGCAAAACAGTACGTATTTATGCCCCTGTGGGGGCCCACAAAGAGTTACTGCCCTATTTGGTGCGGCGTTTGCTGGAAAATGGGGCAAACAGCTCGTTTGTGCATAAATTACTCGACCCGAAAGTACCTATTGAAGACTTAGTCGAGCATCCGCTTGTTAATTTGCGGAAAAAGCCTTCTTTGGCCAATGACAAAATTCCACTCCCGTCACAGATTTTCGGGCAACGCAAGAATTCACTGGGGTTAAATATGAATATCGAATCTCAAGGCGCGCCTTTCTTTGAGAAGGTTCGCAGCTTCCAAAACAATCAGTGGCAAGGTGGCCCGGTCGTTAATGGCAAACTCGTAGAAACTGGCCAGCGCGTCGGGGTCACGTCACCACAACAAAGCACGCTTCAAATTGGAACCATTGGCTGGGCCGATGCCGAACTGGCAGAAAAGGCGCTTGAGTTAGCCAATAAAGCGTATCCGCGTTGGACCAATACCGACGTTAATGTACGCGCAGAAGCCCTCGAAAAGCTCGCCGATTTGCTCGAAGAGCATCTGCATGAACTTATCGCTTTATGTACCCTTGAAGCGGGCAAGACCCTGCAAGATGGCATCGATGAAGTCCGTGAAGCGGTCGATTTTTGTCGCTATTATGCAAGCCAAGCGCGCACGCTTATGGGCAAAGGTGACAAGTTGCCTGGCCCAACCGGAGAAACCAACGAACTCTTCGTGCAAGGCCGCGGCACCTTTATTTGCATTAGCCCGTGGAACTTTCCACTCGCCATCTTCTTAGGTCAAGTAAGCGCGGCATTAGCCACGGGTAACTGCGTAATCGCCAAACCGGCTGAGCAAACCGGGTTAGTCGCTTATCGTGCCGTTCAATTGGCGCTTGAGGCTGGAATTCCTGGCGATGTACTGCAATTCCTACCGGGCAAAGGTGCCGAAGTGGGTGCGTTCTTAGTGAGCCAAGAAAATATTGCAGGCGTCTGCTTTACCGGCTCCACCAATACCGCACAAGCAATTAATCGTGCATTAGCCGCACGTACCGGCGCTCTGGTTCCCTTGATTGCGGAAACCGGTGGACAAAATGCAATGTTGATTGATTCAACAGCATTGCCAGAACAGGCGGTTACCGACATTGTTGGCAGTGCCTTCAAAAGTGCCGGCCAGCGGTGTTCTGCACTGCGTGTACTTTACGTTCAAGACGACGTTGCCGACCGCATTATCGACCTTCTCAAAGGCGCAATGCAGGAACTCTTGGTAGGGGATCCTATTGAACACAAAACAGATGTTGGCCCTGTCATTGACGGCATTGCGAAAACCAACTTGGAACAACATATTATCGATATTCAACATGTCGCAAAGCTCATCGCTGAAGCGCCTATGCCGGATTACACCCAAGGCGGTACCTTCGTGACGCCAACGGCGATTGAAATCGATAGTATTAGCCAGTTGCATCGGGAAAACTTTGGTCCGATCTTGCATGTGATTCGCTTTAAACGCGATCAATTGGATCAAGTCATCGACGATATTAACAATACTGGCTTCGGCTTAACCTTTGGTATTCATAGCCGTAACGAAACCTTTGCCTACGATGTTGCCAAGCGCATTAATGTGGGCAATGTATATATTAACCGCAATCAGGTTGGTGCCGTTGTTGGTGTACAGCCATTCGGTGGGCGTGGGTTGTCCGGTACTGGTCCAAAAGCCGGTGGTCCTCACTACTTGTATGCGTTTATGACTGAAAAAACCTTCAGCGACAACATCACTGCAGTGGGCGGGAATGCAACCTTGCTCTCCCTTGGTGATTAAACCGAGCGTTGTTGAATAGCAAAACGGCCATCAGAGATGGCCGTTTTTGCATCTAACCTTCGCGGTCATTTTGGTCCCGCGATCAACCAAATGATAAAGCCAATAATTGGTAACAATACAACGAGTACAATCCACAGCGCTTTATTGCCTGAACTTACCCCGCTTTGCATGATTTTCACCAATGCCCAAATAATCAAAATGAGATGGATAATACCGAGTAAACCTGTACCCATTTCCTAACTCCTTTTTTATGTTCAAAAGGCCTTTTCACGGAATCATTAAAGGCAAGCGTGTGAACATTTCACTTTAAAGCTAGCAGAAATTGGCAGAAACGCACCGCTCCCATGCTAAAATAACCGCATCATTGAACAACCTTTACAATCACGATTTCATCGTACTTGTAACGTCCTTACAAATTCAGGCTCTTCCATGGCATCATTATTCGACCGTTATCAGAAAGAAAAACGTCAAAAGAAAGCGAGCAATAAACACCCCAGTCCACGTGTAAGTGCTCCGACTAAAAGTAACGCTGGCAACGGCTTAGTGATTGAACGAATGAGTCATGAGGGTCGGGGTATCGCTCACGACCAACAAGGTAAAACGATATTTGTTGAAGGTGCTCTCCCCGGGGAAACTGTGACCGCGCAAATCACCCAAAGTCGCAGCCGCTACAACGAAGCCCATGTCATACAAGTACTTAAACCTGCAACTGAGCGCGTCGAACCTCGCTGCCAACATGCGCACGAGTGCGGTGGCTGTTCAATGCAGCATGCCAGCCATTCGGCACAAATCGCCCACAAGCAGCAGGTCATTAAAGAGCATTTTTATCCACTGAGTACAAAGCACGCACTGGATATGGACTCACTGCAGGCACCTGCCTTAGTTGCCACGCCATTTTCCTATCGTCGAAAGGCTCGGTTAAGCGTCACTAAAACCAAGTCGCAAGGCTTAGTTGTTGGCTTTCGCGCGCGGGGCTCGAAACAGATTATTTCCATTCAAGAATGTCCAATTCTCACGGAGCGCCTTCAGCCTCTCGTGCCGGCGCTACAAGGTTTTGTACCGCAATTAGACGGCAGTGCTGATCTCGGACACATCGAGTTCATCGATACGGAGACCACCGCGCAGGTGATCATTCGGATCATGAAGCCATTATCCACCCATGATAGAGAACTTTGGCGTCAATTTGCGCAGCAACATCACGTCCAAATTATGTTTGCTATCTCCGGTAAAGACAGTGACGCCGGATTGCTGTACGAACCATTACAGCAAGGCGATATCTTACCGATGAGCTACACCCTTGCTGTAAATAAGAAAGACACCTTACTGCAATTTCAGCCCGGCGATTTTTTACAGGTAAATGCGCAGGTCAATCAGGCCATGGTCGCGCAAGCCTTGGCGTGGCTCGGGCTCAAGCAAGATGAGAACGTATTGGATTTATTCTGCGGCTTTGGCAATTTCACCTTGCCTATGGCGGCGCGCTGCCATAGCGTTCTCGGCGTCGAAGGAAGCAGAAGCCAAGTAGAGCAAGCTAATCGCAATCTGGCGTTAAACTCGGTTGCTAACGTGCGCTTTACTTCCGCAGATCTGAATCAACCCCTGCATAAATTTAGCTGGGCGGCGAATTCATTTGATGTGGTTGTATTAGATCCACCCAGAGCAGGCGCTGAGTACGTTTGTCAGCACGTATCCAAGCTGAAACCGAAGCGGATACTGTATGTGTCTTGCGATCCTGCGACACTGGCTCGCGACTCAGAGATTTTGCTCAGTCACGGCTATCGGCTGCAACGATGGGGAATGTTAGATATGTTTCCGCAAACCGCCCACATGGAAACTATGGCGCTTTTCGTACCAGCCAGTGATCTAAATGGTTAGCAAATTTTTGCCGATCAGCTTGAGTTAATGGCGGTGGTCCACCGGTTTGTACGCCACTGGCACGCATCGTATCCATAAAATCGCGCATATTTAGCCGCTCACCAATGGACTCTGTGGTATACAACTCGCCTCGTGGGCTTAATGCGTAAGCGCCTTTTTTAATCACGTCCGCGGCCAGTGGAATATCGCTAGTAATCACCAGATCCTCGGCACCACAGCGTGCCGCAATGGCATCGTCAGCCACATCAAAACCTGCCGCAACTTGTACTACTTCAATAAATCGCGATGGCGGCACCTTCAGACGCTGATTGGCCACCAGCGTCAGTTTTGTCTGAGTTCTATTGGCCGCCCGATACAAAATATCACGTATCACCACCGGGCAAGCGTCAGCATCAATCCATATTTGTGGCACAGTCAAATTACCTTATGAAATCGCTTGAAAAATAAGTAGATATCTTGAACACTTAAACTAAACTAACAGGTACACTATGATCCTGTCTTTGGAGATTACTTGCAAGCTATTAACGAGCATACACGCTTAGCGTTCTATCAGATGGTCGCAAAGGTCTCGGCTCGTTTTGTTGCAGCCAAAGTTGATGACATTGACAGTTCCATTCAGCAAGCCCTCGCCGATATTGGCTCATTTTTTCGAGCTGATCGCAGTTACATCTTTGAGTTTAGCGATTATTTGGAGTTCGCTGATAACACCTACGAGTGGTGCGCCGATGGTGTTCCTGCGGAAATAGACAACCTCAAAGATTTACCCATGGATATGTATCAGGATTGGATTGGTGATTGGCAAGCGGGCCGCTCCATTCCCATCGCTGATATTCAAAGCCTTGATCCTAATAGTCCAGAACGGCTTCTTTTGGAGCCTCAGGGTATGCGCGCCTTACTTATGGTGCCATTGCCAAGTGATGATGGGATACAAGGTATCTTTGGTATCGATTTAATGCACGAGCCTTACGATTGGCAGGAAGAACAAATCACCCTACTCCAAATCGTTGGCGAAATTATGTCGAGCGCTCTGCAACGAAAACGGGCCGACCAGTCATTTCGTCTGCGCCAGCTCATCTCTCGCATTGCCGTTGAATTTATTAATTTGCCGACCAAAAAAGTCGACATAACCGTGACAAAGGCGTTGGCACGTATTCAAAGTTTTCTCGACCTCAGTAATATTCACATTGAAAAACCATTGGCACCTGAATTTCATTCAACAAAACGGGCCTTGCTGAAGAAATTACAGAAGCAGCCAGTGCTTACCGACTCTTCCGAGTTAGGCTTAGATTTGCCGCATGAACTGCCCGCGCTTGGCGTTCTATTGCGCCATGGCGAGAATGAATTAGGCACCCTCATTGCCACTCAAACCTCGCGCCGCGTTCTTGAGCATTCAGAAACGGTCGAGTCTCTGCAACTCATTGCTGATTTGGTCGCCGGAACACTCGCCCGTAAAGCTACAGAGCAAAAGGTCGAATACCTTGCCTATTATGATGAATTAACGGCTTTACCGAATCGACGTCTGATCACCAATCGTTTGGAGCATTCCCTAAGTATTCACCGCGGATACACTCACGCGTGCGCCCTACTTTTTGTTGATCTTGATAACTTTAAACGAATAAACGATAGCCGAGGCCGTGAAGCGGGCGACGAACTATTGCAACAAGTGACCGGTCGATTGCTGGCTGCCGTTAGCGAGGAGGATACCTTAGCTCGCGTAGGCGGCGACCAGTTTTTGCTGCTGATTGAAACGGCCATGGACAATAATGAACAATCGGTACTCTATGTACAGGAAAGTGCAGAACGTATACGTGCCGAGCTTGCCCGCCCGTTTCGTATCAACGGCCACACTTTTCATGGTTCGGCCAGTATCGGTATTGTTTATGGCAACAATCAGGAAACTCCTGCAAATTTACTCAAGCAAGCGGAATTGGCCATGTATAAAGCCAAAGCCCAAGGCCGCAATACCATTCAATATTATGATCCGGCGATGCAGCAAGAGGCTATTGAGCGAGCGCAACTGTATTCCGACTTGCGTACTGCTATCGCCGACAAACAATTTGAAGTGTACTATCAGGCACAAAACAATGCTGATGATCAGATTATCGGCGCTGAAGCACTCGTGCGTTGGCATCACCCAACCCGCGGCTTGTTGTCACCCGGACAATTTATCGCGTTCGCCGAAGAAACTGGGTTAATTGGTGAGATCGGGAAAATCGTATTAAAAGAAACATGCCATCTTTTAAATGAATTGAAAGAAACCGGATACGACATCCCTATTTCAGTAAATATCAGTGCAGAGCATATTTTGCAGCCAGAGTTTCTTGGTGATATTCGTGACATCCTCACAGAAACCGGCGCTAATCCGGAGCGACTTAAGCTTGAAATAACCGAAAGTGCAATGATTCGCGATACCGATACCGTCGTTGAGCATATGCTTGATTTACAAAAATTAGGAGTGCGTTTTTCTTTAGACGACTTTGGCACCGGCTACTCGTCACTGTCGTATCTTAAGGCCCTACCCATTCACGAAATTAAGCTCGATTTACGTTTTGTCCGGGATATGGTGAAGAACACTGACGACACCGCCATCGCAGATTTAGTGTTCCGTCTTGCCAAAGTAATGAATCTCGATGTTATCGCAGAGGGAGTCGCAGAACCGGAACAAAAAGACTTTTTATTAGAGCTAGGTTGCCAGCGCTTCCAAGGCTTTTTATTCTCCCATCCTTTACCTGTTCCGGAATTTCGGCAGTTTCTGGCGAGCGCTCAGGTTATCCATTAAAGCTTTAGCGCCGCCGTTTACCTGTTATTAAGTGCTCATCTGCTCGCTGTAACGCTTTTTCTAAACTTTCGCCCGGCTCAATTTGCACCATGCCAAAACTCGCCGAGATAGGCTCATCAAGGCCTTCAATCGCAATGTATTCAAACGCGTCCTTAATGCGAACCACAACCTTGGAAGCGCTGCTTTCACTTAATCCGGGCAACAGCACTAAGAATTCATCACCGCCAAAACGCCCGCAAAGATCAGATGGCCTCAGCTGATTCTTTAACACATCGGCCACCGCCATCAGTGCCTTATCGCCCACCGCATGACCGTAGGTATCATTGATGCGCTTAAAGTGATCTAGATCGAGCATCAGCAAACTAATCGGATACTTGTAATGGGAAGCCCGCTCAAGCTCGTCCGCCGCTAATTCGCTAAAGTAACCCCGCGTGGTCACGCCGGTTAGGTAGTCGAACTGCGCTTGCATTTGTAACTGCTGATTTTGCGCAAGCAACACGGGCACAGCCAGACCAAAATACACACTTGCGGCAATCACGGTCACTGCGAATTGATAGACCATCGCCGACTCGCCCAAATCGAAAAGATTAATGCCAATGGCTAACGACAGACTAAATACACCTAAACTAACCGCTGTGCGAAGGGCGTTCTCGGTATACGCAATCCACATTTGTGGGATGATAAGGAAAAACACGGCAAATGCCACATCGCGATGTTCGAACCACCACGACAACAAAATGCAGGCGTACAATAACGACAGTAATACCGTGAGTTTTACCCCAAATTGATAAATTGGCGTTGGCTCTGTACTGATACGCAATGTGCGCACCCAGCTCGATAAATGCGGCTGACGCCAGAGCATGAGTACCATAAATAAGGGCGTGAGTACCAAGACGCCTGCCATATCGCCAATCCACCAGGGCAGCCAAATGGTGTACACGTCGAAAATGCTCACGGTGCCGGCAATCAGTAACACCTGTGTGCCTAAAAACGAGGCCAATAATGAGGTCAGTGCCCCAAGCGCCAGAAACGACATGACCATAACCGGGAGATCTCGCACCACGCCAAAACGCACAAACTGTCGTAACAGTGCAGCACCAAGCCCGTAGGAAAACGAAATGGCAAAGGTAAACAGTAACCCGACAACGAGAACTTCGGTAATGGTTTGGCCCGCATCGTAAATCGCATTCATCCAGAATGTGGTGAACATCATGCCCAGTGCGAGAGGAAAGAGAGCGCGAACACCAAATACCAGGAAGGCAGCAAGCGTCCAGCCTGCGGGCGGAAACCAAAGACTCGCGTGCGGGGCATATTCCATCAATGCCGAGACGCGCCATAACACCACATAGCCTATGAACAACAGTACACCGCGAAACAGAGTTAATTCACTCGATTGTTCCAGTATTCGCGAACTATGATCGTCCTGTCGCGCGTCCCCACTCAACTCATGCATAGTTTTATCTTTTTAAGTGTGTGTCCTTTATATCTTCCAAAATACGTGAACCTTGCGCAAATGCAAAGAGCAAGTGGTCGAAATTTGGCTAAAAAAAAACCTCGGCACGAGCCGAGGTTTTATATGCGTCTGTAATTACGCTTCGCCGTTAGAATTCGTTGACAGAAACCTCAAACAGACTGTCTGAACCTGCTTCAATGGCCGCCACTAAACCGGTAATCCGCGGTAATAATTTGGCAAAGTAGAAACGAGCTGTTTTACCTTTTCCACTGGCAAACTCACCAAGTTCAGGCTGTGCTTCCGCCACTCGCGCCATTCGCAACCACATATAGCCGTAGACCACATAGCCGACTAAATTTAGATAATCGACGGCGACACTATTGATTATATTTTCATCACTAGGCACTTTCTCAAGCACATGGGTCGTGACGGAAACCAGCTGATCGAGGGCATCGTTTAATTGCCCGTATTGATCTGCCCACTCGCCACTGTCTTGCGCTAAAAATGTCTTAATTTCCTGAACCAATGGCTTGAGTAACTCACCGCGTGAGCCCGCGACTTTGCGACCAAGCAGATCGAGTGCTTGAATTCCATTGGTCCCTTCATAGATTTGAGCAATGCGGCAATCCCGCACCCACTGCTCTTGCCCCCACTCACGGACATAACCATGACCGCCCAGTATTTGTTGCCCAGCGATGGTGGCTTCTAAGCCAGTGTCTGTCATAAATGCTTTCGCAACCGGCGTTAGCAACTGCACCAATGCTTCTGCCTGGGCGCGCTGATCTGCCTCTGGCGAGAATTTTGCACGATCTAGATGTTGCCCCACATAGGTTGAAAATGCACGGCCGCCCTCAATAAAGGCTTTCATGGTGAGCAGCATGCGACGCACATCACCATGGACTAACAATGGGTCTGCTTCAGCCTGACGTTCTTGTGTTGCTTTTGCGCCGCGCCCTTGTCTGCGATCCTTGGCATACTCTAACGCGGTCACATAGGAGCGTGATGCGGCTCCTAATCCTTGAATACCAACGCCCAAACGTTCGTAGTTCATCATGGTAAACATCGCCGCTAGGCCGCGATTAGGTTCGCCCACGAGCCATCCCTTAGCACCGTCGAAATTCATAACGCAGGTGGCTGAGGCGTGAATACCCATTTTGTGTTCAACAGAACCAGCCACCACCGGATTTCGCTCACCCAGCGAACCTTCTTCGTTAACAAGAAACTTAGGCACCAAAAACAGTGAAATGCCTTTCGTTCCCGGCGGCGCATCCGGTAGTTTTGCCAACACTAAATGGACAATATTTTCAGCCAGATCATGCTCACCACTTGTGATGAAGATCTTGGTTCCTGACACCTCAAAACTGCCATCGGCTGCGGGCACAGCCTTGCTGCGAATAATGCCTAAATCGGTGCCACAATGAGGCTCCGTGAGGCACATGGTGCCTGTCCACTGCCCCGCCGCAAGCCGAGGTAAATACATCTGCTTCAGTTCATCACTACCATGCAGATCCAATGTCATAATGGCGCCTGCAGTGAGACCTGAATATAAACTAAAGGATATATCCGCAGCACACATCATTTCTTCGTATTGTGCAGAGAGTGTTTTCGGCAGGCCCATTCCGCCAAAATCAGGATTGGCTGTTACGCCCACCCAGCCGCCTTCCGCAAGCTGACGAAATTGTTCTTTATAACCATCGGGGGTTGTCACAGAGCCATCTTGGAAACGAATACCCTGTTCATCGGCTGCGCGTGCATTTGGCGCAATCAGGGTCTCCGTTAATTTTGCGGCTTCATCCAAAATTGCCCGCGCCGTATCAGGATCCATCATGTCAGCCAGTTGCGGCATTTGTTCCCAGTCCTGACCAACTTGAAAAACATCATGCAACAGGAAGTTCATATCCTGAAGCGCTGCGCGATAATCACTCATGTGCTACTCCCACATTCATTATGAGGTAATGTAGAAACATCACCTTTGAACATTTTCAAACAAGCGTTTAATTTAGGAGCATCATCGCAAAGCTTCCAACATGAAGCAAGTATTTCAGTAGGTCAGAAATTCAAATCCTCAAGGGCCTCCAAACGGAACAAGATATCGCGATAACCGAACACCGTGTGGGAAGGCTCGATGGCAATCACGCGCAACTCTCCCATGCGTTCACCTTCTCGCAGCATGCGGTCATTAAGACGAATCCAACGATCACGACTGCGCCCGCTGTACATATGCGAATCATAATTAAAGCGCGGCAGTTGTTGTCGCTCGTCACGTGATAAATCACGAGCAAATGGCAAACTCGTTGTCACCGTTGCCTGATTTTCAGTTCTCAACACATCATCAATGCCAATTTCTGCAACGGCACTATCAAAAAGGTGCCGAATATGATCAGACACGTCTTCCGTCGGTTCTGCGAGGGGATCTTGCACCGATGCCCGTTGTTCAGTTTCACTTGTGTTCACATTGTCAGCGCTCGCACTCGTCAATGCAGGCAAACTGCGCCGCATCAGTGGAATTGACACATCCGCCATGCTCGGTGCTTCCGGATCATAAGCAATAAGGCCTTGCGGCACCTGCACGATTTGTGGACGTTGCAGCGAGGGTCGATTGGTAAAGTACCCTGAGCTCAAATAGGCCAATTCAATGTCAGTGAGCTGATCCGGCTCGTCCGCGGAGCGGCGTCCAGTCACAAGCCGGCCGAGACTTGTGCGCAGCCATTCTAGCTGTTGCGACAAGGATGCTCCGCGCAGAGAATAAGGTAGATACTCCTGCACACCCTCTCGTACCCAGCGTTCAAAGTCGGTGCTGTTTGGCACCTGCCAAAACACGATAGCCTCGCCGCTCCAATTGCGCTGCAGCTCTTGGGTACTCACTGTGCGTGTACCCGTTTGGTCGATAACGGACATTCGATGTAGTCCGGTATCGGTAGTTTCCACGCCATTTAACATCAGCCATCGTTCAGAAACCCGTGACTCTAATAGTGCGGGCAAGTCTAAGCGAATCAATTGTTCTAAGGTAAAGTGGCCACGTACGCACGCCAAATTTAACGCCGGAATTTCATTGCACGCTTGAGTTCCTGAGATGTAGCTTTGTACCTGCCAACGATCGCCAAGCAAGCGGAACATATCGGCGGGCGGTAGCCCAGTTAAAACCGAATTATCTTCTGTCCACTCGCGCTCCGTTTCCCTGTCAATTTGCTGCTGGACCACGCGTTCTTGCTCAAAATCCTTGCTGCGCTCAGACCACGTCCACATGCCAGCACTGACCACAATGGCAAGAACCGCAGCACTTGCAAACACCGTCGTCCAGCGCATGCCATGACGGTGCTGAGGACGACTCTGGACCGAGAAACTCAAAGACTCAGCGGCTTCAGCAACCAAGGCTTTGCCCACTTTTCGGGTTTCTTGCCGTGCTGCTAACTGCAATGCTCTATCGCAGACTAAGTTAATCAGTCGCGGGGTGCCCTGGCTAAACTTAAAAATCTGTTTCAATGCCGCTGAATCAAAAATGTCAGGCGCACCGCCAACACAATCTAAACGATGGTGAATATAGGCCCGCGTTTCGCTTTCAGTAAGCGGAAACAAATGGTAACGAGCGACAATTCGCTGTGCCACTTGCCGCAATTCGCGGCGTTGTAATAGCGTTTGCAGCTCTGGCTGACCAATAAGCACCACACTCAATAACTTGCGTGAGTTGGTCTCTAAATTGGTGAGCAGGCGTAACTGTTCGAGTACCGACGGCAGTAGGTGCTGCGCTTCGTCGATCAGAACGACAGGTTGTCGCCCTTGCGCGCTCGCCTCTTGCAAAAACCGGCTCAAGTGATCGGTTAAGCGTTTAAGAGAAGCCTTTTCATGACGACCCGGTATCGCAAACTGATCACAAATCGTTGCCAAAAGCTCCCGTTCGCTCAACATAGGATTCAATACAAAAGCCACATCCACATGAGCCTGCAGCTCTGCCAAAACTGCCCGTGATAAGGTTGTTTTTCCTGTACCGACTTCCCCGGTCAGCAATAAAAAGCCACCGCTGCCGCTTAGCCCTTGGCGCAGATGTTCAAGACCCTCTTGATGACGAGGGCCTAAGTACAAAAAATCGGGGTCGGGCGCGATAGAAAACGGCGTCTGCTCGAAGCCAAAATAGTCGTGGTACATGGGTATGCTCAATTGAACCGAATAAAATCAAAGTAACAGGCCTTATGAATCCTTGCAATGCGTGCAAGCATTCGTGATTATCTGTACGTTAGATTGAAAAAAGTTTCAATCAGCGCACTTTTAAGAAACACGAAGGATAAGCATGACTCAGGATCCCAAATTGCAAGGGTTACAGGTGTATCTCGTTGGTGGAGCCGTGCGTGATGAGCTGCTAGGCTTGCCCGTCCATGAGCGAGACTACGTCGTGGTCGGTAGCAGCCCTGAAGCGTTAATTGAGCGAGGGTTCGAGCCCGTAGGTCGCGATTTCCCCGTGTTCTTGCATCCTAAAAGCAAAGAAGAATACGCCCTTGCGCGCACGGAGCGAAAGTCGGGCCCCGGCTATACCGGATTTACTTGTGAGTTTAGTCCTGATGTCAGCCTGGAAGACGACCTACTTCGCCGCGACCTGACCATCAATGCCATTGCGCAAAGCAACGATGGTCGTTTGATCGATCCCTACGGTGGTTTGGCTGATATTAAAGCAAAGGTATTACGCCACGTCTCCCCGGCGTTTAGTGAAGATCCGCTGCGCGTTCTGCGCATCGCACGCTTTGCAGCGCGCTTTTACGGCCTTGGATTTACCGTTGCTAAAGATACGGAAAAATTGCTGGTCAGCATGAGCCAACAAGGTGAACTACGTCGTTTGACACCAGAACGGGTATGGATGGAAACCTATAAGGCATTAATCACACCCTATCCAGCCGTTTACTTTGAAACCCTGCAACGAGTTGGGGCGTTAACAGAACTTGTCGGCGCGCCTATGCATGATATTCCCATGCACTGTTTGCGCCTGACCCATGAAGTGCAGGAAAGTGATGTCGTGCGGTTTGCTTTAGCCTGCTATGACCTCAATAAAGAATCGCCCACAATTGATGTAAGTGAGCATTTTCGTGTCCCCACACTTCATATGAAGATCAGTCAAAGTCTTCGCCTTATCTGCCAACAGCTCAGTGAATCGACGCTAAGCGCGACGGCTATTTTAGATTTTTTACATATTTGCGATGCCTTTCGACGGCCAGAGCGACTTCAGCACACCCTCACGGCACTCGCCTATATTGCGCAGCGACAGGGCTGGCAGCAACGCCCCGATATTAAAGTGCTCGAGCGCGCCTTAAATATTACCGCTAACGTTGAAGTAAAGAAGGTCATTGCCGATGGCTTTCAACATTCAGCCATTCGGGATGAGCTTGATCGACGACGAATCGCTGAATTAGAACAGCATCTATCAACCGCTTGATATGACATGCATCGATGAGTGCATATCTCAAGATGAGTGCCGCAAAGTGACGGTGTTAAAGAAAGGGCTTCTACTTTAATGCCTCGTTTACCATCGTCAGATGCTGGTTGTGATCCTGATCTTGAAATATCTTCCACAACTGACTAAAAGTCTGGCCGGCTGTCGGGTGGCGCGCATGTGGCGCGAGTTCAGCCAATGGTTTTAATACAAAAGCACTGGTCAGGATTTCAGGTCGCGGTAATTTTGGCTCGCTTCCCTTCTTTTCGTTTTGGATGCAATTGTCGAAGATTAAAATATCGATATCTAATGTTCGCGAACTAAATTTCTCAGCATCAGGTGGGCGACCATAACGGGATTCAATATCACGAATAGCCTGTTGTACTTCGGACAGTGTTAATTGTGTACGGGTTACTGCAACTAGGTTATAGAATGGAGGTCCGGTAAATCCAAGCGCTTCACTTTCATAGACACTGGAAATACGTAAGGGAACATGATCAAAGCGCTGTGCTAATTCAGCGATACCGGCCTTAATATGCTTTTTCCGTTCGAGATTACTCCCGATACCAAAATATACGATGTGCTCGCTCGTTTCCTGCGCCATTACTTAATTGGCTCCTGATGCGAATCGGGTAATTTGCACCGCTACCGTTCGCGCCGCTTTCACCGCAGTCGGTTTGGCAACTTTTAACTGCACTGCCGCTACGCCAAAATCATGCAAGATACGCTGAGCAAGCATTTCCGCCACTTCTTCAATTAATCCGTAGGGTTTTTCTTGAATCCAGGAGGTGATTGCCCGGCTCAGTTGATCATAGTCCAACGCATCTTCGATTTTCCCGGATACCGCCGGTTTGCGATTATCCCAAGCCACCGCCACATCCACAATCAAAGGTTGTTTAATCGCCTGTTCCCAGTCGAAAATTCCAATCACGGCAGGAACCTCGAGACCTTCCACTAGCACAACATCACCCTCAAATAGATGGCGATTAAATACATCTTTGCTGTGATTGTTCATAGGACTCGCTTTACCTCAAATCGCAGAATTCGCGATGGTTATAAATTGTTACAGTTTTGCCCGAATTTCATCCGATTTACCACCACAGGTCGGATAGCATTTAACCAAAAAACACCGTATCCTTGAAAAACGAACGCACTGAAGCGCGCACCGCATAGTAACGCGCTGACTTCGGCGCAACAAGAGCAACGCTACAAGGAATTGCCATACCGCCGATGTCTGCCCTGGCCATCCTCATGATCGTTTTAGCCTACCTATTAGGCTCCATTAGCAGCGCCGTTATTATCAGCAAGCTGTTTGGACTTGACGATCCCCGTTTTCGCGGTTCCGGCAATCCCGGCGCCACGAATGTCTATCGCCTCGGTGGTCCTATTCCTGCCGGATTTACCTTATTTTTTGATGTGCTAAAAGGCATGGTTCCCGTGTGGAGCGCCTATTTACTTGGGTTACCGCCGATTATATTAGGACTTGTCGCTGTTGCCGCCTGTCTTGGCCATATCTACCCCCTGTTTTTTAAGTTTCAGGGAGGGAAAGCCGTGGCGACAGCACTTGGCGCGATGTTCCCAGTAGCCACGGAAATGGCGTTGCTGCTCATTGTCACTTGGGGCATTGTGTTTTGGATCAGTCGCGTTTCATCGCTCGCTGCATTAATTACGGTGGCATTGGCTCCACTTTTCGCTTGGCTGATCAAACCCCAATATACCATTCCGGCTATCATGCTTGCGGCGCTCATTATCTGGCGCCACCGCACAAATATTAAACGCCTTTGGCATGGTACCGAAGTAGGGTTACGAAATGCCAAACCTTCTCGTAAAACGCCGCCGAAAAAATAATTAGATGGCGGGCAGCTCAACTAGCGGCCAACGCGGGCGTACCTGCACACTTAAATCTTCTTGATAACCCGACACTAACCGTTGCGCACCGGCTAGGGCAATCATGGCACCGTTATCGGTACAGAACTCAGGACGCGGATAAAATACCTCACCCTTTAAATCGGCAAGTGTTTGCTCAAGCGCTGCGCGCAATCGAACATTCGCACTCACACCACCGGCCATAACAAGTCGATTAAGACCGGTATGCTCTAGCGCACGCTGGCATTTAATAATGAGTGTATCCACAACTGCATCTTCAAACGCTCGCGCAATGTCTGCGTGGGTTTGCGGATCATCACCGTGTTTGGCAATTGCTTGCGCAGCCGCTGTTTTCAGGCCACTAAAAGAAAAATTAAGACCGGGTTTATCAGTCATAGGTCGTGGAAATTGGAAGCGATCCGCGCGGCCAGACGTTGCGAGCTTGGCTAAACGAGGCCCCCCAGGGTAATCCAAACCGAGTAACTTGGCTGTTTTGTCAAAGGCTTCACCCGCGGCATCATCCACCGACTCACCGAGCAGTTGGTACTGACCAATCCCATCCACCCGAACCAGCTGGGTGTGTCCACCAGACACTAACAAGGCAACGAAAGGAAACTCAGGGCGGCGTTCTTCAAGCATGGGTGCCAACAAATGGCCTTCCATGTGATGTACGCCAATAGCGGGTACCTGCCAGCCAAACGCAAGGCTGCGACCAATAGTCGCTCCCACCAATAATGCACCAATTAGGCCTGGCCCAGCGGTATAGGCAACCCCGTCGATATCTGCCGCGGTGAGGCCTGCATCAGCTAACGTTTGCTCAATCAAAGGTAGGGTTTTACGCACGTGATCACGAGAAGCCAGCTCAGGCACAACGCCACCATAGTCGGCATGCAACTTGACCTGACTATATAGCGTATTCGCCAATAAGCCCTGCTCGGTATCATAAATAGCGATGCCGGTTTCATCACAACTGGTTTCAATTCCTAAAACGCGCATCCTGTCTCCACACCTGCAAAATACGTATCGGGTGTAGAAGGCTAGCCAACGTCCACCACTCATTTAAGCGAGCCTAAGTTTACCAGAGCTTCGCTGCAGCATGAAGACGTTAACGTCCTAACCGATGCTCGCTTAGCTGCTAATCATGCCTAATTTTGCCCGAACTTGCTCATCTGAAATCTCACCGGCATCACGCAAACGGTTCATCGCTTGTTCCATTGTTTGCATACCAAGCGCACCGCCGGTCTGAATCGACGAGTACATTTGTGCCACCTTATCTTCACGAATGAGATTCTTAATGGCATGGGTAGCCAACATAATCTCGTGCGCGGCCACGCGCCCACCACTCTCTCGTTTTAAAAGTAATTGAGCGACCACCGCACGTAAGGATTCAGACAGCATCGAACGCACCATGGCTTTCTCATCGCCTGGGAACACGTCAATAATCCGATCAATGGCTTTTGGCGCAGACGTCGTGTGCAAGGTAGCAAACACCAGGTGCCCAGTTTCCGCGGCAGTCAGTGCTAACCGAATAGTTTCTAGATCGCGCAATTCGCCCACTAATATAACATCCGGGTCCTCGCGAAGAGCGACTCTGAGCGCATTGCTAAAGCTTAAGGTGTCACGGTGTACTTCCCGCTGATTAATTAATGCGCGCTTATTCTTATGTACAAACTCAATGGGATCTTCAACGGTAAGCACATGATGGGGAAAGTTCTCGTTTATATAGTCGACCATTGCAGCTAACGTGGTCGACTTACCGGAGCCGGTGGGCCCAGTCACCAACACTAATCCGCGTGGGTATTCGGCGATGCGTTTGAGAATTTCCGGCGCATTTAGTGCGTCTAAACTTAGTACCGAGTCGGGGATAGTTCGAAACGCCGCCGCCGGACCATTCTGCTGAACAAACACATTGGCCCGAAAACGTGCCAAGCCCTCTACCTGAAAAGAAAAATCGACTTCCAAATGCGTCTCAAACTCTGCTTTTTGCCGTTCATTCATCAACGACAAAACCATTTCTTGCACATGGTGAGATGACAGCACCTCTGTGTTAACCTTACGCAGTTCGCCATCAATACGAACGATTGCTGGAGAGCCTGAAGACAAATGTGTGTCCGAAGCATTGTGTTTTACAGCATATGCGAGCAGTTCGTTGATATCCATAATTTAGAGTCTTCATTCTTTTGAGTATGATGCCCAAATTCCTGAGCGGGATTAATATTGAGGTTTGCTGTTCATGACGACTCACGCGAAAAGCATTGCCACCCATCTTACGCAAGTTCGCCAGCAAATTGCTGAAGCGGCAGCAAGAACAAACCGTACTCCTGAAAGTATCGCACTTCTGGCAGTCAGTAAAACGAAACCTGTGTCAGACATCCGCGCTGCCTATGAATACGGCCAACGGCTTTTTGGTGAAAATTATGTGCAAGAAGGCGTTGAGAAAATTCAGCAATGCCAAGACCTCCCCGATATTCAATGGCACTTTATTGGACCTATTCAAAGCAATAAAACCAAAGACATCGCCGCCCATTTTGCTTGGGTGCATAGTATTGATCGTGAAAAAATTGCACGGCGGCTTAATGACCAACGCCCCTCGCACATGGACCCCTTGCAGATCCTCATTCAAGTAAATATCGATGATGAAGCCAGTAAAGCAGGTGTGTCGTTGCAAGACGTGCCTCAATTAGCCGAATTTATTGCTGACTGCCCGAATCTTCGCTTGCGTGGCTTGATGGCTATTCCGCAAGCGAACAGCAGCGAGGAGGAGCAAATTAAATCCTTTTCTGCTCTTGAGGCTGCTTTTCTTGAATTACAACAAGGCGATCCCAACGTAGATACATTATCCTTAGGAATGAGTAACGATTTGTCGCTGGCAATCAGGTTTGGCTCAACCATGGTAAGAGTGGGCACCGCAATTTTCGGAACCCGAGAGCGATAAATGCTGTCGCAGTAAGCGTTTAACCTAATTAAATAAAAAAGGAAGTAACATGACGTCTTCTAATGTTCGGACCATCGGTTTTATCGGTGCGGGCAATATGCCCCAGAGTATTCTTGGCGGCATGGTAAAAGGTGGATATCCGACAACTGCCATTATGGCCAGTAATCCAAGCCGCCCTAAACTCGACATGCTCGAAGAAAAATATGGTATTTATACCAGTCAAGATAATCACGAAATCGCCGGCAAGGCCGACGTTATTGTCTTGTCGGTGAAACCTCAATTGATGCGCGAAGTGTGTGAAGATCTCGCCGCACATGTGCCCGACTTAGACAAAAAGCTGATTATCACTATCGCTGCTGGGCTTCGGCTTGAGCGCTACTACGAAATGCTCGGAGAGAACATTACTTTAATTCGGGTGATGCCCAATACACCGTCGCTGGTAGCTGAGGGTGTGTCTGGTTTAGTGGCCGACAGTAACGCGACCGACGCAGATAAAGATTTCGTCACACAAGTATTTAACTATGTAGGTTTAACCCTTTGGCTCGAGAATGAAGATGCCATTGATGTGCTGGGTGCCGTTGCGGGTAGCGGCCCTGCCTACTTCTTTGAATTTATGCATGGCTTACAGCGAGCGGCTGAAGATCTTGGTTTTGATGCAGAGCAAGCGCGAGCCATGGTGCAGCAAACCGCCCTGGGTGCAGCGAAAATGGCCATCGAAAGTGATTTATCTTTGGTTGATTTACGCAAACAAGTCACCAGTAAAGGCGGATCGACAGCAAAAGGAATTGAGGTATATCAAAATTCTGAGCTAAGTGATATTTCCAAGCGAGCAGTTGGCGCTGCGGTAACCCGTAACCAAGAAATGGCTAAACTTTTTTAAAGGACCCCAGCGATGAACAACGGTGCTATTTTTCTCGTTCAAACTTTATTCGACCTCTACATTATGGCGGTTGTGTTACGTATATGGATGCAGCTTGCTCGGGTTGATTACTTCAATCCGTTTTCTCAATTTATCGTGAAAATAACCAGCCCTGTTTTGAATCCGCTTCGTCGACTTCTCCCTACGATCGGCCGTTTCGATTTAGCAGCGGCGGTTTTAGCTTTGGCGCTTGCTGGATTGAAAATTTTCACCATTATCTACATGCAAATCGGTGAATTTCCTTATTCCGTGCTAAACCTAACTATGATCGCCATTCAAAGTGTGCTGGTAATCACCTTGCAGCTGATGTTCTGGATTTTGATTGTCCGTGCCATTTTGAGTTGGTTTAGTCAGGGGCGTAATCCGATTGAATTCGTGTTTGCGCAATTAACTGAGCCTATGCTGGCGCCTATTCGTCGGATTATCCCACCGATTGGTGGCCTCGATTTATCGGTGCTAGTGTTAATCATCATCGTTCAGTTTGTCCGCATTTCTATCATAGGAGCGGGTTAGTATGATTAAAATATGGTTATGCCGCTTTACCTCGGTCGCCTGGCTAGTTGCCTTGGCTGCGCTTGCCTTGATGTCATGGCAAGCACTCGCGAACGAGCAAGGTGGTCAGTATGAACAGTTTGGTAATTGGGAGGTGCATTACATTGCATTCCCAAGCACCATGCTCACCCCGGAGATCGCAAGCGCATACAATGTGCGTCGCAGCAGTTCACGCGGCTTAGTAAATATTTCTGTGCTTGATGCTGAGCAAGAAGGAAAGCCAGCACAACGGGTGGCCATCTCCGGTTATGCGTTAAACAATTTAGGCCAACGGCAGAACTTAAATTTCCGTCGTTTTATAGAAGAGCCTGCGATCTATTACATTGCCGAGGTTTCTCACGTAAATGAGGACCGCTTGCGTTTCTTTATCACCATCACCCACGGTGATCGCAACGAAGAACTTCGCTTTGTGCATACGTTCTATCGGGACTAACATAAAACCGCCCCAAGGCAGCAAGCCTCAGGGCGGTTTTTTATTTGCTCTGCCGGGCAACATTGATTACACCGACACACGCATTCCGACGTTATAGTTCAACCGGTTTAACCCCAACTTTTAAAATGGTGCCATCATCCGCAACTTCCCGTGCGGTGAACATCAGATTCCCCAGTATAATGTGGTCACCGACCACAACCCGACGATGAAAGCGCTGTTTGAAAATATCGTTAATGGATGTATTCAGATCTTCTCCACCTTCGTCGGGAAGCACATAGAAACCAGCCAAATCGGCTAACGTAATTTCCCCGTTAAGGACGAAATCACCAAAGAAGGTTTTCTTATTGATGCGCGAATTCGTGCCCGTACTGCCCAGCACTTCAGAAATTTTACTCATGTCATCGGAGCGCGCCAGAACCATCAAGGCGTCACCTGAGCGCAGCATCGGATTAACTGTACTCCGAATCCACTGATCATCGCGAATAAGCCCCACAAAATCGGCCTCCCGGGGCAGGTTAATCTCGTCCCAGTGATGGTCCGCAGCAGCGCTGTCCTCAGTGATATTAAACACCGCGACTTCGAGCACTTCACTGGCATGCACTGCATCAAGCGGCGTGCGATAATCGGGTTCCGGTTCCTGTGGTACTTCAAGTCCCAATTTACGTGCAACAAAGGCAATACTCCACCCCTGCACAACTAACGACACCAGAACCACAACAAAGGCTATTTCAAAGTAAAGTTGCTGGTTCTCAAGCCCGGCAATCCACGGGAATAATGCGAGTACAATGGGGACTGCCCCGCGTAGCCCCACCCAACTTATAAAGAATTGATCCCGCCAAGGAAATCTGAAGGGCGCCAAGCTAATTAACACCGCTATCGGCCGCGCTACAAAAATTAAGATCATGGCTAAAGCCAAGGCCGGCAATGCGATATCTAAAATGGATGCTGGTGTCATAAGAATACCGAGCATTAAGAACATAACAATCTGGGATAACCAAGCAAGCCCATCATGTACTCGGAGGATATGCATTACTTGAGGAAGACGCGCGTTCCCCACTAAATAACCCATAAGGTAAACCGCGAGAAAACCGCTCCCCCCCAACTGCGCGGTTAAACCAAACACCAACACACTGGCGGAAACGGCTAACAGTGGAAAGAATGAAACGTGCAATGTTAAGTGCTTACAACCGTAAACAAACAATTTACCAGCACCAAACCCCACTGCAGCACCGACCAATGCTTGCTGTAAAAATACAAAAATAACAGACGCATCCATCGGCGTCTCGGGCATAGCCAGCACACTCACCAAGGTGACGGTAAGCATTACCGCCATAGGGTCGTTACTTCCCGACTCAATTTCTAAGGTCGCGGCGACCCGCTGTTTGATGCGCAAGCGCTGGGATTGGAAGATTGAGAACACAGCCGCAGCATCGGTGGAACCCAAAATCGCCCCTAGCAAGAGCCCTTCAATCCAAGAGAAGCCAAACAAGTAGGCGGCGCTGACACCGGTGATAATACAAGTAATAATCACACCGACGGACGACAGCATCGCTGCCGGCGCTAATGCCACCCGAAATCGCTCAGGGTGTGTGCGCAAGCCGCCATCAAATAAGATAATAACGAGGGCAACAGAACCGATTAACAGCGCGATATCTGGATTATCAAATTGGATGCCAAGCAAGCCATTTTCACCAGCGAGCATGCCTAAAACGAGGAACACGAGTAACAGAGGAGCGCCTACACGCACAGATACTTGTACTGCGAGAATACTCACAAACAACAAGGTTCCGGCAATTAAAATCAGTAGGTTTACTGCATCCATAACTCGACTGCACGCTCCGTATGAGGGGGTTCTCCCCTTAATTCTGGTGAATCTTAATAATCGATAATACCACAGGGGTTTATCTGCGCTATAATGGGCATCGGATTTATTTCCTTCCTATACATATCTTTAACTAATTGAAATTCAAATAAAACAGGAACACGTGATGACGACCTCCCCCCGTCAACTGGTACTTGCCACAGGTAATCCGGGAAAAGTAGCTGAACTTGCCGACCTGTTAGCCCCCATCGGTTGGGACATTACTCCGCAATCGGCGCTTGGTGTCAGCGACGCCGATGAAACTGGGTTAACCTTTATTGAGAATGCAATTATTAAAGCCAGACACGCGTGTATGAGTACGGGCCTTCCGGCACTAGCGGATGACTCTGGTCTATCCGTTAAGGCTTTAGGGGGCGCTCCCGGTATTTATTCTGCTCGCTATGCGGGACCGAACGCCAACGACCAAAGCAACCTTGAAAAGTTATTGGCAGCACTCCAAGATGTTCCAGAAGCGGAGCGTCAGGCAGAGTTTCATTGTGTCCTCGTTTTTATGCAAAGCGCCGATGATCCTACGCCTTTGGTGTGTCATGGTCGTTGGCCTGGCCGCATCGCCTTTGCAGCCTCAGGTAAAGGTGGTTTTGGGTATGACCCCATATTTATCCCAGAAGAAAAGTCCTGTACTGCCGCTGAATTAAGTAAAGAAGAAAAGAAAAAACTCAGCCATCGCGGACGCGCACTGCGCATGTTGCTCGAGCAAATGAGTCGCCAATGACAGCACCAAAGCTCCAATTACCTCCGTTGAGTTTGTATGTGCATATCCCTTGGTGCGTACAGAAGTGCCCTTATTGTGATTTTAATTCTCACGCCCAACCTGAAGTAATCCCTGAGGTACAATACATTGCTTGTCTTCTTGATGATCTCGAGGCCGATTTAAACTATGTTCAAGGCCGCGAACTCACCTCGATTTTTATCGGTGGTGGAACGCCCAGCTTATTCTCTGCAAACGGCATTGCGAAACTATTAGCTGGAATTGAAGCGCGAATTCCGTTTTCTAAACATATCGAAATTACACTTGAGGCAAACCCAGGCACCTTCGAAACTGAACGTTTTGCAGGTTTCCAACACGCTGGGGTAAATCGTCTTTCTATCGGCGTGCAATCACTGCAACTCGCGCAGCTCAAACGACTTGGCCGCATTCACGATGCCAATCAGGCTGAAACTGCTGCAAAACACGCAGCAAGCCTCGATTTACATTCGTTTAATCTGGATTTAATGCACGGATTGCCGGAACAAACGCTGGCTACCGCCATCGCCGATTTAGAGGGCATTATCGCTTTAAATCCACCCCATATTTCTTGGTATCAACTTACCATTGAGCCCAATACCCTATTTGCAAGCAAACCGCCGATACTCCCAAACGATGATATTCTTTGGGAGATCTATGAGCAGGGCCACCAAATTTTAGCTGCGGCGGGTTATGAGCAATACGAAGTAAGTGCCTTTGGAAAGCCAGGGCATCGCGGCCAGCATAATTTGAACTACTGGCGTTTTGGTGATTATTTGGGGATTGGCTGCGGCGCGCATGGAAAAATAACCTTACCTGAACAGCAACGAATTATTCGCACCGAGAAAATAAAACATCCTCGGGGTTACCTTGATCTCACCCGACCCTATTTACTTCGACAATGGGACGTGGCGCCAACCGACCTTGTGTTCGAATACTTTATGAATCGATTACGCTTACTTGAGCCGATTCCGAAACAAGAATTTAGCGACCGCACGGGATTGCCCATCGAGCTGGCGGAAGAGGCATTGCAAGACGCTGTTCGCGATGCGCTCATTCAAGATTCTGCCGGCACATGGCAAACAACCGCCCGAGGGCGGTTGTATTTGAATAAGGTGCTTAGCGATTTACTTCCTGATAATTAGCTAAACTGCCGTAAACTTCATATCCCAAACACCATGCCCAAGCCGCTGGCCACGTTTTTCAAATTTGGTAAGCGGCCGCTCTTCGGGACGAGGAATATAGGTATTATCGTCCGCTTGATTCGCAAACCCAGGAGCGGGGTTCATCACCTCAAGCATATGCTCTGCGTAATTTTCCCAATCCGTTGCCAAGTGTAAAACGCCACCTAGCGTCAATTTTTTGCGCAGTAAAGCAACAAAATCAGGCTGAATAAGCCGGCGTTTATGATGACGTTTTTTGTGCCAGGGGTCGGGAAAAAAGATTTGAACCTTGCTTAAACTTCCGTCGGCCACCGAATTTTGCAAAACTTCCACAGCATCATGTTCGATTACACGAAGATTGCTCACCCCTTGGGTTTCTGCTTCGAGCAAGCATGCCCCAACACCAGGCCGATGTACTTCAATGCCGACAAAATTGAGCTCGGGAGCGGCTTTTGCCATCTCTACCAAGGAGTGCCCCATACCAAAACCAATCTCGAGAACCACCGGATGGTCATTGCCAAAGATCTCGCCAAAATGAAGCGGGGTGTCCACATAATCGATGCCCATATGCGGCCATTGACGCTCGAGTGCACCCGCCTGCCCTTTGGTTAAACGGCCTTCGCGGCGCACGAAACTGCGTACTTTACGGATATAAACACCCGTCTTGCTCTGTTCTGGTGAGGAATTCTGCTCTGTCATCGTTTATGAACCTGTTACACTCGGTTGTTCGTAACCAAATGGTCAATTACATTCGGGTCGCCATTATCCAATCTGGTGACGGAAAAACAAGCAAACTTGTATGATTCAACCAAAAAACTTCGTTGCAACTGTGCTTTCATGGCAGGCAGCTCACGGGCGTCACCAATTACCCTGGCAGCATCCCGCCACGCCTTACCGCGTGCTTGTCTCCGAAATTATGTTACAGCAAACCCAAGTGGCCACCGTTATCCCTTATTTTGAACGTTGGATGGCACGATTTCCGACCCTCACACGCTTGGCAGAAGCATCTGAAGATGAAGTTATGTCGCTGTGGCAAGGCCTCGGCTACTACTCGCGTGCCCGTAATCTGCGTAAAGCAGCTAAGTATTTGGTGCAAGAGAATCATGGCGAATTCCCGCGCGAACTAAGCGATATTCAATCTATTCCCGGGGTGGGACGCTATACCGCAGGTGCAATTAAATCTTTTGCTTACGATGAGTATGGCCCGATTGTTGATGGCAATGTGCGGCGCTTATTTTGTCGTTTGTTTGGGGTTGAGGGCGTTCCAAACACTAGCAAAGTAGATAAGCAATTGTGGGCATTAGCCGAACGTTATACCCCCACAGAAAACAACCGTCGCTTCGCCCAAGGCTTGTTAGATCTCGGCGCCACCCTGTGCACGGCACGCAACCCTAACTGCCAACAGTGTCCGTTTGCGGAGCACTGCGTTGCCTTGCGAACCGACATGGTCGACCAATTGCCAACCCCCAAACCGAAAAAAGTGATTCCGCAACGCATCGGACATTTTTTATGGATACAAAAGCAAACCGACATTTATTTGGAAAAACGCCCCGCACATGGCATTTGGGCATCACTTTGGAGCTTGCCAGAACTTACCGAAGCTCCTTTTAATGCAACCCTTAAAGGCCAATTCCAACATACATTTAGCCACTATAAACTAGACGCAAAGATTTGGACGGTGAACGAACCTCCCACTCATGAGTTACGAGAGGCCACCGCAGAGCAATGGGTGTCGCTTGATAGCCTCAGTGATATAGGTTTACCCGCACCCATTCGCAAATACATTGAACATCAGAAAGCGTGAGCAACCTCGTGTAATCGCAGGCTTATGATATGATAAGTCACACCTAACAGCCTTAATTTACTGTGTTCTTACTTGCGAACGAAATTTTTGGAGAAAACCATGACAAGAACAGTTTTTTGTCAACGATTACAAAAGGAAGCAGAGGGTCTAGATTTCCAATTATACCCTGGAGAGCTCGGACAGCGAATTTATCAAAATATTTCGAAAGAAGCCTGGGCTGAATGGCAAAAAAAGCAAACCATGCTGATTAACGAAAAACGCCTAAACCTTATGGATCCAGAGGCCCGCGCCTTGATTGAGAAAGAGATGGTTGCATTTTTATTTGAAGGTAAAGATGTACAAATTGATGGCTATGTACCACCTGAAAAATAAGCGATTCACGAACATAACTTATAAAAATACCGTGAATTGTGTGTATAGCGAATGAAAATGCCATTTACAGCCGTTTTACAAGGTGGTCGGTGGCGATAAAAGGCTCCCTGTGGTAGACTTCGCGCCTCGATTGACCAACAGGGAGTCTCTATGAAAATCCCAGCCTGGCGAAGAGCAGTCATTAAAGTCGGTAGTGCTCTTATCGCGCCAGATGGAAACGGGTGCAGTTCCAAATATCTTCTCGCCATCGCTCGCTTTATTAATGAATGCCGTGAGCGCGGACAAGAAATTGTCCTGGTGTCATCTGGATCCGTTGCAGCAGGCCGACATCACTTCGATTTTGAGCACAACAATGTTCCGGTAGTCCTGAAAAAGGCCATGGCCGCTGTGGGGCAGACCCACGTTATGGAAAGCTGGCAACGGTTTTTCGATTTTCCCTGTGCCCAAGTTCTTATGACCCACGATGATTTACGTGATCGCGAACGCTACATTAGTATTCGCAACACAGTAAACACCTTGCTCGAGCATGGCATTATGCCCATTGCGAACGAGAACGATGCACTTGCAACAGATGACTTAAAAGTAGGTGACAACGACAATTTAGCGGCGATGGTTGCCACGGTTGTTGATGCCGATGCCTTGTTTATCTGCAGTGACATTGACGGACTCTTTGATAAAGATCCGAACAAAAACAAAGATGCCACGCTCATGCCTGTGGTAGATGAAATTAATCAAGATATTTATGCGCTTGCAGGTGGTTCAGCGAGCGCCGTTGGTACCGGTGGTATGCGCACTAAAGTAGAAGCCGCCGAGAAAGCAACAACCCATGGTATTGATACCTATATTTTAAACGGCCGCAAAGGCAGTAAGTTTGAAGTGCTACTACGCAACGAAAACCCAGGTACGCTGTTTAAAGCCAAAGAAAACCCGTTAAGTAATAAGAAGCACTGGTTGCGCCACACCCTCATTGCCCAAGGTGAGGTTCTAGTCGACTCAGGCGCGGTTGGAGCATTACGCGACGACGGCGCATCATTACTTAGTTCGGGTATCGTCGATATACAAGGAAACTTCGATCGCGGCGATGCAGTACTCATACGCAGTGCAGAAAACATGGAAACGATCGCTAAAGGTATATGCCGGTACAGCTCACATGAGCTTATCCATATTAAAGGTCAATCCGGCAGCGCCATCGCTGAAGCTTATGGGTATAGCCCTATCAGCGAAGTCATTCATCGCGACGATTTAATGTTATGGAGTAAAAAATGAGTAACCAATCGCATACAAATACCGAATTAGCTCAGGATATTGCAAAGCGCGCGGCCAAAGCGGCCCGCTCAATTGCCACCTTATCCACCGAGGATAAGAATAAAGCACTACAACGCATGGCCGATGCTATCCGCGCCCACACCGACGCAATCTTACTGGCCAACGCCGAAGATTTACGGGCCGGCGAAGCAAAAGGATTAGATGCGGCCATGATGGATCGCTTGGCGCTTGATCAAGCACGTATCAACGACATGGCCAGCGCCATTGAAGAAATCATCGCCCTGCCCGATCCTGTCGGCGAAAGCTATCTGCTTGAAGAACGCCCCAATGGCATGCGTGTCGATAAAATGCGCATTCCTCTGGGTGTGATTTGCATGATTTATGAAGCACGCCCCAATGTTACCGCCGATGCAGGCGCTTTATGCTTTAAGTCAGGTAATGCGGTGATTTTACGCTGTGGACGCGAAGCGATTGGCACCAGTAAAGTCATTGCCGAAGCCATGCACAGCGCAATTGAAGCAAGCGGTTTGCCCAAAGATGTGATTACGGTTGTTCCTACCCCAGACCGTGATCTTATGGCAGAGCTTCTCAAGCAAAGCGATCATATCGACTTAGTGATTCCTCGCGGCGGCGAAGGCTTAATCCACTACGTGAGCGATAACAGCAAAATCCCTGTCATCCAACATTACAAAGGCGTATGTCATTTGTACGTGGATAAAGACGCGGATTTAGATAAAGCGTTACAGTTATTACTCAACGGTAAAACTCAGCGCACCGGCGTGTGTAACGCCCTTGAAGGATTACTGGTGCATGCAGATGTCGCCGATACCTTCTTGCCTATGACTGCGAAAGCGTTAGCCGAGAAGCAGGTGAAAGTTCATGCCTGTGAACGGTCAATCGAGCATTTCGACGGCGCTGAAGTTATCGCTGACGATGCATTTGGCGTGGAATATTTAGCCCTTGAGCTAGCGGTTCGCACAGTGCGCGATTACGACCATGCCGTCGAGCATTTGGATGCGTTTTCTAGTGGCCATACGGATGTTATCTGTACTGAAAATGAAACGACAGCGCGGCGTTTTATTGCAGATATCGACTCCGCTGTGACCATGTGGAACACCTCATCACGCTTCTCTGATGGCGGTCAGTTAGGTTTAGGGGCCGAGATTGGCATCTCTACTTCAAAGCTTCATGCTTACGGCCCCATGGGCCTACAATCGCTTACTACAGAGAAATTTGTGGTTACCGGAACCGGTCAGATTCGCGAATAGCGGTTGACAGAAGCCGCTAAAACGAGTCTAATACCGCCCGCATCGAAAGATGCACGGCATGCCCAGATAGCTCAGTCGGTAGAGCAGGGGATTGAAAATCCCCGTGTCGGTGGTTCGATTCCGCCTCTGGGCACCATTATTAAAGAAAGCCTGTCCTTGCGGACAGGCTTTTTTATTTTCAAATTTGCGACCTTTGTGTGTACGATAATCTTATCTAACGTAAGAGGTTCAAATGCACTATTTACTCTTCTATACCGACTTAGCAGATAACTATGTAGCAAAGCGCGAGGCCTTCCGCGATGCGCATCTTGCCCATGCCCGTGCGGCGGTTAAACGGGGTGATTTAGTCCTCGGAGGCGCCCTTGCCGAGCCTGTCGATGGGGCGGTTTTACTATTTCAAGGTGACAACAGTCGAGTCGCTGAGTCCTTTGCAGAAACAGACCCCTATGTGCTGAATGGGTTAGTGGGCACATGGACAGTCCGGCCTTGGACAACGGTTGTGGGCGCCGATGCAGCCGTAAAACTTACGGACTAATCGTCACTCACTTGCGGGCGAGGGGGCACCACTAAGAAATTAGGTACAGCCCGCAATTCCACATAATCTTTGTGATACATATCCATGTATATGCCCGTGACTTCAAGCTCATTGTCTACGAAGCACGCCACCTGATACACATCCACTATAGAGCCATAAGGCCCGTCACCTACATTTCCGGTTCGGCGAAAAGAAACGCGACTTCCATCTCTGCAGCGTAGCCGTGATAAATACTCCTGTTGTCCGCGTGGCATATAAGCGCGCACCGGGTTCTCAAAGCTACCTAACGGATACTGCTCAATAACGGCTAAAAGCTCAGGGGTAATCTCCCCTTGGGCTCCGGCCATGGCGGCAAATAGCTGTTGTTCGAAATCACCTTCCTGCTGCGACGGATAGGTTGCTGTATCGACACTTTGGCAACCACTTAATACCACCAAAAAAGCTATAGAAAGCACGATTTTTTTCATTGTAAGTATCCTTTCTCTCACCATACCCATCGTTTTAACCAAGGTTTATATCCAGCGCCGAACTTGCTTCATGTATTGCGTAAACGCCTCGCCGAATTTCTCACTTAAGATGCGCTCTTCTGGGATAATTTGGAAGCGGTTCATATACAAAATAAACAAAGGCAACATCACCAAGCTCACCACATTGCCTAGGTACACCGCCACACCACAAAGAATTATAAAGAAACCCAAATACATGGGATTACGAGTCATTTTATAAATACCACTACGCACTAAGTGGCTAGATTCTTCCGGTTGAACCGGATTTACCGTCGTGTTGTGTTTACGAAACTGTAGAAAGCCCAACAGCGGAAGCAAAAAGCCCAGTGCAACCAAGCCGATACTCAACTCAAACTGTGAGGGAAAGCTAAAACTTGGACGTGGGAATAACCAACGCAATATCAGCATGTCGATGATAAAGATCAGAACGAGCAATAGGGGTGGGATTTTTAACTCTAATGTATTCATCGACAGCACTCGAATAGTAAAACCGAAAAACCAATCGATTTAGTGTATACCATACTTTTAATAAAGCACGCACCACCCCTTGGCCACTGATAACAGGACGCAGTTTAAAGCGTGTCTTTTAAGAACTGCTGAAACTGCTGCCAGCTCGCGCGATCCGCATCTAAGTGATAATCACTACTCCACGGCACTGTAAACGAATGACGCGCACCACCATATACATGGGCGTTATGGCTTACGCCTGCTTCATTGAGCGCATCAAGTAGAGCAGCAAGATCATCCATTTTCGAACCCGTTACCGGATCTGCAGAGCCGTGCAAAATTAGAATAGGGGCCGTCACATCAGCATAATTTTGTCCGTCAGGAAGTGATAACCCGCCATGAAATGACACAAATCCTTGTACTTTCGCGCCAGCGCGGGCCATTTCGAGTACCGCCGCTCCACCGAAGCAATAGCCGATCACCACAACGTTATCGGTTCCTCCTGGAATATTCGCGATTTCAGCAAGACCCGCCATCAGTCTGTTACGAAATTCTTCTCGATTCTGATACATCTCTGCCGCACGCTGCTGATTCTCCTGAACCGATGTTGGTTGCCGGTCGCGCCCATAAACATCGATGGCAAATGCGGTATAGCCTAAGGCAGCTAATTGATCGGCGCGGGCCTTCTCATAATCATCCGGGCCACTCCAATCATGCACGATCATTACAGTGCCCAAGGATTGCTCGAGCCGACTATTGTAGGCAACGTACCCTTCGTATTCGATACCATCAATTTCATAGACATAGGACTCGCCTACCAAGCCTGCCTGCGCTGCTGACGTCAGCAAAACGCAGCTAACCATGCTGAGGGCAATGAAACCTAGCCATAATTTTAATAATTTCATGTTATTTCTCCGCACAATGTCGTTTCAGATCAGCAAGCTCACCTCGCTGTTGCCTCGTTACGCAGAGAAGTATAGTTAGGATCTAGAGTTCGGACAGACCGGGATTCCAAACAATTTCCCACAGGTGCTCATCGGGGTCGGCAAATACGCCCCCGTAGCCGCCCCACGGGAATGGCTTAGGCTCTCGTAAAATTGGTGCACCTGCGGCGCGAGCGCAGGCGATAAGGCTATCCACTTCGCTGGCGGTCGTTACATTATGCGCCAACATCATTCCCGCAGGATCGCGCGGGCCTAGGCTGAGTTGATGTTCAAAAGCAATGCTCTGTCGCGGCCAAAGTGCTAAACGCAATCCTGGCTGCAAATGAAAGAACGCCACGGCGCCGTTTTCAATCTCCTTGCCAACAATACCCTTTGTTTTAAAACCTAAACCATCCCGGTAAAAAGCCACTGAGCGTTCTAAATCATCGACACCCAAGGTAATAAAACTGACCGATGGGCTACTAAAAGACGATGGCGTTTGCTTATTCTGGTCGCTCATAATTTGGCCTCCGCAATTCTTCGGGCAATCGCGTCTGCCCAGAGTGGGTAGCCCTTCTGTCCCGGATGAAAACCATCACTTGCCATTAATTCGGGATCTAATGGAAATGCGACATGCAACACTTCGCAGTGATCATTTACCGCTGCAACGGTATCTAGTTCACGGGTTAGGCGTTCCGCCTGACGCCCGAGAAACCAGCGCAGTGGTTGCGGTAACGCAGGAAAACTATGCATGGGAGGCACAGCAGTAAGAATGACGTGCTTGGCCGCATACTTACTCGCTAATAATTCCACTAACGCCTGCTGTTGGCGGCGAAATCGATAAGGAGAAATATTACGAGTAACATCATTAACCCCGAGCGATGTCACCACTACATCAAACTCACGTGCTTCTCGTATATGTAACTTGATCAGCGCCATCGCCGTCGTATCGCCATTTTTTGCCCACAAACACCAGTGAATTGCTCGGCCTGGGAACGTTTGCTGTAAACAACTTAACAACTGGCCGCTTAACGCATGCTCTTGAGTCGCAACCCCCACCCCAGCACCGGCAGAATCCCCCACAATTAATATCCTCAGCGGTTTCGATTCTGCGTTGCCGGCAATCACGCCTTCACGCGGACCTTCAGGTTCAGGCAGGCGCGGGGTATTAGTGCGCACATAGCGCGCTTGTTTCAATAATGCGGGCGCCAGTATGATTTTCGCGAGAGATGTCAGCATGGATTGTCGTTATTCCGTTGAATTAGTGTTAAAACTATACCTGATCTAGGCTAAAAACTTCGAGAAATATACGTGGAAACCTCAATGCCATTAACGTCGCAAAGCAACCCGCATCATTATAGCTCCGATGTATTGATTATTGGAGGTGGCCTTGCTGGGATCACCGCGGCCATTGAAGCTTTAGATGCGAACCTACGTGTGACTCTGGTTGATGCAGAATCTGAAGATGCCTTTGGTGGACAAGCGAATCAAGCGTTCGGCGGCATGCTGCTGATTAATACTCCGGAGCAACGCAAAAACGGCATCGAAGATTCGCCTGAGCTGCTCTTTCAAGATTGGTGTAATGCCGCACAGTTCGGCGACAACGATATTTGGGGAAAACGCTGGGCTCACGAATATGCATATCATTGCAAAACTGAAATATATGATTGGTTACAGCACAAAGGGATACGCTTTTTTCCAGCGGTACAATGGGTAGAGCGCGGCAACTATGGCGACGGCAACTCTCGCCCTCGCTATCACATTGCATGGGGATGCGGTCGTGGCATCGTGCAAACCCTGATTCAGCAGCTGCGCAACCATGCAAATAATGATCGCCTCACCTTACTATTTGAGCATCGTGTCGAGTCTCTTGCCATCTCCAACCGTCATGTTTCCGGTTGTGTGGGCCTAAACTCTGAAGAAAAGGCGTTTTCCGTTCAGGCAAAATCGACTCTGGTATGTTCCGGCGGGATCAACGGAAATTTAGAGCAGGTGCGTCGCCATTGGGATCCTATCTATGGGACATGTCCTAACAACATTCTGAATGGCGTTTCTCCTGCCGCTGACGGTTCTATGCATAACGCCGTATCAGATATTGGCGGTCAGGTGATTAATCTAGGATACATGTGGAATTACGCAGCAGGAATAGCGCATCCCAAGCCCCAATTTCCTCAACATGGTTTGAGTCTCATCCCTCCACGCTCTGCGCTTTGGTTTAATGCGATTGGGGCACGTATTGGTCCGGCTCCGATGATCACCGGCTTCGACACCCATGATCTGTGCAAGCGTACAGGACAGCAACCGGGCCAATTTACATGGCAAGTCATGAACTGGCGTATTGCAGCAAAGGAACTTGCCATTTCCGGCACGGATGAAAACCCGCATTTTCGAGATAAGAAAATGTTGAAGGTAATTTGGCAAACATTGCGAGGGAACCATAAGTTAGTGCATTGGCTCACCACTCACTGCCCTGATGTGGTTATGGCAGATACACTCGACCAGCTGATCGAGAAAATGCAAAAGCTTGAACCGAACTTCACTATTGATGCGAAGCAAATGCGTGCCGACATCGCCCACTACGATCAGCAAATTAATTTGGGCGCCAGCTTCTGGAATGACGATCAGTTGCGTCGCCTGCAGCAGCTTCGACAGTGGCGAAGTGATCGCTTACGTACATGTAAATTTCAAAAAATTATCGACCCTAAAGCGGGGCCGCTGATTGCGATTCGAGAACGAATTATAAGCCGCAAAAGTATGGGCGGCGTGCAAACGAATTTAAACGCTCAGGTGCTAAACATGGAAGGCATTGCCATTTCTGGTCTTTACGCCGCAGGTGAAGCGGCTGGATTTGGCGGCGGTGGGATCAGTGGAATTCGCTCCCTTGAGGGCACGTTTTTATCAAATTGTATCTTTAACGCCCGGCGGGCAATAAAGGCGATTACAACAGCGGCGGAATAAATCGCCGAGGAATACTACGCGCGTTAGCGCAGTGGGAGACGTTTTATGAAAAAATCAGGAGCTGCATTAGCACGTTATGCACTTGAACAGCTCGGTATCACACATACCTTTGGTATCCCTGGGGTGCATAACACCGAGTTATATGATGAGCTAAATGCTTCTGAGCAAATCCATCCTGTGCTTGTCGCCCACGAAGGCGGTGGAGCGTTTATGGCGGACGCCGTCAGTCGCATGGGGGATACCATTGGAACTATGGTCATTGTGCCCGCAGCTGGCGTTACCCACGCCGCAAGCGGTATTGGTGAAGCCGGCCTCGACGGCATTCCAATGCTGATCATCTCGGGCGGAATTCATACGCAAAGTGGGCATAGATACCAGTTGCATGATATCGACCAACATACCCTGCTCTCACCCATCACGAAAGCCACGTTCCGAATTGAGAGCCATGCTCAGGTGATCCCAACGATCTATGAAGCCTATCGCATCGCAACCTCACAAGAACCTGGTCCGGTTTTTGTGGAGCTGCCCTACAATATTGGTAACTTTTTAGGTGACGTTGAAGGCATGCCTGCCTTTGAACGCAATTCTGCTACACCGCAAGTGGATAAAACCTTGCTCAAACAGGCGGCACAGCTGTTAAGTAGTGCCAAAAAGCCCGGTATATTTGTGGGCTGGGGCGCAATTCCGGCAGGCAATGCACTAATAGAGTTAGCCGAATACTTGGGCGCTCCGGTATGTACTACATTGCAAGGGCTTAGCGCCTTTCCGGGCAATCACCCGCTACACACAGGCATGGGTTTTGGCGATTACGCGGTACCTGCAGCAGCGCAAGCCTTTGCTGATTGCGATTGCCTACTTGCCATTGGTACACGCTTCGCCGAGATCCCGACCGGAAGCTACAGTATGCCGGTGCCAGATAACCTTATTCATTTGGATATTAACCCCGATGTATTCAGCGCAAATTTCCCGGCGAAAATTGCCGTGGGCGGTGACTCTAAGCAGTCGGTTCCGCTGCTCCTGAACGCGCTGAAAGAATCGATGGATGCACGCGATAGCAGCAACATTAGAAAAGATATCGCCCACGCAAAGGCGAGTTATAAAAAAGAGTGGTTAAACTACAACAGCGGTGATCGGGTCAATCCCGGTATCTTTTTCGATGAGTTACGACGACAGCTAAATGACGATGCCATTATTGTTGCTGATGACGGAAATCATACCTTTCTCATGGCCGAACTCATGCCTGTTCACGGGCCTCGTCAGTTTATTTCTCCAAGTGACTTTAATGCCATGGGTTACTGCATTCCTGCAGTTATCGGCGCCAAACTTGCCAAACCCAATCGACAGGTTGTCGGGGTGGTCGGCGACGGCGCGTTGAAGATGACCGGATTAGAGTTATCGACTGCCAGCCAATTAGAGTTGGGTTGCGTTGTGTTTGTATTCAATGACGGCGAACTATCGCAGATCGCGCAGGCACAGCAAATTCCTTACAACCGCAAAACCTGTACGGTATTAAAGCCGCTAAATATTAAGGCCCTTGCAGAAACAACCGATTGTCGTTTTATGGCTTTAAACAGCAATGACTCATGTGAACAAGTCATTGCTGCCGCTTTAAAGGCAGCAGACAACGGCGAGACAGTGCTAGTTGATGTGCATATTGATTACAGCAAACGGACGCGATTCACCCAAGGGGTAGTGAAGAGCACTTTAAAACGCTTTGAAACCCGAGATAAAATAAGGGTAATTAGCCGCGCGTTAATCCGTAAAATCACCGGCTAATTGACCGCCAGCTCGCGGGCAAACAAACCCGCGAGCGCATAACTACGACCGCGCTGCGTTGTACCGCTTAGCCGCTTGTTGTAGCCGTTCGGCGATGCCCTTACGCAGCGTAGTAGGCTCAAGTACTTCCACCAACTCAGCTAACGAAAGCAGCCACCAGCGAAGCTGCCAGGAGTCATTTACCGTTGCACTTAAGGTTGAATACTCACCTAGGTTGGTGATGCGTTGATCCTTGCTCAACGGACTCTCCGTAAGTAGCCGAACGACATCTGCAGAGTATATCTTGACGCGCAATACCAATGTTTTCCCTGCACTAAACTGGAAAGCGCCCTGCTCCACGTAGGCTTGCAAATCAAATGACTGAGGCGGATGACAGGGGGCATCCTCTTGCACCTGTGCCGATGAGATCCGCTGCAGAGCAAACATACGTACGTCGTCATAACCTTCCACACGAGCAATCAGGTAGGTGACGGTTCCGCGCTGAACTAAACCTAGCGGGTGCAGCGTCATGGTCTTCGCTTCCGGATGGCCCATCGAGTGATATGCAATGTGAACGCAGCGCTCGTGCAGCAACGCCAATTGCACTTGGTCGAGCACCTCCTCATTAATTTCCGGAGGCAACTGAGTCAGCATGGCTGGCACATGGGCTACTTTCTTACTCCAATTTAAAAGCTTTTGGTTAGTCCCCAAACTATTCAGCTTCGCCCGAGCAAGCTCAAAGCGCGGTTGGATCGCTTGAAGCACCGAGTGCGGTAATAAGGGTTTTAAGGTTTCTTCTACTAAGGTTAACGACATGGCTTCTGCCAAGGACACTCCCGGCAAATCTACACTGGCATCGCGCAGCCAGTACCAACCAAAGGGCCTACTTTTGTCGTTGCATTGAATGGGAAACAGACAACTTAAATCGCTAAGATCACGTTCCACTGTGCGTTTACTCACGGCAAACCCCTCGTCAATTAAACGTTGGGTGAGTTCACCACTGGTAATTCCAGGGCCGCGGGATGGCAGCTGCTTGAGTAATTCCCATTGACGGGTAACTGTTTGTCGGGTTCCTTGTGCACTCATCGTTCTCTCCGTGAAAACTAGACAACTAAACTGTACCTTGATACGGGGATACTCGGCAAGCATTTCGCAATCTCAGCGAGTGTCGTTTTGCTCTGCAATCAAGGTAACCAAACGTTCACGCAACCATTTTATGCGAGGGTCTTGGTGATAGCGCTCATGCCAATACAAATAGAATTTTACTGGACGTTGTTGAATTAATTCAGGTAATTCACGAATCACGAGATCACGCCCCACTGCAATACGTTCGGCAAGGGGTTTAGGTAATGTAAAAATAAGATCGGTGCCTTCAAGAAAGTCGGCAACCGAAGTAAAGCCTGCAAGCCGTACTGCCACACTACGGCTTAAACCCACTTTGGCTAACACGTCATCCATTGAGCCGGGACCATGCCCAGTAATCGAGACTAAACCATGAGGAGCTGCCGCATATTCCTTCACGGTAAAAGCTTTATGGGCGAGCGGATGCTCGTTCCACATTAAGCAAACCACCGGGACTTCCGCTAAAAGGCGCCGATGCAATGAATGCTCGGCATTTATCGGATGCAAGCCACTTAAACTAAAGTGCACTTCATCGCGCTCAAGCATGGGAAAACTATCCGACTGCTGACGCACAACTTCAAAGCGCATGCGGGGAGCGTGCTGACGCACGTAACGAATCAATGCAGGAAAATACAAACCCACTTCGAGATCTAAGCCGGTAATTCGGATCAGGCTCGCATCTGTTTTTGGATCAAACTCAGGGGGCTCCACCAACTGATTTAAATCGCGGAGAACTGGCTTCAACTCCGCGGCAAGTTTCTCTGCTCTGGAGGTTAACACCATTCCAAAACCACTACGCACTAATAAAGGATCGGCGAACCCTTCACGTAATTTCGTTAACGCTCGGCTCACCGCCGGCTGGCTCATATTTAGTTTCTCAGCCGTGCGCGAAACATGGCGTTCCTGTAACAGCACATCGAGCACAATCAACAGGTTTAAGTCTAACTTACGTAAGTTGGGTGAAATCATCAGAGTCTCCCGCAATTGGCGTACTCACCTCTTTGTATTCGATTCTCGCATAAATTGCTAGATAACCATCCTTTTTTTGAATACTTATTGATTACAACCAGATACCTACCCTATATGAATACTACGAGGCAAACCCATAGTTATGGTAATCTCAGGTTATAAAGGTGTTTTGTTGTCACTGAAAAGGAGAATTGAATGATACAGGTTCGCCTTGCTAACGCTTCTGATATCGGTGAAATAGCGGTTATGGAGCATGCCGAATATGGCCGAGAGGGGTACCCTGAACTATTTTTCTGGCAAGCCTTACATCAGTGGCCTCATGGCTTCTTTGTCGCTGAAGATGACACGGACCATTCCACAAGCCAATCTGTACTGGGTTACATTTTATACGCCCCCGGCGCAGGTAAAAATCACATCTGGTGCATGTCTCTGCTCAGCAGCCCCCATGCTCGCGGCCGAGGTGTCGGCAAACGCCTATTGCACGAGTCGCTAAGGCACTTAGCCAAACTTAACATAGATGCTATCGAACTCACGGTAGCGCCTAATAATACTCAGGCCTGGGCCTTGTATTCCCAGGCAGGATTTCAAACACTCGCAGAATATAAAGACCACTTAGGGAAAGGGGAACATCGATTACATATGCTATTGGCTGATTTATCCGCCTATCGCTAGTTCCTCGTTGCATTGCGACAGAAAATTCACGTAACATCACTAGGCCACTCAATGAAAAAAGGTAAGCGGATGGATGCACAATGGCAAGCGCGCCGTTCTGGGGCAGAACCAACCCGTCCAGGAGACTTAAGAAACCCATGGCAACGGGATCGTGCCCGCATTCTTCATTCAGCCGCCTTTCGACGCCTCCAGTCGAAAACCCAAATTATGAACGTGGGTGAGAATGATTTTTACCGTACCCGTCTCACTCATAGTCTCGAAGCGGCGCAAATTGGCAGCTCATTGATTAATCATTTAAAGCAAAGTGCCGACGCTACAATTCGCGAACTTTTGCCAGATGAGAATTTAATGGAAGCCCTGTGCCTTGCCCATGACATCGGGCACCCGCCGTTTGGGCACGGTGGTGAAACGGCATTAAATTACAAAATGCTAGGTTCTGGTGGCTTCGAGGGGAATGGGCAAACCTTTCGTATCCTGGGTCGGTTAGAATCCTATCACGAGCATCATGGCATGGATTTGTGCCGGCGCACCCTACTTGGACTACTAAAATACCCGGTCGTGATGCCTGAATTCAGCCAACCCACCGAAGCTTATCCTCGGTCGTTGGCCGAATGGAAGCCAGCAAAAGCGGTATTTAAATCAGAAGCAGCGCTTCTCGATTGGGTTCTTGCGCCATTAAGCAGTAGCGACCGCGAACTCTTTCAACAGGTTGATAAACTGGAGCGCTCCCCATGGCAACGCGCCGTTTATAAATCTTTTGACGCGTCTATGATGGAACTGGCTGATGACATCGCCTACGGTGTGCATGATCTTGAGGATGGCGTGGTCACCGGCACGCTTAGCGAAGCCCAGTGGCATGCACATATGGACCCCGTCATTTCCTCGCTCGATACGCCGTTACGCGACTTAATGACCGACTTGAGTAAGCAGCTTTTCTCGAGTGCTCACCATCAACGCAAAAACGCTATTGGCGCCATGGTGAATATATTTGTCACGGCAATCTATGTTCATGAGGTGCTACCGAGCGCAGAGTCGCCTTTAATTCGTTTTAACGCATGGCTGCCAACGGCCCAGCGCGAACTTTTAAACGCATTGAAATCGGTCGTTTTTGAGCACGTCATTAATCAACCGGCGATTCAGCAACTGCGCTACCGCAGTCAGAATATGCTGCTGCATCTGTTTGACGCGTTTCACGCAGAGCCCACCCGTTTACTCCCGCGAAACACACGTACTCGATGGGAACGGGCGTTCTCAGAGCACGGTCAGCAAGGCGCTGACCGAATTCTGTGTGATTATATTTCAGGGATGACCGATGATTATGCGGAGCGCATGTATCGGCGATTGTTTGTTTAATTAGAGATTAACCCGCTAACTGGGCAACCTCAGCGGCGGTTAAATCGCGAAACTCGCCCGGTTCGAGGTCGGTATCTAATTGAACGCCGCCAATGGATTCCCGATGGAGCGTTTCTACCTTATTGCCAACTGCAGCAAACATCCGCCGTACTTGATGATAACGGCCTTCGGTAAGCGTAACTAAGGCTTCATGGGCTGAAATAATCTCCAAGTGCGCTGGCTGTGTCAGGGCAACTTCCCCATGTAACTTTAAGCCTTGCTTAAAGGCCTCAACGTGCTCCGGCAGCAGTGGCTCACTCACCTGAGCGCGATAAACTTTCTCACATGCATGTTTCGGTGAGGTAATACGATGTGACCACTGGCCATCGTTAGTCACAAACAGTAAGCCCGATGTATCCAGATCCAAACGGCCGACTGTATGAAACTTTTCCGGATTCGGTAGATCAAGATAGGAGAAGACCGTCACATGGGACAGATCGTCATTGGCACAAATGCACCCTACCGGCTTGTGGAACATAATGTAAGTGGGCCCTAAGAGGGTGAGCGTTGTACCATTCCACTCAACCACGGCATCTTCAGGAACATGCACTGCCCCTTTCTTTACCACGTCACCGTTTATTGTAATTTCGCTACGATGAAGTGTGCGCGTCGCTTCTTTACGACTCATTCCCGTAGTTTCTGATAAAAATCTATCTAATCGCATAAATAAAAGAACCCAATGCCTATTTTCTACGTAGTCTACACTATCTTGAAATGCGATTGGCATCTGAACGCCAATCTTCTGTGACCGTTTACCGATAGCTTGGAGCAATCACAGTGCCCCACAACAAGATGTATTTGCCCACAAAGGTATGTCCAATCTGTCATCGACCTTTTAGTTGGCGAAAAAAGTGGGAAAACCATTGGGGTGACATTAAGTATTGTTCTGAGCGTTGCCGACGAGCGCGAAACCTGAAGTAGTATCTAGGACTCACACCATGGCGCTTTGGTATCATTCACGACAACTCCCTAAAGCACTCAGTGCCTATCGGGAGATTCGACTTATTCTGGGCGATCAACTCAATGCTACTCACTCGTGGTTTGCCGATAATGACGAGGGCGAAGTACTTTATGTCATGATGGAGATGCGACAAGAAACTGATTATGTCACCCATCATCGACAAAAGATTCTCGCCTTCTTTGCATCTATGCGCGCCTTTGCCGATGCGTTAGGTACCCTTCACGACGTGTTTTATATGCGTTTAGATAGTGATGAAAACAAGCAATCTCTCGCAGACAACCTCACGTGGTTGCTCGATCTGACGGGAGCTCAACAGCTAAGTTATCAGCAGCCTGATGAGTATCGTTTAGACCACCAGCTCCGAACCATGCCGTTACCCTCAGGAATAAGTCGCACCTGCGTCTCTAGCGAGCATTTCCTTACTGAACGTGATGCCTTAAGCCAATATTTTCCAAAGCTGGAAAACGAGTCGACAGAACCTCAGAAGGTTCTGCGCATGGAGGTTTTTTATCGCCAAATGAGACAGCAGACTGGCTATCTCATGGACGGCGACAAGCCTATAGGGGGGCAATGGAATTTCGATCACGAAAACCGCAATAAACTGCCTGATAAAGAGCCGATTCCCGAGCCATTAACATTCAAAAATGATGTAAGCCATATTGATGCGACCCTAACCAAAATGAAGGTAAAAACCATAGGCCATGCTGATCCTAAAGAGTTGGTCTGGCCGATAAGTCGCCGACAGGCACGCGAGTTAATGAGCCATTTCATCCGCCATTGCCTGCCTAAGTTTGGTCGCTATCAAGATGCACTGAGCGAACGGGGCTGGTCGCTATTTCACGCCCGCATTTCCTTTAGCTTGAACACAAAGATGCTCAGCCCTAAAGAAGTAATTGAGCGTGTCTTAGCCGCCTATGAAAAAGATCCTGACTCGATCAACATCGCGCAAGTAGAAGGCTTTATTCGCCAGATTCTCGGTTGGCGGGAGTATGTTCGTTTAATTTATTGGCATTTCATGCCCGAGTATAAAGAGCTCAACTACTTTAATCATGAGCGCCAGCTGCCAGCATACTTTTGGACTGGCGATACCAAAATGCGTTGCATGCAGCGGGCTATCACACAATCACTTGATTATGCATACGCACATCATATTCAACGCTTAATGGTGACGGGCAATTTTGCATTACTCACAGGCATCAGCCCGGATCAAGTGAACGCGTGGTATCTAGGTATTTACATCGATGCCATTGAATGGGTCGAGTTACCTAATACCCATGGCATGAGCTTATTTGCCGATGGCGGTCTATTGGCATCGAAACCCTATGCGTCATCTGGAAATTATATTAATAAAATGGGCGATCACTGTGCTCAATGTCATTACGATGTGAACGCAAAAACCGGCAGTAAGAGTTGCCCGTTTAACACCCTGTATTGGCATTTTATTGATCAAAATGTAGAAAGTTTTCGGAATAATCCGCGCATGGGATTGATTGTGAATCAATGGCAAAAACGGAAAGAGGCAGATCGTGCTGCCATATTAGAACAGGCGAACACTTGGCTACTTGATCTTGACTCACTTTAATGAAGTGGCAACGGACACTGTGAAGAACATTCATGGGGCTGCAAACGAGCACGTCTACCCTGAAGAAAACCTCCGAACTAGGGAGGTTTTCTTCAGTTCTGGAGCAAATAAAGGATACTTATCGATGTGATTGGCGCGGCTTTTTGGCTAGCTAATCGCCATTAAAATAGCCTTGATTTCCGCGGTCGTCCATGGCTTGTGTAATTCGCCGAATTCCTTGCATATAGGCCGCATTACGAAAGGAAATATTTTCGTTTTCAGCAAGATCAAAACAGGTGGCGGCTTCTTCGGCGATTCGCGCTCGCATGCGCTCGCCCACTACTTCTGCCGTCCAGTAATCACCCGTTCGATTCTGAATCCACTCGAAGTAACTCACAATCACGCCACCGGTATTGACCAGCACATCCGGTAACACTGGGATACCACGGTCGGCGAGTATTTCATCGGCTTTACTCGTTACCGGGCCATTAGCAATTTCTAAAACAAGACCCGCTTGAATATCCTTTGCGTTGTCTTTGGTGATTTGATTTTCTAATGCAGCAAGCGCAAGAACATCCACGTCTAATGTGAGTAGTTCATCGTTATCGATATGATCGACATCTTTCTCGTCATCCACCGATTTCTCCGAATAGACGATTCCTTTTAATTCTTTGGTGCGATTTTTATGTTCCCAAATCGCATGCACATCAAGGCCCTCATCGGAGTAAACCGCACCTTTTGAGTCCGACACAGCAACAACTTTAAAGCCAAGCTTTTGTGCCGCGCAGGCAAAATAGTAGCCGGCATTGCCAAAGCCCTGAATAGCCACCGTCATCGACGATGGATCTCGATTATTTCGTTCACTCCAGATTTTTAGAACTTGCAGGGCACCATCGCCGGTTGCCGCTATGCGTCCCTCTGAACCACCAAGACCCAGTGGTTTCCCGGTAATTACGCCGGGTAATTGGCCACGAGCAATATTTGAATACTCGTCTGCCATCCACCCCATAATCGTTGGGTTGGTATTCACATCTGGGGCCGGAATATCCATATCCGGACCTAAAATATCGTACATCGCCCGCATATAGCCCCGCGATAGACGTTCCAGCTCCATTCTTGATAGTTTTTTCGGATCTACTTTTACCCCACCCTTGGCGCCGCCATAGGGAAGATTTACCACAGCGCACTTAATTGCCATCCAAAAACTAAGTGCCGTCACTTCTCCAACATTCACATCAGGATGAAATCGAATACCCCCTTTTCCTGGCCCCCGGGTCGTGTCGTATTGCACTCGCCACCCTTGGAATACGCGCAATGCGCCATTGTCCATGCGCACTGGAATCGCCGTTTCAATCACCCGCTGAGGCTGGGCTAAACGCTGACGTGCATCCTCGGAAACATCCAGTCGCTCATAAATAAACTCGAGGCGGCCGCGAGCATCATCAAGTACTTTTGGGGCGGTCGTTTTGCTCATTCAGGTTCTCCATGTGTATTGCGATACTACGTATGAATACGCCAAGTTTACTGATCGCTAGCAGTGAAATAAAAAAGCACTTACTTTCGCAAGTGCTTTCAATATAGTTCAGGATACGCGGTTTAACTCAAAATTGATCAGAGTTTTGCAGCAACTTCCGCTCCCTGACGTATTGCCCGCTTGGCATCAAGCTCCGCCGCAACATCAGCCCCGCCTATTAAGTGTACACGCAAGCCCGCGTCTTCAAGGGGCTGTTGCAAGGCTCTCAGCGGCTCTTGGCCAGCACAGATCACGATATGATCTACTTCGAGCAGTTCTGACTTTCCGTCCCGTTCAATCTCGATGCCGCGATCATTTATTTCTTTATAGGTGACACCATTGATCATCTTCACGCCTTTGTGTCGCAGTGCATTGCGATGCACCCAACCCGAGGTTTTCGCCAAACCGGCACCCACCTTTGTTTCTTTGCGCTGAAGCAAATAAACTTTGCGCGGCGACGGGTCGGCCAGAGGCTGCTCCAGCAGCGCTCCAGGATTTTTATAATCTTGATCGATACCCCAAATTCCGTGCCATTCCTCTGGATGAAGGGTAGGCGACTTCTGCGTGGTTAAATACTCCGATACGTCAAAGCCAATACCGCCAGCACCTATCACTGCAACGCGATGGCCAACTATGGTGTGGTCACGTAAAACATCAAGATAACCGAGTACTTTTTTCGACGCTATCCCCGGAATATCAACCCGCCGCGGCAGCACCCCAGTCGCCAAAATCACATCGTCAAATTGTTGCCCTTGTAGGCTTTCCGCACTTTGTTTGGAATTTAAATGCAAATGAACCCCTGCATCTTTTACACGGTTTGCAAAATAACGAATGGTTTCATGGAACTCTTCCTTGCCCGGAATTTGCTTCGCATAATTAAACTGGCCGCCTATTTCTTTGGCCCCATCAAATAAATGCACTTCATGGCCGCGTTCGGCGGCAAAGCAGGCCGCTGCTAATCCCGCTGGCCCCGCGCCCACCACTGCTACTTTCTTGGGCTGCTCAGTGGGCTTCATGACCAATTCCGTTTCATAGGCAGCCAACGGATTGACCAAACAACTCGCGCGCTTGTTTTCAAACACATGATCAAGACACGCTTGATTGCACGCAATGCAGGTATTGATTCGATCAGCTTTGCCGTTTGCCGCTTTGTTCACAAAGTCAGGATCGGCCAAAAACGGACGCGCCATCGAGACCATATCCGCTTCGTTGTTGGCTAGAATGTCTTCGGCAATGTCTGGCGTATTAATACGGTTGGTGGCAACCACTGGCACCCGCAGTTCTTGTTTGAGTCGCGCCGTAATCCAGCGGAAGGCAGCACGCGGAACCGAGGTGACAATGGTAGGAACTCGCGCTTCATGCCAGCCAATACCGGTGTTGATAATAGTGGCACCAGCCTGCTCTACGGCTTTGCCTAGGGTAATCACCTCATCAAGGGTGCTTCCCTCTTCAACTAAATCCAGCATGGATAAGCGATAAATCACGATAAAATCTTCGCCAACCGCCTTTCGCACTGATTTTAGAATTTCTAGTGGAAAGCGAATTCGATTTTCAAAATCACCGCCCCAGCCGTCAGTGCGTTTATTGGTTCGGCGACAAATAAATTGATTAATCAGATAGCCTTCCGAGCCCATGATCTCCACACCATCATAGCCCGCTTTCTGTGCGAGTTTCGCCGCACGTGCGTAGTGCTTTATGGTGCGCTTTATCTGAGCATCCGACATTTCTTTAGGTTTAAACGGCGTAATCGGGGCCTTGATTGCACTGGGTGCCAAACTAAATGGATGATAGGAATAGCGCCCCGCATGCAAGATTTGCATGGCAATCTTGCCGCCTGCAGCATGTACCGCATCCGTCACCCGCCGATGTTTGCTCACTTGAAAGCGATTGGATAACTGACTTGCAAATGGCGCTAACCGTCCCCGCACATTCGGACTAATCCCCCCTGTCACGATTAAACCGACACCTCCGCGCGCACGCTGCGCGTAAAATTCGGCGAGCTTTTCAAAGCCACCTCGTTCTTCTTCTAAATTGGTGTGCATCGACCCCATTAGTACTCGGTTTTTAAGCTGAGTGAAGCCCAAATCTAGGGGGGCGAGCATATGCGGATAATGTTGACTCATGTGCCTTAATTCCTCTGGTCTTACCTCTATGCAATTCACTCTATCCGCTTCTTGCGACACGTACAAGCACAGGTGTACGCTGAGATGGTTTAATCACCTTTTTCATAGGAAACAATCGTGTTCACTTATCCGTTAAAAGTGGATGTTCTGTAAAGAGTTCGCTAAGTTAAGAGGCTTGGAGTAGAACGTTGCAGCCCTGCTGAACACCATTGAGGAATACTATGTCGAAAAAACCATCGCGAAGAAAACGGATTTTAGGATACCTGTGTGGGTTTATCCTCGCCGTCGTTTTTGCGGGCGCTTTGGGCTCCGTTATCCAAACCCAATTCAACTTACTCACCATCAGTGCCATTGGCCCAGACATAGATTTTCACACTCGGCTGGCGGTTACCTGCTACGACTTAGTGCATTTTGCCCCCTTTCTAACACTGATTATGGCAATCACTTTTCTATTTTCCCTGCCCGTTGCCCATGGTTTTGCCCGTATTCAAAAGCGCCAGTTTATTGGCTGGTGCGCAGCCGGAACGGGAATTGGCTTTTGGCTTGCACTGCAACTTATTGATCATGTGGCCCCAATGCCAACATTAATCGCAGCTACGCGAACCACTGCAGGAACCTTTTTCATGGTACTCAGTGCGGTCAGTGGTGGTGCTATCTACGCGTTGTTAAGTCGCTATTTTCGCCGTACCTTTCGAGGAAAAGTAAGCACATCAACAGATCCGACTGTAGGAGCGTCCCAATGAACCCCTGTCGTTTGCTCCAAACCTGTATTGTCACGGTTTTCAGCACATTGTTGTTATCTAGTTTCAATGACGCATTCGCTGCGGATACTAATGAGCCTGAAGAAAGGGATGAAGTTGCGCCTGCTTATGTGTTAACAGCGCTACCAGCGACTATTGAGTTTCCATGGTCGATGGCATTTCTACCGAAAGAGGAAATGCTCGTCACGTCGCGCGCCGGAAAACTCTGGTTGGTCAATTCCGCAACCGATGCATTAACGGACGTAACACCAGAGTTACAGGATCTGCTCGTTGACGGTCAAGCGGGGTTGTTTGAAGTAGCCCTTAGTCCTTCTTTTAACCGCGATAGAACGGTTTTTTTGAGCTGGGCTTGTGGTACTTTGCGCGCGAACAATACATGTTTGGGCAAAGGTTTTTGGAATGGCAGCGAACTCACCAACTTTCATCTAATTTTCCGCGCCAGCCCTGATAAACGCGGCAGTGCCCATTACGGGGGAAGAATTGCCTTTATGCCCGATTCCACCCTCATTCTTACCCTAGGGGATGGATTTGATTATCGCGAAGAAGCCCAGCGTATTAGTAATCACATTGGCAGTGTTGTTCGACTTGAACTCGACGGCACCGTGCCCTCGGATAATCCGCTAATTTCTAATCCCAAAGCGAAGCCGGAAATATTTACCTTTGGTCATAGAAATGTGCAAGGCGTTGCTTGGCATCCGGAGCGTCGCGCTATGTTTATTAGTGAGCATGGCCCCCGTGGCGGCGATGAAATTAACCTGTTACGCAGTGGTCAGAATTATGGTTGGCCGCTGGTCACGGGCGGTGTTGATTACACAGGTGCAAAAATCACTCCCTATCAAAATCTTCCCGGCCTTTCCGGCCCTGAATTTGAGTGGACGCCCTCTATCGCACCGTCGGGTCTTCTAATTTATCAAGGCGACATGTTTGCCGATTGGAATGGTGATTTCTTGGTGCCAGCCCTTGCCGCAAAAAAGGTTGTTCGCTTGCGCTATCAGGATGATCAGCTAACCAGCCAAGAAACGTTATTTGCCGAGCTTGAACAGCGCATTCGCTATATCGCCATGCACCCAGAAACTGGCGCACTGTATTTACTCACCGACCATTCTGCTGGAAAAATAATCAAAGTAACGCGCGAATGATTTTTTTGTGATCCAAGTTTTTATCTTGCGCGTTTAATCAGATACAGCAAGTTTGCCGGCTTGCTGTACGCTAGCAACGAGCTTGAGCCAGCATCCCCTGCTGGCTCTTTTTTTTAACGCCGCAAAGCCTTCGTTGTCTATACTCCATGGTAAAACGTATAGTTGAGTGCGTGAGCACACAATGTCGGAGGCGCCATGTCCCCTTTAAAATGTATGACTCGAACCCTGTTGCTCGGTGCAATCGTTTATTTTGCCATCGCCTGCGCCCACGGTATGCGCGTCCCCATGTTCTCAGATTTTCCAGTGACTGACATGTACACGGGCGAACGGGTCGCCCCCAATGTCGATGAGCCCCCCGCGCGAACGTTTCGCACCCGCCTTACCAACGCTGCTGCCCAAGACATTAACTTTGCCGGCGAATACGTGTTTACGACCTGGGGCTGCGGCACCAGTTGCGCGATGGCCGGTCTTGTCAACGTCCGCACTGGAGAAGCACGCGTGCTCGATGATACTTTTTGCTGCTGGTATGGGGATGACGAATGGTTTGATTATCGAGCCGACTCACGTTTACTTATTGTGCGCGGACGTTTGGGCGAGTTCTCAGAAGAGCATGGTGAGCACTTTTTTGTTCTAGATGATGGCCAATTACAGCGTATCCATTTTTCCCGTATGCCTGAATATGACTAGACGGAATTCCCAACGCTTTGAGCAACGTTCAGAACATCCGCTAACGCTCGATTATTACGAGCGCGCGCTCGATGAACTCATCGCGTCACCAGAGAAAATGGCGATCGTGCAAGATAATGTGACGTTCTATGCTCAGCAACAGCACTTGCCAAAGTCGGCGCAGGCTGCCCTGCGTCGTTTTGAACATTTTTTCGCTGTATCCGATAGCCCGACCGATCTGCGCCGCTGGGTGTTAGAGGATAGCTACGAGGGCAGGAAGTTTCGTCAATTTCCTTTGCTTTTTAAAGGGGTTTTACCTTCTTCGTAAAGAAGTCTTTGTACCGACCTTTTTTACCCTCGGGTGGCGTCCCAATCTCTAATCCTGACATTGCCAGCGCTGAACGAAGTTCTTGCCGAAATTGGTGATAGTCCACTTCGCTGGCGTGGCGCGGGCCACCTTCAAACCGATAATGTGGATTGTCCATTTCGTGTTGGATCGCCTTGTCCATATTGAGAGGTCGTGAATATAACCCCTGAATTTCCCGTACTGCCAGCTTTGCTTGATAGTCCGCCAACGGCCAAATGCATCCAAGTGGCTGGAATAGGCCAATAAAGTAAAGTCGATCCCATTGTTTGGGCATCATCTTCAGGTAAAGGGGTACTTTTTCACTGTGCTCAAAATCAATGATCTCCTTTCGAAAGAAAGGAAAGACGGTGCGAAAACCGGTACATGCCACGATAATATCAAACTCACCGCGCCGGCCATCAGCGAAACTTACCTGTTGCCCATCAACCTTGCTGATAGCGCGCTCAGGAGTGATGCGTCCGTGCCGAATAAAATCGAGCAAATCAGAGTTTACTGTAGGGTGATGACTCAATAACGGATGCTTGGGTTTAGGCAAACCATATTTCTTCTCGTAATCACCTTGCAGAAGTCGCACTAGCCAGGTCATCAACCTTTGTTTTAGACGCTTTGGAAACCAGGTGGGTGTTTTGGCACCCAACACATCACTGGGTAATCCAAACATAAACTTTGGCAAAAACCACTGTGGGCTTCGCATACTGAGGTGCACAGATTTGGCCACGCGAGCGGCCTCAACGGCAACATCGCAGGCTGAATTACCGGCGCCAATCACCAGTACCGATTTATCCCGCCATGTATCATTCACACCTTTAAAGTCGTGGGAATGGAGATAGGTTCCCGAAAATGTGCCAGGTAACTCAGGGTGACGGGGACACCAATGATGGCCATTTGCGACCATCACATGGGTGAAATGTGTTTGCTCTGCGTCATCGTCATGAGCTGTGGCGCCGCGCCAAGTGACACAAAAACCATCCTCTTCGGGCTCAACCTGAAGCACTTCCGTTTCAAATCGAATCGCGTCTAGCACGCCAAAGTGCTCAGCATAAGCATGAAAGTACGCTTGTAACTGCTCGTGGCTTGGATAATCAGGATAGTGCTCGGGCATTGGAAAATCTTCGTATTCAGACCAAGCTTTCGAACTGATGATATGAGTGTTTTCATACACACTGGAGTGGCCTGTTTTCGATCGGAATACCCAGTTGCCGCCCACTTGATTATTTTTCTCGAATACAACAACCTCGAGGCCCGCTTCAAGACAATTTTTAGCCGCAGCCAATCCACTTGGGCCTGCTCCGATCACAGCAACGCGCACACTTTCTTGCTTCATCACCACACTCCATTCGTTCAACCATGAAAAATAGCGCTACGCCTTTTTCACAAACTCCGTTTTCAATTTCATCGGGCCAATGCCATCGATTTTGCAATCAATGTCGTGATCGCCATCAACCAAGCGAATGTTTTTCACTTTAGTACCTACCTTAACCACTAGCGACGACTCTTTTACTTTCAGATCCTTAATAACGGTCACCGTATCTCCATCGTGCAACTCATTGCCATGTGCATCACGCTTTAACGGAACGTCTTGTTCCTCGGTTGGCGCAGATTCAGACCATTCATGGCCACACTCAGGGCACACCATCATCGCGCCATCGGAATATGCGTACTCGGAATGACATTGGGGACACGGGGGGAAATTAGACATTGATTGATTCACTCGAGAATGTAAATTTCTCACATCATGCATGAATTCCCACTAAATATCACCTATGCGAGGCGTTGACGTACTAAGCAAATAGCGAAACAATAACTTACCTCTATTCTGTGATTTGGGCGCTACGGCGATGTCTAATTATTTGTTACGTATTTACCACAAAACCTTAAAGCTTCCTTTTGGCCGCCATCTTTTTTCTATGATGTTCGCCCGCAAAGCGCCTTACTTCAAAAGCATCCGGCCCACCATTCGAGAGCTACGTCCGAACTTCTGTGAGCTTACATTTAAGAAGCGCAAAGCAGTTGAGAATCATATCGGTACAGTTCATGCGATTGCTCTCTGTAACGGTTTAGAGATGGCGATGGGTGCCCTTGCCGAAGCCTCGATTCCCAAACACCTGCGTTGGATCCCGAAGGGCATGACGGTGCAATACACGGCCAAAGCCAATTCAGACATTCGCATTGTTGCAGAAACATCGCCCGACGCATGGCAATGTGGTGATTTACCGGTCAAGGTGACGGGCTTTCGTTCCGATGGTACGCCAGTTATTACGGGTGAAATCACTATCTATATATCTGAAAAGCCGACAAAGTGAACATCGACTGAGCGATAAACGCTGCTATCACTTATAGCAAGGAGCACGACTTTAAGCCCATGGTGTTTGCTCACATGGGCTAAAACCTGATATAACGCTTTGTCAGCTTCACTATGATGAACCTGCCTCTCAGGTCATCCATTTACGAATTATTATTAAAACAACAAGAACAGGTACAAGTTATGAGCACAGCTCGCGAACATTTTAGCTCTCGAATTGGCTTTATTCTCGCCGCTGCAGGGTCTGCAGTAGGTATTGGCAACATGGTCGGTTTCCCCGTCGCTGCAACTAAAAATGGGGGCGGCGCTTTCTTGCTCATTTATGCACTTTTTGTTGTGTTCATTTGTTTGCCGATCATGCTTGCGGAAATGGGGCTAGGCCGCCGCACTCAATCTGATCCCCACGGCGCTTATGCCGCCATTGCCGGCTCAAAGCACCCATGGCGCTTTGCCGGTTGGTTAGCGGTGATCACCCCCTTTATGATTGGGGTGTTCTACATGGTCATTACCGTGTGGATTCTTGGCTATTTAGTGCAAACCCTGTTCGGTAATCTCAATGTTATTGCCGATCCTGACTATTTCGGCGTGTTTATTAATCACGGCAGTGTATTTGGCTACTTACTCATGGTCGCAGCCATTGTTTATATGGTTCTGGTGAGTGGTGTTCGCGGCGGTATCGAACGCGCAGCACGATTAATGATGCCTGCTTTGTTTGTTATGCTCATAGCGCTCGTGATTTTCGTACTTACGCTCGACAACGCATTCGCCGGGGTTCAATTCTTCCTTATTCCCGACTTTAGCAAGGTGGATGGCGGTGTGATTAGTGGTGCGCTGTCGCAAGCATTCTTCTCATTATCACTGGGGATGGGTATTCTCATCACCTACGGCTCTTATTTGCGCCAAAAAGATAATCTAGTAGGGGCCAGTAAACTGGTTCTTATCACCGATACAGCGGTTGCCTTTACTGCGGGCTTGATGGTGCTTCCGGCAATTTTTGCCATCAATCCAAATACCAATCCTGCAGAACTTAGCGAATCCTCAGTCGCTATGATTTTCACGTTCCTTCCGCAAATTTTCCTTGCGCTGTCGGCTTCGATTGGTTACTTGGGTGCCAGTATTGTTGCTGTTATTTTCTTTTTATTAGTTTTCGTGGCGGCGATAACCTCCTTGGTATCTATCATCGAAGTTCCCACAGCCACAATTGTCAGAAAATACAATGTATCGCGGCAAAAAGCGTTAGGCGTATTGGCCGTAACCATGGGTGTGCTCACCCTGATTGCGACAGCCTCATTTGGGATGGTCGCGTTCTTCACTGATTTCGTTGGCTACGGCGGCAGCCGTCATTCATTTTTCGATGTGATCTATGACGTGTTCTACGACACCGTGCTGCCACTCAATGGATTGCTCATTTGTTTGTTCGTGGTATGGCATTGGAAGAAGAACAATTTTCATGATGCACTGAATGAAGGTGCCGTGAACTACAGAGGTGGCTTATTAGAAAAATATGTCAGCTTCTCTCTAACTACCTTTATTCCCGCTATACTTGCCATTGTGTTTATTAATACGGTGCTTGGAAAGTTCTTTAACGCGGCATTGTTTTAAAACATTCGGTGATCAAAAAGCGCCGAGTTCGGCGCTTTTTTTTTGGCCCAATCGCCGCTTAATGGTTATGCATAAAACAGGGATGCTGTGAACGCAACTCACACACTGACAATAACGCGAACGCTTTATTTGCTCGACCACAGGCTCGAGATGCCTAGCTTGCCTGAAAATCAACTTTTCTGCGCGCTCGATCAACGCCATTTGGCGCAATACCGTCGCTACCTAGGCGTTGAGCATCAACTTGTGTATCTGGATTTTCGCCAAGGCATGCATGCAGATGCGCTCGTCGCATTAGCCGGAACCGTCCGGCGCGATGGCGCCATACTGATTCACTGCGACCTGCAACAAATCACCGCTACGCTTGAGCGACTACTCGATCTCAGTGATGACTTTCCGTGTGTGCAGCCACTGGCTGATTTGAACCAGCTAGAACAGCTGATAGTATCTGCATCCGCGCAATGTGACAGTGAACCACCCCCTTTCTCTCCAACCGTCGAACAGCAAGAACTATTGGCGCAACTCGATGAACTCCTTCCACAACAAAGTTCCTGTGTTGCTTATCTTGAAGCTGCACGAGGCCGGGGTAAGTCGAGCATTCTCGGGTATTGGATCGCGACCCGCGCGATCACCGCGACCATTTGTGCCCCCTCAAAGGCGCAAGCCGACACCTTGCTTGCGCGAGCTGAAGGTGGTTCTTTTCGCTTTATTCCGCCGGATCAACTCCTTGACTGGGAACCTCAAACGCCAACGGAATGGCTAGTTATTGATGAAGCAGCCAGTGTTCCTGCTCATGTTATCAATCGTTGCCTGCGGCGTTCGGAACGTTTAATCCTTGCAAGTACATCCGAAGGCTATGAATGTGCTGGTCGTCATTTCTCACTGCGGTTGAAAAAGCATTTGCCCCAGGCTTTCGATAACGTCTGTGAGCTAACACTGACTAAGCCCATTCGTTGGCCCGAACAGGATGCGCTTGAACACCTGTTAAATGAAACCTTCTGCATGTACCAGGGAAATCCACCGCAGCTAACAGAGGCAGATCTTAAGCTCGATTTAACCATTCGATTTGCCAAGCCCACTGATCTGGCGCTGCATGAATTTACCGATGTTTTCACCCTGTTGATGGCCGCGCATTATCAATCATCGCCTAATGACGTTCGCATGTTGCTCGACGATCCCCAGCAGCAACTGATTATGGGTTATTTGGGAGAGACATTAATTTGCGCCTGTTGGCTAGCCTTTGAAACACCGATGTCTCGAGAATTGCGAGAATCCGTTTGGCAAGGTAAGCGCCGCATTCCCGGTCACCTTATCTCCCAGTCTGTGGGGTATCACCTGCGTGAGAAAGAACTCATGGGGAAATCCTATGCGCGCATCACGCGCATAGTCGTGGCATCAGAATTGCAAAATCAGGGCTGGGGGTCCAAGTTCCTTACGCGTATTCTCAATTTCTATCGAACGTCTGGCTACTTTGCCCTTGGAACCAGTTTTGGTGCCGCGCACGATCTTCTCAAATTTTGGCGTCATGCGGGCTTTCGGCTATTACGTTTTGGACAACGAACCGATGCCGCCAGTGGTTACGTTTCGGCATTGATGCTGTATCCGTTAACCCACTCGGCGACAATCGAACTTGATTGCTTACAGCATCGCAATATGCTCACGCTGCCTTTTCAAGCAATCAAACAACCCCAAGACCGCTTCTTTTACGTACTGCCTGTCACTAAGCTAACAGCCAGTGATCAAATTATGCTCTCACGGTATCTGCAAGAAACCTTGATTGCGTTTCTTGCTAGCTGGATAAATTTTGGGTTGGTACAGCCAGTTCTGGCCGCCGCCCTGCATTATCAACTCATCACCTTTCCTGACGATCTGCAGCCACAGATATACGAGGCATTGATGAGTAACGCGCCCCTCAAAGACTTGGCTAAGCGCTGGAATTTGCAAGGTAAAAAAGAAGCTGAAGGCTATCTACGTGACGTTTGTGCGCAAGCACGCCTATCGGTATAGTAATTGCCTCAACAATCGATATTTTTGATTTATCATAAGGATGATCATGGGTTCGTATATAACTAATATCAATAAAAAAGCGGGCAACATTGCAGTGATTTCTGCCCTTCTTTTGCTCGCAGGCTGTTCACAAACCTACGAGCCCGACACTGCAGTGCCTGCAGGTCCACAATACCCGGATACGCCGACGGTTTCTCAGATAGATACCTATCATGGCATCGAGGTGGCCGACCCATATCGTTGGCTTGAAGATATGAACTCTGAGCAAACCCAGCAGTGGGTGAACCAACAAAATAGGCTTACCTTTCCCTATCTTGAAAGCTTATCAACGCGCGAGTTTTTCAAAGATCGCTTAACGCAAGTATGGAATTACGAGCGCTTAAGCACACCGTTCCGTGTCCACGATCTCTATTTTTACTATCGCAATCAGGGATTACAGAATCAGTCTGTCTTGTATGTCACTGACGATGTGACTCACCCTGGCCGCGTGTTAATTGATCCCAACCAGCTGAGTGACGACGGGACGGTATCCCTTTCTCGTGTCTACGTCAGTCCCCGGGCCAATTACATAGCCTATGGCGTCTCCGATGGCGGTTCCGATTGGGTTGAATTCAAAGTTCGCGATATCACCACCGGAGAGGATTTAATTACTTCGATTACCGGAACCAAGTTCACCAATTTAACGTGGTTACCGGACGAGTCTGGCTTCTACTACAGCCGCTATCCTGACGGTGATGATGGTCTCGCCGATGATCAGCAAACCGTGCAAATCTATTTTCACCAGTTGGGCACCGTGCAAAGTGCCGACGAGCAAATTTACGCGGTTGATAGCGAACGCCCAATTAACCCCTATCCGACAGTCACAAGCGATGGTCGCTTCCTAATGGCCACCCACTGGGATGGCTATATCGCCAATGCGGTTTATGTGCTGGATCGCTCTGATGCAACAGCTAACTGGCAGCCATTATTTGATGCGTGGGATGGCCTTTACTCGCTGATCGAAACCGACGGTAATATTTTCTATTTCTCCACAACTCAAGATGCTCCGACAGGCCGTGTTATCGCTGTGGATGTAAATAATCCAGCACAAGAAAACTGGCAAGAGATTATTCCAGCCCGTGATGAAACCCTAGGTGGCATCTCCTATGTGGGCGGAACTTTTTTTGCTAGCTATCTAAAAGACGCGCAATCCATGGTTCATCTCTATGATGCCCACGGACGTTTCCAACAAGCCCTTGAACTGCCCGAAATAGGTACTGTTTCTGGATTCAGTGGCGATAAGAATCATCGTGAAACCTTCTTTAGACTGACCGGTTTTACCCAGCCTGGAGCTGTTTATCGGTTCGATATTAGTGATGGTTCCATTGATTTACACCAACAAACGCAAGTCAATGCCGAACTCTCTGGATATGTAACGGAACAAGTATTCTACGAGAGTAAAGATGGCACGCGCATTCCTATGTTCATTGTTCGCCATGAATCAACAGCGCTTGATGGGAATGCTCCTCTTCTGCTGCACGGTTATGGCGGATTCAATGTGTCTATCACGCCTGGGTTTAGCCCAGCGCGCTTGGTCTGGCTTGAACAAGGTGGAATTTTGGCGCTGCCGAATCTACGGGGTGGTGGTGAATATGGATTCGAATGGCATCAAGCCGGCACGCGTCTAAATAAGCAAAACGTATTCGACGATTTTATTGCGGCTGCTGAGTACCTTATCGAGCATCAATATACCAATCCGAATCGCTTGGCCATCCAAGGTGGTTCAAACGGTGGGTTGCTAGTTGCCGCCGTGACGATACAACGTCCTGAGCTCTTTGCAGCAACACTGCCTGCCGTGGGCGTATTGGATATGCTGCGCTACCACACGCCAAGCGCAAACGCTCGGGCTTGGAGTGATGATTATGGTTTAAGTGAGAATCGTGATGAGTTTGAAGCATTGTATGCCTACTCACCCATTCACAATACTGAAGCCGGTGTTTGCTATCCGGCAACCTTGATCACCACAGGCGATCACGATGATCGTGTGGTACCATGGCACAGTTATAAATATGCGGCTGTCATGCAGCGTGACCAAGGGTGTGATAACCCAATATTACTGCGTGTTGAAACCCGTGCTGGCCATGGCGCTGGCACTCCAACCTGGATGCGAATAGAGCAAATTGCCGATCAATGGGCATTCTTGGTAGAGCATCTAGGGGTCGAACACAGCAGAAATTAATCGACAAACGATTGCTTTTGAACACGGGCGTAGGCACAATCGCGCCCGTTTTATATACATAACCCAAGCATCAAAAAAGGGGTGAATATTATGTCTCGAGTTTTAGTTATTGGTGCCGGTGGCGTCAGTTCAGTTGTTGTTAAAAAATGTGCGATGCTTCCTGAGTATTTTGGTGAAATTCATCTCGCCTCGCGCACCTTATCAAAATGTGAGCGCTTGCAAGAAGAAGCAGGGAAAGATCGGGTTGTAGGCGTTTACCAAGTAGATGCGGATAACGTAGATGAACTCGTTGCTCTTATTGAAAAAGTGCAGCCAGCGCTGGTCATCAATGTCGCGCTGCCATATCAAGATCTCCCAATCATGGATGCTTGTTTAGCCACAGGCGTGCACTATCTTGATACTGCCAACTATGAGCCTAAAGACGAAGCTAAATTTGAATACAGCTGGCAATGGGCATATCACGATCGCTTTAAAGAAGCAGGATTGATGGCACTACTAGGCTCTGGCTTTGATCCAGGCGTAACCAATGTATTTACTGCCTATGCTGCAAAACACTATTTTGACGAGATTCATTACCTCGATATCGTTGATTGTAATGGTGGTGACCACGGCCAAGCCTTTGCGACTAACTTCAACCCAGAAATTAACATCCGTGAAATCACGCAACGGGGCAAGTATTGGGAAAATGGCGATTGGCATGAAACCGATCCTATTAGCGTTCGCAAAGATCTTGATTACCCAGGTGTGGGTGTGCGCGCATCATATCTTCTTTTCCACGAAGAGTTAGAGTCGATCGTTAAACACTTCCCTACGATTAAGCGCGCTCGCTTCTGGATGACTTTTGGCGATGCATACTTAAACCATTTGCGCGTGCTCGAAGGTATCGGCATGACGTCAATTAAGCCAATCGACTTTAACGGCCAGCAAATTGCCCCATTGGAATTCTTAAAAGCTGTTCTTCCTAACCCAGGTTCGCTGGCGGAAGGTTATGAAGGTTTAACCTGTATCGGTACCTACATTACCGGCATGAAAGACGGCAAAGAAAAGACTATATTTATCTATAACAATTGCGACCACGCTGAGTGTAATCGCGAGGTTGGCGCCCAAGCAGTGTCCTACACCACCGGTGTACCTGCAATGATTGGCGCATCACTGATGCTCCAAGAAAAATGGATGAAGCCAGGCGTGTGGAATATGGAACAGTTCGACCCTGACCCATTTATGGAGCGTTTAAACCAGTATGGTTTGCCATGGAAAGTGTTAGAAGTTGATACGAATCCATTGGCAGACTAATCAGGAGTGATAGCGATGAGCAACCCTTACTTGTCGGCACAGATTCCATCACCGTGTTACGTGATGAATGAAAAAAAGCTTCGAGAAAATCTTGAAATCATGAAGCGTGTGCAAGACGAAAGCGGTGCCAAAATTATTTTGGCACTGAAAGGCTTTTCCATGTGGAGCACCTTTCCGCTGGTTCGTAAGTACTTACAAGGATGCACCGCGAGCTCTGCGTGGGAAGCTGAACTTGCCGCCGACGAGTTCGGGAAGGAAGTTCATGCTTATTCGCCCGCGTACAAGCCGCAGGATATGGATATTTTGCTAGAACATTGCTGCCATATTTCCTTTAACAGCATTACTCAGTGGCACTTGTATCGCGATCATGTGAAACAAGAAAAGGTATCCATGGGCTTACGCGTCAATCCTGAGCATCAAGAAGCGTCAACGGAGCTCTACGATCCTTCAGCGCCGGGTTCACGACTCGGTGTATTAGCGTCACAGCTTGAAGGTGAGGACCTCACGGGTATCGAAGGCCTTCACGTCCACAACTTATGTGAATGTGACTCCTACGCCCTTGAGCGCACCCTTAAGGCCGTTGAAACTAAGTTTGCTAAATGGTTACCGCAGATGAAATGGCTAAACCTTGGCGGCGGTCACTTGATGACGCGCAAGGGCTATGACGTAGATCATCTTATTGCGCAGCTCAAGCGGTTACGCGAGCAATATGATCTAGAGGTCATCTTAGAGCCAGGTTCTGCGGTTGCATGGCAAACGGGGCCTCTTGTCGCTCAAGTTGTCGATATCGTTGAGAACAACGGAAAAATCGCGATTCTGGATATTTCAGCAACAGCGCATATGCCTGATGTTTTAGAAATGCCCTATCGACCCACGATTACCGATGCCGATCTCCCTGGCGTAAAGGCACACAACTACCGTTTAGGTGGAAATAGTTGCTTGGCAGGCGATGTCATTGGTGAGTACAGTTTCGACAAGAAATTGAAACCGGGTGATCGGGTCGTTTTCGAAGACATGATGCACTACACCATGGTGAAGACAACGTACTTCAACGGCGTTGAGCATCCTGCAATTGGAATTCTTGAAGAAAGCGGTATTTTTAGATTAGTTCGCAAGTTTAACTACCACGACTTTAAACATCGTTTATCGTGAGTAGTCTGTACTTAGCTTAGCCCTTGGAACGTTACCCACTGCGCTAAGCCTTCCAGTACTAAATGAGGCCTTTTCTCTACGACGCCATTAGGACCGTGAGGAAGGGCCTTTTTATTAATTAGCTTGGCATCGCCACCCGTAAGGATGATCCGGTCTGGGTATTCTTGAAGAGATTCTTTTGCAGCCATAACTGCTTCTGCCGCAAAGCCTTGTAGGCTGGCCTGGCAGCCTAAATGTATGGCCGCCTCAGTACCGGTGCCCAACAAGCCAACCGGCTGCTGCTCACTAATACGCAACCGACTACTTTTCTGAATCAAGGCTTCCTGCATTAACCGAAAACCAGGCGCAATCCAGCCTCCCAAATGTGCTCCATCCGCATTCATCACATCAAGAGTAATTGCGGTACCCGCATCGATAATAGCCACCGACTCTTTGGCCGGTCGCATTCCAAGCAGGGTAAGCCAACGATCAACACCGAGCCGGCTTGGGTCTTCGTAACACAAAGTAATATCGTAACCAACTTCCACCGTTGCCTCATGCACGTCAATACGCCCTGAGCACGCATCACGCAAATGATTCAAATGCTCCTCACGGGCAACGCTGGCAACCGCTAAGTAGGAAGCATGTGCCGACTGAATGTATGCGAGCAGTGGCTCAATCTCAGAGCCCACGGCAATAAATTCAACCGTCCCTTGTGCCGCGGCGCGTGCCAGTTTCCACCGGGTGTTACCAAATTCAAGAAGAAGGGGTTCGGACACTGATCTCGCCTCCAAAATACCGCTTTAAGCCATCATCTTGCTGCACCAAAAACGCACCCATTTCATCAATACCGCAGCCAATACCTACATGTTCATGTTGACCAAGTAATACACGGACAGGGCGCTGGTAAAAATAGTCAAAGCGACGCCAGGTTGCTAATACATTCGCCAAACCCTCTGCGTCGTGCCCTGTTAAGGCGTGCGCACAACGATGGACGATGAGAGCAGCCCAGCGGTTACGATCGACAGGGTCGTCTTGATGGGCCTGAATTGCCGTATAGGGTTGATCGATCTCGAGCATGTCATCAGGCATGCTTAAGTTAATCCCAATTCCTACGATAGCAAAACCTTCGCCTTCTGCCTGCCCTTCGAGTTCAACTAAAATTCCCGCCGCCTTTTTGCCGCCGATGTAGACATCATTCGGCCATTTTACCGCAACATCAGAAATACCTTGTTGCGATAGCTCCCGGGCTAAAGCCAATCCCAGTGCAACACTCATCCCTGTTGCAGAATTCAGTCCGTCTTTCAGTGGCCAATACATCGACAAATAAAGATTCGTGCCGAACGGCGAAAACCAAGCGCGGCCTCTGCGCCCCCGCCCTTTTGCTTGCATTTCAGCAAGGACAGCAGCCCCAGGCTTGAGTTGCGCCTTCTCGGCAATTTTTTGCTTCAAAACATCATTGGTTGAATCAGTTACATGAAGCACTTCGATATCTAAATGCTTACTGGAATGGGGTAAATGCCTGCGGATCTCATCGAGATCTAACAATTGAATAGGTTGCGCTAAGCGATAGCCTTTTCCGGTAACTCGAAAAATATCCACACCGAGTTTGCCCAGTTTTTGCACATGCTTATTGATCGAAGCACGCGAAATTCCAATCTTTTCGCCCAACGCCTCACCAGAATGGAATCGACCATCTGCCAAAGTTTGCATGAGAATCGAATCGATGTCTTTACGCGCCATGATGCCACCAATGGGCCTTCGGGATTAGCCCAAAACTATTTAATAAACGAACTTCCGGTTCCAGTCTTATACCATATATATCATATACTTGAGCAATAATTTTATGTGCCAACTCGGTAATATCTTGGCCCGTTGCCGAACCCCGGTTAACCAACACTAAGGCTTGATTTTGATGAACGCCGGCATCCCCTACCTGCATCGCCTTCAGCCCTGCTTTGTCGATTAGCCAACCTGCTGGCACCTTGCAATATGCTGCGTCTATCGGGAAAACAGGCAAATTGGGATACTGCGCTCTTAACCCTTCTACCGTTTCCACAGCTAAAATAGGGTTCTTAAAGAAACTTCCCGCATTGGGGATTTGCTGCGGATCAGGCAATTTTCGTTGCCGCACTTCAATGACTCGTTGCATTACCGCCTCGGGTGTTGATGCAGCAGATAGATCGGCAAGGTCGGGATAGTTTAAACGTGGCGACCACGATTTAGGGAGTCGTAACTGCACGCTAGTGATCACAAATCGCGAAAATTGAGAGGTCTTGAAAATGCTCTCACGATAATTAAATTCACACGCCGCGTTTTGCAGCCGGCGCATCTCTTGTGCATCAAGATCATAACCCTCAACCGAGACCACAAATTCACTTAGCTCAACACCGTAGGCGCCAATGTTCTGAACCGGTGCGGCACCGACACTTCCCGGAATTAACGCAAGATTCTCTAAGCCAGGCATATTGCGAGCGAGTGTATACTCAACAAGCGCATGCCAATTCTCGCCGGAACCAACGTTTAAAATCCAAGCGTCAGATTCCTCCTGAACCTCGATACCAAGCAACTGGACCCAGAGCACACTGCCATCGAAATCCTCGGTAAAAATTGTGTTTGTACCCTCACCCAAAATCCAAAGATCTTGTGTGTTAGGTAAATCTCGCAATTGATCGAGTGATGTCACTTTGATCAAGTCCCGAGCATACACAGGAATTCTAAAGCTATGCTTATCTTGCAATGAAACCATATGATGAATAAACGATACCGTTAATTTAACTGAATTGTATCATTCAGTGCCCGTCACAGGTGATTTTCTTTCTGAAAACAACAAAAATCCGCAATTGCGTACACTATCTTGAACCAACCATCAGGATACCGCGCCGACCCCCAGGCTGAGAATAGACGTAGCCAACGCACCGCGTTGGTCCGTGAGCTGGCCTTTCGCCAGAGCCGGAGAGTAGGACAGCTTTCTATGCGCAGGCCACGCTCTGCAACACATCCATGTGGCGGA
>NZ_JACAVQ010000006.1 GCF_015354615.1 Aliidiomarina indica | reverse complement strand
TAAGCCTTAACGCCCCAACTGGTTAAATTTTAAGGGGTGACAACTATCCTGCCAGAGGGGGATTAACACGAGCCAACTTATTGACGCGCCCCATACACTTATTAAAGTCACGCCTGTATGGGTGAATAGTGCGGTAATGCCTCTCCTTCGCCAACCTTTCTACGTTATGAACATTGGCGCGAATTCGTGCAGCTTCTCCCTTTGGGAGTCTTGGTTCCTTAAAGTTAACTCTAAGTCCGTGAACTAACAAAGGTTCGGTCGAAACATACTGAACTTTCGTCTTATCTCTGTTAACAGGGAGTTCCTTTGCGTGAAGCATATTGACTACTAGATCTTTTACGTAGTCAAAATTAACATTTTCATTTGGGCTTGAAATCGTTATGTCATCAATTAAACGCGTGTACCTGAAGCCTTTTCGCTTCAGCCTTCTAACTACTTCTGGCTCTTCATCGTAGAGCGCTAAACATGCTAAGTAACTAGATGTTAAACCGCCTTGAACTAAGCTATCGCCCTTACAGCATATATCTGTCAGAAGAGATGCTACTTCATCATCTGTGAATCCAAGCATATCTTTGAAGACTTCTAAAACTAAATCCCGATGAACATTGTTGTAAAAATCGCTAATATCCATTTTAAGGATACTTTTTGAAGGACAATGGACACGAGCACAGGCTACATAATCTTTCTGTACTTCCGTTTCACCATCATCCCCTATGTCGTTGGGGACGCAACCAAATATGTAAGATGGCCATCGAATGATGCCGGAGTCATTTCCGTGAATCTTTTTGCTAGGGTTAAAAAATCGAGTGTTAATACGTCGCTGTAGTTTTCTGATTTTATGGTGAGGGTTGTATATAGTTCGAGTAGTTCCATCTGCTTTAGGCACACTGCTTTCAGTGTATCTCTCAGCCTCAGTGAGCGCTAGAGCCTGCGTTAACTCTTCGTCACCTATGGAAAGGGCTTGGCAGAGTTTAGCTCTGGAATCTATCGGACCGCTTACTTTTCTTTCAAAGTACATCCTATACGTCATTATTTAATTCCTTTTCCGATATAGGAATCAGCCAGCCCATACTAAAGAGCTCAGGTAGATAGCTCGAATACCACTAACTCTCAGCTGATAATGATACTATCTACCATGGCTGATCCTACCGTCCAACTCAACGGCGGTTCGTTGAGGAGGCTGTCGGAGTTCTCCCCTATTGCTCTCCAATTTGAGAGCTTCTGATTTAAATCAGAAAGATCAGCTGAATCTATTATCAGTGGCGTAACGAATCGTCGGTACGACGACTATCTAACGTTATCATAAAATTTGAACTTTACAAATCATTAAGAGCACGAGCTTATATAGAGCTACTGCGGGCTTTTGCCATCGAGGTAGTAAGTGTTGAAATACATCGGTAGAGCATAAATTCTGTCATCAACCATTGCCATTAGCATCTTTAATTACAATCCTTCCCGACCCAACCATAAGCAGTAACTGTTCTTCCTCAGTGAGCTGATTAGCCGCAGCTTTGCCGAGATAGACCCATCTCTCGATCATCTCATCAACTGTCTTGGGTAGTTCTTCCAAAGCAGCCTCGGCAGCGGCAATCAAATCATCGTCAATGCTTATTTCGCCTTTGTTATCTTGCGACTGTGACATTTTCCTTATCCTTACAGTGTGAAAATTTCCTCGTGACTCTTCGGTAAAAGCGGCTACAAACTGGCAGCTTTGCTGGTGATCTGTTAAACCAACTGTGTCCGCCTAATGCTTGATCGGTTTCATATTGCGATGGCAGTTCCCCTTTATCCTCAAGAGCTAAACGAATGAACTCTTTCAGTTGAGGGAGCAGCTCTTTATCTCTTCGCAACCATAATTTGTGCCCATAATATTGCCGTTTCTCATTGGCAGGCAGTGCATCAAAGAGCCACTTTTTATCGTACTTGTACAGCAGACCATACTCTTTCTGAACAAGCTGTCTAAGCTGGGTCCGGTTGTGATTTGGGTTTTGCTTCATCATCTCCAATAAAACCTTACGAGCGCTATTTCGCTTTGAAAGCAAACGCAAATATTGTCGCCAAACCACTAAACCACTCACAGATTGAATAATCTGCTCTACCGCACCAACTGATACCTCAAACTTGCTAGCGATATCATTCCGGCACGCCCCTCCGATAGCCATACCTTTAATGTTGCGCTCAATGTCTGGGGTTATCGTTTGTCGTCGCTGGTCGATACTCACCCCCATCAGTTTGGCAGTTTGCTTTACATATCCGACACTGACTCCAACGCGTCTTGAAACCTCTCGCATACTGTACTTTGCTTCGCGAAGCAGTACAGCGCACCGACGAGCCTGTTTGTCGGTCACGCCTTTAGGGGCGCTGACAGGCGCTTCTCTGTTGTCTACGGATAGGAATGAGAGCGCAAACCGTAAGATTAGAGCCTTAAATGGATGTATCGGACTTAAGGGTTTGCGGAGGATTTTACGAACGTGGTGTTCGTTAACGATTTTCGGGATGTCCAGTCCAAGCTCAATTGCATCAAGCAAATGCATTAAACTTCTCATATCCAGATTTTGTCCTCGTTTGAAGAGAACTGGATAACGATGCAAATCATCGTGGGCTCTCTCATTTGACAGCCTTGATTGCTCAATACAGTTAGCCACAAATTTAGCAAATCTCACCTGCATCTCAGGCGCTCGGTCATAAACATAATTGTTGGGTAACGATGGCAGTATGTATTGACGACTGTCCGTTCGGCTTTCAACCAACTCACACTGGTGAGTAGGGCAAGCTGTTACTCCATTGAACTGATGAATTAAATGCCAGTAACCCACACCAATTCTTGCAACATCACTGTTGTAACAAATGGGGCAGATACAAGAATAACCCACCGACTTATGCCCGAGCTGTGACAACGTCGATGTGTTAGCCAGCGATAGCGCATTGCTGCCCAGCATTACACGCTTCAACTCTGTATTGCGGCCAGTGAAGATGCCATACAGATCAAGTAGCGTATGCTTGCTCAACAAATAATTCGTTTCATAGTCAGACCAATTCGCGATCTTGCTGATTTCAATTGGGAGCACTTGGTTGATGCTTACCGACTCTCGACCAAACCAGTCTTTAGCAAGACTCCGAGAATTGCGCATGCCCCATACGTGCTGACACCTTGCTACGTATGAGTAGAGCGTCTCATCCGGCTGAATCCTTGGTGCGTAGAGAGCGATGCTCATGGCTTAAAATCGTACAAGTAAAAGAACTTAAACAGCAGGTAAAGCAAAGGGTGTACGGATGACTTAACGCTCATGATATTGCTAGCGTGCAGTGCAGCGTTGCTCGAAATTTTTTCAGCCTCGTTTTTCATATGCGGGAACAGAATCGTTAAGTATTTGCTCAGCGCCCGTCTCCACTTTTTATCCAAATAAACACCCTTTGCGCAGCGCTTGTGTGAGTAAAAACTACTTTCCATGAATACGTTTCTGTGAAGTTTTACCTCCTCCCTGTGCGCTTCAACGCCCAACTGGTAAATTCGATTTGTCTCAAAATCCAGCCATCGATGAAACAGTGTTATGCTGGGGGCAACGTATGCGTCTTTATCAAAGAACGACTGACTGAATTCAAAGCCGTTAAACTGAGACACGGGGCGCTGAAGAAGTATTTGCTGATGTTTATGGCAAATAAACGATGTCGCAGCCTGATGCTGAGCATTCCAAACGCCAACGCCATACGCCTCTACCGATGTATTAAAACACTCAGGGCACAGCTTGATAGACTGAAAAGGCAGAAATACCTTTTCGGCGTTAAACAGGACTCTTCCAGTCGCTCGCTTGCCCGTTTGCTGATTTAGGAATCGCGTAACTTCATCATCTTCAATAAAGCTTCGCCAGAAGCACCCAAGTAAGTTGTTATCAACAACCTCTGAAACTCGATGATTACCGTAGTTCTGAGTAACCAAGGATACCGCCCACCGGGGGAGTGTCTCACCAATCTGTCGCGAGCTGGAGATCTTCAGTAAATCAAGAAAATGGTTTGCCCCCATAAAGTTGGCAAATTGCATCAATCGATACACATAACTGGGGAAGTACTCCTCCTTTTGAAGCAGCACATTGTCAAACATCATGGTTACGAGTGAGTCATTGTTCATATGGCTACTCGACCTCCATGTCCTGCGCAATCAATGCTTTCACACGCTCATTACGAGCTTGCACTTTAGGGTCTACGGGTAGTGTTTCTGTTGGCTCCTTATTATCCGCTACAGGCTCTTCAGTTTGCTTGCGAACAGGAGACACCGCCTGAGGTCCTCGCAGTTTCGGCTTTATCGATTCGCTTCGAATATGAGTTTCACAATGCGCACGGTAAATGCGCTCTGACAGGCTTGATTTAGTTAGCTTTTGTTTCTCAGTCAGCAAAAACTCAGTTAACCGTTTGAGCTTACTTACGTTTCCCTCACAGTAGTAAAAAAGTATCTGTTTAAGATTGTCATTAAGCCAGTCTCGTTTTAAACCTAGGAAGTTAAGCATCGTCGCCTCAACCAGCTCGTGCCACGTGGGAGAGTCAGATTTGTAGTCTTGAACGCGAAATAACCCATCACTTATCAAGCGTCGTTCAGTCTGTTCAGGCTGATTTTTATCAGCGAATAAGTCCGTAACCTCAGGTGTTCCAATGAAAAACATGGGAATGCACAGATCGTTATATAAATCCTCCAAAAACTCGTTCGTTAGCTTCTTCGCGTCTTTGGTTTTATTGGCATTTAATACGAACTGGACATCGTCAACGACAATCATCCCTAGCCCGACCATTCGGCACATCTTTATCACGTAGATTATTTCGTCACCTACTGTCGCGGACGGCAACCGAGAGGCTAAATTACTACCGAGCTTTTCATCTATAGCATTGAGAATTGACTGCAAAAATGGGCGTTTACTGCTGGTGCTTTTGATGAACACTTTTATCCACAAAACTTGAGGAACGCGACGCCAGCCAGTTTCCTCACTAGGTGGGTGGAAGTGACCCTTTACATCTAGGCAAGACAAAATCTTATCGACCTCTTTGGTTTTGCCATGCCCAGACCTTCCTAACATCAACATCGATGTACCAGCATCAAGAATAGACGTTGGCTTAGGGACATTTTTTACACTTTGCTTGCCTGCTTCGATATCATGCAGATACTTGTCATAGTCATCCGTCTTTGGGTGACGATTCAAGTAGCCAACTAACACCAAGTGGTAAATACGCTCATAGAGTTCGTAGCTGTACTCAGGTGGCACAAAAAACTTTTTTGAAAGGCCAATACGTTTGATAGATTCGGGAGCTGCGCTAAAACCGTCTAGTAAATCGTCACGCTCTGCCAGCTTTGACATCAATTCAGGCTCAGTCAGCTTCAACTTTTCAAGAGTCATAATGAATGGGTTTCCATCCACCCATTGTTGCAAAAATACATTGTTACTCATCGTCAAACCCTCCTTTATTTGAGGAGGATTCAGGGCTATACGAATAGTCTTCAGCCGAAGTACCAAAAACTCGACGGGTCTCAATGACGTCACCAGCCACTTCAAGTTTTTGTTCAGTTTTAAAGTTTTCCTTGATTCCCGCAGCGATTCCCTTTCGGTCAACTTTCGGTGCAGCGCCGCCTTCATGGATTGCATGTTGGGCTTCAAGAATAGACTCCTGTAACTCAATTCGGTCTCCGCTTCGATCTTTATTATTTATTGAAGTACTGCGTTTTTCCATGGCCCGAACCTCCTCAATCTCTTGTTGCAGAAGCTCCTCAAATCTCTCGCAGTGAGACGCAAGCGTGAATTCGATGATTTCATTGCCAAACTGCTCAGAGCGAAACCACATATATCTGGGATCATCAGGGTTTACTCTGACTTTGATTTCGGGAGCCTTGCCCCTTACTAGGCATTCTTGCTGCCAGCTTTGAAAGCCCTTATGAGTCGTGCGGTAAACTAATTTATTTGAAGTTAAATGAATCCCATCCTTTTTCACTACACCCACTTCTTGATCTAGTAGCGAGTACATTACCAATTCCTTTGGTTTTTGGATGCCGCCGCCCATGCGTCGAGAAATATGGCGCTTCCACAGACTTAAAGGAGTGGGTTTGACGCCCTCAAAAACATCAAAAGTTTGCAGTCGAGTAAAGTTAATTCTGCGCTTATTGAACGATAAAATTGCTTCAATAATAAGTTGATTTAGCGTCACTATATCAACTTCCGCATCGTTGGATACATGCGCCGCGTCCTTTGCAGGATTTGGCTTTACAGCTCCCTGTAATTGTTGAAACAAGATCAAATCTGAGGCGTTGAAGTTAACTTCCACGCTTCCTTTTCTACGACTGATATAAGCGGTTGCGTAGGTGATAGTTTCGAGAAGAAGATCAGCCGCAACCATGTCATCGAAGAGCTTTTTCTTGTAATCCGCTCCCCTATCGCACAGCAGTCGGATACAAATATGATGGCAAGGCCAATCATCTTCATTGATTCGAATTCCATAGCGCTCGCAAAAAGCTACCTTATCTGTAAACGCGTTGTACAAGGCCTTCTTTACCGCTGAGGTGCCCTCCTGAAAAGTGATGGCGTATCCAACGATTTTGCTGCAAAAGCTGTCCACCACGAAGTACAAGTAAGGCCTACCCAGAATCCTTTTCTTACTTTCCCCATCTTTTGCTGGAATACGGGACACGACATATAGGTTCAGGCGAGTGGCATCAATTTCATAAGTGTGAGATGGCCCGAGTGAGTAGTCTTGTGCCTTACCTCTGGAGATATCATTATTATTCTGAACGTGCTTTTGGCTTTTTCGATAGCTAGCCCAAGCCACATGATCGACATGCTTAATAAAGTGATAACTGAATTGATTAATCGATAGTCGCTTTTGGGGGTCTGTAAATGCCTCTTCTTGGCCAAATACCGTAGTAGTTGATTTACAAAGGGTGGCGCCAAACAATCCATGTAAGGATGCTAGCTTATGATCTGGAGCATTCGGCAAGAATTTTGAAATGAATTTCTGTAGTCTTTCCAGATCTTCAGCAGTAAATTCACGCCGCAGGTAATCGTCCGAAGCACCTTTGACACCAAAGTAATTTCCCCCTCGTTCAATACGTCTCTGCTCGGCTAATTTTGCGTTAAGTGGAAGTTCTCTAAGGGTTCCACACACGAATGTCAGCGGCAGCAACGCCAGCGGGTGGCTGCCAAAAGCAAGATACTGGTTGAGATATTTGTAGAGCGTCTGTACCGTGAGCCGGGCTTCTTTTACATATGTTCGGAGCTGCAACCCTCCGAGATCGCCTTTCACGTAAAGTTCAATATCCCCTGACTCGATAATTGGCTTTATCTTGTCGTACTTGGCTAGCGCTATAGCCCGCTTTTCGTTCGTTTCTGAGCAATATAATCGAGACCCTGTAAAGTCATTAGGCTTCCTTTCATACTCTTCCCATGCATCACCATCGATATCACCACCGACGGGTAAGATAATTGGTTTTGTTGGCCGAGTTCGCTGAAGAGAAAGCGCTATCTGGTTGCGTTTTGGAAAGACCCAACAGACGGTATACACCTTGTCGGGAGATGATTTATGAACCAACAACTCGTTGACGCTAAAATCAAATTTGCCGGAGGAATGTGCTACTACCAAGCCCATGCAAAGTCCTCCCTCGCAGGGAAAACAAAACTTGCATCATTCAATGGTCGAAACAAATCGAGCTGTAGACCTTTGTGCCATATCAAATACCAGAATATGGCGAATGTCTTCTCAAACGATATGACTGTTCGAGTCGACACTTTATGGACTAAGTCTGCTAGGCGATATCTTGGTGAACGTTGAAGCTCCTCCAAAAACGCTATTTGGGACGCTCTGAGAATACCATGCGGTATATCAAGATCTCGAAAGCGGCGAGCGGTGTCGATATTGTTAACGAATATCGAGCCAACTGTCCAATGAGAGGAAGTAATTAGCTTAAACTCAGCTTTACGCTCCTCGATCCAATAGGTGCGCTCAATCTCAAGCTTATCTTGCGTTCGCGCAATAACCCTGTTCGAGTCATCCTTTACCACGATATCGTCATCATACTTGAGCGAAACGGCAATTTTCTTTATCTCGCCCGTTATGACATCTGCGTACTGAAAGAGAAAGTCAGTCGTCATGATGGCTGCTTGATAGCCTTGATTTTCCTCTTTCACCAACCCTCTCTTTGGTGCAAATCGAGGGTGAGGGATATTCAAGCGAGAAGCTACACTCAGGGTTGTATCAACATCGAGAAGCGGATACTGCGTCTTAACAGCTGATACGTTTTTAAGATATGAGAGCGTGATTCCGAATCGGCGCTCTAAGTCTGAGAAGTATTCATGTCGGCCTGAGTCTGCTCCGAGCTGCTCAGAAGAAGCATTTCCCGCACTTGAGAATTGTCGCGCAGTTATATACGAAACGTATTTACCCTCAAAAGCTCGGCGCTCAAGATACGCCTCAATTTTGTTTTGAGTCAGCTCGGTGACTCTTGGCTGTTTAATCTTTGGTTTATTTGGGTTCTTCATTGTCTAATTCCAGTGGCTACAAATCTGAAATTAGACGCAAATAACAAACCGATCAAACAAAACCTTTAAAAAACACAATATCCATTGTAAAAGCCAATAAAATACGCAAATCTAAAAAAATAACTAACGCTTATAGATCATTATATGAGACCATTTCAGATTTTTATTTTATAATTATGACTGATTGACTATGAAATATAGGCGAGAACCTCTTTATAATAACAAAAAATATTAAAACGTCAACACACCTCCCTTTGACAATGGCTCTGAGGCAGACTAATAAATTAATAGAAAACATTTACGAGTCTAGTCATGATTAAAGTCACTGAAGACAAACTAATTGCATTTGAGTTATTTCTAAGCCACCAAAAGTGCGGTAAGAACAGTGCCTTTGAGGCATTTACTTCACCTCAGACATGCTTCGAAGATAAAGCTGTTTTCGAATTACTGGAGAGCGATAATTGTGCTGACGCTATCAGGTCGTTAGTGTTAAAAACTAACTGATTTCGCCACTACACCTGTTACTTCGCTGGCAAATAAAAATGCATAGCCATTTCAATACCTATGGCATCCTTAGCTGGGGCATTAGGAAGTGTCGCTCTTTCGCTAACAGGTGCTCTAGCTATGCAGCAGCACATCATCGCATCAACTATATCGTCTTTAGCCAGCAATTTGCGTGGGTATTGTGCAAGGGCGCTTTGGTAGATGGCGCGAGCATCGCTAATGTACTTTTCAAGCAGATGCAGCCGCTCTTCAATACCTTCAGATCGTTTCTTTTGCGTTAGCAGTGGGATACGCTTGTTGAGCATACAAAAGCCAAGTTCAGGGTGGACTTCTCGAACTATGCTTTTGAGTTCGGGGCGTTGCTGCAATAGATCGTCAACTTCTTTTATCTTGTTGAAAATATGGAAGGCCTGTTGAGACAACCTTTTGCCTGTAAGCTCAGCGCTAATGCTACAGGCGTTATCATACGACTCGGCTTGCAAGCATGGTCGAACAGGTGCTGGGAAAACGGTTGACCCTCTAGGCTTAAGTGCTTTACGAGCTAACGTATCGCATTCTCGCGCTTGAGCGTCTCTATCGTAAAGGCCAATTGGAATATCAATGAAAACACCAGTGATGTTATCAAACAATTCAAATATTTCGCTTACTGTGCCTATGATTCCAAACCTTGTTTCTGAGCCACAGGAAGCTATGTAAAGCCATCCTGCCTTGCAGCCATCCATACCCACTCGCCAGCCATCCAAGTGATTATCACAGCCCTCTGACCCCGCTTGAGACAGGTTATATCCAATCGCTGGATCGTTGGACTGATATTGGTTTATGGATTCATTGAGTATTTGCATCATCGTATGCTTGTGACAATCATTGTGCTCCGACAGCACTTCACGTCGAGTAAAATAGTCTGCCTGCTGACTTTTAGGCAATTTGGATAGGTCGTTACGGAATGCGCTCCAGTCAAAACCACTGAAGTCATCCTCTCCAGAATCCATGCAGGAGCTGACAAATATCTTCTCAGTAGGATATGTATACTTGATGATTTGAATCATTTCCGTTTAAACCGCCTTTGTGGCACGATATCGAAGAAATTTAATATATCTCGCAGCGCTTGCATTAGCACGAATCGCCAAGGTTACACCAACATGCGTTGATACTAAGGATTGGTCAAATGATACGCAAGAAGCACCCTGATGTGCTGAGGGTCGTTGAATACGTTTTAGAAAAAGCATCGCAGAATGAAGCATTCAGCGTGCAGTCAGCGACTAAAAGCAAAGAGTTAAACCGATTAAGTCGACATCAACTTGCTCGGATCATGCGGGATATCTGCCTCGACCCGAAAGATGATGGTAGCCTTGCAAGATATACCACGGTAGATAACACCAATGCCGATAATACTTTTTGTCATTGGCAGTTAAATGCCAATGCCTACTTCAGCTATTTATCATATAAATCAGTGCAAACCGCTAAGAAAGCTTTATGGATCTCAGTTGCTGCTTTAGCGGTAGCAATCACAGGTTTTATTTTTTGAGTTGCGTCGGCGCATTTAGCCAAAAGTATCCTTTGAGACAAATAACACTAGGCCATAGGCCGGAGAAGAAGAAGTAATGGCACAACTGGAAAATATCGAAGCAATTGAAAATCGCTTATGGGGCAGCGCAGATAACTTGCGGGCGAATAGTAACTACGCCAGTAACGAGTACTTTATGCCCGTGATGGGGCTGATTTTCTTGCGCCATGCCTACAGTCGCTACCTTGCGGTGAAACCAAAAATTGAGGCTTCGCTACCCTCGCGTGGCGGCGTTACCCGCCCGTTAACCAAAGAGGACTTTTCCAGTAAAGGCGCGATTTTCTTACGCGATGAAGCCCAGTTTGAATTCCTCGTTAATTTAACTGAAGCCGACGACCGTGCTCAGGCCATTATTAATGCCATGGAAGCCATCGAAGCTGACTATGAAACACTTCATGGTATTTTGCCCAAAAGCGAGTATCAGGAGCTGGACAATGATGTTCTGGGTAACTTAATACGCACCTTCAATGATCCTGCACTAAAGAAGGCGACGGGGGATATCTTTGGCCGTATCTACGAATACTTCCTGACCCAGTTTGCTAACCAAAGCGCTCATGACGGTGGGGAGTTTTTTACACCAGTTTCACTGGTTCAGCTCATCGTGAATATAATTGAGCCCGACCACGGCAATGTCATTGATCCTGCCTGCGGCTCTGGCGGCATGTTCGTGCAAAGTGCTCACTTCATAGAGAGTATGCACAAGAACCCGCAGGATTTGGTTACTTTTTATGGGGCAGAGAAAAACCCGACCACCATCCGTTTAGCCAAAATGAACCTTGCAGTTCATGGCTTAGAAGGACGCATCAACAAAGCGATTTCTTATTACGAAGACCCGCACGATTTTATCGGCAAAGCCGACTTTGTTATGGCGAACCCACCATTCAACGTCGACGATGTGGACGCCGAGAAAATCAAAAACGATCCGCGATTGCCGTTTGGTCTTCCGGGCGTCAATAAAAAAGGCAGTGTATCCAACGGCAACTACCTATGGATGTCGTATTTTTACAGCTATTTGAATGAGAATGGCCGCGCAGGCTTTGTCATGTCATCACAAGCTTCCAGTTCTGGTGGTGGCGAGACTGAGGTGCGGCGCAAGATGGTGGAAACCGGCCATGTTGATGCCATGGTATCCATTCGCTCAAACTTTTTCTATACCCGCTCTGTTCCTTGTGAACTATGGTTCTTCAACAAGGCAAAGCCTGCCAAACATAACGACAAAGTACTCATGCTGGATGCGCGTCATGTGTATCGCAAAGTTACCCGTAAAATCTATGACTTCTCTCCTGAGCAACTCGCCAATCTGACCGCTATTGTTTGGCTGTATCGAGGTGAAACCGACCGTTATGTTGGACTCGTTGAGCAGCATCTATCGCATGCGTTGGAGGAAGCTGCAACAAGCAAGGTAGCCATGGATACCTTTGTTGATCAAGCCCAAGATTTGCTAAACAAGCTGCCTCAGGTGGATGCCGATACAAGCTCTGCATTTGATGTGCTACGCCAAGACATCGCGTCCTTTGGGTCAGACATTGATGCTAAAAGCACAGCATGGCAGCAAGCCAATAAAGACAATTCAGGACTGCTTGCTTTCGCCAATGGACTGGAGCCGATTGCCGAAACTAGCCGCGACTTAATCAAGCAAATCGACCAGCTATACAAATTCGCCGAAAAGCGGGCGAAAGAGAGCGGCGAGAAAGGCCTCAACAAACTGATTAAAGGGTTAGATGAACATCGCAAAAAGACAGTCGAGCAGCTGAAACTTATTCGTTATTTCTACAAACAAGCTCATTGGCTGCAAGAGCGCTTCCCCGATGCTGATCTAAAAGACGTTGCAGGACTTGTGAGGTTAGTAGACAGAGAAGAAATTGCCGCGAACGACTGGAGCCTAGCCCCCGGACGTTATGTCGGCGTTGCCGCAGAAGTCGAAGATGAAGACTTCGATTTTGAAGAAACTCTGAGGGATATCCATATTGAACTAAAAGGCCTTAATGAAGAAGCCGACCAGCTTGCTGCTCAGATCCAGAAGAACTTTGAGGAGTTAGGTGTATGAGTGGTTATCCAACCAAAATCTCCATTGAAGAGCTTTGCATTAGAGTTTCTAGCGGCGGAACGCCCTCAAGGAAAGTACAAGAATACTGGGAGGGAGGCACTATACCTTGGGTTAAAACTGGAGAGTTAAAAGACTCTAAAATATTCGACGCCGAAGAGAAAATAACAATAGCAGGACTTGAGAACTCGTCAGCCAAGAAGCTTCCTGAAAATACAATTTTAATGGCGATGTATGGTGATGGTAAAACAATCACCAGCCTAGGCATACTGCAAAGTGAGCTTGCAACTAACCAAGCATGCTGTGCAATGCTCGCGGCCCCAGAAAAGTGTGACTACAGGTTTCTGTATTATTCTCTAATGCAAAATCGAAGAAGGCTTCTTGGTTTGGTTGTAGCCGGAGCCCAACGAAATTTAAGCATCGGAATAATTAAGCGTTTTGAGATTGATTACTTCCCCTTAAAAACGCAGATAGTAATAGGTAATATTTTATCTTCATACGATGACCTTATTGAAAACAACAAGCGCAGGATTGCCTTGCTGGAAGAATCGGCGCGGCAGCTTTATAAAGAATGGTTCGTCCGCTTCCGTTTCCCCGGCCATGAGCACGCCAGAATTGTCGATGGAGTGCCAGAAGGATGGGCGAAAGGATGTGTAGGTAATTTCTCTAAAGTGCTTTCAGGGTTTGCTTTTAAGAGTAGAGACTGGATTGATGAAGGGAACCCTGTAATCAAAATTAAAAATATTAGCAGCGCCAACACGATACATACCGAAAACTGCCAATGCGTTGATGATAGTGTGGCCGAAAAAGCCGCAAAGTTCGAATTGCGAGCAGGTGACATGCTTATCGCAATGACTGGAGCAACGGTGGGCAAAGTTGGAATACTACCACCGAGTTCAAAACGCTTTTATTTAAATCAGCGAGTCGGCAAGTTTACTTCTTTGATAGGAAGAGATGTAACACCATTTTTACTCTCCTTTTTTAACTCTGATAGTGCTCAAGCTTCAATTTCAAATTTGGCTGGTGGTGCAGCTCAACCTAATATTAGTGCTAAGCAAATTGAATCCATTCCTTGCCCTTGTCCTCCCTTTAAAATGTTACATTCATTTTTAGATCAAACGGAATCTAGCTTTTCACTACGCTTAAACCTGATAGACCAAAACAATAAATTGGTTCGTGCCAGAAATTTATTATTGCCTAAACTCATGAGCGGAGAACTTACCGTATGAACCCACCACTGAACGAAGATACGCTGGTTCAAGCCACTACAGCCGACTATCTGGAAACCGAGCTGGGCTGGGACAACGTGTTTGCCTACAACATGGAAACCTTTGGCAAGGAGGGTTTGCTTGGCCGTGATTCCGATAAAGAGGTGGTGTTAACCCGCTATCTTGGTGAGGCGCTCGTTAAATTTAACCCCGGCCTGCCTCAGGCCGCTTACCAGGATGCGCTTCGTCAAATCACCGAAGCTCCTGTGACTGAAAACACCCTACAAATCAACTTTGAGCAGTACGAGCGCGTAAAAAAGGGTGTGCTCGTACAATATCGCAATGCCAAAGGTGAGCTGGAAAAGAAACGTCTGAAGGTGTTTGATTTTGAAAACCCAGAGAACAATCATTTCCTCTGTGTACGCGAACTCTGGGTGCGCGGTGATATCTATCGCCGCCGTGCTGATATTGTTGGGTTTGTGAATGGTCTTCCACTGCTGTTTATCGAGTGTAAGACCATTCACAAGGACATCCGTCACGCCTACGAGAGCAACCTATCTGACTATAAAGACACTATTCCTCACCTTTTTTATCACAATGCCTTTGTAATTTTAGCTAATGGTGTGGATGCCAAGATCGGTTCAATCTCCAGTAAGTTTGAACATTTTAATGACTGGAAGCGACTGGCCGAAGCCGAACCCGGCATAGTGGATATGGAAACCCTATTCAAAGGAATTTGTAACAAACACAATTTCCTCGATTTGTTTGAGAACTTCACCGTTTTTGATGAGAGCAACGGTAAGCTGGTCAAAATTATCGCCCGCAACCACCAATTCCTCGGGGTAAACAAGGCTATCAGCGCATTCGAAGATCGCGAAGCGCGCAAGGGAAAACTGGGAGTCTTCTGGCACACACAGGGCTCGGGCAAATCCTATTCTATCGTATTTTTTGCTCGCAAAATCCACCGCAAACTGGGCGGTAATTTCACGTTTTTAATCTGTACCGATCGTGAAGATCTCGACAAGCAAATCTACAACACCTTTGCTGGCTGTAAACTAGTCGACAATGACAAAGATCCTTGCCGCGCATCATCAGGTAATCATTTAAAAGAACTGCTGAATCAGCATAAGTCCTACGTATTCTCGTTGGTTCAGAAATTTAATCAGGATGTCGACCCTGACGAGCCTTACTCAGATCGTAGTGACATTATTGTGATTACCGACGAGGCACACCGCTCGCAATATGGTCGCTTGTCGCTAAATCTGCGTAATGCATTGCCCAACGCCAGTTATATCGGGTTCACCGGCACCCCACTCTTCAAAGATGACCAGATAACCCGACGCGTATTCGGCGACTACATCTCAACCTACGGTTTCCAGCGCGCTGTAGAAGATAACGCCACAGTACCACTTTACTACGATGCGCGAGGTGAGAAGTTGGGACTGGCAACCGATGAATTGAATGAAAAAATTGCCGCGAAAGTAGAAGAGCTGGAAATTGATGATCAGGATGTTTCAGAGCGTTTAGAGCGCGAACTGAAACGCGATTATCATATCATTACGGCTCAGTCCCGCCTCGACAGTATCGCGGAAGACTTTGTTGAACACTACAGTACAGGCTGGCAAACAGGCAAAGCGATGTTGGTCTGCATCGATAAAGTCACCTGCGTGCGCATGCAGCAAATTATTATTGAGAAGTGGCTAGCTAAGGTCGCAGAACTTAAAAAAGAACGCGACAGGCTGAGCGATGAACAAGCCATTATGGAGATTGAACGCAAACTGGCTTGGATGGAAGAAACCATCACGGCGGTAGTCGTCAGTGAAGAGCAAGGTGAAGTCGATAAATTCAGAAAGTGGGGCTTGGATATCACCCCGCACCGTCGACTGATAAAAGAAGGATTTGAAACACCCGATGGTAAACGCATCGATATGGAAAGTGCCTTTAAAAGAGAAGAACATCCATTCAGGGTAGCTATTGTGTGCGCCATGTGGCTCACTGGATTTGATGTCCCTACACTTTCTACCCTCTATCTCGACAAGCCAATGAAGGCTCATACACTGATGCAAGCCATTGCCCGTGCGAACCGTGTTGCTGAAGGCAAGAACAATGGATTAATTGTCGACTATTGCGGCATTCTTAAAAACCTACGTAAAGCACTTGCCACTTTCGCCGGGCATGTTGGTATCGGCGGTGGTGAAGGCGAACTCCCCAATGAAGTCGATCCAGTTAAGCCTGATGAAGAGTTGCTAGCTGATTTGAGCGAGTCAATTGATACCGTTCGAGCATTTTTGACTGCGAAACAGTTCCGACTTGAGGACGTATTAGAAAAAGCTGGTTTTGCCCGCAACAAGGCTATTATTGACGCCAAAGAGGCCGTGAACGAAAACGATGAATCCCGAAAACGCTACGAGATTTTATCTCGTGAAGTATTCAAGAAGTTCAAAGCTTGCTTGACAATCAAGGCGATCAATCAATATCGAGCAGCTTACGATGCCATCAATATTATTTATAAGAGCTTGCAGAAAGATGTTGAGCGAGCAGACATCTCAGACATTATGCAAGAGCTTCATAAAATCATCGAGGATAGCATCGAGACAGGCGGTGGCACGCGAGAGCCAACCAAGCCCTACGATATCAGCAAAATCGACTTTGAACGCTTACGCAAGGAATTTGAGCGATCCCCTGCCAAAAACAGCACCGTTGCAAGCCTCAAAGAAATGGTCGAACGCAAGTTACTAAGGCTGCTGATGCAAAACCCTACTCGTACCGACTTTCAAAAACATTACGAAGAAATCGTGAGCGAATACAACAGCGAGAAAGACCGTGTGACCATCGAAGCTACGTTTGATGCGCTGCTCAAATTAGTTGAAGACCTATCTGAAGAAGAGCAACGCGCAGTGAAAGAAGGTCTAACCGAGGAGTCGCTAGCGCTATTTGATCTTCTACTCAAACCAAATCTAGCCAAAGCCGACACAAACAAAATAAAGAAGGTTGCCGAATCGCTGTATAAAACGCTCAACCAAGAGCTACAACGAATTCAAGACTTCGCCGCCAAGCAAGGCACCCGCGACGAAATAAAGGTAAAGATCAAAGACTTCCTATGGGACGAAAACAGCGGCCTACCAGCCAGCTTTGGCCCCGATGAAGTGGACGAAAAAGCAGAGCTGGTGTTCCAGCATATTTTCATGCAGCAGCGGCAGTCAATGAAATATACACACTTTAGTGGGGTTGGACTGTAAGGTTAGAACGAAAAACGGAACTCCCCTCCCCTAAGAGGAAGAGTCTCGGCTAAAAATGATTGATCAGTGCGCAGTTTATTGGTGGCAATTAAGCAGGCGTCTAGATATCTCAAACAATTCAAGGATTGATTAAGCATGGCGAATGTTACAAAACTTAAGCTGACAAATTTCAAGCGATTTAGAACGCTATTGATAGACTTTAATCCAAACATAAATACCATTATTGGTGACAATGAGGCTGGTAAAAGCACGATACTACAAGCCATTGAACTGGTTGCCAGCGGTAACCGAAGTAAGTTAGAGAATGTTGGTTTTGAAACCTTATTTAACAAAGAATGTGTTGATGAGTTTTTGCACGGAACGCAACAATTCGAAGATTTACCAAAGATACATGTAGAAATTTATTTAAGTGACGAGACTAATCCTGATTTATTCGGAAATCACAATACCGATAAAGTTGATGCAAGCGGCCTACATATGGTCTGTGAGCCGAATCAAGAGCTAGCAAAAGAAATAAATACAGTGCTTGCGGTTGGTAGCCAGAACTTTCCATTTGAGTTTTATGAAGTAAAGTTTATCACTTTCAGTGGAGAGGCATTCTCTGGATATAGACGTTTGTTTAAATGCTTAACCATAGACAGTTCTCAAATTAACAGTGAACACGCCAATCGGGAGTATATCAAAAGTGTATATGAATCTACTGTTGACTCCCCAAATAGAGCGCTGTTAAAAAACGACTATCGACAGCAAAAACTTTCATTTAAAAATAATTCATTGCAGATAGTAAATGATACTCTGGGTGACTATGATTTCTCGCTTCGAACTGGCTCAAAATATAACCTAGAAACTGATATCACCTTAACTCAAGACAATATTCCGATAGATGAAAGAGGTAAAGGGCAGCAGTGTTTTATTAAAACTGAATTTGCACTGAGCAGAAACTCAGAGAAGAGAGTAATAGATACACTGCTACTTGAAGAGCCAGAAAATCACCTAAGCCACACAAATATGAAGCGGTTGATTTTAAAAATATCGGAATCTCATCAAAATCAGATAATAATTGCTACTCATAACAGCCTAATCAGTTCACGATTAGACCTAAGGAATTCAATACTGATAAACAGCTCAAGTCTCGAACCATTGACACTTAATACCTTACCTGCATCAACTGCTAAGTTTTTTGTGAAAGCACCTGACAATAACATTCTAGAGTTCGCACTTTCACAAAAGGTAATTTTGGTTGAAGGTGATGCTGAATATATCCTTTTTGATGCGTTCTACCAATTGGCTACAGGGAAACGACCAGAGGCAGACGGTGTGCATCTCATTTCTGTCGGGGGAACTAGTTTTAAGAGATATTTAGATTTGGCAAGAATTCTTAGCATTAGAACCGCCGTTGTTCGGGATAATGATGGTGATTTTCAGTCAAAATGCGTAGATAACTATTCCGAGTATACTGATCAAGCTATAGCGATATTTGCTGAAAAAGATGTTACCAAATCCACCTTTGAAATTTGTCTGTATCAGGCCAACTCAGCTATTTGTGATGCTTTGTTTTCCGGGGGGAACATCACGAAGACACCTTTACAGTTCATGTTAGACAACAAAACAGAGAGTGCTCTAAGACTACTGGAAAGCCATGCTGCTGAATTAATAATTCCAAGCTATATAGCAGAGGCGGTTGCATGGATAAACGAGTAGTATTTGCGGTTGCTGGAGCAGGTAAAACATCTCTAATAATCAATTCAGTTACTGAGGATAGTCGTTGTCTGATTATAACTTATACAGACAACAACACAGATCAACTAGTACGTCGAATAATTAAAAAGTTAGGATGCATTCCAAAGGGTGTAAGGGTTTATAGCTATTTCTCATTTCTTTACGCTTTTTGCTATAGACCAATCTTAGGTTATGACCTAAAAACCAAAGGTATAAATTTTGATTATCCTCTTCCGAAATACGCTCAGTTCTCAAAGATGAATAAGCGAGAACATTATATCGATAAGAATGGAAGAGTTTTTTCGAACCGAATATCTAAACTACTTATCAAATCCAAAGCAATCAATAAGGTTCTTGAACGAATAGAAAAGTTTTTTGACAGTGTTTATATTGACGAAATTCAAGATTTATCAGGCAATGACTTCAATTTCGCCTGTGAGCTAGCCAAACTGAATGTTAATGTTTGTCTGGTCGGTGACTTCTATCAACATACATTCAAAACTAGCATAGATCTGAATGTTCAAAAAAGCCTCCATGACAGCTTTGAGGCATATTCTAGACAACTTATAAAAGCAGGATATACTATTGATTTAGTAACGCTTTCGAATAGCTACCGTTGCCCACCTGCTGTTTGCTCATTTGTCGAAGACAATCTAGGTATAAATATTGGCTCGAATAAATCATCCGAAGTTGAGGTTCGATTGATAGATCGTCCCGATGAAATAGATGCCATTTATGCAGATAATTCTATTGTTAAACTATTTTATCAGAAGAGCAATAAATATACAGGAAACACAGATAACTGGGGCAATACTAAGGGTATTGATCACCACATTGATGTCTGCGCTGTATTAAACCCGACTACATACAAGGCATTTAAGCAGGGTAGACTAGCTTCTCTGGCTGCTACAACAAGAAATAAGCTATACGTCGCTTGTACTAGAGCAAATGGAAATCTGTACTTTGTTGATGAAAAGTTTTTATCACAATATAAAAAATGAGTAGTTAAGAGTTTTTTTATAATCTTTTTGAATATTCGTCCAATTAGAGATTTAGAGAATTATTTACAAATGAATCGCTGCTATTCAACTACGACCTTTCCGTATGCTAAGAACTATGCAGACAGCCGAAGTAGCAGGATCAGAAGCTTCGAAGACAAGCATCAATTTTTACAAAAGCACAGTTAGGCAAATTGAAAAGTGAAGCCCGCACAAGGCGGGCTTCACTTTTAAACGTCTTATTTACCGTAAACGACTTATTTATTCCCATTAAACGACTTATTTCATGGGAATATCAACCCCCACCTACTCCTGATAAGCACTCAACGGTGGGCAGCTGCACATAAAGTTGCGGTCGCCGTACACGTCGTCGATGCGGTTTACGCTTGGCCAGAATTTATGGTCGCGTAACCAGGCTTTCGGGAATACGGCTTGCTCAACGCTGTATGGGCGATCCCACGCTTCGGTGATGTCCGCTAAGGTATGCGGGGCATTCACTAGTGGGTTCGCTTCTAAGCTCCATTCGCCGTTGGCCACTTTGTCGATTTCTTGGCGAATCGCGATCATGGCGTCGCAGAAGCGATCCATTTCAGCTTTCGATTCCGATTCCGTTGGCTCAATCATGAGCGTGCCCGCTACCGGGAACGACATGGTGGGCGAGTGGAAGCCAAAATCTTGCAGGCGCTTTGCCACGTCAATCTCAGCAATGCCAGAGGCATCTTTAAGTGGGCGCAAATCGATAATGCACTCGTGCGCTACACGGTCGTTACGGCCTGTATACAGCACTGGGTAGTACTCTTTCAGACGTTTCGCCATATAGTTCGCGTTGAGCATGGCTACTTCGGTTGCTTTACGCAAGCCGGCGCTGCCCATCATGACGATATACATCCACGAAATAGGCAGAATGCTGGCACTACCAAAGGGTGCTGCCGATACTGCTGGGTTGCCTGTTGCTAAGCCTTCGCCATTCAGCAACGCATGCCCTGGTAAGAACGGTGCTAAATGGCTCTTCACGCCAATAGGACCCATACCCGGACCGCCACCACCATGTGGAATACAGAAGGTTTTATGCAAGTTCAGGTGGGATACATCGGAGCCGATATAGCCAGGCGAGGTCACACCCACCTGTGCGTTCATGTTGGCACCGTCCATGTATACCTGACCGCCAAACTCATGCACGATGTCACAGATTTCACGAATCTTCTCTTCGTACACACCGTGAGTTGATGGGTACGTCACCATCGCGCAGCTTAGCTGATCTTTCACTTCTTCGGCTTTGGCGCGTAAATCGGCGATATCCACGTTACCGTTCTTATCACAATCAACCACGATCACCTTCATGCCCGCCATTTGTGCAGACGCTGGGTTGGTGCCATGAGCTGAATCAGGGATTAGGCAGATGTTACGATGCCCTTCCCCGCGGCTGGCGTGATAACGGTGAATCGCTAGCAATCCTGCGTACTCACCTTGCGCACCTGAGTTCGGCTGCATCGACATTGCATCGTAACCGGTAATGTCCAGTAACCAGGTTGAAAGGGTTGATAACAACTCTTGGTAACCTTGGGCTTGATCCAGCGGACAGAACGGATGCAATCCGCCAAACTCTGGCCACGTCACCGGAATCATTTCCGCGGTGGCATTTAATTTCATGGTGCATGAGCCCAATGAAATCATGCTGTGGTTCAAGGCTAAATCTTTGTTCTCAAGCTGTTTGATGTAACGCAGCATCTCGGTTTCAGAGTGATACTGGTTAAATACCTCGTGCGTCAAAATCTCCGACGTACGTTTTAGCTCCGTTGGAATAGATTGCATGGATTGTGCTTCTGAATCCAACGCAGCCACGTCTAAACCATGGCCTTCGCCTAAAATCACATCAAACAAGGTGGCGATATCGGCACGGTTTTTCGCTTCATCTACGCTAATGCCAAGCATGCCCGGACGATCGGTACGGAAGTTCACTTCCGCGGCTTCTGCGCGCGCTAAAATAGCGGCACGCTGCTCGCCACTGGCTTCAATGGTTAAGGTATCGAAATACTTTTGATGCACCGGTGAAAAGCCGTTCTTGCTTAAACCCAGCGCAAGAATGTCGGTTAAACGGTGAATACGATCAGCAATGTTCTTTAGGCCTTCAGGGCCGTGGTACACCGCATAAAACGACGCGATGTTGGCCAGTAGTACCTGAGCCGTACAAATGTTAGACGTCGCTTTCTCACGACGGATATGCTGCTCCCGCGTTTGCATCGCCATACGCAGTGCGACGCGACCACGGGCATCTTTAGATACACCGATAACACGTCCTGGCAGCGCACGTTTAAATTTCTCACGAGTGGCAAAGAAAGCAGCATGTGGACCGCCGTAGCCCATAGGTACACCAAAGCGCTGGGCAGAACCGAACACCATATCGGCGCCCATTTCGCCCGGCGATTTAGTGGCAACCAAAGCCATCAAATCAGAGGCAACAGCCACGAGGCCTTTCTTGCTTTGCACCTGGGCAATCACGTCGGTGAGGTCGAGCAATTCACCGTCAGCTGCTGGGCTTTGGAATAAGGCACCAAATACGTCGTGGTTGCCCGCTTCATGCCAAGGGCCTTGGATAATTTCAAAGCCAAACATTTCAGCCCGTGCTTTTACCACGTCGATGGTTTGTGGGAACACATTGTCGGCCACAAAGAATGCGTTGGCTTTTGATTTACTCACACGCTGGGCCATCGCCATGGCTTCTGCTGCAGCGGTGGCTTCATCAAGCAGAGACGCCGACGCCAGCTCAAGGCCGGTCAAATCGATGGTCATCTGTTGGAAGTTCAAAATAGCTTGTAAGCGACCTTGCGCGATTTCAGGCTGATACGGCGTATAGGCGGTATACCAACCCGGGTTTTCCAACACGTTGCGCAAGATAACATTCGGCAGCAAGGTATCGTAATACCCGAGCCCAATGAAGCTCTTAAATACTTTGTTTTTCTTGGAGATGGTTTTTAATCGCGCCAGAGCATCTCGCTCTGTCATCGAATCACCCACGGCCAAAAACGGGTCGCGAAGAATCGACCCAGGAACGGTTTGTGCGGTCATTGCTTCTAATGACTCGGCACCTACGTATGCCAGCATCTCCTGCTGTTCATTTTCATCCGGACCAATATGACGCGCCACAAATTCATCATGACGTTCGAGCTGCTTCAGTGATTTACTGCTCATTGACCTTATACCTGCATTGCTTCAGCGTGTATGAACAAGTTGCCTTGTTCTTGGATTAATGAACAACAAAGCCCCGGCAATACCGGGGCCTTGCTGTGTTCAAGATGTTAGTCTTCTTCGATAGAAGCTGCATAACCTTCTGCGTCGAGCAGGCCTGCCACTTCACTCTCGTCGTCGGCTTTAATTTTAAATAACCAACCATCACCAAATGGGTCGTTATTTACTAACTCTGGTGAGTCTTCTAGCTCTTCGTTTACAGCGATAATTTCACCTGCAATAGGTGCGTAAATATCAGAGGCAGCTTTTACCGATTCGGCTACTGCGCAATCGTCGCCGGCTGCAACGCTGTCGCCAACTTCTGGCAATTCAACAAACACCATGTCGCCTAATAGCTCTTGCGCGTGATCTGTGATGCCTACTGTGTATACGCCATCGCCTTCATCGCGAATCCATTCATGGGTTGACGCATATTTTAATTCGTTTGGTACATTGCTCATGTTGTAACCCTTGTGTCAAAAGACTAAGTCCGTTGAAAAATGTGTGCTGAAGTTTAAGCGGAAACAACCGCCTTGCCATGCCGAACAAAGGAGGGTTTCACCACCTTTACTGTAACCATTTTTTTGCGCATTTCCACTTGCGCGGTATCACCTACTGGCTGAGGGACTCGAGCCATGGCGACACTGTATCCTAACGTGGGCGAAAAAGTGCCTGATGTAATCACGCCTTCACCACCCTCAACAATTACTTTTAGGCCGGCACGTAGAACACCTTTTTCTTCCATTACCAAGCCAATCAGTTTTTCTGTACCTGCAGCTTTTTGCTCTTCTAGCGCTGAACGACCTACGAAGTTACGCTCACTTGGCTCAAACGCAACCGACCACGCCATGTTGGCAGCCAATGGCGATACATTTTCGTCCATATCTTGGCCATAAAGGTTCATGCCCGCTTCCAAGCGCAGCGTATCACGTGCGCCCAAGCCACAAGGGTGAACCCCTGCTTGTAACAGCTTATCCCACACCTGACCCACTTGGTCGGCTGGAATAATTAGCTCGTAGCCTGCTTCACCGGTGTAACCTGTGGTGGCGATAAATAAATCATCGAGCTGCATACCAAAGAACGGCTTCATGTCACTTACCAGCGCATGCTGATCTTCGTTCATCAGTACACTTACTTTCTCTTTTGCTTGCGGGCCTTGCACGGCCAGCATCGCAAATTCAGTACGCTCAGTAATGGCCACATCAAATTCGCCCGCTTGCTTTTCAAGCCACTGCAAATCTTTATCACGGGTTGCTGAGTTAACCACCAAGCGATAAGAAACATCGCTAAAGAAGTACACAATCAAATCGTCAATCACACCGCCGGTTTCATTTAACATGGCAGAGTACAGTGCTTTACCCGGGACTTTTAATTTCTCAACGTCATTGGCTAACAACCGACGCAGGTAAGCTTTAGCTTCGGGACCAGTGACATCAACAATCGTCATGTGAGACACATCAAACATGCCTACTTCACGACGCACTGCATGGTGCTCTTCAATTTGTGAGCCGTAGTTCAGCGGCATGTCCCAGCCATGAAAATCGACCATCTTTGCGCCAGCAGCAAGATGCTGTGGGTATAACGGAGTGCGTTGCGCCATTGCGTATTTCACTTCTGTTGGTTTTTTGTTCGATTCGATGGCCCTCATTATAGGTTGCTCAGAGGTTGCCAACAAATTAAAAACCCTAATACCTGTATTAAGTTTTCTTATACAGAGGCGTTAAACATTGCTAAAATAAATACTTAACCGCAGCAATGTGGCACCAACGAACACTAGGGCGTCCTATGAAACACTTATCCTTCGAGAGCCTTCGATCTTTTGTCATGGTTACTGATTTACAGAGCTTTACCCTTGCTGGTGAACGCTTAGGGCGCTCACAGCCGGCCATTAGTTTGCAGTTAAAGAAACTCGAAGAGCAAATCGACGCTATTTTGTTTGATCGTGAGGGCGGCAAACTTAAGCTAACGGCCGCGGGACAAGAATTGTATCAAGGCGCCCGACAACTGCTGCAAAGTCATGATCAACTGCTAGCCCGCTTTGAGAAAACACCGATTTCCGGCCAGGTGCGTTTGGGCATTCCCAGTGAGTTTGCCACGGCCCTATTACCCCGCGTGCTCGGTCAGTTTGCTGCAACTTATCCGCAAATCACCTTGGAAGTAACCTCTGCCCTAAGTCGTGATTTGCGTCTTGGCGCCAGTCGGGGTCATTTTGATGTCATTCTTACCGTGGCCGAGCAAGCGCCGCCAACGGCGGTGCAAGTAAAAGAAGATCAGCTGGTGTGGGTGAGCGGTCGTTCCGAATTTATTTGGCAAGGTCCGGTGCCCTTGGTGCTTGCCGCAGAAGGCTGCATTTATCGGCGGCGTACTTTGCAGGCATTAAAACACAGCGGACGAAGCTGTCGCATTACTTACACCAACTCCGATCTCACTGGCATTAGCAGCGCACTGAAAAGTGATTTGGGCATTACCGTGCTGGCCAAAAGCTCGCTGCCGAGTGATTTAGTGGAAATTCGCCACCCAGATCTTCCGCAACTCGGCACGGTTGGGATTTATCTTGAGCGCCATAGCCAATCGCCCAACGACGCTTCCGAGCATTTGCTCTCGTATTTAAGTGATTTCTTAAATCCCTAATACGGATCTGGGCCTGACCGGACGCAAAACCGCCTAAAAGTGATTCGCTTGGTTTAAAAAGAAATCTTTTAGTGGGTTTATTTCTTGGGTTAAGGCTAAGCCTGCGGCGCGCGTTAAGCGCACCAACGGGTGCTTCTTGGTAAACAATTGATGAAAGCCTTCCATCACTGCAATGTGCCGCAGCGCCGCGGCCTTTCGGGCACGCTGATAACCGCGCAAGGCGCGCATCAGTTCGTCTTGATTCCATTGACCATTTAAGGTTCCCAAACTGCGCAAGCGCTCTGCCAATACAAAGGCATCGCCGAAGCCCAAATTTGCGCCTTGCCCCGCCAATGGGTGAATAGTGTGCGCAGCATCGCCCATAAGCACTTGCCGGCCATATAACCAATCTTCTGCGTAACGCATGGTTAACGGGAAGCTCACCCGTTTGCTCACCACAGAGAGCACACCGAGTTGGCCATCGGACGCCGCCGTTAAGGCCTGATTAAACGCGCTATCGCTTAGTGCCAACAGCGATTGTGCTTTATCTTTGGGCGTGCTCCACACAATAGAGCACTGGAACGGATCCGCCATCGGCAATAGTGCCAAGGGCCCATCGCCCAAAAATACTTGCCGGGCAATGCCCTGATGTGGCTCCGTGCTTTGAATGGTACACACCACCCCTTCTTGTTCATAGTCGCGATGATGAACTGGGGTGCCGGAGATGCCGCGTAAACGCGATTGGCCACCGTCGGCAGCAATTAATAATTGCCCGATCACGACGTCGTTGTTGCTCAGTTGCACACTCACATCGTGTTCATGATATTCCGGGGTGGTGAAAGTGACATCACTGAGCAAGCGCACGCCAGCGGCCTCGGCACTTTGCCACAAGGCAGCTTCAACCACCGCGTTCTCTATAATGGTGCCCAAATCGGCAAGATCAGCTTGATTGGCGGAGAAGTGGATATGCCCGAAAGAATCGTGCTCCCACACGTGCATCCCTTGATAATCGCCGCATTTATCGGCGGGAATACGCTCCCATGCACCGAGCTCTTGCAGCCACGTGCGCACCGCATGGTTTAACGCCGACACGCGCAGGGTTGGTTTATCCGGCATGGCGCCACTGCGGGCTTGTTTTTCAATAACCACGACATCGCGTCCATGCTTGGCCATGGCAGTCGCAAATGCGAGTCCTACCATGCCGCCGCCAACTACGATGATTTGCGTTCGAATAATAGCCATGTTTTATCCTGTGGTTACTGCCCGGCCGACGAGAAAAGTGAGCGAAAACCCATAGCCTTTCGCATCAGCGGTTTGCTTAAGGTACTGCATGCACGCAAGGCATAAAGCGCTTTACTGCGACCGTGCCGAAGCAGCGGATTCGGATTTGAGAATATATTCACCAACCCGTGGGTGAGGCTAATAATTTCCGCGTAATCCCGTTGTCGCTGCTGACGATAGGCCTGAAGCCCTGCAATGGCGCCCGGATCCCGAGCATCTAACTGCTGTGCCAGCTCGAGGATATCGCGCACCCCTAAATTATAGCCTTGTCCTGCAACAGGATGGAGCGTGTGGCATGCATTGCCAATCACTACCGCCCGATGGCCAATAAACCGCTCAGCCAAGGCTAACTGCAACGGAAATTGTCCCTGCAAAGAAACCTGTTCAATGCGCCCTGGAGCTGCGCCAAAGATCGCTTGCACCGCACGAACTTGCTCCTTTTCAGGAAGCGCCAGTAGTGCCTGCGCGCGCTCCGGCTGCATACACCACACCAATGCGGCTTGCTGTTTGCCTTGCGGAAGTAAGGCCGCTGGGCCATGTGGGGTAAAGCGTTCGTAAGCCCAACCCTGGTGCTGTTTTTGATAAGTGACAACGCCAGCCAGAGCCACCTGATCATAGGCTGAACGCGTCATTTCTATGCCCAATAGCCGACGGGTGTGTGAATTCGACCCTTCAGCCACCACCAATAACCGACACTGGAGCGGTTCTGCCATTCCCTCAACGGAGAGCCGATACCCGCTCTCATTGGCGTTGAGGGCGGAGATATGAACCCCCTGCTCGTGGCTAAATTCTTTGTGCTCTTTTGCAATCGCAGCACAGCGACGGTCGAGCGCCTGTTGCAACACCCCGGCCATCGCCACGTACCCTAATGCGGGCAAATTCTCGCGCTCCGCATGCATGGTCATTGTGCCCGGCCCTTCGGTTTCGGACACATGAATATTGGCAATCGCCGCACTTTGCTGCAAGTCACCCTGCCACACCCCATAATCCGCCAGCACCTGCTGTGTACGCAGCGCTAACGCAAGACCACGTGGGTCTTGATAAGTGGCCCCTTGTTGGTGATCGAGCAAAACCACTGATAAATCAGGATAACGCCGGGCAAATACTAACGCGGCCAAACAACCGGTAAGTCCGCCACCCGCGATAACGATATCAACGTGACGCACGTTGGGAATCCTCGTTACGCTGGGGCCGCGTGGTTGCGCGATCGCGATGACCGCTCGCCATGAGTGCCTCAATGCCTTCAACGCTTTTCGGCACACCGGCGGTTAAGTTGCAGTAACCATCCTTGGTGACTAATAAATCGTCTTCAATGCGAATACCCATGCCCCGGTATTGCTCGGGAACCGAGTCGTCATCCGGCGCAAAATATAACCCTGGCTCAATGGTGAGCACCATGCCCGGCTGCAGCTTTATGGGGATGCCATCTGTTTGGTATGTGCCCACATCGTGAACATCTAAGCCCAACCAATGGCCTAACCCATGAATGAAGAAACGCCGGCAGCTTTGCTCGTCAAGATGCTGTTGCACACTGCCTTTGAGAATACCAAGGTGCAGCAATCCTTCAGTGAGTACCTTTACTGCCGCATCTTGCGCTTTAGGAAGCGAGCTTCCTGGCTTAATCAGCGCAAATGCCGCTTCCTGGGCCGCCAGTACCAATTCATAAATGGCCCGTTGCGCCCGGCTAAATTTACCATTTACCGGAAACGTGCGGGTAATATCCGCGGCATACCCCTGATATTCACAACCCGCATCGATCAGCAGTAAATCACCGTCTTTCAGCACATCGGTATTGGCCGTGTAATGTAAGATACAGGCATTTTCGCCACCACCGACAATGGAACCATAAGCGGGGCCACTGCCTCCCTGATGCATAAACTCATGGCTGAGAAGCGCATCGATTTGGTACTCAAAAACACCCGGCTGCACGCTTTGCATCGCTCGCTTGTGCGCCGTCACGCTGATATCTGCGGCTTGTTGCATCAAGGCAATTTCCGCCTCGGACTTTATTAAACGCTGTTGATGCACGTGCGGACGACTATCGTGCCAATGCGCCGGTGCCGTTTTTGTGCGTTTTGGCGCTGAACGCAAGTTACGCAGGTGCTCTCGCAGATCTGCTTCAAACTTAGGAAACTGATCAAAGGCAAAGTACAAATGCTCGCTGCCATTGAGAAAATCAGGCAACTGAACATCAAGGGTGTCCAAACTATAACAGTGGCTCACTCCAGAAATTTCTTGCGCCTTGTCGCACCCAAGTCGGCGGCCATGCCAAACCTCCGCATGGGCATCACGCGGCAGTACAAATAACACCTCTGGGGTTTCTGTATCCGGCATAAGCACAAGCACGGCATCCGGTTCGTTAATACCGGTCAGATAGAAGAAGTCACTGTCTTGGCGAAAAGGAAAATGCGTATCACGACTGCGAATCACCTCACTGGCGGCGGGAAAAATAGCCACGCCCTGAGAGTTCATGGATTGCATAAAGGCTTGCCGCCTTTTTTGGTATTCAGCCGCCTGTGGCATAACGCAGAGTCCTCAACAGAACAGATTAATGAATCGTTTGATTAATTGGGGCTACCGGTGTCGATACCGAGCTTAACTCGTTAAAACACATAATGGCCGTGATACGTACGTACTCACTTACTTCGTAAAACGCGCGCTCGTCTTCCTCACCCGTCATCACATCACTTGAGAGCTTCGAGATTTCTGCCATATCTTGAATGGCTTCTTTTAGATCTTCAGAGGCTTTAGCAAGGTTCTGCTGATGGATACCGAATCCAACTAAAAAGCACTGCGTCCACTCGGTGAGAGCAATGACGCGATCTTCTAAAGGCTCATCATCACTGGGCAGCACCATCTGGAAGCTTAAATCAGGACATTCTAAGCCCGAAACAGTATGGGTATGCAGCGCTTCAAGTTCGTGGATCAGTGTTGCACTAAACTTTTCACCCTCGTGGGTTAGGTCTGATAGTGCTAACAGCCAATCACGCTCTTTACTGGGCGCGCTGCTGGCCACCAGGCCCGTAAGCATGCCGTGCATCTCAGAAGCGCTGACAATAACATTCTCTTGGGCTAAGAGTCGGGTTAGTTTCTCAAACCACTGTGAACTTGATTCACTCATATTAATCGGTCCAATTTGGATAGGTATCACATTCCTAATGCTACCATTGCTTGCGCTTCTCAGCCAGAAATCGGCTTACAAAACTACTTGCGCAGAGGCATTGCAACTTCTCAGCACTAGGGCTATCCTGCGGCTAGTCGTCCGCACGGTAGCGACACCCCGCAGTGAACACGAGAAAATCAAATTTTTATGGCATTTTCGTTGATTCAGAAACGGACTATACTCACCACTATATGTTGATTTGAGGGAGCGTGACATGAGTAGTAATGTCGTAGACATCAAAATTCTAGACCGTAGCTATCGGGTAATGTGCCCGGATGGTCAAGAAACAGCGTTGCGCGAAGCTGCCAAACAACTCGACGAGCGCATGGTAGAAACGCGTACTTCGACCAAGCTCACGAATATGGAGCAAATCGCTATCATGGCGGCCCTCAATTTATGTCATGAGTGGATTCAAGATCGGGCTGTTGAAACCAAAAAAATTGCAGCGCTTGAGGATAAGATTAGTTTATTGCAAGCCACTATCGAGAAGGCCATCGGTGATCCCCGTGCTGCTGAGAAACAAATCGCGGAAACACACGCACTTGAGCTCACGGAAGAAGAACAACCCTCCCGATCCGATCAAGAACAGTAGCCAACGCACCGCGTTGGTCTCAGCGCGAATACGTAGCCAACGCACCGCGTTGGTCTCAGCGAGATTAGGTAGCCAACGCACCGCGTTGGTCAGGTGCCGATAAGAAACCCGAGGCCCGAACCAATAACGAACCAACGCAATGCGTTGGGTACAGGCTACAGACAGAATATGATACACTGGCTTTGTTCTCTGGGGTGTTTGCCAGCATGTGAATGTCCCTGAGCCGATACTCTTAGTATAGGGTCCTGTTGAACTACCTGTGTGCAAGCCCGACCCGTATCGGGAAGCCTGCGGTAGTATCTCCAGCACCCGCCTTGAACCAATGGGTTCAAGGGCTGACACGATGCAGCGGCACCTTGGAGAACACCTTTACGACGAATGTAACTAGGGTTTAAGCGATGAAAAAAGTAGAAATAGTTGCAGCGATAATCATTGTGATCGCAACCATCCTTATTTTGAATACCTGTAGTAATCGTTCAACGTGGTCTGAAGCTCTCGAAGAAGAGGCCCGCGAAGCTGTCGAGCCTGTTACTGATGGTTAGCGCTCTTGGCGAAACTCGAAAATAACGCCTCGATATGCCATGAGCAGACGCTCATCATCCAAGCGAATTAATTCCGCACCCGGCGTAAACCAATCTTCCCCATCGCACTCGATATAAAGCAATTGCACGGGCGTATCGCTGCGGGTCCCAAAAAGGTCGGGATTCACACCAATACGATTTGCCACTAAGCCCCACTGTTGCCAATCCGTGGTCATACCCGGATCTCGACAGTCGTACTTACTAAAGCGAATACGGCGCTCTTCAAAATAAGCACTATAACCCAACCATTCCAATGCTCGCCCCGAATCAAGATCGGCCGCCGCAGTAGTATGGATTTGTTTAATCTTCCATTCGCCGCGAAGCTCTGGACCATAAGTAGGGCCACAGGCTGCAAGCGAGAGCGTTAGCATCAATCCGATCACGGCGCCGGTCGCACGCTGATAGGACATAACGCGGTGCGTTCTAAATGATAATTTCATCTTACTGTCTCCGGAGTTTAGACTCCGTTATTGTCATTCAACTGTTACTCAGCCGCCTCTTCTCGAGCCTGGCGTACCATTTCGCGAACATCGGCTAACAGCTGTTGAGCGTCGTACAACACACCATCGCGCATCGTCCATAGAACCCCTTGAGTGCGTTCCGGTTCATTTTGGTCGTTTAACCTATAGTGCCCTGTTCCATACAGAACCTTCAAGTTTCTTAGCGGATTCTCTTTCACAATAAATAGATCGGCCCGTTTTCCAGGCACGATGCTGCCTATTTCATCTTCAAGACCCAAAGCTTCAGCACCACTTAACGTGGCGGCGCGCACCACTTCTAGCGCGTTAAATCCGGCTTCGCGCAGAAGCTCGAGCTCTTGAATATAGCCAAATCCGTAAATCTTATAGATATACCCTGAATCCGATCCCGCCGTGACTCGACCACCATGGTTTTTGTAGTCATTTAAGAATTCAAACCACAGGCGATAGTTCTCCCGCCACGCAATCTCATGATCCGTGGTCCAATCAAACCAATAAGAACCGTGCGCATAGCGACTTGGCTTAAAGAACTCCCACAACGTTGGCAAGGTGTAGTCATCATGCCATTCTGCGTTGCGTTGCGCGGCGGCATCGCGGCTCGCTTCATAAATATTTAAGGTCGGGTTGATGGTGAAATCGAGAGCAATGAGTTCATCACGCACCTCATTCCAACGATCCGAGCCTTTGCGCGCCGCTTGTTTCCACAATTGGCCTGCTTCGCCAAAACGGTCTTGCTCGTTCTGATAATTGTAATCCGGCGAATAATTCTGAATCACTTGGTTGGTAAACAACGCCTCCGGCAGACCATACCAATGTTCCATACTGCCCAAACCCATGCGTGCGGAATCTAATACATTGGTGCGCACCACGTTGAGCTGGGCATGATGCATCATGGTACCCATACCCAACTGATTCGCCTCGTCAATGGCGGCAGAAATTACCCGTGGTGTGGCTCCGAAAAACTTAATGCCCTGCGCGCCCCGTTCTTGAACCGAGCGAATCCAGGCTCGCGCTTGTTCCCCTGTGATAATGGGCTCCTCAGAGCCGCGGCCAAAGCCCGCGTAAGGAATAATGCGCGGTGCGATGGTTTCATGGGCGGCCGCCTTTCGTGCTTCCTCCACCGTCCATTCAACGCCGCGAAAACTTCCCGGCTCCCGCACCGTGGTAATACCGTGGGCTAACCACAGTTTATATACATATTCAGCAGGAATATTTTGCGCTGAGCCGCCAATGTGTCCATGCATGTCCACAAAGCCCGGCAGCACATAGTGACCGCTAATATCAATTTCACGGGTATTGGCATCGGCCTGGGGACGCCGGCGCTCATGAATCGGCACCCCGGGATACCCGACCACATCTACCCGCGTAATGGTGTCGCCTTCAATCACAATATCAACGGGCCCCACCGGCGGCGCCCCTTCACCGTTCACTAAAATGCCACCACGCAAAATAATGCGCTCAAAAGGGCCTTCACTGGCCGCGTGAGCGAGCGGTGACAGCAACAATACTATGGCAACCATTGCGCTTAAGGTGACATGCCAATGCTTGGCGATTGTGTGAACAAGTCCTGCTGTGGCGTGTGCTTTCATGAATGCTTCCAATTAATATGTATTCAGGCTTCTAATCTCGGATTGAGTTTCGCATACTGTGACATAATGCCTGCGTCAGTGTGGCAAGCTCTCGTATTGAAGTAAAGTATCGCTATCAGGAGGCTCTGCAAGTGACCACGAATCAGCCAATCCAGACGGAGCTTAATGCCGCCGATGATTTAGCGCGGACGATGCTGCGCAAACATTTTCGAAGCACTCGACGGGATTTAACAGCAGAGCAGCGTGTGCACGCCGAACAGGCCATTATTCAGGCCGTGTTAACGCTCATTGATGAGCGTGGTGCCAAAACTATTGGTGCCTATTTTCCAAATGACGGTGAACCCGACCTAACACCACTGCTCCATCATATTGATAACGACCAACGCTTCGCCGTGCCCGTGCTTCATCAATTCGACCGCAACCACTTAGTTTTTTTGCAGACCGATCACAATACGCCACTGCGCGCCAATAAGTATGGTATTCCAGAGCCACCTTATGAGGCAAAACGCATTATTCCGCTGCAAGACATCGATTTACTTTTTGTTCCGCTCGTTGCATTTGATGCGGTGGGCAACCGCTTAGGCATGGGCGGTGGCTTCTACGACCGTACTTTGGCGCCGTGGCTACGGGGTGAACTTCCGCATCTTTTGCCCGTTGGCATTGCCTTCGATGAGCAACAAGCAGACACACTGCCACATGCCCCCTGGGATGTTCCGCTCCCACGAATTATTACACCGTCTAAAAGCTGGCAGTTCTCCTCCAGAGACGTATAATGAGTGTCCATCCTGACAGCAACATATTCCTTCCCCTTAACGTCAGAATGGAGCACCTATGAGCACGCAAGATCACGCCAAACGTCTCGCTGCAGAAGCAGCCATCGCCTACGTCAAACCAGGAACCGTGGTTGGGGTTGGCACTGGCTCCACTGTGAACTTCTTTATCGATGCACTTGCGGCGCTGAAACAAGATATCGACGGTGCCGTATCTAGCTCTGAAGCCTCGACGGCGCGGTTAAAATCTCATGGTATTCCTGTGTACGACTTAAACGGCGTAAGCGATATTGCCGTGTACGTCGATGGCGCCGATGAAATTAATCGTCATTTACAGATGATTAAAGGCGGCGGCGGTGCCCTTACTCGCGAGAAAATTGTCGCAGCCGTGGCCACATCCTTTATTTGTATTGCAGATACCAGCAAAGAAGTAGACGTACTCGGTGCCTTCCCCCTCCCCGTTGAAGTGATTCCCATGGCGCGCTCTTATGTGGCCCGCGAAATCGTGAAGTTAGGTGGCGATCCGGTTTATCGCGATGGTGTCACCACCGATAACGGCAACATTATTCTTGATGTTTATAATCTGAATATCGAAGAGCCCATAGCGCTTGAAGCCAAACTCAATCAAATTACAGGGGTAGTCACCAACGGTTTATTTGCTGCCCGTGGCGCAGACGTTGCGCTGTTAAGTGACGGAAAAGACGTTTTTACAAAAACCCGTAAATAGTTAGGAGCCTGCTCAATGCCCCCGATGTACTCGCTTGCCAAGGAAAAAATAAAGGTTTTGCTGCTCGAAGGGGTGCATCCCAGTGCGGTAGATTGTTTTGAGCAGCATGGCTACACCGAAATTGATCAAGTCAGCACGGCGCTTAATGAAGATGAGCTTGCAGCAAGAATCGGAGACTATCATTTTCTTGGTATTCGCTCACGCACACAGGTATCGCGCAACGTTCTGCAACATGCGGAGCGCTTAAACGCCATTGGCTGCTTTTGTATTGGCACCAATCAAGTGGATGTCGCGGCGGCCCGTGAATTTGGTATTCCGGTATTTAACGCGCCATTCTCCAACACTCGTAGTGTTGCTGAGTTAGTGCTTGCCGAAATTATTATGTTGCTGCGTAAGGTGCCGGAAAAAAGCAGCGCCTGCCATGCCGGAGGCTGGCTGAAATCAGCTCAAGGCTCTCACGAAGCTCGCGGTAAAACGCTCGGTATTGTCGGTTATGGTCACATTGGAACACAGCTCGGTGTGCTCGCTGAACAATTAGGTATGCGGGTGGTGTTCTACGATATTGAAACCAAGTTATCTCTGGGCAATGCGTTTCCGATGCCCACCCTCGATGCCTTATTAAGCGCGAGCGATATCGTCACCTTACACGTCCCTGAAACTGAACAAACTCATAACTTGCTGGGAAGCCGTGAGCTTGCGCTAATGAAGCCAGGCGCCAGTTTAATTAATGCCTCTCGCGGACAGGTTGTTGATCTGGAAGCGTTGGCAGAGCGCTTGCGAGCAGGCCATCTTAATGGTGCTGCCATTGATGTGTTCCCGGTCGAACCGAAAAGTAACGATGATGTTTTTCACTCGCCGTTACGCGGCCTAAGCAATGTTATTCTGACACCCCATATCGGGGGAAGCACGCAAGAAGCGCAGGAAAACATTGGCACAGAGGTCGCTCATAAGTTGATTAAATACTCCGATAACGGCTCCACCTTATCGGCGGTGAACTTCCCCGAGGTGAACTTACCCACCCACGGACAGAGCAGTCGTTTACTCCACATTCATCGCAACCAACCCGGCGTACTTACCCGCATCAACCAAATTTTTGCAGAGTTGGGCGTGAACATTTCAGGTCAGTACTTACAAACCGACAACGAACTTGGTTATGTTGTGATGGATGTTGATAGTGAGCTAGCGGAACAAGCGCTTGAGCAGTTAAAGCAAGTACCCGGAACCATTCGCTGCCGCGTACTGCACTAACGTAGCCAACGCATTGCGTTGGTTACCGCACTCCGCACCATCGCATCGCTTTGGCTGCCGCACCAGAAAAATTTGCTGATTGTTTTATAAACAGATATACCTAAGGTTCAACCTTCACGGGATATATGGATATGAAATCTTTCATCATCGGGGCCTTTGCCGTCCTTTTCGCACTCGTTCCAAGTGTACCCGCTGCCAAGGCAAGCGACGCAGAAATGAAGCTATTTGAGAGCCTCGGTGAAGTACTGTATTACATGGAAATCAACGAGCGCATTCGTCAACAATGCAATTACTCCTTGCTTACCATGCACGATATTCTCCGGATCGATGAAATCATTCGCAACAAAACCAGTTACAGTTATTTCGAAGCGCTGGACATGGTGAGTGAGGAAGGTGTCGACGAAGCGTTTTTCAATGAGGAAGCCCTTGAATTGGTCGATGTGCTTGGCTGCACCCCTGCCTTGTTCGATCTTTGGGATAAATTGTATGAAGAAAGCTTCAGACCGGCGCTTCGCTATATCTGGAGTTTTAATGGATAATTGTTTGGCTGCGAAAATCGGCACCTGACCAACGCAGTGCGTTGGCTACGTGCCGTGGTGCCGTATTCCTTCGTGACCAACGCAGTGCGTTGGTCACGTTGCCCGAATCAACGCTTACGTTGCACGGTTTCTGTCATGGTTTCTGTTGATGTGTGGCGCACATCTTTACCGTATACATTGTAGATAATGTATTCGGAAATGTTCTGACAGCGATCACCGATGCGTTCTAACGATCGCGCCGACCACACCACATCCATCACCTTTGGAATGCTGCGCGGATCTTCCATCATGTAGGTCATTAACTGACGCATCATCGCTTCGTATTGACGATCGATATTGCCGTCTAGTTTATGCACTTCAAGGGCCGCTTCACCATCCATGCGGGCGAATGCATCTAGCGCCTGACGCAACATGTGAATCACCAGCTGCCCTAAATTTTCTAAGCTCACGAGCAAGTGCTTCTGATCACTACTGAAGCTCTCTTTGGCTACTCGTGCTAAGCGCTTTACTTCATCACCAATGCGCTCAAGATCGGCGATTGTTTTCAGGGTCGCAACAATCAATCGTAAATCACTGGCGGTTGGCTGACGCTTGGCAATAATGCGCGTACAGGCACCGTCGATATCCATTTCTAACGAGTTAATGTTCTTGTCGTTGGACAAAACCGCATCGGCTAACTCACTATCGTTATTCTCAATTGCCAACAAGGCATCGCTCAGTTGCTTCTCAACCATGCCGCCCATCGACAGTACCGCATTACGCACGCTTTCGAGTTCACTGTCGAACCGTTCGGAAATGTGTTTGCCTTTATTTTCCATCATTCACCCCCATTCACCCTTAACCGTAACGTCCGGTAATATAGTCTTCAGTTTGTTTTTTCGCCGGCGTGGTAAACAAGGTATTGGTGTCGGCGTACTCAATAAGTTCTCCCATGTACAAGAACGCGGTTTGATCGGAAACCCGAGCCGCCTGTTGCATGTTGTGGGTTACGATCACAATGGTGTACTGCTCTTTGAGATCGTTAATTAACTCTTCAATTTTTAACGTTGAAATCGGATCCAATGCCGATGCCGGCTCATCCAATAACAGCACTTCTGGCTCAATGGCAATGGCCCGGGCAATCACCAAACGCTGTTGCTGACCACCTGACAAGCCAAACGCATTGTCATGCAAACGGTCTTTTACTTCATCCCACAGTGCTGCCCCGCGAAGCGATTGCTCTACCACTTCATCAAGGGTTCGGCGGTCATTTACGCCTTGCAGGCGCAAGCCGTAGGCCACGTTCTCATAAATCGATTTAGGGAATGGGTTGGGCTTCTGAAACACCATTCCCACCTGACGACGTAACTCGGCAACGTCCACACCTGGCGCGTAAATATTTTGCTTATCAAGCAAAATCTCACCGCTAATCGTGCAGCTATCCACCAGATCATTCATGCGATTAAAGCAGCGCAACAAGGTTGATTTACCGCACCCAGAAGGTCCGATAAATGCCGTGACTCGCTTCTCGGGAATCACAAGGTTGATGCCTTTTAACGCTTCATCTTTGCCGTACGACAAGCGCAGATTATTCACTTCCAACTTGCAAGGAAGCTCCGCAATATTCACTTCACTTGGCGCCGCTAAATGCGTTTTAAGGGTCGGCTTTTCAGTTTGTTTTTCCATAGTATTCACTTTGCTCTCAAATTGAATTCGTTGCAGCGACGAGGTGACTCGGATTAATCCGAATCACTGCGATACTTTTCACGCAAGCGGTTACGGATACTGATTGCGGTTAAATTCAGCAGCACAATCAGCAATACCAGAACCAAGGCGGTTGCATAAACTAATGGTCGTGAGGCTTCTACGTTCGGGCTTTGGAAGCCGACGTCGAAAATATGGAAGCCAAGATGCATGATTTTCCGCTCCAAGTGAACGAAGGGGAACTCACCATCAATCGGCAAATTCGGTGCCAATTTAACCACACCCACCAGCATCAATGGTGCAACCTCACCGGCTGCACGGGCAATCGCCAAAATTAATCCGGTCATCATGCCTGGAGTCGCTAACGGCACTACAACCCGCCATAGGGTTTCTGACTTGGTCGCACCCAGGGCTAACGAACCCTGACGTACCGTGCTCGGTATGCGCGCTAAGCCTTCCTCGGTAGACACAATCACCACCGGTAGCGTTAACAGCGCCAGCGTAAGCGATGCCCAGAACAAACCCGGGGTACCAAATGTCGGTGACGGTAACGCCGCTTCGTAGAATATCCGATCGATATTTCCACCTAGGTAGTAAACGAAGAAGCCGAGACCGAACACACCAAACACAATGGAAGGCACACCCGCAAGGTTATACACACTGATCCTGATCATGCGTGTCACCGGGCCTTGCTTGGCATACTCTCGTAAGTAAATCGCCGCCAAAATACCGAAGGGTGTCACCATGATCGACATGATAAACACCATGGTAATGGTGCCGAAAATCGCCGGGAAGATCCCGCCCTCGGTATTCGCTTCACGGGGTTCAGTACTGAGAAACTCACCGATTTTGGCAAAGTATTGAATAAACTTTGCTGTCAGCGACATATCATTAGGCTGAGTAATGGCAATGATGGTGCTTAGGTTTAACGTAACCTCACGGCCATCGGTCATGCGCATCACTAATGCATCACGGCGACGCTCCCGCTGCAGCTCGTCCATTTTCTGACGCAGCACACTATATTCCGCATCTAAGGCTTCGCGTTGGCGATCTAACTCAGCGCGACGAGTTGCCAGTTCGGACTCATCTAACCCCTGAAGCTCCATACTGCGCAGTTCAAGGCGGATTCGCTCCATGGCCGTGTTAATGCGCCCGACTTCGCGACGCTCAATTTGGCGTTGCTCATCGGCACGTGTAATTGCCCGATCGAGCGCTACGCTTAACTGCGCGGAAAAGCCGACATCGTCAGCGGTGGAAACCACCAAACCATCGGTAAGCAAGGCCACCGGAAATCCATAGAAATTCCCCCACTCCCGGCGCTCGACAGCAAACACGCCTTTCGGATAGGTGACTTCGCCCATGGTGTTGCCAAAGTGCCACACGAAATCGGTACCAAATTGGTCACGGTTACCTTGCTTAAACAAATAACGGGTGACTAGATCCTGTCCTTCGGAAACTGGATTACCGCCTTCCCGTGCCATGGTCGCTGTGATGGTTTCACTGCGGACTATTTCACCCATCACCGAGCTCACTTCACCGGTGCGAAAATTGGTAATCTCTACTTCAGCCACGTTGCCCGGCCAAAAATGACTCAGGCCTCGTACGGCGATCAAGCTCAGTAGGCCGACCACCATGACAATACTAATCGTTACCGCGCCGCCAGTTAACCAGATCCAAGGCGTACCGCTTCTAAACCACTGTTTCATCGTTTATACCCCTTGTAATTACAGGCTGCTGTAACGTTTACGTAACCGCTGACGAACCACTTCAGCGATGGTATTCAAAATAAATGTGAAGGTGAGGAGCACCAGCGCCGCCAAGAACAGAATTCTAAAGTGGCTACTGCCTACTGCTGTTTCTGGTAATTCCACAGCGATGTTGGCAGACAAGGTACGCATGCCTTCAAAGATATTGAAGTTCACAATCGGGCTGTTCCCGGTAGCCATCAGTACGATCATGGTTTCACCGACAGCGCGTCCGAAACCAATCATAATCGCAGAGAAAATGCCTGGGCTTGCGGTTGGAAGCACCACGCCCAATACGGTTTGCCAAGGGGTAGCGCCCAATGCCAACGAACCTTGGGTTAAATGCCGAGGCACGTTAAATACAGCGTCTTCCGCGATTGAATAAATCGTTGGGATAACCGCAAACCCCATCGCCACACCAACAACCATGGCGTTGCGCTGATCGTACGTGATACCGTTTTCGGTAAACCACTGGCGCATACTGCCATCGAAGAACCACACTTCAATATGAGGGCTCAGGGTGACCATGGCCCATCCGAACAGAAGGACCACGGGCACCAAAATGGCCGCTTCCCATCCTCCTGGAATGCGATTACGCAGCTGCAGAGGTAAGAAACGCCATAAGAACGCCATCAGTAACATCACAATCGGCATACCGATAAGCAAGGAGAACACCGCAGGTAGATTGTTCTCCATAAAGGGTGCCAACCATAACCCTGCCAAGAAGCCCAAGATAACTGTCGGTAACGCTTCCATAATTTCAATGGTCGGTTTTACCATGCCGCGCAGTTTCGGCGTCATAAAGTAAGCGGTGTAGATCGCCCCCATAATCGCCAAAGGCATGGCAAACAACATGGCGAAGAAAGCGGCCTTTAACGTTCCTATCGACAACGGCACCAAACTGAATTTCGATTCAAATTCATCGCTGGCGGAAGATGACTGCCAGATATATTCGGGATTGCTGCGGCCTTCGTACCACACCCGATTCCACAGCGCAGAAAACGAAATCTGTGGATGACGGTTCCAAAGCTCATGAACATGAAGGTTGTTTGCTTGATCCAAGACCATCAAACGACGGTTAACCGGAGACAGCGCTAAACCTTGCACTCCGCCCTCGAGAAGCTGTTGCTGCAACAGCGTGCGCGCCGAGGTTCCGTAATGAACACCCACAGTGCCGCTGGCATCTCCTACAATAAAGCCCTTGCGCGTATGTTCTGGCGCAATGTGCGTAATTGCTGCTGGGTGTGACTTAAAGTCACGAATTCGCACCAGTACCCGCGTATTTTCATCATCCCGTACTAGGAACCATTGGCTCAACGTACCTTTGTCGGTGCCCACAATGATTGAGACTGACCCGACTAAGAAATCCATTGCGGTAATATACTCGCCGTCGGCTGCCCGTATGCTGTGCATTAACTCCGCTTGGCGAGGATTTCGAATATCAATGTAGTGCAAGTAACCGGCGGCATCTGCTACAAACACGCTGCGCATTTCTTTATCAACAAGAATGCCGCGAGGAGCAACTGGCAGTGCCGGGAGCACGCCACGCGTCACCTGTGTTTCCACCTCACCGGTAAATAAGTTTTCCCGAGTTGTCAGGCGCGCGGTGACATAACGGCCATCGTCTGTGTAACCTACGAGCATCGCCGAACGAGCACCGCGGGTACTTTCCTGAACACTTAAGTGAGTAATAGCGTGTCCTTCGGGATCAAGCTGAATGGGTTCAGAGCCATAAGGCCGCGCTAACAATGGCGTAATTAAACGCTCATCATCGGGGAAGGTTACTTGATATTCGGGACGTGCAAGATTCACAGAACCGTCATCGTAGGCAAAACCGACTAAACCACCAATATCTTCGCCCTTCGCAAAGGTGCTAATGGTCGCGCCTGGGTTTCCCATCACCTGATCTTGAAATCGCACTGTGCCTGAGTCGAGTTCAAAGAACGTAACTTGACCGCTGGCATCAAAATTCAAGCCCAGTTCCTGATAACGCTCAATGGTTAAATGCAGGGACGATTCACCGGGTAGTTGGAATGTCTGCTCTTGAGTGACCGATGCGCCTTTAAAAATGGGCATCACTTCATAAAAGAGATATATGAAAATCGTCGCCAACGACAACACTACCCCAAATCCGGCAGCGGTAATTCCCCAGCGAGATAAACCATTTTTAAACATCCGAATGCGACGACGCTTTGCACGTAACTCCGCATTAGGTAATCGGGACTCACGCCGGTGGCGCATCGAGCTAGCAATTGAATCTGTCATGATACGAAAGTCTCATAGTGGCAGATAGTTGAATATCTTGAAGGCGAATGTAGCCAACTTTTATGACAGCAATATGACAACGACATAAAAATGTCATAAATAAAAAAAGAGGCACATCCTGTGCCTCTTTTGGGGTTATTTCACACACCGTTTACTGAACGTTTAGTTCACGGCGGATGCGAGAAGCTAGCGACTCTGGCAACGGCACGTAACCGTCACGGTCAACAACTTCCTGGCCTACTTTCGAGTACAACATTTTTACGAATTCGCGGGTCATCGGGTCGAGGTCACGATTCGGATGCTTGTTCACATACACGTATAAGTAGCGCGCTAATGGGTAGTCGCCTGTGGCAGCATTTTCTGCAGTTGGTTCGAAGCACTCACCGCCTTCCGTTGCTGACAATGCGATAGCACGAACTCCCGAGGTACGGTAGCCGATACCTGAGTAACCGATACCGTTCAAAGATTCAGTCACACCCTGAACCACTGACGAAGAACCTGGCTGCTCATTAATGCTTGATTTGAAATCACCGCCAAATAAGGCGTTATCTTTAAAGTAACCGTAGGTGCCTGATACCGCGTTACGGCTGTACAGCGCGAAATCACGGTTTGCCCAAGAACCGGTTAAACCTACTTGGCCCCAGCGCGTGATATCGTTCGGGTAGCCACCACGGCGAGTAGCAGAGAAAATGGCATCGACTTGTTGTAATGACAAACACTCGATAGGGTTATCGTTATTGACATAAACTGCCAACATATCGATAGCAACTGGCATAGCGTAAGGCGCGTAACCGTGACGTGCTTCGAAGGCTTCAATCTCAGACTGACGCATCGCCCGGCTCATTGGTGCGAAGTTTGCTGTTCCTTCAGTAATCGCTGGTGGCGCTGTAGATGAGCCCGCACCTTGAATCTGCACATTCACATTCGGATAGAATTTGTTGAACTCTTCAGCCCATAAAGTCATCAGGTTGTTCAACGTGTCTGAACCAATTGAGTTCATGTTTCCAGACACACCAGACGCACGCTCATAATCAGGTAAACGCGGATCAACATTAGCTGATGCAGCGAAACCCACAGCGAACACTGCGGCGGTTACGGTTGCTAAGATAGTTTTCTTCATGTCTGTCTCCAATTCCTGCTGTTACAGGTATTTCAAGTTAAGCCGACGCCATCATAGTGATGAATTGTGACACTAAAATGACAACCGGAATTTTTTCTTAGACGCTAGACTTGCTGCATGTCTGGGAGACATTGTGAGGCAGGTAAATGACAGTCATCTGTCACTTTCATGACAATTGCATGACAATTTCTAGCGCTTGAGGGGAGAGATTAATCAGGCTGACTTAACAGCTCTGGCGCAAGACGAAACCAGAACCGACTGCCCTGGCCGATACGGCTTTCTACTTGAAGGTAGGTGCGATGATGTTCAAGTGCATGTTTTACGATGGATAGGCCCAACCCCGTTCCGCCCGTCGCGCTATTTCTATCTTTATCGACTCGATAAAAACGCTCTGTGAGGCGCGGAATATGCTCATGGGCGATTCCGTTTCCAGTATCTGCAACCGAGAATTCCGCAAAAGGCCCTACTTTGTGCCAACGGAGGGTTATCTGACCATTCGGTGGCGTATATTTAATGGCGTTGGTAAGCAAGTTTGAACAGGCTGCGTGGAGTTTTTCTTCGTTACCCCACACGTGCAAGTTCTCATCGATATGAGCATCTAAATAAATATCTTTGTCAGTAAACAACGGCCGCATCTCATTTAGTATTTGTCGCAACACAGCTCCCACTTCAACGCGTTTCGTGAAGTTATCCTGCATTTGCGATTCCATGCGCGAGAGTAACAGCAGTTGATTCACCATTTTTTGCATCCGCTGCGTCTGCAAGCTCATATCATGAACCGCTTTATCTAGCATTTCGGGCGGCAGCTTTGTGGGTGAGTCCATCATCTCCAAGTACCCATTCATGACCGTAAGAGGCGTTTTCAATTCGTGAGACACATTAGCGACGAAGTCTTTACGCATGCGTTCAAGCTTTCGCAATTGCGTCACATCGCGCGCAATTAACAGGAGTTCATCTTCTGAATAGGTCATCACGCGCAGCTCTAACTCTCGATCATCCCCCTGTGGCGAATTTAGCGTAAAAGGCTCATCGAATTCGCCCTTCTCAAAGTATTTTTTAAAGCGGGGATCGCGAATTAGATTTGTGACTTGAATGCCTTTGTCTGCCGGCCAGCGTAAGCCAAAATAAATTTGCGCAAGTTTGTTGGTCCACTCGATATTGCCATTGCGTTGCAACACCATACTGGCATCTGGCATAGCTTCCGCCGCTTGTCGAAAGCGTTGCAGCAATACCGCCAGTTGGCGACGCTTTATTTGAGCACGGCGCAGGGTTCGATATATACCATCGTAAATATCACTCCACATTCCCGGCGCATGGGGTGGCAACATGGTGCGGCTTTGCCACAACCACATATTCAAGCGATGTAAAAAGAGGTAGTTCCAGAGCAGCGCGCAAGCCAACGATAAGCTAATAGACAGCCAAAAATGGCCAGTTATCCAGCCGACGAAAGCAAACGGTAATACCCAAAGGAGTAAGCGTTTGAAAATGCGATAGAGGGTATAATGCCTTTCCATTTAGCGTGTTGAGAACCGATAGCCAACGCCTCGTACGGTTTGAATAAGGCTGTCGTGTCCGTGCCGTTCAATTGCCTTTCGCAATCGACGAATATGCACATCTACGGTTCTATCCTCCACATAAACATTAGTTCCCCACACATGATCCAGTAATTGTTCACGACTGTAAACCCGTTCTGGGTGCGTCATAAAGAAATGTAACAACCGAAACTCGGTGGGTCCCATTTCCAGGGAGTCATTATGGGCAGATACTCGGTGGGAGACCGGATCTAACTGCAAGCCATTTATATCGATAGGTTCATCAAGATGTGTAGGCGATACGCGGCGAAACACGGCCCGCATGCGGGCTATTAATTCTTTGGGTGAAAACGGCTTGGTGACATAATCATCAGCGCCCACCTCTAAGCCCTTTATCTTGTCTTCTTCTTCGCCGCGAGCGGTAAGCATAATGATTGGAATATGGCGCAAATGTTCTGTGGTTTTTACCTGACGTGCCAGTTGAATCCCACTGCCACCCGGTAACATCCAATCAAGAAGAATCATATCAGGATATGGCTCGACCATTTTTTCCAAGGCAATATCAAAATCAGCGGCTTGGATGGGCTGATAGCCATGCTGCTCCATAACAAACGCAAGCATTTCCCGAATGGGTGCTTCATCTTCTACGATCAGTATTTTACTTGGCATATGCTGTCACCTGTCCGTTTCAATACTGGCATTATGCGAACCTTATGTGACACTTTTATGACTTCTGCTAAAAATGTCGCACAATAACTCAGAAATCAGAGCGTTAGAAATTCCATAATAGACCCACAGAAACAGCAAAGGGATCATCACCAGGACTAATGCTCATGGTCTTGCCATGGCCTCCCGCCGATACGTTTAAACGTGCGTTGTTATCATTGTGCGCCGATGAAACTGTAAAATACGCGGTGGTCATTGGGGTTAACTGACGATCAATACCCAGAGTCAACATGTAACCATCATCATCGGCCATATCTTTGCTGTCGCGCACAAATAATTGGCCTTTAAGTTGATAGTCATCATTCCATCGATACGCGGTGCCAATCCCATAGACGTTCACATCACCTGTCGTCATGCCTTGTGCATGTTGCAGAAACACAGTGGTTGTCCAAGCATCGGCACGATAAACACTGCCTAAACGAACCGCCCGTAAATCGCTAAGGCCGTCGCGCCCTTGCACTTCGTAACCGATTTGCGTTGTCCATGCGCCCTGACGCCATTGCAGCATGGCGCTCCATTCATCATCTCGACTAGTGGTGCTGACACCCGTGGTTTCCCCTGCGCCGAAATGAATCACCGCATTTAAGTTATTCCAATCCGGACTTAAATATTGAATACCGTTACGAAAACGTCGATCAAAATGCATTTCACCGCTGCGCACTACGTTGCGCCCTTCGCCCACGCGATCCCGAAATAACTCAACATGATTTAAAATACGTTTCACCGGCGTGTCGATAAAACCACCACGAATGGTTCCCCAACTGCCGTTGATACCGATAAAGGTGTTCCGTGCCGAAAGGGTCGCATCACCGTCTGTCACCTGTACCGTTCGTTCAATCTGGCCCAGAAGCGAGAGCTCTTCGGTGAGCCAGTGACTCGCCGTAACGCCAATACGCGAGGAGTTACTGGAGAGGTTTAAGCCCCCATCGTGGCCGTCATAGAGATAATCTGCGGACACATGCAGCCGACCATAAAATCTCAGCTCAGTTGCTGGATCAGAAACAGACGGGGAGGCTGAAACAAAGCCAACGCTCATAGTAAGCAAAGCGGAGCAAACCAAGAGCGCAGAGGAGCGAGCCGGTGACATGCGCATAGAATACCCTCCGTGTGCGCAGATGATGAGAAAAGCGATAAGCGAGCACAATACAAATTTATTAGTGTGACGATAATATAACGGATTTATGTCGGTTTTGTTACAGCAAGCCGCAGAAAGTAGATCTTCTCGGGGTGTTTTTTTACGGCTGACAAACATCATTCATAAACAGATCGCGACGTAGGATTACTGTGTTCAAATGCCATCACTCCTGCTAAAGTCAGAGCAATAAAACAACATAATAACCGTCGGCATTGTGTAGACATTCATGCAAAAGAAAGCATCGGTATCCCGCTCATCTATACCTCGCAGTATTGCGCGCACCCTCCTCACGAGTGTGTTAACGGTATACTTCTTACTTACGCTGATTATTACGACCGGCCAAATTGCCTTTGAATACAACAACACCCGCGAAGCCCTGCTGCATGATTTACGCAATCAACACCATACTTTCGCTGCCAGCCTTGCCCGAGCCATGTGGGAATTTAACCAAGAGCAAACCAATGCATTAGCGGCAGGGTTAATCAACATTCCGGCCATTAGCGGAATCATTATTCGCGACGACCAAGAGCGCGTGCTGATTAATCAAGGCGAGACGATGAGTGTTGATCGCTTAGCATTAATCGATGATAGCGGCCCGATTCCCGAACACAGTGGTGTATTTGGTTATTACTCCCCGTTAGTGTTTGAATTTGCGGGGGGCTCAGAATTGGTGGGTGATGTGGTACTTTTTTCAAGCCGAGACATCACCATTGATCGACTCAAGCCCAGCCTGATTCTGTTGTTGGTTGGCGCCTTACTTAAAAGTTCGATTCTGATTTTATTATTCACCCTCGCGTTTCGACACTATCTTCGTGAGCCGCTTGAGAACTTAATCGAACAACTACGCAATTTCTCACCTGAGCATCCAGAAAGTTCGCAAATTCGATTGAAACAAGAAGAAGTGAACGAGTTTTCATTACTAGAAGATGCCTACAATGATCTGTTATCGCGATTGCGCGCTCATCAGACCGATCTCACCTCGGCACAGCAAGAGGTGAACGATGTAAATCGACGTCTTGAAGACCAAAATTTACTGCTCGAACAAGAAATAGCCGAGAAGACGCTGGGGATCAGTAACCTTATGTTGGATTTAGAACGTCGCCGACATGAACTAGAAATGCGCCAGCAATCGTTAGAACAGGAAGTGCACCAGCGCCGTATTACCGAATCGCGCTTAAAGCAAACCAATCAAGAACTAGAAGAAAGCTTAGAGTTTCTACAGCAAATTCGCCTGCAGTTGATGAGTTCAGAGAAAATGGCCGCGCTTGGCAACATGGTTGCGAACATAACCCACGATGTCAGCACCCCTCTGGGCGTCAGTGTAACCGCAACCAGTTATCTGCAAGAACGCTTACAGAAAATTCAGCAGCAAATGGCCGCGGGCACTGCGTCAGAGCAAGATATCAAAGATTTTATGGACACGGTTACAGAGAGCAATGCGCTCATCGAAAGCAATTTGCACCGCGCCAATGAAATTATTAGCGGTTTCAAGCAGGTTGCTGTCGATCAGGCCGCTGATCATACTCGCAGCATCCATATATGTAATTATGTACAACGCATAATCCAGTCTTTACAACCACAACTGCGCAGAAAGTCGTGTGTGGTACAACTCAATTGTCCCGACGACATTGAAGTGCGTTGTAATGCCGGCGCGTTAGCTCAAGTAATCACCAACATGATGATGAATTCCATCCTCCATGCGTTCCCAGACAATCCGAATGGCCGCATTGATATTGATGTTTCTGTGGTTTCTGATCACCTTCATATTCGTTATCGTGACAACGGGGTCGGCATGACGTCACACCAGTTACGCCAGTTGTTCGAACCCTTCTACACCACGTCTGCAGACAATGGCGGCAGCGGCTTAGGCGCGCATATAATTTATACATTAATTACACAAACCTTAGCCGGAAACGTAGAAGTGAGCAGCCAACCCGATGCAGGATTATGCTACGATTTTCAATTTCCCGTTGAGCCCATGAATGTGTCGATAAACACGACGTCTTAATTCTGACAGGGGCGGCGAACTCGGGTAGAATGCGACGCCGCTCTTTCGACCTTGCATATTTCAGGAGTTTTTTGCATGTGGTTTAAAAACCTACGTATCTATAGTTTTACCCAGCCATTCACGTGGACTGAAGCATCCGTTGCCACGCTTGAAGAACGTCGGTTTAGCCCGTGCGCCCGCTCTGAGCCATCTAGTGTTGGCTGGATACCGCCACTAGGCGCAGAAGATGGCCCACTCACTCATGAAATTGGAAGTTTTGTTTTACTGTGTTTAAAAAAAGAAGAAAAAGTAATGCCATCGAGCACGGTGAAAGCAGAACTCGAGACGCGCAAAGAGGCTTACGAGCAGGAACACGCTCGTCCCATGCCGCGAAAAGAGCAACAGACACTGAAAGAAGACATTCTGCACCAAATGCTGCCTCAGGCATTTAGCAAGTATGCGGTAACTTGGGCTATTCTAGATACTCAGTCACAACTTATTTACGTGGACGCTTCTAGTGCCAGTAAGGCAGAAGAACTAACCGCCGTATTGCGCAGCTGTCTCGGTTCACTGCCAGTGAAACCATGGGGAGGCGACCACCCCGGACACCATGTGTATACCGACTGGGTGAAGCAACAAGCGGCACCGAATGGTTTTGAGCTTGGCCTTGATGCTGAGCTGCGTGGAGAGCGTGATGATGATTCCGTTGTGCGCTTTAAGAACCACGACTTAACAACAGAAGAAGTAGCTTTGCACTTATCTCATGGCAAACAAGTCACGCAGCTTGGAATGAATTGGCAAGATCGTGTGCAATTCACGCTTACCGACGATTACGCCCTAAAGCGCATTCAGTTTGGTGATATTGTGAAAGAGCAACGGGAAGACAACAATGCAGAGTCGCGGGCAGAACAGCTCGACCTAGATTTCTCATTAATGGCGGGTGAGTTTGCTGAGTTAATACAAGCCCTGCAACAGACACTTGATATTCAACCACAGGTGGAGTCGTAAACCATGACCCCAGATTGGGCAGAACTGGATCTTGCGCCAGAGTTAATTCACGTATTATTGGAGCGGGGCTTAAATAAGCCAACCCGTATTCAGCAAGACGTGATTCCATTAGCCATGGACGGTCGCGATATTATGGCGACCTCACCCACAGGCACCGGCAAAACCCTGGCGTTTTTGTTGCCTGCGATTCAGCATCTACTCGATTATCCACGACGTGATCCTGGTGCCGCACGTGTACTCGTGCTCGCGCCCACTCGGGAACTCGCGGAGCAAATTGGCGAGCAAGCGGAAATGTTGTGCGCCGCAACGGGGCTCACATCGCTCACCGTTACCGGCGGCATTAACTTTGGTACCCATTTAGAAAAGCTCCGGAAGAACCTCGATATCCTTATTGCGACACCCGGTCGCCTTCTCGATTATCTCTCGGATCACAAATTTAGTGCTGAAGAGATTGAAATTATCGTTCTCGATGAAGCCGACCGCATGCTTGATATGGGCTTTCGCACTCCCGTAGAGCAAATCATGAACGAAGCGATGAATTTAAAGCAGCGGTTATTGTTCTCTGCCACCGCAGACCACTCCACCCTTGCGGCCTTTGGCCGAATTGTTCTAGAAAAGCCAGAAGTGGTGTTGGCCGAACCACCGAAACGTGAGCGTGGCAAAATTCATCAGTGGATTCATATCAGCGACACCCTAGAGCACAAAAAAGCCTTACTCATGCATCTTGTGCGATCGTTCAACGGGCGCATTTTAGTGTTTGTGCGCAAACGAGAGCGGGCCCACGACGTAGCCGAGTTTCTGCAGCAACAAGGTTTCGGCGCAACCGCATTAGAAGGTGGATTGCCACAAGCAGAGCGACAAGAGCGAATTAAATCCTTTAGCTCCATTCGCCAGCGTATATTGGTAGCCACAGACGTTGCTGCCCGCGGGCTTGATATCCCTGATGTCGAGCTCGTAGTGAACTTTGATTTACCACGCAAAGGCGATACTTTCTTGCACCGCATCGGCCGTACTGGCCGAGCCGGTAAAAAAGGCACAGCCGTAGCCTTGGTTGAAGCACATGATGCTGAGCATTTAGGCCGCATTGAGCGCTACTTAGGGGAGCGTATCGAACGCCGCTTCGTACCGGAATTGCGCCCGCAGTTCAAATTCCCTGATCCAGAAAAAGCCAAGAAAAAGAAAAAGAAGAAGAAAGCTGGCAAAGTAAAAGCAGGCAAACGCGCCCCAACCAAGTCTCAATCGATGAAAAAGAGCTAGCTGACAGCAGCGAAGGCGAACGCTATGTTGAAGCTGCTGGGGGCAAGATCGAGTTGCCCGGCGGCGAGCATCATGACTTTTTGCTTTAGAGTAAACACTTCGCTTTTTCAGCTCAAAGGAAATGACAGAAAGCATGTCGCGAACCACGTTCGTTTGCCACCTGCCCCTCTACTGCCACTTTTTCGTCTAGAGGAACTTCAACATCTGATTCTTGCCACCAAATCCCGATGGCACTGGGAAGCTAATGCGTTAACTCGGACTGCGCCGCCTCTTGCGCGTACTGAGTAGATACAGGAATATTTTTCGTACCGCATAAAACGCAGCAACACCCACCATGTCGGCGACAACGTCCCAAATGTCGGCGCCGCGGCCAGGGATATAGTACTGAATGAGTTCGATGGCTACTGCGTATATAAACAAGGATATCCACGCAAACCAAAGGGGCGGGCGAAAGGCAATATGAAAACTTGCCGCCAGCACGAAGAATAAACCAAAGTGAACTATTTTATCTGCATGCGGAAACTGGAACGCACCCGGAGTTGGTGGGCTTTGCATCAGAAAAAGAACTGATACGCCCAACATAATACAGGCAAATAGAATTCGGGAGACCAAAAACACACGCATCCTTATCTGGTTTGGTAAGCGTCAAACCTAGACTCTCGCTAGGAACGCTCAAATATTCCGATATGCTTGAAGCCTTGCTCGCGCAATTGAATGGCTTGTAGCCGACTCATTACACCTTGCTGGCAATACAGCACATATTGATTCTCTTTATTCAGTGTATCTTGTTTCCCTGCCAGACGGAAAAATGGAATGTGTAACACTTTGTGTCCGGGAAGATCTAACGGCATTGCTTCCACTTCATCGTCGGTGCGAATATCCAACACAATCGCTTGTTCGGGTAAATCATCGCGATAAATTTCGGGCCCTGCAACTGGATTTACCCGAACTTCACGAATATCAATCGCTCGCGCTTGCGCGACCACTTCATCGATCAGGCCGTCAGAGATTACGGCTTGCTCGGTTGCAGCGATCACTTCTGGTTTTACCTTTACCGAAGGCTGCTTTGAAATCACGCCACAATACTCTGGCACAGCCGCACTTAAATGTTCCACACCAATGGCCCGAGCTTGATCAACAATAGTTTGCTTATCACTGACAATCAATGGCCGCACAACTAATGCCGGAGTGGCGGCATCAATTAACTGTAAATTACTTAAGGTTTGGCTAGACACTTGGCCGATCGCTTCGCCTGTGACAATCGCTTGCGCTCGCACGCGCTTGGCGATTTGCCCTGCAGCGCGCATCATTGCGCGCTTTAACACAACGCCCATAGTACCTTGATCGGCGTGCTCTAAAATACGGTTTACAACTTCGCTGAAATCAACACTAATAAACTTTACCGCGTGGGTTTTGGAGTATTTTTCCCATAAGAAATAAGCAATTTCGCGCACGGCAGCTTCGTGAGTATCAGCCCCCAAATTAAAAAAGCAGAAATGAGTGCGCGTGCCACGGCGGATCATCTGAAAACTTGCAACGGAGCTATCAAAGCCACCCGACATCAAAGACAACACGGTTTCTTGGGTGGGTAAGGGGAATCCGCCGAGTGCTTGATAGCGCGTGACAACTAACGACATTTGCTCATCAATAATATGCAACACCACTTCTTCTTCTGGATCTTTTAAACGTACCGACGCGCCGGCAACGTGATGCTTAATGCCACCACCCACGTAGCGTGCGAGATCCATGGATGAAAAATCGTGGTGCCCTTTTCGTTTTACCCGAATGGCAAACGATTTATTTTGCAGCTGCTCGCCTTTGTGAGACAAAACCCACTGGAAGATATCTTCAAAATCACACAACGGAGCTTGCAGTACCTGCTCAAAATAGGAAATACCGGGCGTTTGCTGCAAACGCGCAATAACCGTTGCAGTAAGCTCTGGAATATCATCATGACTAATCTCAATACGATCCCAATGATTACGCACGCGCACCGATGTATGTAAGGGTTTTAGAAGCGTGCGAAGGTTACCCGTGAGCACTTTCACATGGCGCTGCCGTACCGAACGGCTTTTAATGGTAATTTCAGCATGGAGTCGAACAATAAAACGCATAGCAAGTTTCACAGAGCAGAAAAATGAGCGCAGAATTATACAGGATTACACCTCATTCAGCTAATGAAGCCTTTGCCAACATGGAAAAGCGGTGCAGTTCTCGCCTCCCCTGTGATATTTTATACTTATGCAAACCCAGCGTGAGCACACGGAATTATTCTGAGCGATAACCCCAGGAATCAGGAATTGTTATGTCAGAGCAAACAAGCAAAACAGAATCCATCGGTTTTGAACAAGCGATCCAAGAGTTAGAGCAAATTATCCAAGCGCTTGAGCAGGGTGATCTACCCTTGGAGCAATCGCTGCAACAGTTCGAGCGTGCCGTTGCCCTCACTCGGGTAAGCCAGAAAAAACTGCAAGATGCCGAGCAGCGTGTACAGATTCTTCTGCAGCAACAGCAAGACGAGTCGTTGGGTGAGTTCAATGAACCTGGCTCTGATGACACAAGCGCCTAATATGTCCATATCTTCACCGAGTGCTTCGCAACAAGAAGAATTTCAGCAACGTTTTTCTGCGCTGCGCCAGCGCCATGATGCGTATATGCAAACCGTGCTCTCTGTCCAAGCGCACGCAACCCGATTACAGCAAGCCATGCAGTATTCGGCCTTATTGGGTGGAAAGCGGGTTCGTCCATTTTTGGTGTATGCCACTGGCGAGTTATTTGATGTGCCCGTTGAAAGCCTTGATGCGCCCGCCGCTGCTGTGGAGTGCATCCATGCCTATTCGTTAATTCATGATGATTTGCCGGCCATGGACGACGATACATTGCGTCGAGGTCAACCGACCTGCCATGTGCAGTTTGATGAAGCCACAGCCATACTTGCTGGTGACGCCTTGCAATCGTTCGCATTTTCTTTGCTCGCGCAGCCTATTCCCCATATATCTCCAGCGCAGCAACTTCGAATGGTGCACGTATTGGCCCATAGCGCAGGTTTGCATGGGATGTGCGGTGGTCAGATGTTAGATATCGCTGCCACGGGGCGCAGTATCCAAACTGCCGAATTAGAGCAAGTGCATCAACTTAAAACCGGTGCGCTTTTACGGGCGTCGGTTCAATTAGGCGCCCTCGCGGCCAACGACGTAAGCGAGCAGGTACGAAGCGCGCTCGATGAGTTTGCTGATGCCATTGGTTTGGCGTTTCAGGTGCAAGACGATATTCTTGATGTCACTGGCGACACGCAAACACTTGGTAAAACACAAGGTTCTGATCAAGCACTGCATAAATCAACGTATCCTGCTTTACTGGGGCTCGCGGGATCGCAAGCGCTGCTCCGTCAATTACACGAAAAAGCGCTACACGCGCTCGCCTTGATCCCGTACAATACCGCCCTCTTAGAGAGCTTTACAGAATACCTTGTTAAACGAGACCGGTAGTAACATGACGCATGCAACGAACCCAGCGTTTCCGCTGTTAGAGAAAATTGACTCCCCTGCCGATTTGCGTGGTTTACCCAAGCAATCGCTCAAGCAGGTGAGCGACGAGCTGCGCCATTATCTCCTTACATCGGTAAGTAAAAGTAGCGGTCACCTTGCCTCAGGTTTAGGTACGGTAGAACTTACCGTGGCACTGCACTATGTCTACAAAACGCCGTTTGACCACTTGGTTTGGGACGTTGGTCATCAAGCCTATCCGCATAAGATTCTCACCGGACGTCGCGATGCATTGCATACCATTCGTCAAAAGGACGGATTACACCCGTTTCCTTGGCGCGATGAGAGCGAATATGATGTGCTTTCAGTGGGTCACTCCAGTACATCCATTAGTGCCGCTTTAGGCCTTGCGATTGCTGCTGAAAAAGAAGCCGCAAATCGAAAAGTGGTTGCCGTCATTGGTGATGGTGCCATGACTGCTGGGATGGCATTTGAAGCCCTGAACCACGCCGGTGATATTTCACCGGATATGCTGGTTATCTTAAATGACAATGACATGTCTATTTCCGAGAATGTGGGTGCATTAAATTCTCATTTCGCGCGATTACTCTCGGGTAAGTTCTATACCACCTTACGTGAAGGCGGCAAGCAGCTGCTTAGTGGCATGCCGGGTATGCGCGAGCTCGTGAGTAAAGCCGAAGAGCATGTAAAAGGCATGGTTACTCCTGGCACTATCTTTGAAGAGCTGGGCTTTAATTACATTGGCCCTATTGATGGCCACGACGTCGATAGCCTTGTAGAAACTCTGCAAAATATGCGTTCGATGAAAGGGCCGCAATTGCTGCATGTTGTTACTCGCAAGGGCAAAGGCTACGCTCCCGCTGAGAAAGACCCTATTGGCTACCATGGGGTACCGAAATTTGATCCCAGCACGGATTCATTGCCATCAAAACCAGCCAGCGTGCCTTCTTATTCTGCGGTGTTTGGTGAGTGGTTATGTGAAATGGCAGCCGCTGACCCGAATGTGGTGGGAATCACGCCGGCGATGCGCGAAGGTTCTGGCATGGTCGAATTCGCCCGACGTTTCCCAAAACAGTATTATGACGTTGCCATCGCTGAGCAACATGCGGTTACCTTCGGGGCGGGATTAGCCATTGCGGGTATGAAACCCGTGGTTGCCATTTATTCCACCTTTTTGCAGCGGGCCTACGATCAGCTCATTCATGATGTCGCCCTGCAAAATTTACCGGTTCTATTTGCTATTGATCGCGCCGGTATTGTTGGTGCCGATGGCCCCACACATCAGGGCGCCTACGATCTGTCTTACTTGCGCTGCGTGCCGAATATGGTGGTGATGACCCCATCTGACGAGAACGAGTGCCGTCTGATGCTTTATACCGGCTATCAGCATAACGGACCGAGTGCGGTTCGCTATCCCCGTGGCAATGGTGTGGGTGTTAGCTATACGCCTTTAGAAACGCTTCCTATTGGGAAGAGTGTTGAGAAGCGACGTGGTGAGCGTGTAGCTATCTTGAATTTTGGTATTTTATTACCGGAAGTGATGAGCGCAGCTGAGACACTCAACGCCACTGTGATTGATATGCGGTTTGTGAAGCCTCTGGACCATGAGGCTATTTTGGCGGCTGCCAAGGATCATGAACTTCTTGTTACCGTGGAAGAAAATGCCGTTGCAGGGGGTGCAGGAAGTGCCGTGAGCGAGCTTCTTCAGACCCAAGGCGTCACCACCCCTGTCCACTTCCTCGGCCTGCCTGATGAATTTATCAAGCATGGCAGCCAAGATGAAATTCGAGCCGAGCTCGGCCTCAACGCCGCGGGCATCACCGCCCAAATCAAAACCCGCTTAAAGTAACCAACGCATTGCGTTGGTTACGGTTATAGCCAGCCTAGGCTGAGGGCTATATGCATCAGTATCAGGGTAAAAAAACCTGCCAACACGTCATCAAGCATAATGCCTAATCCGCCGTGTACCTTTTGATCCAGCCAGCGAATGGGCCAGGGTTTGAGGATGTCAAAAAACCGGAACAGGATAAAGGCGACAAGAAGTGTGAGCCAGCTCACCGGTACGGCGATCATCGCAATCATATAGCCGGCAATTTCATCCCATACAATTGCGGGTGCGTCGTGCTCACCCATCGCTTTTGCGGTTTGCCCGCATAGGTAAATACCCACCAGAGTAACCACGGCAACCACACCAAGATAGGCCGCCACGTCGAGGGGAGCAAACAACAAAACCAACAGAATAGCGGGAAGAGTGCCAAAGGTACCTGGCGCTTTCGGTGCCAACCCGGTTCCAAACCCTAATGACAGAAAGTGAACCGGATTCTTCAATAACTGGCGCGGCGGTATGCGTGCAGGGGCCATAATAACTCCGTTATAAACGCTTAAAAGTGACTGTAACTCTGGTTGTCAAAATTGACTCTTTCACCCGCATGGGTATAGCGCAATCCAGCTTCTTTTTCGATCACGCCAATTGCGGTAACTGCTACACCTGCTTGTCGACTGATAGTTTCAAATGCCCCTCGTCGACCTTCAGGAACGGTAAAACATAACTCATAATCGTCGCCCCCAAACAGCTGATAGGGCCAACCTTGCTCTCCCTTCACCACTTCAGCAAATGCTTGCGAACGCGGCAGGGCCGCCAAATCAATGCGAGCTCCCACGTTTGATGCACTCAGTATATGCTGTAAATCGCCACCTAAGCCATCTGAAAGGTCGATAGCGCTATTGGCTTGGTTACGAATAAGTGTGCCCAACATGACACGTGGCGTTGGCCGGAACAAGCGATCGTTCAATGCATCACGCACGGAATCACTGCACGATGAACTTAACTTGGCTTGCTGTACTGCGAGCGCAAGTGCGGCGTCACCGAGAGTTCCACTCACGTAGATGCGATCACCCGGTTGGGCGCCGCTGCGTAACAAGTAGCGGTCTGTAGGTACAAAGCCATGCACCGTTAGCGTTAAAGTAAGCGGGCCTCGGGTAATGTCACCACCTATCAAACTACAGTGATGATAATCAAGCATATCAATCAAGCCACGGCTGAAATCGTCCAGCCAAGCTTCATTAAAATCGGGTAAGGTAAGGGCAAGTGACGCCCAAGCAGGCTCGGCGCCCATGGCAGCAAGATCGCTTAAGTTCACTGCTGCTAGTTTATGACCAAGTGCGGAAATGGGGGTGTGCTCATCAAAATGCACACCTTGCACCATGGTATCGGTAGTGACTGCGATATGAGAGTTCGTTGGGGGCGCAAGAATGGCCGCGTCGTCCCCCACCGAAATTGGCACATCCGCACGTTTCACGCCGCGCTCTTTAAAAAAGCGCTCAATGAGTGCGAACTCGCGCCGGGTAGAGTCCATCAGATTTACTGGCGTGCAGCCCGCAAGCTATCTACGGCCTTGTCTAAAACGCCATTCACAAAACGATGAGAATCGTCGGCACCAAACGCTTTGGCAAGCTCAATGGCTTCGTTCATCACCACTTTGTAGGGCACATCAAGACGCCATTTTAATTCGTACGCAGATACCCGCAAAATTGCGCGTTCAATCTGGTCTAAATCTGCAAATGGGCGGTCGGTAAAAGGGGTTAACGCTTCATCTAAGGTAGACACGCGACCGGTTACGCCACGCACTAAATCGAGAAAGTAATCGACATCCACTTTAGATACGTCATTCTCAGTTAAGAATTCGGCTTCGATATCGGTCACGCTATTGCGTGACAACTGCCATGAATACACGGCTTGAATCGCAAGGCGACGGGCTTTCCGACGGGCAGCTGGTTTCACAAAAACACTCCTTATAACTGCTCGAGAACGTTCATCATTTCGAGCGCGCTCAAGGCCGCTTCTGCACCTTTATTGCCGTGTTTCACGCCGGCGCGATCAATGGCTTGCTCATCGGTATCTGTAGTAATTACACCAAAAGCTACCGGTACTCCGGTATCCAGTGCAACTTGAGCAAGGCCTGAATTAGCTTGTCCGGCAACAAAATCAAAATGCGGGGTACCGCCACGAATGACAGCGCCGATGGCGATCACCGCGTCGAACTTACCTGAGCTGGCCGCTTTCTTTGCGGTAATAGGCAACTCGTAAGCGCCTGGAACGCGTACCACGGTAATGTCTGACTCTTTGATTTGTCCAATCCGGACCAAAGCATCGATAGCACCTTCAAGCAACTTTTCTACGATAAAGCTGTTAAAGCGTGACACCACAATCGCAACTTTTTTACCCGGTGCTGCAACACCTGCTTCGATAACCTTCATGCAAAATCCTCAGAGCTTTTCAGTGGCACCAGCGGCCGATATCTAATTGCCGCGAAGAATAGCACATTTTCCGCTAGATCGAGAAGTATAACACGCCTAACTACTGCAATTCCGGGTGTTTACCAACGGCTTGGTTGGTAAAGGCTTTAATGCGGTCAAGCGTGTCGTCCACATCGTCGCCTACTGTCATCGGGCTGGAAATGTTAATTGTTCGTGTTTTAAAGCAGAACGATACCGGTACCACCGGAACTTGGGCATCACGCGCTATATGCAAAAAGCCCTTCTTCCATTCCGTTACCTTACTGCGCGTTCCCTCCGGGGCCAAACACAGCACCAGTTGATCGCGGCGATGAAATTCATCTACCATCTGCGCCACCACCCCATGCGAGCTATCTCGTTGTATAGGGATGCCCCCAAGCCACAACAAAATCCCCTTCACTGGAAATACAAAAATGGAATGCTTACCTAAAAAGTTTAAGCGCAGGCCCAATGCTAGTTTCACAAAGACACCCACAAAGAAATCCCAGTTAGATGTGTGTGGGGCAACTGGAATTATGGCTTTAGGAATATCAGGAAGTGAGCCTTGAATAGTCCAGCCACCGAGCAATTTCATACCCAAGCGGCCGACCCAACGACTAAAACGGTTGCCGCGAGTGGGCAACCGTTGCAAGGAATTTGAATTTGGAATCACAAACGTCGTAGCCTCGAACGAATCTCTCGTAACTTCGTTTTTACCAGAGCACGGTTGTCTGGTCCAATGCGAAGCATTTGTTTCTGCGCACCAGGCAAGCTTTCTAGCTCTGGATCAGCAAAGGTATACATAACTTGCTCATCTGAAAGTGCCAATAAGCCTGTCGGTTCTGGGGTATCGAGTACCACTTGAATCGCGGTGAGCACACGATCCCGAAAGCGAATATTCGGGTCGCCAAATTCAGCGTAGGCTTCCTCAAACACAGGCTCAAAGCGCTGGAATAGCGCCACAATAGCATCGGTGTCCATGCTGATAAACCAGTTCACCATATCGTCATAGCGTTGGTAACTGCGCTCATCAATATACAATTGGTGATCGATTTCCTGTACCAAAAAGCGCGACTCTGGACCTTCAATTACCGCCGCTTCGCGTACTAAAACGCCTTCGGCAATATTGTCAGTGAGCACCACCAGCTTGCGGACCAGGTTCTCACCATCCAGCAAAGAGGTATTCAGCGATTTATCTTGCGCTTCATCAATCAATACGGCACTGGCGCTATCTAACTCGGGCAGTGGACGCTCTGGCTCTGGTTCCGGCTCCGGCTCAACCACAGGTTCAGGCTCCGGTTCTGGTACAGGTTCAGGCTCCGGTTCTGGCTCGGGCTCTGGTGTCGGCTCCGGTATCTCTACTGGCACGGGCTGAGGCTCGGGCTCCGGCGATGTATCTCGCGTAAACCACAGCACAATCGCAATCACAAATATAACGACTATGCCCCCAATAACCATGGGGTTGATTCTCTTACTGGGTTGCTCCGTTGCCGGATCGTGATCTGAATGATCAGCCATAACCGCTCCTAATTTACTTAGCCAATTTCTGCCCGCGTGAATACCAGTTCTTTATCGGTCGATAGCTCACTTGAGAATTGGTAACCCTCTGCATTAAAAGACTTCAATTCTTCAATAGAGTTCGGCTTCTTTTCAATTATATACCGCGCCATTAAACCTCGCGCTTTTTTTGCATAAAAGCTAATCACTTTTAGTTTGCCTTTCTTTGTGTCTTTAAACACGGGCGTAACCACCGGCACATCCAGTTGCTTTACGCGTACTGATTTAAAATACTCGTTCGACGCCAAATTAATCAATACCGAACTTTTAGTTTCTTGTGCGGTTTCATTCAATTTCTCGGTAATGGTATCGCCCCAGAAACTGTAGAGGTCTTCACCTCGAGGATTTTTCAACTTGGTGCCCATCTCTAAGCGATACGGTTGCATGAGATCGAGGGGCTTTAACACGCCATACAAACCCGACAGGATACGCATGTGCTTTTGTCCCCAGGCCCAATCCTTCGCGGTTAAGCTTTGCGCATTTAAGCCGGTGTACACATCACCATTGAATGCAAACACCGCTTGCTTGGCATTCGCTTCCGTAAACGGGGTTTTCCATTCGCTAAAGCGCGCAGCATTTAAGCCAGCGAGCTTGTCGCTAATACTCATCAGGGAGGCTAGATCTTGAGGCGAAAGTTGTTTGCACTCTTTCACCAAGGCAGCTGCTTCATCGAGTAGCTCAGGTTGGCTAAAATCGTCGATAGGCGCCGGAGATTCATAATCCAAATTCTTCGCGGGAGACACTACAAATAACATCGTTCGCTTTACCTCGCATTGTTGGAAACTCTAAAAAGACTACCACAGATGATATAAAAAAGCCCCTGACCTTGCGGTCAGAGGCTCGATTAGGGTAATCGGATCAAGCGTTACAACACGGGATCTTGATCTTCGCCCTCTTTTTCAACTTCTGGTGGCATCAAGTCTTCACGTGAGATACCTAACGCAAGCACGATGGTGCTACGCGTGAAGATCGATGAGTAAGTACCCACGATCACACCAATCGACATTGCTACCGCGAAACCAAAGATCATTTGCCCACCAAACAACATCAGAACCACCAATACCATCAATGTGGTTAATGAGGTTACGAGCGTTCGGCTCAAGGTTTGGCTTAACGAAATATCAATGACGCTGACCGGCGTTTCTTTACGCATAATTCTAAAGTTCTCGCGAATCCTATCCGCGACCACGATACTATCGTTAAGAGAGTAACCTATGGTGGCGAGCAAGGCCGCTAGAATCGTTAGATCCACCTGCATTTGGAACAGCGCGAAGATACCAAGTATAAGAATTACGTCTTGCACCAAACCGGCTACCGCAGAAAGCGCCAAGCGCCATTCAAAACGGAAGGACACGTAGATCAAGATACAAATCACCGCCACAATCAGAGCGAGACCACCTGCTTCTGCAAGCTCCTCCCCTACTTGTGGACCGACAAACTCGACCCGGCGAATTTGAAGATCTTCATCCACATTGGTTTGCAAGATACGTAATAAGCTGTCGCCGATTGATTCGGCATTGGCTTCGCCCCGAGGTGGAACGCGTACCAGCACATCCCGTTGCGTACCGTAGTTTTGCACTACCGCATCACCGTAATCATTGGCCTCGAGCACATCGCGCAATTCAGCGAGATCAGCCGGTTGGCTAAAGCCAACCTCAACCAAGGTACCACCGGTGAAATCTAAGCCCCAGTTCAGCTTGTTAATTGCCACTGTGGCCAACGATGCAACAATCAAAATAATACTCAGTGCGGTTGTCCATTTGTTAATGGACATAAAGCGCAACGGATTGTTTTCATCGACTTTAGTAATTAAAAACATTCAGATGCACCCCTTAAATCGACAACTTGGTAAGACGCTTCTGACGTCCCCAAGCGAGATTTACAATGGCTCGAGTACCCACGATTGCTGTAAACATCGACGTAACAATACCGATTGCCAATGTGACCGCAAATCCTTTAATCGACCCTGTACCTACCGCGAACAAGATCAGCGCTGTAATAAGCGTGGTGATGTTTGCATCGGCAATGGTTGAAAAGGCGTTTTCGTATCCGCGCGAGATAGCTTGCTGCGGACTTCGCCCAGCCAACAATTCTTCTCGAATACGTTCGAAGATAATAACGTTGGCATCAACGGCCATACCGACGGTTAACAGGATACCTGCCATACCCGGCATCGTAAGCGTTGCTCCTGGAATCATCGACATTACGCCCACGATTAAGACCAGATTGGTTAACAAAGCAAGGTTCGCAACCAAGCCAAACTTACGATAGTAAATGCCCATAAAGAACAAGACGAGAATAAAACCGGCCATAATAGCCGTCATCCCGGCACGGACGTTTTCAGCACCTAAGCTTGGACCGACGGTACGCTCTTCAACGATTTGAATTGGCGCGATGAGTGCACCGGCACGAAGCAAGAGAGCTAAGTTTTGTGCATCTTGAATCGAACCCACGCCGGTAATTCGGAAATTACTTCCGAGTACCGCTTGAATGGTTGCAACACTCACCACTTCTTCAACGCGCTCAAACGCAATCCGACCTTCATCGGTTGTTTCACCTGTGGCCAAGAATTCGATAAACACGGTCGCCATGGGGCGCCCAACATTTCCTCGGGTTGCCTGGGTCATTAAACGACCACCGGCGGAATCCAAGGTAATGTTTACTTGCGGGCGGTTACTTTCGTCATAACCAACATTGGCGTTTACAATGTGATCACCGGTGAGAATGACGCGATTTTCAAGTAGCTGCTGACCGCCACCGCGCACATTAAACAAGCGACTTCCAAAAGGAACTCGCCCGGCGATGGCATCTTGTAAATCATTGTCGGTATCAACAAAGCGGAATTCTAGCGTTGCCGTTGCTCCTAAAATTTCTTTAGCGCGGGCTGTATCTTGAATCCCTGGTAGCTCCACCACGATGCGATCTTGACCCTGTCGTTGAATCAACGGCTCAGCCACACCGAGCTCATCAACCCGATTTCGCAAAATGGTGATGTTTTGATCAATGGCATTGGCGCGAGTTTCTTGCAGGAACTGATCGGTCATTACCAGCGTAATGGTGTTTGCGCCTGAATCAGTGCGCGTTTCATAGCCTTCAAACTGATTTCTCAGCTCAGACAACGCCCCTTGATAATCCTCGGCACTTCGCAGGGTAACAACAACATCATTGCCCTCTGCGCGAACACCCGTGTAGCGTACCCGAGCATCACGCAAGCGGTCGCGAACAGTATCAAGCATACTTTCACGCATCTTGTTCAGCGCTTCTTCCATGTCCACTTCCATCAGAAAGTGAACACCACCGCGCAAATCAAGACCGAGTTTTAAAGGCTCACCGCCAATCCCAGCTAACCAACTCGGCGTCGCCGGAGCGAGGTTCAGTGCCACTACGTACTGATTACCCAATTCGCTGACCAGAAGTTCACGGGCCGCTAATTGATCGTCATCAGACTCGAGACGCACTAGAACTTGTCCACCCTCGTAAGACATGCCGCGAGTAGGAATTCCAGCTTGCTGGAGTGTCCGTTCTACTTGAGAGAGCGTGTCCATGGTGACTTCACCACCACGGGTTCCAGAAATCTGCACCGCGTGGTCTTCACCATATAAATTTGGTAGTGCGTACAATGCGCCAAACAGCACAATGAACAGCACTAACAAATTTTTCCATAACGGAAATTTGTTTAACACAAGTCCGTCCTTTCGTTATTCGCTAAAATGAATACTTCGATGTGCGAAGTATTAAAGAGTTTTCATACTACCTTTAGGCAGTACTGCAGCAACTGCAGCTTTTTGAACCGTTACTTCAACAGCGTCAGTTAACGCGATCACCATAAAATCGCTTTCTTCGCTAACCTTGCTGATACGGCCTACTAAACCACCTTGCACTAGTACTTCATCACCTTTTTGCAGGCTAGAAACAAGCGTTTTATGCTCTTTTACGCGCTTCGCTTGTGGACGGTAAATCAAGAAATAGAAAATAAGACCAAACAGCGCCAGCATGATAATCAATGATGCCGTTCCACCTTCCTGGCCACCTTGTTGCGCATAAGCATTAGCAATAAAAAAATCCATAACTCTTCCTCTTTAAATACATCAGCCCGCAGGCTTGAAATTTGAATCACATTGATGAAATAAACGCCGTATTGTAACCGAACCGAGCGCGAAGCGAAATGCTTGCATCCGCAGGCTATCGCAGAACTTTGATATGCGGCCCCCATTTTACAAATGCAAGGGAAGCGCACTTCTTTTTTCTTGCATGAAGTGCCACACTAGCGAAATGGTTACTAAAGGATGGTGAGCCCATGACCGAATGGTTCTATATTGCTGATCTTGCGGGTGTTGCTGTATTTGCAGTGGCAGGAACTTTACTGGCGTTTCGGAAGCAAATGGATGGCTTTGGCGTGGTGGTTCTGGCCTCGGTTACGGCTATCGGTGGCGGCACCACCCGTGATTTAATTTTAGACGTACCGGTATTTTGGTTACACGATCCCACGTATTTTTTGGTCATCCTCTTGGCCGCAATGAGCACCATTATTTGGTTACGCTTTAAAGCCTATATCCCACTGAATCGGTTACTTATCGCGGATGCGCTTGGTATCGCGTTTTTTACCGTGTTGGGGGCGGAGAAAGCGCTAAATACAGGGATGAGCCCGGTGATTGCGGTGATTATGGGCACCATGACCGCCGTTTTTGGTGGCATGCTTCGGGATGTGTTGGCTCGCGACATTCCGCTAGTGCTCAAAAGTGAACTCTATGCCACCACCTGTATTGCCGGAGCCATCATATTTGTCGTGCTGCAACCCTACAGTGCAAATATTGCCATGGCCGCCGCGATGACGACCACGCTTGCCCTGCGCTTAGGCGCAATTCGCTACCACTGGTCGCTTACGGTCTTCAAAGAACACCGCTAACCCCTCGTAGCCAACGCACCGCGTTGGCCGATCATCAACCCAGCCGGTGCTAACCCCCGATGCGGCGGCGAAGCCTGTCGCGGAGGCGATCTTCGAGTTGCTCACCGATACTTAAATCACTCCCCTCAACCGAGAGTAAATCCTCAAGCAGACTATTTTGCTCGCGGGCTTGATCACGAAGACCGGTAAACTGCTGTAATCGAGGTTCCCAAGCGCTGGTCACCGCCGCCACTTGCTGTTCCAGATCAGCGCGTACACTACTTAAGTGGGCATCCGCTTCCTGACGCAACGCGCGTGTGAGTAACTGCTGCAATTGGTTATCTAGATCCGAGCTTAATCGCAACCCCGGCTGCCCCAGTGGACCATCCACACTGACATTCATATCAAATGCGTTCACTTGCGAAATAACATCACTGAGGATCTGAGCCCAGCGCGCCTCACCATCTAAGCGCATGTCGACATCTTGCATGCGAATCAAGCCGCTGCCATCCAGTCGTCCTTGTTGTACACCGAGCCTTCCTTCTGAATTTAAAACCGCGCCGAGTAAGCGAGCACTTACACCTTGATGATCAAGCAACGATTGTTCGACAAGGTTAACCCCTTGCACCCGCCAATTTTGATGACCACTAAACCCGCGCACATCGGATAAAGCAAACTCCCCATCAAAGTACAGTTCGCGCCACCATTGAGTGGCCGATGCGCCTGCTTCAAAGGTGGTTGGAATGCCATCAATGCGATCGTGTTGCCAGGTAATATTCTGCCAGTTCGACATCACGTCGGTATCAAGAATACGAATACTAATTCCGGCATTATCAATTAAAAATGTCGGTCGACTGGCGCGGTCAAAATCAATAAAGCGCCCGTGCCAACGGTTGGGTCGTTGTTCTTGATCCTCTGCCCGTTGCAGCATGGGCCCTATTACATCAAACGCCATAAACGCATAACGGCTCCATTGTTCAACCCGCGGACCAAATAAAATGCCACTCAGTTCCGACATACTGTCCTGATCAAAACTGAGCAGCTGACGGATACGGGCTAAGTCTTGACTGGGCGCTTCACGCAGTGCTGCAAGATCGTCACGCATCACTCGAACCGCTTGCTCGCTTGTACTTACAAAGGTTTCCACGTGATGACGGTCTGAACGAATATCTGACTTCAAATCATCTAAACGTTCACGCAGCGCCAACAACTCTTGGGGAGTACGCGGACGGGTTTCGGTAATTTCTTGCATGCGTTCTCGGTAGCTTTCGATTCGCTCCCGTGATGGCAAATTCTCGCGTGCCGTTTCAACTTGTTCCCGCTGCTGCTGAAAATCGTTCTCTATTTTCGATACCAGATCTGGCGTCCGAATTTCGCTGCGGGCCAATACTTCATCCAGAGACGGAATATCAATATCGAGATCCGCAAGTACTTGCTGCCAATCAATCGGATCCCGTTCGCGCTGGTAATCTGCCCGAACACGACCAGGACGGGCACGCTCAACGCCCATGGCAACATCGGCAAGTTCTAACTCGTGAATATGAATACGGCCAATTAACGCATCCCACAGATTGAATTCCGCGTAACCACGACTTGCTTGCACTCGATTGAGTTCAGGCTGATCCGGATCGGTTACTTCAATGCCATGCAAGGTGAGGGCAAAGGGGCTCCATTGCACCACAGCTTGTTCAATATTTACTTCCGCACCATTTGCACGAGTTAACCCGTACTCAAGCCCACCTTTCAGCAAGGGCCCTGCAAATACGCGAATGACCACGGCAATACCCACCACAATCACCAGAAATGCGATAAGGCCGGGCCAACGAATAATGTTTTTCATTAGAAATCCCCCCGTAAACCGCTTACTTTCTGGTAAGCCCCAAAGAATTTGGTGCTTTTCACAACTTGCACGATACGCAGTTTGCCAAACCACAGCATCACTCGCCCGCGGTACAGCACAATTAGTTTATGGGATACGAGCAGCCAGATAGGCGCAAACAGCACACAAAACACCACACTGCCAAGAGTTATCGTGTGGTTGTACTGAAACAAGCGCGCCAGCGGAATTTCGTACAGGGTGACCCAAAGCCCTTCTAACGCGGCGGCGCCAAGCAGCGCCTCTCCAATAAAGTTAAAGAGTGGGTCTAGTGCGTAGGCAATACCGGAAAACACCACGAATGCCAAAATAAAACCGGTGAGATTTATCCGCAGCGATAAAGCTAAGAAAAGAATGAGCACATTGTGCAAACTCAACAGGGGGGTGAGCCCCATAAACATCCCCAGAACAAAGGCCCAAGCGAGGGCCCATGGACTAGTTTCGGCATTCAATGCTTTTAGCAAGCGCGCGAGCATGGTTAACATTGCACTCTCCTTTTTGGTGCGCCTAACACATAGTTATCGCTTAAAGCTTAGCACCCAGCGCTTTTGCTCGCGCGGCTGTTTGCGCACTTTTTTCAGCAGTTCCTGCTTCCCACCCATGGAGCTGGGATTGCACGATCTGGGTGAGCACTTGAATATGTTCCGCATCCGCGTTCAAGCAATCAATATATTCGTAGCGCTCTCCGCCCGCTTCCATAAAGTAGTCGCGATTTTCTTCACCAATTTCCTCAATGGTCTCCAAACAATCTGAAGAAAACCCGGGGCACACAACCTGCAACGATTTGACCCCTTGCTCTGGAAACGCTTTCAAGGTTTCGTCGGTATAAGGCTTTAACCACTCCTCGCGACCAAAACGTGATTGGAAGGTGGTCATGTACTCATCACTACTCATACCTAGCTGCTCTGCAACCAAGCGCGACGTCTTGTAACATTGGCAGTGATAGGGGTCGCCATTTAACAAATAGCGCTTGGGTACGCCATGATAAGAAAACACCAATTTATCGGCACGACCGTGTCGCTCCCAATGGGCCTTTATTTTGTTTGCGACCGCTTGAATAAATCCGGGGTGATCATGGTAACTGGTATTAAATCGAAGTTCGGGTATCCAGCGGCGCTGGGTAAAATCGGCGGCAACTGCATCAAAAGTTGATCCCGTGGTGGAACCGGAATAGTGCGGGTATAGCGGCAAAACAGCCAGTTTGGTCACGCCTTGCTGCATCATTTTCTCAAGAGCACTAGCAATCGAAGGGTTGCCATAGCGCATGCCAAACTCTACCACCACGTCATCACCCCATATTTTTTTCAACTCTGAACGAACCGCATCGGTCTGTTGTTGGGTATAAATCAACAGGGGCGAACCTTGATCTGTCCAAACTGTCTGATAGGCTTTAGCTGAACGACTTGGACGAATTCGCAAGATTACGCCATGCAAAATCACTTTCCACAGGAGTTTTGGAACTTCGACAACGCGTGGATCGGATAAGAATTCTGCCAAATACCGGCGCAACGCTTTTGGCGTAGCTGCATCGGGTGTGCCTAAATTGGTGAGTAACACCCCAATTTTAGGAACTTGACCATGCGTAAACTTTGGAGATCCTTGATATTTCATACTATATATTCCTGTAGAAAAGCTTGCTTATTACAGTGATTTAAGCGATAAATTCGGCGCATTCGGCCCTGTACAAAAGGGCCTTCGACCACAAGGCTATCTATGCATAACACACCGCTTATTATCCTCGACGATCTGTCTGATTGGCAGCCCTATCACCCTAGCCAAGCTATTGTGAGCGCAGCTGATTATATTCAAAATATCAGCAAGCATCGCGGGCCTATTATCAACCTATGTGGCGATCTTTCCTATTTATCCACCGGCTATTATGTCTCTTTGCTAGCCGAAGCGCGGAAGCAACGTGCGTTGCCCTCGGTATCTGCGATTAACGATCTCGCGAATCTTTCCCATTATCAACTGTTTCTAAACAATCACAGTAAACTATTAAACCGATTTGTCGCCCAGCAAAAAGATGGCGACAGTAAGCGGGTACGTTTGTTGATTTGTTTTGGACGTACGTTGCACCCCGATCTTGAAGAATTGGCTCGTCGGCTATTTGAAGCCTACCCCTGCCCAATTCTCGACGTAGAGTTTGTTCACGAAGGCCGTTGGCACTTGAATGCTATACGTAATCGTCCACTTTCAGATCTCAATGACGATGAACAAACCTTATTTGGTGAATCGCTCGAGTACTTCAGTAAACGTGTGTGGCGCAAAGCGCGCAGTCGCAAAGAATACAGCTACGATCTGGCTATTTTGCACGACCCGGATGAGAAAATTCCAACCAGTGACAAAAAAGCACTGCAAAAATTTATGCGCGCAGCCCGCGAGAATGACATGGACGCGGAGCTTATTACCAAAGCCGACTTTAACCGTTTGTTGGAATTCGATGCCTTATTTATTCGCGAGACCACGCGGATAAACCATTACACGTATCACTTTGCTAAGAAAGCCGAAGCAAACGGTCTTGTTGTTATCGATCATCCCGATTCCATTTTGCGCTGCGCAAACAAAGTATTTCTGAATGAAATGCTTGAGAAAAACAAAATACCCCGGCCCCGTACCGAGTTGTTGGTGATGGGCGATTCAATCGACTATACCGCCATCGGTGAGCGCTTTGGTTACCCCGTGGTCTTGAAGATTCCAGACGGCTCGTTCTCGATTGGGGTAGAAAAAGCCAAAACCGCGGAAGAATTTGAGCGCGTCGCAAAGGAACTCTTTAAAACGTCCACCATTTTGTTAATTCAGGAATTCTTACCCACCGATTTCGATTGGCGGATTGGCGTGCTAAACAACCGTGCTATCTATGCATGTAAGTACTTTATGGCGCGTAATCACTGGCAAATCTACAACCACAGCAGCGAAACTAGCCGCGGCAAGAGTGGCACTTTCGCCTGCTATGGTGTACATCAAATCCCTAAAGAAGTAGTGAAAGTTGCGCTGCAAGCCACGCGATTGGTGGGGGATGGCCTCTACGGTGTCGATATTAAAGAAACAGCTAATGGTCCGGTGATTATCGAGATTAATGACAACCCGTCGATCGATAGTGGTGTGGAAGATGAATACTTGGGCGATGAGTTATACCGCATTATTATGGCGGACTTTTTGCGCCGTATCGACGACTAAACGATGACACATATGGGCATTTTGGTTCGGCGCGGACGCGCACATGATGCAAGCAACCTAGCCGCGTTAGAACAACGCTGTTTTAGCTATGATCAGATCGGGCTACGCTCGTTTCGGCATTTGTTAAAACAAGCCCACTGCTTTGTTTGGGTTGCCCTCGAAAACGAGCACATTGTCGGTTATTGCATTGTGCTCACCCGTAAGAATAGTCGCAAATGGCGGTTGTACTCGCTTGCAACCGCACCCGAGGCGCGTGGTAAGGGCGTTGCCCGCGCGTTAATGGAGGCCGTCGAAACCCAAGCAGTGATCGACCGGGCGGCGCTTATTCGATTGGAAGTAAAAACCGATAATCAAGCTGCGATCGATCTCTATCGCAAACTCGATTTTGAGGTCGTAGATATCCTGCCCGGTTACTACGATGACGGGAGTGATGGTTATCGCTTGCAACGCAGCTTAAATCCGCATCTGTAATCCGCGCTGATCAGTTCGCGTTCAGGTTGCGTATCCACTACCCTAGTTTTACTTTCATCAGCAACCTGTGGAGTACCGATGAATAATTTTAGCTTTTACAATCCCACCAAAATTCTTTTTGGCGAAGGTCAAATTGCATCCATTAGCAAAGAAATCCCTGTAGATGCACGCGTGATGCTAGCCTTCGGTGGCGGAAGCATTAAACGCAATGGCGTGTATGATCAAGTTATCGACGCCTTAGGCGACCGTATTGTTTGCGAATTCTCTGGTATCGAGGCCAATCCTGAGTACGAAACTTTGTGCCGCGCGGCTGATGCCGTCAACGAACACAATGCCACCTTTATTCTTGCCGTCGGCGGTGGCTCTGTGATTGATGGTGTGAAATTTATCGCCGCGGCAGCCCACTACAAAGGCGACCGCTGGGATATTCTGACAAAAGGTGGAAAAGTTGTGCAGTCGGCCGTGCCTTTTGGCAGTGTTCTTACCTTACCCGCCACAGGTTCTGAGATGAACTCGGGCTCGGTGGTGACACGCTCTGAGTATAAAGCCAAGTTGCCGTTCGCATCTGCGTTAGTATATCCCCAGTTCTCGGTGCTCGATCCCGTCACTACCTATAGCTTACCCATTCGTCAGGTGATTAATGGTGTTATCGACCCCTTTACTCACGTGATGGAGCAATATCTCACCTATCCGGTAGGGGCGCATCTGCAAGACCGACTTGCTGAATCCATTCTCAAAACCTTGATCGACCTTGGCCCTGAAACGCTTGCTCAGCCTGAAAACTACGAAGTGCGGGCAAATGTGATGTGGTGTGCCACTATGGCGCTTAATGGCCTTATCGGTGCAGGCGTGCCGCAAGATTGGTCAACTCACATGATTGGCCATGAGCTTACCGCTTTGTATGGCCTCGATCATGCACAAACCCTTGCAGTAGTGCTCCCTGCCAACCTTCGGGTGCGCAAAACCGATAAGTTGCCTAAATTAGTGCAGTACGCTGAGCGGGTGTGGGGTATCACCGAAGGTAGCGACGAAGAACGCGCTGAAGCAGCTATTGCCCGCACCGAAACCTTCTTTAGAAACTTGGGCGCAGGCACGCGCATTGAGGATTACGATCTCAGCGCTGATGTAATTGATGTGATTATCAAACAATTAGAAGCCCACGGCATGGTAAAACTCGGAGAGCACCGAGACGTGACTCCGGAAGTTAGCCGCAAAATACTAGAAACCGCCCTGCGTTAATCGTTCTGATAGGAACGTGTTACTTGCAAGATGCGCTCCGCGCTCTTGCGGTAACGCGTCATCAAATCGGTTATTGGCTCAGGCTCTGAGTTCAATCCACGCTCTTGCAGATATTTCGAGTTATAAAGCTTCGATGCACTGCGCTCGCCTAAATCACAGGCAAACGTCACGATGGTTTTGCCTGGTGCACGATGCAACGCAGCAAAAAACGCTGCCGCCACATTCAGTGCCGAGCTACTGCCTAACACAATGCCATCCTGCTCCCGAACAAATCGAGAAATTGCGATGAGATCGTGATCCGGAAGGTTTATCGCGTAGTCGATGTGCGCTTGTCGGAAATTTTCAACCAAGCGCATGATGCCAATACCCTCTGTCATCGAACTGCCCGATGATTCGTAGGCGCCAGTACGCAAAAACTCGTAGCTCCCCGAGCCATCCGGATCCGCCAACCACACCTCAATATTCGGGTTCTTTTCTTTTAAAAATTTAGAGTTGCCGCCAATGGTGCCGCCGGTGCCGGATACCGACACTAAAATATCGATATTCCCTTCCGTTTGTTGCCAAATCTCTGGCCCTGTATGCAGATAATGCGCTTTTAGGTTACTGGTATTTTCGAACTGATTAGCCCACCAGTAGTTAGCGTTTTCTTCGGCGATGCGTCGAGCCGTATGATAAAAATGATTGGGATCTTTAAATGGGACGGGGGGCACCGCATGTAGCTTCGCCCCATGCATTTCAATCATGCGGGTTTTCTCGGGAGTTTGATCATTTGGCATCACCACCAGGAGATCACATCCCAAAGATTTCGCGACGATCGCCAGCCCAATTCCAGTATTCCCGGCAGTGCCTTCCACAATCGTCATTCCCGGCTTCAGCTCACCGCTAGCCATGGCATCTTCTACCAACTGCAGTGCGGCCCGATCTTTAATTGACCCACCCGGATTTTGGTGCTCACACTTCACATAAATCGATGAACCCGATAACTTTGAAAGCGATTCGATTTTTAACAGATCTGTGCCGCCAATAAGCTCCGATTGTCGCCCAGCGACGCGTCCACGTTTTATATTCTGCATCTCGGTTTTCCATGGGTTAACTCTGTGACTACTATACCCAATCCGCGTAAAATTTGCTGAGATTCAATTGCTATATCAAAGAATCTTTAAAAATATTCGCAAGGGAAAAAACGCAGATGTATACTAACTTTGCTTAAGTATCATGTGGTTTCTGCTGCTTGAACGATCCCCTTTCTTAAAAGCGCTCGTCCCTGCCGTAAAACTCAACTGATTCAAAGCAAATCTAGTTCGCTAACGCACGTTAGCTGTTTTAAATAGCAAAGAAGTTAGGAAAGACTATGTCTGATATCGTTACTGGTACCGTAAAGTGGTTCAATGAATCAAAAGGTTTTGGTTTTCTTGAGCGCGAGGGCGGACCAGATGTGTTCGTTCATTTCAGCGCCATTACCGGTACGGGTTTCCGCACGTTGGCTGAAGGCCAGAAAGTACAGTTTACTATCACCCAAGGTCAAAAAGGTCCTCAGGCTGAAAACGTAACTGTTGCAGAATAAGGGTTTCCCTTAGGCAAACATAAAAACCAATGGCCGGCCTCATACCGGCCATTTTATTACCCGTTCGTTTGTTTTTGCTCTGTCATCCATAATACTGCGCGCTCTGCGGCTTGGTTAATCATCATGTAGAACGCGGGCACCACAAACAACGTAAGCAACATGGCGCTGAGTAATCCACCAACGACGGTAAGCGCTAGCGGATGCATAATTTCAGCACCTTCCCCTAGCCCAATCGCCAGTGGAAGCATACCGAGTACCGTGGTTAACGTGGTCATCAAGATGGGACGCAGGCGCACACGCGCTGCTTCAAGTATCGCATCGCCCATGTCGAGCTCACGCTCGCGTCTGGCAATTTCAATGTACTCCACTAGCAAGATGGCATTGTTCACCACGATGCCAATTAACAACACCACCCCAATGAGTACCGGCGCTGATAATGAGGTTTGGGTTAAGGCAAGTAAACTGACCACCCCGAACAGGGCCAAAGGTGCCGCTGTGAGGATCACCAAGGGGTTGGTTAATCGTTCATATTGCACGGCCATAACTACAAAGACTAAGAACAGAGCGAGCACCACAACCAAACGCAGCTCGCGGTTGGTATCTTGAATAGTTTCCCACTGCCCTGAATAAATCAGACTGTATTGTTCCGGCAATTCAAAGTTCGCCATGCGCGCTTCCACTTCTTGCATGATTTGGCCAACATCTGCCACTGCCGTGTTGATATCGCCATTCACGCGCACCACGCGGTTTTGATTCTCTCGTTCAATATGCGCGGGCCCTTCACCTAATGAGAACTCTGCGACATCCCGCAGCAAAACAGGTTCACCTTCAACCCGGTCAAGAATAAGGTTGCCCAAGGTTTCTTCGTCAGCGACCTGGTGGCGCGGTAAACGCACCCGGACATCGTATTCGTATTGGCCATCACGGAAATACGAGGGTACGGCGCCATCGACTGCATTACGCACAGCGCGACCTATTTCAGAGACGCGCAAACCAAGATCCGCCGCTCGCTCACGATCCACGACAATTCGCATCAAGGGGCTTTGATCTTCGCGCCCCACTTCCACCCCTTCTAAGCCAGGAATACCTTGCAACAATGCGGCTATGTCGCGCGCATATTCGCGCATATCTGCAAGTTCATCGCCCACCAAGCTTATGGAGAAATCCGAGCCACCCGGGCTAAACTGCAAGCCGCGAATCGCTGGGGGTCGCACACTGATGCGAGCACCCGGCAGATCCAACGCATCCAACCGCTCTTGGGCTTCTGCCACCCATTGCCCTGCCGACATCTCAGGCCGCTGCCGCGCAGGAACCAGTTGCACCCGAATGTTGCTAGTTCCTGGGCGTTCATTAATAATACCCCCACCTAAATGGCCGCCCACCAACGCAAACATGGTCTCTACGTGGGGCATATCCATAATCACTTGCTCGATTTCACGGGCTGCTGCATCGGTTTCAGCTGGCGGAGTGCCACTCGGTAAAACCATGCGAATTCCCACACCGCCATCATCAACTTGCGGCAAAAATTCATTACCTAAATCACCACCAATGCGCACGATGCCAATGCCGGCAAGTACCGCAATAACAATCACGCCATAGCGAAATTTCAACACCGGACGCAGCAGCTTCACATACAGCGTTTGCAGCTTTGTGATTCCGCCGTTAAATCCGCGAATCAGAAAGCTTCGCTCTAAACCACTTTCAAATCGAATGCGCGCTAACAAGGCGGCAAGCATGGGTACAAGGGTGAGTGCTGCCGCCAAGGTGGCCAAAATGGCGAAAGAAATGGTGAGAATAAGCTCGCGGAAAATCAGCGAGGCATATCCGGTGATTAACAAGAATGGCAACACCGCCGCAAGATTGGTGAAGGTTCCCGCGGTAATCGCGGACGTGACTTCACGGGCACCTTCATGGGCTGCTTCATTCATCGGTTTATTCAGTTGTTTATGATGACGAAAGATATTTTCGAGCATAACGATGGCGTTATCGAGGAGTAAGCCTACCCCTAAAGCGAGACCACCCAAGCTAATCACGTTCAGAGTGAGGCCACTCACGCCCATTAAAGCGAAGGTTGCCATGATGGCCACGGGAATCGATAACCCCACCACAAAGCTTTTTCGTAACGAGCCAAGGAACAGAAATACCATGAGCATGGCGAGCACGCCACCAAGCAGAGCCGCAGTACCCACACTGCGAATAGAACCGCGAATAAAGTAAACGGGATCATCCACCGGCTGATAATCGATGTCTTCCGGTAGAAAACCACTGCGCTCGAGCTGGGTCATGAGGGCTTGCACACCCTCCACCACTTCCACGGTATTCGCTTCTGGTAATTTTGTGACGCTCACCTGCACTGCTGGAATGCCATTTAATCGGGAGAAAAGGCGCTGCTCCCGAAATCCATCACGAACCTCAGCCACTTCGCTTAACCGAATACGCTGATCTGAGCCTGGCACTTGCAACAACAAATTGGCCACGTCCGCTTCTGAGGTAAGCATGCCATCGGTTTTGGCCATCACATCAAAGGTGGTGGATGTCATCCAGCCTGCCGCAATATCAATATTTTCCGTTGCCAGTAGATCAATCACATCCTGCATGGTTAAGCCGAAAGCCCGCAACCGATGCTGATCAATAATGACTTCCATTTCTCGCTCTTGACCACCGGCAACCTCCACGCCGGCCACACCATAAATAGCCACTAGCTGCGGGGTGAGCTGATTCACCACCCAATCACGCACAGCCACTTCAGAGCGTACCGATGAACTAAAGCCGGCTTGCCACACCGGATCTTGTGACGGATCCCGTTTGTACAACCGTGGCGGTTCACTGTCGCTGGGCAATTGAGTTCGTGCCAACTCAAGTAATCGACCGGCATCTTGCAATGCCAAATCTAAATTGGTGCCGAGCTCAAAATGCAAATTCACATTGGTGCGCCCCTCCGATGCGCGTGAGTCAATCATCACGAGGTTTTCAACGGCGGCTAAATTGCGCTCCAGCACGCGCGTTACTTGCTCCTCCATGACTTCGGGAGCAACGCCGGGGTAATTCACGGTGACGGTAATTTGCGGGTATTCAATATGGGGAAGGAGGTCTACCGGCAAGCGCTGCACAAAAAATAAGCCCAGCACCAGAATCACTGATGCAATTGAGAGCGTCCCAATGGGTCTTCGAATGGCTAAACTGCTAAGTCCTGAATAGGTTTTACTCATAATACTGAGCCTTTAACCGCGCCAGTTCACGATACGCACTGCAGTGCCGTCACGCATGTCGATGGGATTGGTCGCCAACACCACATCCCCTTCTTCAATGCCAGATAGCACTTCTGTCCACTGGCCGCGGGTAATCCCCACTTCAATGGTGGTACGTTCTAAGCGTTCATCCACCACACGATAGATGTAACGTTTATCTGCATCTTCACCAATGGCTGCAGCGGGCACCGCTAATGCGTTAGGGCGCGGATCCACAGTGAGTGGCAAACGGCCGAGAAATCCTGGGCGAACACCTTGCTCAAAGGCATCTTCGGGCAATAACACCTCAATGCGCAGTAAACGACTGCTGCGATCAGCGATTGGAAAAATCCGCCGAATGGTGCCACGAAACTCGTTATCAGGGAGGCCATCTAAGAGTACAGGAACTTCATCACCCACGGTTAAATGGCGAATATCCCGCTCAGAAACGCCGGGACGCACCACCAGCTCATGCATATTGGCCAATGAGAACAACGGTTGTTGCGCTTCAACCGACTCGCCAATTTCAATATAACGCCCCGTGACCACACCACTTAATGGTGCCAAAATTGAGCCAAAATCAATTCGCGTTTGCCATAAATCGCGCTCGGCAGCGGCTGCAGCATAAGTGGCTTCGGCACGCTGCAGTTCAGAAATAGAAATGGTGTTGCTTTCGCGCAGTTGTTGCAGGCGCTCAAACTCAAGTTGTGCTTCGTATGCTCGCGCTTCAGCCCGTCGCAATTCCGCCTGTTGCTCAGCCACATCAAACTGAGCCATAACAGCCGCTGCTTCCACTGCATCCGACTCTTCCACATGAATGTCGGTCACCCGGCCTTGGGTTCGGCTCGTGAGCGTCACCTGAATACGCGGTTCAACGGTGGCTGATAAGGTAAGTTGCCGCGATAAATCGCGAGGAGTGACTTCATACGCAGCAATAGGCGTGCGCCGCTCGCCGCCCGTTTCATTTCCATTCGTCTGCGAAGGCGCATCACTGCACCCAGCAAGGAAAATGCCGGCGATCACGATTGAAAACCACGCTCGCACCACGGAAGTCTCCTTATTCATCTACTTAAATCAGCATGCATCGACGTTAACAGCCCACGCTCTTTGCTTGCCTAGTCCACCAACCCATACTAAGCCGTCCTCGCATAAAGTTCACTTAAACTAGGCTGATGCCCCTTGTAGCACGACTAACTGCAGTGTTTCGTCGACCTTGATCTGCGCGGATCGTGGCATATTGAGCTGAGTTCGTCCTTGCTGCTGAACGCCCAACAACACACAACCTTGGCTTAATGCATACTGCTGTAATTGGGCAACAGCCACTGTGCCGTAATGGCTCGGCGCCACAGACCGTAAGCTTAAACGAGCACCATCCGACGACAGAAGCTGTTCATACACCGAACGCAACTGCGGATAACGTGCGATTTGCGATAGTACATGTGAAATTACTACCGGACTCACCAAAACTTCATTGGCTGAACGACTTACGTAGCTGGTATTACTGGCATCATGGAGCTCCACCAACACTTGTGGCCTTGTGCCCCCGCGTTGCCCTGCGACGCCAGATTTTTCCTGCTCACTGAGAAGATAATCTAACACCATAAAGCCAACGATACTGCGGGCGTCCGCTTCCTCTCCGGTACCCAACCGATCGCTCGAAAACAACATCACCACATCAAAATCAGTGGGGTTTAAGGCTCGCAGATTCGATTCAACCGTATAGTCTTTTTGAATACACTGAATATTGGGCAAGGTATCTGTTTCGATATTCAGTTGTTCCCGCAAATGAATTTCTCGTTCGAGTAGATTCATCGTTGATACCTGCATGATCGAAAACTCAGTGCGGCTGTCTCGACGCATTTCCGCCATCACCGCAGGCACCTTATTATTCCACCCCAACATAAGCACCGAACGCTTGCGCGGACGCTTGGGCATACGCAAAATATCGCCCTCTGGCTTCGAGGGTTTTTCTTTGCCGGTGCGCGCTCCCTGACGCGGGCTCACCCCTTGTTGGTTGTCTGCTAACAGTAAAATTTCATCACTGCCATCGAGTACGAAATCACCGTCAGGCGCCAGCAAGGTCTCTTTTTTACCATCTTTACGCCGTATCACCCCACAAGGAGTGGCCTGACTAAAACGACTATAAATCGATTGCCAACGTGCGCCATGAAACGAACTAGCCAATACCGGGGTAATTTGGCCTTGATCTTCGGCGACCAACAACGCGTTAATGGCGCCAAATAATCCCGGATACAAGGCACTTCGCACCATAATTCGGGCAATAACCGCATCACTAGCCACCAATTGTAATGGTCCTTTATAGGTATGAACGGCAATATTCACTTTGCCGGGATCCTGCAACTCGGCAATCACTTTAGGGCGCTTTTTCAATTGGCCATAATGGGTTTCCAAACTCATTAAAATTTTAATCACTTCAGAATCGGCCGTGAGAACATGCTCTGCTGACTGTGAACGCCCCGGGATGATCACGGTATCTGCATGCGCCACACCAACCCGATGTAGATGCTCAGGATTAAGCGATGCGCCAGAACGCAATATCACTCGATTCCGTTGCCGTGTACTTAACGGCTCCTGCGCTAACTGCGTCGTCGGGCCCGCTGTTATATCGTCTGCTAACACAACGATACGTCGTAGACTATCCTTCCGAAATCGCCCCGCTAATAGCTCATGAAGTACCGGCACAGTGCGGGATGTCCAACCTAAAATAACCGTGTGATTCTTCAACGTGACCGGGGTGAGCCCTTGCTCTAATCGATTCATTTTACGGAATAGCCACTGCGTCATAATGGCGACCAGCGTACCCATAAATAGCACATACCCAAGTACAGTAAGAATAGTCGAAATAAAACGTCGACCAAGGCCTTCATCGTCGCCAAGGTAGCCTGGGTCGGATAGACGCAAAAATGACCACCATAGCTCTTCGGAAAAGCTGGCTTCACGCGCAACAAGAAAAACTAAAAATCCTCCGATCAAAGAAATCACACCCACGATGCACCACACCACCAACAGCTGAAAAAACGGGCCAGCCGCGAGCAGACGTTCAACATAGAATTTAAAACGATGATAGAGGCTTAGAGGTTGCATAAACGAATCCTAAAAAAAAGTTATTCTCAGCATACACAAGGTCGTCTAAATGTGCGAAAAATCTCGCAAATTGAGTGGGGAAATGTGTGATTAGGGCTCTGTTCTTGGCAAAAACTTGTGAATCAGATTCAAGCTGCTAGCCTTGAAAAGGCGTTTGAGGTGGACCCCTGACCAACGCAGTGCGTTGGCTACGAGGTATTTTTTTGCAACCAACGCACTGCGTTATGAGGTGTTTGATGTAGCCAACGCACTGCGTTGGTTATGAGGTGTTTGATGTAGCCAACGCACTGCGTTGGTTACCCTAAAATGGAGCATTCCCTATGAGTTCAGCCAAATCATCGCGATGGCGTTCTGCACTTCTTCTTCCTGTTTTTATTCCCGCCGTTGTTGTTATTTTTCTTTTGGTCGTAGGTACCCTCAGCAACCCTGAACTCGCTGGGGAAGTATTCTCGACGGTATTGGCACGAATTACGGAAGATTTTGGCTGGTTCTATATGCTAGCCGTCGCTTTATTCCTGATGTTTATTGTGATTGTGGCTGTATCACGCTGGGGACGCGTGAAATTGGGCCCCGACCATGCGGAGCCTGAGTATAGCTTTCCGGCATGGTTCGCCATGCTCTTTTCGGCAGGTTACGGCATCGCCTTACTATTTTTTGGCGTGTCTGAACCCGTGTTGCATTACGCATCACCGCCTGCGGGAGCGGCTCTTACTGTCGACGCTGCCAAACAGGCTATGCAAATTTCCTACTTTCATTGGGGTTTTCATATTTGGGCTATTTATGGCCTCGTCGGTTTGGTACTGGCCTATTTTTCGTTTCGTCACGGTTTGCCGTTATCCATGCGATCCACCCTATTTCCATTAATTGGCGAGCGCATTCATGGCCCCATCGGCCACACGGTAGATACCTTTGCCATTTTAGGCACTATGTTTGGTATTGCCACCACCTTAGGGCTATCGGTCATTCAAATTAACGCGGGTCTTAATTATTTATGGCCATCCATTCCTGTCAGTACGATCGTGCAGGTAGTGGTGATCTTCTTTATCACCTTACTGGCAATCGCGTCGGTGGTGGCCGGTTTAGACAAGGGGATTAAGCGCCTTTCCATCATTAATATGACTCTGGTACTGTTTTTGCTGCTCTTTGTGTTCGCGTTTGGCCCAACCGTTCATATACTTGAAACCTTCCTGCAAAATACCGGCAGTTACCTGAACTATATTGTCGAGCGCACCTTTAACTTACAAGCGTATAGCCGCAGCGATTGGATTGGAAACTGGACCCTGTTTATCTTTGGCTGGACCATTGCTTGGGCTCCCTTCGTGGGCTTGTTTATTGCCAAAATTAGTCGCGGCCGCACCATTCGCCAGTTCGTGTTTGGTGTGATGCTAGTGCCGACTATTTTCACGTTCTTCTGGTTTTCCGTATTTGGTGATACCGCCTTACACATGATTATGGTGCAAGGCTATGAATCCCTGATTACGGAAGTTCAAGACGACCAAGCCATTGCTCTATTTAAGCTCTATGAGCGATTACCCTTAACCAGCATATTATCGTTTGTAACCGTTGTTCTGATTATGACGTTCTTCGTGACCTCATCTGACTCCGGTTCACTGGTCATCGATTCACTTGCCTCTGGTGGCGTGATGAACACACCGGTATGGCAACGTGTTTTCTGGGCAAGCACGGAAGGTGTTGTTGCCGCTATCTTGTTGCTTGCTGGCGGCCTTACTGCATTACAGACAGCCGCCATTGCCAGTGCCCTGCCATTCGCCATTATTATGATGATTGCAGCGGTGGGGATGTGGCGCGCGTTGGTGATTGAAGGGCATCAATATAGCAGCTTACGAAGCCATACTCAGGTACATCGTCGGGGTGTACACGCCGGTGCCAATTATTGGAAGAAGCGCCTTGCTGGCATGGTCGATTTCCCCAGCAAAGAAAGCGTAGATGCCTTTATTCGTAACACCTGTGCCACCTGCCTCAATAAAGTGAAGCAAGAGCTCTCGGATAAGAAGTGGGAAGCTAACGTGGTTATGGAAGAAGAGCCTACCCGCGTGATTCTCACTGTTGAACGGGATGAAATTGAGTTCACTTATGAGATTCGTATGCGTGGTTATCATCGCCCTGGATTTGCGGTTACCCAGTTATCCGGAGAAGACGACTATTTCCGAGCGGAAGTGTTTTTGCGCCAAGGTGGTCAGGCTTATGATGTATATGGGTTTGAAGAAGCCGATATTATCGATGATGTCTTAAACCAGTTTGAAAACTACCTGCACTTCCGGCATCACTCGCCAGGCAGTTTGCCCTGGGATGTCTCTCAACATGATGAAGACCTTATCGACGGCAAGGATGAGTTAGAGAGTCCAAACGAACCATCCCGCTAACAGTAACTGATCAGCAACGGAAAAACGGAGGGCAATGCCCTCCGCTTTCCGTTTTTTGCTGCTGCTATGTTGGTACTTCTACTTCACTACATCAGTGCAAGATCCGATATGCATCAAACTCGGGAACTTGCGCTGCAATTTGTGCCTCAGTTGCACTTAATTGTTGCAACTGCTGACACATGGCTTCACCTTTCACTTCCAAGGCTTGGCCTTTGGCCTCCATGCTTGACTCAAGCACTTCGGCCATATTCTCCATCCGCTCTTCGAATTGATTCATGCGATCTTCAATTGATCCAGAGCCACTCATCAGCATACGGCCAACCATCATCATCATGCTGCCCATAGACTCGGTAATAATCGATTCGAGCTCTTCATCCAGCGTCGTGGACAAGCGGTCACCAAAGGCGTCGAGCTGGCTTCCCTGTACCACGTAAACTTGCTGGTCTTGATAGGCAATGGTGTTGAAATCATGACGCAGGCGATCTTGTAAGTTCTCTACTCGCTGAATCACTTTGTGATTTTCGCCGAATAGTTCAGAGAACGCCGTGGTTAGCGCAAACGAAGTCATTTCAAGCGCTTCATCCATAACTTCAGCTACAAAGATGGCTTGGTCGGTGACGCCGTTCTTGTAACTAATCAACAGGCCCCGCGTTTCGCTATCTACATCGATAGCGGCACCATTGAGATAAAGGTCACCATTAGCGGAAATACGCATTTGCTCAACACCGCCGTCGGTTACCAGGAGTTCCTGATATGACGCGCGAATATCCCGATCAAACTTAAAATTACACTGTTGTTTGTGAAAACCGCTGTGTAATTGATTGCTAATTGAAAAATTATTCTGATCTGCAGGTGCTGCGCTAGCGAGTGCGATACTTGCTGACAAAATCAGTGAGGTAATCATTCTGGTTCTCCTAGTCACTGTCATTAAACAAATTCACAATGGCTGCATGAGGTTGTTCAGCGATTGTTAATGGTAATGAAGCAGAAACCATGCCAGAAATTATATTTATCTGATTATTAAGAGTTATTTTTTATTTAAAAATAAAAAGCCAAGCTCGGTTAGCGAATTTCACTAACCTCACTTGGCTTTTACACGTATTTTTTAGTGATCTTTACAGGGGCTTCTCAAGCCTCAGGGCAGAATTATTCAAGCCCTAATGGACGCTTACCTTGTTCAAACACGATATCTACCGGAATATTGGCTGCATCAATACGATCGAGCTCGGCTTGCAAATCAGGACCGATACCGCCCATTTCCGCAAACAAACGCGCGGTACCTTCGTAGTCGCCATCCCCTTGCAAGCGCAGAATCAGTTCCGACAAACTATTCATCGCCGCCCGCATGTTTTCCATATCCACAGAATAGAAGCCGGCATCGTCACGTACAAATGCACCAGCCTGCTCAAAGTAGTTAAAGCGAATCATATTGGCTTGGCCATGGGCACTCGAAGCACCGAAACGAACCGAGCGGAAAATACCGGCAAGGAAGGTGACATAATAATCTTCAAGTTGACCGTCGGTGAGAATGCCCTCTTCCAATAACTGAGTCACCATATATAAACCCAGAATATCCGCTTTACCTTCTTCTAGCGGCGCTGCGTATTCACGCAAGGCATTACGCACCGGACCTTCGCCGGTAATGGTATTTTTAATGCCGAGGCCGTGCGCAACTTCGTGGAACATCGTGTTCGCGAAGAAAGCATCAAAGGTAATGTGCTGACGTTGATCTGGCGCGATCAGCACATCAGCGATAGGAACGAGAATTTCATCAAATTTTGCCTGCATCGCGTTTTTCAATTGCGAACGGCGAGTTCCTTTTGCCAATTGTACTTCTTCGTCATTTGGCAAATTCACCGCGATGGTTTTGCTACCGGCATTTGAATGGCCCGCATAGTAAACAACGTCATAGGCATTTAACTGTGCTTCGCTGCCTGGTTCTTCCGCTTTGTATTCATCGGGCACCGGTAAGCCGCGCTGCAAAGCTGGCAGAGTGTCCGCATAAACCGCTAAACGCTCACTCCACGCCATGTCCTTGACCAACACATAGGCTTCAAATCCTGCTTTGTAACCAAAGAGGCGATCTTCGTAGGTTTCGATAGGACCAATAATCACATCAACGGTGTTATCAACCATATCCATCCACGCATAATCTGACGCTTGATATTCGTTGCTTAAGAACGCCTCTGCCCGCATTTGTAAATAACGGGAGAACAACGGATCTTCAGCCAACTCAGCTGCCTGCATCAGAAGATCGGCTGCCCGTTGAAGTTGCTCTGCATACTTCTCATTGTACGCCACGGTATAGAGCGCACCTTCGTCATCACGACGCACTAAGGTATATAGACTGTCTTTATCCGCCAGCTCAGTGGCATCGAACTCTTCCCGCGTCATATCTGCAGGATAGTAATTCGCACCCAAGGGCTTAGGACCATACCCTTGAATAAAGGGCGCCATGTTGTTAAGTCGGTCCCAAGGGCCGTAATTAATTTCGGCAAAAGTACGCACTTTCGGATCATCAATGCTGGCTAACAGGGCATCCCGATCACCGGGGTATGCTTGCATCCAAAATAGCTCATCCATAATGTCAGCAGCATCAATCAGCACGCTTATAAGTTGCTTTTTTTGATCCGACAAATGGGAAATGTCTACATCCATGGGCACAGACACATAAATATCTAAACGGTGCTCAGTACCAGGCACCAGTTCGCTACGCGCACGATCATCAGCGTGCGAGGTCGGACTCGGGGCCTCGCCGCATGCGGCCAATATGAGTGTGCTAGCCGCCAACACCATGCCGAGTCGCTGAGCACTTGCTTTTCTTAGGAAATTTCGCATTACGAGCTCTCACTTGTTATCGTTATATGAACAACCAATTATGTATGTTCTTTCGTGTTTCGTCTAAGCTTTAGATGATAAACATTAAAAATTAACCCACAACATGGAATCAAAACGTGAGAGCTATGAGCTACGCATTGTTTGCATTATTTGTCGCGGGCGTTATTTTTTGGTGGATCTGGATTAGCCCATTTTCGTTCACTTATTCCGACACCACGTTGGACATTGATGAGGAGGCAACCCATCGTGTTTTTGCCTTTGGCACGTTAAGAAATCATTTTGTACGCTCTTTAATTATTCGCCGCTACGTGCCGACGGAACCCGCGAAATTGGGAGGGTATCGGCGATACGGATTGGATTTATTGCCCGATGAAGACTCGGTCACCGAGGGGGTTATTTTCTACGTCACCCCGACTCAACTGCGGCGTCTTGATCGCTATGAACGTGTCGGCGTGAAGTATGAACGTTACTTGTATACACTTGAGGACGGAGAACACGCGTGGGTATATCGCCTTATTTCAGATATTCAGCCCATATTGGAGGAGTAGCCGCTTATGTCTGAATCATTGGTTTCGGTGCCTCGTCGCACCACTGAAGACGACAGCGAGCGACGTGTCGGCGTAGAAATTGAGTTGGGCGCGTTGTCATTAGATGCGGTGACAGACATTGTTGAAAAATTTCTGTCCGAGCTCGATGTCAGCACCGAAACCGCAAGTAAAGGACGCTACGAACGAGAGATTAGTGGCGACGATGCGGGTCCCTGGGTTATAGAATTTGACTACAGTTATCTAAAAAAACTAGGACGGGAAGAGCATCAGGAAGAATGGCAAAAATCAGCAGAAAAGGGCCTTGCCTGGATTGCTGAGAGTGTTGTTCCGGTGGAAATTGTCAGCCCTCCTCTGCCACTATCACGCTTAGAACAAGTGGAAACACTGATCGAGCATCTGCGGAAAGCCGGCGCACGCGGCTCATCCGACAGCTTAGCGTATGCGTTTGGCATGCAACTTAACCCTGAAGTACCTGACACCCAAGCGCAAACCATTACGCGCTACTTGCAATCCTTTCTCTGTTGCTACGATTGGCTGTTAAAGCGCATTGCGCCTGATATATCCCGACGTATCAGCAGTTTTATTGACCCTTTCCCAAGCAAGTATTTGGATAAAGTACTCGATCCTGACTATGCCCCGTCATTGGAGCAACTTATGGACGATTATCTTGCTGACAACCCAACACGCAATAGAGCCTTGGATATGTTGCCGCTGTTTCGCCATCTCGACGAAAAGCGAGTTATGAATGCGGTGCCCGATGACCTTATCAAAGCCCGGCCTACCTTCCATTATCGTTTACCGGGCTGTGAGATTCATCGCGCCGACTGGGGATTATTTTCCGTTTGGAATGACTGGGCTGTGATTGAGCAGCTAGCAGAATCTGAGGCGTTACTTGAAGACGCCCTGAGTCACTACCAGCGCCAACGAAAGCGTTTTCTATCTTGGTTTGGAAAAAAATGGCAAACCTATATGGCCGAAGACATTATTCCCGCCCTGTTAGAGCAGCGCAAGAAGGACTGAGCGTGTGCCCAAAAGTAGCGCGATGATAAAGACACAACCACCCAAAATATTCTGACGGCGCGTATTCCCGTAACGCCCCATCGATTGCTGATTCACCGCCAGCAGCAGGAACCCAGCGATCAGCGGTAGCAAAATTCCATTGGCCACTTGCGCAAACAGAATCAATGCAATCGGCCGAATCCCTAATGACGCCACGACAACGCCCACTAGAATAATGGCAAGCCAGGTACCGCGAAAGGCCTTGCTGCGTAAATCTATGTTCCAGCCAAGTACCCCTGTGAGAGCATACGCCGATGCCAAGGGCGCGGTAATCGCAGAGGATAACCCTGCGGCGAGTAAGCCGGTAGCCATTAGGTAGGTTGCGGCGCGCCCAAATATGGGCTCAAGGGACACGGCCAAATCCGCCGCTCCCGCAATCGTCGCTTGCTGTCCAAAATAGGCCGCTGCCGCGGTCGAGACAATGGCAATGGAGACCAAGCCACCGAGAGGAATTGAGGTTGCGATATCAGAGCGCGCTTCTAGCAGCGCTTGTTCCGTCGGTACCTTCGTTGCCGGCCATCGGGTGCGCGCACTTGCTGCATGCAAAAATAGCGCGTATGGAACTACAGTGGTGCCAATCAGCGCCATCATGGTCAAAGCGCCACCTGTTGGGATCTGGGGGACGAGTAAGCCGCGCAGGAGCGCCAGCACGTCAGGACGGGTAAGAACGAAGGTTGTTAAGAAGGCTAAACTCATGAGCACCACAAGTGCAATAAGCACACGCTCAATCGTTTTATATTTGCCCTGCCATAGGATAAGGGCCGCAAGCAACCCAAGAATCGCCGCCCAAGGGTTCGCACCCGTGTGGGTTACTATCGCTTGGATCCAAGGCAACTCACCCCATAGTGCATCAGCACCTAAGCTGGCACCGGTGAGGTTACCCCCTTGATAGGCGCTATTGCCTATCACCACCGCAGCAACCACTAGGGCGATAAAGCCAACCCGAATCAACGGGGTAGATACAACCGTCCGTAAACTTTCACCTAATCCCGCTTGCGTGACGACGCCAATGCGGGCCGCCATTTCCTGCAAAATCATGGTGGCAATCACGGCAAATACCAGAGCCCACAGCAGCCCATAACCAAACTGAGCACCTGCTAACGAGGCCGTGACCACAGTGCCAGGACCAATAAAGGCCGCAGCAACTAAGGTTGCTGGGCCAAACCGAAAGCGAAAGCGCCCTGCCACCGATTATTGCTCCGCAGGCGCTGTATGTTCGAGCATAAAGTTAATCGCTCGCTCGTACAGCTTGACGTTATTTTCCACTTTGTAAAAACCATGGCCCTCGTCTTCCACCAAGAGTTCTTCATAAGGAATGTTGTGTTCGTCTAAACGTTCCTTAAGTAGGTGGTAATGATCCACGTGAGCACGAATATCCTCTGCACCATGGGCAATAAACAATGGGGTTTTTATATTCTCCACATGGTTTGAGGGTGAACGTCGTTGTAACAGCTCTTCATTATTCCCCAACACACGATTCAAGAAGTTGCGACCACTCGCAGTTTCTGGAACATCACCGGTTTCTTTCATCAGCGGCAGATCGTACACGCCAATAAAAGCGAACGCGCAGGCATACAGGTCGGGCTCGCGGGTAATCCCGGAAAGCGTTGCAAATCCACCATAACTTGCCCCGGCAATACACACACGATCGGCATCTGCGTAACCTTGCTCAATGAGCCAATGGGTAGCGTCAGTCACGTCATCTTGCATTTTCGCGCCCCACTGACGATAGCCTTTGCGCTCAAACTCCCAACCGTAACCACCGGATCCACGGAAGTTAATTTGCAGCACACCCAAACCGCGCGATGCCATCAGTTGCACCACAGGATCAAAGCCCCAGTAATCGCGCACCCCATGCGGCCCACCGTGCACATACACTACAAATGGCAAGTTCTCGTGAGATCCCTGATTTTTCGGCAACGTCATATACCCATGCAGCTCAACATCATCGCGGGCTGTAAGCGCAACCGGCTGCATCGGCGACATCATTTCTGGATCGATCCAGCTACGTGACCCAGCGATAAAACGAAGGGCTGGTGCTTCCGTATCTAACAAAAAGAATTCTTGCGGGGCAATATCACTCGATACCGACACCACCGCGCGTTTGCCGTCACGAGTCCAGTTGTGAATGTGAACATAGTTGCCTTCGAACATTGCACTCAATTGCGTTAACCACTGTGATTCAAACGCATCTTCATCAATTAAGTGCATGAGCGGGTTGCCTGGGCTAAAGCGGGCGCCAAGCAATCGCTCACCAGTAACATCAAACTTGTAGGCGGAAATTCCGGTGAATAAACCGATATCAATTTCTACGCCGTAATCATTGGCCACAGGTATCGCATCGCCTTCTGCAAAGCGTGCAAGCCATAAACCAGAACCCTCATCTCGGCGCACCTGAAAATAAACACCATCACCTTCGTCGGTAAAGGCTATCGGCGAAATACTCTGGCCTATCGTATTCTCAAAGGTGCGCCACGGTGAATCACTGTCTGGACGCCACGCAAATTCGCCTTTGTTATCATCATTGGTTCCGTAGGCAAAACGTACCACCCCTTGTTGGTCTGCCATCAAACCGCCTCGGTTTAAAGGGGACGAGGTAACCGTGCGCAAACGCGCATCTTGAATATTTAAACGCTCTGCAATGGGTTTTGGACGATCATGAGCCCAGTGTTGGATCAAAATCCAATCCGGCTCTTCCGGCAATAAATTAATCACCGACATGTGACGAAATACGTAGCTTCCTGGGTTGGTACCAAACAACTGCCGGCGGTTGGAGCCATCGGCGTTCATTGCGAATACTCGTCCGGTCATAGCGGGGATCTCAAGAGGACCCACTTGAATGGTGGTTTGGAATATAATGCGATCGTTTGTCACCCAACTCACGCCTATCGGGCTTTCGCCCCCGCGCAGCTCAAATGCAGACTTTACCGCGATACTCGCCAAGTCAGAAATATCGAGGATCGCAAGATTATTTCTGCCCTCAGCGGGAACCGTCACCGCCGCATAATTACCAAGAGGGGATAATGAAATATTACTAAACTCAGCGTGACGGAAAAAATCCTCGATGGGGATTTGCGCTGGATTTGATTGCGCCAACACGGGCGCACTGATGAGGGCAAATAAAAATAATGCGAATACTCGCAAACGAACCATATACGATTTCATAACCGAATCCGACACACTTTAGTGTGGCAGGCCTATCCCGCCAACTTATTATTATGAGGCTAGGTTAGCAATTTGAGTTTTCGATGCCAAATCATTAATTGTTACAAAATTAGTAAGCGGCTTCTGAGTCAGAAACCGTCAGCAATGCTTGCGTCTCTTTGTGAAGAACTTCGAGTACATCCCGTTCACTTTGGATAGGAATCCGTTGTTTGCTGACATATAACTGACCGATGGATAACAAAAAGTAAGGCACCATATCGAGGTTATCACGTCCAAGAATGAGCGCGAGGGCGTCTTCATAGTACTCATACTCAGCCAATGTATAACCGACATTGTGAATAAGATAAGGCGCCCCTTCGACCGCGGGAACAATGTGGCGATCATAGAGATCCTTGCGATCATGGTTTAGCAATCGTTCACCGATAAAAGCAAAGAGTTCCCGTACGTCTTCAGCGTGACTGCGATCTAGTTCAGCGGCCAACAACGAAAGCATGCGCTCCGCATCACGATTCATACCAAGATCTGCATAGAGATCGAGCTTCCAGGAATATATCATCAAGCGTTCATCGATACTGGTAAGCTGATTCGTTAAGAACCGAATATGGTGGAGCATATCCGTGTAATTGCCCTCTTGTTCAAAGCTTTTCATTAGTTCTACAACCAGCAGCGCGTACCACAGCATCTCAGGATCATCCTCGGCCATAATCATGCCCGAAATAAGTTGCACCAATTGGCTCTGTTGCTCCTGCATATCGAATTTCATCAACACATCAATCAATTCTTCTAAACCTGAGAAGATAAAGTAGTAGGCATAATCGTCGGTAGACTCTAAGAAACTCTCAAGGTCAAAAACAATCTGAATGGCAACTTGTTGAGCCCGTGCCATTTCATTAATAGACGCAAAATCATCGATATAGCTAATCCGCCCCGCTAATTGCCAATAGGGATTGTCTCCATTTTCAGCTTGAACACGCGTATACGACATATCCAGAACTTCCAGCGCATTACGTTGATCGCCGAGCGCCGCAAAGAGTTCAAATAATGCTTCATACGCCATACGTATCTGATAGCTCTCGTTGTCGACCTCCAACGGCATTTCCGTCCAGCGCAGCTCGCCCAACCGAAACGCAATATCATCTGCTACACGGCGAGCCATAAGCTCCTCGCCCTTGTCTAGATAGAGCAGTCCTAAATAGGCGCGCCACTGGGCGCGTATCGCTGGGTCAGCTTGTCGATCCACCAGTTCTTCTAAAAACTCCACATCTTTGGCTTTGCGCACGAGTTCACTGCGTTGGTAACGGGCGTTTAACACAGTTGGCGTTAATAGCTGCTCGGATAATCGCTGATCAAGGTCGCGTAAACGCATCATCCCTTCCTCTACCAATCCGATATCGATATAGCCTTCGATAATGGTCAATTCAAACCGAAAGGGGTCAAAAAATTCAGGATGGGTGGTGTTTTCTAAATGCCACTGAGCCTGCAACAGAACATCAATGACAGCTTCTTGCGGCACGTTATGCGTGGATAGGATTTGTATTAGCTGCGTATACACAGTAAATAACATGCCGTTGTCGTTGCCATGTTCGGCAATATAACGGGCTAAAGCGAGGGGATGACGCTGCGGCGTGGATAGAACCTCCGCGTAGCTAAGTCCTGAAGCACGGCTTTCAATCTCCGACACGGCATCGGCTACTGTGCCACCATCAGGCAAAATGATCTCCGGATCGCCCGAGCAGGCCAGTAAAAAAGCACAACTTGCAGCTAGAAACACACCACGGATATACGTCTTTATCATCCCAACCACCGCCATAAACTCCATCTCATACGCCCACTCAGTCAGTAGTCAGAGTAACCAACCTCGACAGCGCTTGTCATTAAAAATTACTGCATCGGTAGTGTAGGGGATGAATAAGCAGCCCTAAAAACCAATACGCAAAGGCGTGATCATGGGGAGTGTTTAAAAAATGGTGGCCCCTCCCAGACTCGAACTGGGGACCAATCGATTATGAGTCGAGTGCTCTAACCACTGAGCTAAGGGGCCACGGAGGTGGGCTTTGTTGCATGGGTCTAATGCTGCAAAGTGGCGGCAAGTATACCCAAATCGAGCGCAACAAAAAAGCGCCCTTAGGCGCTTTTTCAAGCAGTTATGCGAATTTACTCGTCGAGGAAACTCTTTAACTGTTCACTGCGACTTGGATGGCGCAATTTGCGTAAGGCTTTCGCTTCAATTTGACGAATCCGCTCACGGGTCACATCAAACTGTTTGCCCACTTCTTCCAAAGTGTGGTCGGTATTCATGTCGATACCGAAGCGCATCCGCAACACTTTTGCTTCTCGTGCAGTTAAGCCACCGAGCACGTCGCGAACGGCGTTCTGAAGGCTTTCAGAGGTTGCAGCATCCACTGGTAAATCCAGTGTTGTATCCTCGATAAAATCGCCCAAATGCGAATCTTCGTCGTCGCCAATCGGTGTTTCCATCGAGATTGGCTCTTTCGCAATTTTCAGCACTTTGCGGATCTTATCTTCCGGCATTGCCATGCGCTCAGCCAACTCTTCCGGCTGTGGCTCACGGCCCATTTCCTGCAACATCTGCCGCGAGATTCGATTCAGTTTATTGATCGTTTCGATCATGTGCACCGGAATACGAATGGTACGGGCTTGGTCGGCAATGGAACGCGTGATGGCCTGACGAATCCACCATGTGGCATAGGTTGAGAATTTATAACCTCGGCGGTATTCGAACTTATCCACCGCCTTCATCAAACCAATGTTCCCTTCTTGAATCAAATCTAGGAACTGTAAGCCACGGTTGGTGTATTTCTTGGCAATTGAAATAACCAAACGCAAGTTCGCTTCGACCATTTCTTTCTTGGCACGACGGGCTTTCGCTTCGCCGATAGACATGCGCCGATTAATATCTTTCACCTTGGCAATCGACAGCCCGGTTTCTTCTGCGATGGAACGCAGTTTACCGGTGCACCGCTCGATTTCTTCACGGTGTTCTGCCAACGCTTCGCTGTATCCGACGTTCTTCTCAACTAAGCCGTCGAACCACACCATGGAGGTTTCGTTGCCTGCGAAAGCTTGCACAAAAGTGCGCTTTGGAACTTTTGCCTGTTCTAAAGCCAATTTCATAATCAAACGTTCTTGCACACGCACGCGGTCCATCATTTCCCGCATGTCTTTTACAAGCCGATCGAATTGCTTTGGAACTAAACGGAACTGCTTAAATAGCTCACTGAGCAGCTCAATTTGCACGCGTGCTTTTTCATGCTCACGCCCGTGCTTTTTGATGGCTGCGCGGGTTGATTCATACTGATCACGCAACTCGGAGAATTTCTCACGCGCTTGCTCAGGATCAACACCCGTATCCGTCGAATCATCGTCTGAATCATCGTCATCGTCGTCGCCATCATCGTCTTCGTCCTCGAGCTGATCGTTACTCAACTCTGAACCAACATGGGTGGCACTGACGGGTGCTTCATCGACTTCGTTCGGATCGATAAACCCAGAAATAATTTCGGTTAAACGAATTTGCTCTGCTTCGAACGCATCCCATTGCTCTAGTAGGAAATTGATCGCTTCAGGATACTCGGCAACGGAGCATTGAACTTGGTTAATACCTTCTTCAATACGTTTGGCAATGGCGATCTCACCTTCACGGGTGAGTAGCTCCACTGTACCCATTTCACGCATGTACATGCGTACTGGATCAGTGGTGCGGCCAATTTCACTTTCGACGGTGGCTAGCGCAGCGGCCGCTTCTTCGGCGGCATCTTCATCGGCTGCGTCTTCGCTCATCATCAGATCGTCGGCATCGGGGGCAGTTTCATAGACTTGTATGCCCATGTCGTTGATCATGCGGATGATGTCTTCGATCTGATCCGAATCAACGATATCTTGCGGAAGGTGGTCATTGACCTCAGCAAAAGTTAGGTAACCTTGCTCTTTACCTTTCGCAATAAGTAATTTCAGTTGCGACTGACGAGTCTGCATACGGGCGTTCACCTCAGTAAAGACGTTTTTAGATTCGTGCGGAATGACCGCTCAGTATAACAAAATGTGCGCGATTCAACCAGTTTAGTTTTAGAACAAAACCTGCTTGTGCATGAATGGAAAACGTTTAATTAGTTACGTTTCATCATACGGATAAGTTCATTTAATTCCTGTAGGCGCTCTTTTGTCATATCACTGGCTGGCAACGCTTTTAACTCTTCATAGCGTTGCTCAAGATAGCGGTCGATCAAAAACATATAGGTTTCTGAAAATTCCTGCTCCAGATTTTCTTCTAGCACTTGATGTTCCCAACTCGCCAAGCGTCGAAGATGTGGCTCAAATTTAGTACCACGCCAAGCTTCGAGAACTTGGGCGGTGGTGAGCTTTTGAGCGGCGGTTTGCCGATGTAATCCCATGAAGACTTTCATGCCTTCTAATTGCAATCGCTCGAGTTCCTGATGCACAGGAACTAATTGCCCTAATTCTGGGTATTGCACCAATAAACCGATGGCTCGAGCCACGGGACTCTGCGAACCATGCGTCTGCGAGCGTGATGCATGCGCATCTGAGCGGGCCTGTTGCGGCACCAATTTCTCAAGCTCGGGCACGGTTCGACTTAGCTTTCTTGCCAACTCTTCCATGAGCAAACTGCGATAAAAATCACTCGCGACCTGTTGTATAAGCGGTCGCGCTTTAGCCACTAACGTTGATTTTCCAGCGTCTGTGCGTAAATCAAGATCGGCGGTGATGTGATCAAAGAAATAATCCCGGAACGACATTGCCGCATCGACGCGCTTTTGAAACCCTTCCGCATGTTCAGTTCGAACGATGGTATCGGGATCTTCGCCATCAGGGAGAAACAAAAATTGTAAGTCAGTTCCATCGCGCAATAAGGGTAGCGCATTTTCCAGCGCGCGCCAGGCCGCATCGCGCCCGGCTCGATCGCCATCGAAACAGCAGACAATTTGTTTCGCTTGGCGGAACAGCAACTGCAAGTGTTCGCTCGTAGCCGCGGTACCCAGTGCCGCGACAGCATTGGTGACACCGTGCTGAGCGAGCGCAACCACGTCCATATAGCCTTCAACAATAATGACGCGGTCCAAATCTCGATGCTTTTGCTTCATTTCATAAAAGCCGTATAACTCACGGCCCTTATGAAATAAACGGGTTTCGGGTGAGTTTAAATATTTTGGCTCCCCTTTATCGAGCACACGCCCGCCAAATCCGACAACGCGCCCGCGACGATCACGGATAGGAAACATAATCCGATCGCGGAAAAAATCAAAGCGCTTACCGCGATCACTTTCGGTGATCATTTTTAACGCTAACAACTGCTGCTGGCGTTCCTTCGACGTGCCAAATTCACGCAATATTGCATCCCACGCTTCTGGGGCGTAACCGATGCCGAAATCACGTACCACTTCACCGCTCAAACCCCTGCCTTTCAAGTAACCAACAACACGCTCCCGTTCGGGAGATACTTTGAGCTGCTTTGCAAAAAACCGAGCACAACTTTCCATGAGCTGAAAATCGTCTTCAATTTCACTTTTATCACGACCCGGTTTGCCAGAACCACCACGGGTTTCCCGAGGTACTTCAAGTCCCATGCTCGCCGCTAGCTCTTCAACCGCATCAGGGAAATCTAAGCCGTCATATTCCATGACGAAGTCGAGCGCATTGCCGTGAACTCCACAGCCAAAGCAATGATAAAACTGCTTGTCTGGGGCGACGGTAAAAGAAGGCGATTTTTCGTTATGGAAGGGACAACAAGCTTGGTAGTTTCGGCCGGCCTTTTTCAAGCGCACACGCGACTCCACCACACTGACAATATCAGCGCGTGCAATGAGGTCTTGAATGAAATCTTTAGGAATTAATCCAGCCATTGCACTAATGTACTCTGCTCACCGCGCAATAAAAAGCGGATTTTTTAAACACGTAACAGGGCTGTTTCACAAAAAAACCGTGCGGGGCACGGTTCTTCAGTGGCGTTCTTGAGTAGCGCAAGTGTGAACACCGGCACGCTACTCCACGCAACTTCGCACGCTCGCTCTAACAGCGAGGGCAAAATCTTAATACAGGCGAGTGCGACGAGCGTTTTCGCGCGATAATTTCTTCGCGTGACGCTTCACAGCTGCTGCTTTCTTACGCTTGCGCTCAGAAGTTGGCTTCTCGTAAAATTCGCGGCTGCGAACTTCAGACAAGACACCTGCTTTTTCGCAAGAACGCTTGAAACGGCGCAGCGCGACGTCAAATGGCTCATTTTCTTTCAATTTAACTGCTGGCATTAGCCCCTCACCTCAAAAAATTCAATAGTCGCGGGTCATTCAATTAGCCCCGCCGGATAAAATTGGTGCTGAATTCTAAACAAACCAGCGCCTCATGTAAAGCCTAAGATCGATTAATTCAGTCTAAAGGCGGCACGTTTTCCCCACGCTTGGCGTAAAACGCTGAAACGAATTGATCAAATTGATCGCTTTCGATCGCATCACGCATTCCTTGCATGAGCGTTTGATAGTAATGCAGGTTATGGATCGTGTTTAAGCGACCGCCGAGCATTTCATTACAGCGATCTAAATGATGTAAATATGCGCGCGAATAGTTCTGGCAGGTATAGCAATCGCAAGACGCATCTAAAGGCGCGGTATCGGTGCGATGACGTGCGTTACGAATCTTGATCACACCTTCTGACGTAAACAAATGGCCGTTCCGCGCATTGCGCGTTGGCATCACACAATCAAACATATCCACACCCCGGCGAACCGCTTCTACCAGATCCTCAGGCTTGCCTACACCCATCAGGTAGCGGGGCTTATCTTCTGGCATTTGCGGGGCTGTATGTTCGAGGATGCGCATCATATCATCTTTGGGCTCGCCAACCGAAAGGCCTCCGATGGCATAACCATCAAAGCCAATGTCGGTTAGCCCGGCCAGTGACACATCCCGCAGGGACTCATACATCCCACCCTGGATAATGCCAAATAATGCTGCCGGATTATCGCCATGGGCTTGTTTCGAGCGTTCTGCCCAACGCAACGATAATTGCATCGAATCTTCCGCTTGTTTTTCAGTGGCGGGATACGGCGTACATTCATCAAATATCATGACCACGTCGGAACCCAGTTCACGCTGAACATCCATTGATTTCTCTGGCGTTAATAAAATCTTCTCGCCATTAATGGGCGAGCGGAACGTGACCCCTTCTTCCGAAATCTTGCGTAACTCCCCCAAGCTAAATACCTGAAAACCGCCGGAATCGGTGAGAATGGGTCGATCCCAATTCATAAAGTCATGTAAATCACCGTGCTGACGGATAATGCTGGTGCCGGGTCTAAGCATTAGATGGAAGGTATTTCCCAAACAAATTTGCGCGCCGGTATCTTTTAGCTCTTCCGGTGACATGCCTTTAACCGTCCCTAGGGTGCCCACCGGCATAAACGCGGGAGTATCCACTACACCGCGCTCGAATTGGAGCTGCCCGCGCCGCGCTCGGCCGGCTGTTTTCATTAATTCAAACTTCATGAACCAACCTTTTCATTTGGATGAGATACATCGGTAGTCATCGCTTCAACCAATGGGTTTTGAGTAATAAACATGGCATCACCATAGCTAAAAAATCGGTATTCTGCTCGAATAGCCGCCTGATAAGCTGCCATCACCTGATCTTTACCGGCAAATGCCGAAATCAGCATAATTAATGTCGACTCGGGCAAATGAAAGTTCGTGATCATGGCATCAACAACATGGAAGCGATAGCCAGGAAAAATAAAGATATCGGTTTCTGCCGTAAAAGGCGCCAGCGTTCCTTGGTTAAAATGCGCTGCAGACTCAAGTGAACGCACCGATGTGGTGCCTACAGCAATCACACGGCCACCCCGTGCTTTGGTTCGTTCAACCGCTGCCACAACATCTGCCGGCACCTCGGCATATTCGCTATGCATAGTATGGTCACGAATATCATCGGTTCGCACCGGCTGGAAGGTGCCCGCGCCTACATGCAAGGTTACGTAGGCGGTTTCCACTCCTTTTTCGGCCAAGCGCTGCATCACCTGATCATCGAAATGTAGTCCTGCTGTGGGTGCTGCTACCGCGCCTGGCTTTTTACTGTAAACCGTTTGATATCGCTCTCGGTCACTGGCTTCATCAGGACGGTCGATATAAGGCGGCAACGGCATGTGTCCATACGCTTCAAGCCATTCTAGTACTGTTTTACTCGGATCAAAGGCTAACTCGAACAACGCATCGGCGCGCCCCATCACAGTGGCATTCACCTCACCCTCGAGCAGCAGCTTTGCGCCCGCTTTTGGCGATCGGTTCGCACGCAAATGGGCGAGCACTCGATGCTGATCTAAGACACGCTCAACCAACACCTCAATTTTACCACCCGATACTTTTTGCCCAAGTAAGCGTGCTGGAATAACACGCGTGTCGTTAAACACCAACAAATCACCGGCCTCCAATAAATCAGGAAGGTCACGAAATTGCTGATGGCCAATGGCCCCGGTGGGGCCATCTAAGGTAAGTAAGCGACTACTACTGCGATCCGGCTGGGGATACCTGGCGATCAAATGATCGGGCAGGTCGAAATGAAAATCAGATTTTTTCATGAAATTAAACGCCTCGTTCCTTACACGAACAAGTGAGCGTTAACACTAGAAACGATAGCCTGTGCTATGCGTTAGAAGGTGTAAACGATCGTTACTGCTGTTTCCGTATCCAGTTTTTCTGGAATACGACCGTTGGGTTGTTCAAACACTGTGCTGTTATGGGTCAGGGTGAGTGATAACCGCAAAGCAAGCCGCGAATTGAGATTCGCTGTTAGCGCGCTCACCGCCCGCGAACGGGTATTGTCATCACCGATCTCAGTAGACACGAGCTGGGTGAAACGCGCCGTTTCGCTGATTTGCCAATCAAGGTTACCCGCCAAACGAAGAATTAAATCCGTATCGGTTTCGCCGGTATCGCGGCGTTTGTCGAACGACAAACCCGGACCTGCCTCAAAATCAGCAAAAATATCTGAATTGAAATGATAACGGGCACCGTAACCGGCAGCTATCGTTGACTGGTATTCATAACTGTTCAGAGCATCATCTTCGTAGGAGCCATACAAAAACACAGACGAATGGCTTGATGATTCGAATATCCGGTTCGACTGACCTGAGATGAACAGGCGATCTGCGTCGGTTACCGTAACACCTTCAAAGGTTTTCCGTTCTTGACGGTAGTAATCGATCACGCCGCGATGACGCCACTGAAGGGTATCGCGCTGCAGATCAATTTTACCTTTCCACGAACGTGAATCGGTGTTTCCAGAGCGGATTAACACACCAATTTCGGCACTGGCTCGCCACTTTCCATCTTGATTTGCTGGATCTACATCCTGAATGTCATCAAACATAAAGGTAGATGCTGATGCCGTGCCCATCCCCATGGATACGGCCACCGCTACGGCGAGTCCGACTCGATTTAAACGCACGCTATCCCCCTGAACAACCATTATTTGTTTACAAACTCCCCCATTTTAGAGGATTTCGAGCCACTTTCGTACCCTAAAACGAAAAAAACCATCGGCATTTACACGTCGATGGTTTTTATATCGGACAATTTACAATTTACTTGATAGTGGCTTTAAGCTCGCCTTTCTCGTACATCATAAACATTTTTTCGAGTGATACCGGCTTAATTTTGCTCGCATTTCCTGCCGTACCGAAAGCCTCGTAACGTGCCTTACAGATTTCGTACATGGCTTTGGTTGATGCTTGTAAGTATTTGCGTGGATCAAATTCCGACGGATTCTCCGCTAAGAAACGGCGAACAGCACCGGTCGACGCTAAGCGCAAATCAGTATCAATATTTACCTTACGCACACCGTGGCGGATACCTTCTTGTATCTGCTCTACCGGCACACCATAGGTTTCTGGAATTTCACCGCCAAACTCATTGATGATCGCGAGCCATTCTTGTGGCACAGACGACGAGCCATGCATCACCAAATGCGTGTTTGGAATACGCGCATGAATTTCTTTAATGCGGTCGATGGCCAAAATATCGCCCGTCGGTGGACGGGTGAACTTATAAGCGCCATGGGACGTTCCGCAGGCAATAGCAAGCGCATCTACTTGGGTTGCTTTCACAAATTCTGCAGCTTCTTCCGGATCGGTAAGTAACTGGTCATGCGTTAGTGTGCCTTCAGCACCAACGCCATCTTCTTCACCCGCTTGCCCGGTTTCAAGTGAACCTAGGCAACCTAGTTCACCTTCTACCGACACACCACAGGCATGGGCCATTTCAACTACCCGACGCGTTACATCGACGTTGTAATCATAATCTGCTGGCGTTTTCCCATCTTCACGTAAGGAACCGTCCATCATTACCGAGCTAAAGCCCAACTGAATTGAGCGTTGGCAGACGGCAGGTGAGGTTCCGTGATCTTGGTGCATCACCACCGGAATATGAGGCCATTCTTCAATCGCTGCTAAAATAAGATGACGCAGGAAAGGAGCGCCCGCGTACTTACGCGCACCAGCTGAGGCTTGCACAATAACCGGACTGTTTGTGTCATCTGCAGCCATCATAATAGCGCGCATCTGCTCTAAATTATTTACGTTATAGGCTGGCACTCCGTAGCCAAACTCTGCCGCATGGTCGAGCATTTGCCGCATGGAAATCAAAGCCATTTGAGAACTCCTTATCTACTTAATTTTAATATTGGAATTGCTTGCCGGAACAAATAAGCGCTTTAATCGCTCTCGTTGCCACGCGCTTCTAGAATTGAAACGGCAGGTAATTTTTTACCTTCCAAAAATTCTAAAAACGCACCGCCTCCGGTTGAAATATAGGAAATTTTGTCGGCAATGCCATATTTATCGATGGCGGCTAGGGTATCACCACCGCCCGCAATTGAAAACGCATCGCTTTTTGCAATTGCTTCAGCAAGGGTTTTCGTGCCCCCTGCAAACTGATCAAATTCAAAGACACCGACCGGACCATTCCATAAAATAGTCCCCGCATTCTCTAGCATAGCAGCGAGTGCAGCGGCGGTTTTCGGACCAACATCAAAAATCTGATCGTCGCCACTCACTTCGCTAATTAACTTAGTGGTCGCCTTGGCATCCTCTGCAAACTTATCCCCCACCACTACATCGGTCGGCAACGGAATAGTCGCGCCCCGGGTTTTTGCTGACTCCGCTAAGCGCGCTGCGTCTTTCACCAAATCTGGCTCATACAGCGATTTAGCCACATCATGTCCGGCAGCGGCGATAAAAGTATTGGCAATGCCACCGCCAACGATCAACTGATCAACCTTGCGCACCAACGAGTTTAACACCATCAATTTCGTGGATACTTTCGAGCCACCCACAATCGCCACTAAAGGACGCTTTGGATTTTCCAGTGCTTTCCCTAGCGCACTTAATTCTTCCGACAGCAGCGGACCGGCACAGGCGATGGGTGCATACTGCGCAACGCCATAGGTTGATGCTTGGGCACGGTGCGCCGTTCCAAATGCATCCATAACAAAAATATCGCACAAGGCGGCGAGTTTCTTCGCTAAGGTAGGATCGTTCTTCTTCTCACCTACGTTAAAACGCACGTTCTCAAATACAACGAGCTCGCCACCGGCGACATCAACGCCATCAAGGTAATTGCTTTCTAAACGGACAGGAAACTTGAGCTCATGGGCCAAGTATTTGACCACTGGCGCCATGGAGTACTCAGGGGTGTATTCCCCCTCTTCGGGACGACCTAAATGAGACATCACCATTACTTTCGCGCCCTGCTCAAGGGCCTTCTGCAAGGTAGGGAGAGCCGCACGTAGACGAGCATCGGAAGCGACTTTCCCGTTTTTAATCGGCACATTAAGATCTTCGCGTATGAGCACGCGTTTGCCACGTAGATCAAAATCGGTCATTAATTTAATGGTCATTACAATTGTCCTTAGTTCAAATCTTGCTGGGACACAGAGTCCGCCGTATCCATAAGAAGGGTGCCTATATGGGCAGCACTTTCCAACATCCGGTTCGCAAAGCCCCATTCGTTGTCACACCAACTTAACACTTTCACTAGTTGTTTATGACTCACGCGCGTCTGGGTGCCATCCACGATCGCGGAACGGGGATCGTGATTGAAATCAGACGACACTAAAGGCACTTCAGTATACCCGAGAATACCTGGAAGTAAGTGCTGACTTGCATGCTTTAGTGCGTGATTTACGCTTTCGATATCCACATCACTGTTTAGTGTAACGCTCAAGTCCATCGCCGTGACATTCGTGGTAGGCACGCGCACAGCAATGGCTTCAAAGCGCCCTGCGAATTTGGGTAAGATGCGCTCGATCCCTCGCGCCAAACGCGTATCCACTGGAATGATGCTCTGTGAAGCCGCTCGGGCAAGGCGTAAATCATCATGATATGCATCAATTACTTGCTGATCATTCATGGCCGAGTGAATCGTCGTGATAGTCCCGCTATCCACACCAAAGGCATCGTCCAATATTTTAATGACCGGAACGATACAGTTGGTGGTGCAGGAACCATTTGAGATGATTCGATGGGATGCTGTTAACTCGTGATGATTAATACCTTGAATCAACGTGAAATCCACATCGGGTGCTGCCGGATGTGAGAACAAAACACGTGCTGCACCGGCATCAAGGTGTGCATGACCATCGGCTCGAGAGCCAAATACACCACTACACTCCAACACCACATCAACCCCTAATTCTGACCAAGGTAACGCATCGATTTCACGTTCATGAAATACCGGAATGCGGCTTGTGCCTATCACCAAATGTTCGTTATCAACGCGCACTTCGGCAGCAAAACGGCCATGGGTCGAATCGTATTGCAACAGATGCGCCATTCCCTCGATACCCGCAGGTTCGTTAATGGCAACAATCTCGATCTGTTGATACCAGCCCGACTCAATCCACGCACGCACTACAGAACGACCAATACGGCCAAATCCGTTAATGGCGACCCGAAAACGTTGTGAATCGGACATTGGTTTTATCAAAGTAATACTCCGTAATTACAGTTGCTGCGCCGTTTTCACCACATTTTCAACGGTAAAACCAAAATGAGCGAAAAGTTGCTCGGCTGGAGCAGATTCACCAAAGCTCGTCATTCCCACCACGGCACCGTCAAAACCGGTATATTTGTGCCAAAAATCAGCGATGCCCGCTTCAATGGCCACGCGGCGACGAACCTGAGGGGGTAACACAGAGTTGCGGTATTCTTTATCTTGCTGATCAAATACGCAGGTGGAAGGCATCGAGACCACTCGCACTTTCTCGCCAGATTCGTGTAACTTCTCTGCCGCTTGCATCGCAAGTTCAACTTCAGACCCGGTGGCAATCAAAATAAGCTCTGGATTTGCGGAGAAATCTTTTAGCACATAACCACCCCGACGGGCGTTGGCCAACTGCTCGGCGTTCCGATCCATTTGCGTGACCCCTTGACGGGTGAAGATCAAACACACGGGACCATCGGTACGTTCAACAGCCGCCTGCCAAGCGATTGCGGATTCGACCTGATCACATGGGCGCCACGTATTTACATTGGGGGTAAGGCGTAAATTAGCCAACTGCTCTACCGGCTGATGCGTCGGTCCATCCTCACCCAAGCCAATCGAGTCGTGGGTGTACACATGAATAACCGGCTGCTTCATTAAGGCTGCCATACGCACCGCATTGCGCGCATATTCCATAAACATCAAGAAGGTGGCACCGTAAGGGCGCAAGCCTCCGTGCAGCTGGATACCATTCATAATGGCTGACATGCCAAATTCACGCACGCCATAGAAAATGTAGTTTCCGTTGGCATCGGTAGCGGTCAGTGGTTTTGAATCTTTCCAAATGGTTAGATTTGATCCAGCCAAATCGGCCGAGCCGCCCAACAATTCCGGCAGGATAGGGCCGAGGGCATTCAATGCATTTTGCGAGGCTTTACGGGTCGCTACTTTCTCTGGATTTGCTTGTAATTTCTCGACATAAGCTTGCGCTGTCTGTGCCCAGTTTTCCGGCAATTCACCCGCCATACGACGTTTGAACTCGGCAGCAAGTTCTGGATATTGCTTGGCATACGCGGCAAACAATTCATTCCATTGGGTTTCACTTGCCGCGCCAGCAGCTTGCGCAGACCATTGTTCGTAGACATCGGCTGGCACTTCAAACGGACCATGTGGCCAAGCGAGCGCTTCACGAGTTTTTGCGATTTCGTCATCGCCGAGCGGTGCGCCGTGACAGCTTTCGGTACCCTGTTTGTTGGGGGCACCAAATCCGATAATGGTTTTACAGCAAATAAGCGTAGGCCGCTCGCTATCTGCCCGCGCCGCTTCAATGGCCGCCTTAACCGCGTCGCTATCATGACCATCCACGTCGGCGATGACCTGCCATCCGTAACTTTCAAAACGCTTCACCGTATCGTCGGTAAACCAGCCTTCCACTTCGCCATCAATAGAAATACCATTGTCATCGTAAAACGCGATAAGTTTGCCTAACCCCAGGGTGCCCGCCAACGAAGATACTTCATGTGAAATACCTTCCATCAAGCAGCCATCACCGAGGAAGGTATAGGTGTAGTGATCGACCACTGGAAATTGTGGGCGATTAAACTGCGCCGCCAGTACTTTTTCTGCAATCGCCATACCGACAGCATTCGAGATACCTTGACCGAGCGGCCCAGTGGTGGTCTCTACGCCTGGCGTGTAGCCATATTCAGGATGTCCCGGCGTTTTCGAATGCAACTGCCGAAAGTTTTTTATATCGTCGATGGATACATCATAGCCAGTCAGGTGCAGTAACGAATAGATAAGCATGGAGCCATGTCCGTTCGACAACACAAAGCGGTCTCGGTTGGCCCAATCAGGGTTCGTTGGATTATGTGACATATAATCCCGCCAAAGAACTTCGGCGATATCCGCCATTCCCATTGGTGCTCCTGGGTGGCCTGATTTAGCTTGTTGAACAGCATCCATACTTAGTGCACGAATGGCATTAGCGAGATAGCGACGATCGGACATTACTGACTCCTGGCGGTTAGGTGATCAAGTGAACGTGGGGGCTCGTATACCCTAGCGCGCGTATTGTCCATCATTCAGCCATAACTGGCAAATTCCGTCTCCCAGTTTCGGATGAATTGCATGCAGGCGAATCGAACAATGCGTTTCCATTTAGACAGATAGACGTCTAAATGTAGTATTTAATAAGAGAATACGATAAACTCACCCCCAATTTTAAAAGTGCCGGCACAAACCGGTCTTTCTTTTATTTGCGAGAACAAAACACTATGGCAAGACACCTCTTTACCTCTGAATCCGTTTCCGAAGGGCATCCGGATAAAATCGCCGACCAAATCTCCGACGCAGTCCTTGACGCGATTCTTGAACAAGACCCACGGGCTCGTGTGGCGTGCGAAACTTATGTAAAAACCGGCATGGTTTTAGTGGGTGGCGAAATCAATACCAATGCGTGGGTTGATATCGAAGAGCTAACCCGCAATACCGTGCGGAAAATTGGCTACACCCATTCAGATATGGGTTTTGATGCAGATAGCTGCGCAGTATTGAATGCCATTGGTAAGCAATCTCCAGATATAAATCAGGGCGTTGATCGGGCTCGCCCAGAAGATCAAGGTGCTGGCGATCAAGGATTGATGTTCGGTTACGCCAGCAATGAAACCGCCGAGCTAATGCCTGCCCCCATTATGTTTGCGCACAAACTGGTGCAACGTCAGGCAGAAGTACGCCGCACGGAATTGCCATGGTTGCGCCCTGATGCCAAGAGTCAGCTGACCTTTATCTACGAAGACGGCAAACCTGTGGGTATCGACGCCATTGTATTGTCGACGCAACATGCTCCTGAGGTTTCCCTTGAGCAAGTGCGAAAAGATGTTCTTGAAACCATTATTAAGCCGGTCTTGCCAAGCCATTGGCTCACCCCAGCGACTCAAATTCACATTAACCCAACCGGTCGTTTCGTGATCGGCGGCCCCATGGGCGACTGTGGGTTAACCGGACGTAAAATTATCGTTGATACTTACGGTGGTATGGCGCGTCACGGTGGCGGTGCTTTCTCAGGCAAGGACCCATCGAAAGTGGATCGCAGCGCCGCCTATGCAGCGCGTTATGTTGCCAAAAACCTGGTGGCGGCGGGTCTTGCGGAGCGTCTTGAAATTCAAGTGTCTTATGCCATTGGTGTGGCAGAGCCAACCTCTATTAGTATTGAAACATTTGGCACCAGCACATACGACGAAGCGACTCTGATTCGCCTTGTTCGCGAACATTTCGATTTGCGCCCTTATGGAATTTTGCAAATGTTGGATTTAGAGCGTCCAATTTACTTGCCAACCGCGGCGTACGGGCATTTCGGCCGAGAGGAGTTCCCGTGGGAGCGTACCGATAAAGTTGACGCTATTTTAGCGTCACTTTAACCCCCCTGTTTTTGGCATATTATGCGCATCCCTCGAATTTATCACCCGGAGCCCATTAGCGGACAGCAGCAAGTGACCCTCAGCGATGATGCGAGTCATCACGTGGGTCGCGTGTTGCGTATGCAACCTGGCCAAGCCCTCGAGCTGTTCGATGGCAGCGATGTGCGTTATGCCGCAAGCATCGTCAGCGTTACCAAGAAATCTGTGGTCGCAGCCATCACCGCGGCTGAAACAGACTCACGCGAATCAGACCTGCAAATTCACTTAGTTCAGGGGATTTCAAAAGGCGATCGCATGGATTTCGTCTTGCAAAAATCGGTCGAACTAGGGGTTACATCAATTACCCCTATCTTCACTCAACGCTGTAATGTGAAGCTTAACCAGGAGCGGTTGGACAAGAAGCAGGAACAATGGCGTAAAATTGTGTTAGGTGCCTGTGAGCAAAGTGGACGCAATCGCGTTCCTGAAGTAAAGGCGGCGGTTTCATTGGCTCAATGGCTCGCGGAATCTGACACCAGTCAGCGCGTTATTCTCGATCCCTATGCAACCTCTCGCTTTCGTGACATCCCCCAAAGCACATCCTATACCTTGATTATCGGCCCGGAAGGCGGCTTCACCGAACAAGAAGTTCAATTGCTGGACGAACATCAATGTTTAGGGGTACAGATAGGTCCGCGTATTCTGCGCACAGAAACTGCCGCACTTGCGGCCATAACTGCGTTACAATCTCATTTCGGCGATTTCTAAAAGGAGCCCGCTATGTTGCGCGTCGCGATCGTAATGGATCCCATTGCTACTGTTAAAACTTATAAAGACACAAGTTTTCGTTTGGCCCTTGAGGCGCAAGCCCGTGGTCATGACTTATTCTATTTAGAAATTGGTGATCTCTTTGTCGAAGATGGCAGTCCATTTGGGCGAGTGCGCCCATTGGAAGTGCGCGACCAACTGGACGACTTTTATACCCTCGGTGAGAGCAGCATAGCGCCCCTTGGCGATTTTGATGTCATTTTGATGCGCAAAGATCCGCCATTTGACATGGAATTTGTTTACGCTACTCATATTCTTGATCTCGCCGCCCGCGACGGTGCCTTGGTGGTGAATCGCCCTCAGAGTTTGCGTGATTGCGGTGAAAAACTGTATACCGCTTGGTTCCCGTCGCTGATTCCCGCCACCATAGTTACCCGCGATAGCGCACAAATTCGTCAATTTTACGCTCGCCACAAAGATGTTATCTTAAAACCTCTTGATGGTATGGGCGGTGCCTCGATTTTTCGGGTTGATGAATCAGGTTCGAATCTAGGCGTAATTATTGAAACACTCACCCACCATGGAAAACGTTTTGCCATGGTGCAAGAGTATTTGCCTGCCATTAAAGACGGCGATAAGCGGATACTACTTATCAATGGCGAGCCGGTACCCTACTCGTTAGCCCGAGTTCCATCCGCTGGAGAAACTCGCGGTAATTTGGCTGCTGGTGGGAGTGGGCGTCCACAACCCCTGAGTGAGTCAGATTTTGCATTGGCGCACGCCGTTGGGCCCATCTTAAAAGAGAAAGGGCTGTATTTGGTGGGCTTAGATGTCATTGGTGATCGCATTACCGAAATTAATGTGACCAGCCCAACCTGTATGCGTGAAATAGAAAACGCTTATGATATTAATATTGCTGCGCAACTATTTGCAGCCATCGAGGCTGACGTACCAGCGCAATCGTAGTAACTAAAAACAGCAAAGGCGTGGTTATCTGTGAGTAAAAGCACACCAAAAGCAAAGCCTAGTGACGACAGCTCAGAATTTCGCAGTTTGCAGAATCATTTTCTGATCGCGATGCCTGGTTTAGACGATCCGTTCTTCCAGCGCAGTGTCACCTATATCTGTGAGCATAACCAAGAGGGCGCGATGGGCTTAATGGTTAATCAACCGGTGGATATGACCGTCGCTAAACTTTTGGAACAAATAGAAATTGAAGTGCCCACGGATAAGTATTTACAGCTTGCCCATGTTTATACCGGTGGCCCCGTGGCCACCGATCGCGGGTTTGTATTGCACACACCGCAACAAGGGTGGCGCAGTAGTTTACAGCTGGGTAATGATATTATGATCACTACCTCTCGCGACATCCTTGAATCACTCGGCTCCGATCAAGCACCCGCCAAATTCATTCTGGCGCTTGGCTACGCCGGTTGGGATCCGGGGCAACTCGAGCAAGAAATTGCAGATAATAGTTGGCTAACGATTCCCGCAGATGCTGACATCCTATTTAACACCCCCACGCCAGAACGCTGGAGTAAAGCGGCGGAACGGCTTGGGTTTGATATTTCACAACTTTCAAGCCAAGCGGGCCATGCCTAATGAGCGTGCTCAGCTTTGATTTTGGCACCAAGAGCATCGGCGTTGCCGTCGGACAAGCAATTACCGGAACCGCGACGCCGTTACCTGCTTTAAAGGCAAAAGAAGGCATTCCCGATTGGCAGCTCGTTGAGAAACTCATCAAAGAATGGCAACCCAGCCTTTGTGTGGTAGGGCTTCCGCTGAATATGGATGGAACCGAACAACCATTGACCGATTTGGCGCGTAAATTTGCTAACCGCCTGCATGGTCGCTTTGGCGTACAAATTCATCTTCAAGACGAACGCCTCACCACCACCAGTGTGCGTGAAGCGCTATTTGAACGCGGTGGCTTTCGCGAACTGCAAAAAGGCCGCGTCGATAGCGCGGCCGCTTGCCTTATTTTGGAAGATTACTTCTCGTCACTGTAGCAGTAACGCGCCCTTATAAATTCTCTTCTGCATATTGCGCCAAGCTTGAGCGCACCACGCCGTTCAGGTTCATGGTTGAGCTGCCATGATAATTTTTAAAGCGCTCAACAATATAGGTAAGCCCTGAGGTCACGGCTGTAAGGTAGTACGAATCAATTTGTGCCAAGTTACCGGAGCAAATGATTTTGGTGCCGGCACCACAGCGCGTCACAATCGTTTTAAGCTGCGACGCCGTAAGATTTTGCGCTTCATCGAGTAATACCACAGCATTTTGAATGCTGCGACCACGCATAAAATTCAGTGACTTAAACTGAATATTGGCTTTGTTCATAATGTAATTCAAACTCGATTCCATGTTTTCATCTTGTTTGTGCAGCACTTCTAATGAGTCGGTGATTGCTGCGAGCCACGGCGCCATCTTCTCTTCTTCGGTGCCCGGCAGATAACCGATCGACTCAGCAATTTCTGGCGTATTGCGGGTCACAATAATCTTTTCGTATAACCCCTTTTCTACGACTTGTTCAAGAGCGGTTGCCAACGCCAACAGGGTTTTACCGCACCCCGCAGGCCCGGTGAGAATCACCAAATCTTGGGTAGGGTCAAGCAATGCATGCATGCCCATCGCCTGATATATATTTTTCGGCAAAATCCCCCAAGCCCGTTGGCTCATCAGTCGTTCCCGACCAATATCGAGCAACTTTACGTGGGTGTCGGTAAAGCTTTCGACCCGTGCGGCAAAGGTTTCCGTTTCGTCTAGCAAATATTCATTGGGATAAACCGAAGGAAACAGGTCACGGGCGACATAATGGTAAATATCTCGACCATCTTGTTCCGTTTTCACATCTTTCACGCTATCCCAGAAGTTTCCTTCAAAGGTATAGAACCCTTTTGCCAGTAAGCGAATATCATCAATTAATTGGTCGGTGCGATAATCTTCCACCAGTTTTACGCCAGCTCCTTTTGCTTTCAGGCGCATATTGATGTCTTTGGTAACCAACACTACTTTTCGAGGGGCGCGATCCGTTTGCAGTTGCAGTGCCGTTTGAATAATGCGGTGATCATTCTCGTTTAACGACAGCGCGCTCTCGGTCTGCCGCAATTGGTAATCTGGGAAAATCGACAAATGCCCCTCTGCTTGATGTTCTCCGGTAACACGGGTTAACGGCACTCCCGAGATAATTTGCTCCGGCGTTGCTTCATGCAATGCTTCTTCCAAAGCACGAATCGCCACCCTGGCATCACGACTGACATCTTTTTGGCGGTCTTTAATGTGGTCCAGCTCTTCTAAGACCACCATAGGAATAACAACGTTATGTTCTTGAAAATTGAGAAAAGCGAGAGGTTCGTGCAGGAGGATATTCGTGTCGAGGATATAGTACTTGGGCCCAGATTCACTCATAAGTGACCTCATCAATTGTTGTTGTTTTATTTAATCATAGACCAATCAAATGAAGCTGGTATGACAAAATTGAAAATTTTTTTAACGGCGAATTCTGCTATGATGCGCGCTCTATTTTTGGCAATTTCCAAGTGAATGAAATCTTCATGTTTGTGTATAACCCACCGCAACACCCTTGGCTCGATATCCTGTGGCGCGATGATGATCTGCTCGTGCTCAACAAGCCTGCAGGGCTATTATCCGTGCCGGGCAAAGCGCCAGAGCATAAAGATAGTTTGATCCTGCGGGTGCAGCGGGCGCTGCCTAGCGCACGGGTGGTACATCGCCTCGATATGGCCACATCAGGAATTATCGTGATGGCCTTACACAAAGAAGCTCAGGGAAAGCTTGGTCAACAATTTGAACGTCGCCAAATTACGAAGCATTATCGGGCGCGAGTATTTGGCCAATTAACAACAGACGCAGGGGATGTGCAGCTTCCATTGCGCTGTGACTGGCCAAATCGCCCCAAACAAATGGTTTGTTTTGAGCAAGGCAAATCAGCCCTTACCCGATATCAAGTGATTGCGCGTGACCAAGACAGTACCGACGTGCAGCTGTTTCCGGTGACAGGACGTTCCCATCAGTTGCGGGTTCACATGCAGCAGCTAGGGCATCCCATTCTTGGTGATCGTTTATACGGCAGCTCTGAATCAACCGCCGCGGCAAAACGTTTGCTGTTGCATGCAGAATTTATCGCCTTTCGCCATCCGATGACCGAGCAGGCGCTTGAGTTCTATTCGCCCGTTCCCTTCTGACGCCTTAATTTCCGCAGGCGATCATATAAATCCTGCACTTCCTGTGCCGCTTGTTTGGCTTTCTCTTTAAGTTCTTTCGAGGCATCGCTGGGCAGTCGATCCGGATGACATTGCTTCATCTTCTGGTGGTACGCTTTTTTCAATTCACGATCGCTGACGCCCGAACTTACCCCAAAGAATTCATAAATATCCGCCTCGCGATAGTGCGACGAGGGCTTGTGTTTGCTGCCCTGTTGGCGCGCACTTTGGCCGCGCTCATTCGCAATCATGTCTACCCAATAGCCTAGGAGAAACCCCAAAACGGCTCCCAAAATACGCCCTGCTGCAAAACCTAAAAGTGTGCCTAGCAAACGTCCAAACATATTAAGAGAGCTCTTGATTTAATTGGGTTAATCGTTGCGGAGTTCCGACATCTGTCCACACCCCGTGATACAGCTCGCCGGTGAGTTTCTGGTTTGTCATCGCGCGAGTAAAGAAAGGACGTAACTTGTGAAAGCCCGGCGCCGCGCCAGCAAATAACTGCGGCGACAATACACTGATGCCACTGAAGGTATACCGTGGTTGATCAATAAGGTAGCCTGACGATAAATCAAAATCGCCCTGTGGATGGTGCTCTGGATTTTCCACCAACACCAGGTGACCTAGTTTAGATTGCAAGGTTGTGGGCAGTTGGGTGAAATCGTAATCTGTAAATATATCACCATTGATCACTGCAAAAGGCTGATCCGGGGCGCCTTCTTGCAGCAACGGCAGCGCCTGAATAATGCCTCCTGCGGTTTCTAAGCCACCTTCAGGTTCATGGGACCAAAGAATTTGTGCGCCCCAACGACTGCCATCGCCAAAATAAGATTCCAATTGCTCACCAAGCCAGGCGGTATTAATCACGATCTCGTGCATACCAGCCGCGACTAACTTCTGCAGATGCCATTCAAGCAACGGTTTTCCTGCCACTTTTAATAACGGCTTTGGCATATTATCAGTCAGTGGACGCATGCGCGTGCCTCGTCCCGCTGCCAGAATCATCGCACGCATTTAGTTCGCGCCTATGAGCGCACTGCGCTCGGCAATGGCCGGTTGAATGCGTGTGGTTATCCACTCATGGTAGTCACGTAGCTCCGCATGATCTGCGGCCACATCGGCCAAGTATTGCACCGTGTTTGGAATATCATCGAGGTAACCTTGCTTGCCGTCACGAATGGATAATCGCGCAAATATGCCGCTGGCTTTGGTATGCCGTTGCAACCCCATCCAGTCGAACCACTCTTGCCATTGATCCGCGCCTATCTGCTTATCCAGTAGCCCACGATCTTGCAGCAGCTCGCGACATTGTTGGGCCAACTTAAGCACGACTTCTTTCGGCCAGCGCACGTAGCAATCCCGCAATAACGACACCACGTCGTAGGTGACAGGCCCTGTCACTGCATCTTGAAAATCGATGATGCCTACGGTTTGCTCGGGAGTGAGCATTAAGTTACGACTATGGTAATCACGGTGAACACCCACCGTCGGCTGGGCCAACGCCTGCGCAATCATGCGCGCAGAGAATTGCTCCCACAATTTTTGCTCAGCAGGGGATAAGGTTAACTGGAGATGGGAGCCTAAGAGCCAATCGTGGAACAAACTGTTTTCACGCATTAGCAAGGCCCGATCATAGGGCGGAATTTGCCCTTGCCGATGTTCAGTAACACGCATAATTGCCGGAAGTTCAGCCAAAGCCCGGGCATACATACGAGGGGCCGACTCCGATGTTAAGACACCATGCAGAAGCTGGTCACCAAAGTCTTCTAGAAGCATCAACCCTGCATCGTACTGTGCTGCGATTACCGCGGGCACATGAACGCCTGCCTGCCGATACGCGAGCGCAAGAGAAATAAAAGGCTCGAGCGATTCCGGCGGGGGAGCATCAACTAACACCCATGATGCTTTAGGTTGGGCGCTAAACACGCGGAAGTAGCGGCGAAAGCTGGCATCACCGGCTAACGGAACCACCTCTAGGTTTTCGTATCCTAAAACCTGAGCAACCCATTGCTGCATGGTTTGCATTCGTGACATGATGAAATGCTCCAAGAAAATAAAATTTGTGCGCTAACTCGCGTAGAACGCATCTTAGCAAATAGCCCGCAGAAGGAAATTGCTTTATCATACCTGCCATAATCATAACCTTGGACGTAAGCCAGTTTACATGACGTTTTCGTTTCGCCCATTTGTAATCACATCACGCACTATCCGATACGCTCTTTATGGGGCGGGATTGGTGTCGCTTTTGATGGGCGTTAGTTATGCACAAGACAGTATTGCTGGCCCCCAGCCTAGCGATGCAGTAGGACCGCCAGCAGAACAGTGCCGAATTTTGCCCGCTTGGTTACTCGATCTTCCCGAGCGTTCAGTGGATGATGATAACGCAAGCGAGTTTGAAATTCGTACTTTCGCGGATCGTACCGAAATTAATCGGAATCGCTTCGCTACCATGCAAGGGAATGTGCAGTTAATTCAAGGTTCCCAAGTTCTCCGAACTGACCGCGCTCAACTCGATCAATTGACTGGTCAATTAAGTGCCACCGGCGGACTTATTTACACCGACGGCTATATAGCCGTGCGAGCGAGTGAGATTCTTGCGGATAGTTTCGATCAAGCGGTTGAGATTATTGATTCTGAATACGTACTGATCCCCACCGGCGCTATTGGCCGTGCGGGGAAAATAGATATTCAAGCAGATACAGGCTCCCGTGAAGTTACATTGCATCAAGGCACATTCACTACCTGTCCTGGAGAGCGCCCAGCCTGGCAAATTCGTGCCCAACAAATTACGGTCAATGAAAATGAAAGTTGGGGAACCGCACATCATGCCCAATTTCGAATTTTCGATGTGCCGGTGCTGTACATTCCTCGCTTTAGCTTTCCTGTTACGGATGAGCGAAAAAGTGGTTTTCTCTATCCCACCATTCGCAGTTCATCCCGCAACGGCTTGGAAATAGAAATTCCGTACTATCTTAACCTTGCGCCTAACTATGACATGACGTTGAGCCCACGCTTGATGAGCGAACGAGGTGTCATGGGGGTGGTTGAAGGGCGTTACCTGACCGAACGGCACGAGGGAAGCACCTACGTTGAGTATCTCGATTCAGATAGTAGTGCCAGCGGTAATCATAGCCGCTCCCTGTGGCGCGTTGAGCATGCCACCGATATCTCCGATCGCTGGTCGAGTTATATCGATATAGCGCAAGTCAGCGATATCGCCTATATCAATGATTTTGGTGCTCCCTTTGCCAATCGTGCTGATCCGAATTTATACCGCCGTGCTCAGTTCGATTACCGTAGTAATCAAACGCGCGCGCAGATCCAAATCGAAGACTTCCAAATGCTTGGGCCCTATCGCGCGCCCTATCGCACCTTGCCACGGGTGAGTGTGCAACATGAAGAAGGTATTTCAAGTAATTTGACGGCCCTGGTACACAGTGAGCTGAGCCATTTCCGTAATCCGATTAACAACGCCGATTACGCGACCCGGATGCATCTTGAGCCTAGCTTACGCTACCGCGTTGTTCGTCCCGCTTGGGATTGGACAGCCGATCTGCATTACTTAGTCACCCATTACGAGCAATCGACAGAGAACCCTGCCGAAGGCTCCAAAACGCGAGCACTTCCACAGTTTCGCTGGCACGGACAGGTTCATTTAGAGCGGCAATATAGCAAGCGCGAAGGCTTTCAAACCGTAACGCCGCAAATCCAATATTTGTACGTGCCTTTCCGCGACCAAAGCCAAATTGGCATTTACGATACCATTCTTATGCAAGATGATTATCACAGCTTGTTCCGGCCGCGCCGCTTTACTGGCCTTGATCGTATTGCAGATGCGCATCAAGTCACCATAGGCGCAACCACCAGTTTTTTTGATGCGCAAGCAGAAGAGTTAATGCGCTTTAGCTTAGGGCAAATCATTTATCTAGACGAAAGCCGCACACAACTGTTTGACGAAACCAGTCGTATTACCGCCAGCAATTCTGAAGTGGCTGCCGAACTGGATTTTCGCTTGGGCTCCCGCTGGTTTGCCAGCTCCGCGATTCAGTATGATACGGATTTGAGCCTAGTGAGGAAAAGTCGCGCCGCCATTGAGTATCGTAAAGACGATGGGAACTTGATACAGTTGAACCATCGCCGCGTGCGGGGTTTGGTGGGAACGAGCGAGGAAGTTGAACAGGCCGGTATTATTGGCACCTGGGCATTGGCCGATGATTGGCGCTTGGCGAGTCACTGGTATCATGACTTGCGCTCAAACCGCGCGATGGATGCCGCCATCGGTGTCCAGTATGATAGATGCTGCTGGTCAATTCGGGTAAGTGCGTATCGCAGAGTTGATCGCAACTATGAATTTGTACAGCCGGGGGAGCCACTCCCTCCTGCCGAGTTTGATACCGGAATTAGTTTGCAGTTTATGTTAACGGGCCTTGGCGGTTCTGGTCCGGGCATGCTCGACATGCTGCAACAGAGCATTTTCGGATATCGTAGACCGTTTTACCTGAACAATTAATTTCGTGACCATGGAATTATTTAGTGGATTTAGACTCCATAGTTCCTGATCACAACAACGAAGTCGACCGGTTCGTTCTTCGATTTTTTGCAAGCACACAGAGATGATTGGAAGCTTTATGAAAAAAATTACAGCCTTGGCTTTTGGTGTTGTTGCCATGCTGGCCAGTACCCTAGCGACCGCAGAACAACTGCTCGATAGAGTCGCTATTGTGGTGAATGAGCAAGTGGTATTACAAAGTGAAGTGGAAAGTATGTTGGCGTCCGTTCGTCGCGACATCGAAGCAAGTGGCGGGCGTTTACCCTCGGATAGTGCCCTACAAACGCAGGTCGCTGAACGTCTTGTATTGCAAACACTGCAAAAACAAATGGCTGAGCGCATGGGTATTCGCATCAACGATGCCATTTTGGATCAAGCCATTGCTTCCATCGCGTCAGATAATGACATGCCTGTAGATGCATTGCGCCAGCAAGTGATTGCCGATGGCCAAAGCTGGAGTGATTATCGGGAAGAGATTCGCACCCAGATTATGGTATCCGAAGTACAACGCTCGGCCATTCAACGTCGCGTGTACATGAGCCCTCAGGAAATCAGTTTGCTGGTAGACTTAATCAAGCAACAAGGTAATCAAGATACCGAATATCGTGTTGGACATATCTTGATTAGCTTACAAGATGAGCAAGGCCGGGAAAATGAATCCCTTGCACGCCAGCGCGCTGAAGAAGTTCTAAATCGCCTAAACGACGGTGATGATTTTGCCCAACTTGCCATCACTGCCTCTGCTGCCGCGAACGCACTTGAGGGTGGTGATATGGGCTTTATGTCGTTAAATGCATTGCCAACGTTATTTGCCAATAACCTTCGCGACCAAGAAGAAGGCGCGATTGTGGGCCCCTTGCGCAGTGGTTTAGGTTTTCACATTCTCAAGATTCATGAAATCCGCGGCACCCAACGGGCTCTTTCTGAAGAAGTGCTCGCGCGCCATATCCTGATTCGCCCTTCGGTGATTTTATCGGACAATCGTGCGCAACAAATGCTCCGTGAATTTCGTGAACAGATTCGTTCAGGTGAAAAAACCTTTGCCGAATTAGCGCGCCAACATTCAAGTGATACAGGTTCTGCTGCCGACGGCGGTGAAATGGGCTGGGCACCTGCGGACGTGTTTGTTCCAGAGTTCCGCAACGTTGTATCGCGCATCGACCTAAACACAATTTCAGAACCCTTCCGCACTGAGTTTGGTTGGCATATCGTGGAAGTACTCGATCGTCGTCAACAAGACATCACCGATCAGCGGTTACGGGAACAGGCGCAAAATATACTGTACCGTCGTAAATTCCAGGAAGAGTTAGATGTTTGGTTGCAGGAAATTCGCGATAATGCCTACGTGGATTACCGATTATAATGATCCCAAGGATCGCGATTACTCCGGGCGAACCGGCAGGCATTGGTCCTGATTTAGTTCTCAAACTCGCTCAGCAGGATTGGCCTGCTGAGCTTGTTGTTTGCGCCGACAAAGGTTTGTTGGTGGATCGCGCTAAGCAACTTCAATTAGATCTTGAGTTTGCCGATTATGATATGACGCAAACACCCTCTCGCCATCGCGCAGGCACGCTCCTAGTTGAGCACGTTCCTGTGGCGGCGCCAGTGACAGTAGGCACCTTAAACGAGCAAAACGGCCACTACGTGGTGGAAACCTTACGTCGCGCAAGCCAAGGTAATCTCGATGGTGAATTTGCGGCAGTGGTCACCGGGCCAGTGCACAAAGGTATTATCAACCAAGCCGGCATTGCCTTTAGCGGCCATACCGAATACTTCGCCCTACAAGCGGGTTGTAAAGATGTGGTCATGATGTTGGCCACCACAGGATTGCGGGTGGCATTAGTCACCACCCATATTCCGCTAGCCTATGTGTCAAAGGCGCTTACACCAGAGCGACTCGAGCGCGTTATCGCCATATTGCACGACGATTTAGTCACAAAATTCGGCCTTGAAAACCCGCGCATTTATGTGTGTGGATTGAATCCACATGCGGGCGAAGGTGGTCACTTAGGCCATGAAGAAATTAGCGTTATTTCCCCCACACTCGAGCGCTTACGTAAAGAACGCGGCTATACCCTGATTGGGCCGCTTCCGGCCGATACAATTTTTCAGCCTAAATACTTACAGAAAGCCGATGTGATCCTGGCTATGTATCACGATCAGGGCTTGCCCGTGTTAAAATATAAAGGCTTCGGCGATGCAGTAAATATTACCCTCGGGTTGCCATTTGTTCGTACCTCGGTTGATCACGGCACCGCACTTGATATCGCGGGTACCGGTGAGGCCGATGTTGGCAGCTTTAAGATTGCTTTGCAGCAAGCGATACACATGGCAGAGCAACAGCACAAGGAATCAGTTTAGTTCATGAGTAAAACGTTAGACGGGCACCGCGCCCGCAAACGGTTCGGCCAAAACTTCTTGCAAGACGAAACCGTGATTGACGCTATTGTGGATGCCATTGCGCCGCAACCCGGACAACCATTGGTTGAAATTGGCCCTGGCTTAGCGGCATTAACACGCCCTGTGCTATCGCGAGCAGGTCACTTGCATGTGGTTGAACTCGACCGCGACCTTGCCGACCGGTTAGAAAAAAGCCCGGAGTTTTCCGGTAAACTCACCGTGCACCGCGCTGACGCACTCAAGTTCAATTTTAATGCGTTAGCAGACACGCTCGGCCAACCTTTACGGGTATTTGGCAATCTGCCTTATAACATTTCTACGCCACTTATCTTTCACCTGCTAAGTCATCTTAATACCATCGCTGATATGCACTTTATGCTACAAAAAGAAGTGATCGAGCGGATGGCGGCGGCCCCCGGTAGCAAAACTTTTGGTCGCCTTACCGTGATGGTGCAACAAGCCTGTCAGGTATTACCGGTACTCGAAGTGCCGCCCGAGGCCTTTAGTCCAGCGCCGAAAGTAGATTCTGCTGTGGCACGGCTCGTCCCTTACAGCGAATCACCTTGGCCAGTGCATGATCGTGCTACCCTTAACCATGTGTGTCATATGGCTTTTCACCAGCGCCGTAAAACCATGCGTAACAATATGAAAAAGCTAATGAGTGCCGAAGAACTAGAGTCGATCGACATTGATCCGAGTGTACGTCCAGAGACGTTAGCAGTTGGAGACTTTGTGCGAATGGCAAACTGGATCACGGAGCATAAAAGAACATTATGAGTCGTACTATCGATGTTGAACTGAGTGTGGAAACTGAGTATTTGAGCGAGCAATCTGAACCGGAACAGGATCAGTTCGTTTTTGCCTATACCATCACCATCGAGAACAAAAGCCCTTATCCGATTAAGTTGCTTAATCGAAAGTGGGTCGTGACCGATGCCAACGGTAAAGTCACCGAAGTTATGGGGGATGGCGTGGTCGGCAAGCAGCCCCGTATCGAGCCTGGTAAATCATTTAAATATACCAGCGGAACGGTCTTAAAAACGCCCTTGGGTCACATGGAGGGAAGTTACGGGATGGTCAATGATGACGGCACCGAATGGCAACTGCCCATTCCTCTATTTCGGTTAGCCATGCCCAATATTCTGCATTAAGCGAGCAACCCATGGCACGATATATTATTGGCGATATCCATGCATGTCTTGCCCCCCTTAAGCGACTGCTCGCAGCCGTCGACTTCAACCCGCGCCACGATCAGCTTTGGTCGGTTGGCGACCTTATCGGTCGCGGTCCAGAACCCTTGGCAACACTTGAATATTTAGTTGAGCTCGGACCCGCCTTTCAATGCGTTCTTGGTAATCACGATTTGCACGCCTTAGCGGTACTTTGCGATGTTCGTCCAGCGAACCGCAATGACAATACCCACGCGCTACGCGAAGGCAGTGATCGCGACTTTTGGATTCAGTGGCTACGCCGACACCCCTTACTGATTACCGATCCAGAGCGTCTTCAATTAATCGTGCATGCTGGATTGCATCCCGCTTGGACTGTGGAAATGGCGCAATCCTGTGCCCGCGACGTTGAGACCACATTGAGATCATCCAATTTCGTTTCCTTTCTCGAGCGTATGTACGGCAACGAACCATCGCAATGGTCAGATAGCTTATATGGGGTGGAGCGGGCCCGTTTTATCGTGAACGCGATGACCCGGATGCGCTACTTACATGCAGATGGGCAGCTAGACTTTGATCAAAAAGAACATCCTTCACACTGTTCCCAGCCTGATGTTATTCCTTGGTTTGAATTATGGCCGCAAAGCCCATGGACCATTTTCTTTGGACACTGGGCTGCGTTACAAGGTGAGACCCATCGAGCCGATATCCGTGCTTTGGATACCGGCTGTGTTTGGGGGGAGCAATTAACACTGATAAACGCTGAAACCTTGGAATTAACCCAAGTGAGCGCTGACTAACACAGGTCCGTTAGCGCGTTGCCACTCATGCCAGCGGGCCGGTGAGAAGATTTAGCCGGTGATTGTGATGCGGGCAAACTTTCGTTTTCCGACTTGATATACCGCAGTGCCATCGGCACATTCCATGCGCGCATCGGCCACACGTTCGCCATCAATGCGAACCGCGTTTTGCTTCACCATACGCATTGCCTCGGAAGTAGAAACAACTAAACCTGCTTCTTTTAAGACATGAGCGAGGCCACGCTGATCCTGCGTAAGTGACAGCGCAACTTCTGGCATATCATCGGGAATCGCATTTTTCTGAAAGCGTTGAATAAAATCTTGTTCCGCCGCCGCAGCCGCTTGCGCACTATGGAAACGGGTAATAATTTCTTTGGCTAACTCTACTTTCGCATCGCGCGGGTTGGCGCCAGCGGCAACGTTGGCTTTGAGGGCATCGAGTTCTTCTGTCGGACGGAAACTGAGTAAGTCAAAGTATTTCCACATCAGATCGTCAGACACCGACATTAACTTACCAAACATATCGTTTGGCGCATCGGTGATACCCACATAATTGCCCAACGATTTAGACATCTTCTGAACGCCATCAAGCCCTTCGAGTAACGGCACCGTAATAACGGTTTGTGGACGTTGACCTTCTTCCTTTTGCAACTCGCGGCCCATCAGCAAGTTAAAACGTTGATCTGTGCCACCCATCTCTACATCGGCTTTCAATTCCACCGAATCCCAGCCCTGTACAAGTGGATAGATAAACTCGTGGATGGCGATAGGCTGACCACCTTGATAGCGCTTTTTAAAATCATCACGCTCGAGCATGCGGGCTACCGTTTGCCGCGATGCCAGTTTAATCATGCCTGCGGCACCTAAGGTGTTCATCCACTCGCTATTAAAACGAACCTGAGTTTTTGCTGGGTCGAGAATCTTAAATACTTGCTCTTTATATGTTTCCGCATTTGCCAACACATCTTCGCTGCTCAGCGGCTTGCGCGTGACATTTTTTCCGGTGGGATCACCAATCATTCCGGTAAAATCACCTATCAGGAACACGACGGTGTGCCCCAAATCTTGAAAGATTCGGAGCTTATTGATGAGTACCGTGTGGCCTAAATGTAAATCTGGCGCGGTTGGGTCGAAGCCTGCTTTTACAATTAGTGGCCGCCCTTCTGCCAATTTATCCTTTAGTTCTTGCTCTACAAGAACTTCGTCTACGCCCCGCGTGATCATGGCGAGCGCCTCGGCTACAGCTTTACTCATCTTTACTCCAGGCTGACTGAACTTTTTATCCATGCTGCATTCTACTTGATTCAAGAGCAGCTTTTAAGCGTTCTGTTTAAGCTTGCATATAGAAAATGCTATGATATAACACGAAGAAGTACAGAGGACTCTTGTTTTTATGGTTGAGCCAATCCAGCGTTTCTTGCAACACCTACCGAAACGCCACCAGTTTATTATCATGTCGGTGGGCATTTTGCTCCTCGTTTTACTCGTCTGGCCTTCAGAGAAAGCCAGTGCGTCCCGCGATATGGCTCCGTATGAACCACTCGAGCCGGGCGTACGCTATGACCTTGAGTTGTATCTGGGTGAGTCAAATGTGTTCGACGATGACAATTCAGAATTAACCTGGATTGATTATGAAGTGCGGTCGGGTGACAGCATGGCCCGCATTTTCCAACGCGTGGGTTTTTCCGCACGCCAACTGCATGAGCTCACCCAAGCGCCAGATGCCAATATTTTACGCCGCATTCATCCGGGGGATACGTTACGCTTTGCCCGCGATGATGACGATAATCTTGTGGCGATGCACTATCGCCTCAATGATACCGAAACACTCATGATTAGCCTTGATGAAGACGGTAATTACACCAGTGAACGTGAACAAAAAATCATTGATACGCGCCTTGAGTTTGCCCATGCCGAAATTACCTCGAGCTTTTGGAACGCTGGCGTTAGCGCAGGCTTAACCCAAGGCCTGATTATGAGCTTGGCGGAATTGTTCGGTTGGGACGTCGACTTTGCACTCGATATTCGTGCAGGGGATCAGTTCAGCGTACTTTATGAAACGAATTTCATCGACGGCCAATTTGTTGGTGTCGGTCGTATTGTCGCAGCCGAATTTACAAACCAAGGCGACCGTTTTACCGCGATTCGTCATGAAGACGGTCGTTACTACACCGCCGAAGGGCGAAGCCTTCGCCAAACCTTCTTGCGCGCACCGGTGGCGTTTAACCGCGTGTCATCGGAGTTTAATCCACGTCGCATGCATCCTGTCACCGGACGCGTGGCACCACATAACGGTATCGATTATGCGGCGCCCGTGGGCACTCCGGTGATGTCTGCAGGCGATGGCCGCGTCGTCGCCAGTGCTTACAATAATTTGAATGGCCATTATATCTTTATCCAGCACGGCGAAAGATACATGACCAAGTACCTCCATTTAAACCGCCGTTCAGTGCAGCAAGGCGATCGCGTTCGCCAGGGCCAGATTATTGGTCAGGTAGGGGCAACCGGGCGGGTCACTGGCCCGCACCTGCACTATGAATTCCTCGTCGACGGCGTGCATCGTAATCCTCGCACCGTGCAGCTGCCGAAAGCTGAGCCTTTGCCAGATTCGCAAATGGCCGCATTTAAGAAAATCGCCTCTGAGAAATTGGCGATGATTGACGGGCGTAAGCGCTTCTACCTCGCGATGCGAAGTGATGACTAAGTCTTATTTTATCGGCGCATTATCGGGAACGAGCTTAGATGCTCTCGATCTTGCGCTGGTGAGCATCGATTCTGAAGGTTCAATTCAACAACAAGACGCATTGAGTTGGGAAATCCCAGCGGCCTTGCAGAGCAGCTTGCGCGAGCTGTGTACCCCGGGTAACAACGAACTTGTCCATTACGGCACTGCCGATAGACGTTTTGCCGAAGTGGTGGCCGCAGGCGTTCAGGCGCTACTTGCACGCAATAAGCTCGCCCCTGAAGAGATCCGCGCGATAGGAAGTCATGGCCAGACGGTTCGACATCATCCAGAGCAAGGGCCCGGCTTTACCATTCAGCTTGGCTGTCCGCACACCATTGCTGCGTTAACCGGTATCGATGTCGTCGCTCAGTTTCGGCAAAAGGATATTGCGCTTGGCGGTGAAGGTGCGCCGTTAGCGCCCCTATTCCATCGGGAAGTATTTAGCCATCCCAGTCATGATCGGGTTATTGCCAATATCGGTGGTATCGCCAATATCAGTTATTTGCGCCATAGTGGCGACCCGTCATCACAGCTTTTGGGCTTCGATACCGGCCCTGGCAATACCCTGATGGATGATTGGATTCAGCGGCATCACCACCAGGCTTACGATATAGGTGGCCGTTGGGCAGCCACAGGCACAGTGCATCAGGGATTGTTCGACACCCTCATGAGCGATCCTTATTTTTCGCGCCGCCCTCCTAAAAGCACGGGTCGGGAGTACTTTACTCCTGGCTGGTTACACCATCGTTTAGAGCGCTTCGAGCAGATTCAACCTGAAGATGTTCAGGCAACCCTACTTGAATGTACTGTTCAGAGCCTGTGTGAGGCCATACGCGAGCTTATCTCAGGTTCGTCGAACTCCCACACTGAAATATTTTTCTGTGGTGGTGGTGCTCATAATACGGAGCTGCTCGCACGGTGCGCAGTGCTGCTGCCTGAATGCACTATCGCCACCACTGATGAGTTAGGTATCCAAGTTGATTGGGTTGAAGCGGTTTTATTCGCCTGGCTCGCATGGTGCCATTGCGAAGGAAAGGTATTGGACTTAACCAGTGTGACCGGCGCCAGCCGCCCTACTATCCTTGGCGCCTATTTCCCCTCGCAATAAGGTTCAAGCATATAAAAAAAGCGCCTCAAAGGCGCTTTTTTGTTCCTATCTCTTTGGCTCTATTTATACGCTGCAAAAGCATCCCGAGTAATGTTTTCACTGCCATCGGCAGTGACAATCACACTGTCTTCAATACGCACGCCGCCGTAAGGGCGCAGCTCATTGATTCGATTCCAGTTAAAATCTTCATTGCCATCGAACTCTTCAAGCAATTGATCGACCACATACATACCCGGCTCAATGGTAAATACGTTGCCCTCTTCCACCTCTCGGCGTAAGCGCAAAAATGGATGGCGGGCATCCCGCTCGAAGCTATCGCCTTGTGGGCTCTTCAAATATCCGCCGACATCATGCACCTGCAGCCCGATGTAATGTCCCAAGCCATGCGGGAAGAAGGCGCTGGTGTAGCCGCGTTCGTAAATAGTGTCGGCGTCTACTTTGAAAAACCCAAATTCATGAAGAATCTGTGCAATGCGACGATGGGTATCCACATGTAAATCATAATAGGCCACGCCCGGCTTGATTTGGGCGATAATGGCCTGCTCCGCTGCATCAACCGCTTCAACCAGCTCTTTGAAGAAGCCATCTTTGGCGGCATAGGTACGCGTAATATCTGCACAGTAGCCGTTGTAATAGGCACCTGCATCAATCAGAAAAGAACGGTGTTCGGCCGGCGCTTCGGTGTCATACACATCGTAATGCAATACGGCACTGTGTTCATTTAACCCAATAATGCTGTTGTACGGAGCCTGTGATTCCCGGAACTTCATCGCACCGTAATAGGCATGGCTAATTTCCAACTCCGATTTGCCCGCGAAAAAAGCAGCTTTAGCCGCTTCGTGGCCACGCACCGCCAATATATTGGCCTTACGCAAATTGGTCTTTTCCCATTCGGTTTTAATAGCTCGTTGATAATGCAAATAATCAATTAAGCCATTGGGGTTGAGTGCTTTTACTTTCCAGCCACTCACAGGCTCTAGTGCTTCACTGATCAGAGCGGTGTGCGCTAACTCATCCGCAAGTGCTACTCGAACTTGGTCAATATTATCGATCAGGGTGACGTCACATGCTTCTTTCCACTCACCTGGCGGTAATTGTGGTTGCGCATGCCAAAAGTCGCGCGCTTGAAATAAAAACACTCTGGGTGTTTCACCGCGACGATAAAAAATAAAGCTCTTCGGACTCTCGGTTACCGGAATCCAATACTTGAACATCGGATTCACGCGAAAAGGATAGGGATTGTCATCAAGAAATGCGTAACGCGGGTTTCCCGCATAAATTAGGACACTATCGAATTCTGTTGCTTCGAGTGCTTCATCGAACCGCTGCTTCAACACAGCTAAGTGGTCTAGATACTGACTCATCACGCCCTCTTCATCATTACGGTAAGAGCGCTAGTGTATCAAATAGAATGCGTGGTAGAAATTGCCTGCGTTAGAAAGGTGTAGAAACCGGACCAACGCGTTCCCGAACCGCCTGAACAACAGGGGAGGTTCCGTATCCCGTGGTTTCCGCCCAACGCAATAAGGGGGTGCCATCGACATCATCGTTCTTAATCATACGCGGGGGAAGTGAACGGGTAAGCATGCGGCCCACTTCTTCGGCCTCAGCGGTAATGGCAAACTGTAACATGGAGTAGCCATTGCAACGCACGGAGCTGTAGAGATTCCGTAACCGTAGGTTGTGGCGATTGATAATCAAGCTTAACTCACGCAAGTTATCACTGCTTATTTCATAGCAAATAGCTTCGGCAATCCCTTCGCCTTGGGCGGCAACTTTGCCCATCGGAAACAAACTCACTAGCACTATCGCGATCAGGCTAGCGGTTCCTTGTGTCAGCAATCGAACCATGAACTTCAGTACTCCAATTTGCCTTGAGGGCACATCAACAACCCCCACTATTGTGGGAGTTGCGCGTCTGAAAGCAAGCTATTTAATGTATCCATTTTGTTAAAATTCAAATAGTTGCTTCTAAACGATTGGTCGCTTCTGAGGAACAAAAAACCCTCGACATAACAGCGAGGGTTGATAAATAGGTACTTAACAAGGTGTACAAAAATTCAACAGAGCTATACGGCGAGGGTGGCTGAGCCCTTAAAAAAGCGACGAATGACCGTTGTTATACGGAAAACGATGCGCCACAGCCACAGGTAGTCGTCGCATTTGGATTGTTCACGAAAAAGCGCGCGCCCTGCAGCCCTTCTTCATAATCCACCACACCACCCATTAAATATTGCAAACTCATGGGGTCGACGACGAGCGTAACGCCACTTTTTTCAATTTTCATATCATCTGGATTTACTTTTTCATCGAAGGTAAATCCGTACTGAAACCCTGAGCATCCGCCACCGGTGACAAATACCCGAAGCTTAAGCTCTGAGTTTTCTTCTTCGGTAATCAGATCACGCACGCGCTTGGCAGCGGATTCACTAAATTCAATCGGCATCGCCTGCTCTACTGCACTCATTCCAGACTCTCACTTATTCTTGCTAATAACCGTGCTCGGCTAATGCCGCTATTGTCGCTGATGCAGGGTATACAATCAACTCTGTGGCGCGAGTTCTAGCTCACTACCCTCAACTAAGTCACTCCAAGGGAAATAACGCTCCGTTTGCCTTCCGCCACGAACCCGCACATGCACGTGCACCGTGTCAGGCGTAAAGCCATCAGGAAACGTGAAGCTTCCCTCGGTAAGGGTAAAGTAGTTCATTGCAAAAGGGTGCTCAGCATCGTACCCGGCTAATTCCAGAATACTCCATTCTTGCCGCTCACCGTTGTACTGACCACGCACCGTAATACGGATATTTCCGGACATGAGCTGCTCAATACGCTCAAGCTGCAATAAAATGACGCGGAAGTAATAGCGACCATCATTACCTAATTGGGACACCTGAAACGAATCGATGGACACGCCATCCGCATCCAATTCTGGGGCCATCACGCGCTGGTAGAAAGCAAGATCCCGGCGAATTTGCGCGTTCTCATCAATTGCACCGCGCAATTCTTGCTGTAACGCGCGCGTTGCAGCGCGCTCCACATCAAGCTCCACTTGCAGAATATTGTTGCGATACTCCAGACGCTCGACGCGCTGATGCAGGCTTGCCCGTTGCGTCTCTTGCAGTCGCGTGCTTTGTTCTAAATGGTGCAACCGAGCATTTCCCGCAAAATAGCCAAGTAGCGCAAACACGACAGCAATTGCCGCGTAGCGGATGAATTGGTACAACCTTGGTGAATCTGGTTGTTCAGACATGCTGGCTCCCTTGATGAACTTCACTTCATACTTACGGTTCGAATGGGGTATAGTTTAACTGAATTTTACGGGTGATTCCCTGCTACTGTGTCATGAATTTATTCACCCATTCTCATGAATCTTACGAAAGGTAAAAGCATGAATGAATTTCTCGTTCTGCAATGGCTAAAAGCGCTGCATATTGCGTTTATGGTGGCGTGGTTTGCTGGCATTTTCTATTTGCCACGAATTTTTGTCTATCATGCAGAATCCAGTGAGCCGGCAGTTCATGAGCAGTTTAAAATCATGGAGCGACGGCTTTTATACTTTGTAACACCCTTTGCTATCCTCACCATTATCTTTGGTTTTGGAATTATTTGGATATATGGGGCCGATTGGTTTCGGATGAGCGGCTGGCTACACATGAAATTGGTGCTTGTGCTTCTCCTAGTGCTCTACCACGCTTATTGTTTTGTACTCCTTGCCGACTTCAAAAACAATCGCAATCGGCGCTCTGGGAAATGGTATCGTGTATTTAACGAAGCCCCGGTTATATTGCTGTTCGCGATTGTTCTCTTGGCCGTTTTACAGCCATGATGCAGGGTATAGAAGCAATCAGAAAAGCGCGCATATTTAATAACCTTATATTCTGTGGCGTTGGGAGTTCTGTTATCATGCTCTCCCAACAGTCGATCACGTTGGAAACATCCCCATGATGAAGTTTACTGGCGCAAATATTCTCTCGGTTGCTCAATTCGATCGCGACGCCATAGAGCATGTGTTTCGCATTGCGGATTTAATGGAACCTTATGCGCATCGACGCAAGCGCACTCGCGTTCTCGATGGCGCCATTCTTGGCAATCTATTTTTCGAACCCTCAACCCGCACTCGGGTAAGTTTTGGCACTGCCTTTAACTTGCTAGGTGGGGAAGTGCGCGAAACCACGGGGATGGAGAGTTCTGCCCTCGCTAAAGGCGAATCACTTTACGATACGGCACGCGTGCTTTCGAGCTACAGTGATATTATTACCATGCGCCACCCAAAAGCGGGCAGCGTGTCCGAGTTTGCCGAGGGCAGTCGCGTGCCTGTGATCAACGGCGGTGATGGCGCTAATGAGCACCCCACGCAAGCACTCCTTGATCTCTACACCATTGAAAAAGAGCTCCAACATCACGGTCGTACCATTGATGGTATGCATTTATGCATGATCGGTGATCTCAAATACGGCCGTACCGTACATTCATTGTCGAAGCTTCTATGTGCATTTAAGAATGTGCGTTTAACCTTTATCTCCCCACCCGAATTAGCCATGCCCGATGAAATCGTTGCTCTTTTAGAGAACGCGGGACACCAAGTTCGGCGGGTCGATAATTTGAGCGGTTCGGTTGATGCAGATATTGTCTATCAAACCCGGATTCAACAAGAACGCTTCGCCAGTCAGGAAGAAGCCGCGCAATATCGCGGACGTTTTCGACTCAATAGTGAGATTTATACCCGGCACTACAAACCAAACACAGTCATTATGCATCCACTTCCGCGCGATTCGCGCGCTGAGGCGAATGAACTTGATAACGACTTGAATCAGCACCCGAATCTAGCCATCTTCCGCCAAGCGGATAATGGCGTGCTTATTCGGATGGCTTTATTTGCCCTGACGTTGGGTGTAGAGCACCTAGTGAGTCGATATGATACCGACGTGATTTGGTACAGTGACAAAGCAAATATTTAATGAGGTTGTAATTATGTCTACCCGTTCCGAGCAATTATTTGAAAGCGCCCAACGTTCTATTCCCGGTGGCGTTAACTCCCCAGTTCGTGCATTTAAAGGCGTGGGTGGTCATCCAATTTTTATTGAGCGCGCTCAAGGCGCTTATTTGTTCGACGTAGACGGCAATCGCTATATTGATTATATCGGTTCGTGGGGCCCCATGATTCTGGGTCACAACCACCCGGAAATTCGTGATGCAGCGATTGAAGCCGCGGAGCGTGGCTTGAGCTTTGGTACCCCCACCGCCGCCGAAATTACCATGGCTGAGAAAGTAATCGCCATGGTGCCCTCCATCGAAAAAGTACGCATGGTCAATTCGGGTACCGAAGCCACCATGAGTGCCATTCGTTTGGCGCGCGGCTACACCAAACGCGACAAAATCCTGAAGTTCGAGGGCTGTTATCACGGTCACGCAGACTCACTGTTGGTGAAAGCGGGTTCTGGGGCTTTAACCTTAGGCGTCCCTAATTCTCCAGGTATTCCTGAAGACTTTGCCAAACACACGCTAACCGTAAGCTTTAATAACCTTGATGAAGTAAAACAAGTGTTTGCCGATCTCGGCGATCAAATTGCCTGTATTATCGTAGAGCCAGTGGCTGGCAATATGAACTTAATCTTGCCTGAACCAGGATTTCTCGAGGGGCTACGTGCCATCTGCGATGAATATGGCAGTGTGCTTATCTTTGACGAAGTCATGACCGGCTTTCGGGTAGCACGGGGCGGTGCACAAGAGTTCTACAATATTAAGCCCGATCTGACCTGCCTTGGAAAAGTGATCGGTGGCGGTATGCCCGTGGGTGCTTTTGGTGGAAAACGTGAAATCATGGATTATATCGCGCCAACAGGGCCGGTATATCAGGCAGGAACACTCTCTGGAAACCCAGTGGCCATGGCCGCAGGTTTAGCAGCGCTTAATTTGCTGAATTCACCGTCAATTTACATGCAGTTAGAATCACGCGTCACCGAACTTACATCGGGTTTACAAGAGCTTGCCAATCGAAAAGGCATTCCCTTTACCACCGCACAAGCAGGCGGGATGTTTGGCTTTTTCTTCAGCGAAGCGGCAAAGGTGTCCACCTACGAGCAAGCGACACATTGCAATATGGAGCATTTCCGTAAGTTCTATCATGAGATGTTAAAGCGTGGCGTGTACCTAGCACCGAGCGCCTATGAGGCTGGTTTTATGTCGTTGGCCCACTCTGAAACTGATATCGAAGAAACCTTACAGGTTGCGGAACACGCATTTAATCTTCTCTAAACTTTGCGCTACACTGTACGACCCCCGAAACACCAGTGGAGCAATCCACTGGTGATTAATTTCGACTGATGTTTGTTGTGTTCTTATTTGCGTCGCGTGAGCGCCAGCAGAAAAGTAGTAGTACTGACCGACGGAGTGTCTATGAGTAGTGTGCGAACAAAAGCCCCACTGTATATCCCTCATGCGGGACCTTCCCTGCTTGAAACCCCATTGTTGAACAAAGGCAGTGCGTTTACTCGTGAAGAGCGCATTATGTTCAATTTAACGGGCTTATTACCGCCACGTTACGAAACCATTGAAGAACAAGTCTCCCGCGCCTACATGCAGTATCAAAGCTTTGATACCACGTTGAACAAACATATTTATTTACGGGCTATTCAAGATAACAACGAAACCATGTTTCATCGGCTTGTCTCGGATCACCTCGAAGAGATGATGCCGATTATTTACACCCCCACGGTGGGGGATGCCTGTGAGAAATTCTCAGATATCTATCGCAGTTCACGCGGCTTGTTCCTTTCTTATGCTGAACGCGATCAAATGGACGACATTCTGCGCAACGCGACCAAACGCAATGTGAAGGTGATTGTGGTCACTGATGGTGAGCGTATCTTAGGACTCGGCGATCAGGGCATTGGGGGCATGGGCATTCCCATTGGAAAACTCTCCCTGTACACGGCCTGTGGTGGTATTAGTCCAGCGTACACGCTACCTGTGATGCTTGATGTTGGCACCAACAACGAAAAGCTTTTAAATGATCCTATGTACATGGGCGCTCGCCATAAGCGCATCACCGGACAAGAGTACGATGATTTTATCGATACCTTTATTCAATCGGTGAAGCGACGCTGGCCCAATGCCATGATTCAGTTTGAAGATTTCGCGCAGCACACTGCCATGCCTATTCTCAAACGCTATCAAGATGAAATCTGCTGCTTTAATGATGATATTCAAGGCACCGCAGCGGTGACCGCAGGTACTCTGTTAGCGGCGTGTAAAACAAAGGGCCAGAAGCTTTCCGAGCAACGCATTGTATTTGTCGGTGCCGGTTCTGCCGGTTGCGGCATTGCCGAGCATATTATCTCGCACATGTGTACTGAGGGGCTCACCCGCGACCAAGCGAAAGCCCGTATATTTATGGTCGACCGTTTCGGATTGCTTAGCGAGGGAATGCCTGCGTTACGAGATTTCCAAGAGGCGCTGACGCAGCCTGCATCACTCATCAGCAATTGGACGTTCAGTGGTGATTATCCATCGCTGCTCGATGTAATGCACTGCGCCCAGCCCACAGTATTGATTGGTGTATCCGGGCAGCCTGGATTGTTTACCGAGCAAGTGGTTCACGCCATGCAACAGTACACACCTGAGCCCATTATTTTTCCGCTTTCAAATCCATCAAAGCGGGTAGAAGCGGCACCTATTGATGTCATTCGCTGGACCAATGGCAAAGCCATCGTTGCCACGGGCTCGCCTTTTAGCGCCGTGCAATATCAGGGCAAAACCTACCCCATTGCCCAGTGCAATAACAGTTATATCTTCCCTGGTATTGGCTTAGGTGTACTTGCAGTAAAAGCGAGCCGAATTACAGAGGAAATGCTGATTACCGCCAGTCGCACCCTTGCCCAGTATTCACCTCTCGCCAACGGCGACAGTGAACATCTGCTGCCTGCGATTACCGAGATATCGACCCTGAGCAAGAAAATTGCTTTTGCGGTGGGCAAAGTAGCCCAAGAACAAGGCCATGCGTTAGAAATTACTGATGATGTGCTGGCTCAGCGTATTGATGGTCATTTCTGGAAACCGGCATATCGTGAGTACAAGCGCGTATCCATCTAATCACTACCGCCAATACACGACGCTTTAGGAACTACCAAACACGCGTCGCCACCAAGGGCGGCGCTTGTCTTCTTCCTGATCTGAATCTTTATCCAATGTCGTCTCTGCACAGGACGCAGGCTGTTGTTGGCTCACCCGGATTCCCGGAAGGCGAATAGTATCGTCACAATTGGGTGCAACCAAAGCACCACTAAAGCGATTCCAGTGCCCCATATCTACGCCCTCAGGCATGCTTAGATCGAGCGGCACGATTCCCGCTTCTTGCCAGATATGTGCGGCCGTGAGCATCGCACCACGGCTTCCTGTAAGTCCAATCGGTTGGTTGTCATCGCGACCCATCCACGTGGTCATCACATAACGTTCGTCAAACGACACAAACCAACTGTCGCGCAAATCATTGGTAGAACCGGTTTTGCCACCGATTCCACTCGCGCTTGCCCCCAAGACTCGCTGCATACCCCGCCCTGTGCCGTCTTGTACGACACGATGGCTCGCATACCGTGCCAGATACGCAACCTCTTCACTAAATCCGCTGACCGCCGGTGTATTGCGCACATATAGCTGATCACCGCGGTGCGTAGTGATACCCGCAATGGTGGTCGGTGCGTAGGCTTCGCCGCGGTTGGCGATATATGAATACAAATGGGTGACCTGCAGCGGGGATAGCTCGATAGTACCCAGAGCCAATGATGGGTACGCATGAATCGACCCGGTCATACCCAAGGAATACAAATGATCACGCAATCGCGTCGGCTCGATCGCCATACCCACCTGAATGGCTGGAATATTGCGTGACTCCGCCCAACTACTCAAAAGTGATACCGGTCCTAAAAACTCATCGTCGAAGTTCTTCGGCTCCCACGCCTGACCACGTTCATTACGCATGCTTAGCGGCTCATCAAATAAGATGCTGGCAAGGGAGTATTGATCGGAATCTTCGAGCGCGACCGCGTAGACAAAAGGTTTCAGCAAGGAACCAATTTGCCGACGCGCTTGAAACGCCCGATTAAAGCCAGCGTTCACCGGTGTCCGGCCGCCAATTAAGGCCCGAATCGTGCCATCGCGATAATCAGAGATGACCACAGCGGTTTGAATCTGTTGATCTGGGAATTCTTGCATGCGCATGGTCATGCCATGCTCGGCTTGCGCCTGCAAATAGGGATCGAAATAAGTAAACACCCGCAGACCGGTTTCTTGCCATGCGCGGCCGGGTATTAATCGGCGCAGTTCTTGCTGCACAAGATCCACATAATCGGGACGACTATGAGCAACCAAACGATAGTTTTGGCGCGTCACGACAGGCGCCTCAAGCGCTGCCAAAAACTGGGTTTGGCTGATGAGATCATGGCTATACATAAGCCGCAGTACAAAATCCCGTCGATCTTGTGCCCGCTCTGGGTTGCGATGGGGGTTATACAAACTGGGCCCGCGAATCATGCCCACCAGTTGCGCAATTTCTGCTGGGTTTAGATCTTCTGGCGCTTTGCCAAAATAGAACTGACTTCCGAGGCCGACGCCATGAATGGCATGCCCGCGATCCTGACCGAAAAAAACTTCATTAAAGTAGGCTTCGAGGATTTCATCTTTGCTAAACCGATAATCCAAGCTCAATGCCATAATGGCTTCATTGATTTTCCGGACCAGGTTTTGATCCATGGTTAAGAACATATTCTTAACCAATTGTTGGGTGATGGTGCTCCCCCCTTGAACCGTGCGTCCGGCACGCACATTGGCCACTGCCGCGCGTAAAATTGAGCTGGGGCGCACGCCATAGTGATGATAGAACTCTCGATCTTCCACCAATAGCAATGTTTGCTGCATAAGTACGGGGACTTGCTCAAGCCCTACCAGCAAGCGGTCTTCATTGTTGTCTGATGCAAAACGTCCAATCAGCTGAGGTTCCAGACGTATCGACTCAATGGGCTGCTGCCCTGGCCATGCCACAAGCGCCGTTAACATACCCTGCTGATCAAAGGTTAAACGTACTCGCTGCCCATGCTCGTAGCGATCAGGGAAGTCGAACGCGCGCCGGAACAGCAGCAATTGCGTCCCTTGTTGTTGAAACTCCCCTGGATTTCGCGCGTAGCGGGTTTCACGATAGTCTAACGCGCGTAATTCACGCACCACTTCCTCACGCCCGATGCCATAGTTAGGGCGAAGTTCGAGGGCACGACTGTACAATAACGCGGGGGCTTCATAGCGCGCGTCGGTAAAGCGTTTGGTAACCACCGTATCCAAATAGATCACGTAGAAAAACAGCAGTGCAGCACCAACGAGTGCGAGCTTTAATAGAAACTTTAAATACCTACCTAAACGCATTATTGCTCCAGTGCTCGCTTGGTTTTATGACTAGCAATAGCTTCGATCGGATTCTCCGGCCACGGGTGTTTCGGATACCGCCCACGCATCTCTTTGCGTACCAATGGATAGCCATCTTGCCAAAATGACGCGAGATCTTGGGTCCGCTGTAATGGTCTGCCTGCCGGCGATAATAGTTCAAATGTGATGGGTAAGGATGCCCCAAGTATACGCGGGGTTTCCGGCTCTCCAAACACTTCTTGTAATTTCAATCGCACCACGGCCGCCCCATGTTCGTCATAGACAATCCGGTGAGTCAGACCACTAGGCGCTTGCCAAAGTTGCGGAAGCAACGCCTGTAATTGCTGCATTTTTTGATAGCCTAAATGAGCTTGCAATGCGGCCAACGGGTTCCACTGCCGCGCCTGCGCTAAGGTGCGGCAATCATTGAGATAGAGTGATGCCCACTGTTCCAAAGTATCCAAGAGACACTGAGGTTGCCAGGCATCGGGATCCGTTTCGAGGTGACTGGCGGCAAGCTGTACCCGTCGTAAAAATTGCGCAACAGGCTCACGTTCGAACATGGCCGCACCAGGGTCCGAAGCCATCGCTGACAATAGCGCTTGCGTAAACTCGTCTGCAGAAGGCGGCTGCTCTCCGTCTTTTTGCGATACAACGATGGCACCTATGCGCTCTTGCTCTTGGCTTCGTAAACGCCCTTGAGGACCACTCCAAAACCAATGGGTGACCTTACTTGTAAGCTTATCCGCATGGGCAAGCAAAACCTGCTTCGGCACTGCCATTGCTTGTCGAATAATCCCGTCACTTTGCCCTTCGCTCAGGGTCATCGCGGTGACCAACAACCATTCTGACCGCAGCATAAATTCAGGCGCCACCTTTGCCGCTACGCCGGTGGCCAACTGATAGCTCTCTGAGTCTTGGCGCCGTTTCGCAAGCCAATAGGGCTCGAGCATCAGGCCTAACTCAATCATACTCTCGGGGTTCACCGACTCTAGCCGCGGCACGGCAAAGCGCTTACACCAATAGCGATAGCGCTTATGGGTACGCGGGTAATGTTTACTCTGCGCCAGAACTTCCGTTAATCCCAGCACTAGTTCATCGCTTCGGCGCCATTCTTGTTCATCTAAGTGGGCTGCCAATAAAGCAGCATGACTGATTCGCTCAGCGTTGCCAGTATCCGCTGCGTACTGCAACATACAGGCGACATGAAGGTCTGTGCCTAGCTGCTGCACCGCACGTCCTTTGGCGGTCATAACCGGAACCTTCTCGCCTATCACGTTCGGTTCTACGCCAGGCTGAATCAGCCCTAATCGTGCGAGTTGCTGCATTGCACGCAGCATGGAGCCTTTTGGCGGCTCCGTAAACCAAGATAAGTGCAACAACGACGACCCCCATGCTGCTGCTTCAAGCATGGCTGGTGCGAGATTTTCTGTCGCTAATGCAGGCTCTGAAAATTTCGCGAATCCTTGTTGCTGACTTTCACTCCATAACCGATAGCAGCGCCCAGCGCGTACGCGTCCTGCCCTGCCTGCCCGCTGCTCCGCTGATGCGGTTGAAATCATTCGGGTAACTAACTGCACCTGTAGGTATTTTTCCACATACCGTGCCTGACGCTCCCGGCCACTATCAACCACCACATCAATATCAGGGATAGTTACACTGGTTTCCGCCAAGTTCGTTGCCAACACCAGCTTGCGCTGCGTAGGGGAATCAATGGGGGTGAGCACGCGCTGTTGCTCAGATAGCGGTAATCGTCCGTGTAGTTCCATTACCTGCCAACCGGCATCGAGTTTAAGTTGCTCCCGAACTCGTTGAATTTCGCGTACTCCTGGCAGAAAAACAAGAATGCCATGCTCTGCGGTATTACTTGCCTCTTGGATCACTGGACCCATAGCATCCAGCCAGCGATCACGCTGCCGAGGCGGTCGAAATAGCAATTCAACGGAGTGACTGCGCCCATCACTCTGTAGCACTTCAGTCTGTTGCCCCGTGGTTTGCAACCAATTTGCCAGTGCGTCCGCTGGGATAGTAGCAGACATCACCATAATGCCGAGTTCCTCACGCAGCTCTTTGGTTTCTAAAGCAAACGCAAGACCGAGATCGCACTGCAAGTTGCGCTCATGAAACTCGTCAAAAATAACAAGGGCAACCCCATTGAGCATGGGATCGCGCTGTATCATTTGCGTGAACATACCATCGGTCACCACCAACAACCGAGTCTGTTGGCTGGCTTTGCGTTCTTGACGCACCCAGTAACCGACACTTTCGCCTATCGCTTCGTTGCAAAGTGCTGCCAAATAACGAGCAATATTCAAGGCCGCCACACGTCGCGGTTGAACCAGAATAATTTGCCCATCAAACTGCCCAGATTGCAATAGGCTAAGCGGAAGTGCCGTCGACTTCCCCGCCCCTGGAGGTGCTTGCAGCACAACAATACGGCTCGGCAGCGCTTGTTGCACCCGAGGCAATAATTCAATAACAGGAAGTGTTGGCAGATTCATAGTGCCTATAATGCCACAAAAAAGCAGCTGGTCGGCACTGCACCAGCTGCTTTTTTACCTGTCCTTTGCAGTGGCACAAGGCCACTGCAAATTGAGGTCTTAACGGTTTGCCAACATCATGCGAGCGATAGAGCGAATACCAATTCCAGTCGCTCCTGCTGGCCACAAGGCATTCGCTTGAGTTTGATACGCTGCTGCTAAATCGAAATGGGTCCAACCGGCACCGCCGTTTGGCGCGAATCGCAACAAAAATCCTGCCGCGTTACTTGCACCGCCGGCACCGCCACCTTTAATCGGACGACTATTCGCGGTGTCAGCAAATGCTGAAGGACAATTGTCTTTATGGAAAGCCGCTAGCGGCAGACGCCAAAGTGGCTCTGACTCATCCGCAGCCGATTGCAGCGCAGCCTTTGCAGCCTCTTCATCGACACTAAATAGCGCATTGTATTCGGTGCCTACAGCGACCTGAGCAGCGCCCGTAAGGGTGGCGGCATCAATGATTTTCTTCGCACCTAACTCGCCTGCGCGAATGAGGCCATCGGCCAATACTAAACGCCCTTCGGCATCCGTGTTTACAATCTCAACCCGCTGTCCATCTTTATAGGTGATAATGTCGCCGTTTTTGTATGCTGTGCCATCAATCATGTTCTCAGCGCAGCACAACAATAACTTCACCCGTTGCTTTAAGCCCTGACGAATGGCCACAAGTAGCGCACCTGCAACAGTAGCGGCACCACCCATATCACACTTCATTGCCACCATACCTTCGTTGGTTTTAATGCTATAGCCGCCGGTATCAAAGGTTATGCCTTTGCCGATAAGGGCATAGGATACGGGCGCATTTTCATCGCCAGTTGGGTTGTAATCAAGTTCCAATAGCGCTGGTGCTTTTGCACTAGCACGTCCGACCGTATGAATGCCCATGCGGCCATCTTTGATCAGTTCATCACCGGCCACAACCTGCCATGACACAGCATCACCACCAGCTTTCTTAAGCTTTTCAGCAACCCGATCACACAAAGATTCAGGATAAATTTCTGACGACGGCAGGTTAATCAGTTCACGGCTCCAGCGAAACGCATCCGCTAGAATCTCCAAGGTTTCTTTGTCGCTGCCCACGAATTGAACCGTGTTGGTGTTCATCGTATCGGTAAAGCCTTGGGAAAGCGCCCATTGGCGGTCACGCGACCAATCGTCCGCCGCCGGCTCAATCACGCTCACACCCAATTGGTCGAGTTTACGGCCCGCTTGCTGAATAGCGCGCAACGTTGCCGCCTCATCATTTTGCACCACAATGTACATGGCGCCATCGTTCCAATAATGCCGAGTCGTGCCCTTATAAGAAGAAGGCGCACGTTGGTCGGTTAGGTATACCTTGACTGCACTGGACATGATATTCCTCTTTACGTATGTTGGTGGGCGATTTTTAACTGCAATCACCACATTCGAATAGCAGTTACTTTTAATTACTGTAACGGGAAAGCGAGTAAGGATGCAATTTCAGCCTCCCCTACACCGGGGTATTCTACACCGAAGATACAAACGTTTCCTTGCTGATATTGAAACTAGCGAGGGAGAACTGATCACCATCCATTGTCCGAACACCGGTGCAATGACAGGTTGCGCCGAACCCGGCAGTATTGTCTGGTATAGCACATCTGAAAATCCGAAGCGTAAATATCCCCACACCTGGGAGTTAACCGAGCTTGCCTCGGGCGCGATGATCTGTGTCAACACAGGGCGCGCCAATACCTTGGTGGGTGCGGCCTTGCGTCAGGGCCAGATTCCTCAACTTACCGGTTATCAACAAGTTCGTTCAGAAGTGAAGTACGGTGAGGGCTCTCGCATTGATTTTTTATTGAGCCAAGACCAAGAAGGCCGCCCCGATGCCTACGTTGAAGTAAAGTCGGTTACCCTGTTGGAACAGGGGCAAGGATACTTTCCAGATGCCGTTTCAACCCGCGGCCAAAAGCATCTGCGAGAGCTTATCAATGTAAAAGCACAAGGTGATCGCGCCGTTTTAGTGTACTCTGTACTACATTCACAGATCCAAAATGTGCTTCCGGCGGTACATATCGACAGCCAGTACGGCGCACTTTACGAACAAGCGCGTGCGGCGGGAGTTGAGATTATCGAGCTGTTTTTCGAGCTTTCGCCCGAGGAAATTGTCAATCCTCGCACAAACTTAAAGAAAAACACTTGATTCCTACCTCGATCGCCCATATAAAGCGCCGGGTGCACAAATTGCGCAGGAAATTTTATTCTGATATACATACCCTCTTTTTTTATGGGAAGGGTAATTCGCCTCTCGGAGGAAAAACGATATGACTGATGCGACCAAGGAAAGAAAAGCGCATGGTGTTTTGGCGCTAGCAGAACTCGCGCCTTATCAAGAAAAGGAAGGCGAAGAATACATGAATGAGCGCCAGCGCGCCCATTTCAAACGTATTCTCGAAGCCTGGCGCGCGCAACTACGTGAAGAGGTTGACCGAACCGTAGGGCATTTAAAAGAAGAAGCTTCCAACTATGCCGACCCAGTTGACCGGGCTGCACAAGAGGAAGAGTTTGCAATCGAATTACGCACACGTGATCGCGAGCGCAAGCTGATTAAGAAGATTGAGAAAACCCTCGAGTCTATCGAGCGTGACGATTTCGGATACTGCGATTCGTGCGGCATAGAAATTGGTATTCGTCGCTTAGAAGCGCGTCCTACTGCCGATCTCTGCATCGATTGTAAAAGTCTTGCTGAGATTCGTGAGAAGCAAATGAAAGGTTCCTGATGCACTATGCATCAGCCTTCTGCTGACACAATCAAGCCACGGGGCTATCGTGGGCGCTTTGCGCCTAGCCCTTCAGGCCCTCTCCATGCTGGCTCATTGGTTGCTGCCCTTGGCAGCTATCTTGATGCCAAAGCCCATCAAGGGCTTTGGTTTGTTCGCATTGAAGACATTGATCCACCCCGCGAAGTTGCCGGCGCAGCAGACACCATACTCGCGCAGCTCGACGCACATGGCTTACACTGGAATGGGCAGGTAAGTTGGCAAAGTCGCAATCACGAGCGCTACCACGCGGTTGTCGACCAATTACGTTTAGAAAACCTTATTTACTACTGCCAGTGCACCCGCGCAGAAATTAAACAACGCGGTGAGCACTATGATGGTTATTGCCGTGAACGCCAAGCTGAAGTTCTTCAGAGTTCTCGGGATCTCGCCCTTCGTTTTCGTAATCTCCACCCCATTACCAGGTTACAAGACCGCTTCCATGGTTCAGTGCCATTAGATCATGATGTCGCCCATGAAGACTTTATCCTGCGCCGGCGCGATCAGCTGTGGGCTTATCAATTGGCTGTTGTTGCCGACGACCGCGATGCCGCTATTACGCATATTGTGCGGGGTGAAGATTTGTTACTGGCCAGTGGCTGGCAACTAACCCTCTGGCAGCAGTTAAATTCGCTTGGAAATACCTCCGTAGCCCTTCCAGAATTAGCCCACTTGCCCCTAGTACTGGATGGTCATGGGCAAAAACTGAGTAAGCAAAATCATGCACCGGCACTTGCCAACCACGAAGCGCTGAATAACCTCGTGCGAGCATGTCGCAGCTTGGGTCTCAATGATATTGCTGCAACCCACTATGATACGGTTGATGATTTGCTTACCCATGCGGTCGCGGTGTGGCAGCGAAACTTCTGTAAGTGATTCAGGTGTCTCACAATCATCCGTAGCGACTTGATGAAAACTAGGTTAAAATTGGCGCCTATTTGATCACCGCCTGCATGCAGAAGGAGTCTGGCAATTATCAAGCGATTAGCCACGTTCGCGAAAAAAGTACTGCCGAAAAAGTCGGCAGACGCCCAGGGGCGAACTTTAGCAAAGCCTATTGTCATTCCGCGCTCTGAGCATCCAATTTCGCGTCAGGATATACCTGAAAACGCGCTCAAAGTTCTTTATCGTTTGCACAAAGCAGGCTTTGAGGCCTACTTAGTGGGCGGCTGTGTGCGCGACTTATTGTTAGGTGTCACACCCAAAGATTTCGATGTCGCCACCAATGCAAGTCCTGAGCAGATCAAAGCGTTATTTCGCAATTGCCGTTTAATCGGTCGACGTTTCCGACTCGCTCATATCGTTTATGGTCGCGATATCATTGAAGTGGCCACCTTCCGCGGCCATCATCCTGACGAAGAAGATGAGCAGCCCGCCAGCCAAGAAAAAGGCAAAGAAAACGTTTCCAAGCAAAGCGATCATGGTTTGCTGCTACGCGACAACGTGTACGGAACTATCGAGGAAGATGCGGAGCGTCGTGACTTCACCGTGAACGCCCTCTACTACTCCATCGCTGATTTTGCCATTTACGATTTCGCCAATGGCATCGCCGACTTAGAGCAAGGGCTGTTACGGCTGATAGGGGATCCAGAGCAACGCTACCGTGAAGATCCAGTACGTATGCTGCGTGCCGTGCGCTTTGCAACCAAACTGGGTTTGCGTATCGAGGAACATACCGCAGCGCCCATACACCCGCTGGCATCATTGCTCGATCACATTCCTCCCGCGCGATTATTTGAAGAGTTTCTGAAGTTATTCTTAAATGAACGTGCCGAAGCCAATTTCGAGCAACTGCATCACTATGGTCTGTTCACGCGCATGTTCCCGCTTCTGCGTTCCGCATTGAAGCAATCGACCAGCGTTGAATATAAAATGGTGCAGCAAGTATTTGCCGACACCGATGCACGTCTGCGCTCAGAAAAAGGCGTAAATCCGGCCTATCTGTTTGCCGCCCTGTTGTGGTACCCAATGCAGGCGCATGCAGAAGAAATCATGGCTGAAGGCGGCCTAGCCGAGTTTGATGCCTTTGCCATTTCTGCCGCAGATGTGGTTGGACGGCAATCGCGCAGCATCTCGATACCCAAACGTTTTAGTTTGCCGATGCGCGACATTTGGATGTTGCAACTGCGTTTGCGCCAAACTCATCCGCGTCGAGCGATACGTCTACTGTCGCATCCGAAATTCCGAGCTGCATATGATTTCTTGCTGCTCCGTGCGAAAGTGGAAGGTAACTCAGAGCTGCAAGAGTTAGGCGATTTTTGGACGCAATATCAAAAGAAAAACCCGGTCCCTGAAGCCAGTACCCATACGGGCCCACGCAAACGCACAGGACCTCGCCGAGGTCGCCGGCCACGGCGAAAGAAGACGGATGATTAGGGTTTATCTGGGTTTAGGCGCTAACTTAGGTAATCCAAAACAGACCCTGCTGGATGTAATGGATGAGTTACGCCAAGCCGATTTTGTCAGCCAGCTGTCATGTTCATCCCTATATGCAAGCAAGCCTATGGGGCCGCAAGATCAGCCCGACTACGTCAATGCGGTCGTTGGTTTCTTTACCGAGCTTGCTCCCATTCCATTGCTTGATACACTGCAACGCATCGAGGCCGATTTCGGTCGCGTGCGGGGCCGTCGTTGGGGTGCACGGACATTGGATATTGATATACTCTTGTATGGCGACCAAACTGTTAATACAGAGCGATTGCAAATTCCCCATATGGGTATCGAGCAGCGGGAGTTTGTTCTCGTGCCGCTTGCTGAAATAGCGCCAGACCTTGATTTACCTTCGGGAAACTCAGTAAAGTCTCTGGCACAGTCTATTTCTCACAACGGACTTCACCGGATAGCGCCGGCGCCAAGCGACCATCCATAAGTATACAAGCTAACGGGAGCACATCATGAGCCGTATTCGAACAGCCGGACTCATTAAGAAGAAGCAAAAAGGTGAGAAGATTACCGCCTTAACCGCGTACGATGCGACTTTTTCCAAGCTGATTGCTGCCTGTGGTGTGGATATCATGCTAGTGGGGGATTCCCTTGGCATGGTTTTACAAGGACACGATTCTACGCTTCCTGTGACCACCGATGATGTGGCTTACCATACCCGGTGTGTACGCGCCGGAGCGGCAAACGCTTTTGTTATCGCCGATATGCCGTTTATGACCTACCCCGATCCCTATAGTGCGTGCGAGCATGCAGCAGAGCTGATGCGCGCTGGCGCCAATATGGTGAAGCTCGAGGGCGACGAATGGTTAACGCCCACGGTAGAAGCGTTAACACGCCAGGGAATTCCGGTGTGTGCCCATTTAGGCTTATTGCCACAATCGGTGAATGTTCTGGGCGGCTACAAGATTCAAGGGCGCGAAACCGATGCTGCCGATCGACTCATCGCCAGCGCGCAAGCGTTAGAGCAGGCAGGCGCCTTGCTACTGGTTGTTGAGTGCATTCCAGCTGCACTTGGTAAACGCGTGTCGGAGGCGCTAACGATCCCTGTTATCGGCATAGGTGCAGGTCCTGATACCGACGGTCAGATTCTTGTGATGCACGATATGCTGGGGCTTAATGCGGATTACCTACCTAAGTTTACGAAAAACTTTTTGGCCGGCCAGGATAGTCTTGAAGCCGCCATCAAAGCCTATGTGACTGATGTAAAAGCTGGCACTTTCCCTGGGCCTGAACATACTTTTGAATAAATAAACACGATGCAAAAAATTGAGCAGTTAGCAGAACTTCGGCAGGTAAGAACACAATGGGCTCGCGCTGGCGAAAGCGTCGCTTTTGTACCGACCATGGGCAACCTGCACGAAGGTCATCTCCGGTTAGTGGATCATGCCCGCTCTGTGGCGGATCGGGTTGTGGTGAGTATCTTCGTGAATCCCATGCAGTTTTCCGCCAATGAAGATCTCGATAAGTACCCGCGCACCATGGCCGCCGACTGCAAAGCGCTTGAAGCTCGCGGCGTTGACTTAGTTTTCACCCCCACGGCAGATACCATTTACCCCAAGGGATTAGCACAGCAAACTTATGTGGAAGTGCCCGGTATCGGCGATATTCTCTGTGGTACTTCACGCCCAGGGCATTTTCGCGGGGTCGCCACTATCGTGTGCAAGCTGTTCAATATGGTACAGCCTGAGCATGCGGTTTTTGGCAAGAAAGACTATCAACAACTGATGGTGATACGCTTAATGACACAAGATTTGTCACTTCCTGTGATGATTCACGGTGTCGAAACGGAACGGGCCAGTGACGGCCTTGCCCTGAGTTCTCGCAACGGCTATTTAAATGCCGAAGAACGAACACAAGCGGCTCAGATTTACCAATTGTTGCGGTGGATGGAGCAGCAGTTGCAAGCAGGCGAGGATCCCATTGAGCTAGAACATCGTGGTCAAGCATCGCTTACCGAAGCCGGATTTAAGCCAGATTATCTAAGTATTCGTCGACGCTCTGACCTGCAATTGCCAACCGCAGACGATCACCAGCTGGTGATTCTTGTTGCCGCATACCTGGGGACAACGCGTTTGATTGATAACTGGGAAGTGAATCGCACGCCTACAGGTTAGGAGCAGGCGTGCCGACAAAGCTGATAGGGATTTTCAGGCTCTATAAACCCGCTTCCGTTGCTGCATCCATCACCCGTTGCAGTAATCCTGGGGCACTCTCAGCAATTTCTCGTTGCTCTTCGATAATATCTTTTAGCATAGCTTCTGTGGTGAGCGGGTTAGCGAGCACACTGCGAAACACTAGCGTAGGTTCCCGGTGATACTGAGACGGCGTCAATTTTGTTCGAGACACGAATGAGCGGCCATTCTCGCGCTGGACCTTCTGGATGTATTTCGTCAGCACATTTAAGCTTGGCGTAATCTGAGCAATTTGCTCCGGCGTCGCTACCTGTAACCGCCGTTTCAACGATGCAGGAATGTAACGATAGGTCAGCAAGCACAACTCTGGCTGGGTAACGACTTCAAAATCCGCTTGCTGATCAATTAAGTCCGCAAAGAATTTAGCTTTCTCAATGCTGGTGTCGATGAGAAGCGCATAGCCTCGACGCCCCATCACATGCAGTGCTGAGTAAACTAACATCGCCATCCCCGGTCGTGAGCCTTCCATGGTATGGCTACCTAAATCCTTTGAGCCACGACGAATCACGTACTCTGCGTGATGTTCAATGGCATTCACTAACGCCGGATCTTTAAAAAGCACCATTCCCGCGCCCATTGGCACATACATCTGCTTGTGCGCATCAATAGTGACACTGTCGGCGCGTTCAATGCCTCTGAGTAGTGCGCGATGCGCGTCAGACATAAGCGTCGCGCCGCCCCAAGCGGCATCAACGTGAAAGTGGGCTTCATAGGCTTCAGCAATGCTTGCCATTTCATCGAGGGGGTCGATATGACCGGTTTCCGTGGTGCCAGCAATCCCCACAATCGCCATTACGCGACCACCGGATTGTGTGACATCCTCAGCTATGGTTCGCAATGCCTCAATCTGAATGCGGTTATTCTCGTCGGTGGGAACTGCGACTATATTCTTACGCCCAATTCCTAATACATCAGCGGCTTTGCTCAATGAGTAATGACCGCGCTCTGATACTAACACCACCAATCGGCTATAGCCGTAGTAGCTCAATCCTGCTGGTAGCCCTTCTGCGGCCACGCCAGCAAACGTATCTGAGGGCGCCAGCAAATTATTTCGTGCAACCCAAAGCGCACTGATGTTGGCAACGGTTCCGCCAGAGCAAAATGCACCAAGAGAATGGTCTGCGTTATGCATCCAGCGCTGATAGAAGGCGTCATTCTCGCCATACACAAGATGATGCATCATCCCCAGTACTTGTCGCTCGAGGGGTGTAAACGCCTTGGAAGTCTCAATTTTCACCAAGTTCTGGTTTAAACCAACCATCAATTTGGCGAGGGGCAACAAGAAATAAGGGAGTGCTGAGGTCATGTGACCAATAAATCGGGGCGATGCGGTATGTACCGACTGCGCAACCAGCGTGTGCAGTAGTTTCTCGGTATGATCCGATACAAATTCAGGTTGCTCAGGGATTTCGCTGAGGGCGAAGTCCTGCTCAATTTCGTAAAGAGGGCGTTCTTGCGCAACAATATGAGACGACAGAAAATCTTCAAGATTCTCTGACAGGTGTTTTTCAATGCGCCCCAACGTCGAATCCGGTGCCTCGGGTACAGTGAAGATCCGAAACAACGATTCCATGCTGACTTGTGCTGAAACTTTGGGCCCCACGCTCATCTCCTGGCCTCATTTTTGCGAGCCGAGGACTTTAGCATATCCGCTGTTGCTTCCGCTAGCTTTCTCAACTCATCAAGCTGTGATGGCTCCACCAGCTGTGGGTGCTCTAAATGAGCCTGTAAACGCCAGAGGGCTTGCCCGCTGGCTTGGTATTTACGTTCAAACGGCGTTATCGGTGCAAGGTCATCCGGAAGTTGCTCCATAGCGCTATCGACAGAAAGTGCCGCCAGCGCCAAACTCATTTCCTGCAAATACACCGACCAATTGCTGCGAAGCTCGAAGTTACCGCCGAGCTTTACCATACTTGGAAACACCGGTGAACCGTGCCAACGCCGTCCGAGATGCTTCTTTTTTGGCCAAGGGTTCGGATACATCAAGAACTGATGGGTGGGCTGCCACTGTGCATCCGCAGCTAGCCGCCAGAAATCATTTAAATCCGCCCGTACCAACACATACCGACCAACGTCAGCTGACGAGCTGTGGGCCGTATGCTTACCTAATCGATGCGCTGATTTATCCACACCTATCACTAAGGCTTCCGGATAGCGCCGAGCCAAGGTTGCCGTGCTCTCTCCCACGCCACAGCATGCGTCCAAAATAATTGGACCATGAAAGGTATCAACGATAGACGCCGCCTCAGCAAAAGCCGCAGCACTATGTTCCGCAATAGGTTTTCTAAATGGATTTTGCCAATAGCGCGCCACCAACCCAGGCACATCTGAATGTGGCCCTTCTTGATTGGAGCTAATCGCGCGCGATAACTGTTCGCTCATTAGGTTCGGGTTCCCGTACCGCGTTTGAGCAACCACCAAGCTAAGACAAAGAAACCAATATTAAAAATCAATAACACGCCAAGTGCAGTGGCTGGCGCAATATCGGACACACCGATAAAGCCATAACGGAAACCGTTCACCATGTAGATAATTGGATTAAATTGCGATACCGCTTGCCAGAAATCGGGAAGCAATGTGATCGAATAAAATACCCCACCAAGGTAGGTCAGAGGCGTCAACACAAAAGTTGGGATAATCGAAATATCATCGAAGGTTTTTGCGAACATTGCATTGAGCAGCCCACCTAGCGCAAACAAGGTGGCGGTCAGTAAAACCGTGAGGATAATCATGGCGAAACTTTGAATCGCTAAATCAACAAAGAACCCGGATACCAAGGTAACAATAATAGCGACCAATAGAGCACGGGCGACACCGCCGCCGACGTACCCCAGAATAATGGTGATGTTAGACACAGGTGCAACTAACATTTCTTCCAGGTTTCGTTGAAACTTGGCACTAAAAAAGCTCGATGCCACGTTGGAATATGCGTTTGTAATCACCGACATCATGATCAAGCCAGGAACAATAAACTCCATGTAACTGACCCCACCCATCTCACCGATGCGACTACCGATGAGGCTCCCGAAAATAATAAAGTAAAGGGTCATGGTAATTGCCGGCGGGACCAAGGTTTGTACCCATATTCGTAAAAACCGGGTGCATTCCTTTATCCAAATAGTCTTTAACGCTGTAAAGTGAATTGGGTTCTTCATGCTTTCACCGTCTCCTTGTCAGTACGGCCTTGATCTACAAGGGTGACAAATAGCTCTTCCAGTCGATTCGCTTTGTTGCGCATCGACAATACTTTAATACCTTGCTCGGAAAGCTCGCTAAATACCGAGTTTAACCCTGCCGATTTCACCACATCGACCTCCAAGGTATGGTCGTCAATCACGCGGGTTGCTGCACTGGTCACCTGTGGTGCATTGTCACTTGGCGCGATATCGAGCACAAAGGTTTCGATATTGAGCTGGCTTAACAAACTTTTCATGGTTGTGTTTTCGATAATTAAACCTTTATCGATGATGCCAATATGGCGGCACAACACTTCCGCTTCTTCTAAATAGTGGGTCGTAAGAATAATAGTCACGCCCTGCTTGTTAATGCGCGTTAAGAAATCCCACATGGAACGGCGTAGCTCGATATCAACGCCGGCAGTGGGTTCATCGAGAATGAGTAATTTGGGTTCGTGAAGCAAAGCACGTGCAATCATTAGCCGGCGCTTCATACCACCAGAGAGGGTTCGGGCGCGATCATTGCGCTTATCCCACAAACCCAGTTGGGTTAGGTATTTTTCCGCACGCTGCTTCGCGAGATCGCGAGGAACGCCGTAGTAACCCGCTTGGTTCACGACGATCTGCAGAACCGTTTCAAATTGGTTAAAGTTAAACTCTTGCGGTACCAATCCAATGTGTTGTTTTACTTCATTGATTTGAGTATCTAAATCAAAACCAAATACTTTAACCTCACCTGCTGTCTTATTCACCAATGATGAAATAATCCCGATGGTGGTGGATTTCCCGGCCCCATTAGGCCCAAGCAATGCATAGAAATCACCTTCTCGAACTGCGAGATCAACCCCTTTTAAAGCTTCAAAACCGCCTCGGTAGGTCTTTCTCAATCCTTTTATTTCAATTGCGTTTGTCATGAACTACACAACTCCAATTAATGACCGATGATGCACGACTCACTTAGGCTCATAGCCCCAGCGCTGCATAATAGTTTGATCTAATCCCAAGTGATCGAGGATGCGAGCGACCACAAAATCAACCAAGTCCGAAATTTGTTTCGGCTCGTGATAAAAGCCGGGAGCCGCTGGCATAATAGTGGCGCCTAGTCGCGATAACGTCAGCATATGTTCCAAATGAATCGCATGCAGTGGCATTTCCCGCGGCACTAAAATTAACTGCCCGCGTTCTTTCAGTACCACGTCTGCAGCGCGTTCAATTAAGTTATCGCTCGCGCCAGTGGCAATGGCTGACAAAGTGCCGGTAGAGCAAGGGCAGACCACCATGCGTTTGGGGGCTGCCGACCCCGATGCGACTGGCGAAAACCATTCTTCTTTTCCATATACGCGCAGTTGCTCCGACGATACTTGGAACCGCTCACAAAATAGGGCCTGAATTGCTTCAGGAGAACCCGGCAGTTTCAAGTTTTCTTCCGTTGCGAACACAACACGTGCCGCACTTGAAATGAGCAACGATACCTGTTGTTTTTGCGCCAGCAAGCACTCGAGCAAACGCAACGCGTACGGTGCGCCCGAAGCGCCTGTAATTGCCAGTGTAATCCGTTGATCCGTTGCCATTGTGTTTTCTCGCCTTCGTTAAAAGTTACACGCGAATGATTAAGCCTGGGGAGCGTTTACCTCGCCCTTATAGGCTTCCTGCGCTAAATCAATTAATTGCTGGTGGATACCGCCGAAGCCACCGTTGCTCATAATAAGCCAGTGCCCGGGTTCCTTTTCTTGCGTGGCGATCGCTGCGACTAAACCCGCCACGCTATCGCGCACTACCACTGTGATCGGCATTTTCGCAAACAGCGCTTCAAGTTGCCAAGACACCCCCTCTGGCTGCAGCGCATAAACGGCATCTACGCCTTCGAATGCCGCCGCCAGCGTATCTTTGTGGACACCCGCCTTCATGGTGTTCGAACGGGGCTCAAAAATCGCCACCAATCGATCCTTGCCGACACGCGCCCTTAACGCTTGCACCGTCGTTTGAATGGCGGTTGGATGATGAGCAAAGTCATCATAAATACGAATGCCATTCGTGTTTGCGCGTAACTGCAAACGCCGCGCAGGAGCTTCAAATTCACTCAGGGCTTTTAATGCAAGTTCAGGGGCTACGCCCACATTTACTGCCGCCGCAATCGCCATCAGGCCGTTGCGAACATTATGTACGCCAATCAGGCCCCAATGGACTTCTCCAATAGAATGGCCTGCTCGCAAAACTTGAAAGGCCGATGCATCCGCGTGAAGCAAATTGGCGTCCCACTCACCTTGCGGACCCACGGCACTGTGTTGCACCCATGGCGCCGTTGCCATCACGGGCGTTAGTGCAGGTTCATCGCTAGCATAGAACACCTGCCCATCCCCTGGAACCGTGCGTAATACATGCTCAAATTGACGCTGAATAGCGGCTAAATCGGGAAAGATATCCGCATGGTCAAATTCCAAGTTGTTCAACACTAATGTGTCTGCAAAGTAATGCACGAACTTTGACCGCTTATCGAAAAACGCAGTGTCGTATTCATCGGCCTCAATCACAAACAGTTCACTATCACTGAGTCGTGCTGTTTGTGCAAAGGGCTGAACGACACCTCCCACTAAGAATCCTGGGGCCTTCCCGGCATACTCCAAAATCCAGGTTAGCATCGATGCCGTGGTTGTTTTTCCGTGGGTTCCCGCCACTGCCAGCACATGCTTATGCCGCAATAGTTCTTCGCCCAGCCATTGCGGGCCAGACGTATAGGGAATTCGTTTGCGCAAAACAGCTTCTACTAACGGATGGCCGCGACTTAATGCATTTCCGATAATCACCAAGTCTGGCGCTGGCTCGAGCTGACTTAAGTCGTCGTCCTGACTCAAGCTGATGCCGAGCTTTTCAAGCTGCGTACTCATCGGCGGGTAGACATTGCGATCAGAGCCGGTGACTTGATGTCCCATAGCCTTCGCAAGGGCGGCAATGCCCCCCATAAATGTCCCACAGATACCAAGAATATGTATATGCGCCATAGTTGCGCCCCACCTCCAAGCAATAACCGCCCATTGTAGCACTACACCGAAACTGAATCATCCACTTGAAAATGCGCAAAAAGGAAGCATCCAAGCTTGTTTTCAGGTACACTAGCGAGCGTTTCCGGCAACGACCTAAACGTATAAAAACAGAGGCTGATCATGCAACGCCTGATTCCCGTTTTGAACAACGATCACGTACCATTACACTTAATTTCCGTGATTAATACCCTGCTTACCGCTGCAAAAGAAATTTCTCATCGCCTGCACCAAGGTAGTCTGGCCGGTACGCTCGGCTCTACACTCGATGCCAATATTCAAGGCGAAGTCCAAAAGAAGCTTGATGTTGTTTCCAACCAGTTAATCAAAAATATGCTGTTGGAAACCCAACTTGTACACGCGGTTGCCTCTGAAGAAGAAGATGAAGTGGTGATGGGTAACCCAGATGCCAAGTATCTGGTTGCATACGATCCGCTTGATGGCAGTTCAAATATTGATATTAATGGTTCCGTGGGAACCATTTTTTCTATTTTGGAGAAGCCTGACCATCCGGCCGAGGGCACCGAACTGTTTTTGCAGACCGGTGATGAACAAATTGCTGCCGGCTATATCCTATATGGGCCGAGCACGTTATTGGTCATGACCACAGGAAATGGTGTCCGTGTGTTTACCCTCGACCACACCGTCGGTGAATTCCTACTTACGGTCGATAGCATTAAAATTCCTCAAGAAACACAAGAGTTTGCCATCAACATGTCAAACCAACGTTTCTGGACGACACCCATGCAAAAATATATCGAAGATTTACTCCTTGGGGCCGAAGGGCCGCGCGAGAAAAACTTCAATATGCGTTGGAATGCGGCCATGGTGAGCGACGTACATCGTATTTTAACTCGCAGCGGTATTTTCACGTACCCGGCTGATCTTCGAAACCTGAAAAAACCATGTAAACTGCGCTTAATGTATGAAGCAAACCCAATGAGCTTTATCGTGGAGCAAGCAGGCGGGCGAGCGACGACGGGTTACGAACGTATTATGTCGATTCAACCCGAACATATTCACCAGCGCGTATCGGTGATTATGGGTTCTCGGTTGGAAGTCGATGCCTGTCTTGGTTACTTTAAGAAGTATCCTTGTAATCGGCCCGATGCACCTGAATAGCTAATCGCTGAAATACAACCGGAACCTTTTGAGTTCAATTGAAAGGATTCGGTATACTAGTTGGCAATAAAGAATTAACGAACTTGTGAAAGGAAAACGACGATGAGTCTGAACGCGGTACCCGCAGGCAAGAACCTGCCAGAAGAAGTGAATGTAATTATCGAGATTCCTGCGAATGCGGATCCGATTAAATATGAAGTAGACAAAGATACCGGTACTGTTTGGGTCGACCGTTTTATGTCTGCTCCTATGTTTTATCCATGTAACTACGGTTATGTGAACGACACCTTATCACTCGACGGTGATCCGGTAGATATTCTGGTGCCAACCCCATACCCTTTGCTACCTGGTTCAGTGATCCGCTGCCGTCCGGTAGGGGTATTGAATATGAGCGATGAATCTGGCGAAGATGCGAAAGTGGTTGCAGTACCGGTAAGCAAACTGAGCAAAGAGTATGATCATATTCAAGACGTTAACGATTTGCCGGAATTGCTGAAAGCACAGATTACTCACTTCTTCGAACGTTACAAAGAACTTGAAAAAGGCAAATGGGTTAAAGTTGAAGGATGGGCCGATGCTGCTGCAGCAAAAGCTGAAATTCTTTCATCTTACCAACGTGCTCAAGAAGCGAAATAAATTGGGCTTGTGACGCCCTCGTGAGGATAACGGTTCCATGACAGATTTTTCCGTATCTGTCCGCGACCTAGCTTACACTTGGCGCGGACAAAGCAAGCCAACATTGAACATCGACACGCTCACCATTCAACATGGTGAGCGTATTATTTTGCGAGGCCCGAGTGGCAGTGGAAAATCGACACTACTCTCACTACTTGCAGGCGTGCACGATGTTCAAGATGGAGAACTTCACGTTCTCGGAAAATCGCTAAAAACAATGTCCCAAAGTCAACGTGACCGCTATCGTGCGGATCATATGGGCTATATTTTTCAGCAATTCAATTTACTCCCATTTTTGACGGTGCAACAAAACGTGCTCTTAGCTGTGGAGTTTAGCCGTGCGCGACGGGAGCGACTGGAAAAAGCAGGCGTGAATGCGAGCCAAGAAAGTGAGCGTTTACTTACCTCGTTAGGCATACATAACCAGTTGTGGCACAAGCCTGCAAGTGAATTGAGTGTAGGGCAGCAGCAACGGGTTGCCGCCGCGCGAGCGTTGATCGGTGCGCCCGAGATACTGATTGCAGATGAACCCACATCGGCTCTCGATGCGGACGCTCGTGATAACTTTCTCGCATTGCTGAAGGAAGAATGTGGACGTCACAATATTACCTTAATTTTTGTAACCCACGACGCCAGTCTTGCCAGTCATTTTGATCGCATCATTGAGCTGCAAAGCATTAATAAAGTGGCTTTGGAGGTTCACTCATGAGTCTCTTTAAATTAGCCTTAGCAAGCTTATTAAGTCGAAAATCGAATGCGTTACTCACCATATTTGCGATCGCCATCTCGGTGACGCTTCTATTAGGTGTCGAGCGCGTCAGCCAAGAAACCCGATCAGGCTTTGCTAATACCATCTCGGGTACCGATTTAATCGTTGGCGCACGTAGCGGTTCCGTCAACTTGTTACTCTATTCCGTATTCCATATTGGTAATCCAACCAATAATATCTCATGGCAAACCTATCAACATTGGGATCAGAGTCGGCATATTGCATGGACCGTTCCCATTGCGTTGGGCGACAGTGTGCGAGGATTCCCGGTAGTGGGAACAGATCAGCGCTACTTTGAACATTTTCGCTACGGTCGCCAACAGCCATTGCAGTTTGCCGCAGGACAGCCCTTCCACATTGGCGACGCTGTCATTGGTGCTGAAGTTGCACGTCGCCTCGGTTTAAGCACCGGCGATGATCTCGTTGTCGCACACGGAACCGGAAGTGTCAGCTTTCACGAGCACGACGATCATCCACTCGTCATTAGCGGCGTGCTAGAGCGAACAGGAACCCCTGTAGACCAGGCCGTATATGTTCATTTGCGCGACTTAGACATGATGCACGGTGGCCATGCACACGAGCCAGAAGGCGATGCGGAGCATGCCCACGATCATGATCATGAGCACGCCGATATGCCTCCGATTCCAGGGATCAGTGCTTTTTTAGTTGGGCTTGAAAGTCGTCCGCGGGCTATCTTTTTGCAACGAGAGCTGAATACCTATCGCGCTGAGCCACTCACCGCCATTATGCCTGGAACGACTTTGCAGGAGCTTTGGCGCACCCTAAGTGGTTTTGAGCGGGCTTTAACGGTGGTTTCTGCATTCGTGTTGCTAACGGGTTTAATCGGCATGTTAACCACGCTGTTAGCGAGTTTGCGGGAACGTCGTCGCGAAATGGCTGTCTTACGTTCCATAGGAGCCGGGCCCCGACGTATATTTGCGCTGTTAATTAGTGAAGCGATTGCCCTGACCATAGCGGGAATGCTTCTCGGTGTTGCACTACTCTATGGCCTCATGTTTGCCTTAGCGCCGTGGATTCAGCAAGCATTTGGTGTCGTTGTAAGTATTGGCGGATTGACTACCCCTGAATTTGCTCGGTTAGGCGTTGTGCTAGTCGCTGGTTTCTTAATTAGTCTTATTCCTGCGTGGCGAGCGTATCGAAACTCGCTCACCGACGGGTTATCCATGAGGATTTAAATGAAGCGTTTTAATGTAATTATTGGAGCAGTATTGCTCAGTTTATTCACGAGTTCTGCCGTGGCCGATGTCCGACAGTTGAATTGGAATGAGCTGCGCCCCAGTGACTGGACACCTCCTGCGGTGCGCGATCCAATGTACTACGAAATGAATCCAGACGCTCAGGTACAAACCAACTTGGACGCGCCTCTGGTGCCAGAGCTGGATGGCCAAAAGATTAAAATCCCAGGCTATGTGGTGCAACTCGAAGGTGATGATCGCCGTGTCACCGAGTTCTTATTGGTACCTTACTTTGGTGCCTGTATCCATGTCCCACCACCCCCACCCAATCAAATTATTCACGTTCGCTTTCCAGAAGGCGTTCCTTACCCAGTAACCTATGATGCAGTTTGGGTCACCGGCACAATGAAAGTTGAGCATTACGATGCCGATATCGCTCTTGTCGGCTATCAAATGGACGCCGCAGAAGTAATTTCTTACTTCTAATTAATTGCGTTGTGTAGGCATACAAAAAACCCGCCAGACAGAGGCGGGTTTTTTATATTTTACATGTTCGGATACATTAGAAGCGTAAATTAAAGCTCACAAACGGACCTCTAAAATCGTAGTCGGCCTGCAACCGCTCACCTTCATCAATCTCAAAATTCACTGTACGATAACCTGCGCTCAGATAGCCATCTAGCATCATGGTATCAATCAGGTGGTAACGAATACCCACCTCGATGTCTTGCACCTTATTGTCGTCGAAAGCAAAAAACTGTCCCTGACCGTGTATCGACAATCCTGTAAAGGGCAAGCCTGTTTCAGCACGTAAATAGAGCATCGGGATATCGGCATCAATGGCTTCTCGAAGAGTAACACCACCCTCTGAATTCCGTTCAATGAAACCACGAACACGCTTCACACTGACGCCGAAATGGATACGGGTAAGCTCATTATCTAGTGGTGCATAAAACGCCGTGAATGTTTCGTGGCCCAAATCTAGGCGCTGCGGCATGGCATCTTCTGTGGTACCCGTGAAGTCGAGCGTTTGTGTATCAAATCGGAAGTTTGGAAGTAGCGGTACAAAATGCTGCAGTGACGCAGTAAACCGAGTTTGACCATTACGGTCCCATGTCGTTTGTGCGAGCTCGACATCTGGAAAGTTTAACGAATCGGCGCCTTTGCCATTTGCATGCCAATACTGAGCTTCTGCCTCAAGTGTAAATATATCTGCTTGCGCAGCCGAGGAGAGCACTAAACACCCCAAAGATACAAATGCGACCTGACGTAAATGCTGGGATAACGCCATAATGTTCACCTAATTCTATTCGTTGGAAAGGACCACAAGCCTATCACAAAGCGAGCGGCTATTGACCCATATTAGTGGTGACCATGATGCGATGAACTCTGACTTTGTACGAGTTCTTTTACCGGAACTTTAACCTTCACTGTTTCGCCATTGCTAAACACTAAAGTGAGATCGTGGTAATCACCCACGACCAACGGCTCACTTAATGTCATCAGCATAAAGTGATAGCCGCCCGGCTGTAATTGAACCGACTGACCGGCTGGAATCGTCAGGGCATCCATCGCTTCCATCCGCACTTGCTCTCCCTCGCGCACATGGCGGTGAACTTCCACGTCGTCTGCAATCGCAATGCTGCCGCCAATTAACAGAAGGTCTTCAGAACCATGATTGGTGATTGTGCCAAAACCCGCACCATTTGACTGTCCGGGTATAGATTGCCGAAGCCAGAGGTCTTCGGCATCAATATTGATCTCACTAGCAATCGCTGTGAAGCTAAGCAAACCCGCAAGTATTACACCACACCATTTCATGAGAATATCCTTTCAGTGGAAACCGTGCAGATACTCTACATAATTTTATGCGGTTTGGGTACGTGTTCTCGTAAATAACCAAACCACACCTAGTACTAGCAGCACGGGCCAAAATAGACTGAAGCCGACCATTAACAGTACGCCCGCTACAATAGTCAATCCTAGCAAGGTGCTACCTAGCAACACCGCGCCGACAAAGAAGCCAATGCCTGCTAACAACAACACCACAAACAGTGGAACCAAAATAGCAAACACGCCACTGACCAACCACGTCAACAAAGTCGGTCCGAATACCGCCAATGCCACTGCAACCAAAAGAACAATCAATAATGTGCGCATAAAAAAACTCCCGATAAATAGACTTATAGGGAGTCATTCAAATTCTATGCCATTACATATAACTATTTGATATATAACACATTGAATGTTAATCGGTAGTAGATCTATTTAGGTTAGTTGGGCGATTTCACGAATTAATAGTCTATTTCATTCGTTAAATTCACGACTACCAGCCCCAATCCACTGTATTGTAAAAGTAACAGTCAGCAGCATCCTCGGCGATATCAAGTGTTACTTGCAGCGACAACACCAAGTTATCAAAGGCTTGCCCATGATCGAGGATTTCATAACGTTGAATAAAGAGACCATCGTCATAAATTGAAAAACGCGCGGCCACGGTGCGTAACGCACACTCGTTCATCAACGCATAGTCGGGTGCCGCATCAAGATCGTAAGACACGATAAATTCCAACCCAGAACACTTGGAATCGTCGCAGACTCTCCCCTCAAGGGTATAAATCAGACCGGATGGATCAACCGCAACAATATCGAGTTCTCCGCTGTTACTGACGGCCTCTCGTATTGTGCCATCAAGGGCCGCAACAAGTCGCTGTGCCGTCGCTAAGTCGACGCTTGTAACGAGTGGTGTTTGTTGTGCTCCCGCAGCGGGGACCACCATTAAGGTGCCTAAAACGGCAAATAGAGTTAACGCGCGCATAGTTGTTTCTCCATGGGTATGCTTTCTCAGATTAGTTCAAGACCCATGAAAAAGTACAGAAAAAATAAAGCCGACAACTAAAATAGTTGTCGGCTTTGTAGTTATTGGGCTATCGATTAAAACGCATAGCTCAAGCGAGCAAAATAATAGCCTCCGTTAAATCCAAACGGTGCGTTTGTATTCGGGTACAGGAAAATCCCATTAAACTGGTTTTCTGGGCGCTGTTTGTCTGGATACACATCAAACAAGTTTTGAGCCCCCACTTTTGCCACCAAACGATCGGAGATCGCGTATTGGACGCTAAGATCGGTGATCCACTTACCGCTAAAGTTCGTCTGCACGCCTTGATTATTCTCCAGCGTATAATCACCAAAATAGCTAAACGCAAGGTGCGTGGACCATTTGTTTAAACGGTGGTTAAAACTAATTGAACCGGTATTTCGTGGCACGCTCCGAGTCATACGGGTTCGTTCTACATTATTGAACAAGCGATCTTCTAACCCATCTAAAATTGTGGGCAACTGCACTCGATCAATGTTAGTTTCGTTGTACCCATATGCGGCTTGCGCACGTAAACTTCCAAAAGTTTCAAGATCAAAGGTTTGCGCAAGTACAACATCAACCCCGCGGGTAGTGGTATCCACTGCGTTAACAAAGAAACGCGCATTATCTGCACCCGCAGCGGCCAAAGCTTCAGCCACGGCTTCTGAGTCACTTGGAATCAAGGCACTGGATAAAATAATACGATCATCGATTTCTATTTGATAAGCATCAACCGTTAACGATAAGCCGTTGTCCCCGCTCCAAACTAAACCCGCACTAAAACTTTGCGATTCTTCTGGACGCAAATTACCAATTTCTAGCTCCTGAGCAACTCGGCTTATATTATTAAAGGTTCCTGATTGCTCTGGCACCAACTCGCCGTCACGATTAACAAAGAGTGTCGAGATATTCGTAAAATAGAGTTGTTGTACACTTGGCGCACGGAAACCGGTGTTAGCAGTAGCCCGTGCCGATAAAGAATCTGTAATCTCATATCGTCCGGACAACTTCCAACTGGTATTGCTACCGAAGTCTGAATAATTTTCGAATCGTAACGCCGCACCCCATTGGAATGCATCCGTCAATTGGTTTTCAAAATCCACATATAGCGCACGATTGCTACGAGACTCCCTCAGTTCTGAGTCGGGACGAAAGCCGGTGAAACCTTGGCTGCCCGCAGGCCGGTTGTCATAACCGCCATCAATATAACTCTCCTCATCCCCCGCAATAATTTTATATACGTTCTCACGGAAGCTTGCGCCGAGCGCAACGGATAGATCCGAATAATTTACAAAGGGAATAAATCGGCTGACTTCAAAACTTGCGTTGAACTCGTCAGCAACTACCGTACCGGCATGAAATTCGGTTGGCGAATCAGGCCCAAGTGACGCATTTAATGAATTTTCTAGCATATATATGAATTCACTTTGACCATAGCCCACACTTGCGTCGGCAGACCAATCTGAAAGATCAAAGCGATAGCCAAAGGTCACTGACGCATCATTCGTTTCAGGTGATAACAAAGGTAAGAAGCCATCGGGATAGACCTCTTCAAGGTTACGTGGATCTAACGCGCGACGGTAAAACGCACCACTTTGTGATACGCGCGCACTCCAGCCTCCAAAACCATAGAGCTCTCCTTCACCCACTTGATAATAGGTATTAAAAAAGAGCGCAGAGTTACTCACCTCCGCATCACCGACATGGTGACTTTGTCGGTCGAAGGTTTCTTCACGGGGATCCAGCGAACCATCATCGAGCAATGGATACTGTTGGCGTGGATCGAGACCTGCACGGTTCGTTCGGTCCTTACTGTGGTATTCAAATGATAGCGTTAGACCGCCTTGGTCAAATAGGCTCATTCCCAAAGAGCCTTGCAGCTTCAATTGCTCGCCATCTCCTTTGTAGGTCTGGCCAAGACTAATTGCCGCATCGCCACCTTCTGTGTTGTCTTTTAAGACAATGTTAATGACACCCGCGATTGCATCCGATCCATATTGAGCGGCTGCACCATCCCGCAACACTTCGATCCGCTTAATTGCTGAAATAGGAATGGCGTTCAGATCTGCATTAGAACTGCCTCGTCCTGTTGTGCCGTTCAAATGAACAAGTGCACTGGTATGGCGCCGCTTTCCATTAATCAATACCAGCGTGTGATCCGGTGACAAGCCGCGTAAGGAAGCGGGGCGCACCGCATCCGAACCATCAGTAATCGACGACGAAGGAAAGTTAAAGCTAGGAACCGCATACTGAAGTGCTCGCGCCGTCTCGGTGAAGCCGGCAGCAACCAGATCATCCCCTGAAATAATATCTACCGGCGACGAGGTTTCAGTTGCTGTGCGCACACTTAAACGTGAGCCAACCACTTGAATACGATCAATGTTTTGATTAACAGAGGTCTCATTTGTATCAGACTGGGCTAACGCAACTGAGGGAACAGCAAACACGGCGGACAGCGCTAAAACTAACTTTGTTGGTTTCATATGTTTTCCCTAAAGTATTATTTATTGTGTTGCCTAAACATTACCATTTGAACCGCCACCGCCCAATACCAAAGCGTTCCATCTTATAACCATATACGACATAAGGTAACCCACGCACCGCGTTAGGTGGCAGGCTCAGAACACCCGTAGCCAACGCACCGCGTTGGTTCGTGGGCTGGCCTTTCGCCAGAGCCGGAGAGTAGGACACCTTTCTATGCGCAGGCCACGCTCTGCAACACATCCATGTGGGGGGATTCCAGCGCAGGTGGAAGGCTAGCCACTGGCGGGTGTGCGCGGCATGGATGCCGCGCCCAAGCCTACACGGATGTACTTGCGGCGACCCGCAAGGGGCTGGCCTTTCGCCCGAGCCGGAGCGTCGGACACCTTTCTATGCGCAGGCCACGCTCTGCAACACATCCATGTGGGGGGCTTCCAGCGCAGGTGGAAGGCTAGCCACTGGCGGGTGTGCGCGGCATGGATGCCGCGCCCAAGCCTACACGGATGTACTTGCGGCGACCCGCAAGGGGCTGGCCTTTCGCCAGAGCCGGAGAGTCGGACACCTTTCTATGCGCAGGCCACGCTCTGCAG
>NZ_JACAVQ010000005.1 GCF_015354615.1 Aliidiomarina indica | reverse complement strand
GACGTTCTTCCGAATAGCGTGGTACTATAAAGCCTTAACGCCCCAACTGGTTAAATCTTAAAGGGTGACAACTATCCTGCCAGAGGGGGGGATAAAGCAACAATTGGTTAACAAATATTAATAAAAGGAACTTTTTAATGAAAAACGCACTGAAGCTCGTTTTACTGATAGCGTTGTATATTAGCCTTTCGGGGAAAGTTGAAGCTAACCAATGTCTGAGTTTTTCATCTCACTCTAATGCTTTTTGCCAAACCACATACACTTATGAAAGAGAAACACTGTTCTTTGACTCATCGGTGATTGGGGAACAGTCAATAAAGTTGGAGCGTATTTCGGAGAAAGCGACTGGCGACATAGTTCACATTGATTTCATATTTCAGGGGAATTGCACAGAGAAAGGTTATTGTGACCTCTCAACGGAAGCATTCCTAGATATGTACATCGAGGGATTCAGAACTGCGGTAATAAACGGAGGTTTGTACGAATACGTCCCAGATGATTGTGATCCTACAATGGAGATCTGTTGTGATGATTTTCAATGTACGGAGATACAATCGGATCCAAGTAATCCAGAAGAGCTAAATAATGAATCGGCTATGATGAGTGAATCTGAGCTATCGAGCGATTCGACGGTTATGAATTCTAGGGTTGGTTTTGTTAAGAAATTTTTAGACAGTGTTTGGGCAACACTTGGCTCTGAATTGACTAGCCGCGCCCTAGATAGCGCGCTTTCAAATGAGCAATTTATGAGTGACGCTTTAACTGGTAGTAAATTTACTATTGTAACTCACCATGGGGACCAGTTCATTTGTAAGATTAATGGACCAACATGTGAGACAATCGATGGGTACTTCAGCAACAGTGGCGCTGTTTTTTATACAGATAGTTATGACGAGGCTCGTTCTCTCAGGGATTTCTTGCAAGAATATTATAATTTTTATCATATCCAGTGCTGGAGCCAGATGACGTGCGATACTGCTGAGAGTTGTGTCATAACGTATTATTGTAATTAAAGTGATATAACATTCCGGTAGAAGATGTACTGGTCAAGAAAAGGATCAGTTAAAAAGGCCTGCCCTGAATAACAGGGCAGGCCTTTTGTTTAATTGCGCGAGCACGGGTTTTAGTAGCGGTAGGCGTCCGGCTTAAATGGGCCTTCGACGGTTACGCCAATATACTCTGCTTGGGTTTCAGTCATCTTGGTAATCACGCCACCAAAACCTTGCACCATATAGCGGGCCACTTCTTCGTCGAGCTGCTTGGGCAGAACTTCGACGGTAAGGTTGGCTTTCTTGTCCTCGGCTGACATATCTGCAAATTTCTTCTCAAACAGATGAATTTGCGCGAGTACTTGGTTGGCGAACGAGCCATCCATAATGCGGCTTGGGTGACCAGTGGCGTTGCCGAGGTTCACTAAGCGGCCTTCTGATAACAGGATCAGGAAGTCATCGTCTGCATCAGAGCGGAACACCGTGTGTACCTGAGGCTTCACCTGCTCCCAGCGCCAGTTTTTGCGCATATAAGCGGTATCGATCTCGTTGTCGAAATGGCCGATGTTACACACCACAGCGCCTTTTTTTAGGGCAGCAAGCATGTAGCGGTCACAGACATTTACGTTCCCAGTAGTGGTGACGATTAAGTCGGTATTGCCGAGCAGCTCATGGTTGATGGTCGAACCGTCAGCACTGTTGATGCCGTCGATGTAAGGAGACACTACTTCATAGCCGTCCATGCATGCTTGCATGGCACAAATCGGATCAATCTCAGTGACTTTGACAATCATGCCTTCCTGACGCAATGAGGCAGCCGAGCCTTTACCCACGTCACCATAGCCAACCACAAGGGCTTTTTTACCAGACAGCAGGTGGTCGGTGGCACGTTTAATGGCATCGTTTAACGAGTGGCGACAACCGTATTTGTTGTCGTTCTTGGATTTGGTTACTGAGTCGTTCACGTTGATGGCAGGTACTTTCAGGGTGCCTTTTTTCAACATTTCCAATAAACGGTGTACGCCTGTGGTGGTTTCTTCGGTAATGCCGTGCACCTTATCCAGCATTTGCGGATATTTGTCGTGAATCAACAAAGTCACGTCGCCACCGTCGTCCAAAATCATATTGGCATCCCACGGCTTGCCGTCTTTTAAACAGGTTTGCTCGAGGCACCATTCATATTCTTCTTCAGTTTCGCCTTTCCATGCGAATACCGGAATACCGGCGGCGGCAATGGCTGCAGCAGCGTGGTCTTGAGTGGAGAAAATATTGCACGAGGACCAGCGAACTTCAGCGCCCAGATCAATCAGTGTTTCGATTAATACTGCGGTTTGAATGGTCATGTGAATGCAGCCAATAATGCGCGCGCCTTTAAGTGGCTGGCTGGCTTTATATTTTTCACGGATGGTCATCAGTGCCGGCATTTCAGATTCGGCAATATTAATCTCTTTTCGACCATAATCGGCCAAACTGATATCCGCGACTTTGTAATCTTGTGTTGTTGCGGTCGCAACCGCTGGATGTGCAGACATAATAATCTCTCTCGTAGTATTAGTTCGCTTCAGCTTGGGCTAATTTAACCTCGTCGGCTAAATTCAATTCCGCAAGCAGTTCTTGTTGGCGTTCGGTGGTCAGGCGCGGTCCATAGTGGCTGACCACTTCAGCCGCTGCGCGGCTGGCAAGGGTGCCGGCCTGAGCGGGCGTTAATCCTTGGGTGATACCGTACAAGTAGGCACCGGCAAACATATCTCCAGCCCCGTTGGTATCAATGGCTTCTACTTTAAAACCCGGTACTTGAATGCGACGTTCACGAGTGCCAATCAGTGCCCCGTGTTTACCGCGGGTGATCACCACTTGCTTGGCATAGTCGAGTAACTTATCCATGGCCGGCTCTAGGCCTTCAATACCAGTATATAGTTCGGCTTCTTCCTGATTACAAAACAGGATTTCCACGCCCGCTTGCAAAAACTCATCGAGACCTTCTTTGAAGTATTTCACCATGGATGAATCGGAGAAGGTAAGGGCGATTTTAGTGCCGTTCTTTTCTGCAATGGCGCGCGCTTTTTTGACTGCGCTGCGGGCAATTTCCGAGGTGGCCAGATACCCTTCCACATACAAATAGTGGGAGTCGGCAACAACGGCGTCTTCTAATTCATCGGTAGAAAAATCGATAGTGATGCCGAGAAACGTGCACATGGTTCGCTCAGCGTCTGGAGTAACCATCACTACACATTTACCGGTGTGACCGTCGTTGTCTTGCTTCACCAGATGGGTTTTTACCCCAGCGCGCTCAAGATCCTCTTGATAGAAATTGCCATCGTCGTCGTTGGCGACTTTGCAACAATAGAACGCGTTGCCGCCAAATTGACTGAAGGCAACGAGACTATTCGCTGCAGAACCACCGCCTGCGCGCTTCTCTAATTTGAACTGCTTATGCAGTTCTTTTAGCAAAAGTTGCTGCTGAGCTTCGTCCAGCAGTGTCATGATGCTTTTTTCAATTTGGTGAGCTGCCAAAAATTCGTCAGTGACTTTAAATTCTTGGTCTACCAAGGCGTTACCCACGCCAACGACGTCGTAAGATTTCATTACGTTTGCTTCACGTTACTTCGGTTGAATTTCGAGCCCGACAGTATACAGCAATTTACGGACGATAACCGCCCGAAATTCCTTTTGTTGTTACACTCACGGCGTCGTGTGCATGCAACGATTCATAGTGGTTCACGCGAACTCGGAAATCGAGCACCGTAGGCACCTTATTTAACTCATGTTGCAGGCGACGGGCGGCATCTTCGCAAAACATCAGATTTTGCCCATTTAAGCGCGCAAACTCTTGCTCATCTTCGCGCTTTACGGCGGCCTGAACCGGGGTTTTAAGCGTGTCTTCGATGCGATCAATCAGGGCGACTATGGGTAAAATATCTACATCTTTACTTAGTTTTACTTTTACCTCAGCAACCGAGCGTTGACTATGCGGCGTGGCCACAATCCCTTCCGTTGTGCCCAACCACGCAGCCACTTCTGCTGCACTGACGTCTTGCTCTTTAAAGCGTTTTTTAAAGGCCTCTTGGATTAACTGACGGGCAAGAGCTGCAGAACAAGGACAAGTAGAAGAATAGGCCGCGTTCACGCTTAACTCTACATCATAGTGGCCGTCATTTAAGGTGGCGCTTACAGTCACCGGATATCCTTTCCAGCCTTGTTTGCCACTAATGAGCGACTTACGGCGAAGCAAATACTCAAAACTAAAGGTGACTTGTGCTTTAGAGCTCAGGTCATCATGGGTTTCGATAAAGCGATCGAGTAAGCGCCGCACACTGCTGGCACTCAGCACATCGTCGTTGGCAAGTTCATCGACAGCAAGATAGAGCCGAGACATATGAATGCCTTTGGCTTTCGGATCGTCCAAACTTACAAATGCCTCAATACGGGCGCCTACTTGCTGAGGTAAACCAGCTTCGCTTGCGACCATTACAGGCATTTCAATGTTACTCATTCCCACCCAGTCGAGTTTTCCCTCGGTTTGGGCTAGGGCTTGATTTGCGATATCCGGCATAGAAGTCGGCATGCAATACTTCTCCGTCCACGTTGGCGCAAGTTGGCGCGCATTTGTCGAAAATATGACCGCTAATTATACCTCAAAAATAGGGTATGCTTCACCCTCTTCAGTGCAGCTTATGCTCCGGAGCGGAAAATTAGGTCAATTCGGCGTATAGTACAGTGCTCTATACGCAAGTCATGAGGGATTTGGATTTATGCACAGTAAAGATGCTCAGCTCGATACAGAATTACTTCAGCAGTATGTTGAGATCCTTGGTGTAGAAGGCATTTCGGCTAGTTTTAGTACCTTCGAAAAGATGTGTCCGGAGTACTTAAATGAGCTGAAAAGTGTGGTTGCAACCGAAAATGAAACCGCGATTCGGCAATGTGCGCATAAAATGAAGGGCAGTTGTCGGTCTCTCGGTTTTATTCGATTGGGGCAATCGATGGAGGTGATCGAGAAGGGGCAATGGTCATTAGAACAGCTGCAAACGCGCATCGATGCATGGGAAAACATGCTTCAGGCGGATGTAAAAGCCGCTCGCGCTTGGTTAGATCAGCAGACATAAAAACGGGCCTTAAAGGCCCGTTTGTGTATCTATTAAGGGAATAAGCGCGATTATTCGTCGGCGATCTTGGTTGTGACATCACCGACAAATCGATAACCCTCACCGTGAATCGTGGTAATTAGATTCGGTGTATCCGGATGGGCTTCAAAATGCCGACGGATACGGCGAATGGCTACATCGACCGTTCTGTCATTCGGGCGTAGTTCCCGGTCCAACATTTTTCTGACCAAGGTGTCGCGATCGTGAATTTTTCCGGGTTGGGTTAAAAATAACTCCAACGCGCGGTATTCACTTTTTGGCAAGCGGAACACTTTTTTGTCGGGCGAGTACAAACAACGACTGTCGCAATCGAGTACCCAACCATTAAAGTGAAATTGGCGACTGCCTTCCACGTGATCGGCACTTGGCTGCCGGATTTGCTCTATGCGACGGGCCAAATTACGTACGCGAACGGTTAATTCGCGCGGGTTATAGGGCTTAATTAAGTAGTCGTCAGCACCGAGTTCTAGAGCCAATAAGCGATCTTCATCGCTGTCACGGCCCGTTAGAAATACTAAACCGATGTTATCTTGCTCACGGAGTGATTCGGCTAACTCTAAGCCGCTTTGTCCGGGAAGATTGACGTCCATAATAATAATGTCGATGGGTTGTTGCGCCATGATGTGTTCCATCTGACGACCATCTGCGGCATCAAAGACCTCGTAACCCTCTTTTTGAAACAACCGGGTTAGAGTTTGGCGCGTCACCACTTCGTCTTCGACGATTAAAAGTCTGACGTTATTTGTTGGTTCCATGCTGTTATATTCTCTCCGCGTGGCGCTAGCATCGTATTGATTATATAAGAATATGATTTTATGCGCGAATAAAGCAAGTCAAGCGCCTGTTTATTTTACCATGATAGTGTGATCAGACCGTAATTTAAGGCGTTGGTTCCAACGGAATAAAGAGGGTGATCGTGGTTCCGTGAGATTCTTCAGTGTCTGCGAACCAGAGCTGGGTATCACATTCAACTTCACCATGAAGTAAATGGGTCACCCAATTAAAGATCTGAAATAAGCCCAACCCTTTATCGCCCTTTGACCGTGCCGATGTAACGAAAGGATCGAATACCCGAGCCGAAAGCTCAGGGTCAATGCCTTTGCCGTTATCAGAAACGCGCACTGTTAAATAGTTGGGATCGAGCGCCAATTGAATACCGATATGTAACGGCAGCTCTTGTCCGTCATCATCAATGATCGTGGCGTGGCGAATACTGTTTTCAATCAGCTCTAATAGAATTTGTTCAAGCACCAGAGGTCGTACAATGGCTTGCTGACTTGGGCGGCAGTCCAGATCGATGGTGACATGATCGGGAATCGTTAATGCCTCTTGTACCCGTTCAATTGTGCGCTGGGCACAGACTGCAAGGTCGACTTCTCTTGGGGTATCGTTGCGATTAAACATGGCCAGCTGTTGGAAATGCTGCACCAAATCTGCGCAACGGGCCAAGTTGCGATTGGCAACGTCAATGCTTTCTTCTGTGCGTGTCAAAAACTGGCGCATCTCTTCTGTGGTCAGGTTTTGTTGCTCAACCTGCTCAGCAAGTCCATCTCGTTGTTCACGAAGCAAGCTTGTGGCGGTAATCGCCGTTCCCAACGGAGTATTTAATTCATGGGCAATGCCGGCGACCAACTCGCCTAACGACGCCAGCTTATCTTCAGTAAGGCGCTTGCGCTGATATTGGTGCAATTCTTCGAGGGCTTTGGTGAGCTTACGATTTACGTCTAATAACGCCTGTGTGCGTTCACCTATTTCCTGCTCCATACGCTCGCGCATGGTTCGCGACTGATTACTGGCATGTTCTGAATAACGTTGCTCATGCCGATACTTTTCCAACAGGCGGCGAATCTGATAGCGCAGCTCGGAAAACTCAGTGGGTAGGTAGTATACGTTTTGAAGCGATTCGTCGTTATTCTGGCTGGCGCTAGCCACAGCACGCGTAAATTTATGAATGTTCGATTCCATACCGCGAATAAAAAAGCGAAGACCCAAAGACACACTCACCATCACCACGAGAAAGACACCTAAAGAAAGCCACAGGTGTCGTTGAAACTGAAATTGAATATGGGATAACGAGGCACGCATGAGCACTACGCCAAGTAATTCCCGGTTGCCAACAACAGGCGTCGTCACTTCAAAGTAATCGCGACCAAAGGAGCGCACTGGCTCATCGATGAGATAATCTTCCTGAGACGGCAGCGGACTTGCGCTAGGGTGGTGATAGCTTGCGCGATAAACAAAGCGATCTTCAGCCGGAATATACGCATAGATATGGGCGTGTTGAATAAACTCTTGTGCCGCAACATCCTGGGTTAAACGCTGGAACTGCTCGAAGCTTAAATCCGACTGCGCCACTTGTTGGGCAAGACGCATGGATGCCGCCGTGGTGTTGTTGGCAAGCTGAGTGCGCTCGGAGTCGGATATCCAAAGCGTGGTCATGCCGATAAAAATAAGCAATGCGAGTGCAACAATCCCCGATACGATCACGTTCAGGCGCTGAGCCAAAGACCAGCGATATCCTGTTTTGCTCCCCTCGAACGGTGATGATTGTTGCGACGACACTTACATAGCTCTCCACACAATAAAGCGAGAATTTTCAGCAATGGTATCCACCTTGTGAAAGGCGGTTTCTAAAACATCACGATACGGTAAGAAACGATTAGCGACTAGTAGCAGTGCGCCATTTTTACGCAAGCATTGGCGACTTTTTTTGATAAAGTCGCGGGTGATTTGGTAATCAATTTGTTTGCCTGTATGAAATGGAGGATTGGTGATAATCCAATCTAAACTGCGCGGACTTTGCGCTAAGCCGTCTGAACCAATGCATTCATGGGGGACGCTAAAATCGGCCAAAGTACGGGCCGTGGCGGTTAACGCGAGCGGGCTCGCATCAAGAGCATAAAGCTCTGTGACCTTCGTGTTTTTTGCAAGCCAGGCACTAATTACACCGGCGCCGCATCCGAAATCAAGAATACGTCCACCCACGTAAGAGGGCATATTTTCAAGCAACAACTCAGTTCCCGCATCTAAGTGCTCGGCACTAAATACCCCAGGCATGGTGCTAATTTGTAATGCGCCACCGGGCGAGGGTACGCGGTAGATGTGATACCAGTCTTCCGGTTGAAAATCTTGAGTTTCCAGCAATTGCGTTTGTATCAGCTGACAATGATTACCGCTGGCCAACTTGGTAAATGACGCCCATCCCGGATGATTAATTTTTAGCTGTGATTTAATCCCCGTGTCTTTATGGCCGGAAAGCCACAATGGCGTGCCTGCGGGAACCATAGCGGCTAGATTCGCCATGAGCATGGCCACTAACTGCTTCTCTTTGGGCAAAAACAGGATAATGCCATCAATCGCTAAAGGCTCATGAATGTGGGCGGCAAAATAGTCTGCGGGCTGCTGCGCACTGTTACTACGCGCGTGTAAACTCCAACTGACCAATGTGCGCTCGGGCCATGCCTGTTGGAGTGCTTCCATCGTATCGGCTGCTGGGTTCACCACCAATAACTTATTACCGACAATGATGTCGTCTTGGCGCAGAACGAGCTGAGCGGCGGCGTCGATCATGTTGGCGTATTCGGTTCTTTTCATAGTAAGCAAGGGGCCTTAGCTAGGTCGATCAGTGTAAGCTTCAACAAAGGTATCTACCATTTCGGTGGCGTAGGGGATTTCTTCAGGATCAAAGCAAGCGATATGAAACAAGGCTTCGCCTTCGTGACTGACAGGAATGTTGCTGACACCGATAATAATACCACTGACAGTGGCATAAATGCCGGTTTGCTCACCACCATGAGGCGGTGCAACATGAGCGAGCAGTTGACCGCGCGTTACCGTCGCACCCAACTCAATTTTGTGTAAAACCAATCCATCGGCTTCAGCCCGAACCCAGACGGAACGCTGTGAAAACACTGGGGTTACTTTTTTGCGGGTGCGTCGGCCTTTCATCATTTTCAGCATTTTCATGACGTTGGTAACGCCGTTCACACCTGCCTTGATGGCTGAATAATCGAAACGCAAGGCTTCCCCTGCCTCATAGAGGATTAAAGGAATACCCAGCTCAGCGGCTTGTGAGCGTAAAGAGCCATCGCGATCTTTGGCATTCATAATGACGGGTGAGTTAAAGGCTTCGGCCATGCTAGTGGCCTCGGCGTTATCCAAGTTCACTCGAATTTGTGGCAAGTTGCTGCGATGAATCGCCCCAGTATGCAAATCAATGATATGCGTGGCGCGTTCGACCAATTGGGTGCGAAATAGAAACGCCAAACGGCTTCCTAAGGCGCCACGCTCAGAGCCTGGAAAACAGCGGTTTAAATCACGGCGGTCTGGCAAGTAGCGGGTTTGCTGGATAAACCCGAACATATTCACCACGGGCACTAATAACAAGGTGCCAGTTAGCTTCTTAGGATCCACAACCTGAATCAAGCGTCGGCAAATTTCAACGCCATTGAGTTCGTCGCCATGAATGGCGGCACAGACCAACAGGACCGGGCCAGGCTTCGTACCATGCAGTACTTCAACGTGTAAATCTAAGGGTGTGTCACTATACAAACGTGCTGCAGGGAGCAGCACGCGTTCTTGAGTCCCTGGGGCGACTCGATGTTCTCCCAGTTCAAAAGCTTGCGCGCGTTTTCGTGCCATGGTGTGTCGGTCAGCCTCGTCCTTTGGTCCGAGTTTTATGTTGCTTTGCGGTTTTTTCGATAAACGAAATAATCTGCGTGGCGACATCTTTATCGGTTGCGGTTTCAATACCTTCAAGGCCAGGAGACGAATTTACCTCCATCACAAGGGGGCCATGATTAGAGCGTAAAATATCGACACCCGCTACATTCAGCCCCATCGTTTTTGCCGCTTTCACCGCTGTCGCTCGTTCCGCCGGACTTAATTTAACCAAGGTAGCGCTGCCGCCCCGGTGTAAATTAGAGCGAAACTCACCGGGCTTGGCCTGACGTTTCATTGCAGCGATCACTTTGTCACCGATAACGAAGCAACGAAGATCGGCACCACCGGCTTCTTTAATATATTCTTGCACCATAAAATGCGCATTCAGCCCCATAAAGGCTTCAATGACGCTTTCTGCCGCCTTTCGCGTTTCAGCCAAAACCACACCAATACCTTGGGTTCCTTCGAGGAGCTTGATCACCAAGGGCGCGCCGCCGACCATATCGATGAGATCAGGAATATCGGAAGGCTTACTGGCAAAACCGGTGACCGGTAGGCCAATACCTTTGCGTGACAGAAGCTGTAATGAGCGCAACTTATCGCGGCTGCGGCTAATGGCAACAGATTCGTTGAGAGGGTAGGTTCCCATCATTTCGAACTGGCGCAATACCGCGGTACCGTAAAAGGTAATGGAAGCGCCGATTCGAGGAATAACCGCATCAAACAGGGGCAGCTCTTTACCGCGCATGTGGATCTCAGGCTCCTTTGCATTGATGTTCATGTAGCAACGCAAAGGGTCGAGCACGTGCATTTCGTGGCCACGAGCTTCACCTGCCTCAATCAAGCGACGTGTCGAGTAGAGATTCTTGTTGCGCGAGAGAATACCGATTCTCATGCTGGTTTTCCTTGTAGGTATGAAGCTTCAGGATTCACTAAATAGCGACCGTTCAGCGCCCGCCGCCCTAAAAGCATACGAAATTTCATTGTATCACGGTTTGTTAGCGTCAGTTCAGCGGAAAATGTTTGCGCATTAGGGCCAAAACCAATCTGGATAGGTGTTTTGATAACGTAACGCATTTCTTTGTGGCCACCCGAATCAGTGACTTGGCGCTGCTCTAAAATCTTCGCTTCACACACATGCTCGGTGAGGTCGTCTTGAATAGGGTGCACCCATATTTTTAACCATTCCTCTCCGTCTCGTGTGAAAGGTTCGAGCTGAAAAGCGTGCAAACATGATGTTCTAGCGCCTGTATCAACTTTAGCTTTAATTGCTGAAATACCCAACTCGGGGAGAGCTAGCCACTCGCGCCAACCGGTAATTTGCTCGGGGTGTTTAGTCTCGCTCACGCGAAAACGCTCCTTAATTATGATCCGGAAAAATCATTCTGACGTTTCCGTAAGTTGTAATTCATTTCGACATGCAGTCGGGCAATGTACACGTGAATGTGTTTATAATGTGTAAAAACAGATGACGTGAATGAATGGAATAACTAACACGTATATCGCAAATTTAGCGCAAAAAACTACGGAGTGAAACATATGTCTGTCTGCAACCAGTGCAATTGCTACCGGTCGACTGGGTTCGATATTAAAATGGCGTTTCAACCCATCGTTCAAGTGCAGACACGCGAAGTTTATGCCTATGAAGCGTTAGTACGCGGTAGTGCAGGCGAAGGCGCCGGAGAAGTGCTGGCGCGGGTAAATTCTGACAACATTTATAGTTTCGACCAGACGTGTCGAGTCACGGCGATTGAAACCGCCAATCGCTTGGGTCTGCAGGAAAAACTGAGCATTAATTTTTTGCCAAATGCCATTTATGAGCCTGAAACCTGTTTAGAGCGTACCCTACGCACGGCGAAAAAGCTGAACTTTGCACACAAAAATATTATTTTCGAAGTCACCGAACACGAGAAGATAGAAAATTACGCACTGTTGGTGGAAGTCTTTGATACCTATAAACGCCACGGCATGTTAACGGCAATTGACGATTTTGGCGAAGGGTACGCTGGGCTTAATTTGCTAGCGGATTTCCAACCAGACATCATCAAACTGGATATGGCGTTGATTCGTAACATTCATGAACGCCGCGTATCGCAAATTATTCTAAAAGGGATTTTGGCAGTAGCCTGTGAACTTGAGATTTCCATCATTGCAGAAGGGGTGGAAACCCAAGACGAATATAGCTATCTGTTCGACCAAGGTATTGAGCTGATGCAAGGCTACCATTTCGCTAAGCCGGCGATTGAGCACCTCATTAATCCGTATGCTGATCAGTAAGATAACTTTGGCGCGTGCGCTGCAGTTCATGCAGTAGCGCAATAAACTCGTGAGATGGCCGGTCGAGCGCATTTTCCGAGATAAACAAATCGTATCCCAACAACTCGCGCATGTGTTGCATGCGCTGAGCGAAAGACGCCAACACCCCATCATATATAGTTCCCGATTCCGTTTTAAAGCGCGAAGGCACATCGAAATAGCTGGTGTAGTCTTCCAAATCGGGGAACTGGGAGCGCAGCGCCACCACCATTAATTGGCGTTGCTCCAACAAGATATGCACCGCCATGCGTTTATCGATGTGTGCAAGCACGTCATCATAATTATGTACCTTGAAGCCAATCACTGGAATTTCAACGCTATTCAGGCCGCGCTGAATTCTCGGCACATCAAAGCGCAAAATGTTATCCCAGCTCAGCTGCAATTGCCCCTTACGATGATGATAAACAATATGTCGTGGGTTCATCAGCAAGGATGCGGGTGGCTCGATTAATTTGCCGATACCCAGCGCTAGGGTGACTAACGCGAAACCGGTTCCCGCTAATAGAAATGCCATAGGAAATTCGCTAAATATCGCGTTTAAGCTCAAGGTGAGGATAAATAGAGAACCCCCTAAAATAGTAAGCACCAAGCCGTTGCGCTTCGCCTGCGGCTGCACAATTTGCTCGGGTAATGGCATTTTTTTAGGTTCGTTCATGGTGATGTATGTACCTTTTGTGATGCATTTGCGCGCGAGCGCCTCAGTTTACTCAATCTTAGCGCCAACCGCTTCTTGTAATACAGCTTGGGTAAAGCTGGTTTTTAAATAGTAGCCCCGGGGTAGGGTACGGATGGGCGCGCCATCGGGTCCAATTCCTAATGTTTCTACTCGGCTGTTGGCAGCCTTGGGGCGTAATTGCAGTGCAATGCCGTGGCGGCCAGTAATTTGATCAACCCGTCCCAGTACAATTGCTTCGGTAATTTCTTCCCAGTCTGCTCTTAATATCGATTCTTGTTCAGGCGTTGGTGTCCATAAAATAGGAACCCCAACTAAGCGTTCGCTGAGCGGTTGCTCTCGACGACCATCCACCGTCATCCACAACACCCGCTGCAATTTATTACGTACGTTCGATGTTTCCCACGTAACCCCATTGAGACCCGTAAGTGGTGCAATGCACACGTATGTAGTCTCTAGCGGCTTACCTTCGGCGGTGATCGGAATGGTTTTTAGTTCTACGCCAAGTTCTGGAAAATCTTGTTCTGGTTTGGAACCTGCGCTTGCGCCAAGGCATGCTTCAATTAATTGCCCGGTCCATCCTTTTGCGCTGCGCAAATCATCAGGAACAGGCCAACCTAAGGCCTGAGCGAGTTCGCCTAAGGTAAAGCCGGTTAGCTGATGGGCACGTGCCATCAACTCCTCGACGCTGTTTGGTGTTTGCTGAGAACTTTTCAGACGCACGCCAATTTTTCCTGCATACATGGTTCTGTCATCTGTGCATGGTATGAAGTCTTGCGTGTGGGCGCAACAAAACCGAAAAGATGTTATCAGCGTGTGAAGATATTTGCCGAGAGCGGCCCTTTGTGGAAGAATCAGGACATAAAGAAATTAAAGAGGATGCTCGCGTGATAGATGCCGAGGGATATCGTTCGAATGTCGGCATAGTGATATGTAACGAGCATGGGCAAGTATTTTGGGCACGGCGATTTGGGCAACAAAGTTGGCAATTTCCACAAGGTGGCATTGATGACGGTGAAACACCGGAGCAGGCCATGTTTCGAGAGCTTTATGAGGAAGTTGGCCTACGCCCAGAGCAGGTAGAAATCGTGTACACGAGCCGCACGTGGTATCGCTATCGATTACCCAAGCGGCTGGTGAGAAAAGGCGCCCGGCCTGTGTGTATCGGTCAGAAGCAAAAATGGTTTTTGCTAAAACTGACCTGTGCCGAATCGGAAGTGGACGTGCTGCAATCAGGGCACCCGGAATTTGATGGCTGGCGCTGGGTAAGTTATTGGTACCCCGTGCGACAAGTCGTTTCATTTAAACGCGACGTCTATCGTCGGGTGATGAAGGAGTTTGCTCCTATCGCAATGCCATTCCGGCATAAAGCTCGTTCCAAACGTCATAAACGAAAGCGATAATTTATGCTGACGACGCTGCAGCGCATAGTGGAAGTGGTGAATCAAGCGCCGGATCTCGATACGGCCTTGGAAGCTATTGTCCAACGTGTGCGTGCTGCATTAGGCAGCGATGTGTGCAGTGTTTATCTGGCGGATCACGACGCGCGTGAATTTGTGTTGATGGCCACCGAAGGCTTGCGGCTTGAACCTAATCAACGAGTAAGCCTTGAGTTCGGTGAGGGTTTAATCAGCCTCGCCGCTCAGCGTGAAGAACCTCTCAATATTGCCAATGCTGCTGAGCACCCCAACTTTAAACTCGTGGAATCTGTGGGTGAAGAAGCTTACAGCGCCATGTTGGTCGCACCTATTATTCATCAACGAAAAGTATTGGGTGTGCTGGCCGTTCAGCAAAAACAAGCGCGCGCATTTTCCGGCGAAGAAGAAGCTTTTGTTGTTACCCTCGCTGCCCAGTTAGCGGCGGTTATTGCCCACGCTGAGGCGAAAGGGTTAGTCAGTGGTCACTACTCGCCATGGCTGCGCAATTTGTCAGGTTTGGCAGGCGCACCCGGAGTCGCAATTGGCGAAGCCTTTATTGGAAGACCTGCGGCGAAATTAAGCTCTGTGGTTCCGCGCCGGACGGAGTATCCGTGGCGTGAGATTCATAAGTTCCGCAAAGCGGTGTTACAGACCCGCATGGAATTGCGCGATTTAGCAAAACAAGTAGCCGCTTATGTGGCGGAAGATACCCTCGCCATATTTGATGTGTATCAGGGCATGCTAGACGCGGCAAGTTTAGGCGACGCGGTCGAGAAAAAAATTAAAGATGGTTGGATGGCGCAAACTGCTGTGAAAATGGTGGTTGAAGATTTTGTCGCGCAGTTCGAGGATCTTGATGACTCCTATTTGCAAGAGCGCGCCGTGGACGTGCGCGATCTAGGCCAACGTATTTTATCCCATCTTCAAGAGCGAAATGGCCAAGCACAAAGCTTCCCCAATGCCTGTATTTTAGTGGCGGAGGAAGTGACGGCGAGTATGCTGGCGGCGATTCCGCGAGATAACTTACAAGGGTTGATTTCGTTACATGGCTCTGCCAACTCCCATGCCGCTATTATGGCGCGCAGCATGGGCATTCCGGCGGTATTTGGCCTAACCGACGTGCCGCTCACTTATTTGTCGGAAAAACACCTCATCGTTGATGGGTACAGTGGTGATGTGTTTATTAATCCACCGACGCAGTTGTTGGAAGAATACGAAGTTCTGCGCCGAGAGGAGCTTGAACTGGCAGAGAAAGTTGCGGAAGATCGCGACCAACCTGCGGAAACAGAAGATGGCATGCAAGTTAGCCTGCAAGTGAATGCTGGCCTTAATGTCGACCATGGTCATGAGCGCTGGGGCCATTACGAGGGCATTGGTCTGTATCGCACCGAAATTCCCTTTATGATGCGCGAGCGTTTCCCGACCGAACAAGAACAGCACGAATTGTATCGACAAACGTTGCAAACCCATCGGCATGTCCCTGTAGTGATGCGAACCCTTGATATCGGCGGTGATAAGCCGTTGTCTTACTTTCCGATAAAAGAAGAGAATCCATTTTTGGGTTGGCGCGGCATTCGCATGACGCTCGATCATCCGGAGATCTTTCTTGTGCAAGTGCGAGCGATGTTACGGGCGAACATTGGCTTGGATAACCTGCAAATTTTGTTGCCCATGGTGACCACGCTCGATGAAGTGGATGAAGCGTCACGCCTGATAAACCAGGCTTATTTTGAAGTGCGCAATGAGCTTGCCCAAGAAGATCGCGAGCAAAAAATTCAGCGACCAAAAGTAGGCGTCATGGTTGAAGTGCCCGCGTTGCTTTATCAATTGGAAGCCGTGGGCCGCAAAGTAGATTTCTTTTCTGTCGGCACCAATGATTTAACCCAATACTTACTGGCGGTTGATCGTAACAATTCACGGGTGGCCGGGCTTTACGACACCTATAACCCCGCGCTGCTGCATGCATTGCAACATGTCGCAACCCGTTGTGCCGAGTTACAAAAACCGGTGAGTGTGTGTGGCGAAATGGCTGGCGATCCCGGAGGTGCACTGTTATTGGTGGCCATGGGCTACCGCACTTTGTCGATGAGTACCCACAACCTAGATAAGATTCGATGGATTCTCCGCCACGTAGATAGCAAAGTGTTGCAGGTGTTACTGACGCAAGCGCTTTCTTGCTCGCACCCGGATCAAGTACGTCGATTAGTGACGATGAAGCTAGAAGCGCTTGGTTTAGGCGGCTTCGTACGCGCAGGGAAATAGCATGATTAGCTTGCTCATTTGCTTACTCGCAGGTGTGTTTGCGGGGCTTTTATCAGGCATGTTGGGCATTGGTGGTGGCGTTCTTATCGTGCCGCTTCTTATTTACTTGCTGCCAAGTTTGGGGTTGCCCGCCAGTATTGTCGTACCGACCGCGATTGGTACGAGCTTAGCCACCATTATGGTAACCACACTCTCAAGCGCGCGTGGTCATGCCAAACGGGGTTATGTGCAATGGTCTTGGGTGAAGCTATTATTACCCACCCTGTTGCTCGGCGGTTTTTTCGGAGCCTACGCGGGAACGCGACTCGCCCCTGAAATTCTACAGCGTATTTTTGCCGTGATTCTCATCTTGTTGGCCGTACGCATGGTCTGGAAACATGCTCCTAGCAAGCCCGCGGGGGAGCCGACATTTTGGATCGTGCGAGCTTGGGGCAGCGTGATTGGTGTAATTTCAGCGTTGGTGGGTATTGGTGGCGGAGCCTTAGTGGTGCCCTTGCTGCACTTTTACCAGGTGGCCATGCGTAACGCGGTTGCGGTGGCAGCGGTAACGAGCGTCGTGCTCTCTGCTGTGGGCACCGCGACTTATATGTTTGCTGCGCCGCCCTTAGAAGGGACGCGTATTACCGGCCTCATTGGCTATGTTTATGTGCCTGCGTGGTTAGCGATCGTGGCCACATCGGCGATATTTGCGCGAGTTGGTGCCTCCATTGCGCACCGGTTGCCGGTGCGTTATTTGCAACGGGCGTTCGCCATTCTGTTAATATCCATCGCCGTACATTTATTTTTGACCTAATCGAGATCAAAGGACGCTTCATGAATTCAGAACACCTCCAATTTCCGGGATGGGATCCTGTGGCGATAGCAATCGGGCCATTGCAGTTGCATTGGTACGGACTGATGTATCTCGTCGGTGCTGGGTTTGCGCTGTGGTGGGGCAATAGACAAGCGGATCGCGACCCCAATTGGAGCCGGCAAGCATGGCAAGACATGTTGTTTTGGGGCTTTATTGCGTTAATTATTGGCGGTCGACTGGGTTACGCGTTGTTTTATCAGTTCCCAACCTTAGTGCAAGATCCGCTCTATTTATTCCGCTTCAGTGAGGGTGGGATGTCATTCCACGGTGGCTTGATCGGCGCTATCACTGCAATTTTTATTTTCGCGTGGAAAACCAACCGCTCATTTTTAAGTGTCGGCGACTTCGTTGCACCTTTGGTTCCGGTAGGGTTAGGCGCAGGGCGAATTGGAAACTTCATTAATGGCGAATTATGGGGCCGCGTCAGTGACGTTCCTTGGGCGATGGTGTTCCCAACAGGAGGGCCTTTTCCTCGTCATCCATCGCAACTTTATCAAGCATTTGCGGAAGGTTTGGTATTATTTGTTATTCTCTGGGCGTTCTCACGTAAACCGCGCCCGGTGGGAGCCGTTGGCGGATTGTTCTTAGTAGGCTACGGCTGTGCGCGTTTGGTCACAGAGCTATTCCGTGAACCTGATGCACACCTTGGCACTTTAGGACTCTTCACGATGGGACAATGGCTGTCGATTCCTATGGTGATCGCGGGTGTCACATTAATGGTGTTGGCATACCAAGGTCGATTCGAGAGCAAGGTGCCAGTAGCAAGGCAAAAAACCAAAAAGAAAAAGGGCTGATTATGCGACAGTATCTTGATTTAATGCGCCATGTGTTGGAAAACGGAAGCGTCAAAGAAGATCGTACCGGCACCGGCACCCGAAGTGTTTTCGGGTATCAAATGCGTTTTGATTTGGCCGAAGGTTTTCCCCTAGTGACCACCAAAAAGTGTCATTTGCGGTCCATTATTCATGAGCTGTTATGGTTTTTAAAAGGCGACACTAACATCCGTTACCTTAAAGACAATGGGGTGAGCATTTGGGATGGCTGGGCTACCGACGAAGGTGATTTAGGCCCTGTTTACGGCGCTATGTGGCGCAATTGGCCGACGCCTGACGGAGGTTCGCTCGATCAAATCTCAGATCTTATCGAACAGATTAAGAACAACCCTGACTCACGGCGTTTACTGATTAGTGCATGGAACCCAGCTTTATTACCGGATACGTCGATGTCGCCCAAAGAAAATGCGGCTGCGGGTAAACAAGCGCTGCCGCCCTGTCATACCTTGTTTCAGTTTTACGTGGCCGATGGCAAATTATCCTGTCAGCTTTATCAGCGCAGCGCAGATATCTTTTTAGGGGTGCCGTTTAATATTGCAAGCTACGCGCTCTTTACCATGATGATTGCGCAAGTGTGTGATTTGCAATTAGGCGAGTTTATTCACACTCTTGGTGATGCCCATTTGTACTCGAACCATATAGAGCAAGCTCAATTGCAATTGAGTCGAGACCCGTTACCGCTGCCCACCATGAAACTGAATCCGAACGTAAACGATATTTTTGCGTTCACTTATGACGATTTTGAATTGGTTGGCTATGAGGCCCATCCTCATATTAAAGCGCCTGTCGCGATTTAATGCAGTGAAGAAAGGTAGCTAGATTAATGAATGAATGGCAGCGTCGTTTTAGTGGTATCGAACGCTTATATGGAAACGCTCAAGCCGAGTGTATCCGCAACCTCCATTTGGCGGTGGTGGGGCTTGGCGGCGTAGGCTCGTGGGCAGCGGAAGCGTTAGCTCGAACAGGGGTTGGAAAAATTACCTTGGTCGATTTAGACGACGTGTGCCTCAGTAATACCAATCGCCAGTCTCATGCACTCACAAGTACCGTGGGGAAACAGAAAACCCACGTTATTGCCGAGCGCCTTCGAGACATTAATCCGGAGATCGAGGTGCGGGTGGTGGATAGTTTTGTAACACCGAAAAACCTCGACGAGATTTTTTCCGAGCGACCCGATGGTATCTTGGATGCAATCGATAGCCTACGCCCCAAAATTGCGCTATTGGTGTGGTGTAAACGGCATAAAATTAAAGTTGTTACCACGGGCGGAGCGGGCGGACAAATTGACCCATCGGCCTTGGCCATTGCGGATATTGCCAAAGTAACGCAAGATCCGCTGATGGCAAAAGTTCGTAACCAGCTGCGTCGGGATCATGGTTTCTCCAAGAATCCAAAACGTAAGTTTGGCATCGATTGTGTGTTTTCAACGGAACAATTGCGCTACCCCCGGCCCGATGGTCATGTGTCTTATGCCAAACCAGGCGGGCAAGCGTTGCGTTTAGATTGTGCTACCGGCTTTGGCGCATCCATGATGGTAACGGCCAGTTTTGGGCTGTTTGCCGCGGCAAAATTACTCGAACGAACCTTGCCGACACAAACGCCATCGTCTTAGGCGTTTAGGAATGGCGCGGAAACTGCCATAATACGCCACCTGAAATGCACCAGCATATTTAAAACAGGGTGCCAGCTTGAGTTGACACTCCTGTGTAGCATTTTTGTTTATATTCTCGCCTGATCACTTGTTTCAAGCAGGCCGCTTTTACATAATGCACGCTTATGTCGGAATCGACGTAGGAATGACGAGAAGGAAGAAGTTATGAAAATCTTGGTCGCGGTAAAGCGCGTCATTGACTACAACGTCAAAGTACGGGTGAAAGCCGATCAGTCCGATGTGGACCTCAGTAATGTAAAAATGGCGCTTAACCCATTTTGCGAAATCGCAGTGGAAGAAGCGGTTCGATTGAAGGAAAAAGGCACGGCAGAAGAAGTTGTCGTGGTGTCAATTGGACCCAAGGCATGCCAAGAGCAAATTCGTACTGCGCTAGCCTTAGGTGCTGACCGCGGTATTCATATCGAAACAGATGCCATGCCCGATTCTTTAGCAGTCGCTAAATTGCTGCACAAAGTAGTCGACGAAGAGCAACCGCAACTTGTGATTTTAGGCAAGCAAGCTATCGACTCTGACAACAATCAAACGGGTCAAATGCTGGCAGCGTTAACCGATATGCCGCAGGGTACATTTGCTTCGGAAGTAAAAGTGGACGGCGACAAAGTGAATGTAACGCGCGAAGTCGACGGTGGCTTGCAAACGGTTGAGCTCACTCTGCCTGCTATTGTGACCACGGACTTACGCTTGAACGAGCCACGTTATGCGTCATTGCCAAATATTATGAAAGCTAAGCGCAAGCCATTGGATGTGAAAACGCCAGATAGCTTAGGTGTTGATCTCGGCTCGAAAATTTCGGTATTGAAAGTAGAATCGCCGGCCGAACGTAGCGCAGGCGTGAAAGTGGCCGATATTGCGGAACTGGTAGACAAGCTGAAAAACGAGGCGAAAGTATTATGAGCATCTTAGTTATTGCCGAACACGATAATAAGCAACTCAACCCGGCCACGTTAAAGACATTAACGGCCGCCCAAGCCATGGGTGATGACATTCATGTGTTGGTTGCGGGTGAAGGATGTGCAGCAGTCGCCGATGAAGTGGCAAAGGCCGCGGGTGTGGCTAAAGTATTTTGCGCAGACAATGCAGCCTATGGGCATCAATTAGCAGAAAATATCAGCGCCTTGGTATTGAGCTTAGCGAAAGATTACAGCCACGTTGTGGCCCCCGCGACAACGACAGGCAAGAATTTTATGCCGCGCGTTGCGGTGAAGTTAGATGTGGCGCAAGTGTCTGACATTATTGCTGTTGAATCTGCCGATACCTTCCGTCGCCCCATTTACGCTGGTAACGCGATTGCCACGGTAAAGTGCGACGAATCAATCAAGGTGATTACGGTGCGAGCGACTGCTTTTGATGCCGTGGCTGCAGACGGCGGTAGTGCGTCGGTTGAATCCTTAGATTCGGTGTTTGAGTCTGATAAAGTGCGATATCTTGCCGAGCAAGTCGCTTCATCTGAGCGTCCTGATCTGACGGCTGCACGGGTGGTTATTTCCGGTGGACGTGGCATGCAAAACGGCGAAAACTTTGCGTTGCTCGAAAAAGTAGCCGATAAGCTAGGTGCTGCTATAGGCGCATCACGTGCTGCGGTCGACGCTGGGTTTGTGCCTAACGACATGCAAGTGGGTCAAACGGGTAAGATTGTTGCACCGGAATTATATATCGCAGTGGGCATTAGTGGGGCGATTCAACACCTTGCTGGAATGAAAGATTCGAAGGTGATTGTCGCAATCAATAAAGATGAAGAAGCGCCTATTTTTCAGGTCGCAGACTATGGTTTAGTGGCGGATTTATTCGACGCATTACCTGAGTTGGAAAGCGCTTTATCTTAACTGCGTGACAAGCAGGTCGGTCCTCTGCTAACCTGCTTGTTAATAAAGTATTACAAAAAAGTTGGTTTAATGGGTGTAAATACTTGCGAAATTGCAAGATATCAGACATGATTTTTGCACAGTCATTAGCCAAGGACGCCCATTCAGGGTACGCAGGATAGGTGGCAACAACAATGAAAAGAAAAACAACTATGTTTAAAAAACTCCCTCTTGCCTCTGCTGTCGCACTTGCAATCGCAATGCCTGCACAGGCTGCTGAATTTACTGCAGGTCCGTTTGAAGTTAACTTTGATTCAACCTTCTCGGTTGGAGCAACGTGGCGGGTAGGATCACGTGATAATCGTGTACTGCATCCAGGCAACTTTGAAGGTGGATTAGGGCAATCGGGTGTTGCCGATGACGGTAACCTGAACTTTGATCGAGGCGACCTCACTTCTTGGGTTTTCCGCGGTATCCACGATGTGGATATTCGTACCCAAAACTCGGGCGGTGTATTTATACGCTTTAACTATTGGTACGATGCAGTGCTCGAGCGCGAAGGCGTTCCGCATGGCCATACCGGTACCAATTATTTCCCAGATTCTCGCCTTGATGCTGATTCTTTTGATGATTATTCAAAAGGTCAAGGCATCAACTTGCTCGATGCGTTCTACTACAACAACTTCATCTTGGGTGATACCCCAGTGGATATTCGGGTAGGTCGCCAAGTATTGAGCTGGGGTGAAAGTACGTTTATTTTCAATGGGATTAACTCGATTAACCCATTAGACGTAAACGCGGCTCGTCGCCCGGGCGCTGAAGTACGTGAAGCACTGTTGCCAGTGGGCATGGTGAGTACGTCGATCGGTTTAACTGATGCGTGGAGCTTAGATGCGTTCTGGCAGTTTGAGTGGGATAACACCAAGCTGGATGGTTGCGGTACCTTCTTCTCCACGGTAGACATCTTAGGTGGACCAGGTTGTAACAAAGTAACCTTGAACCCAGAAGTGGCGCCAGGCCGATTCCTTAGCGACCGTGAATCAGTAGAAGCTGGCTTCTACCTCACTCGCGCTGACGATGTTGAGGCAAGCGACACAGGTTCGTTCGGTGTATCTGCTCGTTACTATTCAATGGAACTGGACACTGAGTTCGGCTTCTATTACATGAACGTGCATAACACTGCTCCTATCATTTCTGCTAATGATTGGCGCACTAATAACTTCAGTAACAACATCGTGTCTCAATTGGGTCCAGAGTATTTCGCTGAGTGGCCAGAAGACAACCAAATCATGGGTGTGAGCTTCAGTACTACCCTGAGCGATTGGTCGTGGGCTGGTGAAGTGAGCTACCGTCCAAATCAAGCGGTGCAAATTAACACCACTGAGATCTTAACGGCGGGCTTACGTCCGAACGTTCCAAGTACCTTTACTCCACGCATTGTTGAAGCACGTCCAGATGGCAATGCAGTAGGTAATCGTGCGCGGGGCTACGAAGAGCTGGAAGTATGGCAAGCGCAAATGACGTTTATCAACTTCTTTGAGCGTCTGTGGGGCTCTGACCGTATGACCTTCATCGGTGAAATCGGTGCTAACTACGTCTCTGATTTGCCAGGCCTTGATGAGCAGCGCTTCGGCCGCAGCCCAGTGTATGGTAAGTGTTTAACCCGTGCCGACCAAATGGCGCTGGGTAACCCAAATCCATCCGGTGATATGAACTGTGACGGCTTTGTCACGAGCTTGTCTTGGGGTTATCGGACACGCTTTATCTTTAACTTCTCAAATGCGTTTATGGGCTGGAACATCAACCCAACCATCGCATGGAACCACGACGTTAAAGGGTATTCACCGAATGCGAACTTCATCGAAGGTCGTCAAAACTTGGGCTTATTGCTTGACGCAAACTACATGAGCAACAAGTACCGCGTGACCTTAGGTTACAACCGTTACCAGGGCGCTGACTACGATCCAATGCAAGACCGCGATCATATCTCAGCAAGCTTCTCGGTAGCGTTCTAACCTCCGAAGGATAGAAGGCCTCCCTAAGGAGGCCTTTTTTTTGGGCCGGCTTGTCAGAAAGCCTCTATGGCTGCGTTATAATTGAAGCTCAATCGGTCACGTACCATCAAGGTACGCTCCCTCAATCGCTCCAATTAAGCCTTGCCCTAGAGGTTTCTGCCTGCGCTTCGAGTTCGGTGGGTTGTGGCTTGTCCGGCATCACCACTAGCTGCGTTATAAACCGTCCTCAATCGGTCACATACCATCAAGGTATGCTCCCTCAATCGGTCGGTTTATGCCTTGCTATTGGCGCGCCGGCCCGCGCTTCGAGTTCGGTGGGTTGTGGGTTGTGGCTTGTCCGGCATCACCACTAGCCGCGTTATAAACCGTCCTCAATCGGTCACATACCATCAAGGTATGCTCCCTCAATCGGTCGGTTTATGCCTTGCTATTGGCGCGCCGGCCTGCGCTTCGAGTTCGGTGGGTTGTGGGTTGTGGCTTGTCCGGCATCACCACTAGCTGCGTTATAAACCGTCCTCAATCGGTCACATACCATCAAGGTATGCTCCCTCAATCGGTCACGTAGAAATCTACGGCGTTGGTTGCTGAACTTATCTGATATATCCTAAAGGCAATTGAAAGATAGCGGGAGAATAATGTGGATTCGTGGCAGGCATTGTTTGAGCAGGAACGGCAGCAAGACTACTTCCGAGGATTACGTGACCGAGTGTTGGCTGAGCGGGCGCAGGCAGCGGTTTACCCTCCGAAAGAACAAGTGTTTCGTGCCTTTGAACTAACGCCATCAGATCAGGTGAAAGTGGTGATTTTGGGGCAAGATCCATACCACCAACCGGGGCAAGCACACGGTTTGGCATTTTCTGTGCCGAAAGGAGTGAAGCCGCCGCCGTCGTTAAAGAATATTTATAAGGCGATTCAGCATGATTACCCCGAGTTCACAATTCCTAATCACGGCGACCTAACTACATGGGCGGAGCAGGGGGTGTTGTTGTTGAACACAGCACTTACAGTGCGTGATAGTTCGCCGGGCGCTCATGCTAAATGGGGTTGGCAGACGTTTACCCAGGCCACCTTGGCTTACTTAAATTCATTGCAACCGATGGTGTTTATGTTGTGGGGCAAACATGCCCAGCAACAGGCGGCTTTTTTAAATGCTGAACGGCATTTAATTCTGGAGTCGGTGCACCCTTCACCGTTGTCGGCACATCGTGGTTTTCTAACCTGTGGCCACTTTAAAGCGGCGAATGCTTGGCTTCAGCAACAAGGGCGCGCGCCCATTCGTTGGTAACCTAATTGCGATAGTATGATCACATTTATGTAACAATTTTGCTTTACATTTGACCCCGTTGTGGCACTATGTGTAGTGTGCTAACAATAAAATAACAGCGATGTTCAATTAGGGGGAGCTCATGAACCATACAGAAGAACTCAGCAATGCTTCTGAGAAGTCAGGTAAGGGTCGGGCAAAGCGGAAATGGCGTGAAATTGAAGCGCTAAAAGAACGCAAACGCCTTGAAAAAGAACTCATGGATATCGACTACACCTACGATTTAGACGTAGATCAATTAGAATTTTAGTCCCACTTTGGGAATGAAAGAAAACGCCGGCATATGCCGGCGTTTTTGTTTTTGTACCCAACGCATTGCGTTGGTCAGGTGTCGGATTGGGACATGGGGTCAGGATATGTCTCCGTGCGGAACGCTGTGAACCCACCCCTAGGGGCTTGGGCACGGCATCCACGCCGCACAACCCCACGGCGCCATACTCTGGCCCCGTATCCGTATCCTACGCGTTAGCTACTTTAATAATGATTTGGGGAGCAACGGGCGCATTTGTGTGACCATGGTTTGCAGCACGCGTGGTGATGCGGCAACGATGTTGCCTGATTTTTGGTGGTTCATTCCGCCGCCAAAATCGGTAACTACACCACCGGCTTCACGTACCAGCAATTCTCCCGCTGCGGTATCCCACAATTGCAATCCAGCTTCCCAGTAACCGTCAACGCGGCCTGCGGCAACGTAGGCCAAATCGAGTGCGGCTGAACCGGCGCGACGTACGTCGGCAGCTTGCTCAAAGAATTTATTGAACACGCCCTGATATTCCGGCATTAAATGTTTTAGTTTGAACGGGAAACCGGTGGCTAGAAGTGTGCCTTCCAGATCTTTCCGTGGTGATACGCGAATTCGGTAGCCATTGAGCTGTGCGCCGGCACCGCGGCTTGCGGTAAACATTTCTTCACGTACAGGATCATACACCACAGCGTGTTGTGTAATGCCTTTGTGCATCAGTGCGATAGAAATACAGAAGTGCGGAATGCCGCGCATGTAATTGGTGGTGCCATCGATGGGATCGATTACCCACAGGTAGTCTCCCTGCGCCTGATGTTCGCCTGATTCTTCGGCCAGAAAGCCGTGGTCAGGGTATGATTTTTGGATTGTTGAGATGATTGTCTGTTCACAAGCTTTGTCGATGTTAGTGACAAAGTCATTGAGACTTTTTTCAGCAAATTCGACTTGGTCTGGTTGCTGAAACGATTTCATCGCAACACGGCCGGCTGCACGTGCAGCGCGCACCGCAATATTTAACATTGCATGCATGGGAGGTTCCTGTACTGGCAAAGAGCAGATTAAAAAATCGGCGTGATTATATGCAAATTAGCACACAGATGCAATGCGAGTGGTGCTGTGCTATTCTCCCGCGGATTTTAAAGTGAGCCATTTGGCAGGAATGTCGGGCTCTAAATGATGGCGTAAGAAGGGTGGCTGGTACTATGTTAAATCAAATTCGTGTCGTTCTGGTGGGTACAACCGACCAGCGTAATATTGGTTCAGCGGCACGCGCAATGAAGACCATGGGGATTCATGAATTGGTGCTGGTTCAGCCGGAAGAGCTTCCTGAGGGCAAAGCGCAAGCGCTTGCGGCGGGTGCAACCGACGTTCTGGCTAAAGCCAAGATTGTGGATAGCTTATCTGAAGCCCTTGCCGATTGTGGTTTGGTATTAGCCACTAGCGCGCGCAACCGTACCCTTGATTGGCCGCAATTAACGCCCCGTGAAGCGGGTGTGAAAGGTATTACCGAAGCCGCGGGTGGGGCCAAAGTTGCCATTATTTTTGGTCGTGAAGCAAGCGGGTTAACCAATGAAGAGCTGCAAATGGCAGATTTTCATGTGCATATTCCAGCGAATCCCGATTATAGCTCTCTGAATTTAGCCATGGCGGTGCAAACGGTGACCTATGAGCTGCGTATGGCGGCCTTAGCGGCGCAGGAGCAGGTGCAAACGATCGAAGAGGATTATCCACTGCGCGACGACTTAGAAAACTTCTACGCGCATTTAGAGCGCGCCCTTGGGGCGACCGGATTTATTGTGCGCAAACATCCCGGTATGGTGATGACCAAGCTGCGTCGATTGTTTAATCGCGCACGCCCAGAGAAAAACGAACTGAATATTTTACGCGGTGTGCTAGCATCGGTAGAGCGCGCGTCTGGTGCACAGGTAACAGAATATTCGGACAGCGATAGCGATATGAATGCAAAAGACGATTCGTCCTCGTCCTAATCTGATGTGTGAGAGGAACTGATGAAATATCCCGTATATCTTGATTATGCTGCTACTACGCCGGTGGATCCGCGCGTGGCTGACTGCATGATGGGGTATCTCACCATGGATGGGGTGTTTGGCAATCCGGCATCGCGTTCTCATCGGTTTGGTTGGCAAGCGGAGGAAGCGGTGGATTTAGCGCGAGAGTCGGTGGCAACACTGATTAACGCCGATCCGCGCGAAATTGTATTTACGTCCGGAGCCACCGAAGCATCAAATTTGGCCATCAAAGGCGTTGCAGAGTTCTACGCTGAGCGCGGCAAACACATCGTGACTGTGTGTACGGAGCACAAAGCAACGCTAGATACCTGCAAGATGCTTGAAGAGCAAGGCTATGAGGTCACTTACTTACCTGTGAGCGACACCGGGGCAGTCGATTTGGCAGCAGTCAAAGCAGCATTACGGGCCGATACCGTATTGCTGACAGTGATGTACGTCAATAATGAAATTGGCGTGATTCATGATATTGCCGCTTTGGCTGAAATTGCGCATAACAACGGCACTCTAATTCACGTCGATGCGGCGCAGGCTGTCGCAAAAATGCCAGTAGATGTGCGTGCTCTAGATATTGATTTGATGTCGATTTCAGCCCACAAGATGTATGGGCCGAAAGGGATTGGCGCTTTGTATGTGCGGCGCACACCGCGCGTGTATTTATCGGCACAGATGCATGGTGGCGGTCATGAACGGGGAATGCGTTCGGGAACTTTACCGACCCATCAGATCGCCGGATTTGGCAAAGCGGCGGATCTTGCTGTTGCCGAGATGGCCACGGAATCTGAACGCCTAAACGGCTTGCGACGTCGTCTGTGGAATGGCTTAAAATCTATTCCTGGTGTGGTTTTGAACACGGATCTTGAGAACAGTGTAGCCGGAATTCTCAATGTCGGTTTTCGTGATGTGGAAGGGGAAACCCTGCTGATGGCGCTCAGTCAGTTGGCGGTGTCGTCTGGTTCAGCATGCAATAGCGCCAGTGTCGACCCCTCCTACGTGCTTAAAGCATTAGGGCGTTCCGATGCGGTCGCCCATGCCAGTATTCGACTCAGTGTAGGTCGGTTTACTAGCCAAGAAGAAGTTGATTTTGCCGTCGGTCTTATCCGCGATACGGCAAACGGATTGCGTAATTAGCCTAGGCTGTGAATATAGGCCTAGGCTTTAACCCCCACGTCGCTTTTTTGTCGCCTATTTCAAACGCGCGGCAAAGGTTTTCTTAAACTTAGCCAATTTCGGTGACACCACCGCCTGACAGTATTGGTTTTCTGGGTTTCGCTCAAAATAATTATCGTGATAGTCCTCCGCCGGATAGAAGGTATCTAACGCCTGCACTTCGGTGGCAATGGGCGCATCCCAAATTTTATCGTGCGCCATTTCGGCAATGATTTGCCGAGCGGCCTCAGCCTGGGCTGTATCATGATAGAAAATCGCAGTGCGATACTGGCTGCCAATATCATTGCCCTGCCGATTCACTTGCGTTGGATCGTGCAGGGCAAAAAAGATTTCGAGTAGCTCGCGATAGGAAATAAGCGCAGGATCAAAGCTTACTTGGATAACTTCCGCATGCCCGGTGTTACCGCTGCACACTTCTTTGTAGGTCGGGTTTGCCGTATGTCCGCCGGTATACCCAGATTTTACTGAATGTACGCCTTGGAGTTGATTAAAGGCTGACTCGAGACACCAAAAACACCCGCCGCCGAGCGTTGCTAACTGAAGAGACTCACGCATTGATGAACTTCCATAACTGCAAATAAACATCTAGACGTCCAAAATACATGAGGGAGCATCAGTTGCCAAGCAAAGAATGTGCAGGGAATCAGTCTTATGTCGGAAGTATAAAGAATTAGTGGGAAAAATTCGGTGAATCACGTATAATTCGCGCGTCTTTTTTAACCAACTTTTATGATTAATCGGGAGTACAGCAATGGCTTTGGAACGCACTCTGTCCATCATTAAGCCTGACGCGGTTGCCAAGAACGTCATCGGCGCAATCGTTAACCGTTTTGAAAGCGCAGGTTTGCGCATCGTCGGCCAGAAGATGATGCACCTGAGCAAAGAGCAAGCGGAAGGTTTCTACGCTGAACACAAAGAGCGTCCGTTCTTTGGTGCTTTGGTTGAGTTCATGACTTCAGGTCCAATTGTAGTGATGACCCTTGAAGGTGAAGACGCGGTTCGTAAAAACCGTGAAATCATGGGCGCAACCAACCCACAAGAAGCAGCCGCTGGTACCTTGCGTGCTGATTACGCAGAAACGATCGACGAAAATGCCGTTCACGGTTCAGATGCTGTTGCTTCTGCAGCTCGTGAAATCGCTTATTTCTTCTCTGATGAAGAAGTTTGCGCGCGAACCCGCTAAAATAGTAGGGCAAGCACTTTAGAAAAAGGGGCTGCAGGCCCCTTTTTTGACCGTCAGTAAATGACGTGTCATTTGCTCCATGTAATACAAAATTTGAGGTCGTCATGACAGTTACTCCATGTAGCCCAGCTAAGGAATTGGCCGAGGGAACCCAGAAAAAAATCAATCTGCTGGATTTGAACCGGCAAGGATTGCGGGATTTCTTTGCCCAACTCGGTGAGAAACCATTCCGCGCCGAGCAAGTCATGAAGTGGCTGTATCATTATTGCGTTGACGACTTTGAACAGATGACCAATCTGAATAAAGCACTGCGCGCCAAACTCAATGAAGTGGCTGAAGTACGCGCCCCAGAAATTAAGGTACAGCAGCAATCAGCCGATGGTACGATTAAGTTTGTCATGGAATTGCACGATGGTCAGGAAATTGAATCGGTCTGGATTCCAGAAGACGATCGCGCCACCTTGTGTGTTTCATCGCAGGTAGGTTGTGCATTGGAGTGCACTTTCTGTTCTACTGGTCATCAAGGTTTTAACCGAAACTTACGGGTATCGGAAATCATTGGCCAAGTGTGGCGAGTGAGTAAACTGCTTGGTGCCTTTGGTGAGACCCATGTGAAAGCGGTAACCAATGTGGTAATGATGGGCATGGGTGAACCATTATTGAACGTCAAGAATGTGGTGCCCGCCATGGAGATCATGCTCGACGATTACGGGTTTGGATTATCTAAGCGCCGCGTAACCGTGAGTACGTCAGGTGTGGTGCCTGCGCTTGATTTATTGCGTGAACAAATTGATGTGGCTTTGGCGATTTCGCTGCATGCACCGAATAATGAGTTACGCGACGAAATAGTACCGATTAACAAGAAATATCCGATTGCAGAATTTCTGGCCGCGTCGCGCCGCTATGTGGAGCAGTCGAAAGCACAAACCAAAGTAACGGTCGAGTATGTGATGTTGGACCATGTGAATGATTCAACAGATCAAGCACACGAACTAGCAAAGGTGCTGAAAGATACACCAAGCAAGATTAATTTGATTCCATTTAACCCGTTTCCCGGTTCCGGATATGGTCGTTCAAGTAATTCTCGGATTGATCGTTTCGCAAAGGTGTTGATGGAATACGGTTATACCGTTATCGTTAGAAAGACGCGTGGTGATGATATCGACGCGGCGTGTGGACAACTCGTTGGTGATGTTGTCGATCGCACTAAACGGTTACTGAAAAAACAACAAAAACAAAAGAATGGGGAACCGATTAACGTAAATGTGGTCGGTTAGCCTGTTACAACACCGATTTTCGCAATGGATTGCCCTAGAGTAGTGAATTCAGTTAAACATGACCGAAACTAATAAAAATGATGAGCTCCCTTTTGATGAGGTGAGTGAAAACGAAACAAGCGCACCGGTCTCCCCCGGCGAATTGTTGCGTCAAGCGCGCGAGCAAGCAGGCTTGAGTGTGAGCCAAATTGCCGATCGTTTACGTTTACGTCGCACCCAGATTGAAGAACTTGAGGCCAATGAGTTCAGTAAATATGTAGGCGGAACCTATATTCGAGGTTATTTGCGCTCGTACGCAAAATTAGTGAGCCTCGATGAAGCGACGGTGATTTCCTCCTATCAAACCTTCATTGGTGAAGAAGCGCCTCCCGGGCAAATGCAAAGCTTCTCCCAGAAAACCAAACTGGAATCACAAGACAATAAACTGATGCTGATTACATGGATCATTATTTTGATCTTAATCGGCTCGGTCGCGGTTTTTGTCTGGCAGCAGTTCACGGAAGAGCAAAACGGAAACGGTGTTGTTACCCAAACCAGTACTCAGCAACGCACAACGAGCCGTCCGGAAGTTACCCCGGAACGCTCGGAAACCGTTCAGTCGCAAACCCGTCTCGATAGCCGTGAGGAGGATGATGTGATTGCGCCCGATGAAACCGAAGACTTAGTAGAAGCGCCGGTAGAACCGCCAGAAGTAACCGGCACCCGCGAACCGCAAGTAGGAACTGAAACCCGCGTTGATCCGCCGCGTACAGACGTTTCCACGGACCCTGCGACGACCCCGCGCACAGAATCAATGACCCCAGTAACCACAGCGGAAGCCCCTGTGCAAAGCACCACAACGGAAGAAGCCATTGAGGCCGTTGCCGAAGCAGAGTTAGTGCTGACCTTTAGCGACGATTGTTGGGTACGCATTGAAGATGCGACCGGTACCGTGATTGCGTTCGGGGTAAAACAGCGCGGTCATGTGATGCCGTTAGAAGGTGAAGCGCCTTATGAAATCACACTGGGCGCACCGCAGGCGGTGACCGTGTATTTTCGCGGCGAGCAAATTGATTTAAGTCGTTTTCGGGGGCGTACTGCACGCTTCACGCTGCCCACGCAAAGCTAATCCATATTCGACGTTTGTGAATAGAGAGCAGTAACACACCATGAACCACGAAACTCCGATTGTCCGTCGTAAAAGTCGCCGCATTTACGTGGGCGATGTACCTATTGGTGATGGCGCACCTATTGCTGTGCAATCCATGACGAATACGAATACCAATGACGTAGACGCGACCGTGGCTCAAATTGAACGAATCGTTGCCGCCGGTGGCGATATTGTCCGAATTTCAGTACCCACTATGGATGCCGCCGAGGCGTTCAAACATATACGCAAGCGCGTAACCACGCCTTTGGTTGCCGATATTCATTTTGATTACCGAATCGCACTGAAAGTGGCGGAATATGGCGTCGACTGCTTACGGATTAATCCCGGCAACATTGGTCATGAAGATCGCATTCGGGCTGTGGTGGATGCCGCTCGAGATCGCAATATCCCCATTCGTATTGGTGTCAACGCAGGTTCGTTAGAGCGTGATCTGCAAGAGAAATATGGCGAGCCAACCGGGGCTGCGTTGGTTGAGTCGGCGTTGCGCCATGTGGATATTCTCGATCGGTTAAACTTTCATGATTTCAAAGTCAGTGTAAAAGCATCCGATGTCTTTCTAGCGGTGGATGCCTATCGCTTGCTAGCCAAACAAATTGAACAACCCCTGCATTTAGGCATTACCGAGGCCGGCGGCGCGCGCGCAGGTGCAGTAAAATCTGCAATTGGATTAGGGATGTTGTTAAGCGAAGGCATCGGCGACACCCTGCGTGTTTCTCTCGCAGCGGATCCGGTGGAAGAAATTAAAGTCGGCTTTGATATCTTAAAGTCTTTACGCATTCGCAGCCGTGGCATTAATTTTATCGCTTGCCCGAGCTGCTCACGCCAAGAGTTTGATGTGATTTCAACGGTCAACGCCCTTGAGCAGCGTTTAGAAGATATTACCACTGCCGTGGATGTGTCGGTGATTGGCTGTGTTGTTAATGGCCCAGGTGAAGCTATGGTGGCTCAAATTGGCTTAGCTGGGGCTAAAAATAAGAGCGGCTTCTATATGGACGGGCAGCGTCAGAAGCTACGCATCGATAACAGTAATATTGTGGATGAGTTGGAAGCGCAGATTCGTGATTATGTGCGCCGTCGTGAACAAGAGACACCCATCGATATTGAAAACCTCTAGTTTTACCTGATGAGGTAAACACCCTATAATGCCCGCTTTGTGAAAAGCGTCATGATATTGAGACAGGAATTCCCTAACTGTGGCAAAACAAATTCAAGCCATTCGCGGCATGAACGATATCCTGCCGGACCAAAGCGGTCGTTGGCAGCAGCTTGAGCAGGTGATTCGTGAACTCGTTGCCAGCTACGGCTATAGCGAAATCCGCATGCCGGTGGTTGAGCAAACCGAGTTGTTCAAGCGCTCTATCGGTGAAGTAACCGATATCGTTGAGAAAGAAATGTATACCTTCGCCGATCGCAATGGCGATAGTTTGACCTTGCGTCCTGAAGGTACCGCGAGCTGTGTTCGTGCAGGTAACGAGCATGGATTGTTGTACAATCAAACCCGCCGGCTTTGGTATATGGGGCCTATGTTCCGTCACGAACGCCCGCAAAAAGGTCGTTATCGTCAGTTCCATCAAGTGGGTGTAGAAGCCTTTGGCCTGGAAGGGCCGGATATTGATGCGGAAATGATTTTAATGACGGCGCGCCTCTGGAAGACCCTTGGGTTGCTGCCTTATCTTACTTTAGAATTAAATTCATTAGCTTCAAATGAAGCGCGCGCTGAGTACCGAGATGCTCTCACCGAGTATTTACGGGCCCATCAAGCGCAGCTTGATGAAGACAGCGTTCGCCGTCTGGAAAGCAATCCGCTACGTATTCTTGATTCAAAGAATCCAGCGATGGCCGAGCTGTTGGCTGGCGCGCCGAAACTAAGTGATTTCTGGGACGATGTTTCACGTCTTCATTTTGCCCAATTATGCGCCTATTTGGATGCTGCTGGGGTGCGTTATGTACACAACGAACGACTGGTGCGCGGCTTAGATTATTATAACCGCACGGTATTTGAGTGGGTGACCGATAGCCTGGGCGCGCAAGGTACCGTTTGCGCCGGTGGCCGCTATGATGGTTTAGTTGAACAACTCGGCGGCAAGGCAACCCCTGCGGTAGGCTTTGCAATGGGCTTGGAACGCTTGGTTCTCATGCTCGAACAAGCGAATACTCAAGCGGTTCCTGGCGACGTAGATGTTTATATTGTTGCCGCTGGTGCAGAAGCGGAACTTCCGGCAATGACTGTTGCCGAACAGGTTCGGGATGCACTGCCCAGCCTGCGCGTCATGCTTCATTGCGGTGGCGGAAAATTTGCAAAACAACTGAAGAAAGCCGACCAAAGTGGTGCTGAAGTAGCGTTAATTATTGGTGCTAATGAAGTTGCAGAAAATAAAGTGACTGTGAAATTCTTGCGTCGCGATGCAGAACAAACAACAGTTCACATGAATGACGTATCAAAGGTGCTTAGCACCTTGGTGTAAATCAAGAGGAAACGGCAGTGGAAAACGAAGATCAACAAGTCGAACAGATAAAAGCCTTTATTAAAGATTACGGGCCTTGGATTGTAGCAGGGATAGTGCTTGGATTAGGCTCACTGTTCGGTTGGCGGTATTACCAAGACAGTCAAGTAGAGGCTGCGCAAGCGCGCACAGCAGCGTATCAAGAAGTGATCGAAACACTGCAGTTTGGTGAAGATGACGATGCCATTGCCCGTGCTCGCGCAATGACTGACGAGTTATCAGGAACCGAGCAAGGCGCATTGGCCCGTTTATACGTGGCACAGCATGCGGTGAATGCAGGCGATTTGGATACCGCTCGGACGCAACTGGAATTAGCCCACTCTGAATTACGTCAGGACGAGCTAAAAGCCATTGTTGCATTGCGTTTAGCTCGAATTGATGCGGCCCGTGAAGACTTCACAAGTGCGCAAGCATGGCTTGCCGGGGTTCGTAGCACTGCCTTCGCTGCCAACGTAGCGGAAGTGCAGGGTGATATCTATTATGCGCAAGGTAATTATAGTGCTGCACGGGAATCGTATCTCGCCGCAGCAGACGCATCTGCAGCAGGAGCTAACAGCGCCTTGCAGATGAAAATCGACAATCTGGCAGGACACGAATGATTAAAACTAAACACTGGTTAGTCGTCGCCGTAGCATCCATTTTCTTAGCGGCCTGTTCATCGAAAGATGAAGGACCCCGCCACGCAGATCTGCGGTCTATTACCCCTGAAGTGACTGCTTCAGAAGTGTGGAGTACGCGGGTTGGAATCGGCGAGGGAAATCATTACTCGCGGTTACGCCCTGTGCATCAAGATGGCGTGATTTATGTGGCCGACCGCCATGGCACCGTGGCAGCGCTAAATGCTGATAACGGACGTGAGCTTTGGTCGCAAAAAATGGGTGGTCGCAAACCCGTGTTTGGTCGCTTTTTTGGCGGTGAGCCTGCTCGCTTTAGCGGAATAGCGGTGGCCGGTTCAATGCTGTTTGTTGGTTCTGAAAACGGCGTGGTTTATGCGTTTGATTCCGACAGCGGTGAGCTGAAGTGGGAACAGAAAGTTCCAGGCGAAGTATTGGCGGCGCCTTCAGTAGGCGAAGGCCGTGTGGTGGTTCATTTAGGCTCTGGCATTGTTGCCGCCTTACGCGCCCAAGATGGTGAGATACTTTGGACTCACGAAGAAGAAGTGTCGTTGTTAAGTTTGCGCGGTACATCACCGGTTGCGTTAAATAGCGGCGGAGCCATTTTTGGCAGTGCCACCGGTAAAGTGGTTGTTCTTATCGCTGAAAATGGCATGTTGGCGTGGGAAGAGCGGATCTCTGTACCGACCGGCTCGACCGATCTCGAGCGCTTAGTTGATGTGGATGGCGCGCCCTTAGTGTGGGGTGGAACCATTTATATGTCGGCTTTTAACGGCGATTTAGCAGCCTTTGATTTACGCAATGGCGAAGTGATGTGGAAGCGGGAATACGGCAGCTGGCGTGGCCCGGTACAAGCGGCAACACGCATAGCCCTAGTCAATCAACAGAGTCATTTGATTAGTATCGATCGCGCCAATGGTATGGAATTGTGGCGCAACTCAGATTTGTTCTTGCGCTCTTTAACGGAGCCGGCAGTATCTGGCAGCTATTTGGTGTCGGGTGACCGTTTTGGTTATTTGCATTGGTTTAATCGCAGCAATGGCGAACTCGTAGGACGCTATCGCATTGGCGATGAGCGCATTCATAGTGCGCCATTGATTGTGGGTGATAAACTCATTGTGCAAGATGCCAAGGGCAATGTTGTTGCCCTGCGTGAGCAAGGCCGATAATCATGCATACCTAATCGCTGACTTGTAGTACAATAGCGTATGCAGGCGGAATACCGCCAATCGTTCAGGGCCGAGTTGGGCCCTGAACGTGTTTCAGGAGAGAGGAAATTACATGATACCCGTGGTCGCCCTTGTGGGCCGTCCTAATGTTGGCAAATCCACACTTTTTAATCGCCTTACCCAAACTCGGGATGCCTTAGTGGCCGATTTCCCGGGGCTAACGCGTGACCGTCAATATGGTCAAGGACGTTATGATCAACACCAGTTTATCGTGGTAGATACCGGCGGGATTCATGGTAAAGAAGAAGGGCTTGATCTGCTGATGGCCAAGCAATCGTTACAAGCGATTGATGAAGCCGATGTGGTTTTGTTTTTGGTTGATGCACGCATGGGCATTAGTGCTGCTGATGAATTTATTGCCGAGTATCTGCGCAAGCAAGACAAGCCTGTTTATCTTGTGGCGAATAAAATCGACGGGCTCGATGGTGATGCTGCCGCCGCTGATTTTTATGGCCTTGGATTGGGGCAGGTTTGGCAAGTTGCGGCGGCCCATGGCCGTGGTGTAGGGCAATTGTTACGAGCGAGTTTGCAGCCCCTTGAAGCCAGCTATCCGGATATGCTGATACAGCCAAAGCCGGAAGAGCCGAAGGAATTGACCGAAGCCGACGCGCTGGCCGAGATCGAGCGGTTACAGTCGCAACCTATTAAATTGGCAATTATTGGTCGACCAAACGTAGGTAAATCAACCCTCACCAACCGAATTCTCGGTGAAGATCGGGTTGTGGTTTACGACATGCCGGGCACCACGCGCGATAGCGTGTACATTCCGATGGAACGTGACGGCCGCGAGTATGTTCTGATTGATACCGCTGGTGTGCGGCGTCGGGGCCGAATTGATATGGCCGTGGAAAAATACTCGGTGGTAAAAACCTTACAGGCCATTGAGAGCGCTAACGTGGTTATTTTAGTCATTGATGCCCGCGAAGCAATTAGTGACCAAGATCTGAACTTGCTAGGCTTTGTGCTGAATGCAGGCCGCTCAGTGGTCATTGCGGTAAACAAGTGGGATGGCTTAGAGCAGGATGCAAAGCAGTGGATTAAAGACGAGCTGGATCGGCGTTTAGGCTTTGTTGATTTCGCTCGGGTTCATTTTATTTCTGCACTGCATGGTACCAATGTCGGTCATCTATTTACCTCGGTACAAGAAGCTTATGCCAGTGCCACCAAACGGGTAAGCACATCCCAGTTAACACGTATTATGGAGTCGGCCCAAGAAGAACATCAACCGCCGTTGGTGCGAGGTCGTCGGGTGAAGCTCAAGTTTGCGCACGCCGGTGGCTACAATCCGCCTTTAATCGTGGTGCATGGCAATCAGGTCAATGATTTACCGGAGAGTTATAAACGCTACTTAATGAATTATTTCCGTAAATCATTGAAGCTGATGGGAACGCCGGTGAAAGTTGAATTCCGCACCGGTAAGAACCCATTTGAAGGCAAGAAAAATTCGCTCACGCTCTCGCAGCAGCGCAAGCGCAAGCGGATGATGCGATTTGTGAAAAAATAGCGGAAACGATGAGATAGAAAAGCCAGTCACACTGTCAAGTGGACTGGCTTTTGTTGTTATTGGGCTTGGTCAGGCGCTTGATGCGCGTGCAGTGATTGCACATCGAATTCATTAAAGACGTAGTCGGTAAGACAATAATCGCAAGTAAGCGTAAGCGCTCCCTCTTGCTTGAGAATATCCATCAGTTCTTCTTGGGATAAACTGCGCAGTGCTTGCATGGTGGCTTCCCGTGAACAACCGCAGAAGAAGCGGACATCTTGGGTTGGATACACATGCACGTCTTCTTCGTGATAAAGACGATGCAACATATCGGTGGCAGGCAAATTTAGCAGCTCTTCGCCGGTGACTGTTTCTGCCAAGGTTGTCAGGTGCTGAAAACCATCCAGTCCGTCGGTGCCGGGCAGTGCTTGTAAAAACAGCCCGCCTGCGCGTTTTTGCTCAACATCCGCAAATAACCAAACCCGTGTAGCTAACTGCTCGGATTGTTGGAAGTAAGCTTCAATACAGGCGGCTAGGGAATCGCCGTCAATGGTGGTGACACCCTGATAGCGCTCTCCTTGCTCTGGTGTCAGGGTGATCAATAAGATGGCGTTATCACCCACCAAATCGCGAAAGCTATCGCCGGTGAGCTCTGATTTGACCCGAGCGACACCACGCAATGCTTGCTGATGACTACCATTTACCGTGGCGTAGTTTAGCGGCCCATTGCCTTGAACTTGCACATTGATGTGGCCTTCGAACTTTAGCGTGGCTGTAAGTAGACTCGTGACCGCCATTAACTCACCCAGTAAGTGCTGCACCGGAGCCGGGTAATCATGGCCTTGGGTAAGTTCATGATAACTCTGCGCCAACTGAACGATTTCGCCACGCACATCATGATTGGCAAACGTAAAACGGAGAATTTGGTCAAGGGAATTCGACATACTGGCGTCCTTTATCACAATGGCAGTCGGCAATGGGACTGACATTGTACTATTGCTGTTTAAATTTTATTAAATCGCGCCGCTGTTTCTTATCCGGTCGCTGGTCAGGGTGCGGATTATACAATTGATTGAGTTTGCGCGCGCGCGCGTTTTCTTCGCGTTTGGCGATACTTGCTTCAGTCTCTGAATAGAGGGCTTGGGCCTCTGGCGCACCGCGTCGGTGTTCACTGAGCGCGACAACTTCTATTTCAAAGCGGTCATAACCGCGTAGTATCGATAGCAATGCACCGGTTTCAACGATCTTGGCGGGTTTTGTGCGTTGCCCATTGTAGTGAACTTTACCCGCCTGAATGGCACTGCGCGCAAGCCCTCGGGTCTTAAAAAAACGGGCTGCCCACAACCACTTATCCAATCGCACTGAGACATCGGTCATGATGTGAAACTCCTGCACAATATGTGCGTCAGAGTGTAACATGATTCCTTACATATTTTTACGGCACTGTGCATTGTTGTTCACCGCATAGCGCGCTAGAATGCCAAATCGATAACATTATTTTAATAAGAAGTAGATTCCACGTTCATGGTCAAATCACTGTCAATCAGCTCGCTCTCCGTGGCGAATCTGAGCGCCTTTTCTCGCAGCGTTTTGCAGCCTGTGCTTACGGGTGTCGGAATTCTATTGCTGTGCGTTGCGGTATGGATAGCGGCCAGTATTACGTGGCGTGTTCTTGCTCCCGCAGATTTACCGGTGCCGCTTGCCGTGGCAGGACAAGGTATGGGCGAGCAGGTCCAACTGAATCCAACACGCATTCAGCAGATGCATTTATTTGGTGAGCGTGGCGCCGAGCCGACACGACAAGTGCGCACAACCGAAGCACCAGAAACCACCTTAAACATTCGTTTGGTGGGTGTAACCGCAAGCACGGTGCCGGAGCGTTCAGCCGCAATTATTCAGCAAGGGAACAACCAGGTAACCTATATTCCTGGAGAAACCATTGCGTCAAGTCGCGCGGTCGTGAATGAGATTCTGTCTGATCGGATTATTTTAGAAAACGCCGGTCGCTTGGAAACATTGTATTTAGATGGCCGGGATGGCTTTGAACCCGGATTAACCTTACGTCAGGTAAACGACACCACAGAGCCACGCCAACAAACGCAAGATAGTCCCAGTGAGTTGCCCGTTTATGTGGAAGATATAAACCCTGAAAACATTAGTGAGCTGGTGAGCATTACGCCGGTTCAGCGGGATGGTGCTCTTATTGGGTACCGTTTGGCACCAAGTAAATATCCAGAATTGTTTGCTGCAGCTGGGTTTCAGTCGGGTGACATTGCGATTAGTTTAAATGGCTATGACCTCACCAACCTTGCCGAGGCAGCTTCCATCTTGCGTGATATTGGTTCATTAACCTCCGCGACTATTGTGGTGTTGCGGGATGATGAGCCAGTTACGTTGGAACTTAGTATTCCGAATTAATAGGTATCGATCATGCGTTTGCTAACCAAAATCATTGGAATGTCGTTTGCAGCCAGTTTGGCCCTCGTGCCTATGCATGCGGCTCATGCTCAGTCCCAAGAAGAGTTCTCAGCGAGCTTTAAAAACACCGATATCAATGAATTTATTCAAGCGGTGAGTCGAAACCTCGAAGAAACGATTATTATCGATCCGGAAGTACGCGGTCGTATTAACGTCCGTAGTTACGATGTAATGAACCGCGAACAGTATTATCAGTTTTTCTTAAACGTGCTGGAAGTGTACGGTTATGCCGTGGTGCGCATGGATAACGGCCCGCTCAAAGTTATCCGTGATCGCGACGCAAAATCCGCACCGGTGCCGGTGGTCGATGACGATTCATTTACCGGCGACGAATGGGTGACCCGCGTCGTCCCCCTGCGCAATGTGTCCGTGCGCGAACTCGCGCCTTTATTGCGTCAGCTCAATGATCAAGCTAGCGGTGGCGCGGTGATGAGTTATGACCCGTCGAACGTTATCATGATGAGCGGCCGTGCATCACTGATAAACCGCTTAGTGCAAATTATTCAGCATGTGGACCGGGCCGGTGATCAGGATGTTGAAGTGGTGCAGTTACAACATGGCTCCGCTGCAGAAATGGTGCGCATCGCACAAAGTGTTTTCCAGCAGCAAGGTTCTGGCATACCGGAAATGATGATTCCGCGTATTGTCGCCGATGAACGTACAAATCGTATTTTAATTAGCGGCGATCCGCGCGCTCGGGAACGCGTGGCACGACTCTTACGCCAACTCGATACAGAAATGCAAACCAGCGGCAATACCCGCGTGTTCTACTTGCGCTATGCCAAAGCGGAAGAGATGGTGCAGTTACTCCGTGGGATGACAGAAACCATTATCGCTGAGGAACGTGCGGCAGCCTCAGGATCGGGGTCAGGCGGTGGTGGTGCAGCGCGCACCTCACGTCGCGGCACTGAAGTAAGTATTGAAGCCCACACACCGACTAACGCTATCGTCGTTACCGCACAGCCCGATCTACTTCGTGCCATTGAAAATGTCATTGGTCAGCTCGATATTCGCCGCGCTCAAGTGTTAGTTGAAGCCATTATTGTGGAAGTATTCGAAGGCGACGGCATTAACTTCGGCATTCAATGGGCCAGTGAAGAATTCGGTATGATGCAGCACAATAACGGCAACATCGTCCCGATTGGTCCGTTAGGTGTAGCCGCAGAAGCCGCGCGTACTCGACCTGGCGCCGAAGTAACGCGTGTTGATAATGCGGGCAACGAATTTACCACGCGGGAACCAGATCAACGGGGCGATTTCTCGTTATTGGCAAACCTTCTGGGCAATGCGAATGGTCTTCTGTTCGGTACTGTACAAGATGGCTGGGCCGCTGTCGTGCAAGCGGTAGCCACCACCACGAACTCGAATATTCTATCGGCGCCAAGTATTACAACCTTGGACAACCAAGAAGCGTCGATACTTGTTGGTCAAGAAGTGCCGACAATTACTGGGGCCACTGCCGGTTCTAACAATGACAACCCGTTCCAAACCATTGATCGCCGTGAAGTGGGTATTCGCTTACGTGTGACACCGCAAATCAATGAAGGGGACTCCGTTCAGTTATTAATTGAGCAGGAAGTATCCAGTATTGCTGGGGCCACCTCGGTGGATGTGACCTTTAATAAACGTGAACTAAAAACGACGGTTCTGGCCCGCGACGGTGAAACAGTCGTACTTGGTGGTTTAATCGATGAAGATGTGCAAGAAAGTTTATCGAAAGTACCGTTGCTAGGGGATATCCCAATTCTGGGGCACCTCTTTAAATCAACCAGTGTGAACACGCGTAAGCGCAACCTGATGATATTTATTCGTCCGACGATTATTCGTGACGACAATCGCATGGGGCAGTTGAGTCAACGTAAATATAGTTATCTGCGGGCGCAACAGCTAGAGCAGCGTGATCGCGGTATTTCATTACGCTCGCGCGATACAGTGCCGGTATTACCCGATTGGGATGATTACGACGCATTGCCACCCGAATACCGTCGTTTCTTAGACGAATGGCGTCGGGATATGGAAGAGATTCGTAAAGAAGCGGAGTCGGGAGGGCGCTAATGAGCGACACGACTAAGGACACATCTGACGCTAAGAATATCCAAGCGGTCGCGGCACAAGTGCCGGAGCCAGGGGAGGCGCATCAACGCCTACCGTATGGGTTCTCTCGCCGCTTTGGGGTGGTGTTAACCTGGGATAACGACACGCCCACGTTACATACCCGCGGCAATGTAAGTGCAAAAACATTACACGAAGTGCGTCGTTTACTCAGTCAGGGCTTTGCCGTGATAGAGCATTCTGAAAACGAGTTTGATCGCTTGCTAAGTCAAGCCTATCAGCGTGACTCGTCAGAAGCGAAGCAGCTGATGGAAGACATAGGCAACGAGGTGAATTTGTTTTCTCTTGCCGAAGAGCTGCCGCAAACAGAAGATCTATTAGATAGCGAAGACGATGCGCCGATTATTAAATTAATCAACGCCATGCTGAGCGAAGCCATCAAAGAAGGCGCTTCGGATATTCATATCGAAACCTTCGAAAAAGATTTGGTGATTCGCTTTCGCATCGATGGTGTGCTGCGGGAAATTCTGCGACCAAATCGTAAATTAGCCTCCTTGCTGGTATCCCGCATCAAGGTGATGGCGCAGTTAGATATTGCCGAAAAACGGTTGCCGCAAGATGGTCGTATTTCGTTGCTTATCGCGGGTCGAGCCGTGGATGTGCGGGTATCGACGATGCCGTCCAACCATGGTGAACGGGCAGTACTGCGTTTATTGGATAAAAATAATGCCCGCTTAGATTTAACCGAGCTGGGTATGACCGATAAGAATCGGAAAATATTCTCGAATCTGATTCATAAACCTCACGGGATTATTCTGGTGACCGGCCCGACCGGTTCTGGTAAAAGTACCACCTTGTACGCAGGGTTGTCTGAAATTAACACCAAAGATCGGAATATTCTGACGGTGGAAGACCCCATTGAATATGCCCTTGAAGGTGTTGGCCAAATGCAGGTGAACCCGCGTGTGGATATGACGTTCGCCCGAGGTTTACGGGCCATTTTGCGTCAGGATCCCGACGTCGTGATGGTGGGTGAGATTCGAGACGGTGAAACCGCGCAAATTGCGGTGCAAGCGTCATTAACCGGACACTTAGTGCTATCAACCTTGCACACCAATACAGCGGCCGGTGCCATTACACGCCTTGAAGACATGGGCATTGAGCCTTTCTTATTGTCGTCTAGTTTACTGGCCGTTATCTCCCAGCGACTGGTACGAACCCTCTGTAAAGATTGTCGCGAGACCCATGTGGCGACCCCGGAAGAATGTGAATTACTCGGTGTTGAGGCAAGCACTGCTCCGTCTATTTATCGACCGCGGGGCTGTGCTAAATGCAACCACACGGGCTATCGGGGCCGAACCGGTATTCATGAAATGCTCGTTATCGATGAAACCACCCGTGAGTTAATCCATAACGGTCAAGGGGAACAAGCCATCGAGCGTTATGCGCGCAAGAATTACCCGAGCATCCGCCAGGATGGCCGCGATAAAATTCTTCTTGGGTATACAACGCTCGAGGAAGTTTTACGTGTAACCCGCGAGGAATAGCACATGCCAGCGTTTTCGTATGAGGCCCTGGATCAACAAGGGCGCAAGAAACAAGGAGTGCTGGAAGCGGATACCGAACGGCAAATTCGGCAAATGCTGCGGGAACAAGGCATGTTTCCCGTCAGTGTTGAATCCGCCGGCAATCAAGAAAAGGGAATATCTTCCCAGCGTAAATCGTTATTTCAACGCCGGGTCAGCACCCACGATTTAGCGCTTATCACGCGCCAACTAGCCACCCTCGTAGCCGCCGCATTGCCCATTGAACAAGCATTATTGGCGGTCGCCGAACAAACCGATCGGCCTCGCCTTAAACGCATGCTGATGTCCGTGCGCAGTAAGGTGGTAGAAGGCTATAGCCTAGCGGAGGGCATGCGTGACTTTCCTGCGATATTCGATGACTTGTACTGTGCCATGGTCGCTTCGGGCGAAAAATCAGGGCATCTTGATGAAGTATTGAATCGTCTTGCTGATTATACGGAACAACGGCAGGCTCTAAAGAGTCAAATTACTCAGGCAGCAGTTTATCCGTTAGTGCTTACGTTAGTGGCAATGGGGGTAGTCGGGTTCTTGTTAGCCTTCGTGGTGCCGCAAGTGATTGAACAGTTTGATGATATCGGACAAGAGCTGCCTTTGTTAACGCGCGTTTTGATCGGTGTCAGTGAATGGCTACAAAATTACGGGCTGTATTTGGTGTTAGCCATCATAGTGGCCCTGATGTTGTGGTTCCGCTTAATGAAGAACGAGAAGTTTCGTTACAAGGTGCATAAACGCACGCTGTATATGCCTTTTATAGGGAATATCGTGCGTAGTGTGAATACGTCTCGGTTTGCGCGTACCTTGAGTATTCTTACCGCATCGGCAGTGCCTTTGTTGGAAGGGTTGCGCATTACGGCATCGGTACTTGGCAATTTGCGCATGCGCGAAGTTGTCGAAGATGCCGCCGATCGCGTGCGTGAGGGAACGAGTTTGCGCGCGGCGCTCGGGCCGAGCAAATTATTTCCACCGATGATGCTACACATGATTGCATCGGGTGAAAAAAGTGGAGAATTGGAGCAGATGCTCCGACGCTGTGCCGACAACCAAGATACGGAATTTGCGGCAACAGTGAATATTAGTTTGAAGATCTTTGAGCCGTTATTGATTGTAGTTATGGCAGTCATCGTGCTCTTTATTGTACTTGCCATTATCTTACCGATATTGGCACTTAATCAATTAGCAGGTATGTAATTATGACATTCACACAGAAACGACAATCGGGTTTCAGCATGATCGAACTCATGGTTGTGTTGGTTATTCTGGGAATTCTGGCCACGCTGGTGGTGCCACAAGTATTTTCACAGCGGGATCAGGCGGATCGGCAAAAAGCGATTTCCGACCTTACCGCATTGGAAAATGCGATGGAAATGTACCGTTTGGATAATGGCATTTATCCGACCACTGAGCAGGGCGTTGAGGCCTTAGTGACGCCTCCGCAAATGGATCCGCGCCCGCGTAATTATCGCGAGGGTGGATATATTCGTCGCTTACCGACCGATCCTTGGGGCAACGACTATCGTTTGCTGAGCCCGGGTCAATATGGTCGTTATGATATCTTCTCGATGGGCCCTGATGGGCAACCGGGAACCGAGGATGATATTGGCACTTGGAATATGCACGATCGACCGCAACAGCAATGATCCATTCTGGCTGCACTCAAGCTCGGCGACCGAGCGGCTTCACGCTGTTAGAAGTGATGCTGCTCATCGTGATTTTGAGCGTAGCCAGTATGTATATTATCGTCACGGTTCCTACTCGGATTCTTTCAGATAGCGCCGAGGATGCGAGCCAGAAATTTGTTCTGCAAATGCATCATGTGCGAGAACAGGCCATGTTGCGTAATCACGTGTATGGCATCGAGTTCAAAGATGACATGTATATTTTCTACCGCTGGCAAAACCAAGCCTGGGTGGAAGTGGTGCAGCCGCCACTCGTTGCCACGCGCGTGTCCGACCAAATCGACCTTGATTTTGAGCCCGGCGACTTTCGTATTCTAGACAATATGGACGAAGGCCGTGATGCTATTTTCGGACGCGATGCACGGCGTGAGTCGAGTGAAGACGAAGAGCCGCCACGCCCTGATATTCTAATTTTCGAAAGTACCGAGTTTGTGCCTTTTCGTCTTACCTTTAGCGCCCGGGATCCGAATCAAGCGAGCTTCGTGATTGATGGTCGCAGCGGCATTCATCTTGCCCGCGCCGAAGTGGAGGGATGGCAATGAAAGCCCGCGGGTTTACGCTCATTGAAGTGATGGTCGCCCTTACCTTGTTTGCGGTGGGTGCCCTTGCTGCTGTTCAGCTTGCCAGTGAGACGACTCGAAGTTCTTCCATCCTAGAAGACCGCTACTTTGCCAGTTTAGTGGCCAGCAATCGTATGGCTGAAGTGCATGCGCAAGCGCGCTGGCGCACATGGCCACCCCGTGATGAAGCGAGTGGTGAAGCTGAATTAGCTAATCGCACCTGGTACTGGGAACAACAAGTAGTGGCGACGGTGACAGAAGATCTGCAAGAGGTCACCATTCGCGTCAAGCTTGCCGCCGATGGACCTGTGATTGCCGAAGTAAGTGGCTTCGTGGGGCGACGCTGATGCAACCTGTTGCCAACCCGCGTGGATTTACATTTATTGAGGTGCTGGTTGCCATCTCTATCTTTGCCATTATTGGATTGGCATCGGCCACCATATTTACCCAAATGAATCGGTCATCAGAAATTAGTGCGGCGCGGCATGAGCGTTTGAGCGAATTACAGTTTGCTTTATTTACCTTAGATCGCGATGTGCGACAAATGGTGATTCGGCCGGTGCGGGCTGTACCTGAGGAAGGTCGCCGCTACTATGTGACCAATAGCCGCGATGTCACCGACTCCGATAGCGATGGCTTGGCGTTTGTGCGGGCCGGCTGGAGTAACCCGGGAATGATGTTACCGCGCGGCGAACTGCAACCGGTTGTTTACCGTGTGCGTGATAATGTGCTGCAGCGTTTACATCGACCCTTTGTTGATGACACAAGTGGGGATACCGCCATTCAGCCTTTGCTTTCTGGGGTTGAATCGCTGGAAGTTCTATTTTATCACCAAGGGGATGAAAGTGATCGTTGGCAAACCCCCGACTCACTCCCGGATATCGTGATTGTTCGTATTACCCTAGAAGATTTTGGAACGGTCGAACGTTGGCTGCTTACCTCGGGTGTGAAACCGGAGGCCATTCCATGATCGGCAAACAGCGTGGCTCTGCAATTATTATGGTGATGCTGATCATCGCACTTATCGCGGTGATGGCGGTGCAAATGAGCGAGCGCTTGCGCATGCAAATTGCCCGCATTGGCGGCACCGATTTTGCGGAACAAGCCTACTGGCATTGGCTCAGTGCGGAGGCTTTATCACGTCAGGTGTTGGCGGCGGAATTGGAGGCTGACGATTTTCGGGTCCATCTGGGACAGAATTGGTCTACCGAACAAGGGCCATTTCCAGTGCGCGGAGGGGCTATTGGCGGGCGTATTCGCGATTTGCATAGCTGCTTTAATTTAAACAGCCTGTTTCGGGATGACAGCAATCAGCAACGCTTCAGTATGGCTGTCGAGCAGTATCAAAGCTTACTCAGTGCCTTAGAATTTGATGAATTCACCAGTGAGCGACTCACCGCCACGCTTGTGGACTGGCTTGATAAAGACTCTGAATTGCATAATTCGTTTGGGGCGGAAGATCCGGATTATGAATCGCTACCGCAGCCGTATCAAGCTGCCAATACGCTTCTAAGTCATCGCTCGGAACTGCGTCAGATTATCGGTTATACCCAGGATGTGTATGAAACCCTGCGCCCCTATGTGTGTGTTGTGCCGGCGAGTACCGAGTTTGCAATGAATTTAAATACGGTAAAATCGGAGCATCCGGAGCTTGTGCAGGCGTTTTTTCGCGGCCAGCTTGATCGAAATGCTGCCGAAGGGTTATTGGCGGCTCGGCCAGACGATGGATTTGAATCGGTAGATGCAATTCGGCAGCAGTCGGAAATACAAAATTTGTTGTCGAACGACCAAACGGTAAGCGAACTTGAACTATTAACCGTAGAAAGTAAGTATTTTGAGTTGCAGGCGCATGTGCAATATGGTGATCTTGAGTATTACGGCTTTAGTCAATTGCTAGTAGCCGGAGGCGACGTGCACATTTTGCATCGGTCGCGCGGAGGATATGTACGGGATGAGTGAACAATTAATTATTCGATTGCCTGCGGATAACGAGGCGCCGGTAAGTTGGCTGGTGTGGAATCGCGCCCAGAATGAGCTTGTGGCCAGTGGCGAATTGCAAGGTGAACATGTTAGAGAACTAGCGGAGAAAGCGAAACATCGCGATCTGTTAGTGTTTGCTAGCACCTTGGCCATAGGTCTGCATGAATTAAATCTGCCGATGAAGTCGCGGCGTCAGCTCGGACAGGTAATTCCATTCGCTCTTGAAGATGAGCTTGCCGAAGATATCGAGTCATTGCATTTCGCATGGCCTGATAGCCTGCCAAAAGAGGATGCTATTCCTGTCGCGGTGGTTGCCCATGAGCAAATGAATGCCTGGCTCTCGATGCTGGCATCGGCAGGCCTAGTGGTTCATGAAATCTATCCTGATATTTGCTTGCTTCCTGTTGCCGAGGGAGAATGGGCCATGGCCCAGTTCGGCTCAGAGTGGGTATTGCGCACTGGCGCTTGGCAAGGTACCGCATTAGATCACGACTTACTGACCTACTTTACGCCCGATGAAAGTATGGGCGAGGTAACATTGGTTCGCGCTTACGGCGATGTGCAGTGGAGCAGTGCACCTGCCCCTGTGGAATCGTCTGGCCCGGCGTTGCCGCTCGAGCTTGCAGCTACCTTTAGCCCTCTTGGCGCGATCAATTTGCTGCAAGGGGAGTATCGGGTTCAGCAGGCGTCTAGTTTTTCCTTCCGTAAGTTTAAATTCCCAGCGATTGCCGCGGCAGTATGCTTTGCCGTTGTGGTGGCCAATCAGTGGGTAACCGCGCTGCAACTCGAGCGGGAAACGCGGGCATTGTCGGCGCAAACAGATGCGTTGTATTTGCAAACCTTCCCAAATGAGTCGCGTGTTCAAGATCCGGTTGCGCAGATGAACGCACACGTCATGAATCTGCGGGGGCCTGAGGGCGGTAATGTATTGCATTTGTTACAGCAACTAGAGCCCGCATTTGCGGCCGCGCCTTTGCAGTTAACCATGATGCAGTACGATGCCAGCCGTGGGGAGTTGCGGTTGCAAGCCAATGGCGAGAACTTCAATACCTTCGAGCGCTTTACTCGCACCGCGCGAGAACAGAATTTAGATGTAAATCAAGGTCAGCTAACCAGCCGGGGCGGCCAGATTAACGGCACTATTTTAGTACGGAGCGGATCATGAAACTTATCGACAATGTCGTAGCGCCGATTCGGGCCAAGATGCATCCGTTAACCGCAAAGTATCATGCCCAGCTCATGCAACGCTGGCATCGGTTACAACAGCGCGAGCAGCGAATGCTGCAAGTGCTTGCGGTGTTTATGACAATCTTTATTCTGTGGTTTTTTATCTGGATGCCACTGCAAGCACGCGTTGAGTTGGCGGAAAGTCGCTTACAATCGCAACAAACGAGTTATCAACGGGTGGCCATGGGTGCGGCGCAAGTAGAAGCGGCGCGCTCCAGCCAACAGCGTCAGCAGACCACACTTGCGGCAAATCAGGTGTCGGGATTTATTAATACCTTGGCGTCAGAATTAAATATTGAGATTTCACGGGTACAACCTCAACAAGAGTCGCTCATTCTTACCTTCAATGAAGTAGAGTTCGATGCCCTCGTTGTGCTCGTTGCGCGTTTGGTAGAACGTGGCGTAATGATAGAGAACTTAGATGCCTCTGAAACCAATGATATTGGCATTGTTCGCGTGCGTCGGTTACAAGTTCGTGCGCGCTAACCGAGTGGTCGTTAATGGGCTCGATTGAAAAGGAAAATTCGTTGTTCATGATGCAACAATTAAAGAAAAAACGTGTATTAATTCCACTCTTGCTTTTGGTCTATCTGGTCGGTGTGATAGCCATGATGCCAGCACGAGTTGTATTGTGGTTTGCGCCGCTACCTCCCGAGGTTGGGGTTGGCGGCATCTCCGGTACGGTATGGAATGGCAGTATTGAGCGTATTCGAGTAGACGACATCGCGGTAAATCAATTGAGCTGGCAAGTGCGGCCTCTGGATTTATTGCGTTTACGTTTTAGTGCGGATGTGCAAATCCCAGCGCGTGCCGATAATTTAATACAAGGTAATGGCCGCATTAGCGCAAGCGCAGGTGGCTCGCTGTCTGTTTATGATTTGCGTCTTGCCGGTGAACTCGATGAGTTGATGAGTTTGATGGCCTTTGATAGTCCAATTCCGTTGCGTGGAGCATTAACCGCCCATGTCTCTGAGTTCGTGCTCGGACAGCCAATATGCAGAAGCTTTGGCGGTCGTATTATTGGTGTTCAGGTACAGGCACGATTGGCGCAAGGTTGGGATAACCTCGGCGATTATGAAGTGAACTTAGGCTGTAATGAAGGGCGCATCGATGTGCTGATGGATCCCGATAACTTGTTAGGTTTAAGTGTCACAGGCTCGGTTGATCCTACAGCAACCAATCTACGTATCGGCATTGGTCCACAACCAGGAGCGCCGCGAGGTATTCAAGATCTTCTCCAGTGGCTCGGCGAGGCGGATGCGCAAGGGCGTCGGTATTTTAATTTCCGCCTCTAATTGAGCGTTACAATGAAGCAATAAGAAGGAACCATTTTATGACAGAACTTCTTGACTGGTTTGCAGAGAACCAAGAGTCGATACTTTTCTTTGCCGGTAAAGTGGTGGTGGCCCTCGTTATCATCATTGGCGGTTTTATACTCTCCCGTGCTATCGCCAGAACGATGGTCCGTCGCCTCGATAAAAGAAATATCGACAATGCTGTCGTGTCATTTATGGCCGGTATCATCCGCACCATTATCCTTATCGGTGCCTTGTTGATGGCGTTGTCGCATGTAGGTGTGCAAACCACTTCCTTTATCGCGATTTTAGGTGCCGCGGGCTTAGCCATTGGTTTAGCGTTGCAAGGCTCCTTGTCGAACTTTGCTTCAGGGGTATTGATCATGATCTATCGCCCATTCAAGTCGGGCGACTATGTGGATGCCGGTGGCACTGCAGGTACGGTTCAGCGCATTGAACTGTTCACGACCGTATTTAAAACCCCAGACAACAAACTTGTCATTGTGCCGAACTCGAAAATTACCGGCAGCGAAATTACTAATTTTTCTGAAGAGCCAATTCGTCGCGTCGATATGGTTATTGGCGTGTCGTACACCGCCAACCTGAAGAAAACCAAAGAAGTTCTGATGGATGTCATCACATCTGATGAGCGCACGTTAAAAGATCCGGCACCACGGGTTGCGGTGACCGCGCTCAATGATTCCTCGGTCGATTTTATCGTACGCCCTTGGGTGAATAGCGCAGATTACTGGCCGATGTATTGGGATTCGATGGAGCGTATTAAGAACGCACTGGATGAGAATGATATTGGTATTCCATTCCCACAAATGGATGTGCATCTGCACCATCCCGATGGCGCAGCCGGAAGCTTACGTGTGGTGCAACAGCAATCAGACAAGCTAGAGAATAAGCAAGACAATAAACAACAGGAACAGAAGCAAGGCTAAGGTTATACCTTCACGGTAACCGCTACTTTTTGATAGCGGTTACCGTGCTGGTGACTTCCCCTTCCGAAAACCGCGTACGCAATTCATCGCCTTGGCTGAGTGCATTGGCCTTGCGAACAATAGTCCCATCTGCCGCGAATGTAATGGTATAGCCGCGTTGTAATGTATTGAGAGGGCTCACGATAGCGAGGGCTTGTTGGCACGCGCTAAAGCGCGCGTTGGCGTTCTGTAATTGATGTAACAGCGCCTGCCTGGCTTGCTTTATACCGTGTTGATGTGCCTGTTGCTGCTGTTGAATTTGCTTTAGCACTTGGCCCTTTTGTACTTGATGCGCTGCGCTGGCCCAACGGTGTTGGTGCAATCTTAAGGCACGTTTTAAAGCGCGAGTGGAGCGTTGGCTCAGATCATCTAATTGCTGCGCTTGGGTTTGCAACCGTTGCTGGGGGTTTAAAGGTTGTAAGCGTTGACGCAAATGTTGCAGTTGCGTGCGCTGGCGTTGGCTATGTTGCCGCCATGCGCGTTGTAAGCGCTGCTCAATGAGCACTAAGTGACGCTTCACCTCACTCTGATCCTGGCTCACCAACTCCGCCGCCGCGGAGGGGGTGGGGGCGCGTACATCAGCGACAAAATCGGCAATAGTGAAATCAATTTCATGGCCGACTGCACTAATGGTGGGGATGGGGCACACCGCAATGGCGCGCGCCAAGGTTTCGTCGTTAAAACACCACATGTCTTCTAATGAGCCACCGCCACGCGTAAGCAGCAATGCATCAACCTCCTGACGTCGCTGCGCGGTGGTCAGGGCACGTAGGATTTGTGCGGCCGCTTCTGCACCTTGTACTTGGGTCGGGTAAATAATCACCTTCAGGTTCGGGTCCCGGCGCTTCAACACCGAGAGCACATCGCGTATGGCTGCACCCGTTGGCGAGGTAATGACGCCAAGAGTGCGAATTTTGTCGGGCAACGGCTTCTTCCGCTCCGTTGCAAATAAACCTTCTGCCGCAAGCTGACGCTTTAAGGCTTCGTATTGCTGCTGTAGCAATCCCTCACCGGCAGGCTCGAGATGATCAACGATAAGTTGATAGTCACCGCGCGGCTCATAGAGGCTAATTCGTGCCCGCACCATCACTTGCATGCCATTTCCCGGACGCTGATTGCCTGGGAGCCGAACGCGGATATTATTGCCCCGGAACATGGCCGCACGAATTTGTGCCTGTTCATCTTTCAGGGTGAAATACCAGTGGCCTGAGCCGGGTGCGGAGAAATTTGAAATTTCTCCCACTAACCAAATTGAACTCCAGTTGCTTTCGAGAAGGCGTCGCACCGCGCGATTTAATCCGGAAACTGTTAGTACATTGCGGGTACTGTCTGAGGATGCGTCCTGCGAACTGTCGTTACCATAAAACATGTGCGATATCCTCGATTTAGGCGGCACACGGCCCGGAGCCTAATGGATAGAATGGATGCCATTGAATGCAGCTAGAAACAACCCAGCGTGGCAGAGATGAATATTTTAGTTTACTGGAAGGGCATAGATGAGTAAAATACCGCCGCAACATTGATCCAGTCATTCACCTCTAGCGAGAGATGTTGCCATGCTACGAATTGCTCAAGAAGCCCTTACTTTCGACGACGTTTTGCTCCTGCCAGGGCACTCTACCGTGCTGCCGCATACTGCGAACTTAAATACCCAACTGACTAACAGTATTACGCTAAATATTCCGTTGGTTTCCGCCGCGATGGATACTGTAACCGAAGCGAATCTTGCCATTGCCCTCGCACAAGAAGGCGGCATGGGCTTTATCCACAAAAACATGAGTATCAGCGAACAGGCTGCCCATGTTCGGCGCGTGAAGAAGTACGAAAGTGGGATTGTCTCTGATCCTGTGACTGTGACCTCTAAAACTACCCTAAAACAAGTGAAAGCACTGGCGGCTGAGCACGGCTTTCATGGCTTCCCAGTGGTTGATAATGGTCGCTTGGTCGGCATTGTTACCGGACGTGACACGCGCTTTGAAGAATCAGGCAACACCTGTGTTGCCGATGTAATGACGCCAGAAGAGCGCTTAATTACAGTGCGCGAAAACACCTCGAGCAAAGAAATCCTCGCCCTGATGCATAAACACCGCATCGAAAAAATTCTAGTCGTGAATGATAAGCATGAAATGCTTGGCATGATCACATTAAAAGACTTTGAAAAAGCAGCGAACAAACCAAATGCCTGTAAAGATGAACAAGGCCGACTGCGCGTAGGCGCTGCAGTGGGTGTTGGCGCGGGCACCGAGGAACGCATTGCTGCATTAGTTGAAGCAGGCGTTGACGTTGTCCTCATTGACACGTCTCACGGTCATTCGGAAGGGGTGTTAGAGCGCGTTCGCTGGACTCGCAAGCACTTCCCAGATATCCAAATTATTGGTGGCAATGTGGCTACTGCTGAGGGTGCACAAGCACTTGCCGATGCCGGCGTTGATGCCGTTAAAGTAGGTATTGGCCCAGGCTCCATTTGTACCACGCGTATTGTCACAGGCTGTGGCGTGCCGCAAATTACGGCAATTTCAAATGCTGTGGCAGGTCTGGAAGGGCGGAATATTCCAGTAATCGCCGACGGTGGGATTCGTTTCTCAGGCGATATCGCCAAAGCATTGGCTGCTGGCGCAAATTGCGTGATGGTAGGCAGCTTGTTGGCGGGTACCGAAGAGTCGCCTGGCGAAGTAGAGCTATACCAAGGTCGCTATTACAAATCGTACCGGGGCATGGGCTCACTTGGCGCCATGAATCAAAGCCACGGTTCATCAGATCGCTATTTTCAAGCATCGAATCAAGCCGAGAAACTTGTGCCAGAAGGCATCGAAGGTCGAGTGGCCTATAAAGGGCCAATCGCAAATATCATTCATCAGCAGATGGGTGGGTTGCGCTCGGCGATGGGCCTAACAGGTTCCGCTGATATTGAAACCCTACGTACCAAACCACAGTTCGTGAAAGTCACGGCAGCAGGCATGGGCGAATCACATGTACACGACGTGCAAATTACCAAAGAAGCACCTAATTACCGGATGGGTTAAACACTGACATGACACAAGATATTCACCAGCACCGTATTCTTATTCTCGACTTCGGTTCACAGTACACCCAGCTGATTGCTCGGCGTATTCGTGAAATTGGCGTGTACTGTGAACTTTGGGCTTGGGACGTCGATGCAGAAGACATTAAAGCCTTCAATCCGGATGGTATCGTGCTATCGGGCGGCCCTGAGAGTGTCGTTGAAGCGAACTCTCCACGAGCCCCTGAATATGTGTTTGAAGCGGGCGTGCCAGTATTTGGTGTTTGTTATGGCATGCAGACGATGGCCGCTCAACTAGGTGGCGCAGTGCAAGGTTCGAACTTACGTGAATTTGGCTATGCGCGGGTAGAACAAATTGCCGATTGCCCGCTGTTTAAAAATATTGAAGATGGCATCAGTGAACAAAACTTGCCTTTACTGGATGTGTGGATGAGTCACGGCGATAAAGTCAGTGAAATTCCAGAAGGCTTTATTACGGTAGCGCGCACTGAAACATGTCCGCACGCAGCCATGGCGAACGAAGAAAAACGCTTCTATGGCGTACAGTTTCATCCAGAAGTCACCCATACCCGCCAAGGGTTGCGCATGCTTGAGCACTTCGTGCTCGATATTTGTCAGTGTGAGAAGCTCTGGACGCCCGGTGCCATTATTGAAGACGCCATTGAGCGCATCCGCGAGCAAGTGGGAACCGGTAAGGTACTTCTTGGATTATCAGGCGGTGTTGATTCATCAGTAACGGCCATGTTGCTGCATCGTGCCATCGGCGCCCAGCTTACCTGCGTATTTGTTGATAATGGCCTGTTGCGGCTCAACGAAGCAGAGCAAGTGATGGAAATGTTCGGTGACCACTATGGCCTGAACATTATTAAAGTGGATGCCGAAGATCGCTTTTTAGATGCGTTGCACGGTATTGATGAACCCGAGGCTAAACGTAAAGCGATTGGCCGTGCATTTATCGAAGTATTCGACGAAGAAGCACACAAGCTTACGGAAGTGGATTGGCTCGCCCAAGGCACTATTTACCCGGATGTCATCGAATCGGCAGGCTCTAAAACGGGTAAAGCCCACGTGATTAAATCACATCATAATGTTGGCGGCCTGCCAGCAGATATGAAAATGGGATTGGTTGAGCCATTGCGTGAATTATTCAAAGACGAAGTACGTAAAATAGGTCTTGAACTCGGCTTACCTTATGACATGCTCTATCGCCATCCATTCCCTGGCCCAGGTCTCGGTGTGCGGGTACTAGGCGAAGTGAAAAAAGAGTACTGCGATTTGCTCCGCCGGGCCGATGCAATCTTCATTGAAGAGTTACACAAAGCCGAACTCTATCACAAAGTCAGCCAAGCCTTTGCCGTATTCCTGCCCGTTCGCTCTGTGGGCGTCATGGGTGATGCGCGCAAATACGACTGGGTTATCTCGCTGCGTGCAGTAGAAACCATCGACTTTATGACCGCCCACTGGGCACATCTTCCCTACGAATTGCTCGGTCGTGTATCGAATCGAATCATTAATGAGATCGATGGTATTTCGCGCGTGGTTTATGACATATCAGGGAAGCCCCCAGCCACAATCGAATGGGAGTAGAGCTGGCTTGTCAGAAAGCCTCTATGGCTGCGTTATAATCGAAGCTCAATCGGTCACATACCATTAAGGTATGCTCCCTCAATCGCTCCGATTATGCCTTGCCCTAGAGGTTTCTGCCTGCGCTTCGAGTGCGGTGGGAGCTGGCTTGTCCGGCATCACCACTAGCTGCGTTATAAACCGTCCTCAATCGGTCACATACCATCAAGGTATGCTCCCTCAATCGGTCGGTTTATGCCTTGCTATTGGCGCGCCGGCCCGCGCTTCGAGTGCGGTGGGAGCTGGCTTGTCAGAAAGCCTCTATGGCTGCGTTATAATCGAAGCTCAATCGGTCACATACCATTAAGGTATGCTCCCTCAATCGCTCCGATTATGCCTAGCCCTAGAGGTTTCTGCCCGCGCTTCGGGGGCTGGCTTGTCAGAAAGCCTCTATGGCTGCGTTATAATCGAAGCTCAATCGGTCACATACCATTAAGGTATGCTCCCTCAATCGCTCCGATTATGCCTTGCCCTAGAGGTTTCTGCCTGCGCTTCGAGTGCGGTGGGAGCTGGCTTGTTCGGCATCGAGTAGCCAACGCACCGCGTTGGTCAGGTGCGGATAAGAGCCCGAAGCCTAAGGCCAACGCAATGCGTTGGCTACGTCAGGTGCCCGTTATGTAGCCAACGCACCGCGTTGGTCAGGTGTGGATAAAAGCCCGAAGCCTATGGCCAACGCAATGCGTTGGCTACGTCAGGTGCCCGTTATGTAGCCAACGCACCGCGTTGGTCAGGTGTGGATAAAAGCCCGAAGCCTAAGGCCAACGCAATGCGTTGGCTACGTCGCAAGCGTAACGCATTGCGTTGATAACAAAGGTGGTTTAAGGTTTCACAAGCCAACTTTGTTTAGGGATTTCTGCATGAATACCGATTTAGGCTGGATTAGCCTGTTGCCCTCTCTCCTTGCCATTGCCTTTGCGATAGCTACCCGAAAAGTGATTTGGGCGCTGTTAGGCGGTGTTTTACTCGCTCATGTGTTGTTGTTTATGCCAAATGTGGGGGCGGGATTGTGGTCCGGTACGATAAGTTTGGGGGAAACGCTTATCGAGCCGAGCAACCAACTTATTTGGGGGTTCACCCTTGCCATTGGTGCGCTCTTCGGCGTACTCGAACGGGGCGGCACCTTTACCCATTTCGTGCGTGCGTTAGAACAAAAACAGATCGTGCCGAATAAACGTCGCGCCCGCTTGTTTACCTGGTTACTGGGTGTGGCGGTGTTTATTGAATCAAACGTATCTATTATGACATCGGGAACTACTTCGCGGCCGGTGTACGATAAGCTGGGTATTTCTCGACAGAAGCTTGCCTACCTTGTGGATTCCACCTGCGCTCCGGTCTGTATTTTAATCCCACTCAATGCTTGGGGCGCGTTTAACCTTGGCTTAATTGGTAATCAAGGCGTTGCCGATCCGCTCACGACCTTGGTCTATGCGGTGGTGCTGAATTTCTACGCGATTGTCGCTTTGATGATGGCGTTTGGTGTGGCGTGGACAGGTTGGTCATTTGGCCCCATGCGTCGTTACGAACGTGAAGCCCGACTAAAGGCCGCCGACATCGCGGAGAAGAATATGTCGCTCGGTGAGGCGCGTGGGCCGAAGGAAGTGATTCATCGCGGCGCAGTAGCGACTGTATTGGTGAGTTTGATTACCATGGTGTTGCTCGTGCCCATTATGTTGTACATCACAGGCGACGGCTCTATTGTGCGCGGCAAAGGTATGGTGAGCGTCTTTGTTGCCATTGTCACCGCCTTGGTGATTGCCATTATTGGCACTGCATGGAGCTTAAGAACGTCTTGGAAGACGTTGATTGAGGCAATACTCCGAGGCGCGTGGAAAATTCTGCCGCTGGCGATTATCTTATGGTTGGCGATTACCTTAGGAGATGCCACCCGCACTCTGGGCAGTGGTGCCTATCTGGCCGATATATTGAACGAAGCCTTACCCACTTGGATACTTCCGGCGCTGATCTTCTTACTGGCAGCGCTGACGGCATTTGCTATTGGTTCGAGTTGGGGAACCTTCGCCATCATGTTACCCCTAGCCATTCCTTTGGCCATGAGCTTAGGCTTACCGGTTCCCTTATTGGTAGGTGCCGCGCTGGCCGGTGGCATTTTTGGTGACCATGCATCGCCGATTAGCGATACCACCATTATTGCATCGCTGGCATCAGGGGTTGATCATATTGAGCACGTGCAAACCCAACTACCTTATGCCTTGCTTGCGGCGTTCGTGACTACGGTGCTCTATGTGATTGCCGGGATCATGATGTAAAATGACATCATGAGCGAATTAGATGAATTCTATATGCAGCGGGCAATTGCCCTTGCTGCCGAAGCGGAAGCGGATGGTGAAGTGCCCGTCGGCGCTGTGTTGGTGTATCAAGATGAAATTATTGGGGAAGGGCGCAATCAGGTCATTGGCGGTTGCGATCCTTCGCTGCATGCGGAGGTCAGTGCAATTCGTCAGGGTGCTGCTAAGCTCGGTAATTATCGTCTGCTCGATACCACGCTTTACGTCACCTTAGAACCATGTCCTATGTGTGCGGGCTTGCTGGTGCATAGTCGAATAAAGCGTTTAGTGTACGGCACCGCAGATCCGAAAACTGGCGCCGCTGGGAGTTTGTTAGACCTGACTCGGCATGCTCAATTGAATCATCAAATTGAGGTGAGTGATGGCGTTCTTGAGGCCCAGTGTCGTCAACAATTGTCTGGCTTTTTTCAAAAGCGCCGCGCCTTGCAAAAAGCGTTAAAACGGGCCGCTTCTGGTGAGAAACCCTAAAATCTAGAGTTCTTCTGGCTCCCGACAATCGATGGGGAGGCTTACTTTATGGCAGGTTTCTGTGGTGTAAAACCATTTAGAACGGCGGTCGGCGACCGAACGTTGATGGCGCTTCCAAAGTTGGCGACGACGTTCATTGCGCAGTACCCGGCTCTTTCGTCCCATCACCTTTCCCCTTCTGGTCTTGTTTTTTGTTCTTTGTAACAGCTTTTAGACGGGATTACCACGTTCGCTTACTGCGCTATTTGTTCTTGGCGAACGATTGCCTCTGATTCACCATTGGGAAGTCTATCTTGTTCGTCTAGCCACACTAAGGTATCAAAATAACGTCGAATATTTTCTACATAGCGCACGGGTTCGTCGCCCCGGGCGAAGCCAAAGCGGGTGGTGCGGTAATATTGTTTCTGCCGAAGCAATGGCAGACGCTCGCGTACATCAATCCAGTAGTCTGGATTGCCGCCTTGGCGTTGTGTAATTACCCGCGCATCCTCTAAGTGACCGAGGCCTACATTGTATGCGGCGAGGGCCATCCAGGTGCGATCCGGTTCTTGAATTCGATCGGGCAAACGGCGGTGTAACCGATGCAGATAATCGGCACCGCCACGAATACTTTGTTGCGGGTCGAGACGACTGCGCACGCCTAACTGCTCGGCAGTAGGGAGGGTAAGCATCATCATGCCGCGCACGCCGGTTGGGGAGCGGGCCCAAGGGTTCCAATGGGATTCTTGATAACTGAGAGCCGCCAATAAACGCCAATCAAACTCACCGGCGTATTCTTCAAATAAATCACGATAGTCCGGCAGAATATTCTCTGTTGCAGCGATGAACGCGCGCGTGTCGACCACATTAAATTTCGCGACGTGACCAAAGTAGCGATCAACGAGCTGCACCAACAACCCACTTTCATGACTGGCGCCAATAAACTCAATGGCCGCTGCATACAGGGAATCATCGGTGCCTCCGGGAAACGCCCATGCCAGTGGGGTATCGTCACGCACGGTAAAGGCTATCGAGAGATCCGGATATGCACGCCGCTTGATATCTAAGTGATGGGAATCCGCGATGGTAAAATCAATTTCGCCGCGCATAACATGGTCGAGCAGCTCATCGGCGTCATACAGCGGCGTGCTACTCCACTCTAACTCGGGGTACTGCTCGCTTAAGCGGTTCAGCAAGCCCTCGTGGCTGCTACCGGTCACAACGCGAATGCGGCCGTCAACCTGCGACCAGTCTCTTGGCCGATCGCGACTATCTTGGCGATAAACCAATTTCTGTTCAACGTGGTGATAGGGCGGGGAAAAACGAAAAATGCGTCGCCGCGAATCGGTAACATCAAGGCCGGCCGCGAGAAAGTCGACTTCGCCTGCTTCCAAAAGCTGCCATAATTCTCGCAGTTCATAACGCACAACAATATCGAGGTCGACGTTGAGTGAATCGGCGAAACTGCGAAACAATTCGTATTCGAAGCCAGTGCCGCTGTGATCAGCGGCTAAATAGTAGTTCACCGGTGACATCATGGTGCCAACCCGCAAGCTGCCTCGTTCTTGAATGCGTTCAAGTTGGTGTTGGTCCACTTTGTCAGCCTGGCAAGCGCTCAAAAGAAAAATGAGCAAACTTCCCACGAACAGGGAAAACAACGAGTGCCGCTGCGTTCGCGTTGCCTGCATCATAAATCTCTTACCTCGGTGTCGAACTACTCTGTAGACCATAAACTAGTTATACCAGAAGGAAGTGGTCGGTGCATTCTCGTTTGTGTCGCAAATTGCCTCACTTTTCTCTATAATGCAGGGCCATCCAAGTCCCTCTTTGCAATCCGGAGCTTTACCAGTGGAAATCCTTCGTGGTTCACCTGCTTTGTCTGAATTTCGTGCTCAAAAAACGCTGCAACGCCTGCAGGCAGAAAATTTGCCTGTCACGGCAATTTATGCGGAATATGTTCATTTTGTTCACGCCAGTTCACCGCTCACCACAGCGCAAAAAGAAGTGCTAGACGCATTACTTCATTATGGCCCGCAGCGGGAATCTCATGCGCCAGATGGATTGCTTGTGTTGGTGACGCCACGGGTGGGCACCATTTCTCCTTGGTCTTCAAAGGCGACCGATATCGCCCACAACTGCGGACTGGCAAGCGTTGAGCGGATAGAACGCGGCGTGAGTTACTATCTGCAAGGTGAGCTAAGTCCGGCGCAGTTAAAGAACGCGACGTTGCTTTTGCATGACCGCATGACCGAGAGCACCTTTTCCCAGTTAGATGATGCAAGTGCCTTGTTCGCGGAGCAATCGCCAGTTCCTTTTACAACTGTTGATATTTTGGGCTCAGGCCGGTCGGCACTGGCTGATGCAAACCGTGACTTGGGACTTGCTCTTGCCGACGACGAAATTGATTACCTGACGGAAAACTTTATTAAGCTGAACCGAAACCCGGTGGATGCTGAGCTGTATATGTTTGCTCAAGCCAACTCGGAGCATTGCCGTCATAAGATTTTTAATGCGTCTTGGACGATTGATGGTGTTGATCAAGAAAAATCCCTATTCAAGATGATCAAGCGCACCTATGAAGCGACGCCAGATTATGTGTTGTCGGCCTACAAAGACAACGCAGCGGTGATGGAAGGCTCAGAAGCCGGACGTTTCTTCCCAGAAGCGGGCACAAGTGAGTATCACTACCATGGTGAGCCGATTCATATTTTGATGAAAGTAGAAACCCATAACCACCCAACCGCAATTTCACCATACCCCGGCGCCGCAACCGGTAGTGGTGGTGAAATTCGTGACGAGGGCGCCACGGGCATCGGTGCAAAACCGAAAGCAGGTCTGGTGGGTTTCTCTGTCTCTAATTTGCGTATTCCTGGCTTTGAACAGCCTTGGGAAGCTGATTTTGGTCGTCCTGGGCGCATCGTTAGCGCGCTGGATATTATGCTTGAAGGCCCATTAGGTGGCGCTGCATTTAATAACGAATTTGGTCGTCCGAACATCACCGGGTATTTCCGTACCTACGAAGAACAGGTTGTGAGTTTTAACGGTGAAGAAGTACGTGGCTACCATAAGCCGATTATGATTGCCGGTGGTTTAGGCAATATTCGTGCTTCGCACGTAGAAAAAGATGAGATTCCAGTAGGCGCACCACTGGTAGTGCTTGGTGGCCCAGCGATGAATATCGGGTTGGGTGGCGGCGCGGCGTCGTCGATGGCCTCCGGTGAATCGTCAGAAGCCCTCGATTTTGCCTCGGTGCAGCGCGATAACCCAGAAATGGAGCGTCGTTGTCAGGAAGTGATTGACCGCTGCTGGCAGCTTGGTGATGAGAATCCGATTGTATTTATTCATGATGTGGGCGCAGGCGGACTATCGAACGCGCTGCCAGAGCTTGTGAACGACGGCGGGCGTGGTGGTGAATTTAAACTTCGCGCAATCCCCAACGATGAGCCAGGCATGTCGCCCATGGCGATTTGGTCAAATGAATCCCAAGAACGCTATGTAATGGCCATTGCGCCGGAGCGTTTGTCGGTTTTCGAGGCGATTTGTCAGCGTGAGCGCGCCCCGTTTGCTGTGGTTGGTGAAGCCACTGAGCGCCAGACCCTGCGTTTGTATGATGAAGTTTTTGATAATTACCCGGTGGATTTACCCCTCAATGTGCTTTTGGGCAAGCCACCGAAAATGCATCGCAATGCAACTACCCACGCTGTGCAAAGCCCGGCGTTAGATACCCGCGCCATTGATGTCCACGATGCGGTGCAGCGGTTGTTGCGGTTGCCAGCGATTGCCGAAAAAACCTTTTTGATTACCATTGGTGATCGCAGCGTTACCGGTCTAGTGGCACGCGACCAAATGGTCGGCCCGTGGCAAATTCCGGTGGCCGATTGTGGTGTGACCGCCGCCTCTTATGACAGCTATGCCGGTGAAGCAATGGCGATGGGCGAGCGTACGCCTATTGCGTTGTTAAACCACGCCGCATCGGCGCGGGTCGCCGTGGCTGAAGCCATTACCAATATTGCGGGTACCGCAATTGGTGATTTTAAGCGCATTAAATTATCAGCAAACTGGATGGCACCGGCAGGTCACCCTGGCGAAGACGCCGGCTTGTATGCGGCTGTTAAAGCCGTAGGTGAAGAATTATGCCCAGCACTGGGATTAACTATTCCGGTCGGTAAAGATTCCATGTCAATGCAGACCCGTTGGCAGGAAGGCGGTGAAGAGAAAGCCGTTATTTCTCCATTATCACTGGTGATTACCGCGTTCGGTCGCGTTACCGATGTGCGTAAAACGGTAACACCCCAGTTGCGTCCTGACATCGATGGAACGCGATTACTGTTGCTCGATTTAGGGCGCGGTCAGAATCGTTTAGGCGCATCAAGTTTGGCGCAAGTGTATCGTAAATTGGGCGACCAACCGGTTGATCTCGACTCGCCCGAGCATTTGCGTGCCTTCTTTACCGTGATGCAAGAGCTGGTCGCACGGGATGAGCTTTTGGCGTATCACGATCGTTCAGACGGCGGTTTAATGGTAACCCTGGCGGAGATGGCGTTCGCTGGAAATTGTGGTGTTGATGTAAGCCTGCCTGCCCAGCAAGATGCAGTAGCTGCTCTTTTTGCTGAGGAATTAGGGGGTGTGATTCAGGTTTCTGCACAAACTGCAGACTATGTGAAGCAGCGCTTTGCGGAGCTTGAGTTGGCCGATGTGGTGGTTGATTTAGGGACGGTGACCGCCGACAACGCAGTGATGATTCGCCAGCAGGACACGGTGGTATTTAACGGCGATCGCGCACAGTTACGCTCGATTTGGGCGGAAACCACACATCAAATGCAGCGTCTAAGAGATAACCCGGCGTGTGCTGATCAAGAGTTTGCCAGCAAGCAGGATCCGCTGAACCCTGGCCTGCATGCGGAACTAACTTATGATCCGTCGAACGATATAGCCGCTCCTTTTATTCTCAAAGGTAGCGCCCCGAAAGTGGCGGTGTTGCGTGAGCAAGGCGTGAATTCTCATTACGAAATGGCAGCAGCCTTTGATCGTGCCGGTTTTCAAGCCATTGATGTGCACATGAGCGATATTTTAAGCGGACGTGTGCAATTAAATGACTTCCAAGCGCTGGCGGCGTGTGGCGGCTTCTCTTATGGCGACGTACTTGGGGCCGGTGAAGGGTGGGCGAAGTCTATCCTCTTCAACGCGCAAGCGCGGGAGCAATTTGCTCAGTTCTTTAACCGGACAGATACATTGGCGCTCGGCGTATGTAATGGCTGTCAGATGTTGTCATCGCTGCATGAGTTAATTCCAGGCACTAGCCATTGGCCACGCTTTGTCACTAACCGCTCTGAGCGCTTTGAAGCGCGGGTTGCCATGGTGGAGGTGCAAAAGAGCCATTCACCTTGGTTTGACGGTATGGCTGGCTCTCGCATGCCTATCGCGGTATCCCATGGCGAAGGCCGGGTCGAGTTTGCCAATGCCACGGCTGTACAAGGGTTAACGGAACAAGGCCAAGTCACCCTGCGTTACGTGGATAACTTTGGTAAGGTCACGGAAACCTATCCGGCAAACCCCAATGGTTCGGTGCAGGGGATTACCGGTATTACCAACGCCGATGGCCGCGTTACAGCCATGATGCCGCATCCAGAACGGGTGTTCCGTAGTATTGCCAACAGCTGGTATCCAGAAGCATGGGGCGAAGATGGCGCGTGGATGCGTATATTCCGAAATGCGCGGAAAACGCTAGGCTAAGTGAAATTGACATATAAAAAAGGGGCTTTCGCCCCTTTTTTATTGGTTTATTGCACCCATTCAATCAATTGGCGACCAATGTCTGTTTGGTCTTGGAATCCGCGAAAATAATCCGCCCACGGGCCAAAGCTAATCACAGGAACATCTTCACCGGTGTGGCCTCCGGTTGTCCAACCGGTGCCCGTGTGAAAGCGTACAATGTCGACCAGCACCTGTTGAATCGCACGCCGGTTGCGCTCAGAGCGGGTTGATTGCTCACGTAACGCCGACTGTTGCTCCACGGTCAGTGGGAAAGGTAGGTATTGTTCAATGTATTCATCCCAATCCACTGCAGCCATATCGACAAGTTCAACGGCCATAGTGCGCAAGCCACGACCAATTTTATGCACTTCCGCGGCCAACCATTTGTAATCACCATCGGCGCCTAGGGTAAGGCCACCGGTGGAGTGGTCGGCCGTGAGAATCACGGCCGTGTCATCGCGATTGCCCGCATAGTCATGCAAAAACTCCATTAGCTCTTCGAGTTCAGCCATCTCGTGCATCGCACACGCGATGTCATTGGCATGTCCACACCAATCCACCATCGATGCCTCGATCATAATAATGTATGGGCCATCCTCTTGATCAAGCAGTCGCAACGCTTCTTCACTCATCATGCGCAAACGTTTTTTATCGTCAATAACATAGGGGAAGGCGTCATCGTGGAACAGACCTAATACCGGCAAACGCTGCTGCGCTTGCAGTTGCTCGTAACTATCAACAACACGAACGCCAGCACGTTGCAGCGTGCGCAGCCGGTCTACTTCGGTGCCATCTTCTTCAGTACGCACAAAATGGCGGGTACCACTGCCGAGCAAAATATCAAACTTGGCACTGCCATCTTCGCGTAAGGTAGCGATTTGATCGGCAATATCGGCCTCCATACGGCGCGATGGTGCGTGAGTGAAGAACGCAGCGGGGGTAGCATGGGTTACGCGCGTGGTAGCCACAGCACCTGTGCGCCAATTGTTGTCTTTGGCATACTGCATCACGGTGCGAATTGGGTTGTGATCGGCATCAACAGAAATTGCGCCGTTATAGGTTTTGTATCCGGTAGCTAGTGCTGTGGCGCTCGCCGCTGAATCGGTTACCTGGGTGTCATCCGCCGGATACGTACTGGCCATGCCAACAAAATAGCGATCAAACCAAGTCCGCTCAACATCGGCATCATGGGTGTAGTTGCGACCATCTTTAAAATGGCGATAGGCGGTAAGGTACGGGAACCCCATGCCATCGGCGATCACCAGAATAATTCGCTGTGGCCCATCAGTGCGATCGCTATTGGTTTCGGCGGCAATAGCCGTGCTGTTGCTCACAGACAATAACAATGCGAGAAGTAACGCACTTACAAAAGTTCTCATAGTTGCTTTCCTATCTAATTTATCGTTTGCGATTTTGCTCTTTATTCGCAAGTTTAGTCGTTGGATTTTTCCGAATTATGACATAGGTTGCACCAGCACCCCCATGCTTCTTCTGTGCCGTATGAAATGCCAACACCGGCTCTAAGTCTGGCAGCCATTGGTTACATAAGCTTTTCAATAGTGCAGGACGGGGCTGGCTTTTGACACCAAGCCCGTGAATGATGAGCGCTGTACGCACACCCGTGCGATAACACTCGTTGATAAACCCAGCCACTTCGCGGCGTGCTTCGCGCACCCGTAACTGGTGTAGATTAAGTGTGGCATGAGGTTCGTATTGGCCGCGCTTTAACTGCCGAAACACGCCATCTTGGATACCGTTTTTGCGCCACGCTATCGGATCATGGGGTTCCACCCACTCTCGAACTTCGTCGCTCAGTGCAATACTATCGGCATCTTCACTGGCCTGCGCTGCTTTGCGCCGTTCTTCCTGCTGCTCTGGCGTGAGGCCTTGTTTCTGCCGCAGGACGACATCATCGGTTTTCATGCGGGCTACATCATGCATAAGCTCGCGAAATAAATCTAAACCATCATCCGGTTGATCTGAATTTGCCATACCGCCCCCAGTTCCGGAACATCACTTCAGGCAGTATATCAAATCCCCTTCAAATAGGATCCCCTAACAACAGTTCCACCCCTGGGGCGGAACTGTTGTTGGGATTCGCGCTGGGGGGCGGTTAGTGTTTAGAAGGCGTAACGCACGCTCAGCTGAAAGCGTTGCAGCGCGCCGTCGTCGGCGCTCAGGAGTTCGCGATTTGCTTGGCTTAATTCAGCACCAATAATGAGTTTTTCATTCGCTTGATACATGAGGTTTACCGCCACCCGCTGGGTATGGTCGTTGGCGTTAACACCGGTTAATTCACGCTGATCTTTAAACTGACCGCGGGTGAAAATGACATTGGTACGGTATTGCTCACTCCAAACATGTCGGTAGGCTACCGTAAAGCCGGTATAGCCCAAGGCATCGAGATTTAAATCTTGCGTGATCACCGCGTCATTGGTTGAGTTTACGCCCACATAGCGGCCAATACCTTCCCCATGCACAATGCCAGCGCGTACATCATGGGGACCTATATCAATCTTGGTGCTAAGAGCAATGCCGTAGCCTGCGGTGGTGTCGTTCACGCCTTGCTGACGGTACTCAAGCTGCCGATAAATCCCTGCCAGAGACACATGCACGTTTTCAAATTGCGCTTGATAGCGTGCGGTTAAATCAGGCATCGCAGTATCGCCGGTCGTAATACGGGCAGTGCCACCTTGATAAGGTGTCACTGTGGTTTCCGGTGCTTCAACCGAGAACGACCAACCATTGGCAGTGGTGTAGCGAATTTGGGGTTGTCGGTTAAACACGATGCCGTCAGGATTGCCAATAAAGTCGGGGCTTTCCGGAATAATGGTGACATCCATAAAGTTGCTCCAGAATTGACCAGCAAGCCAATTCTGGTATTGGATATAGGCATGTCGCACCCGCGGTGTATAACTGTTGGTGACACGTTTATCGCCATTGGGGGTGCCAAGAAAATCAAATTCAACGTAGCCGGTGATGTTCTCGCCATTGGCAAGTTCTTGGGTCGCGCGAAAGAAGAATCGTGATTCCCGTATATGAAAATCCGTATAAGTATTGGCATCGCCACCTATGGGTGTAAGACTAGGCACATAGAAATCACGGCCAATGCTGCCAGAAGGTAATGCGCCGCTATCGGTGCGCGTTACCATAGCATCAAACTTCAGATAGCCCCCGTAACTAAATTGAGTGTCTGCATGGGCCTGAGTTGTCGGCACAAAAGTGCCCACAAGGAGTGCTCCTGCAAGCGCACTAAATGACGTGAGCGATTTTAAAGATGCCATGACGTTCTCCTCACTGACGTTGCTAATTCGTTGTCTTTTGGTGTGTTTAAGCATTCGGTAAGATGCAGGGAGAATCAATCTAGACTATGGTCTAATAGGTTTCCCACGGCAGAATCAGTACAACTGAGTGCATCAGATTTAAGGAGGAACACAGATGTCTGCAAAACTTTATCCGATGTCGGACGCAGTGAAAGCCCATGCGCGGCTCAACCCTGAGAGCTATCAAGAAAAATATCAGGCATCGATTGCCGATCCAGAAGCATTCTGGCGTGAGGAAGGCAAGCGTATTAGCTGGTTCAGCCCTTATAGCCAAGTAAAGCAAACGAGCTTTGCACCAGGGAATATCGACATTCAGTGGTACAGCGATGGCACACTGAATGCGTGTTATAACTGCGTCGATCGCCATTTAGCAGAGCGCGCAGACAAGACAGCGATTATTTGGGAAGGCGACGAAGTTGATGTGCAAAAGCATATTTCGTTTCGTGAACTCCATGAAAGCGTGGCACGTTTTGCCAACGGCCTGAAGAAACTGGGTGTGGGAAAAGGCGATCGGGTGGCCATTTACATGCCCATGGTGCCAGAAGCCGCTTACGCCATGCTTGCCTGCGCTCGGTTAGGTGCGGTGCACTCGGTGATCTTTGCGGGTTTCTCACCCAATGCTATTGCCGATCGGGTAAACGATTGCGGCGCCAAGGTTGTGATTACCGCCAATGAAGGCCGTCGTGGCGGAAAAACCGTGCCGCTGAAACCGAACGTAGACAAAGCCCTCGCCAACAATGCGTGTGAGAGTATCGAACATGTGGTGGTGCTAAAGCATACGGACACGGATTACGATTTGGTTGAGAATCGTGATCGCTGGTGGCATGAACTCATCGGTGATTGCGATACCGACTGTCCGCCAGAAGTGATGGCCGCAGAAGATCCCCTATTTATTCTCTACACGTCGGGCTCCACCGGGAAACCGAAAGGGGTGGTGCATACCACTGGGGGCTACATGGTGTATGCCGCCATGACCCATGAATACGCTTTTGATTTGCAAGAAAATGATGTGTACTGGTGTGCGGCGGATGTGGGCTGGATTACCGGCCATAGTTACATCGTTTATGGTCCGTTAGCCAATGGGACCACTACCTTGATGTTTGAGGGTGTGCCCACTTACCCAGATGTCTCGCGCATCGGCAAAATTGTCGACAAACATCAGGTAACCATTTTATACACCGCGCCTACGGCTGTGCGTGCGCTCATGGCGAAAGGCACTGCCGCCGCGAAAGGGAGTACTCGCGAGAGTTTGCGTCTACTAGGCTCGGTCGGTGAGCCCATTAACCCAGAAGCCTGGGAGTGGTATTACGATACGATTGGTAACAGTGCCTGTCCTGTGATCGATACCTGGTGGCAAACGGAAACCGGCGGCATATTGATTGCACCATACCCTGGGGCCACCGATATGAAGCCCGGCTCTGCCATGCTGCCATTCTTTGGAATTAAGCCAAAATTGGTAGATAACGACGGCAAAGTACTTGAAGGGGCCACCGAAGGTAATCTCATTATTGCCGACTCATGGCCTTCTCAAGCTCGCACGCTTTGGGGTGATCATGGGCGTTTTGAGCAAACCTATTTTAGTGCCTATAAGAACGTGTACTTTACCGGTGACGGGGCCCGTCGCGATGAAGATGGCCACTTCTGGATTACCGGCCGCGTTGATGATGTGCTGAACGTGTCGGGTCACCGTTTAGGTACTGCGGAAATTGAAAGTGCGTTGGTCGCTCATAAATCGGTGGCGGAAGCGGCTGTTGTTGGCTATCCCCATGACCTTAAAGGGCAAGGTATTTACGTGTATGTCACTGTGGTGGATGGCGTAGATGCCAACGATGATTTGCGCACCGAATTGGTGAAATGGGTACGCTCAGAATTGAGCCCCATTGCGACGCCAGACTTTATTCAGTGGGCACCGGGCTTGCCGAAAACGCGCTCAGGTAAAATTATGCGCCGTATTCTTCGTAAAATTGCCTGCAATGAACATGATCATCTTGGGGATACCTCTACGCTGGCGGATCCGAGTGTGGTAGATTCGTTAATAGAGAATCGACTTAACCGGTAAGGAACCGGGCGCATAGCTGCCCGGAATGCGCTATGACCCGATTACTAATCGCTGATGATCACCCGTTATTTCGCGAGGCCCTGCAAGGGGCGCTCGCGAATCATTTTTCTGATTTGCATATTCGTGAAGCAGATACCCTTGAATCGACCTTAACGGCTCTCGCCAGTGACGACGATATCGACTTACTGTTACTCGATCTACACATGCCCGGCGCAGGTGATTTATATGGTTTAATTCGCATTCGCAACGATTACCCAATGCTTCCTGTCGCCGTGATCAGCGGCACCGAAGATATTCAAGTAATTGGCCGTTGTATGGGCTTTGGCGCCCTCGGTTTTATCCCCAAGTCGCTTCCATCAGCGCAGATTGCAGCGGCCATCGCCAGCATTCTCGACGGCGACGAGTGGGTTCCCGAAGGCGTTGCCGAACAAATTTCGGATGTGTCCCAAGAGGATAAAGCCCTCGCGGAGAAAATTGCCGATCTCACACCGCAACAATATCGCGTGCTTTACTACGTGCACGAAGGCTTACTCAACAAACAAATCGCCTATGAGTTGGGCATTACCGAAGCCACAGTAAAAGCCCACATGACAGCGATCTTCCGCAAGCTTGATGTTTATAATCGAACGCAGGCGGTGTTGATTGCAGAAAGGCTTCAACTCTCCCCTCCTTAGGAGCTGGCTTGTCCGGCATCACCACTAGCCGCGTTATAAACCGTCCTCAATCGGTCACATACCATCAAGGTATGCTCCCTCAATCGGCCGGTTTATGCCTTGCTATTGGCGCGCCGGCCCGCGCTTCGAGTGCGGTGGGGGGGGCTTGTCAGAAAGCCTCTATGGCTGCGTTATAATCAAAGCTCAATCGGTCACATACCATCAAGGTATGCTCCCTCAATCGCTTCGATTATGCCTTGCCCTAGAGGTTTCTGCCTGCGCTTCGAGTGCGGTGGGGGTGGCTTGTCCGGCATCGTGTAGCCAACGCATCGCGTTGGTCAGGTGTGGATAATTGCTAGACCTACGGACCAACGCAGTGCGTTGGCTACAAAGGTATGAGGATGAGGTTGGGAATGGTTGGCTTGTCCGGCATCGTGTAGCCAACGCATCGCGTTGGTCAGGTGTGGATAATTGCTAGACCTGCGGACCAACGCAGTGCGTTGGCTACAAAGGTATGAGGATGAGGTTGGCGCCCAAATATACAGAGATGTACTTGCAGCGACGCGCAAGGCGCTGAGCGTCGCCCCAACTCCATCACTCAACACGGGACATTCCCGACGCCTGACTACTCAGCGCGGGTCTCTTTTTGGCGTTGCATGTGTTGTAGCAAAGCTTTGAGCTGGGCGGGACGCACGGGCTTCGATAAAAACTGTAAGCCGGCATCGCGAGTCTTTATTTTTAGTTCGGGATCCCGCACTGCGGTCACTAGCGCTCCGGGCAGGTTTTGTTGCCAAATATCGCGAAGTTGTTGCCACAGGCTCAATCCATCGTCGTGTTCACCGAGTTGATAATCGAGTAAGACGCCATCAGGTTTGGCGTTTTGCTGTGCCCACGTGAGTGCGTCTTGTGCCGAGGTAAATTGAACTGCGCTACAATTCCATTTTGATAAGAGCGCCTGCAACGCATCAAGGTTTTCTTGGTTATCGTCGACGCATAAAATCTGCAAGCCATCATGGGCTTGTTGGGAGCGCTCATGCTTTTCTCGCGGGATGATTTTTGCAGTGTCCCCTAATGGAACACGCACTGAGAAACAGCTACCGTGTCCGAGTTCAGAGCGCACGGTTAGCGGACATTCAAGCTGCTCGGCCATGCGTTTAGCCACACTTAAGCCTAAACCGACACCGCTGGTGCTGCCTTTGTGCAAACGAATAAAGGCTTCGAATACTTCGTCATATTTTTGCGAGGGGATTCCTGGGCCGGTATCCCAAACACTTAATTCAGCAAAGTCGCCGCGCTGGCGCACGGTAAGCAATACCTTGCCGTGCTCTGTGTACTTAATGGCATTGGAAAGAAAGTTTTGAATAATGCGGCGCAAATATGTGGGATCTGTAAACACGGTTAAATTGCGTAGACGGGTTTTAAATTGCAGATCGCGCTGTTCTGCTAACACCGCATACTCAGGCACGAGTGGAGCCAGAATAGTGCCCAGATCGATATGGCGAAGCTGAGGCTGCATGGCCCCTTGGTCCATCTTGGCGATGGACAGGAGCGCGGATAGCAGGTGTTCGGTTGAATCGAGAGCGGTATCCACTTTATGCACTAAGCTACCGTTGCGAGCATCAAGTTCGTCCGCATTCACTGCCGAAAGGTACAATCGCGCCGCATTCAGCGGTTGCAAAATATCGTGACTAGCCAGTGCAAGGAAACGGGTTTTGCTGGCATTGGCGGCCTCAGCTTCCGCTTTAGCTGCTTGCAGCGCTTTCTCGATGTCGCGGCGACGCTCGATTTCCTCGGTCAGTTCCCGATTAATTTCACGAACTTCGTCAGTACGGCTACGAATTCGTGCTTCTAAATCGATATTGGCATCTTCCAGTGCTTGTTGCGTTTCGATGTGCTCGGTCACGTCGGTGAAACTGGTGACAAAGCCGCCGTTGGGTAACGGATTCCCCACCATTTCAATCACGCGACCATCGGAGCGGCGACGGATAAAGCGATGGGCTGAACCTTGTTGCATGTGACGCAAACGCTTTTCGACCAACTCATCAATGTTACCGACACCACATTCGCCGCGCTCGGCGTTATAGCGAATTAAATCGGCGATAGGACGGCCCGGCTGCACTAAACCATCGGGATATTCGAAGAGTTCTAAGTAGCGCCGATTCCAGACGACTAATCGCAACTCCTTGTCCACCACCGAAATCCCTTGTGCGAGATTCTCAAGGGAGGAATACATAATGGATTGCTGAGTTTGCAATGCTTGGGTGGTGTCATCGAAAAAATGCACCACTTCTTCTAATTTAAGCTCTCGATTATCGAGCGCGGCATTCACTAAAGAGCGTGCGGTGGCGGCCCCGAGCACGCCACTGATAGAGCGCTCGGCGTAGTCAATAAAGTGAGCATCTGCGATGCCTTCGCGGTGGAGCGTAGTGTGACGCTCGTAAGTGCTGACTAACTCGTTGCAGCGCTCAGCGCCTAAAAATGTTTCCATCAGCAACACCAGATCTGCCACGCGGGTGGTATCACGCTCGGTCGATTTGGTCGTTACGGTCTGCTGCTGGGCTGCGCGCGGTTGTACAAAGGCGGTGGCTTGAATTTTGTCAACCAGTGCCGGTACGGATAGATAGCTAAATACGAGATAAGCCAACACATTGAGGCCTAAGCTGATCACGGTGCCATGGGTAATAATGCGCTCTGCTAGCTCTGGTGTGTTTTGAATGAGCGGCAATAAAATAGCGAACAACCAACCTAACATGCCGGCGATCAAACCCATGTACACCCCTTGGGCATGGCCTCGGCGCCAATATAGTCCGCCGATAATCGCCGGCAATAATTGCAGAACCACAGAGAATGCCAACAAACCAATACTGACAAGATTCAGGCGTGCCATCCATAGGTGATAACAAGCCCATCCTAAAAGTAAAACGGCGGCAATAGCGACGCGTCGAACTCGAATTAATCGCCGTGAAAAGCGATGCGATTGTGGGATTTTGCGCCCCTCTCGGGTGAGCCAAATGGGCATAACCACGTCATTACTAATCATGGTGCTTAAAGTCAGGGTGGCGATAATCACCATGGCAGTGGCGGCAGAAATACCCCCGATGTAGACCAAAATCGCGAGCCAGGCGTGACCATGTTCAAGGGGAATTAAGAGTGGAAACGTTGACCCATCACTTTCGCCGCTCAGCAGGCTCTGACCGCTAATCGCCAGTGCGGCAATGGCCAGTGAGGTGAGGGCCAAATACAAAGGGAATAACCAGCGGGCGGTACTCAAATGGCTCAAGCGCAAATTATCCACCACGGTTACGTGAAATTGCCGAGGCAGGCACAAAATTGCGCCCGCAGCCATGGCCAATTGAATGAAGAACTCAGGGGTGAGGGTACCGCTGAGTGTCCATCCTGAACTTAAGTCCATGCTGTTGAGCTGCGCTGCTAAGGAGACATCACTGCCACTGCGAAACAGTATCCAACCGAACATGGCGGCGGCACAGAGTGCCACCAGCTTCACCACAGATTCAAAGGCGATAGCGAGCATCATCCCGGAGCGGTATTCGGTTACTTCTAAGCGGCGGGTACCAAATACAATAGCAAACAGGGCCATAAGAACGGCCACAGCCAGCTCTTTTAAGGAACCGCCCGTTGTTTCTGGCGGAAGCTCACTGAGCACATTAAAGCTAATGCCGACAGCTTTAAGCTGAAGGGCGATATACGGAATAATGGCAGCGGCGGCAAATAGCGTGACCACCAAAGCCATGCGATGACTTTTGCCATAACGCGAGGCGATAAAGTCGGCAATGGACGTGGAGTTTTGCTGTTTACTGACCAATACCAGTTTGCGAATCACCGGCAGTGCGAATACATACAATAAGATGGGGCCCAGTAGAATCGGTAAAAAGCTCCATCCGCCATCGAGGGCATTGCCCACGGCACCGTAGTAGGTCCACGTGGTGCAGTAGATCGCAAGCGATAACCCATATACCCACGGATGCAGACTCAGGCGATAGCCGAGCGTCGATTTTTTCTCGCCCCAAAGCGCAATGGCAAATAATAAACCGATATAGCCCAGGGCAGAGCCAATTAAAATCAATGTCATAGAAGTGTGTATTCATAGAAACAGTGCACTTAATCTAACACTTTAGTCGGAAACCTCCAGTGAAAAACCCGCTATTCGACTAAGGTCCAATTCCCCAATGTACCCGCTTCCACCATGCTTGCTTCGTACTCTGGCAATACCCTTAATTTGCTTGAGGTAAACAATAACAACTGGAGGAAACGCACATGGCATTTGAATCGGAAGATCATGCCAAAGCCTATTGGAAAGAAAACCTGTCCTTGATGATCAAGCTGTTGATCGTCTGGTTCACGGTTTCTTTTGGCTTCGGCATTATTCTGGTGGATCTGCTCAATCAGATCACCTTCTTCGGCTTCAAGCTTGGCTTTTGGTTCGCCCAGCAAGGCGCTATTTACACGTTTATCGTGCTGATTTTTATCTATATCCATCAGATGAATAAGCTCGATAAAAAATACAAGGTCGACGAGGAGTAATTCATGGATATCAAAACACTCACGTTTATCGTCGTCGGTCTTACCTTCGCTCTATATATCGGTATTGCGATTTGGGCGCGTGCGGGTTCTACCAACGACTTCTATGTTGCCGGAGGCGGTGTTCCTCCTGTCGCAAACGGCATGGCCACAGCGGCCGACTGGATGTCAGCGGCGTCATTTATTTCCATGGCCGGTTTGATTTCAATTCTTGGCTATGATGGCAGCGTTTATTTGATGGGGTGGACTGGGGGCTATGTGCTTCTGGCCTTGTGCTTGGCACCCTATCTGCGCAAATTCGGGAAATTTACCGTACCTGACTTTATTGGGGATCGTTACTATTCCCAGACTGCCCGCACGGTCGCAGTTATTTGTGCCATCTTGGTATCGTTCACTTACATCGCCGGTCAAATGCGTGGTGTGGGCGTGGTATTTAGCCGCTTCCTTGAGGTAGACATTGCAACGGGCGTACTCATTGGTATGGCCTTGGTGTACTTCTACACGCTGCTCGGCGGCATGAAAGGGATCACCTATACCCAAGTAGCGCAATACTGTGTGTTGGCGTTTGCTTACACAGTGCCTGCGGTCTTTATCACGATGCAAATGACAGGTCATATCCTGCCACAAACAGGATTTGGGGCGACCTTAGCCGACGGCTCTGGTCAGTATTTGCTCGATCGACTCGATGGGCTGTCCACGGAACTCGGTTTTGCCGCCTATACCGAAGGCACCAAGTCCCGACTTGATGTGTTCGCGATTACTATGGCACTGATGGTGGGTACCGCGGGTTTACCCCACGTGATTATTCGCTTCTTCACGGTTCCTAAAGTAAGCGACGCGCGTCGTTCAGGCGGCTGGGCATTGGTATTTATCGCCGTGGTGTACACGACAGCGCCTGCCATTGCGTCCATTACCAAGGTCAACATTTTGAACACTTTGAATGGGCCCGAGCAACAAGGTGTGCTCTATGAGGAAGCGCCGAGTTGGGTGACTAATTGGGAACAAACAGGCTTAATTCGTTGGGATGATCACAACGAAGACGGACGCATGTTCTTTTCCAATGATGAGCGCAATGAAATGCATGTGGATGCCGATATTATCGTATTGGCGAGCCCTGAGATCGCAAACTTACCGAACTGGGTGGTTGCATTGGTGGCCGCAGGTGGTGTGGCAGCAGCACTGTCAACGTCCGCGGGTCTGTTGTTGGTGATTTCTAGTTCCGTATCTCACGATTTATTAAAGCGAACACTCATGCCGGATATTTCCGACCGACAAGAGTTGTTATACGCAAGGATTGCGGCGGGTGTGGCGGTGCTCATTGGTGCTTACTTTGGTATTAATCCACCGGGCTTTGTAGCGCAGGTGGTCGCCTTCGCGTTCGGTCTGGCTGCGGCCTCGTTCTTCCCAGCGATTATTCTTGGAATATTCCATAAGCGGATGAACAGCACCGGAGCCATTGCGGGCATGGTGGTAGGTATTGTGTTCACCTTGTCCTATATTATCTACTTCCGCTTTATTAATCCGGCGGCAGATAATGCGGAAAACTGGTGGTTCGGAATTTCTCCAGAAGGGATTGGCACAGTCGGTATGCTGTTGAACTTTATCGTAGCTATTACGGTATTGAAGTTCACCAAAGATGCACCGAATGAAATCCAAGAACTGGTGGAATCGATTCGCTACCCGAAAGGTTCGGGTGCAGCAACAAGCCACTAAGGAATCAAAGCCCCGCTTTTGCGGGGCTTTTTGTAGATGTGGGCCCGGCATGACGTAGCCAACGCATCGCGTTGGTCCGTAGCCCGAGCCATATTCATCACCTGACCAACGCATTGCGTTGGCTACAGCGAAGTATGGTAACCAACGCATTGCGTTGGTCACAAAGGAGTATGCGATGACGAGCGATAGTCAGGATATTCGTCGCTTTTTACAGCAAACGCCGCCCTTTGATGGGCTTGAACCTGATCTGCTAAAACGTGCAACGGACAAGATGCAAGCAATGTACTTGTGTCAGGCTAATCGTGACGAAATTATTCGCGGTGACCGGCCGATGCTGTACTTGGTACGTTCAGGGGCGTCGGATTTAATCGACAAAGATGGTCAGCATATTGAACGGCTAGAACCGGGCGATCTGTTTGGCTATCCCTCGCTACTTACGGGCAGGCCCATTACAAATAAGTTGCAGGTGATCGCCGATGGCATTTTGTGGACCTGGTCAGCCGAGGTGTTTGATGAACTAAGGCACCGTTCACAAAGTTTTGAACGTTACTTTATGAATGCCCATGGCCAACGTCTTCTAACCGAACGCAGTACGCGCTCGGGCGGGCTGGATTGGACGGAAAAAAGCTTGGCATCGATTCTCAATCGTGAACCTGTGGCCATTGCAAGCGACGCCACAATTCGTGAAGCTGCGATTAAGATGTCGCAAGAGCGAGTGTCTTGTTTGTTAGTCGTTGATGAGGAACAACTGCGCGGCATTCTTACTGACAGGGATTTGCGCAATCGCGTGGTGGCCGCGGGTTTGAGCACCGAAGTGGCGGTAACGGCGGTGATGACGCCGATGCCTGCTGTGGTCTATGCCCGAGAAAGTTTGTTTGATGCGTTAACGGCCATGGGACAAACAAATATTCACCATTTGCCGGTTTTAGATGAGCATGAACGGCCCGTGGGGGTGATAACGGCCACGGATTTAATGCAGCAGCAACGTAGTGAGCCGGTATTACTCATAAATGCCTTGTTTAAGGCTGCCGATCGCGAAGCGCTGGTGCAAGAGGCGAAGAAAATTCCAGATTATTTACGCAGTTTTGCCAGCCGCGTTAAGGATATTGGGACCATTGGTCGCCTACTCACCTCGCTCACCGATGGTATGACCAAAAAGCTTATTCGGTTATATGAGCAAGAGCATGGCTCGGCGCCCTGTGCGTATGTGTGGCTGGCGTTTGGCTCGCAAGCACGCGGCGATCAAACCCTCGGCTCAGATCAAGATAACGGCCTGCTGCTGGCCGACACTGTCACTGACGGTCAGCGGCAGTGGTTCGCGGCCATGGCAACTTACGTGTGTGAAGGGTTGGCTGACTGTGGGATACGCTTATGTCCCGGCGACATTATGGCGATGAACCCAACATGGCAAAAAACGAGTGTGGAGTGGGATGATCAATTTCAAAAATGGATTCGCTCGCCCACCCCAAAAGCCATTATGCACAGTATGATTTTCTTCGACAGTCGCGCAGTTGCAGGTCACGCCAGTCTCTATCGGAGCCACCGAGAGCGGGTGGCAAAGCAGGCACAGCGGGATATGTTTTTAGGAAATATTGCCCGCCATATTGGTGAGCTGAGTGTGCCGTTGGGCTTGTTTAACCGCTTTCGCACCAAATCTGAGGGTGAATTTGAATACATTGATATAAAAAAACAGGCCATTGCGATTCTCAACGATATTGTTCGTTTATATGCTTTAGCCAAGGGGATAACGGCGCCATCGACACCTGCGCGGCTTGAGCAATTGCGGGGCAAAAGCTTGCTCAGTGATAAAGACAATGCCAATCTATTGGAAGCGTGGCAATTTCTCACGCAGCTACGCTTAAATATTCAAATGTACCGGCAGCACGAGGCAATTCCTGCAAACGCGATTGATCCTGAATCCCTCAGTATGTTGCAGCGGCGCCAACTGAAAGCCGCTTTTCGCGTGATCAAAAATGCCCAACAAGGGGTGACCTTTAAGTTTGGCAGGAACATGTAATGACGTGGTTAGGGCAGTGGCGTGAGCATCGGCAACCGTGGCAAAAGCGCAAATGGCTGGCGCTGGATATTGAAACCAATGGCTTGAACCCAGAGCAGGATGGCATGCTATCTCTAGCCTGGGTGCCGATCTATCCACCTTGCATTGCCCTTGATCAGTCGCGCTATCATTTGGTGCACAGTGATATTGCCTTGAATCAAAGCGCGGTGGTACATCGTTTATCACAAGAGGATATCGCAAGCGGTCGTCCGCTGCGAGAGGTCATCGAGGCGTTCATCGCCGCGGCGGATGGTCATTACCTGGTTGGCCATCATCTGGCTTTTGATTGGGCGGTGTTACAACGGGCATTGTATTTGTTGGGAATAAAATGGCGACCGGCCGGGCGTTATTGCACATTGCATGCGGAGAAAAAACGCTTAGAGCGGCATTCACAAGGGATTTCTCAAGGGGCGTTAACGCTGGCTGCAAGCCGTGAGCGCTATGGTTTAGATGCGTTCGTTGGTCACCACGCACTACAGGATGCAATCGCGTGCGCTGAACTTTTTCTCGCTCAGGTATATCTGAGTACTGGCGGGAAAGGCGTATCGGCCCGCAGCGTATTGAACGATGGGCGTTAACAGCAAACAGTGGGCTTGGCACAGAAAGTTGCTTTTTATTTGTGCAAATTTCAGTATACTTCGCAACACGCTGTTAACATTTGCAAGCTCAATTGAGCAGCATGTAGTCGTTGTGAGGATGTTTTGACCATTCGCGAACACCAATTAGAACAAGTTATTCGGGATGTCATGGATGAAGTAGCCGCTGAAACGGGCCGTGAAATCCTGAATCAGATGGATAGTCAAACCCTGCTTGCCGAAAGTGGTTTAGACTCTTTAGGTCTCGCTATCGTGATGGCGCGTCTTGAGGATCGCCTTGGTTATGACCCTTTCTCACGCGCGTCCGACGATCAATTTCCTCATACCTTTTCAGAGCTGGTTGCCGTTTACCGACGCCAGATGTAATCAGGACAACTCCAGATGAAAAAACACCTTGGCTTGTTCACCATCGTGGTGGGTGTATCCCTGCTTGCAGGATGCAGCGCGTTTTTTGCAGAAACCTCGTACTCAAATGCGACCTCAAGTAGCCTCGTCGATTTTCTTTATCCAAAAGAAGAGGATCGACGCGCCCATGACAGTGAAATCCCCACGTTGAGTTTACCGTTAAAGGTCGGTATTGCGTTTGTTCCGAATCGGAATAGCTGGCATGAGCCTTTGTCGCAAAATCGTCAGTTAGAACTGATGGACATGGTGCGCCAAGAATTTATTGGGCAAGAATACATCGATCGTATTGAGCTTATTCCAAGTTCTTATTTGTCGGGTCGACAAGGCTGGACAACCATAGACCAAGTAAGCCGCATGTATGATGTGGATGTCATTGCTTTGGTGTCTTACGATCAAGTACGCACAACATCCGATCGTTCAAGTTCTATTTTGTATTGGACTATCGCTGGCTTATACACGGTAAAAGGCACAGAAAACGAAACCCAAACATTCGTGGATACCGCGGTGTTTGATATTAAAACCCGCTCGATGCTGTTCCGTGCGCCGGGTATTTCCAGTTCAACAGGTCGCAGTACCGCAGTGATGTCGTCGACACAAATGCGCCGTCAGGCCGATGAAGATTTTGATACCGCGGTTGTGCAAATGAATGAGAACCTAAAATTCGAGCTCAATCGTTTTGAAGACCGCGTCAAGAACGAGAGAATCGCCAAAGTCGAACGGCGCTCCGGATACTCCGGTGGCAGTTGGGGGGTGGTGATCATGGTAATGAGCGGTTTAATTGCTTTACGCCGCCGCATTAGGCTTGCCTAGCATCGTAGCCAACGCAATGCGTTGGCCCGTTGTTGATACGGGCGCGGGGCTTTTTTCAGGTCTTTGACCAACGCGGTGCGTTGGGTACACCGCGACATCGTAGCCAACGCAATGCGTTGGTCCGTTGTTGATACGGGCGCGGGGCTTTTTTCACGTCTTTGACCAACGCATTGCGTTGGTCCGTTGTTGATACGGGCACAAAAAAACCGCCAGAAGGCGGTTTTTTTAGCACTGTTAACTGCTTACGCAGACAATGCTTTGATCTGAGCAGACAAACGGCTCTTGTGACGAGCTGCTTTGTTTTTGTGGATCAGACCTTTAGTCGCATAGCGATCGATAACTGGAGTCAGAACAGCAAATGCCTGCTGCGCCTGAGCCTGGTCACCGGCAGCGATAGCTGCTTGTACTTTCTTAAGATAAGTGCGCATCATTGAGCGACGGCTGGCATTGTGGCGACGGTTCTTTTCCGCCGTTACCGCGCGCTTTTTCGCAGACTTGATGTTAGCCAAGGTGAAACTCCTGATAATTCGTAAACTTGTACCGGACTTTTTAAGGCCGAGGATCATGCCTCTTTCGCGCCGAAAAGTCAAACGGATTCGATGAAAGAATGCGCGCGGATATTACGGATCACTGGCCGGAAAAGCAAGCTTTTGCGGTGAATATTTTACCATCCTGCGACTGGGCATTGGCTACACATTAGGCATCGTGCTAATCTTCGGGCATCCATCAACAGGAATTCAACGACGTTGTGACTGTTTCAGCCCCTGAACCGAACCCTGAATCGAAGTTATCGACGGAGAAGCCCGCACCACGCTTACTTCGTTCCGGCTTGATCGTCAGTATTATGACTTTTCTATCGCGTATTCTTGGCTTGGTACGCGATGTGGCTATTGCTGCCTTAATGGGCGCTGGCGCGGCCGCAGATGTCTTCCTTTTTGCCAATAAAATTCCTAACTTTTTACGTCGCCTCTTTGCCGAGGGGGCTTTTGCACAAGCCTTTGTACCCGTACTTACTGAATATCATCGCGGTAAGGAGTTAGAGGAAACACGCTTATTAATGGCTCGGGTGAGTGGCACCTTGGGTACCTTGGTGGGAATTATCACGCTCTTGGCGATGATTCTATCCCCAGTGGTGGCGGCCTTATTTGGTATGGGCTGGTTTGTTGACTGGCTGCAAGGGGGCGAGCAGGCGGAAAAGTTTGAAATGGCCAGCCTGCTGTTGAAAATCACCTTCCCGTATCTCTTTTTTATTACCTTAACGGCGCTTTCCGGAGCAGCGTTAAATGTGCTTGGGCGTTTTGGTGTTGCGGCATTTACGCCAGTGCTGCTCAATGTGTCTGTTATTGTGGCGGCGCTTTGGGTTGCGCCCATGTTGGAGCGACCTGAAATCGGCTTGGCTTTTGGCGTGTTCTTTGGTGGCTTGATTCAGTTCTTATTCCAGCTGCCATTTTTAAAACAAGCGGGGTTATTGGTTAAACCCAAGTGGGGTTGGCGTGACCCGGGTGTGGTAAAGATCCGAACCCTAATGATTCCGGCCTTGTTTGGGGTGTCTGTGAGTCAAATTAATTTGCTGCTCGATACGGTTATTGCGAGCTTCCTCGTCACCGGCTCGATCAGTTGGTTATATTATGCAGATCGCTTGTTAGAGTTTCCTTTGGGATTGTTTGGCATTGCCATCGCTACGGTGGTGTTACCGGCCCTGTCGGCCCGCCATGTGGATAAATCCTTGGATGCCTTTCGTCATACCCTCGATTGGGGAGTACGGATGGTGGTGATGCTGGGGCTGCCGGCTATGGCGGGGTTGTTTATCTTAGCCGAGCCGATGTTGTTGGTGTTGTTTGAGCGGGGTGTGTTTAGTCCAGAAGACGCCTATTTATCATCGTTTGCGCTGATGGCGTACGCCACCGGCTTGCTCAGTTTTATGTTGGTGAAAGTGCTAGCAACAGGGTTCTTTTCCCGTCAAGACACAAAGCGTCCAGTGAAATACGGTATTATCGCGATGGCATCAAACATGGTGTTGAATATTATTTTAGCGATTCCGTTTGGCTATGTCGGCTTGGCATTGGCAACGGCTTTATCCGGCACCATTAACGCCTTGTTGTTAGGTACGGTGTTGTATCGTGAAAAAGTATTGATGTTAGCCCCCCCTACGCGGCACTTTTTGCTGAAGGTATTGGTAGCAACGCTACTGATGGTGGCAGCGGTTCTTTGGTGGTTACCCGAGCGATCGTTGTGGTTAGACGCATCCTTTGCCACACGTGTGCTATGGCTTAGCGGCTTGATTGGTGGTGGTGGCAGTGTGTTTATTATCGCCTGGTTTTTAGTGGGCGGTCGGCCGCGGGAATTACGAGCGCAATAAGCGCGTGTTGGGAATGCATGGACAAGAGGTTTACGGTATAATCGCGCGCTTATGGAATTAATACGTGGTTTACATAATATCCGGCCTGAGCACCGCGGTTGTGTGTTAACAATCGGCAATTTTGATGGTGTGCATTTAGGTCATCAAGCGGTTCTGGAACAAGTTCACGCTCAAGCGGAGGCGCGCCATGTGCCTTCAGTGGCTATGATTTTCGAGCCGCAGCCGCTGGAGTTGTTTGCCCCAGGGCGTGCCCCTGCGCGTTTGTATCGCTGGCAGGATAAATATCGGCATATTGCCGAATGTGGCATTGATCGCTTGTTGCTCACGCAATTTAATAAACGCTTTGCAGATTTATCTGCCGAAGATTTTATTGAGCAGGTATTGGTAAAACAGTTAGGTGTGTCGTTATTAGTGGTTGGCGATGATTTCCGATTTGGGAAAGGTCGCACCGGCGATTTTGCCTTACTTCAAAAAGCGGCGGCGCATTTTGGCTTTTCTGTGATTGATACGCAAAGTTATCGCACCGAGTCGATTCGCGTCTCTAGCACCGCCATTCGCAGTGCGTTAACCACCGCAGATTTTGAATCTGCAGCCGCAATGCTCGGTCGCCCTTACGCGATTTATGGACGCGTGCGGCATGGCCAGAAAAAAGGACGTACCATCGGTTTTCCTACCGCAAACATTGGCTTGCATCGATTGCATCCGCCGCTGCGAGGCGTGTATGCGGTTGGCTTGGAAACTGAGCAACATGCGTATGCCGGTGTCGCCAATATTGGGCGCAAGCCGACGGTGCATGGCACAGAAGAATTGCTTGAAGTGCATTTGTTTGATTTTCCTGGGCCGAGAGATAGCGCCGAGTTATACGGTCAAAACGTGGTAGTGACGCCGTTAGTATGGCTCCGCGAAGAACGTTTATTTGATAGCTTTGCTGCGTTGCAAGCGCAAATTACCGAAGATGCGGCATTGGCCCGTGCTTTGTTAACATTAGATCCAGAGGAAGAGCAGGGTGGGCGCACAGCAGCGACACCTGCAGTAAATCAAGACGAGCTGCTGTAGACTGAATTCTTGAAACGAAAAAACCATTTACCTTTTAGCTAAATAGATTGGACCGAACCGCATGAGTGATTACAAGCACACGTTAAACCTCCCGGATACGGCATTCCCAATGCGCGGCAACTTAGCCCAGCGCGAACCGGAAATGCTTAAACAGTGGTACCAGGAAGATGTGTACGGGCAAATCCGTAGCGCACGTGCGGGTCGTGATAAGTTTATCCTGCATGATGGTCCTCCCTACGCCAACGGCAACATTCATATTGGCCACGCGGTGAATAAAATCATCAAAGATATGGTAGTGAAGTCAAAAACCTTAAGCGGTTTTGATGCCCCTTATGTGCCGGGCTGGGATTGTCATGGGTTACCGATCGAGCTTGTGGTTGAAAAGAAATACGGCAAGCCGGGGCAAAAGCTTTCCGATGCCGAGTTTCGGCAAAAGTGCCGTGAATATGCGCTCACCCAAGTTGATGGCCAACGCACCGATTTTAAACGGTTGGGTGTGTTCGGTGATTGGGATCGACCTTATCTCACGATGAATTTTGAACAAGAAGCGAATATTATTCGTGCGCTTGGTTCTATCATTGAGCGTGGCCATTTGCAGCAAGGCTTTAAGCCGGTGCATTGGTGTACCGACTGTGGCTCGGCGCTTGCTGAAGCGGAAGTAGAATACAAAGATAAAGCATCGCCGGCTATTGATGTACGTTTCCCTGTGATCGATAGCGAAGGCACCGTAGCGAAATTCTCGCATCCGCAAGACCATCCAGGTCAAGGGCCAGTGAGCTTGTTGATTTGGACCACCACGCCATGGACGATTCCTGCCAATATGGCAGTTACGGTGGAGCCAAGTCTTGAGTACGCGCTAGTGCAAGTGGAAGGGGATTCACCCGAGCGCTTGATCTTGGCCACTGATTTGGTGACCTCAGCAATGGAGCGATACGGCATCGAGCATTACCACAAGCTTGGTTTCTGTAAAGGCGCGGATATTGAGCTAGTGCAATTGCAACATCCGCTACAGGATCGTCAGGTACCGGTAATTTTAGGTGAGCACGTAACCACAGAATCAGGTACCGGTTGTGTGCATACAGCACCAGGCCATGGTGTTGATGACTTTATTGTGGGTCAGCGCTATAACCTTGAAGTCTACAACCCAGTAAACGACAACGGCGTGTACAAAGAAGATACGCCTCAGTTTGCCGGTCAGCATGTATTTAAAGCGAACCCCAACATCGTTGATGCGCTGCAGGCTGCTGGCAACCTGATGCATCATGAGAGTTATGAGCATAGCTATCCGCACTGCTGGCGTCACAAAACCCCGATTATTTTCCGGGCGACCCCACAGTGGTTTGTGAGCATGAGCAAGCAAGGCTTGCGTGCGCAAGCATTGGAAGAAATTAAAGGCGTGCGTTGGGTGCCTGAATGGGGTGAAAACCGCATTGCAGGCATGATCGACGGGCGTCCAGATTGGTGTATCTCGCGGCAACGGACGTGGGGTGTGCCACTGCCTCTATTTATTCACACGGAAACGGCCGAGCCGCACCCACGTACCCTTGAGTTGCTTGAAGCTGTCGCCAAAAAAGTCGAAGCGGAAGGCATTCAAGCGTGGTTTGATTTAGATGCAAAAGAATTGCTCGGAGACGAAGCGAAAATCTATCGCAAACTAACCGATACCCTCGATGTATGGTTCGATTCAGGTGTAACCCATTACTGTGTGCTAAATCAGGATGATGGGCTGCAGTGGCCTGCTGATCTCTATCTGGAAGGTTCCGATCAGCATCGGGGCTGGTTCCAATCGTCCCTGCTTACCGGTGTTGCTACACAAGGCAAAGCACCCTACAAGCAAGTGCTGACGCACGGTTTTACCGTGGATCAACATGGTCGTAAGATGTCGAAATCTCTCGGCAACGTGGTGTCACCGCAAGATGTGATGAACAAGCTCGGCGGCGATATTCTTCGTTTGTGGGTCGCGAGTAACGATTACACGGCCGAAATGACGGTATCGGATGAAATTCTTAAGCGTTCCGCCGATTCGTATCGCCGCATTCGTAACACGGCGCGTTTCTTGTTGGCCAACCTGAATGGGTTTGAACCAAGCAAGCACCAAGTGGCCGCTGCCGATATGGTAGAGCTGGATCGCTGGATTGTTGGCCGCGCACAAGCCTTACAAGCTGAAATCCAAGATGCCTTTGATAACTATCAATTCCTGACTGTAGTGCAAAAACTCATGCATTTTTGTTCGATTGAGTTAGGTAGTTTCTATCTGGATATCATTAAAGATCGCCAGTACACCGCGAAAAAAGACAGTGTCGCCCAGCGTTCTTGTCAAACTGCGTTGTGGCACATTGCTGAGGCTCTGGTACGTTGGATGGCACCGATTTGTAGCTTTACCGCACAAGAAGTGTGGTTGCAGTTGCCAACGCCAGCACAAGGCAAGCGCGACCCTTACGTATTTACCGCAGAATGGTACGCAGATTGGCCGCACGATTTAGCCACCGGCAAAATCGCCGACAGCCAATGGCAGCAAGTGCTACTGGTGCGCGATGCGGTTAACGGTGCGTTAGAACAAGCCCGTCGTGATGAAGTCATTGGTGGCTCTTTGCAGGCCGAAGTAACGCTGTATTGTGATAAGAATATTCTCGACACCCTGAGTTTGCTTGGCGATGAACTCCGCTTTGTCTTACTCACCTCGGCAGCAACCGTGGCACCTTTAGCAGAGGCGACCGGTGCGCAGGCAACCGAGTTGGCAGGCCTCGAAGTAGGGGTGGCGCGCAGTGAGCATAAGAAATGTGCTCGTTGCTGGCATCACCGTGCTGATGTGGGCGCCGATGAAGCGCATCCTGAAATTTGTGGACGCTGCGTAAGCAATGTCGATGGCGCCGGCGAAACGCGCCACTTTGCATAACGGGAGCACCCAATGACAGCCAATAAACCGGCACAATGGCAACAAAGCGGGTTACGTTTATGGTGGCTCGCGATCATTATTTTAGTGCTCGATCAAGTGACTAAAATTTGGGTGGCGCAAGCGCTGCCTTTGTTTGGACGCGTCGATGTGCTGCCATTTTTTGACCTTGTGCATGTGCGTAATTATGGTGCCGCCTTTAGTTTTCTTAGCGATCAGGGTGGCTGGCAACGTTGGTTTTTCACCATTATAGCGATTGTTATTGTCAGCGTTTTAGCGGTGATGCTGCGTCGGCAATCACTGCATTATCGGTGGTTAAACTTATCCTTTACCTTGATCATTGGTGGCGCCCTTGGCAATGTGCTTGATCGTGTGCGTTTAGGGTACGTGGTGGATTTTCTCGATGTCTATGTGGGGACCTATCATTGGCCTGCATTTAATGTCGCCGATAGCGCTATCGTGTTGGGCGCACTTTTAATGATTTACGATAGCTTTTTTGGCTCGGGCGCGAAGTCCGAAGCAAACAAATCTTCGTCCTGAAAGGAACCTCTGTAGTATGAGTGACGTCTCAGTGATAGGCCCCGGTAGCCGCGTTGTTCTGCATTTTTCAATTAAATTGGAAGATGGGTCGGCGGCAGATAGCACGAAAGTGCATGGGAAGCCTGCCCGTCTGACGATTGGCGACGGGAATTTAACCAAGAATTTTGAGGATTGTTTGCTCGGTCTGAAAGCAGGCGATAATCGCGAGTTTACGCTGGCGCCGGAAGATGCGTTTGGACAACCTCTGCCGGAGAATATATATCACCTTGAGCGCTCGCGCTTTTCAGGGGATACACCGGCCGAAGTAGGCGCTATTATTTCGTTTGCACAACCAAATGGTCGTGAAATTCCGGGCATTGTGCGCGAGGTGAGCGCTGATATGGTAACTGTTGATTTCAACCACCCGCTCGCGGGACAGCGTGTTACCTTTGCCGTTGAAATTTTAAGTGTGGAGGCATCATGAAAATTGTTCTGGCAAATCCGCGCGGCTTTTGTGCCGGCGTTGATCGAGCCATTACCATTGTTGAACAAGCGCTCGCGTTGTTCTCTCCGCCGATTTATGTGCGTCATGAAGTGGTACATAACAAACACGTGGTGGATGGCTTACGCAATCGCGGCGCCGTGTTTGTGGAAGAATTAGATCAAGTGCCCGACGATAGTATTGTTATTTTCAGTGCCCACGGGGTGTCGCGAGCAGTTCGTGATGCAGCCACTGAACGCGGCCTAAAAGTGTTTGATGCCACCTGTCCATTGGTGACCAAGGTCCACATGGAAGTAACGCGGGCGAGTCGTCGTAATCACGAATGTGTTTTGATAGGCCACTCTGGGCATCCGGAAGTAGAAGGCACCATGGGCCAATACAGTAGCGAGTCCGGTGGCATTTACTTGGTGGAGTCGGTGAATGATGTTGCCAGCCTGCAGGTGAAAAATGCCGATGAATTGCATTATATGAGCCAAACAACGCTGTCAGTTGATGATACCGCCGATATTATTGATGCATTGCGTGTTCGCTTTCCAAATATTCAAGGACCGCGCAAAGACGATATCTGCTATGCCACACAAAATCGCCAAGATGCGGTGCGGGAACTCGCCGCTGAAGTCGATGTATTACTTGTCGTGGGCGCGCGCAATAGCTCGAACTCCAACCGGTTACGCGAGTTGGCCGAAAAAATGGGGACAAAAGCTCATCTTATCGATGATGCCGCATGCATTGATTCCGCCTGGCTTGAAAACGTGAACACGGTCGGGGTTACCGCCGGTGCCTCTGCGCCAGAAATTCTAGTGCAGAATGTGGTCAGTTGGCTCCGTCGCTATGCGGAACAGCAGGGCCAAGGCGCCGCTGTGGATGAGCGCTCTGGTCGTGAAGAAAACGTCACTTTCTCAATTCCACCGGAGTTACGGGTGGTCGAGGTCAACTGATAGGCTCACGGTCTTATCATCACATCAAACGCTAAAAATAAACGGGTGATTGCGCAACAATGTCGTAATCGCCCGTTCTTTTTTCCATACTAAAAAACACACCAATTTCATATTTCCAGCGGGCCAAGGAGGGCGTATGCATGGATTTTCATTGATCGAAGTACTACTCGTTGTCTCTCTGCTGGCGCTGTTAAGCGTCTTAGCGTATCCGAATTTTCATCACTACCGCCAGCAGCAACAACTGCAAGCTGAAGTACAGAAGGTATATGGTCATGCCCGTGAAGCGCGCTTGCGCAGTATCGGCTTAGGCGTTGATCATTGGTTTGGCGCTGGCAACATTCAAGGCGATCCAGCGTGGTGTTGGTGGCAACAGTCGCAACAACCCGAGTGTGTTCTGGCCGATGAAAACGTGAGTTATCAATGGAATTTTGCCAGTGGCAATGCGGCCCGCTTCACCGCTCCGCTCGGCATGGCAGGGTTTAGCGCCGGACATATTGAGCTGCAACGGATAGATGCGCCGCAACTGCCGCGCATTCGCATTATCTTTAGCACCCTTGGACGTATTCGACTTTGCACCCAGGGGCCGCGTTGGAGTGGGTATGCGGCCTGCTAATAACCACCCTCATAGTCAAGGGTTTACCTTGCTAGAGCTGATGCTAGCGTTAAGTATCGCCAGCATGACGGTGCTCGCTGGGCTTCAGGTATTCACCCAATTGTGGGCGCAAGCACGCCTCGGCCAACAGCGCTTGGATACCTTGCAGAGCTTTTACCAGCTAGGCCATTGGAGTGTACGCGCGTTGCAAGCAGAATCGCGCAATCATCCGGAGGTACAACCGAAGCAACAAGGCCATTGTATTTTGCTTGCCACGATTGGCTTGCGGGTGCGCAATCACCAATTGCAATGGCGACCGGAAGGGGCTGATTGTGACAGTAACGGCTGGCATGGATTGCACGATCCGAGCCATCTGCGTATCGACGGCATTGATTGGGATCAGCACCGATTCTGTTTACACGGACGTCAGCGTGGGCAACAACAGCATTGGAGCTGGTGTTACCCCTGGTACTTGGCATGACACTCAGTGCTACGCGGTGGGGCCGCCAACGGGGATTTGCCATTCCCGCGGTGCTTATTCTGGTAACCCTGAGCAGTGTTATTTTGCTTGGGGTCATTCAAGAGGCTCTGCTAAGTACCCGCCTCACCTCACTTGATGTGCGTATCGCTCGCGCAGACCGATTGCTGATGAGCGCTCAAGCGCGCGCGGAGTCTTATTTGCGCGGGCAGGTTACAAACCTGGATGCGATTGAAACCACAGGCTTTACGCTGTCGATAACGCTAGAAGAGCAGGACTGCCCAGAGCCTCAGTGGTATTGCACTCAGGTTGATATCTACATTGCGCATGATCTGCAGGATGTCGCCCGACATTGGCAGGGGATCTGGCGGGTTATCGACACCGGCGACGATATGGAGATGGGATGGTGGCCTTGAATCAGCGCAGGCGTGGTTCGTGCAACGGCGTACGCTTGCAACGGGGCATGGGCTTAGTTGAAGCCATGGTCGCTGTCGGCGTGCTTAGCGTTGCTATTTTGGGAGCGGCGCAGTTATTACAGCAGCTCGGAGCCTTGTGGCCGCTGCCGGAAAAGGTCTATCAAAGTGAGGCGGAAATGGCACGTTGGCATGGCCACAACACCTATTTAAGCCGCTATCATCCCGATCAAATCACCACCAGCGCCGGTAATTTTAGCGATGGACGGCAATGGCATATTTGGGCGGAACCGGCAGGGTGGCGCTGGCAGGTGAATGCTCATCCTGATTACCCGCAGTGGCTCGCGCAGGAAACCGGTTGGTATCGTCGATAATAGTCGCCCCAAAAGGGTTTTTTTGCTAGGATGTGCGCAATTTATCTGCGATCACTAAAGGCATCCATGGCAGCTGAAACGCTCGAAAACTCTGCCCCAACTATTCTGTTAGCCGCAAGCGATTTATCATCGATTCGAGGTGAGCGAACCTTGTTCGCTAATTTGAATATGACAGTGCGCACAGGGGAAGTATGGCAAATCGAGGGCCCGAATGGTGCAGGCAAATCGAGTCTGTTACGTATTCTCACCGGGCTGCTGCCAGCTCAAGCCGGCGATGTGCAGTTTTTGGGACAAAGCATTCGCCAGTGTCGTGACCAATATCATCAGGCCATGCTCTTTATTGGGCACAAAGCCGGAGTTAAGCCTGAATTAACGGCAATTGAGAATTTAGAGTTTTACGCAGCCGTACAAGGGCAGCCGCTGCAGGCGCCTCCTTATGAATTATTAGCCAAAGTGGGCTTAGTCGGTCTGGAAGATATTCCTGCACAGGGGCTTTCGGCAGGTCAGCAGCGTCGTATAGCATTAGCACGATTATGGCTTACGCAAGCGCCGTTATGGATTCTTGATGAGCCTTTTACCGCATTGGATGTGGCCGGTATTGCCTTGCTTGAAGCGCGCTTTGCCGAACATGTCGCCACCGGGGGAGCTATTGTGCTTACCTCGCATCAGCCGATTAGTGCGGCCAGATTTCCGTTACAACAGATAGCATTGAGGTATCAGCACTAATGGCCGGGGCGATGGGTATCTTTGTGCAAATTGTGAAACGGGATTTGCGGGTTGCCTCGCGTCAACGCAGTGATTTACTGAACCCGCTCATCTTTCTCCTTATTGTGGTGAGTTTATTCCCACTTGGCGTCGGGCCGGGCCCAGATATTCTTGCTCGTATTGCGCCGGGCGTGATTTGGGTATCGGCATTGCTGTCGGCCATGTTGGGTCTTGAGCGCATGTTCCGCGATGATTTTCGCGATGGGGCGTTGGAACAAATGATGTTGTTACCGGTCTCTTTGGAGGTAAGTGTGCTGGCAAAAATTGCCGTACACTGGGTGATGACCGCAGTACCTATATTAGTGATTGCGCCATTATTGGCGTTGTTGCTGAATTTACCCATGTCAGCATGGGGCGTATTATGGTTGACCCTTTTACTGGGCACGCCCGTAATAAGTGCTGCGGGGGCCATTGGTGTGGCCCTAACCGTCAGCCTCAATAAAGGTGGTGCATTATTAAGTTTGTTATTGCTGCCGCTGCTTATTCCCCTGTTGATTTTCGCAACAGCTGCAGTTGAAGCAGCTGTATCGGGTCTGTCTGCGACAGGTCCACTGGCATTAATGGGAGCGTTTTTGGTGATTACGATTACCTTGGCCCCTTTCGCGGTGAAAGCCGGATTACGAGTGAGTGTGAACTGATATGTGGCGTTGGTTACATCCCTATGCAAAATCTGAAGCAACCTTTGCGTTAAACCAGAAAATTCTGCCGTGGTTTTTGATTCCGGGGTTGTTACTTACCGCAGTGGGCCTGGTATGGGGCTTAGCCTATGCGCCACCTGATTATCAGCAAGGGGAAAGCTACCGCATTATTTTCGTGCATGTGCCCGCTGCGATTTGGTCGATGGGCTTTTATGTCAGTATGGCGATTGCCGGCTTAATTGCTCTAGTGTGGCAGATTCGCACCGCGGAACTGGCGGTGTTGGCCATTGCACCGGTTGGGGCCGCGCTTACTTTTATCTCGTTGTTCACCGGCGCCGTATGGGGACAACCCATGTGGGGCACTTGGTGGGTGTGGGATGCGCGACTTACTTCTCAGCTTATTTTGTTGTTCTTGTACTTGGGCGTGATGGCCTTGTATGTGGCGTTTGAAGATGAACGCGCAGGCGGCAAAGCGGCCAGTATTTTGGCACTGGTAGGCGTTATCAATATCCCAATTATTCATTACTCAGTGTATTGGTGGAACACGCTCCATCAGCAGTCGACGATTACTAAAGTGATTACTCGGTTTGAATCACCGAGTATTGCCCCAGAAATGTTGTGGCCGCTGGTGGTGAATATTTTTGCCTTTATGGGGCTGGCAGCAGCCTTGGTGATCATGCGCTTAAACAACGAATTATTGCGCCGTGAGATTCATCGGCCATGGGCACAGAAAGTACTAAATTCGGGCGATAAGGAGAACTCAAATGCAGTTTGATAGTTGGAGTGCTTTTATCGCCATGGGCGGCTATGGCGTATATGTCTGGTCAGCCTTTTTTGTCACCTTTTTTTGTATTGGTTTGTTGGCCCTCGAGGCGGTTTGGCGACGCACCAAATTGCGCGACGAAGCGAAGAAACAACAAGCCCGACAGCAACGTATTGAAAAAGCTAAACGAGAGTCCTGAACATGAACCCAAGACGTAAAAAGCGGTTAATCATGACAGGTGGAATTCTGGCCGGCTTTGCTTTGGCAACCGGTCTGGTGTTGTATGCACTATCACAGAATATCGACTTGTTTTACACGCCAACGGAGATAGTGGAAGGAAAGGGTAGCGATAAAACCTTGCCTGAAGTCGGTCAGCGCCTGCGTATCGGTGGCTTAGTTGTGCCGGGCTCAGTGCGGCGCGAAGGCAGCGGCCTATCGGTTGCCTTTAATCTGGTCGATGTCGGTCCCGCTGAGGTAACGGTGGAATATGAAGGCATCCTTCCGGATCTATTCCGTGAAGGGCAGGGCATTGTGGCGCAAGGTACCTTAGTGGCGCCTAATCGTATTAAAGCCAGCCAAGTACTGGCGCGTCACGATGAAGAATATATGCCCCCGGCGCTCGCTGAAGCCTTAAAAGGCATTCAGCATGTACCGCCGTCACAATGGCAAGTTGAAGACGACGAAAATACAAACGAAGACGATGAGTCTTCAGGCGGTTACTATGATCGCTGAGTTTGGTCATTTTGCATTAGCACTCGCCTTCGCCTTTTCCGCGCTCCTTGCGGTGGTGCCTTTGGTCGGTGTGGCGCGCGGGCATGGTGGACAAATGGCGCTAGGCCGTCCACTCACCTACGGCATGTTCGTATTTACACTTATTTCCTACATTGCCCTAACCTGGGGCTTTATCGTTAACGATTTTAGTATCAATTATGTCGCAAGTAACTCGTCGTCGGTGACGCCCTTAATCTACCGCATCACCGCGGTGTGGGGCTCTCACGAAGGCTCGTTCTTGTTGTGGATGTTGGTACAAGCAGGTTGGGCAGCGGCGTTAGCGAAATTCTCGAGCCGCTTGCCGTTGGTATTTGCCGCCCGGGTACTCGCCGTGATGGGTATGATTGGCGTGGGCTTTTATCTGTTTATGCTGCTCACGTCCAATCCATTTGATCGCACCATCCCGCTAATTCCGGTAGACGGACGCGATTTGAATCCATTGTTGCAAGATCCCGGCATGATCATTCACCCGCCATTGCTCTACATGGGCTATGTCGGTATGTCGGTAGCCTTTGCCTTTGCCATCGCCGCATTGCTTGGCGGTCGCTTGGATTCTGCTTGGGCGCGCTGGTCGCGGCCATGGACACTGGCTGCCTGGATTTTCCTCACATTAGGCATCATGGTCGGCAGTTGGTGGGCCTATTATGAACTTGGTTGGGGAGGCTGGTGGTTCTGGGATCCGGTGGAGAACGCGAGCTTTATGCCATGGCTTGTCGGTACCGCACTCATTCACTCGCTGGCAGTGACAGAGAAGCGCGGTACCTTTAAATCCTGGACCGTACTTTTGGCGATTTCCGCCTTTAGCTTAAGCCTATTGGGTACCTTTTTGGTGCGCTCAGGCGTATTGGTATCGGTGCATGCTTTCGCATCCGATCCAACCCGTGGCGCCTTCTTGCTTGGCTTCTTAGGGGTGGTGATTACCGGCTCGCTGTTGCTGTATGCAATTCGTGCAGCCAAAGTGCAAAGCCATAGCCGTTATGAGCTGTATTCCCGTGAAGTATTATTGCTCGGCAATAACCTTCTGTTGGTCACCGCAACCATTGTGGTTCTGGTGGGCACCTTGTTGCCGCTGGTTTATCAGCAATTGGGCATGGGCAATATTTCTATCGGAGAACCTTTCTTCGATTTAATTTTCATGTGGTTAACCATTCCTTTCGCCTTGATTCTTGGGTTAGGGCCACTCACACGCTGGCGCCGGCATAAGTTTAGTGACTTAACGCGCACTGTGCTGGTTGGTATGGGCGTGGCGGTTATCTTAGCCTTCTTGCTTCCTTGGATTTTCGCCAGCGAAGTACACGGCTTAGCAGTGCTCGGTTTGGTGTTAGCGTTTTGGATTCTTAGTGCCACCGTCGCCGAGCTTAAAATGCGCGTGGCGAGCCGAGAGCATAAACTTCCAGCATTGATTAAGTTGGGGCGCAGCCACTGGGGTATGGTGCTTGGCCACGTTGGCTTTGCCGTGATGATTATTGGCGTGGCTTTGGTGCAAAACTACGAAGTAGAGCGCACTGTGCGGATGGCGCCTGGCGATACCTTTAGTCAAAGTGGATACACCTTTGAGTTTGTCGAAATGACAGAACGAGAGGGGCCGAACTTCCTGAGCGACACCGCCTACTTCCAGATTACACGGGAAAGCAGTGGACGGGTGCTTGGCAACATTACTTCGGAGAAACGCTTCTATACCATACAGCGTCAGATACAAACCCAAACCGGGCTGCAAGTGAACCCATGGCGGGACCTCTATGTGGCGATGGGTGAAGAGCTATCCGATGGAAGCTGGGCTGTGCGCATTCACTACAAACCCTTTGTACGCTGGATTTGGGCAGGGGCCATAATTATGTCGGTGGGCGGCTTGTTATCCATGACTGATAAACGCTATCGTATTCGCCGGCGCTTACAGGCCGAGCGGAAACGGGAAATTGCGGAGGAGCGCTCATGAATAGCAAAGTTCGCATGCTGATATTACTGACGCCTTTGGTCGCATTTTTGGCGTTGTCCGTGTTCCTGTTTCGAGGCTTGTGGTCGGATCCAACCCATTTAGAATCGGCATTAGTAGGACGCACGGTACCTCAGTTCGAGTTGCCTGATTTGTACCAGCCTGATGTTACCCATGATAACGCCATTATTGGGTCGCGGCCGCTGTTAATTAATGTGTGGGCCACCTGGTGTCCTACCTGCTATGCCGAGCATACATTCTTAAATCAGCTGCTGGCCGATGAACAGGTGTATATTATTGGTCTTAACTATAAAGACGATTCTCGGGGGGCCGCAGTACGTTGGTTGCAAGATTTAGGCGACCCCTATCAAATTAACTTGTTTGATGAAACCGGTTTGCTCGCCCTCGACCTTGGGGTCTATGGCGCGCCCGAAACCTTTGTGGTGGATCAAGATGGCGTCATTCGCTATCGCCACGTAGGTGACCTCAATGAGCGCGTGTGGCGACAGCGGGTTGGCCCTATTTACTATCAGGCGATGCAAGAGGCGGGGCTTGAAATCCCTGAGCACCGTCGGGAGCTATTGCCATGAACCGTTTAATGGTGATGTTGAGCAGCATGCTGTTTGCGTTGGTGTTAGCGGCTGCGTTAAGCCCGCCCACTCACGCGGCCGGTGAATATTATGCGTTTGAAACAGCAGAGCAGGAACGCCGTTTTACGCAACTTACCGGTGAATTGCGCTGCCCCAAATGTCAGAATCAGAGCATTGCTGATTCCGATGCTCCGTTGGCACAAGATATGCGGCAACGGGTGTATCAGATGATTATGGAAGGGCAAAGTAACGCCGAAATTATCGAGTTTATGAAAGTACGCTACGGTGATTTTGTGCACTACCGTCCGCCAGTAAACCGCAATACGCTAGTGCTGTGGTTTGGACCATTTGCGGTGTTATTGATTGGTATTATCGCTGTGGTGGTGCATGTCCGTGGCAAGCGTCAGGGAAATGCAGAGCTGACCGACGAGGAGCAAGCACGCTTGGCTGCATTTGAAGCTGAGCAGGCGCAACGAGATGAATTAGAGAAGAAGGAGCAAGATCGCTAATGTGGTATCTATTGATCGCACTCCTGTTGGCTTTTGCATTGGTGTTCTTGTGGTTGGCTCGTCGCCAGCAGTGGGAAACCTGGACCATTATTCAAGCCAACAAAGAAGTTTATGAGAGTCGCTTGCAAGAGCTGCAAGAGGATTTAGAGCAAGGGGTTATTTCCGATAAAGAGCTGTTGTTGGCCAAGCAAGAGCTGCAAAAAACCTTTGTCACTGAGATCGACAACCCGGATGAACTGGTACAAGCCAAACCTGCCAATATTTGGGTGTTGGGCCTGATTTTGGTTCTGCTTGCCGGCGGTGTGTATGTTATCGATGGCTCGTGGAAACAACAGCAGCAAGCGGATCGTGCTTGGGACTCATTGCCTCAGCTTAGCGATTGGCTGCTTGGCGACGATAGCGCCGCACCACAAAACGAAGATGATTTGTGGGAATACGCCTTGGGTTTGCGGCAACGTCTGGCAAACGAACCGGAAGAGAACGCGTGGACGCTTTATGGACGCATGATGATGCAGTTGCAGCAGTTAGAGCAGGCACTGGAAGCTTTTGCGCGCTCTCATCGTATGAATCCAAATAATATTAGTAACCTGACTGTGTATAGTCAGGCGCTGATTTTCTCAGGTACCGATCGCGATTTAGCCATGGCAAATCGTTATTTAGGCCGCGTACTAGAACAAGACAACCGCAATGTGGAAGCATTCGGGCTGTTAGGCGTGGTGCATTTTGAGAGGGCGGATTACGAGCGCGCTGTGGCAGCGTGGGATATGGCGTTGATGATGATGGATGAACGTGATCCCCGTTATGCCAGTATTCAAAACTCGCTGCAGCAAGCACAGGATCGCCTCGATGGTACCGTCATGACATTGACCGTCACCATTGATATCTCCGAAACGCTGCGCAACGAGATGCCGTGGACGGCCAACTTGTTTGTTTTTGTGCGTGACCCAGATGGCGGCAGTGCGCCCATCGCGGTGACGCGACAACGCGTGACTGATTTTCCGGTGACGGTGACCCTCACCGACGACGATATGATGCTCGAAGGTGCTAGTTTATCGAATGCGTCCAGTTGGTTGGTGGGCGCACGGTTAACCACCGGCGATACCATGGAGCGTCGCAGTGGTGATTTTGAGGCGCGACCGCGTCTACTTGAACGTGAAACCGGTCAGCAAGTTCGCATTGTTCTTACGGAGTTAATTCCATGATACAAGGGCCCAGTAACGTGCTTCGTAACGGAATACGCTTCACGCTAGGTCTTTGCCTTGTGAGTATCTTACTAGGCTGTGCGAGCAAACCTGCCGAAGAAGAAAACGAGTTTGATTTTACCGATGAGCGTGATCCCTTCGAGGATGTGAATCGCGTCATGTGGGATTTTAATCGCGACGTTCTCGATAAGTATGTTGCCTTGCCCTTGGCCAATGCTTATGAAAATGTGCCCGCGCCAACGCGTCGCGGCTTGTACAATATGACCGAAAATATTCTTGAGCCCGCCTCGGTGGTGAACAATAGTTTGCAGGGCAAAGGCAAGGCGTCGGCCAAAAGCTTTGGTCGTTTCCTGATAAACAGCACCTTTGGCGTGTTTGGATTTTTTGATGTGGCCAGCAAAATGGGTGTTGGCTCAGAAAAAGAATCCTTTGGTGAAACCTTGGCGGTGTATGGCGCCCCGGATGGACCCTATTTGATGTTGCCAGGCGTGGGGCCTACGGTTGTGCTTGATCGCGGCGGCGATTTCGTCGACGACTATATTTGGCCGATGTCATTTATGAGCTTCCCATTAACGCTCACGCGCTACGCTATTCGTGGCCTAGAGCAGCGCATTGAGCTTAAGCAGCTCGAGCCGATGCTGGAAAATGCGATTGATGAATATAGCTTCGTCCGTGAAGCCTATTTCTCCGTATGGTTAGATAAGGTGTATGACGGTGATCCACCCGCCCAAGATGATTGGAACGATTGGGATGAATGGGATGATTGGGATAATGACTGGGACCCGGGCGTACCTACCGCCTATCGTTTAGATTTATCCGCCTATCAGAAAAAGAGCATGGCCGCTCAGTAAAGCGCGAATGTGAAGATTGATTAAAAAGCCGACAATTTGTCGGCTTTTTACGTTTTATTGTCTGTCCATGATTGACGGTTTCCTGTTTGTGAACAATGCTCAAAGGAGCAGTCCGCTTGGAGTACCCTTATGAGCAGAAAGATCCTCATCATCGAAGACGACCCCATCTATAGCGACTTGTTGAATCAATATTTAACGGGTCGGGGATTTGTGACGTCTATTGCAACTAGCGGAAACCAAGCGCTCGACCTAATGCACGAGGTGCATCCCCATGTCGTCCTCTGTGATTTAAATCTTCCCGATATTTCCGGATTGAAGGTACTTGAAAAAATCCTTGTGGAGCCCGACGCAGCCCCTGTCATTGTTATTTCTGCGTCGGATGATATGAAAGATATCCGTGAAGCGGTGCGGTTGGGTGCGGTGGATTATTTAGTGAAGCCAGTGAAGCAATTAGATGTGTTGGAATACGCCATTGAAAACTGTTTAACTCGGGCGTCTCTGGAAGATTCATTTGAGCACGAACGCTGGGAGCTAGATGATCACCTTGATGTGCTCTTTCAGGATAATGCCGTGGTAGAACGGCTCACCCAAGATTTGGTGCCTCACGATTTTCTTAATGTCGGCAAGTTTCAAATCAAGCACAAGCTTGGGGTGGATGATGGCGAGAAAGTATGGATTGATTACTACCGCTTACCTAACGAAAAGGTCGTAATGATTCTGGCCCATGCGAATGCCCTCAGTGGACAAGATGTGGTGTCGTTGTTGGTGCTGAAATCTTTGTTTAATCCTTTTTTGCGTGCGGCGATGTCAGAAGAGCACAATGTGTTGATGTATCCCCATCATTTGCTGGCGCGGCTGAATACCGAGCTGTGTCACTCTCGGATTCGTTCTGCCTTTGATATGACAGCCGTGTGGCTTGATGCGGCGACGGGCGATGTGCTCTGGTGTCAGGCGGGGGATAAAATCATGCTCAGCCATGACGGCAAACCTGATTTGGCACTCGGGATCTGGAACAATGCGAGTTACCGGGTGCATCAAGCCAACATTGCAAATGAGCCATTTTATATGGCGTGCTTAAACTCCCACGTAAAGGCATGGGCTTAATCTGTAAAGCGCATTTTCAGTCGAAGCTGGAGCAATATCGTGATTGCGCCAAGGCTTCGACCGAAATCTGTTTGTTTAGCGCTGAGCAAGCCACTCTTTAAAGGCGTTGCCTAGCTCAGGGTGACGTTCACCGTAAGCGACAATGGTCTGCAAATAACCTAATTTATTACCACAATCATGGCTGCGCCCTTCCATGTAGTAGGCGTTCACGGGCTCTTGGTTCAATAGCATGGCCATGGCGTCCGTTAATTGAATCTCGTTACCTGCGCCCGGTGGTGTTCTTTCTAGCAGTGGCCACAGGTTCGCGGAAAATACATAGCGGCCTACCACTGCGAGGTTAGAAGGCGCCTCGCTCACTTTTGGTTTTTCGACCAGTGCTTTAATCGGTGTTTGTTCACGCGGTTTAAGTTGCACGCCGTCTAAATCGGCAACACCATATTGATCGACACGTTCTTGCGGCACCTGCTCGAGCATCACTTGGCTTGCTCCTGAGCTTTCGAAATTGCGGATCATCTCTGCTAAATTTTCACGCTGGGCATCGTGGGTGTATTCGTCAATCAATACATCCGGTAGTACTACCGCAAAAGGTTCTGAACCAACAACTGCGCGACCACACAATACCGCATGACCAAGGCCTTTCGCCACGCCTTGACGCACGGCGGTAATGGTCATGCCGGGTGGACAAATGGCACGTACCTCATCAAGCAACTTTTGTTTATTGCGCTCAGCCAGTGTTGATTCCAATTCATAGTTCACATCAAAATGATTTTCGATGGCACCTTTACTGGCGTGGGTCACCAAAACAATCTCGGTAATGCCAGCTGCCGCGCATTCGTTCACGATGTATTGAATCAGCGGCTTATCCACGAGGGGCAACATTTCCTTGGCAATCGCCTTCGTGGCCGGCAGCATGCGCGTACCTAAGCCTGCCACCGGAATAATCGCTTTGGTGACACGGCCATGAGGGTATGAGTTCGTCATTTGAGATCCTTTTCATCGTTCCAATAAAAACCAAATACCTATCTTAAACCAAATCCCTCCCGTAACCAACGCACAGGCCCCCTGTAGCCAACGCACCGCATTGGTCCAACTCCGAGCGTTGCCCACGGCCCCCGGCGGTCAGGCAGATATTCAGCAACTTGCGGGACGCCGTGAATACATCCATGTAGGCTTGGGCGCGGCATCCATGCCGCGCACACCCGCCAGCCGCTGAACATCTCCCTCACCGCTGCAACCGATGCACTACATTGCCCAGAACCCCGGTAGCCAACGCATCGCGTTGGTCAAACCCCGAGCGCCGCCCAGGCACCTGTAGCCAACGCACCGCGTTGGTCCAACCCCGAGCGTTGCCCAGAACCCCGGCGGTCAGGCAGATATTCAGCAACTTGCGGGACGCCGTGAATACATCCATGTAGGCTTGGGCGCGGCATCCATGCCGCGCACACCCGCCAGCCGCTGAACATCTCCCTCACCGCTGCAACCGATGCACTACATTGCCCAGAACCCTCGGTAGCCAACGCACCGCGTTGGTCCAACCCCGAGCGCTGCCCAGGGCCCCCGGCGGTCAGGCAGATATTCAGCAACTTGCGGGACGCCGTGAATACATCCCTGTAGGCTTGGGCGCGGCATCCATGCCGCGCACACCCGCTAGCCGCTAAACATCTCCCTCACCGCTGCAACCAACGCACCGCGTTGGTCCAACCCCGAGCGCCGCCCAGGCACCTGTAGCCAACGCACCGCGTTGGTCAAACCCCGAGCGCTGCCCGCGGCCCCCGGCGGTCAGGCAGATGTTCAGCAACTTGCGGGACGCCGTGAATACATCCATGTAGGCTTGGGCGCGGCATCCATGCCGCGCACACCCGCTAGCCGCTGAACATCTCCCTCACCGCTGCAACCGATGCACCGCGTTGGTCCAACCCCGAGCGTTGCCCGCGGCCCCCGGCGGTCAGGCAGATACTCAGCAACTTGCGGGACGCCGTGGATACATCCATGTAGACTTGGGCGCGGCATCCATGCCGCGCACACCCGCCAGCCGCTGAACATCTCCCTCAACGCTGTAGCCAACGCACCGCGTTGGGGTGGAATTCACCGTTTCGTGTTACACTTATTGCCATAAATATGATTATTTTCATCAACTAATACGCAGCAAAGTGAGGATGCATGATCTACTTTTCATCTCGTAAAATAGAAGCCTTGCAAGCATATTCACCCACCGAGCGGGTGGCCATTATCCATCGCGCCACTCAAATGATGCCTTTTGAACGCAAGGCATTTGGTAATACGCTTAAAGTGATTATCCTCGTCGCCTTATTTTGGTCGGTGTTGTATGTGCCAGGTACGGGATGGAAATTATTAGCGATTTTATTACTAGGTTTGCTATATCGCGTTGCTGTGTTACCCGTCAATCTTACGTTAGCTGTGCCGTTTATCCCGCAAGCGATCGCCAAACATGAGGCATCCAAAGCGGCGGGTCGTGACGAGCCGGGCAGCGACAGCGGCGGTCACGATTCCGGTGGCGATAATCAAGGTCACTAGCCAACCCGTTTGAGAATATGCAGTAATGAGCTTTATGATTACGTTTACGTAAGCGTAAACTTTAGAAGCAAACGCATTGTGTTGGTCGGGGGAGCGGTCGAGGTGGATTTAATCCAACGCGATGCGTTGGCTACTCCACACCGAGTTCCACCCCTGGGGCGGAACTCTTAGGCGGAACGCTTAGGGTTTTTCGGCGATGAGCACGGCCCGTTTCGGGGCGGGGTAGCCTTCGATGGTGCGGGTGATGTCGTTCGGGTCGAGGAAATCGGCAAGCGATTGATTTTCCATCCAGTCGGTGCGGCGCTGCTCGTCAAGTGAGGTCGTATTCTCGTCAACAATGCGTACGTTTTTCATGCCTAGACGCTCTGCCCAATGGCTTAATGCGGCCGATGATGGAATAAACCATACATTGGGCATTTGCGCATAGCGTTCGCCGGGCACTAACACCTGGTTTACGTCGCCGTCTATCACTAAGGTTTCGATCACTAGCTCGCCGCCGGGGCGCAACTGATCGATACATTGCTGCAAAAAATCTATGGGCGAGCGGCGGTGATAAAGCACGCCCATGCTAAACACGGTGTCGAACGCCGCAAGTTTGGGCATGTGCTCAATGCCGAGCGGAAGTAATTCGATGTTACGGGCAATGGACTCGGGTACAAAGCGCCGTATCGCTCGAAACTGCATGACAAATAAATGGCTCGGGTCGATGCCGACCACTAAATCGGCGTTAGCGCCGAGCATGCGCCACATGTGATAGCCACTGCCACAGCCAATATCCAACACGCGCCGCCCTGTTAGTGGGGTAAGATGTGGCGCTACCCGATCCCATTTCCAATCAGAGCGCCACTCAGTATCAATCTGCACGCCAAACACATCAAAAGGGCCTTTTCGCCATGGTTTGAGCTGCTGGAGTAGTCCGTGTAAACGCGCTCGCTCAGAGTCGCTCGCCTCATCGACGTGACCCAATTGTACTTGTGTCGCTAAATCAAGCTGTGTTGCTGTGAGTGCGGGTAACTGGTCGATTAAACGTTCCCACTTACGACTATCACCATGTTGGCGCCGGGATTCCCATTGTTGTAATGCCCCAGGCAAGGTTTCGAGCCAATGGGCAAGCGGCGTTTCTGTAAGGCGTGCAAAAAAGGGATAGTAGGCTTGCATACCGCGAGCCGTGGGCTTATTCGAGCTCATTCGTGGTCCCTTTTATGGCAATCCATGAGGTGAAATTAAAACAGCGGAACCAGGCCTGAACGGTGGTGAATCCGGCAGCGCGCAGTCGAGCTTCATGCTCTTCAGGGGTATCAAGGCGCATGACATGTTCAAGGGCTGCACGCTTTTGGCTGATCTCTAAATCGCTATAGCCATTTTCTCGTTTAAATTCATGGTGTAAATCAATTAATAACTCATCCGCAACTGGGTCTTGGTGAGTAATCTTTTCCGATAATACAAGCATTCCTCCCGGAAGAAGTGCATTGTATAACTTATGGAGTAGTTCGTTTCTTTGCTCTCGGTCAATAAATTGAAGTGTAAAATTGAGTACGATAAGCGAGCATGCTTGAAAATTGTAGTCTAGAATATCAGCAACTTGCACATCAATTGGGATAGCGCCGCGGTACGCATTTACATGACTTTGGCAGCGCTCAACCATAGCCGCGGAGCTGTCTAAAGCAGTAATATGAACGCCAGACACAGAGCATTGTTGCTTGATTGATAAGCTCACGGCTCCTAATGAACAACCGAGATCGTAAATACGCGTATTTTCCTGCGCGTAGCGATTCGCGAGACGACCAATGGTGTTTACAATGGTCGCATAGCCCGGTACAGAGCGGTTTATCATGTCTGGAAATACGCTCGCAACTTGCGCGTCAAAGGCAAAATCACTTACTTGGGTAAGTGGTGTGGCGTAAATGGAATCCCGTTGCTTTGTCATGGACGTACTGAGTACCTATTTCGTGTGTAGCAGTGAGAAGCACTGCGAATGATGTTAGGAATGAATGAATTGTACCTTATAGAAGCAAGCCGAACCAGAATCGAGCGCGCGCAAACACATGCCTTTTTAAGGTGGGTGTTGCTATGCGTTGTATTTCTGATCTCAGGCTTCGCTGTTGCACAGGAAGAATCGTCTACCGCTAGTGGGCAGCCAAACATGCTTTATGTATGTTCTGACGACGCCATCCGCAACATAAATGCGCCGCTGGCGGCGTGGGTGATCGGTACCGAGATTGCCGCGGAATTTGAGGCCATCAGTCGGTTACCCAATCTCAGCGTTCGCTTATTTAGCGATGAAGATAAACTGCATGAGGCTATTGAATCCCGCGAACTGATGGCGTGGGTGTGCGACGCTAGCGTCGCGCAACGCCATATAGGTCCGGTATTTGAGTTGGAGATTGATCTCGCCCGTCCGCTAAACGCGGGTCCTCGTGTCGGGTTTTATTCGCGAGATGGCACCCTCACGTTACGCAGCGATGAAGCCGATTTATTGGATCAGATGGAACCATTGATTATTGGTCTTCCCGCCGATTCATCACCGGTTATTTATCGTAATCAGCAAGGTCAGGTGTCGGGGTTAGATGCCGACGTGATGGATAAACTGGCACGGCGGCTAGGACTACCCTACCGTTGGCAAGAGTGTGGAAGCTGGACCGAGTGCGTGGATGCATTGCAGCAGGGCAGTATTGATAGCCTTACGTTTTTCACACCGACGCAAGCGCGTATGCAATTTAGCACGTTTACGGTGCCTTATTGGGATGTGCCTTGGGCTGTGGTTGGAACCGAAAGCATGCGGCGCGTGCGTAGTTTTGGTGATTTAGTTGGCTTGCGCGTAGCCGTGGTAGAAAGTTACAGCATTGTCGATGAGTTAGAACAAATAAATCAAATGGACCTGATTACCGTGGGTTCTGCCGAGGAAGCGTTCTCGGCGCTACTCGATGGTGATGTTGATCTGTACCTCGATTCACTCCCGTTGTTGATTGGCCGCACCCGCGAGCAACACTTATCCCATTTGCGCTTATCGGTATTGCGTGAGGAGGAAGGGGATGCGGTCAGTATTGGTGTCCGCCGCGAGCTAGGCGCATTGATTCCGCTGCTCGACCGGGCCATTTTGTCGATGTCAGATGTGGATAAGGCGACGATCTCACAGCGTTGGTTTGATCCGCAGTATGAGCGCGGCATAGCGCCGGAGCAGCTGCGTAAGTGGGGTGGTGTTGCTCTCCTGGGTATTATTTTCATTGGCGCTGGCGCTGCTTTATGGCTGCAACACATGCGTAAAGAAGTGCATCGGCGCCGTCTGAGAGAGCAAGAAGCGCGCTATCGGGCGCTCCACGATGAGCTTACACAGCTACCTAACCGCGCCAGTATTCAAGAAAGCATTCGTTCGGCGTTAGTCACGCACAAAAATTTAGAGCAGAAATTTGCACTCATGTTTATCGATTTAGATGGCTTTAAACGGGTCAATGATGAAGAGGGGCATGATGTTGGCGATGAACTGCTTATCGCGGTATCACAACGCCTGCAACGGGTGATACGCAAATCGGATGTTGTCGCACGCTACGGCGGTGATGAGTTTGTTATTTTACTCAGCAATATTGAAAACCCAGAACAGGCAAAACAAGTGGGTGAAAAAATACTTCGGCGCATTGCCGAACCCTATAAACTCACTGGGACGGGTGGCGCATTAGACGCAAAAATTGGCGCAAGCATTGGCATCGCAGTATTTCCGGAACATGGGGACACCCTCGATGATTTAATCAAAGCCGCTGATGATGCAATGTACGATGTGAAAGAATTGGGCAAACATGGTGTGTCCTTGGCTTCGCTAAATTAGGCGAGAAGCGGTTACAACGGGTGACTTTTTGCCACGCTCTCCTTTATACTGTGCGCCTTTCTTTTGGAACACGGAATTTAGGTAGCATGCGTAGTCACTATTGCGGACAAGTCACAGAACAGGAACTCGGTAACACAGTCAGTGTGGCCGGCTGGGTACATAAAAGACGCGATTTGGGCGGGTTAATTTTCGTCGATATGCGCGATCGTACCGGGCTACTGCAAGTGGTCTTTGATCCTGATTTTGAAGCGATGTTTACCGAAGCCAACAAGCTCCGTCAGGAATTCTGCATCCAGATTCAAGGCGAAGTGCGCGCCCGCCCCGAAGGGCAAGTGAATGAGCGCATGGCCACTGGCAAAGTGGAGCTGCTCGCCAAAGAAATCACTATTCTCAATCGCTCGGCGCCACTTCCAATCGATTACAACCAACAAGTAAGCGAAGAGCAACGTCTGCGTTATCGCTATCTCGATTTGCGTCGTCCTGATATGAACGAAAAGATCCAGTTTCGTGCGCGGGTGGCAAGCGCCGTACGTCGCTATATGGACAGCCACGGATTCCTCGACATTGAAACACCTATGCTGACCCGTGCTACGCCGGAAGGCGCCCGCGATTACTTGGTGCCAAGCCGCACGCACAAAGGTAAATTCTTCGCGCTTCCGCAAAGCCCCCAGCTGTTCAAACAGTTGTTAATGATGTCAGGCTTTGACCGTTACTATCAGATCGTAAAATGTTTCCGCGACGAAGATTTACGTGCAGATCGCCAGCCTGAATTTACCCAAATTGATATTGAAACCACCTTTATGTCAGCCGAGCAGGTACGCGAGCTGACCGAAGGTTTGGTGCGTTCGTTGTTCCAAGAACTGATGAACGTGGATTTGGGCAACTTCCCCGTGATGGCATATAGCGAAGCTATGCGCCGCTTTGGGTCTGATAAGCCAGATTTGCGCAATCCGCTGGAATTGGTGGATATTGCTGATTTAGTAAAAGACATCGAATTTAAAGTGTTCTCGGGCCCTGCCAATGACGCCAAAGGGCGCGTGGCTGTGATTAAGGTACCCGGTGGCGCATCCTTAAGCCGTAAACAAATCGATGACTACACCAATTTTGTCGGCATCTACGGGGCCAAAGGCTTGGCCTGGATGAAGGTGAACGATCGCGCCGCGGGTATAGATGGCCTGCAATCACCGGTGTTGAAGTTTTTCCCAGAAGACGTAGTACATGCGGTATTGGATCGCGTCGAAGCGGCCGATGGCGATATCTTATTGTTTGGCGCAGACAAGGCAACCGTGGTTTCTGAAGCCTTAGGGGCGCTACGCTTGAAGCTGGGGCAAGATTTCAATTTGGTGGCTGAAGGTTGGAAGCCATTATGGGTGGTTGATTTCCCCATGTTTGAAGATACCGATGAAGGGTTCTTTGCGCTCCATCATCCGTTCACCGCTCCCATTGGCGTGAACGCGCAAGCGCTGCAACAGGACCCAGCAGCCGCACTGTCGAATGCCTATGACATGGTACTGAACGGCGTTGAAGTGGGTGGCGGCTCGGTGCGTATCCACGATAATGAAATGCAGCAAGTGGTGTTTGAAATTCTCGGGATTGGCCACGAAGAAGCGCAAGAGAAATTCGGTTTCTTGTTAGATGCCCTTAAATTTGGTGCACCACCCCATGCGGGATTGGCATTCGGCCTCGATCGTTTGGTTATGCTGATGGTCGGCGCAAGCTCAATTCGTGATGTCATCGCGTTCCCGAAAACCACCACGGCGCAATGTCCGTTAACAGACGCGCCTGGTTATGCGAATCCGGCCGCCTTGGCTGAACTGAACATTCAAGTGAAAGAATAAAGCCGCGCGCAAAGAGCGCGGCACTTTTGCACGAAATATCGAGAGGAAGCTATTTATGGCAGGTCACTCGAAATGGGCCAACATTAAACACCGTAAAGCCGCGCAAGATGCTAAGCGCGGCAAAATTTTCACCAAGCTAATTCGGGAAATCACCGTGTCGTCACGCACCGGCGCCGCCGATCCTGAAACCAATCCGCGCCTTCGGGCAGCGATTGATAAAGCCTTATCCAACAACATGAAACGGGACACTATCGACACTGCGATTAAACGAGGCGCGGGTCAGCTCGATGGCGATAACGTGGAAGAAATCACCTATGAAGGCTACGGGCCCGGTGGTGTGGCTATCATGCTTGAATGTATGTCTGATAATCGCAATCGCACGGTGTCAGATGTGCGCCATGCGTTTAGCAAATGTGGTGGTAACTTAGGCACCGATGGCAGCGTTGCTTATTTATTTAGTAAGCGTGGGGCGCTGAGTTTCGCCCCCGGCGTGAGTGAAGATGAGCTGATGGAAGCAGCGTTAGAGGCGGGCGCCGAAGATGTGGTGGGTTACGCTGATGAATCTTTTGATGTATTTACCACCCCAGAGAATTTTGGCGCGGTGAAAGATGCGCTCGATCAGGCGGGTTTTGCCGCCGATAATGCAGAAGTGACGCAGGTACCAGCCACCAAAGCCGAAGTAGATGACGACACCGCAAAAACCGTGGTAAAACTGATCGATATGCTCGATGATTTAGATGACGTACAAAACGTCTATCATAATGCTGAGCTTCCTGATTCAGCTTGGGACTAACAATTTATGACGCGAATCATTTTGGGTATCGACCCCGGCAGCCGAATTACCGGCTATGGGGTGATTCAGCAGGATGGCTCGCGTTTAAGCTATCTAGGCAGTGGCTGTATTAAGCTGGCGCGGGCCGGAGGCTCGACGTCCATTACCTTGGCCACGCGCTTGAAAATGATTCACGATGGCGTGAGCGAACTTATTCAGCAGTTCCATCCAACCGACTTTGCTATCGAACAAGTGTTTATGGCTCGCAATCCCGATTCGGCATTAAAGCTGGGGCAGGCGCGGGGCGCTGCTATCGTGGCCGCTGCAGTGGCGGGACTGGCGGTAGAAGAGTACGCGGCGCGGGCGGTGAAGCAGGCGGTTGTGGGTACCGGCGGTGCCGATAAAGAGCAGGTGCAGCACATGGTAAAGCAACTGCTTAAGTTACCTCGTATGCCGCAAGCGGACGCTGCCGATGCGCTGGCCGTTGCGATTTGTCATGCGCACAATACAGGTGTGCAGTGGCGATAGTTTCGCTATGATAAACATAGACCAATAACAACAACGGGATTTTACTGTGATAGGACGCTTGCACGGCACTATTGTAGCCAAACACGCACCTGAGTTGCTGCTCGACGTAAACGGGGTGGGCTATGAAGTGCACTTGCCCATGACATGTTTTTACGACCTTCCTGAGATTGGCGCGTCCGTTACCTTATGGACACATTTTGTGGTGCGCGAAGATGCCCAATTGTTGTTTGGTTTTAATAATGCCGATGAGCGTGCGTTGTTTCGCTTGTTAATTAAAGCGCAAGGCGTTGGCCCGAAGATGGCACTGGGCATTATGTCGGGTATGAGTGCCAACCAGTTTATTCAGTCGGTGCGTCAGGGCGATTTAACCACCTTGGTGAAGATTCCCGGTGTTGGCAAAAAAACCGCAGAACGTTTGTTGGTTGAAATGAGAGATCGCCTCAAAGATTTCACCGGTGCTGATTTTGATACCGGCGGATTAAAAGGCACGGCGCCGTATATAAACGACATTGAGCGCACGCCTGCTGCTAGTGCTCGAGACGAAGCGATGAGCGCGTTGTTGGCACTCGGCTATAAAGAAAATCAGGCCACTAAAGTAGTGAAGCAGGTTGCAACTGATGCCATGAGCGCGGAAGATATGATTCGTGCTGCCTTAAAAGCCATGATGTAAATTCAGGAATAAACCATGATTGAAGCGGATCGTATGATGCCAGAACGTCCTGTCCAAGCGAAAGCCACTGGAGAGGATGAAGTCATCGATCGTGCCATTCGCCCGAAGCGGCTTGCCGACTACACCGGTCAGGCACACGTGGTGGAGCAATTAGAAATTTATATCGAAGCGGCCCGTGGGCGCGACGATGCCCTTGATCATGTACTTATTTTCGGCCCGCCCGGCTTGGGTAAAACCACGTTGGCAAATATTGTAGCCAACGAAATGGGTGTGGGCATTAAAACCACATCAGGGCCTGTGTTAGAGAAAGCCGGTGATTTGGCGGCCCTGCTAACGAACCTAGAACCGCATGATGTGTTGTTTATTGATGAAATACATCGTCTGAGCCCCGTGGTGGAAGAAGTGCTCTATCCAGCCATGGAAGATTATCAGCTCGATATTATGATCGGCGAAGGGCCAGCAGCGCGCTCGATTAAGCTTGATTTACCGCCGTTTACCTTAGTGGGTGCCACCACGCGTGCGGGAGCGCTCACCTCGCCACTCCGTGATCGCTTTGGCATTGTCCAGCGTCTCGAGTTTTATTCGGTGGATGAACTCACTACTATTGTGCGTCGCTCCGCGGCTTTTTTAACGATGGAATTAGCCGACGATGGTGCCCGTGAAGTAGCCGCTCGTTCGCGAGGAACGCCCCGTATTGCCAATCGTTTGTTGCGCCGAGTGCGTGATTTCGCGCAAGTAAAATCAAGCGGTCCAATTACCGCTGAGGTTGCAGCAGCCGCGCTGGATATGGTCGACGTCGACAAAGCCGGCTTCGATTATATGGATCGCAAACTACTCAGAGCGATTATCGAGAAATTTATGGGTGGCCCCGTGGGTCTAGAAAACCTGGCCGCTGCTATTGGTGAAGAAAAAGATACCATTGAAGATGTGCTCGAACCCTACCTAATCCAACAAGGCTTTATTCAACGCACCCCGCGCGGACGTATTGCCACCCCCCATGCCTACACCCATTTCGGCCTGAAACCGTAGCCAACGCAACGCAATGGTTCGTTGCCGCATGCGGACACGGGGTCAGGAATGCCACCGCGCGGGACGCTGCAAGTACATCCCTGTAAGCTTGGGCGCGGCATCCATGCCGCGCACACCCGCTCGGCACCATGTCCTAATCCCGTATCCCATCGCTAACGCACCGCGATGGTTCGTTGCCGTATGCGCACACGGGATCAGGAATGTCACCACGCGCTGCGTAAATGAAACGCAAAAAAAAGCCCACTCAAGGATGAGTGGGCGAAGTTGTAACAACAACAAGGAGGAAGTTAAATCCAGGAACTACCGATGAAAAAGATGTTTATCCGTTCATCTGTTTCACCGTATTAAGGAAAGCGACAATCGATCCTTAAAACTGGTTGTCAGAGCGTTGCCCTGAACATGGGGCGTATTATAGGGGTTATCCGACCAGTCTCAAGCGAGAAAAACTGCCATTTCGCATTAGAAAAAATAATGTGTTAAAAGTTTGTATAGAATAAAAAACAAACAACTTTTCTTTAACAAATCCCTCTAACTCTTTTAATTTCGCTATTTTTGTAATTCTTCTGTAATTTTTAAAGATTAAAAAAAGTCTGGTGAAACTCTTCTGCTAGGATAATGTCATAGCGTCGATATTGCACCATTTATAGAACAGAGTTCCGCCCTAGGGGTGGAACGGGTTTCGCGGGGTGTAAAACGGGACGAAAACAGAGTTATACCCCAGGGGCGGAACTGTTGTAGCCCATGCGGAGCGGCGTTTTTTTGAGTTTTGAAAAGGGACGAAAACAGAGTTTCACCCCAGGGGCGGAATTGTTTAACGCATTCGTGGCGTGGGCTCTTTAATTTGTGCGCGTAACTGCGATATAGTACGTTGCTGTTGCAACCAATGGCTCATAGGGGGAGTGAGGTTGGTGGATTTTTCTTGGCCCGTTCGTGTGTATTACGAAGATACGGACGCAGGCGGTATTGTCTACTACGCCAATTACCTGAAGTTCTGTGAGCGAGCGCGCACGGAATGGCTTCGTGCAGCGGGTGTGGAGCAAGATATATGGTTGCAGCAAGGGATTGGTTTCGTGGTACGTCATGTGGCCCTAGATCTGCAGGCGCCGGCACGGTTTAACGATACCCTGACCGTCACGGTGGAACCAAAACGAATCCGTCGCGCCTCTATTGAGTGCCAGCAACAAGTTTTTAATGCCGCGGGCGAGCTTTTATGTGTAGCTGATGTAAAAGCCGCCTGTGTGAATTTACATACGATGAAGCCGGTGGCGATCCCCGGTCCAATTCTAGAGGTTATCGGACGTGGAAGCTGAATTATCCTTTTTTGATTTATTTTTAGAAGCCAGTTTGGTTGTACAGCTGGTTATGATTCTGCTCGTGCTGATGTCAATTTTGTCATGGGCACTGATCTTCCAACGTCGCAAAGTATTGCAACAAGCGGAACAAGAAGCGCATAAGTTCGAGGAGCGTTTCTGGTCGGGTGTCGATTTAGCCAAGTTATACAAAGAAGTAAGTGCCAAAGGTAAGAAAATCCAAGGCACCGAACATTTATTTCACTCTGGCTTTCGTGAATTTGCGCGCCTGCGTCAGGTACGAAATGCCGACGGTGTGATGGTGATGGCCGGTACTCAACGGGCGATGCGGGTAGCTCACTCGCGAGAAATGGATCGCTTGGAAACCCATTTATCGGTGCTCGCTACCATCGGTTCAATCAGTCCTTATGTGGGCCTGTTTGGTACGGTTTGGGGGATTATGAACGCCTTTATCGCCCTTGGCTCGGTGCAGCAAGCTACACTGCAAATGGTCGCTCCAGGTATTGCCGAGGCATTGGTTGCAACGGCGATGGGTCTCTTTGCAGCGATTCCAGCGGTTATTGCATACAACAAATTCTCTGCGCAAGTGGGTTCTATCGACGGCAACTACATTAACTTTGCCGAAGAGTTTACGTCGATTTTGCAGCGCCAGACCATGGGCGGCACCGCGGCGACCAATAGCCCGTTATCGCAGGGGCAGGAGGCCTAATCATGGAGGCCTTTATCCAGCGCCGCAAGCGCAAAGCCATGTCAGAGATGAACGTTGTACCTTATATCGACGTCATGCTGGTGCTGTTAATTATCTTTATGGTGGCCGCCCCGCTGATCACTCAGGGTGTGGATGTGGAGCTGCCGCGGGCTGATGCGGAACCTTTGCCCGACGATAACCGTCAACCGTTAGTAGCAACGGTTGATCGCGAGGGTAACTATTTTTTGAATATGGGTGACAATCAGGATGCGCCAATGTCAGCGGTCGATTTGGCAACCTTGGTGGCAGCCCATTTGCAGTTGGATCCAGAAACACCTGTGGTAGTGCGCGGTGATGGTCAAGTGGCCTATGCGCAAGTGGTCCAACTCATGGTATTATTGCAGCGAGCGGGAGCCCCGAAAGTGGGCTTGATGACGCAGCCGCCGGAGTAATGAAACAGATGAAGAACGTGGTAAAAGCAGGAGCCATTCCTTGGCAGCCCATCGGTTATTCGGTCGGGCTGCACGTGGTGATCGGGGCGCTGCTTTTGGTCAGTATGGAATTTACGCCGGCAACAGATACCTTGGCGCAGCCTGAGTTTGCGGCGCCGGAAGTGGATATTGTTGAGGCGGTAGCGGTAGACGAGAGCCGGCTACAAGAGCAAGTGCAACGGTTGCAGCAACAACGCGATGCAGAGCGCCGTGCCGAAGAGCAGCGTGTTGCCGATATTGAACGGCGTGCTCGAGAAGCGGAACAGCAGCGGCAGCGAGAGCAGCAGCGTGCGCGGGAACTGCAGGCGCAGCGCGAGCAGCAAGAGCGTGATCGTCAGCAAGCGGAACAGCAAACGCAACGGGCACGTGAAGAAGCCGCGCAAGCTGAACGTCAACGCCAAGAAGCAGCTGAGCGGCTAGAGCGTCAGCGTGAGCAAGAACGTCAGGCGGAAGCGGAACGTCAGCGTCGCGAAGAAGAGCGGCAACGGCAGGAACAAGAAGCGCGCGAGCGCGCTGAGCGAGAGCGGCAGATCCAAGAGCGTCTTGAACGCGAGCAAGCGGAGCGGGCTCGGGTGCGGCAACAACGCGTGATGACCGAAGTGGAGCGCTATCAAGCACTCATTCGGGCCACGGTGCAGCGCCACTGGATTACCAGTTCAAGTATGCGCGGGCAGTCTTGTGTATTGACTATTAGTTTGGCGCGCGATGGCTTTGTAACTAATGTTCAGGCCGGCGATGGCGACCGCGCGGTATGTGATTCAGCACGGGCTGCGGTAATGCGGGCCGGTAATTTGCCGATGTCAGATGACCCTGATGTGGCAGCACAGTTTAGAAGTTTTACGATGCGGTTCGAACCGCGTTTTGATTAAATTGGAGTGATGATGAAACGTTTACTCGCAGGATTATTAGTGTGGATGGCCGCGTTTACTGCGTTTGGCCAAGGCTCGACGTTAGAGATCGTGATCACTGAAGGTCAGGATCGTGCCCGCCCACTGGCGATTGTACCGTTTCAATGGCTAGGCGAAGGGGAAAGACCCTATGACTTCGCAGAAGTGATCGCCGCCGACTTAACCCGAAGCGGTCAGTTTAGCCCGCTTGCGCGCAATCAGTTGCCGGCAACACCGGGCAAGGATACCGAAATTGCTGATTACAGTCGCTGGGCCCGGTTGGGAGTAGAGGCGGTATTGGTCGGTGAAGTGAGCCCATTGTCGGGTAATCGCTTTCAAGTGACCTATGAGTTAATTGACCCGTTGCGCGGTCAAATTACCGGCGGCACAGCGCAAGCCATGGTGGATGGTGAGTTGATTAATAGCAACGACCATATTATTGAAGGGCGTAGCTCGGTGGTGAGCCCGAATCAATTTCGCCAGTATGCCCATCGCATCTCGGATGTGGTTTACGAAGCATTAACCGGTGAGCGAGGCGCATTTTTAACCCGCATCGCCTATGTTTATATTGATTGGGATGCGGAAAACCCGTATCACCTCATGGTTTCCGATTACGACGGGTATAACGAACGTGTGTTATTGCGCTCGCCAGAGCCGTTGATGTCGCCTACGTGGTCTCCTGATGGCAACAAAGTGGCCTATGTTAGCTTTGAGAATGGTCGTCCGGAAATATTTATTCAGGATATTTACACCACCCAGCGTGAGAAACTAACATCATTCCCAGGCATTAATGGTTCGCCAGCTTGGTCGCCGGATGGTACAAAAATGGCCATGGTATTATCGAAAGATGGTGCCCCAGATATCTATGTCATGGATATCGCCAGTCGTCGTTTAACCAAAGTAACCGACCATTGGCGCATCGATACAGAACCGAGCTGGACGCCGGATGGAAAATCTTTAGTGTTTACCTCAGAAAGAGGTGGTCGCGCGCAAGTGTATCGCGTAGATTTAGACACAAAGCGAGTAAATCGAATTACCTTCGAGGGGGAATCTAACCTCGGAGGAAACGTAACGCCCGATGGGAACGGAATTGTGGTGGTTCACCGAGCGGGTGGTTTATTCCACATTGCTCGTCAGGACTTCCCCCGTGGGAATTTACAGGTGTTGACGCAGACTAGCTTGGATGAGTCTCCGAGCATTGCACCAAATGGCAGTATGATCATCTACAGCACAACGTACCGAGATCGTCAGGTCTTGGCATTAGTGTCGATGGATGGACGGTTCCGGGCGCGCCTACCTGCACGCGAAGGCGAAGTGAAAGCGCCGGCCTGGTCACCGTTTCTCTGATGATTTAAAACATGTTAGTTTATAACGGTTGTACTATTTCAAACTCGAATGTTAAAGGACAGCAATCATGCAGTTAAATAAAGTTGTGAAAGCTCTGGCGTTTGCCATCCCGGTGTTAGCACTTGCAGCCTGTTCAAGCACCCCAGATGCTGACAGCGATACCACTGGAACTACGGATACACAAACGTCGCAAGACCGCCGTGGCGTTGAAGTTGGCGGTGCAGATCGTATGCGTAGCCCAGAAGAGCAGCGCCAACAGCGCTATGCTGAGCTTCGTCAGGAAACCACCATCTATTTTGATTTCGACGACTCAGGAATTCGCAGCGAATTTGCGGAACTGCTGTCGGCGCATGCAGACTACTTAGTGCGTAACCCGTCGGTATCTGTTGTGATCGAAGGCCACACAGATGAGCGTGGAACGCCTGAGTACAACATCGCCCTAGGCGAGCGTCGTGCGAAAGCAGTAGGCGACTACATGCGTAACCTCGGTGTGCAATCTTCGCAGATCACCACTGTATCTTACGGTGAAGAGAAGCCAGTTGCCCGTGGTAGTAATGAGCGTGCTTGGTCACAAAACCGCCGTGCGGTATTAGTGTACTAAGAACGACTTTTCTGACGGAGGAAGTGAATGCTTCCTCCCGATGAAAACCCAAGCACAGTATTTCGGTCCTCACTGTGTTTGGGTTTTCTGGACCTGACACGATAAAACGGAATCTTATGCTGATGAGAATTTCTGGATTGGCAATTGCACTAACATTTGCTGGCGTCGCTTTGGCCTCCGGTCCGGCGCCTGTGGTGAGTGTGGCAAATGCCCAAGGCACCGAGAGCACAAGCCAGCGCTTAGATCGCTTAGAGCGTCTTATAGAGGCGCGCTCGCAAGGGCAGATGGCCATGCTCGAGCAACTGAATCTGTTACAGCGCGAACTGAGTGAATTACGCGGCATTGCAGAAGAGCATACCTTTCAAATCGAACAGATATTGCAACGCCAACGGGATATCTATCAAGAATTAGATCAACTCGGCCAGCAGGTGCGCAGCGGCGCAGGAGCGGGCACGGGTTCAGCGGCCGCGACCGTACCAACAATAGATATCGCCTATTCTGACGATTTGAGTGAGAACGAAGCCTACGATCGTGCGGTGCGTTTGGTGTTGGAAGAACGCCGTTATGATCAGGCTATCCCTGAGTTTCAAACGTTCTTACAGAATTATCCAAATTCAACCTACCGCAGCAATGCTTTATATTGGCTCGGTCAGCTGTATTATGCCCGTCAAGATTACGATCAAGCGGAAAAGCATTTTACCGATGTGATCGAGAATCATCCGAATTCAACCAAGCGAGCCGATTGTATTTTGAAGCTTGGCATGATTGCGCGTGCACGCGGAAATACCAGTGCCGCCCGCACACACTTTCAAAAAGTGCGCAGCGAATATCCAAACTCAACCGAAGCAGGTTTGGCGGCGCGTCAATTGGAATCACTGTAACCAACGCATTGCGTTGGCTTGGGCCGGGCATGGACACGGCGTCATGCCCGGCCGTATTCCGTCGCTAACGCACCTCATTGGTTAGAGGTGCGCAATATCTGCATGATTAAGTTAAAGAAAAGTTGAGAAAATAGCGGCTTCGCTCATAAATTGCGCGAAAAGCGGCTAAATTCCAAAAAATTGAAAAATAACCTGCGATTGGTCCTTGCATCAACGCGATAATTCAGTAAACTATGCCGCCGTTGTTAGGGCATTCTGACAACGCGCAAACCCCCTCATTTTCGGGGTTTGCATTTGGAAAAGTGGGTCGTTAGCTCAGTTGGTAGAGCAGTTGACTTTTAATCAATTGGTCGCAGGTTCGAATCCTGCACGACCCACCACTTCTCCAAAACCGCACCTTTTTTAGATGGGTCGTTAGCTCAGTTGGTAGAGCAGTTGACTTTTAATCAATTGGTCGCAGGTTCGAATCCTGCACGACCCACCATCTTTCCCCGTTGTCTCCAAAATGATCGAAACCTTGCGTTCTGTGCGTAGTCTAACGACGTACAGCATAGATGAATTTTTCTACGAATTTGGCTATACTAGCCGTCCTCCAGCGCTCCATAAAAAGCGCGGTTAAATTGATGATTGCAAAGAGTGTGATGTAACTATGACTCAGGCACAAGTATTGCCTCCGTTGGAGTTTGATTTCCCAGCGAAACCTAAGCCTTTAAGTGAGGCGCAAAAACTTGCTCACCGTGAGCGCATTAAAACACTACTGAAAGAGAAAGATGCCGTATTAGTGGCGCACTATTATACGGATCCGGAAATTCAGGCATTGGCCGAAGAAACCGGCGGATGCGTGGCCGACTCCTTGGAGATGGCCCGTTTTGGTGCGCATCATTCTGCCAAGACGTTGATTGTTGCCGGTGTGCGCTTTATGGGCGAGACCGCCAAAATCCTCACGCCTGAGAAAACAGTGCTGATGCCCACCCTTGAAGCGACCTGTTCGCTCGATTTGGGCTGTCCGATAGAAGAGTTCTCTAAGTTTTGTGACGCGCATCCCGACCATACGGTCGTCGTGTACGCCAATACCTCAGCGGCGGTGAAAGCGCGGGCCGATTGGGTGGTGACTTCGTCTATCGCGGTAGATTTAATCGAACATTTAGATAGCAAGGGCGAGAAGATCTTGTGGGCGCCAGACCGTCACCTTGGCGGCTATCTTGCCAAGAAAACGGGCGCAGACATGCTGTTATGGCAGGGCGCTTGTATTGTTCATGACGAGTTTAAGGCGAATTCCTTGCGTCAGCTTAAGGCCCAGTATCCAGATGCGGCAGTGCTGGTGCATCCGGAGTCGCCAGCGGCGGTGGTAGACATGGCGGATGCGGTGGGTTCAACTTCCCAGTTGATTAAAGCTAGCCAAACTATGCCTAACGAGCGCTACATTGTGGCGACCGATAAAGGTATTTTCTACAAAATGCAGCAACTGTCGCCGGAGAAGCACTTTATTGAAGCGCCAACGGGCGGTAACGGCGCAACGTGTCGTAGTTGTGCACATTGCCCGTGGATGGCAATGAATGGCTTAGCGGCCATTGAGAGCGCTCTCACCGATGGTGGCGACATGCATGAAATTCATGTCGACGCGAAGCTCGGAGAGCGGGCTATGTTGCCATTAAACCGCATGTTGGATTTCGCAAAAACCCTAAACCCTTGATTCATTGAAAGGGTGTTGAAGCAAGGCGAGGATTGGTCATGACAGAAACGCCCCATGTGCTTTTAGTGGGTTACGGCGACATCGCATGTCGCCTGACACCGCTGCTGTTTGATCGCGGTTTCGCTGTTACCGGCGTACGTCGCCATCCCGAGCGCGCCAAACTCCCTGAATTACACGCCAACAGTCCTCAGTTTTCACTGGTGCAAGGCGATGCGAGCTCCGATGAGGACTGGCAGCGTCTGCTTGAAACCCGTTTTGATGCCATTATTTTCACCCTGACACCGAGCGAGTTTAGCGAGCTAGGCTATCAGCAAGGTTATGTGGAGCCGGTGCGGGCGATGTTGTCGGCGCTAAGTAGCTTTACTGCAGAAATGCTCCCCACGGTGCTCTATGTATCCAGTACCGCCGTGTACGGTGAGCGCGATGGTGAATGGGTAGATGAACTAACACCTACCCAGCCTACCGGATTTGCGGGGCGCCAGTTGCTTGCGGCCGAGAACCTGTTGCAAGCAAGCGGCTTACCCCATGTGCTTGTGCGCGCCTCAGGCATATACGGACCAGGGCGAGAGCGTATGCACAAAGGAATCCAAGAAGGGACTTATACGATTACGCCCGCGTGGACGAATCGCATTCATGCGGATGATCTCGCCCGCGCCCTCGATCATTTGTTGATGCTGAAGTTTAGTGGCGAGCCGATGGATGAACTGTATTTGGCAACGGACGACGAACCGCTTCTTGCAGAAGAATACGTGCGCCGCGTAGCAGAGCGCATTGGTGCCGACGCCAGCAATTTGCCTCGCAGCAACGAGATCGGCCCACGCGGCAGTAAACGCCTCTCTAACGCCCGACTCTCAGCCACCGGCTTTGATTTCCTGCACCCAACCTATCCCGTCTCGTAGCCAACGCACCGCGTTGGTCAGGTAGCTGTCACATCCCGTAGCCAACGCACCGCGTTGGTCAGCTGGCTGTGCGTGGACACGGCGTCAGGAATGACCCCGTGAGGGACGCCGCGAGCCCATCCCTGGGGGCTTGGCTGCCGCATCCCTGCGGCAGACACCCTCACGAAGCCAAATCCTAACGCCGCATCCCGTAGCCAACGCACCGCGTTGGCTACTCCGCGTGTTGGACTTTATAGATAAAATAAATCGCGTAGAAAATACAGATGGCCAGCACCACAGCGAGGCCTGTAAATGAGAAGAAAATAACCGGATCACTCAGAAATTCGCGCCATAGGTTCATTGCGATTCCCTCCTTACTTAGTTGATGTTCTTAGTATATCGACGCAAATATTTGCTGATATGACGTGGATCAAGCTTCCCTCCGATTGCCGAATCGACGCTGGTGCTATGCTGCAACGCAGGTATAATCAAGAAAAATAAGAAAAACAAAACAAGGACAAGCTATGGTGGGCGCCCTCGCACAATCGCTCAAACCCAATCACATGATAATTGGCCCAATCGTCGCATTGCTTGCGTGGCTGATTGCTACGGTGGCAGGTATGGAAGCCCCTGCAGCTTGGACTTTGGCTGTGGTGGTATGGGTGGCTTGGTGGTGGATTACTGAGGCACTCCCGCTCCCGGTTACCTCATTGCTCCCGTTTATCCTACTTCCCCTTGGCGGCATTCTCGATTTTCGTGAGGCGAGCGGATCACTGGGTGATCATGTCATCGTGTTATTCATGGGCGCATTTATGCTCGCCAAGGCGGTGGAAGCGAGCGGTGTGCATAGGCGTATCGCGCTGACTCTTGTCGGTTGGATCGGCGTTACCGAGGGGCGACGCATTGTGTTGTCGTTTATGTTGGCGGTGGCCGTGCTTTCCATGTGGATTTCCAATACTGCCGCGGTATTAGCCTTGCTGCCGGTTGCCTTAGCTATGGCCGACGCCAGTGATAACCATCGTTTTCAGCGCGCCTTGCTGCTTGGTTTAGCCTACTCTGCGTCACTCGGCGGCGTGGCCACGCTTATTGGCACGCCCCCCAACCTTATTTTTGCCTCCATTTATGAAACTTACTCCGGAGATACCTTCGGTTTTGGTCGCTGGATGCAGATTGGTATTCCCATGGTGGTGCTCGGATTGCCGGTCATCGGCTGGTGGCTTACACGTGGATTAACGTTGTCGATGCCTTTAGAACTGCCAAAACAAGGTCCGATGACCGCCTATGAAAAGCGTGTGCTGATGGTGTTTGGCGCGGTCATTTTTCTTTGGGTGTTTCGTACCGAACCCTTTGGCGGCTGGACAGGAGTGACCGGTATCACGGGTGTCGGCGACAGCACCATTGCTCTTGCCGGCGTAGTGGCTATGTTTGTGGTGAGCAATGGTCATGGTGGGCGCTTACTCACTTGGGAGCAGGCAGTAAACATTCCATGGGGGATTTTGCTGCTGTTCGCAGGTGGCATCTGCTTAGCCGCTGGCGTCATGGCCTCAGGCTTAAGTGATATCATTGGTTCGGGCTTGGGCGGCATGATTGGCATTCCAATCTGGTTGCTGATATTTCTATTGGCCCTAAGCGTGTCCTTCCTCACAGAAGTGACTTCCAATACCGCGACCGCCACCTTGCTCATGCCCATATTGGCCGCAACCGCGGGTTCCGCCGGTTTGCCCATCGAGCTACTGATGATCCCCGCCGTGATCGCCTGTAGCTGCGCATTCTGTATGCCCGTGGCAACCCCACCGAACTCCATCGTCTTTGCATCCGAGAAAATAACCATCAAAGAAATGGCCCGCGAAGGCGTTGTACTCAACGTCCTCCTCGCAGGAGTCATCACCATCGTCGCCATCCTCTTCGTATAAAAACACAGTTCCGCCCCAGGGGTGGAACTGTTGTTTCTTTTACATTTCAACGAGGTAGATAAAAGCCGCGAGGGACGAAAACAGAGTTACACCCCAGGGGTGGAACTATTGCTAGCGAAAGGAAGAAGAATGAAAAAATTAGTTTTTCCCATACTCATGTCATTGTACATGGCGTTTCTAATGACAGGCCTGATTACCTGGATAAACACTGGGCTAGGCGAGGGTTTCTTTGGCCGCTGGTGGCAAGCGTTTTACATCGCTTGGCCGATAGCGGCAATACTCGTATTCATTGGCGTCCCGAAAATACGCGCGCTCAGCGACACCATCAGCAAGCGCTTCAACTGACGAACACAGAGTTACACCTCAGGGGTGGAATTGTTTGGAAGGGATAACGAAAAAACCCGCCAAAAAGGCGGGTTCTTTCGTTATTCTGGCGGATAGGGAGGGATTCGAACCCTCGATACGGGATTACCGTATACACACTTTCCAGGCGTGCTCCTTCAGCCACTCGGACACCTATCCTGCAAGCCGCGCTATGTTAGGGAATTCGCTCGGTGGAATCAAGGAAAAGCGTGAATTTTTAAGAAAAAACCGAGGCTATAGAAATAGCTTCGGTAGGTTCTCGGTAAAAATGCCACGCGTGCATAGCGCAGTATTTCCAATCACTGTCCATGCGTCGCTAGTTTCGTACTTTTCCCGACCAAAACTACTGGCGTGTGTAATATCGATCTGAATCCGCGGTTGAAAGGTCGCGAGCTCACACAGGATATCGAGAGCCTCGTCGGTGCGTCCCTCCAACAACGAGCAACCGCATTCGGCAAAGCGATTATCGCTCGTGCGATAGGCAAAGCTCCAAAGAAAATCATCGATAATCCAGTGTTCATTATCACGCACTAACATGAAATAGCTAAAACGCTCTTCCATAAAGGCCGGATAATGGTGAGAGCTTGTATAAAGTGCATTGATTTCGTTGCCGACGGTGAGCTCCGGGGTATGGCTTTCAACAATGCGAAAGCGGTAATTGTAGATTTCGTTCACGCAGTAGATAAGGTCGTCGGAATTCTCGCATGGCAGCATTTCATGGCCTATATACTCGGCGACCACGGGATGAAAATCGTCATACATGGCAGACGCGGTAAATGATGCAAATAACAGCAACATGACTGATATTTTTTGACGTAAAGATCCCATACAAATCCCCCGAAGTAAGGCCAACGATTTAGCATCGCAGAACTTCATCAAAAACACAAAAACATAGTTCCACCCCTGGGGCGTAATTGTTGTACCGCTGGTGAAATCAGAGTTGTACCCCAGGGGCGTAACTGTTGAGGTGGGATGGTGAGTCTGTTCTTTATTTGATCTTGAAGGGGGGAGTAGCTAACTCTTTTATTTGTACATCTTGATGTGAAGCGGCTGCCCAGCAGTAATCATTATCTTGTCCATGGCTTATTCTATGCTCGGTAGGCAGAATAAAAGGTTGATTGAGTAATTCAACAACGGCAATTTTATTGAATTTAGCGTAGGCCTCTAACGCGACCCAGCGGGAATAAAAAGTATCAACAGTGCAATCTTTGAAAACGGAATACTCGGTGATAAAAGCGGAAGTGTTTCGGTTCTTACTGGTAAATTGGATATCGACCCCAACGGAGTTATCGCGACTCACTGCGGCTAGAATAGCGCCCTCAGAATGCGAGATAGACAGATGCCAGGGGGAACGATTTACAGATAAACTTGGGGGTGACAAGCTTGGTAGTGAAATCTCAATGCCATCAAAGCAAAGGTTCCCAGTTTGGGCAACTAAGTACCTTACCAAGGCTCGACCTAAGGCAAACTCCCAAGCTCTCTTAATATTCTTCTGCTGGCAGGCATACTCAAGTTCAACTGAATGAAGATAGGTTCGTATAGGCGCGAAATTCATCTCACAAAATGGAGGCCAAGGCTGCGGAATACGTAACTGAGCCATCCAAATCATAGGAAACCTTACTTCTTTCGGCATATAAGAAGTGTATGCCCATAACCGATATGATCTGTTCGTGACTCCACCTCGAAACCGGCGTTATCTAAACACTGAAGCATGGCTTCGATGCTGTAGAATCTGCTGTTTCCGTTGGCCATAGTAGTGAAGTATAGAGAGGCGGCATTGAGGGAGAGTGCTGCTGCTTCGAATTTTTGACAATTCCAGAACAGCTCTAAAATACCAATGCGAGCATTAGGTTTTGAAGCCGCATGTATCTTTTTCAGAATATTGGTAATCTGTTCTTCACTAAAGCAGTCTAAAAACTGGCTCATCCACCAAAAGTCGGCACTCGATGGAAGCGTTTCCTCAGACAAAATATCAATCGGAAAGGTAGCGATGCGGTCAGCCCCCGGTTGACCACTATTTTGTTGCTCAGCAGTGCTGCACTGAATCGGTAAGTCTACAATAGTGACTTCGACCTCTGGATCGTAAGCGACGCACGCGCGGGCCCATTTTCCAGTATTTCCTCCTACATCGAACATTTTTTTGGGGCTTGAAGCGAAAACGAGAGGGAGTACAGAGCTAAAGGCGTTATCCGAGTAATAGTGGTCATAAGCAAACCAGCTTTCTTTCGCTGGGCTGGGTAGTTTACTAAGAACCGGATAAATCGTCGGTGAATCGATGAGCTCCTTTAAACCCGCCGGAGTTTCTGTTGAAAATGCTTCTTCTAAATGTTGCATTCCTAAATAACAGACATCCCGAGAGAAGTTCATATTCACTATAGTCATGGGATCATGAAGGAGGAAATGACCAACTTTTCCCAGATGATAACGCTGTTCAGTGTAATAAATAGCTTTAAGACTGAGTCCGTTATCGAGCAATAACGACAGAGCATAAGTGCTTAGGTTTATGCGTTCGCTCAGTTCCTCAATGTTAATACCTTTATCTCCAGCACTCTCAATGGCCTCCAATATTCCTTTGTCACGTAATAGACAAGCCACAAAAAAGAACATAGGTGCATGGGCGATTCGCTGTGCTTCCGAGATCGCGTCAAGTGCAGAAAGCGAATCTCGCTCATATCCATATGAAGAAGGAATATTTATATTCATGATTATATTTTGTATCCGTAACAAGGACCTAGAAAGGTGAACTGAAAGTCTGCCGAAGAAGGCCTAGAAGTGCAAGAAGCAAAGCACTTTAATATCGCGTCTCTAACTTTACATTTACAGTCGATTTACATAAGATTGCGCAAAAAAGAGGGGGTGATTAGCCTCCCATGTTTGCTAGCGAATTAGGTAATAATATGAATCTGACTGTGCAGGGGTGGTCGGCTTGGACACCGCATTGGTCTCACCCATCAATGCACGGCGAAGCTATGCTTGGAAAACCTGATGTAAGTTGGGTTCCGGCAAATGCTAGGCGGCGCCTCAGTTCATTTACCAAAATGGCATTTTTTGTTGCCAAACATGCAAGTTCTCTCGAGAAGCATGAAACTATATTCGCATCGCGTCATGGTGATTTGTCTAAAACCTTGGTGCAACTACAGAACCTAACGAAACACGAGCCACTTTCACCGACTCAATTTGCGTTATCAGTGCATAACGCGGTTGCTGGTCAGTATTGCATTGTGACGGAAAATCAAAAGTCATCTTTGACATTATCTGCCGGAATTCAGAGCTTTGATGCGGCCTTGCTGACCGCTTATGCCCGTTTGCATGCGGATGGGGAATTGAAAGAGGTTGTCGTGGTTTTTGCCGATGAACGGATACCTGAAATCTATGAGGGCAAAGGAGTAACGACTGAGCAGTCGGTAGCATTAGGTTTGCGTGTAGCGCGACATGAAGGATTCGAACAAGGCGACGTCACTCTCAGAATTGAACGGAGCAGTGTAATTTCGAGCGATGTGCAATGTGTATCAAATGTGCACAACGTGCTTCATTTCTTGGAAAAAAATCAAATGGAAGTGAGCTATGCAGGTGCAGGATATAACTGGCGTTGGCAGCGCACGTAGCTACGCTCAGCGCGTGAACCGAGCCTGGAGGGTATGCGCAACGGGCTTGAGTTTCTTTACCTTCGGTTTAGGCGGTGTTGTGCTCTCGGTAACACTAATTCCTTTACTGTACTTGTGTATTTGGAAGAGCTCGCTGCGTAAAAAAGTGGCCCGAGAAAGCGTTCGGTTAGCTTTCCAATGCTTCACATGGTGGATGCATTTTCTCCGAGTTATTGATTACGATTTTGATGCGTTGCCGCTAAAAACAGCGCGTGGGAAGATGGTTATTGCAAATCACCCCACGCTCATTGACGTTGTTGCACTCATCAGTATGACACGAAGTCCTGATTGCGTGGTAAAGGCCGATCTTTTTCGCAATCCGTTTGTCCGGCTAATTATACGAAGTACGGGCTATATCAGTAACTCAGATCCTGAGTTACTGATAAAAGAATGTCGAGATTCGTTAGCAGAGGGCAATAATTTAATCATTTTTCCCGAGGGCACACGCACAAAAAGCGGACAGCAAGTTCGGTTTCAGCGCGGAGCGGCACATATTGCTTTGCGTACGAAAGCGCGAATTATCGCCGTTGATATTTCTTGTGTTCCGGAAACATTGCGCAAAGGAGAGCCTTGGTATTGTAGTCCCCTCTCTAAGCCGAAGCTTACGATCAAATACGTGCAGGAAATAAATGTGGACGAGTACCTATATGATCGCAGTACTTCCCAAGCTGTACGCAGATTAAACCGTGATTTAGAAACAATTTATAAACAGGTGTAGTGGAGCATGGAAACATTAAAACAAGAAATTAAAGAGCTTATTGTCGCATCGCTTGAGCTGGAAGATATTCAGCCAAACGATATTGATGACAGCGCGCCCCTGTTTATTGAGGGGTTGGGCTTAGACTCAATTGACGCTTTGGAACTAGGTTTAGCTATCAAAAAGAAATATAACGTCAAACTTGATGCTAATTCAGAAGAAACAAAGCGCTATTTTGCTAGCGTTAATAGCTTGGCTGAGTTCATCAGCCAAGCTCGGTAAGAGAGAAGAAACATGAAAACAAGAGATGAAATATTTGTCGTCCTCCAGAATATTTTGGTCGATGAGTTTGAAATCGATAAAAATAAAATCACTAAAGATGCGAATCTCTATGAGGAGTTGGACCTCGATAGTATTGATGCGGTTGATCTCGTAGTGAAGTTACGCGAAATCACCGGAAAGAAGATTGATCCAGAAGCATTCAAGGCTGTGCGTACTGTAGATGATGTCGTAGCGGAAGTGCATCAGTTGGTCGTTGCCTAATCATGGTATCAAGCGCACGGTTGTGGCGAGTGTTCCTGTCAGTCGTTCTGATTTTATACCCACTGTATGTTTGGTGGGCGGTTCGCTATTTGCAGCCAATCGTGGCGTTGGTTCCCTTGATCTTAATTCTCGCCCTTAGAGGTTTTTTCACTTCTAGACAGAGCGGACCGACAAGGACATTCTACCTACTTACCGCCATTGTTTTGGCGATAGCGTTAAGTTTCAGAGAAGATGAGCGAGCATTACTGTTTTATCCTGTGTGGATAAACTTGGGAATGTTAGCTCTCTTTGCTTGGTCTTTGTTGCGGCCCCCCACTGTGATTGCTCGCATTGCTAGGTTTATGGAAGGCGAACTTGATCCTAAAGGACTAGCCTACACAACACGTGTTACTCAAGTCTGGTGCGGATTTTTCATAATAAATGGTGGTATTGCGCTATTTACAGCGGTGTATGGAAATTGGGATCTGTGGGTACTTTATAATGGCATGCTGTCTTATGCCCTTATGGGGTTATTGATGTTTGTTGAATGGCGAGTTCGAATCCGTGTTAAAGCAAGTCAATAGGCTCATGAGGTTGAGCTGGATTTCACCAAGCCAACCTCTTTTCATTGCGTCATTCCCCAGTCATTTAGAGACTATTCCGGTTGCTCAATTTTTGCATGACGTCACGTTAGCGACGAAAAAATGTGAAGAGTTTGGCAGTCGTGTACTTCTTAATCGGACTGATTTTTACGAGTTTGCTGTCTGGTTTATTGCGCTAGCTAAGCTCGGTAAAACAATTGTGCTACCTCCCAATGCTCAGCCAACCACACTCACTCAAGTTGAGACGCATTGTGACTCGGTGTGTTCCGCTGTTTTACTTCAGGGAGAGGCGGTCGCTCCTGCTGAGATTTATTTAAGTAACAATACCAAGGTTGTTTTTTTTACCTCAGGAAGTAGTGGTGAGCCAAAGTTAATCACCAAAAAAATAGATCAACTTTGGTTAGAGTCTCAGCAGTTAGAACGCGTATTTTCGGAACAACTCGTTGAGAGCGCGGTGTTTGCCGCAACGGTTCCGGTTAACCATATTTATGGCTTGCTGTTCCGTCTTTTATGGCCGTTGCAAAGTGGTAAAACAATGTATCGGTTGTCTCTGGAATACAGTGAAACTTTGCAGCAGTTACTGAAGAAACATGCTGTTACTCTCATCGCCAGTCCGGTTCATCTAGTGAGGTTTGCACAAGCTCTAGAAACATCAAATGAGCATAACCATGGGCTTACTATTTTTAGCTCTGGAGGTCCGTTATCGGCTGACACAGCGAGTACATACGAAACGTGTCTTGGTAATTCGCCTATCGAGGTATTCGGAAGCACAGAAACAGGAGGCATCGGTTGGCGACGCAATGCAGGTGGCGAAACTCCGTGGAGGCCGTTCCCTCAAATAAGCATTAAGCTAAATAGTCAGCGGTGTCTTGAAATAAAATCGCCCTACATCGACTCAGAAGCATGGTTCACTACGCAAGATAAAGCCGAGCTTATAGGCGCCGAGGAGTTTCGTTTGCTTGGTCGCTCCGATAGAATTGTGAAGGTTGCCGAGAAGCGAGTATCGTTACCGGAAGTGGAATCTTTTGCAAAGCAGTTACCGTGGGTAGCGGATATAAAGGCAATCCTTTTACAGGGGAAGCGAGATTATCTCGGGGCAGTGATCGTGTTGAATGACATAGGGCGCCAACAATTAGAAAGTGGCGGAAAGCTGTTCTTGAACCAGCAAATACGAGATTGTTTAGCGCAGCGATTTGATAGAGTCGCCTTGCCTCGTAAGTTTCGTTACGTAGATGCATTGCCATGTGATGAACGCGGAAAAACTCCGCTGCGGTTTTTAGAGGAATTATTTGAATGATACCCATGGTGGACGAGGGCGACTTTCCAGAGAAAGAAATCCTTGAGCAGAGCGAAACGCTGATACGAATGCGTCTTGTGCTGTCAGAAAGTTTGTCCTACTTTGATGGGCACTTCCCGGGCCATCCTATTCTTGCGGGTGTGGTTCAAGTTCACTGGGCGGTTATATATTGCAAAACATTCTTTCCTGAAATGGTAGAGGTTCTCTCTGTAGACGCTCTCAAATTCCAGCAAGTTATTACCCCCGGGCAACCCTTGGAGCTTGAACTCTCTAAATTGGCCTCCGGTAAGCTGCATTTCAGCTATTGGCTTAATGGTAAGGCGGCATCATCAGGGCGCATTCGCTTTAAACAGAATAATTCAGAGTTGGAGACGTAATGCAGCGGTGTTTTATTATTCCTATCTACAATCATGGCGAAACTATCGAAACGACGGTGCAAGGATTGACCGGTTTTGGTTATCCAATTTTTATCGTTGATGATGGCTCAGATGAAGCAACGAAGGCGATTCTCGAACGTCTGGCTGCCAAGGAGCCACTTGTTCGCTTGCACTCCCATTCAGTGAATAAGGGTAAAGGTGGGGCAGTGATGACGGGAATAAGCGCTGCCTCAGAGCAGGGGTTTACCCATGCTCTGCAAGTAGATGCAGACGGGCAACATGATCTCTCAGATATTAAGCCGATGTGGGCGTTGTCAAAGAAATATCCTGAGTCGCTTATTAGTGGCCAACCACAGTATGATGAGAGCATTCCAAGAGGTCGACGGATAGGCCGGCACATTACTCACGTTTGGGTGTGGATTGAAACACTGTCCTTTGAAATTCGGGATACGATGTGTGGTTTTAGGGTGTATCCCCTAGCTCCGTGTGTTGACCTAATGGCTCGCAAGCGACTTGGTGAGCGTATGGATTTTGATATTGAAATTATGGTGCGTCTGTACTGGCAAGGTCTATCCATACGCTTTTATCCTACTCGCGTCATTTATCCCGAGGACGGTTCCTCTCATTTCCAGGGGTTTCGCGATAATGTACGTATTTCTTGGCTGCATACCCGTTTATTCTTTGGAATGCTTTTAAGAGCGCCAATGCTTTTGTTCTGGCGGAAAGGAAAGGGTGATGGCTGAAAAGCATTGGGTGGACTATAAGGAACGAGGAAGTTATTTTGGTATCCGCATTCTGCTAGGTTTTTATCGGCTTGGTGGGCGTTTACTAGTCAAGATTGGACTTCTACCGATACTTTTATACTTTTTCTTGAGCTCTCGAGCCACCCGATCTGCATCCTTGGATTATTTAGGGCGTGTTTATAAACACTTCGGTGCGACACCTCATCTTCAAACCTACCCCACATGGAAAGAGAGTTTTTTGCATTTTTGGCGATTTGGTCAGGCAGCGGTTGATAAAGTCGATGCCTGGGTCGGCAAGTTGCGAATCGAGGACTTAGAGCTCGGTGATGTCTCTCACTTTGAATCTCAGCTCTCTCAAGGTAAGGGTGCGCTTCTTATCGCTAACCACTTTGGCAATGTGGAAGTATGTAGAGCCTTAGTGAAAGAGCGTTTTTCAGTCCGCATGAATGTTATTGTGTTTACCGAGCATGCGGCGAATTTTAATCGAATTTTAAAGGACGTGAACCCCAGTATAGATGCGGACCTGATACAAGCCAACGCTATCAGCCCGGATTTAGTCATCATGCTGAAAGATAGAGTGGAGCGGGGCGAGTGTGTTGTGATTGTGGGCGACCGTGTTTCCGTGGATTCACCGAACAATGTTGTTTGGACGGATTTTCTTGGGAAATCAGCACCTTTTGCAATAGGGCCGTGGATCTTAGCGAGCGTCTTGTCATGTCCGGTTTATTTGATGTCATGTATGCAAGTGCAAGGTAAGTATCGCTTGGATTTACAGTTTCTTTCGGAAGAAATACGTATTCCGCGGCGCAATAGGAACGACGAGTTAGCACACTGGGTCAAGCGATATGCAACGCATCTCGAGCACTTAGTGAAGACAGACCCATTGCAATGGTACAATTTTTATAATTTTTGGTGCTTGCCTGAAAGCGACGGTAGAGAGGATTAAGACGTTGGAAATGAACGCAACTCAAACAGCTCCTATGCAATTAGAACCAGTAACTTTCGGCAACACCTGGTTACAAATTGAAGACATCTGTGCAATTGCGGCACAAGGAGCAGTAGCGCAATTTAGTAATAATCCAGACTTCTGGCAGAAGATCGACGCCGGGGTTGAGTTTCTAGATAAACTCCTGCGTGAAGACGGTGTCATTTATGGAGTCACAACGGGGTATGGGGATAGCTGCACAGTAAGAGTCCCATTGAGCCAAGTTTGGGAATTGCCTATTCATTTATCACGTTTTCATGGCTGTGGGCTGGGTCAAGATTTTTCGGAGGTGGAAGTTAGAGCGATTCTGTCGGCGCGTTTGGCCTCATTGTCTCAAGGCTATTCAGGCGTGAGTCGCGAGTTAGTGGAACGTTTAGCGTTTTATCTTAATCATGGTATTCACCCTCGAATACCACAAGAGGGAAGCGTTGGAGCTAGTGGTGATTTAACTCCGTTATCGTATCTAGCCGCGAGTTTAATGGGTGAGCGTGAGGTTTATGCCAATGGACAACTGAAACCAACCCGCGATGTACTGAGCGATCTTAACATTGAACCTCTAACCTTGCGTCCGAAAGAGGGCTTAGCTCTAATGAACGGCACAGCGGTGATGACAGCGCTCGCTTGCCTAGCCTTCCAACGAGCGGAGTACTTAACTCGTCTTGGGAGTCGTATTACGGCATTAGCGAGTATCGCAATGCAAGGCAATAGCCACCATTTTGACGAAATCCTCTTTTCGGTTAAGCCGCACCCGGGACAAATCGAAGTAGCGAAATGGATTCGCGATGATCTCAATCATCATGAACATCCGCGTAATTCTTCTCGCCTACAGGATCGGTATTCAATTCGCTGCGCACCGCATGTAATTGGGGTGTTGCGAGATGCATTGCCATGGTTTCGAAGCTTAATTGAAAATGAATTAAATAGCGCGAACGACAATCCTATTATCGACGGACTTGGTGAACACGTGTTGCATGGGGGGCATTTCTATGGAGGCCACATTGCAATGGCAATGGATAGCATGAAGACAGCGGTGGCGAACTTAGCTGATTTGCATGACCGGCAAGTTGCCCAACTTGTGGATACCCGCTTTAATAACGGGCTTCCCGCAAATGTTTCGGCCGCATCAGAAGATCGGATGCACTTGAATCATGGGTTTAAAGCAGTGCAAATAGGTTGCAGTGCGTGGACAGCTGAAGCGTTAAAATTGACCATGCCAGCCAGCGTGTTCTCGCGTTCCACTGAGTGCCATAATCAAGATAAAGTTAGCATGGGAACCATCGCGGCTCGCGATTGCCTGCGAATACTGGAGCTGACCGAGCAGGTTATGGCTGCATCTTTATTGGTAACGCAGCAGGCAGTGCAAATCAGATTAAATCGACAAGAATTAAATCTATCGAGCTTGAGTCCGAATGTTGCCAGCTTTGTAGAAGCTTTCCAGAAAAGCTATCCATTACTCACAGAAGATCGGCCGTTGGAATCAGAGTTACGTTGTTTAATCCATCAAATACAACAGCGGCACTGGCCTTTGTATAGTGAGGAGAATTAGGATGCGCCAGGCCGAGGTTATCGTGGAAGTGCCTTTTTTTGATGTCGATGCAATGGAAATTGTGTGGCACGGCCACTACGTCAAATATTTTGAACTGGCGCGTTGTGAGTTCTTAAAGCAAATTAACTATGATTACCTGCAAATGGCAGAATCAGGCTACGGTTTTCCAATTGTGGATATTCGACTTAAATACGTAGCCTCGGCAACCTTTGGAAGTGCGATTCGAGTGGTTGCAGAGTTAGTGGAGTGGGATTGCTATCTTAAATTCCACTACATAATTACTGATGTAGCGTCGGGCAAAGTTCTCACTAAAGGGATGTCTAAGCAAGTTGCTGTATCTCGGGAAACGGGAGAGATGTGTTACGAGTCGCCGGAAATACTACTGCATAGACTTGGAGTGAAATGATGCCAGCCGTGTTTGTGTTACTGTTGCTTTCATATTGTTTTTCCGCAGTAGTCCCTGCTGCCTTTGCATCCGACCAAATCGACACTGCTCCCATCGTTCAGGGGTTCGAGTTTGAACAAGAAAAACAGCTGCAAGGTTTACCACGTCCCATCCGGAGCACAGGTCGGTTAACCGTTTATAAAGATCATATGTACTGGATTGTAGAGCATCCGGTCGCGACCACTATTCGAGTGGATGGTGATGGCATTCAAGAAGTGGTCGAAGGAGAAGGTAAATTAGTATCGGGAAGTAAGTTTGTTGCACGTTTGCTGATGGCCGTGATACAAAATGATCGTGAGTTTTTGAAAGATCACTTTGAAGCAAGCTCGTGCACAATTGAGGCAGAAAACTGCACTCGATTTATTCCATTATCGCAGCAGATCTTAGATTATTATCAAGATATCAGCGTTTACGGACAGCCTATTCTAAACGGAATCGTGCTAAACGAAAGTAACGGCAGTATTACTACAATAAAGTTAAGTCCCCAAAAGAGTAGTGAAGAGTGAACGATAATAAACTCGCTACAGTTTTAGTGCTTTGTTGGGCGATTCTTTTAGCTTTTGCCGCCCTTCAGTTTCCAAATACGCAATGGCAAAGCAGCATTCTGTCATTTTTACCGTCTCAAGAAGATCAATTAGAACATCAAATTCTGCAGAAAAACCCAACTCATCAGCATATTCGTTTGGTCCTGAGAAATGGCACTGTCGAAGAGTATAAATCTTTTGCGCAGGAGCTTAGAGACACAACAAATGGTGTGGATTGGCTCAACCCAGAGCGGGAATTTGCCGATCTACAAGACACCTATAGGGCTTATAGCGGCGCCTTCATAAGCGATGCGCAATCGAAGCAGCTAAACGGGCGCGAATTCGATGTGTTAATAGAGAATGCGTGGCGCCTATTAAGTGCGCCAACGCCAATTGTCGTCAGTAACTTCACCCAAGATCCTCTCTTATTAACAGAAACAGCCGTGCGGGCCCGTTCGAATCCTTATGCTGGATACAACGTATACGGGTTTGAGATTGCAGATTTACCTCCAGAATGGATGCTTCTGGGGATCATAGCAGCAGATGGCTTAGACCGAACACTGGCGCAAAACATAAGCACAGCAGTGCAGCGACTCGAAGAAAAAACACAAACACAGAACGAAAACTTTCAAGTACTCCGCAGTGGCGTTGTTTTTCATACAGCCGAAGCAGCGACACAAGCTGAGAAGGAAATAAATCTTTTTGGAGCTCTCTCTCTGCTTGGGGTGATTACTCTCATGTGGGTTTGTTTTGGTCGCCTCAAACCACTAGCGGTATCTTTAGGTGTTCTCTTCTTCGCTTTAACCAGCGGCTTTGCAGCGGTTATCGCTGTTTTCACCGAGGTGCATCTGATTGCTCTCGTATTCTCTACAACCCTTATTGGTATCGCAGTCGATTATACGATCCATGGAATTCTAGCAGCAGGCTTCGGAAAGGGAGCATTTCAACGAATGCTCCCTCATTTGAGATTGGGAATGTTAACAACATTGCTAGGCTACTTGGCCATATCGCTTTTGCCTTTTGCATTGTTCCAACAAGTCGCGGTATTTATAGCAGTGGGTCTTGTTGCAGCCTACGCTGCTGTGCATTTTGGTTTAGTAAAATTTGCTGGGCACGATTCATTTGAACCACGCAATCACGTAAGAATGTTAGCCAACAATTATGTACGACAATGGGCGAAGATACCCTCAAAAGCAATTTATATAGTACTTGCGTTTATGGCTTTGGTCGTCGTTTTGGGGATAACACAAATTCAGTTCAATGACGACGTACGGAAGCTAACACGGAGCTCTAGTGGCCTGTTACAACAGGAATTAGAAGTTCAGAAAATAGGGGCAGCGCATTCTGAAGCTGGACAAAAATGGCTCTTACAAGAAGGCGATGACCTAGAAGCGATGCTGCAAGAGCAAGAGACTTTAAGAGGTACTTTGCGAACGTTAGAGTATGTCTATGATTGGCAGATGTTGGCTGATCAACTGCCTTCGAAGGAGCGTCAACAAGCAGCCCTACACCTACAAGGTGAATTTTGGGAAAGTGAGTCAGGTCAACATTATTTGAATCAGCTGGGACTGTTAAAGCCGGAGACGTCCTATTTAATGGGGCTCGAGGATTTAACTGAATGGCAACAGCAATTGTTGAGCGAGCAAGAAGACGGTACTTACGTGAGCTTTATCCAGTTACACGCAGATCTGGGAGACGCAGAACTGGCAGACCTCAACTTACCCAATTCGATACGCTGGTTTAATCCGCTTGATGATGCCGAGAACGCGTTATCCCATTTACGACACCAGCTTTATCTCTGGATTGTCATTGCCTTGTTTGTAACCTTCCTGATGTTAATGTGGAAGCGAAGTTTATCAGTGGCATTCACGGGCATTCTCTATTTAGCTTTTGTATTGGTCGCTGCGCTCTCGTTGAGTCAATGGTTCAACCTTTACCTGACTGTTTTTCATTTGGTGGCCGCAATCCTAGTATTGAGTTTAGCCATTGATTATCTAATTTTTTTCAGCGCACCACTTGAACCCTCATATGTGCAATTGGCCGTTGCCATGTCAGCGATCACGAGCTTACTTGCCTTTGGTGTTTTAACAATGAGCACGACCCCAGCAATTGCGGGATTTGGTATTACCGTACTTTTTGGTATTCTCTTAGGCTCATTGCTGGCGCCTCTTTTTACTCGAATGCGGCCAAAATTTTAATAGGTATAACGTCAGGGAGAATGGTCGTGATTGTATGGATGCGTAAGTTGTACTTGCTAGGGGCCGTTCTCGTAATTAGTTTAGGGACTGCTTGCCAATCATTACCATCAAGTAACTCAATGGTCGCCTACGAAGGTGGTTATTTTCAGATTGCACACAGCTGGCCAAATGCCGACATACAGTGGACACAGCATGCGGTTATAGAGTTTGGTAATGAACGGCAAGAGCTTTTATTGTCGTCTTTGTTTACTCAAGAGAAGTTGGTTGTGGTCGCCTTGACGCTTACGGGTCAGGAGCTATTTCGCGTACGAGTTGAGCAAAATACACTGGAAGTATTGGGTGGAGATACGCTGCCAGACCCGCGCCTCCCGTTACGGATGGTCGTTGAAATGCAACTCGCACTGTTGCCCGAGTCTACGCTTGAAAGGCAGATGCGGGGGGGGTTACGGATACGTCAGGACGACCATGGAGAATGGCGAAGGCATATTTATAATGAAAACGAACGGGTCCTTACAATCTCTGCTGACGAGCACCCCTTGCAAGCACAGGCCATAAAAATTAAACACACAGAATATCATTTAACGATTACAACGCTTGATCGCGAAATCATGGAAACTAGCAATGAGTGACATGCAAATTTGGATGCGTGACTTAGGAATTTGTTGTGCGCTAGGGAGTGCCCAGCAGGAGGTGCTGCAAGCGAGCCTTAAAGGTGATCAAACAGGTATGTGCAGTGAACATCATTTTCTCCATGATGGGTCTCCTACCGTTGTCGGTCGCGTAACTGCAGAGCTACCATCTGTGAGCAATTTTGATAGGAAGTTTCATAGTCGTAATAACCAAATTGCGCTGCATTGTTTACAGCAAATTGAAATATCGCTAAAGCAAGTTAAAGATGAGTTCGATGCTCACAGAATTGCGGTGGTAATCGGTACCAGTACCTCGGGTATTTCAGAGGGTGAATGCGCGTTAAGTGCTAAGGGCGAGCAGGTATCACTGGTAGACGATTTTAATTATTGTGTGCAAGAAATGGGGAATGTCGCGGAATTTGTACAAGTTGCTGCAAAGGTGTCCGGGCCGTCATTTGCGATTTCTACAGCATGTTCTTCGAGTGCGCAGGCTTTGCTAACGGCGCGGGATCTAATTGCCAGTGGTGTCGCAGACGCAGTAATCTGTGGCGGAGTCGACTCACTATGTGAGCTTACATTAAATGGATTTCACGCATTGGAAAGTTTGGATCTGCAACTATGCCAGCCGTTTAGTGCAAATCGAAAAGGCATCAATATTGGCGAAGGTGGTGCATTGTTCATCGTGCAGCGCGGGAAAGGGGAAATTCAACTCTTAGGCGGAGGAACGGCTTCCGATGCGTATCATATGTCGGCACCTCATCCGGAGGGTCGAGGCGCACTAACAGCAATGAATAAAGCCTGTAAAGAAGCAGACGTGATACCAAGTGATATTGGCTACATTAACCTGCATGGAACAGCCACGCCCCTAAACGATGCAATGGAAAGTTTAGCGTTACAACGTCTCGGTGCGGGTTCGGTCTTGGCAAGTTCAACCAAATCGTTAACTGGTCATACGCTTGGTGCCGCTGGAGCCATCGAAATTGGTCTGTGCTGGTTACTACTATCATCGCATAACACCCAAGCAAAGGTGGTTCCCCATGTCTGGGACCAGAGCATTGATGACAGTATTGTCCCATTGCGTTTTGCAACTGACACAGACGTGTTAGAAAAGAGCGTGTGCATGAGCAACTCTTTTGCATTTGGGGGCAGCAATGTATGTGTCATTATTGGGAAAAGTGAACAATGAACGGATTGCGCGTAGAAGATGTGATTCCCCATAAAGCGTCCATGGTTTTGCTCGACGAGCTTATTGATGCAACGTCGACGGGTGCATTTTGTCAGGTACATATCTCGCCTAAGAGCTCGTTTTACACGGAAGTACTAGACGGTGTGCCGGCATACATAGGGTTAGAGTATATTGCCCAAACCATTGCAGCATATTCTGGTGTTGTGGCACGACAAGGCGGAAACAGCCCGCAGATTGGTCTTTTGCTAGGCACCCGAAAATATGAACCAACAAAAAGCCATTTTTCCAACGGCGATATTTTGCACGTAAAAGCAGATAAGTTACTTGAAGATAGTAATGGACTTAGTGTGTTTTTGGGAACTATTGCGGTAGGAACGGAAGATAACGTTGTTGTTCGGGCAAAGATTAATGTGTTTCAGCCCGAGAATGCAGAGAATTGGTTGCAGGAGAAGATATGAAACGAGTTCTAGTTACTGGGGCGAGTCGAGGGATTGGTCGAGCGATAGCCGAAAAACTTGCAGCGGATGGATTCAACATTACTGTTCATTATCGCTCCGGTAAAGAAGGTGCTGAGCAAGCCGCTGCGGAAATTTCAAAGGCTGGGGGACACGCGAACCTACTGCAATTTGATGTATCTGACCGAGCGCAAACTCGTGCCGCACTGGAGCAGGATATCGCTGAGAATGGAGCCTATTGGGGCGTGGTTTGTAATGCAGGCATTACCCGAGACAATGCTTTTCCAGCGCTCTCCGAAGAGGATTGGGATAATGTCATTCATACTAACTTAGATAGTTTCTACAACGTTATTCATCCGCTCGTCATGCCGATGATTCAATTACGAAATGGTGGTCGTATTGTTACAATTGCGTCTGTTTCTGGTATTGCGGGGAATCGAGGGCAAGTAAATTACAGCGCGTCAAAAGCAGGATTGATTGGCGCAACCAAGGCATTAGCATTGGAGTTAGCCAAACGCAAAATTACAGTGAATTGTGTGGCACCGGGACTCATTGGCACCGATATGGTGGATGATCGCGTTGCTAATGAAATCATGAACATGATACCAATGCGTAGAGCGGGAACGGTTGAAGAAGTGGCTGCGACAACGAGCTTCTTATTCTCTAACGGTGCCGCTTATATGACACGGCAGGTACTTTCGGTAAATGGTGGTCTAATTTAATGAAACGTGTAGTAGTTACCGGTATGTCAACAGTGACTGCACTAGGTCATGATTGGCTTACCTTTAAAGAAAATCTCAAGGCTGGTGAAAATGCGGTAACCGTATTTCCAGACTGGGAACGCTTTGATGATATGAACACACGCCTAGCGGCCCCTATCCTCGACTTTCAAAAACCTGCGCATTTTTCTCGGAAAATGGTCCGATCAATGGGACGTGTTGCCCTAATGGCCACTGTTGCTGCAGAGCGCGCGTTGGAGAATGCTGGACTGTTGGATCACACTTCGTTAACCGACGGAAGCTGCGGTGTTGCTTATGGTTCATCAACGGGCAGTACGGAGCCAGTGCTAGCGTTTGCCAATATGATGCACCAAGGCACCATGGCTGGTGTGACGGCAACGAGTTACATTCAGATGATGGGGCATACGGCACCGGTGAATATTGGTGTTTTCTTTGGCCTCAAAGGACGTGTGATTACAACAAGCTCCGCCTGTACATCAGGCTCTCAAGGCATTGGTTACGCCTACGAAGCAATCAAATATGGAAAGCAAAAGCTAATGGTTGCAGGGGGAGCGGAAGAACTGTGTCCTACCGAAGCGGCAGTGTTTGATACTTTATACGCCACGTCCACAAAGAATGAAACGCCGGAGCTGACACCGCGTCCTTTTGATGTGAATCGAGATGGACTCGTGATCGGAGAAGGCGCGGGTACGCTAATCCTCGAAGAGCTTGAGCATGCTCAGGAGCGAGGGGCTAACATTATTGCCGAATTAGTCGGATTTGGAAGCAACTCTGATGGTATGCATGTGACCCAGCCCACATCTGACACCATGGAGATTGCTATGCGCTTGGCTTTGCAAGATGCAGGCTTGCAACCGGAATCTATAGGCTATGTGAATGCTCATGGTACGGCCACAGACAGAGGGGATATCGCAGAGAGTAATGCGACTCATCGAGTCTTTGGTTCAAAGATGCCTATAAGCTCACTGAAAAGCTATTTGGGGCATACATTAGGCGCTTGCGGAGCGATTGAGGCGTGGGCAAGTATCGAAATGATGAGAGATCACTGGTTTGCTCCAACCATTAATTTAACGGAGATAGATCCAGCCTGTGGCGAGCTCGATTATATTGTGGGGGACGGTCGCTCTCTGACTACCGATTATGTGATGACTAATAATTTCGCATTTGGTGGGATTAATACATCTTTGATTTTTAAGCGTTGGCAGTCTTAAAGTGAAATCGAAAGTCTATCTAGGCACCGTATTATTGTTCTTATGGGCCCAATGTTGGTCTGCCAACGCACACGCTGAGCGACTCAGTGATTATATCCCCGAGGATGCGGAAGTGCGTTTGGGCGTTGGTGTTCTAGGTAGTCATTTTCCCGACTATCCGGGGTCAAAACACTCGAGCTCGTTGTATTTACCTTTCCCATTTTTTACATACAAATCAGAGCAACTAGAAGTCGATGGCTCTGAAGTGGTGGGTCGGGTATTTGCAGGCGATAATTGGGAAATAAACATGAACTTTGCCGGTTCAATCCCAACACGCAGTGAGAACAACGCCCGCGCTGGAATGGACGACTTAGGGTGGATTGGAGAAGCGGGACCCTCTCTTGATTTCATACTTCTGGAAAACGATTCACATGAACTAACACTTCGCATACCAGTGCGTGCAGCTATCGCTGCTCGTGGTTTTGATTTTAGCTATTTAGGCTTGCGCTTTGATCCGCAGGTGCGTAATCGGATGACTTTAGGTGATAAACTTGAGTGGGACACCACGATTGCCGCTACATTTAGTGAGCGCCGATATCATCAATTTATGTATGGTGTTGAGTTTGTTGACGCCACTACTAATCGCCCTGAATACCAAGCCCAGGGAGGATACTCAGGATTAAGAGTTTCTACGGGTTTAAGTATGCAATTGAACGACAAATGGTGGATTGGAGGGTTCGTACGCTATCAAGCGCTGCATGGTGTGGTATTCGAACAAAGCCCTTTGTTTGAAAGGAGAAACGGAGTCAGTGTGGGTCTTGCTGTGGCTAGAATTCTCTTTGAACAATGATCGGTCGCATTGCGACCGATCATGCCGAGATTTCGAGATTAATCAAGGATCGCAAGATTAAACTGGCGTCGAATATCGTTGTCGAGGTAATAAACCCAGCGGTTATAGTTTCGATGAATCATATTGGCCCGCTGTCTCAGATTGTCTGAACTATCGTAAACAATAGAGTATTGAGTTTCTGAATAAGGAATTACAACGCGAGCTTTGTGAGTACGAACGATGATTGATGCGATAATTTGAGTATCGGTCGCTTCTTCAACGAGCCAGCCACGCATCGTTGCTGCTGTCATGATAGCGGTTCTTACTTCTTCGTGAGAAAGATTGGTGGGTACAGGCGCATTCCTAATATTTTGGATTGGTTGTGTATTTGCACAAGCTACTAGTGCGAATGAAAAGAACAATAATAATGTTAGTTTAATCGATGTATGCACTGGAGTTCCCTTCTGTGGTTAGATTAGGCCAATGAGTGGCAATATTGTTGCTGGAACAATGTTATCCGAGACAATATATAATTCAACTAGTTTTTAAGTGACTTATCTATGATTTTAGTGACTGGCGGCGCGGGCTACATTGGATCGCATATCGTTGTCGAATTGGCGAATGCTGGTTACGACTTCTTGGTCTTCGATAATTTTTCAAATAGTTCACCCACAAGTATTGAACGTGTATCCAAACTGACTGGATGCGGCGTAAAATGGATCCAAGGTGATGTGCGCAGCCACTCTGATTTAAATCGGGTATTTTCTGAATACTCAATTACCGCAGTGTTGCACTTAGCGGGTTTGAAGATTGTTTCCGAAAGCATAGAAAAACCCCTTGAGTATTACGATAACAATGTTCGCGGGAGTCTATGCCTTCTTGAAGTCATGGGTGCTCATGGCGTGAAGAGAATAGTGTTTTCTTCGTCTGCAGCGGTGTACGGAGAGTCTGCCAGCATGCCTATCACTGAAAATGCGGCTACTGGAAACACCTCTAGTCCGTATGGTGCAAGTAAATATATTGTGGAGCAACGGCTTCAGGAATTGTGCCATTCAGACCCTCAGTGGTCAGCATTTGCGTTGCGTTACTTTAATCCAGTGGGAGCACATCCAACGGGCTTGATTGGCGAAGAAAACCTTGCAAGTGCAACCAACATTTTCCCATCGGTTATTCGAGTCGCTCAAGGACTTTCTGAATACTTCGAAGTTTACGGTAATGATTATCACACCCCAGATGGAACCGGGATTCGTGATTATATTCATGTCGTAGATCTCGCTCGCGGGCATATTGATGCGATATCAGCGATGACACAAAGAAAAGGATTCCACGCTTTTAACCTTGGCACGGGGCGAGGATATTCAGTTCTTGAGGTGCTTCAGGCTTTTGAGAAACACATCCAGCAAACCATTCCGTATCGCTTTTTGCCCCGTCGGGATAGTGATATCAGTGAGAGCTATGCCGCATCGGATCTAGCAGAGGAGACGCTAGGCTGGAAAGCAAATTTCGATCTCGTCGATATGGTACAAGATGTATGGCAATGGACCACTAACACCACTACAAAAACATAGTTCCACAAAAACATAGTTGTACCCCTGGGGCGTAATTGTTGAGGGGTTAGGTTTTACGCAGGAGGTAGAAGTAGCGGAGCATGAGGGCGGTGGTGGCGAGGGCGCCGGCGCTGAAAATGGGGTAGAGCAGGCCAACCGGTAAATCGGCGATTACGGCTTTGAATAAGTCTTTGGCATATTCGCCGCTGCTGAAGGGCACGCCGATGAGGTTCAGAGCCGGTATGAGTAAGAGCACCAAAATTAAGGTCGCGGCGCGGCCTGAAAGCGCTCCGACCCAGCCCACTCCGAAGAACAGCACGCCTTTGTTGAAACCATGATGCACCGAAAACACCACAATGGCCGCGAAAACCGCTTCCCAAGCAGCATCGTAGAGCCAGCCGGTGCCGAGCATCACGGTAATCATCCCCATCTGACTGACGCTCGAATAAGCCAGCACGGCTTTGGCTTTCTTGGCGAACACGCCCATGATAGCAGCCCCAAAGGCACCTACTAACCCCAAGATCACAGCCAAGGATGCAATGGAGGCGAAATTGCCCCCGGCGGCGAACTCGCCAAGGGGCAGCGTAAGTAGCCAGCCCACTAAGCCGGCTTTGATCATGGCGCCACTAAGTACAGCGCTGGCGGGAGTTGGAGCGACCGGGTGGGCCAACGGCAACCACCAATGAAGGCCTGCCAAACCGGCTTTTACGCCAAAACCTAAAAACAACAACAAGGCGATCCAAACCCCTTGGGCACTGGCTGCGATGGCGCCCGGTAAATGCGTCAATAACGGCGCGGTCGGGGTTAACTCGCCGGCCGCTGCGTGCGCTGCTCCCCAAATTAAGCCGCTCAACAGCAGGCCTTCACCAACCACTGCGAGCACGATATACACTTTGCCTGCAAACAGCGCGTTCTTGGTCTGTGTGTGTATCACCAAACCAAAAGCAGCGAAGGTCATAAGTGCAAACAGGGTATAAAACGAGGCAATGTCACCGGCCACAAGCAAACCAATATTGCCGGTGAGGGTGAGCAACCAGCAGCGCAGGTACCGGGCTATGTGCGGTTCTTCGGCACCGCCGCTGCGCAACTGTTGCCACACATAGGTGCCGGCAGCGGTCCAAAGCAAGGTAGTCATCAATAAGATGGGGGCTAACGCCGGATCAATGCGCCAATGCAGGCCGAGCATCAGCCACGGCACTTCAGTGACAAACTCAGGCTGTCCGTAGCCGTACCACAACAGTAGCGCTAAGAGCATCGGGATAGGTGCGGCAATGAGCATCCAGCCACGACGACGGACGGTATTGGTGTGCACGAAAGCAACTAGCACTAGTGGAAAAATCACCAGCAACGGTAACGGCACCTGATGAAGTAAATACATCAGCAGCGTCATATTAGGCCACCTTGAACACGCACAATCATCATGGCAAATACTCCCGGAACGCAATCAAGCTAGACCAGCTCAACGGACTCCAAGCATGGGCTGCGAACAAGCCTGCAGCGAGCGAAAACACGGCAGTGGCGACGGTCGGCCACAGCAAAAGCCCATGCGTCTCAAAGCGTCCGCGGGGAATATGCTCATCTGGCCAAGGCTCTCGTCGAGATTTAAACCACAAGCGATACACAATCGGCAAGAAATAACCGGCATTGAGCATGCTACTAAGAATCAACACGCCAATCACCCAGCTCATCCCCGCATCGAGGGCGCCAATGCCCAAATACCACTTACTGATAAAGCCGGCGAGCGGCGGCACCCCAATCATACCAAAGGCCCCTAAGGTAAAAGCGATACTGGTTAACGGCATACGCGCGCCGGCGCCATCGAGGTCTTTAATCTTATGAATCCCTAAGGTTTCTGCATAGTTACCAGCACAGAAAAACAGGGTCACTTTCATAATGCCCTGGTGCAGCAAATGGACAATGCCGCCGATGGTCCCCACCGGACCAAATAAGCAGGCACCCAATGCAATATACGACACCTGACTTACCGTCGAGTAGGCCAGTCGCTTTTTCACTTCCACTTGCTGCAAGGCACGTAGCGATCCCCAAATAATGGTGATCGACGCCAAAATGGCGAGCGGCAGCAACACGCCCAATTGCCAGGCAAACTCCACCCCGTAAATATTGTAAATAACGCGGACGATGCCAAACGCACCGGCTTTTACCACGGCAACTGCGTGCAGTAACGCGCTCACGGGCGCAGGGGCAACCATGGCGATCGGGAGCCAGCCGTGCAGGGGCACTAATGCCGCTTTCACCCCAAGGCCGGCAATCAGCACAAAAAAGATGACCGCTAAAGTGAAATGTTGCTCACTGGGTATCGCAGCCAGAGTACCGGTTTCAGCGAATTCGGTCATGCTGCCGGTTTGGTCCACCAACCCATACATGAGCGCCACCCCAACCAAGAGTACCGCGCCCCCGCCTAAGGTGTATTGCAAGTAGGTGCGGCCGGCTTTAAGGGATTCTTCTGTGCCCCGATGCACCACTAAGGGGTAGGTCGATAAGGTGAGAAGCTCAAAGAAAATCAGAAATGTGAACAGGTTCCCTGCCAAGGCAATGCCCATGGTGCTTGCCACACACAAGCTAAAGAAGCCGAAGAAACGGCTCCGATTCGGTGCCCCCTCCAAATAGCCAATGGCGTATACCGTGGTAAATAGCCAAAGAACACTGGAAAGTCCGGCAAATAACATCGACAGCGCATCAGCGCGCAGGATTAAATCGATGCCGGGTAAGAGCTCATAGCGAAACTCATAATCGACCTGATTGGCGATACCGGCAACCATCACGGCAACGAGCACAATTTTCAAAAGGGCGGCAGTCAGGTTAAGGCCGATACGTAGCCGAATATGGCGCTCAGGCAGAACAAAAATAAGCACCGCGGTAATCAGCGATGTGGCGAGCACAAATACGGGCAGGAGGGTGGTCATGGCGATCCTCCTGGTGACGGTGTGAAATCGGTGAGGTTCATAAACGACATCGGTATTTCGCTCGCAAAACCTAACCCAATCGCCATAAGTGCCAAGGCCAGCGCACTAAATTGAAGTGCTGGGTGGGTTTCTTGAATGTCGTGTTTTGCCGTTTGCACGAAGGAGACGCGAAACACGCGGAACACATAGGCGGCGGTGAGTAGGCCACCGATCACCATCACCACAAACCAATGCCACTGACCGCTCGCAATGGCCGATTGTAATAACAGCCATTTGGCGTTGAAACCACCGCTCGGTGGCAAGCCCATCAAGCTGACGGCGGATAATCCAAAGGCGAAAAGCGCGACCGGATTACGCTGTGATACGCCACCAAAATCATTGATGCGACCATGACCGAGGGCAAGGACTAAGGTGCCCACAGCCAAGAACATGGCCGCTTTGGCAAACGCGTGAGCCAGTAAATGCAAAACAGTGCCTTGCCATGCCAAATGTGCGGCGGCTTCGCTCACGCCAATGGCGAGCGGGAACAACAGCATTAAATAGCCGAGTTGGGCCACGGTGGAGTAGGCCACCAGCATTTTAATCTGCCGTGTTTGAAAGGCCTGCCAACTACCCCAGAAAATAGCGCCTGCACCTAGAAAACCCATGGCCTGAGCCGCATTGACGGTTACGGCGAGGGCGCCAACATCAAGCCATAGCAGGGCTAGAATATAAAATGAGGCTTTCACCACCAATGCGGACAGTAGGGCACTCACCGGTGCTAGAGCGCCACCATGGGCGGGCGGCAACCAATAATGCAAAGGGAAAATGGCAGTTTTAAGCAGCAGGCCGACGGTCATTAGCCCCAAGGCCACTTGCGTGGTTGGATTCGCTGCGGCCATTTCACTTAATTGCACAATCGAAAGGGTTCCGTACGCGCCATACAGCAACGCAACCCCAGCCAGATACGCCAAAGAGCCAAACAGCGCTGCATAAAGATAATCGAGAGCGGCCTTTAACGTGGTTTTCTCGGCAGTGAGCGCCACCATACCCACGGCACTTAAGCCGAGCAGTTCCAAGCCCACATATAAATTAAATAAATCGCCGGCGAGCCAAATGCCATTAAGGGCGGCTAATAAAAACCAAAATAGTGGCCAAAAGTAGCGCTGTTCGCGCGGATAACGGGTTAAAAAATACTGAGCGTAAACCGCACAAAGGGCGGCAACGAGCGAGGTAAGTGCAAGCAAGGTGACGCTGAAGCCATCGGCAATAAGACTAATACCGAGGGGCGCTTGCCAATCGCCAAGGGCGTAATCTTGCGGTCCATCGTGATATATTTGAATGCACAGCAAGACCGCTGCGCCCACTTGCAACACCAATCCCGGAATAATGGTGGCGCGTGCCCAGTTACGCGGTAGCAGCAACGTGAGAATGGCAAACGCCAAGGGAATAATTAATAAAATCGGCGTCATGGGGCGGGGTTCCCTCCCGCACGCACGTAGCGACGTAAAATCACCAAGGCCAACGCAGTGGCGCTTACCGCCACAACAATTCCAGTCAGCACAAGCGCCTGTGGCACCGGATCAACGCCATGTTGATGTTGTGGCAGGCCCACCATAATCAGAAATACCCCTGAGCCCATAATGTTAAAGGCCAATAATTTCTTCATTAAATGTCGACTGGTGAGAAACGCAAAAACTGACAGCGCGACAATAATGCTACCGACAATGGCGTACCAAAGATCAATCGTCATCGTCACCTCCCCGGGGGCTAGAATCGCCTGGCGCGTGTACGAAAAGGCTAATGAGAGTCAGACCGATGGAGAAGGTGAGCACGGCTTCAATTAAGAAAATAAGCGAGCCGGCCCAACCTTCTGGGTAATTGAGGAAAGGACGGCCCCCGAACATGGCGCTCACCGCTACGGTTAAGAACAAGATAAAGCCGAGGGCGAGGCCAAGGCGTAGCAATACATCGGCGCGGCTGGCGATGTCGTAGCCGGCCAAGCGCGCAATCACGCCGGCAGCCGCCACTAAGGCACCGGCCTGAAATGCGCCGCCGGGTGCATAAGAGCCCGACCATAAAATGTAGACGCTGGTAATGAGCAGCAAGGGTAAAAGCCGACGGGTGAGGGCATGCAGCATGGGGTCGCGGGCTTGCTCTGTGTGCGCGGTTAACGCATCACGTTCGCGCAACGCCAATCCGGTAACAACAGCCACTAACAGCACTGCGACTTCGAGCAGGGTGTCATAGCTACGAAAATTCAAAAGAACGGCGGTGATGGGATGATCAATGCCACTTTGTTCAAGGTTGAGCGCCACTTGCTGCGGCAAATTCACCTGCATTTGCGGCGCGTTAAGCACTGCAAGGATGAGCGCATACAAGGTGCCAAAGGCGACGATACCTGCTGCCGCGATTCGCAAAGACCGACTCATGAGTGCGTCTCCTTTTTGCGATGACGCTTGTGCTTGGCTTTGCGCAACGTTCCTAAGGTATCGAGGAAGAGAACACCGGTGAGGCCGGCGCCAATCGCGGCTTCGGCCAGCGCTAAGTCAGGGGCTTGCAGGCGCGTCCAGGTAATCGCCAAAAGCAGTCCAAACACCACAAAAAGCACCACAGAACGAAATAATTGGGCGGATAGAAACACCCCGCTGGCAGCGAGAATAAGGCCGATACCGAGCAAGATATCGAAGACAATCATCGCGCCTCCTTAGCATCGGCGGCCCGTTGTCGTGTAGCGACCAAATAGGCTGCCACGGAGCTGGCACCAAGCACTAAAAACCAGCATAAAATAAGTTTGAGCGCTTGGGCGATGGAACCGGTGGAAGGTAATAAACCCAACACAATCAAACCCATACCGAGGTTGTCCGCTTTGGTAAGAGCATGAATGCGCGTGTACACATCAGGAAAACGCAGCAGGCCGACGGTGCCCACCAGAAAGAAAAAGGTGCCAGCGCAGATAAGAAGAATTTGCAGGTACATCATGACCGTTTCCTTCTTTTCGCTGGTCTGGCGCGACCTACGCGGCGCACAAAAGCGATGGTGGCGACGGCGGCAAGCAGTGCCAAGATAAAGGCAATATCAATGATCGCCCGTTGCTCGGTGGCAATGGCCAGAATCAGTAAAGTAGCAACGCCCGTGGTGCCAAATAGTTGCGCTGCGAGCATGCGGTCGGCTTCGTTTGGACCGCGCCATACGCGAAACAGTCCAATGAGCAATGACAACAGAAGAATGCTTGCAACAATAAAGAGAAAGGTCGTCATTTGGCTTCCTCTTGCAGTGTTTTATTGTGGAACAAGCGTTGAAGCACGCTTACGGTGCGGTCACAGTCTTTGCTTACATCACTGCCTGTATCCAGCACATGCAAACGAATGCCGGTTTCGGTGAGTTCTGTAGCTAGGGTGCCGGGGAGTAAACTCACCACGGTGGCGAAGAAAATACGGGGTTTGCCTTGCGGTAGATCGAGTGGGTAATCAATGAAACCGGGCTTGAGTTGCAGCGTGGGATGCAAGGTGCGATAGGCCACATCCACCCCAGCGAGCAATGAACGATAGCAGAAATGGCCCAGAAAAAGGGGAATGCCGCGGACACGAATTCGGTTTGCGGGGCGCTCGGGCTGCAAACGTATCGCCAGCCACGCACAGAACAGGGCAGCGGGAATGCCAATCAGCCACGGGCCGAGCAGGTCACGGTTGGCTGCCGCCGTATCAAAGGTAAGCAACCACCAGAGGATGGCCATCAGTAAAAACGCTAACGCAAACCGCCTAAAACTAAGCATAGAGCTTCCCGCCCATTACATCATTGCTTGTAAGAAACGCTCCAAACCGAGACGATGGATCAATCCGAGTTGTTGACGCAACCAATAAGCGTGATCTTCTTCCGTGTCTCTGAGAATTTGCACTAAGGTATCGCGGGTCACAAAATCTTTCTCGCTTTCACACAGCTGAATAGCGGCTTTGAGGGCAGAGGCATTTTGCCGTTCTAGTTCAAGATCGGCGGCGAGCATCTCTGGCACTGTGTCTGCATCCGGCAGGGCATGACGGCTTTCCATGTCAGGCTCTGCACCGAGATAAAGAATTCGCTCAATAAGCATTTTCGCGTGCAGACGCTCGTCATCCGCTTCGTGAGAAATTCGCTCGGCGAGCTTAGAAAAACCCCAGTCTGCGTACTTCTCCGAATGGTCGGTGTACTGATCGATGGAGGTGAGTTCCCACGCGAGCAACCCATTCAGTGCATCGGTGATTTTCGAATGCGTTTTCGACATCAAACCACTCCTTAAAGCTGCTGTTGTAGATAGTTTTCCACGCCAAGAGTATCAATCAGGCCACATTGGGTGTCGAGCCAATCTTGATGCTCTTCTTGTTGCTCTAAAATGGTCGCAAGTATTTTGCGACTCACGAAATCTTGCTCCGACTCACATACGGCAATGGCATCGCGAATATGCCGAATATCTTCTGTTTGCAGTTTGTCGTCGAGCTTGAGCATTTCCGCCGGCTCTTCGCCAATATAGAGTTTGCCGAGCTCTTGCAGGTTCGGCAGGCCGTCGAGCAATAAAATGCGCTCAATGACGTCATCTGCATGCTTCATTTCTTCGATAGAGGCTTTGTAAATACGCTCATTCAGGGCAGAAAAACCCCAGTTTTTGAACATACGTGCATGCAAGAAATACTGATTAATTGCTGTCAGCTTTCGGGTCAGCACTTTATTCAGTGCCGCCATCACCACCGAGTTTCCCCGCATAGCTTCCTCCAATGATTAAATGACTTTTTAGCGCTTGTGAGGCGAAAGCTCAAAGCGTCTATAAGACGAGGGGAAAATAGCTGATCTCGCCGCAGCGAGACAATGCAATTTAAGCCCCCGAAAGACTCCGCTAATGTATTGTCACATCAACAGAATTCATCCATTAAGAGTAGGTGCAGCAGCCCCCGAATTCAAGCACCCTTTACAACAAACAACAATTACGCCCCAGGGGTACAACTCGGATTTCGTCGGCGGTGGGGCAGTTGTGCCCCGAGGGTGGAACTCGGATTGGGGGGAAGGAATTAAGAGTAAAGGACGTCGGCGTTGAAAGGGGCCGCGGCATCGCGGACAGGAACTTCAATAACATCAGGACGAGCATGCAAAGACTCATGCAGCACGTCACGGGCGTGGCAAGTACATTTTCCGCATTGGGTGCCCACACCAAATTGCTGGCGGAGGTCACGCATAGTGCAGGCGCCGTTTTCTACCGCGCGAGTAATCTGCTTGTCAGTTACACCTTTACATAGGCAAACGTACATAAAACCACCTCATATATCGATGCGCTAAGTATAAACACAAATGAGAATGGTTATCAATACTTTCTGGTGAAAAACAGTTCCACCCCTGGGGCACAACTCTGTTTTATAGCAAGTCGGCGAACTGAGTTTTTGTTTTTGAGCACCAGACCCCATGCTGAACGTAACCGATATGGGGTTTTTGCATCATCCACATGCACAAGCGGGACTGTCCAATTCCGCCGCCAATAGTTTGCGGCAAATGGCCGGCCAGGAGTTTTTGATGCCAAGGTAAAGATTCGCTTTCGACACGACCGGCATGGGCGAGTTGTTTGAGTAATGCTGCGCGATCGACTCGAATACCCATGGAGCTTAACTCAAGTGATTGCTTTAAGATCGGGTTCCATACAATGATATCGCCGTTCAATGACCAATCGTCATAGTCGGGGGCGCGAACATCGTGAATGCTTTGATCGCTGAGTTCACCGCCAATACTCTCAACAAATATCGCGCCAAACTTTTCGGCCGCGGCATGCTCGCGCTCTTTCGGAGTCAGTTCTGGATAAGCCTGAAGTAAGGACTCGCTAGTGAGAAAAGTAATCTGCTCGGGCAGTGCCAGTTCGCTTCCAAAGCCCGTTTTATAATCGGCTAATGTGGCAAGTAAAGCAGCATAAATAGCCCGAACGGTGGTGTGAAGTTGCGCTTGAGTGCGCAGCTCAGGGCGAATGACTTGCTCCCAGTCCCATTGATCAACAAACACCGAGTGCACCGCGCTCAAGTGTTCCTCATCCGGTCGCAGCGCTTTCATTTGCGTTACAATGCCTTCTCCCGGCTCAAACCCGTACTGTGCAAGCGTGGCTCGCTTCCATTTCGCCAGCGAATGGACCACTTCAAAATCACGCTGCAGGGCTCTTACCGGCACCTGCACCGCTTTCTCAAAACCCGACAGAGTATCCTGTACGCCCTCAGTAGGGTCTGTGAGAATCGGTGCTTGAATTTCGGTGAGATTCAAAGCTGCACAAAGCTCTTCCGTAAATTTTTGTTTTATATAACGAATTTCATGTTGCTGAGTTAAGAATACGGCTTTCATAGTGCACCTCTGATTTGCTTTTACTTAATTTGCGGACCTTGCTGGGTAAAGTGCGCATTCGATGTAAATGTTTTATCGTCAAACAGAGGTTGCATTCAATACTGTTTTATACAAAAGTGATTGTGTGATATTTAATTTAAATAAAAAGTCGTTTTAGGTAATGAATCGTTAGATGTTGTTCTGTTTTTTGGAGTGTCATTAAATGATCGATAATTTAGACCGAATCATTTTGAACGCCTTAAGCGATAACGCCCGCCTTTCCTATGCGGAAATCGCAAAAGCAAATGGGGTATCGCCTGCGACTGTGCATGTGCGCGTTGAGAAAATGCGCAAAGCAGGGATCGTGACAGGCGCCAAATTGTCGGTGGACCATCGCAAGCTCGGCTACGACATTTGCTGTTTTATCGGCATTATTTTGCGTCAAGCGGGCGACTACCCATCGGCACTTGAGAAGCTAAAAGCACTTCCGGAAGTGACCGAAGCCTATTACACCACCGGGCAATACAGCGTGCTCATTAAGGTGCTCGTAAAAAATATCGACGATTTACAGCGGCTCCTGATCGAGCGTCTGCAAGTCATCGACGAAATTCAATCCACCGAAACATTAATTTCCCTGCAATCGCCAATTCAGCGCAATATTCGCGCTTAAAACAGAGTTCCACCCCAGGGGCGGAACTCTGTTTTATGTGAGGTGGTCGGTGATGGCGTTGGCGGCGGCGCGGCCCTGTGCGATGGCGGTGACGACGAGGTCGGCGCCGAGCACCATGTCGCCGCCGGCGAATATTTTAGGATTGGTGGTTTGCAGAGGTAGCGGTTCGGAAGCTGTTGCTGGCCTCGAAGCCCCGGCCCCCGAAGAAGCCCCAGACCCCAAAGAAGCCCCGGCCCCCGAGCCACCAGCCCCAGCCGCTGGCCAAGAACCCACCGAACCTGCCGAAGCTGAAAAGCCCGCCGAAGCGGAAAAACCAGAAGAACCTTGCGAATCAGCATCCGTAGCACCGGCCATCACCAATCCCCACTCATTCACCTCAACACCGGCCTCTAACAACCACTGCGGTGGATTGGCTTGATAGCCGAAGGCAAGCACAACGGCGTCGGCAGCCATCACAAATTCCGAATCAGGCACGGGCTCTGGTTTACGGCGGCCTTGCGCGTCGGCGGGTCCAAGCGCCGTGCGCACAAAACGAACCCCGGTCACCTTGCCGTTCTCAGACTCCACCGCTAAGGGCTGCAGGTTAAATTCAAATACCACGCCTTCTTCCCGCGCATTCTGAACTTCTTTACGCGAACCGGGCATATTTTTCTCATCGCGACGATACGCGCACACCACGGACGTCGCCTGCTGACGCACAGCGGTACGCACGCAATCCATCGCGGTGTCGCCGCCGCCCAAAACCACAACCCGCTGGCCGGATAGCGAGATGTAAGGATAAGAACCCATCGCCATCCGCTCCACCTGAGCGGTATTGCCAATCAAATAGGAAAGGGCAGGATGCACGCCACTGGCATCAAGCCCAGGCAGGTTTCCATCAACGGCCTTATACGTGCCAAGGCCCACAAAAACCGCGTCGAACTCATCCAAGATATCGGCAAAGGACACATCGGTACCCACATCACAGCCAAGACGAAATTCGATTCCCATGCCCTCAAAAATCTCTCGGCGCTGAGTCATTACCGCCTTCTCCAACTTAAACGCCGGAATGCCAAAGGTGAGCAGGCCGCCAATTTCCGGATAGCGGTCAAACACCACGGCATCAATGCCGTTGCGAGCAAGCACGTCGGCACAAGCAAGCCCCGCCGGCCCGGCACCTATCACCGCAACGCGCTTATCGAGCCGCTGCACCGCTGACAAATCTGGCCGCCACCCAGCGGCAAACGCGGTGTCATTAATATGCTTTTCAATGGCGCCAATGGTCACCGCGCCAAAATCATCGTTCAAGGTGCAAGCACCCTCGCACAAGCGGTCCTGCGGACATACCCGCCCACACACTTCCGGTAAGCTATTGGTTTGATGAGACAACTCGGCGGCCTCAATATATTTTCCGGCAGCCGCCAACTCGAGCCATTGGGGAATGTAGTTGTGCACCGGACACTGCCATTCGCAGTAAGGATTGCCGCAATCAATACAGCGATCCGCCTGCCCAGCCACTTGCTCGCCGCCCATGGTCTCGTGAATCTCAACAAATTCGATTTTCCGCTCGGCTAGCGACCGTTTCGGCGGATCCACTCGGCGCACATCCACAAACTGGTATACGTTGCGGCTCATTACATCACCTCCACGCGAATAGAACCGCTCGAACGCGGCCGATGCCCAAGCATGTCACCCACGGCTTGAGATTTGGGTTTCACCATCACAAATTTCGGCAACCATTGCTCCAAGTTCGCCAAAATATCGCGCGCCCGCTCGCTGCCGGTCGCCTCCACGTGATCATGAATATGGCTGCGCAGGTGCTCCACTAAAATCTGTTGTTGTACGGGCACGGTTTCAACCAAACCGCTATTCATACGCGATTCAAAATCGCCCGACTCGTCGAGTACATAGGCCATACCGCCGGTCATGCCCGCTCCGAAGTTGATGCCGGTAGGCCCGAGTACGACCACCACGCCGCCGGTCATATATTCGCAGCCATGGTCGCCGATGCCTTCCACCACAGCAGTCGCGCCGCTATTGCGCACTGCAAAACGCTCGCCGGCAACGCCCGCGGCATACAAGCGCCCGCCGGTCGCGCCGTACAAGCAAGTATTGCCCATAATTACGGCCTCGTGGCTGGCGAACTCCGCCGCCGGATCTGGCGCAAGCACAATCTGACCTCCGGCCATGCCCTTGCCAACATAATCATTGGCATCACCAATCAGGTTCAAATGCAGCCCCGGTGCGTTCCACACGCCAAAACTTTGCCCGGCAGTGCCGGTAAAGGTAAGCTGTAACGGCGTTGCGCTCAGACCTTTCAATCCATGCGTTCGGGCAATCAAACCGCTCAAACTGGCGCCGACCGAGCGATCATCGTTACGAATGGGAAACGCAAATTGCGCGGACTCACGCTGCTCAATACTTTCAGCACACTCTTTCAACAGCCGAGCATTCAGCGTTCCGGTATCGTGCGGCGGGTTCGATTCAGTGCAATGAAGCGGCAGGTCAGAAGTGACACCCGCCGATGCCAAAATAGGCTGAATATCCACTTGTTGCTGCTTTTTCGAGAGTCCATCGGTGACTTTAACAAGCAAATCTGTTCGCCCAATTAGGTCGGTGAGCTGTGCAACCCCAAGTTGCCTTAAGTAAGTACGCACTTCGTCGGCAAGTAAGTGAAAATAGTTCTCCACCTTCTCGGGCAAGCCGGAGAAATAGTGATCCCGTAAGTTTTTATCTTGTGTTGCGACACCGGTCGCACAATTATTTAGGTGGCAAATACGTAAGTATTTACAGCCTAGTGCCACCATAGGAGCAGTGCCAAATCCAAAACTTTCGGCCCCCAAAATGGCAGCTTTAATCACATCCAACCCGGTTTTTAGGCCACCATCCACCTGCAGCCGTACTTTATGGCGCAGACCATTGGTCACTAGCGCCTCATGCACTTCGGCAAGGCCTAGCTCCCACGGCGACCCGGCATATTTTACCGATGTCAGAGGGCTGGCGCCGGTACCGCCGTCGTAGCCCGACACGGTAATCAAATCCGCATACGCCTTGGCAACGCCAGTGGCGATGGTGCCGATGCCCGGCTCCGACACCAGCTTCACGGAAACGAGGGCCTCAGGGTTCACTTGCTTGAGGTCAAAAATAAGTTGAGCGAGGTCTTCAATGGAATAAATATCATGATGAGGTGGGGGAGAAATCAGCGTGACGCCCGGCACCGAGTAGCGTAGTTGAGCAATTTCTGCCGTCACTTTTTCGCCGGGCAGTTGGCCGCCTTCGCCAGGCTTGGCCCCTTGCGCAATTTTAATTTGCAGCACATCCGCGTGCACCAAATAATGTGGAGTCACCCCAAAGCGACCCGATGCGACCTGCTTAATACGCGAGTTCTTTAAGGTTCCAAAGCGTTTCGGATCTTCGCCGCCTTCGCCGGAATTACTGTGTCCACCAAGGCGGTTCATCGCCACCGCGAGGGCCTCATGAGCTTCCGGGCTCAAGGCACCAATCGACATCGCAGCGCTGTCGAAGCGTTGGAATAACTGCGAGCTGTTTTCTGGCTCGACGTCCGCGGGTTTTTCAGGGGGAACCAATGCCATTAGATCCCGCAACATAGCCACAGGCCTCTCATTCACGGCCTTGCAATAGCGCGCGTAGGCCTCGGCATCACGGTGATTCGCGGCTTGCTGCAGACTGCTCACCACATCCGGGTTGTAGGCATGGTACTCACCGCCATGTACGTATTTGAGCAGGCCACCATGAGAGATGGGCTTGCGCGGCAGCCAGGCAACATGGTGCAGGCGCAGCAAATCCTGCTGAATATCATCAAAACAGATTCCGTTAATGCGGCGGTGACACACGGGGAAGCAGAGCTGATGCATGGTATCGCTGACGCCAACAAGCTCAAATAAACCGGCGCCGCGATAGCTGGAAATGGTAGAAATGCCCATTTTCGAGAGAATTTTAAGCAGGCCTTTATTGATGCCCAGTCGGTAATTAAGCACCGCATCGCGCACCGGTAAATCAATCCGATGCTGCTCGACCCCTTGCTCAATTGTTTCATAAGCCAAAAACGGATACACCGCGGTGGCGCCCAAACCAATAAGTACGGCAAAATGGTGCGAATCCCGGGCTGACGCAGTTTCCACGATGATGTTGGCATCACAGCGCAGCTGCTCGCGCACCAAACGGGCCTGCACCGCGCCGGTCGCCATCGCAGCAGGAATGGGCAGTTGACCCTTGGCGATGTTTCGGTCGCTGAGGATGACGATTACCACTTTTTGCTCACGCACCGCCTCAATGACTGCATCGGTAAGGCCTTCCACCGCTTGCTGCAAGCTTTGCTGTTCGGGATCAAAATAGAGGGAGAAGCTTTGCCAGGCGTAATGTTTATCGTCGAGCGCTTTAAGTTGTTTCAGATCCGTGTACATCAACACCGGCGATTCGAACAGCACGCGATTGGCATAGCCGGAGGTTTCATTGAACATGTTTTGCTCGCGACCAATGCAGGTGGCTAGCGACATCACGTGTCGTTCGCGGATAGGGTCAATCGGCGGATTGGTAACTTGGGCAAACTGCTGGCGAAAGTAATCGTAGAGCTGGCGCGGTTGATTTGAGAGTACGGCGACCGGCGTGTCGTCGCCCATTGAGCCTGTGGCCTCCTGACCATCTATGGCTAACACCTTGATGACCTGCTCAATTTCTTCGCGGGTATAAAAGAATTGCTTGTGGAAGGTGGCCATGGTGGTGTCATCAAACAGGCGCTTGCCGAGCTGACTGGTATCGGCCTCTTCAAAGGGCGTGAGCCGCAAAATATGCGCATCGAGCCAATCTTTGTAGGGATGACGCGATTGCAAATCCATATCAATGGCCCGGGAGCGCCAGATTTTGCCGTTGTAGGTATCCACCGCGAGCATTTCGCCAGGGCCGAGTCGGCCTTTGTCGACCACATCCTCGGGCGCATAATCCCAAGTACCCACCTCCGACGCCACAGTGAGGTAATCGTCTTTGGTAATGACAAAACGGGCAGGGCGCAAGCCATTGCGATCCAAACTGCAGGCCACGTGGCGACCGTTGCTTAACACCACGCCAGCTGGCCCGTCCCAGGGTTCCATGTGCATGGAGTTGAACTCGTAGAACGCGCGCAGTTCTGGGGCCATGGTCGGATCGCCCTGCCATGCCGGCGGGATGAGTAAGCGCATGGCTCGGAACAGATCCATGCCACCAGCGAGGAGTAGCTCGAGCATGTTGTCGAGCGAGGACGAATCCGACCCGCGATCGCTCACAAAAGGTGCTGCGTCGTTTAAATCGGGCAATAGGGGACTATGCATTTTGTAGCTGCGAGCCCGCGCCCATTGCCGGTTGCCCGCCACCGTATTGATTTCGCCATTGTGGGCGAGGAAACGAAACGGCTGTGCGAGCGGCCAACGGGGTTGAGTGTTGGTGCTAAAACGTTGATGGAACACACAATTGGCAGATTTAAGGCGGGAATCGGCAAGGTCCGGATAAAAGCTAGCCAAATCTTCCGGCATCATCAGACCCTTGTACACAATCACCAAGCACGAGAGCGAACAGACGTAGAAATCGGGGTCATCGTTGAGGCGTTTTTCCGCACGACGACGGGCCATAAATAGCCGTCGTTCCAAATCTTTCTTCCGCCAACCCGGTTGCGCCGTTACAAAAACCTGCGCCATGGCCGGCAGCGTTGAGCGCGCGATATCACCGAGCACATCAGGGTTGTTCGGGGTGTCGCGCCAACCGTTAATTGTTAGGGTTTCTTTCTCTAGCTCTTCTTCGAGGATGGCCTTTGCGCGGGCTTGCTTGTCGGGGTCGGGGCTTAGGAAAATCTGACCAATGGCAAACTTTTTACCGATCGACCAATCACTTTCTTCTGCTATGGTGCGAAAAAAATCAGTGGGGAGCTGCATTAGAATGCCGCAACCGTCGCCGGTTTTGCCATCGGCGCCAATCGCGCCGCGATGCATCATTCGAGTGAGCGCCGTGATGGCTCGTTGTATCAGCGAATGACTCGCCTCACCATTCAGATGCGCGATCAGACCAAAGCCGCAATTATCACGGACATCGTTCGCTGACGTATTCGCACCGTACAAACCCACCATACAAGACCCCCAATATTGTATACCTTCTATTCACCATATCAGAAAATCACAACAACATGCATAAATCCCCTGAATGCCAACTATCCCCCACCCCGCACCAACAGTTGTGCCCCTGGGATGGAACTCGGTTTTTGTCCGTAGTTCAACAGTTGTGCCCCTGGGGTGGAACTCGGTTTTTGTCCTAAAGTCGGCGGACAATGATGGTACTGGTGGCGAGGAAGATCACAGAAACGAGCAAGCAGGCGACAAATCCGGCGGTTTGGAAGATCAGGCCGGATAAAACCGTGCCAATAAGGCGTCCCATGGCGTTGGCCATGTAGTAGAAACCGACGTCGAGGGAAACGCCGTCGGCATTTGCGAAGCGAATAATGAGATAGCTGTGTAGTGACGAATTGACCGCAAACATAAACGCGAAGAGCATAAGGCCAGTAACGATAATCCATTGCGGGGCCACGCCGGCGTTAAGCAGCAAGGCGATGCCGAGGGGAATGAGGGTCAAGCCCGCTGCCCAAAGTACCGCAGCGTTGCGATCGGGGCCATGTTCGACACCGGCCTGATCACGCCCAGTCAAACGCGGCGCGATACCCTGAATAAACCCATAGAAAATAACCCAAATGGCGAGAAATGCCCCCACCTGCCAGTGATCCCAGTTAAATTGCTGGCTCAACACAACGGGCAGCGCAATGACAAACCAGACATCTCGGGCGCCAAACAAAAACATACGCGCAGCTGATAAAATATTGATTGCTCGGCTTTTTGAGAAAATCTCTTTGAATTTAGGCTTGGCTTTCGCCTTGCCCAACTCGCTTTGTAACAAAATAAGGCTGAGCAACCAGGTCACCAGCAGCAGTGCCATTAATGTGTAGAGGGCGCCGACGAATCCAAACAGGGTGAGCAGCAAACCACCCAAAAAGAACCCCACGCCTTTGAGCGCATTTTTCGATCCCGTTAAAATAGCGACCCACTTATACAAGGTGCTTTGGGCGTTATCAGGAACCAGTAGTTTGATCGCGCCTTTCGCGCTCATCTTATTGAGATCTTTAGCAATTCCGGATATAGCCTGGGCGGCCATAACCCACAAAACGGTGAGATATTCGGTAGGCACGGTAAGGGCGGCAAGGGCAATAATTTGCAGTACCAAACCAATCTGCATAGTGCGATTGAGGCCGATGCGTGCGCCCAAATAGCCGCCCACAAGATTTGTAACCACCCCAAAAAACTCGTAGAAAATAAACAGCATGGCGATTTCGAGCGGTGAGAATCCGAGCTGATGGAAAAACAAAACCACCAGCATACGAAGGGCCCCGTCGGTGAGCGTAAATGCCCAATAGTTCCCCGTAATCACTAAATACTGTTGCAGATTCATAGTTTTTAATTCTCAATCAACCGACGAAAACAGAGTTCCACCCCTGGGGCAGAACTGTTGCAGCCGAGGCGGGGCGCGGTTTTTGCCGTTTTTCATTGCCGACAAAAACCGAGTTGTACCCCTGGGGCGTAACTGTTAGCGGGTGGCGATGCGTTTGGCGAGGTCGATGACGCGGTTGGCGTAGCCCCACTCGTTGTCGTACCACGCGTAGATTTTCACGTGGGTCTCGTTGACCACGAGCGTAGAGAGCGCATCGACAATGCTTGAACGTGGGTCGGTTTTGTAATCGATGGAAACCAAAGGTCGCTCTTCGTATCCTAAAACGCCTTCAAGTTCTCCCGCTGCAGCCGCTTTCAACGCAGCGTTTACTTCCTTCGCCGAGGTTGGTTTTTCCACCTCAAACACCATATCCGTCAGCGACGGGCAGTCGAGAGGAACACGCACCGCGTGGCCATTAATCCGACCTTCAAGCTCAGGAAAAATCATGGTAATTGCTTGCGCGGAACCCGTTGTTGTTGGAATCAAGGAACTGAGTGCGCGGGCCCGGCGAATGTCTTTATGAGGCGCGTCTAGAATACTTTGGGTATTGGTGAGCGCATGAATAGTGGTCATCGACGCATGTTTAATGCGGAAATGCTCGTTGATCACGGCCACCACCGGCGCCAAGCAGTTAGTGGTACACGACGCCGCGCTCACAATGGAATGCTCGAGCGGGTCAAAATCCAAATCGTTGACGCCCACAACCACGTTAGGCACACCCTTACTTTTAACCGGAGCGCTTACCACCACATGGTCGACGCCCTGATCAAGATAGGCCTGAATGGCTTCGGCGGTTTTGAACTTGCCCGAGGCTTCAATCACGATATCGCAGCCCGACCAGTCGCCGCTGCCAATTTCCTTATGCTGGGTGTAGCGCAGGCGCTGCTCGTCGATGGTAATGGAATTCGGATCACTGGTGATATTGCGCTTCCAGCGGCCGTGGGTGGAGTCGAACTCCAACAAATGGGCCATTAAATTACCGTCGCCGCCCGGGTCGTTAATCATAACGAACTCAAACTCATCAGAATCAAAACCCGCCCGAAGCGCGAGCCGTCCAATACGGCCAAACCCATTAATCCCAACGCGAACCTTTTTACTGCTCATAAATCATTCCTTCTGTTGCGATGCCATAAACCTCGGCGACATTCCACATTACTAAATATACGCATTAAGTTACAAATTCGCGTATAGCGCTAAGTTTTTTTGCTGCGTGCGTTGAGATATGGGGCAATGCGATTGGAGAGCGCCACCAAGGTGAGCATTACCGGCACCTCAACTAAAACGCCAACAACGGTAGCAAGAGCCGCGCCCGAGGTTACCCCAAAAACGCCGATGGCGACTGCCACGGCCAGCTCAAAAAAGTTTGACGTGCCGATAAGACAGGCCGGTGCCGCAATGCGCGAGGGCAATCGCAAGAACCAGGCGCCGCTTAGCGCGATACCGTAAATCATATAGGTTTGCAGGATCAAAGGGATGGCGATTAACAGCATCACAAACGGACTTTTGATAATGGATTGCGCCTGTAACCCGAATAAAATTAATACCGTAAGGCAAAGCCCAATGACCGCGGCTGGCTTCAAACGTTGCTGAAATTGAGCTAGTGCTTCCGGGCCTTTGCGCAGTAGCCAAGCGCGAGCGACGAGGGCGGCGATAAGGGGAATGACGACGTATAAAAGTACCGACAACGTGAGTGTGGCCCAAGGTACGGTGAGATCGGTAAGGCCGAGCAGTAGACCGGCAATGGGGGCGAAGGCGAAAATTAAAATGACATCATTTACAGATACTTGCAGTAACGTATAGGAGGCGTCGCCGCGCGTTAATTGGCTCCAAACGAACACCATCGCAGTGCACGGGGCCACGCCTAGCAGAATTAACCCGGCCAAGTATTGGGCTTGGTCTTCTGGCGAAATGAAATCGGCAAACACCATGTAAAAGAAGAAATAGCCGAGGGCGAACATGGTGAAAGGTTTAATAAGCCAGTTAACGACCAGCGTAAGAATGAGCCCCTTTGGCTCTCGCGTGGCCATTTTAATCGAGGTGAGATTTACCTGCGTCATCATTGGGAAAATCATGGCCCAAATCAGCACCGCAACAACCAAATTAACTTGTGCAAACTCGGCTTCGGCAATCCAATCAAACATCGCAGGCGCAAGAATGCCCAATGCAATGCCACCGACGATACAAAACCCGACCCACACCGATAGATAACGTTCGAAAATCCCCATTAACAACAGCGCTCCGGAATCGGATTCATGGTTTTTAGATTGGTTGTGGCCACAGCGATTTTCTCTGGCGATTGCGCAATCACGTCTTCTGCAAGCTGATTAATCCAGTCGGGAAGCTCTTGATTTAACGTATAAAACATCCATTGGCCGCGACGCGTGGTCGTCACTAAGCCCGCCGTACGCATAATCCCCAAATGGCGTGACATCTTAGGCTGCGGCTGCTCTAACGCACAGGTAATTTCACACACACAAAGCTCGCCTTTAGCATGCAACAACCCAAGCAATTCCAACCGATGCGGATCTGCTAGTGCTTTCACTTGTATTGAAATCTGCTCAATCATATCTATATATCCTAATATACGCATATACAAATATAACAGCCCCCACCCCGAAAAACAATTACGCCCCAGGGGTGGAACTCTGTTTTCGTCGGTTGTAGCTCTGGGGTGGAACTTCCGATCTTGCGGGTTTTATAACCTGTTCTACACTAATGATGAGGCTCATAACCATTAACCAAGGAGGCCCTCATGAGATGGCTGTCCGGAATGTTGTTAGCACTAGCGGTAACCATGTTCACTGCCTGTAGCCCAGCAGAACGTGAAGAAATTCAAGCACCTGAACGTGGAGTAACGCAAGCTTCATTAGAGCGGGAGACCACACCTCCATGTCAACTAACCCTCGGCTTTGAAAGCTGGGAGCCCTATCAGTACTTAAGCGCCGGCGGTGAAGCGGGTGGCGTGGATATCGAAATTGCAAAACGCGCGCTGTCACACATGAATTGTACCCTTCGCGCCCAACAAGGGAGCTGGATGGAGCTCATTGAGTGGATTCAAAATGGCGATATCGATTTTGTCATGGGGGCCTCAAGAACCGAGGCGCGTGATGAATACGCTTTATTTTCGGTTCCTTATAGAGACGAGCAGTTCAGTTTGTTTGTGCGAGGCGACCGCATGTCGCGGTATGATCAGGATAGTGTCGAAGAGTTCCTGGCGGCAGGATTTCGAGTAGGCACGGTAAATGAATATTACTACGGCGAAGAACTGCAAAACTTGATGTATGAATCTGAATATACGACACAATTTGTTGGAGCAATGCTCAATGAACTGAATGTTGCTCGGCTTCTTGATGGCGAAATTGACGGCTTCCTCGAAGATAATCTGGTGGCGGCATCAATGATACGTCGTCGAGGACTCGGGGCATTCATCGATCGTCATGAGATAAGCCTTCCGGCAACGGAAGTGTATGTTATGTTTAGCAAAGAATCGGTGGATGAAAGCCAAGTTGAGGAGTTTAACGATGCGCTGCAAGTGCTGCTAGATGAAGGCTTCATCGATCACGTCATGAGCCGCTACAGCGTTTACTAAACATTTCACCATAAACACCGAAAGCCTTGTAAGTTTAACTACAAGGCTTTTTTATGCGCAAAATATAACTTCCGATTCAGGACAAAAACAGAGTTCCGCCCCAGGGGCGTAACTCAAGAACCCTTGTTCTGTAAGGCCTACGAGGGAATGGGCAAAGGACAAAAACAGAGTTGTACCCCAGGGGCGTAACTGTTGGGGTAACTGTAAAAGAGGCTGTGGTATTATGACGATATTCGAAAGCATAAGAGTATAAGACACTAAAGATGGCGGAGTTTTTTACGGCGTTGCTGGCGGTGGCGTTTGCTGAATTGGGGGATAAAACGCAATTCATCGCGCTCGTTTTAGCAGCACGATATGCGCATCAGAAATGGGCAATTGTTATTGGGCTAATCGCTGCTGCGACGCTAATGCATGGCATCGCTGGCACCCTCGGCTATTTTGTTGGCGACCTCATTAATGGCCCCTGGGTAACTCTCATTGTCGGTGTGATTTTTGTCGTTTTGGGCTTGGTTATTTTATTAACATCGAACGAAAACCCTGAAGAAAGCGAAGATATTCCAAAGAAATACATGCACCTAGGTGCGCTAGTTGGGAGCTTTTTACTCTTTAGCGTTTCGGAGATTGCCGACAAATCTCAGGTTGCCACCATGATGCTGGCCGCGCACTACGATAGCATTCTGCGCGTATCTTCGGGCGCAGCGCTTGGCATGGTGCTGGTGGTGCTGCCGGTTATATTTTTTGGCGCATGGCTGACGAAAAGACTGCCGATGCGCGTCATTCGCTATATTGGTAGCGGCGTGTTTATCGTCATCGGTATGCTAAGTTTGTACGAGTATTTCAGAGGTTAAAGCACCCTGAAATCCGAGTTGCAGCCCAAGGGAAGAACCGACGAAAACAGAGTTCCACCCCTGGGGCGGAACTGTTGTAGGCGGAACTGTTGTAGGCTCAGGGGCGGGATGGTTAGCGGAGGTTAGGCGATGTCGTGGGTTGTGGTGACAATGGCGTTGGGCGGGCTAGGTCTGTTGCTGCTGGGCATGGGCATGATGACCGATGGTCTTAAATCTGCCGCGGGCAACAAGCTTCATCTGTTTCTCGAGCGCTCGACGCAAACAAAGATGCGGGCGGCCCTTACCGGTTTTAGCATCACGGCGTTAGTTCAGTCATCGTCGGCGGTTATCGTCGCTACGCTCGGTTTCACCAATGCCGGCATGCTGCGTCTAAAACAAGCCGCGTGGGTGGTGTTTGGCAGCAACGTTGGCACCACCATGACCGCATGGATCGTGGCGCTGGTCGGCCTCAAACTCAAAGTTGAGATCATCGCTTTGCCATTAATCGGCATCGGCATGTTACTGCAATTATTTTTGAAAAAGTCGCGCTGGGCCCATATCGGTCTCGCCTTAGCCGGCTTCGGCGTGCTTTTCCTAGGGCTTGGCTTGCTCCGCGATGGCTTTATCGACGCCGCTGAATGGATTCCCATCGAGCGCCTAGGCGCAACGGGCTGGTACGGAATCTTGCTCGGGGTGATTGCTGGCGCCGTTCTCACCGCTTTAATTCAAAGCAGCTCGGCCGCGCTGGCGATTATTCTAACGGCCTCGGTTACCGGTGTTCTGACGCCACTGCTCGGCGCGTCGCTCGTGATCGGCGCCAACCTCGGCACCACAGCCACCAGCATGCTCGCATCCATCGGCGCCACCACCAATGCACGGCGCCTCGCTCTCGTGCACTTACTGGAAAAAATATTCACCGGAACCATCGCTCTGATCCTGCTAGTGCCCCTGTGGTGGGTGTCGAATTGGCTCGCCGGCGGCGACGGTCGCACCAACATCAGCACCGGCCTGGCGCTGTTTCACACCTTATTTAACGTCCTCGGCATTGTGCTGATGTGGTTCTTGGCCGACCACTTACTGCGCTTCGTCGAGCGCATGATTAAACAACCCGAGCTCACCTCGGAAAAGCCGCGCTACCTCGACGACACCGTGCTCGCCATGCCAGCCATGGGCGTGCCCGCCATGCATTCGGAAATTAAGCGCGTGTTCAAACAATTGCTAGCCCGAGGCCGCAAGGCCATCGATGAAGGCGCAGAGCCGGCCCCGGAAGACGATTTAAATACCAGCGCATTGCTCGACGCTATCGGACAATTTTCCAATAAACTCGGGGCGCAGGGTAGTTTGGAGGAGTTTTCTGAGAGCTTCCTTAACCTCAATTGGGCGCGTGAAGAATGTGTGCAGTTGCGGGTACTCTTTCACGAACTACAAGACACCCCGCGCGAGGATATCGAAGCGGCCCTCACGCCGGAGCTAAAAAATGCTTTTATGGAGTTGTTGCTCACCGGTTCACTTAAACAACTGTCGACCGAGCAGCGCAAGAATGCGATTGCCAACGTGAAGGCATTGCGAAAAAGCCGCCGTGCGAGCCTCTTAGCGCAGACCCGCGCCGGCGAGATTTCAGCCCCCGAAGTTACGCGTCGCCTGCAGGTGATCGCGCTATTCGAAGAAAGTACCAAGCGTGTGATGCGCATCGCCGACGTCATATATCCGGTGCCGGTGAATGACGAATAGTCATGGCGACGGGGCCGCCAGCAACCCACGCACAGCGTTGGTCACCACCCCGAGACACCGCCAGTAGCCAACGCACCGCGTTGGTCACCAATAATTACCGCACTGCGTCGAGGAACAACCAGTGGCGCTCGTACTGCTGCAAGATATCCGAAATCACTTGGTCTTTGCTCCAACCATAGATGTCGTAATCTTGCCCGCCTTCGCGCAAGTGAACCTCGGCTTTGAAGAACTTCAGCTTTTCGTCGCGGCTCTTGCGCATATCACGCATGACAAAACTCGGTGGGTGATACTCGCGGGGGCGCACTGAATAGAAGAAATCCATCTCGTCGCCGTGCTCGGTTTGCAGCCAGGCCCGACCGTCGTCGCCATATTCCACTTTCACCTGAATGTTTTGCTTTTCAAGCTCCGCGGCGACCGCTTTCATGGCGTCTGTGGCAGTGCCTTTAATAAAGGTCAGCACCTCGTCTTTGCTCGGTTGACGCACTAAACGACGCAACTGTTGCTGCCAATTACCTTGGGCCGTTGGCGCATTCAATGCCGACTCCAGCGATACCCGCTTCACGACTTCCAGTCGCAGGGCGCGTATCAGACCCCAACACATCAACAGCATGACAATCGAGAAGGGCAGCGCCGAGGCGATGGAGGCGGTCTGCAAGGCCCCCAAGCCGCCGGCAAGTAGCAGCGCGATAGCGATTAACCCCTCCAAGGCACACCAGAAAATCCGTTGCCACGTGGGAGAATCTTCATCGCCACCACCGGAGGTAATGATGTCGACCACGAGCGAGCCGGAGTCTGACGAGGTGACGAAGAAGGTCACCACCAAAATCGTGGCCACGACAGATGCGAGGGTGGAGAAGGGCAGCGCGTCGAAGAACTGGAACAAGGCCACCGATGAATCGGCCATAACAGCGACGCCTAGCGAGGTCATGCCCTCCATTAAAATAAGGTGGATGGCGGTGTTCCCGAAGAAGGTCATCCACATAAAGGTGAAGCCCATGGGCACTAACAGCACGCCGGTGACGAACTCGCGGATGGTACGGCCGCGCGACACGCGTGCGATAAACATTCCCACAAACGGCGACCATGCAATCCACCAACCCCAGTAGAACAAGGTCCAGCCGCCCAACCAGGTGTTGGGTTCGCAGTCCACACAACCCTCCTGCATGCCGTAAGTGCTTGGATCATAGGAGTAGAGGTTGAAGGTCATGCTCACAATTGATGACAAATAGGTACCGATGTTTTGCACGAGCGATTGCAGCAAGTATACCGTCGGGCCGGCAAATAATACGAAGATAAGCAGGCCAACGGCCAAGAATAAATTAAGCTCGGAAATGCGGCGGATACCGCCGTCCAGGCCAAGCACTACGGAGACTGTTGCAATGGCGGTGATAGCCACGATGAGCGCGATTTGCACCCAAATGGACTGATCGATACCGATTAACGCGTTCAAGCCCGAGTTGATTTGTAGCACCCCGAACCCAAGTGAGGTGGCCACCCCGAACAAGGTCCCGACCACTGCAAAAATATCAACCGTGTGGCCGATCGGACCATAGATGCGATCGCCAATTAAAGGATAAAGCGACGAGCGTATGGTGAGCGGCAAGTTATGGCGGAACGCAAAATAGGCGAGCGACAGGGCGACCACGGCGTAAATAGCCCATGCGTGCAAACCCCAGTGGAAGAAGGTGATGTTCATGGCTTCCCGGGCGGCATCGAAATTTTCGCCGGCGCCAACGGGAGGGGCGATGTAATGCATCACCGGCTCCGCGACCCCGAAGAACATCAGGCCGATACCCATACCGGCGCTGAACAGCATGGCAAACCAGCTTTTGTAGCTATAGTCGGGCTGAGAATGATCCGGCCCCAACTTAATTAAGCCAAATCGCGAAAAGGCCAAGTAGGTGACGAACAGCAGGAAAAGGGCAACCACGAGCACGTAATACCAACCCGCCGTTTCCATAATCCACGATTGCACCGCGGTAAAGGTCGCATTCGCAGTTTCCGGCACAAAAATACCAAACAACACAAAAATAGCAGCAATAACCCCCGACCCAATAAAGACCGGCGGATTCATCAAAATGCGCCGCTTCCCAGATACATCGCTCATCATCACCCTCGCTTTTTTGTTATAACTCCGCAAAACAGTTGTGCCCCAGAAAACAGTTGTGCCCCAGGGGTGGAACTCTGTTTTTATCCGCAGAGACGAATACTTGTTTTTTCAGTATGATAGCAGAAGATGAAATTTTCGAAGGGAATGCGAGCATGTTGTTGGCGTTTATTGCGATAGTTTTTGGCTTGGCCTTGTTGATTTGGAGCGCAGACCGATTCGTCGAAGGCGCCGCAGTGTCGGCGCGGCATTTCGGGATGTCGCCATTGCTCATCGGTATGTTGGTTATCGGTTTTGGTACCTCGGCGCCGGAAATGGTGGTCTCAGCCTTTGCTGCCGCGCAGGGGAATCCGGGGCTGGCGCTTGGAAATGCGTTCGGTTCGAATACCGCAAACATTGGTTTGGTACTCGGGCTTACCGCTGTGCTCGCGCCCATCACGGTGCGCTCTAACGTGCTACGGCGGGAAATGCCGGTGCTTATCGGGGTCACCGCACTGGCGGGGTTAATCGTCTGGAACCTGAACATCACTCGCCTTGATGCTATTGTTTTACTGTTGGTTTTTGTGGCGGTGATGCTGTGGACGGTGAAACAGAGCTTTAGCGGCGATGATAATCTTGGCGCGGAAACCTTGACTGACATCGATAGCCACGCCATGCCCATTCAGCGCGCCATGATGTGGCTGTTCGTGGGCCTGTTTTTGCTTATCGCCAGTTCGCGAGTTTTAGTGTGGGGCGCAGTGAGCGTCGCCGAAGCCATGGGTGTGAGCGATTTAGTGATCGGTCTCACCATCGTTGCCATCGGCACCTCATTACCGGAGTTGGCCAGCGCCATCGCAGCCATCCGCAAGAACGAACACGATTTAGCCTTGGGCAACGTGCTCGGATCGAACTTATTTAACACCCTGGCCGTAGTAGGGATAGCAGGCGTGATTCATCCATTTAGCTTTGAGGCCGCGGTACTCACACGCGATTATGTGGTGATGGCGCTGTTCACCTTAGCAGTATTGGTGTTTGCGTTTCGCCTACCGCGATCCAAGCGACCGGGGCGGATTAATCGCGTCGAAGGCGGACTTTTCCTGCTCGTCTACATCGGCTACTTGGCTTGGGTCGCCCTCGCACGTTAAAGTGCGCCTCCGCCCTCGGGACGAAAACCGAGTTGCGCCCCAGGGGTGGAACTGTTGCAGCCCACGTAATACGCGGGATTTTGCATTTTTGAAATCGGACGAAAACCGAGTTGTGCCCCAGGGGTGGAACTGTTGTCAACGTGAAGAAAAAGGGGTTTGCATGAGTCAGCACAGTATGTCGGAAGATGCCATTGTTACCGCAAGTCGGCTTACTTGGGCCGGGGTGGTGCCGTTTATTGCTACTGCAATTGTCGGGGCAATCGGCTTCTATCAAGCCCAATTTCTATCTGTATTTCTTATATATAGCGCGGTGATTCTGTCGTTTATGGGCGGCATCCATTTTGGATTAGTGATGGCCGGCAAGCTCGAGCGTCCGCAAGGAAGCTTGATTAACAGTATGCTCCCGCCATTAGCGGCGTGGGCAGCGTATGCTTTTTGGCCGCCACTGTGGACACTCGGTCTTCTAAGCCTGATGTACCTTTTTTGGCTCAACTATGACCTTTCGCGGGTGAGCGACAAATGGTATCAAAACCTGCGTCGGCCGGTGACGTTCGTGGTCGTGGGCTCTCACTTCCTTTGGTTTATCACCGTAGCCTCTGAAATGCGGGTCGGGACGGTTTCATAATGGCGCAGCGCATCCACGTATTGGGTTGTTCCGGCGGTATGGGAGCGGAGTCGGGCTCAACGTGCATTAGGGTTGGCGAGTCGGTGCTCATTGATGCAGGCACCGGACTGAGCACTCTACGCGTTGATGAAATGCGTAAAATAAAGCACGTGATCCTCACGCACGCGCACATGGACCACATTGCGTCCTTGCCCATGTTTCTCAGCAATATGTTTGAGGGTGTGAACCATCAAGTGCAAGTTTATGCGTTGTCTCATACTATCGAAAAGCTTAAAAATCATATATTTAATGATGAAATTTGGCCCGACTTCACGCGCTCGATGGGCCCATGCGGGCCTGTTTTAAATCTGCACGAAATTCAACCCAGAGACGAGCTGCAGCTTGAGGGCACCACCTTCACTTTGTTCCCCGTTGACCACACGATTCCGACGGTCGGGGTGAGTGTGCGCGGAGATCTCGATTTCGCCGTGGCGTTGTCTGCGGGAGAGGGGCTCGGTGCTTCTGGGGCGGCAGCGACTTCCGAGGCTTTGAATAATTCTGGGACGGCCGCGACTTCCGAGGGTGCAACACCCACCGGGGCCACTAAACCTGAATCGGCGAAGGCTCATTTCGTGTTTACGTCAGACACCACCGCCGGTGAGCTTCTCAACCATGAACTCAACAAGCTTGGAGACATTGATGTCCTCATGATTGAGTGCTCTTTCCCAAATGAAAATCACGAACTCGCTGTACATACCAAACACATGACACCAAAAATGGTCGATGCCACGCTCCGCGCCCTGGAAAAGGCGCCACGAAGCGTATGGATCACCCACCTCAAGCCTTCTTTCGAAGCCAAGCTTCGCCAACAACTCCACCACCACATCTTGTAAACACCAGTTCCGCCCCTGGGGTACAACTCGGTTTTCGTCCGTCGGTAAAAGCCGAGTTTTCCTTACCCCGCTTGGGCTAGAACAGTTCCACCCCAGGGGCGTAACTCGGTTTTTGTCCGTTGTTTCTAAGGGGGAAGGGGCGGTGATGCAAATGATAACGATTGTCATTTCGGAATAAGTCTTTTACACTAACGCTATCTGTTGAAAGGAGTTTTTAAAATGAACTTAAAAGTAGTGTTCGCAGGTTTTACTATCGTGTTGGCCTTTGCTCTGAGCATCACCGCGTGTAGCCCGCGTGACATTGAAGAAGTGAACATATACTCCTCGCGTAACGAAGGACTCATTAAGCCGTTACTCGATCAATTCTCTGAAGAAACAGGCATTCGCGTAAATTTGTTGACCGGGTCGGGCGATGGTCTACTGTCGCGCTTGCAAAACGAAGGACGCAATAGCCCAGCCGACTTGTTTCTGACGGTCGATGCCGGTGCGCTGCATCGTGCAAAAGAATCCGGTTTGTTTCAACCGGTGCACAGCGACATTCTCGACAACGCCATTCCCGCGCATTTACGTGATTCCGACCGTCTCTGGTATGGCTTAAGCATGCGTGCGCGGCCTGTTTTCTATGCTATCGACCGCGTAAACCCCGAAGAAATCACCGATTATCTGAGCTTAGCTGACCCCAAGTGGCGCGGTCGCATTTGTGTACGCTCGTCCGATAATGTGTATAACCAATCAATGGTCGCGGCGATGATTGCGCATCATGGTGAGGAGGCGACCGAGCAGTGGGCGCGTGGTTTAGTGGCCAATTTCGCCCGCAATCCTGTCGGCGGTGATCGTGATCAGATTCACGCAGTGGCTTCAGGACAGTGCGATATCGCGTTAGCGAACACTTACTACTTTGGCGGGATGACGCTCAGTAGCGATGCCACAAACCAAGATACGGTGAGCAAAGTTGCCATCGCATGGCCGGCGCAAGAGAGTCAGGGCGTGCATGTGAATGTGTCTGGAATTGGTCTTTTGCAACATGCTAGCAATACAGATAACGCGCTGAAACTAATGGATTTCTTGGCGGGCGTTGAAGCGCAAGCATGGTATGCAGAGGTGAATTCTGAGTATCCGGCGAACCCGAATGCGCCTTGGAGCGAAGTGCTCGAAGCGTGGGGCGAGTTTAAGGCGGACGAGTTGCCGATGAGCGCGTTAGGCGACAACAATACTGCCGCAGTGCGCCTGATGGACAGAGCCGGCTGGCGCTGATTTCGGAGATTAGATGGTTGAAATGATTCGCAGCGGATTGGCGGCTGCAGGCAATAATTTGTGGAAACAGTTACGCGACTGGTCGTTACCGCTAGTCGCGTTGCTGATCTGCCTGCCGTTGTTGGTGGTCGTGGCGAGCTTTTTTCTCGGGCTCTTTGGCGCTGAGCAGCGCGAAACCCTGAGCCATTTATTTAGCACAGTGGTTGGCGAATACGTGCGCCATTCGGTCATTTTGCTCGTTGGCGTCGGCTTACTCACCCTCGTCATCGGTGTCACCGCGGCCTGGCTCACCACCGCGTGCGAGTTCCCCGGCGTGCGCTGGCTACGCTGGGCACTACTTCTGCCGCTGGCGATGCCCGCTTACATCACCGCGTACACTTACAGCGGCATGCTTAGCTTCGAAGGCCCGGTGCAAGGCGCATTGCGGGCAATTACCGGTTGGCAAATCGGCGATTACGCCTTCCCCGAAATCCGCTCTCTCACCGGCGCGGTACTCGTAATGGGCTTCGTGCTTTTCCCTTACGTCTACCTCATTACCCGCGCTGCATTTATCGAGCAATCCCGCGCTGCCATCGAAGCTGGACGAACCCTCGGCCTCGGACCCTGGCAAAGTTTTTACCGCGTCGCGTTGCCCATGGCACGCCCGGCCATCGCCACCGGCGTCACTCTCGCGCTTATGGAAACCCTCGCCGATTACGGCACGGTTCATTTTTACGGCGTGACCACATTCACAACGGGCATCTTTCGCACTTGGTACGGCATGGCCGACCCCGTCGGTGCGCTGCAATTGGCTAGCATTTTACTGAGCGCGGTTGTGGTATTAATGCTCGTAGAGCGCATTTCCCGCAAACAATCGCGCTACCATCACGCCGGACGCAGCTCACAAACTACGCGCCCGATGCGCCTCAAAGGCTTCAAAGCAGGTCTCGCATTTATCGCCTGTTTCCTACCGGTGTTGTTTGGCTTCGCCCTGCCGGCGTTGCAGCTCGTTTTCTGGTCTGCGGACCGCTTCGGAATTTGGAGCGACCCTAATTTCTGGATTCTCGTGCGAAATAGCTTAATTTTGGCAAGTCTTGCCGCCTTTATCACGGTGATGCTGGCACTCTGGCTGTGCTACGGCAAACGCGAAGCGGCGCTCAATGGACGTCGAGCGGCAAATAACCGACTCACTCGCGGCAGTGTCGCCTTCGCATCCCTCGGCTACGCGATTCCCGGGGTGGTTATCGCCGTCGGCGTCATGGTGCCGCTGGCCTGGCTCGACAACCGCATCATCGATGTCGCCGAAGCATGGTTCGGATTCAACCCCGGCCTGCTATTATCTGGCACGATCGTGGCGCTATTATTCGCGTATACGGTGCGATTTTTATCGATCTCCATTCAAACGGTCGACTCTGGTTTGAGCCAAATCAGCAAAGCAATGGACGAATCAGGGCGTATTTTAGGCCTAAAATCGCGAGAAATGCTCACCCGCATTCATTTTCCGCTATTGCGTACAAGTTTATTGACCGCCGGCATCTTGGTGTTCGTCGATGTCCTCAAAGAGTTACCCGCAACCTTGGTATTAAGGCCTTTTAATTTCAATACCTTAGCCGTGAGAGCATACGAAATGGCAGGCGACGAGCGCCTTGCCGACGCTGGTCCAGCCGCCCTCATGATAGTGCTCGCGGGCCTGATTCCGGTGATATTATTGAGCCGAGCCATGAACCGCCGTCAGCATTTACAGAACGAGATTCGCGCGGGCGAACCGAAACCTGGAGAGATCTATGAGCCTGTTAAAACTCAGTGGAACTGAGGTCGGTTTCGGCCGAACCACAATCGTCGATGACGTCACCCTCTCGTTGGATGAGGGCGAAATCGGCTGTCTGCTGGGGCCAAGTGGCTGTGGAAAAACCACCTTACTGCGGGCCATTGCAGGCTTCGAACCAGTGCAGGGCGGGCGCATCGAACTCAATGGCCAATTGGTTAGTTCACCCGCTCAACTAGTACCGCCAGAAAAGCGCGGCGTGGGCATGGTTTTCCAAGATTTCGCGTTATTTCCGCACCTTACCGTGTTCGAGAACATCGCTTTTGGCATCCGCGAGCAGTCGCAAGATGAGCAAAAACGGCGGGTCCATCAGCTGCTCGATCATGTCGGTTTGGCCGGCTACGGACCGCGTTACCCGCACCAATTAAGCGGCGGTCAGCAGCAGCGCATCGCGTTGGCCCGTGCATTAGCTCCGAAACCAAAACTGCTATTGCTCGATGAACCTTTCTCGTCGCTCGACGCTGAATTGCGTGAATCTCTTGCCACGGAAGTGCGTGCCTTACTAAAGGAAGAGGGAATCACCGCGTTACTGGTGACCCACGACCAACAAGAGGCCTTCGCCCTCGCTGACAAAGCCGGCGTGATGTATCACGGTCGCTTGCTGCAGTGGGACACGCCTTATGGTTTGTACCACCGTCCGGCGCACCATTTGGTCGCTGACTTTATTGGCATTGGGGTGCTTTTACATGGCTCAGTCACTGAAGATCTGAAAGTGGATACCGTGCTTGGATTGCTCCATGGCGACGAAGTGCAACGCGGTACCGAAGGCGAAGCAGTTGATGTACTGATTCGGCCCGACGATATCGTGATCGACGAGAGCAGCGAGCGTCGTGCCAAGATTGTCGCCCGCGGTTTCCGTGGCGCTCACTTTTTGTACACCGCAGAATTACAAGACGGCAGCCACCTTATCTGCATGGCCCCGTCCCACCACGAATACAAGGTTAATCAAGAAGTTGGCCTGCGCCTCAACATGGATCACCTCGTCCTCTTCCCCGCCGGCTACTGCGATACCTAAAAGCCGTAGCCAACGCACCGCGTTGGTCCGCAAAGTTCCGCCCCAAAGGAGTTCCACCCCAGGGGCGTAACTCCCAAACCCGCCGACGAAAACAGAGTTCCACCCCTGAGGCGGAACTTCCCTGGGGGACGCGCCCCAGAGCCCGGAAATCGAGCTGGGGGCTAAATGTAATCACTATGTTTACAGAATGTTACATTTACAGGGGTGCAATACGTAGCCAGATTTGTAAGAATGTTGTGAACACGGCACGGATTCTGCCTTTGTGGGACGCGTGCGCACACAACAAAAGGAAGTAAGCATGAGAAAACAGTATCCTCTTATCGCCAGTTCACTGGCACTACTAGTACTCACTGCGTGTGGCGGTGGCGGCTCTGGTGGTGGCGGAGACGGCGGCGGCGGTGGTGGCGGCGGTGGTGGAACCACTCCGACCAACTACACTGTATCAACGAACGTCGGCACGGGCGCATCCATTTCTCCCACATCAGCAACCGTCCAAAGCGGCAATACCGCAGAATTCACAATCAGTTACGATGACGGCTACGAGTACAACAACGCCCATGGTTGCGGCGGTTCGTACGATAGCGGCACCTACACCACGGGCGCCATCAGCAGTAACTGTACCGTTACCGCCACCGCGCGTCGCATCCAATTCACCGCGACTGCTACCTTACAAGGCGGCGGCACCATTACCCCAGGCAGCGATACCGTCAATTCCGGTGAAACCATCACGTTTACCGTCGAGCTTGATGAGCACTACAGCATCACTAACGTCGCTGGCTGTAACGCACAAACGCCAATTGAAGCGGGCGAGCAAACTTTCACCATCGAAACTGGCCCCATGGAAGCAAACTGCGAACTTGAAGTTACCGCAGAAACTCCAGGACCAGACGTATTCTATGATGTCACCGTCGAGATCCTGGGCGAAGGCACCGTTGATCCAGAAAGTGCGCGCGGCAACTTTGGCGATACGTTCGAATTTGAATTAACCCCAGCCGAAGGCTTTGAGCTTGGCGGCGCAATGGGATGTGAAGGTACGCTGAACAACAACGTATTTACCACAGGCGCCTTGGTCGCAGATTGTACCGTGAGCGTACGTTTCGTCGATGAAGAAGCTGTATTTTTCGCAGACAGCAACCTAGAGGCGGCGCTACTTGATCACTTCGGTTATCCAGAAGGGTCGAGCATTACCACCGAAGACATGGAAACGCTAACGTCGCTGAACCTCGACGACAAGAGCATCGTGATGCTCACAGGCATGGAAACGGCGGTGAATCTGCATACTTTAAGTTTGTTTCGCAACCGTCAGCTCAGTAATTTGCAGCCTCTGCGCGATTTACCAATTACGAACCTGAATCTTAACGATACCGCTGTAAATACCTTAACCACGGTGGCAGAGATGCCGATCGTTAACCTGCGTGTTCAAGATACTCAGGTAACCGATCTCGAACCGCTACGGACCAAAGCAACGCTGCGCGATCTCTACGTGTCGTACACCGGAGTGAGCTCGCTCCGTGCGCTAGAAGCGAACGACAACCTACGCACAGTGTTCTTCTACGACACGCCAATTCGCGACATCCGTCCATTGGTTGCGTCGGGCATGACGAGCGGTAACGTGCAAGGCTTCGGTTGTTTGAGCAGCGCCCATCGCGCCACCGCAAATGCCATTGAAGCGCTTCAAGCACGCGGCAACTCGGTGTCCACAGTGAACCGCCAAACGCGTCAAGATTGTCATAACTACCGTCCAGACATTGATGGTGACATCGAAGTAGCTTTTGTAGACAACGAGCTACAAATCGACTGGACCATGACATCGAACGCGGATTTAAGCGATTTAGGCTGTGAAATTCACTTCGATTTATATGACCAAACGCCACGGGTTCCGCACCAACTCATCGAGTCGTGCCCAACCACTGGTAACTTAACGGTAGAAGCCACGCAGTCGGCGTATCGCGTTACCGTGTTGTTCGACGATGGTATTGACGCCCAGCATCGCGCCGATGCACCACGGGTTCAAAAAGATGGCGTCGCTCACGACGTACGTTTTGAAACCGCGGATTGGGGTCAGGTGATGTTGAAAACCTCGCCGTACTTAGTGCCAAATCGTGCCGCTATGTTCCGCGCCCACGTGGCCGGTCCTGCTGCAGCGACAGTGCCAAATGGAACCTTAGAGCTGAGCTTGAACGGCAATAGCACCACGTTAAACCTTACCGCCCCGTCTGGCTTGGTGAGCAACAAGGTGCATCGCAGCCTGAACAACTCGTTCCATACCGAAGTGCCAGCCCAGTGGATGCAAGAAGGTCTTACGGTGCGCGTTCGCATGGACGGTGACGTTGTGCACGAGCAAACGCCAACCTTCTCACCTGAGATTCCGCTGTACATCACTATTGTACCTATGATCATGAACGGCGTGGCGCCGGTAATTCCGGACGACCAAACCTTGATTGAGCAATTACAAGTGCATTGGCCACTCAGCAATATTCAGATTCGTCACCGTTCTGCATACACGGTTGCAAATCAAAGTAGCATCGACGGTGCAACTGATCTGCTTTATCAACTGCGCGATCTGCGCAGTGCAGATGGCGAAAGCAACGGTAGTCACTACCACGGTTTCTTCAACTTTGAAGAAGTGGGCGGTGGTGCTGCTGGTGTAGCCTTTGTTGGCGGTACCTCTGGTGTAACTTGGGATCGGGCGAACCGCCTCGATACGTTCAGTCACGAAATGGGCCACAACTTCTCAGTGCGTCATATCGATTGTGGTAACCCATCCGGTGCAGAAGCAGATTACCCGTACGATCCGCGCACCATTGGTAGTGTGGGTGTAAATCTTGCGAACGATGAAGTTATTTCGCACACAGACTTCTCAGATGTAATGAGCTACTGTAGCCCACGTCACATCTCGGATTGGGTGTACGAGAAAGCGCAAGACTATCAAATCCTCACGCCATCACGTCCGTTTGCGACAGGTGGTGACGCAGCATTGTCGGAAGTTACGGAAACCGTTACACGCATTAGTGGTGTAGTGCATCCGTTCAATGGCACTGAAGTGCGCAGCGTGATGGAAGTGGCCCGCCCGGCAGTACTCGACGGCAACAGCCCATATACCATGCTTGCCACCGATGCCCGTGGACAACAGTTCAGCGTGCCCATCAGCGTGTTTGAAGACAGCATCACGCAAGGCACCAATGCTGGCTACTTTGAAGCCTACATCGATATGCCGCTTGAGTCTGTCGAGTACTTGCAGATTTTCCGCGGCGACGCAGTACTGCTCGATACCCGCCTCGAAGAAACCGAAGCGCTGTATTGGAATCAGTAAAACGTAAAGATCGACCAAAAGGGGTGCATTCGCGCCCCTTTTTTCTACACTGGTAGTCAACGCACTGCGTTGGTCAGGGGCGGAAGAAGGCGCGAGGCCCGAATCAATAAAGTATGAGGGAAGTCGAATGAAATTAACCCACGGATTAAGGATTTTAGGGATTGTCACAGCAGCGACATTGCTCGCCGCCTGTGAAGACCCAAGCGACCAAGTCGGCAGCTACGACGCAGACAAGCCGTCGAAATCAGGTGCTGAATGGCTTGAAGATGCGCAAAGCTTAACCATTACCGGCACCATCAGCGAAGACAACCGCAGCGCTCGGCTAAATAACGTCGTGTTGCAAAGGTCACCCGCAAGAGCGTCGGAAGGTATGTACGTGCTCGTAACAGAAACTTCCGAGGGCGTGCGCAATCAATACAGCTTTGGCGTAGAACAAAGTTCGAAAAATGGCCGCGAAAGCTTCAGCGTCACCATGCCGGTAAAAGATATCTACACCCTGCGAATTTTCCTTGGCCCGGATGAGTTGCTCGCGATTACTCAACATCAAACGCCGGAAATGGACCAAGAGGTGCTCGACGCCATCAACGTATCCCGCAGCAATGGTCAGATTTGCTTTAAGTGGCCCGCCGATGTGTTTCCACAAGCAGGTCTAGCTTGGCGTGATGATAATCAACATCGCCACCTCATGTACGCCGATGCCGCCGACAGCCAAGCCTGCACCGCCGACACCGATGTGCCTGAGAACGTCTATTACGTCGTTACCCTGCGTAATCAGTTATTCGTACGTCAAGCGTTGGTGAGGTAACCAACGTACCGCGAGGGCCCGAGGGATATTTAGCGACTTGCGGGGCGCTACAAGTACATCCATGTAGGCTTGGGCGCGGCATCCATGCCGCGCACACCCGCCAGTCGCTAAACATTCCTCGAACCCAAATCATCAAATATACGGCGGCTTCTACCGCACTCTAAACATCCGTCGCACAAGAAACCTGCAAATCAGGAAAGCGCTCGAGCAAGACCTCCCGAAACTTACGCTGCACAGCCGCATCGCCATGCACTAGCCGAACTTCCCGTACATACGCCTCGCCGGTAGCCAAATCCCCAACAAACTCCATCAGCTCACGCTGACCCGCATGGGCGGAATATCCCCCAAGAGTATGCACTTGCGCTCGGATATCGATGCGTTCGCCATCAAGCTCAACCCAGCCACCGCGCGGGCCGTAGCGCTGAATATCGCGCCCTGGTGTGCCCTCTGCTTGAAAGCCGACAAAGAGCACATCCGTACGCGGATCAGGCAGAAGTGCCCGCAGGTAATTCACCATGCGCCCGCCGGTACACATGCCACTGGCGGCAATTACAATGCACGGATCACCCGTGCTGCGTAGGTAATTCACAATACGTACATGCTCGTCGTGGCTATTCACCGTATGCAATCGAGCAAAATTCAACGGATGCCGATTTTCCTCTATGCGCTGAGTCGCCTCATCATCCCAAAGCGCCTTCATCTGTCGATACTGCTTGGTAAACTCCGCGGCCATCGGCGAATCCACAATCACCACCATTTTCTCCCACACCCCGCGGTGGGGCGACTCCGGATCCTGCTGTTCGCGATAAATAATGTCTTCGAGCTCATACAACAGTTCTTGGGTGCGCCCAATACTGAAGGCCGGAATTAAAATTGCACCGCGATCACGCACGCAATGCTCAACAATGGACTTCAAGCGATCAGCCCGCTCCGCGCGATTCTCATGGTTGCGGTCGCCATAAGTACTTTCAAGCACCAAATAATCCGTATCCGCGGGCACAGGGCAGGGATCCGGCAATAGAGGCGAGTTCTTACAGCCCAAATCGCCCGAGAAAACCACCCGTTTCGCAGGTAAACCCACCTCGCACTCCACAAAAGCTGAACCCAAAATATGCCCAGCCTGATGAAAACGAATTCGCAAATCGTCATGCACGGATACCCAATCCTGATAGTCCACCGGCACCAATAACTCAGATACCACTGACGTGATGCGCTCTATCAGCGCGCCATTGCGGGTCATGCCCACTCGCAAGGCATCGGCGATAACCAAGGGCAACAAGTGTGCGGTGGCGCGGGTGCAGTAAATCGGTTTGCGAAAACCAGCGATAAGCAACCAGGGCAGGCGGCCGACGTGATCGATATGACAGTGGGTAACAATCAGCGCTTCGATATGTTCAATCGGGAAATCAATGGCTTGGTTGTCTTGCGTGGCTGCGCCCGGAGAGGTTTCTGCTCCTTGAAACAGGCCAATGTCCACCAATACCGATTGCTTTTCGTTAATCCATAACTCATGACACGAGCCGGTAACCCCGGTGCGGGCCCCGTGATGGGTGATAGTGACGTCCATGTTGCTTCCTTCTGTATGATTTTCATACAAAAACTTAACCTAAGTTGCCACGCAATGGAAACCTTTTGTCACCATCCTCCCCGCCCAACTCACCACGAAAACAGAGTTCCACCCCAGGGGCGTAACTGTTGAAGCTGCGGGTGGCGCGGGGTGTAGAAAAATTAGCAACTGATGAAATAAGAGTTGCACCCCTGGGGCGGAACTCTGTTTTAAAGAGGCGAAAAGTGAGGGAAATTATGCGTATATGACGATCGTCATATGCTAAAAATAGTGAATATAATCAGGAGTATAGGGGTTTCCCCCTATAGAATCTTTACAATCCGTTTACATTGGGTGGAATTCTTAAAGCCTAGGCGTCAAAATATAAGTTGTTGCTGAAACAGCATAATTAACAAGGACGTATTCAACCCCAGAGACGGGTGTCATGGTCGAATAAGAAGAGAAATTATGGATTTGCCAATGACCGACATAGTAGCTTACGACAAATACCGAGTTTGCATCATGAAAGGTGATGAAGTGGTGCAGAAACTTGGCGTGCCGTCTAAACGTTCAGTGTTCCGCGTGGTCGAGGTGGCTCATTATGAGCTCTCGCGTGTAACTACCGCTACCCACGCCATGATTCGCGGCCTCGACGGTAACGAAATAACCCTGTATGCCGATGACGGTTGGGTGAAGTCGAAAGTCAAAGCAATGAAACTGAAGTAAAGATTAAAAAAGGCAGGCTCCTTTATCAGAGCCTGCCTTTTTCTATGCTTGGGGTCATCGGGGGACCCAGGGGTCGAATAGGAATGTTCGGCCCTTTTTTCTGCCCGCGATTTGACCGTACCCAACGCACCGCGTTGGGTACGTCGAGGCCCCCAGCATCAAACCATCTTAATAATGGCGTCGGTGGAGGGATCGAAGGAAAGCGATTCGCCGTGCAATGCGCGGAAGGTGTCGAGAGCCACTTTCTTGCCTTGCTCCACGCCGGGCTGGTCAAACGAATTCAGCCCCCAAATCAGCCCCTGCACGAAGATTTTATGCTCGTAGGCGGCCACAATGGCGCCAAAACTCTCTGGAGTCAGCTCGCGCAACGCCAACAAAGATGTAGGGTGCCCGCCAGGATAATGCTCAGAAGGGGTGTCGGATTGCGAACCAAACGCCATCAAGCGGCGATGGGCCAAACAATTGGCCACCGCCAAGCGCTGTTGCTCGGCTAGCGCGGTTTGTACCCGCTTGGAAAAACGCTTATCGGTACGGTGCAGTACCAACACAAAATCGGCGGTAAATTGGTCGTAGCCCTGATGTAAATGCTGGAAAAACGCATGCTGCCCGTTCGGTCCAAAACCACCCCACACAATCGGCCCAGTAGGGCGGTCAATCGTTTGGTTCGTATAGCTGAACTGCTTGCCGTTCGATTCCATATCCAACTGCTGCAAATACGACGGCAACATCCGAAAACGCCCGTCGTAAGGCAAGATCGCCAGATTATTAATCTCGCGTTCTTCTCGGTTATACACGCCAATCAGCGCCATGAGCATGGGAATGTTTTCATCCACCGGCGCAGACGCAAAATGCTCGTCCATGAGGCGCGCGCCCTCCAGCATTTGCTGAAATACCTGCACACCGCAGGTGGTGGCTATGGATAAACCAATCGCCGACCATAGTGAAAAGCGCCCACCAATGGATTCCGGAAACACCAGCTGATTGGGTGCGGGAATACCATAGGCGTCCATTTTCTTGGCGTTCGCCGAAACCCCAATAATATGATGCTCAAACCAATCGCTCGCATCTAAGCCAAGAGGCTCAAAGGCCTCGAGCATCCACTCCCGGGCGGTATCTACGTTGGCAAACGTATCAATGGTGCCAAAACTCTTCGACGCCACAATAAACAGGGTGGTTTCTGGGTCGCAAATAGGTAACACCGCATACAGTTGGCCGCCGTCCATCGACGACACAAAATGCGTATACACATGGTGCTCATGAATATCGGTGGCGAACTCACGCAAGGCAAACGACGCCATTAAAGGGCCTAAATCGGAACCGCCGACACCAATATTCACAATATCGGTAATAGGCTTGCCGGTGGCGCCCAGCCACTTACCAGAGCGCAGTTTGCGTACAATTTTGGCAAACTTGGATTTATCCCCCTCGCGCAATACCGAATGACGGGAGCGGGAGAGTACGTGGGTGACTTCGCGGTTTTCGGATGGGTTGGAATAGGTTCCCGTTAACAAAGCGTCGCGCGCTTGTTTAAAATGCACAGGTAACCGTTTCTTTGCGAACGATTTGATCTCATCGGGAGTGAGAAATTGATACGACCAATCATAAACGAGGCCATTGAGTGTAGTTTGGCTACAAAGGGGGTCATCAAACTCGACTTGCTGCATTGTACCTTCGTGGATGGCATGTACTTTCACAAAATCACCTTTCTCATTCCGTTGTTTTTACACAGTAATTCTTAAAACTTTACCACATCTCTCAGATTTTGCGCTGTGAATTCAAAATCATAGCCAATACCCCGTAACCAACGCACCGCGTTGGTCCGTTATGGATATATTCCTAAGAATAAAATCTAGCGGCGAGGCTTCTATCGATACCTGACCAAAGCAATGCGTTGGGTACAAAGCATCGGATTACCAACACAGCGGGCAAAAAAACCACAGAACTCAGCAATTTACTCAACGCTTACAATGAAATGCGCCATTTTGTTACAAAATATGCGAAATTAAGCATAGAAACGGTTGGAAGCCTACCCCCTGTTGAGTACAATAGGGCTCATAATACGAAGGGATTCAAGAAGTTTCGGATGAAAGTGGGCCGTTAAGTTCACGATGAGCTTACTCTCAGAAAAGAGTCCGCCACCACCGAGGTCAATCTTATTAATAGGGATTTGCTAGCTGTATGGAATCTTGGTACCTATTGCACTGTAAGGCTCGCGAAACAGAGCGAGCAGAATGGCACTTGGCGAACCAAGGCTTTTCCACTTTTTGCCCCCGCACGAAAATCACCAAACGGTTACGTGGTAAACGTAAAACCGTGATTGAACCCTTGTTTCCAAATTATTTATTTATTCAGCTCGATATCGGCCAAGAGAATTACACAGCACTGCGCAGTACCCGTGGTGTGAATGGTTTTGTGCGCTTTGGCGGCTACCCGAGTGTGGTGCCCGATAACGTGGTGGAATCCTTGCGCGAGCGCAGTGTTACCGAAACCAGCGATGGCGCGGTAGGGGAGTCACCTAGTTTATATAAAGCCGGAACCGTCGTTGAAATTGTGCAGGGGCCGTTTGCGGGCTTAAAAGCTGTGTATGAAATGCCCGACGGCGAAGAACGCTGTTTTGTGTTGCTCGATATGCTCGGCAAACAACAGCGGATTAATATAGAAGAAGTAGAGATTAGCGCCTGATTCGTACCCAACGCATTGCGTTGGCCCGGGCATCAGGTAGCCAACGCACCGCGTTGGTCCGTTATCGATTAAAGCGCAAGAATTGTATCAACACCTGACCAACGCAATGCGTTGGGTACAGCGACACCAATCCAACGCAATGCGTTGGCTACAACATAACGAAGGGATATTGGGGCCCGTAACCCACGGGCGGTAGCGTGTCTATCGCAGTGAAAAAAGGGGTTAAACATCCTACAGTAACGCATTAGAACTCAATGGATACGAGCTACTGTTGCTGATAAAACGCCAACGTAAGAAAAATAAAGTACCATAGGGAATTGAAAGAAATGGCAACACAACAGCACGATCGCTATCGCATAGAGATTTATAAAGGTGACGAGCTTATCACCAAGCTTGCGGTGCCAAAATCGCGAACGCGGTTTCATACAATGGAAATAGCCCGCAAAGAAGTTGCGCGGGTGCCAACCGCAACCCATGCGCGTGTGCGTAGCCTAACTGGGCATGAGGTTGAGGTATATCAAGGCGACAGCTGGCTATCAACGCAAATTACTGCATTGAAAATGCGCTAATAACGCCTTGAAAACACGCTTATTTGTGCTTTCATTCGGCCGCTCAATTTTTTAAACTTAGATGAATTTGCGCTTTCTACTAGTAGACGCATAAGAAAATAATAAAAGGCAGATTATAATGGATTCATTAAACCTAAATGCTCCTTTAAAACAGCTCGTAGTAGCAGCTGCCGCGGCATTTGCCCTTTCCGGTTGTGTGATTATGCCGGGCAGTCAGATGTCGGCCAATCAAGAAACAGTGAACGCAAAAGAAGATTTGAGTGAGCAAGTTCGGGTATATGCCATTACCCCTAGTTTAGTGCATCAACTGCGTGCTCCAGCGTCAACGCCTGCGCCAAACCCTGAGCTTGAGCGCATGCGGGCCGATTACGATTATGAGGTCGGTCCAGGGGATATTTTGAATATCACAGTTTGGAACCACCCTGAACTCACTATTCCGGCAGGTTCAATGCGTAGCGCACAAGAGGCCGGTAACTGGGTGCACAACGATGGCACCATTTTCTATCCTTACGTGGGCAAGCTCCCTGTAGCAGGCAAACGCGTAACCGAGATTCGTGATGAATTGCTTAATCGCTTAAAAAATTATATCGAAGACCCTCAAGTAGACGTTACGGTTGCCGCGTTTCGCAGCAAGCGCGTGTATATAACCGGCGAAGTCATGCAGCCGGGCACGCTACCTATCACTAACGTACCGCTTACTCTGCTCGATGCGATTAATAGCTCTGGTGGCATTACCGAAATGGCCGACTGGCAAAATGTTGTGCTGACTCGTGAAGGTCGTGAATATCGTTTTTCACTGCGTGATTTATACCAGCGCGGTGATACGCGTCAAAACGTATTACTGAAATCGGGCGATGTGCTGCATGTTGAGCGCAACGACGCGAATAAAATTTTCGTGATGGGCGAAGTAAATGAACCGCAAAGCGTGATGATGGGCCGCGCGGGTATGACACTCGCCGAGGCCATTTCTGATGTGGGTGGCATTAATAATATGCACGCCAATGCATCGGGCGTTTTCGTGATGCGCTTAGCGCCTGAAGGCTCTGAAAACCTCATTGATGTATTCCAGCTCGATGCACGGCAAGCATCGGCCCTAGTTATGGCTGATCAGTTCCGCTTGCAAGAGCGCGATATTGTGTATGTAACCACAGCGCCAATGAGCCGTTGGAACCGCTTGATCAGCCAGTTATTGCCTACAGCGCAAACGCTTTACTTCATGACTCTAACCGAAGATCGCATTACACGTAGTAACTAGTAGCCAACGCACCGCGTTGGTCAGGTGCCGATAAAACCCGGCAACACGCAATCAATAACGGACCAACGCAATGCGTTGGGTACAAAGGACAACAAGAAAACCATGTTCGAAAAGATCCTCGTAGTATGCATCGGAAACATCTGCCGTTCCCCCACGGCAGAGTTTTTATTACAACGAGAGCTACCCAACAAACACGTAGCCTCAGCCGGCCTATATGCCATGGTTGAGCACGACATGGACGCACAAGCGCGCAAAATAGCTGAGCAGCACGGACTGATATGCCCGCCGCACAAAGCTCGCCAATTCAGCGCAGAGCTAGCCCGTGAATTCGATTTAGTATTAGTGATGGAAAAACGCCATCGCGATGATATTGCCAAACGCTTCCCCGAAGTGTTGGCCAAAACCATGCTACTCGGGCAATGGGAAGGTGGAAGAGATATTCCCGACCCATACAAAAAAAGCGATGAAGTGTTTCAACAGATTTATAAGTTAATCCATGCCGCCTCTAGCAGCTGGGTAAAAAAATTGTCGTAACCAACGCACTGCGTTGGGGGCCAAAGCCCACGTAGCCAACGCACTGCGTTGGTCAGGAACCAATAGAGTAACCAACGCACCGCGTTGGCCATAACACCCATATTCATAAATTTAACCGAAGCGAACCCGAATGACAGATTCTACAAAACCAACACCCGTAACCCGCGAAAGGCAAACATCCGACGAGATCGACCTAGGCCGCTTAGTAGCCACCTTATTCGATTTTAAATGGTGGATCATAGGCTGCACCTTCGCCGCCGGCGTTATAGGAGCCAGTTACGCCATATTGGTGAATCCCACCTATCAAGCTGACGCACTGTTACAAGTAGAAGAAAAATCATCAGGAATTCCAGGGTTAGGTGATTTAGGTGACATGTTCGCGCAGGAAAGCTCCGCCGTTACCGAAATTGAAATTATTCGCTCGCGTATGGTGATTGGCACCGTCGTTGACCAACTTCGCTTAGACATCAGCGTAGAGCCAAAGCGTTTTCCCTTGGTTGGTAACTGGATAGCGCGCCGCCACGGCGATAATGAACCTAAACATGCTCGTGTATTTACCAGTTATGCTTGGGGCGGAGAAACGCTCGAAATTGTGGAGTTACGTTTACCACGGAACTTAATTGGCGCCGAGCTTACGCTTACGGCAGGCCGAGGGTTAGATAGTCACCATGGTGAATTCACGTTAAGCCTCGATGGCCGTGAGATTCTCACCGGACGTAGCGGTGAAACCATTGATACCAATACTCAATTTGGCCAGGTTCTCATTCGCGTAGCAGAATTAGACGCGCGCGAAGGAACGAAGTTTTACGTACAGCAACGCAACCGTTTGCGGGTTATTAATGCGCTTCAGGGGCAAGTTCGGGTGAGCGAACGTGGCCGCCAAAGCGGAATTTTAAGTGCAACACTCGCAGGCGAGAATCCTCGTGATGTTCAGGATATTCTTCATGCCATTACCCAAGAATATTTGCTGCAGAACATTCGCCGCAATGCAGCAGAAGCCGAGAAGAGCCTAGAGTTTTTGCAAGAGCAACTGCCTGAAGTACAAGCCGAGCTACAACGGGCCGAAGACAGACTTAATGCGTATCGCTTGCAAAGTGAATCGGTCGATATTCAGCTAGAAACTCAGGGTTTACTACAGCAAATAGTAGAGCTCGAAAAACAAATAAACGAGCTGGCATTTAGAGAAGCTGAACTAAGCCGCTTATATACGCGCAACCACCCTACTTACAAAGCACTAATTGAGCAGCAAGAGAAACTAAGAGCCGACAGAGATGAGCTGCGCCGACAAATTCAGAGCTTGCCGGAGACCCAGCAAGAAGTGTTGCGCTTAACCCGCGATGTGCAGGTAAACCAAGAGATTTATGTGCAGCTACTTAACCAAACACAGGAATTAAACATTTTACGTGCCGGCACCGTAGGGAATGTAAGGATTATTGATGAAGCCGCGGTTGGTATAGAGCCTATTGCCCCTCGCAAAGCGTTGATTCTTTTATTGTCACTTATGTTAGGTGGCATGATAGGCACTGGCATTGCCTTGCTTCGAGCCTATATGCACCGTGGTATTGAAACGCCGAAAGAGCTTGAAGATGTAGGTATTTCTGTGTACGCCTCTGTACCGCTTTCAAACCAACAGCAGAAAATTGAAGAGCGAATTCGCCAAGCAGTGCGGCGCACAAGAAACCACGCACAGAAGCAGAAATTCAATACATTGCTATTAGCACGGGATAACCCAGAAGATACCGCGGTAGAAGCATTGCGCTCACTTCGCACTAGCTTGCACTTTGCCATGTTAGAAGCGAAGAACAAGGTGGTGATGATTTCAGGCCCAAGCCCAGAAGTAGGCAAAACCTTTATTACCTCCAACCTTGCGGTAGTGCTCGCCCAAGCAGGTATGCGCGTACTTCTGATAGATGCGGATATGCGCCGCGGTTATATGCACACAACCTTTGATTTACCCAATGAAAATGGCTTATCCGATTTACTGGCGAATCGCGTAGAGCGACAAAAAGCTATCGTAAAAACCTCGGTAGAGAATTTAGAATTTATTCCACGGGGCGTGGTGCCACCGAACCCTTCTGAATTACTGATGCATAAGAACTTTACCGAGTTACTTAGCTGGGCAGATGACACCTACGACATAGTGCTCGTAGATACCCCCCCGATTCTTGCGGTAACCGACCCGGCAATTGTAGGCCGTTTATGCGGAACCAATCTAGTGGTTGCGCGCTTTATGAAAAACCCTGTGAAGGAAATTGAATACACTATTGAGCGCTTCGAGAAGTCGGGTATTGAGGTTAAGGGTGTGATTCTTAATGGGATCGAGAGAACAGCTCGTAGCTCTTATGGGTATGGGAGTTATGGGTATTATTCTTACGGGTATGAGAGTTCGAAATAAGGATATTTAAACAATATGAATTTAGATAAAGTGAATATAGCCGTAATAGGATTGGGCTATGTGGGATTACCCTTAGCTGTCGAGTTTGGAAAGAAATATCCAACCATCGGATTCGACATTAACCAAAAACGTGTTTCGGAACTAAAAAACGGAATTGACCACACATTAGAAGTCGAGAAGCAAGAGCTTCAACAAGCTTTAAGATTATCATACAGTTGCAATCCCAAAGATTTAAAAGCAGCAAACGTATATATTGTTACAGTTCCAACACCAATCAACAAATTTAAGCAACCCGATTTAACTCCGCTGATTAAAGCTTCCGAAACCATTGGTAGCATTCTCAAACCTGGTGACATTGTTATTTATGAGTCGACTGTTTATCCGGGAGCAACCGAAGAAGACTGTGTACCAGTATTAGAAAAAGTATCAGGGTTGATTTTTAATAAAGATTTCTATGCAGGTTATAGCCCTGAACGTATAAATCCAGGTGATAAAGAACATCGAGTGACTACTATTTTAAAAGTCACCTCAGGTTCTACTTCAGAAGTGGCGCAGTTTGTTGATGATTTGTACGCATCGGTTATTACGGCTGGAACGCATAAAGCTGAGAGCATTAAAGTGGCAGAGGCTGCTAAAGTTATTGAGAATACTCAACGTGATGTGAACATAGCATTGATCAATGAATTGGCGATGATTTTCAATCGGTTGGGAATCGATACCGAAGCTGTTTTAAAAGCGGCGGGAACTAAGTGGAATTTTTTACCTTTTCGGCCAGGTTTGGTCGGCGGCCACTGTATTGGTGTTGACCCTTATTATCTAACACATAAAGCAGAATCAATCGGATATCACCCCGAAATGATTCTTGCTGGGCGGCGAATAAATGACAATATGAGCCGTTACGTTGTATCCGAGTTTGTTAAAGCTCTCTTACAGAGGGGTATAATTGTAAGAGGTGCAAGAGTACTAATCATGGGGCTTTCGTTCAAGGAAGACTGCCCGGACATTCGAAATACTAAAGTTATAGATATTGTCTCCGAGCTGAACCAGTACGGTATTCTAGTCGATGTATATGACCCTTGGGTAAATGCGGAAGAGGCGTTCTCTGAATATGCCTTATCATTGACTACTAAGCCTGCTTCACAAACTTATGATGGAGTAATTGTTGCCGTGGCACATAAACAGTTTAAGCTACTTGGTATCAAAGGAATAAAAGAAATGTGTAAGCCTAATCATATAATTTACGACCTTAAATACATCGTTGACAATAACGCAGCTGATATTCGGTTGTAGTAAAATTCAAAATAAAGGTTATAAGTATGACAAAGTACGACGAATTAAAGACGCAGCTTCAAAAAGAGCCAAAAGTTTGGCTGGTAACCGGTGTCGCAGGCTTTATTGGTTCTAACTTGCTTGAGGCTCTTCTTAGGCTGAATCAATCCGTTGTTGGATTAGATAATTTTTCTACTGGGTTTCAACGCAACCTCGACGAAGTTGAAGCTAGCGTAAATCCAGAACAATGGAAACGGTTTCAATTTGTCGAAGGTGATATTACTGATTTAGAAACCTGTAAAGCCACTCTGGAGCATGAATCAGCAGGTCGAGTGAACTATGTACTTCATCAAGCTGCACTTGGTTCAGTACCTCGGTCTATAGATGACCCAATTAACACAAACAAAAGCAACATCGATGGTTTTTTAAACATGCTTGTAGCGGCTAAAGACGCACGAGTTGATAGTTTCACTTACGCAGCAAGTAGTTCAACCTATGGGGATCATCCAGCGCTACCAAAAGTTGAAGAAAATATAGGAAATCCTCTATCGCCTTATGCAGTGACGAAATATGTTAATGAGCTTTATGCAAGCGTTTTCGCACGTGTTTATGATTTCAAAACTATAGGGCTACGCTATTTTAATGTATTTGGACCGCGTCAGAACTCTGATGGTGCATACGCTGCGGTTATTCCGAAATGGTCGTCAGCCATGATTAAAGGCGAAAGTGTTTATATTAATGGAGACGGAGAAACGAGTAGAGACTTTTCGTATATCGATAATGCAATTCAAGCAAACATTTTAGCAGCCACAGCAGACGATTCGGCAAAGAACGAAGTTTATAATATGGCTTTAGGAAATAGGACTAGTCTAAATCAACTATTCAACGATATTAAAGAAGCTCTATTGAACAACGGTGTTTGCTATACCTTGGATCCACTTTACCGGGATTTCCGTCCCGGTGATGTTAGACATTCTCAGGGGGATATTTCTAAAGCCATGACCAAGCTAGGTTTTTCGCCGACACATAGAATAAAGGACGGTGTAAACAAAGCCATGCCTTGGTATATCAAAACACGGTAGTGAGTTTTTTAAATGCATGATTGCCTAGCCCTAGAAAGCTTGTCAAGATGAACAGAATTCTTATTTTTAGTGTATCTGTGGATAATACCCTCAAATCATTGTTTTTCAAGCTAGTTGTCACCATCAGGCCGTTTAAGCGGCCTGATGGTGACAACTAGCTTGAAAAACACCGAGAGGTACGCGCACCAACAACCCTAGCGCAGTATATCGCAATCCACAGCCGCTGACTGATCCTGAGTCGCTAAACCAAAGTTGGTCGGCAAACTTTAAGAAAGATGCATTGGATTGTGATTGGCGCTTTCAGACCTTTAACGTGGTGGACCATTTTAACCGCGAAGCGCTAGTGATAGATATTGATTTAAATTTACCATAAACAGGTTCGAGTGGACCAAGGGCCCGAAGTCACTTCGATTGCATTAGCTGAGTAGGTTGAGCCTAACGAGGCTCATCTCGAGTTTATAAAGCCCGGAAAGCCAACGTATAGTTCATAGTTTGAACGCTTCAACCGAACTTACCGCAAAGAAGCGCTTAATTAATATATATGCAAAAGTCTGAGAATGGTCCGAGTTATATTTGAAAGCTAGTTGCCATCATATAATGATGAGCGACCACATGAATCACTAGGTAACCTGATACCGTCGGAGTATCGATTGGTAAAACGAACGAGCAGACCTCTAAAGGTGCAAGGCACTCACGAGGAGATGCTTTCAGAACGATATAAAGGACGATAGAAGTTGTTAAACAAGGCTCTCGGATTTTGGAGGAATACATTCGCTCGGAATGTGGCTATCGTAGCAAGTGGTACGGCGATTGCTCAAGTCATAACTCTTCTTTCTGCACCTATAATAACCCGTATTTATGGTCCTGAGGCATTCGGTATTCTAGGTGCCTTTAATGCATTGCTTGTGATGACGACTCCGCTTGCGGCACTCAGCTACCCCATTGCAATTGTATTGCCCAAGAATGATCGTGACGCACTTGGCTTAGTTCTCCTATCTCTAAAGATTTCACTACTAACATCTTTACTTGTAGCCTTCGTTTTTATCGTAGCTAAAGATGCTGTATTGCAAATGTTAAATTTAGCTGAAGTGGGAGATTTTATATGGTTGCTTCCCTTAGCGATGGTGCTGTCGGTTCTACTAGCAACAACAACACAATGGGTAGTGCGTAAAAAACTCTTTAGTCTAAAAGCTAAGGTCGCAGTCGCTCACGCAGTATTACAAAATGGCTTAAAAATTTCTTTAGGATTGATTGCGCCCGTATTCTCTATGCTTATTACGGTAGCGACTTTTGGATACGCAATCAATGCTATTCTATTTTACTTTGGAATAAGAAGAAGTAAAAAGGGGGCTGTTAGTAATTCAGATAGCCCTCAGAATAGCCAAATAGTCTTAGCTAAAGACTATAATGACTTTGCTTTGTATCGTACCCCCCAGCTTATTATTAGCGCTGTTGGTCAAGGTATGCCGGTACTTATGTTAACTGCACTATTTGGACCAGCTGCTGCAGGTTTTTACGCTTTGAGCAGGTTAGTTCTGGGTGCGCCGGCGCAACTGATCGGACAGTCTGTCCAAACTGTATTTTATCCACATTTTAACGAAACGATTCGAAATGGAAAATCCGGCTTACGCCTCCTTATAAAGTCTACAGCATCGTTAATGGTAGTTGGTATCTTACCCTTCACAATAGTAATTGCTATAGGACCTTGGCTATTTTCCAGTGTTTTCGGGCCTGATTGGCAGGTCGCGGGTGAAATTTCTCAATGGCTTTCTGTTTGGATGTTTTTTAGTCTTGCTGCTCGCCCTGCGATATCGGCCATTCCAGTTTTAAGGCTTCAGGGACTTTTTTTGTTTTTTGAAATCACGTTTACACTCTTACGTATTCTTTCGCTGTATTTAGCATATATTACTTATGGAACGTTAATGAGTGTAATTATTTGGTATGCATTATCAAATGTCCTAATATACTTGACTTTGATCCTATGGGTGGGTCATAGCTCCAAGTTAAATACAAAGAACCTAAATTATTGAAAGAGTTGTAATTTTGTTATAACCGTTTTTCTAGAGCTAAGTTTCTACCTGTTTCTATTCTATTTGAACGCTGTCTATTGAAAGAACATCGTAGAGTAGAATTTAAAAGTTTAACCGCGCGAGAAAGGCCCTTTTAGTTCATTGTTAAATTTTTGAACTGGTCTAATGAATCCGGACACTTTAATTAGTGACAATACTAAGCCTAGATTCAACCAATAACTGGAACACTCGCTTTGCGTGTAGTGCAATTGCTCTTTAAAAACCATATCCGGTTGCTTAAGACCCAATGCCCTTCTCGGTCTGAACCGCTGACCAATTTTGTACGGAAGACAGACTAAACCCGCAGCACGCGAGATATTGTCGGTAATGCTTGAATCGATTTAAGTCCCCGCTCTCCGTAATAATCATTAATGCGATGATGGGTCCGAGTTTATTTCAATAGCTTTAGCTGAGAAGGCGGAAGAAAACAGAGTTCGCCTTGAGTTCATAAAACCCGAAAAGTCAACGCAGAATTCATGCGTCGAACGATTCAACCGAGCTTACCGAAATGAAGTGCTTGATTACTATGCATTCGGAAGCTTGACGGAAGTTCGAGACATAACTAAAAACTAGTTGCAATAACATAACAACGAGCGACCACACGAATCACTCGGTAACCTGACACCATCAAGATATCAACTGGTAAAAACGAACGAGCAAAACTCTAAAAAAACCTGACACTAATTAGGGGATGTTTACGATTATCACCAAGTCATAACGAGAAATTTTCATAATGTAAATTAAAAAGGTGCTGGATTAACGGATGTATTTCTATATTGTTGTCTATATTCTCCTAACATCTCTAGTTTCTACTCCGATTGTTGTTCAAGGCGTAGGGGTTGCGTTTGGTACTATTGCCTTGCTCAAAATGCGGCATAGTCTTTCTGAGTTGGTATTATTTGTCTTCCTTTGTATTTCGCTAATACTTAGCTGGTTTTTCGTGGGGTTTTATTCAGACAACTACGTACATGCGTTTGTTGATGAAGTACGCACGAACGTACTTATTCGCTGGTTCCTTTCATTATTGTCAGCATACATAGCTTTAAAATTAATTAGGCAAGCATTTAGTGAGCCTAATGAATCAAAGCTTACGTCTGCCTTAGAGGTGGTTCTCACAGTCCACCTAGCAGCGTTCATTATTCAAGCGTTGTTTTGGAATATAACTGGAGTAGTTATAGATTTTTCTAGTCTTCTCGGAGGGCAAGAGGCGCGATATCAGTATAGAGAATATGTGCGCCTGACTGGGTTGTTGTTAGAACCGTCGACATATGCAAGTGTTATTTTTGCCTTATCAGCTACACTTAGCTTGCTATATTATTCAAAATCTAATGAATTAAGCTTAGGAAGGGGGATCTTGTTAATAGCTTCAGCGATATCCGCTCTTGCGTCCCTAGCTACCGCAAGTATCATCTACGGTTCGATACTTCTTGTAACGTTGTCCATTCTCTTCTTAAAGAAGGTGCGCGTTTCCAGAGTTATTATTACACTTACAGTTTTGGCGAGTGCTATCTTATTTAGCGTTCTAAATGAAGAACTGATCCAAGTTCTACTCGTTGAAAAATTTTATGCATCTTCCGGTATAAGAGTTAACTTAGTTTCATATATGATGATAGAGAGAGATATTTTCCTAAAATTAGTTGGCTCAAGCCTAATGGGTATTGAGCAATACCTTTACGATTCAACTATACCGCAGGAGAGTGGATCAAGGTACTACTCTAGTTTGAATGATGCTGGGACTTTGGTATTTGGTATGGCGTACTTCGGTTATATATTTTTTGTGCTCAGCATAATTATTTCGATTTATATCCTACGGAAGTCAGTGCCTGTTTTCCTACTATTCGTTGGTCTCTGGTTAATAAAGATAAGCTTTACTCATTTCATGTTTTTCTTGCCGTTATTTGCAATTCTTTTATTTAAAAAGCCTGCTTTAAAGCAGGAGGTCAAATAATGAAGCAAAGACAAACTCAATCTGTAATGGTCATTCTTCCCAACTTCAATGCTGGCGGAGCAGAAAGAGTGGCTATAAACTATATAAATCATTTGTTTCATCAGAATATGAAGGTGTATGTTGTTATTTTCGAAGATAATGGAGCGTTCAAAAGCCTATTGCCTGACGAAATTAATGTGATATGCCTTGGAACAGTGCGAACAAGTCAATCTTTTGGTAGCTTAGCGTTAATTATTTATAAATTAAAGCCGGATGTGGTATTCACTACACATTCAAGGACAGCATTGCTTGTGGGTATAGTTAGGTTATTTACCTTCCGATTCGTGCATATAGCAAGGATGCAAAGCATGCCAAGCCTAGAGAGAGCTTCAAAGTCCTATGGTAGAATACGGCGCTATATGTATGCTTTCGGGTTTAAACAAGCAGATCGAGTTATTGCCCAAACTGAAGCGATGAGACTAGATGCTATAAGAGTGTTCGGTTTACAAGCCTATAGAGTTAGGGTTTTGCCAAACCTCGTAGACGTTCGTAGTATAGAATTGTCTTTGTTGGGCCAAATGTCACCTTTCGATCACAGTAAGATTAATGCCGTAGCTGCAGGTAGACTATGCAGAGCGAAGGGATTTGATGTTTTAATTAAGGCTATTCCGAAAGTCATTAATTCGCTTCCAAATTTCAGGTTGCATATACTTGGAGGTGACGGGGGAGATATTAAAATCTTGACGAATCTCATCGATAGCTTAGGGATGCAAGGATATGTAAAAATTTTAGGTCACATAACTAACCCATATATCTATTTTGCCAACTGTAGTTTATTTATTTTATCTTCCCGTAGAGAGGGTTTCCCTAATGTATTGTTGGAGAATTATACGCTAAATACTCCAATAGTCGCGACGCAATGTGTTCCAGTTGTTGATGAGCTGATTAAAAACGGTGTTAATGGATATACTGTTCCGACGGATGACGTAAATAAAATGGTCCTTGCAATATTAAAATGCAGCGAAATCAAGCGCGATGGCATAAAAAACTCTGCATACATGCCGGGTGATATTGTATCACTTATACATGAAACGATTTCAATAGAATAGATGTTGAGCATCTTAGACGGTGAAATAAGTTGATATCGCGAACATTTATTGACCAGTTGAGCTCCTACATAAACGATCGATTTGAAGATCAGTTCCAGTCGTGATCATATACTCTCTTCTGCGGAGAGCCCTGATGAGCATGACTTTGTTGATTGACCACTTCGCCGACATTGAAGACCCAAGGCAAGTGTAAACATCCCTCAAACTAGGACCAGTGATTTTTAAGTGTGTCTGTGGATAATAGCCTTAACCACGGAGACATCATAATGACATCTCTGAAGCGAAATAGACGATTCTATGTTACCCGTAAGGCGTCTAGCAAAAATGAAAAAGGTTAGCTACTTCAATATGTTCCAAAAAAACAGCTTGTCTACAATAACCACGATTTGTTGGCTAAGATATATAATCTAATTAATCTCAGGCTTTGTAAGGCCATAGGTTTTTAGCAACTGAATTTAATCATTAAAGCATAATCTCAGTGCACGAAGTTCGAGGGCTGATATTATTAGTTTAATCTAGGTTTCGTATACTTTCTATGTTTTCTATAGGCGCATGCCAGATATGACAATTCTTTTAATAGGCCCAAGACTAACACCAAGTAAGCAGCCAGGCGGGATAGTAGTATCCTTTGAGCTGCTCGTTAACAAATTGCGAGAGTTTGGATATGATGTGAATGTTATTGATAACGCTCCAGAATCAGGGGTGAAAAAAATGTTATTCCCATTTCGATTTGTTTTTGAGCTTCTTTTTAAATTGAAATCTTGTTCACATGTTTCATTTCACGGGACAGCGCGCCAATTTGTTTTTTTATCACCCTTGGTTGTTTTCTTCTCAAAACTCTTTAACAAAACTGTTTCTCTTAGGAAGTTTGCAGGAAGCTTTGATGCATATTACTTTAGATCTAACTGGCTTTGTAGAACGTTGATTAGGTATTCTCTAACTAATGCAAATGCAAATTTCTTTCAAACTCTATATCTAGTGAAGTTTTTTAAAAGATTTAATAAGAACACATTTTGGCTACCAACATCAAGGCAGCGCTATTTAGGAGCTAAACGGTGTTTCGCCTTCAAGAAGCGATTTATATATATAGGTCATGTGGCTCGAATGAAAGGGATCCTGGAGCTAGTGGAGGTGATGAAAAGACTGCCTGAAGATTATAATCTCGACGTTTACGGGCCTTTGGTTGAGAAAGATATTCTTCAATTTTTAGAAACCTCTAGGATCATGTATCGTGGAGTTTTAAGGCCAGAACTCGTGACGGCTAAGCTGTGCGAATATGACGTATTGGTGTTGCCTACTAAATGGAAAACTGAAGGCTATCCGGGCGTTATCATTGAGTCGTTTAGTGTGGGTCTTCCAGTGATTGCGACTAATTTAAGGGGGATTTCAGAAATAGTAGAGCATGCATCAAATGGATTTCTTACTCCAATTGGAGACGTCGATAAATTAACTGAGTGTTTTCTGAGTTTCAATGAAGATAATTATCGCGATTTTTCGATTCGAGCGCATGATAGTTTCGAAGTTTACGATATCGATACGACTACAAAGTTTTTTATATCAAAGGTTGTTTAATGAGTTCTACGTTGATGAAACTTTATTATAACTTGCCGCATAAAGTGCAGGATTTATTAATCACTTGCTATGGAGTTAAATTGCACAGGCGTCGTTATAGTTCCTTATTCTTTAGGCGCTTGGAATTTTTGAACGATTCATTGCATTGGTCCGCATCTGACCTAGAAGAATATCAAAATTTAAGACTTCGGAAGCTTGTTGAACATTGCTATTATAATGTTCCTTATTATACAAACCTCTTTAATAAGCTTGGAGCGATTCCTAGTGATGTTAAATCAACCAAAGATTTAAAGATACTTCCAATTCTAACGAAGAAACAACTATTACAGAACCCAGCCTCATTCTTATCTTCAAGTCCGGGATCTAAGGTTGTATCCCAAAGCACAAGCGGGTCTTCTGGAACTCCACTTCAGGTTTTTTCAACAGACATTGCGCTAGCATATTATTATGCGGCGAGCTGGCGGCAAAGAATGATTGCTGGAGCTGAATTACGAGACCCTCATGCGACTTTTAACGGAAGGATGGTGTGCGATCCGACACGCCCAACAAAGAGACCATTTCGAAAAAATTGGTATAGCAATCAAACACTGTTTTCATTGATGCATTTAGATAAGGTTCATCGTGAGCGCATGGCTCGAGAAATTATTAATTCTGACTATGTTTATTTGAATGGATATCCCTCTACATTACACTTTTTGAGCTTAAGTCAAAGTTTTTTGTTAAAGAAGCCAAGTAAACTTAAGTTCATTTTAACCTCGTCGGAAACTCTGAGTAAAAGGCAGAGGAAAGACATTGAACTCGGTTTTGGTGCGCCAGTGTTAGATTATTATGGAAATGCTGAGATGGTTTGTTCGCTTTGTCAATATGAAGATGGCTTATATTACCATGATTCTGAAGATTCAGTAGTCGAGTTAATCGAAAATCGTGAAGGTAGTAGTAATATCGTGTGCACTGGGTTGAATAATTATGCAATGCCCTTGTTGCGCTATGATATAGGAGACAGGGCAACTGAACACCGAGGACCTAAATTATATGATCGACTCGCGCTTAAGTCGATTGATGGCAGAGATGATGATGTCATTATTACTCCTACAGGTAGAGTTATTGGTAGATTGGATCATATATTCAAAGGTATTGTTAATATACATAGAGGACAATTAATTCATAGTGACAAACATCATGTAAAAATACTTGTAGAGCCCCTTTCTGGTTTTAAGGAAAAAGACAAGGAAGCCTTATTAAGAAACGCAAGCGAGAGGATTCCAGAGTGTGTCATCGATATAGAGCTGGTCGATGAAATTCCTCTCGAAAAGAATGGCAAACTAAAATTTGTGAAGCGGATTTTCTGACTGTTAGAAGATAACTCCGTGTTCATAACTCAATCTGATATTAAGGAGAAGTATGTCGAAATCTATTTGCATCATAGGTCTCGGTTATATAGGTTTACCTACAGCAGCATTGTTAGCTAAATATGGCTACAACGTGCTAGGTGTCGATGTATCTCCAGAGGTTGTGGATATCATAAACGAAGGGAACATACATATAATTGAGCCGGATTTAGATTTCTATGTGGCTTCTGCGGTTTCTAGAAAGGCTCTTACGGCTTCTCTATCTGTTAGAGCCGCTGATGTATTCATTCTCGCCGTACCTACGCCTTTCCATGATGGTCATGTACCAAATATAGATTATGTTGTATCAGCAACTCGCTCGATAGCGGGCGTGGTTAAGGCCGGTGATTTGGTAATCCTTGAGTCGACATCTCCCGTTGGTACTACAGAACGACTAGCAGAAGTGCTTGAAGAAGAAGGCGTCGACACATCGTCGCTACATATTGCTCATTGCCCTGAACGTGTTCTTCCAGGTCATATTATACGGGAGTTGGTGGAGAACGACCGAATCGTAGGCGGTCTCACTAAAGAGGCTGGCGAGAAGGTCGCGGAGTTCTATCGCACATTTGTATCGGGTGATGTGGTGGTCACTGACGCACGTACAGCCGAAATGACAAAACTCACGGAAAACAGCTTCCGCGATGTCAACATCGCTTTTGCAAACGAACTTTCCATTCTGTGTGACAAGTTCCAAATTGATGTGTGGGAGCTGATTCGCTTAGCCAATCGCCATCCTCGTGTAAACATTCTGCAACCTGGCACTGGCGTCGGTGGACATTGTATTGCGGTTGACCCTTGGTTCATCGTGCACGCTGGCGGTGACGATGCCCGTATTATAAGAGCGGCGCGTGAGATTAACGACTATAAAACTGAGTGGGTGATTGAGCGCATTCTTTCTGAGGTAACGGCGTTTAGTAGGAAAGAGGGTCGGGAACCCGTAGTTGCCTGTATGGGGTTAGCCTTCAAGCCAAATATTGATGATTTGCGAGAGGCACCTGCACTCGAAGTGTTTCAAGCGCTTGTAAGAAATGATGTCACTACATTAGCGGTCGAACCGAACTTGAAAAAGCATAAAAGTATTGCCTTAACTGATTATCATACTGCAGCTTCAGAGGCTGATTTAGTTATCTTTTTAGTTGCACATAATGAATTTAAGCAACTTAAAGTTTCTGGAAGAACCTTAGATTTTTGCGGTGTAACTGTTAATAAGTAAGGCAATATTATGAAAGTTTTACTGGCGTTCGGTACTCGTCCAGAAGCAATAAAAATGGCACCTTTAGTGAAAGCCTTGCAGGCAGATGAATATTTTTCTGTCGTGGTTGCGGTAACAGCTCAACATCGTGAAATGCTCGATCAAGTCCTCGACCTATTTGAGATTAAGCCTGATTACGACCTTGATCTTATGAAAGCGGGGCAAGATCTATTTGATGTGACATCGGGTGTGCTGATGGGCATGCGCGATATCCTTAATGGTGCGAAACCTGATGTTGTGCTTGTGCATGGCGATACCGCAACCACGTTCGCTGCTACATTAGCGGCTTTTTATGCGCGTATCCCGGTTGGTCATGTTGAAGCTGGCTTAAGAACACATGATTTGTACTCACCTTGGCCTGAAGAGGCGAATCGTCAACTAACAGGACGCTTAGCAACGTGGCATTTCGCACCAACCGAGCGTAATCGCAAAGATTTGCTTGCCGAGCATGTTAAAGACGAATCGATTGTTGTTACAGGCAATACGGTAATTGATGCCTTGCATTGGGTTAGCGATAAGATCTCGACAGATACAAGGCTGCAAAGCTCAATTCAAAAACAGTTGGGTGATGCTGGTCTTTCAGTTGATTTGGCTGGCAAGAAATTTGTTTTAATTACTGGCCATCGTCGAGAAAACTTTGGGCAAGGATTTGAGAATATCTGCCAAGCACTTCGCGATTTAGCTACAAAGCATCCTAGTGTACACTTTGTTTATCCAGTACACCTAAATCCGAACGTTCAAAAGCCCGTTAAAACCCTGCTTGCAGGTTTAAATAATGTGCACCTTATTGCGCCGTTGGGATACGAACCCTTCGTTTATTTAATGCAAAACAGCTATCTCGTTCTCACGGATAGCGGAGGTGTACAAGAAGAAGCACCCGGCCTTGGGAAGCCCGTTTTGGTAATGCGCGATACCACGGAACGGCCAGAAGCAGTTGAAGCCGGAACAGTAAAATTGGTGAGTACAAACACAAATGCGATCGTTTCTAACGTAGATTTGTTGCTAACAGATACGCTGGCTTATGCTGAAATGTCTCGTGCTCATAATCCTTACGGTGATGGCAAAGCTTGTGGCCGTATAGCTAATTATTTGAAAGTACAGTGAAACAGCTAGAGAAACTTTTGCTACTGATTAGAACGGTGCGCCACCTTCGTTTGCGTCAGGTTGCGTTTCAACTTTGGTATCGACTTCGCCCCAAGCCTTTTATTCGTGCATCGACTGGAGCGAAAACTGCAGCCCGACCTGTATGGAATGGAGCTCTATACTCTAAGCAATCGTATTTTACGCCAAACCGGTTTGAATTTCTGAATAAAACAGGTCAAGTGCTCGAATCAGCTGATTGGAATAGTGAGCAATTCGATAAACTGTGGCTGTATAACCTGCATTACTTCGATGATTTGAATGCTGTCGAGAGCGACTCCCGAGTGCAGGAGCACTGTGCGCTGATTCATCGTTGGATCAGCGAAAACCCTGTGATGACAGGAAATGGTTGGGAGCCTTACCCGTTGTCACTACGCATAGTTAACTGGATAAAGTGGTGTTGGCGTAATCCGACCGAAGTAGATCAAACTATTGTAAATAGCTTACACACGCAGGTAAAAGCTTTAGAAAAACAAATCGAATATCACATATTGGCGAATCACTTGTTCGCAAACACAAAGGCTTTGGCATTTGCGAGTCGCTTTTTTGAGGGTGCAAGCTCATTAAAGTGGGGGAAAAAAGCCAGCCAGCTACTCACTCATGAGCTTGATGAGCAATTCCTGGATGATGGCGCCCATTATGAACGCTCACCCATGTATCACTGTATTTTGCTGTGGGATTTGCTCGATCTCTATTGCTTATACAAGGGAGCGACTGAGTCCTCGGAAACATGCCTACTCTTAAAAGTTCGAGCTGAACGAGCATTAGGTTGGCTAAATGCGCTTGTACACCCAGACGGGGAAATTCCCTTCTTCAATGATACGACGTTTGAAATTGCCCCAAAGGTGACTCAAATCCATGACTATGCTCAGCATCTAGATCTTAAATGTGGAAATATCTCGTTAAATGCAAGTGGTTTCGCTCGAACTACGAAAGGGCGATTCACACTGATTGCAGATGTAGGACAGATCGCTCCCCGTTATCAGCCGGGTCATGCCCATGCCGAGGCTGGTTCATTTGAGCTTTCTTGTGGTGAGCATCGTGTGTTCGTAAATTCTGGGATCAGTGAATATGGCATGGGAGACACACGCAAGCAACAACGCGCTACATCAGCACATAACGCGGTGGAAGTAAGACGGGCTGAAAGAGAGCTTAATAGCTCTGAAGTTTGGTCGGGTTTCCGTGTTGCTCGAAGAGCAAGAGTAAAAGCAGAAAAAGCGGTTAGTTCTCTGCAGTGCGTAATCGAAGGTTTTTGGCATAAAAATAAGATGGCTGTGCACAAGCGTGAGTTTCTACTCGGTGAAGCCGGCAGCAATGAAAATGAGATTATTATTCGAGATTTTTTACTTGGTGCAGACGGTGGCAAAGCATACTTTCATCTGCATCCGGAATGTAAGGCACAACATTCTGATAGCTCAGTTGAAGTAAACATTCATGGGCACTCAGTGCAAATGGAATTTTCAGGGATAGTAAAAAAAGTGACGCTGAAAAATGGGTACTGGTATCCCGCCTTCGGTAAAGCTGAACCAAACTTGTATATTTGTGTAGAGTTTGAGGACAAATTGGTAACTAAAATTTCATGATAAAAGTTTTATTTCTTACCTATTATTTTGAGCCAGATTTATCTGCTGGCTCCTTTCGCGCCTCCGCATTAGTAAAGTCATTAATCGAAAAATTACCGACTGGAAGTGAAATAGACGTAGTAACTACGCAGCCCAATCGCTATCACTCTTTCGAATCGAAATCGGAAAGTTGTGAGCAGCGCGATAACTTAACAATCCATAGAGTACAGCTCCCAGCTCATAAGAATGGTTTTGTGGACCAGGCACTAACATTTCGCCATTACGCACAATTCGCTAGACGGATAGCTAAGGGTAAATCGTATGATATTGTGGTTGGCACCTCCTCTCGCCTAATGACCGCTGTGCTGGCCTCGTATATGGCTCGCAAATTAAACACTAAGCTGTATTTAGACATCCGTGACATATTTGTTGATACCATTTCAGATGTGTTTCCCCGGTACATTACGTCTTGGGCTGTTCCGGTTTTTGGACTGTTAGAGAAGTATGCAGTTCGGCGCGCAAACCATGTAAACTTGGTGAGTGAAGGGTTTCGTCAGTATTTTGAACCAAAGTATCCAAACACCAATTTCAGTTATTTTACAAATGGTATTGATGACGTGTTTGTTAATCACTCTTGGGCGACAGTTACGAGAACGGACTTTCCTAAGACGATTGTGTACGCTGGCAATATGGGAGATGGACAAGGACTTCACTTCATTATTCCTGAACTTGCGCAGAGATTAGGTCCTGATTTCAGGTTTCGGCTTATAGGGGATGGCGGTAAAAAGGGTGTCTTGCTTCAAAAGGTGCGAGCACTCAAGCTTACGAATGTTGAAGTACTGCCCCCTGTCAAAAGAGATGCTTTGCTTTCCGAGTATGTTAAGGCAGATATTTTATTTCTTCATTTAAACGACGTACCTGCGTTTGAAAAAGTACTGCCTTCGAAAGTGTTCGAATATGCAGCTACAGGTAAGCCAATTCTGGCTGGTGTTTCAGGTTACGCCTCGGAGTTCATATCTAACTATATTGAAAATGCAATGGTGTTTAAGCCATGTGATTATCAAATGGGAACTGAGGCGATAAAGAGGCTAGAATACCAATATACGGATCGAGGTGAGTTCATCTCAAGTTATGCACGATCGAAGATTTGCGATGAACTAGCACACAACATTTGCAGGATGCTTGAGAAGTAATGCGATTTACTGAGCGCAACAGGTTTTGAGCACGGTAGGGGTCTATAACCTTGGAGTAAAAAATTAAGATGGAATTTGTTGTAGTTTTGCTTTCCACATTAGCCGTTACTTGGTTGTTGCAGGCATTGCTGGTTCCTCTGGCCGCAAAGTATGGGCTTGTCGATAAGCCGTGTTCTCGTAAACAACACTCTGGAGAGATCCCTCTTATAGGCGGATTGGCGTTAGCGCTTACATTTTTCCTAGTTGCGTCCATTATATTTGAAATTAATTTTCAGTTTGTTTGCGTTATTGTCTCCTCGGTTTTGATGGTTACCACCGGTGTACTCGATGACAGATTCGACTTAAGCGTAAGACTTAGAATCGTCATGCAGCTGATCGCCGCAAGCATCCTAGTTTTTGGTGCAGGCATTCAAATAACCACTCTGGGTAACCTTTTTGGCTTTGGCGTTATTGATTTAGGTGACTGGGCCGCGCCGTTTACGGTGTTAGCGATCATGACGGCCATGAATGCCTATAATATGATTGACGGTATTGATGGACTGTTAGGTGGGCTTTCAATTGTCAGTATGATAGGTATTGCAGCACTGGCTATTCTCCACCAACAAACGACACCATTTTTCTTTAGCTTAATTTTACTATCAGCGCTACTCCCTTTCCTCCATAGAAACCTACAGAAAAACGGTACTCGAATTAAAAAAGTATTCATGGGTGATGCCGGATCGATGTTTATAGGTCTGGTTGTCGTTTGGCTTCTCGCGTTGTTAACCAACCCAGAGCTATCAAACAAGTATGTTCTTCAGTATGGGGAGAGCTATTTTGGAGGTGCATCCGAGTCGAAGGTTCGTCCGGTTGCTGTATTGTGGCTAATCGCGATTCCATTAATGGATATGCTTGGGATCATGGTTAGACGGGTCGTTAAAGGGCAAAACCCATTTAAACCTGATCGCGATCATTTGCATCATATTTTTATGCGCGCTGGATTCACCCCTCGAGAAGCTTTAACCGTTATTACTCTTTCGGCTATTTGGTGGATGTTTGTAGGCCTATATCTTGAGTATCTTCAGGTGCCGGAAGTTATTGTACTAGCTGCCTATTTTTGTGTTTTTGGAATTTACCTGCTTTGCTTAAAGTATTGTTGGCGTATTTCAGCTTTAGTGCGAAAGGTTCGCAAGGTTGAAACGAAGCAGTCGGTTAGGTAACTCAGGTTCTTGGAAACAACGCACTGCGTTGGTTAAGGATGGTCTGATGGCATCTTGCCCATAGCCTTACTTTCTCGCTCTACTTAAAGTGATTTTGAGAACATTATGACAATTTTAGTTACAGGTGGAGCCGGGTACATCGGCTCTCACACGGTGCTTGAACTATTAAATAGCAACCAACAAGTGTTGGTGTTGGATAATTACTCCAATAGCACAAGAGAAAGTCTTGAGCGCGTGACGAAAATCGCAGGAAGGAAGATTGACGTTGTTCGTGGTGATATTCGAGATGCATCGTTATTAAAAAGTATTTTCAGTTCATATAGTGTTAGTTCCGTAGTGCACTTTGCTGGCTTAAAATCAGTAGGCGAGAGCGTCGAGAAGCCTTTGGAATACTATGATAACAATGTTGTAGGAACCCGAGTACTTCTCGATGTTATGAATAGTTTTGGATTGAAGAAAATCGTTTTTTCTTCCTCAGCGACGGTTTATGGAGATCCTGCAGAAGTTCCTATTCGTGAAGGCTTCCCGACGGGTGCTACCACCAATCCGTATGGTACTTCTAAGCATTTTGTTGAGCGAATGCTGATGGATTTATGCACAGCAGACCCCAAATGGCATGCAATATCTTTGCGATATTTTAATCCTGTAGGCGCGCATTCGTCTGGATTAATAGGGGAAGACCCAAACGATATCCCAAATAATTTGATGCCTTATGTTTCTCAAGTAGCAGTGGGGAAACTTAAAGAGTTAAGTGTTTTTGGGAATGACTACTCTACACATGATGGCACGGGCGTGCGAGATTACATTCACGTGGTTGATCTTGCTCTTGGTCATTTAGCGGCGCTAAATAAAATTGAAAGCTTGAGTGGGTTCACAGCGGTAAACCTGGGTACAGGAAAGGGCCATTCAGTGCTTGATATGGTTCAGGCATTTGAAAATATCACTGGTAAAAAAATTCCTTATAAAATCGTTTCGAGAAGACCGGGTGATATAGCTATCTGTTATGCTGACCCGTCCTATGCTGAAAAGATTCTGGCATGGAAAGCAACACGAGGGCTTTCTGACATGATTCGTGACACTTGGAACTGGCAATCTAAAAATCCCAATGGATATAAGGGATAGTATCGTTTAGACCAACGCAATGCGTTGGGTACGAAAAATTCCCATACAAAACAATTACGTTCTCAACGTGGTTGAACCCAAGATCTCTCGCTATACTCGTTTCTTTCATGGAACCAAAATAATAAAGAGGATTTCGTGCGCTTTGTAACCCTAATCATAATGGGCTTGGCCATAGGTAGTATTGCCGGTTGCAGCTCAGTACACTCAGATATTCGCGAAACTGCTCGCCTTTTTTTCGCTGAAGGTGAAGATACAACCCTATCACCAGAGGAAATCGCTGCTTTTCCTTACACCGCTATTTACGTGCGCAAAGACGATCAGCCTCGTACCCTTATTGTCTTAGGTTTTGTCGATACTTACGTTCAGTCGGGCTCAGTGGGTGATCACTCGGTACTCCAATTACATTGGATATCGAGCGACTCGATAACCCTTGTGACTGAGTATGGCCGAATTGTACGCACTCAAGGGCTTACATCCGGTGATGCAGAGGCCTTTGTGGGGCGTAATGATTTACACGCCACATCGAACCGGGGGGATGATCCGCTTCGCTGCATTATTACGCAGCCTTCACAGTGTCCTACCGAATGGCGACGCGAGCTCGAATATATACAAGGTAACCATGCTCATAGCGTGCGCTTAACATCAACCTTTGATGTTACGCCGAATATCTCTGTTGAGCTTCCTACACGCACAACCACCACCTCGCATATTGTTGAACATGTTGCAGTGCTGGATGCGAAGGGAACGCCCATTCACACCTTTACTAATGAGTTTTGGGCAGAATCGAATGGACATGTTGTGAAAAGTAAACAAACGATATTCCCCAGCGAAACTAAATTTGAGATCACACAAATTAAATGGGGCTCGGGTGATGAGTAAATTATATAGTTGTGCCTTATCCCTTTCGTTTCTCGTTATGGGCTCATTTGCCCTCTTAGCATCGACTACGGCTAGTGGCCAAGAGCAACAAGAATCAGCACTTTCAAGTACCCAGCACCAAATAACTGTTGAGTTGCAAGCGCCTCTGCGTCTCGACGCTTTTTTGCAATTCGCCCTTGAGCAATTTGCCGCTCAAGATGTTCGGCTTTCCGAACCCTACTGGCCGAACGCCCGTTTAGTGTTTAATGATCGCGCGCAGCAAGCAGAACAGGCGAGAATTCAGGTATTGCGCGATCTTGACGCAATTGCGACCTATCATCCAAACATTGCCGCGTTACTCAAAGCGCAAATAGAAAATTGGCACGTGGGTGTTCAGCCTTATGGCGAGATTAGCTTGGAGCGCGCTCGGTTATCTCGTGAACATAATCCATTGTTGCCTGCGGGCAGTTATACCTTATATGTGCCTGAACGCAATGCTGCGGTGCATCTGTATGGTTTTACCGAATCCTATGGCAAGCAACGGTTTATCTCAGGGCAAACACTGCGAGGATACGTGGCGGAGAATTCAGGATTATTGGCTGAGGCGAGCCGAGATTCGGTTACCGTGTTGCGTAATTCGGGTTCGGGGGTAGAGCGAGCGCGGGTGCGTGCAGATGTGCCGTGGGGGCCCCATAACGCCACCAGCATAGAGTTACTGCCCGGCGATGTGGTGTGGCTTGGACCGCGCGATGCCTCCGCTCATGGTTTGATACCCTTGGGTACGCTCGGACATGGTTTATCCCGCGATGCCCGCAAAGCAGCTCCTAACTTTGCTGCGCATATTGAGCATTTGCTTGAACACTTTGTATACGACGACTCAGGTGCCCGAGTGTCGGTGAATCAAGGTGCTGGCGCAGGAAGAATATCTCGCTTTTCATCCCATGGAGGCTGGCAACGCGATGTTATGGATACTGCGACCGGTATTCACTCTGATGAACATCGTCGCGTTACGTTAAGTAACTATGGTCAGGCGGGATTAATTCAAATGCCGACGGCACGAATGGTCGATGCTGGAGAGATCACCCTTAGCTATAACGATATGGACATTTATCGGCGCTATACGGTGAATTTACAGGTATTTGATTGGCTCGAAGCCTCGGCGTTTTATGTTCGCGTTCCAAGTCGGTTATATAGCTCTGTGCCAGGATTTAGTGGCGATCAGATGTATACTGATAAGGGTTTTGACGTAAAAATCCGTTTGTGGGAAGAGAGCTATTATTTGCCTGAAGTGGCCGTGGGATTACGAGATTTTGCAGGCACGGGCTTATTTGATGGTGAGTTTATTGCGGCTAGTAAAGCTTGGGGCCCGTTTGACTTTACTTTAGGGATGGGCTTTGGGCGCATGGGAACGCGCGATCATTTTAAAAACCCATTTTGTAATTCTTCAGATAGTTTTTGTGAGCGCCCGACGACCGTTTCTGGTAGGGGCGGCGAGCTAGAGTATGACCAGTGGTTTCGAGGCTCCACCGCGCTTTTTGGTGGCGTAGAATATCAAACCCCATGGCAGCCTTTGCGCTTAAAGCTTGAATATGATGGTAATGATTACTCTGATGATTTTGCGATAATTGAGAATCCCCCCCGCACCCCATGGAACGTTGGGCTTAATTATCAACTCAACAACGCCATTGATTTACGCTTAGGCTATGAGCGGGGTGATACGCTAACGTTTGGTTTTAACATCCGTAGCAACTTCAACTATCTCAGTCAGGCAAAGATCACGCCTGAGCGGGTTCCTGCACAAGATCCGAAGGTTTCCTCAATTGAGGAAGTGTCCTGGCCCGATGTACGTCAGGCCTTGCGTGATCATTATAGCTACGCCGGCACGCAGTTTTACGTTTCCGAGAATGATTCTGGTAGCCAACGCAATGCGTTGGGTACGGAGGATGAGGCTGGTAGCCAACGCAATGCGTTGGGCACAGAGGCCGATGGTGCTCACACGGTGACTATGTACGGGAGTCTTTGGCGACATCGGGATGCCGATCAGTATCTTGATCGTACCGCACGCATATTAGCAGCAGAGCTGCCCGCTTCGGTGGAGCGCATAGAGATTGTTGAGCAGATATATAATCGGCCAATGGTGAAGTACGAACTTGATTTATCTGAGTATCGTCGGCAGTTAAATTACGAAGATCCCGACGTGCGACCACAAGATGCATGGCAAGGCTTTACCCGCACTGAGCCGGAGGCCAAGCCTGAGCGCTCGGCAGAAGGTTGGGTCGAAGAATATCCTGAATATGGTTCACGACGCCCTTCCTATGGTTGGAGCCCCCATCTTCAGCAGAGCTTTGGTTCACCGGAAACCTTCTATTTCTATCAGGTATATCTAACGACCTTTGCTAATTGGCAGATCAATGAAAACTTCAGCATTAATGGGAATGTGGGCATTAATGTGCATAACAATTATGATCGCTTTAATTTCACTGTCGATGGGCAACCATCGCCGCTGCCGCGCGCGCGAACCTTCATTCGTGAGTATATGCAACAGGATGTGTGGCTAACGCGGTTGCAAGCGAATTACTTTACTCAGCTGAGTAACGACTGGTATGCGCTCGCGTATGCTGGTGTGCTTGAGCGGATGTATAGTGGTGTGGGTGGTGAGCTGCTGTATCGTCCGCTCGATAGCCCTTGGGCAGTTGGCGCGGATATTAACCGAGTGCGCCAACGTGATTTTAGCGGTGCCTTTGGCCTGCGCGATTACGAGGTAACTACTGGGCATGTGTCGGTGTATTACGATATGGGTCGGGATTTTGAATTCTTTAAGGGTAGCTTGCTTACTTTGAATTTTGGTCAGTTTTTGGCAGGCGACCGCGGTGTGAATGTCGACTTCAAACGTCAGTTTGATAGTGGCATGACAGTAGGGGCCTTTGCTGCCTTTACGAACGTATCTTCAGAAGACTACGGCGAAGGTTCATTCACCAAGGGGTTCTATGTTTCAATTCCGTTTGATCTGATGACAATACGGCCGTCGCGGGTTCGTGGAACCTTTGGTTGGAGCCCTATATATCGTGATGGCGGCCACATGCTTGACCGACGTATGCAGTTACACCCGATTACCCATGAACGGTCACCGTTTTATGACCGATAAGTCGCTGTTATACCGGGTAAATGTTCTTAGGTATTGAATTCGTGCTTAACACATTGCGTTGGTTACAAAGTGTACTGTATACTGCTGGCAAGGTTTATTAAATTTTTATGTTCTTTACGCTGCGGCGCTTGATTTTTTTTAGGCAAAGCCCATACTTATCGGTGATTGTTACGGAAAAGCAATCAATACATGTATTGAAAGAAGGAAGTATATAATGAAAAAGTTAGCAGTCATTTTAGCTGTTTGTGCGTTGTCGCTGACTCCAGCAATGGCGAATGCGGCTGTGGATCCAACTGATCCTGGTTATGCTCCTAGTACTCCTCAATCTGGTCCTGCTCCTAATCCTAGTCCTAGTCTTGGTCAGGGCTTCGGTCTAGGCCATGTTAGTGGCATTGGTCTGGGTGGTTCACTTTTCGGAATGGGAATCTTAATTGTGGTAGTGTCCCAGGCTAATGAAGATGCGGAAGATGAGATTACGGGCCCAACAACGCCACCAACAACACCACCTACAACAACGACAACAGTAACCAACTAATTTTCGTTGTATTGATAGAGCTCTATAAAAACCGCCTTCGGGCGGTTTTTTATTGCCCCGCCAGCAGTTCCTCAACAGTTCCGCCCCAGGGGTAAAACTCTGTTTTTGTCCGCCGCCCCCTCCGCCGCAGCCCAACCCCCACGCGGAATTCATAATTGTGCCCCTGGGGTGGAACTCTGTTTTTGTCGGGGAAGTGCTTGGGGGTGGTGGTTTTAAAATCAGACGGGGTCTATATGCTACACTT
>NZ_JACAVQ010000004.1 GCF_015354615.1 Aliidiomarina indica | reverse complement strand
ACAAGAAGGCTAAATTCGACTAAGAAAAGGTCTCTTTTTACGAACTTGCCCCACGTCCGGAGACGAGAGGCGCATTTTAGGCATTTTTCTGTAAGGGTCAAGCGCAATTTTGCCCTTTTTAGACTGTTCGCTCAGGAATTGAGCAACGGTTGTTTTGCCGGATGCTTGGATAACCGCTAAGATGAGGGGGCACGGTCGTCTTGTTTTTGTCACCGTTTCCTAATTGGCTCTTTATTTTCACTTAATGCGAAAGGATTTTTATTATGAATCGCGCTTTTTCAGGCTTTCAGGTTGTTATTGCTGCAGTTATCGCAGTTGTTTTTACTATTATCGCGCAATTGTTTCTCGAAGCACCCGACACAAAAATGGTTTCATTGCTCGCGCTTGGTACGTTTCTAGGTGGTGTGCTTACCCCCTTTGTTAGCTTTTATCTAAAGCAGAAAAAAGACACCACAGCGTCTAACCCGCCTAGCAAACGCTCGCGCAAAGGCACCGATAGTCGCACGCTGTACGTAGGCAACCTTCCATTTAAGGTGACCGAAGAAGAAGTTGAGGGTGTGTTTGGTCGCTATGGCGAAGTTTACGAAGTTCGCTTAGTAAAAGACCGTCGCACAGGTCGTAAGAAAGGATATGGTTTTGTTGAAATGGAAGTAACGGGTGCCGACTTAGCGTTAGCAAAGTTGAACGACAAAGATTTTGAAGGTCGTACATTAAAAGTACGCACCGCCCATGCTGACCAAAGTGAAGAGTAACCTAGTTTAGGTTTCATTTGGTGTTAGACGCAAAAAGGAAGAGGCCAGCATAGTGCTGGCCTCTTTTTTACAACTATTACTTACCGGTTGGGGTTAGTAAGAAACAGTCACATCATCGGAACAGGTTTGCGTTCCAGCCTCACACACTTTGTAAGTCAACGTACCGCCACCACGAATATTGGTGACATCGGTATATGAACCCGTGTTAGATATTGTCGCTACTGAAGAACCGTTGCGGAAGATATCAACACTTGAAGCGTCAGTACCTGACCAAGTAAGGTCGGCACGAACACGGCCTTGTACTTTATAAGTCGTAGCGCTTAGCGTGATTGACGCACCGTCATCACCGCCACCAGTATCACCGCCGTCGTCTCCACCACCGGTATCACCGCCGTCATCGCCACCACCAGTGTCGCCACCAGCACAGCCATTGGCAGTCAGGTAGTCGTATGCAGCTTTCGCTTTCACGATACCGTGTCCATAGTAGTTATCACGACCCGCTGCACCGCGATCTTCAGCCGTTGCATTCAACGCTGCACGGATTTCGTCATTCGTACACTCCGTGAAGTGACTCCAGACTAATGCAGCAACACCAGCAACATGAGGTGATGCCATCGACGTGCCGTTGAAGCTCGCCCAATCACTTGCACCCACTGAAACTGAAGCAGAAGAACCAACACCGCCTAGCGCAGCTTGACCATCAGCCTGGCTAATTCCAACAGCAGGGATGTTTACAGACACACCACCTAAAGTACCGTTAAGAGGACCTGACTCATTGTTGTAGACAACTGCAGCTACACCACCGCCGTTTTGACACGCCAACACTTTATCCGCGAAGCTGATTTGGCCACGTTCCATCAAGCAGACGTTGCCTTGCGCACCCTGGCAAGTAGACGTACCCAGTCCGCAATCGATAAGCGAACCATTGCCTTCACCTTCAGGCGAACCGTCCATTGCGATAGCACTATAAGTCGCACCACCTGCGCTGAATAAAGACAGTTGCCCCATACCACGAGGAACGGTAGACATAACGTCAACGCCCGGGGCGGCAATTTCTACTTCATTATTATATTGCGAGAAAGACGCGTGATTACCATCACGATCGACGGCTGCAACAGAATATACCGCAGGGTATGACGCAGGATATGAGTGACGGTTGTTACCACCGTTACCGGCAGCTGCCACACTCAATACACCATCATCGTTCAGACGTTGAAACGCGTTGCGCTCAGTGGTGCTTGAGAACGAACCGCCTAAACTCATATTGATGACTTGAGAACCGTAGTTCGCACACTGATCAGCTGCGGCAATTAGGTTTGATGAATACGCCCAACCACTTTCACTGAATACTTTTACAACGTGAATGTTAAGTTGACCATTTGGTACAACACCGACAACGCCTAAGCCGTTGGCAAGCGCGGCAATAGTACCAGTTACATGAGTACCGTGACCGTTCTCATCCGTAAACCAGTTACCCGTTCCACTATCAAAGACACCATCAACACCTGAAGTTTGCAGATCTGGGTGGCCTAAGTCGTAGCCCGAGTCGATAACGCATACTTTGCGATTTCCCGCCAGTGCTGCGCTTACTTGATCCGCCTGCACCATAATAATTCCGTATGGCAGGTTCGGTTCGAATTCTGTGCTGTACAATTCACGCTTTACATCTTCTTCGATGTAAAGAACGTTAGGATTGCGTTCGAGGCCACGCAATGCTTGGGCTGGAACCTTGATTGCCATCGCATTATCGCTTGATAGATCAACGACAGTGCGACCACCGGCTCGCTCTACAGCCTGTTGAACCGCTGCTTTCGCACCCGGCTGGAATGCAACAATGACGCGTTCTTCATCGTTAGCAATAACGGTTGGTGCAGCCAGCAGTGAAGCGACTGCAGCGGCGATAGCGCCGCGTGTAAAATGTTTAGCCTTTGACATAGATAAATTACCTTGTTGTCCTGAATATTATTTTTATCCTTCCGAACGAAGTGCCCTAAAGCTCCTTGTAACCACTTAGCTTTGTAAAGCAGTACAACTCTGTTCAAGTTGTTATTATTTTGTGAACAGCGTTTAGGGATTCCTATTAGTAACTGAACCATCGGTACAAAAAAATAGGGGTTTACCCCCTAATTTGGTAAAAGTGCGGAATAAATTAAAAACAGGTAGAATGCGCGACCTACAAAATGTCGAATGAACACAGGTGTTTTTCATGCAAGATAGAATCGAATTAGGTGCGGCTTATCAGGCTCAATTGGCGGAGAAATCGGATCGCCTCACAACCTTGCTCGCTCCGTTTTCGGCACCTGCACTCGAGGTATACCCATCTCCCCCTGAGCATTACCGCATGCGCGCAGAATTTCGCGTGTGGCATGATGGTGACGATCTCTACTATGTGATGTTCAATCCAGACACCAAAGAAAAGTATCGCGTCGACCAGTTTGCCGCAGCAAACCAACTGATCAATACGCTCATGCATGAGGTGTTAGATTACGTTCGTGACAAACCCTTGCTTCGGCGCAAGTTGTTTCAAGTGGATTTTCTCACCACCACAACCAACGAAGCCTTAATCTCACTCCTTTATCATCGCCAATTAGATGACGAGTGGAAAAGTGCTGCTGAGCAAATGCGTACTTTTTTACAGCAGTTTGCAACGGTTGATCTCATTGGTCGCGCTCGCAAACAAAAAGAAACCCTGCAACGGGACTATGTGATAGAAAATCTAACAATCCATGAGCGCAATTATCAGTTTGAGCACATTGAGAATAGCTTCACCCAGCCAAATGCTGCGGTAAATACTCACATGATCGAATGGGCATGTAATGTCGCTAAAAACGCGCCGGGTGATTTGCTCGAGCTCTATTGTGGGAATGGTAACTTCAGCTTGCCGTTAGCCAGTCAGTTTCGTCACGTTCTTGGCACCGAAATAAGTCGCAGTTCTGTGAATTCAGCCAAAAAGAATATTGCCCTGAATGGTATTGAAAATGTGCGTATTGAGCGGCTATCCGCAGAAGAGTGTTCAGCGGCCATGAAAGGCGATGCACTGCCGTCACGATTACAGGATATGGATTTAAGTCGTTATAAATTTTCAACCGTGTTGGTTGATCCGCCACGCGCAGGGCTTGATGACATGACGGTTGCTATGATCGCTGAGTTTCCGGCGATTATTTACGTTTCTTGTAATCCAGAAACGCTGGCCGAGAATTTAGAGGTGTTGAGCAAAACCCACGAGATAACGCATGCGGCCCTATTCGATCAGTTTCCGTTTACTCATCATATTGAAGCAGGTGTGTACTTGCAGAAGAAGGTTTAAACAACACCTTCTTTCGCTTGCTCACTCGGTTCTGCGATATCCTGCTGGATAGCCTCAACCTCCTCACATGCTTTGTTTTTGTTTTTCACGCGACAAAGATGCAAGTTCAGTGAATGGGCGACGACAATAAAAGAGGCGCCCGTTACAATAAGTAAAGGCTCCCACGCACTGCCGAAGGTGTTTTTGCCAAAGTACATCACACCACCGAGTCCCAAAAAGATAAACGGGACCCAACTGCGATGGTGACGCATACCCATGACCACCGCGATACCACCAATCAGTAAACTGATTGCCAAGATGATGCGTTCAAACAACTCAAAGCCAAGAAATGACAAGCCTACCAACGCAAGCGTCGGTAAAATAACGGGAACGAAAATGCAGTGCAGCGCGCAAATAACGGCGACAAAAATTCCTGCTTTATCTAGTGGCTTGTGGTGCATGAGTAATTGAATACCTTGGGGCCTGCGTAAAACCTAGTTTGTAATAATATAACAAAGCGCGGAAAATTGAAAGACTGCTCATTTAATCGTCAAGCACGTTCGATCGGAAACGTCAGAACTTCATGAATATGTTGCGCCTTTACTTTAAGCATCAGCATGCGATCAAATCCCATCGCAATGCCCGCACAATCAGGCAAGCCCGCTTTAAGGGCGGCTAAAAAATATTGGTCGACCGGTTGCTCTGGTAATCCCCGCAACCGGCGCTCTTGATTGTCTGACTCAAACCGTTGCTGTTGTTGTTTGGGATCGGTTAACTCCCAAAAGCCATTGGCTAGTTCCAAACCTTGATAAAACAACTCAAACCGATGCGATACGCGCGGATCGTCTTTGTTTAAACGCGCCAGCGCTGCTTGATTGGCGGGAAAGTGAGTCACAAAACACGGACGTTCGCGCCCAATAGTTGGTTCCACATAGACACTCATGGCCAGTTGTAGCACGGTCTCGGCAGAATCCGTCTCGTCAACCGCGCCATCGTAACCATCGGCTACCAAACGCTGCCGCAGCGCAGCCACACCTTCATCGCTGAGTGGATCAATGTTTAGCGTGCGGATAAAGGCTTCTTGATAAGTCAGGTACTCGGCGGCGGGGCAGTTAAGTAGTGACCTTACCAGAGCTTCCGACTCTGCCATGAGTTCACGGTCTGAGAAGCCAGGACGATACCATTCAAGCATGGTGAATTCAGGGTTGTGGCGCGAGCTGATTTCATCATCACGTACCACTTTGCTGATTTGATAAATCGAGCCGCTTCCGGCGGCAAGCAACCGCTTCATGGCGTACTCTGGCGAGGTTTGCAGATAGAAGGTTGTCGGTGCAGGCATCCCTGGCCCTCGCAATTGGGTCGTCGCATTGTGCAAGTGCACATCGGTTACCCCCGCTTGCGCGAGCAGCGGTGTTTCTACTTCGAGTACATCACGTTCTGCAAAAAAAGTGCGAATATGCCTTAACATATCCGCACGTTGTTTCAGTACGTCCCACGATGCCGTAGGCCGCCATGTCCCGCTATTCATAAATCGCTTATTTTACTCGCGACACATATTCGCCAGAACGGGTATCCACTTTAATTACTTCGCCAATTTGCACGAATAATGGAACACGTACAACCGCTCCGGTACTTAATGTCGCTGGCTTACCACCGGTTCCGGCAGTATCACCTTTCAAACCAGGATCCGTTTCCGTAATCTCAAGTTCAACAAAATTAGGTGGTGCCACGTTGATAGGCTTACCGTTCCAAAGGGTTAACGTACAAACGTCTTGTTCTACTAACCACTTTTTACTATCGCTTACTGCCGCTTCATCAGCCGCAATTTGCTCAAAGGTTTCATTGTTCATGAAGTGCCAGAACTCGCCATCTTCGTAAAGATAAGCCAGTTCGATATCCACAACATCTGCACCTTCAACACTGTCACCAGATTTGAAAGTCTTCTCGACCACCTTACCTGACAGCAATTTACGGATACGTACACGGCTAAAAGCCTGACCTTTCCCCGGCTTAACCATTTCGTTCTCAAGAATCACGCACGGCTCGCCGTCCTGCATGATTTTTAAGCCCTGCTTGAATTCATTTGTACTGTAATTGGCCATGCGCCCCTCGTGCCTTCACTAACGAATTTGAAAAACGGCCTAATAATAAACCAAAGCGAATTGTATTTCAGGTAAAATAGTTCACTCAAGTAGCGAACACACTATTTATTGGGAACACGGCAACGCACCCATGGCAGATCACGCATTAAATATTCAGCTGCAAACAAGCTGGCAACGAGAGCTTGCGCAGGCATTTACGTCGCCCTCAGAATTGGCGGCGTTTCTCGGTCTGCCCGCTGCATGGGTTGCAGAGCATGAGTCTGCGCGCTCACTCTTTCAAATGCGTGTTCCTAAGCCATTCGCAGCATTAATGGAGCCGGGTAACACCCAAGACCCATTATTGCTCCAAGTATTGCCCCACGCTGCCGAGTTCGAGCAAACACCAGGATACACAGCAGACCCATTAGAGGAAAAAAGCGCCAGCCAAATCCCAGGGCTTCTGCACAAATATCAAAGCCGGGTGCTCGTAATTTTTCGTGGTGGTTGCGCGGTGAATTGCCGCTATTGTTTTCGCCGTCACTTCCCGTATCAAGAACATCATATTAATCAGCGCGACTTAGAGGCCATGTGCGACTACATTGCCCAGCACCCTGAAGTGAATGAAGTTATCCTCAGTGGTGGCGATCCCTTGATGGCTAGCGATGAACACGTGATCAAAGCGCTGAAACGCTTTAGCACACTTTCCCAGATTCAGCGGGTGCGAATTCACACTCGCCTTCCGGTGGTGATTCCACAACGATTAACACGGGAGCTCGGGGAAGCACTCAGCGCGCTTCCAGTCCCCGTGATTATGGTTTTACATATCAACCATGCTCACGAAGTGTCTTCCGCGTTGCAGGATGGCGTTCAACAATGGCGAGCACGCGGCATCCATTTTTTAAATCAAAGTGTGTTACTGCGTGGCGTGAATGATAGTGTTCCCGAGCAAATACAATTACAAGAAACTGTTTTCAATGCCGGTATTCTGCCTTACTACTTACACCAGCTAGATCGGGTTGAAGGTGCGGCTCATTTTGCCGTTGACGATTCAAAAGCGCTTGAGCTCCATCAACACCTGTTAGCGCAACTGCCTGGATTCTTGGTTCCTAGCCTTGTTCGTGAGCATGCGGGCGCTACCAGTAAAACACCCTTGCGATAAATAGAATACCGGCTGAATCACCCGCATAAAAAAACCACCGCTATCTCAGGGCGGTGGTTTTAATTCAGCACGATAAATCACGCGATTTGGTATCGGCCTTTTGCCTATTCACCATTCGATTTGAATGTGTTTTTGAACCACCGATCAAGCATCGCAGCTTCATACTCAATCAGCTCAACGCCACGGCGACGTTGCTGAGATTCCAAGCGCCCTTGACCCGGCAGTTCTCGGCCACGAATATGCTCCTCACCCGACTGGATTTCATTGCCTTCCGCATCAACCAGCGAATAAGACAGTTTCATTTCTGGATAATAACCCGGACGAATAACACGCATTTGCCGCGGTTGACCCTGCAAATCACGCATTTCAATAAGTCCGGCGAGTACCACATCCGTTACCGTAATTGATAACGTTTGATCATCCGGCAGTTCAGCCGCTAACGCCGCAAATTTGTCCTCAAAGGCAGCGAATAATTGCTCTTGAAAACGTCCTTGATGCATATCAGACGCTTGAATATCGCGATACTTGTTGGGCTCTTCCCAAGTAACTTTCACGTCTGCAGCCTGAAGCCCCATAGAAACAAACATCGTGCTAGTGATCAAAGCGATCCACAATGCTTTCATAAAACCCTCCTCAATAGGTGACTTACTCCACTTAAGATATAGTCAATACGCGAGACGACCACAAGTGGATGCGCCGCTAAACTTCGTAAAGAATTGTCAAAGAAAAAGGGGCGGTACCCAAGCACCGCCCCTTTCTTGTCACTAGCAGATGGCCGAATCGGCTTACATCATGCCGCCCATGCCCATGTCACCGCCAGGCATGGCTGGTGCGTCTTCCTTTGGAAGCTCAGCCACCATCGCCTCAGTGGTGATCATTAAGCCTGCGATTGAGCCAGCAAACTGTAATGCAGAGCGGGTTACTTTGGTCGGATCCAAAATACCCATCTCCAGCATGTCGCCGTAGGTATCATTACCCGCGTTGTAACCGTAGTTACCTTCGCCAGCTTTCACGTTATTGGCCACTACAGAGCCTTCAGCACCCGCGTTCGCTGCGATTTGACGCAGAGGTGATTCCATTGCGCGTAATGCCAAACGGATACCCACGTTCTGATCTTCGTTATCGCCCGTCAGCTCCGCCAACTTGCTTGCCGCGCGTACAAGCGCAACACCGCCACCAGGCACAACACCTTCTTCAACCGCTGCGCGCGTGGCATGTAAGGCGTCTTCAACGCGATCTTTCTTCTCTTTCATTTCTACTTCAGTCGCTGCGCCTACTTTAATTACAGCCACACCGCCTGCAAGCTTCGCTAAACGCTCTTGCAGTTTTTCACGGTCGTAGTCAGACGATGTTTCTTCGATTTGTTGACGAATTTGCGTCACGCGGCCTTCAATTGCTTTTTCATCGCCGGCACCATCAACGATAGTGGTGCTGTCTTTGTTGATGACGACACGTTTTGCACTACCGAGCTCTTGCAAGGTGGCTTTTTCTAGCTCCATGCCGATTTCTTCAGAAATAACAGTACCGCCTGTCAGTGCTGCGATATCTTGCAACATCGCTTTACGACGGTCGCCGAATCCTGGCGCTTTCACTGCCGCGACTTTCACGATGCCACGCATGTTGTTCACAACCAGCGTTGCTAACGCTTCGCCTTCAACATCTTCAGCAATCAGTAACAACGGCTTGCCAGACTTCGCTGTGCCTTCGAGTACCGGTAACAATTCACGGATGTTGCTGATCTTCTTATCAACCAACAGAATCAGTGGATTGTCTAATTCAACAGAGCCTGACTCTTGATTGTTGATGAAGTAAGGAGACAGGTAACCGCGATCAAATTGCATACCCTCAACAACGTCGAGCTCATCTTGCAGACCCTGACCTTCTTCAACGGTAATCACGCCCTCTTTACCCACTTTATCCATGGCTTTGGCGATGATTTCACCGATGGTGCTATCCGAGTTTGCAGAAATTGTACCTACTTGAGCGATAGCTTTGCCGTCTGCGCATGGTTGAGAAATTTTCTTCAACTCTTCAACTGCCGCAATAACAGCCTTGTCGATACCGCGCTTAAGATCCATTGGATTCATACCAGCGGCAACTGCTTTTAAACCTTCGGTCACGATAGACTGGGCCAACACAGTCGCTGTCGTGGTGCCGTCACCCGCTTCGTCGTTCGCTTTTGAAGCAACTTCTTTCACCATCTGCGCGCCCATGTTCTCGAACTTATCTTCTAGTTCGATTTCCTTAGCAACGCTCACACCATCTTTGGTGATTGTTGGCGCGCCGAATGACTTCTCAAGCACAACATTACGGCCTTTCGGGCCCAAGGTTACTTTTACCGCGTCTGCTAAAACGTTCACGCCTTTTAGCATCTTCTGACGCGCACTGTTGCCAAATTTCACTTCTTTAGCTGCCATCTTTCTAATTCCTTCTCTCTAAAAACGTTGTTCAATTCACTTACGAGACATTTACTCAGCAATCGCCAAAATGTCGGATTCGCTCATGATTAAATATTCTTCACCGTCAATTTTCTCAGTCTTCACACTGTAGCCTTCACTGAACAGCACAACGTCGCCAACCTTCACATCCAATGGCTTCACATCGCCATTGTCGAGAATGCGACCGTTACCTACGGCAACCACCTCACCGCGCGTTGATTTTTCTGCAGCAGAACCAGTTAGTACGATACCGCCCGGCGATTTGCTCTCAGATTCAGCGCGTTTAACAATCACACGATCATGTAATGGACGAAGTTTCATTCGAGTTACTCCTACTCAATGATAGTTTGTTTGGGTTTTGATGAGGTGAGCCTATGCGAGCTCCCCTCGGTTTAAAATCGTTACGTGCATCATTGCACTTGGGTGTTGTGAAAATGGGGGCAGCCGAAAAGATTACAAGGGGCTACCCGCAAAAAATTACTTATCCTGACGATCATCCCGATCGATCCGGTCACGCTCATTCTCTTCATCTTTATATTCGCCTTCAAAGGTACGGCCCCCACGTGGTTCTTCACCCGGGCCACGCGGCCCTGAGCGAAATGAGCCATGCATGGAGTGATGCCCTTGCACCGTATGCACTTGCATGCGCTGCATTAACTTGCGAGCGAAGGCTTGGCGAAATCCAGGCAACAGAAACACTAACGCCACAATATCGGTTAGAAAACCTGGCGTAACGAACATAACGCCCGCCATAAAGATGATCATGCCTTCAGCCAACTGCTGTCCCGGCATCTCGCCCATGGCCATTCGCTGCTGGGCTTGTGACCAGGCACGCAATCCTTGGCTTTTCACCAAAGAAGCACCCACGACAGCCGTGACAATGAGCAACAGGATAGTATTTAAACCACCAATTACTTGCCCCACTTGTATCAACACGAATATCTCAACGAGGGGCACAACAATAAATAAAAACAAAATTACGGGGAACATAAGTCACCTTGTCTTGGTTATCTGCCATACATGGGGCATCATACCTCTGATTTCAAGTACTCTCATACGAAGAATTGGAGGTTCAAATGACCCTCATGGTGTTTTGTACCGTACCATCTACCGATACTGCACGCGATTTAGCGCAGCGCTTGGTGAAAGAAAAATTGGTGGCCTGTGTGAACATTCAGTCGGGAATTGAGTCCGTATACGAATGGGAAGGAGAGGTAGAGCATAGTAGTGAAGCTTTGCTCATATTGAAAACGACTGATGCGCGCTATCCGGAACTTGAACAGAAGCTGCAAGCATGGCACCCCTATGACACGCCAGAAATTCTAGCGATTCCCGTTACGAAAGGCTTGCCGAGTTATATACAATGGGTTGCTGACGTTACAGCCCGTACATGAGGTAATAAACACTGTGGGTATACGAAGTAGTAAACGATATAGCCGTTGGTTTCACTGGCTTGTCATCTTCTTTTTCGTCAACGCTGTCGCGCAAGCGCAACCGTCGTTTTTCTCTAATGCAGAGGGCGAATTCCTGCCTGTGCATCAGGCTTTTCCATTTTCCTACACCCAAGACGGCGACCGCTTATATTTAAACTTCGAAATTACCGAGGGTTACTACCTTTATCAACATCGCTTTGGGTTAACGCCAGAAACCTTAGTGAATGAGCTGCATCCATTACCCGAAGGCATCGCCCATAACGATGAGTTCTTTGGCGACTCCATTATTTACCGTGATTTCGTCACGCTCACCGTTGACCTCGCCCAAGCACAAACCGGTGATGTACTAACGGTTCGCTTCCAAGGCTGTGCGGACGCAGGACTTTGTTATGCCCCAGCCACCGTGGATGTGTTTCTTGATGGGACGCTCGGCGCAGGCCCAAGTGGGAGTTATCAACTGGAAGACTTTTCCAGTACCTCGCCTGTCCCTGCAACCGGCGTATTTAGCCTGTTGCAACCCGATCGTATCTGGCTCACCGCCGGAATCTTTCTGTTACTGGGTTTAGGCCTTGCTTTTACTCCCTGTGTGTTCCCCATGTATCCGATTATATCTGGGATCATTATTAACCAGCAGCAAGGGGGCCGCACCTTAAGTATTCGCCGCGGTTTCTGGCTGTCATTTGTGTATGTTCAGGGTATGGCCATTACCTACACACTACTTGGCATTCTCGTCGCGTTAGCAGGTATGCAATATCAAGCCTATTTGCAGCATCCGGTTCTCCTTGGAATACTGGCAGCACTGTTCCTGCTTTTTGCTCTGGCGATGTTTGGTGCCATTCGCATAGATATGCCCAGTGGACTCAAGCAAAAGCTCACTGAACTGAGTTCAAAACAGAAAGGTGGCGTTTACCCCAGTGTATTTATGATGGGGGTATTATCCGGTTTAATTGCATCCCCCTGTACCACAGCGCCGTTATCTGGGGCCCTACTTTTCATTGCCCAATCCGGTGATGTCGTTGTTGGTGGTTTTGTGCTTTACGCGCTGAGTCTGGGTATGGGTATCCCGCTGATTCTCATTGGCATGTCCGGGGGCAAACTGTTGCCGAAGAGTGGGCAGTGGATGAATACAGTGAAGATTCTGTTTGGCATTTTAATGCTCGCTGTTGCCATTTTCTTAATCGAAAGACTGCTTCATTACTCGGTTGCGGGCTGGATCTGGATTGCATTTTTCATCGGTAGTGCGGGGATTCTACTACGTGAGCTCTGGCAGCAGTTTGGCGCCACCGGCCGAGCCGTGAGTGTGGTTGTGCTGGTTGCTTTAGCCGGCTCGGGCGTGAAATGGCAATTGCCTTATGTGGATGGCTCCTTTGCTGAGCGTAAGTTGCAGTTCACCATGGTAAGCGATTTAGACACCTTGCATGACCAAGTGATCGAAGCCAATGAACAAGGCCAATGGGTGATGCTCGATCTGTATGCCGATTGGTGTGTCGCGTGTCTTGAGCTAGAACGCTACACCTTCGCTGATCCTGAGGTGCAAGCAACCTTGCAGCAGTTCCGCGTTCTACAAGCGGACGTTACCTCGATTAGCGCTGCCAATACCGAGTTGCTCAGTCATTACCAAGTATTGGGCTTGCCCACTGTGCTGTTCTTCAACACTGACGGCGATGAAATGACGCAATGGCGGGTGACTGGCTTTGTTAACGCAGAGCAGTTCAATACCCATTTACGCGCCATGATGAGCGAGTAACGAGCACATGTCTCTTTTTGGGGTGAGCAAAACAAGGCCGCCACCTCAGAAGAGATAAACATTGTGCCGAATTTCGCTGATAAGACCAGTATTTTGCTGCTAAAACGAAATTATTATTTATAATGACCCGAACCTTGTTGAAAGTTTCGGGTCATTTTTATTGTATGACGGAATTTTTCAATTTCGCAGCAGATAGCGACACGATGACAGATAAAAAACATATTTTTGTGGTGAACGGCCCTAATCTAAACTTGCTCGGCACACGGGAGCCAGAAGTTTACGGAACCACCACGTTGAGTGACATCGAATCAACGCTGCGCACGGAAGCCAGCCAACTCGGACTCTCGGTAAGTTTTATCCAGAGTAACGCCGAGCATGAATTAATTGATGCGATTCATCAGGTTCGTGGTCAAGCCGATTTCATCATTATCAATCCCGCAGCGTTTACGCACACCAGTGTGGCGCTACGCGACGCCCTGCTTGGGACCGGCATTCCATTTATTGAGGTACACCTCTCCAATGTGCATGCGCGAGAACCATTCCGACGTCACTCCTATTTCTCCGACTGTGCTAAAGCCGTGATCTGCGGATTAGGCGCACAAGGATACAGCTTTGCATTGGCTGCGGCGGCAACGCAGCTTTCGAATTCTAAATAAACTAGTGAAAGGTTATTCAGCTAATGGATATTCGTAAAATTAAGAAACTGATCGAATTGCTCGAAGAGTCTGGCATCTCTGAGTTAGAAATCACCGAAGGCGAAGAGTCGGTGCGCATCAGCCGCCACTCGGCAGCCCCTGCATATCCGCAAATGGCGCACATGCAGATGCCTGCACCGCAAGCAGCTCCTGCTGCAGCTGCTCCGGCACCGGCTGCAGAGCCAAAAGCGGAAGAGATCTCTGGTCACATTGTAAAATCACCGATGGTGGGTACGTACTATGAGTCTCCAGCACCAGGCGCCAAGGCATTTATCACTGTAGGTCAGCGCGTTAATGTCGGCGATACGTTATGCATCGTCGAAGCCATGAAGATGATGAATCACATTGAAGCTGATGTTTCCGGTGTCGTGAAGCAGATTCTGGTAGATAACGAAGCACCCGTAGAGTTCGATCAGCCATTATTCGTGATCGAGTAAGCCACGCGTACGCAAAAAAGGCACTTGTTATGCTAGATAAAGTAGTGATTGCGAACCGGGGCGAGATTGCACTGCGTATTTTGCGCGCTTGTAAAGAGCTGGGCATTAAAACGGTAGCAATCCATTCCACGGTCGATAAAAATTTAAAACACGTGCTGTTGGCAGACGAGTCCATTTGTATTGGACCTCCTTCAGCAACTGAAAGCTATTTGAACATTCCGCGCATTATTAGTGCTGCGGAAGTCACAGACGCAGCTGCGATTCATCCAGGCTACGGCTTTCTGGCCGAAAATGCGGATTTCGCCGAGCAAGTTGAAAACTCGGGATTTATCTTTGTTGGCCCAACACCTGATGTGATCCGCATCATGGGCGATAAAGTTTCTGCAATTGAAGCGATGAAGAAAGCAGGGGTACCTTGCGTACCTGGCTCCGGCGGTCCTCTCGATGATGATGACGAGAAGAACAAGAAAGTTGCTAAGCGCATCGGTTACCCTGTCATTATTAAAGCTGCAGGTGGCGGTGGTGGTCGTGGGATGCGTGTGGTTCGTGAAGAAAAAGATCTTCTCAAATCCATTCAGGCAACTCAAAGCGAAGCCCGCTCTGCCTTCGGAAATCCCGTTGTGTATATGGAGAAGTTCTTAGAGAACCCTCGCCATATCGAAATTCAGGTGCTGGCTGATGGTCAAGGTAATGCGATTCATTTAGGTGAACGTGATTGCTCAATGCAGCGTCGCCACCAAAAAGTTGTGGAAGAGGCGCCAGCGCCAGGCATCACCAACGAAATGCGTAAGAGCATCGGTGAGCGCTGTGCCCGTGCCTGTGTCGAGATTGGCTATCGCGGTGCCGGTACCTTCGAGTTCTTGTATGAGAATGGTGAGTTCTATTTCATCGAAATGAATACACGGATACAAGTTGAGCATCCGGTGACAGAGATGGTGACAGGGATCGATTTGGTGAAGGAGCAGCTGCGTATTGCTGCGGGCCGTCCACTGTCGATCAGCCAAGAAGACATCATTGTGCGTGGTCATGCTATTGAATGTCGTATCAATGCGGAAGATCCGAAGAATTTCATTCCTTCTCCGGGAACCATCAATCGTTTCCATTCACCCGGTGGTATGGGCGTGCGGTGGGATTCGCATATCTACACAGAGTATCGCGTTCCGCCTAACTACGACTCAATGATTGGTAAGCTAATCACCTATGGTGAAAACCGTGATGTGGCTATTGCACGCATGCGCAATGCCTTAAACGAGCTGATCATCGAAGGCATTAAAACGAATGTTCCGCTGCAAAAAGATATTATGGCAGACGAGAACTTCCAGCACGGTGGTACGAATATCCACTACTTGGAGAAAAAGCTCGGGATGAGCTAAATCCGATTGTGCTAAACTAGGCGGCGTAATCGGGTTCCGCCAACGCAATAAAGCTCAGGTTCCTCCTGAGCTTTTTTATTGGCGCCCATGACCAATTTAGATGCATCATTCACAACGAGATTCTCATGGCTTGGATACAACTGACACTTACCACGAAAGAAGATTACGGACGGCAACTTGGCGATATTCTAATGGCCAATGGCGCACAAGCCGTTACCTATCGCGATGCCAAAGACGCCCCTATCTTCGAGCCAGGTCCCGGCGAAGTTCCCCTTTGGGAGCTCACCCAAGTGACCGGACTGTTCCCTGCCGAAACTAACATGACCCCGGTGGTGAGCAATCTAGCGAAAGTGAGTTTCCTGCAAAAACCACTTCGTTATAAAACCGATCAGCTAGAAGATAAAGATTGGGAACGTGAATGGATGGATAACTTTAAGCCAATGGATTTTGGCAATGGTTTATGGATTGTTCCTTCATGGCATCAGCCGCCCCATGCAGACGCGACCAACATTCTGCTCGATCCGGGCATGGCATTTGGCACCGGAACACACCCCACAACGTCCATGTGCCTGCGTTGGGTTGCGCAAACCGATATGCAAGATAAAACCGTCGTTGATTTCGGCTGCGGCTCAGGGATTCTCGGCATCGCCGCACTGAAGCGGGGCGCCCGCCATTGTGTGGGCACTGATATCGATCAGCAAGCCATTCTTGCAACCCACGAAAATGCTGCCTTAAATGGCGTTGCCGAAAAGTTTGATGCATTTTTACCTGAATTTGCACCGAGCGAGCCTGTGGATATTGTCATTGCCAATATTCTCGCCGGCCCTTTGCAGGAACTCGCACCAACCCTTTTGAACTACCTCAAACCGGGTGGTCAGTTGGCGCTATCAGGGATACTTGCGAGGCAAGCGGACGATGTCATGGCAGCCTATGCCCCAGACGTCGAATTTGCCCCAGTACAATATGTGGATGAGTGGTGCTTCCTGCATGGAACACGACAAAAGTAACATCTCTTTAACAGGCGTCCGCAAGAGAGTCTTTCGGACGCTAAAGTCAAGTGTAAAAATTGCAATTTTATTCAAATTTGGTCACTTTCTAGCCTTTTCTTTCCGCGGTAAATTCCCTAAAATTCTCGTCCCTTTCGCTGAACAGAAAATAACCGATGCGGATAGGTTCCTATCAACTGACAAACAATGTGCTACTCGCACCTATGGCTGGAGTGACTGACCTGCCATTTCGTCGGTTGTGTATGCAGCTAGGTGCAGGGATGGCGGTATCCGAGATGCTCTCGAGTAATCCGGAAGTATGGGATACCGACAAATCACGTGCACGTATGGTGCATTCGATGGAACCCGGTATTCGTGCGGTCCAAATTGCCGGCTCTGATCCGGAACTGATGGCGCGAGCAGCTCAGCACAACGTGCGTGAAGGTGCTCAAATCATTGATATCAATATGGGCTGTCCGGCAAAGAAAGTGAATAAAAAATTAGCAGGCTCTGCATTGTTGCAAGATCCTGAACTAGTACAACGCATTATTCACGCGGTTGTACGAGCAGTTGATGTGCCCGTTACATTAAAGATTCGTACCGGATGGGATCCGGAGAATCGCAACGGCGTATTAATTGCGAAAATTGCAGAGCAGGAAGGGATTCAATCGCTCGCAGTTCATGGACGCACCCGTAGCTGCATGTATAAAGGTCATGCAGAGTACGACACCATTAAGGCGATTAAACAGGCTATATCCATTCCTGTAGTCGCAAATGGCGACATCACAACACCTCAGCAAGCTCGCGATGTACTTTTGTACACAGAAGCTGATGCGGTCATGGTGGGCCGGGGAGCCCAAGGGAATCCTTGGATTTTTCGGGAAATAGTGCATTTTTTGAAAACCGGTTCGGAACATACACCGCCCACGGGTCAAGAAATCACAGAGGTAATGCGCACACATTTAAATGCGTTGCACGACTTTTACGGCGAACAACGTGGTCTACGCATTGCCCGAAAGCATATCGGTTGGTACTTGCAGGGTAATCTGGCGGATAAGCCCGGTGCAGCAGATTTCAAACGTCAATTTAATGCGTTAGAAAGTGCACCCGCCCAATTGCAGGCACTTGAAGAATATTTTGTTAACTTAGACGAGAAATAAGAGCGCTATTATGTTTGACCAAAACGGAAATCGTGAAGCAGTATCGACACCTTTGACTACCATTGGCCAGAATTCAAATCCGAAACCATTACGCAATTCGGTAAAGCAGGCGCTGAATAACTTTCTAAAGCAATTGGATGGTCAAGATCCAGAAGAGCTTTATGAGTTAGTTCTCGCAGAAGTTGAAGCGCCATTACTCGAAGAAGTAATGACATACACCCGTGGTAACCAGACTCGGGCAGCGACTATGCTTGGTATTAACCGCGGTACTCTACGTAAGAAACTGAAAAAGTACGGCATGAACTAAGCGTTCACTCCGCAAACTAATGCAAAAAAGCGCTGTCTTAACAAAACAGCGCTTTTTTATTGCCGTAACTGTCACATACGCATTTCAAAGCGCATGGCTTTGCGCTCTTAACTTACTTCGGGTAGAGTGAGTTTTCTTTTTTCTTGCTGTAACGGATGTCACCTGATGACTAAACTATTGATCCCTATATTCGCCATCCTTCTCGCGCTTGGTATTTTCCTCAGTTCCAGTAATGGTAATGATGTTGCCGAAATAGACACCGATAACCACAGTGCCCTTGTCAGCAGCATTCGTGAAGGCAATCCGCGCTTTGCCAATGCCAGTATTGTTGTACATCGAAATCTCGGAGAGTTTGGGTTTAATAATCTTTATGAAATAAATTTAGGTGGCCAAAACATGGTTGTCAGTCGTGACGGCCAGTTTGCATTTGTGGGTGATTTTTTCGACCTCACCAGCATTACTAATTTAAGCCAAGAGTATCGTGCACAACGCATGGCCGAGATTGCCTCGACGGAAATTCCAAACCTATCCCAAGATATGTTAGTGACGTATCCAGCAAGCACTGGCGTTGATGCGGTAGGCTCTATCTACGTGTTTACCGACCCCACCTGTGGCTATTGCCGTCGTTTGCATGAAGAAATTGATATGTACACGAGTGCAGGTGTGAGTGTTCACTATCTACCTTATCCCCGTACAGGCTTGCAAGGCGGTCGTGACTTCGACCAATTAACGACTATCTACTGCGCCGACGATCAACGTGCCGCTATGGATGATTTTAAAGCGGGCACCCAGGGTAATACCTACGACAGCGTTGCAAAAACGGCAGCCTGCCAGAATATTATTCGGGAAGGCTATCAATTAGGCCAGCGCATCGGTGTTACCGGTACCCCCTTTATCGTTCTCTCCACTGGTACCGTGATTAACGGTTATCAACCTGCGCAACAAATCATTCAGCGACTACGACAAGAGGGCTAACTCGCGTCCGTTATTGCGGTCGTGATTGACTTCGCTTCACTCAGGTTTTCGCGTATAATGCACAGCCGCATCCATCATGCGGCTTCTCCTCCTCGGTGTGCCCGTGATGTTCCCTTCACGCTTGCAAATTACGAGAACTGACCATGAGCCAGATTCGTCCTATTCGTCGCGCGCTACTGAGCGTTTCCGATAAAACCGGCATTGTTGAATTCGCCGAAGCCCTGCACGCTCGGGGTGTCGAAATCCTGTCTACCGGTGGCACCGCTAAAATGCTAGAAGAAGCCGGTGTGCCTGTTATTGAAGTGTCTGCACACACGGGTCAACCAGAAATAATGGATGGTCGAGTAAAGACGCTCCACCCGAAAATCCATGGCGGTATTCTTGCACGCCGAGATAAAGATCAAGGGGTCATGGATGAGCACGGTATCGACCCAATCGATTTAGTTGCAGTAAACCTGTATCCATTCGCCGACACAGTCAAAAAGCCCGGTTGCACGCTTGAAGATGCCATAGAGAATATTGATATTGGCGGCCCGACTATGGTGCGCGCAGCGGCTAAAAACCATCGGGATGTTACTATCGTTGTGAATGCGAGTGACTATGACCGTATTCTCGGAGAACTCGCCGACCTTGATGGTGTAACCGACGAAACCCGTTTTGACTTGGCCATTCGCGCTTTCGAACACACTGCCGCCTACGATGGTATGATTGCGAATTACTTTGGTCAGCGCATTCAAGACGTGCAAGCACCAGAACGCTTCCCGCGCACCCTGAACTTCCAATTTCATAAGAAACAAGACCTTCGCTACGGCGAGAACGCGCATCAACAGGCTGCTTTTTATATCGATCCAAGCCATCAGGAGCCTTCGGTAGCGAGTTCTACGCAGCTACAGGGGAAAGAGTTATCCTTTAATAATATCGCTGATACGGATGCTGCTCTCGAGTGTGTGAAAACATTTGAAGAGCCTGCTTGTGTCATCGTGAAGCATGCGAATCCGTGTGGCGTAGCAGTCGGAAGTAACATTCTAGATGCTTATGAGCGCGCGTTTAAAACCGATCCTACTTCCGCATTCGGTGGCATTATCGCGTTTAACCAGCCGCTTGATGAAAATACTGCGCATGCCATTATTAACCGCCAATTCGTTGAAGTGATTATTGCACCCGGTGCCAGCAAAAAGGCACAAAGTATCGTCGCAGCGAAGAAAAACGTGCGCTTGCTCATCACCGAGGCCTTCACCAAACGTCAGGCCCAGCTTGATTTTAAACGAGTTCAAGGTGGCTTGCTTGTACAAGATATCGATCATGGCATTGTTGCCGATGCGGATTTAAAAGTAGTCACGAAAATTGCACCAAGCGAGCAACAATTAAGTGATTTACGCTTTGCTTGGAAAGTGGCCAAGTACGTTAAATCCAATGCCATCGTATACGCTAAAGATGGCATGACCATTGGCGTTGGCGCAGGCCAAATGAGCCGAGTGTATAGTGCCAAAATCGCCGGAATCAAAGCCGCTGATGAGGGATTAGAAGTGCCCGGCTCGGTGATGGCTTCTGACGCCTTCTTTCCGTTCCGCGATGGCATCGACGCCGCAGCAGCAGCGGGAATTAAGGCTATTATCCAGCCTGGCGGTTCAATTCGAGATGAGGAAATTATAGCGGCCGCCGATGAGCATGGTATTGCCATGGTATTCACCGGCATGCGCCATTTCCGCCACTAAACCCAAAACAGAGCCGGAACGTATTGTCACTGATGCGCGCAGGGATTCACCAGGTATCCGAATCCCTGCTACGCTTAATAGCACGTGTTTTTATCACACATACGCACGACAACAACGTATGCAAGGAGCGACTATGAACATCCAAGCTAAATACCTGCTCGGCAGTGTGGCAGCAGTTTGTGCTCTCACACTAAGCAGCCATGCCTTCGCCCATAACCACGGCGGAAATCAGGCACTCAAAGAAGCCATTGCCGGTGAGCACCGCACACCCGCTTTTGTTGAACGCGATTCCTTTCGCAACCCTTATGAAACCTTGAGTTTTTTCGAGGTGAAGCCAGACATGACTGTGGTTGAAATTTGGCCCGGTGGTGGTTGGTACACAGAGATTCTTGCCCCGTATCTGCACGAAGAAGGCACGCTGTATGCAGCCCATTTCTCACCGGAGCATCCACGCGAAATGTATCGTAACTCGCGCACCCGCTTCGAAGAGAAGATGGCAAGCGATAGCGTATACGAGAACGTGGTGATCACATCATTTGCACCGGGCGAAGCCCATGATATTGCGCCCGCTGGCACAGCCGACCGCGTACTTACCTTCCGCAACCTGCACAACTGGTTTATGCAAGGCCAAGAAGAAGGTATCACCGCAGCTTTTACGGCGTTTTATGACGCATTAAAGCCCGGTGGCATTCTGGGCATCGTTGACCATCGTTTACCGGAAGATAAAGAAGACGATGCGATGCGCTCCTCTGGTTATATGAAGGAAAGCTGGGCCCGCGCATTTGCTGAAGCAGCAGGATTTGAATACATCGGCAGTAGCGATGTAAATGCAAACCCAGAGGATACTGCTGACCACGAAGGCGGTGTATGGGCATTGCCACCTACATTGCGTCACGGTGATTCAGACCGAGAGCATTATCAACGTATTGGGGAAAGTGATCGCTTTACCCTGAAATTTAGAAAACCTGAAGCGTAGGAAAAAAGCATGAAGGTACTGGTGATTGGTGGGGGTGGTCGTGAGCACGCCCTTGCTTGGAAAGCGGCGCAGTCGAGCCGCGTGGAACATGTATTCGTTGCCCCAGGGAACGCAGGTACGGCTAATGAGCCCCATATTTCCAATGTGGACATTGCCGCCGATGATATTGATCGCTTACTCGCGTTTGCGCAAAAAGAGCGTATAGAACTCACTATCGTGGGTCCTGAAGCTCCCCTTGTGTTGGGCGTGGTGAATACATTCCAAGCACATGGATTAGCAATTTTCGGCCCCACCAAAGGAGCCGCCCAGTTAGAAGGGTCAAAGGCGTTCTGTAAAGATTTCCTTGCCCGTCACCAGATCCCAACAGCAGCCTATCAAAACTTTAGTGAGATCGCGCCCGCCAAAGCTTTTGTGCGCGAACACGCGTTACCTATTGTTATTAAGGCCGACGGCCTCGCCGCAGGTAAAGGTGTGATCATCGCCGAAACGCTAGAGCAGGCGGACGCAGCAATCGACGATATGCTTGCGGGCAACAAGTTTGGTGATGCCGGTAGCCGTGTTGTTATCGAAGAGTTTTTGGTAGGTGAAGAAGCGAGCTTTATCGCCATGGTTGATGGCGATACGATTCTGCCATTTGCCTCTAGCCAAGATCACAAAGCGCGTGATAACGGTGATAAAGGTCCCAATACCGGTGGCATGGGCGCTTACTCCCCTGCTCCTGTGGTTACCCAAGCAGTCAACGATTGGGTGATGGAGCATGTGATGCGTCCAACCGTAGAGGGCATGAAAGCTGAAGGGAACACCTATGTGGGGTTTCTATACGCCGGCTTAATGATTGCACCCGACGGTTCTGCCAAGGTATTAGAATACAACTGCCGTTTTGGCGATCCGGAAACGCAGCCGATTATGATGCGATTACAATCCGACCTAGTTGAGTTGTGTTTAGATGCGTTAGCAGCACGATTAGGGTCTACGCCCATTGAGTTTGATCCACGCGCTGCAGTGGGTGTCGTAATGGCCGCGGGTGGTTATCCAGATAGCTATCGCAAGGGTGATGTGATTGAAGGCATCCCAGCGCCGACTCAACACGGCAAAACCTTCCACGCAGGCACCAGCCTAAAAGACGGTAAGACGGTGACATCGGGTGGGCGAGTGCTTTGCTGTACCGCATTAGCTGACTCGGTAACCGCAGCACAAAAAGCTGCCTATGAATTGGTAAAACAAATTCACTGGAACGACGCTTATTTCCGCACCGATATCGGCCATCGCGCTATATCTCGCGAACAAAGCAACTCTCACTAACAAAAATGGCTCCCGAGGGAGCCATTTTTTTAATTAGTCTTCAACAACCAGATCGTCGTCTGCGGTAGTTGAATCAAAATCAGATTCATCGTCGACCACTTTTGAACGACCATACATGCTGCCTACTTTCGGCCGGTTGATACGGGCTTGGTATTTACTCCACGCTTTCTCTACCGGAGTTTCTGGCGCCTTCTCGCCTTTCGCTACCGCCAACAAAGATTTATCTTCCTTTGTTTCTGGTGCAAAATCACCATTCAACATGGCTGTTATTAAGCAACCATAGTGAAGCAACGCATCACTTTCACGAATCGAGAAATCACCAGAGCGGGCGAATCCATAAGGATAATTCCGAAAATCGTTAAACGGTTTCCGAAGCAACGTTTCTCTATTTGCAGTCGCCATATCATTTCCACCATTCAGACAACCATCCTAAACGACAGCGAACTGTCGCGTTCAGGACACGATATAGAGGTCTTGTTTGGTTTTGTCAATCTTTTTCGAAATTATTCGGTGATGGCCTGAACAATCGAGATGTAATCTCGTTTCATCGCGGACAAAAACAATAAAGCCACCCGAAGGTGGCTTTATCATCAAATTTGGAGCGGGACTCTAAGCGCAGGATGCGCGTGAGCGCGACCGCAGGGAGCCCGCAGGGTTCAGGCCATGGATGGCCTGAACAATCGAGATGTAATCTCGTTTCATCGCGGACAAAAACAATAAAGCCACCCGAAGGTGGCTTTATCATCAAATTTGGAGCGGGAAACGAGATTCGAACTCGCGACCCCAACCTTGGCAAGGTTGTGCTCTACCACTGAGCTATTCCCGCATCTTTTGTCGCACCGCTATTGCGTCAGTGCGGAGCGCATTTTACTGAATTCGGGGGCCAATGCAACCCCCTTTCTTTAAGATTTTTTCTGTTCGTCGAAAAAATGTTCGCGGTAGTATCTTAATTCTTCAATCGACTCAAGGATATCGGCCAGCGCTTCATGCTTATTATGCTTAGCAAAGCCCGGGAGAATCTCTGGTTTCCAGCGCTTCGCAAGTTCCTTTACGGTACTGACATCAAGATTACGATAATGAAAGAATGCCTCAAGGGTTGGCATGTAGCGCGCTAAAAATCGGCGGTCTTGGCATATACTGTTGCCACACATCGGTGACTTCCCTGGCGCAACATGTTGTTGTAAAAACTCGATGGTTGCGGCTTCCGCCTCGGCTTCGCGCAACTTGCTTTGCTGAACCCTTGCAACGAGCCCTGAGCCCGTGTGAGTCCGCGTGTTCCAATCATCCATCGCCGCCATTCGCGCATCACTCTGATGCACTGCAAGTACTGGGCCTTCGGCTATAACGTTCAATTGGTCGTCGGTCACTATGGTCGCAATTTCAATAATCACATCTTCTTCTGGGCTTAATCCCGTCATTTCCAGATCGATCCAAATCAAACGCCCAGTGTTTTCAGTTGATGCTGCGTCACTCATCCGTTTCTCCTTCCCTCTTGAGCTGTCATGCTAACACGGAATTAAGCCGTTCGGCATTGAAAAACATGCTATTACCGACGCTTTATGTAACTCATCAACAAATATTTTGCTACCATAAGCACAGCGTTTTTTAAAGTTGGAATAGGCATTGGCAAAACGGTCGAAACTCACCAAAGGGCAACTCAGGCGTGTGCGTGCAAATCAAGAGAAGCGCCTCGCGAAACGCCACATGAAGCAAGAAACTGAATGGCTTGATGAGCAGCTCGGACAGCTTGAACATGGTCGCGTGGTAAGCCGCTTTGGTCAACATGCGGATATCCTCACCGCCGAAGGCGATATTTTGCGTTGTAATATACGTCGTACGGTAAGTTCATTGGTCACTGGCGATATCGTTGCATGGCGCCGCGCAGCGAGCTCTGAACAAGGCTTACAGGGTGTGATTGAAGCTGTAGAAGAACGCACATCGGTACTCTGCCGCCCCGATCAGTATGATGGTATTAAACCTATCGCGGCGAACGTAGATCAGATTTTTATTGTGTCGTCTTCCCAGCCTGCCTTTTCTGACCAAATTATCGATCGCTATTTAGTGGCCTGCGAGGATGCAGGTATTGATGCCATTATCGTGATGAATAAAATCGACCTGATTACCCCTGAAGAGTCCGATTTTATTGAATCTCGCCTAAGCGTCTATGAGTCCATCGGATACCCCGTAATTCGTGTCAGTGCGCAAACAGAGGAAGGGATTGAAACGTTACGCGCGCAATTCCCTGATCATATTTCAGTCTTAGTAGGGCAATCCGGTGTGGGTAAATCATCGTTGATTAAAGCACTATTGCCCGAAGTTGATCTGGCCATTGGCGCCATCTCCGATAATTCTGGGTTGGGCCAACATACGACAACCGTTGCCCGTTGGTATGCTCTAGAGCAAGGAGGCGCATTATTGGATTCCCCCGGAATTCGTGAATTCGGCCTGTGGCACATCGATCCTGAGCGCGTTGCATACTGCTTTAAAGATATGCGCTCGTTTTTGGGCGCTTGTAAATTTCGCGATTGCAAACATGGCAGTGACCCAGGCTGCGCAATGCAATTAGCAGTTGCAGAAGGCGCGCTCGACGCCAAGCGTCTTGAGAATTATCATCGTATTGTCAAAGAACATGCGTAAATGTTTATTAGAATTAACATTCGTTGAGAGGTAGTTCAGTGTCCGCTTTAGATCGATTCAAGATTATCGCCCAGTACATCATGCCCAAGCATTTGTTGTCCCGTGCTATGGGCAAATTTGCCAGTGCGCGCGCAGGTTGGCTGACGCGGGCGTTTACCCGTTGGTTTATTAACAAATACAACGTGGATATGAACGAGGCGCAGCAAGAAGATTACCGAGCTTATCCTACATTTAATGAGTTTTTTACACGTCCGCTTAAGCCCGAAGTACGTCCGTTACAATCTAAAGCAGGCGAGCTTGCCCACCCGGTAGACGGAACGGTCAGCCAGCTAGGTCCGATTCACGGCGATAGCATTGTGCAAGCGAAGAACCACAACTATTCCACTCGGGCGCTGCTCGGTGGTGACGATGCACTAGCCGCTGAATTTGAGAATGGTCAATTTGCGACAATTTACCTCGCCCCGCGCGATTACCATCGTATCCACATGCCCCTCGACGGCACATTGCGGCAAATGATTTACGTGCCCGGCGATTTATTTTCGGTCAATCCTCTTACTGCGGCTAACGTCCCTAACTTATTTGCGCGTAATGAGCGCGTTGTTGCCGTTTTCGATAGCGAACACGGACCTTTTACCATGGTGCTAGTGGGCGCCACTATCGTTGCCAGTATCGAAACTGTTTGGGCCGGAACCGTCACGCCTCCGACAGGCCCGCGTGTACATACGTGGGATTACCCCGCGGAAGGCCTGAACGCGATTCATCTGCGCCAAGGCGAAGAGATGGGTCGTTTTAAGCTAGGTTCTACGGTGGTGCTTACCTTCCCTGAAGGGATGATGGAATTCTCAGACAATCTATCTGCTGGCACCATTACCCGAATGGGAACCGTCATGGGGACGCTTAGCAGAAAAAACACTGACTAGACCGTTCCAGAGGTCAATCGTAGGGAAGGAGCGATGAATGCTCGTGATCGCACACCGTGGCGCAAGTTTTGAGGCCCCAGAGAACACCCTGGTGGCCTTTGAGCGCGCAATTGATGCCCATGCCGATGGTATTGAATTAGACGTCATGGAAGTCGATGGCGAGCTCTTTGTGTTTCATGACCGGTATTTACGACGTCTGGCAGCGCAACCCGGTCGCTTTCAAGATCTGACGAGTGCGCAAGTTCGTGCGTTACGCATATTTAGTCAGCACCCCATCCCAACACTTCTCGAAGCACTTGAGTTTATTCAGGGGCGTTGTTTCGTGAATATTGAGCTAAAATCTCAGGTCAGTCAGGCTGCCCTCGTTGAAGTTCTCAACCAGGCGGAACAAACATTGGGGTTCAGCTCAGACCAATTAATCGTTTCCGCCTTTAATCATCATTGGATCCACGCATTAAAACAAAGCCGGCCGAAAACTCGCATTGGTGCACTGAGCGCCAGTTGCCTGTTAGATTACGCCCGCTTTGCCAATGAACTCGACGCCTATTCACTGCATATCGACATCGACTTTGTCACCTTTGAGCTTATTCAAGACGCCCATCAGCGCGGCCTGAAGGTATTTGTGTATACGGTGGATGAACCGGAAGATATTTTGCTGCTAAAGCGTTGGGGAGTTGGCGGACTCTTTACCAATCACCCACGTCATACCCGCAATGTTATCGACGGCCTCACCTCTGCGTCACCGTTTAATTTTTGAAATTTCCGCATAAAAAAACTCCCGCGCGACAAAGCGACGGGAGTTTTTTCTAACCTATATCCGTTTTATTTCAGCGCTTGTTCCACTTCTTTAAGCACTTCAACTTCACCCCGTCGATCCGGGTGTTCTTCTTCCATACGCTCGAGGTCACGCTCTAGCTGGCGTGGAGAACGCGTATTCTTCGCTAGTCCCATATAAAGCGCTGGCACTAAGAATATCGTCATAAAGGCCGAGAACGCGACACCGGCAAAAATGACGGTACCAATAACCATACGGCTTTCGGCACCTGGCCCAGAGGCAAGCACCAGCGGCAAAGCACTCATCAGGGTGGTAAAAGCCGTCATAATGATCGGACGTAAGCGTAAACGCGAGGCACGCGCTAAAGCATCCTCGAATTTCATCCCTGCGTCGCGCAACTGATTCGCAAACTCCACGATCAAGATACCGTTCTTCGCCGCCAACCCGATCAACATCACCAGACCAATCTGGGAGTAAATATTAATCGTCATGCCGGTGACCCAAAGTCCGAACAGCGCCCCAAATATTGCGAGCGGAACCGTGAGAATAATCACGAACGGATGCACAAAGCTCTCAAACTGTGCGGCCAACACCAAGAAGGTAATCGCCAACGCCAAACCAAAAATAAAGATGATGGTATTGCCACCTTCTTGGTACAGCAGAGATTGCCCTTTGTAATCAATCATCACGTCATCAGGCAAATGTTCCGCCACGATGTTTTCTAGATAGTTGAGGGCTTCACCCAGCGAATAGCCATCGGCAAGGTTGGCAGTGATAGTGATCGAACGCATCCGGTTATATCGATTTAACTGGGATGCCGTCGCGCCTTCTGTCACCGTGACTAAGTTCGACATAGGCACAAGCTGCCCGGTGCGCTGGGAACGCACATAAATATTGTTAATCGACTGTGGCGTGCGATAGTCATCACGCTCACCCTCAAGAATCACGTTGTATTCTTCACCGCGATCTTGATAACGGGTTACCCGTCGTTGCCCAAGCATACTTTCTAGGGTACGACCGATATCACCCACCGACACCCCAAGATCTGCCGCGCGCTCCTGATCAATTTGAATCATCAACTGCGGAACCGTTTCATTGTAATCGCTATCCAGCTGGATCAAGCCCGGATTTTCCGCTGCCTTTTCCAACACGATATCGCGATAGCGTGCCAAATCTTCGAAGGTGTTTCCTTGCAATACAAATTCAACTGGTCGGCCACCGCCGCCGCCACCGCCAATACCACTGCGCATATTGGCAAAGGCAATAACGTCAGGAACCTCTTGGAGCTTCACGCGAATCTCGTTCATTAATTCAAATGAACTCCAATCCCGCTCACTAAATGGAATAGTTCCCACGATGGCTATACCCGCGCTATTGCCCCAACCCGGCGTACGAATGATCAGTCGATCAACTTTGCCTTCGTCAATGTAGGGCAGCAAAATATTCTCAATTTCGCGCATATTACGGGCGTTCGATTCCTGACTCGCACCTTCAGCCGCACGTATCATGACGAAGAAATTGCCGCGATCTTCCGGCGGCACGAATTCTTGGCCAATACGGTCAAACATGAGGTAACCGGCGCCGGCAGCCAAGGCCACAACAACGAATGCCATAATTGGAACACTAATTGTTTTACGCACCAGGGTTTCATATTTTTCTTCAATGCGCTTAAAGCCACGATCAAGAAACTTACCAAAACCTTTATTGCGCTCCTGCTTTTTGAGTATCTTTGAGCACAACATCGGCGAGAGTGTTAGCGCCGTGATACTCGAGAAGGCGACGGCAGCCGCCAAGGCGAGCGCAAATTCGGTAAATAACATACCGATATTGCCATCAAGGAAGATGAGGGGGATGAACACCGAAATCAGCACTAAGGTTGTCGCAACAACAGCGAAACCTACTTCGCGGGCGCCTCGATAAGCGGCCAGAAGGGGCGGGTCGCCCGCCTCAACCCGTCGATAAATGTTCTCCAGAACCACGATGGAGTCGTCCACCACCAACCCGATGGCAAGCACCAACGCCAATAGGGTGAGCAGGTTAATCGAGAATCCCATGGCATAGAGCACAATATACGAAGACATCAGTGCCACCGGCACCGTGATAGCCGGAATCAGGGTGACACGAATATTGCCCAGGAAGAGGTAGATCACAATGACAACCATCGCCATCGCAATAAACAGGGTGTTGTACACTTCTTGAATGGAGTCGCGAATAAAGATCGACGAATCGTACGAAGGCACCAATATCATGCTTGCTGGTAAGGTGGCCCGTAAACGCTCAATCTCGCGTTCGACGTTATCAACAACTTCCAAGGTATTCGCGTCCGATTGGCGAATGATCCCCAAGCCAATCATATTTATTCCGTTGCCACGGAATTCCGAGCGATCGTCTTCTGCTTCTAACGACACTCGTGCGACTTCGCCCAATCGCACCAAGTAGCCATCGGAGCCCGATACAATCGAAAGATTCGCAAAGTCTTGAGGTGTTAGATAGCTGCGAGCAACGCGCACCGAGAACTCGCGATCCCGCGACTCAATGCGCCCTGCCGGTAACTCGACATTCTCCGCGCGCAAACGATTCTCAAGATCGGTAACGGTAATGCCGCGCGCCGCCATGGCGTTACGATCGAGCCAAAGCTTCATGGCATAGCGACGTTCGCCACCAATATTAACGCGGGCCACGCCATCCACAACCGAAAGCCGATCGACAATATAGCGGTTCGCGAAATCCGTTAACTCCAAGGTGGTCATGTTCTCGCTGCGCAAGTTGTACCAAACCACAGTGTCTTCGTCGGCATTCGCTTTGGTGACTTCCGGAGGCATCACTTGCTCAGGAAGATTGCGTAGAACCCGTTGCACACGCTCACGCACATCATTTGCCGCAGAATCGATATTTCGACTTTGTTCAAACTCAATGGTAATGCGTGAGTTGCCATCGCGGCTGCGTGAGGTGATGGTTTTAATTCCATCGATTCCACTGATGCGTTCCTCAATCACTTGCGTGATCTGAGTTTCAACGATTTCAGCGTTGGCGCCCGGATAGTTGGTGTTTACAGAAACAACCGGGGGCTCAATGTTTGGGTATTCCCGCAGTGGCAGCGATGTAAACGCAACCACCCCGAAAATAATAAGAAGAATATTAATAACCGTCGCAAAAACTGGACGCTTAACCGACGTATCAGAAAGAAACATCGCACTGCCTCCAATTAGCGTTCAGTGACACTGACGGGTAACCCATCACGCACACGGATTGTGCCTTCGACGATAATCATATCGCCTTCTTCAATGCCATCGAGGATTTCAACCCAACCCGGCAGCCGGCGGCCGGTTTCCACAAGTGTGCGAACCGCGCGATCTTCATCGTTCACCACGTAAACGAATTGCTCGTTACGAATTGGAATAACAGCACTTTCAGGCACCATCAAGGTATGATCGACGCGACGCTCGAGTTGAATACGCAACAACATACCGGCGCGCAGTTCGCGGCCTTCATTGTCAATCGACGCACGGACCAAAATTGAGCGGGTTACGGGATCAACACGCGACGCTAAACTAACAATTTCGCCAATAAACTCGCGCTCTGGATAAGCCGCTGACATGGCAATAACACGCTGGCCTGGATTAAGACTGGGAAGGTAGAGTTCCGGCACGCTGAAATCAACAAAGATGGGAGAAATCGCATCGAGCGTGGTAATGACGTCACCTGAGCGCACTAACTGGCCTTGACTCACTTTGCGCAGCCCTAGTTTGCCACTGAAGGGGGCATAAATCGTCATTTCGGCGAGACGCGAGCGAGCCACTTCTAATTCTGCACTGGTTTGTTCTACGCGCACTTCTTGCTCATCGATCATACTGCGCGATGCTGCATTTTCTTGAGCGAGTTCCCGTAAACGAGCTAACTGACGGCGGTTTTCGGCAAGCCGAAACTCCAATTCCTGCACCCGCGCTTGTTCTTCTCGGTCTGACAAGCTCACGAGAAGTTGGCCTTCCTCAACATCGTCTCCATCGGAGAAGTGAATGCCACTGACGGTTTGCGAAACGCGCGCCATTATGTCGACCGACTCGCGCGCTTGGGCGGTGCCTAGTCCTTCAATGATATCGCGAAATTCCATGACACGCGCCGGCGCGCCAATCACGGATGCAGCGCCCATGCCACGCTGATTTGTTGTATCTTCATCATCAGAAAAGTACAACACGCCAACAACCACAGCCAAAATAACTGCGATCACGGTTAACGGTGTAAAATATGAACGATTCGACATATGCTCCCAGCGTCCCTTATAAACAGCTCTTTAACTATATACGAGCATTGTAACGCAAAGGTGCCAGCCATCCTGACACCTTCAACGCTTATATATCGGGATTGGTCGCAAAAACGATCACTTATGGAAAGCCGGACTCAGTTCTGTAACCGCTTTAATGAAAGCTTCTGCATGGGCTGGATCCACTTCTGGGTGAATACCATGCCCCAAGTTAAATACATGACCCGTACCATTCCCGAAGCTTGTTAAGATGGTTTGAACTTCTTCGCGAATACGCTCCGGAGGTGCATAAAGCACACTCGGATCCATATTACCTTGCAACGCCACCTGCTCACCAACCCGAGCACGTGCATCCCCTAGATTCGTCGTCCAATCGACTCCTAAGGCATCACAACCCGTGGCAGCCATTAGTTCAAGCCATTGACCGCCATTTTTTGTAAATAGCGTGACGGGCACTTTACGGCCTTCGTTCTCACGCGTTAAGCCATCTACAATTTGCGCCATATAACGCAAACTAAACTCTTGGTAATCCCGCGGTGACAGCACACCACCCCAAGTATCGAAGATCATCACTGATTGCGCACCATTTGCGATTTGCGCATTCAAATAAGAAGTAACCGATTGCGCTAACTTATCTAAAAGCTGATGCATCACCGCAGGCTCTTGAAACATCATTTTTTTCACAATGGAGAAGTTCTTTGTGCTGCCGCCTTCAACCATGTAGGTGGCCAGTGTCCACGGGCTACCCGAGAAGCCGATGAGGGGAACCTCACCTTTTAACTCGCGGCGAATCGTGCGCACCGCGTTCATCACATAGCCTAGCTCATCTTCAGGATCTGGCACAGCTAATGCGGCCACGGCGCGTGCATCCCGCAAAGGACGCTGAAAGCGAGGACCTTCTCCCTGCTCGAAATACAGCCCCAAACCCATTGCATCAGGAATGGTGAGAATATCTGAGAATAATATGGCGGCATCAAGTGGGTAGCGGCGCAGCGGCTGTAAGGTGACTTCGCAGGCGAGTTCTGCATTTCGACAGAGGCTCATAAAGTCACCCGCTTGCGAGCGAACTTCGCGATACTCCGGCAGATAGCGGCCAGCTTGGCGCATCATCCAAATGGGCGTTCGGTCTACAGGCTGTTTCGCCAAGGCGCGCAAATAGCGGTCATTCTTTAACTCAGTACTCATAGCATCCTGATCCTTTAAATTTATGGGCCGAATTCTATCAGGAAGCATCCAAAACTTCAGCTTTTACTGTCGCGATTAAACGGGCCGCTATCGTGCCCTCAGGGGGCGTTTTCGGCAAATCGGTTAAAGCAAACCAATTGCCTTCGATCAGCTCACTTGGATCCAACACTAACGTGCCTGAATGCCACTGGGCAGTGAATCCGGCCATCAGCGAATGTGGAAATGGCCACGGTTGACTAAAACGGTAGCGAACATCTTTGATCTGAATACCCGCTTCCTCCAGCACTTCCCGATGTACCGCTTGTTCAAGTGACTCACCGCTTTCCACAAAGCCTGCGAGAATTGAGAATAGTCCCTCGGGATGACGACTCCCGCGCGCCAACAGTATGTCGCTGCCTTTATAAATCGCGACAATAATGCACGGCGAGATTCTTGGATAACAGAGAAAATCACATTGCGGACACAGAACCGCCAACTCCGTTTCCATCTGGACAGTTTCGCTTCCGCAGCGGCCGCAGTACTGATGGGTCTGTAAGAAGTGATGCACTTGGCAGGCCTTGCCCGCTAGCGCAAAAGTTTCGCTATCGGAAACCAATAACAATTGGCGCAAGGGTGTCCATTGCAATCCGTCAGGAACGGTCACATCTTTTGGCCACACCAATACGTACGCAGGCATACCCTCTAGCTCACCAATTTTTGCCGTATACTCGAGCTCCGCGAGCGGAAAACGGGTGATATCCGCAATCGGAATTTTCCCATCATGGTCGGTGAGTAATTGGTTGCCCTGCACAATAAACCAATTTACGGCATCGTCGCGCTGGGGCGTGTCTGCTGGTTGAATCATGATTTATCCTTAGAATCAGCCCGATGTTAAGAAAACGAAAGGTGCCGATGAATAAAGTTGATCTTCGCTACGTTCACACAGTACAGTGGAGTTACACACCCGGTCCGCAGGAAGCTTGCAAGGAGTTATATTATGTTACGCCGGAACACAGAAGCCAAACAACAATGGGCGGGATTGCACTCGGCGTTGGATCGATGGCTCGATGAACGCCAAGATTTACTCGTGCGCTACTTCAAACTAGCCGGACTACCCCCTTATGATGAACACGCAGAACAGTTACCGGCTGCATCAGATATTCGGGAATTTTGCGAAGTTTTAGTGGATTACATTTCTGCCGGTCATTTTGAACTCTATGACCATATTCTTGAAGAGGCAAAAGCTCACAATCAACACACGGATGCCCTTTCTAAGCAAATATACCCCCTTATTGCCACGACCACAGAAGTTGCATTGCGCTTCAATGATGATTACGCAGAAGTGACAGATACAGATCCTCTTCCCAAGTTTACCCATGATTTATCTCTGTTAGGCGAATCCCTGCAAAACCGTCTTGAGTTAGAAGACCAACTCATCGCGCTGCTCGCAGCCCATGAGGTGTTACCGGAAACCTAATCGCATTTTTTACGTAAAGTAACGCGTAAAAAGAAAGGCCAGCAATTGCTGGCCTTTTTCGTATCTGCAAGCAAACGCTTAATCGCTCGCACCTGCACCAATCATCCGCGTGGATATGGCATTGGCGCTTATATCCTCAGCCGTAAACCAAATCGGGCGTAATTGCGGTAAATCGGAGTAGAATTCCGTTTGATCAATATAATGAGGCGAACGCACATCATTCGACTGAGAGTATGTCAGCAAACCGCGCGCTTCAGGTCCCTCTTCGGTAAAACGCATGACAAACATCCAGCTCGAACCACTGGTAATATGATACCCCTGCTCAGATAGCTGAGTACCCGCCATTGAAGGATAACGATGGCGCGGCAACAAGGTACCGTCATCAGCCCCCTGCGAGCGAAACACATTAAAGCCACCCTCAATGTTATTGGCTCCAGACCAAGGTAAGCGATTTCCACTTGCTTCCCCATTGGGCAGGCTGCGCTCTACAAACTGTACATCACCTAAGGGCGCATGGACCGGATGAATACTTTGCTCAATGCGCTCCACTGCTTGTGCGAGTAAACGCATCACTTCAGGTGAGTTGGCTAAACCGGCGGGTGTTTCTAACGGGCGGCGGAAATCGTATGGGGTTGCCCATTGTGGATTGCGACTAAAGCGCTCCGCGAACTCCCGCAGCACAAAGGCGCCTATGCTGTGTCTATCCATCCGGCCATCCCACAACGCAAGAGCGGCACAGGCCTGAGACACATCAACCGTACGCGTGCCAATATCCACAGGCGTATCACCTTGAGCCGTACACATTGCCACCAGATCAGCATGAATCTCTTCGCCCAAGAACGCGCGATTGCTCAACAAGGATTCTTCCATTTCTGTCAATGTAACATCAGACAGTTCGGTGAGTTTTTGCTGCCCCATACGCGAGCGCAGAGTTTGCTGATTGTTATAAGGCCCGAACAGGTAATAGTCGGGGTCGCCAGTACTTACAATGGGTGCATTAGGGTTTGTTAGCCAATAACTATCATTGGAGTTTTGCACGAAGTCTGAGCGACGTAACTGGGGCGCTCGGTCAAAAGGAACCCGTCCTTGCGGTCGGAACATCTCACGATGCCCTGGTACTAAAGTAAAAGGCGCCTGCCCACGAACCGCTAACAGAACCAAGTTGGTGCGTAATTCTTGTAAGGCCTCAGGCAACAGATCAGGAACCGATGAGCCATCGGTGAAGAACACGTCACCGTGCTTATCCGCCGCCATAATATTGTTGAAGATAAGGCCGGTGAAGTTCTCAAAAGATTCCTCCACATCATCTATATTTTCCGCTAGATTGAGCGCCAGCCAATGGTCGAGAATATCAAAGTTGGGCAAGTTGGCATCATGCAACACAAAAGCTGAACGGGTTCCGGCAAGGTCACCACCCCATTCGAACGCACCAGGAATAGTCATCATGGGCCCAAACGAGCTTTGATAGAATGTTTTTTCCAAGGTGATGGTACTTGTAGGCCCAGTCGCCACTTCAATTTGATAGGTGTTTTCCTCTATCGTGTGCGCTTCACCATCCACCAAATACGTCATGCCCGACTCGTCATTCGGGTCGAGATGCAGTTGGTAAACAACAAAGCGTTCCGCGGTTGAGAACGTATGGGTCCACGCAATATTCTCGTTGAAACCAATGTTCACCACACCCGGCATGCCCGACAGCGAGCCGCCGACGACCTTCATTTCACCCGGAATTTCGATACCGAATTGCCAAAACCGTTGGTTGCCAACGTGTGGAAAGTGCGGATTAGCTAACACCATGCCCATTCCATTTTCCGTCATATCGCGACCCAGTGCCCATCCATTCGAGCCGAGCTCTTCTGGATTTGGATCCGGAATATCGATGGATGACACATCTAGGTCAAATGAGAAGCCAACGTCATCGCCACTCACACCCACGGGTGTTGGGGCAAAGCTGGTTCCGGGAGGGGTCGCGATGAACAAAGGCTGCAGGAAATTCGCTGCACCAGGCAACAAAGCGACACCCAAGGCGTACGTCAGCATATCGACCGGCTCAATGGGTTGAACCCACGGCATTCCTGCGCATGGCGGGGCAATATTATTAACCCCCACATCCTCCAAATAATAGTTATATCCTGCCGCGTAACCTTGCAACAAGGCTTGGCTTTCTTCGCTCAGCTGGTCAATGTTTTCTTCTGCCAGCGCGCGAATCCCTAATGCCTTATAGGTAAAATCGTTAATGATATGGGCGCTATCACCGGAGCCTGGGGTGCTGTCAGGACCAAAAAATCGTGAACGCAAGGAGTTAAAGCGCACGAACTGATCCGCCAAGATACAGATGTTATCTTCAGCAAATGCGTAAGCAGTACCAAAGGCAATCCCTTCAAGACTATCGCTTTCGATGTAAGGAACACCAAAATCAGTGCGGGTAATAGTGGCATTCACCTCGCCCGGCGCATAGGTCGTTACGCCAGTGGGTTCAGGGCCAGACGTGGGTGGTGGCGTGGCCGGAGGCGGCGTTTGGGTAACCGGTTCCGATGAGCTAAAGCAACCTGTTAGTGCCAGCGCGCAGGCTGATGCGATGATGCCTTTGCGAAGCAGTGCATATTGGCGCAACCCTCGCTGATTGGCTGCACGCAAAGAAGATGGCGATACAAACATGGTGATGTCCTTTTTATTGTTATCCAAATATACACACCGGACCACGAACTCGGCAGATGGGAATCCTTGAGTATTTACGAGGGAGACTCAAAGGTCAAACCAGTTAGCAGCTAAAAGTGCGTCGTTGACCGCATAAAAAAGCCCCCACGCTTTTCAGCGCAAGGGCTTCAGAACAAACGATTACCGCTGTGGAAAATACAGCCTAATTTGCTTGGGTCGACACCACGTCGATTAATTCAACTTCAAAAATCAGCGCCGAGTAGGGAGCGATCATAGGGCCACGTTGCGTATCTGCATAAGCCAACTCATGAGGAATCACAAAGCGATATTTGGCACCCACTTGCATCAGTTGAATACCTTCAGTCCAACCAGCAATAACGCGATTCAACGGGAAACTTGCTGTTTGGTTGCGTTCAACCGAGCTATCGAACAGCTCACCGGTAACTAACCAACCTTGGTAATGCACAATAACGATATCCGACGCCGTAGGAGATACACCATCACCTTCCTCAAGCACTTCGTACTGTAATCCTGAATCCGTGATTATCACGCCATCACGTTTTGCGTTTTCTTCTAAGTAAGCAAGGCCTAAAGCATGGTTTTCCGACATGATTCCGTCCACACCTGGCGCAGGTGAAGTAAGAATGTCGCGAATCGCTTCCCACTGCACCGTAATCTCTTCTTCGGTCATGCGGCCTTCTTCCTTCAGAGACTCGCGAAAGGCGATGGCAGCAATGCGTCCGCTAATGCCTTTATCGTAATCTTGCAGCAAGTTATCCACCATCAGCACTTGCAGGCCCATGTAGGCACCAAGCATGTACACCTGAGATGTTGTATCGTCCTCATCTAATGTGGTCTCGACGATCGCAGGTAAGTCAGCCATAGCTGGCGCATCTTGCAATCCACGCACCATCAGCTCAAGAGAGAGCATCTGCTCTTCCATGCGCGGTTTACGGTTTAGAATGTCAACGAAGCCCACATGCAACAATTCGTTCTTCTCTTCACGACCAAACTCTGGATTCTCTTCGGCAATTAATGCGATTAACTGCTGCGCTTCGCGCAACGACGCGGCACCTACTGCATAAGAGCGGGCATCATGCTCTTGATCTAAATTAATGCGATCGGGGGCTGGGCCACAGGCGGCCAATAATGCTGTTCCTGCCACTACAAGGAACAATTTTGTCATCAACTTCATGGAATTCTCCGCTATTATGTTGGTTTGGTCGTGTACAATTGGAGTATCAGGCACACTAAAATCTGGCGCCTATCATATACGTAAATACGCGCAAATGACTAATGGATAAAGTAAGAATGAGTAAAGATTCACCAAAGCCCGACTATTCGCTAGCTGAATTAATCGAGCGCATCGAGCGACTTGAAACGCAACTTGCCTTTCAAGAGGACACCATCGCAGAGCTCAATGACCTTGTCACAGTTCAAAATAGCGAGTTGCATCGGTTACATAAACATATGATTTTGATGGTCGAACGTGTACAACAGCTAGACGACGATCAAAAAGACGCGCCGGTCGATGAGCGTCCACCACATTATTAAAATAAGTTCGAAAGGGAGTTTTTCATGTCCGATCGCCATCCGATTATTGCCGTAACAGGGTCGTCTGGTTCTGGCACCACGACCACGAGCCAAGCTGTCCGTCATATTTTTCGCAGTTTGCGCCTGAACGCGGCCTTTGTTGAAGGCGATAGCTTCCATCGTTATACCCGTCCGGAAATGGATGTCGCCATTCGCAAAGCGCAAGAACAGGGAAAGCATATTAGTTATTTCGGTCCAGAGGCAAACGATTTTAAGGCCCTTGAATCCTTATTTAAAACCTATGGAAATACCGGCTCTGGGCGCCATCGTCGTTATCTTCATAGCTTCGATGACGCTGTGCCATATAATCAAATGCCAGGAACCTTTACGCCCTGGGAAAATCTGCCAACGGATACCGATTTATTGTTTTATGAAGGGTTGCACGGTGCCGTTGCCGCAGACGATTACGATGTGGCATCCCATGTTGACCTTATGATCGGCATGGTGCCTATTGTGAACTTAGAATGGATTCAAAAGATTATTCGCGACACGTCAGAGCGCGGGCACTCGCGCGAAAGCGTTGCTCAGAGCATTGTTCGCAGCATGGATGATTACATTCATCATATCGTGCCGCAATTTTCTCGCACCCATATTAATTTTCAACGGGTACCTACGGTAGACACCTCGAACCCATTTAGCGCAAAAGACATTCCATCGATGGATGAAAGTTTTGTTGTCATCCGCTTTCGCGGCATTCCAAGTCCCGACTTCACTTATTACTTGCAGATGATCGACGGTTCTTTTATGTCGCGCATTAATACGCTGGTGGTGCCGGGGGGCAAAATGGGATTGGCCATGGAGCTGATTCTTTCACCGCTGATTGAACGCCTGATGGATCGCAAGCAGCGCGCCATCATTCAATCACAGGAAGGGTAGTTTGTGGGCACTTACAGCGAGCTTGTTGAAACAAACCCGCTGTAACGTTTAGATTTACGGTGCGTCGTTCACGATCTCGAAGCTGTGGGTAATGTTTACGCTTTTACCCAGCATGATAGACACTGAGCAATATTTTTCTGCGCTCAGCTGAACCGCCCGCTCGACATGCTTTTCTGATACGTCGTGTCCATATACCCTAAAGGTCACATGAATATCGGTAAACACGGCAGGAGTTCCTTCCGCGCGCTGCCCATCAAGCAGAACCTCAACACTGCGCACATTTTGCTTTGCTTTTTGTAATATACCCACGACATCAACGGAAGAGCAGCTTCCCACCGCCATGAGCACCATTTCCATGGGGCTTGGCGCGTGCGCACCACCATCACCATCCATTACTACCGAATGGCCGCTACCTGAGGTAGCGACGAATTTCAGATCTTCGAGCCAACGAACCTTCGCAGACATCGGCTTAGCCATGGTTCACTCCTTAGAATTTAAGTCCCGGATTCAACGTGGCTGGAAAATCAATGGTTTCAGCCTCTACCGAAGCAACCGGATAGGCACAGTAATCGGCCGCATAATAGGCACTTGGGCGATGATTACCGCTGTCACCAATACCACCGAACGGCGCCGCACTGCTAGCACCGGTGATGGGTTTATTCCAGTTCACGATACCTGCACGAATACGAGTGAAGAAATGCTCCCAATCGGCGCGTGCATCTGACAACAAGCCTGCCGACAATCCAAAGCGCGTGGCATTGGCTGCGTCAATGGCATCATCAAAGTCTGTATAACGATATACCTTAAGCAAAGGACCAAAGTGCTCCTCATCAGGCATGTCGACGACATCGGTGACATCCAAAATACCAGGGGTCACAAAACCCAATTCTGGATTTGCTTGGGTCATTTCCACGAGCGCTTTCGCCCCGCGCTGCTGAAGATCACGTTGCGCACTGACCATGCCCGCGGCTGCTTTTGCTGAAATCATCGCCCCCATAAATGGCTGATCGTCCGCATCATATTCGCCCACTTGAATGTTCTTGGTCACTTCAAGCAAGCGCTTTAAGATCGCATTGCCGTTGTCATCGTCTTTCAGAAATAGGCGGCGCGAACAAGTGCAGCGTTGTCCCGATGTAATAAAGGCCGATTGCACGATGTTGTGCACCGCAGCATCGATATCTGCGACATCTTTCACGATAAGCGCATTGTTTCCGCCCATCTCCAACGCCAGAATTTTGTCGGGACGGCCACCAAATTGCTCATGTAAAAGCTTGCCTGTGGTGGATGAACCGGTAAAGAAAAGCCCGTCCATTTCAGGATGCGCGGCGAGCGCCTTACCTGTCTCCACTAAGCCTTGTACAAGATTAATCACGCCGGCAGGAATACCCGCCTGCTGCCACAATTCGATAGTAAATTGGGCTACCCAAGGCGTCATCTCGCTAGGTTTAAACACCACGACGTTGCCCGCCAATAATGCCGGAACAATGTGGCCATTCGGTAAATGACCGGGGAAGTTATAGGGGCCAAATACCGCCACTACTCCATGCGGTTTGTGCCGAATGAAGGCCTTGGCACCGGGCATCGCATTTTCAACCGTGCCAGTACGCTCATGGTACGCGCGCTCAGAAATAGCGACTTTGCCAATCATAGCACCAACCTCGGTGCGTGTTTCCCACAATGGCTTTCCAGTTTCCTGGGCCATAATTAGCGCCATTTTTTCTTTATTTTCTTCGAGTAATTGGCAAAACCGCTGGGCAATCTTAAGTCGCTCTTCAAACGTCGACAGCGCCCATGCCGGGAATGCGGCTCTCGCAGCTTGCATCGCGAGGTCTACCTGCGCTGCAGTTGCGCTTTTGCCTTGCCAGACCACGCGGTTCTTTGCTGGATCAATCGACGTAAAGGTATCACCCTCACCGTCGAGCCATTGACCATTAATAAAGTGTGTACGTACTTGTTCCGACATACTTCATTCCTCGTAATTTTTTAAGTGTGGCTGCCTATAATGCAGCTAAACGAACGTGATCACCGGCCACAACACCAAGCGCAGAGGCAGTGTTCTCGGTGATGACCACCTCATCACCGGTGCAGGTCACATCAGCCTGACAGGCACGAAAATCTTTTAGTTTGGTATTACATAAGAGCACATTTTCTGCCACTTCAGGGCGTCCGATGCGCACTTGCAGTAAGCGACTATTGCGCACCGTCCGTAATTGTTTTACTTCCGCTTCAACCGTCGGCCCAGCATCGAAAATATCGATGTATCCGCGATATCGAAAGCCTTCTGAAGTTAATAGTTTGAGTGCTGGCACGGTATTTTGATGCACTTTACCCACCACCTCTTGTGCACTTTTATCAAGCAAGTTCACATAGATCGGAAATTTAGGCATTAACTCTGCAATAAAGGTCTTCTCACCAATGCCCGTGAGGTAATCAGCACTTGGGAAATCCATAGTAAAAAAATGCTTTTCTAACCAGGCCCAAAATGGCGAACGCCCATCTGCATCTGAAATGCCACGCATTTCAGCAATGACTGTCTCAGCGAAACGCTGGCGAAACTGCGCCATAAACAGCAACCGAAACTTACTCAATACACGGCCATTGCGCCCCTTCCGATAGGGCTCTCTCAGAAACAAGGTGCAAAGTTCGCTTACGCCTGTGTAATCATTACACAAGGTGAGTGTTTGCAAATCATTGTAAACATTATGCTTGGCAGAGTGATGCACCACTCGACCGACGTGATAATGATAAAACGCCGATGACAAGCCGACCGCCGCTTCAATGCCACTGACCCCAACAATCTCTTGGGTCTCGGTGTCTTCCATGACGAAGAGGTACCCCTCTTCTCCAGGTTGCTTGATAGTTTCCAGTGCGAATGCCTGCTCAGCACGTGCAATACGACGCTTCAACAAGCCTTCATCCACGGGCAAGGAGGTGAAGCCGTGTCCCGACTCCACCGCGCACGCATGCAACGACTCGTAATCTCGAGCCTCAATTGGCCTTACGACTAACATAGCCTGTTCCTATTGATTCGCGGCAACAACACGCGCAACGGCTTTTTCTAATCGAGCCATGCCTTGTTGAATGTCCGTGTCAGAAATCACTAATGACGGTGTAAATCGCAACACATCCATGCCCGCGACAAGGATCATCACACCTTCTTCGGCACCCGCCGTTAAGAATTCACGAGCTTTACCTTTAAACTTGTCGTTCAGCGCAGCACCGAGGAGTAATCCACGGCCGCGAACCTCACTGAACACGTCGTATTTTTCATTAATTTTTGTCAGCGCGTCGCGGAACCATTGCTCACGTTCTTTCACCCCATGCAGTACTTCAGGCGTGTTCACCACGTCCATCACCGCTTCCGCTACAGCACAGCCCAGTGGGTTGCCACCATAGGTGCTGCCGTGCGTACCCGGCTTCAAATGCGCTGCGATAGCTTGGGTAGTTAACATGGCTCCAATCGGGAAGCCACCGCCCAACGCTTTTGCGGTGGTAAGAATATCTGGCACCACACTGGTTTGCTCGTAGGCATATAAGCTGCCGGTGCGACCAAAGCCTGTTTGAACTTCATCAAAAATAAGCAGTGCATTGTGGCGATTACATAGCTCACGCACGCCTTTTAAGAAGTCATCATCACCAGGAACAACGCCACCCTCACCTTGCAGAGGTTCGATCATGACCGCACACGTACGATCATTCATGACTGCTTCAAGGCTGGCTAAGTTATTAAACTCCACATGAGAAACGCCGCCAGGCTTAGGACCAAAACCGTCCGAATAGGCAGGTTGGCCGCCGACGGTTACGGTAAAGAAGGTACGACCATGGAAACCTTTATGGAATGCGATAATTTCTTGCTTGTCTTCACCATGCTCTTCTAGCGCCCAACGTCTTGCCAGCTTCAACGCTGCTTCGTTCGCTTCTGCCCCTGAGTTGGCAAAGTAAACACGTTCGGCGAAGGTCGCATCGACCAGTTTCTTTGCTAAGCGCAGTGCAGGTTCATTGGTTAACACGTTACTAAGGTGCCAAAGTTTATTAGCTTGCTCAGTTAAGGCGTTCACCATGGCGGGATGGCAATGGCCCAAACAACTTACGGCGATACCACCGGCAAAATCAATGTACTCGCGACCTTCCTGATCCCAAATCCGCGAACCCTCACCACGCACGGGGATAATATTGGCGGGGTTGTAATTGGGAACCATCACCTCATCAAACATAGCGCGAGTGACTGACATTACTTCTGACATATCGACTGATCTCCTAAGTGTGTTCTTTGCGCACGAGCAATTTGTACAGACAAGTGCATATTTGGCTGTATTATGACATGAAGCGGATCAAATGTCTTACTTCTTAAGTGATTATAAAATAAAGAGTTTTAAAGATAATTTAGAATTGCAGATAGGCCGCATAACTATGCAGAAGGAAGGGGTTCTCGCTGCGTTCTTATGCGTGATTTTGCACCGTTTTCGACCGAATTTATGTCGATGAGCTTACAAAAGTTCTCAAGGATATCATGGCCATAGCTGCTCAATACCGACTCTGGATGAAATTGCACGCCCATAATGGGTAACTCGCGATGGGAAAGGCCCATAATTTCTCCGGCAGCATGACCGTCCATAGGTTTACCGACCACCCGGGCGTCGATTTGTAGACAATCAGGGAAAGACCCCGCATCGACCACCAGAGAATGGTAACGGACCACCGAAAACGTCTCCGGTAGGCCCGAAAACAGTGGGCTGCCAAAATGCTGTATCAGCGAGCGCTTTCCATGCATGACTTGTTGGGCGCGCACAACGCGCCCGCCAAACACCTGACCAATAGCTTGATGACCAAGACACACACCAAGAATTGGGATTTTCCCTGCGCATGCCTCAATGGCGGCCAAGGAAATGCCCGCTTCATTCGGCGTACAAGGTCCGGGTGAGATAACGAGGGCACTCGGGGCCAGCCGGTCAATGTCCGCCACGTCAATCTCATCGTTGCGCACCACCCGAACCTGTTGCCCTAGCTCTTGAAAATAACGAGCTAGGTTGTGCGTAAATGAGTCGTAATTATCGATCAGGAGAATCACAATAAACGCACCCTAGATTGACTATGTCGTGATTTATCGGGGCAACACAAAACCAACGGCGTCGTAAACACGACGAAGTGTGGCTTGCGCCTCTGCCGACGCTTTTGCGGCACCTTTTTCCATCACGGCTGCCAAGGTGTCTTGATCCTCACGCAACTCGTGGTAGCGCTGTTGAATAGGTTCCAGTAACGCCACCACAGCATCGGCGACATCGCCTTTCAGATGCCCATACATCTTGCCTTCGTACTCCGCCACGAGCGAATCGATAGAGCGGCCTGTTGCCCCACTTAACAATGTTAGTAAATTCGCAACGCCGGCTTTGTTTTCAGGATCGTAGGCAACCCGCGGCGGATCTTCAGAGTCCGTTACGGCACTTTTAATCTTCTTGGCAATTTTCTTCGGATCTTCCAATAAGCCGATATAGTTTTTCGCATTATCGTCAGACTTTGACATCTTCTTGCTAGCATCCTGCAAGCTCATAATGCGCGCACCGTGTTGCGGGATAAAAGGCTCAGGAACGACGAACACATCACCATAAATATTGTTAAAGCGAGTGGCCACATCGCGGGCAAGTTCGAGGTGCTGCTTCTGATCATTACCAACCGGGACTTGATTCGCGTTATACAAAAGAATGTCTGCCGCCATCAAAACCGGATAGGTAAATAAGCCCGCATTCATATTCGATTCTTGTTTCTGCGATTTGTCCTTGTATTGCGTCATCCGATTCAGTTCCCCCATTTGCGTGTAGCAATTGAGGATCCAAGCAAGCTCGGCATGCTGCGGTACGTGGGATTGCAAAAACAGAGTACTTCTCTCAGGATCTAAACCGCAGGCCATGTAAAGCGCGAGGCCATCGAGAGTTGCGGCGCGCAAATCGGCTGGATTCTGCCGTACGGTAATGGCATGCAAATCGACCAACATAAAGTGGCACTGATGGGTATCCTGCATCGTAACCCACTGCCGTAAGGCGCCCATATAGTTGCCAATGGTTAATTGTCCCGACGGCTGGCAGCCACTTAGTACAACAGGTTTGGTCATGTGCATTTCCCTTGTTAATCTTTTTAAATCACACGTGTAAAAATGAAGAAGATAAGTACTTGGCTTATTTGGCCGTCACCTGCGCAAGCTGGTCACGCATCTGATCAATCACTTTTTTATAATCTGGTTGATTAAAAATTGCCGACCCCGCAACAAACATATCGGCGCCTGCCTCGGCTATTTCACGAATGTTGTCTGTTTTCACGCCACCATCCACTTCCAGAATAATATCACGGCCGCTGTTATCAATCAGCGTGCGCACTTGGCGTAATTTGTCCAAGGTGGTTGGAATAAACGATTGCCCACCAAAACCTGGATTCACCGACATCAACAAAATCATGTCTAATTTATCCATGACGTAGTCGAGGTAGTGCAGGGGCGTGGCTGGATTAAACACCAATCCTGCTTTACAGCCATGGTCTCGGATAAGCTGCAAGGTACGATCAATATGGGTTGAGGCTTCCGGATGAAACGTAATCATGGTTGCACCGGCTTTGGCAAATTGCGGTATAAGTGAATCTACCGGCTGCACCATCAGGTGCACATCAATTGGCGCTGACACCCCATAATCCCGCAAGGCTTGGCACACCATAGGGCCAATAGTTAAGTTCGGCACAAAGTGGTTATCCATGACGTCGAAATGCACCACATCGGCTCCTGCAGACAGGACCGTCTCGACTTCTTCACCCAGACGGGCGAAATCTGCAGACAAAATAGATGGAGCAATAAGATAATCACGCATACGGGTATCCTTTAGCCTTACGTATAGGAATTTCTTCCATTCTATCAATACCTGAGCGACCAAGCACCCAAAAACAACGCTGGATTGGTTTTCTCTTACCTGATAAAGTTAGCTGTTCGAGTATTTTTTATGGAAAAGAGCGCTCCGGGGTTCACTATGTTGAAAACATCCATGGGCCTGTGTGCATTGGCAGTCGTAGGCGTACTTTCATTACAGTACACTTCCGCGTTTCACGATCAGGAAGATTGCCGCACAGACGTTCGCAATAAGGATCCGCGAGCGGTTAGCCAAACATGTACAGGGAGCGTGAATTGGTTTGCGTGGGTGAGTGGCAAAAGCCGTTCAGCGCAATTCCATTTTCTAGATTTACTTGAGCTCACGCTCGGTAAATCGAATGATAAAAATAAACAACAGGGCGGCTCTAGCCCTTCCCGCTAAAGGAAAGACAACCACACCATGTCCGAACAAAGCGAACGCCCAGGATTATTTGCGATTGTTGTGAGTGTGTTAGCGGCGATGTTTGGTGTGCAAACAGAGGCTAACCGGCGGCGTGATTTTTCCGCCGGCAATCCACTTGCTTACATTATCGTTTTTATCATTATTTTAGCGGCTTTTGTGTTGAGCGTTGCTGGTGTTGTAAAGCTGGTGATGGCTATCACCAGCTAAACTAGACAGCTTTAAGCCGCAATTCCTGAGTGTCGCAAGAGTGCGGCGATCTCCGGTTCTCTCCCGCGAAAATCAACAAACAATGCCTTTGCATCTCGGCTTCCACCTTTTTCCAAAATCTTGGTTAGAAAATCGCGACCGGTTTCTGGATTAAAAATCCCCTCTTCCTCAAACCGCGCGTATGCATCGGCAGATAATACCTCAGCCCATTTATAACTGTAGTACCCCGCCGCATAACCGCCGGCAAAAATATGACCAAAGCTATGTTGGAATCGATTATATGAAGGCGGTTGCACGACCGCCACCTGCGCTCGCACCTGATTAAGTATCTGCTGCACGCGCCCCGGCTTGCCTGCATCCTTATCTTGATGGATCGCCATATCAAACAATGAAAACTCTAGCTGCCTTACCATCTGCATGGCAGCCTGGAAGTTCTTTGCCGCAAGCATTTTATCTAGCAAGTCTTGAGGAAGCGGTTCACCCGTCTCGTAGTGCCCCGAAATAAACGCCAGGGCTTCCGGTTCCCAACACCAGTTCTCAAGAAACTGACTCGGTAGCTCAACCGCGTCCCACTCAACACCGTTAATGCCCGACACCCCTGCCACGTCCATCTGTGTCAGCATATGGTGCAGGCCATGGCCAAACTCATGGAACAAGGTGATCACTTCATCGTGCGTAAATAACGCCGGCTTGTCGCCTACAGGCTTATTGAAATTGCAGGTGAGATACGCGAGGGGTAATTGCAGTTGGCCATCGGGCAAACGACGACGCACAGCACAGTCGGCCATCCACGCCCCACCTCGTTTCTTCCCACGCGCATATAAATCCAAATAGAATCCGGCACGCTTGTTGTCCGCTTCATCATAAATTTCGAAATACCGGACGTGAGGATGCCAAGTTTCCGCTTCAGCCTCTTCAATACGAATTCCGAATAAGCGTTGGGCAACGGTAAACAATCCCTGTATGACTCGGTTTTCAGGGAAATAGGGGCGCAACTGCTCATCGGAAATAGCAAACGATGCTTGTTTCAATTTCTCTGCATAGTAGGGAATATCCCAGGCTTCCAGCTGCTCAATCCCGTGTTTCGACTTCGCAAAGGCTTTAATCTCGTCAAACTCGGCCTTGGCTTGATCCCGCGAGCGATCAGCGAGATCTTCAAGGAAAGCAATGACTTGCGCTGGGCTATCCGCCATTTTAGTTGCTAAAGACACATCGGCGTAGGTATCGAAATCAAGCAGATTCGCGAGCTCATGACGCAATGCGAGGGTCTCATCAATCACCACTGAGTTATCAAACTGTCCGGCGTTTGGCCCTTCATCAGAAGCTCGAGTTGTGTAGGCTTTATACATGTCTTGGCGCAGTTCGCGATCGTCGCTATACATCATCACCGGCAAATACGACGGAATATCTAGCGTGAATACCCATCCTTCGAGCGACTTCTCTTGAGCCGCCTCACGCGCCGAGGCCACTGCACTCTCTGGGAGTCCGGCCAAACGCGCTTCGTCATTTACGTGGCAATACCAATGATGCGTGGCATCCAACACCTGATTGCTAAACTGGGAACTTAATTGCGAGAGTCGGTTTTGAATTTCACCGTAACGCTGCTTTTTATCATCCGGCAAACCCACACCCGATAATTTAAAATCTCGAATCGTTTCGCTAATTACCCGTTGTTGCGCTTGGGATAATCGGTTGAACTCAGTTGATGCGGCGAGCTTTTGGTAGGCTTGGTATAACCCTTCGTGCTGCCCAACCCAAGTAGCATATTCTGACAGCAACTCTAAACAGCTGTCGTGGGCCTCACGTAGCCCCTCCTCGCTTACCACCGCATTCATATGGGATATGGGCGACCAAATACGTGAAAGGACATCGTCGGCTTGTTCAAGAGGCGCAACCAAGTTTTCCCACGAGGGTTGCTCTTCAGCGACCACCTTGGCAATGGTTTCGCGGCAATGGGCAATCGCCTTCTCTACCGCAGGACGAACGTGTTCAGCCTTAATCGATTGAAATGGCGGATGAAAAAAAGGAGTTAACAGTGGGTTTTCAGTTGCTTGCATGATTCCGGCCTATTCTGTCCATAATGATATAGTACGTGAGGGAGAATAGACCGGATTTCAAGGGGCACGCGGTTATTTTTGCGGCCCCTTGACGATAATATAATCAACTTTGTTTTGGTCGATAGCTTTCGATAAATCGCGTTCAAGGAGCGGCTGCACCTGCTCATAGGGTGCATTCAAGCCCATAATCCCGTAAGCCTTGTTCCGACCATGCACTTTGCCGATATATAACGCCATATCCGCAATTTGCAATGCCCGTTCCCAATTGAGGTCTTTTTCGGAAATGCCGGCAAAGGGTAAGGATACGAAACCTGCAGTGGCGGTCACCGGAATCGTCATGTCTTCAAACTGAACAGGTTCTTCACCAATGGTGTTTAACACCCGTTCCGTAATATCCGCCAGTTTGTTTGGATCGCTATTGCGTAAGAAAATCAAAAACTCTTCCCCGCCCCAACGAATCACCATATCCGATGAGCGCGCCAGCGCTGCCAGACGTTCACTAATATCTTTGAGTACTTGATCACCCGCTGCATGCCCATATTGGTCGTTGATTTTTTTGAAGAAATCGATATCAAGCAAAATCATCGCATCGGGATGTTGCCCCGGTTGCGCACGGCGCTCGTCAAGGGCCCGTTTGGCCATTTGCTCTTGCAATGCACGGCGGTTCAACAGATGGGTTAGCGGGTCACGCAACGAATGGAATTCCAGTTGCTTATTCGCATCCTTCAAGCGTAAGTTAGCCCGACGAGCGGCGCGATAAAGCAGCGCTACCAGAATTAAACCAAAAACCACCACCACACCAAACAAGATAAAAATGGTGCGTTGTAGACGGGCATTTTCGATCACACGCTCTTGTAAGGCATTGCGCTGTTCAAGTAATTCAATTTGCTGTGCTTGTTCAATCGCTTCATAGCGCGCCTGCATTTCGGACATGCTTTTTTCGCGCTCGCTTTGAAATACCTCTTCACTGATACGACGCTGTTCGAGGAGCACTTCGGCTTGTTGTTCGAACATACGCGCACGTTGATATGCTTTGGCTACATAATTCAAGAGGTCTGCCTGTTCTGAAGCTGAGTATCTCTCCAATAGAAGATCCGAATATTCTTCAATCGCCGCGATCCCTTCTTGTACGTTGCCAAGCATCACTTGGATATAACCGAGATTAAAGCGGATCAGGTGCTCGGTCCCGGTATCCTCAGCCTCAATGGCTTGTTGTAATGCTAAACTTAGTACTTCATCAGCCTCGCTGTAGCGCTCCTGATGAATTAACGTGCTGCCAATATTGTTCATGCTCACCAGCACGATACCGGGCTGATTCGTGCGTTCCGCCCATTCTATCGCCTCATGATGCACATCAATAGATGCCTGATGTTCATCCATTTGCGCATGCAGGTAGCCTTTCATCAGCAACAGGGCCGGAATATCTTCATGCAAGCGGGTATCGTCTCTGGCTTCACGAATTGCGCGATTTACAATATCGAGTGCCGACGCATAATTGCGCATATCAGACTGAATCAATGCAATCTGTCGATTTAAACTCAAACGTCGCGTAGCACTGCGCTCGTTATTTATCTCGTTTAATGCATCCTGAGCGTACAGCGCGTGTGTTAAAGCACGCTCATACTGACTATTTGAGCGAAACATACCGGTAATCACCACATTCCCGTAATAACGAACGCGGGGATCCTTTGCATGTAACAGGTGTTCAGCTAGTTGATCAGCCACTAACAGCGCTTCGGTGGTTTCCCCTTGCCAAGTTAGCAAGGCCACTTTATTCGCCAATACTTCACACCATACATCTGGGTACGAATTGCGCTCTGCAAAACGAATTAAATCTTCAATAATTTGGGTTGCGCCTTCTACATCGCCAGCTTCGGCTAGCTCAAATGCGCGATATGTCCATGCGCGCACATAAGTTACGGGAGCAAAGCGCGAATTCAAATCAATGATCACTTCACGCAAAAGCGCATTCTGCTCCTCGCGATCCGACATCGACAAATACCGATCGAGTTTCTCTTCGTAAGGGGGGTAGGTCAGCGGCGTACTATCAGCCCATACAGCCAATGGCAGCATAGACCCAATGAGCAGCATCCACAGCCCCAATACTAGAGAGTAGCGATGCCGGACATCGGAGCAAATAGAACGAACTTGCGATGCGTTTGTCATGGTCACTTCTTTTTTGTTATGTAGTGAAGCTATGTGATTGTAATGGGCAATTTTTATTATGTAACAAGATGTATCAATGTTTGGTCAGAAATACTACAGTTACCGTCATAGAAATTAAACAATTAATGTAAAAAAATAACCAAAAGTTGTATAGATAATAAGAGAGTATCCTATGACAGCATCTCAACCTGCAGACACGGTTTTGAGCTTTGTTCACAATGTCATCCTTACCACTGATAACATTCCGCAAGGTGCGGTTATTGTACTGGCCTTGGTCAGTGCTTTGATTACTGGGAATATTTTGCGTACTGGCTTAGGTCAGCGGGGAGAAGCGAGTCAAGGCTTTCGGCGAATCGCTATCCGTTCCATTGAGCGTTTACTCTGGCCCATTAGCATGGTTCTTGTCTTGGGCTTGGGACAGTTAGTGCTACGTGCGCTCGATTATGTAACGTCGGCATTAGATATTCTGCTTCCCCTACTTCTCTCGTTCGCCGCAATTCGACTCGTCGTTTACTTTTTACGGAAAGGTATTCGTGGTGGTCCTCTCCTCAAGGCATCCGAGAGCGTGATCGCAGGCACAATTTGGTTGATTGTTGGACTGCATTTAATTGGTTTATTGCCCGATACTCTCGCAGCCTTGGATGCTGTAGGCGCCGATATCGGTAATTTCCGTCTTTCTCTGTTGTCAGGCCTCAAGATTGCGACATTAATCGTGGTGGCACTTACGATCAGTGGCTGGCTTACCCATTTACTTGAGCGACGTCTGTCTGCGAGCAATGCTATTACCGCGACAACCCGCGTCGGCCTGATTAAGTTCGTGAAATTTGGTTTAATTACCATAGCCATCCTGATGGTCCTTGGCAGCGTTGGTTTCGATCTATCAACCTTAGCCGTATTCGGAGGCGCACTAGGGGTCGGTTTGGGTTTTGGTTTGCAACGTATTGCCGCCAACTTTATTAGCGGCTTTATTCTTATCCTTGATCGCTCGGTGAAGCCAGGCGATATCATTTCTATTAACGACAAAGTCGGTTGGGTACAGGAACTCAAATCGCGCTATATCGTTTTACACGACCGAGATGGCGTCGATACTCTCATTCCGAACGAAAATCTCATTACATCCGAAGTCATTAACTGGAGTTACGCAGATCGCAATGTTCGTCTGCGTATCCCGGTTGACGTGAGCTATAGTACCGATCTCGATAAAGCCACCGAAGTTATTAAAGAATGCGCACATGCTTCGCCCCGGGTACTCACAACGCCTGAGCCGAACGCCTGGGTCACAGACTTTGGCGACAGCGGTATTACTATTGAGTTACGGGTTTGGATTGCGGATCCGGAAAATGGCTTTGAGAATGTGCGCTCGCCCATTCGTCTTGCGATCTGGCGTGCACTGAAAGAACATAACATCACCATTCCATTCCCGCAGCGCGACCTGCATGTGCAATCCGTGTCTGATCAAGCACTCGAAAAAATGAACGAGTTGCTTGCGAAATCACAAACAAAAAGCGGCGATTAATATCGCCGCTTTCGTCATTGTACATCCCATTATTATTGCGTGATTGTGTAGCTATCGCGTGAGCGCTGCTCGATTTACTTGTCCATCTTGCTTGTACACCACACCATCTTTCATCACAAAATCGACCCGTTGTAGTAGGTTGATATAGCGCAACACATCACCGCGTACGGCAACAATATCCGCCACCTTGCCTTCCGATACCGTACCGTAGCGGTCGGCGACGCCCATCATAACTGCGGGCCAGTAAGTAGCTGCACGAATCGTTTCTTGTGCATCAAAGCCCATTTCATCAACCCAGAACGCCATTTCCTGCCAGGTCGATTGGCAGTGAAACTTCATCGGAATACCGGAATCGGTACCTACCAACATCACCACGCCGGTTTCTTTGAGTTGGTTAATTTTATTCTTTAAGGTGCCGCGACGTAGCGGCGTAAGCTGGGTATAACCTAGCTTAGCTGGGTGCCGAACGGAGTCGCGAATATCAGCGATGGTGTCGTCCGCAAGTCCTTCATGCCAACAGGGGTCGTCTAAACGTGTGGGGTTATCCACGGTATGTTGGTAGTTCCACAAACCTTCAACGGTCGGTGTCCAGAACAACAAGCCGTCGAAAATTCCGCGAGCGGTGCGCTCTTTTAATGCATCCAAGATATCTTGCGGGTAGCCTGGCGCTGTTGTCAGTCCGGTATGCTCGAAATTATCCACACCTAGCTCTAAGCCCACGCGAATCTCATTTGGTCGATGCGCGTGCGCGACCACGACCATTCCCCGTTCATGGGCTTCATCAACAATGGCTTGGGCGACGTCAAACTCCATTTCATCGTGTTCAATTAATTTGACGATATCCATGCCGGCTTCGTGCAACCTTTGTACTTTGGCACGGGCATCGCTCACACTGGTAACGCGCCAGCGGTAATTCGCCTGCCAGTCATCAACTTTATGTTGCAAGAATGGCCCGGACACATATAGGTTTGGCCCTGGAATTTCACCGCTTGCAATTTTTCGCTTCATTTCAGCGGAATCGTCTAAAGGCGCCCCTAAATCACGGACGCTTGTCACCCCGGCAAGCAATAATTGCAGCGCTGCCGCAGGCATAATTTCGTCGACAAATCGATCTGCGTATTCAGCCTGCCAGTGAATGTAATCGGCGTGGCCTACGAGCTGTAAGTGCGCATGATTTTCCCACAGACCCGGCATAACATCGTGCCCCCACATGGGGATTTCACGATAGCCTTCAGGCACCGGTAGTGTGTCTACCGTGCCAACTTTTTGAATGATGCCATCGTCAATTAGAATCACGCTACGAACTAAAGGAGCGCTGACATAGCCGTCAATCAAACGTCCACCGACAAGTGCCACTTTTTCCGCAAAGGCGGGGGGAATCGATATCGCCATTAGCGCGACTAAGCAGATTATTCTTTTTATCATCGTGCATACCTCGTTCATGATAGGGATTACTCTAGCATGTGCCTTGAACACAAATTACGCAATGCAGCCAATCCCATCATTGGGTGAATTGGTCGGTTATGCCCGAGTCAAGAAAAAGAATAGAAGTTAACGTTTTACTGGAACGGGGCTTGGAATCGATTCAATTTCAAGCCAGCCTTGAGAGTTCGCATCATCAAAATCATTAAATAGCTGCTCCTCGACCTCTGCAAAAGGCACATGGAGTCCGCGCAGATAGTGAGCCTGATTGCGGCCATGTAGCTTTCCTAGATAGAGCAAGGAATCAGCAAGGCGGAGCGATTGCTCCCAACTACAATGGGCAAGCGTGGTACCTCTCAGTGGCAAATCAACCACACCCGCGGTAGCACTTACCTTAATATCTCGATGTTCAAATGTGACCGGCTCGGACGCAAACAGCGCTAATAAATCTCGGGTAAACGCCTGTAGATCCCGAGAGCGGGTATTCGGAATAAAGATCACAAATTCCTCGCCGCCCCAACGTACCACAAGATCATCACTGTGGATAAAGCGAAGCAAGCGCTGCGAAATGGACGTTAGCACAGCATCACCCGCTGCGTGTCCATAACTATCATTAATGGTTTTGAAATGATCAATATCGATCAGAATTAACGCTGCAGATTCATCGCTAGGCGCCTTCTGAGTATACGCACTCAACGCCAGTTGTAATGCTCGGCGATTCGCCAACTGGGTTAGTGGATCCCGCAAATTCTGTTCTTTTAAATCTTGATTTGTTTCGCTTAAAACGCGATTCGTACGCTGTGCCGCACGGTAGGCGAAGAACAGCATCAGGGCAGCCAAAATAACGCTCAGCGCAAACAAGAACACAATGAGGCGTTGCAAACTGGCATTCGCGATGCGTTGTGATTGCACTTCATTTTCTTGTTGCAGCAACACGATTTGCTGGGCCTTTTCCTGCGCTTCAAAACGTGTTTGTAATTCTGACAGAGCTTGGTCACGTTCCGACCTGAAAATTGTCTGACGTATTTGCAGTAATTCCTCTAGTGCCTCTGCTTGCTCGCGATAGCGGCCTGCTAAGCGGTACGCTGTCGCTAAATAGCTCAACATCTCCGCATAATCTCGAGGACGATCGGCTTGCTTCATGGTGGCAATCAAACTCTGCATGCGCTCGATGCCGTAGCTATAATTGCCTCGTTTTACATCAATATCGGCTAGGTTAAATTCTATAAAATAGATTTCCGTCACATAGCCATGCGCCTGAGCCAGAGCTAACCCTTCAAGTAACACCGCTCGCGCTTCCTCGTATTCTTCCAGTTGAATGTGCACCGAGCCCATATTGTTGCGAGCAACCACTTGTCGACGACTATCACCCAAACGCTCCGCCCATTCAATTGTTTGCCCATAGGTAGCTAAACTCGCGCGCGCACCATGGTTTGGCAAGTTGCCTTGCAAGTAGCCTTTTAATAGTAATAATTCAGGAATACGGTGGAATACGCGCTCTCGTTTCGCTTCTTCAAGAGTTGCCTCAACGAGTTCCATGGCTGAATCGAAATGCTCAAGCTCCGTTTGTAAACGGGCGATATGAAGATTAAGAAACTGTCTTCGACGTAATGTTTGAGCGCCATCGTTCAGAGCAATAGCATCTTGTGCCGCTAGATAATGCACCAGCGCATCTTCAAATTGCTGGGCCTGATGCAGAATACGGGCAGCGACATTGTGGGCGAAAAATAATACACGTTCGTCGGTAACCTCTGGCAACCATTGATCTAAATCGACAATGGCGGAAATCGCCCGTTGGCGCTGGTTACTTTCAGCTAATACTTCCGCTTTAATGGCGTAGGCCTCGGCAATGGCAACGCTGCTATTTGTCGGTAAGGCACGCTCGAGAATATGTTCTGCTAAGGCAAGCGCTGCTTCTGAATCACGTTCCGCGTGCACTAATTCAAGAGCTCGGTAGCCCCAAGCCCGCACATAGGTTAGTACAGGGGTTGAATCGGAAACGGTTGCAAGTAGACGGTGAAATTCATCGGACTCTAACGGATGCATGCCCGGACCGAGCAACTGGTCAAGCGCTTGCTCAATCGCTATATCGCGATTTTCCGCGTTTGGATTAGCTTTGGCCTGCACCGATGTGAAGGTAATGCTCACGACAACACAGCAAAGTGCCATCAAATGTAGCGAAACGCGACAAAATCGATTCATAAGGTGTGGGCTATATATGTACAACGGGCTATCCGTCCCTATCTGGGCAACATGGACAGTGTCCGTTGCTTCAAAATGCGAAAAATGATCAGTCTAGCCTACAAACATACTGGTCGGACAACAAGGGGAATCCCCTCAGTTTACGACTAACAGCACAGTTTCTCGGATGAACAAAAATCATACTAGCAGTAATGAATTATCACAACAGTAAAAAGCGCGAGTTTCTGCCTATTATGCCACTTCCTGCACTTGAATTATCGGTAACATGCCAAATCTTGCCCGCGCTTGGTCGCAGCGCAAGTTTGAGTGATCAATACTTGCATCAAACTCCCGACAAGGGGTCGGTCGATTATGATAGATCCGGCATCCAACAGACTCGCCAATCGTACCCTCGAGTGCGACGCATCGGGGCGTCGGACTATTGGTGCCCTGCATACACCGGTAGAATGAATTCACCTGCTCTGTGAGTTCATGGGGCACGAAACCCGCTGGTGCATCATCTCCTTCTGCCCAATAAAAAGACACCCGAAAACTTGCGCAGCAGGCGCCGCACGTTACACATGGATTAAACGTAGTCATGCAATTACTCAACACTCAACGACGACCGAATCGGTCAGTACGGAACTTAAGAAGACCCCATTGAACATCAAGCTGCCACAAGGCTGTGGCGTTGAAGTTGGCGGATTATAATTTAACCAATATTGGTTTGAGAAGTAATTTTATAGAAACCGTAGGAATCTTTCGCGCGCACGGGTAAAATCCTGCATCTACTCTCAATCTTAGATGACATGGAATCGAAATTATGGGTCGCGCTTATCAAAACCGTAAAGAATCGATCGCAAAAACCGCCGCCACAAAAAGTAAGATTTATAGCAAATATGGTCGGCAAATTTATGTTGTTGCCAAGCAAGGAGGCACCGACCCTGGCGCGAATCTTTCTTTACGTGGACTTATCGATAGCGCGCGCAAAGACCAAGTGCCTGCACATGTCATTCAAAATGCCCTTGATAAAGCCAGTGGTGTGGGCGGCGAGGATTACTCCACGGCCCGTTATGAGGGCTTTGGCCCCGGCAACTGCATGGTGCTTGTAGAGTGCTTAACCGACAATCCGAATCGTACCATCGGCGAAGTACGCAACTGCTTTACAAAAAGTAAATGCAAACTAGGTGCCCCTGGCTCGGTTGCACATATGTTCGATCACTGTGCGATTTTTAGTTTTGCCGGAGACGATGAAGACGCGGTACTTGAAGCCTTAATGGAAGCCGACGTCGATGTCACTGATGTCGAGTCTGAGAATGGGCTGATCACTGTCTTCGCGCCACATACCGAATACGCAAAAACGCAACATGCGTTAACCGAAGCCTTTGGCCAAGAATTAGAGTTTGAGGTGCAAGAGATTCAGTTCATCCCACAAACCACGATGGAAATCAGCGCCGACGATATGCCGATGATGACGCGATTGTTGGATATGCTAGAAGATTGTGACGACGTTCAGCGCGTCTTCCACAACGCCATCCTGCCGGAATAAGTTGACCAAACAAAAACGTCCTTTTCGAAGGACGTTTTTGTTATGCTGCCGAGAGTAACGCTTCTAAGCGCTGAAAAAACTGCCCCGCATGATATCCATCCGCTAACGCATGATGCGCATGCAGTGCCACCGGCAGAAACCAACGACCATCTCGTTTAAATAACTTACCCACACTAATTTTCGGACAGCTGTCGAGTCGTGAAAACGGGCGGGCGTGAGACAGGCTAGTAAACTTCACCCAAGGTATAGCGGAGAAGTGCACGACGTTATCCGTGCCATTCGATGGAAGTAACGCCTCACTAGTACGAACTCGCTCAATCTCCCGTTTAGCTGCCTCTGCGAATTGTTCGAAGTGTTCATGGTAAGGAATATATGAGAAGCCAAAGGTATGGTTGCTGCGCAATACCGTGGCACTGACATCAATGCGCTCATATCGATAAACATCTCCGTCCTCAATTCTAAGTTTAAACGCATCAATGGCATTCACCACCGTCATCACTGCATGTAAATAGCGCAGATAAAATGACTGCTTTTTCTGTTTGGCACTGATATATAGCCCGGTGCACTCAACCTCCGCTGTGAGCCCAAAAAAGGGTTCTTCAAAAGCATTAAAAAAGGCAAAGTGCTGTTCACGCTCCCATCCCACCACCTCTATTTTGGTTTTCGTTGCCATGTGAATTTTCCTTGAATAGCTCGTGGGATTATCACCAGTCTAACCGAATAAGGGCGCACGAGTGAAATGCAAATTCCCCGTATTCACCTTGCGGCAAGCGGTTTGTATAACTAAATTTTAGATCCTGCGTAGTTTCAAACAGGCTGTTTTGCAACAGGGAATACACATGTCCTGCGTGTTCAAAACACAGTGGAGAAACAAGCATGAAACCTAGCATAAGCTCAGTTGCGATTGCCCTACTCATGTTGGCGTTCACGAGTTATGCAAACGACCACCATGAAAATAGCGGTAACGATGCGCAACATCACATCACATTTACAACGGAATCTGTTCAATGGCTAGAGGGACCGGCATCGTTAGAACAAGGTGCTAAATACGCCGTACTCGAAGGTGACCCATCGCAAACAGGCATATTTACAATGCGCTTGAAGCTACCCGATGGCTTTATTATCGCCCCACACTGGCACCCAAACGTGGAGCGAGTTACCGTGCTGTCGGGCACCTTTAAGTTAGGTCAAGGAGACACTATTGATACTGAATCAACGCACGCGTTTACCGCGGGATCCTATATCTCTATGCCTCCCGAAATGCGCCACTATGCCATTGCAGAAGGGCAGACGATCATTCAATTAACGTCTCAGGGGCCTTGGTTAATTCATTATATCCATGCAGGCGACGACCCGAGAACTCGGCAATAGCAGGGACGTGTGAGAACCCAGCGGCGGACGCCACTGGGTTCTTTTCTGCGGGGCGTAAGGTTTAGCGTAAGGTAACAAATTCTTCTGCGCTCGTCGGGTGGAGCGCTACCGTGGCATCGAAATCCGCTTTCGTTGCGCCCATTTTCATAGCCACAGCGAATCCTTGCAATATTTCATCCATGCCCTCGCCAATGCCATGCAAGCCAACTACTTTCTCGTTCTCTCCTGCGCATATCAATTTAAAATGGCTGAGTTCACGGTACGGAGTAATCGCGTTGTACATGGCAGCAAAGCCGGATTTATACACTTTCACTTGATCTTCGCCATAGCTTTCCACCGCTTCTACTTCGGTCAAGCCAACGGTGCCAATAGGCGGGTGACTAAACACAATCGTAGGAATTAAGCTGTAATCCATGTGAGCGTCGGGCATATCTTTATTGAAAAGACGCTCCGCTAATAAACGGCCCGCTTTGATGGCGACTGGAGTGAGTTGCGCCTCACCGGTAATATCGCCCACTGCGTAAATGCCTTGCACATTGGTATTTTGATAAGCGTCTGTGCGGACATGACCCGCATCATCGGTTTCCACGCCAGCAACGTCCAAGCCGATGCCGTCGGTGGCAGGTTCACGACCAATAGCCCACACCAAACAATCCACATCGCGAATCGTTTCGTCACTCAAGGTGGTAATTGTTAGCGAACCATCACTTTCCTTAACCACAGATTTCACTTCAGAATACTGATGCAAGGTCGGTCCGTGGCGCAAAGCCAAATCACACAATGTATCAATAATGTCACGATCAAAGCCCCGCAGTGGACGATCATGACGCACCAGTAGATGTGTTTCCGTTCCTAGCGCGTTTAATACCCCGGCAATCTCAACAGCGATATAGCCAGCGCCCACAACCACGGCCTTCTTTGGCTGGTGAGTTAAGGCAAAAAAGCCGTCGGAATCTATTCCGTGCTCAGCCCCTGATATAGCAGGAATGGTTGGGCGTCCACCCACGGCGATGGTGATGTGGTCGGCACTAATGCGCTCCCCATTGACTTCCACCTCGTTCGGCCCGACAAATCGCGCATAGCCTTCGATAAACTCAACACCGTTCCCAGCAAAACCGCGATGGTAGGCTCCGTGAATTCGTTCAATATAGGCTTCTCGATTCTTTACCAATGTTGCCCAATCAAAGCCTTTTTGTTCGAGTTGAAATCCATACGCTTCGCTATATTTGATCGCCTCGGCGATGTGAGCGCCATACCACATCACTTTTTTCGGAACACAACCGACATTAACGCACGTACCTCCGACCTTTTTGGCCTCAATGACTGCTGCTTTGGCGCCTCGCATAGCGGCTCGATTCGCCGATGCAATGCCACCGCTGCCTGCACCAATACTCAGGTAATCGTAATGTCTGCTCATGTTCCCTCGCTCATTATTTGCTTCACGTTAGTCATGATTTGATAAACGCCCGTAGTATACCATGCGTCACCCCTGCCTGTGTTTACACAAAATTCGATTAACCTTATCTGGACGTTTCAGCTATGATCATGCAATCTGAGTGAGAAAATTTGCTGGGAGAGCACTATGCACCGGAATGCCTACGTCACAGATAAAGCACGCTCGCGTTGTATGCGAAGCCTCACTTTTTTGGTGATTTTAGGCTACTTGCTAACCCCCCTCTCAGTCGCTGAAGAACCAGAAGAAGACGACGCGCCGGAACGGCAGTTAGACCTTGGCTGGCTCGATACTATTCAGGATGGGGTTGAGGATTCTGTTGACGCAACCGCACGTTGGTTCGATCAATTCTTCGGCGATTCTCGCTCCTTCGACGATGCCCCTGGCTCCCGCGGACGCCTCTCAGTAGGCCCCGAGTGGAGCGAATATGAGGGCTGGAAAGTACGCTCAAGTTTTCGCGCCCAGTTTACCCTTCCAAATACCGAAGAACGCTTTTCCGCGATTGTCGGTCGGGTTGATTTTGACGACTTTGTTACGGGTGAGGATACGCATCGCCAAGGCTCTGTTATTCGCCGTGAAACTGGAAATGAAGAATGGATTGTCGGCTTAGGTTTTGATCCGAGCCGGGGTGAAGATAGTCGCTTTTCCGTATCCGCGGGTATTCGCGGCGGACTGCGCGCCGACCTCTACACCCAAGTACGGTACCTCAAGCAATATCGATTTAATGATTACAACCAAGTTCGCAGTCGCAGTAGTTTGTTCTGGCGAAATAGTGACGGTTTTGGCGCGAATCAGCGCTTCGATTGGGAAAACAGCCCGAACTCAGAGTGGTTAAATCGACTTAGTATGGATGTCACCCGAGCGGAACGTATTGACGGCTATCGATGGCGCTCCAGTATCGCGAGCTACCATATTTATGCCCCCGAGCGCGCGATGGCCGTTGAATTTTTCTGGCGCGGAGAAACCAAAATGGACGTACCCGTCCGTGACTATGGGTTTCGCATTATTCATCGTCGAAGCTGGTTGCGAGACTGGCTCTTTCTTGAAACCTATGGCGGGATTCATTGGCCTCGTCGTGAGTTAAATGAACCCCGCTTAGGTAGTTACTTATTAGGCTTTGAGCTTGAGATGTGGTTTGGCGATTAGTTGGTAAAGTCAGACACGTCGAGGTCTTCATCGAGACGAATGTCAACACTGGCCCGCTCGCGCAATAATTGAATGGTGCCATCAATGCCATTTTGTCTTAATGACGCCTGCATCTCAGCCTGCTGAGTATTGAGCATCGACACACCTTCGGCGACTAAATCAAAGGCCATCCAAGGTGCCTCTGGATTGCGCCGCTGCATGTGAAAATCGAGGCGAATCGGTGGTCGCCCACCTTCTTCAACCAGCTGTGCCCGCACCACAACACGACGCTGACCTTCGTAATCACCACCCCGCGCGAAATTAAGTTTGTGCTTGCTCTCATCAAACTGAGTAAACACGCGTGCATAAGTGGTAATCAGATATTCCCGGAAAACTTCAACAAATTCTTTTTGCTGATCTTCATTTAAACGCTGCCAGTTACGCGCCAGCACAGAACGAGCTGCAAACTGATAATCAGAGTAAGGCAGCAGCTCTTCTTCCATAATGGTACGTAGATAATTCGGGTTCGCTTCAATCCGTGAACGCTCTTCGCCGATACGGGCCGTCATCCGTTCAGCAATCTGCTCGAGCATACGAAACGGGTTTTCCGTGTCTAGCTCACTACTTTGCGCACTGCCCATGGTTGAGGCAAATATCAGCACAAATAAACCAATAACCACCGATTTCATACCTTCATCCCTCTTTGCTTCAGGCGTGATCTGATTTTAGACCACACCCCGTTGAATCACTAAGCTGCCAGCGCGAAAAAGAAGCCAGCAATACAAGCACTCATTAGGTTTGCTAGCGTAGCAGCTAACAGCGCCCGCATACCCATCGTTGCAATATCTTTACGTCGGCTCGGGGCCATCCCACCTAATCCACCTAACAAAATGGCAATGGACGAGAAATTGGCGAAACCGCAGAGCATAAAGGTAATAATGACCTGGCTCTGCATACTCATTTCATCTTTCACTTGAGCGAAATCGAGATAAGCAACAAATTCATTAATGACGAGCTTTTGACCTATAAAGCTACCCGCTTGTTGCGCCTCAGCCCATGGAATACCCATAACGAAAGCTAACGGCTGGAAAATAAAGCCAAAAATTGTTTGCATGGTCAGCTCGTCGTAACCGAAGAAGCCGCCTACAAAGCCTAAAACACCATTGACTAAGGCAATTAAAGCCACAAAAGCCAACAACATTGCGCCGACGTTCAGGGCTAACTGCATCCCGCTCGACGCACCCGATGCAGCCGCATCAATTACATTTGCACGACGCTCTTCTGTGGGCACATTCTCGATGATGTTATTCGGCTCTTCTGTTTCCGGAACAATAATTTTGGCCATTAACAAGGCCCCGGGCGCCGCCATAAAGCAAGCCGCGATGAGATACTTCAGCTCAATACCTAAACCGGCATAACCGGCCAGTACCGACCCTGCGATCGAACCGAGTCCGCCTACCATTACGGCGAAAAGCTCTGAGCGGGTCATATTAGGAATAAATGGACGCACCACTAATGGCGCTTCCGTTTGGCCGACAAAAATATTTGCCGCGGCAGACATTGACTCGGGACGGCTGGTGCCAAGCAATTTCTGTAATGCACCACCGATTAAGTTAATCACACGGGTCATAATGCCAATGTGATACAACACAGAAATTAAGGAGGAGAAGAATACAATGACACTTAGCACGTGAATCGCGAAGATAAAGCCCTGCGAATAGTTACCCAGATCGCCAAATAGGAAACTAATGCCGTCACCTGCATAGCCGATTACGGCCGCCACCCCGAAAGCGATGCCACCGAGTAAATCTTGGCCAAGAGGAACGTAAAGCACAAAGGCTCCCAACCCAGCTTGTAGCGCGAACGCGAGGCCTACAGTGCGCCAACGAATGGACGATCGTTTTGTTGAGAAAGCAAATGCGACTGCAAGCAGAAACGCCATGCCGATTAGGCTTATCATTGTATATCCCTTAACTTACCCGGGTCCGCTACTCCGCTAGAAGTTGACGAATCTTTGTTTTAATTATATCGATCGCGATCTCATTCTGACCGCCTCGGGTCACCACAAGATCCGCAAACTGCTTCGACGGAAATATAAATTCAAAAAATGCGGGGCGAACATAGTTCTCATATTGCTCGGTAATTGAACTCAACGATCGCCCTCGGCGCTCAATATCTCGATTGATGCGGCGCAACAAACAGATATCCAACGGCGTATCCATAAATACTGAAATATCAAACTGCTCACGTAATCGAGGATCACATAAGAGGAGGATTCCCTCAACTAAAATAACCCGCGCTGGGGTTACCTGAATGGTTTGCTCCAACCGGGTATGCTCTTTATAGCTGTACTGAGGCATATCTACAGCGTTGCCATCGCGCAATTGTTGCAGGTGCTTGGTGAGTAACTCATGTTCAAACGCACTCGGATGGTCGTAATTTGTTAACACCCGTTGGTCTAGTGATAAATGGCTTTGATCGCGGTAATACGCGTCTTCTGAAAGCACTGAAATTCGCTCGCCACCCAGTTCAGCCACCAGCTCCTGATACACAGTAGAGGCGAATAAACTCTTTCCTGAGGCAGACGGTCCTGCGATCGCAATAATCGTTGTTTTTCCCACTGAGAGACCCACGTTGCGTTGACATTACAGACACAATGGCGGGCATTATCCCGAATTACGCGTCATTTATAAATACGAAATTCAGCAAATCGACGGAAAAGAGCAGCAAGAACCGAAAAATTTGCTATTTTTGAACTACATAAAAATTAAATTCGGCAGCTAAAGGGTTATTTGCATGAGTAGTTCTTATCGTCTTGCGGAACGTTTGCTAAAAACAGCGGATATTGAAGTAAATGGAGAACGACCTTGGGATATGAAGTTGCACAGTGACCGTGCGCTTGCCCAAGCCATGGCGCGAGGCAATCTCGGATTGGGCGAAGCCTATATGGATAGAGAATGGGATTGCGATGCGCTGGATGAGTTTTTCTTTCGTTTACTACGCAACGATGTGCATGAACAAGTGAGCCCCGGTCGGCTCTTGTGGCACACCCTGAAAAACCGCTGGTTCAATTTACAAAGCCGTAAACGCGCGTGGCAGGTAGGGCAAGCTCATTACGATCTCGGCAACTCATTCTACCAAGCTATGCTGGATTCACGACTGACATACACCTGTGGCTTCTGGCAACAGGCGAGCAATCTAGAAGAGGCACAGAAAGATAAACTCGAGCTAACCTGCCGTAAGCTCGAACTTCAACCTGGCATGAAAGTTCTCGATATTGGCTGTGGTTGGGGGAGTTTTATGCGCTACGCCGCGGAGCATTATGGTGTTGAGTGTGTTGGCATTACCATCTCAAAACAGCAAGCGGCTCTGGCTCGTGAGCTTTGCGCCGACTACCCCATCGAGATTCATGAGCAAGATTATCGTTCCCTCGATGTAAAGGCCGACCGGGTAGTGAGTTTAGGTATGTTCGAGCACGTCGGTCCGAAAAATCACCGGACTTTTTTCGACGTGGTCCATCGCTGCTTACGGGCAGATGGCTTAGCCCTGTTGCATACCATAGGGCGCAATCGCGCCAACACCATGCCCGACCCATTTATCGCCAAGTATATTTTCCCGAACGGCGAGCTGCCTGCATTACAACAGATCAGCCGTGCTGCCGAAGGCTTGTTCGTCGTCGAAGATTTACATAACTTTGGTGCTGATTATGACCGCACCCTCATGGCGTGGCATAAAAACTTTGAGAACCATTGGCACCAATTCAAAGACGAGTATGGCGACCGCTTTTATCGGATGTGGCGTTATTACCTGCTTTCCTGTGCCGGCGCTTTTCGGGCGCGGGACATTCAGTTATGGCAGTGGGTACTCTCGCCACAAGGGAAGATTGGTGGTTATCAGCGACCGAACCTCGATTCAGGCTCGGTCGACTCTTTCTGACTACTCGCCCTTTTCATAACCCCAAGGCGCGGGTGGAGGCTCAATCGGTTGTGATAAATCGAAATCGATACGCCAGGTCCAATCGCCATCGGCCATGGTGCCATAGGTGTAACGCTCACCTGGCACAATTTCGATGCGCCAACCGAGTACTTCACCCTGTTCGCCAGTTCGGGCCGTATAGATAAACATTTGTCGATCAGGGCTTCCTGCAGTTACCGTGTTGCCACCATAGCCTGAGTCGTCCTCCGGCGTGCCATCTGCATGGCGATGATCATGATAAAGTTCGATATGGTCGTCATGTAAGGTGTAAATCCACGTACGCGAACGATCCCAACTGTTATCTTCAGGCTTTTCTATGTGAAAGGGTGCCCAAATTCGATTCTCCGAACACTCCCGAAAATGCACAATCAGTGCTTCATCGCCTTCAAGTAAATCGCGTCCTGGGCGAGCTACCACGCGCTCACCGGCGTAGGCTTGCCCACACAAGGTGGCAAGTTGATAAAAAAACTGAGTCTGGGGCGACTGCACCTCGGACGCGTCCGCTTCTTGGCTTTGCTCAGTACCACATGCACTTAAAAAAATCAGGCTGGTTCCTAGTGCTGCAGCTACTTTCAGATGCCTCATGACTTACTCCTTCGGGTTTTAACGCGTGTTTCTATAAAAATCCTGCAGTAGCGCACTATAAACGATCCCGTAGAGATAGAAAAATGAGCGTAAATAAGTGATAGTGTTCAGTTCGCGACAGTAAACGTAGTAGGTCGATTGATGGATCTGAAAGAACTTAGAAAGAAAATTGAAGCGATTGATTCGCGCATTCTGCAATGTTTGGCAGAACGTCGCGATGTAGCTCTAGCCGTAGCACAAAGCAAAGCCACCCAAGCCAGCACAATTCGCGACACCGAGCGCGAAGCATCACTGCTACTTCAATTAATGGAACAAGGCGCTGAGTTAGGCTTAGATCCCGGTTACTTAACGCGCCTTTATCACATCATTATTGAAGACTCGGTGTTGATGCAACAAGCGTGGATTCAGCAAGGCAAGGGCACTGGAACCCTGCATATTGCCCATTTAGGAACCGCTGGCAGTTATTCCCATTTAGCCGCGCAAGGGTACGCGGGACGCCGTCAATGTCACCTACAAGGACTATCCTGTGAAACCTTTCGGGATGTGCTAACCGCGGTCGAAGATGGTCGCACGCCACTTGGTATTTTACCGATAGAGAACTCCACATCCGGCTCCATCAACGAAGTATACGATTTACTGCGGCATACTGATTTACATATTGTCGCGGAAACCTACCTTTCGGTGGAGCACCAAATTCTGGTGCGGGAGGGCGATGAAGAATCCCCCATCACCACCTTGTATGGGCATCCTCAGGCCATTGCCCAATGTTCACGCTACCTAAGTCATTTAGACAACGTCAATATTGTGGCCTGCCCATCATCGGCCCATGCTATGGAGAAAGTGGCCCTGAGCAAAGAGCCCGGCGTTGCAGCGCTTGGTTCGCAAAGTGGTGGGGCGCTATTTCGTTTAGTCGCGGTTGCTAACAACTTGGCCGATCAACCTGAAAACCAAACCCGCTTTATTTTGGTGCAACGGCAGCCGGTAAAAGTCCCACATCAGCTTCCAGCACGAACCAGCGTCATTATGGCCACCCACAACCATCCTGGCGCCCTCGCTGATGCGCTGATTATTTTGCGCCAGCATGAATTAAACCTGATCAAACTTGAGTCTCGCCCGATGCCCGGCAACCCTTGGGAAGAGTTGTTCTACATTGATATCGCCATCCATGAGCAAAGCTCTGAATGGCAAGCTGCGGTGAAGGAACTCAAGTCGATGACCCGTTTTATTAAAGTTCTCGGCTGTTATGCAGATGAACGCATCAAAGCCACCCATGTTATTCACCCGGAGCGACGCCACCGTGACTAAATTTCGTATTTTCATCTCTTTCAGTGCGCTTTTGCTGATCAGCGCATGTAGTGACGACCCATCAGCCATATCAGATGCTTCGGAAATCAACGGGCAATGCGGCGAGGCGAGTATTGGTCTTGCCAATTTAGGCTCTCGCGTTGGCCAAACCATTGCCATTGAAGCCACGGTTCATGGCGAGTTTCTGGGGGAAGATAAGCTTTCTGGGCTCTTTGTTCAGAGTGATTCTGGCGCTGCGTTCGTCCGCGAGAATCACGATGTGACGGAGGTTCAAGTAGGCGATCGGGTTCGCGTAACCGGCACAGTCGCATCCTATCAAGGTCATTATAAACTAACCGATGTGCGTCACTTTACCGTATGCGCCAATAATCAACCGGTGACCACAACAGCTATTGATTTTCCGCTTAGCGCTGATGCATCACTTTCTGACGTGCTGTTTCAGCGGGTACGCATCGAGCCGCCGCTGACGGTCATCGGTCATTACCAATTAGCCCGATTTGGAACCCTCGATGTCGCAAGCGAACGACTCTGGGTACCGACCCAAGTGGTTAGCCCCGGCGCAGAAGCAGCACAATTAGCAGCGCTGAACAACGCGCGCCGCTTTGTGCTCGACGATGGTTCTCAGCAGGAGTATCCAGAAACGGTTCGCTACCCGGCACCTGGGCTACATATTGAACGACCTGTAAGAACTGGCGATACCGTCTCCAACTTAGAGGGTGTGTTTGTTATCGAAGGGCGCAATTTCCATTTCCACCCGGTAGCCGAGCCTCATTTTGAAGCCACCAATCCGCGTCCGGAAGTGCCTTCCTTCGATGAGGGGGATCTTCGCGTGGTCGCTTTCAACGTGCTCAATTACTTTAACGGCGATGGCCAAGGCGGCGGATTCCCTACCCCACGCGGTGCTGAAACGCCTGCCGAGTTTGAGCGGCAGCGGGTGCGCATCATTAACACCATCATTGCTTTGGATGGTGATATCTATGCGCTCATGGAGATGGAAAACGATGGCTTTGATAGCACTAGCGCCATCCAAGATCTTACTCGGGGCCTCAACCAAGCCATCGGCAGCGATGTGTATGCATTTAGCAGCGCCGATGCCCCGCGAGTGGGTGGCGATGCGATTACGCAAGCGCTCATTTATCGCCGCGACCGCGTAGAGCCCATCAGTGCTCTTCGTTGGACCACAGAAGGTGCCTTTAACTGGGGGAGTCGTCCGCCGTTGGCACAGAACTTCCGAGTCTTGGCGTCCAACAAAGAAGTCGCTGTGGTTGCCAATCACTTTAAATCGAAGGGCAGCTGTCCGCGCGCTAGCGACGATATAAATGCCAATCAAGGCGATGGGCAAGGTTGTTGGAACCCTCTTCGTACACAAGCTGCTGAGGAGCTTGTTCGCTGGCTTGAGAGCAATCCTCTTAGCATCAATCACCAGAACTATGTTGTTTTAGGCGATTTTAACGCGTATGCACAAGAAGATCCGATACAAAAACTCGCCGACTTCGGCTACCTCAATCTCGCAGAGACATTTGAGCCGGAAGGCTACTCCTATGTATTTCGCGGTGAAAAAGGGAGCCTTGATCACATACTTGCTCATGAATCGATCAAAGACGCAGTGCGAGGTTTGCGGCATTGGCATGTAAACGCCGATGAGCCCGTTGCATTTGAATATCCGTTCGGGCAAAAAACGCCGGAGCAACGGCAGGCATGGTATTCGCAAGCACCCTATCGAGCGTCTGACCACGACCCGATTATTGTGGTTCTTGAAACAGAACGGCTGCATTGATAAAAGCGAACGGAATGATTCATTTAGATCAATATCTTTCTGGCAGGGCTTTGCTAAGCTAATGGCATAGACTGACACAAGGAGATTCAACAATGACACAGTTAAGTGTAATAGGACTCAAAACCGAAAGCGCAAAATCGTTAGCTGATAAGCTCAATCAGTTATTGGCTAATTATCAAATATTTTATATGAACGTGCGCGGATTTCACTGGAATGTGCGAGGCGAAAAATTCTTTGAGCTGCATGTGAAATTTGAAGAGACCTACAATGACCTGTTGCTAAAAATTGACGAAGTTGCAGAGCGCATTCTTACGCTAGGTCAACGGCCACGGCATGCCTATTCAAGCTATTTGGAATCAAGCCAGATTAAAGAAGCAAAAGATGTGCATGAAGGGCGCGAGTGCGTTCAGCAAATACTCGACAGCTATCAGGTAGTGATTGCCCTGCAACGAGATATCCTGCAATTGGCCAGTGACGCAAATGATGAAGGGACGGCCTCGTTAATGAGCGACTACATTAAAGAACAAGAAAAAACCGCGTGGATGCTGAATGCCTACTTAGGATAAGCAACTCCCAATAAAAAAAGCGTGCCACTGAATCTCAGGGGCACGCTTTTTCTGCATCTAGGGGCGCTTAACCTTCAAGGCGGCCGTCGCGAATATGCTTTTCTCCGCGCTGCTTGGCTAGCTCAATCTGGCGTTCGCGTTCAGCAAATCGCTCTTTCTGACTCGGTGTGGTTTTATCGAAGCAATGAGGACAACTTACCCCTTTTTGATACTTGTCTGAGGCTTTTTCTTCCTCGGTAATCGGCATCCGACACGCATAGCATTGATCGTAACTGCCCTGCTCAAGCCCGTGCTTCACAGTGACCCGTTGGTCAAATACGAAACACTCACCATTCCATGTGCTCTCTTCTGCGGGCACTTCTTCTAAGTACTTAAGAATGCCGCCTTGGAGGTGATACACCTCATCAAAACCGAGCTCTTTTAAATAGGCAGTGGATTTCTCGCAACGAATGCCACCGGTGCAAAACATCGCCACTTTCTTATGTTTTTCTTTATCAAGATGGGCCTTCACATACTCTGGGAATTCCCGAAATGTTTCAGTTTTTGGGTTGACCGCGCCTGCAAAAGTGCCTACGGCGTACTCGTAGTCATTGCGCGTATCAATCACCAGTACTTCTGGGTCGCGAATCAACGCATTCCAATCTTCCGGTTTCACGTAAGTACCCACCACGTTTTTCGGATCAATCCAATCCATACCCATGGTGACAATCTCTTTTTTGAGCTTCACTTTGGTACGATAAAACGCTTGGGTTTCGCTAGGTGATTCTTTATGTTCCAAGTCTGCAAGGCGCGGATCGTCTCGCAAAAACTGGAGAGTGGCGTCAACCCCTTCGCGGGTTCCACAAATGGTGCCATTGATACCTTCTCGCGCTAACAGGAGTGTTCCTTTCACCTCATGCTGCGCCATCACGTCATACAATGGCTGACGAATATCTTCAAAGTCATTGAGCTCTACGAACTTGTAGAGCGCCGCACAAATATACTGCATAGTTATTACCTTCTCTTAGCTGGCTGAATCGTAAGTTCAGTGCCAGAACGGCGCGGATTATATAGAAAATCCGTGGCCAGAGCCAGTAACCAAGCAATTGTTCGGTTGCTACTCAACCGCTGGCAAACGCAGGGCACGGTAGCCCGCAATCAACCCAATGAAAACCAGTAAGGTAAGTACCGCATGGGTGCCAGCAAATTCATCCAGCACCCCGAGTAGAATCCCCAACAGCAGAATAATCCCGATCACGGTATTGCTCACTGCCGTGTATTGCGCACGATTTTCTTGATTTGCCATATCCACCAGATAGGTCTTGCGACCAACGCGCGCACCGTGATGGGCCACAGCCGCAAGGAAAATAATCGCGCCACCCACCACCACATGCCCCAAAAGCGGCGCTGATAATGCGGCGATCACGAGCGTAAGCACCATCACTAACGAGGCCATAAATGCCGCGGCCGCCATCACATGGTGACTCGCCGAATCCGACCAAACACCCCAGAAACGTCCGGCTAGCATACCCGCAGCGCCACTTGCGAGCATGAGGCTTCCCAACCCCGTAAGGGCGCCACTGCTTTCTCGCTGAATTAAAACCACAATGTAGGGAATAGCAAAAGCAGAGGACACGAGCAGTGCGCGGGTTGCCACGAAGGCCCCAAACTGACGGTCACGCCAAAGCAAGGAGAGTGATTTAATCGCCTCGGTAATCGCATTTCCACCGCCCTGAGTTGCCCCCGGTACTTCCGGCAGCAGCGCAAAACTCCACGCAGCGACTAACCACAACATGCCTGCGCCACCGAACAGCAACACAAACAAGCCCATGGTTCCTTCCACCTCGGGGGCAAAAATAATCAATAATGCGGTAGCAAGGGTCATAAATCCGGCGCTCGTGGCAGCTAATCCGGTGAGGCGCCCACGCCGGGTTTTAGAAATCGTTTTTCCGGTGACATCTTTCATTGCCACCGAGCAAACGCCCCGAGACAAGCTAAACACTGTGAGCCAAGCGATCACCCACCAGCCAAACCCTAACGGCGTTAACTGGGTTTCCGTATTTAGCCAGAATAAGCCGGCGACAATTGCAAACAAGGCGATCGCCTGCCCGATGGATCCGGCCACCCAAAACCATTTTCGTAGCGGGCGCTCACGCATGCGTTGGGCAACAAACAATTGGGGCAACAGCGCCAACGATTCTCTCAGCGGAACTAACATGCTGATAAAGAAAGCAGGGGCCCCGGTCACCGAGAGCATCCACGGCAGAATCAAACGAGCACTCACCAGAGAATCACCGAGCTTGGTTAAGGTAAGCGACCACAGATGCAACATGAAGGCTTTCGGTTGCTCTGAACACGCATCTTCGGGGATGTCTTTACATACCCGCGCATCTTCATCCTCTGCAAGATACTGGTACAGTGTTTCGCTAATATCCCGTTTGTGCTTGCTCATGGTGCGGCTCCCTTGCGTTCTGGCTGTTCTCTTGCGCATGTGCAATGGCATCTTGAACACTAAACCAAATACGATTCACCAAGGCAACTAAGCGCACCCAATCGCGCAACTCATCGCGCTCTATCCGATGTTCAGAAAACTGCGAATAGCTATCGAGTAGCGTATCTATCTCGTCATCGTATAAATCATTAATTACTAATGTAGACGCGAGATCAAAGGCGGGATGTCCATAGCCGGCATATTCCCAATCAATCACTTGTGGCTGTTCTAGAAGAAACACATGTTCAGCGTTTAGATCATGATGACAAAAGACATGCGGACCCTGTTCCCAGCGCTGAAATAGATCGTCGTAGCTTGCACAATCATCGCGCGCTTGCTGCGCGGCTTTTGGATGATACTTTTCGAGTGTTTTGCAGTACTCTTCCACGCGCTCGCGCAAACTCCAGCGCGCGCCAGAAGGTGTTTCCAGATGAATACGGGCAAGAGTGCGGCCTAACAGGTCGGCGCGCTTGATCGGATCAAACTCATCAGCAATGGTGGTTGCATCAATCCAACGAAAAACACAGACACCCTGCTCTGTATCAGACCAAATCACATCGGGAGCAATACCACTCGCCGCCAATGCTCGATCGAGCATAACCGTATCACCCGTGACGCGGCCAAAGGCCGCATCATGGGCGTATTGTTTCACTAGATATTGGAGCTGACCATTGCTGATGCGCCAGGTTGCATTTGCTAAATCCCGTCCCACCGATACGGCCTTCCATGTACCGTGCTCTGGAAGGTGGGCAAGACATCCCGTGGGAAATTGCATGCATCAAACCTCTGTGCTGACGTCAGCTATTTACGTCCGTGCAAGCACTGACTGTGATTTTACACCTTGGCGATAATCCCGCCGCCAACGATAAAAGCCTATGATAGACATGATGACATAAACTGCAGCAAGAGTCCCAGTCACATAATACTCTTTCAACATGAATAACCAGACATACATGCTGTTAATCACAATCCAATATAGCCAATTCTCCAGAACTTTGCGCGCCACTAAATAGGTGGCGAACAAGCTGAACAGTGTGGTCACTGTATCGAGTTCTGGAAACACAGCATCCGTGTGTAAACGCAGATGAATTGAAATAACAATGCTACTGACGATCAACAGGAAAATCCAAACGACGTGAAAACCGAGAGGCTTTGTGGAAATCGGCGCGGCACCGTTAGTCGCTTTGTTGCGCCATACCCAGTAGCCATAAAACGCAATGACCACGTAATAGGCTTGCAAGCCGGATTCCATGTACAGCTGGCCGTGATAAAAGAACCACGAGAACAGCGAGGCGCTCGCAATCGCCGCCGGCCAACACCACAGGCTTTGTCGAATGGCAAAGACCACATAGACAATCGCCAAGGCAACCGCGGTAAGTTCTACCGGGGACGACATTTCAAGAATATCGAGCAGCCTATCCATTTGGGTTGAGATCGCGGTTGATAAATTTGCACACCAAAACCTGAGATGGAACCTTCTGATATACCCTCTCAAGCTCATCGGTCACAATCGTCATCACGGTACGATAATCACCGAAGATTTGTGTACTCATGGTGTTCGTGTTTACCGTAATCTCAGAGTAAGTTGCTAAACGCTCAACAAACTCTTTAATCACTGGCCGAAATTCATCGGCCAGTGGGTATAAACTAATTTCTGCTGAGAATTGCATCGTTCACCTCAGTTAAAATCGATAGCGTGCAGTGACACCCACACGACGTGGCTCGCCCCACTGCACATAAGTTTCAGGTGCATAGTCTTTACGTGGGTCATTGCCGAAATAGAATCCACGGGTGGTGTAATCTTCATCGAACAAATTACGCGCCCACAGACTCAATTCCCAATCGCCGATGGCGTAATTTAAACGCGCATGCAGTAATTGATACGGTGATGACTTTTGATCATGGGTGTTGGAGTAATAGAAACGATCGCGGGCATCCACTTCTACGCGCAGGGTGAGTCCTTGACCGAGTTCAAAATCTCCACCCACATGGGCTTGATAGCGAGGAGCATGGGCCTGACTACGGCCACGCAGATTGCTTCCGTCCCGTAGCAACAAATCGTTAAATTGTGTTTCTAACAATCCTAACGAAGCAAATAGGCGAACGCGGTCGGTTGCAAAGTAGTTAACCGATGCCTCTAAACCATAGTTGCTGCCATCGGATGCGTTATCCACATAGGTCACAAACACGCCATCACGTTCTACGTACGCATTTACTTGCATGTCGTCGCGCCAGCTGTAAAACGCGTTTACTTGGAACTGCAGGCTATGCTCTGGCAAAAATGCCTTGTAACCCACTTCCACACTCGTCAGATACTCTGGACTAAAGGTCGCTCTCGACTCTAAAAACTCCCGATGGTCTTCAAGATTACGGTCTTCGACGCGGCCAAGGGCTTCACCATTCACGCCACCAGCCTTAAAACCGCGAGTAGCCGTTGCATAGACCTGACGCATAGGTGCCAATGCATACTCAACGCTGACCCGTCCGCCCCAAGCAGAGTCGGTCGGTTCTGCGGTAATGCCCCGACTATCGGCATAGTCGTTGCCATAGCGCTCCCAGCGCAAGCCATACGTAAGACGCAAACGATCGGTCAGTTGCTGCTGGAGTTCTGCATAAGCTGCCGTACGATGCGTGTCGTAGCGGCTGGCAAAGGGTGCGCTTAAGTAGGTGTATTCACGGTCCAAATCTTGCCGACGCGCTTGGTAGTAAACACCATAGAGCCAATCTGTTGGCAAGCCGAAGAGCGCGATCGGTTGGTCTGATAAAATACGTCCTTCTACTTCCACTTGCTCGCGGTCTCGGAAGTAGGCATCAAAACTATTATATTCCCAGCCCGGACGAATGCCTTCAAACGCCCAGTCTTCGTCGTAGCTATATTCAGATTTTGCCCACAATGCCGACGTCATCAATTCAACAATATAGCCATCGTTACCAGAATAGGTGGCGGCAACGCGGCCGGCGTGGCTATCCAAGGTATCGCGGCCAGGGGTGTCCGACAGGGTTTGGCGATTGCCGTCTAATGACCAAGCATCGTAACCATTATCGATATCAAAACGATGGTAGGTGAAATCTAAGGTCAGATCCTCGCTCACCAGCCATGTGCTGTTTAAGCGCAGTGTCAGCTCATCTTTGTTTTGAGTGTCCTTGCGGTCAAGAAAAATATTCTCTTGGAAGCCATCACTAACAAAACTATACAATGAACCGCGCATGGCAAACTGATCGCTAAAGCCATGCTGAAGAGCAACGCCGGCGGCATAGGTATTATAATTTGCCCACAACGCCTCAACCTGTCCGCCGCTGCTAAAATCAACCGGCTCAGAACCAAGGTAGATCACCCCAGCCATGGCATCAGCCCCATAACGGGTGCTTTGCGGACCGCGGAACACTTCCACTTGACCGATATCGAACAAGGTACCGGCGGCGCCAATACCACTGTAATTAATCCCGTCGATAATCAAGCCCACTGATGGATTGATCGGATCGACAAATTGGCTACGTTCGCCAATACCGCGGATTTGGAAAAAGCTGCTGCGGCTCGCGCCAGAGGCAAGATTAACATTCGGTGCCATGATAAGGGCGTTTTCAAGATGATCGGCTTCACGGCCACGCAAATCTTCACCGTGCAGCACAGACACACTACCCGCCACATCTTCAATGCCACGGGCGCGGAAATCGCCAATAATCAGGATGCGTTCGATAGATTGTGCGTCTTGTTCAACGTTGTCTTCTGCGGCCACAGAAAATGGCACGAGAACACCAAGAGAGAGTGCGGTACAAACCGCGCGAGTTACTTTTGAAATAGTCATGCTGGATCTCTTCTTTTGAATACCTGCTAAAAGATGAGATCCGGTTATCCGCCGTATTGGTCTGAAGTGCATTACCAATCCCTACGCCAGTATTAACCGGATCAGGTACAAAGAGTTCGGAATTAGCCTTCGCCAACTCACATCTCAGCCCACATGGGCACCCCTTTGGTAATCGTTGTGTTTGCCGCAGCTACCCACGCCAAACCAACGCCGCGCAGTATAACGACTTTGCGATGAATTTCAAATAAAGCTCAGCGCATCGCCAAAAAGTTGTTGCTTCGGTAAGCCCATGGCATGAAATGTATCGCGGGCGACCCGGACCATTTCAAAACGACCCGCAATGTACACATCATAGCGCGCGATATCATCGCAATGATCAGACACCGCATTGAGCACTAAACCTTGTTTCACGGCATCTTCGCTACCCGCCTGTTGTTCCAGTACGGGTACATAATCAAAATGGCTATGTGCTTTTGCCAAGCTTAATAATTCATCGTGCATGTACAAGTCGCTCAACTGCCGCGCGCCCCAAAACAACACCACGGGTTGATCCGTATTGCGGGCCAGATGCGCTTGTAAAATAGACCAGGTGTAAGAAAAACCGGTCCCGCCTGCGATAAGCAGCAGGGGGCGTGTTCGATCCGCATCGTAGCCGGCGTCGCCGTGCGGCAAGCTCACATTCAGCTGACCTTGGCTGCGAATGGCTTCAAGCACTTCCCACGCATACGGATTGTCTGGAGTCGCCCCAAGATGCAAACTAACACGACGACCCTCTGCTGGCGTCGATGCAATCGAAAATGGACGCTGATCACGTTCTCCCATCACCACCAATAAATATTGTCCTGGGGTGTACGCGACCGCTTCTGGCAATTCCAAATCGACAAGATAAACAAAATCGTTCACTGCTTCACAGCGACGTACTTCGGCAACACATTGATACATATAACTAGTCCAGAATTCCTAACTCATCCCACAACGCATCAACACGCTGCTTTGTGGCCTCATCCATCGTAATGGGGGTTCCCCATTCACGATCCGTTTCACCAGGCCATTTATTGGTTGCATCTAACCCCATCTTCGAGCCCAAACCTGCAACAGGCGACGCGAAATCTAAATAATCGATCGGGGTATTCTCGATCAATACAGTATCCCGAGCCGGATCCATGCGCGTTGTAATCGCCCAAATCACATCTTTCCAATCACGCGCGTTTACGTCGTCATCGCAGACAATCACAAATTTGGTGTACATAAACTGGCGCAGAAATGACCATACTCCGAGCATGACCCGCTTGGCATGACCGGGATACGACTTCTTCATCGTCACCACGGCCATACGATAGGAACAGCCTTCAGGCGGTAAATAGAAATCGACGATCTCTGGAAACTGCTTCTGCAAAATAGGAACGAACACCTCATTCAGTGCCACGCCCAAAATTGCTGGCTCATCCGGGGGCCGGCCAGTATAGGTACTGTGATAAATCGGATCTTTACGATGGGTAATATGGGTCACGGTAAACACAGGAAATTTCTCAACTTCGTTGTAATAGCCCGTGTGATCACCATAGGGTCCTTCTTCTGCCATCTCGCCCGGTTCGATATACCCTTCCAAGACAAACTCAGCATGAGCGGGAACCTGCAGGTCATTACTGACGCAGCTCACCACTTCGGTTTTACTGTCCCGCAACAAGCCGGCAAAAGCATACTCAGACAGCGTATCTGGCACCGGTGTCACTGCGCCTAGAATGGTCGCTGGATCCGCACCTAACGCCACCGATACGGGAAAACGCTGGCCGGGATTCTGCAAACAAAATTCGCGAAAATCGAGTGCACCACCGCGGTGACTCAGCCAACGCATGATCAACTTGTTTTTGCCAAGCAATTGCTGCCGATAAATGCCGAGGTTCTGGCGCTTTTTCAATGGCCCTTTGGTCACCGTGAGACCCCAGGTTACTAGCGGGGCAACATCACCGGGCCAACAGTGCTGAATTGGAATTGAGGTGAGATCGACATCATCACCGGACACCACCACTTCTTGGCAGGGTGCTTTTTTGAGAACTTTCGGGGCCATGCTCAGTACTTTCTTTAGCAAGGGTAACTTCGACATGGCGTCTTTGAAGCCCGCAGGCGGCTCAGGCTCTTTTAGATACGCGAGTAATTTACCCACCTCGCGCAACTGCGCAACGTCACTTTGGCCCATACCCATAGCCACGCGCTCGGGTGTACCAAACAAATTGGCAAGTACAGGGATGGTATGGCCTTTCGGATTCTCAAATAACAATGCCGGACCACCCGCTTTTAGCGTGCGGTCGGCAATTTCTGTCATTTCCAGCTTAGGGTCGATTTCCGTCGTGATGCGTTTCAACTGTCCTTGTTGCTCAAGCTGAGCAAGGAAATCTCGGAGATCACGATACTTCATGGATTATTTTGACCGTTTCATAGAATCAAAGAATTCATCATTGGTTTTTGTCATTTGCAATTTATCAATGACAAACTCGACCGCTTCAATCTCACCCATAGGGTGAACGATTTTCCGCAGAATCCACATTTTTTGCAGCTCATCAGGTGTGGTTAACAACTCTTCGCGACGGGTGCCCGAACGGTTGTAATCAATGGCTGGGAAAACACGCTTCTCGGCGATTTTACGGTTCAGGTGTAATTCCATGTTACCCGTCCCTTTAAATTCTTCGTAGATGACTTCATCCATCTTCGAGCCGGTATCGATCAGTGCCGTGGCGATGATGGTCAACGAGCCACCCTCTTCTACATTCCGAGCTGCACCAAAGAAACGCTTTGGCTTATGCAACGCATTGGCATCCACACCACCGGTCAGTACTTTTCCTGAACTGGGTATAACGGTGTTATATGCGCGCGCTAAACGCGTAATCGAATCGAGCAAAATTACCACATCACGCTTGTGTTCTACCAAACGCTTGGCTTTTTCAATCACCATTTCTGCTACTTGAACGTGTCGGCTGGCTGGCTCATCGAAGGTTGATGCAATCACTTCGCCTTTCACCAAGCGTTGCATTTCGGTCACTTCTTCTGGACGCTCATCAATCAGCAGTACCATCAAATCACAATCTGGGTGATTGGCCGCAATAGATTGCGCAATGTTTTGCAGAAGCAAGGTTTTACCTGCTTTCGGTGGCGCAACAATCAAGCCACGTTGGCCCTTACCGATAGGTGAGGCTAAATCAAGAATACGTGCGGTGATGTCTTCGGTTGAACCATTACCACGTTCCATGCGCAAACGCTCATTGGCGTGCAACGGGGTTAAGTTTTCAAATAAGATTTTATTGCGCGAGTTTTCTGGTTTATCGAAGTTTACTTCACGGATTTTCAGAAGCGCGAAATAACGCTCGCCTTCCTTCGGTGGCCGTATTTTTCCCGCTACGGTATCACCCGTACGCAAGTTAAAACGACGAATTTGGCTAGGCGATACATAAATATCGTCTGGGCCGGCCAAGTAAGAGGAATCGCCGGAGCGAAGGAAGCCAAAGCCGTCTTGGAGGATTTCAAGAACGCCATCACCGAAGATATCTTCGCCGCTCTTTGAATGAGCTTTGAGGATGGCAAAGATAATGTCTTGTTTGCGCAAGCGCGCCATATTGTCCAAGCCCATTTCTGCGGCTAGGTTTACCAATTCATTGACGGGCTTGTTCTTTAATTCAGTCAGATTCATAGTCGGTAGGTTTTAATCAGTGGTTAGATTTGAGGTTTGCGTTCCACCATGGCACAGAAATATGTCAGTTCTGAGAATGCCAATTGTGAATGCGTATGTCGTTAAAGCTGTGCTCTTATTGAGTTTCGATTTCTATCTTGCATGTGCCGTAGAACGCTGTGTGAGGCAACCATACAGCCGAAGCCGATGACAGAACCAATACGTCAACTACGTTGAACAACACACCTTCGGATTTGTTTACGGGTAACTTTATTATCTGCTTGCGGGCTAGCAAGCAACATGCAGCAGTCTGGAAAGCGATGATTTACTGAAGCTGGTTTGTAGTGGCTCAGCATCAGAAGTGCTGCCGAGGTAAAAGTAACACCAAAAATTTAAATCGTCCAGTTTTTAAACGCCCTTATGCCTGTTTGCACAAAGGGCGTTCAAATTTCAGGTCCAAATGGAGCCACCCATGGGATGTTTCCTTGACCTTCTGGAACTTTAGACGTGTTCGTTGAGGAACTCTGCCAATTGCGTTTTTGACATCGCGCCTACTTTGGTTCCAATCACTTCACCATTCTTAAACAGCAATAAAGTTGGAATACCACGAATACCATACTTCGGAGGCGTCTGATTGTTGTGGTCAACGTTCAGCTTACCCACTTTCAGTTTGCCTGCGAATTCATCGGCAACTTCATCGAGGATCGGCGCAATCATCTTGCACGGACCACACCACTCGGCCCAAAAATCTACGAGAACCGGTTGATCAGCGTTAATCACGTCGGCTTCGAAGCTATCGTCACTTAGCTGAACAATATTATCACTCATGTTGCATCTCCAATCGGTTGCATGCATTGCTAACTTTTTTGTAGCAGCGCATTATATTCTGTTTTCTAATGCAAGTCTAAACCTGTTAAACTCTGCACCTATGAGCAAAAAACACCTTACTGAAACCCAATTTGCCGCCTTGGGTTTGCATCCTAAAGTTCTGGATGCTTTAAATCAAATCGGCTATGAGTTCTGTACGCCAATACAAGCAATGAGCTTGCCACTTGCGTTGCAGGGCAAAGATGTGGCTGGTCAAGCACAGACCGGCACCGGAAAAACTATCGCTTTTCTTGTGGCATTATTCAACCACTTGATGACGAATCCCAAGAGAAATCCGGACGAAACGCAACCACGTGCCCTTGTTATGGCTCCTACGCGAGAACTTGCCGTTCAGATCGCTAACGACGGTGAAGCTATTGCAAAAAGCTGCGGCCTGAAAATGGCGGTGGTTTACGGCGGTGAGGGCTACGATGCCCAACGCGCCGAGCTGCAAGAAGGCGTTGACGTGTTAATCGGCACCTGTGGGCGCTTAATTGATTACTTCAAACAGGGCGCCTATAAACTCGATAATATCGATGTGGTTGTGCTCGACGAAGCCGATCGTATGTACGATCTAGGCTTTATCGATGATGTCCGTTACATGTTGAAAAAAATGCCACCGGCGCCGGAGCGTCTCAATTTATTATTTTCAGCCACCCTTTCACACCGCGTGAAAGAGCTTGCTTACGAACAAATGAACGATCCAACCAGTGTTGAGATCGAGCCTGAGCAAATGACAGGCGCCCGAATCGAAGAAGAGCTGTTCTATCCTTCAAAGCCAGACAAAATTAAGTTATTGCTTACATTACTTGAAGAAGATTGGCCGGATAAAGCAATTGTTTTCAGTAATACCAAGCATGGGTGCAGTTACGTTTACCACTGGTTACTTGCTGACAAGCATCGCGTTGGTCTTCTCACCGGTGACGTACCGCAACGCAAACGTCTCCGTATTCTGGAAGATTTTACCGAAGGAAAGATCGACATTCTTGTGGCCACCGATGTTGCCGCCCGCGGTTTACATATTCCTGCGGTAAGTCACGTCTTCAACTACGATTTACCTGACGACTGTGAAGATTACGTGCACCGTATCGGCCGCACTGGTCGTGCCGGCGCTAGCGGTAAAGCGATTAGTTTTGCCTGTGAAGAGTATGTCTACAATTTGCCAGCCATTGAGAATTACATTCAACATGAAATTGCCGTCACCAAATATGACAGCGATGCCCTGTTAACTGATCTCAAGAAGCCGCACATTCCCCAAAAACGTCGCCTGCAAAGTGGTCGCGAACATAGCCGCCGCCACTCCGGACCGCGCCAACGTAAGCACGGTTAAACGACGATAGAACGGAGCCCATACGATGCGATCAAAACAATATTATGCCGCCATCGACTTGGGCTCCAATAGTTTCCACATGCTCGTAGTGCGTGTGGTTGCCGGTTCCCTGCAAGTGGTCTCTAAAATTCGCCGTAAAGTGCGTCTTGCTGGAGGCCTTACAGCGCAAGGTGACCTCGATGAGGAAGCGCGCACGCGCGCGCTCGATTGCTTAGCTATTTTTGCCGACCGGGTGCGCGATATTGCCCCGGAAAACATTACCGCCGTGGGTACGGCAACCCTGCGAAAACTTAAAGACTCCGACCCTTTCTTACAGCAAGTTCGCGATACCCTCGGGCATCCGCTCCGTATCATCAGTGGCGATGAAGAAGCCGCGACTATCTTTCAGGGGATTGCCCACACGACCTCAGTACAAGGCGCCATGTTAGTGATTGATATTGGGGGTGCCAGCACTGAAATCATCGTGGGTGAGGGCTTTGAGTCACGTTATTTGCAAAGTCTTGATATGGGCTGTGTCACGCTTATTAATGAGTTTTTTCACGACGGCGACATTACCCGCAGCAATACTGATGCAGCCATTGCCAAGGTTCAAAAACTGATTCAACCGCACGTAGGCGCTTATCAGCAGCATGGCTGGGAATCTGCGCTCGGCGCATCCGGCACCTTTAAGTCCCTCGAGGAGATTGCCATTGCCCGTGGGCTACCACTGCGTTTTACCCTTACCTGGTTAGAACAACTCCTGCAAGAATGCATTAATTTCGGCAGTATTGAGGCCCTTGATGTTCATGGCTTGCGCCCTGTTCGGCGGCCGGTGTTTATCACCGGTTTATGCATCCTCATCGGTGCGTTTCGAAGTCTTGGTATGAAAACCATTGAAGCAACGGAAGGTGCACTTCGTGAGGGCTTAATTTACGGCATGCTCGAAGAACTCCAACACAACGATGTGCAATTACGCACGCTCGAAAGCCTGACCGAAAGTTATCATCTGGATGCAGACCAAATTGCTCGCGTTGAAAAGCTCGCTGATCAATATTTAGAGGCCTGCCCAGAGTCATGGATGGATATTCAAGGAGAAAGTGCCGAACGGTTAGCACGGGCGGTCAGTTATCTGCATGAAATCGGCCTTACCCTAAACTACAAGCACGCGAGCAGCCACGGCCGCTATATGCTTGCCAATACCAACTTGCCTGGATTCTCCGTACGTGAACGCGAGTTCTTGTTGGAGTTACTTGGCGGTGTGGCCGGTATAATCGACGATGATGCAGAGCCTGAATCACTACCCGATTACTTACCTTTAGCGCGACTCAGTCGGGTGCTACGACTGGCTGTATTAGGCTGCCAGCGCCGCCGCGACGATATGATAGCCAATGGCATCCTCACGGTGAACGACGATCACTTTGTTTTGAATTTTCCGAAGGGTTACTTACAAGCCAATCCCTATTTACGGAGCCTGTATGAAAAAGAAGCGCTGTGGCAACAGCGCTTCGGGGGCTTAACCTTGAACGAAGTGTAATCGGGCTACTTTTGCTCGTTGAGTTGTTGCGCCACGCGTTTCGCGAAGTACGTTAGAATGCCGTCCGCGCCCGCCCGTTTAAACGCCAGTAATGATTCATAGATAGTCGCTTCGCCCAACCACCCTTTTTCGATAGCGGCCATGTGCATCGCGTATTCGCCGCTTACTTGATAAGCAAAGGTAGGCACGTTAAAGGTCTCTTTCACGCGCCGCACCACATCCAAATAAGGCATGCCGGGTTTTACCATGACCATGTCGGCACCCTCTTCCAAGTCTAGGGCTATTTCGTGCAGTGCTTCATCACCGTTGGCCGGATCCATTTGATAGGTTTTCTTATCCGCCCCTTTTAGATTTCCAGCCGATCCGACAGCATCGCGGAATGGCCCGTAATAAGCAGATGCATACTTGGCTGAATAGGCCATGATTTGCACCATTGGGAAGCCGGCTTGTTCTAGCGCTTCGCGAATCGCGCCGATACGTCCATCCATCATATCCGATGGAGCCACCACATCAGCGCCAGCCTCGGCATGAGACAAGGCTTGCTTTACGAGGGCTTCGGTAGTGATATCATTTTGCACATAACCACTCGCATCGATAATGCCATCTTGACCGTGGGTGGTAAACGGGTCGAGGGCCACGTCGGTCATGATCCCAATATTCGGCACCGCCTGCTTAACTGCCCGTACCGCCTGCTGCGCAAGGCCTTCTGAATTCCACGCTTCTTCAGCCAACTCCGATTTCGCACTGTCTGGGGTTACCGGAAAGATTGCGATCATGGGAATGCCTAGTGCATATAATTCTTTTGCTTCCGCCACGAGATGATCAATAGAAACACGCTCAATGCCCGGCATTGATGCTATCGCCTCTCTTTTTCCTTCTCCCGGAAGCACAAACATGGGATAGATAAGATCTGCAGTCGTGAGATGGTTTTCCGCCACTAAACGACGACTAAACTCGTGCCGGCGTAAGCGACGCATTCTACGCATGGGAAATCCAGCAAAGGGGTAGACAGACATGGTTTATCCTATTTCGTGCATGTTGCTGTGTATTGTACTGGAAAATGGTAAAAAAAGACGAATCCGCCGAGGATAATTGCTACTCATCGGAGGCAAGCATCTGAACCACTTGGTCGCGTCCTTGTGATTTCGCGCGATACAACGCCTTATCAGCCGCATCTAATAAATCCTGACCGCTTGCCTTAGGCGAAGTCGCTGTATGGGTTGCAACACCAAAGCTGGCGGTAACTTTTAGCGGGCCTGCTGCACTTTGAAACGGCTCTGAGCGAATAGCCGTACGTAAACGCTCGGCCACTTTATGCGCGGCATCTGCATCCGTTCCGGGCAATACCACAACAAACTCCTCGCCCCCGTAACGACACACAAAATCGTGGACGCGACTCGCGGTTTCTTGCAATCGTTTGGCAAATGCCACGAGCACATCATCACCGATCATGTGTCCATAGGTATCGTTTAGGGCCTTAAAGTTATCGATATCAACCATAATTACCGATAATGGCTGCCCGCGCTGCTCAGATTCACTGAATTCTTGCAACAGCCGTTCATCAAAATAGCGCCGATTAAATAGGCGCGTGAGTCCGTCTTCATGACTCTTACGCTCAAGCTCAATATTGGCAAGTTTTAAGCGAGCGGTGACTTGTTCCAACTCTGCAGTGCGCTCTGCCACACGGGCCTCTAAAGCCTCATTCAATTCACGCTGAGCTGCTTGCGCCTCAAGCGCATGTCTCAATGCACTATCTTGGGCTTCAAGTTTTTGTGTTCGCTCTTCCGAGTACATTAACGTGACTACCCACGACAGCAGCAAGACCTCGATACCGGAGCCGATCATAATGGCATATCGTTGAATAAACTGGCCGTCGAGAATTCCCAGATAACCTAGCGCATTGAAAATGATGGAAACCAAAAAGGTAAACCATGCCAACATAAATATTTGCGCATACATCATGCCGCGCAACCACATCGCCGCGCCAAGAACCATCACATAACTGCATGCAATAACTGCAAATGCGAGCAGCATACGAATTGTCAAAGAATAGGGTAACAGCATGCTGGCTACGGCGATAATGCCCGCGACAATGCCTAAAATCACTAGCCCGCGGTGCCAATTAGGCCCATTCTTTCGCAAGTTGAGCAATTGCGTAATAAATAGCGTTGCAAAGACGAAGGCAAAGCCCCCAAAGAGCACGATGGCGCGCTCCTGCAACCAAATAAACTCGGGCCACAAATAGCGAAAGCCGACACCACTGAGCGCTGACATCAGCAAACCGGTAAAAACCACATAAACAGAGTAACTAAAAAAACTGGTCTCGCGTGTAACTACATAGCCGAAAAGGTTGTACACCACCATGCAAATCAATACGCCAAAATACAATCCCACCGCCACACTCAGCGGTCCCTGACTGGCGTAAAAACTGCTATCTTGCCAGATATACAATGGCACGCGAACCGAGCTAGTTGTTTCCACTCGAAGGAACGCGGTGTGGGCATGATCAAACGGTATTTTGGTCACAAAGGAATTGGCTAAAATAGGGCGCTCGGGAAAGGGGAGCCGGTCGCCCATTGCATAATGCACAGGCGCTTGCTCAGGCGTTACATAATAGAGTCGCACGTCATCGATAAGCGGATACTCAATTTGCAACAAGCGGTCGCCCGTGCCCGCCGGAATATCAATGCGAAACCAAAAAGGACTGGTGTCATAACCAAACGAAATAGAGTCAGTACCGAGTGAGGTCCAGGCTTGTTCTGGCAGTGCCATGACCTGCTCAAAGATATATTCAGCATTGCTATCTTTTACATACGAAACGGATGGAACTATGCGCTCTTCAGCAGCTGCGGTGCTCATAGAAAGACATGCACATAGCACGATAATCAGTGGCCAGAGTCCTTTCCATCGATGTGCAGCAGCCCATTTAGCCATGACGTATCTCCGCAGTCGAAGCCGGCCAATCGCCAAATAAAGTTACTGCGTTGCGGCTACTGATTACTGCAATATCGTTCTCAAATTGTTGTCTCAGCCGCGCCACTTCTTGCACAACGTAGGGTAAATACGCGGGCGTATTGGTCCGTGATTTTGGTTTTGGCCTGATGGTGCGAGGTAATAGATAAGGGGCGTCAGTTTCCAGTAACAAACGGTCATCGGGGATATGCAGCAATGCCTGTTGCAAATCCAAGCCACGACGTTCATCACAAACCCAACCGGTGATACCGATATAGCAATCGCGGGCTAAATAGGCCTCGAGACTGGCTTGGTCGCCCGTAAAGCAATGGGTGAACGCGCCCGGCAGTTCTCCAATATAGTCATCTAGAATACTTAACTGATCGGCAAGGGCGTCACGCTCATGCAGGTAAACTGGAAGCTGCAACTCGACAGCGAGTTCCAGTTGCTCTGCAAACACCCGACGCTGAACCGCCGGTGGTGAATAGTTGCGATTATAGTCCAACCCACACTCACCCATAGCGCGCACACCCGGTTGCTTGGCCAAATCACGGAGACGTTCTATATAATCGGTCGGAACCTGCGCTGCATCATGAGGATGGACACCGACCGTTGCCACGCAGTGGGGCCACTGCACGGCTAACTGAGCTGCATCGGCGCTAGTTTCTAGCGAGGTCCCGATCAACACCATACGGGTAACGCCATGCTGCTGTGCGTTTTGCATGGTTTCCGCGATTCGATCACGAAACGCGGGGGCCGTAAGGTTTACGCCACAATCGACAAGCATGACGGCATGCCTACCGATCTAACCGCACACGAATCCGCCGATTCTGGCCATCAGTACCCAAGAAGTAGCTATTTAATAAACGTCCTTCTTCAATGTAATACTGAGTGCTGGCACTGTAATGGAAAGTCTCCGTACCTTGCTGACGCCAAACCTGTCCATTGTCTAAACGGAACAGCCAGACGCCGCGTGGATTCTGCCACGCTTCCACAATATTCACATACTCACGGCCTTCGATCGGTTTACCCGACTGTTCCGCCTGTTCTTGCCGACGCTGTTCAGCTTCACGAGCGCGCGCTTCGGCTTGCTCAGCACGCTGTTCTGCTGCGCGGGCACGCGCTTCTGCTTCGCGAGCGCGCTCTTCACTTTGCCGCTGGGCCCATTCTACGCGTTCTTCCGGATCCATTTGTTCACGTGCTTCCTCAGCACGAGCCTGTCCCCGTGTGCGCGCATCGGCACCACGGCCCTGCGCTGCGCCGCGGCCGCGCTCTCGCGCCGACGTTGCTTCAATACCCGCAGCAAGCTCATCAAAACAATCGAGGCGTTGTAGGGCGCTTTGAATCTGCGCACAGGCCTTCAATTGGGCACTCACTGATTCGTCAGCACTTAAGGGCGAACTCGTCATCACCAATGCACTTGCAATTACTAATTTTGCGGCAAACCTCACGGCTGTTCCTCCTTTGTTTTATTTGTATAAAAGCCAGCCAACACTATGCCTAGTTCATACAGTAACCACATCGGAACTGCAAGTAAGGTCTGGGAAATTACGTCCGGTGGCGTGAGTAGCATACCGACCACAAAAACCGCCACAATCACATAGGGGCGTTTCTCTCTCAGGGTTTGCGGTGTAACGGTTCCGCTCCAGCATAACAACATAATGGCAACCGGAATTTCGAATGCAATTCCGAAAGCAAAGAAAATTTTAAGCACGAAATCCAAATAGCTGGAGATGTCGGTGGCTATGGTGATGCCTTCCGGTGCCATGCTGGTAAAAAAGGCAAATGCGAGTGGCAGCACCACATAGTAGGCAAACGCGATGCCTGCATAAAACAGTAAGCTGCTACTAATGAGCAAAGGCGCAACCAAGCGCTTCTCTTTTTGGTACAGCGCGGGAGCAATAAAACGCCAGATTTGATGCAGCAGAAATGGGATGGCGACTAGCACCGCAACCACGAGGGTAAGTTTAAATGGGGCAAAGAATGGCGCGCCGACATCGGTGGCAATCATGCTGGTTCCCTCAGGCAAGTGTGCCATAAGGGGATCCGCCAGCCAGCGGTAGAGATCGCGCGCAAAGTAGATCAAACTTACGAAAATCAACATCACAACGGCTACTGATCGCAGTAGGGTTTTGCGCAACTCCGCTAAGTGATCGAGTAAGCCTGCTTCTTGCATCCTAAGAATCCTTTGGCTTGCTGGGATCTGAGGCGTTATCGCTCTGATCGGAGGCTGGCGTGTTGCTCTCTTGGTCGGAAGTTTCTTGTCCAGAATCAAGCTCTGGTGCATAGGGTTGCCGCACTGACGCAGCCGCCCGTTGCAACTCCTCTAGCGAACGCTTTAACTCGGGGGAGAGGTTTTCCATATCTTCCGCCGATTCAATTTGCTTTAAATGATCGTGCAGTTCCTTCACGCGCAATTCATGATTAATCTCGGCTTCCATTCGACTACCAAAGGCTCGGAATTTCGCAATGCTGCGCTGCAATGAGCGGATAGCACCGGGCAGGCGCTCAGGGCCGAGCACTAAAAGCCCGATAACCGCTATGATCAGTAATTCCCAAAAGCCGATATCAAACATAGATTAATCGCGCTTCTGCGACTCCTGCTCAGATTGCTTTTCGTTACTGTCCTCTGGTGAGGCAGAATCCGACGAAGGCTTTTGCAATTGCTCAGTTTCTTTCTTATCCGCCTTCTGATCCGAATCCATTTCTTTCTTAAAGCCCCGAAACGCAGAACCTAAATCACTACCCAAGCCGCGCAGGCGTTTACTTCCAAACACCAACACCACAATGAGCAGAATGATTAATAATTGCCAAATACTAATACCCATGTTGTTTCTCTCTTTACGTTTTCAACGTCTCGTTTAAGGTTTGGCCGACCACGCTCGCCACCACGTCAGTACGGCTGCTACGCCCGTTACTGTGGGCCAAATCATTGTCATTGGCGCGACTACGAACGCCGCGGTTGTTATAGTTAAACTTGCCGCCAGCAAGCTCCACCAGCGGCTCACCGCTGCCCGCTTCTGGTGTTCTAAGAACACATCTGCATAATGCTGGGCATTGCGACTGCTATTGCGTACCTGCTTTAACGTATCGTATAGCAAAGTCGGCATTTCCGGCAGCTTTTCTGCCCAATAGGGCGCTTGCTCTTTTAAGCTTCTGACCAGCGCGCGCCAGCCAATTTGCTCTTGCATCCAACGTTCTAAATAGGGCTTTGCCGTTTTCCACAAATCCAGCTGCGGATAGAGTTGGCGGCCCAAACCTTCCACATACAATAGGGTTTTTTGCAATAACACCAACTGCGGCTGAACTTCCATTTCAAAGCGTCGTGCGGTGTTAAACAAATTCAGAAGCACGTTAGCGAAGGAAATTTCTGCCAATGGTTTTTCAAAAATGGGTTCACATACCGTACGGATAGCCGACTCAAACTCCTCAATATTGGTGTTTGTGGGCACCCAGCCTGAATCCACATGTAATTCTGCGACTTTGCGATAATCTCGATTAAAAAAGGCGATAAAGTTTTCCGCAAGATAACGTTTATCTTCCCGGTTTAGGGTACCGACGATGCCAAAATCCACCGCAAAATATCGTGGGTTACTGGCCGATTCTGGGTCGACAAAAATATTCCCCGGGTGCATATCCGCATGGAAGAAGGAATCACGGAATACCTGCGTAAAGAACACTTCAACACCGCGCTCCGCCAAGGTTTTCAAATCAATACCAAGCTCGCGAATGCGCGCCACATCGTTCACTGGAATGCCATAGATACGTTCCATCACCATCACGTTCGGGCGCGTATACTCACTGAAAACCTCAGGGATATACAGGAGTTCCGAATCGGTAAAGTTACGGCGCAACTGAATTGCATTGGCCGCTTCGCGATCCAAGCTCAACTCGTTATATAGGGTTTTGCGATACTCTTGGAGAACTTCCACGGGTTTCAAGCGTTTGCCATCAGGCAAATAGCGTGCGGCTAATCCAGCTACCGCTTCCATTAACTCTAGATCCGCATCAATGGTTTTCACAATGCCCGGACGCGTGACTTTCACCACGACATCTTGAGTCGCTCCCGTTTCTTTATGGCGGATGGTGGCCGCATGCACTTGCGCAATCGACGCGGAGGCAATGGGTGTTACCGTGAAGGATTCAAATAGCTCAGAAATGTCGGCGATGCCCAAAGATTCCTGAACCATCCGCTGGGCCTCCTCACCGGGAAATGGCACCACCCGATCTTGCAACATCGACAGCTGTAAAATCATCTCGGGTTCAAGCAAGTCATGCCGTGTTGATAACATTTGGCCCAGTTTCACATACACCGGACCGAGTGCTTCTAACGCCATGCGCAAGCGTTCTGCTAAGGGTTTATCCGGGTATCTATTGCGTAGCCAAAACGCACTGCGGCGCCATAATCGGATGTACCAGGGCAGCCAGCGCCGTGGAATTAAATCATCCACTCCGTGCTTAAGCAGCGTACTAAAAATTTTATATAAGCGAAAAGCTCGCACCGGCTTACTCCGTTTTCGGCGGCAGATCGTGCCGCTTCGCTATAGAATCTACTCGTTTCTCTAAACGATCCAATTGTTTGCGCAAGGCCTGGACATCATCTTGGTACAAGGCAAAAAACAAAGGGCTTGCCGCTAATTTCATTTCGTTGGTCAGCACATCGCTTGCGCGCTGCTTCATATCCGCTGTCCGAGGCTTCAATCGACGCAGTTTTTCGATGCCCTGCGCCAGCCAATAACCCGGGACATCACCCAAATAGTTGGCAAACATTTCTTCAAAGTCGATATCAAGTTTGAGAAACACCTGTGCCGCCTGCTGGGCAAACACCGGATCGCCGGTAATTTTTACCTTGCCTGTCTGCAGCATCTGCGTCACTTTACTGGCATCGCTCAATTCAAACAGATCAGCGAAAGCCACAGTTACCGAACCATCCACGGCTTCAAAATCCGGCCCCAATAGCGCAATAGCATCAGGGTAGAAAAATAGCGTCATGGGTTCAGGCAACTCGAGTACATGCAAGCGGAAACACTTTCCCTGCACCCCGGCCAAACGCTGTTTGGCACGTGGGTCGTTGGCAAGCGCGACATTCAACGCTCGCTCAATCGACGCCCGAACCACCGGAAGCACTGGCATTAGAATTTAAAACCTCGATGGAGTGCGACAATACCGCCGGTGAGGTTATGATAGGTCACCTGTTCAAAGCCGGCCTCTTCCATCATCGTCTTCAAGGTATCTTGATCTGGATGCATGCGAATCGACTCCGCCAAATATTGATAACTGTCTTTATCGTTGGCGATAAATGCGCCCATACGCGGCATAACATGGAAAGAATAGATATCATACGCTTTCGACAGAAGCTCAACTTCAGGTTTCGAGAACTCTAACACCAACAAGCGGCCGCCCGGCTTTAACACCCGCAGCATGGAACGAAGTGCAGCGTCCTTATCGGTCACGTTGCGCAGTCCAAAAGCAATGGTAATAAGATCGAAAGTATCATCGGGAAATGGCAGTTTCTCAGCATCGGCTTGCACGTAACGCACATTGCCAACGATTCCCATATCACGCAATTTATCACGACCCACTTGCAGCATTGATTCATTAATATCGGCAAGAACAACTTCGCCTTCCGGCCCGACCATGCGCGAAAATTTCGCCGCTAGGTCGCCGGTTCCACCCGCCAAATCCAACACCTTTTGGCCGCGACGAACACCGCTACAATCAATAGTAAATCGTTTCCACAAGCGATGAATTCCAAACGACATCACATCGTTCATTAAGTCATACTTGCCTGCAACAGAATGGAACACACCAGCAACCATGGTCGCTTTTTCGTCTTTAGCAACGGTTTTAAAACCAAAGTGTGTACTGTCATCGTGCTTTTTCATGAAAAACTGCCTGGCTATTAAAATTCAGGCCTAGTGTATACGATACCGACGATTTGCCCAATACACAGGGCACATTCCGCGCACAATTAAACGGAAGCGTAGCGTTCCTTATCTGGCAGCCAACGCTGCATGAGAGCGTCACTGTGTTGAGGAAAGTGCGTGAATAATTGTTGAGCAATGCTTTGTATTTCCGGAATGAGATCGCTATCCCGGGCTAAATCCGCCACTTTCATTTGTACCAAGCCGGTTTGCCGGGCGCCGAGTAACTCACCAGGGCCGCGCAACTCCAGGTCTTTTTCAGCAATAACAAAACCATCATGACTATCACGCAGCACACCTAAGCGCTCTTGCGCTTGTTTTGATAAGGGGGTTTTATACAGCAGCACGCAAGAACTCGCCACCGCCCCACGGCCCACGCGCCCACGCAGTTGATGTAATTGCGCTAGCCCCAAGCGCTCTGGGTTTTCAATAATCATTAAACTTGCATTCGGCACATCGACACCCACTTCAATAACCGTGGTCGCTACTAGCAAATCCAGTTCATGGGCCTTGAACTGTTGCATAACTGATTCTTTTTCCGCACTTTTCTGCCGACCATGGACCAAACCAATACGCAGTTCAGGCAGGGTCTCGTGCAAGTATGCGGCGGTATCTTCTGCCGCCTGACACTGCAATACTTCCGATTCTTCAATTAGGGTGCACACCCAGTATACCTGACGTTTCTCACTGATCACGGCGTGTCGCAAGCGTTCAATCACATCATCACGCCGTGTATCGGGAATAGCCACTGTGTGCACGGGAGTTCGACCCGGTGGAAGCTCGTCAATGATCGAGGTCGCTAAATCCGCATAGGCGGTCATGGCTAAGGTGCGCGGTATCGGTGTCGCCGTCATCACCAATTGATGCGGATGCATACCTTGTTGTTCGCCCTTTTCCCGCAGCGCCAAGCGCTGATGGACACCAAACCGATGTTGCTCATCGATAATCACCAGGGCCAAACGATGAAACTGGACGCTCTCTTGAAACAAGGCGTGGGTACCGACAATAAAACCAAGGGTGCCATCGCCTAGCTCCTGTAAGGTTTGCGCACGCGCTTTACCCTTGAGCTTTCCGGTTAGCCAACCAACCCGAATACCTAACGGCTCGAGCCACATAGAAAAGCTTTGCGCATGCTGTTCTGCTAACAACTCGGTGGGTGCCATCAGCGCTACCTGATAGCCCGCTTCAATCGCCGATAAAGCGGCCATGGCGGCCACTAGCGTTTTTCCTGAACCTACATCCCCTTGCACTAAGCGCAACATCGGCAAACCAAGCTGTAAATCCGATTCAATTTCTCCCACTACTCGGGTTTGTGCGGCGGTAGGAGAGAACGGCAAGGTGTGCAACAACGCTTGCTTTAAGCGTTGCGACGGCGCTATCGCAGGCGCCGCTACCGCTTGTTGCTGCTGCCGCGCAAATAGCATACTGAGTTGATGCGCCAGTAACTCTTCTAGGGCAAGTCGGCGCTGGGTTGGGTGAATGCCGTCCAATAGCTGTTGCTGATTAATGTCGCGGGGCGGGTGATGCAAGGTACGAATAGCCGTGATTAAATCCGGTCTACCGGAGCGCAGTTCAGCCGGAAGCAATTCCGGCAAACTCGTGCTGTTTAAGTAGCTAAGGGCTTGAGTCACTAGATTACGTAATGTGAGCTGATGAACACCTTCCGTGGTGGGGTACACTGGGGTGAGCGCATCGTCAACGCGAATACTCTCCGTGCTCTCAACAATTTTATACTCAGGATGAATCACTTCAGGGCCCGTTGGCCCCGGTCGCATTTCACCATACAAATGCACTTTTTGGCCGGTACTAAATTGCTTTTGCTGGGCGGCAGAAAATCGAAAGAAGCGCAGCGTTAAGGTACCTGAACGGTCATGCACACGCACCAGCAAGGCCCGGCGCCGCCCAAAATGCACCTTCGCATCCACAACATCCGCGACCACAGTGGCATAATCGCCTACCCGCAAACTCGCGATTGGGGTAACGCGGGTACGATCCTGATAGCGCAGTGGCAAATGAAACAGCACATCCTGAACTGTCAGCAGGCCTAGCTTGGTAAGCCGCTCTGCCATTTTCGGGCCGACGCCTTTTAGCGTCGTAAGCGTAATCTCCGCCAACGCACTCATGGGGCGATAAAATCCTTATGTTCGCCATTTCCGCACAACATCATACATATCCGTGCGGCGATCTTTTAAGTTAGTAACCGAGCCTTCGTTGTGCAGATAACGTAGCTCATCGAGATTGAGGTCTGAGAACATCAGCATTTCTGTATTTGGCGTCGTTTCCGACATAACGGCATCATGGGGGAATGCAAAATCAGACGGTGAGAATACCGACGATTGCGCATACTGCACGTCGAGACTTTCCACTTCTGGTAAGTTGCCCACGCTCCCGCAGATAACCACGTAACACTCATTTTCAACAGCCCGTGCTTGCGCACAATGGCGCACTCGCAAATACGCGTTTCGGGTATCTGTCCAAAACGGCACAAATAAGATCTCCAAGCCTTCATCGGCCATTAGGCGCCCTAATTCAGGAAACTCAACGTCATAGCAAATTAAAATTCCCACGCGCCCTGCGTCGGTTTGGAACACCTGTACTTTATCCCCACCTTCAATAACCCAATCGCGTTTTTCATGAGGCGTAATATGAATTTTTTTCTGTTCTTCTACCGAACCATCACGACGACATAAATAGGTGACGTTATAGAGAGAGTCCCCTTCCTGCAATGGCATCGATCCGGTAATGATATTGACGTTATAGCTCACCGCCATCTGTGACATTTCTTTGCGAAAACGCTCGGTAAATCCAGCTAAAAAGCGAATCGCCGACATTTGTTGGCTTTTATCCGAAAGCCCCATGAGCGGCGCATTAAAAAACTCGGGGAACAATGCAAAGTCGCTTTTATAACTGGAAATCGCATCCACGAAGTACTCGACTTGTTGCAGGAGTTCTTCTACAGACTTTACTGAACGCATTTGCCACTGCACTGCACCAACGCGTACATTGCGCGAGCGCGATGAAATAACCGTATCTGCCGGCTCGTATAAGAAATTGCTCCATTCCAATAAAGTGGCATACCCTCTGGATTTCTTATCCTCCGGCATATATTTGTAGAGCAGTCGTTTTACGACAAAGTCGTTGGCCAGCTGGAAACTTAAAATAGGATCGTAGATTTCCCGGCGACGCACTTTCTCTAAATACTGGCTTGCGGTCATATCGTCCGCATACTTGTGATAGTTCACAATGCGGCCACCGGCCAAAATTGCTTTTAGATTTTCCTGAATACAGAGCTCTTTACGCGCATCATATAAGCGCCGGCCTAAACGATAGCCACGGTAATCAGGATGAATAAGCACATCGAGCCCATAAAGGGCGTCGCCATCGTCTTCATTTAAAATGGTATCGCGCTTGCCTAAGAGATCGTCATATTGATGGGGGTTGGAAAACTTATCGTAGGTCACCTGAACTGTCAGCGCGACGCCAACAATGACCCCGTTATCCTCAAGGCAAATCTGGCCGTCTGGGAATTCCCGAACTAACTTGCGTATGGTGTGCTCTTCCCACGCACCGCCGATGTCGTCATATACACGATCCATGAGCGCTTTTAGCTGTGGGTAATCTTCGTTGCGTAAGTTACGAAGTTGCAAGTGCAGATCTTCTGGGCTCATCCCGTTACCTCATGCTACTAGTGTTTGCTTGTGCTTCTCATGATCAAGAAGCGATTCATGCTATTGAGTGTACATCCTTTATCGGCCAAGCGGGAGAGCCAACGGATATTTCATCGATCGCACTAAAAACTCGCCTTGTCCGAAAAAGGGTTGTCATCCCCTATTAAGGTGTTTATGCTTCTAGACGTCTAAAAAAACAAAACTGAGAAGCTGTATGTCATCTACTACACCACCTGTAAAACCCAGTGCCATTGCACTGTTACCGCTTGTGTTATTCCTTACGTTATTTCTCGGCACGGGTATCATTCTCCATAGCCAAGGGGTCGAAATGGCGTTCTATCAGCTAGCCAGCCCGGTTGCCATTCTTCCGGCAATTATCTTGGCGGTGCTGTTGAGCAAGGAAGAGCTAAATCGGCGCATTCAAACTTTTGTTGAGGGCGTGGGCCACAACAATATTATTACCATGTGTTTGATTTACTTGTTGGCAGGCGCATTTTCTACCGTTGCCGCCGCAACGGGTGGTGTAGATGCAATGGTTGGGCTCGGTTTAGCCATTATTCCACCGTCGTTTATTTTGCCAGGGATTTTTCTTATCGCCGCAGTGGTGTCTACCGCGATGGGAACGTCCATGGGTACCCTTGCTGCGTTGGCGCCGGTGGCGCTTGGGCTATCTCAGGTGGCGGGGATCAATCCGGCGTTAATGGCAGGGGTGTTGGTCAGTGGCGCTATGTTTGGTGACAACTTATCGTTTATCTCAGACACCACTATCGCCTCAACGCGCACGCAAGGCTGTGCGATGAAGGATAAATTTCGAACCAACCTTCGCATTGCAGTGCCTGCAGCGATCTTGACCATAGGTGTGTTGTCGTTTTTTAATACCGGAAGCGCACCCATCGAGGCTCCTGAAGCCAACTACTGGCTTGCATTACCTTACTTCTTCATTATCGCTTTGGCGGTGTCGGGACTAAACGTTTTTGTGGTGCTCACCCTCGGCATCATTCTGGCGGCATTGTTTGGCATGGTGGCGGTGGATTATGCCGTAGTTGCCTTCACCCAAGATATCTATATTGGTTTTACCAGTATGCAAGAAATCTTCCTGTTGTCCTTGTTGATCGGTGGCCTGTCGGCCCTCATCCGGCAACAAGGGGGCTTAGCGTTTTTAGCCAAAAGTGTTGAACGGGCCACTACCCGGCTGAGTCGCCGCAAAGATCGTTCTGCCGCTTTTGGTATTGCCGGCCTTACCGCGCTTACTAATTTAGCGGTGGCCAATAATACCGTCACTATCTTGCTGTCTGGGGAAGTGAGTAAACGGCTTGCGAAGGAAGGTAATGTCGCCCCTCGGCAAAGTGCCAGTTACTTAGATATATTTGCTTGCGTGGTGCAAGGGGTTTTACCTTATGGCGCGCAAGCCCTACTCATGGGCGCCACCTTCGGCGTATCGCCATTGGCGGTGAGTTTGAATACTTTCTATTGCTTCGTGCTCGGTATTGTAGGCGTTATTGCCATTTTCCTGTTTGGCCCTATCAAAGCCAACGAGCCGGAATCTGAGGCAGCACCAATCTAAAAAAAAAGCCCACGCAATGCGTGGGCTGTTTCATCGTATTTCGTCTAGTTAGTCGACGGTAATTCCATAATGCCATCGATTTCAATTTGTGCGTCTTTTGGCAAGGCTCGCACACCAATGGCTGCACGCGCTGGATAAGGCGTACTGAAATTTTCAGCCATTACTTCATTCACAATGGCGAAGTTACTTAAATCAGTGAGGTAAATTTGTACCTTCACCATATTTTGTAATTCGCCACCGGCGGCTTCACACACCGCCGCTAAGTTTTTAAACACTTGCACCGCTTGCTCACGAAAATCATCGGAAACCATCGTCATGGTCTCGGGTACCAGAGGGATTTGCCCAGACAAATACACCGTGGTTCCAATTTTCACTGCTTGCGAATAGGTTCCGATTGCCGCGGGTGCATTCTCCGTGGCAACAATCACTTTAGACATGGGCTATTTCCTTAAACGAGAGACCCGTTGCACATTGGGCATTTTGCGGATTTGCCGCATAACATCTGCTAAATGTTTTCGGTCATTAATAGTTAATTCAACATCAATATAATAGATCGTGGTATCGATTTCTTCTGTTTTCAACCCTTGAATATTACATCCGGTTTGCGCAATCGCTGAGGTTAAGCGTGCCAATGCCCCCTGATGATTTACGATTTCCACACGAATCTCTGAGGTAAACTGAGAGTCCGGTTTATTGTCCCACTGCACCGGGAAATAACGCCCAGGCTCATCTTCATGGCCCCGTACGTTCTTACATTCACGCCGGTGAATAACCAAACCACGACCTGGACTGACATGGGCAATAATGTCGTCGCCGGGAATAGGACGACAGCACTTCGCAAAGGTAAGTAATAAGCCATCAGCGCCTTTAATGGCTAAACTACGACCCCGTTCATCGTCACCTGCCGCTGCTTTTAGACGCTTATCGTCGCCCATTAAGCGACGGGCCACGGCCAAGCTCATCAAATTGCCTAAGCCGATTTCCCGCAACAAGGTTTCTTTATTATCCCGCTTCAGTTCTATTGCCACGCGTTCAAAATCAGCACTCGGGATATCGTCCATACTGTGGGCACCCAGAGCGGCACGAAGTAAGCGCTCACCAAGCTGCAAGGCCTCATCAGATTCAGCATTTTTCAGATACTGACGGATTTTCAAGCGGGCTTTTGCAGTCACCACAAAGTTCAGCCAAGCAATATTTGGACGCGATCCTGGGGCGGTGCGAATTTCTACCGTTTGTCCGTTCTCCAGCGCTTTACTCAATGAATAGGCTTTGTGATTTACGCGGGCCCCAATACAGGTGTTGCCAATATCCGTATGTACCGCATAGGCAAAATCAACCGGGGTAGCCCCTTGTGGTAGTTCGATAATGCGTCCATCCGGTGTAAATACATATATCTCATCGGGGAACAGATCAGATTTAACATTCTCAATGAATTCAAACGAATTACCTGCGCTTTGCTGCAGTTCAATTAAGCTTTGCATCCATTTTTGTGCGCGCACCTGAGCCGTGGTGCCACTATCTTCGATATCTTTATAGAGCCAATGTGCCGCAACCCCGCGATCCGCCATTAAGTCCATTTCTTCAGTGCGAATCTGGATTTCTACAGGAATTCCGTGCGGCCCTTTTAATGAGGTATGCAAGGATTGGTAGCCATTCGATTTGGGAATCGCAATATAATCTTTAAAGCGCGTTTCGATAGGCTTATATAAGTTGTGTACGGCCCCAAGCACGCGGTAACAGGTATCGACACCGTCAACCACCACCCGAAACGCGTAAATATCCATAACTTGATCAAACTTTAACTCTTTGTTCAGCATTTTTTTATAAATGCTATACAGATGTTTTTCGCGCCCATAGACGCGGGCTTTAATCTGTTGTTCTTCAAGTCGGGAAATCAATTCGTTATGGGTGCGCTCAAGCAGTGCTTTGCGGTTGCCGCGGGCTTTGCGTACTTGGCTTTCAAGCAAACGCGCACGCCACGGGTGCATGGCCCAAAAGCCAAGGGTCTCAAGTTCATTTTTAACATTATGAATACCCAAGCGGTGGGCCAATGGCGCATAAATTTCAAGGGTTTCGCGGGCAATTCGACGGCGTTTATCCGGGCGTAAATGGCCTATCGTGCGCATATTGTGAGTACGATCCGCGAGTTTAATAAGAATCACGCGAATGTCTTGCACCATCGCCATAATCATCTTGCGATAGTTTTCGATCTGAGCTTCTTCTTTGCTGTTAAATTGAAGCTTATCCAGTTTGGACACCCCTTCAACGAGTTCTGCAACTGTTGCGCCGAACTGTTCTGCGAGGTCTTCATGGGTTACGGAGGTGTCTTCAATTACATCATGCAGTAATGCCGCCATGAGCGTCTCATGGTCAAGTCGCATTTCTGCAAGCATGCAGGCCACAGCCACAGGATGGGTAATGTAAGGCTCGCCGCTTTGCCGCTTTTGCTCGATATGCGCTTGAAAAGCCACATGAAATGCAGCCTCTAAGCGTTCAACTTGCACTTTCGGCAAGTATGCTTCGGTTAAATTGCGCAACCCTTCAAACAGATACACTACAGCGCTCTCACTTCTCTTCGCGGATTTCAAGCCGTGTTGTGGTGTCACAAACAACCTTACTCATCACATGCAATCATTTACACTATGCCGAATCAATGAATCAGGCATAAACTCACAGGCATATCAGAGAGCATAAGGGGAAATGAAGGATTTGCCAACGGGCAAGCGCCAGCAGGTGCAGAAAACACCCACTGGCTGAAGGAGATTATTCTTCGTGATGGCGCGATTTAAGCGCGGTCATTGCAGCAACTTCTGCCTCATCTTGGGCAAAACGCTCTTCTTGATCGTCTTGATCTAAACGCTCAGCGTCGATAAGACCTGCTTCGATTTCGCGTAACGCGATAACCGTTGCTTTTTCATTGTTAGTTTCAACTAGAGGCTCTTTTCCGCCATTCGCAATTTGACGCGCACGCCGAGCAGCCACCAGTACCAAATCAAACCGGTTACCAATACGATCTACTGCATCTTCAACTGTTACCCGTGCCATTTATGTTCCGCCTTAAGTTAAACCTAATTAAAAAAACTCATTTCACGCCAATTTCGAGCCCTATGGCCGAAAAGGGCAATTATTGTACTGTAAATCACCCGCTAACGCCAAGCTCTATTCGTGGAGTAAATTCTGCAGGACTTCTCGGTACCGTATTTGCTGCTTCGAGCGGCGCATCCGCTGACACATCACAATATGCTCTAGATTATTGACGGACTGGTCAAAATCTTCATTCACTATCAAGTAACTGAACTCTGCATAATGCGACATTTCGTGCTGTGCTTTGGCCATGCGTTTCGCAATCACCTCGTCACTATCTTGACCACGGCTACGTAAACGTCGCTCAAGTTCTTCATTGGAAGGGGGTAAAATAAAAATAGTATGTACCCCAGGGTAGGCTGCTTTTACTTGCCGTGTGCCTTGCCAGTCAATATCAAGAAATACATCTGTGCCGCTGGCCAAGGTTTTCTCAATCACAGTGCGCGATGTGCCGTAGTAATGGTCAAACACTTTCGCCCACTCATAGAAATCACCTTTATCAACCTGCTTGAGAAAAGTATCTTCCGAAACAAAGTGGTAATGCACGCCGTCTATCTCACCCGGACGCGGTCGGCGCGTAGTGGTGCTTACCGACACCTCCATCGTGCCATCGGTGTGGCGCTCCAATAGCGCTTTGATCAAACTAGATTTGCCGGCGCCACTCGGCGCCGCGATAACAAAAAGATTTCCGCTCACATTCGACATAAGCAACCGTTTCCCGGAGGTCTTAGAATGCACTTTAAAGTACACCAAAGCCTGCACAAGTGCCACCATTCTTCCGATACCGCATGGCTATTTGTTGATCACTGAATTCACGCCGCAAACATATTTTTCGGCGAACTTCCGTGCTATAACAGTGCCTAAGCATTGAACCGTCGGCGTACACTAAAAAGAGGAAGTACATCATGGAGTTATGGATTGCCCTAATTGTTCTCGTGCTACTGGTTTTCTATGTAGTCGGGATATACAACAAACTTGTCGCTTTAAAAAATCGCTTTGAAAACGCATTCGCGCAAATCGATGTCCAACTGAAGCGCCGCTACGATCTGATTCCTAACCTTGTTGAGACAGCAAAAGCCTATCTCAAGCATGAGCGCGAAACCTTAGAAGCTGTGGTAGAAGCCCGTAATCAAGCCGCCGCGGCCTTAAAAGGCGCTGCCGCTGCACCCGGTGATGCGCAAGCGATGGGGAATTTAGTGGGCGCGGAAGGGGCATTATCGAGTGCACTCGGTCGCCTGAATGTGGTGATGGAAGCCTATCCTGATTTAAAAGCAAATCAGAATATGATGCAGCTGAGTGAAGAGCTCACCAGCACAGAGAATCGCGTTGCGTTCTCTCGCCAATCTTTTAACGATGCTGTCATGGCTTACAACACCTATCGGCAGTCGTTTCCACCTGTCGTGTTTGCAAGCATGTTTGGTCACAGTACAGACGCAACCTTGTTGCAGTTTGAAGATCGTGAAGAAATTCAGAAAGCGCCAGAAGTTAAATTTTAACACGGCGACTTGAGGTAACTATGGCAGCAATGGATTTCTTCGAACATCAAGCCGTCGCCAAACGCAATACGCGTTTGCTTGTGATTCTGTTTGGGCTAGCGGTCATTAGCTTGTTGGCACTCACGGGCCTGCTTGTGGCCGCCGTCAGCGGCGGCATGCATGCGTCACAACAAACGCCAGCGCACACCGAGAGCTTCACGCTGCAATGGGATATTATCGTCGCCGCGATGGGTGTAACCCTCTCTGCGATCAGCCTTGCAGTGTTATATAAATGGTCACAATTGCGCGGGGGTGGTCGTATTGTGGCCGAGGCTTTAGGTGGCGTCCGTCTATCGCCCGATAGTCGCGACCCCATCGAACGCAAAATCCTAAATGTAACCGAAGAAATGGCCATTGCTGCGAATATGCCCGTGCCGCCGGTATATTTACTGAAAAACGAATCGGGTATTAACGCATTTGCCGCAGGTTACGCTCCTGGGGATGCCGTCATTGGGATCACGCGCGGCTGTGTTGAGAATCTTACGCGGGATCAATTACAAGGGGTCGTTGCCCACGAAATCGCCCACATCCTTAATGGGGATATGCGTATGAATATCCGCATTATGGCGATTCTGAACGGCATTTTGTTTATTAGCCACGCCGGCTACCTGCTCTTGCGTACGGGTATGTTTAGCCGCCGCAATGATAAAAATCCGCTGCCATTGATAGGGATTGGTCTATTAATTATCGGTGCCATTGGCATTTTGTTCGGAAACCTGATTAAAGCGGCAGTGAGCCGACAACGCGAATATTTAGCCGATGCTTCAGCGGTGCAATTCACCCGTAACCCCGACGGTATCGGGGGCGCGCTAGAACAAATTGGCGCATTACAAAAATCCGGGCCAGGCAGTCGGGTTGAGAGTAAAAACGCAGACGAAGCGGCCCATCTATTTTTTGGCCAAGCAGTGAATAAAATGATGTCGGTTTTTGCAACGCACCCGCCCTTGAGTAAACGCATTAAACGCGTACGTCCTAGTTGGGACGGTAAGTTTCGGGCCAATTCTGCACAGCAATTAAAACAAGAGCTGGATGCAGAAAAAAGTGACGCGGCGGCAGAAGAAAAGGCATCTCAACAAGATTCCCGTAAGAAAGCGGTGCTCAATACAATACTCACCGGGGCTGTACTCGGCGCGGGAGAAGCCGGGGGTCGTGTTGCTGGTAGTGCTATTCCGGTTTCTGCAGCCTTGCGCGAAGAAGTCCGCCAACAAGAAGGTGCTGAGGCCATTATCTTTGCTATTGCATTGAGTGCCGATGAATCCGTGCGCGAAAAGCAACTGGCTTTAATTCGTGAACAACATGGTGAAGCCTTAGCCACTCGCACACTAAACGACTACACGCAGGTTCGCGACTTACCCCTTGAAGAGCGTTTGCCACTGGTTGAATTGTCCATCCCTGCACTCAAAGGCTTCGCGGAACAGGAAGCAAAAGCCATTCTGGCAACGTTGCAGGATGTACTTGCCGCGGATCAGCAAATTACGCTCTATGATTGGTGTTTAGGACAAATTGTGCGGCGCTATGTGTTAGCCCAATTCGCCCCAAATAAACGTGTGCCATTGGTAAAAACCCGCTTTGTTAGTGACGCCGAGTATTCATTGTCGGTGCTTGCTCATTACGGTAGCCCCAACGATAAAACAGCGAGTGAAGCTGCATTTCAAGCGGGCGCGCAACACTTTCCTAAGCCCCTTGTCCCCTTCCCTCACCATAAGTTTAGCTTTGGCGATCTGGCTGATGTGTTAGACCGCATCAACGAATGGGCGCCTCAGAATAAAGAACGGATGGTCAATGCTTGGCTTACCTGTGCAGAGCATGACGGTGAAATTACAGTGGTTGAACGGAAGTTACTTACCGCCCTGTCCACATGTATTGGCGAACCCATTCCTGAATCAGCGTTGCAGCGCAGCTAGAAGTTTCTGCGCGATTTGCTGAGGATGCTCAAGCATAAAGCAGTGCCCACCGGGCACTGCTTGGTAAGAAAACTTAGGATTTTTTTGCTGCCAAAGTGCCATCGATTGATGGACAAATGGATAACTCTTTTCGCCCACCCATGCCCGCGTGGGCACATCAATTTGCGGCAACTTTCCCCACAGCCCGCGGGCGTAAGACGAGAAAATCTCAGCCTCTCGTTGCGGCGTGCATTTTAATTGACGTTGGCCATGCTTATTGGGCGCCGTTGCGAACTCAGCATAGGCCTGCAAGGCCTGTTCATCCCAACCACGAAACATCCCCCTGCCGCGCAATGATTCCATCACCTGGGCACAAGATTCCCACTCACTGCGCCGCTTTCTGGCCTTCTTGGCAATGGGGTTGTAGCTATACAATTGCAGCCACTGTAAGGGCTGCATCCAGCGCAACATCCCGGGCGTAAAGACAATAGGATCAAGCAATAACACCTGCGCAAACAACGAGCGGTCAGCAGCGGCCATAAGCGAGGTGAGTACCCCTCCGAAGCTATGACCAAGACCTATCGCAGGTCGATTTTGATAGTCCTGTCGCAACCCCTGCCAAATTTCAGTGGCAATCTCTGCCGATCGGTTCCAACCAACAAATGGGCCACCGTCATCACTATCACCATGACCTTGGGCATCATGCAGAATAATATCCACATGAGGTATTAATGCCTGCCACAAGGGCAAGTAGGTTAAACCTGAATACGAATTGCCATGAATAAAATGCACCACCGGCTTGTCTGAGTTGGCGTGCACTAAGGTGCGTTGCCCCCGAATGGAAAACCCTTCTGGGGTCAATGAGGTAAAGGGAAGCCATGGGATTCCGCCCGCGCTGACCGTCTGCTTTGGATCTATCAAACTTGCCATATCAATCGCTCAAATCGGTCTAAAGTGTCCATGTCAATTGGCTGCTTTGTGGATAACGCCTGTGATCACAGCATACAAGAATTTATCATCGAAAGAATCTCCTTGCTCGAACTCGCTATCACTGGTTGTTGTTAGCCGCAAAACCATTCATCATAATGCACTAAGCGAATGTAATAAGTGAGGATTAAATGGCCACGTGGATTACCGGAACCGTTGTCGAGAACAAACGTTGGCATGCAGACTTATTTAGTTTGCGCGTTCAAACCGAACCCTTCGATTTCATCGCAGGACAATTTGTTCGGCTCGGCATGCCCGGTCCAGAGAAGCGCATTCAACGGGCTTACTCTTTGGTGAATAGTCCCAGCGAGCCGATACTCGATTTTCTTGTCACCACGGTTCCAGACGGTGAATTATCGCCGCGCCTCGACCAACTTCAGCCCGGCGATACCCTAGAAGTGAGCCAGCCGGCCAGTGGCTTCTTTATTCTTAGCGAAATACCCGATGGTAAGAGTCTTTGGCTTATCGGCACAGGTACCGGTATTGGTCCCTATTTCTCCATGTTGGGAACCGATGAGCCATGGCAACGCTACGAGAAAATATATCTCGTACACGGTGTCCGCACCGAAGCCGACCTGTGTTATCAAGATAAAATTCGTGAATGGCAGAGCCGCTATCCGCAGCAACTGGTGTATCAGCCGGTAGTAACTCGCGAGCCCATCATTGGTGCCCTGCATGCACGCATTCCCGCACTCATTCACAGCGGTGAGTTGGAACACGCCACTGGCGGAACCTTAGATCAAGACGCGCAAATCATGCTGTGTGGTAACCCACAGATGATTACCGATGCAAAAGCAGAGTTAGCGGCGCGGAATCTTAACATTAACCTACGCCGCAAACCGGGCAATGTCACCGTTGAGCAATACTGGAAGTAAGCGCTGGATGTGAGCGCGAGTTGTAAGCGCTCACTTACATCCAGCGTTTGTAATTGTCTCGGGTCACATCCAGTAACTGCTGTTGCAAACGTTCGGCTGTAGCGGTCTTTAAGTAAGGTAAATAGAGATTGCCTGCCGCCGTGCTGACCTGCAAATTACTCAGCTTGAAACGGCGTTGAATAGGCCCTTGGGTAATGCTTACATGCTGTAGCTTTGCAGCCGGCATCCACTGCTGGCGCGAGCCGATAAAACCATGCCGAATGGCTAGCCACTCGCCATCGAAGTGCCATGCGAACATGTGCCACCAGCGCCATCGCACAATGGTCAAGCCAACCAACACGCCCGCCGCAACGCGCCAATCGAACAGCAGCCACCCTAATCCGGAAAATAACAGCACAAAGCGGGGGAACATTAACCAATGTACTGGCTGCCAATTTGCCTGTGGAAGTCGCAAATCCTGATTAAACTCCCGACGAATTTTCGGCGACACACAAGGCAAAACAAATTTACCATCTTGTTTCTGTTGGTTGCCCGCTTGGGAAATACGAATTTGCTGACGATTCAATAAACGTCCCATCCAGCCTTGACGAATGTCTAGCAATTGCAATTTTTGAACACGAAAGCTACGCGTTAACGTTGAGGTTAATCCCGCTTCATAACGCACCCGATCGCCTCGTCGCGTTAAGGTATAGCCGTAATATTTATTAAACTGAATCGCAATGGTACCCAAAATTAATAGCACCAGCACACCGAGGGAGATGGCTACGATTGCAAAAATTGCTTCTCCGGTGCTCGGGAACTGTTCCACAAAGGTAACAAACTGCTCTCGCACACGCGCATTCACTTGTTGATTTGAAAATAACAGCGCCGTTATTACACCGACCACCACAAAAATGTTTTGCATCAGTCCAATGCGCAATACTTCGCTGGGAGGTAACGTGAAGGTGAAATCTACACCGCTTGAGGCTTCTGAATCCTGCGCTTGGGTTGCGCCAGCACCTTTATCATCCTCAATTTCAGCAAGAATTTCTGCTTGTATAGCGACCGCGCGATCCACTCGTAATCCGGCAATTTCCACCTCTTGTGCTTTACTTCCGGCACTTTGTAACTTCAGTATCGCCAATTGAAACGGACGAAAATAAAAAGGACGCGCAATATCTGCTTGTTGAATGCGATCATACTCAAGATTAAGCTCTACCTTCCGCAACACCCCTTGTTTCACGCAGATTCTTTGCGTTTCAGTGGCATAGAAAAAACGCCGATATCGCAGCACCGTGGTGATCATGATGAGAACCAGGAGACCCAGCAGTATATGTGGGATAAATGGACGCAATGCGCTGACCGCAATAAATGCCGCGGCTAACGCCGGGGCCGCTTGATAAAGATGCTTCATCATGAGGCGAATGGTACTTAAGAAGAAAAAGCAGAGAGCCAGTAATGGCAAGCGCTGCCATTGCCGAGAATCACTCATTGGTGGCGTCCCCAGATTTAGCATCCGACGAAACCGGACCGGCTTCAGTAATCGCTGCCTCGTCAAGCTGCTCATCACGAATCATGCTTAACAATTCATCCCGGAGCGCCATCGCATCGTCCCGGGCTAGCCCGGGTATGGTGAGGTCTGCGCCACTACCGCCTGCCGTAAAGATAATCAGCCGCGCTAAACCCAACATGCGCTCAAACGGGCTTTGTTCAATTTCCAGATGTTGAATGCGGTTGTGCGTAACGGCGGTATGCCGGTACCACAGGGCGCCAACCCGAAAATGGACTTCTTTCGGCTCAGTGGCAAAGGCGGTTACCCGAAACCGACGAGGCGCCCACAGGAAAATCAGGATCAGCCACAAAACAAATAACGCGCCCCAGAAAATGCCCGCGGCCCAAAGAGGAACCGCATCGACTAGAATCGCGGGCAACGACACAACAATTAAAATAAGCCCGCATAAAATACTTTTATCAATGCGTAAGAGAGAGACATAACGAGGAGATACATGCTGCCATTTCAATTCTTCCATGCTGAACGACTCTTTTTTTAGTAAGTATATGCGTACAATTTAACAAATCTTACTGGATTCTCATCTAATTTTCTTCGATAGTGGGAGTAATACCATTCAATTCGAGCGCACTGATTCCTTCTCATGATCCTTGCAGCACATTCAGCACACTTAATGACGCGCAAAATTTACCCTGAGAACTGGAACCAAAGTGAGAGCAACCGCGTTAACATAAACGGGTCGACGCGCAACAATGATGGATTGAGACTAAGCCATGAACCATGTTCGCAATTTTAGCTTGATAGTATTTGCCTTAGCGCTGTGCGGAACTACCGCGGCGCAAGCGCCGTTAAATATACATTGGGCGATCAATACCGCACCACCTTTCCATGTGGTTGCCGGTCCTCTGCAAAATGAAGGTATTTGTGATGTGCTCATGGATTCCGTTGAACAGCATTTACCCGACATCCCAACGCAGCGTTCCATTTTGCCGCAAACACGTATTCGTCAACAATTTGAACAAAACGAAAACCGTTGTTTTCCCTGTATGATTTACCGGCCGCATGCCGCACGTTCGGCTGTATTTACCGAACCCACCCATTTTTACTATCCCCATGGCATTATTACCACCGCAGCTAATGCCCGTGAAATGCGTGAAACCTTCGGCGAGCCCATATCCCTCACACGCTTACTTAGCGAGAGTAATTATCGCTATGGTTATCCGTCTGGTCGTGTCTATGGCGATCTGCAGCCGGTCATCGACGCAATCGCACCAAATAGCTATCGGATTATTCACACGGGTGAGAACGCTACCATGGCGATTCTTGCCATGATTAAAGCAGGCAGAATCGATTTCACCATTGATTATCAAATTTTACACACGTTTGATAAGCACTTTAGTGGCAGTCAATTGGAGTTTATTGAGATAGCGGAAACTTCTGGAACGCATGTGCTAGGTGCTATCGGATGTACCGATAACGAGTGGGGACGTATGATCACGGCGCGCATTAATGAGGTTTTACCGGAAATACGCCAAGATCCTAATTTCTTACGGATACTTAATCGCTGGTTTCATGGCAAACCCGAGGATGAGCCTTACAACGTATTACTGCAAAAACGCGTGTGGGAGTACAACAGCGACTCCCACATCAACGATATTCCGTGATAGCGTCATGATTCTTAGTTCTGCTGTGCGCGCTCAATCAGATAATCTGCTAGCGCGCCCATTCCAGTGCGCTGAACACCCGCCGCTTTCTCAGCCGCCTGATTGTAGTTGGTGTTAGTATTTACGTCATAAACAAACAGCTCACCCTGTTCGTTTTCAATCACTTCAATGCCCGCCACATCAATCTGAGCTTGTCGCAAGAATTGTTCAAGCTGTGCAATGATTGGATGATGATCAAAGCGCTGACTAATCCGAAATTTACTCGGGGCTTGAGCAGGGCTAGCCGTGGTTGGACAAAAATCATCGCCGATAGCACATACATCTGCCGGGCAAAGCTCAAAGCCACCTTCGGTGTTGACATCAACGGCGTATACAAACGTTTGCCCGACAAACTCACAGCGAGTGATATGGGGAGCTTTCGGTTGAATATACTCCTGAAGCAACCAAAGACCATCCAATGGCTCTTCGTAATCGGGCCCTTGCACAAAGTGCGCAAGTTCGTCCAACTGATTAAAGCGCATGACGCCTAAACCTTTGCCACCACGATTGGGCTTCAAAATTAGGGGCCAGCTGGAAAAGTTGCGGGCAGCTTCCGTAAGCTGTTCGCGTCCTACCACGGCACGCGTTCGTGGGGTGGTTAATCCGGCTTTATTTAGCCCCGCATACTGGGATAGTTTACACACCTCTAAATACAACGCGGGCGTACCGTTGAGCACAGTCACAGGGTGCTGCTCTAGCCAGGTCAGAGCCATGCGGGTGAGCTCTGGTGCAAAGCGATGACCGCGCGTATGGGAGCTTGCACTCATTCGATTGTAATACACCCCATTTTCGGGTGCTTGGTCAAATGCGACCACGCCGGTGTCTAAAAACCATTCATTTAAGGTGACACCACGGGCGGCGAATTCTGCTCGCAGCGGCACTAACCACTCTTCATTCTCATGTAATACATAGATTGGACGCATCGCTACCTCAATCGTTAACATCTAAACATTGATTTTAACTGAATCTCGACTCATGCTTTATACAAATCGAGTGTAAGACAGATCGAAATTGACTAAGCAGTACGTATTCGATTCAGTTTAGATCGCTTTTGTCATAAGCGTTGTCTTTACACCGTTCACGCACTAACCAAGCAAGGATACAAACATGATTTCAGAAAAAACGAAGGTACCCGCCGGTACACTCACCACCCGAGGCCAAGTTGGATTAGATCAAGTGAATCCGCAAGAGTTATTTGCAACGGGCACTCATGTTCTTTTCGCAGTACCCGGCGCCTTCACTCCAACCTGCTCGGAGCAGCATCTTCCTGGCTATGTGCGACAAGCGGAAGCGCTGCGCAGTAATGGTGTCGATGGCATCTATTGTGTTGCCACTAACGATGCGTTTGTGATGGCGAGTTGGGCCAAAGAGCAAGATGTCGGTGGTTCAATTACCATGCTCTCGGATGGCGACGGCAGTTGGTTAGAATCGATGGAACTCACCATGGATACCGGCAATTTTGGCGGTGTGCGAGCGCAACGTTTTGCCATGATCATCCGTGATGGCGTCATCGATAAGTTGTTTGTTGAAGATCCAAAAAGCTTCGATGTAAGTTCCGTTGAGAATGTCCTAAAACATCTCTAATACTTAGGGAGCTACAATCCACTACTGCGTAACACCTGGGCCTGCACTGCTTCGGCAAACACCTCAGGCTCAGGTGTAACCAGTGTAAAATTCTGACTGGCTCGGGTAATCCCGGTATAAATCAGTTCGCGGGTGAGCACCGGATTCATACGCTCCGGTAATGCCAACAGCGCATGCTTAAACTCAGAGCCTTGGGATTTGTGCACCGTCAGGGCAAATACCGTTTCCACATCTGCAAGCCGACTGGGCAGAATCCATTTAATCGTACCGTCCGCTTGCTCAAATGCCACGCGCAGACGACCGCTGCTCGGATCCAGCAAGGTAATGCCGATATCACCGTTCATCAACTTTAAACCGTAGTTATTGCGACGCACCAGTACCGGCCGACCAGCGTACCAAGATTGTGTCGTAGGAATGAGTTTGGCGCCATAGAGCCAATCGGCGATGCGCCGATTTAACCCCTCAACACCCCACTCTCCTTGTCGCAACGCCACCAGCACTTGGAATGCACGATGTTGTTTCAGCACGGCCTTTGCCCACAGTTCCAACTGAGTGCTGTCGCTGCCATGGGGACCACGCTTTATCTGCTCCAAATAATCGCGATAACCCGCTATAACAAGCGCTCGAAAATCATCGCCAACATGGCCCCGCAACCAATTGATATCTATAAACTGCTCAAACAACTGGGGGTATTCGCTGCCCTGATTCACTGCTTTCGCCAATTGACCAATGCCCGACGATGCATCAAAGCGATGACTTTCACGCAACATCACGGTGGCTTGATTATACATACTGCCGTCGCCTTGATAGGAGGCTAAGGAAGCGGTGGCATAAGGTGCTAAATGCGCGATGGTATTTTCGTTATAGCCGCCTTGCTCGGCACCCAAGCACAGATCGCCCAATACCGATCCCGCTTCAACGGATGCGAGTTGGTCTTTATCACCTAACAAAATGAGCTGAGCGTGCTCAGGTAAGGCGGCCATAAGAGCCGCCATCATTTCCACATCAATCATGGACGCTTCATCCACCACCACCACATCGACCGGTAATGGATGTTGTTGATGATGACGAAAGCCTCGGCGGTGAGGCTGGGCACCAAGCAATTTATGCAAGGTGACAACATCTTGCGGAATATTGTCTCGCATCTGCTCGGGTAACTCGCCGATCTTCTCTCGAATGGATTCAGTTAAGCGTGCGGCTGCTTTTCCTGTCGGCGCCGCTAATGCAATGCGCGCTTGTTTTTCGCGCGCTTGTAACAGCACCGCCAACAAGCGCACCACTGTGGTGGTTTTGCCGGTACCTGGGCCACCGGTAATAATGGTAAAGCGCCGCTGCACCGCCAGTGCACAGGCTAAACTCTGCCAGTGTATTTGGTTCTTTGCACGCGCGTCGGCCGCTTCTGGAAACGCCGACGCAATCAGTGGCTGCAACACATTTTCAGACACGGCTTGAATAGGCATGCGTTGCTCAACTTTTGCTTTTACCAGGGCCTCAGCGCGATACAGTCGGGTTAAATAAAGACGATCATCCACACGGGTCAGAGGGGCCTGTGCACTGGCGCCTGCGGATTGTATCCAGATCGAATCAAGCGCAGTGTCTAGCGCAGTTTCCTGCAATAAACTGAGCGCTTCGTGCCACCGTTGTCGGTTCGACTCTGACAGCTTCAGAACATCATCATCACTGATAGAAAGCACAACTGATGGCTTTTCACAAAGTTGTGAAAGGATCAAACAAGTATGCCCTCGGCCATACTGATAACTCACCAAGGCGGTGAGCCACCAAAGCAACGGATTGGCCTGCGGGGCCATGCGATCAAGGACCAATGGCAACTGCGCATCCACCGGTCGCAACAGACGGGCATCAACAAGACCCGACAATAATTGCTGCATATCATTGGGTGTCATAATGCTGCCTCCGTGGCCGTCGCGAACAAGTTATCCATGGCCTGTAAGAAATCATGAGGAGCGGGCATCCACAGTTGTCCTAACGCAGGCTCGCGTATAAACCAATACATAGCCCCGCCTAAATACTGCTGCGGATTGTCCTCGTAGGCAGGTAAGCGCGCCTTCAGTAACCGATGCAAAGCAAATAAATAGAGTGCGGCCTGCACATCGTAGCGCTTCCCGAGCATAGCTTTTTGCATTGACGCTTGGGTATATCCGGCGGCTGACTCCCCTAACCAGTTCGACTTATAATCACAGACCCAGTAACGACCGTCATCTGCCACAAAGGTCAGATCGATAAAGCCTTTTAGCATGCCATTTAAGGTTTCTGGCAGTAGGTTTGGACGCGCTGACCCGGGCCAAAAATAACGCTGTACCAGCTGATCAAGCGTTGCCACAGACACATGCTTGGCCTCTAACCAGAACTCCAACTCGGATACCGTGGCAGATAAGGTGGCGAGATTGATAGTGCTTTGACCATGAGGTAATGCTAACGGCGTTGTCACCATATCGTTTAACCAGGTTTGAATAGACTCACTGTGTTCTGCCAATCCGCGCTGTTGCAAGCGCCGCTCTAATAACCGGCGTTGTTCACCATTAAGCTCGCTACATGCGGAAAAACCTTGCTCGCAGGCCCATTCCAACAGTCCATGCAGGAAGGTTCCGATACTGGCACCGCGAGGAAACTCATGCAGCCCAACAGTCGTGCTTGGTTGGGACGTTGCAGAAAGGATTAGCGCCAGCTGCTCCGGATCCACTTCATCATCATCCTGTTGCTGTGCCTGTCGCGCCGTATCAGGTGCGGCGCTGCCAGCCTCGGTATCGGTTCGCAACGCCGAGTAGCTCGCAATCCACCAACGCTCGGGGGCTACAGGACGTGACAATTGCAGTGCCGGAATACGCTCTTCGTCTGCACCTGCTCTAGTGAACTCTGCGGCGGTTGGCAAAGGCTCACGTACCCAAGGCAAGGACGCCAAGGCCTGCTGAAATTGGTGAGCGTCGGTAGTTGCATTTAAGCCAAGCAAATAACCGAGGCCGCTTTTTCCGATGCTACTCGAATGCCCTTGGCCTTCTGAATAACTGGCTAGTCCAAGCCAGCAGCCATACACCGGGCGCGTGAGGGCCACGTAAAGAAGGCGTACATCTTCTTGTAAACGTTCCCAGTCGGCACGCGCCACCGTATCATCGGTAGGCATCACATCGAGTACCATCTGAAATTCATCGGAGTAGCGGAGCGCGCGTCCTTTCTTTACGGATTTTGCCGCACAAATAAAAGGTAAGAATACAAAATCATATTGCAGACCTTTTGATTTATGAATGGTCACAATCTGCACTCGACTTGCATCGCTCTCCAACCGCTGAATTTGCTCATCAGCACCCGATGGCTGCTGAATATGCGTGGCGAACCAACGCATTAATCCGGTTTCACCATCTCGTTGCGCGCTTTCCCGTTGCAATAACTCCGCTAAATGCAGCACGTTCGTAAGAATACGTTCGCCGTTCGCCAAGGATAGCCAGCGCGCGGGCAACTGAAAGCGATGTAGCCATGCCTGCACCATCGGCAAAATGCCCTGCCAACGCCAAATCCGTTGGAAATCACGGACATGATCGGTGACCGCTTCCCAGGATTGTTCGTCGTCAAGCCACTCCGCCAGTTGCGCGTCGCTTTGCATAGATAACCGCAACATCAGTGCGGCTCGAAGTTTCTGTTCATCATCTGGGGCATAGATAGCCTGCATCCAGGCCAGTACCAGTTGCGCTTCCTCGCTGGCAAAAACCGATTCCCGATCGGATAAATAAACAGAACGAATATGGCGCTGGCTCAGTTCCTCTTGAATTAGCCGCGCTTCGTTTCTATCGCGCACCAGTACCGCAAATGAATTCGGCTGCAACGGCTGTAATTCTTGCTCTCGGCGCAGCCCCAAACGTCCCTCGGCAGAGCCATTTAGCATCTGGGCAATGCGGTCAGCGCAGGCTTCCGCCATTTCTTGCTGATAATCGCGCTTTTTGTATTCTTTCGTCGGTTCCGACGCTAGCCAATAAGATACTGGCGGCGCCTGAGTTTCGGATTCTTCATAGGCCCACGTTTGGCCATGTGCCGAGACCGGAAAGTAAGGAAGCTCATTACCTGCATCTGACTGAAACCCAAATGCGCCACGAGGGAGTTGCTCGCCTTGCACAAAAAGCGCGTTTACCGCCTCCACCAAGGCATGGGTTGAACGAAAATTGCGGGGTAGATTGTAGTGACGACCTTGGGTCCAACGCCGCGCCTTTAGATAGGTATTGAGATCCGCGCCTCTAAAGCTATAAATCGCCTGCTTGGGGTCGCCCACCAAAGTGAGATTGTATTCCGACGCGGATACCTTCGGATAAATCGCCTGAAAAATAGCAAACTGAATCGGGTCTGTATCCTGAAACTCATCGACCATTGCAACCGGAAACTGATCGCGAATCCGTTGCGCCAGTACTTCTCCTCCCGGGCGTTTAAGAGCACTATGCAATCGGGTGAGCAAATCATCAAAGCCCATGGTCGCTGTGCGCTGCTTCTGTGCTTCAATCCCCGCCGCCAACCACTCAGCCGCATGACTCAGTACACCCAAGCGAATTTCAGGCCGTGTCGCAAGAAAGTCTTGAATGTGATCAAGTACATCAAACAATGGATGGTCCGGAATCTGAGCACCTTTCTTGAGAGATGCTTCTAGCTTACGGCGAGCAAATTTCACCACAAAGGCTTCGCCGTCACTTTGCAATAAGTTAATGCGCGCGGGCATAGTGAGCCACTGCTGAAACAAAGGCCGTTCCTTGCTGAGCCAGGTTTTCGGCTGATAAATGTTTTTCTTCAAACACTCTGATGCGTAAAGATCATCGAGGAATGCCAAGGTATCTTCGGTCAACAGGGGTTGTAACCGAGCAATCCGTTTTTCCAGCTTTTTATACCATTCTTGCAACGCCGCACAGGCTTGTTCTGGGGAATGAGCCGTCGGCAGGGCGACGCCCGCCGCCAAAAACTGCGTGGCTTCCCGCTCAGGACGAAGCCAGGGGCGACACGCTTCTAAAAGCTGATCTGGTGATTGCGCCAAGCCGCCTAAATCAGTTAACACGCGCGCATCATTCAAGCCATATAGCCATGTCCGCCAGTAATCCCGAGCCACAGACAGCATCAGCTCATCCAAATCGTGAGCCATTTCTTGCTGAAAGCCGAGACCTGAGTCAAAGGCATGCTCACTTAACATGCGTTGACACCAGCCATGGATGGTGAAAATAGCGGCATCATCCATCCATTCGGCTGCCAATTGCAGTTGTGCCGCGCAGGTCGCATGCTCACTTTGCTCGTAGTCATTGAGCATTTGCTGGAGAAAGTCATCCCGTGTTGCTTGACCACGAAACACCGCAGCCGCTTCTACGAGCCGCGCCCGAATTCGGTCACGCAGTTCCTCTGTCGCTGCCGTAGTAAAGGTCACCACAAGAATCTGCGGCGGTAACAAGCCACGTCCGCCCGGGGGGCCTTGCTCGCGACCATGGGCCAACACTAAGCGCACATACAATGCAGCGAGGGTATATGTTTTTCCGGTCCCTGCACTGGCTTCAATGAGTTGCACGCCCTGAAGAGGAAACGCGAGAGGGTTCAGAATAGTTGCACTCATAGCGGCTCTCCCTGATCCTGCATTTGTCCCGCCATATCACAGCGAGTGCGCACAAGGGGCCCGTAGATACGCTCACTCCATTCCAGGAACCCTGTCTGCTGTAAACTTTCGAGTGTCGGATAATAGCGCGCCAACTCCGCCGACTGTTGTACTTCGCCACTACTGTGAAAGCCGCCTTCGTAACTGTCTTGTAGCTCGCGCTCGGATTTTCCTTGCACCGCCAGAATCGAGGTTTTTCTCGCCACCGGTAAGGGTTGCTGAAGACCCGCCCACCACAGACCAAGCAAGTCTTGCAAGAGCGCTTTTGCCTCAGACGCAGACCATGGCGGTATACTCAAATGCGTATCCAATCCAAACTGCACCACCCGCAGCGGGTAGCCCGCCGCATTTGCTGCCAGTTGCTGTACCCATGCGTCGATCAAATTGCTCCAGCGCGGTTGGCTTTTTTCGCTAATGGCTGAAGGCCGCGCCAGAACCAGTGCTTGTTCCTGTGCTTGATTGCTAAATAACGAACCGATCTGGCCGGTAAGCGTTAGCGCTGATGCTTGCGTGTCAGTATCCGGCGAAGCCAGCTCTATCTCCACGTGCAGTGGCTCTGAACAGGGCTGCCAATGCTCTCCCGTTGCAGACAGTCGCTCGCGAACCACCTCCACCACGCGACTAATTTCTTGTTCCGCGTGCTCTCCGAATAACGCCACCGGCAACACGCCCTCGGCGCGAAACAGCCGAATACGTTGTTGAATATCGTAATCAGGGCCGCGGTACAAGGCTTCATCGAGCAACTCTTGGGTTAGCTGATACCGGGTTAATCCATCGAGTTGAAAGGGTTCATCATCGTTTAGCGTAATTTGGGTATCGAAAAAGCGGCTTTGCAACCGGTTGCTGACAAAGTAACGCACCGGATCACGTAAAAAACGGATCAATGACGCCAGCGTACACTCGGGCACTTCTTTGAGCCTTGGTACTGCTCCACTCGCCGACGCAACCGCGGTTAATGATTGCCACTCATGGGCATAAGTGCGGTATTTGCCGTGCTTAGTAAAATACGCAGCTGAGAACGGTTGCAGTGGATAATCATGGGTAAGTTCCGCCAAAGCGGACTCCCCGGTAGACGTGGCCCAGCCTTGCTCTACATAATCTCTTACCTGATTGACCAGCACACTAGCTGGCTTCTCCGACCGATCGCGATCACTCCAACCGATATAGCTTAAATACAAGGATTGCCGTGCGCTGAGCAAGGCTTCTAAAAATAAGTAGCGGTCGTCATCCCGGCGCGATCGATCGCCTGGCCGATACTCACTTGCCATTAAGTCGAAGTCATCGGGTCGACGCGAGCGAGGATAATCGCCATCGTTTAAACCCAGAATATAGATGCGTTGAAACGGAATTGCGCGCATGGGCAACAGGGTGGAAAAGGTAACTTGGCCACCCATAAAACGCTGGCTTAAACCACTTTGATCCGCTTCACTTAGCCATGCATCACGCATAACCGCTAAACTTACTTCACCGTTAAAAGCGCCTGCATCAGCCGCATCAAGGGTACGTTCAAGGGCTTCGGTAAGGGTTACAAGCCAACGCTCATCCTGATCATCTTGAAAATCAAAAAATTGCTCGAGTAAATTGTGCCGAACATCGTCTTGATCCGACTGGCTGCCATAAAATAAATGGGTCCAGTCCGTGACGCTGCGTTTGGGATTGGTCCCCAGAGCCTGTACCCACACTTTCAACGCATGTAACAGGCGCAATACAGGGCCTAGATCATTCGCTGCCAACCCCGCTACTTCGCCATAAGGACGACGCTCTTGCCAATGGCATGGCCCTTCGTGCCCTGCAGGTGGTTCTGCGCCAAATGCCTCACCCTGCTGGTCGCCCAGTGCGTACCCCAGTAGCATACGCTCAATACCGAAGATCCAGCTGTAGGCGTCCCCCATAGCACCTAAACCGAGGGTTTCCCTGTGCGCATGGTCAAGTCCCCAGCGCACACCGGCCTCCGTGAGCCAAAGTCGTAATTGCGGCAACACGCTCGGCTCAAGCCCAAAGCGGCGCTGAACCGCGGGAACCTCCAGCAAATCAAAGACGTCATTTAAGGTAATGCGCTTATCTGGCAAAGTAAGCAAATATTCCAACGCGATCAGCAAAGGCACGCGCCCGCGACTGGCTTGATCCGCAAGACTAAAGGGAATATAGCGAGGGTCATCTTGATCGATGCGCCCAAACACCGCAGCGATATGAGGCGCATATTCGCCGATATCTGGGGTCATGACGATCACATCCCGAGGCTTTAACTCAGGGTCATTGGTAAAATCCTGCAACAGTTGATCTTGCAACACTTCGACTTCCCGCTGCCGACTGTGACAGCGATGGAAGGTTAGGCTAGTATCACCCTTAGCCAACACCCGAGGTGAGGTAGGCAGTGCCTGCAACTCCAAAATATCGTCTTGCAACTGCTGCAACACTGTTACCGTATCAGGCGATTCCTCGCTAACGCTGTGAGGCTCGCTATAGATATCAATGCGATCGGCAAACCAAGACCGATAGTGCTCAGGCTCATCAAATTGATCCAACAAGCTAATATAATCTCGCCCTTGTTTGCCTAAACTGGCGAGCAGCGGCGGGGCATGTAAATGCAAGTTTTCAGCGCTTAATTGCTCGGGTAAGCCTGGCTTACGTTGTTGTCGCTTTTGCTGACGGCGCACTTCATCGCGCACGCTGGCAATATCGCCCCAAAAGTGCCGACACGGATTAAGCACCGCTAGCAACACTTGACTATGCCGACCGAGTGCCGCTAACAATTCTAAGGTTTGCTGGGGCAGCGAAGAGACCCCGAACACCATCACCCGCGGTGGGAAGTGCAGATCAGCAAAATCTTGTTGTTGCAGTGCACGTAAGGCGCGCTCGTGAACATCCGCCCGACTGGAAAAGCTCGCCTGTTGCAATGCCTGTTCCATGTCTTGTCGTAGCGCTCGCCATAACGCCGGCTGCCAGCGCTGATCAGCGGGCACGTCCACCTGATCACCCATTTGTTGCCTGAGTAACACATCGCAATCCGCAGTCCATTGTTGTAACCAATCGGCCCGATAGACCTGGTACTGATCAAATAGATCCGCTAGACGTGCAGCCAAATACCAGCTTTTGCGACCATCGTGATCGTCGCTTAAATATCGCTGCAGGGGGGCGTAAACAGCATCGTTTAGTTGCGGAAGTAAGCGCAGAATACGCCAGGTAAGATTATTTTTATCATAAGGAAGTGACGCGGGAATATCATCACCAAGTACCATCCGATATAGCCGCCAGACAAACTGATTTGGAAGTTCCACACGTAACCCTGCGGCAATGCCAGGATGGCCATCGGCTGTACTCGCGAGGGCCATTTTTAACCACTGTGCAATGCCGTTACTTTGCACCAGTATTTGCTCTTCTTGCAACGGTGCTAAAGGATGAGTTGCCATCCATTGCACGAGGGCGTCCCGCAACACTTCGAGACGATTTCCATGCAATACGGCAAATCCGGGTGATAACGTCATGGGTATCCTTATCGCTTTATTATCGTTTTATGTTCGCTGTACCGGCGTATTCTATTGTTCTATGGGCGTTCCGCTCATGTTTCACCGGCGTTTGGCTCACGCGCCACCCACGCTTTTTTATCACGTTTAGACGCACCGCTCGACGCGTTTTTAAAGTATACCGTGCTCATGCGTCACTATCTGTCGCAAGCCCGGCTACGCCGGCAGCACTGGGCATGCATTCAACTAAGTAATCAATTAACACGCGCACCGCGGGGAGTAAACCACGCCGATAAGGATAGACCATGTGTAGCTTACCCACGGGTAAGCGCCAGCTCGGCAAAACCCGCACCAAGCGACCCTGATCAATATATTCTCGGCATAAATAGACCGGTAACGATACCACGCCCTGATGCTCTGCCGCAGCCTCACGCAGCACCCAAAGATCATCGGTAATCAGTCGCGGCTGATAGTTCATGGTGATTGATTCTCCATGCTGTGCAGTAAAACTCCATTGATAACGACCTGAAGAGTAATGCATCGAGAGGGAAGGCCAGTCAGAAAGATCTAGCGGATGCTCGGGCACCCCGTGTGTTTGCAAGAATTCAGGGCTGGTAAATAAAGCTGACGCCGACGGCACCAAATCCCGGGCAATTAGCGATGAATCTTCGATGGTGGGCCGCACCCGCAACGCAATATCCACCTGCTCTTCAATGAGATTGACAGGTTTATTGGTCATCACAAGATCAATTTGGACATCGGGATAGCGCTTTAGAAAGCCCGGCATAATTGAAACCAGCAGCGATTGGCTGATGGCATAGGGACTACTGATGCGTACCTTGCCTCTGGGCTTCTCTTGCACGAAGTGAGTCACCTGTTCAGCCGCTTCAGCCGCGGCTACCACAGTTTGGCAGTGCACCAGAAATTCACGGCCGACGTCGGTAAGATAAAGCTTGCGAGTGGTTCGATTCAATAGGCGCACGCCCAGCTCTTCTTCAAGATCAGCAATGCGTCGGCTTAATGTGGATTTAGGCACGCGTAAGGTCCGCGCCGCGGCACTGAAGGAGCCATGCTCAACCACGTGCGCAAACCACGCAAGATTCGTAATATCTTTCATATCGAGGCCCCGCTGCGCTTTGCCCTCATAAAACAAGATGACTCATCCAATATTGTTCCAAATATGGAACAGTAATTCTCATTTTAGATTTCTAGTTCGATAATTGGAACATATTTATCATAGCACCGTGAATAAAAGGGGAGCGCTACTGCACCTCCATCAACGAATCATGAGGTTGTTATGAAAATTTTACATCTGGAATCAGGCTTGTTTGTCGAGCAATCAGTAAGCCGTCAGTTAAGTCAGCAAATCGTGCAGCGCTTGCTGGCAAAAAACCCGGACGCTCAGGTCATTACGCGTGATCTCGTGCAAAATCCCATCAGCCACCTCGACGCCGAAATTCTCATGGCCGGTGGTACCGCCGCAGCTGAGCGCAGTGAGCGCCAGTCGATTGAAAGTGCATTAACCGAAACCCTGCTCGAAGAATTATTTGCAGCAGACGTCATTGTGATTGGCGCACCCATGTACAACTTCACCATTCCAACCCAACTCAAAGCTTGGATTGATCGTGTGGCGCAAGCAGGACGCACGTTCGAATACACTGAACAAGGCCCGCGTGGCTTGGTAACCGGAAAACGTGTGTTCGTCGCATCTGCTCGCGGCGGAGTATATAGCGAAGGGGTGGCGGCAGCCATGGAACACCAAGAAAGCTTCTTAACCACGGTGTTAGGCTTCTTAGGTATGAGCGATGTCACTATCGTGCGCGCCGAAGGTGTGAACTTAGGTGATGAAGCCCGCGCAAATTCGATCACGGCTGCAACACATAGCATTCAGTCGATCGAAGCGGCCTAAACCTTACTTGCTACTTTTCTGACGTCTAGAAAGAGTCAAAAGCCACGCTTTTGACTCTTTCTAGGTACTCCTAAATCTCTGTCGTTTACGGGCAAATTCCTGCGCAAAAAATGTACATTTATAGTAATCTTGGCTTATTGTATAGCGAAATATAAGTTACATCGTCTGTTGCCTTACAGGTCTCTATTTGCCATGACGGATCGTAAATCGATTACCACTATATTGCAGGATAAAGAGTACGAGAATGACCATCTCGATGCTATTTTTCGACACTTTCCTGGCTTTGTGTATCAACTTCGGCAACACCCCGATGGTCGCCTAACCTATCCTTATGCGTCGTCTTCCGCTCACGTTTTATTTGGCATCAACCCAGAGTCCTTGCGTGACGATGGCATGCCATTGCTTAAGCTAATTCATCCAAATGATTATGATCGCATCATGGAGTCGACCGCACGTAGCGTCGAGACCATGTGCGAGTGGCATGAAGAATACCGCATGGTTGTTGCCGGAAAAACCATCTGGCTCGCAGCCTACGATATTCCCGCGCGAATGTCCGACGGGAGTATTCTGTTTAATGGTTACGCGACCGTAATCACCGAACGTAAAATTTTGGAAGCGCGCCTCGCTGAAAGTGAGAGAACGTTTCGGGCACTGGTGGAAAGTGCCAATGATGTTATTTATACCCTAAACCCCGATGGGGCCTTTACCTATATATCGCCTATGTGGACTGAGCAATTAGGGCACCAACGCCATGAAGTCATTGGCCGTCCTTTTACTCAGTTTGTGCACCCAGACGATTTGGAAACCTGTTTTTCGTTTCTCCAGGAAATTGTCACCCTCGGTAAAAAGCGTGCGGGTATCGAATATCGAATTCTGCATAAAAATGGCAGCGTTCAGTGGCATATGTCGAATGCCTCGCCCATTTTTGATGACGACGGCGTTGTCATCAAATACATGGGCATTGCCCGCGATATTACAGAGAGCAAACACTTACAACACAAGATGGAAAAGCGAGCAAACTTTGATTTGCTGACCGAATTACCCAATCGACAACTATTTTTCAGCAAGCTGGAAAGTTTGATAGGTAAATGTGTGTTAGGGCAACTACAAGTCGCTTTAATGTTTATCGATCTCGATTACTTTAAGCCAGTAAATGACAAGTTTGGCCACGCGGTCGGCGACTTAGTATTACAAGAGGTCGCTCTGCGACTGCGCCGCTCGTTGCGAGAGGGTGACCTGGTTGGCCGCATTGGCGGCGATGAGTTTGTGGTGGCGCTAGCGGATTTGAAAACACCGGAAAATACTCCCGCGATTGCTCAGGCCACTGCCGAGCGAATTCTCACTGCCATTGCTGAACCCTTTGCGATTGAAGGCAATACCCATCACATATCCTGCAGTATTGGCATTGCGCTCTATCCAGAGCACGCTGAAAACGCAGTCGCATTAGCCCGGCTCGCTGATGAAGCAATGTATACCGCGAAAAGCAATGGACGCGGTCGTTTTGAACTTTATCAAAGCGTAGCAAGTCGCGTGCCTCTCTAGTAAACTGCCTCGGTGGACAGCAAGAAATCACGTTTTTCTCAGGAGAGAGGCCATCATGCGCAACATGTACAACTGGATAAATAAGGTGAGGAATTCTACATCTCTGCTCGTGTTGGCAGCTGTCACCTCACTGAGTGTTGCACCTTTGCCGGCCAACGCAGAGGATAGCGAGCATGCTGGTCCCAACTGGCGTACTTTGGATCTGTTTTATTGGCATGAAGCAGGGCGTGGCGATAACGCACCGAAAGCAGATATGGCGGGTTTGCGCGCTAGCGCTGTGTTTCGTGAGCAGTGGCTGGTCAGTATTGAAACTACGGGTGGCGAACTCACATCAACATCCGAATTAGCAACGTCCACTGCAACCGCTTTTCAGTCGACCTTTCTGGCAGGTTACCGCAGTGCCGCCAGTGATCTTGCCGATCTCTACATTCTTGCAGGTGGAATGCGCGTTGACGTCGACTTTGGCGACTTTACCGCGTGGGAATCAGGTTTTGTGACCCGCGCAGGTATGCGCGGTATCATTGAAAGTACCTGGGATTTGAACGCCTACTTGCAGTACAGCAATGTTAATCGTTCATCGACCACAAGCTTGCATGCAGAAGCCCGCTATCCGCTCTTCCAGCGCATTGACCTTTTTGCTGGAGTGGGCGTTTATGCGCGGGCTTACTCTGGCCGAATCGGCGTTACCTTCCATTTTTAGTGGTCGTCAGGAACCACCACTCCCCACAGGTCATATTCATCAGTATGGATAATTTCAACCCATACTTTTTGACCGGGCTTCACATTGGTTTCATCGCTTAAGTGCACTACCCCATCAATTTCTGGGGCATCTGCATAAGAGCGTGCAATAGCCCCCTCTGGATGCACTTCGTCAATGAGAACCAGCATTTCCTGGCCCACGCGTGCTTGTAGCTTCGCCGCGCTAATCTCTTGTTGTACCTGCATAAAGCGCTCGTAACGAGATTGTTTCACCGCTTCAGGGACAGGATCGGGCAATTCATTCGCCTTTGCACCTTCGACTGGTGAGTAGGTAAAACAACCCACCCGATCTAACTGAGCCACCCGCAAGAACTCGAGCAGCTCGGCAAAATCCTCTTCCGTTTCACCGGGAAATCCGACAATAAACGTACTACGAATCACTAAATCAGGGCACATCTCGCGCCAGCGCTGAATACGTTCTAACACCCGCTCTGAACTGCCGGGGCGTTTCATTAGTTTCAGAATTTTCTTGCTCGCGTGCTGAAACGGGATATCCAAATAAGGCAAGATTTTGCCTTCCGCCATCAATGGAATGACCTCATCCACCGACGGGTACGGATAAACATAGTGCAGCCGCACCCAAATGCCCAACTCACCAAGCGCCTGGCAGAGCTCTAACATGCGCGTTTTCACCGGCCGACCGTCCCAAAATCCGGTTCGATGTTTCACATCGACACCATAGGCACTGGTATCTTGGGAAATCACTAATAGTTCTTGCACGCCTGCATTTTTAAGGCGCTGTGCCTCATCAAGAACATTACCGATCGGGCGGCTCACTAAGTCGCCGCGAAACGATGGAATAATGCAGAAGGTGCAACGATGGTTGCAGCCTTCAGAGATTTTTAGATAGGCGAAATGTTTGGGCGTTAATTTCACGCCCGTATCAGGCACTAAATTCTCAAAGGGAATACGCTCTGGCTTTGGTAAATGGGTATGTACTTGCGACATCACTTCTTCGTAGGCGTGGGGCCCAGTAATAGCTAATACATTCGGATGCACTTCGCGGATTTCATCATCGCGGGCACCCAAACAACCTGTCACTAATACCTTGCCATTTTCTTGCAAGGCTTCGCCGATGGCATCTAAGGATTCCTGAACCGCCGAATCAATAAAGCCGCACGTATTCACAATCACCATATCGGCATCGGCGTAACTTGGCACAACCTGATATCCCTCTACCCGCAGTTGGGTAAGAATTCGTTCAGAATCCACTAAATTCTTTGGGCATCCTAGGCTGACAAAGCCGATGGTCGCATGGGCCCCTTGCGCCTTTTGCTTTGCCGATTTATCGCCAGCTGGCAAAGACTTAGAATGGTCTGGATGATAGATTTCAGGCTGCGACATAAAATTCTCGATACCGATTTTAAGAAATTAACGGGCTATTTTACCTTACCTACCCCTTAAAAATACACCGTAACTTATCTTGATTTGCGTTGTAATCGCCACGTTGCCTGCTACTTTTAATATAAGAGACTAATGATAAAACGGGTCCACATAGGGGTATGCATGTCGCCATTCAAATCTGCGCTAGCCAGTACATTAATATATGTCGTGTTTGGCGCTCTTTGGATTCTCTATTCTGATCGTTTTCTAGAGGGCTTTGTTGATAGCACCGAAACCTTAACCCAAATGCAAACCTACAAAGGTTGGTTTTTTGTGTTTGTCACTGGGCTTCTTTTTCTGTACCTGATGTATAACGCCCTGACTCGTGAGCGCAAACTGCATGAGCGTGATGAATTAACCGAGTTACTCAATCGGACAATGTTTCGAGACGAAGTGAATAACTGGATTCGGCACTATCACCACGACGCCAAACCCTTTCTTATCGCCTTGATCAATGTCGATAATTTCCGCACGATTAATCACTCTGCCGGCCATCAAAGTGGTGACCAGTTACTCAAGAGTATTGCTGCTTTACTCGAAGAGCGCTACGCCCATTCGCCATGCTTAATTGCCCGCACCGGCGGCGACGAGTTTGCGATTGCCATGTATACCGACAACGGGTTAGAAGCCTGCATCGAAGATATTCGAGAAATACAGCGAAAGATTAATGAACTCCAGGTTCTAAGCATGCCTAATTTTCGCACCAAAGTGGGCATAGGTATTGCCGTATTTCCCGATGATGCGAGCGATGTAAAATCACTCCTGAGCGCTACCAATATTGCTCTTGAGGAAGCCAAAGAATTGGGTCAGGGGCAGCTACGACTGTACGATCACATGTTTGGTGAATCGGTGCATAATCGGCTGCAACTGAGCCAAGACTTACAGCAGGCATTAAACAACCGCGAGCTATATGTCGTCTATCAACCGCAATTTGACGCAAGATCCTTGAAAATCACCGGCATCGAGGCACTGCTACGCTGGAACCACCCGGAATTAGGCCCTATTCGTCCGGATATTTTTATACCCTTGGCGGAACAGCAAGGATTAATCGGGCAAATCACCGATTTTGTCTGTCAATTGGCGTTCCAAGAGCTACACGATAGCGGACTATTTCAGACATACGTACCGCGTTTATCCATTAATGTCTCCGCCCTTGATTTTGAAAGAAGCGGTTGTACCGAAGCCTTTCAACAACGCTTTTCACATCTCGACGATTGGTCGTTTGTGCAATTAGAGCTTACCGAAACCGCTATTATGGAAAATTATGAAAATACCCGTCAGGTGCTCGATGAATTGCGTCAGGCAAAAGTACAAGTATCCATCGACGATTTCGGTACCGGTTACTCGTCATTGAACCTTTTACGTCGACTTCCGGTCAATGAAGTGAAGATTGAGCGAAGTTTTATTCGTGACATACCACGCAGTGATGAGAGCAATAGCATCGTTCGCACCATTATTGCCATGGCGCGTTCATTGCGGCTACGGGTGATTGCGGAAGGTGTAGAAACCCCTGCACAGGTTCGGTTTTTACAGGAAGAACAGTGTGATGAGCTGCAAGGGTTTTATCTCAGTAAACCCATGCGTATCGACGCTTTAGGAGCCTTTTGTAAATCCTATGTGCCAGAAAAAATAGCCCAACACACCCTATAAATAGTAACGACATCAGTAAATTTTGGATAACTTTATGAATACCCTTGTCAAGCGCACCCTCTGGTTCGCCCTCTGCTTGCCCTTATTTTTAGCCGGCTGCGCATCCCAACCTGCCCATTATCAGGTCAGTTCCGGCCCTACCATTGCGCCAGACCCGATGAGCTTGGACGACTATTGTTTAGAGCACCCCTGCCGCGGAGAAACGGATATTTCCCTCGCAACCATAGATGGCGGGTATCACTACAGTTCCGATTACTATTGGCCTGTTGTCGATAAAGACCAAGATATTTACGTGCTGGCCGGAGAGCGATTGTTCGTAGAAATAGAGTTTGATGAATTTGGTTCAGTTAAATCACTACGTCACGTGAATGAAATTCAACATCCGGAACGTACAATGGAATACCATTTCCGTCAGGTTGCGGGCAATTACGGAATGTTGGCAACCTTGCGAAATCCGCTCAACCAACCCATTAAGTTTACCGTCACCTTGATCGATATCGACGGGAATAAAGTGCACACAGGCACCTGTCCGATTCGTGCCCGTCGCTCCTTTATGGACCAATGGAAATTCCCAGCGAAAGCCATGATCCTGAGCGATTTACAAATCTTGCCAGCTGACGCGCCTATTATCTGTACCGGCTAATAACCCGGCCTAGAAAACGACTACAATGCGACCAACCCACCGAGTTGGTCGCGGTCCCATCCATCGGTTTCCTCAGATACAAACATTAAAGATCTGGATCAACATTTGCTAATGTGATTTATGCTCTAATTAGCGTAATAAAAAAGGAGCAGTCATGACCCCACATATTGAAGCGCCCTCTTCGGCATTCGCAAAAACCGTATTGATGCCTGGCGATCCGCTGCGGGCAAAATTTATTGCGGAACACTATCTTGAGAATGTGCAGCAGGTAAATCAGGTGCGTAATATGTTTGCCTATACAGGCACCTACAAGGGCGTTCCTGTGAGCGTTATGGGGAGCGGCATGGGCATGCCAAGTATTGGTATTTATTCCTGGGAATTGTATAACGTCTACGGTGTCGAGAATATTATCCGTGTTGGCTCCTGCGGTGCCTACAGTGCCGATCTTAATTTGTACGATGTGTTGCTTGCCGATCGCGTATTCAGCGAGTCCACTTTTGGGACCGTGCAAAATGGCGATCCCGATCCGTTTCGCATGCCATCGGCGGCCCTAAACCAGCGCCTACTCTCCTCGGCCGACACCCTCTCGCTACCTCTGCAAACTGGCACCGTTCACTCTTGCGATGTGTTTTATCGACAAGATCCGGACGACTATTTGCGGATTTTACATACGCATCATGCGGTTGCCGTTGAAATGGAAGCGTTTGCTCTCTTTCACAATGCCCAAGTGTTGGGAAAACATGCCGCCTGTTTGCTCACCGTATCAGATAGCTTGGTCACCGCTGAGGCTGCCTCGGCAGAAGCCCGGCAGACAGCCTTTACGCGAATGATGGAAATTGCATTACATAGTATTAGCCGGGCCTAGATAAGCTATTTGCTCACCCGAGGCAGCCGGCTGGTGAAGATTTTATCGCCGCTGGCTGTATGCAATACAAGATTTTCCTCGGCGTCGAAGTCAAAATGAATAACGTCCCCTAATCCATTAATAAAGCGTGATTCAAGTTGCATGCGCGGCTCTTCACAGGCCATGCGGGTTAAGCCAAGCTGACTGAAACGTACTCCTTCACCGGTTAGCGTATAGCGGCCAAAATAACGATTGCAGCCGCCTTGTCCGTAGAGGCGTCCATCGTCGCTAAAATTCAATGTCATCGGCACATCCTCCGGAATACCATCGTCATTGATAGCCACGATATGCCACTGGCTACCTGCGATAAGCACGTCAGTTGCGCCGGCACAACCTGCCACTACTCGCTCCCCCGTGTTTAACTCAGCGATGTACGGATAAGGCATACCCGTCATGGTGTCGTGACAAATACTGTCCCAGAAGCTAAGACTGCCGCGATCGTCGGCAAATACGAGGGTTTGCTGATCATTGTGCTCAATCGTCTCGGCAACCACTTCCACATTGCGCGTCTCTCCCATGAATTGGTAATGCACCTGCGCCTGATAAACATCTGCGGTCCAGAAGGGTTCGTTCCCGCGCGCTTGCACCCGTAATTCACCGGCATCATCGAGCACCACTTGTTCAGATGGTTCTGGGTCTGCTTCATCGGGTGCTGATGCGCACCCAGAAAGCCCAATGATAAGCGTTACTCCGAAGAAAATGCCGAAATAGTTGTTTGCTTTGATACCCATAGTTCCTCTCCGATCAACGATTAAAAGTCAGGGCTTACTCATGACGCAATCGCTGACAATGTACGATATTCATCGAGCGCATATTCGTCAGTCATGCCGCTGATCATGTCTTGCAGCAAGCGGCAACGGCAGTACATTTCCCACACATCAGCATCGGCACTGTCGCGCTGCGCAAGTTGTGCATAAGCTTTAACATGTTTTTTCGGTAAACGGTTATACAAGCGGCTAACAATTAACAATCCTTTACGTTCACCGCGCTGCAAACGCGAAAAATCCTCCCGCGACAGCATCAATAAGGGCTGATAATGGGCCAACAACTGATGAATGATGTGATACCCCTGAAGCTCTAATGTTTCCACTTCTGCACTAGAGAATACGTGTTCAATAGCGACCTTTTTAAAGGTTTCTATTACCGCATGGGCCGCCGAGTCATCCTCTAAAAGGGCGCGGTTAAACGACCCATCCATAACCTGATGCCAGTGCGTATGAAACTGTTCGGCGGCATGATCCACCAAAGGATGCACTAATTGCACCCGCAGCCACACAAAAAACTCATGTTCTTTATTAATCGCCTCTTTCTCGGCGCGCTGTAGCGCATAACTCACCACATCGGCAAACGACTTCTGACGAAAATAATGGCCGTTCGGATCCCGAGTATACTGTCGGGCGAACTCGTCAATCAGATACTGAGCCAATTCCTGATAGCTTAATAATCCCTTATCAACCCCATCTTCAAGATCCGCCAAGCAGTAAGAAATATCATCGGCGGCCTCCATGACATAGGTGAGTGGGTAACGATGCCCCTCAGCCATGCCCAAGTGGCGTTGCATCGCCTCAATAAATGGCTGTTCAGAGAGATAAAAGCCCGGTTTTTTCTGCAAATAACTCAAGGGCTCAGAAGCGGCAGGTCGAGGATCCGTGGCAGGTCGGGTGTACTTTAAAATACAAGCGGTTTGCGCATAGGTTAAGTTCAGTTTTTGCAAAGCGGCAATGATGCGAATGCCCTGCGCGTTACCTTCAAAGCTTTGCAGTTCCCGCACCACTTGCTGTCGGAGCAATTCTGCGGCGCCGCTTTTTGTGCTCGCAAAGGCAGGCAAGGATTCAACGTGCTTGGCAAACCAGCTAGATAGTGCAGCCTCGCCAAAATGACCAAAGGGCGGGTTGCCAATATCGTGCATTAAGCACGCCATCTCCACCATCGATTCTGCAGCACGCTCATAAGTGAGAAACTCATGGTCAGGATCTCGCTGCTTCAATTTTCGGAAGATTTCCCGGGTAATAAAGCGTCCGGTTTGCTGCACTTCAAGGGAATGCGTTAAGCGGGAACGAACCGCCGCATTGCGCTCAAGTGGGAACACCTGTGTTTTCTGTTGCAGTCGCCGTACTGCGGCGGAGTTAATAATGCGTCCGCGATCACTCTCAAGTTCCCGTTCTAGCCTCTCCACACTGGCTTTCTGGCCATTTTTCAGCGCTTGCATATAAGGGCGCTGATGCTGAAATAAACGCTGCACTATTCTTCTCTCCCTTCGCTTAATGCATCCACCATAACCAAATTCCATCAGGAGATAAATTACGCGCTGAGTATCGCCAGAAAATAATCAGCGAAACGGGGATATTTATGCGACAATTTTTACCGTTTTACAGTAACAATAGCGGTAAAAGGACGATAGATAGTGACGGCATCACGCTTACAGCGCGAGTTTTATCGTAACGGCCCCGATCATAGGGGCGGTGATGACGTGAGTTTTCGTGACATTGTTCAGCAATTTGAATTTTATCAGATCAAAATTGGCCGTTGGGTCACTCCTGACGAGCAGCAACGCGCTGCGAACTTATTTTACGATGCGCTTTCCGATTTGCAGGAGATTTTAAAGGTACCGTCTCAGGTTATCTCGTTGAATGGAAGTTTAGCGCTCACCTTCGGTAGCGGCGGTAACCAAGGCAGTTGCGCCCACTACCAACCCCGTGGTCGCATTCTCGCACTAGCGAAAAATGCCGGCGGCGGTAGCTTAGCCCACGAATGGTTTCATGCGTTTGATCACTACATTGCCGATAAGTTTTTATTGAAACCTCCCGGTGATGGGGTATTTGCCAGTCGTGGCTGGCTGCTTCAAGATAGCTATAAAGATCACCCCCTCAACCAAATAGTACATGAGGTGTTTCGCGTTCTATTTCTCGATCACGCAGGCACAGGGGTTTCTTCTTGGATGCGTCATTGCCAAACCTACGATCACGTAAATGCCCAACTGTATTTTAGCTTACCGGAAGAAATGGCAGCCCGAGCATTTGAAAAAGTGATTCAAACCCAAGCTCGCAAGAATCACTTTCTCGTATCTGGCTGTTTGCAAAGCCCTATGGCGAAAGCTGGCTTGTATCCCAATCAGCAATTGAACCAAAAGCTGCAACGGCTATGGCTAAATTACTTTGCTAGCCTTGGCTTAGCCCTTGAACACAAAGTTGGTTAACCGATGGGTTCATAGCCGGACCAATCAGGCACCAGTTCTTGTTGTTGGCCATCTTTTTGCAAATGAATATACCACCCGTCTAATAAATCGACGCTCAGGCAATTATCAACTTGGTGAATGTCGTCCTTATGTGGCATAAGGCTATCGGTAAGTAAGCGCTGACTACCAATACGTCTTGCTTCTGCATCCGAAGCGGCGACACACAAAGTAAAGTCATGGAACTCAGCCAATTTTCCGGGGTAATAGCCGCCGAAATTTACAAACCATAATCGCTCTGTTTGCTCCGAGGGTGTTCGTTCTAAAACAATACGGTAACCATCCACATGATGAATGCGCACATAGCTATCAAGATGTAAGCTTTTCGGAATACCGTACCACTGCTTGCGCAAGGTTGGATAACACGCCTCCATGCTTTCCCCTACCACAAAGCGAACATCGTGCACTTCAATATTCGCACCAGGGGCATCTCCGCCCACGTACACCAAAAATAAATTCATCGTTTATCTCGTTATTATGATTTTGTCCGTAGTTTTACCGCTGTTCCAAATACTAATATTTCGGCCGCGCTCTGGGCAATCACTGAGGTAGAAAAACGTACCCCGACAATCGCATCGGCTCCCAGCGTTCGTGCTTCGTCCATCATACGATCAATAGATTGCTCGCGAGCTTCTGCCATGAGCTTGGTGTAATCATGCAGCTCGCCACCAACCAGATTACGCAGGGCCGCCAATATATCGCGTCCTAAATGGCGCGCCCGTATGGTGTTGCCGCGCACGACGCCCAAGGTTTCGGCAATATCTTCACCAACGATTGTTTCTGTAGTCGCTATCAATATGGGTTTCATAGTTTCACCTTTCTATATTTATCTGTTTTCATAGCGACAAGTCGTTGCCGCAGCACCATCAGGAATAATCCGAGTAAACCTAAGTAGAGTCCAGCAATACCAAACCGTACCCACCACGGGATACTGGCGTTTGTCACAAGATCAACGGCCAATTCCCAGAAGAAAAAACTCGCCACCAGCAGCACGCCAAGAATAAGGGCGGACCAGCCAAGCAAACCCAGCCAGCGCGCCGGTTTATCACCCAAGATTTGGGGTAAATCTCGGGTATCGGCAGATACATGCACCGCTACTTTCATATCTGTGCGCATCGCTTGCATCTCCGTCAGAAGTTGTTGGCAGTGTGGGCAATTGCGTAGATGAATCATCACCCGCTGCTGCTCTTGTTGAGAAAGTTCATTATCTAAGTAACCAGATAATTCTTCGGCCACCGCACAAGGCTGTTGCTCAGTTTGCATGAGTTACTCCCCCTGCATTTGCTTCGATACGAATCAGATGATCCCTTAGCGCCATGCGAGCGCGATGTAACCGCGACATCACGGTACCCCGCTGAATACCTAACACCTCCGCGAGATCATCGTAACTAAGATCATTGACATCACGCAGTACGACAATTTCACGCTGTTCTGGTGTGAGTTTCGCCAGACCCTGGCGCACCCAAGCGATGCGCTCGGAGCGCTCATAAGGTTCATCAGAATCAACATAGGCTGCTGCGAGCGCATCGGCATCGACCGTGCGTTGCATACGACGCTCCTGCTGCAAGCCATTGATACACAAATTACGCACCACTTTATAGAACCAAACTTTTTGCGCCGCTTCATCGATCGGTACCCTGCGCGCACTTAAGCTCTTATACAAAGCCTGCTGTACCACATCGCGTGCATTCTCCCGACAGCCCATCAGGCTAGTGGCAAAAGCAACTGCGCCGCCGTACCACTGTAAAAATGGGTGTTGCGATTCCATCGGGCGGTTCTCCTCGTTGCACCAAATTGCGTTATCAACACACTATAAACCGATCCACTCAGGGTTTATTCCAAAAATATTCACTGGTATGGGCAGTTTATTTCTATCGACTTTATCAGTAAGGTTTTCTTACACTATAGGAAACCACATAAATGGAGCCCGCTATGAATCAAATTCCTTTGCCCGATATCGTCGTCATGTTTTTCTTATTAGGTGTTGTTGCCGGGCTGGTGAAATCTGATTTAAAACTCCCGAAAGCCGCCTATGACGTGCTCAGCTTGTTGCTCATGCTAACCATCGGTTTAAAAGGGGGGATGGCTTTACATCAAAGTATGGGGCCTGGGTTGTTTAGCGAACTCGGGGGTGTGCTGCTTTTAGGCGTGCTCTCTCCCCTACTAATTTTCCCGGTTGTTTATTATTTATTGCGCTTGAGCCTTGCCAACAGCGCTAGCTTAACTGCCCACTATGGTTCCGTCAGTGCAGGTACATTCGCCGTTGCCCTTGCCTATGTACAAGGCCGTGAGCTACTCGCGGGTGGTCAGGTCACGCTGTATCTGGTGCTGCTTGAGCTCCCTGCGATCGTATTTGGCCTGCTGATTTATCGTAAGCTTAGCGGAAAGAATACGGGATCTACTGCGGCACTTTGGCACGAAACCTTAACCAACCGCGGCGTTATTTTGCTGGTAGGCGGCGTCCTGATCGGTTGGTTATATGGCCCCCAAGCGGGCGAGCAAGTCACGGGTTTGTATACCAATGCATTTTACGGTGTATTGGCGCTGTTCTTACTTGAAATGGGTATGGTGGCCGCCAGTACCCTACATGGCTTGCAGCGCAGTCATTGGCGTGTGATTGCTTTTGCGGTGGCAATGCCTATGGTTTTAGCGTGCCTTGGTTTATCGATGGCCATTGCCTTAGGCTTACCCGAAGGCTCAGCGATTATTCTTGCTTCACTTACCGCAAGTGCGTCCTATATTGCCGCACCGGTGGCTATTCGCAGCGCCATTCCCGATGCGGATATTGGTCTGGCCATGTTGGCGTCGCTGGGCGTGACTTTCCCATTTAATGTGATTATCGGAATTCCGCTTTATCACAGCATGTGGTTATGGCTTGCAGGCTAGTGAGACAAGCTTTGTGATCTAAAAAGTGATTGGCTGCGAATACAGCTTAGATTTCATAATATTTTAGGTGTTGCCATGTTTGGCTTGTTTAAACCAAAAGATCCAACGAAAGCGTTGCGTAAGAAGCACTCGCAATTACTCGAAAAGGGCATGCTCGCCCAACGCAAGGGCGATATACGCACCTATTCAATGTTGTCGCTAGAAGCGGAAAACCTTTGGAAAGAAATTGAGGCGTTAGAGAAAAGCAAAGGGGGCTAAGCTGGTGCCGCCCCCTTTCACCGCGTTATTTTCTGCACTTATTCTTCTGCGCGATGCAAGGTCACTAACCAATAGGGCAGTGGCCGCACTTCGCTCCAGACGTCGCGAATGAATTCAACAAAAGCCTGTGCATCTGTGTTGCACACCACCGCTTCGGCACCGCAACTAAGCGCCTCATCCGCATAAATCACCTGCAACCGATTACCATCTTGGTCGATCCGTTCTACCGGGAACATACGTAACTCGCCATCTACATAGGCTAGGTCAATCCGCTCAGAGTCATTGCGCTGGGTGTGATACATCACCTCCCAACCATCGTTGCCTGTGGCATTGTACGCATTCATCACGACCTGATAGGTGTGATACCGATCCAGGGTTTCCCATTCTGGATCGTCAATAGTGCCGCGGTTCACCTCAATTGCGGTGATGGCACCGCGCACACCCGGCTCCAATTCGGAAAATTCATAGCGAAGATTGCCGCCATAGGGAAATTTCCCGGCGTGTGAACCTTCCGGTAAGGTTTCATTGATGACGTCTGTCAGTAGCCGCACCACCTCGGCCCCTGTGAGTGGCACAATCGCCAAATAATTTGAAAAGGGCAAGAGTTCTAACGTGATATCCCCTTCGCGAACTTCGCCTTCAGCCAGAGAGCCGCGCACACCACCAGCTCCCACCAAGGCAAAGTCGACCGTGCGCCCGGTTAAGGCAACGACTTCGTCCTGACTGGCCCACCAAAATTGACCTAGCGCTACCAAGGGCGCCAGTTCTGAGCCATGGGCATCACTGCCACCATCCCCAGGCCGACGCACGTGCCGGACGCCCTGAGGCGACATACCAATGACATCCCCATAGGCCGCTTCCATGTCAGGTTTATATTCAGCATCAATGTGCGCACGTAACGCCTCATGCTCAGCAACGATCGCAATGTTACTTTGCTGGTCGATAAAATCTGCAATACGCTCGTGGGTAATGGCGTCAAAGCGATCATCCAAGGTGCGCTGATTGGCTGCATAAAAGGTATCATTACTTAACAAGGTATTACCGCCCTCACAGGCACGCAGATTGCCATCATGATCAAACTGTAAACGCACCCGACCCATTGCTTGGGCATATTCACCGGCTTGCACCACACAGGTCCAACCGTTGCCATCCGGATGCTCAACGCGCTGGGCATAGGTGCCGTTATTACCAAGGTTTAAATTAGAGAAATCGCCCAATAGGGTATGAGAATGGCCGCCAACGATGGCATCAATACCGTTCACACGGCTGGCTATATCAACGTCGACCGCGTGGCCCACATGGGTCACCGCAATAATTTTCTCAACGCCCAATGCTTTTAGTTTATCCACTGTTGCTTGGGCAGATTCCACCATGTCAAAAAACTCAACATCGCCGGTATGGGGTGAAATGTTAGGCATGTCGTCAAGCGCAATACCAAACACCGCAACCATACGACGCCCATCGGGGTACAACGGCATCTGCGCTAAGCGTTCCTTTTCATAACCATCAAACGCAAAGATGACATAAGGTTTGAGATTGCTCTGATCTTTTAAATCCGCGTCGGCACTTGCATCAATATTCGCTGCTAGCACAGGGAAATTAATCAGGTCGAGAAACTCGTTCAAACGGCGATTATCTAGGTCAAACTCGTGATTCCCCAAGGCCATGGCATCAATGCCCATGCGACTTAGGATATCCGCGTTCATGCGTCCTTCGTTCAATTTAAAGTAAGCACTGCCTTGCCACGCATCACCGCCATGAAGAAACAGCATGCTCGCGTTATTGGCCTGAGCCTCGCTGCGGTAGTGTTCAACGCGCTCCAATAGCCGCGGGTGTCCGCCAAATTCATTAAACACGCGCTCATCTTGCATCCAAAAACTACTGCGAACCGGATCGAACGCGGAATGGGTGTCATTGATATGGGCAATGGTAAGCTCAAAATAATCCGGGGTGATCTCCGGCTCCGGTGCCGGGGCGCAGCCTACTATCGCCACGAGCAAAGCGCTTGCTAGCGCAGACTTCCAAAATCGCATACCCTCACTCCTTGCGTCAGTCAGTTACAGATAATTACCTTTAAAGTGTAATCGCCGATGGCTCAAATGTGAAACGACAGCGGGGATGACGACCTCAGAACCCTGAGTTATGATGCAATCTAACCTTTTAAAAGAACAATAAATTATGCATAACACCGATGCTTCTCAGGCGCATTTGCCGCCCCCTAGTCCTCTTTATCGCTGGACGGTTCTGCTCTTTGTGAGCCTCGCCATGTTTGGCAATTATTACGTTTACGATTCGTTATGGCCTGTGGTCGACCTGATGCGTACACAGCTCGATTTCAGCTATCAACAAATTGGCTGGCTCTCGACCGGTTATAACATTGCGGCGCTCATGGTGCTGCTAGCCGGGGGGTATATTATCGATCGCTGGGGAACACAGCGCGCCATTGTTGTCTTCGCCCTGATCTGTTTGTTAGCGGCGGTGCTCACCGTAATCAGCTCCCGCTTTGAAGTGATACTCGCCGGACGTTTCCTGCTTGGGATCGGAGCCGAGCCGCTGATTGTGGCGGCCACCACAGTACTCGCCAAGTGGTTTAAAGGGCGCGAACTGAGCTTTGCCTTCGGCATTAACTTGTCCATTTCCCGGCTAGGAACTGCGTCTGCCGATTGGTCACCCAATTTTGCCGGCCCCCTGTACGCCAATTGGCATGATCCGCTGTGGTTGGCCACTGGCGTAGCCTGTGTATCCGTTACCGCCGCTATCCTTTATTGGGTTGCCGAAAAACGTGCAAAAGGACGTTTCCAACTTGCCACACCCAGTGCCACGGAAAAACTAGATGTAAAGAGCCTGTATAAGTTCTCTGCGTCTTATTGGTATATTGTCGCTCTCTGTGTGGTGTTCTACGCCACTATATTCCCGTTCCGCACCTTCGCTATTGATTACTTCCAGCAAGCCCATGGGGTCAGCCGGGAGGCCGCAGGATTGCTCAGCAGCATGCTTCCTGTAGCTGCCATTATTCTAACGCCTATATTTGGGCTCTTAGTCGACAAGGTGGGCAAACGTTCGCTCTTTATGGCAGTAGGTACCTTGATTATGCTGCCGCTATTTTTAGCGGTGACCTATTTGCCTCCGGGCCCACTTGTGCAACTTACCATCCCGTTCATTGGCAGTGAGCCTGTGCCCCTCACATTGATGATCGTTATTTTTATGCTAGGCACCGTGTTCTCATTAATTCCTGCGGTGATGTGGCCCTCAGTGGCATACATCGTGGATGGCGCGCGTTTGGGATCCGCCTATGCCATGATGACTTTGTGCCAGCAGGTAGGGTGGGCGGTCGTTCCATTAGCCATTGGTATTCTCAATGATATCAATGAGGCTGGGCCACTCAATCCCACAGGTTACGCGCCCGGCATGTGGGTGTATACGGGGTTGGTTGCCTGTGGCCTCTACTTTGCCTTTAAGTTATGGCAAACCGAACGCGGTCCGAAGGGACATGGGTTAGACGGTAAAACCATGCATTTAGGCGGATAAATAAATCGTACAAAAAAGCAGGGGCGCCACACTAGAAACTAGGGGCGCCCTAGATTAGCAATTATTGGCTGCGGGCCTAAACCATAGGGCGCACGCCTTTGCCGCCTTTCCCTTTGCCGCGCCAGAACGTACCAATACCGTCGGAATACACCATGAGCCAAGTCAGCCCTATTAGCGCTAAGCCAAGAAACAACGCCAAGCCGCGTCGGTAGGTGCTCGCCGTGTAGACGCCACCCGCTCCCACCGGCACCACTTCTTCCGGCGCAATCGGCAAACCATGACGCTCCGCAAGATTATTCACGCCAATAAAATGAATCACAGGTACCCGTTCACGTAAGAAATAGCCCATCACCGTATCGACCGCAAAAGCCCGTGCCGGCGCATTGTATTGGAGTCCAGAGCGGAATTGGCTATCAATACCAGGCGGCCCAACGATAGTGGCACCCCCTCCTACGTTAACAAAGGCGGCGTATTTGCGGCCTTCGGAATGTTCTCGATACAGGGCGATGCGATCAGCAACCGCCTCTTGATAGCTCCCCGGTTGCAAGAAACGAATATCGGCACGCTCAATGCTACGGCGCACACTCGCCACACCTTCTTGCGGCAAATCGATGCCTCGATCTTCAACTCCTCCGATCGACGCTGCGATAGGTTTTAATGAAAAGATTCCAGCACGACGCAGTTCCCGTTCCATATCTAACCAGAGCATGTCTGGAACATTGGCTCCCCACTGAGATGACGAGCCTGACGCGATAATGACCGGTTCAGCGCCCATCGCCTCTAATGCTGCGTACACCGCTAAGTTCAAGCCCGGAAACGATCCGGACACGGCTACCGCGACTAAATCACCTTCCTCAACCCCCGCCTGTGCCAGAAGCTTTACCGCAACGGCTGCCCAATTCGGGTTCACTGAGGTTTGCTTTGATTCGAGTCCGCCACGGGTGGTGGTTACAATACTCGATGCGGTGCCAATTAAGCCGGAGCGCTGGGGGTCGAACTCAGGATTAATGGGCTGAACCTGCCCGCGAATAGGTCGAAGCACTTCAATGGCGTCGCGCACGGTGCGGGAAGCAGTCACCATGGTGGCATAATTTTCTTCCACCACAGGATCGCGCTTTTGCACCCCTTCTGCTATCGCAAAAATCGCCAATGCCGCAAGCGCCAAGAAGACAAGGCCCCACGTGGGTACTTGAGATGAACGCCAATAAATTTTGGTATAATTCTTCATGGGTTACTCCTTACCAGCCCGGGACACGAAACGCTTGTGAAGCCTCATAGGCCGCCAAGGTTTCCGGCATAATGACAATTAACGCCAACCGCACCAAAACCGCGGTGACAGCCAGTCCACAGAGTGTTTGTAAAACCCCTTGGCGATCAAACCAAATCGCGATCAAACCTGGGATAATGTAGCCAATGATGCTGCTTTCCATCACCGACATCACCACCGGATACTCTAATTGCGCCACTTTTGCTTCGCCGTCACCGGTTTCTGCCACCATTTGTAGATCCATAAAGGCAATCAAGTTCCCGAGGAATAAATCGAAGAACCCGGCAATCAGATAACCGGTTAGAATCATGATGATTGTTTGGCGACGACCATAGATGATGGCGTAGCTTGCAATCAAACGCACGATGGCGAAGGTGATCCAGGCGGCCGCTAGGGTAATCACAATATTGAGTGGGTTCATGAGCTGCAGCGCCATATAGCCCGGTACCACCAAGCCCCCAGCCGCCAAGCCAAACACCTGACTCAGTAACAATGTAAAAAACAGGCCGATACCAATGGCAACGGCTAATATATTGAGTGCAATCACAAATCTTCCTCCATGGTGGCGCGATTATGGAAGAAACGCGCCACTTCCTCTCCACCGCCGTGAATATTCGCCATCCCTACGACCAACGCATGCCGATGACTCTCTTCGAGAATAGTTTCTGTCACTTCCACCATGTCCGCATGCTCCATCACCAGTACTTTGTTTGGATCAAGCCCCGCTTTCATTGCGTAGCGAACAAAAATCGACGTTCCTGTACCCATCACCAAATACCGGTCCGCCGCGGGCCAAGTCACAATTGCCTCAGCAATTTGCATTGAACGATGAGGGCGATCAGCGCGACAGTTCACCAAAGCAATCTTGCGCCGATCAGCGCCTTCTTTCTCACACAGTTCGGTCCAGATTCGACCTGTAGACTCCGGGTCATTGGCAGCAAATGCGTTGACAAAAATAATGTCGCGTTGAAAGTAATTCACGTGTAGCAGGCGCATTCCGCCCGCCTCAGGTTGCAACTGAATCATGCCGCGCAACGCGTCGTCGCGATCCACCCCTAGGTGGGCACAAACATTTAATGCCAGCGCTACATTTTCGGCGTGCTCTGAATACTGAAACTGGCTTAAAGTGTCATGGCCAATAGCATTCACTTCATCTGCTGTTACCTGATGCAGGGTACTTTTTCGATCCGCACAGGCCATTTCAAATACATCAATGAGATCCTGCTCTGCGGTATATAGCGCGCCATTTACGGGGCTGCTGCCGGCAAGGGCGAGGGCCACATCGCGTTCACCAGGGCCCATCACATCAAGGTGATCGGCCCGCGCATTGGTGACCACGCCAAGGGTAGAGCGAACCATTTTCAGCTCAGTTAAGGATTGGTAGTGAGGTTGCAATGCCATGCATTCGAGCACCACGATTTCAGGCTTTAATTGCGCCATGCGTTTGAGCAAACGCATTTGCTCGATAATGTTGGCACCTGCCACACGATACAGAGGAAACTCACGTCCTTCTGGATCTGTGAAGGCCGCAGCGGATCCTGTGGTTTTCGCACACACGCGTTTACCACCACCGCGCAGACCAGCCGCAATTAATCGAGTAACACTGGTTTTTCCGCGGGTGCCATTCACATGAATTCGTACTGGGATTTGCTCGACAATTTTTTTGTGTCGCCATGCTTCCCAGAGAACCGCAATCACCAGTAATGCCCACAAGCTTATCGTGATGGCTAACATATCGGGTATAGCCATTGGAGCTCCCTGTCCTTGTAACATATTGGGGGAAATAAATTTTCTATGTAAAGATTTATAACGGGTATTAGCAAAAACGCAAAGGCAGCGAGGCCGTCTTTACTTAGCTTTTAGAAAAGGATGGGGATTGGGACCCTCAGTCGAACCGACCGAGGGGGTATTACAGGAAAGGGAATTACAATACGACTGGGTTTAAACGCCAAATACTAAAGGTGAGTACCGCAGCAAAAGTTACCCAGGCGAGGTACGGCAGCATAAGTAGCGACGCAGTTCGGCTATGCCGCCAAAACGCGATGGTGGTCAGAACTATCAATACCCACAACAGGAGAATTTCGAGAAACGCCCACATGCCGCTGAACCAGGCAAAAAACAGCCAGCTCCACAGCCCGTTCAGCGCCAACTGAATGAGGTACAGGGTAAGTGCAGTATCACCGTCGCGCCAGCTTGCTTTGCGCCACACCAAAAAGGCCGCAAAGGCCATCATCCCGTAAAGCACTGTCCATACTGGTCCAAACAACCATGCAGGAGGAGCAAAGGCGGGTAACTGTAAGTCATTATAAAACTCTGGGGCGTTCATCGACCCCACTGCACCAATCGCAGCAACGATATAAGTAATTGCAAAAAAACCAAGCAAGGCTACAAATTGTCGCCCCTTGGAGGGCGTCCGCCGAAACATAAACATAGTCATGGGTCCTTAACGAAGCTGAGGCTTCTTACGCACGAAATAGGAATCAATAGACGCGAGCGCTAAGTGATTGAAATCCAGTATACGTGCGAAAGCTTAAAAATCGAAACTTATCGTTCATAGCCATAAAATGGTCGTGTTTAACTAGGGTTTAATCATGAACTAAGCTAGGGTAAATGTCTGATTAACACACAAGGTATTTGACTATGTTCGGTCCGTTACGTCTTTTTCTAATTACGCTTGCTAGCCTCATGCTTCTGGCCAGCACCTCCTTCAGCGTCACCGCGAGTGAAGCTGAACAGTCGCAATGGGCGACGGGCGAAGGGCAAGTGCGCATTCAGGGTGATCGCATCCGCTATCGCACGGAAGCTGGTGACACTATCATACGCAATGACGACGGCAACCCCATCGCCAGTATTTTCTCGACAGCCTATTTCCGCACCGACGTGCGTGATGGTCATCAACGCCCTATCACATTCGTATTCAACGGCGGTCCGGGTTCATCGTCCGTATGGCTTCATCTCGGTTTATATGGCCCGAAAAAAATTGTGGTGCCAAGCGATGCTGAGAATCCAGGCGCAGCGCCATACGACTTCCGCGATAACCCGCATAGTTTGCTCGATATTACTGACTTAGTCTTTATCGACCCAGTTGGTACCGGCTTTAGCCGAGCCATTGGTGAGGGCCGTAACAGCGACTTTTGGGGTGTGCAGAAAGATGGCCGCGTATTGGCAGAGTTCATTCGCATGTTTGTTTCCAAACACAACCGTTGGAACTCGCCCAAGTATCTCTCGGGAGAGAGCTACGGTACCGCCCGCGTCGGTGCATTGCTAGCCGAACTGCAACAAGGATGGGGATCAATGACCTTTAATGGCGTTCATTTGATTTCGTCGATTGTTGATTTCCAAACAACCCGCGTAGCCCATGGCAATGACATGCCTTTTATCATGTATTTACCGACCTATGCAGCCACGGCTTGGTATCATGATGCCTTACCCAATCGGCCGGATGCGCTGGAGCCGTTTTTAGATGAAGCGCGCCAGTTTGCGATAGAAGAGCTGAGCGTAGCGCTGCTCAAAGGTAGCCGCATCTCCGCTGAAGAACACGCCCATATTGTTGAGCGGTTGCACTATTTTACCGGGCTTAGCAAAGACTATATTGAACAAACCCGTTTACGTATTGTACCGCACCGTTTCTTCCGAGAGCTCCTACGTGACCGAGGCCAAGTGGTTGGTCGTCTCGATTCACGCTTTATCGGTATTGAAAGTGATGACGCGGGCGAAACCCCAATTGCTGACCCTTCCGGCTATGGCATTGATGGTGCCTACACCGCGGCAATAAATTACCACCTGAAAAATAACCTCAATGTTGATCGCACGGACGAGTATCGTATTTTGAGTGGACAGGTGTTTGCAGGCTGGGATTGGAGCTTGCCGCGAGGTCAACAACAAGGCTTCCACAACCTCGCGCCGCACTTTGCAATTACCCAACAGCGCAACAAAGATTTCCGAATCTTTATTGCGAACGGTTATTACGATGCGGCGACCCCGTTTTTTGCCACCGAGCATTCGTTTAGTAATTACGGCATGGACACCGATCGTGTGGTCATGAAGTACTACGAATCAGGTCACATGATGTATATTCACCACCCATCATTGGAACAACTAGCGCAAGACCTTCGTGCGTTCTATCGGGGTGAGTAAGCACTCACATGATTAGATAAAAATAGCCCACATTTCGTGGGCTATTTTTGACCTACACCCGTAAATTTAATCATCGGTTGAATTGGCCGATAACTCCATTCATACTCGGATAAACAATCTATTACTAACATTGAATAGATGTTGCTAACGCTTTTATGGATAAGGCGTCACCGCGGGCAGCGGTAATACAGGGGTAACGTATGGTCAGTGCCAAGTCAGTCACGATGCCAAATCACGATCTGTTCACAACGAACACGGTTCGCCTGTGCTTTTTTGGCATCTTTTTCTTGCTCTGGTTTGTTCCAGCGAGTCCAAGCTATGCCGAGCGTCTCCCCGACATCGAGCATCAGCTAGATCAGATGGATTGGCGCAATGCCACCCCCACCAATTACGAATGGCTCGATGAGATCGTCAATCAGATCGACCCAAATCAAGCCATTGAAACTTACGCCCGAGCTGTAGGCTATTCACTGATTGCGCAAGCGATAAACAATCCCGAGGATATGACGTATCAAACCTCATTAGAAAGGGCCCTCATTCTTGCGGAGGCCCAAGACAATAGCAACGCGACAGTGGATCTTCTCACCGTAAACGCGGAAATTTATCTGCAGCGCAATGAAATTGAACAAGCCCTCGCACTGGTACCACAAATAGAGCAAAACTTGCCTTTTGTGGACAACCCGCGAGTGCTCTACCATGCGCACCACACCATCGCCCGCGGCCTCCAGTTCCATGAACGTTTTGAAGAAGCCCTCGAGCATCTGCTAGCGGCCCATGTGTATTTAACGGATGTTGATTCAATTCATACCCAACGTCGACGGCAAAACCTCAATATTCAAATTGCTCGAATTCAACTGTCATTAGGCAACTACGCAGCTGCCGGCTTATTGCTCGATAACGCGATCGAAGACGCCAAGACGCACGGTTTAACCCATCGGTTACCAGAATTATTGCTCATTCGAGGTTATGCTGAGCAGAATTTAAATGGGCCGTCGGAAGAAGTTGTAGAGTTATTCTTACGGGCCGCAGAGTCGGCAGCCGATGAAGGCTCAACCCGTGTTCACATGCTCGGTTACAACAACGCCGGCGCCGCTTTGTTGCACCTACGCCGCTTAGACGAAGCCGCCCACTACTTGCGACTTGGCGTGGCCGTGGCGGAATCGGTGAACAACGTCAATGAACGCTCAGTAATGGAGTTTAATCTAGGCTACATCGACGTATTACAGGGCAATCACGAGCAAGGCCTTGCTGCTATGCAAGAAGCTGAGCAGACGTTTCGCGCTTTTGCCGCCCCCCATCAAATTGCTAACCTGCTTACCCATATTGCCGATGCGAACGAATTAGCAGGGCGCTATCAAGCCCAGGCGGCGGCGCTAAAAGAGCAGGCACAGTTGCGGGAAGAACACTTTCGGTTGGAGCGCGATCGGGTGTTCTCCGAGCTTCAAATTCAATATGAAGCCCAAGAAAAATCGCTACAGATTCGACTGCTGGAACAAGAAAGCGCCCTCCAGCAGCAAGATATTGCCGCGCGGGAACGTACTCAGCGCTTTATGTTGTTGGTCGCCTTTTTGCTGATCTGCTTAATCGTTTTAATTAGCCTTGGCTTTTTAAAAGTGCGCCGCCTTAATGGATTATTAAACCAAGCAAATCGTGATTTGGCGCGACAAAGTAAGCAAGACCCTCTCACGGGCTTGTGGAACCGCCGAGCCATGAGTGCACGTTTGCAAACCCTATCAAGCACAAACCCACACTACGCGGTTTTTCTGTTGGATATCGATCATTTTAAACACATTAACGACACCTATGGTCATGACGCAGGAGATCAGGTGCTGATGGAAGTGGGTGACCGATTGCGACGCTTGGTGCGCCACGACGATATGGTGGTCCGTTGGGGCGGTGAGGAATTCTTACTGTTCCTGCCTCAGTTCAATATGGATGGCTTACCGGCACTGGCGCGGCGGGTGCTCGATACCATTAGTTTGGAGCCCGTTCATTGTGAGGAACAGAAGGTACGGGTGACGTTAAGTGGCGGTTATCTGCATACCGCCACGCCGGGGATGGAGAAGTTTCCCCCGCCTTTCGAAGATATGATTCGTATCGCCGATTTGCTCTTGTATACCAGTAAATCACGCGGACGAAATCAAATTACAGGCTTGAAATCCTTATACCTCAAAGCGCCCGTTGAAGGTAAACAAGGATATCGCGATTTACTGCACAGTGCGGCAGCAGATACCTTACCGATAGCCGGACCGCCGGCAAAGCGGTAACCGCAAAAAGCGTGGCCGGCTCAAGCCCAAACGTTGCGAGAAAGGTGTCGATACCAGCGCATTCCCGTCCATATAGACGCTAAAATATAGGGAATGCCCCCCAGCACCCACATAATTAAGCCGGCCAGCTGTTGATCGGCTAAGTCTCTCGACTCGCCATAAAAGGGCGTATGCCCAAATGTCAGCAATGCCCCGAGAAAACCCGTATGCATTAAGGTGAATAGCAGAGCTAGTAAAGCAAACGCAGATTTCTCTTTAGACGCATACAGACAAGACCACCAGAACCATACTGCGGTAATTAAAAAACAGGCATGCTCGAACACATGAACCCACGGATTCTCAATGGCCAGCATATAGAATGTGGGAATATGCCAAAACCAAATCATAAAACCATGCAGGTAGGCACAAAACATCGGATATCGGGTAATTTTAAATGCCCATTGCCACCCCTGCTTGAGCCAACGTCCACCAACCACATAAAGCTGTGGTAATGGCCGCGTGAGGGCGAATAAAGGCGCTATCACCACCATCATCAACATGTGTTGTGTCATATGGGCTGCCGAGCTGGTTTCCGCCCAATCATCGAGCGGCCCTAACAGGGTGATAAAGGTGAGCACCGCTGTTCCTTGAAACAACCAAAAAGCCCAAGGCTTCACCGACGTACGCCGCGCACCGAGCAGATAGACGCCCCAGAACGTAGCCAGTAACAGCGCCGCAAGCCCTGCGGCCCATTGTTCTTGGCCGCTGCTTGTGAATGGGTTATGCGCCCATACCTGCGCAGGAAACATCCCTACCCAAAGTGCCAATAGGGCATACCACAAGCGCATCACTAGCTTCCCCACACCATTGGCAGCAGCACAAAGCTTGCCACACTGCACCAAAATACGCCCAAGGTGTACGTCCACCACGGGCGCAACACGATAGGTTCATAAGGGAATTGTTTGCCTACGTAGCCCAAACGCACTCGTAACGCTTGCATTACGGTAAGTATCGCGCCCAAGCCGCTATGGAAGATTAGGTAGGCCAACATCACAAAAATAACCGCATCGTGGGCACTGCCCTGCAAATCGAGAGGCGCGCCCGCCGTCAGGGTGACGAGCACAGCCGTATGCACAACGCCGACTATCCCGAGTAGCCCTAAGTTTCGTTCCAATCCGCGTACATTCCCGGCTTTTAACTGCTTAATTTGCAGATGATAAAACACCACCAGTATCGTGAGCAGTGCCCCAGCAGTGAACAGTAACGGCAGTGATAGCGGTGATGTATCGGGCATGCTCCACTCGGGTGCCACCATCCATAAATACAGCCAACCAAATAGCAACGACATATACAAAGCGCCATCCGCCAACAGCGTAATGATCATCCCCCACAGGCCAGGGCCGTCATGGGTTCGGGAATGCAACGGCGCTTCGTTATCGTCATAGTCAGTGGGTGGTGCCATCGCTGGGTGGGCACCGTTTTCCCAGCTCCATCGCAATAAGAAAATCGCTGCCAAAACACAGCCGACAATAGCCAATGGATAGAACCGAACCAATAAACTCACGCATACCAACGCCAAGCCTAACGAACTCAGTAAGGGCCACCAAGAATGTGTTGGGATATGGAATATCGCTTTTAGTTTTCCGCTCATCACCTCGGTGCCGAAGAGTTCACGGCGGCCATGGCGAATCTCCGTTAAACCGTGCTCGCCGTCCCCGATTGACGTCAGCAAACTAGGATCATCCCACAGCGGGTGCCGACTGTTGACCGTCGGGATACTGGTGAAGTTATATGACACCGGAGGCGTCCCTGTTGCCCATTCCAAAGTATCCGCCTGCCACGGGTTCGGCTCGGCTTTTTTGCCAAACTTAAAGTGCAGCAGAATATCCAACAAGACCAAGCCAATGCCTAGGGTCATGATAAAGCCGCCTACCGACGACAACAGGTTCAGGCCGTCCCAGCCTAAACCCGACTCATAAGTGAACACGCGTCGAGGCATCCCTAGCAGGCCAGTAAGATGCATCATAAAGAAGGTCGTATTCATACCGATAAAGGTTAGCCAAAAGCCCCATCGGCCAAGCCGCAACGAAGGCATGCGCCCAGAGAATTGAGGGAGCCAATAATAAATACCGGCTATCAGCGGATACACCATGCCACCAATCAACACGTAATGCAGATGCGCCACTACAAAGTGGGTATCGTGTACTTGCCAGTTAAAGGGAACCAAGGCCAGCATCACCCCGGTTAGGCCGCCACAGACAAAGACGATAAGAAAGCCAAACACCCAGAGCATAGGCAAGTTATAGGAGGGTCGGCCCATCCACAGGGTAGCCAACCAGGCAAATATTTGAATAGCCGTAGGAATGGCCACTAACATGGTCGCGACTGAGAAAAACGCTTGCGCCAAGGCGGGAATCCCCACCGTAAACATGTGATGGACCCAAATACCAAAGCTAATAAAGGCAGTAAGAATGACTGACAGAACAATCCACTTGTAGCCAATAATAGGGCGCTTGGAGAACACCGGAATAATGGTAGAGATGACAGCGGCCGCCGGCAGGAAAATGATATACACCTCGGGATGGCCAAATAACCAGAACAGGTGCTGCCATAAAATAGGGTCGCCACCGCCGGCCACTTCAAAAAACGGCATGCCCGCAGCACGCTCCAACTCAAGTAACACGGACCCTAAAATCAGCGGCGGGAAACCAAAGACGATCATGAGCGCCATGGCCAAAATATACCAACAGAAAATCGGCATTTTGCTTAACGTCATGCCAGGAGCCCGCGTTCGCAAAATAGAGACGGTTAACTCAACCCCAGCAGCCATGGCAGAAATTTCAACGAAGGTAATGCCCAGTAGCCAGAAATCTGAACCCGGCCCCGGCGAAAATTCGGCGCTACTTAAGGGCGTGTACATAAACCAGCCGGAGTCTGGCGCAATGCCAAAGAACAAGCTCGACATAATGATTATGCCGCCGAACAAGTAACAGTAGTACCCCAATGAACTGATGCGCGGAAAGGCCAGATCACGGGCACCAATGAGCTTGGGAATCATGTAAATAGCCAAGCCTTCTAAGATGGGAATGGCAAACAGGAACATCATCACTGTGCCATGCATGGTAAACAACTGACTGTACACATCGGCGGGGACAATATCCTGATTCGGCAGCGCCAACTGGGTCCGAATCAGCATGGCCATCACACCACCAATCAAGAAGAAGATGGCTCCGGTCACCATAAAGCGACGGCCGATGGAGGTGTGATTCACCGCGGCTAACTGCCCCCAACCGGGCAAGTTATCCCATACTTCAGCCATGCGGCGTTGCAATTCGGCGCTAGTCATCGTGCACCTCCGCAGTCGATTCGGTGGCCCCATTCTCTGCTAGCCATTGCTGGAAATCCTCCATGCTTACTGCGCGCAGTTCAAACTGCATAAATGCATGGGCGGTACCGCAATACTCGGCACAGGTACCGCGGAAGGTATCGATTTCATCCGCTTGCAAACGCAGTACGTTCGTACGACCTGGAATCGCATCCAGTTTTCCGCCAAGGCGCGGCACCCAAAATGAATGAATCACATCTTCGCTGGTCAGGTGAAAATCAATCGGCGTGTTCACGGGAATAACAATATCGTCGATAAGCTCAATGCCTTGCTCTGGGTATTTCACTCGCCAAAACCATTGATGGGCGGTCACCTCAATGCGCACCGCATTAGGATCGTCATGGGGCAACATACGATGACCAAACGGGATACCAAAGGCTAATAACAACGTCATCGAAATTGTTGGCAAGCCAATGCCGCCCAACCACACCCAATGCTTGAGGGTGTTTTGTGCCCGCTCTTGCGGTTCATCACCACCGTCTCTATGCATCGCGCGCCACCACCACACAAATAGAAGCAGTGAAACGACCACGCTAAACCCAAACATGGCGTACCAAAGTACTTTCACCATCTGAGCACTTGGTCCCGCTGGATCCAACGTAGAAAACGGACCAGAGCAACCAGTAAGAAGTAAGATACTGGCAGCGCAGAAAATTTTTGCTAGGCTTGAGTCATACAGTCGCATTGGCCTCCCCGCGCAATAGTCGTTGGTTGCTAAGCACACACTGAACGGTTCGTTGTATCAAGGAGCATGCATGCCCATCGCTAAAATTGAAAGTCGCGCCGCAGTCCTCGGCCATCCGTTGCATCCCGCGCTGATTCATTTCCCCATTGCCGCTTTGATTATGTTGGTGGCATCGGACGTGGCTTTCGTTGTTACTAACGACGTCTTCTGGGCACGGGCAAGCTATTGGTTGGCCTGCGTCGGTGTCGGCTTTGGCATACTTTCTGGTGTGGCTGGCTCCATTGATTTGTTTACCGTACGTAGAATTCGGAAATTGGTCACCGCATGGGCCCATGGCGTATTGGCCGTTATGATGCTGTCGCTGGCAGCCTTTAATTTGCTGTTGCGTTGGGAAGATGCCGTTGTGAATATTTGGCCCTGGGGAATTTACATGAGCTTTCTTACCCTTGGCCTGATAAAAATTACCGGCTTTCTGGGTGCGCAATTGGTGTATGAGTACGGCGTCGGGGTCGACGTAAAAGAAGCCACGCAACGGGATGTTCGTCCTTAAGTCCCAAGCTACAACGTCCATGGCACACCCTCTGGTACACTGGGCTTGGCTAGTACCATCCACAAAATTGCAGCTATAAGCAGGCTCAGTAACACGATAAGGGCATAGCTTAACGCTCGAACTTTGCCATACTCTTTGCGCTCCACGCGAATAATCAACAAGCCCATACTGGCCTGACACGCCGCCATTACTGTCACTAAGGTGAGCTTTGCGATGAGCCAAAATTCGGTGGTCTGATTGAGCCAAAACACCACACTGCCCGCGGTAATACTAATAAGCGCCGCCGGTGTTGCAATATGGGTGTAGACAAAGCGGGCCATGGAATCAATGCCCGCCGGGGGATCGGTAAACTTGTTTTCATGACGACCGGCACCCGACAAAACCACTGGCACATAATAAGCGCCCGCCACCCAGATAGTCAGAAAAATAATATGCAGCGAAAGCACCCACAGCACTGGTTAGGCTCCCAAAAATTTATAAATTTCAATGTAATAATTCGTTCGGCTAGAAAAAGCTTGGCGCAAATCTCAGCTTTTGCAAGTTTTCTTGGTCGCAATTTCACCGCTTGAACTTTGCATCAGATGAAACAAGTATTATTAATTTCGCGGCCAATGTTGCATACTGGTCCAATCAGTCAATCGGTAAGTATGGATGGTTATGCGTAAGTATCTTCGGCGTTGGGTGAATAGTGCGAGCGGGCTTCGTTTTTTGTTGAATTGGTATCGGCCATATCGTGGCGCGGCCATTCGTATCACCTCCATTAGTGATGATTCTATGCATGCACGGGTGGAAATGCGGCAACGCTGGTACAACAAAAATTATGTCGGCACCCATTTTGGGGGCTCCCTGTATAGCATGGTCGATCCTATCTACATGTTGCTGCTGATGCAGCGCCTCGGGCGTGAGTATATTGTCTGGGATAAATCGGCCCATATTGATTTTGTCAGCCCCGGCCGCGGTACCGTGCATGCGGATTTTTCCATCAGCGAAACAGAATTTGCCGAGATTAAAGCGGCCGCAGATCGGGGTGAAAAAGTACTACCAGAATGGACTGTGTACGTAAAAAACGCCCAAGGCGAGGTTGTCGCGAAAGTGCGCAAAACCTTATACGTGCGTCGTAAACAACGCGATTAAAGGTTAAGTAATACAAACCCAAGGCCAATTCGATTTTGGCGATGGTTGTAGTCGATCAGAGTTTCTCCGTAACCGGAGAAGAGTTGCAAATGCACCCTTAAACCGTCGGGCACGCTCCGGCGCAGCGGATAGGTGAAATCAAGCTGCCAAGAGCCACGATTGAGAGATAAATTGGGTGACACACGGGTAAGGGTGAATGACGTGACGCCCAACAGGCCGCCAATCCGCGTTTCCATGTTGCCGCGATAATGTGTCAAATCAGGATTGTCGTCATCATCTTCTGATTCGTGAATGCGCAATTTATAGGTGCTTTCAACCAGTAATTCCTTTACTTCCAAGGCACCGCTAAACGACCAGTAATTCCAACTCCGTGATTCCGGTTCCCGTTGACCATTCGATTCGTGCGCTAAGCCAAAGCGTAACATTTGCAGACGCAGCGTACCGGGGATCGGGTCAAATCGCGCCGAAATTGGCACCACATAAAAAACTTCTGGGTTGTGATCGGTACTGCGGAAGGGAGCCGAATCTTGATGATTCCATGCCTGCCACAATGATGTCTGGCTATATGCCACCCAAACGTCCGCATTAGGCAGCAGGAAATCTTCAAGAATTTTGGTGCGCAGCGACAGTTGAATTTTCACTTCTTCACTGCGATAGGTCGCGTTTTGATCCGCCGGTCCGCGCGTGGGGCTAATGGGTTGCCGGTTCACACGCGTGGTGTAGTGATAGGGAAGAATATAATTCGCCTGAAAGGTGCGTATTTGATAGAGGCCACGCTTGTGTTCGCTATCGAGCTCCCAAAATGTATTGATTAGCTCCACCGCCGATGGCACGGGTTCAATCTCATCCGACTCTGGGGTTAACATGTCTTGATCCGCCCAAGCGCTGCCTGCCATCACAGCAAAACATACACTCAATACGGATAGCCGCCGTCCTGATTTTGGTTGCACCAGCAACTCCTTGCTCCTTAATTAGAATGACGACCCTGGTTGGGTTAAAAACTCGACTTCTTCATCGGTTGATTCACGACCAAGGATGCCATTGCGATGAGGGTAGCGACCGAATCGGGCAATGATATCCCGATGCTGAATTTCAAACTCTAAGTTATATTCTAGTCCAGGTTGGTCATATAAGCGCATTGCGACTTCATGAATCGGTAACGATTCGCTATGCATGTAAGGCATATACAAAAATGCCCGCTGGTTTGCCGACAAGGTATTATCGGCACATTGAGCAACCGCTTCTTGCGCTAACGCAAGCGCAAGCGCGTCGGAGGCAAAGGCGCCCGCTTGATCGCGATAGATATTCCGAGAGAACTGATCGAGAACAATAATTTCCGCCAAACGACCTTCAGGAGAGTGGCGCCAGTGGAATAATTCGCATTGGGTCGCTGATTGATGCAGGGCTTTAAACCGCTCAGTAATCAATTGATCCAGCGCCGTATCTTTCTTGAACCACTGCTCAGCCGACAGTTCCTCAAACCAAAACTGCAGCACGACGTCTTCGCTCATCACCTTTGGAATCCCCATGAATAACATTCTCCTGCAGATGTTCGATGTCTCAATAGTAGTGGATTACTGGGAAGAAGTTAAAGTGACTGACGGTAAATTTAATATTCCTCTGTCAGAGATCTATTATTTGCAGCCGAGGTGATCGAAATACGGCCTTTTCACGGTATACAACTTCGGGCCATAATGCCCTCTGTTGTATATATTTGAAATAGGATTCTCCGTGTTTAGATTCATTCCGGTACTTCTTGCCTGCGCTGCCTTTGCCGTACCACCCTCACTCAGTGCATCGACCCTTCCTGTCAGTTTTCGCGATGTGCTCGAGCTCCCCGATGTTCAACCCGACCGCACGCTTCGTTATGGCGAGGAGGACGCCCAGTTTATTGAGGTATTCGACGCACGCGATGCCGGGGCGGGCTCAGTTGTGTTTGTTCATGGCGGCTGCTGGCTTAATGCTTTTGACGTGGCCCACGGTAGGCCGTTAGCCCACGCACTGCGAGAGCATGGATTTAGCGTGGCCGCGCTCGAGTTTCGACGTTTGGGAGATGACGGCGGTGGTTGGCCGGGCACCCTCGATGATATTCATGCCGCCCTTCGCTTATTGCAAGAAGATAGGCATTTCGCTGTACAGAATGCAGTGTTGGTGGGGCACTCTGCCGGTGGGCATTTGGCGTTGTTAGCGGCCCAGCACGAAGATAGTTTCGCCATTGCCGGCGTAGTTGGCTTGGCGGCGATTACTGATATTCAAACATACGCTGAGGGCAATAGCGGCTGTGAACAGTCGGCCGCGCGTTTTGTTAGCACCGCGCCCGAGGCCGTTGCAAAGATGATGGTGCAGCCGCAACCGAATGTGCACTTGCTTCATGGCGAAGAAGACGCCATTGTAAGCCAAGAGCAAACGCACTTAGCCGATGCTCAAGTCACGATTTTGCCAGAACTAGGTCACTTTGATCTGATTCACCCACGCACCTCTGCTTTTCCGGTGTTATTAAACGCCATCCGTGCTTTTACTCATCATGCTCAGGAATAGTCGGAAATGAATTTAGATGTAGCCAGAAATTTAGATGCTAAAGATCCCCTTGCCTCCTTCAGGGAACGTTTCGATGTGCCCGCCAACACGCGTTATTTCGACGGCAATTCCCTTGGCGTGTTGAGCCACGCTGTGCGCGACCGGGTAAATCAAACCCTCAACAATGAATGGGGGGCAGATTTAATTACCAGTTGGAACAAGCACGGCTGGATCGACCTACCGCTGCGGGTGGGTGATAAAATTGGTGCGCTTATTGGTGCCGCGCCTGGGCAAACCCTCTGTGTCGATTCAATTTCAGTGAATTTATTTAAAGCGCTTTGTGCGGTACTGCAGCTCCAGCCCGACCGCCAAGAAATACTGTCAACGGAAGATAATTTTCCCACCGATCTTTACATGGTGCAGGGGTTAAATGCATTGCTCGGCAGCCGCTGTCGCTTGCGATTAGTGCCCGAAAATGAACTTGTTGACGCCATCAATACAGACACTGCCGCAGTGTTGGTCACCGAAGTGAATTTTCGCACTGGGCGTAAACTGGATATTGCTGCCTTAACGACTCAGGCCCATCAACAAGGTGCGCTAATGATCGTTGACTTAGCCCACAGTGCAGGGGCTATGCCGGTTCAAGTCGATCAAGATGGGGTGGATTTTGCCGTTGGTTGTACTTACAAATATCTAAATGCCGGGCCTGGCGCTCCGGCGTTTATCTATGTCGCCTCGCGCTGGCTTGCGCACCTACAACAGCAACCACTCCAACCGCTATATGGATGGCTCGGGCACGCCGACCCCTTTGCTTTCAGCCCCACTTATCAGGGGGCTGATACCATTCGCCAATTTATGGTGGGAACGTCGCCCATTGTATCTTTGGCTGCCGTGGATGCGGCGGTGGATATTTTCTCCGCAACGAACATGCAGGTAATACGCGATAAGTCGCTGGCCTTGGGCGATTTCTGGTTGCAGTGCATGGATGACGCCCAGTTGCTGCAAGAAATGTCCTGTATTTCACCCCAACAAAAAGAAGAACGTGGTAGCCAGATCTCGTTCACGCACCCGGAAGCCTACGCTATTTGCCAAGCCCTCATTGACCGCGGCGTAGTGGCTGATTTTCGCGCTCCGCAGTACCTGCGCATTGGTTTCGCCCCACTCTACAACACCTTTACCGAGGTAGCCGAGGCCGTCAACATCCTCGCCGACATCATCACCACCCAAGCCCACCTCGCCCCCCAATACCAAACGCGCAACACCGTCACCTAACAGTTCCGCCCCTGGGGTGGAACTCTGTTTTCATCCCTTCGCCAAAACCCCAAAAACCCAAGCACCACCTGCGCTACACGAGTTCCGCCCCTGGGGCACAACTCTGTTTTTGTCCCCCTTTTCTATCACTCGAGGTCCGCTTCGTTGCGCGAACTGCAATACTCGTCATGTAGTTAGTTTCAATTCCCGCGCAGTCGCGCTAGATTGTTAGTTCAGACGATAAAAATAGAGGATGTTCATGCGCGGCATTCTATTGTTTGCGGTAATGGTTTTACTGACTGCGTGCTCACCCGAGCCTCGCAACTTGGAACTTCATGTTATCGTTGCGGAGGCCCATACGTTAGATAGCCAGGTGGTCACCACGCGAGGAACCGTCCGCATGTACGCAGACCCGGAGCATTACTGGATTGAGGACGATGCTTTAAATCGCGTGGGCTTGCATGGCATGGATGTGTCCTCTTATGTGGGTTCTGATGTTGAGGTTACCGGACGCTTCTCGGTGAGTCGTGAGCGGGGCCGCCATCTTGAAGTAACTGATGTGATGGTGCTCTCGCAACATGAGTAAATAAAGGGACGAAAACAGAGTTCCACCCCTGGGGCGGAACTGTTATTGGAGGGTTGGTGATGCGGTTATTGGTGATGGTTTTAATGGTGTTTGGGTTGTTTGCTAGCTCGGGGTTGAAGGCTGGTGAAGATGAAATTTTCGTCGCGGTAGATCGGTTTTTATATGGTGCAAGCGTCGGCGATGCATCAATTCATGATGAATTTTGGGCGGAGGAGTTAATTTACACGAGCTCAAATGGTACCCGCTTTGGCAAGGCGGAGCTGATGGCTGGAATGGAAGGTCGGGAACCTACCCCTGATGAAGACGTCACGGTGTGGTACCACTCAGATTATCCGCATGTGAATTATGTAGATGGGGTCGGTATTCTCAATTTTGTTCTGGTAGCCCGAAATAAAGAAACCGGAGATGAAGAACGTTTCCTCAACTCCGGCGTGTTTGTTTTTCGGGATATGCGGTGGCAGGCCATTAACTGGCACGCCACACGTAAACAAGATTAGCTTTTAAGCGGTTTCACCCTCGGCACGTACATTTAGTGCAGTCGTGCCTTGGGTTTCAAATTCAACTCGTGTTTGAACAATCGGGCTTTCATCGGAAATCCAATCGCGGAGTCGAAAAAAATAACGAACTCCGTCATCACCCCCAATAGCACCCTCATCACGTTCTGCATTAAATCCTAGAATTTTTCCTCGCATGATTATTCTCCATCTACGTGATAATCATCAACAGTATAGACCAGAGAATCCCATCGTGTGCTCGTCTGTACGGAAAATCAGCAACAACCGATTAATTTTCTTACCGTTATGAGGCTTTACCAAAATAATGAGCTTGGGCAACGTCTGGATGCGAGCGCAATCGGCCTTTCAACACATTTTCACCCACTTGATAAAACAGGGGATTGTCCGGATCTGCACTCGGACCCAATGCTTGATCTTTCAAATGTGCCGGTAATTCAAGCAGGGGCACGACACTATCTAACTGTGGCGCTACAAAAAACGCGCAAGAATATCGGTCGATTCCCGCCGGCGGTGTAACCACGCGATGATAAGTCGCGCGCAGGTAACCATCCGAGGCAAGTTCCAACAGCTCGCCAATATTTACCACGACAGCACCATCAAGCGGCGGCACGGCAACCCAACCCTCGTGATCTTTCAATACTTCTAAGCCACTGTGCTCGTCTTGCGTCACTATGGTGAGGTAGCCTGGGTCTTTGTGAGCCCCCACACCTTGACGATCTGATGCATCGTCCGATCCTGGATAGCGAATCAGTTTAGTGTGGGTGTAAGGCTGCGATAAATTGTCCGCAAAGCTATCACGTGGTTGCTGCAAAGCTTCAGAAAAAGCACGCAACAGGGATACGGTAAGCTCCGTCAGCGCATCTTGGTAGGCGGTTAGTACAGGCTGCAGCTCAGGCAATGCCTGTGGCCACTGATTTGGTCCCACTAACTGCCACCACTGTGGGTCGCTGTTATCAAAATGAACGCGCGCTTGCTCGCCCATAATATCAAACTGCTCCCGACGGTCGGGCTTACCTTGGGTTAATTCACCTTGAAAACGCGTGTAGCCACGAAAATGGGGTGATTTCACCATCTCGACCGCCAATTTGTCGTTCAAGGGTAAGTCAAAAAAGCGCTTTGAAAGCTGTAAAACTTGCTGTTGCAAACGACACAATTCATGTCCGGACACATAGAAAAAGCCCACCGTACGCGCTGCTTCCGCAAGCTCGTCCAAAAACTTTTGTTTACGTTCACCGCCCGCTTGTAATTCGCGGACATCCAGTACAGGTAGAATCGCTTTTTGTTGCATACAGGCTCCAAGGTTTTTTGCCTGTACACAGTATAGGGGTCGGTGGGCTAGTCTCTAAAAACCGTTTCGCTATTTGATAGATCCGAAAGTGCTAGCGTTGTCTGCACTGACCGCGCTTGCTTTCCTTTATGTCAGCGCTATTCTAGAGAGGAATTCTATTTGTCTGGGCTGCCTGCATTGTCTCATTTTGCCACCATTCTAATTTCACTCGAAGATGCGCCCGTACCTATTGAGCGCATTATTCGCATCCCTGCAGATTTTACACTCGATTTCGTGCATTTGTTTATCCAGCGTGCCATGGGTTGGGAAGATGCCCACCTCTATCAATTTGTCACGCCCTTGGGCGTTGTTGATTGTGATCACGAACGTGACGAGCTATCCGATTCGTTGCTCGACCACGAAGTGACTTTACGTGAAGTTCTACCGGAAGTTGGCGCCTGCATTCAATACGAATATGACTTAGGCGATGGCTGGGTACACATGATTCAATTGCTCGAATATGGTAGTGCCGACAGCGGCGACACTGCTCTTTTGAGCGCCATCGGTCGTTGCCCACCGGAGGATGCTGGCGGCGTTAGTGGCTATGAGTATATTCTTCAGGTGCTCCGTGAGGAACAGGATGAAAGCGAACTGGATGAACTGCGCGATTGGCTAGGTACCGACAGCTGGGATGCCTCAGATCCGCAAATGGCGAAACTGGAAGAAGCGTTTCAGAATCTCGTGAATGTTATCTATAAAAATGCCGGGATTTATCCTCCCAATGCTGCTAATCATGGGGAAATTCCAGCGGAAGACTACGATATTCCCGAAACGGTGTATCAATTTTTGGCGCGCCCCTATGACTCTCCGGAGTTTCTCGACATCGAGATACCTGACATTCCGCCCAAGGTGCCCATTCTAGAGATCCTAGCCCCCGTCTTTGAGGCATTAACAACAGGCCCCGTTGCCCGCGCGCCCATGCTAAAACGCGTCACAGCGTCCGATAATTTTATGAATATTGAGCTCGATTGCCACACCCATGCCCTAGGCATTCTTGAATGTACCGATGTGGTCGAGCTTAGCGACAACCATCTCACTCTCACTGCCCGCGGAAAGAAGCTGTTAGAACCAAAACATCAGGCAGAGCTATTGTTAGTGCTTATCCGAAGTGGTTTGGGCGCCTATAATTGGGCGCGATTTGGGGGGCATTCAGATATTCCCGCAATTCAGTTCACCTTTCCCTTGGTCTTCTGGAAGCTATGCCAAAGCGAAGAATGGTCGCCTGTCACCTACTACACCGACTACCTCGGCGAGCTGATTCCTGATATTTACTTTGAATGCCAATCACCCTTTATGGGGCCCATTAGCGAGCTGCGCGACACTTGGATTCTGCGCATGCGCGCTATTAGCCAGCTGTTTGGGTTTGTCGAGTTACGCAACATTGAAGAAAGTGTGCACGCCGATATCCGCCCCGGCCCTCACGCCAACTTCTTCCATTGGCATCTGTAACCAACGCATCGCGTTGGGCCAAGGGGGATAAAACCGCCCCATCCGAGTTCCCTCTTGGTCGGAAATGTCCAAATCCGAGTTCCACCCCTGGGGCAGAACTGTTTAGAGGCGGAGCTGTTTAAGGGCGGAACGGTTGAAGAGGCCGAACTAGTTAGAAGTCGTTCTTGCGGAGGGCTTTTTTCGCGCCCTGTTGTTTTTTGCCGTCGAGCCGACGCTGTTTCGACGCTCGCGTGGGTCGAGTTGGGATACGCTTCTTGGCACTGACGTTAGCAGAGCGAATAAGTGCAATAAACTGCTCCAGTGCAATCTCACGGTTTTGCAGTTGGCTGCGGGTTTCTTGGCATTTAATAATTATCTTCCCGCTTTGGGTAATGCGATGATCACTGCGCGCCAGCAACCGCTCTTTGTAGAATTCCGGGAGCGACGATGCTCGAATATCAAAGATGAGTTGCGCCGCCGTCGCCACTTTATTGACGTTTTGACCGCCCGCGCCCCCCGAACGAATAAATTGCCACTCCAGTTCGGATTCTGGAATTTCAACCCGCTGTGAAATATGAATTGCACTCACGCAACCTTCCTCTTTATCGGCCCTTAGGTTCAGCATATCACGCTCAGAAGGGTGCTGCCGCTTTGACGTGCTCAATCGCGCATCGGAATCCTGAGCATAAGTAAATCACTCGCCACACAGAAAAAATTTAGTCAGATCCGCACCGCTTGCGCTAGGATGAATACAACACAATTGGCACATTCAACAACAAGACCTCCAAAGGCAACTCTATGCATATTCGAAATATATTGATGATCGCCCTCGCCCTTGCCGCACTCGGTGTTGTCGCGTTTGGGCTTTCCACCCTATCTTCGGTACAGGCCGATGAACCAGCCCAAGGTCGCGTCATTCAAAATGCGACTGATTTTGCAATTCTGCCGCCACGTGCGCGCATTGCCCCTGAAAACGACATGCTCACCGATCGTCTTGAAAATCTATTGCCACAGCTAATGGAAGAACAAGACATCGATATGTGGTTGGTGTTAAACCGCGAAAAGGCCGAAGACCCGATTTATTTCACATTGGTGCCGCAGCCCACATTTGCGGCGCGTCGCACCACCATGTTGGTGTTTAATCGACTGGAAGACGGTACCGTGGAACGCCTTACCGTCAATCGTTATCCGCTTGGCGCGCCTTATGAAGCGGCCTGGCAAGGCGGCAGCTTGGATGAGCAATGGCAAGCCTTAGGCGATCTGATTGTCAGTAAAAATCCAAATAATATTGGCATCAACGTTTCTCGGGAATGGTCTGCCGCCGACGGGCTTAGCTCTTCGTTACATACGCGCTTGCTCGCAGTCCTCCCGGAAGACTACCAAGAACGGATTGTTTCTGCCGAGAACCTCGTTGTGCGCTGGACTGAACAGCGCACAGAAGCGGAATTATCGGTTTATCCGCACATTGTGGGTATTGCGCGCGGCGTCATCGCCGAAGCCTTTAGCTCACGCGTTATCACGCCAGGCGTCACCACCACCGATGATGTGGCATGGTACCTGCGCGAACGCTTTAAAGAATTGCAGTTGCCCATTTGGTTTATGCCCTATGTCACCTTCCAGCGTCCTGGCATTACCTGCGAAGAAGACACGCCATTTTGCGGTGAGTCGGGGGTGATTCAACGGGGCGATTTGCTGCACACCGATGTCGGCATTTGCTACTTAAAATTATGTACCGATACGCAAGAAATGGCCTACGTTCTTAAGGCCGATGAAGACGACATTCCACAAGGCTTTAAAGATGCCCTGCGTACTGGGAATCGTTGGCAAGATATTCTCACTGGGGAGTTCGTGACTGGCCGCACCGGCAATGAAATTCTGTTTGCCACCCATGAAAAAGCGGAAGCTGAGGGTATCTTAAGCAGCACCTACACCCACCCAATCGGCTTTTACGGCCATGCTCCTGGGCCAACCATTGGCATGTGGGACAACCAAGGTGCAACCCCTGTGCAAGGCGACTGGCGCTTATATCCAAATACCGCCTACGCCATTGAGGGCAACATCAAGCAAGCCGTTCCCGAATGGGACAACCAGCTCGTACAAGTAATGATGGAGCAAAGCGCTTACTTTGATGGTGAACGTGTTGTTTATCTGGCGGGCCGTCAAACCCGTTGGCATTTAGTGCGTTAAGGTAGCCAACGCATCGCGTTGGCCCAAACGCATCGCTTAACCGACATGTAACCAACGCATCGCGTGAGTCCCGAGCGTTGGTTACATGTTAAAACGATTAATCTTTGTCAGGCATTGCAATGAAAAAGGTAACCAGTGCAATTGAGCCAAGATACTGAAATGACCCCATCAAGGAGCCCGCACCCAATTCTGTTTGCCACATTTGGAAGAATGATCCCGCGATAACGGTGAACAAACCAAACCAAACAATAAGTGCCACACCAGCCCCTAAGTACACAGAATCTTTGGCGGCCTGAAAGCTTACGCCGTCGTTACTTCGGTTTTGCCACATCGCCCAAGCGCCTCGCAGCGCTAAGAATCCGGCCAGTAATTCAAGCCCAATCACAATCGTGATTGCCACCCATGCGAGGGCTGAGCTACTGACACCAAACGCGAAGGTATTTGGATACACTTCATGATCGCTAAGACCGAGCACATACCCCATAAAAAAGTGCGCTTCGGTTAAATTAGCAACATTTTGGAAACCGTAAAATAAACACATGAGGCCGATAAATAAGGCCAACAAGGTTTTAATCAATCGAAGAGCCATCTCTCGTTCCTTTCATTATTATTCATCATGAGAGAGTGACAAACTGTGCTATACCGCTATTTAGCATCCACTCTGCGGTTTGGTAGCTTCTATTCCTGAAGCCAAATCAAGCTTAACAAATTACATTTACAATAACACTAGACGTGAAAAATCACGCGTATGGATAACACTATAAAATATAAATAAACAAAAAGAAGCAGCCAATTCATCATCCAAATAGCATAGCCAAGAGGGGTATCCATCCCACTTTCTGTGCGCCTTTTAGGATCCAGCAACAGCAACGTGGTGGGGATATTAAACACGGCGGATGCTAACAGCGTCGGCAGCGAAATAATCATCACTAACATACCAATGCCGCCCTGATTATAAGAAGGCGCCGAAGTATCCACTTGCTGATACACCAACAAAGCGAAACCAATGCCTATTGCCGCACATAACAAGGCTAATTGTTGTAGTTTCTTCATGATGCTTCGGGATCGTAATAAGCAGGAATATGAGCAAACCGCGGTTGCCGTTTTCCTTCATGCTCAATGTGCTCTATGAACATTGTGTAGGGCCGAACCCATAATCCGCGATCACCATAACAGGGGTGATATAGCACCAGCCATTCGTCGGTTTCGGAGTGACGGACAAGGTCCAGCACCCTGTACATCGCGCCTTTGTAGTGGCGGTAATAGCCAATTTGTAATGAGGGCTTTAAGGACATAGACATTTACCTGATTCTAGCGGCTCGCGGCCAACGCGGTGCGTTGGGTACGGGGTCAAATAACCGACATGCGAACGCAATTATTTCCGGAAGATTTAGCCACATCTAGAGCGTCGGTGACTTCTTTAAATAAGCTATCAGAAGTGGACTGGCCAAGCGCGGCAACGGCAACACCAATACTTACCGTCATTATTTTATCACCGGTAACCCCTGATGTTTCATGTTTAATATTCAAATTACGGACACGCTTTAGGGCCACATGGGCGATGCGCTCTGCATCACTGGGTTCGCAGTTGGGTAAAAGTATTGAGAAGGTATTGCCACTGAAACGAGCGACCACATCATCCTGACGTAAATCAATTTGTGCGATAGCTTGCGCAATCTGTTGTAAACAGTCGTCGCCGGCCTGATGTCCATAACGTTGATTAAAGCGTTTGAAATAATCCGCTTCAATCATAATAAGTGCTAAGGGTTCGCGCTCACGATGGGCGCGCAAAACCGCTCTCGTTAAGTTCTCATCAAAGAAGTGGCGATTCGCCACCTGGGTCAGCGCATCTTTCGTAGCGAACTCTTCCAGTGTCTGACGAGCATTGTGTAGCTGCTTGGTGCGCTCCGATAGTTTGCGCTGGAGCGATTCAATTTCTTGCGCCAAATCGAGCTGAACGTCGAGTAAATCCGTCAAATTATAAGCAGAACCCCAAATATGCGTAATCGCGCCCCGGGAGTTTTTGATCGGGACTAACACGGTGCGAAACAAATGCTCCTTGCCATCCACATAGGGGCGCTGTTCAAACTCAACTAAGGTTCTTTTTTCAAGACAGGTAAAATAACCGGCAACCACACTATTGTCGTGCCCGCTCTTTTTTACCACCTCACTGAGCAATGTTCCGGGTAACTGATTAGCATCAACTTTTAGCGCTGCTTTATTTGCACTCACCATTTCAAAGTCATCGTGCACCACTTTGCACACCCACATCGGACTAAGAGATTGCTCCCACAAGGTTTCTAGCAAGTGACGAAACTGCTTTTCATCAAAACTTAAAGCGTTCGAAGGCATTGCGCGATCTCCTGATAGCTAGATATCTGCAAACCACTAGTCCTGGGCACAAATCTGATCACGTCCATTATTCTTAGCAAGGTATAAGCGTGCGTCCGCTTTTCCGTATATGGTTTCATACAGCCCTTTCGATGCTGGATTGTCCGCCACGCCAATACTCACAGTCACATTAACAACCTGATCATTCGCTAATTTAATCGGCGTGATACGTGTTTGCTCACAAATACGACGGGCCACATCAACCGCTTGTTGGTAGCCGGTATTCGGGAGAAGTACAGCAAACTCTTCGCCGCCCACCCGCGCGACAATATCACCCTTACGCACCAAACGTTCTAATAGTGCTGAAAAATCTTTTAATACTCTATCTCCTGCAGGATGCCCATAGTTGTCATTAATGTTTTTAAAGTCATCTACATCAATAACCAGAGTTGACGTTGCGCGCCCGCTGCGTTCTGATTCCGCCATGGTTTTTTCGGCAAAATCAAAAAAGAATCGACGGTTATATAATCCTGTCATCGGGTCACGATTAGATTGCTCACGCAAGCGCTCCTGCAACAAAAAAGTCTCCGTCATATCTGTCGATAAACCAACAATAACCCTCTGTTCATCCGCAAGCGTGTAGGGGACCTTCACCGACCAATAGAACCGCCGCTCGCCATCTGCGGTGCGCACTTCTTCTTTGAATTTTTGGGTTTCCCCAGACTCAAACACTTTGCGATTGTGCTCTGCCAGTGCTTTAAAAGTTTGTTCATCCACAAGCTCCGAAATGTTCATATTCCGCAGCTCAGCTTGCGTGCGCTGAAATTGCTCCGCTAAAGAGCGGTTTCCATAGATTAAATGATTATCTTCGGTGAGCATGTAAATACTAGAATCAATGTTATCCATCAATATATTGAGCATCTCATTTTGCTGCTTCAATTCCCGCGCCAGCTTTTTCTCTGCGGTAATATCTGTCGATATACCAAACATACCAATAATTTGTTGGTTATCGTCATAAAGTGGCTGCTTTACCGTGAGGTAAATATGTCGCTCACCAGTTGATTTCAGGTAATTTGCTTCTTCGCTTTCTAGCACCTTACCCTTGCTAATGACCCAATCATCATTTTCTTTCAGTTGCGCTGAGCGCTCGAGATCGAAAAATGCCTCATCGGATTTACCGATAATATCTTCGAGAGAGTGGCCAAACAATTCTTGAACCTGACGGTTAGCATAAATATAACGCCCGGATCTGTCCTTTACGTACACGCACGCGCCCACGTTATCTAACACCGTGGTTAAGATATCGCTGGGTATTCCGATGTTTTTCAAGGGCTCTAACATCAAGATTGCCCCCCGAGGCTCGTTAATTTTTATTATGCTGCGAGATCATCTTTTCCTACTACATTTATAGTAGTTCAATAATCTACGAAGCACTGCGGATTATTTCGAATTATGCGTATGATCATATTATCGGTGCATGACGTACCTTCTTTACCACCTTCTAAAAACGGAGCTTTATGCGAATCGCCATTGTCGTTGCCATTATTGCCATCATTTTGTTGCTAGTCGCATGCCAACCCACGCGCGTGCTTAATACAGTTGTTCCTTCTGGCAGCTATGATTTGCTCAGTGATGTGGCCTATGGTGACCATGATCGTCAGCGCATGGATATCTATGTGCCGACGCAAGATAATGTGAAACAACGCGTTATAGTATTCGTATATGGGGGCGCTTGGGATCAAGGTGATAAGAAAGAATTTGAGTTTGTCGGACAAGCATTTGCGCGGTTAGGTTACGTTACCCTCGTCCCTAATTATCGTTTGTATCCCGATGTTGAGTTTCCCGATTTTATTCAAGATGTCGCCGATTCCATTGCTGCACTGCCCGATGCCATTGAACAGCACCAAGGAAGGGTTTGCTCAGCGGGCAATGACATTGTATTGATGGGGCATTCTGCAGGGGCCCACACCGCCGCCATGCTCGCTGTTGAACCGCGTTATTTTGCCAATGCAAACGCCACCAACCTAACTATTTCAGCACTGATAGGACTCTCAGGCCCTTATGATTTACCCCTTGAGCATGAGCGCGTTAAAGATAAGTTCACCACGGTGGAGGGCGATGAAGCCAACCCTGTGGCCTTAGCCCACGCCGATATGCCACCGACACTGCTCCTTCATGGAGAACAGGATACCGTTGCAGAGCCCGCCCACACCGACAAATTCGCGTCTCGTTTACGTGAACTCGGCGTCCCTGTTGATGTGCATACCTATGATCGGGCTCGCCACGTAGCCCTCGTCGCCAGCTTAGCGTCACCACTGCGCTTCTGGACCCCCGCATACAACGACATCCAAAGCTTCCTCACCAACCACCAACTCGACACCCCTTGCCCCTAACCCCAGAGGCCCACCCTCCGCTTCGCTAAAACAGTTCCGCCCCAGGGGTGGAACTCATGTTTCGTCCCTTTTCCAAAACAGCAAATTCCGCACCACACAAGGGCTACAACAGTTCCGCCCCAGGGGTGGAACTGTTAATTCGTCGGTTGAGAAGTAGGCGTTTATGTCCTATAACTGACTGTTAAATTGGAAATTCAACAGCGTCTAGGAGTGAATAATGGATTACAGTGGATTCTTCGAATATTTTGCAATCACCATTGCAGCGCTTTTTGTCATTGTGAATCCACTGACCACTGCGTTTATTTTTGTATCGCTGTTGCCACGGGCCAACAAACAAACCATTCGCACCACAGCCAAACGGTCCACTCTAGTTGCTGGGGGCATTTTCGTCACCTTCGCATTACTAGGTAGTGTGATCTTCAAGCTGTTTGGAATAACCCTCGAGGCCTTTCGTATTGCCGGTGGTTTGATCTTGTTTGGCATCGCCATGCGCATGATTCACAAAGGCCAGGATGAGGGTGAGGAGGCGAGCGGAGAGGCCCCTCAGCCCGATGGTAAACTTGCCAAAGATATATCCGTAATTCCGCTAGCGATTCCTTTTATCAGCGGTCCGGGCTCTATCGCGACCGTCATGATTCTGACTAGCGAAGCACCGCAAATATGGCATGTGCTTGTGGTGTTTCTCGCCATTCTTGTCACCGTCACGGCCTGCTATTTCGCAATGATTTACTCGCATTTCTTGGTCAAGTATTTGGGCGAAACCGGCAAAGAAATTGTCACCCGTATATTCGGTATTATTTTGGCGGTTATCGCTGTGCAATTTGTCATTAATGGCGTCACCGAAGTGTATCTGGGGTTATAGGCGGATTAGCGCGCATCTAAGGTAAAAGATAAGATTTTAGACAGATGCGAATAGGGCATTCCGGTTTCCTCATGCCACTGATTGAACACTTGCTGCGCTTGCTTTAAGCCCTTTTGAGACATCGGGTTGGCATCCAAGAGGTTATGGTTTACCAGGGCTGTAGTGACATCGGTGGATAAAATAAAGCCATCCCAGCCGACCATGCGCAGGAAATACTGCGCACTTGCACCGCCTAATCGCGCACCGTTTTTCTTTAACCAAAGCAAAAGCCCAACCTGATCCTGCGATGGCCACTGGGCTAAAAACGCACCAAAACTGCCGTATCTTTCTGCAGCTTCAACGATCATAAAGGCATTGTGCGGCACCGTATTAATCTTCTGCATATTACGCACAATGCGCTCATCACGGCCAAGCGCCTCTAGCCGCTCCGGCGGCACTTGCTGCCAATACAACGGCAGAAAACCACTAAAGGCTTCTTCGAATCCAGGCCATTTATTTTCGATAATTCGCCACACAAACCCTGCCCGAAATACGCACTTGGTTATTGTTGATAAATAACGGTCATCACCTAATGCGCACAACTCCTCTGAGGTGGCCACGTAGGGTAAGCGCTCACTTACCGCCTGAAAACCACCTTTGCGTTCTAGCGCGCGTTGGTAAAAAGCTTCGAATTTCATATTCACTTATCCATTCACGAGGCCGCATCAACAGTTCCGCCCCAGGGGTGGAACTCAGATTTTGTCCTTTTTTCAAAACGGCAAATTCCTCGCCATACAAGGGCTGCAAGAGTTCCACCCCTGGGGCGTAACTGTTGTTTTATCCGGTAACACACAATATTTGCTCCATTCCTGCGTCGATGGTACAACATTGTGACGGGTTCACAAGTGTGCCGTCGGGTGCAGTGACAAGGAGCAATCAAGCATGAGCAGCGCAGCAGAGAAAGAATTCAATAGCTTCCGGGAGTTTTACCCCTACTATTTAAAAGAGCATCGCAACCGCACATCGCGTCGCCTGCATGTAGTGGGCACACTGCTGGTGGTGGCCATCATTGTTTACGCCATTCTCAGTAGTGCATACGTGTGGTTGTGGGCCGTGCCCGTGGTGGGTTACGGCTTTGCATGGGTTGGGCATTTCTTCTTTGAAAAGAATAAGCCCGCCACATTCAAACATCCCATTTACAGCCTGATGGGTGATTGGGTGATGCTTAAAGACGTGCTTACCGGCCGGTTGCCTTGGTAAATGGCGTTTCGATTTCATCGGCGTGTCCGCATTTTGCCCGGAGTGCGCCTTAATTTTAGCAAGTCGGGTGTGAGCGCATCCGCCGGAATTCGTGGCGCTTCAATCACTGCCGGAAAGCGCGGCGTATGGAGCAATGTGGGTGCGCCGGGCACTGGGTTGTCCTATCGCTCTCGCCTCGATAAAAGCCCTGCCCATCAGCGACGGGTCGCCCGCGAACAGCAGCGCTCGCAGAATGAATCTAAAATTAGCGTACAGCTCACGCTCGACGATCGCGGACAGCTTCTGTTCCGCGGGCCAGACGGGCAAGCCGTTGATAAATCTATCGAGCGCCAGCTCTGGCAGCAACAATCTGAGTCTATTTACACCTTTCTACAGAACGAATTAGAGCGCATTAATGACGATAATGAACTGCTGCTCAACATTCATCATGATACCCCTGCGCTCAGCACGGAAGCGCCGGAGTTCGTACCCGTAAACTTTAATCATCCCCATCCGCAAGAGCCCAAACTTCCCGCCAGCCCGGAGCCGCCTCGGCTTCCGCGCCGATGGTTTTGGCATGCGTGGTTTCCTCGGCTTGCTGCCAAACGAGACACCAAGGCCAGGACGTTACAACAGGAATGGGAAAGTGAAAATCAGCGTATCAACAGCGTACGTACGGAATTGCAGCAGGAGTATGCCGACGCCGTCGCCCTATGGACCAAGCAGCGTGACGCGCATCGCCAGGAGCAACTTGAGTTACAGAAAACCTTTGTTCATCGTCGCGATCATGATGTGACCTTTATGGAGGAGCTGCTCGAACACGAGCTGGCAGAACTTGATTGGCCGCGGGAAACACTTATCGATTTCGATATCCAGCAGCATGATAACGTGGTTGTGTTCATCGACGTCGATCTTCCCACTACGGAAGCTTTCCCCTCTCGCTCCGCGGAAGTTAGCAAAACAGGGAAGCGATTACTGATTAAAGATAAGAGCGCCACTCAGCAGCGTAAAGAGTATATGCAGCACATTCACGGCGTTATTTTTCGGCTTATTGGGGTGGCTTTTGTTACCCTTCCCAGCGTCAATCACCTTATTGTATCGGGATACACCCAACAAACCGATCAGGCCATGGGCCATGAAACTGATAGTTACCTTATTTCTGTTAAAATTACGCGCGACCAATGGTCGGCTTTAAATTTAGACGCCGTTGAAAAAATTGATCCGGTAACCGCACTGGAGCAGTTCACTTTAATTCGTGATATGACCAAAACCGGTATTTTTCGCCCCATCTCGCCACATGCAAGCTAAGTTATCGCTCACTCATTTGACGGGCCGCGTAAACCACGGCAAAAATCACAAGCGCAATTGCCCCACCAAAGTAGAGGGATTCTATTGCTGCTCCAAAACGCTGACCATCTGAGAAGGTTTATAGCCCCTTGCGCAAATTAGCCTATTGGGAATCCCGAAACCAGTTTTTTCGAAATGTCGCATTTAAATTATCTCAATTGATCGAAAGTTCCGAGATTTGCATATAAGCTTCTTAATTAAGGCACCTTAACTTTCAGGAAAATAACAATGAGTAAGCCTGAATCGTCTCAGCTTGCACTTCGATACGCGATCATTGCGATAGTTGTTGGCGGGCTAGCCCTGCTTTTTTACGCAGTCGCTTCCGGCTTGGGTCAACGCATCGTTACGGCCCAAGAATTTGTAGACTATCAAGAGGCCGGCAATCCGCATCTCGGCTTTCGACGCGCCCATGCCAAAGGCTTTTGTATTGCTGGTGAATTTATTTCCAGTAACCATGTGGGCCCGTACACTACGGCATCGGTTTTTAATGAAAGAAGCACTCCTTTTGTGGGGCGTATTTCAACCGGCGGCAGCAACCCGACCGCGCCTGATCTGGCATCATCGGTACGTAGCCTAGCGCTTAGCTTCAACCCAGGTACCCGCGACGCATGGAATACCGCCATGAACACACCGCCGGTGATGCCCGTGCGCACACCAGATGCGTTCTTCGCGCAAGCCAACGCCTTCGCGCCAGATCCTGAAACCGGCGAGCGCAATCCAGAACGTATTGCGGAATTTTTAGCCGCGCACCCCGAAACGCAAGCAGCCCGGGAATGGCAAGCGAGTTACACACCTACCGGTAGCTTTGCCACCGAAACCTACCACAGCATTAATGCGTTCTTCTTGGTGGATGATGAGGGCAGTAAACGCGCGATTCGCTGGTCTGCTCGGCCAAGCTCACACACCGTACCTGACAGTGTGATTGAATTGGATGACGACCCCAATGCCCTGCGCAATGAGCTAGTCGCCCGTCTCGAGAACCGTCCTGTAATGTTTGATTTGATTTTCACGTTTGCCAATGAAGACGACGATGAAACCGACCCCACTGTATTCTGGGGTGACGACCGTACGCAGCGCTTAGCGGGCGTTATCTCAATTCATAGTGCAACGACTGAAGCCGAAGGCAATTGTGATGGAATTAACTTTGACCCTCTCATTTTGCCTCGCGGAATGGCGGCTACCGACGATAAAATTCTGCGCGCTCGTTCGGCCGCTTACGCGGAATCATACCGTCGCCGGGCCCGGGAAAATCTGTTTCAAGCACGCGAGGGGGGCTCACAATGAGTACTCGTAGCTATCATGTCGCCGCGCGCGTATTACATTGGAGCATGGCGTTACTTATCCTATCCATGCTATTTGCCGGCCTAGCGATGGTGCAAAGCCTCGAGCCATGGCATCTCACGTTGCTGCAACTGCATAAATCATTTGGTGTGGTGGCCTTAGTTGCTGTGCTTGCTCGCGTCATCATTCGCGCGCGATTCACGCCGCCGCCATTACCAAATTCAGTGCCACCTTTACAGAAAAAAGTTGCCAAGCTTTCGCATATCTTGCTCTATGCAGCCATGTTCGCCATGCCGATTTCAGGGTGGCTTATGCAAAATGCTGCGGGCCGTCCGGTCGTGGTATTTGATATGTTTGCGTTGCCAAGTCTGTTGCCACAAAACCTAGCGTTGTACGGGTTTTTAAGGGAGTTTCATGGCTGGGTGGCGTGGGCATTTATTGCCCTCATTCTCGTCCACATCGGCGCCGCATTGCATCATGGTCTCATTAAACGCGATGGCGTATTGCAACAAATGCTCGGAAACAAACCGAAAGATTAAGCTTAGTGATTCCACCCCGGCCGCGGGGACTGTTATCCCCAGCGGCCGATTCTTTTCCCTACCCTAACCACCGATGCCCCACACGAACAACAGTTCCACCCCTGGGGCACAACTCGGTTTTCGTCCGACGCCCATACCTCCGCAGCCCTTATCTGGCGCGGAAATAACAGTTACGCCCAAGGGGTGGAACTCTGTTTTTGTCACTCGGGCTCGTACTCGAGTAGGTCGCCCGGCTGACAGTTGAGGGTTGCGCAAATTGCGGCGAGAGTACTAAATCTTATCGCCTTTACCTTGCCCGTTTTTAGCAGCGACAGGTTCGTCATCGAAATGCCGACTCGTTCCGATAATTCTGTGAGCGACATTTTGTTCTTGGCCAATTCAACATCGAGATTTACACGTATTTTCATTGGGTTTGAACTCCTCGTTGGCGCCACATGCTAAACCACTTCAACGCTGTGATCATTGCGTAGGAATTGAATAGCAAGCAGTACAAGAAGGATCGGGAACAAGAAAATATTCGCTACACCTAACACGATGGTGAGTTGCAGGAAGCTAGCGCTTAATAGCCCGATTGTGAATACCTTCATCACAGCTGACAGCGCCACGAACCGCATGAGCAATGTGATGGCAAATACAACGGCCACGAGCGCATAAAGCATAACGAAGGTTAAGCTCACACCGGCAATCAATGCGACCATGGTGTCTGTCAGTTCTGTGATCACACCTAAAGCAACGGCAACATCGAATAGAACGGTTGCATGAAACAACACCACAAAGCCTGCCATCACATACAAGAGTACTGCTGGTAGTTCACCGTTTAATTGATCGCGACACATACGCGCCAGCATCAGGTAGATATACACCTCAAGGGCGCCAATCAAAACGAACAGCCCGTCCCAAGCGTTCAGCGTCATAACATCGGCACGCAAAATTTCCTGAAAGCTACTCACGGCCAAAAAATGTAAGGGATGTAACCAGTAAATTGGGAATAGAACCGCCAAAATCAACGCAGCAATACCCGCACCTTTATATGGATTAGAACTCATTTTAAATCTCCTTAAGAGTGCCGAACCCCGCTGGTACACCTCGGCATGATAAATCGTATGATGTTTACACCTTTTGCACGCCACTTGCTCGGGTGCATTGAGTGAGAATATAAGGGAGGAATTTATGTATTGCAACTATTATTTAATGTTTATCATAAAATTTTTAATGATAAATCTATTTGAAACGCTATGCATAAATCGCTTGGCATCCGGTGGAATCTCATTATGATGGAATAGAAGGACGTAACGTTAAATAGGCTGAAGGGGTAACTGCTGCCATGGAAAAATTAGTACTGATCGTTGACTTAGAGGCCACCTGCTGGGATGCAGAAGTGCCCGGTTTAAACCGCATGCAAACCGTGGAAGATATGGAGATCATTGAGTTTGGTTGTGCCGTCACCAATACTCGAGGTCAGATTATTGATTCAAGATCGTTTTTAGTGCGGCCTATGGAGCGGCCCACGTTGAGTGCCTTTTGCGAATCGCTCACCAGTATTACTCAGGCCGATGTAGATCAAGCGCCCCATTATCCAGATGCCATCGCCACTATTGATCGCTGGCTCGCTCAATATCCCATCACACAATGGGGATCATGGGGCAATTACGATCGAAACCAAATTGCCGTTGAACAGAAGCGACACGCTTGCGCACCGGAATTTTTTAACGTACCTCACCTCAACCTAAAAACCCTGTGGCGCAAAAGCAATGGGTTGTCGCGCAAGGCCAAAAGCGGCTTGCTGCACGCATTAGAGCATCATGATTTTAGGTTTTCAGGCACACATCACCGCGGCATCGACGATGCCCTTAACATCGCCCGCCTCCTCCCCTTTATCAACCTCGAATAAGCGCTCACTTGTAACTCACATTAAACTCAATTTTGACTTACAAACAGAGTTCCGCCCCTGGGGTGGAACTCTGTTTTTGTCCCAAGCCACCTCGCCCACAGCCCTTTTCCAGCGCGGAAACAACAGTTGTGCCCCTGGGGTGGAACTCTGTTTTCGTCGGGGGTTAGTTTAATGTGAGGTAGCGGATTTGTCCGAGGAAGCTGCGCGTGACAGGACCGAGAAGTTCGCCGTCAGTAAAGTTGAGGTAGAAATTCGTTGAGCGGACCGCGCCCCGCGACAAATTAAGCGCTTTGAGACTCCCATCCTCCAGAAATGGTGCCACCGCATGTTGAGGTAGCCAAGCATAGCCGAGTCCACGACGAATCAATTCGATAGAACTGGCGATATGGCTCACTGTCCATCGCTGATCCGCTCCGAGCCATCCGTAATTCGTTTGCTTATTAAGTGCCGAATCACGTAAAACAATTTGTCGATGCGCCTTTAAATCTTCCAATGTAAGCGGAAGTTTTGCCTTACTGAGGTGATGTCCGGCGCCCGCGACCAGCACAAACTTCACCGTACATATATCCTCGCTGAGGTTTTCTGACAGCGTAAAGGGCGACAAAGAGACGTCTGCTTTGCCTTGTTCCAGTAACTCATCAGCACCGGAGAGTATAGTCTCCAATACCTCAACACGAATCAGTGGAAATTCTTCTGACACATTCGATAGTGCCTGATATAGCGGTTCTTTTGGAAATGCTTCGTCAACTGCGATCCGTAAGCTCGATTCAATGCCCACTTGCATATTGCTTGCCACATGTTCCATTCTTTCCACTTCATGCAGCAGATAATTAATGCGTCGTAACAAGTGCGCACCAGACGCAGTAAGCACTAACTTACGGCCCTGCATCTTAAATAAATCGACCCCGAGTTGCTGCTCAAGTTTTTGCACAGCATTGTGCACGCTCGACGGACTCTTATGGATGCGTTCGGCGGCCTGATTAAAGCCACCGAAATCCACAACTGCTTTGAACATATGCCATTGCGTAATTGTCGAGCGTGCCATTGAATCTCCGTTGCAGGCTACTGCTTAGTGAGCATTCGATCGACCGATACGTTCCCTGCGCCGGTAAATGCCAGTGATACACTTGCCGCGAGTAACGCTAAGCCAAACTCATAGCCATTATTTGCTAAAAACAAGCCATGCTCAAAATGCACAGCAAAGATTGCCACAATCATAGTGAACGCAAGTACCACCGACGATGGACGGGTTAATACACCGAAAATCAGGAATACGCCGCCAAAAAATTCCGCGGCACCTGCCAAGAATGCCATCAACAAGCCTGGCGCCAGTCCAATGCTCTCCATCCATCCGGCCGTGCCCTCAAGGCCGTAGCCACCAAACCAACCAAACAACTTTTGCGCCCCGTGGGCGGCAAAGATGATTCCAACAGGAATGCGGAGTGCCAATGCGCCCCAACCACCTTCGGTAGCAAATATTTTGTGTAGTAATGCGTTGTTTTTAATCAATGTAGTCATGGATATGTCCTCAAATTATGTATCTGCGACATACTTTACGGGCGACCACAATTTTAGGGAATTGGATATATACTAATGTTTCATTCTAAAAAATAGAATGAATAATATTCTAAATCTGCGTTTAATGTGTCATATCTGTCGGCAGTGCCACGAGAGGTCACCATGTTCGCAACAAAGCAACCCGTCCTATTTGTATCCCACGGTGGTGGTCCATTGCCGCTCCTTGGCGACCCTAGCCATGATGACATGATCCGCAAGTTCCGCGAAATTCGAGAGCATCTGAACCTGCATTTTCCTAAGCCGAACGCCATTATCTATATAAGTGCTCATCATTGGCTCCGGCTATTCCTTTCATAACATGCGCGAATTCTTTGGCCCCTCTAATACGGATGCCGATGCGAAAAATCTCGCTTTCGAGAACTGGCTCGAAGAGACGCTTAAACTCAATGATAGCTCTACCCGAACTCAACGTCTTGTCGACTGGACCAAAGCACCCCATGCTCGCTTTTGCCATCCACGCGAAGAGCACTTGCTGCCATTGCATGTGTGCGTTGGCGCCGCCGGCAGTGCTACACTCAGACAGAGTTGGCATTTCGCCGCGTTAGGCAAGCAAGGTAGTTGTTATTTATGGTGAGTTCGCGCAAGAAATTAGTGGTGTTAAGTGGCGCCGGTGTGAGCGCCGAAAGTGGACTAGGCACGTTTCGAGACAACGGAGGCTTGTGGGACAACCACTCGGTCTACGATGTCGCCACGCCCGAGGCATTTCAAAATAACCCCACGCTAGTGCTCGAATTCTACAATCAGCGCCGGCGCGATGTACTAAAAGCGCAGCCTAATCCCGCCCATCGCGCGTTAGCAGAAGCGGAGCAGAATTTCGATGTCACCGTAATTACTCAAAATGTCGATGATTTGCACGAGCGGGCTGGTTCTAGCGATGTTTATCATGTGCACGGCTTAGTTACGCAAGCGCGGAGTTCGCTTACCGACGACGTGTTTGAGCTAAAAGGAAAGGATATTCACCTTGGCGATACCTGCCCGAAAGGTGCGCAATTGCGACCCCACGTCGTCTGGTTCGGAGAGTTTATTTACCACATGGAAGACGCCATCGGCTTCGTAGAACAAGCCGACATCGTGCTCGTCGTTGGCACCTCATTAAAAGTATTCCCGTTCGCCAATCTCGTCGACTACGCGCGCGCGGATGCTCAGTGCTTTTTAGTCACGCAAGACATCGACGCTGTCCCCTACGGATTTGAATACAAACAAGGCCCCGCCAGCGTCGAAGTTCCCAAACTCCTACGGCAACTGCAAACCCCTTAAACATGAGTTCCACCCCTGGGGCATAACTCTGTTTTTGTCCGCAGCCGAATTCGCTGCAGCCCTTGCAGGGCGCGGAAACATGAGTTCCACCCCTGGGGCGTAACTGTTATTCTTCCCGGCGTTCGGTGTTTTTTACGCGGCGCTCGTGGCGTTCGATGTAACGTTGAAATAGCGGGAGGTAGCCATGATGATCGGATACTTTGATGTCGATATCGGCTTTGATTAATCCGGCGCCTGGATGCTGGCTGGTGAGCCATTCCCAATTCACTTGTCCGGGGTATATCAGCTCCACTTTGTGCCAGGTTAAATCGGTATCTCGCAGAGGCTGCTCGCTGAATGTCGCGATAATGTCGGCCTCGCCGGTATTTACTCCCAGCCCTAAACGGTGTGGCAATGACACGTGATGATGGCGCGCACCAACACTGCCATGATGCACTGCAAAGGCCACGTTATACACATAACCATCACGCAAGCGCTTAGAGTCACGCGCGTTGGGGCTAGCCAAAGAACGTTCTAAGGTAACGCGCCAGGCACCATCCCCATAAGCGCCATCGGCAGTGATTGCACCGCGGGCCCCACTAGGCGTTTGTAATAAACGAAACGGAATCACGTCTCCTTCCTGCCACTCATGCTCCGCATCAAAAGGCACCGCAACCTCTTCGCTCAGGTAGTACCAATCGTCTTGCCCGTACTCCCGGGCCACCAGGGCATCCCAGTTCAACGACTGAATACCCGTTTGCTCCACATCAAACATGTAAGCGGGGCGATTCAGTTCGGAATCACGATTATCGCTATACATACTGCGACCCTCGGAGCTCAGGCGATAATGCAACACATAGCCATTATCTGCGAATCCAACGGGGTTGGAGCGATGCGCACGCCATTGCCACAAATCGAGAAACTCTCCCCGATCGCGCATTTCATCAAGCGCTTGCTCCGATTTCACATCATCCCAGCGGGCCTGATCTGTATAGCGTTCTACGTTCCGCGACTGCGGAATGTACTTACGCACATCTGAACGCCCCATGGTCTCACCTAACAGCAGGTGCGCCTGCACCGCGTCGCTATCCACGGCGGAATCCAAACTGCGCATTCCCGGATGCACCAGCATCCACCCGCCATAGCGCGCGAAACCTTCCACCGAGCCATCATCAAGCATCATGCTGATACGGTCTTCATACAGGCCATGGGGATCAGGGCCATCTGCACCCGAGCCCATGCGCTGCCACTCGCCATCGGTGAAACGCCAGTACTGGTGATACCAACTCGGATTCTCAACTTCGAGACGATAGTGTAATCGGAACTTTTCGTCATTGTATTCGGCCGCAACATACAACACTTGTGCTTGGTTCCCTGCCGGCTTGCCGTTCTCTGCGCCGGCCTCTTCCGTATCCGTTCCTGGAGAGCACGCCGTTGCCAAAATCACCGTCAACGCAATACTCGAAACTCGCCAAAGTCGTCCACTCATCGTCATACCCATCTCCCTCCAAACCCAACAGTTCCACCCCTGGGGCAGAACTCGGTTTTCACGTTAGTTTCTTGAATAAGCATACCGACTTCGGCGATGAGAGACTACTGTGTTTGATTCACATCCCGCGCAACTCGAACAATCCACTGAAGATGTGTATCTTTACTCTAAGAACTTCATCAATGGAGATTAGGTGTGGCCATCGTTCAAAAGTCCATTCAATTAAAAGCGCGCCAGCGCGGATTTCATCTGATTACGTCAGAGGTGCTCCACGGCATTCCGGAGATTGCCTCCTGCGACGCGGGATTACTACACGTGTTTATTCAACACACATCCGCATCCTTAACTATTAACGAAAATGCAGACCCGACGGTGCGCCAAGATTTTGAAAGCCATTTCAACGAAATGGTCCCCGAGAACGCGCCTTACTATCGCCATACCTGCGAGGGCCCCGACGATATGCCCGCGCACCTCAAATCAAGCCTTCTCGGTAGCAGCGTGACCCTTCCGGTCAGCAACGGCCAGCTGAATATTGGAACTTGGCAGGGTATTTATTTGTGTGAGCACCGCGATCACGGCGGCCCGCGTCGCTTGGTGCTTACCCTCAGCAGCTAAATTCATAAAAACACGAGGACAGCTCCATGAATCAACCCCAACCACCGAGAGCGCAGAAGCCCAGAACTATCATGCGCTTTGTTGGCCGTAAATTCTTACTCGCTTTTATAATTATGCTGATCCTCGCGTTCTTTAACCCCCATTTATGGGCGAGTAATCACGTTCGCAACTTGCATAATATATTGATGAACGGCAGTGAGATTGAAACATTACTCACGTTGGCCGAAGACACCGAATACATGCAAATTGCGTGGAGTACTCGAAGCCCCGTCGAGTCGCAAGGGCGGATTCGCACGGTACCGGGCGGCGCTTGGCAAAGGTCTGCAGACATTCAGCCTATTATTGACGCGGCCCGAGAGTTCGGCCTGCAACGGCTGCTGCTTACAAACTTTGATGGCGATTGGTATTTGGAAGGTTTTGGCGAGAAGACCGATACCGGCACGCAAGTGCGGGCACACTTGGGTCGTCCTGATGAGGTCACTTACCCTAAATGCACCACCGAGCTGAAAAGCTCAGGGGCTGGCCTTTGCTTACGCTCGCGCTGGGGGCAGTGGGCGGTTGTGCATTATTGGATGCATGCCCCGTCGTTTCAGCAATAGGGTAGCCACGCCTGCTTAAATCTCGTTAATGTCCTCATACCGGGCCGCGAGAAAATCGATCAGCGCACGCACCGAAGGCAGCATGCCACGCCGAGAAGGAAACACCACGTGAATCACCTCGGTGCGCGGACACCATCCATCCAGAAGCGACACCAAGTCGCCTCGCTCGAGATCATCAAGCAGCATTAACGACGGCAGTTGCACCACACCGACGCCCTTTAAAGCCGCCTGCTTAAGTGCCAACATGTCTGTTGTAGTATAGCGCGGCGTAAAGGGCACTCTAAGCTCCTCATGGCCCTCTTTATTGAGAATCCATACATGAGATTCGTTCGGGTTGCTTCGCGCAAGTGACGGCAAATTGGCAATTTCCCGAGGACCGTTCGGCATCCCGTAGTGCGCAAGCAGACGTGGCGCCGCCACCAAACATTGCTCTCTACTGGAGAGTACTTTTAAAACTAAATCGCTATCTTCCAAAGGGAAAGGTCGCACCCGCAACGCCAAATCAAACCCTTCGCCAAGCACATCCACGCGCCTATTGGTGGCATCAAGATGAATGGTCACCTGCGGATACATCTGCATAAAGTCGGCAAGCATTTCGCCGACGTGAAAGTTGAGCAGGCCAATTGGGCACGACAGCTTAATGGTGCCGCAGGGCTCCGATTGAAATAACGCCGCGGTTTCCATAGCAGTTTCCGCTTCAATCAGCATGGCGCGGCAATGCTCATAAAAACGCTCACCCACATCGGTAATGGTAAACGCACGGGAAGACCGAATCAGCAGATTCATCCCCAACTCATCTTCAAGCTTACGTACACGCCGACTTAACTTCGATTTCGGCACATTCAAAGCACGTCCCGCCGCGGCAAAACCGCGATGTTCAACAACTTTTGCAAAGTAAAACAAGTCATTTAGATCGTATGTCATCCCCTTATCCCCCCACAAAGTCATCCGACAAAGTTATCCCACAAAGCCGTTCCACATATAGAACGATGCGTGCCAGTTCGAAGCCTATTCGCCTAATCGTTCTAAATATACACTTTTAAAACCATAAGTAGGAGAAATTCACATGAGAACATTACGCAATATCAATACTGTTAAAGACGCCCACTGGGTGGGCAACGGCTTTCCCGTAAGCACCATGTTCTCGTATCACCAAGGGGCAGAAGCGTTTTCCCCTTTCCTGCTCCTTGATTATGCAGGCCCAGTAGAGTTTGGTCCCGCTCAGATTCCACGAGGCGTTGGCACCCATCCACACCGCGGCTTTGAAACCGTCACCATCGTTTATCAAGGTGCCCTTGAGCATCGCGATAGCACGGGCCAAGGCGGCGTAATTCGCACCGGTGATGTGCAATGGATGACAGCTGGCTCCGGTATTTTGCATCAAGAGTTCCACAGTGAAGATTTTGCAAAAACAGGTGGAACGCTGGAAATGGTGCAGCTTTGGGTGAACCTGCCCGCAGACCACAAAATGATGGCGCCTGGATATCAAAGCATTACCTCTGGGCACATCCCGCGAGGTGCGTTTCCTAGTATGGCGTCATCGTTTCGCGTCATTGCAGGTGAGTACCGAGGGGTGAAGGGGCCCGCCCGAACCGTGACACCCATGCTGGTGATGGATCTCGAACTTCAACCTGGCGAGCGGGTAACGCTGCCGATACATCAAGACTGGAACCTGATGGCCACTGTGCTCACCGGCACCGTGCAAGTGAACGACCACTATCTTGGTCGAGACGCCACCATAGCAACCTTTAATAACGACGGTGACCACATTGTCCTCGAGGCAAACACCCCTGCCCGAGTGCTGATTACCGCGGGCGAGCCTATTGATGAGCCCGTTGTGGGTCACGGTCCATTCGTAATGAACACGCAAGAGCAAATCAGTACCGCTTTTCGTGATCTGGAATCAGGTAGTTTCGGCGAACTACCTGAGCAATAAATCAATGATGCGCTGCGCCAGCGCAAAGAGGAACAAGCTATGAAAGACTATCCACGCTTAGACAAAAACAACGCAGCCGTGTTGCTCGTTGATCATCAAACCGGCTTGTTATCGCTCGTGCGCGATATCCAGCCCGATACGTTTAAAAACAACGTTCTGGCACTGGCCGATTTGGCAAAATACTTCAAGCTGCCAACCATTTTAACCACCAGTTTCGAAGATGGTCCGAACGGCCCACTCGTGCCCGAGCTGAAAGAAACCTTCCCGGATGCCCCTTATATTGCCCGCCCAGGACAAATTAATGCTTGGGACAACGAAGACTTCGTGAAGGCGGTAAAAGCAACCGGTAAGAAACAATTAATTGTTGCCGGAGTAGTGACCGAAGTATGTGTGGCTTTCCCCACCCTGTCGGCACTGGCGGAGGAGTTTGAGGTATTTGTAGTAACGGACGCCTCGGGCACTTTCAACGAAATGACCCGTGACGCTGCCTTAGATCGCATGTCAAAAGCAGGTGCACAATTAATGACCTGGTTTGGCGTTGCTTGTGAATTACATCGCGATTGGCGCAATGATATCGAAGGACTCGGTACCTTGTTCTCGAATCACATCCCAGACTATCGCAATTTGATGAACAGCTACGCCACCCTCACCAGCAAGTAGCCGCGAAAAATAGAGTTCCGCCCCTGGGGCGGAACTCTGTTTTTATGGGTTGATTTTGTAGATGACGTTGACGCGTTTGTAGATGCGGATTGATTCGGGAATGAAGAGTTCTTGGTCGACGCTGGGGGGAGGCGCTGAGGTACGCATACGCATCTCGGAATAGACGGTTTGGTTGAGCCCGAAAGTAGCAAAGAACTCTTCAAATGAACCGGTATCGTTAAAGGCAAACACGCTATCAATGCTTACCCCGAGCCCCTGCGCCATTTGCTCCGCCTTCTCTTTTGCAGCCGCGGCCGCCTCAGCAATTAGCTCAAGCTCAACCGCCTGACGTTGTGACGAATCAAATGAACTGTGCTGAAAAGTCAGATGGTCGATATCGAGCAGGGCTAACACCACTGCTGAGTATTTATCTAAGTCGACAAGTTCAACCTGAAAATTACGTCTAAACTGGTAGCCAATAATTCCTAGCTGGTTATACGAGCTATCGCGCTCTCGCACTTCATTTTTTGAAATTTCATAGGAGGTAATTGCGCGATCTGGAATGTCGTTGTCGGCAAGCACTTGCAGCGCTTCGCGGGTCGTTCGATTCAGTTGCGCACTCGCCTGTTCAGATTCGGCATGAAAGGTCACGATCTGAAACGTTAGGATTGCTTCGTCCGGCATCACCCCACGCTCACTTTCTCCGCTTACCGTCACAAACGGAAAACTCGGCAGCGATGAAGCCGTCGCCACCAAAGGTACACAACATAACAACGCTGCAAAGATTAAACGAAACATGGCGATTCCCAATAATAGATAAGAAGTGATGCTTGAAACTTAGTACGTTTCCGAGAAACGAGCAATCTTGGGAACAAATAAAAACGGTGTGGAAGTTAAGAGAGATGGTTTTCTCATAACTCACACACCGTTTGCAGTGAGTGCAACGATTCAAATTACTTATTCAATTTGACCGCGAATCTCACCGTCCGGGAATGCTGGCGTATGCACATTCACATAGTGTCCGCCATTTAGCAGAACACTGAGAATTTCTTCAGTTAACGCTAATTCAGCAGGCGCCATCCAACGATTGGCGTTCTCACTATCTTGCTCAAGGCCAACCAACACAGGGCCATTTTCTCCGGCAAAGCCAGTATGAATATGAGCCGCTGTTGCATCTTCAACACCTTGGGTTAGCACACGAAGCTCCAACGCAAAGTCTGTGGTCGACACCAGCGCATAGCCATCACCGCTCGCATCGGTAGCCACCGATGGCACTTCTTGCTCACCTGTTAACGGGAATGCAAACATCACAAAGTTATCCGTTAAAATCTGACCACGAAGCTCACCATCTGGATTCGCTGGCGTATGCACATTCACATAGTGTCCGCCCGATGCAAGCACCGCAAAGATCTCTTCATCGATTACGGTACCCTCTGGAGTCATCCACGTGCCTAAATCGTCACTGGATTGCTCCAAACCAACGAGTACACCACCATTCGTACCTACTCGGCCGGTATGAATATGGGCCGCGCTTGCGTCATCAACACCTTGAGTGACTGCAACCAACTCGATGCTGAAATCTGATGTATTCACCAGAGCATAACCGTCACCCGATGCATCAGTGCTTACTGCAGGCACTTCTTGTGAACCTGAGAGCGGGAAAGTCGCAAGAACAAAGTTATCCGTTAAAATCTGACCACGAAGTTCGCCATCTGGATACTCCGGCGTGTGGATATTTACATAGTGTCCACCCGAAGCCAGAACCGCAAAGGTCTCTTCATCAATTTGCGTACCTTCTGGAGTCATCCACGTGCCCAAGTCTTCACCTGATTGCACCAGACCTACCAATACGCCGCCGTTCATACCCACACGACCCGTGTGAATATGCGCCATCGTAGCGAAATCAACACCAGTCGTGACCGCCACTAACTCGACATCCAAGGTATCGGTATTCACAAGTGCGTAGCCATCACCGGATGCTTCTGTGGTCACCGCTGGTACTTCTTGTGAGCCCGAGAGTGGGAAAGTCGCGAGAACAAAGTTATCTGTTAAGATTTGGCCTCGCAGTTCGCCATCTGGAAACGCCGGCGTGTGCACGTTCACATAGTGACCGCCACTGAGCAGTACTTCTAAGGTCGACTCATCGATCATAGTGCCGTTCGGAGCGACCCAAACGCCTGCTTCATCTTGATCCGGGTCGAGTCCTACCAACACGCCGCCATTCGTACCCACACGTCCGGTATGAATATGCGCCATCTCGGCATCATCAACACCTTCAGTACGCGCTGTAAGCATCACTTCAAAGGTGCTTTGATCGACTGCCAGATAACCCACACCACTTGCACTGGTCGACACCGCAGGAACTTCCTGGTCGCCAGACAAAGCGAAGGTAATAATCATGGTGTCGTCGTTCACGATTTGCCCGCGGATCTCACCATCAGGAAAATCTGTGGTGTGTACGTTAATGTACCAACCACCGCTTTGCAGATCGGTCATTAACGCGGCTGTTATGTCGGTTTCATCAATTTCGTACATACCGTTGCCAGTATGCTCGAAACCAAAGGCAACAGGACCATTAAAGCCGATACTGCCATCGTGAATGTGAACACCTTCCACGTTCTCGATATCCGATAAATCAATTGAGGCACGGATTTGCATCAAACTATCATCAAGTTCAACCACACCCGAAGCCGATGCAGAGGTATCCACCTGCGGAACCTCTTGATCACCCGATAGATGAACATTAAATGTGTGCGAAACAGTGAAGCTAGGCGGAGAAGGTGGGTTTGGATCACCCACTTCAGGGCCATCGCTGCTGCTAAAGCAACCGGAAAGGGCAAACGCTGTTAGCCCCATGTATATAAACTTTTTCATATTAAATTCCTCACTTGCAAATGTCCTTCCTAAAACAGGAAGTTAGTTACTGCTCGGAATCTTTAACGAAATTTATACAATTATAGATCGCTTTAAAATAAAATTATTTTTATTTTTCAAAGAGATAATATATAAGACACTGATTTCAAACAATTATTTATTTTAATCATGAAGGTGATAAAAAGTAACGCTTAATGCACCTGATGCTCATAGCGCGCTTCAATCTGGTGGGCAGGCAGCCGTATACCGATAATCGGCGCTAGGGCGTCCTGTACGCGGGGGACGAGTTGATTTAAACCATGTTGGAGCACCGCCTCAGGCGTGGATTCAGTGAATACCAAGGTAATAACTAACGAATCAGGGAAACGTTGGTAATTCACCTCATGGGTAAGCCAATCAAAGCCAGAAACGTCGTTTTTCGACGCCTCGCAGACCCCTGTAAGTGCTTTAACAATTTGATTATCGAGCTTTTTGTCGGTTTTCCGCATGAGATTCCGTGAGGATTAGGTTCTAAAAAATAGTCGACGCCATAATGAGCTCTTTCGTCTTTGTGGGACAACCCCCGCCAACCGCGACACCAACTCCCCATGCCCCTGCTGCTCCGCAGCTTCAAGCGGGGTGAGGTTATCCATAGAAGAGCGTAGATTAGGGTCGGCACCGTGATCAAGAAGATACTCGGCAATGTCGGTATGGCCGCCCATGATTGCAGCAACTAGGGGTGTGCACATAATCTCTGGATGCTGATAGTTAGGATCCACCCCAGCATCAATATGATATCGCACCCGACTTAAATCACCGACCATCGCGGCATCGTAAAGGTCTTTCCAATCTCCTGCGGACATACTCTGAGCCTTTTTGTCAGTCAGACATCGTCAATTAACTCCTAAAAGAATACCAGTGGTCAGCAGAGCTTGCCATTCTCTGCGCTCCGGACAAGGGCTTACCGGTAGTTTGTACGTGTTGGAATGAGCCCGACAGACTATTGAACCGCTCATATCATTGAGAAGCCTCGATCGCACCGTCAATTCAACCACCGTGGTCTAGCGGACGCTTCACTGCGGAATAAAACAAATATCTCTCTGATTTGAATTGCAAACATCACTCGGCCATCGTAAAGTTTTGCGCATAACAATAAGGTATAGATTAGTTACCGTTTGGGAAGGCGAGAAAAAGAGACATGATTCTTAAGGAAAAGGCCCCTTCTAACACAGCCAGTGTTCGATTAGCTGCAGGGAATAAACAGGAATATGATGTCGCTTTCTACTTGCGACGCGCCTATCGCGATAGTGAACGAGTAATGGTACTCAATGACATCCGTATCACCCATGAAGGCGAAAGAGCACAAATCGATCACCTCATCGTCTACACCTACGGATTTATCATAGTTGAATCAAAAAGTATCCGAGGACAAGTCATTGTAAATTCAGAGGGCGAATGGATTCGTAGTTATAATAACAAATGGTCCGGGATGCCTTCCCCAATTAAGCAAGCCGAACTCCAACTCAAATTACTTCAACAGTTTCTTTACGCCAACACCGACGACATTATCGGTAAGTTTCTCGGGATTCAGCAAGGTTTGGCTGGTCGTCGCTACGACGTATTTTGCGCCATTTCAAGCGACTCAATTATTGATAGAACCAATGCGCCGAAGGACGTTGCAGGCAAGTTAATCAAGTCTGAGTTCATCACTGATGCACTCGATAAAGCAATGAATTTTAGAAAATTCTATCAGGTTGCGAAAAAAGTTCTTGATACCCGCCCTGCATTTAACTTTGATGAGCTTCGTGGCATCTGTAACTTTATTCTTGCTCACCAAACCGGAGCAGAGAAGAAAAGCCTCGACGAGACTCCGTTTAAAATTCCAGAAGACTATCTCTCGGTTGAGCCTCCATCTATTTCAGCAAGATGCGACTCTAACACGCACTTTATGTCCTGCCGACATTGTGGGAACGACCAATCATTAACTACCCATTCAGGACGTTATGGATATTATGTGAAGTGTCCAAAATGCGCGGGTAATACAGCGCTAAAGAGCCCTTGCGCAACGTGCAATAGCACGAGCACAAGCGTTAAAAAGCGTAACGATGTTTTCAGCCTTCATTGTGATAGTTGCTACAGCGCGACGCGACTGGACTTTAATTAAATAGAGTTAACTCGCCTCCACCACCAACTCAATATCCTTCGGGGCGGATAGTAGCGGGGCCAGCGCGTCGGTGTCGCTGTGCAGCCAGAACTCGATCTCACTGGGGCGAATCAAAAGAGGCATGCGATGATGAAATTCTGCGCATTGCTTGGTGGGCTCAGTGGTTAGTGTGACCAGCTGGGAGGAGGAATCTTGCTGGGGATAGTAAATTCCGGCCATATATAGCGGCTGCTCATTTGCTTCAGAGAAGCGGTATTTCGTTTTACGCGTTGCCCCTTCTTGCGTCTTCCATTCATACCATCCGCTGCAAGGAACAAGGCAGCGAGATTGCGCAAAGGCTTTTTTAAAGGTTGGTTTTGTCATGACGGATTCGGCCTGGGCGTTAATCAAAATACGCTTTGCCCAAGCCGGCTGAATACCCCATTCAGTGCTGCGTGAATACAGATGACCGTCATTGGAGGCAATCACCTTTACCTGCTGCGTTGGCCGTAAGTCGCGGTTGGTTGATACCTGAAAATCAAGCCCGAGCTGCTCGGAGACAAGCACGCTCAGAGGATGATCTTTAACATCGAGCCGACCGCACATAGGTATACTTATCCGTTACTCAACCGGCGGGTTAGTTGTATCACCGCCGATTAAGCGTTTCATTAAAAGTGGCCAGAGCATAACCATGGCGCCACTCGCTGCAATGATGCCGCCGGGTATCCACCAAATACTGCCGCTCACCACAAACCCGAGCAGAATAACGAAGGAGCCGGAGATCATTAATGACAAGCCCGATACCGACGCAGAGGAGGCGAGCAGGGGTAACATTCCCGCGGCACGGCGCATGACATTTAAATAGTTGAGGGAGTAAACCGAAAGGCCGCTAACAATGATGGCAACACCGGCAATGAGCAATGGCATGTTCGCTGCCGCTATAATGCCGATAACCACTAATAACGTGCCTATTGTCGTGAGCGAAAAACTTGTATGCTCAGCGCCGCAACCCTGTACCGACTCCCCTGGCACAACGATCGAAAGCCGACCTAGTGGCACATCAAAAGCGGCCGCTAAACTCAGCTTGGTTTCCCGCGAGCCGCGACCGTCCGCTTCCACCCGTTGAATGGTGCGCAAGCTTAATCCCGCAACTTCGGCTAAATGTTCCTGCGACCATCCCCGGCTTTCGCGAAGGGCGCGCACTTGTTCTGCGTTAATACTCATGTCGTAAAGCATAATGGTGTCTCCTTGTGATTGGAAGCATCAGCTTGCGTCCAACACGAAAAACACACCACGACACGGTAACGTCATTTGTCTGACATGGGCGTGACAAGCACCTGACACGGAAAGAATGTTCTTACGATGGTCATAGTCCACCTCCTCTTTACTAACCTAGTAATTTGTCGAACGTTTCGCCATAAACTGCTCCATTTCTAACTTGTTGAATCTAGCAACGATGGATATTATCTAAGCTCAATTGGCGCTTTCTAACACTACAAGGAACCCCCCATGAAACGTATCCTGCTTGGTTTGCTTTCCCTCCTTGTTGTGCTCGGTTTAGTGTTCTCGGGCTGGTACTATCGCCCCTGGTCGCCTTTTTCGCCTGCGAGCGTACGTGCCCTTGATAAGCCCGAAGAGTATGTGATCACCTTTCAACGTATGGATGAGTTGTTGCCTAGCGCGCGCATTCAAGCACAGCAGCCCCAACCTCTTCCGCGTAACCTGCAAGCCTTGGACATTCGCTATGAATGGAATGGGGAGACCCGCAGCTTAGAAAGCTACCTTGAAGAGGCTAGGGTGACGGGATTCACGGTTTTGCATCAAGGCACTATTATCCATCAGCAGTTTTTTCATGGCGCCGACGAATCTACCCGCTTTACGTCATGGTCGAAAGGTAAAAGCTATGTAGCGACCTTAATTGCCATGGCCTTGAACGAGGGGCTTATCGAAAGCCTTGATGACCCTGCCGAGCGTTACGCACCGGAGTACGCTGAAAGCTATTATGGATCGGTGAGTTTGCGCCACTTGCTGATGATGTCTGCCGGCGTCAATTTTAACGAAGAGTATTCGCCGCACCGCCCATCCGACGTGCGACCATTTTTCTTTAATGCGTTTATTTTAGGACGCAGCCCCGACCGACTTGCCCGGGCGTTTGGGCCTAACGAACAAGTACCGGGGGAGCACTTTCACTACGTCAGCACCAACACCCAAGTGCTCTCAGCTGTGGTGCGCAATGTATTTAACGCGCCCTTAGCCGCTGTTGTGGAAGAACGCATTTGGACGCCCTTGGGCATGACAGCCGATGCCTCCTGGCTGCAGCATGTACAAGGCGACCGCGGTATTGCCGTGGGGTATTGTTGCCTGCAAGCCACCAGTGAAGATTACGCCCGCATGGGTCAATTCTACCTGCAACGGGGTGAGTGGAACGGTGAGCGCTTACTTCCCGAGAGCTGGGTGCAAGAAGCGACACAACCGGTTTCGTCGGCGCACGAACCAGGAAACACCATATACGGCCCGCAGGGCTACGGTCTGCACTTTTGGATTCCAGAGAATTATGATCGCGAATACTACTTTGCCGGGGTATACGGCCAATACATTTGGGTCGATGAAAAGCGCGGTGTGGTGATCGTGCAAAACGCCGGCGATCCAAGATGGGGCCGCCGCATCACCGAAGCCTTCACAGTAATGCGCGCTATTGCTGCAGCAGTGGCTGAGTAGCCAACGCACCGCGTTGGTTCTAAACACCCCGTAGCCAACGCACCGCGTTGGTTCGGCGCCGGGAACTCGCAATCAATACCGGACCAACGCACTGCGTTGGCTACACAACTCCCGGCATTAATCCCAAAAACCAAATGCGACACATAATGTCGCACTCACTCCTTACATTGTTCACTGCGGCAAGGATTGCCACCGTGCCATGGCCTCATGGCAACGCGGCACAGGAGGTGCCTCCACAATCTTAAGTCTCGTTCGAGACCTGAATATTCCAAATTAAAAACCAAAACAACGTCGGCGCGCCAGCGCGCGACACCTGCTTCTGTGAGGAAAATACCTATGAGCATTTCATTTCGTCAGCCCAAGAAAGATACCCGTAGCCCCATTGAGAAATGGGCAGACAAACTTCACCTAGCTGAGTTTCCCGAAGAATACGATTACACCTATGATTCAAAAGCGGACGCGGAAGATCGGCGGCGGGGTAAGAACCCCATGAGCGCTGAATACGTTGACCGCGTGAATACTAAACGGAGTCTGCGCGGCGTTGGGCCTCTTGGCGACGATGGCTTACCCACGGATAACGCCAGCAAAAAGTGGGCCCTAAAGAAAGCCACCCGCGATTTCACCGTACGCCTCGACAATGCCTTGTTTAATAACGACCCCATGGGCACCTGTTGTGTGCGAAATTATTGCACTGATGAATATGCCCACATCACCCACGGTATTGTTGCCCGACTATCGAACGAGCCGCTACACCAAGCCATATTGAACGAGCTCACCCATTGGTTCGATGCTGAACTCGTCAACCGCGAAAAAGTACACCTCGCCGTGATGGCAACCCTCACCGATTTAATTTAAGGAGCGCGTATGAGCGACCAAAATCTTCATGAACTGAGCAACGAAGAAATTATCATCGCCATGCATAAAATTCTCGAGAGCCCCTATCAAAATTGGCTGTCTACTTGGGGAAAGAACGTCGTGTTTAATCGCTATAAAGAAGAACTATATCGCCGCGGCTACGCCGGCGAAATTCCGGAGTGGCGATATGGCCCGAAGTGAATTCGCACTTCAAAAGCCGTTTTGACGAGCCAAATCGCTTAGGGATGATAACGATTGTATGTAGCGAGTTTTGAAGGCGGGCCAGTTTTTTGATTGTGCATTTTAGACTTTCATCATTCGCCATATCGGGTTAATTTATAAGCACAATTAAAGCATTCGAGTACCTCAAAATACGGAATTAAGGACAGAAATATGGATATACCAACCCACTCGACACTTAAAGAGTATCAGCGAAAACATCGGGAGCAATGGGGTACAGGGCTTAATTTGAGAGTCCATCGCGCTTTAAGTTGGCTTAATAGGGCCGAGCAAGAGCGTGCCGCAGCCGACACTGACTGTGAATTTATCTTTCTCTGGATAGCATTTAACGCAGCCTACTCTAGCCAGTACACTCAAGAGATTAGAATGAGTGAAAAAGCTGCTTTCGATTCGTTTCTCGGACGAATTGTCGATTACGATAAAAAGAAGAGTTTATACGGTATTATTTGGGAACATTACACCACGGATATTCGTGCGCTGATGGATAATCAATTCGTATATCAGCCGTTCTGGGATCGTGTAAATGCCGACGCTAAGGACGAATCTTGGCGTGAAGGGTTTACACTTGCAAAACGACGAAGCCACCAGGCTTTAGCGGAACAAGATGTAGTCACTTCGCTGTCAATTCTTTTAAGCCGTCTATACACGCTTCGCAATCAACTGCTACATGGGGGCGCAACCTGGAAAGGCAGTTTAAATCGTGAGCAGATAGAGAGAGCGACTGGTATTTTGCGCTGCGTTGTACCCATCGTTATTGAGCTCATGATGGAAAATGGCACCGACACCTGGGGTGATGCCGTTTATTTTCTGGAAGGGTGATTCGAGAAAACTGAATGCTGCGTAAAGCGATAAGCCCTTCCCAAGACTAGAGTCTAGGCATTCTTTTTAAAATAAACCTCACGATGATAGGCCATATAATCTTGATGTCTCGCATGCAACAAAACCGACATTTCTTTATGTATCCCAAGAGTTTCATATTCGCCCAATTGCTCGGCGATTAGAATCCGACCCTTATCGGTGAAACTTACATAGTTCAGGTCAAAAGCTTTATCCAAGTTGGGGATCAATAGCAGCCCATTAAACGGATCCAAGCGTTCCTCGTTTTCTGCTTTCGACCACGGTTTGATATGTGACGCTAGAAGCAATGAAATATTGTCGTAGCCTGTAACCGCACAGCGCTGCCATTGCTGAATCAAACGCTCTCTAAACTTACCCTGCCCCCGACGAGCTTGAATCAGCATGGACTTCTGAGTTACTTCAAGACTTTCATCCTGTTCTATTACGCTAATATCATATTGCATTGTCGCGTCTGTGATTTCGTCAAGATAGGCACGGTATAGCTTCAAGGCTGCCAAATACATGCCATTGCCGCGTTTGTTGTATTCCTTAAAGTCAGGCACATTTTGGGCCTGTTCTACTAACCTCGCCACATGGAAATAATCCGAGATATACATCAAGTTCGTGTTAATCAAATTCGCGCTTTCTAACCAATTGGATATCGAACTCCTTAGTGCACCCACATAGTTGTTGACTGTCTTCTCAGACTTACCAATAGACAACGCCCAACGTTTAAATCCCTCTTCTTTGCTATCCAGGTTCTCAGACAACGCGATACGCAACGCATCTCTATTCGACGAATCTTTAAGTAGCAGAAACAATTCGTCATCCAAAAATGCATGGGTAATTGTTGTCGCAATCAAAGCATCAGAGGGTGTTATAATCGCATCGTAAGCTACAGCCCTCCCAGGTTGGATAGCGTGATGCCAAAAAGGTGATGATCTTAGGTAGAAGAATGGGTCCTTAAAATTTAACCTGTCCTTGTCGCTTTTTAAGCGTTCAAAGTGCCACGCAAAGCGACGTTTGAGTTCTTCATTATAATAAATTGCATTAAGCCCAATCCTTCCATCTTCTATCAGATCCAATACCGCAAATAACATACACACTTTATGTGGGCTGGCCGATTGACCGGAACGGTTAGGCCGAACATCCTTGAACTGTTCAATGTATTTATTTAACGACATTTTTTATTCCTTTTTCACCAGCACCGCATTCAACCACCGATCATGATCACGGTGGGGGCGGGCGTCATTTGAGATCCAAACTTTCGTTGGGCTTAAATCGCTATCAGCGATTACTTTTTGCAAACGTGCCTCGTTCATATTGGTGAAGGTGCGCCCTTCACGCTCCACTTCATGGTCGCCATACTTGAACGAACAATAAAACAATCCGCCGCGTTTCAGCTGATCCGCCAGATGTGAAAATGTTTTCGGAAGTTCGGAAAAGGGCACATGCAATAGCGATGCGCACGCCCACATAGCATCGGCGGGTTGCTTAACTGAGAAATCAAGAAAAGCTGTTTGTTGCACACAACCGGAGCCCAAGCGTTGTTTTGCAATCGTCACCAAGGCTTCACTGGCGTCGAATGCTGTCACGCGAAATCCTTGTGCTTGAAAGGCCAATGCATCTCGGCCCGTTCCACAGCCGGCGTCGACGATGTGTGCGCCAGCAGGCAACAACGGCAGAAATTCCTGATACAGGGGTGCCATATCCACTTCGGCAGTATCGAAATCAAAGGCATGTGCGTTTTTATTATAATAATCAATGCTCATGAGCGGCTATCCTCGAGGCTTACACCATCATAGCGCATTCCCAAAAGCAGTCTATTTTTATGGCGTGGTCATTGATGCACCACACCTACTCATCATCCGTGCGGGCAATAACCTCAAATTCGCCGTGCTCGGTTTCATGTACCGAAATTTCTATCGGCTGACAGCAGATCTGACAATCCACAATTTGCGCCTGTCCGACATCGTTTAGCGCGTCAATTTCAAGTGAGTTTGGCGCCATACAGTAGGGACAGGAGAATTCAGCTTCGTAGCTGAGCGACATAATTTCGCTCCTTATTGGCAATACATGCGTTCAAGTACGTTAGTCGGGGCTCCACGGATTTTCAAGGCGCGGAATCAATGCGACACGTTATGCTAGCTAGTTACCGACACCTAAAATAGGGGCACAGGCACGCATCACTAACATGACAAAAACTGTAAGTATGGTGATCATGGTGTAGCGAAACACATTTTCCCCTGCCTTTGTTTTTAAACCGCCCCTCGCTTTTGCTTTTGCAATGCCGCGCTCGGTTTCATCCACAATCATAAAAACAAAAAACACACCGAGCAGAGCAAAAACCAAGCTTTCGGTACCCAGCAAAATGAGCAAAAGCGATAAGAATATTAAGACTGATACAGGCATAAGAAGCCCTCATCTCGGAATTTCGTTCATTATTTCGACTGAGTGCGACAATTTGTGTCGCATGAGAGGGAGAGCGCCATAGATGAATTAAAAATGCAGTGATTTAATTGAGCTGTTTAGATGTTATGGCAGATGTTAGGATTTTTGCCTACTTGATAGTCTCAACGTGCGCTTTGCCAACAAAGAGTACTTGCAAGCCTGCCGCAGAAAACCTAAAGTTTTGATAGTGCCCTTCATCAATACCTAAAGGAAATGCAGCGCGCATGGACATTATTAGCATTATTGTACTCACGGGCATTATCAACCTCACCTTCTCGCTGTATAGCTGGCAGCAAGTGAGTAATCCAGAGTCTCACGCAGCCTGTAAACCATGGGCCCAAGCGCAATTTGTCAAAGCGTTCTCTTTTGCTGTTTTCGCGACTGCGCTTTTGAGTGCCTCCGACGATTTACGATTACTGGCCAACATTCTTATTATCCTTGGATGCTGGGCCGAGGTTCGAGCCTACAACAAACTTGCCGATGCCGGATTAAAGCCCATCTATCTCTTTGTCGGCTTTGTGATCACCAGCGCCATATTCACGTATATTCACCTCACCAGTGGTGTCGGCCCAAACAATACAACGGTTGTCGCGGCATCACTTTTACTCGCATTGCCATTGGCGATGAATGTGTACGCCTTGTACAAACTTCGCAATCAACATTACCGCAGTGTGTTTCCCAAAGTACTGTTTATGGTGAATCTAGTGATCACGATGCTGCTCGTAGTGCGTGGCATGGTGGCTTACGACAACCACGAATACACTGTGATTGAGGCGTGGTTCATTAACCAACTGTTTATGACGGCTACTTTTGTTCACGCGTTAGGAAACGGCATTGGGTTTATTGGGTTCTTAAAAGAGCGCTCCGACGAGAAGCTACAAACACGGGCGAACATCGACTATTTGACGGGTATTCACAACCGCCAGTATTTCGAGAAACTCGTGAGAGCGCGCATTGCAGGGAATGCTGAATTTACCTTGTACTTCCTCGATATCGATAAATTTAAATCGGTGAACGACCGCTTTGGTCACGCCACCGGGGATGAGGTTTTGCGGGTGTTCTCCCTGCTATTACTGAAGCAACAAGAACGCTACGACGGCGTTGCTGGCCGCCTCGGTGGCGAGGAATTTGGACTGTTGCTGCCTGAACAAACACCCATGAGTCATGGTGATATTATTCAAGAATTACGCAACGAATTCGCTACCCAAGCCGAAAAGACGCTCGGCGAACCCTTGACCTTTAGCCTCGGCGCCTGCGCTTCAAGCGACGCCGATACCGTACAAGATTTGATGCGCAAGGCCGATGTGCTGCTTTATAAAGCGAAACGGGAGGCGTAAAGATGGCGCGTAAAGGCTTGGCAGACGACATATTCAACATGGCGAAGAAGCTACCATGGTGGATAAGCCTTTTTATTGCAGCCCTCTCCTACATTGCTTCACCCTTTATGGTTGATCTACTCTCCGCGCCCTCAGAGGAACCCATTCGCAATGCCATTAGCGGCGCCTGGGCATTCGTTGCCCTCATTCTTTTTAAATATGCACTACCCATCGCGTTCGTATTTGGGGCCATGGCGTCGGTGGTAGAACGCGCTCGCGCCAAACGCGTGCTATCACGCACTCGAAACCGAATGAATGACAACGCATTCGATGCGCCACAAGCACTGGCCGACATTTCATGGCGAGATTTCGAACGTCTTACCGCTGCCTATTTTAGAGAGCAAGGGTTTCAAGTACAGGAAACCGACGCAGGCCCCGACGGTGGCGTTGATTTAGAGCTTTATAAAGACTCCAAGCTGTACCTTGTGCAATGCAAGCATTGGAAGACCCAACATGTGCCCGTGCAAAAGGTGCGCGAGCTTTATGGAATAATGGCCGCCAAAGGCGCAGAGGGTGGGTTCTTTGTGGCGTCAGGAAACTTCACAACCGAGGCGAAGCGCTTCGCGCTTGATAAAAATATTTTGCTGATTCATGGCGCGGATGTCTTAAAAACCGCGGAATTTTGAACTATATCTATTAAGAACATTCCAAGTAGTGAAGTGTTTTTGCTTCCACCTGATAAACCTCACATCTGAAGGCGGAGAAGTGCTTAAGCCAAAAATCATTGTTCCTCAGCGCTTGATACATGAGCAACCCATCATTCATGGTGAGAACTTTGGCGTGCTCTGCTGGAATACACAAAAGCTTACAGAAACCATTAATTTTCAAGTTGCCCTTGCCCGCATTCTCGATCAGTTCCCAAGCTTGTTCTTGTTGTTACAGGAAGCAAAATTAACGCTGCACAATGATTGGAAATTGCCCCACTGGTCTTATGCAGTGGCCCCGAATATGCAAACCAAGCGCTCCGTGTACGGAGTGTTAACCGCCAGCCAGATAGCCTTTACCGATGCCCAGCCGCGACTTTCTCGCAATCGCGAAGGTATGTTCGCGACCTATAAAAGTTATATGCTGTCGTACCATCCGCTACCTGATCAGCAATCGCTACTGATCGTCAATATTCACGCGATTAACTTCGTGCGAGCGAGTTACTTCTTACGGGAAATGGAATTGCTCAAGTCTGAGATTTTACATCACCCTGGGCCTCTAATCGTCGCCGGCGATTTTAACGTTTGGAATCGCCAAAGGCGCTTACATTTGCGCCGATTTTGCCGCAGCATGGGCTTGCGCGAAGCATTTATGTCTGAATCCCACCATATCAAAACCTATCGGGAACATCCCCTCGACTTCGTGTTCTATCGCGATCTTTGCTTAAAGCAAGCAACGGCCATCGACACCACCACGGTGTCCGACCATAACCCTATCTATGCGCAGTTTACGTTGTGATGGGTTGGCGAGTGAAATAGATATTGCATTTAGCCATCTAGACGTCTATATTTGGTCAGGTTGATTTATCAAAGGATATAAACATGCCTGTAAGACGTGCAACACCCGAAGAGATGAGGAAGCGGTTCGGAAATGGCTTAATTATTTTTGGGCAGAAGCCACCCGCGCAATACCTAGAGAATCTAAAAAAGCAACGGGAAGCTGAAGCCTGCGACACGAAACGTCGCAGGTAGATGCTACAGTCTCCGACCACCACGAGGAGACTGCAATGATGACTATTTGTTCTATGCCTGCCGTAAGCAACGAGCCGCGCAATACATCCCTTAGCCCCGAACGTGAACATGAACTGCTTGAGAAAACCGCCCAGCGGTTTATTCTTCAATCCATGCTCGCGCTATCCGATAAGCTCACGGATCCCGTTCCTTTCATTACCGTCGAAGATCTCGGGTCTACATTCGCGCTGAGTGAGGAAGATAAGACGCGATTGGAATCCAAAAGCCAACTCGTCAAGTTTCTAAGAAAACGCTTAATAGCACTCGATCGGGAACTGAACCCTGACGAGTTAGCGGAAACAACACTCGAACAGAACTTAAAAATGCTTCGGGAACAACTGCAGTTTACCCAGGACGAGACAGATTACCTTCGATTCCATATATTCTCGGTAACCTATCAGGAATTCGAAATGGTGAATAATCTTGTGCCGTGGAAATCATCGCCGCAAGCCGTTTTACGCTTGCTAAGCATGATTCTTGGCGTGAGTATGCGCTCACTTAGCGAAGCCCTCAAAGAACAAAGCCGGTTGTTTAATTACGGCATTCTCCGATTTGATTCTACCTTTGCATCGACAAACCTTTGTAAGCATGAGCTTGAAGAGCGCACCGCAATTCAACTGCTTTCGCGTCGGCTCCAGCTAACCGATTTACTCGCAAAATTTGCGCAACGTGCTCCCGAAGCCAAATTAACTGAAGACGATTTTTCGTTTTTATCGCAGCACTATGCGCATGTGGCGTCTCTACTAAAAAGCGCCGTTGAGCGCCAAGAAAAAGGCGTCAACATTCTACTTTACGGGCCTCCTGGTACCGGCAAAACAGCACTTACCCAAGCGTTGGGACAAACCATCGGGTTTCCTGTGTATGAAACCGGGGTAAAGCATACCGGGATAACCATGCCCCTGGACTGCATGGACCGTCTCTCTGCAACAAGTTCGGCAGCCTATTTGCTTAAAGGAGTGCCCGCACTGCTTGTGTTTGATGAGGCCGAAGACGTGTTTCGCGGCTCGATGTTTCGTTCAAGTTTTGCCGAAGATAAAAAAGGCTGGATGAATAAGTTTTTGGAAGAGAACGAGCATCCTACGATTTGGATTTCAAACGATAGCAGCTGTATGGAGCCGTCGGTGTTACGCCGTTTTAGTTATATTGTGGAAATGCCTAATCCACCCATTGCAGACAGAAAGCGTCTCTTTGAGAAAATGCTAAAACAGCATACGCCAGTGATTGACTACAACCTTTGCAACGCACTTGTCTCTGAACTAGCGGAACATCCGAGCATCACGCCAGCGCTTTTCGACAGTGCGCTTCAGGCTTCTCGCGCTCAGCACAATGACATGGCGGGCAATGCCAGTGCACATACTGCAGAGTTCGTTAGGGATTGGCTGAACCAATCGTTAGCGGCAATGGGCTACACACGCCTCAAAGAGCGGCGCGCGATAAGCAAACTTCCCTTTGATGTGCAGCTGATCAACTGCAACAGCATCGATGTGAGCCAAGTGATTCGCGGATTAGCAACAAATCAAAGCGGACGAATTTGCATCTACGGCCCGCCCGGGACAGGCAAAACAGAGTATGCACATTGGCTTGCCAAATCCTTAAACAAACCGATCATCACAAAAAAAGCGAGCGATCTGATGTCGCCTTTTTTGGGTGCAACAGAGCGCAGTATTGCCAACGCATTTAGAGAAGCCGAGCAAGACAATGCGGTGCTTCTTATCGATGAGATTGATAGCTTTCTTGGTGCCCGGCAACATGCGCAGCGACAGTGGGAAATTAGCCAAGTCAATGAACTCATGACGCAACTGGAAGCGTTCGACGGGATCTTCATAGCGACCACCAACCGCTTGGATGCCCTCGATCAAGCGTCACTGCGACGCTTCGATTTAAAGATGCATTTTGATTATTTGAATCCGACACAGCAAAAACAGATGTTTTACACACTCGTTAGCGCGCTCCAGCTTTCAGTGCCCACCGAAGCTGAGCTATCAAACCAAGAGTTTATTCCAAGCCTGACCTCCGGTGACTGCTATGCCGTGTATCGGCGTCATCGCTTTGCTCCAGTGAACGACTGGCAGCAGCTGTATGGGTTGTTGCGCGATGAGGTGGGATTGAGGGGTGTATCTAACTAGTTGACCGATTCTCGGTGGCGGCCCGCGTTGCGTTTTGCGGCAAGGGCCGCATCACCACAATGGGGGTGTGAGCCCGAATCAAATAGAAAAAGCTACTGGATTAAGGGTAAATCGGTGGCCGGTATTACTTGCCCACTGCAAAATGTCAGTGGTATTTAAGCGATAAATACGGAGGACAACACTATGGCACAAAGACTCAAAATAGTATTAAGCGAGGAGGCAACAAAGCGCTATTTGGAATTAGCCCGTGCAACAACGGAAGCGGAAATAAACGCCGACTGCGAGCCCTCCGGCGCGAGTATTCAGGTTGAAATTTGGCACTTAGAGAATGCTGTGTGGATGCAAAACGGCGACAGGTTGGTCGATATCGGAGTAGCCGATGTGGAGTTGATCGGCGAGGGAGATTAAAGGAGTGGCAAGCGAATACATGCCGGAAACATGCCTATTGTAATAGGTCGCATCCGATATGCCATATTCTCAGCATACATCTTTCTCCTTGCGGCCCGTTTCAGCTTCTTTCAAAACCTTTAGGATCTGGGTCTCAGTAAAAGGTGATTTACGCAACTTCTTGTCTCTGTGGTTAAGGGTATTATCGACAGAAACACTAAAAAATCATTGGTCCTATTTTAAGGGATGGTTACATCTCTCCTTTTAATCCTAGATTAACTATAAACCGGTGGCTCGTTTTGCTTGATCATTACAAAACACATTAAACCCCGCTCAACAAAAACCGGCTTGGCTCTCCATAATATGAAACATATAGTCCATGAATTGCCCGCGTGCCCGCAACATGAAACAAAGCTCGTTCATTTAAATCATGGTTTCTCATTTCAACAGGATCTGAAGACGCCCATGGCATATCAAAAGGAACAGCCCCATCGTTGACACCAATAATAAAGATAAATTTAAATTCCAAACCTTTGACTCGGTGCATAGTCGCTGTCCGAATACCTCCCAAAGAAAGATTATCAGAAACGTCACGACTCACTTTGTTTACGGCAATGCCGACATTGCGTAATGCCATAACAATAATGTTTAAAGCTTTTTCGGTTCTACCGACGATGCAAATATCTCGCGATGAAACCCCATCATCAATCAGCGCCTGAACTTCATTTTTAATCCACTCTGCTTCAGCTTCCGCACTCTCAAAACCTTCGATGACAGGCGGGTTTCCTGCTATTAAAGAGCGATACCCTTTTACGGGATCAGTGCCTTCGTCTAAATCATCCACATCTACGTTCTCGAGCACACTGGTTGCGAATCTACGTATTTCGTCTGTCGTTCGGTAGTTAATTCTTAGTTTGCGCCCACGACCGATTATTCTGATTCCACACTTGCCAAGGGACGCTTTTCGTTTATAAATGCGCTGGTGCCCATCACCAACGAGGAATAGGTCATTCTCAGCTTCATCTACTAACGCTCTAATCAACTGCAACACTTCTGAGCCTAGATCCTGCGTCTCGTCGACTACAGCAAACTTAAAAGGACGAATCGAAGCCCCTTCGTTTAAAAGGTTAATCGCTGAAAAAACCGCGTCTGAATTCGTCAATAATCCGCTTTTATGAAGCTGAAACCGCATTTCCTCAAAAACAGGCCAAATTTTGGAGCGTATGGGCCTGGTCAAAGATGTTCCACGCCCTATTCGTTTTGCTCGAAAATATTCTTGTTCAGTTTTCACTTGCTGAGGGAGAACAACATGAAAGAATTCTTCATCATAAAAGCTCTCGGGCAAGTCAACATCTGTCGGCATCAAAGTTAAGGCTTGTTGCCAGCATTTGTCATACGCATCATTTCCCGGGTAAACAATCCGGCAAGGTTGGTTTTCTCGTTTTAAGAAACGAATTAACCATTTATCGATATTAGTCACTTCAATTCGACGCATCTCGTCTGCCGAACAAATTTTGCGCAGGTGTGCTTCTATATCGAGCGCTAAGTTCGCAGTATAGGTTGTGAAAAGAATACGCTCGCCCTGGGCCAACCGGTTTTTAATAAGCCATTTCGCACGGTGCATTGCTACAACGGTTTTACCAGTTCCAGCACCACCTAAAACGCGAACCGGGCCATTCCAATCTCGTTCAACAAGCGCGCGTTGACTCGGATGTAAAAACACTCGCCAGCGCTCTAGTGGAGCATCCAGCATTTGGGTGAGTTCTTCGTCGTCTGAAAGCACTTTAAACCGACGTTGCGTTTGAGCTCGTTCGAGTGCAGCCTCTACGTCCGCAGTGTCTACCGATGGTGCGCTTTCTGGAACCGCATACTCTCGAACCACTTCATCAAACGAAAGGCCGTCGGCAATGAGTGCGAGTGCTTCATAAGCTTCAACAGGAAGCTTTGCGGTAATCGCTTCTAGCTCTGCTACCTGAGTCAGCGCCTGAACTTGCTCAATGCGATCATCCGGTATACCCAGTCGAAGCAAGTCTTCAGCTGCGATATCAAACAACGGCTCCAACGAAACTTGAGTCTTTTCTAGCTCAGCCCTCTTCGCCGGAACATGTACCTCCCCAGCTTCAATCACTTCATATATTTGCAAGCTTCCTGTCTGACGATTTACCGTACATTTGTGCTTACGAGCCCAATCATAAGCGTCATCATGTTTATCAACCCACATCACCAGATACACATTTCCTTGCTCTGGTTTTAGAACAATGCCACGGTAATCTTGGTCGATACGAACAGAGCGATAATTGTCACTGGCAGCGTCATTAATTTTCTCGTAATTAATCCCAGGCGACATGGGGTCTGCTCTAAACTTATGAACGAACTCATTTACTTTTCGCTGCTTCGATTTCGGCAGCTTGGCAAAAGCCATAAAAAAGTCTTGGGAAATGGCAACGGTTACATTATTCATTAAATACACCCTGCTCTTTTAGTTTTTGTAAGCTTTCAAGAACCTTATCGTTGTCGCTAATAAGTGTCCAATCATCCAATTCGATACTCGGCTCCATGCTCACGGCTACCTTTTGACGCATCCATACTAAATCAAGATCTGAACCATCAACGACAACGGCACCCGTGTCATCTAACAAGTCATCTCCAACCGAAGGCTCTGGTAATTCAAGCTTCAAGATACTCTCAAGAATAGCCTTATCTAAGAAGCTAAAGTCAAAAATATCGGGCCATTGCGCTGAAGAATTATTAGCTTCCAAATCCGGGAACTCTTGAGGTTTATCCGTATAAATTCGTTCAGCAACGCCCTTTTCAACCATTTGCATGGTCGCCATTGAAAACCCTGGTACAAACTGCAGCTGATTAGCCGCGTGCCAGAACGCTCGCCAATCGGTTTTAAACTCATCAGTGAGTAAAGTGTCGCGATCATCAAAGTAAAGGTGCAAGCTAGACTGCTTTAATAATTCGTCACGGATTAAATTGCTCATCATGGCTAGAGGAAGGGTGACCGCTAAACCATGCTTACCTGGGCGATTATCGAAAGCATTCATAAAGCCACCGGGAATCATTTCCGCCTGATCAATGTTAAGACGAGTAATCACTGAAGGCGGAGCGACTTCTTGTATTCGATACCCCAAGCGCTGCTTCAGTGCAGTGTCTTTTACCGCGACAGGATTTAATGCCGTCATGACACGGTATATCGCTCGCTGCTCTAGTTGACCACGAGTTTGTGCAGGGTTTCGCAAGAATTCGCTGAGCCATTGCAAAGAAGCGCTCATGTTCAAACGCTGACAATCATCTGCTTTCAACCAGCGAATACCTGCAACTTGGTCGTACATGGCTTTCATGTGACTTTGTGCTACGCCGTCTAATCCCATTAAATCGCGAAAAGGCACCTCTGCTTGTTTGCCAATATCGGGTAAATCATCCCAATTCAGAGAAAACACCCAGTATTTGCCGCTTTGTAGGAGCGCTGAACGTTTAGCAACATCATCATCCATAATCGCATGGTGATATTGCAGTCCATCTAAGTATACAGCGATAGGTTTCGTATGCTTTTGGTCTTCGGTGCGCGCAGGGATCAACATCACGTCAACGCGCGTGTTTAATTCCACTCCCTGTTCTGGCCCTAGGTTTACTTGATGTTCAAGCAGCCAAGGCATTGGTCGGCCTTGTTCATCAATCAGAGTCAACAAGTGACCGCTTTTACCATTCACAAGGCTCTTACTAAGCTGCGCTCCGGGCAATCGCCCTAGTGCATCAACAAAACGTTGCTCTAACTTGCTTTCAATGAGCGTATTGGTAGAAATTTCACCTAAGCTTTCAACTTCTTCAATTTCAGCTCGCAAATTCAATATTTCACCGAGCAACTCACTCGCTTCGCGCCGAGAAATTCGTGGCATATTGCGGCTATTTCGATAAGCTAGAATACACTCGTAACAGCCATCTAAATGCTCGCTATCAATACAAGAACAGGTGGTTAACACGCCATGCGCCTTCTCTAGCATGGTCATGAGATTCTGAGGGGCACGCATTAAGTCTTTTAAATATCCGGTTCCGCCCGGTATTTTATCGTAAACCACCAAATAGACTCGTTCGCCGCTGCCTTCACCACCCGGCTCTTTCATTTCCGTCACTTCTAAATGAGTCACGTCTCCCTGGAAATGAGTTTTTAAACCAAGGTTCAAAGCAGCAATAAATGAATGAAGCTTCTCGTCTGAGTAGGCAACTTCACTCAGTGGTAATAGAATTCGAATGGCTTCCGAAGTCAGCTCTCGATATAAGAACAAGCTTTCTAAATATTCTTTTTCGCTGTCTAACTCAGGGTTTTTCTTTAACTTACAGGAGTACGCGTGAGGCTCTTCATATTTACCCCATCGTTCTTTTTGAACCTTGCCGCAGTGTTTGCAAATCTTGAAACCTTGCCGCGATGATTCATCGCCGGCTACGGTAATGCGATTCCGAGAGCCACCCTTAGGGCCAAAATTCACTTCTCGAAGGGTTACCTTCTGCAAATACTCAAAACCGAAAGGCAATATATCGCTCTTTAAACGAAAACCACCCTGCATTTCTTGTTGCGGAATATCCACCAGCTTTTGCGTGTTGAAAAACTTCGGCTCACGTGTTTCAGAATCATCACCAATACGGCTATCTTTATCGTCAACCGTCGCATAAACCTGTCGTAGCTTTAGAACCTGTTGCTTCTGTGCTGAATCAGCCCATTGGGGATCGCCACATTTAGGGCAAGCACTATGTCGATCACCGGAATCAACGCGTTCAGTAAATTGGCATCGCGCACAGAAGCGCCACTCTTCTGTTTCTGAGAGTTGTAAGTCGATTTGCTCAACTTCGAGTTCATGGCTCACCGCATAAAAACGACTCAACGGAGCGAGTTCGCTCAGAGCCGCCTGCGAAGGCCGCTGAAATGAATAAGCCAATTTTTCATAAGGCTTCTGTTGGTCATCCCCTTGTTCAACCACACGGCGTTTAATAATAACAGAACGCAGCGTCACGCCTTCTTCTGGGAAGGCATAATTCGGCAGCAAACCTTCGTCAGTAAAAAAGTTAAGCGTATTTTGTTTATTCAGAGCGCGATGTAACGACATAAGCGCCACCCGCTCTTGCTCCACCACGTCGATTTGATGTTTAATTTCTTCATCTTCGGGCAAACGTTTTAATCGCTCACGCTCAACTTTGAGTTGGTTAATTCGGCGTGAGAGCGATGCCCGCTCTTCTGAAAGCTTCTGCAAGCGGTTAATCAGGCGCCAACTTAACGAACCTTCACCTTGATCGCTAACAAACTTATCTAAATAAGTGCGCTCGCTATCTTCAAGCTCAGGAAACATACCAAAGAAGCTAGAAAGCAGTGCATGCCGATGTTCTGTCACAAAGAAAATCAAGTTATAAGGAAACTTATCCGTATGACCGTTCTCGACCGCATCGATAACCTTTCTTAATTCGCCCGGTAGCGCAAGTTCATCAACACCTGTTAATACCCAACGATCAAAGCTATAGGCTATTAACTGCCGCTCTAAAACCGCTATGGCTTTTAGGAATACACCGGGCGTGTGTACACTTCCAGACATCATTTTCAACGGATCTGCATAAAAATACTGGTCATGGTTCTGCCCACCGGCAAGGGTAACCGCCATTGCATTACCATCACGACGACCCGCACGGCCAATACGCTGCAAATAATTTGCCTGTGCAGGCGGCACCGAAAGCAAAAATACCGACGACAGCGCACCGATATCAATCCCCATTTCTAACGTGGGTGTCGCCGAGAGCAAATTCACATCCCAAGGCTCAGTACCGTAAATAAAAGACTGCTCTACCCGCTCTCGATCTTCGCGTTGGAGAAGGCCGGTATGTTCATGGGGAACAAGCCGGCGCGGAGCTGATTTACCGTAATCAACCGCTGAGCGAACACTATCCGCCTCGACTTGTAGATGCCCCGCACAGGTTAAGCGTAAACAACTGCTTTCACCGAACATTGGAAGCTGTTTCTCTGGCACGACAATTCCATGGCGACAGGTGTCACAGTTAAGCTGTGCCACCTGAGAACTGATCCAAAGTTTGTTCGGGTTTAAGGCCCATACGGGCTCTTCTTTGCAGTAACGTTCTACCAGCCAATCGTGTTTGACCAGCGCATGAGTCAGCTTTTTGAAGAAACTCGTCGCTTCGGCTGTAATGAATACGTTGTCTCTGCCTATCGTTTTCTCCAGCCAACGCACACTCCACGACTTGCGACTTTTAACAACCAAGGATTCAAAGCTTCTGGAGAGATTTCCAAGTGTAATTGGAGATGGCTGTAAGATAGCCCGACCTAAACTTGGCAAATATTTTTGACGGTCTCCTAGTTTGGCAAACTTATAGGTATCCCCGGTTCCCATTAACACATCCATTTGATCCAAATAAATTGCACCTAGCCTATAAAGATGCCGCAGCCACCTTAAAAGAAATTCTGTTAGGTCTTGCTTGGTTAAGTCGCGAAGTGATTCAAATTCTTCGCGCAACTTCGGTGTTAATTCTTGAACAACGTCAGTAAGTGAGTCGTCTTCGTGAAGCGCGGCCATCCCTGTCCGCGTTAATGTACGCCCAATTGCCGCCCGCTGACCAAACTCTAAAAAACACTCATAAGCTAAACGGTAGCGAATGAGATCAGGTAGGTTGCTCCCTGTGGGTAAGCGACCATTTTCAACCAAATAACTGTAATCACTCAGCCATTCCATATTCGGAGCAATAAATAGTCCACAGAAACGCGCATCATTACCTACTTTATTGCGCCAATACTTAGGAAATTCATCCATCATGTCCGTAAGCGTGACATCTTGGTTTGTAGTTTTCAGCCATCCTGCCATGGCTTGCCGCACCACTGTCCGCCAGGTGTTGGCACCGAGAAAGCCAGCGCGGTGGGCTGCATCCTGCACGGAATCCGAAAACGCAATGAGCTTGTAGTCATCGTTATACACCGAGCCAAACAACCGCCCAGTCATCACACCGGTTAAGGTGGGAGCCTGCGCCCCCACAATCATCATGGTGTCTTTGGCACCACAGTCAGGACAGTCATGGTGGCATTTATGCACGGCGTCGCCATCACGGTTCGCTTCGCGAATTATGTTTGGTTTCCAAACACGAATCAGGTGCTCGTGCTGACAACCCACGCATTTCTGTTCATTCCGCGCAGGCTGCAAACGACGGCAATTTGGACAAAAATCGAGAATCTGATGCTCTTTATTTTCGCTGTCAGTTAACGGAACTAACAGCACACTTTCCGGCGCGTGAGAAAACCAATGCTCGTAAAAGTTTTGTGTGCCAGCTTGTAAGTTTGGTTCACCCGGCTCGGTGACCGCACCCCATGCTGCCAAATGGCACTCGCGACAATGTAGCAGTGGTAAATGTAACGGATTTGTTTGATCGGTTAAGTCATCTGAGAACTCGATGGTCAAAGGCGTATCGGCACGCTCTGGCACGCGGCACACTAACCGCCGATACTCGCGCAACCAAAGCTGATGTCGCACTTGCAATAGCGGATTCGTCCAATCGTTCGGGCTTTCGCTAAGCCACGGGTTCTCACCTTTCTCAACTCGAGCAGCGGAAACTAAGGCCGTTATGCTTGCTATATACTGTTCTTTTTGTAGTGACGTTGCATCACCACCGCCATACCAATCGGCAGCCAACTCCTGAATGCTTTTTAATGAGGCGGTAGACTTAACCAGCTGATGAAAGCCGGCATGTTTATGAAGAAGTTCACCAAGCGCTGTACTCGCTCTCGCGTTTTCTATCACTTCTTCATGTTGAAAGTGCGGAATGGCATTGGCTTCAAGCTCTGGAAACCATAGTTTTACCTGAGCACTCAAATATTCATCAGCGTGCTCATAGGCTTCAGGATCAAGCGCTGGATCATTTGCACTTGGCATCGTGAAGTATTCTGGGGATTTAGTAAGGTATTCTTGCGGACTCAAGCGGTCTTCACCAATAATTGAATCATCATCAAATTCGGTGGCAAACACGGTGCTCGCATAAGCAAGCAACTCGCGTTGAGAGTCGCTCCCCATCGTTGCCGACGTACCGACACAAGCAAGTTCTGGTCCGCACTCTAGGCGATCACGTAAACGACGAATCAAACAGGCTAAATCTGTACCTTGCGCACCATCAAAGGTATGGAGCTCATCTACCACAATATAGCGCAACATGCCTGGTGTATTATGCTTCCACAGCGGCTGATCTTTTGGGCGAATCAGCAAAAAATCGAGCATTTTATAGTTGGTAAGTAGAATATCTGGCGGGTGCTTTCTCAGTGTTTTCTTACAGGTTATGACATGGTCACGCCCCATGTGATCATGAGCCCCCGCTTTTTCATCGCCACCAACAAACAGACCTACCGTTAATTGTGTATCTAACGCAGCAATTTCTTTTGCAAACCGTCGAGCTTGGTCCGTAGCCAAAGCATTCATCGGGTATACAATAATGGTTTTTATACCCGGTTCACGGCGCTGCAAACAATCATCAAGCACCGGCAGCATAAAGCACTCGGTTTTACCAGAACCGGTTCCGGTAGAGACAATGGTTGAGCGAGGCTGTTCAGCACATAAGCGTTCAAAAGACTTTAACTGATGAACATAAGGTTGATAGCCTAATTGGTAGCGTTTAAATGGAAGTTGCTCTTGCGAAGCCACCCGAAAAGGTAGCTTTATATCTAAATAAGGCCCTTTTACTACCGCTCCATCACGGGCTAGTAGCTCGGAAATAAGTGCTTGAGGAGAGGGATCTTGCTCCGGTGCCACCCGCTGAAAATAAGGCGTAGCAATGGGAAACGTGGTCTGCATGTAATCCGCAACTGCGTTTTGCATTTCCTTTGCGACAATACTAGGTAACATTCACTTTATCCTGTCGTTAACGAAGATCTTTAAATCCTACTGAAAGAGCTTCTTCTACAGTCATTAGGCGCCAACCTTTAAGCTCAAACTTATCATTTTCAACAAGAACAACTCCAAGTCGCCAGTTTGGCCAAGCCGCCTCTATCATTCCAATCACTTCACCTTGATCATTTTGTGGTTCGAAACCAGTTTCCGGCATCGGCCACCCCGCTGATTTAGCGAGATCTAGCACACCATGAACCGCAGGATCGGCAAATGCCATAGCCTCCGTCCAGTCAACAGAATGAGACTGATGAGTCTTGTTTCTAAGGTGACTAATAATCGCCATATCTTCTCGAGAAACATGCATGTGATCATGAAGTGGTTCTTTTCGATGACAGTCAGCACACAAAGCTTTCAAATTAGAACGGTTATTATCATGTTTAACACCGTTAATATGATGCACGTGTAAAAGGTAAGGATGACTCTTTAAGTTGATATCGCATGATTGGCAAGTATACCCAACATCAACTCTTACTGCGTTCGAGATACTTTTCCAATTATCGCTGTAACCCGCTTTTCTTTGAGCAAAAGAGCTCGGCATATATTTAAAGAATGAACTGTAAGTCTCGAAAAACTCCGGAATACTGAATTCATCTGTAATTTTCTGGCGTTTGCTAAAATCCCGCGCGCCTTTATAATTTAATTTGCTTAAACAAGTTTGGCACACTGCGAGCTCGGCTCTAACTTCACCAGAACTCCCATAACCATTAGACGAGCCAAAAATCTTAAACTTACCTGAGAGATCATTTACCGCTGTATAACGTTTGAAACGATTCCTCTTCTGCATGTTTTCCAAGGTGCCGCACCATGTCACATGGAACTTATTCCCCTTAGAGCCGTCTCTTTGGGCATCTAAAAACATTGATCCGTAAGAATGATCGGGGATGTATAACAAAACTTGCCGGCCTTTAAACGCAGCTATGCCGGTTGAAAAATCAATTTCCTCGGGCGAGACATCAATTCCGTCGCCGCCAAGCAAGGTGTCAATCTCATTAAAACGTTGTCGCTCCAATGATACCCTAAATGATGTCTCCTCAGCCTGTAGGCGCGCTACGGCACTTTCTAAACCTGAAAAATCACTGTTAATTTTCATACTAGTTATTCAATATCCGTCGAATCTGAGTATCTGCATTCGTCATTACACGAAACGCAACGCGACGCGACTCCCGTGGAAGTTCATTTCCATATTCGTCTAATACTAAACGGGAAGACGAAAAGCCTACCGCAGCAACATTCTCTTTCACCCATAGTTGGGCAGTACTATCTGAGGGGATAATTCCATACACGTATGACAACACCGATCTAGTCCTACCTTGCGAAAGCTCCATATTATTGAAATATGCTACGGCAGGTGATGCATCGCCCCAAGAGCTGTCCGTATGTCCTTCTATACGTATTTCACTGATATGTTCTTCAAAGTTTGCCAGTACATTTAAATATCGCGGAAAGAAGTCGTTCAGTATCTCTTGAAAGCGAGGCTGAATCTCTATTTGATTTACAGCAAACAGTACTTCTGGGCTCTTAAACTCAAACGAAAGCGTATCGCGATCAATTTCTGCTTCCCATTGTTCTAAATCGTTTTCAAATTCTTCGAGTAAGTGTTCGTATATAGCGACCTGTATATTTTGATAAGTAACAGCAATTTCCTGAATTCTATCTTTTTCAATGAGCACATATCTCATAAACGTGACAGAAATGAACAGAAACACCATCATCAATCCAGCCATTAAGTCAGAGACACCCATCCAGTGTTCGCTATCCTGCCTCGCGCCTGTTTTAAAGTTACCAAAAATAGACATGACTTATTGTCTCTGGTTCGGTTGACTACGAAGTACTGCGTCCATTTGCTTAACAAGTTGAGAATAATCAGTGGTAAACTTCTCGGTTACCTGAGCAAGCGCCGTTCCCATGTTAGAAATAACACGAGTCACTTCATCGCCCATCTGCTGGTCCATAATTTCAACTTGTTTGCTAATTCCTTTACCAACCGTGTCAACAGAGTCCTGGACTTGTGTTGGAATCGCTGAAAGTGCTTTACCCACCGAGTCTCGAACTGAACTAAGAACATCTTCAACAGAGCTGTCCAAGCTCTGCTGCAACTCTCTAGCACTGCTCTGCAAGTGCTGCACCATTGCTTTATTCGCATCTTCGATGCCCACACCAGCGTCTTTAATGACACGATTGAGTTCTGATTCCATACTACCTACGGACTTCTCAATGCTGTCTCGAATACCTTGTAAAGCACCGTCGATTGACTCATTCACTGAAGTTCGCAATGACTCGGCACCTTTCTCGAGGCTATCCATCATATCGCGCGTAGCTGCTGCAATGCTCTCGGAAGAATCTGTCAGCTTCTCTTTAATTTCATCGGCATTACTGGCAACGTTCGATGCTACATCACGCATGCTTTGATTGGTGAGCTCGACGGACTTACCAAACTCGCCAGCACCCTCTCGCAATGAGCTCTCCATTGCATCGGCAGCTTCTGCAAGTTTCTTGGTTACATGATCCAACTGACCTTGAATATCTGGAATCGCTTCTCGTGCTTGCACTTTCATCTCAGCAAAGGCTTCAAGGTGGCGTTGAAGTTCTTGGATTTGATGTTGATTCACTTGTAATACTGTCTGCATTTCCGCCATAGATTTTGGAATCTCTGCAGTTTTGTCGCCAATCTCAACAACAGCAACCTTTGTTGCATCAATCGCTTTCACACCCTCACCATAGTGCTCAGCCATTTGCTCCATTTGTTCCATATACTGCTGCTGCCACTCCACAAGCTTCTTCACAGACTCGTCGAGACGTTTGAAGTTTTCACCGAACTGCTCGGTTAAGTTATGATTAAACTCAACGATTACCTCTTTCAATGCCTCAATAACCGTTTCAGTGGCTGATTTAGAGAGTAATTCTGCAAAATTTTGCATTTCATCAAACAAGTCTTCAGCAAATTCGTCATGCATTTTGAATTGCTTTTCAAACGCTTCGCGCTGATCCGCGCGGGCAAGTTTCATCACCCCTACCAAAGAGCTGTCTTCCTCGCCTGCAAGTGCTTTTTTCAGAGCCAATAAATTGTCATTAGACGCTTTTAGTTCAGCATGAATATGATTAGGGGTCACTTCGTCGGGTTTTTCCAGGTGTTGCCGTTTTGTGGCGAAATAAAGTGAGTCCATGCCCTTGAATATGATGGCTGCCGCCATACCGGCTAAACTCGTAATGAACGCAGTTTTCAAACCGCCGAGTAAGGTTGGTATGGATTGATTGATATCTTCCGCACTACCGAAATTAAAACCGAGCAATCCAATAACAATACCGGTAAAGGTACCCAAAATACCTAAAGAAGTGAGGATATTAGGCGCTTGATAAGTAAACTGAGATTGCTCACCTTTGTTTGCCTTATAAAGCGCAAAAACCAAAACGCCTAATATTATCCAAAGAAATACTTCAGCGATTGAAGAGGCGGTCGTCCCGCGTAAAAATCCTTCGATAAAACTGTTAAACATCTGTAGCTCCCTTATCCACGCGGGTTTCTATCTTCACGTAAATATACTTTTATTTCTTTAGTTTTTACACCAAAATGTTGAATTATTGTGATCAGTTTATCGCGAATTCCATTGGATGAAATGATTGTTCTCAGCACTAACACCAGCGGGTAACTAAGAAGCGACACGAAGCTTATCATGCGAGCGAGAGTACATCGGATTACCACGTTTGGAGATAAACTTGGGGGCGTCTGCCATTTGTACAAAATTACCTGGGTCAATTTGATACAGTTCTTGCAGCACCTTCACATATAGCGTTTCTCACGTCTTTATATCGGTATGAGCCATACCATTAAAAACAGTGCCGTATAGCCGCTTGAAGGTAAAATCACTTTCTAACGCCACGGGTTTTGATTTATCAAGTGATTTCACAGCTTGTTTATTCCGCACCGTTTCGGCTACAACATCTTCTTCTTCCTTAGTGACTTAAAAATAAGAGGTCAGCAGCTTTTCAATGGCACTCGCGCTTGCCTGAATATGCCAAATTCATCGTTAAACGACGCGATAAATTCCAAACCACGCTTTAATTATTCGTTGTCGCGAGGATCAACCTCAAGCAACAAGTCATCTGGCATGGAAAGCAGTTGCCCTTGTAGTGTGGAAACGTCATCAGCGAGCTGTTTGATTTTGGTTTTCACTTTTCGACTCCGTTCTTGATCTTTTTATAGCTACTTAAACGCCGAAAGATCCCAACGTTTTAGGGCGAACTCTTGTAGCTCCTTTTCTCTGAAGTTATTTAAACGCCTGTATTGCTCCAAGTAATACTTATCTTTCGAGCGTGTTACGCCTTTTAACGAAAGCAATATCTCCTCTGCTTTAACAGCGGTATGTTTCACTTGGCTAAGCTGACTTGGTTGCTCAGATACTTCGCCTCGTTTCACACCACTCAGGTATGCCTTGTACTTTTCTTCTAGTGAACAGTCCTTCACTTGAATGTTGATTCGAAGCTCTAAAAGCATGTAGTTTCCCAAGCGACGACGCTCATGATTGTCAACCACGCGGTCGTTCTCGTCTTGCCTAAATTTCGTTGACCAAATATGTTCCACCGATAGATAATCTAACGTCTTCCCTTCTTTGCGTTTCGATAAGATCGACTTGATATCAATGGTGCGGTTTGGGTTTAAGTAACCCTCGTAGTTGATGAGAAAATATTTCAGGCTATTCCAATGGTAAAAATCAAAAGACTCATCACTATCCAACTCGAAGGATTTTTTGAATTGGCCTTCTGGCGAGTGGTATTCAACAAAGCCTATTAACCTATCAACTAATTTCGGTTCAGATATTGCCCCATGGTAATATTCAGCTGCAAGATTAAACAATTCTGCCTGCCCCGTATCATGTCGAGACACCACACCACGGGCTCCATATACTCTAAAATTCAGTATTTCTAGTAGTTTAAGAAGATTTAATTGAGTTCTTGATGTTTGATTGGGCTTGGTTAAAACAGCCAAGCATAAAGGCATAATTGAAGCTTGACGTGGTTGTGACCGAATCAAAATAAATTGTTCACGCTTAAGTGCAACATCCTGATTAGGCGAACTTTTCACCTCTCCCGAATATATCTCTGCGTAAACGGATGCAGCATTAGCCAAAAAACGCGTGAAAGTGTCGATATTGGTAATGAGTTTCTCTTTTGCGTTATCGTCTTTTATTGCTTCGCGAACATCATACAATTTTTTAAGTTCATCATAAGTGTGCTGACTAGACTCTTTAGTGAGCCTCAATATCACAGTCGAACAATATCGAAGAAAAGATGACTCTTCCGCTCCTGTCGTTTTGTTTGCATTATTTAAATTAGCGAGAATGCCTGACCACTTATTATCAATTAATAGTCGAGTTTCTTCAGCACCAACCTTTGCGCAGCAGTAAATAAGATAATTCTTAACTTTTTCAAGTTCACTAAGAGGTTTCCCCCGGTTGTTGATAACCTCAAACATCACACCAACTTCAGCTTTGCTCGTTGGGGCATATACAATAAACCCCAGTTTATTCAGTATAATGTCTAACACTTGCTGATTATCGACTTTCGCAAGCCATGCGCTTACGGTTCTTTTCGCATCATCAATACGTCGATGCGATTCTAGCGTTTGTTTTACATCGTTACCATTTACAACTCTAAGAATACATTGGTCGAAGAACTCGTTACATGCACTGTTGAGGGTTAAGACGGGATATTCATTCCCTAAAGGCCCTCGTATCAAATATTTCGTTTGAAACTTTCTGGCTTCTGTTTCAGACATATTATCACGAATACCCGCCAAAATAATTATCAAGGTCGTTAATCGCTGCTGACCATCTACAATGTCATAGATTTCTGTCTTTCCTCTTTGAGGGGAAAGCACAATTGTACCGGTAAAGTGTTCATGTTCAGGGCGGTAATCAAGCATGTGCTCGATATCTTCAAGCATGGCATCCACGTGCTCTTTTTCCCACGCATAACCACGTTGATAATCGGGAATCCTGAAGCAATGATTCTCGATAACATCTTTAAATGGAACAAGATTAGTACCTAAGATTTTAGTCATTTTAATTTCCGTTTTCCGCCCAAAAATGTTACCAACGACATGCTAGCATTCTTTTCAAAATACTTCCCAGAGTCGACCACCGTTAGTTTCCACGAATTTTCTATGAGGTCACGTCATCGCTTCGCTTTCCATAGATCTAACTCCTTGATACGTTTCCAAGCAACCATAAAAAAAGGAACAGCCAGAAACAAAATATAAGCAAATTTCCAATTCGCTTTTAAGACAAACGTCTCTTTAGACATAAAGGGTACCCAGCTATCAACCCGAGTTACTTCATTGGTAGGAAACGCATGAGGAAGAAACATCGCTATGAAAACTATGACAAAACCCAACATTATGAACAATTCATTTTGCCAGCCCATAAAATTCCGACCTTTAATAGCCATAGCATAATTAAATGTACAGAGAGCAACGATGTAACCAAACATTAGTGCCAATGTTCTTATTGTGCTTGGCGGAACTAGCTTGCCTAATTCTTCATTTTGAACAATAACGATTGCCGTAAATAGCATCATGCATGTGAACGCACATATTGTTAATAATCTTAAAATAAATCCAGAACGCTTTGTTATAGCTAAGCTCATTCATCATTCTCCTTTTCAGGAAATTTTGTTGTATTGTTTTTTACCGCAAACCAAGACCGAATAAACTCTTTGATTAATAAAAAGAAAAAAGTGAGCAAAAGTAATGGCCAAAGGCTCAGTGCTGTTTGCCCCATTTGATTAAACATACTTTTCAATGTAAATCCAGTTGCTACTGTGACCCCAATAATAGCCAGCACTCCTTGCCATCGTCGAGCAAGGTGAATGGCGGCACGTCCTATTGGTATTAAAAATTGAACAGCCATTTAAAAGTCTCCTTTATTTAGATTTTCTGATTTAAATATCTCCCAAGCGATGGCGTAGTCTTCTTCGCGGTTGGGGACGAAGAATGGGGCTTGGTAAGTGATGATTTTTTCACGTGGGCCGCCAGGAAGCGTGTCGTCGATAAAGGTTTTGCTGATGGTACCGCTTTGCATATCCTTTATGTCTTCCCAACCTAATGCTATACCTGTTTCACTGCGCTCTTCGCTGTCGATGGTGTAACTGATGCCGTCATTGAGATCGCCCTTGCGGGCTTTACGCGGCAAACCTATACCAACCAAGCCTTTACTTGGAGTAAAGACAATGCGTCCATTTTGATCATAGGCGGTTTCGGCTTCGTACTGGCGCATGACGGGAAATTGCACCCTGTAAATAGCGAGTAACTCTTCCAGGGTTAATCCAAGTGCTTGAGCTACCAGCACATCGATTTCTAGCAGGGCTTGGCGACGAGCGTAGTCACTACGTAACGCATTGTTGCGTTGCCAGTTTGGAGTAAGGTTGGCAAAGAAGCTCTGAAGTAATGCTGGGTTACCTTCGTTCGCAGCCCACGACTGTCTTTGGAATTGAGAATCCCAACAAGTCTCCCAAAAATCATCGTAGGACTTACTTAAAGAGACAAGCGCTAACGCTCTTACATGAAGTGCGGAGCGATAATTGTCATTCGACAAGATTGGCAATTGGTTTATTAGAGAAGTATTCGCATGCCCCATGCCAGTGCTTTTGACACGGTAATCCAAAACCACTGAGAGAGTCATGGAAAAATAATCCAATAAAGTTACTGGATCCTTGAATGCAGTGCAAAGGCACGTATTAATGTGAGCAGCCCCTTTTGGAATAACTGCGGTTATCAGAGTTCGCTCAGAGGAAGGACCTATCATTTCTCGATTAACCAAGCGGTAATAATCCGTCACTAAGCGCGGGCTGGTTTCGCCAGGTTCGGTCCAGGGCACGCGTGGGGTGCGGGCGCGATAGGTGTCGAGATCGCAAGCCGGCACGTAGTTCGTGCGCGGCAGGTAGTCGTCGGGTAGCGATTCGAGGTCAAGGATGTCGTAGTGGCTGTTTTGAGTGCACTCTGTACGCGGTGTTTTGTAAAACGGACTACCCACGAAGAAATGCGGCCCCGATAGAATCCATTGCTCGGGTGAATCAGGGAATTGGGTTTCCCGTCGCATTGTGCCGTCCTGTTGTGAGTTCACCTCATTCCAATGTTGAGTGGAGTAATACTCACCTTTCAAATCTCCGAGTCGCTTCGGCTGTTCGGCAAACTTTATTAATACGCTCATTAACTGACTGGCATGAATTGCAGGTAGTCGAGCTTCTAGCGCGGGTGTTCCAGCCTCATCATAAAGCTTGGCAAATAGCTCAAGTTCACGCTCAGTAATTTGAATCACACGATCTTTATGCCCGTTGGTATTCCAAATCGATTTAACCATTCCCTTATTTGATTCGATTTCATCTTTTATACCTGGAACTTTACCGTCACCGCTATGAGCAAAACATGTATCAATAGTTTGTGGGATAAACAGATTTGCTAAATGATTGAACGTCGGCTTTTCTTGCACTGAGCCGTAAACGTTGATGCTGTAAGTGGTTGCGTGATGCACTTCCGCAAACAAGCCCATTTCATTATGAAATTGAAAATGTTGGCGAAGTCTCTGATACAGAATGTTTCGGAAGGCACCACCATTAGGATCGTCATAGGTTCCTTCAGGGTGCAGGAATCCGCTCACACCTTTGTCATTTACGTTGTGCCATGCACGCGGTAAGAAACACTTAAATAAGTTCGCCTTTTGCCCTTTCAACTGCGGGTAATTCACCTGCGCATTCAAAAAATTCTGCGTACCTTCACTGTCTTCAAATTCATCGGTCCAGCCTTGTTTCAGCTCTGGAATTCGTTCGAAGGTTTCCTCACGCAGCTTAGCCAGTGCTGAGGCTGAAATCTTACGAATCACAAAGCGTGGCTCGTAGTCACCGAGCACATCACCGCTACTCCATTCCACTTTTAACCAAGGTGGATTACCCAGCATAAGGTCAAAGCCGCCTTGCTCGGCAAAAATATCGGCAAAGGCCAGCTCCCAATGAAAGAAACGGCGTTTTTGCGCCAGTTCCATCACCGTGTTTAAGCGCGGTATTTGTTGTTGCAAGGCTTCCATATTGAGCTTGGCTAAGTTTGGCGCCCTACTTGTATTTGGCTCGTTGTTTTTACTGATGCGAAGAATGGTTTCAAGCTCAGCTAAATAGTTCTCGCGGCTGGGTAAGCTAGCATGTTTGCTGATGGGCCAAAACCAAAGCGCACACCAATAATCCATCACCAGTTTAAGCTGCTGGTACTCCACTGTGCCCTGCAACTGGGCGTCTTTCTCGCTCATACTGCTATGGGGTGCAGGCTCCTTCGCTTCATGCTCGCTCATGCCGTATACATGATAGAGATCGGTAGTGCGATCACGCAGCTTTGCAAGTGATTTGGCGTGAGCATGCCATAATGAATCAACATGCGCTGAAATACGCTCTAACCGGGCAACATCGTCTTTAGTAAAAGGCTTAGTGAATTGCTTGCGCCAGTCGTTGATTGCTTTTATTTCGTCTTTATAAAGCGCTTTTACTTCTTTGTCGGAATAACTTGCCATGTTGCTGTCGGGCAGCAAGAAGTGCCAAACCCCACCATAATATTCACTATTCAGGGTGCTGCGTTCAGGTGCAGCTTTTAGCCAACAGCCGTCTTTGCTATGGGTGAGCTGGCTCGGCTTGAACACTTCGCGGCGCGCGCCAATGAGCGAATTGCCGTGAAACAGTTGAAAGCCAAACCAAGGCACAAAGCGGTCTTTCGAAAGGGCATTCAACCACAACGACACTTCGGCAAGCTCTACCGCAACGGGGTTTAAATCGACGCCAAACACGTTGTTGTCGGCAATAAACATTTTTACTTTCTGCTTTTCCAGCACAAAGTCGTCTTGAGCAATGCGCTTACCCGTAGCGCGTTGCATCAGTTCAAGGTATTTGTCGGAAATTTGGTTAATGGCTTCGTTTAAGAACGCCGCGCTGCCCATGGCAGGCTCACAAATGGTGAGCTGCAATAAACGCTGAGCCCGCTGTTGGTCGCTTTCTAAGTGCTCAAGTTGCTCTTTGTACACTTCTTTAAGCGCATACTTTACCAAGCTCCTGGTGAGCACTTCGGGGGTGTAATAGGACGCGGATTTCTTACGATCTCGCCCAGCTAAGCGGTAAATAAAGCTGCCTTTGGGGTACACCAATAGCTTGTTATCGCCCGCTTGGTTTTTCACATATACTTTTTCATCGTCTTTATAATCTGCCAATGCTTCTGCGGTTACAAAGAAGCCCATACCCAATGGATCCCAGCTTTCATTGGCGGGTTTCACTTCGTATAAATCAGTGCCGGCGAAAAAGCCTCTGTAGCTCAATAGTGCTTCGTAAACTGCCCCGAGTTGGTTGATACCCAACTGCGCATAAGAAATACGGCCACGGCGGTTGCGGCCAGATTTTTCTTTCGACAGCGACATGAGTTGAATTATGCGTTGCAAAACTTGGTTCGGGAATATCACGCGGTTAAGGTTGCGGGTACGTTGCGGATCAAACAAATGGCTTTTCAGGGCGTGCATTTCAAAGGTATCGCGGCCGGTTTGCGAGCTTGTAGCAAAGAGATCATCCTGACGATTGCCAGAATCAGGGCGATAACCTTCGAACACCAGGTTAAATAGCATGGTGAGTGTGTCATGGAAATAACGCCCATCCTGATCAGCTTCGCTGGTGAGCGGAATCATTTCCAAGTCACGCAAGTGCTCCAGTGAATAGCCCTTTATGTAGGTGTCGCTGGTTACCGGGGCATAACCGAGATCAGGCCGCGCTTCGATATAAAACAAAAACAACAAGCGGTACATGTAGCGCAAACATTCAGCGCTGAGCTGAGATGGGTCTAGGTAATAATCCGGGTCGGTTTGGGTATAAATGCTCTTGTTATGGCGTTTGGCACGCGCTTCAAGCTGCTTGGCCGCTTCGTTGCCGAGTAGCTCAATACTCTCACGCAAGGCATATTTTAAATCTTCTGATACTCCATAGGCATGCTTGTGTGCATTTTCATCAAGGGTATCGAGTAAGCTTTGCCCTTGTCCATCGGCTAGGGAATCACGGTGTAGCATTACGCTAATAGCTTTTAACGCTTCGGTTTCACGGCGAGTGAGCAAATCGAGCCAGTCGAATCGCAACAAGCGGTGCTGCGCAAATTTGGAGCGGTCGATGAGTAGCCACTGCTGCGGACCACACAACAACACCCAACGCGGCGGCTGAGTTTGCGAGAACACCTGTTTACTTAAGCGATCTTGCCAGGTTGGACTGTCACTTTGCAGTACGTCTTTGGGAACTGGTAAATCGTGCAGGGTGAGCAGTTGCTCGGGTTGCACTTGGCAGGCCAGTGGGTCTTGATCTAAGCCTTCGCCTTGTGCTGGCATGGCTTCTAAAATCCACACCAGTGGACTACCGTCTTGCGCCCTCACCTCTCCTAACAAAGGCAGTTCCACATCGTTATCGAGCGGAACACGCATGGGTGAATAGGGTAAATCTAGGATATCTAGCAGGCGCTTAGTCACTGCACGTAAGCCGTTCAACTTATCGTTAACGCCACGATAGCGCTGAGCTTCGCCTAAACGCTGCAAGGTTTCGCGCGCTTGCGTGTTCAGTTGATTAAAAGGCGCACGATAATCTTTCTCCTGCTCTTTGGCGTCGGTTTCAAGCTGCTGCCAGGTGGCAATAATGTCTTTAATATCGCCACTGAACACTTCACTGATGTAATGCTCAGAATAGAATTCGTTTTCGTTAATGAGGCCGTTAATAATCATGAACTTTCCTTAAATTTCGCCTTCGGCCTGAACGCCGGTAAACACAGCTACAACTTGCAAGTAGGGCGAGTCTTCCGTGTGTTGGGTGTTTTCAATCCAGCTTTGGTAATCATTAAACACCCGATCAATTTGTGCTTGGCGCTCGCTTTTACGACGTTGTTTTAAAGCCTCCGCGGCATCCGAACTCGCGAACTCAAGCTCCATTTGACGTTGGTGTTTCGTTTTCAAGCTATTTAAGCGCTCTTCAAGTGCGTTTATGTGCTCAGCACGCTCTTGCTCGTATGCTACTTTTAAGCCACGCAACCTTTCTCTGGCCGCATTGACCGCAATAGGTAATAGTGCTTGCAACCTCTCCGTTACGTATGTTTCGCCTCGATTAGCTAGTGCACTCTCACCAAGCCCAAGGCGCGTTTTAACTGAGTCCCAATCAAGTAGCTCCGTTACCTCATTATTTTGAATACAAACACCCACCCAATCTTGAATTAGGGCGTGCCCTCGGCGATTGGGAAAACCACCATGCATTAGTACGATGCTTTGTTGGTTATTAAGGTGGTTCGGCAAGCGAAGTACGGGTGCTGTATGGCGACCAAAAGCATTTAACGCTTTGTCGGAAAGCCATTCCATAACTGGGTGTATTGGCCATAAATAATGGAGCGCTGGCCACTGAGCGTCGTCTTCCTGTCTACAGCGCTTTATTTCATCACTAATTTTTTCGATGTTATTCGTTAATGTGAAATGGTCGTTATCTGGGCGTATTTCTTTTGGTAAATAGTTCAAGCGCGTGCGCAAGTCGCTAGGCGCCGTGATACTAAACACATCCTTACGCACTTTCGCGTCAATACGTTGGCCACTTTCTGCGAACCAATCCACTGCCGTTTGGCAATATTCTATTCCCGAGGTAAATACGCGCGGCAGTGCACTTACAGCATCAGTTTCGGTATTCCAATCGTGGCTTGGAATAAAGTTCGCCATAGGGCTCTCACTGGCAGCAGCTTGATTGTCCATAAGAGCGGCAAATGCCGCTGACAAATCAACGGCAGATTCGTCTTCTATCACCGCAGCAACTTTTTCTACTTCTTCTTCACTACTATGAACGCCTAAAAACTCAGAAGGATCGCCAATATTTTTACTGGCTTGCTCGTCTTTCTGAATAAGCACCTCAAGCACCCGCGTATCGCCTCGAACTTTTTCATGATCACTCTCCGTTAGGAGATAACGAATTTGCGGTTGCTGTGTTTGCCCGTAACGGTCAATACGACCGTTTCGCTGCTGAAACACCATCAGCGACCAAGGAATATCGAAGTGAATCATTTTGTGGCTCATGTGGTGTAAGTTAATACCTTCCGACGCCACATCAGAACACAAGAGTAATCGCAACTTGCTTTCTTTACGGTTGAACTGCTCAACCGTGTCCATGAGCTCTTTGTCTCGCAGCCCACCATGTAATATCGCAGTTTGATCCTTTTTCAGTTTGAGTGCTTTCGGTAAGTTTTCCTCGAGAAATTTAAGCGTTTGAACACTCTCAGTGAACACAACTAAACGATCATCTGCTGCTTTACCGTTCCATTTCAGGTCATTGGTAATCACGTCTAAGAGCAATGCATATTTGCTGAAGTGCTCAGGCGTAATTACCTTCAGCGCACTTTCAAGTCCTTGCAAGGTATCGTAATCGTCTATAAGTGAACTTTGTTTTTCATGATCCCGCTCTTTTTCAATCCGTTTTTGTACCCGAGCCATACGGTTTTGCACTGTCGACAAACACGCTGAGGGGCTTGAAAACAATGCTTTCTCTAACGTGGTACGGAATAAGTGCCCTGCCCCATGGGAGCGACCATCTAAATTCTGAAAGGTAACATCCATTAAGAAATCGAATGCAACTTCTTCCGCGCGACTCGCACTGGTTTTAGAAACTTTAATCTCGCGTTCAGGAAAATTCCCCTTAAGTTGTTCGCGCACGTCTTTCTTAAAGCGACGAATCACCAATCCTTTATCCCGAAAATCTTCATTTGAATAATCGCTCGGGTTAGCTATGGCAGTCGGGTCGAGCATATTCATTAAGCTCGCGAAGGACTCTGGTTTGCCGTCATGAGGGGTTGCGGAGAGCATAATAAGCGTGTCGGAACGAGTGGAAATAAGCTTCGCCAACTTACTCCGAAGCGAACCAGTGCTGCGTTCAGCAACGTTATGGGCCTCGTCGATAATAATAATGTCCCAGTAGGCCTGCTCCAAATAGTGTCGATATTCGATGTCTTGCTTTAGCGTATCTATAGAAATGATGGAGCGGTCGAAATAATGAAATGGGTTATGATTCGCCGGTATTTTATTACGAACACGCTGTAAACCCACAGAATCTAAACGCACCAGCGGGATGCTAAAACGGTTCCAAAACTCTTGCTGGAACTGCGTAAGCATCGATTTCACTGCCAATACAAGAATACGTTTACCGCGCCCTCTGGCAATCAACTCTGAAGTTAAAATACCCGCTTCCAGCGTTTTACCAAGGCCTACCGAATCTGCGATCAAAATACGTTGGCGCGGTTGCTTCAGCGCCTGCAATGTTGGTTCAAGCTGAAAGGGAAGCTGATCAATGGCCGCACGGTGACCCAAATGAATCTTTTCAGTTGAAGGTGCAGTTTTACGGAGCATGGAATCGATATAGAGCAAACTTGCTTTGAAGTTGCTACTGGTGTCGTCCACTAAATTTGTTTCTTCAGGCGCGAGTATTGTTACGCTGTCCAACTTAGTCAGAAACTGCGATTCACGCCCTTGCACCAATGGCGATAAGCCCTCGCAGGTCAGCAAGTAGCCCCCGTCACTGGCGTAGTCCACTGCTTTAACCCGCCACTCCGCATCTCGAATCTCGACACGAATCCCTGGCGCGAAACGGGTGTTTTGTTGATTATTCTTTGTATCCATTTGTACGTCCTTGCATGCAAAGCATCTGTTCTATATTTTCTAATAAATTAAGTAGTTCATCGCACCTGAGATTTTTCCTGAATAAGCGTGCTTTTGACACGTTCTAATTCCGCAAGTCGAACATCCAAATATTCTAAAAATCGCACTCGGTCCAGTTTTGATGTGAAATTAAAATCAAAAGGAACAAATGAGAGTGCGCGATTTATTCTATCTATCCTAGCAACCCTCATCTTTTCTTCGAAGTCAGCTAAGTTATTCTGAAATTCCTCGAATCGTTTGTTATTTTTATCCTCAGGAAACAACATATCAAAGTCCTCCGCGGAAATAGTTGAAGTAAGATATTTCGATGTATTATTCCTAATATCTGTACTTCCTGAACTAGTACCTCCCCTATCAGAGTAGCTAAGCTCAAGTAAGAATTTCATAATGCTAGAGTTAGCCAAAGCAATCTCAGTTAAAGCTTCATCATCTAACAATTCCGATGCAAGACTTTTCATCTGTTCGTTATAAGAAACAGCCTTTTCGAGTAATGGAATAGCCTCTTCAACATCGTCCTTTAAGTACATGCTATCGACATCTAACGCTATAAGATTCATACGTGCCGCGTGCCGAATCTCTCGAAATGGCTGAGCTTTTTCTAGTCGCGTGGCATACGCCTCCATTGATTCGGATAGTTGCTCAAGGCCTTTAGTCGCAGCACCTAAGCCTTGCCCAGTCAAATGAGCGGCCCCTTTTGTTAAACGGTAACCAGCTTTTACAACTCTCCATAATCCCATAACGTCCACCCCAACGTTTCTGCACTTCTAAATTTCAACTTGGTAACAAACAGCCTTGCATTAGCTATCGGTGTCTTTCAAAGTTCAAAAGGAAGTAGTGTGAGTCATTCAATCACCGCATACCCCGGCGCCACCGCCAAATTATTGGTATTCACTAAACTAACCCGGTTACGCAGCCATAGCTGGTATTCATGCCCTTCCAGGGTGCCATCTTCGGTGCAATCTACGTTCCAGCGGCGCAGCAAGTAGCCGGCCATGGCGGCGCGCACGTTTATGGTGAGCAGGCCACTAACCATGCCGTAATCCATTTCAATGGCGGCTTTGTGTTTTACGTTATGCGGGTGGGGCACCAGCTGCAATGGGATCATGCGCTGCCATTCGTGATCGGCTTCGGCTTCTTCGAAGGTGTCGGCATCGTCAAGAATGTGCACTTCATGAATTCGGGTGAGTACAAAATCGCGAAAGCTCTGGGATTTCCGATCAAAGGCGCGCACATGCCAGCGCAAACCGTTATCTACAATAGAATGCGGCACCAATTCGCGCTCGTTTTCGCCACTGCTCAGAGAGGTGTAGCGCACTAGCACCGCTTTGCCATTCAATGTGGACTGCACCATACGCGCCACAATGAAAACATCGGGCACGTTCAACGAGGAAGGCGCCTCTACCGGAAAATGGGTATCGCCAATCGCATCAAAGCCATCGGAAATATCATTAGCGAGTTTAATAAGCGTGCGTTTGGGATCGTGCTGGAAAATAGGCGCAAAGGTTTCCGCCTGGAAATAGCGCTTTTCTTGGGAATCGTAATACAGGTTATTTGGCGCCAGCTCTTTGTATAAATTAAAATCACGCGTGCCGGCCGAAAGACCAACCGAAAAGCGCTGCACTAAATCGTTTCGATAAATGCTGCCTTTAAACAACAGGCTAAAATCAATGTAGGCTAACCGCTGCCGTTGCGCGAAAGATAGGTTTTCAAGCATGTTCCGTTGCCACTTTTTATTGTTGTTGTGCTCTTTGCAAAAATAGATTTGTAAGCTTGTTTATTTAACTAAAACCTAGTGTGGTTTATTTTGGTGGGGTTGTAAAGTCAGGGCAACCGCATGAGTGTGCATTAATTCGCCATCTCGCTGAAGCCCGCAGATAAGACAGCCTCCAGATACTTGGCTTTCATCCATGCTCGCTTTTGTTTAGCAGGTATACTGCCCTTTGATGATTCTGCGCGCAGCATGTTTAATGCCATGTGGCGCAACGTAGACCAGTTCTCAGCACCATGATTCTGGTGGATCTGGCAGTCATTTTCTCGCAGGGAAACATCCAGGACCCAGTGCAAGCTATTTTCAACAGACCAGCGTGCACGTGCGGCATCGGCCATCTATCGCTCCGATAGCTCGGCAGAACTGATATGGTAACGATACGTTAGTTCTTCTGGTTTTCCCTTTATCTGGCGGTAGCTTACACTCATCCCTAAGGTCTTGAGTCTGGGCCACTGTGGAAAGTTCTCGTTGATTTGGTCGGCGCTGAGCACATGAAAAATTCGAGCTTCCACGCGACCATGTTTGTTCTCAATACGAATGTCTCCCAACGACTCTTCCCGCTCTTTCGCAAATGCCCCAACGACAGCGCTGTGGAGCTTCTTATGATTCGACTTCAGCGTAAACAGGTAATCTCGACCCTTGTCGACAATATGTTGTGCAATTTCTGTCTGGCATCCCATGGCATCAATCGAGACCAGAGTTCCGTCGATATCCAGAAGCTCAATTCACTCCGGGATAGCCGTAATCTTATTCGGCTTGGCGGCCGTTTTTACTTGCCCCAGCACCAACTTATTCGCACAGAAAAAAGCATTAACCATGTGAATCGTCGAGAACTTGTTGCTCCGCTGATACGAGCTACGCAACGTTTTACCATCAATGGCAATGACCTGCCCCTGAGTGGCCTCATGCACATCCTGCATCCAGCTCACAAAACATAGCCGAAATCGCTCTGGGTCAATGGGGGAGATGAATCTGCTTGTTGATTAGAAGTCACAAGCCGTTGATTTTTATATTTTATTATGGGGATGTTAATTTAAAAATGACAGCGCACTCGTCGATATACTCACCACTTGTGCGTGCTATACAGGCATGAAAAATATCAGTTGTACAACCGTTTCTATTTCCACTGAAAGCGCTATGCCGAGCTATTCTAAGAGAAATCATTTCTCGGTCGACGTTCTCGTCACACACCAGTTCCGATGCTAGCGATGCATCGTAGCGGTAGGGTTTCGGTGGTTTTTGGCATCAAACTCATGCTGCACCCCAATATGAGGGCGTCGAGCAATCTCTTGCTGGTGGCTACAGGTACCCGATTGCTGTCCGTTATTTGAGTTATGTTTTCCGTTTGCCATATACAACCTTCGCAACCAGTTCAGTTTATTGGTTTCCGCGCTATGCCAACAACTAGATGCTCAATACGTTCTGTCGGTCTTATACTAGCCAAGCTCCCGCGACCCACTGATTATTCTCCGGGTGCAAGTGAATATTACTTACTGCCTTTAGTCTCTTATCCGCACTTAACTCTGCCTGCGTAAACAAGGCCTGATTCTCTTCTCTGATGGGAGTCAGTGTTCCAGTGACACCGCTTGTTTTCAACCACTCCGCAAATGCATCTGGGTTGATCTGAACATCACCATTGGGTTTGACCCAGAAGGCGGTGTATTCCTGCCGCATTCTGCTGCCCTGGTCGTTTTGCCACCTGAGAAGGCTGGTTAACAGCGCTCCACCCTCTAGTGGGTGGTTTTCAATAACCGCACTCAAACCCATAAAGTCGTAACTCTTTGCCTTTCTAAGCAGGTACTGCATCAAAAACGAATCCAGATCCAGCATGTGCGTGTTTGGCCGATTGACCACTAGGTCCCGATCCAGAGTAACTTCATAGCGGCTTCGCTCCACGCCGAGTTCATGCTTTACTGCCTCCGGAAGCCGAATATGAAAGAGTCGCCCCTCATGGGTTGTCTCAACAACCTCTATTCCCAGAATTCTGAACATACCCACTGCAAACACCACACCGTGCTCATGGTCAATCCTCAAACTGCTGCCGGTTTCATTCGGGTCAAAGCCTGCAGCATGCTCAAATAGTTCTCGTTGCTTTTCAGCTGCCGCTTTTGCCCTCTCCAGTGTCTCGGAAATTCGCTCCTGAGTTCGAGTTATACCCTCAACGGTGGCTTGCTCAAGAACCTGATTAACGTCCAGCAAATCGGCCAGCTCACCAAGAATGTCGTCGCGAAGCTGCTCGTTGTAATCGGCGCTCACCCCAGCCAGGTCGTCTACAACCTGGTCGATGCGGGTGTACATGAGATCCATGACTTGTTCATCAGCGGTGTCTGGTGAATGAAGATTAAAAACTACAACTCGCTTCTTTTGGCCGTAACGGTACAGGCGACCGATGCGCTGAACCAAGCGCATCGGGTTCCAGGGTAGGTCAAAATTCACCATGATGTGACACTTCCGCTGGAGGTTAATACCCTCGCCGCCTGCCTCTGTTGAGATAAGAAAATTAGCAGCATCCTCGAAACGGGCTATGGCATCGCGCCGCTGGGTATGGGGCATTGAGCCGTTGATCAACTCTACACTGCCCTCACCAAATCGACTCTCCAGCGCATCACGGATATAGGCTTGAGTAGTCCTGTACTCGGTAAAAATTAAAACCTTCTCGTTTGGATTGCTGCCCAAGATTTCGGAAATCAGTTGATCGATAAAGCCTGTCAGCTTTCTGTCGTCGCCACGCAAGCCGTCGGCTTCGGCGATTAGCTGGTCTAACAGTTCGAGCTCTCCCTCGAAAAACTCTTTGGCATCAGTGTATAGCTGTTCTTCCCACTCGCCGAAGAAGCGCTGATCCTGATTTTCGATCTCCTCAAACTTGATACCTCCGAGCATCTCACCCTCAAGTCGAGCCTTACGATTAATCAGAGCCTGATGAATCGCCGCAACGCTTGAGGCCGCCAGTTTACGGTAAACCGTCATAACGAAGCCGATGGCGTTGCCTTTGAAACCCAGCGCTGCCCCGGCTGCATACCCCTTTTTAAGATAGTCCTGAAGTTTGTCATCAAAGTCCTTCGCTTCTTGAGATACATGCACTGGCAATGAGGTGGTGGTTTTACCTTTAAACAGGAAGTTCCCTTCCGCATCCGTCACATCCGCTTTATTGTTGCGGAATACCATCTCTCCGATGATTTCGGGGTTTAACGCCAGCGTGGTAATTTCTTCCTTGCGCTCCGGATGAAGCAACTCTAGGAGCGCTTGGAACTTGTCCTGCATTCCCTGGTGAGGCGTAGCGCTCAATAGAATTAGAGCATCCGTGTTACGGCGTAGATGCGCCGCCAACTGAAAGCGCTGGGATGCGTCCAGCTTCATTCCGTACTGTCGCCGGCTCAATCTGTGGGCTTCGTCGAAAATGATAATATCCCACTTTCCAGCTTGCTGGATTTGATTCAGGTTCTCTGGACTCTTCAAACGATCAATGGAAGCGATAACAAAATCAAACATCTTCCAGTGGCGAGGTTCATTAATCATAAAGTCCTCACCGTAAATCTGGAACTCCCCCATTTTGAACTTGTAGTTGAGCTCCTCCTGCCATTGTTTGGTTAAACCTGCAGGAGTAACAAGCAGCACTCGCTTGAGGTGTCCTCTTTGTTTGAGGGCAGCGAGGAGCATACCTGTCTCAATCGTTTTTCCGAGACCTACATCATCGGCTATCAGCCAATTCAGGTGGCCAGATGCAAGGATGTGGTGAACCAGATGGATCTGGTGAGGTAATGGATCAATTTCTAGGCTCGACAGAGAGCCGGTGTTCTCATTCCACATTTCCAGAGCATGTGCCAACGATTTGAGCCTGAAACGCTCGGCGCCGTCCTCCGGCCCCGTATCACCGAGAATGAAACGATGTCTCACACCCTTTATCTGTCGGAGGTTCTCATACGGCAGCCATACCTGACGACCGAACTGAAGGAAGTCGACGAGTGCCTGGTCTTTTTCTCCGATTGTTCTTACTCTCTGAATTACTCCTTCACCAAGGGATCCTCTTACACGCGAATTAGGCAGGTCCTGTACTTCCATCTGCGGCTTAAGACCACTCTGGAGGTTATCCAAAGATTCAACAGAAACCCGTCCGGATTTCTGCCACTTAACGGTGATAACCACATCATCGCCTCGATCCACAGAATCGACGACACGGCCCACTGCTTCTTCACCAGATGGCGATACCTTTTTTACCCAGCAGTTTTTGACGGGCAGAAGACGACTGTTACCTTGGCTCACTTTTTATCCTCCTTTTCGTCAAATGCTTCTTTCGGTAGTACTTTGAACTTATTTTCTATTCCAGGCATGGCGAATCCACTATCTGCACCGAGCTCCCTGAGTTCGTCTCTCATCCCTGATATTTCACTCAAAAGCTCTGGGGTATCAACGCCCCACTCATCATGAACTGGGAAGATAAAGAGAAATCCAAGATCGCCAGGAAGAGTCCGCCTACCCGCACCCATTCGATACCGGAGGTACTTGAGAAATGCGTTGAAGTTGCGCCGCAACCGATTATTGTAATACCACTCGTCAAAGAGATCTTCGATAAAGGCTTCAACCTCGAACTCATCTGGAATGGATGGAAAACAACAGATAAGCCTCAATGCATCTGCCCAGCTGAAATTCCTGTATACGGCCTCGGCCTGCATAAACGGCGCGTTGGAGTGCATCCGAAATGTGGTCCAGAGATATTCATTGCTGAACCAGATCGAGCGGACCTTTTTTGCCAAGACAATCTGTTCTGGAACTGCACCTCGTTCGATCTGATTTTCTATCGCTATACGAGCTGCGCCCCAACCACTTTCCACGAAGATCGACTCAAGGAGTGGTAGATACTCCTTATCCCATCTCACTCTCTCTATGACATCCACGGCAGCCTGTCGAGCTCTCTGTTCTCTGGGGATACCTGCAAGCGTGAGATCTTCATCCGTGTTTTCACGACTCGCCTCTTCATCGAAATCGTCGAGGTCTTCCCAGCCAAAGTCCTCAGACTCAAAGTCATCCAAGGGGTAGTCTTCTACCGTCTCAATAATCGGATCAATTTCGTCAATATCGTCATCGAAATCGTCCTCAAAATCGACGATGTCGAGAATATTGCGTTCGTCATCCGGCAACTCAAGGCTATCTTCGGAATTTTCCAGATCATCATCACTTTTAAAGGAAAGGCCCAATTGAGCTTCTGAACGAACTGGCGTCTCCGTCTGTTTGGTAGCAAAGGTCTCACCCGATGATGGGGCATCCGCTACCTCTGACCGGAATTGAATTGCCTCGCGAACGCCTGGATCCGGCGTACCAACATCCGAATCAGCTCTACCAGACTCTTCGAGCGCACTTTCGTCAGTCGCATATGGGAGATCAAAGGAAACGGCATCATTTTTCTTTGCGCGCCCCCTTCTGATGATCGTAATTTGGGGCTTGGAATCTTCAGGTGTCTCTGCGCCAATTCCTTTCTTGGACTCTCGCTTCAAGCAGAGTATGCCCGATCTTTCTCGATTCGAATTCTTGTTCTCATCAGTCTCAGCACAGACTTCCTCTAGAGGCGAAAATTCATCGTTTGACGAATCTTCAGCTAACTCTTCAATATAATCTGCGTCTACCTCGGTGAGGGCTTCAGGTGAGTAATCGTTTTGCGAGGCTGGAATCGGGTCGGGATCAGTCTCGGCGATAGATCGTCTCAAGTAAACAACCGCCTTCTCAGGCTGGTTATCCAGAAGATAAACCCTCCCCAGTGCGCTGAGAAGAGGCCTATTATCAGGGGAGTCGGAGATGGCTTCCTCAAGGAGATCGATGGCCGCTTGGCGTAGCCCCTGGGTAACAAGCTGGTTGACCTGAGTCAGTAAGGATGTTGTCGTTTCGGTCGACTTTCGACCGAAATTACTGTGTTTGTTGGTCCCTAACACCACCCCTCCACCTCTAGTGCTAGCGGCTCTCTACTCGGTACGCAACTGAACACTGCCGATATTCCGGAGTAGCCGATTATTGGCCCCAGAATTTCATACAAAAGCATAGCCTTCGACTTTGTTATTGTACACTCAACACTGATTGATTCGGCGGACTTTTTCAAGCACCGAAAACGTTTCTTCTTGTCCTTTTGCTCAATAATGGCAAAAGGGATATTGGATTTGAAGTCAAAGATGTAATCCGTTCGCTTGCGCTTACCCTCGGCGGTGAAAGTGCGCTTCACATAGATACGTCCATCGGTGAATCCAACTTCCTCGCGGACTTTTTTCTGCATGTCCCAACCTGCCTGTTTCAGCGCAGGCATGATGAGCTTGGTGCAGATGTCTCGCTCTGAAAGGCCTTTTTTATTCGTCATCCGATGGTCGGATTCCCTTGGTTGGTTCGGGCTGTGTTGGGCATATAACGCCCGCAGCATGCGCGGCTTTGTAGTGAAGGCGAAGCCGCAACGAAAAAAGCCGTCGCTATGGCTGCGATTGTTAACTGTATATTGCACGTTCTCTTGCATCTCTTTCTGTATCCGGGTCTTCCTTGCTCTTTGTAGCTGACAAAGCATCTAGGTAGTCTGCTGGAACCCCTGTTTCTTTCGCACCATATATAACGTGATGTAGATACCAAGAGTAAGGCATCAAAGAAGAATCCGTATTTGTTGCATAGTATGTAACAGCTTCTACGGCATTGTCCTGACCATCATTTACCAAGACCTGTTTTTGCTGATACCCATAACCCAATCCTTCAGCCCTATCGAGCGCGCCTTTGTCGTCTTCTGATATTTCGAACAGTGCGCCAACTATATAATCACTGGGATTTCCAGTGAATAGCGCATCGCATTTTCCCGACCCATCTTTTCTACTCACCTTATGGAACCGGAGCGAATGTTCAGAAAGCGTAAACACACCTATTCGCACAGCACTTGGGACCCTTTCCTTAAGCCTTGGCAGTGACATATTTGATCCGTAAGCAAAATATTTCACGGTGTCTCCATACAGTTAACATTTTTATACTGTGCACGCCTCATATCTCCAATACACCAGCATGCACACTTTGTCGTTTTACTTCCTTGCCTATTACCGACCCCAGACTCACCCTAGAACCCGCATAGGTTGGAGAACAAAAGCCTAAAAACGAGCACAAATACGGCGTGGAAATGCAGCGAAACAAGAATTCAAATAGGCGAAGAAAAACTTATGAGGAGGGCTCTTCCTTGAGGAAACAACTGAGCTGGCTCAATAATCGCTCGCCATAATTCCGTCGGCGTGCTTTTTTACTATTATTTGAGATTACTAAAACCGCTGCTGGGGAACAAGCGAAAGTTATGGGTGAGGCTATTCATGCTTAATAGCACGAAGAATATCGACATGATGAGATTACATGTCGATTTTTAAGGCTTTTATCGACACGTTATTCTTCTCTCGCTTCAAAATGGTGGCGTAGCCAGCTCATGGTTATCGTCTAAAAATGGACCTATTGGAGATGTTCGAGAGCGCAGCGCTAAATAAAAAAGCCCCTGTCTGAAGTAACCCCATAAAGTTGGACTCATTTCTAAGCGGCTACCAAGGCCTGATTTCGATATT
>NZ_JACAVQ010000030.1 GCF_015354615.1 Aliidiomarina indica | reverse complement strand
GAAGTGTTGAAAAAACATTTTCTCGATATCAGAAGCGCAGTCCAGAATGATTCAGGGCGAGGCGCCCGTGAAACGATTGAAGGAGCATACCTCAATGGTATGTGACTGATTGAGTTTTGCGCGCAACGAAGCACTGGAGCATTATGGCAAGCCTGAACAATACGGGGCCATAGCTCAGCTGGGAGAGCGCCTGGTTTGCATCCAGGAGGTCTGCGGTTCGATCCCG
>NZ_JACAVQ010000003.1 GCF_015354615.1 Aliidiomarina indica | reverse complement strand
CCATATGGGCTTGTTATTAGAAAGTTAACAACTCTTTATGAGACGTTATCTTTAAATTTGGTGAGAAGCTGCTGTTTTCACAACTTTACACTGCCTCACTTACCCATATTTCGTTGGCTTAGCACTTTAAGTACTTGTCTTAATTGCCGTCGAAGTGGGGCGAATTATAGAGATGTAACGGAATCCAGCAAGTACTTTCTGCATGTTTTTAAGGTTTTTTTGCTCAACCGCAGAAAAATCATTCAACTTGACGTAAGATCACACAATATTGGTTCAGTTTATGTTCAGCAAGAAAACTCGGACACTTGGTTCCGTTGAGCTTGCGTATGGTGAAAGAGGTGATTATGTCTACGAACGAAGTAAAAGGGCGCCCTTATAAAGGTCAGTACCCTCAACTTGGTGCACGTTGTTATGTTGACCCGTCGGCGGTGATTGTAGGTGATATCCAGATCGGCGACGACAGTAGCATTTGGCCTCTCGTGGCCGCGCGAGGCGATGTGAATCATATTCGCATTGGTGCCCGCACTAATATTCAAGACGGTTCCGTACTTCATGTTACGCGTACTGGCCCCGATGATCCTCACGGCTATCCGTTACTGATTGGTGATGATGTGACTGTGGGTCACCATTGTATGTTGCATGGCTGCGTCGTGGGTAACCGGATACTAGTCGGGATGTCTGCTGTGGTTATGGATGGTGCTGTGGTGGAGGATGATGTCATTATTGGCGCCGGTTCGCTTGTCCCTCCGGGTAAGCGTTTGCAAAGTGGCTATCTATACGTGGGCAGCCCCGTAAAGAAAGCACGGGAATTGACTGGGGAAGAGCGAGACTTCTTGCAGAAATCGGCGGCAAACTATGTGTATTTAAAAGACGAGTACTTAAAAGAAGCGCAAAGCTAACTTAGCACGTTGCCATTGGCGCTGTTCCTGCATCCGCATGAACAGCGCTAAACAAGTTAGTGAAAATCTCGCGACTTTATCTTCGTTACTGGCAAGCGTGCACTTAAATCTTTCATGTCCCCGGCGACCACGTGAATGACATCACCTTCCATTTCTAAAACACCTTTAATTCTTAGCAAACGAGCTTTTAACCATTCCCGTCGTTGTTGCTTGGCCAAATCTTGCCACAACACAACATTAATCGTTCCCGTATCATCTTCTAGTGTCATAAAGGTGACCCCTGACGCCGTGCCCGGGCGCTGCCTGTTGGTCACCAAACCTAACACTGTCACCAATTGTCCATGTCGCAATTGAGGCAACTCTATTGCTTTGCGGTGATGAGGGAGCACGCCTTGCTCATTTAATAGAGCCACTGGATGACGTCCGAGCGTTAACCCAAGGCTGGCAAAGTCTTCGCTCATATCGGCAATTTCATGGGGAGCGGCGAGGGTATAATCACCACTATAGTTTTCCGCCACTGCGAGCAAGGATAGTTGATCACTTTGCTTCTTATAGTCGAGCTTCGTCATATCCCATCGGGTTTGATAGCGATGCCCTGCTAAACAGGAAAAGGCGTTGGCACTGGCGAGCTGTTCTTTTGTTTTAATCGATAACGACAGCAACTCTGACTGTGTTTCAAAGTCATTCATATTCTGAAAGCCCGCTTCAGGACGGTGCTTGATTAACGCTTCAATCTCTTGCTTTTGCACTCCTTTGATTAATCGAAAACCCAAGCGGATTGCCGGTTCTCCGTTGCGAGCAACGAGCTGATGATCCCAAAGACTCCGATTAATACATACTGGCAATACTTCAACCTGGTGTTGGCGTGCATCCTGAATAAGTTGAGAAGGGGAGTAAAAACCCATGGGATGACTGTTCAATAGCCCCACATAAAATGCCGCAGGGCAGTGGAATTTTAACCAAGAAGATACATAAGCCAGATTGGCAAAGCTCGCCGCGTGAGATTCAGGAAAGCCATATTCGCCAAAACCACAGATCTGAGCAAACAAACGCTCGGCGAAATCTCGTGTGTATCCGCGCGTTAGCATTCCTTGAACTAGTTTTTCCTCAAATGCCATTAGCTGGCCTTTACTGCGCCAACTTGCCATTGCTCGGCGCAGCGCATCGGCCTCTCCGCCGGTGAATCCGGCTGCAACCATGGCCAGTTTAATCACTTGCTCCTGAAAGATTGGCACTCCTAAAGTTCGCTCTAGCACCTGCTGTACTGCAGGCCCTGGGTACTCCACGGGTTCTTTTCCCTCGCGACGACGTAGATAAGGGTGCACCATATCCCCTTGAATAGGCCCTGGCCGAACAATGGCAATCTGAATCACCAAATCGTAAAAACACCGAGGCTTTAAACGCGGCAACATGTTCATTTGCGCCCGCGACTCTATCTGAAACACGCCCACAGAATCGGCTTTTTGCAGCATCCGATACACGCCCTGATCATCTTGTGGGATGCTCGCTAGGGTATGAGTCATGTGGTAAAACTCGGGGAGTAGGGTCAATGTTTTGCGAATCGCGGTTAGCATTCCTAACGCTAGCACGTCCACTTTTAACAGGCATAAGGCTTCAATGTCGTCTTTATCCCATTGAATCACGGTACGTTCCGACATGGCCGCATTTTCTACTGGAACAAGTTCCGACAATGGACCCGCAGCAATGACAAAGCCGCCGACATGCTGAGATAGATGACGCGGAAAACGTAAAATTTCTTCTGTTAAACGTAACAAGTGCGCGCCCTGAGGATGATTCATCACTCCCATGCTCCGCAATTGCTCCGCCCAGCCTTCCTCTTGATCACGTCGGTCGAGTCGATCTATCCATTGCTGAATACGCGCTTCAGGAAAGCCAAGTGCTTTGCCCACGTCCTTTAACGCACTTCGTATCCGATACGTGATCACCGTGGCGGCTAAAGCCGCGCGATCTCGTCCGTACTTCCGGTAAATATATTGAATCACTTCTTCTCGGCGTTCATGCTCAAAATCCACATCAATATCCGGTGGCTCATTGCGCTCACGGGAAATAAAACGCTCAAACAATAAATCGGACTGAGCTGGATTCACTGCCGTAATTCCCAAGCAATAACAAAGCACCGAATTTGCAGCAGAGCCCCGTCCTTGATGCAATATTCCTTGTTGCCGAGCAAACACAACCAAATCATGAATGGTAAGAAAGAAGTGGGCATACCCCAACTCTTCGACTAGGGCGAGTTCCGCTTCGAGCTGTTGACGTACTTTGTCAGGGACTCCTTGCGGATAGCGCCAGCGCAAACCTTGTTGCCCTAATTGTTGTAGATAATGATTAGCAGTGAATCCCTTAGGAACAACTTCCGCTGGATATTCATAACGCAGGGATCCTAAATCAAACCGACATTGTGCGCAGATACTGAGGGTGGCTTGACGCCATGCTTGTGGGAATACTTGGGTCAGTACATCAAGCGCTCGCAAGCACACTTCGCCGTTCGGTAAGCGCGCTCCTCCTAGTGCGGTCACTGTACTGTGTTCACGAATGGCCTGCATCACATGGAGCAACGGCAAACGCGCTTCGCCATGCATAAGCACACCGCCTGTAGCCACCACGGGCCAGTTCCATTGCTCACTACAGGATTTGATCCAACGAGTATGGTCACGGTCATCTGCACGCAAATATCGGTGGTACATTAACCAACAACGATGGGGGAATTTTGTCTGAAGTTGTTCAGCCAAATCTGCAATTGGCGCCTCTGTGTTTGGGCACGGACGCCACAGCAAAATACATTCAGATAAATCATGGGTTAGTAATTGGCGACCATGAAATTGATAGCTTCCTTTTTCTGCAGCGCGCCGACAGGTGCTAATCAGCTGGCATAATTGCGCATATCCGGTGCGATTTTTCGCCAATAACACGAATAAACCCGTCGCTGAGCAATAAAATTCGCTACCACTGATTAAATTCAACGATGTGCCCTTTGCCGCTTGCCATGCTTTCACTAAGCCGGCAACTGAGCACTCATCAGTAATTGCTAAACCTTGATAGCCAAGAGACACCGCGGTATTCACTAACTCCTCGGGAGAAGACGCCGCGCGCTGAAAGCTATAATGGCTTAAACAATGAAGCTCTGCGTAGGCCATTAGCTAAACCATCCATGTTGCCACCAACAGCCTTGTTGATGCTCGTAGAAGAGCCAACCCGGTTGCCCATCGCGATGACGTGCTTTCCAGTAATCACGATCGCACATGTGTTCATTGTCCTGTACCCACCAAGGCAACGTAAATCGTTCCGGACCTCGCAACAATACCCAATGCTGGATCTGTACAGGCCGCGGTTCAGGGAATAGCCACAATGGCCTTTCCTGAATATGCGCTTGCCCAAGGGGCTGACCTGCTGGAACCTTGTGCCAGGCTTGCTCGGGTAGCCAATCTGCGCGGTTCTGAATTCCCCATACACGCTGCTGACCTAACCGCAATTGCAACTCATTGAGCAAACGCGGTAGTGATTTTTTATGCTGACGAGGACCTTTTAATAAGTCGCCATGATCACGATGGCGCGGCTGCAGCTGTCGTGCCTGTAAACTTAATTCAAGCACAGGTGCCACCAACACGCAGTGCTCCATTTTTAGCTGACAAAACTGCGCTAATTCATGCGCTAGATAGCTACCATGCGCAAATCCTAACGCCAACTCTGTTGGCGCTTCATCACGGTGATACAAGGTAAGGAGTAATTGTCGCGTTTCCTGTTGCCGGCTCTCTAAAAAGTGCTCTAAATCTTGCAACAGCCGATTCAATGGAAAGCGTAACGCCTGCCAATGGTTCACTTCAGCGGTGAGTTCTAAGCGCTGGAAGAACCACACCGGCGGCCTAAAAAAATGTAAATTCTCGCGTTGCTCACCTTGGATGCGCGCCAGCAATACCACCAACTCTTTCCCCAACCGACGTCCGGCTAATGCCCGAGGAATTGCCTGTAACGCACCGAGCGTATGCAATCCCATGCGTTGCAGTTTCTCTTGCAATGGCTGAGGGCAGGGTAAATAGCCGATAGGAATATCTGCGACTGTTGTTACCTGTGACTGCGCCACCATTTTCGCTTGCAATGGCGTAACCCCAACACCCGATTGGTAACGTAGTTGCCAAGGCGCCAATTGCTGCTGCAGTTGCAGCTGATTTTGTTGTGGTTCCGGATAGAGTTTCCGCATCGGAGTTAAGTCTAGCCAGAGCCCAAAGGGTGGATCTAAGCTAATCACTCCGAAAACTTGATATAAATCTGTGGCTACCTGTTGCAATAAATGCCGTTGCCGCGCTTCTCGCCAACGAAAAGTGCGTAGCGTATCGGCGAGCAACCAAGCATCTGATAATGTATTCCCGCGCTGAATACCCAAGCCTTCTGCCACAGCATTCGTTTGCATCACACGCTGCTCTTGAGCATGAAAAAGCACCGCCGGTAACGCTTTCAGCTCCGGTTGCAGCACTTGCATTCTATCCAGCAGCAGGGTGGGGAATTGGAGGTACATCCACATCAACAACCTCAGCCAGTTGGCCACCGGGGCAAAGGGCGTCGCGGTAAGCGTACCGGCCAACCGCCATGGCGCTTAAGAATCTGCCACTGCACTTGCCCTTGCTCATGATGAATACGCAGCCGCGTTCCGTAGCTACGTGCTTCTTCCGGTTGCCATCCTGTAATAACAAATACATAGGCATCACTCTCACTCGCCGCCAAGTGCAATCGTCGGGTTGCCGTTGCTGATAATTTCTTTGCCCACAACAACAGCACACCGGCTTGCCCGCTATGCAAAATAGTCTCCGCGGCCCAAAGCGCATCGGTTTCATCACTTGGGGTTAATACAATATGCTGAGATTGGGCGCCGGTACTGGCTAAAGCGGGGGCATTCGGAATAGCCGGCGGCCCGATCCAGAATATGGCTAGTTCACGTGTTGCTGCATCCTTTATCGCCGGTGCCAGCAATGCCATTTCGCCACTAAAACTCTGCTGAACCTGCAATTCATGAATACGGCTACGCACCCAGCCACCGCCTAACGCCTGATCCAAAACCGAATCGGCGGCTGAAACCAATGTGACGGCTTGAGATTGCGCTTGCCGCCCTTGCCACAAAGCGCCACGGTCGATCAGTTGTTGCAAATGAGCCTGCATAGACACCTCAAAATACTGTACGTATATACAGTATAGTCTAGAGAAATTTTGTGCGTTTGCAAGCGGATCGCTATCGTTATTGCTAAGTTCAGGTATCATGAAGAAATAATAATAAAATCACGGAGCACGCTAGCGCATGTTTAAATTCCTGCCAGCCCCCCTGCGAATTGTCATTAATTTTTTATGGGGAGCATTCGCCACCTTAGTGATTGGTCTCACCGTGATTTTCCTCGGCCTGTTTAAGTTTTTTATTCCGATTCCTCCGTTCCAGCGGTTTGTATCGCGACTGGCTAACGGCGTATTTCGAGGATGGGCTTACGCGGTGTCTTGGATGTTTAGCATCAGTTACCCAGTGGAGTGGATTATCGAAGGGGATATCCCCGACGATCGTAATGGCTGGTTTATGATTTTATGCAATCATAAAAGCTGGGTAGATATTCCTGCCTTAATGCATCTATCCCGTAAGAACCTGCCCATGCCCCGTTTCTTTCTCAAGCAAGAGCTTTTTTGGGTGCCGGTGATCGGCATTGGCTGTTGGGTGTTAGATATGCCCTTTATGAAACGCTACAGCAAAGAACAAATAGAGAAGAACCCCGAGCTCAAAGGCAAAGACATAGAAACCACTCGGATAAAATGTGAGAAGTTTCGTCATATCCCCACAACCGTGATTAACTTTTGTGAAGGCACACGCTTTACACCTGAGAAACACGCTTATAAAAAAAGTCCTTATACGTACCTATTACCACCGAAAGCGGGCGGCACGTCTTTTACGCTGCAGGCCATGGGCCAACAGTTTCAGGAAATTTTAGACATCACATTGGTATATCCAGAGCGCCGCACGAACAAACCGATCGTACTCGACCTACTTGCTGGCCGTCTTGAAAAAATCTACGTGTACATTGACCGTTTTCCTGTCACCGACGATCTGCGCGGTGACTACTTTAACGATCCCGAGTTTCGTGATCATTTCCAAAATTGGCTCAATGAGCGCTGGGCATTAAAAGATCAGCGCATCCGTGAAGTCTATGAACGGGAAAAATCCTAATCAAAAAAAGAGCCAGCATTTAGCTGGCTCTATTTTGTGTGCTTAGGTCGCTGACGACATGGCGTAGTTCACGTACATCCAAGCCACTGGGATGCTGATAAACGCGCAAGCCGAACTCCGGCAATATCGACAACAAATGGTCGAAAATATCCGATTGAATTCCCTCGTACTCCGCCCAAGCCACGGTATTGGTGAAGCCATAAACCTGTAGCGGTAATCCATCAGGCGTTGGTGATAACTGGCGGACCATCATGGTCATTTCCTGATGAATCCCTTTATGATTTTTTAAGTAGTTCAATACATAGGCACGGAATGTACCTAAATTCGTGATACGTCGCGTGTTGATGGCCACTTTACCATCGTCTTGCAACGATTTATTCCACTCATCAATCTCTTTTTGTTTATTTTCCATGTACTCACGGAGCAAACGAAAACCGCGTAATCGTTCTTTTTCTTCCTCACTCAAAAAGCCAATACTTTGCTGATCGAGTAGAATATTTCGCATTATCCGACGCCCACCCGACTCTTGCATCCCGCGCCAGTTTTTAAAGGAGTCGGTAATGAATTTCCGCGTGGGGATAGTTGTAATCGTCTTATCCCAGTTTTGCACTTTCACCGTATGCAGCGCGATATCAATCACGTCACCATCGGCATTCAGCGATGGCATCTCCACCCAATCGCCAACGCGGACGATATCATTCGAAGAGATTTGCATACTGGCGACTAACGACAACAAGGTATCTTGGAATACCAACATGAGTACCGCTGCCATGGCTCCCAAGCCAGAGAGTAAAATCACCGGGGACCGGTCGATCAAGGTAGCAATAATCAAGATAGCGGCTATCACATAAACCACGATTTTCAGGACTTGGATATATCCTTTAATCGGCTTTAAATGTGCACCCGGCCGCTTTTCATAAATGGTATTGATAACCGTTAAAGCGCCATTAATAGCGAGCCCAACGGTCAGCACCACAAACGCATTAGCAACATTCTGAATAATGGAAATCAGAACTTCGGGAAGCTGCGGCACATATACAATACCTACAGAAATAATGAGCGCAGGAATGACGTTCGAAAGGCGAGCGATAACCGTGTTATTCGACAGGGTTTCATCGCGCCCCAACGGTGATGCCATCAGGGCTTTCATTAAACCGCGCACCAGCAAGCGCTTTACCACTGCATTGCCGAACCACGCTAACATAAGCAGCAAGAAAAGCCCTGCTGCCATGTGAAGTTCTGGGTGGCGTTCCAACCAACTGATGGAATCCTGTAACGTTTCGATCATGTCATCCATTACATTGCCTTCTAGTCGCGGCTTCTATCACCTAGTCTTTGCTCATCAAGTAACGAGCTAACGCAAGGTAGTCGTTGAAAAAGTCTGTTGAGTTCTGGAACCCTTGTGGATTCATTTGGTACTTGCGATTCACAATGTAAGTTGGTGTTGCACGAACATTAAAATTGTCCTGAGCGGTACGCATGCGGTTAGTTAAGCTACGCACTTGCATGCTATTCCATGCACGATCAAAACGTTCTTCATCAACGCCAAGATCAGCAAATACCGCTTTTGCATCGCTCACCGAGTTCACCCAGCTATTGCGTACAAAGTGGCGTTGGAATACTCGCTCAGCGAAGTCCTCGTTCACTCCTAAAACAACCGCTGTTGCCCAGATCTGCATGATGTTTTCGCGCATCGTATTATTTGGCACCACAATGTTGACGTGATACTTGCGAAAGGCATCGCCAAACTCATTTTTCAACGAATCACTAAAGCCTGCAAACTGATAACACGCATTACAATAGAGTGAGAAGAAATCGATAATCTCTGGGTTTCGGCTTTTTTCATCACTAATGACTGTGTAATGAACCCCTTCCTGAAAGCGCTCAGATGAGGCTTGCACTGAGGCGGCAGCAAAGAACAGCACAACGGCCATGGCGATTACTACGAGTTTTTGCATTATTCAGTTCCTGTTGTTTTCGATCCACATCATCGATACGGCAATGTGATATAAGGTCCATTATGCCGCTAGTTGAAACCTGGCTGCAAGCGCAGGGGTGGTTCATCGAGGGCAGAGAGTTGTTCTTTCAACGCAAGAATCTGCTGCTCCCAATATCTAGGCTCTGCAAACCAGCTAAAATTATGAGGAAATGCAGGGTCTTCCCAGCGCCGCGCTAGCCACGCCATATAATGAATGATTCGCAAAGCACGCAAAGGTTCAATCAGATGCAGTTCTCTTGGGTCAAACTCCATAAATTCTTCATACCCTTCGAGCAGGGTTTCTAGCTGTATTTGCTGTTGTAATCGATCGCCCGACAGCATCATCCATAAGTCTTGAACGGCAGGACCCTGTCGACAGTCATCAAAATCGACCAAGGTAAGCCCTTCCGGACGCCATAGTAGATTACCAATATGGCAATCACCATGCAGGCGCACATGGGTATAAGCATCCCAGTTCACCGCATGCACCCGCGCAACCACTGGGAGCAAAATAGCCCGAAAAGCTTCTCGCAAACTATCTGGGAGCAGTTCACAGGCAAGCAATTCATTAACCGCTTCATCAAGGCCTGCACGGGTATACAGTTGAGGCCGAAAGGTGAACGGGCGGGCACTACCGGTAAGATGCAGACGTCCAAGGTGCCGACCTAAATCTTCTAGTTGTTCTAACTGCTCGGGTTCTAATGCCCGACCACCAATACTCGGAAAAACAGCAAAACGGAAGCCCTGCCACTGTAACGCTGTTTCGCCTGCTATCGCTAACGGACATACCACCGGAATTTCAGCGTTCGCTAGCTCGGCGGTGAATTGGTGCTCTTCTAGAATCTGTTCGTCACTCCAACGCTGTGGTCGATAAAATTTCACCACGTAGCGCTTTTGGTCATCCGCTAGAAATTGATAAACCCGGTTTTCGTAGCTATTGAGCGGCAACAAACCTGACACTGGGTAAAAGCCCACTGACTCTACCGCATCCAGAATCAAGTCTGGAGTGACCCCTTGAAAGCTAAAGTCGCTCAATGATAATCCTTATTGATATATAAAATTGGTGCGCACAGTGCGCTTAATACTTGCTTCATCGATCGACTGAATCGTAAAGGTGATTTCTTTGATAGGTGTATCGATAAAATACGGGTCAATGGCAATCGTGACCGGCACTATCTCTGAAGCCTCCGGCCCCAACACTAACTCTTCGGGACCATACCACTGCATATCTTCCACCCCAGACACGCTAAATGAATAACGCTGTGTTTGCTGGGATTTATTAATCACTCGCAGGGTATATACATTCTCTATCCAGCCTTCCTGATTTTCCCGGTACAACGACGCTCTATCGCGGATAACATCAAATTCAAGCGGCACCCGAAACACAATGTCCGCCACTAACAACAGCGTCAGCACCAACAATGCTAAGCCATAGCCCACACTTTTAAAGCGAAACACTTTGGTTTGGCCGCCTTCTAGCCGACGTTGGGTGGTGAAGCTAATCAGCTTTTTCGGGTAACCCATTTTTTCCATAACACTATCGCAGGCATCAACGCAGGCGCCGCAGTTAATACACTCGTACTGCAAGCCCTGACGGATATCGATGCCGGTAGGGCACACCTGAACGCACAGGTTACAGTCGATGCAGTCGCCTAATCCTTGTTCTCGCGGATCGATCTTGCGCTTGCGCGGGCCCCGCGGTTCGCCCCGTTCTTCATCATACGCAACGATATAGGTGTCTTTATCAAACATGGCCGCTTGGAAGCGGGCATAGGGACACATGTGAGTACACATGATTTCCCGCATCCAGCCTGCATTCCCGTAAGTAGCAAAGGTGAAAAATAACACACTCCCCGTTGCCCAAGCACTGGCTTCAAACACAAAGAAGTTTTGGAATAGCGCCCGAATATCAGTGAAATACCCCACGAATGTCATGGCCGTGAGCCAGGCAATAATGATCCAAGCACTATGTTTGGCAAATTTTCGCGTAAATTTATCTGCGTCCATCGCCCGTTCATCCAGCTTCATGCGCTGATGACGACTACCTTCGATCTTGCGCTCAAACCACATGAAGATAAAGGTCCAGGTGGTTTGCGGACACGTAAAGCCACACCAGACTCGGCCAAATAGGGTCGTCACTAAGAACAGAGCGAAAGCTGACACCATAAAAATCCACGCTAAAATCGTGAGATCTTGGGGCCAGAGGGTCATGCCGAAGATGCGAAAACGTTGATCAAGGATATTGAGAAGAACCGCTTGCTCACCATTCCAAGTAAGCCAAGGAAGTACAGCGAATAGGGCCATCAACACGAAACCAAGTACGCGTCGGGTGGTTTCTACGCGCCCCTCAGCTTCCCGCACATAAATGTGGTTTTTGCCCGGACCGGAACCACCGCTTGGCTTTTTAATTTCCGGTTTTTGAATTGTGACACCCTTTTTCGGGGGTGCGTCCTGTACTTCTATCTTTTGCTCAACCACGTGTTTATCCGCCGTTCTGCATCACCAGGAATGGGCTTCATTATACGCCCATTCTGGTGAAAGATCAGGGATCCAACAGGATTAGGATCAAACTTTTGGCAGATTATGAGATACCCAGAAATATCGCCGCGAATCCGAAATAGATGAGTACTCCGCTCGCGTCTGCAATGGTGGTTACCAGCGGCGCACTTGCCGTAGCCGGATCCCAACCAACCCGTTTAAGTACAAACGGCAACAGGACACCAATAAAACTACCCACCAACACAATACTGACCATGCTTAGCGCCACAATCGGTACAATCACAGAGTCGACGCGGAAATAAGCAACCGCAGAAATCGCCGCCGCCATGGTAATACCAAGGCCTACCGACACCAGCATTTCTTTGCCAAGCATATATACCCAGTCGCTCTTTAATAGATCGCCGGTCGCTAAACCCCGTACCACTAGAGTAGCGGCCTGAGCGCCAGTATTACCGCCCGATGCAATCAATAGCGGCAAGAAAAACAGCAAGGCAATATGGGTTTCAATCGTGGCCTCAAAATACATCAGGCCCATACCCGAGAAAATATTGGCAAATACCAACAAAACCAGCCAGTTAATGCGACTGCGATAAATCAGCACTGGGCTGGCGTCTTTAATGCCGCCCTCTAATTTTCCAACGGTTGCTGATTTGTGCATGCTCTCCGTGTCTTCTTCCTGCACAACGTCCATCGCGTCATCGAAGGTAACGATGCCGAGCAATACGTCGGTGTCGGAAACCACGGGAATGGCTAATAAATCGTAGCGACTGATCACCCGTGCGGCTTCTGATTGGGGCATGTCGGGCTTGAGCGCTACCACATCCCGTGTCATCAAATCATCAATGCTTTCTGTGGGCGCAGCGGTAATTAATTCCCGCAGAGAAACAACCCCTTGCAGACGGTTCTCTTTGTCGACCACATAGATTTGATAAATAGTTTCTTTGTCTGGGGCTGATTGCCGCAGACGGCGAACCGCATCTTCCACCTTGCTTGCCGATGGAACCATGGCATAGTCAGAGGTCATCACCGAGCCGACGGTTCCCTCTTCATAACTGGCTAAGCGCAACAGATCTTCACGGTCACGTTTTGCTAAGCGCCGCATTACGGCGTCCTGCAATTTTACGTCCAACAATGCATATAAATCGGCCCGTTCATCCGAAGACATATCTCGGAATAACTGTGCCAACACACCAACTTCCATGTGCGATGCCAGTTGTTCCTGATTTTGGGGCCGCAAATAACCAAATACTTCTGCTTGTTGCTCCGAAGACATTTTTTCCAGCAACGTCAGCGTGCTATACACTTCAAAGTTCTGGTCAATATATTCGGCAATATCCGCGGGTGGAATTTCTTCCAAAGCTGCACGCAAGGAATGCTCATCGCCTTGGGCGATAAGATCAATTAGATGCTCGTATCCTTCGTAAGTCATGACATTTCTGCTCCTCAGTCATGCTGCGTATGACGCTAAAATGCGCAGGGCGAGTGCATTTAACGTCAGTGCGTTGGTTTCAGCCGATGGCGAAATAGACGCAAAGACAAAACACTAGATAAGGATGTTGTAGCGAAGTTATTCAAGAAATGCTGAATAGAAAGCTGCAACTCCACCGACGGTAACAGGCGCGGCAAAGTCGCAGTGTCACTGGGTCAGAGAGACTGGGACTTTAACGGACCTGTACCGCTTGTTCGTCGTCGTGAACTGTCCAAAACGTACTCTCTCCACTGCAATAATAACGCTCTAAATTTTAGAGAAGGGTTGCCATAAACACAACCCTTTGGTCGAAAAATCAGGTACTTTAGCGAACCTCAGGCACACTCATTACGTCTGCGTGGTCGCGAACAAACCGGTCAGACATAACCGATTCAAAGGTTCCATTGGCGCGATAAAGAAAAATAGCTGCAATATCATGTTCATTTGCGAAGGAAAGACCAACCTCTTCGCCTAACACCATAAACACGGTAGCTAGCGCATCAATTTCTGTGGTGTTTTCACCCAACACATGGACGCCTGCCAATCGGTGCGCAATGGGCCGTCCGGTGGTTGGGTTAATGGTATGCGAGTAGCGCACACCATCTTCCTCGAAGTAATTGCGATAGTCACCTGAACCGACCATGCCAATATCATAAAGCGGCATAATATGACGCACAATTTGTTGCGCATCATTTGGTGCTTCAATACCTACATGCCAAGCGCGGTCCTCACTGCGCATGCCAAGGCCTTTTAAATCACCACCGATGTTCACCAAATGGTTTTCAATACCTTGCGATAGTAAGTACTCGCTTACCGCATCAACAGCATATCCTTTGGCGATACCTGAGAGGTCGATAAAAACATCCGAATGGCGCGTAACGCTCCGATTATCCGCATCCAAGGCAACATAGCGGTAACCCACCTCCTGCAAACGTCTTTGCAACGCATCGTCATCTGGTGCCGATGTAATACGTCCTTCCGGGCCAAAGCCCCACAGGTTCACGAGTCCTCCAATTGTAAAATCAAAGGCTCCACCGGATAACTCAGCGATTTCATAGCCCAACTCAAGCACATAGAAAAGTTCCGCTGGCACTGTCACCGGCTCACCAACCCTTGCGCGATTGACTTCATTTAACACGGAGTCGTCGCGGTAGGTCGACATCTGTCGATCCACTTCGTTAAGTACTGCAAGTACTCCCGACTTAATTTCGTCTTCATCAAACTCATGTTGTGTGCCGATGCTCACCTGAAAGAAAGTTCCAAAAATGCGACCTTCCAGCACTTTCGGAGCCGGTTCCATACGCGGACCACATGCGCTCACCACACAAACTGCGAGGACCAATAAAATAGCTTTTTTCAACTGAACCATACGACCTTTACTCACTCAGTGTTTACAAGAAAAACCAGAGTAATAAACCGCCTAAAACTAAGCGATAAATTACGAATGGCTGCATGCCGATACGTCGAATAAATGCGAGGAAATAATGAATACAAACATAGGTGCTTACCGCGGCAACGACAAAGCCTAGCAGCAAGATATCCCAAGGCGTCTCGGTTCCGTTTCGAAACAAGGTAATGGCAGAGAGTAAACTTGCCGCAGCGATAATCGGGATGGACAGTAAAAACGAGAATCGTGCCGCCGCTTCCCGAGACATCCCTAAAAATAAAGCGGCTGTCATGGTAATCCCAGAGCGTGAGGTGCCAGGAATTAATGCAACGGCTTGCGCAAAGCCAATAATCAGTACATCTTTTAACGTCAGTGAGTATTCATCCCGCTCGCCACGGCCTTTCCAATCAGCTAAACCTAACAATAAACCAAACACGATTAAGGCGACGCCCATAATCACTTCACTGCGCAACATGCCCTCAGCGACGTCTTTGAAGATTAAGCCAAGTACACCGGCAGGAATCGTTCCGATAATCACCCACCAGGCTAGTTTTGAATCTTTGGTTTTCTCACCTCCACTGACCGCGCCCATCCAGTCCCGGGTCATGGTGAAAATTTCGCGGCGAAAATAGGTGATAACTGCCACCAAAGAGCCCGCATGAAGAATCACGTCAAAATCGATTCCTTGATAAACATCGCTAAGCCATTGTCCCGCCAACACTAAATGGGCCTGACTGGAAATCGGTAAGAACTCGGTAATCCCTTGCACTAAGGCAAGCCAAAAGGCAGTGATATAATCCATAATCATCTCTTCGCAACGAGAAGAGCAGCCGTGTGAGCTGCTCGCCGATAAAATCAGTGCAAAGTGTACCAGAGGGCCTGAGATTAATGAATGGCATTACTTTGGATGACATCGACTTTGTAACCAACGCAATGCGTTGGCTACAGGCCCGAGTAAGGCATCGATTTTGTAACCAACGCAATGCGTTGGCTACAGGCCCGAGTAAGGCATCGACTTTGTAACCAACGCAATGCGTTGGCTACGGGCCCGAGTAAGGCATAATTGCAGCGATTGAGGGAGCGTACCTCAATGGTACGTGACCGATTGAGCTGTGATTATAACGCAGCTATCGGAGCTCTCTGGCAAGCCAGAAAAAAAAAGCCCGTCGGGGAGACGGGCTAACAACTACACGGTCTTTGGGGAAAACCGTGGTTTTGCCCCAGGGGGAAACATCGTGGAGAGAATAACCCCCTGAGATTGCAAAATTATGACAGCGCGCGTGCTGTTTTTGCCGCATTCAACACTGCAGCGAGACGCACCGATGTTTGAATCGCCTGCGCGCTCACACCATGCTTTACGAGCACTCCCACGTGTGAATCGATACACATGCCGCAGCCATTTAGTGCTGATACAGCAAGGGAAAATAATTCGAAATCTGCTTTGTCTACGCCTGGATTGGCCATGCCATTCATGCGCAAGCCTGCAGGCATCTTGGCAAATTGCTTATCACTGCTTAAGTGAATGAAGCGGTAATAGATGTTGTTCATCGCCATTAAAGTTGCGGCAAGTTTTGCAGCAGCAACGACATTGGCTTCTACCTTCCCATCTGCTTCAGCTTCAACGGCGGCAATGAGCTCTTTGTCGTTTAAGGAATACACCAAAGAAAGTGCGGTACCGTAGAACTGATCCGCGGTTAAGCCTGATGTATCCACATTGCCGAACAAATTAGATAAATTCAGCTTGGTGTCTTTACCGTGATCACCCAAACCCTGTTTGTAATCTGCAATTGTCATACTGTCTCCGTACCTTAAACCTTGAGAGTAACGGGGGCGCTTAGCGCCCCGCGTTTGTCTTCATTGCGTATTAAGCCGCGTTTAATGTTTCGCCGCCGACAGGGCGGTTACACGGGCACAACTCGTCAGTTTGTAAGCCATCAAGAATACGTAATACTTCTGCTGGATTACGTCCCACGTTGAGTGCGTTCACAGAAACATGCTGAATCACATTGTGTGGATCTACGATAAAGGTTGCGCGCAAGGCTACGTTTTCAGCTTTGTCACGAACACCCAATCCATCGACTAAGTCGCCCGCAGTATCGGCGAATGAATACTGGTTCAGACTCTTCATATCTGGGTGCTCACGGCGCCATGCCAGCTTCACAAATTCGTTGTCCGTACTACCACCGAGCACTACCGCATCGCGGTCAGCAAACTCTTCATTTAGTTTTGCAAACTCAACGATTTCTGTAGGGCACACGAAGGTAAAGTCTTTCGGATAGAAGAAAATTACTTTCCACTTCCCTGCAAAGCTATCCTGCGTGATAGTTTCAAAAGCGCTCTCACCATTCTCTTCAGGCATGTTAAAACCTGGTTTTGCGGCGACTACAGAAAACTCGGGCAACTTATCACCAATTGTTAACATATTGTAATTTCTCCAAAAATTAATGGTTGTGGTTAATCTCGGAGAGCATAGTACGGGTCGGTGCCTATTGATTAAAGCGAATAAAAGCTATTATTATAATCGGAATATCTAATTAGACCCGGCGACGAAATCCGCGGCAACGGTGAGGCCTTTATGAGTAAGCTACCTAGTTTAAAAAACCTAAGTTATTTGCTGGCTTTGCATCAGCATCAGAATTTCAATCGCGCCGCACAAGCTTGCTTCGTGAGCCAATCCACTTTAAGTAGCGGCATTCAAAATTTAGAAGAGCAGCTGGATTGTCAGTTAATTGAGCGCGACCACAAATCGTTTTTGTTTACCGGCATGGGCGAAGAAATTGTTGAACGTGCGCGATTAATTCTCACCAGCACCGAAGAACTTGTGAACTTTGCGCAAAGCCAAGGCAATGTTATGGAGGGCCCGCTTCGGGTCGGCTGTATTCCTACCATTGGTCCTTTTCTATTAGGAATTCTCAGCAAACGCTTGCAGGAGCAATACCCGAAACTTGAACTACTGATTCGAGAAGACACCACAGCGCAGCTTTTAAACCTGCTTCGAGATGGTGAACTCGATGTGCTTATCCTGGCGTTGCCAGTCGATTTGCAAGGGAATCAGCAATGGGTTGTGGGACGCGACCCGTTTAAAATGGCGTTAACCCCAAAGATGGCTCAACTTGCGGGCAACCCCGTGGATTATTCCAAACTTCCCAATAAAAGCATTTTCCTATTGGAAAAAGAGCACTGCTTAACTGAGCACGCGGTAACCGCTTGCCGGCTAGGCAACAAAGAGAAGATAAATCCATTTACGGCGGCCAGTTTACATAGCTTGGTGCAAATGGCGGAATCACTGAATGGCGCCACCTTTGTGCCACAAATGGCCATTGATGCGGGTATCTTATCGGGCAATGAATTAGTGACAGTGGATCCGAGTGGAGGCGAAGCATTTAGAGAGATTGGTTTAGTGTTTCGACCCACCACAAGCCGGCGCCAAACCTTCCGTAAATTGGCGGAAACCCTCGCCGAGTTATTGCCGATTGCAACGCTGCGCTAAAGCTATTTCCGCAGGTCGTCTCGGGAACTTGGCGAATAAACGCCTTTGGTGATCGATTCTTGCGCGAGCATGGTATTGATCTACGCTTATTAGTTCCGCCGCTTTTTTGCTTAAATGGAAGCGGAACCTATTTTGACCCTGAGTTAACAAGGAGTGGACCATGAAATTCGCAACTGTTGCACTGGCTACAGCGATGGTGTTAGGCGCTTCGGCGATCGCTACAGCAAGCGCTGAAGCCAAAACCATCGAAACCCGATGGGCCGATGTAGAAGTGGAAACTGTCGCTGACGGACTTGTTCGCCCTTGGGGTATCGCTTTTCTCCCCGAAGGCCGACTTTTGGTGACTGAGATGGAAGGGCGTTTGCGCATTATTGAAGCAGACGGCTCCTTAGGCGAACCCATTCGGGGCATTCCAGAAGTTACCGTGCGTAACCAAGGGGGTCTGCTAGATGTGGCTTTGGCGCCCGACTTTGAAACCTCGAATCGTATCTATTTGAGCTGGTCAGAAGCTGAAACCTCAGGCAGTAATGTCACCAGTACAGCCGTTGCCCACGCGGTGCTCGGCGATGGCGAATTGCACAATGTCACCCCCATTTTTAGCCAATATCCAAAAGTAGAAGGCGGACGCCATTACGGTGGGCGTATGGTATTCAGCCAGGATGGACGCTACTTGTATGTCGGCTTAGGTGATCGCGGCCACCAAATGAAAGAATCACAGGATCTCGACAGCCACACCGGCACATTGATTCGCCTGTATGCCAATGGCGAGGTTCCTCAGGACAACCCATTTGTGAATCATGAAGGGGCGCTTCCTGAAATTTGGTCTTATGGACATCGCAATATTCAAGGTATCGACATTCAACCGAGCACGGGACGTATGTGGGCAGTTGAGCATGGTCCACAAGGTGGCGATGAACTCAACCTACCAGAACCTGGCAAAAACTATGGCTGGCCATTGGTCACTCACGGTGAAGCCTACGGCGGCGGCCAAATGAGTGAAACCGTCAGCTTTGATATGGAAGGTAAGGAATTGCCGGTTTGGCATTGGACACCTTCTATCGCCGTTTCCGGCATGACCTTTTATGACGGCGATGCGTTCCCAGAATGGCGCGGCAACGTGCTTGCTGCAGGTCTTCGTGGACAAGTTATTGCCCGTTTAGAAATTGATGGTGATCGCGTAATCCATGAAGAACGTCTCCCTATGGATTATCGAATTCGTGAGATTCGCCAAGGGCCTGACGGCTACTTGTACTTGCTAACCGATGAGCGGGACAACGCCAAAGTATTGCGTCTTCGCCCCGCCGAATAAATTGAGAGAGGAACATTAAATGGCGAATGCAGTGCCCTTTAGTGAACGTGGTTTCCAACTCAATTCTGTTAGGCTCGCTGTTGTGGCGAGCCTATTTCTTTCTACCGCTTACGCCGAGGTAGACGAAGTAACAGAATCCGAAACAGCGACTGTTGATGATTATGTAGTGGTTACGGCAACTCGTACCGAGCGCCCTTGGATAGCGACGCCTGCATCCGTTGAGCGGGTTGATGTGGCGCAACAACTTCCGGGCCAACGTACGGATGCCGCTGAATTACTGCAGGGGTTAGCAGGCGTACAAACCGACACCCGTTATAATTTTGCCCAAGATACACGCGTGGTACTCCGCGGCTTTGGTACCCGAGCCGCATTTGGGGTGCGCGGTGTTCGCATGCGCCTAGACGGTATTCCACTGTCGATGCCCGATGGGCAAGCCCAAACCTCAAGCATTTTGCTCGATGAACCGGCACGGGTTGAAGTATTGCGCGGACCCTTCGCTGCCATTTACGGCAATTCTGCCGGTGGCGTGATCGACTTGCAGAGTGAGCGACCTTTGCAATCCGCTGTGTCTGCAGATTTGAGTGCCGGCTCAGCAAACCGTGAGCGTCAGCGCTTGCGCGGGGTTTATGCCCACGACAATCACACGGCGAGTATCGATTATGCGCGTTTTCGTACCGATGGTGATCGCCCAAATGGTCAGGTAGAACGTGATCAATGGGCCGCGCGCTGGTACATGGATGTGACTGATACCATGGAACTGATTTTGCGTTGGGACGACAATAATGCGCCTCTGTTGCAAGATCCGCTCGCATTAACGCCCGAGCTATGGCGCGAAGACCCTACGCAAACAGCTGCACAAGCAGACACCTTTAACACACGCAAGACCATTCGCCATCGCCAACAATCGCTTACCCTGCGTGATTACGCGGATACCACTCAATGGCAGATTGCGGCATGGACAGGACAGCGCGATATCGAACAATATCTTGCCTTTCCCGGATCTGCGATTACCGCCTCCGGCGGTGTTGTCGACCTCGAACGGAGTTTTTCTGGAGTAAACGCCACCTATTCTTGGTTGCCTTTGCACAACCATGATTGGCGCGTCACGTTCGGCATTGATCTCGAGCGACAAACTGATGAGCGCAAAGGCTTTGTGAATCAAATGGGCACCCGCGGTGATTTACGACGAGATGAAACCGGTCGTGTGCGCAGCCAGGATGTCGCCTTCATTAGCGATTATGCCGTGAGTTCGCGAGTCACATGGTTATTGGGTATTCGTTACAGCGACCTCGATTTCCGCGTTGATGATCGTTTTATTGTTCCCGGGAATCCGGACGACAGTGGCGAAACTAGCTATCAGGAGTGGTCATGGAGTTCAGGGCTGAACTACCAATTCAATGCCAACCTGAGCGCATTTATCGCCACTGGGCGTGGCTTTGAAACGCCAACACTGACAGAGATGGCTTATCAAAATGAGGGCACGGGCCTCAACACCGATCTTCGTGCGGCGCAACTAGAGCAAAACGAACTCGGTTTGAAATGGTTTCAGGGTCCTTGGCGCGGACAAGCATCGGTGTTTACCATCGATACCCGTGACGACCTCGTTGTCGATCAAAGCATCGATGGCCGTACCACCTATCGTAATGCAACACGGACAGAACGACAGGGGATGGAGTTAAGCACGCAATGGGCCATCAGTGACTACTGGTTACTGCGCACCGCTTATACCTGGCTAGATGCCCGCTATCGCGGGGATGAAAACGATGGCAATCGGTTGCCTGGTTTGGCTCGAAGTAATTTATATAGCCAACTAGAATGGCGACCATGGGCTGATCAGCGCTTGCGCCTGCTTGTTGAGAACCAGTACCGTTCGCGGGTACCGACCACCGATAGCAACGATGAATATGCGCCTGCGGCAAGCGTCTGGAATGCAGCGGTGCAAGGCAATTATGAAGTGGGCAACTGGCGGATAAATCCGTGGCTTCGAATTGATAACCTTAGCGACAAAACCTATGTAGGTTCGGTGGTTGTGAATCAGGGCAATGGCCGTTCCTTTGAACCAGCGCCGGGGCGTATTTGGCTCGCAGGGTTTTCGCTAAGTCGGGTATTTTAACTAGGTCTGTTTGCCCTGTTCAGCAGCATCCGAGCTATCAGATAACCAGCGGTACAACGTTCGTCGCGTAACCCCAAGAATTTCCGCGGCTTTGCGTTTGTTACCGCCGGTTTCCCGGAGTACATAGCTTACATATTCTTGCTGTACTTCATTTAAGCTGCGGAGCGGCTGTTTGCTTGAAGAGTCAGTTTGCGGTTCGGCCACATCAATATCTTTTTGCATACGCTCGGGCAAGTGCTTCGCTTCTATACTGTGCCCTTCGCTGAAGGTCACCGCGCGCTCAATAGCATTGCGAAGTTCACGCACGTTTCCGGGAAACGGATAGCGATAAATGCGATCCATAGCACTTGGGCTAAATACAGGCTGATGCTCATTATTGCGCGTGAGTTCGGCGAGAATCGTCTGCGCGAGCAGTTCCCGATCATCACCGCGCTCCCGCAATGCAGGTACCGAAATACTCAAGGTTTCCAAACGATAGAACAGATCTTCGCGGAATTTCCCTAGATCAACTAGCGATTCCAAATCCCGATGGGTGGCGGCCACAATTCTGACATTAACACTGACTTCACTATCGGAGCCCACTGGCCGAATCGTGCCTTCTTGCAATACCCGCAACAGCTTCGCTTGCAAATCCAATGGCATCTCACCGATTTCATCGAGCAATAAGGTGCCGCCCTCGGTTTCTTTGAACAGCCCCCCACGCGCTTTTTGTGCGCCCGTAAACGCTCCGGCAGCATGACCAAAAAATTCGCTTTCTATTAACTCTGCCGGAATCCCAGCACAGTTCACGGCTCGAAATGGTCGCGTCGCACGTTCGCTTTCTTGATGAATAGCGCGGGCGACCAGTTCTTTTCCGGTTCCGCTTTCACCGAGCACTAAAACCGGAGCATCAGACGCTGCCACTTGTCGAACGCGCTGATATAACCGGCGCATCACGCGGCTATGTCCGATCATGCCATGAAAATCGTCGCTGCGTTGTTGCTCACGCATGCTTGCCACTTCCGTTCGCAACCTACGATGATTGAGCAACCGTTGCACGGTAAGCAACATATGCTCTATATCCAACGGTTTGGTCAGGAAATCATCGGCTCCTTGTTTGAGTGCTTGTACCGCCTGATCCACCGTGCCAAACGCGGTAATCAATAATACTTCTGGGGCATCGGGTAATGCTTTTAAGCGGGGAATAAGTGTCATGCCATCGGCACCAGGTAGGCGCAAATCACTCACCACAATCACCGGTTGCCAAGATTCAACAATGGGCCAGGCCTCTTCTACCGATAAGGCATGACGCACAGAAAAGCCTTCTGCTTCGAGTTCTTCAACCAAAAGCTCCGCAAGGCCAGGATCATCTTCTACAACCAGTATTCTTTCTGCCATGTGTCCTCATTGTGGTTCATCGTATGCCACCGATATCGTTAACTATCGGTCTCATCTTCTAAACGAAAACGCAGCACAGCTTCCGTTCCTTTCTGATCAGTACGATTGCGCAACTGCAATCGACCACCATGTTCTTGGGCGACGTTATCGACAATGGCAAGCCCTAAACCGGTTCCTTCGCCTTGCCCTTTTGTCGTAAAGAAAGGCTCTGTTAGTTTCTCCAAGGCAATGCCTTCTGGCAGTCCTGGGCCATCATCGACCACCCAAATCAACAATTCCTGAACACGCTTTTCGTGCAGGCTAGCACCATTTCCCGTCACTTCAACAGCGACATCCACTTGCGTTTGCGCCACTTGCGCCGCATTGCGAACAAGATTCACCAAGGCCAGCTCGAAGCGTGATTCACTTCCGTGGAGCAATGGAACTCGCCCTTTTGGAAGATGCAGTTTTAACGCCGGTCCGTTGCTACTAAGTTCATGGCGCACACTTTCTAGCACGCTCGGCAACAGCTTTGGCAGCTCAATGGCGCCTTCGTGAATACCTTCTTGCACATGCCCCGGCCGAGAATAGTTCAGTAACTGTTGTACAATACGTGTTAGCCGAGCGACCTGTCCTCGAATCGCACCCAATTGACGCAAGTCTTCGGCGTCATCGGTACTCTTTTGCAGCCGACGCGCACGACCGTCAATAACCGTAAGCGGCGCGCCTAATTCATGGGCTATACCACTGGTCACGCGCCCAATCGCCGCCATCTTCTCTTGATGCTGTAATCGTTCGGCCATTTCGGCTTCCTGCTGCCGTGATTGCGCCAGCTCAGATTCCTTTCTCTCAATACCATCAAGCATTTGATTAAGGCCTCGGGCAATCTCCGCTAGCTCACCCGGTCCACGCTCGGGGGCACGCGCTTCTCGTTGGCCACTCTCCACTTGATTCATGGTGTGTTTTAGCACACTCATATGGCGCCCAACGCCGCGATAATGACCGAAAATAACAATGGTTAAGGTGAGCAGCGCCATAATGCCCCAAATCGACCACGCCCATAGGCTTAAACGTCGAAAACTTGCATCAAAATCACTGGCCTGTCGATTGATTTGGATAAATCCGTTCGGCTGCCCGAGCGCATCAAAAAGGGGCAGAAACTGTGAATACATGTCCACCCCGGAAATCGGCCGCACCCGTTCCTGCTGTTCGCCGGTAATTACCACTTCTTGGGCCACCCGACTGCGGGAGAGGTCTCCAGATACAATGCCTGTGGCGGCTACCTGATTGCCATTGACGTCATAAACAGAAGCGCCATATACCCGTCCGATTTCGAATACGGAATCGAGAGAACGTTCTACTGCCTCAAAATCGCCGGCCAACAAGGCCTCTTCAACAGGCAAGCGAATGGCACGCCCAAGCAACTCCAGATCCATTTTCAAGCGCTGGGTTTCTTGCGTGTTCATCCGCTCGAGCCCAAGGCCTAGCCCTAATCCCACAATGGTGAGGATGGGTAGTACAACATATAGCAACAGCGCGCGCTGAATACCGGTTAAATGCCAAACCGCCGAGGATTTTTCGGTTCTCATACAACTCCCGATCGTCGTAACTTGCGTGATGAATCCCTCTGTTCTCAATAAACACAACAGAGCCATTGTGACACAAAATGACACAGTCAAAAATGTCACATGAGACAAAAGTATACATATTTGCGGCTACGAAAGAGTTAGCTTGGCATGTAAATAAAACGGAAATAACTGGCCAATTAAATATATATCAATAGGTTACGAATTAATTTCTAAAGTTGGCATGGTCTTCGCAACGTCATCTAGTGAAAGTTTTATTTTTTGTTCCTTAAGGAGGAATTTATGTTGAAACGTACTTTTGCACTTTCTGCTATCGCTGCCGCTATGTTTTCTATGCCTGCCCTTGCACAACAGCAAGGTGACCCTCAGGCTTATGCGCAACAGCAAATGGAACAAATGGCGAACGAGCCAGTAACCGAAGCACAACTTGAGAAATTTGTTGTCGCTATTGGTCACATTGAGCGCATCAACGATGAGTTTGTGACAGCGTTAGAATCAGTAGAAACTCAGGAAGAAGCGCAGGAGCTTCAAATTAACGCTCAGCGTGAAATGGTAGAGTCTGTTGAAGAAACAGGTTTAACTGTTGAAGAGTACAACGCGTTGGCGTATCGCTTGCAAAATGATCCTGAGATCCAGCAAGCAGTCGAAGAGATGCGCGAGTCAGACGGTTACTAAGACCTAAAGACATCGCTAGGTTAATCGAGATTTAACCGCGTGTAATGAATATGCCAGCCGGCTTTGTCGGCTGGCATTTCTTTTTTGTGGGAGGGACAAAATAAAGACAGATGCCGCATGGGACGTTTTGCGTTATGATGATTTAGCACATAAAGCACACCATTCTAATAAGAGGAAATATCCATGCGTCACATGATCATGTGCGCATCGGCGCTCGTTCTGGCGACAGCATGTTCACCGGCTCCTGAAGTCGATGAACCCCTGTATCCGGCTCAAGTCGATGCGGACGGCCTTGTTGATAGTCACTTCAGTGACACCTATCGTGAACACTTGCGCACCCTCGCTTCAGACGAGTTCGAAGGCCGCGCGCCAGGCACAAAAGGCGAAGAGCTCACTATCGATTACATCGCTAGTTTATTTCGTGAGCTAGGTGTTCAATCCTTTACGAACGAAGACTATACACAACCCGTACCACTGGTACGCATTGCCCCAAGCCGCGTTACTAATATGGCATTGCAGCACAACGGCGAACAGAGCGAACTATCCTATCGCTCAGAAATGATGGGATGGACCAACCGAGTGGTCGATTCAGTAGAAGTGACCGATTCCGACCTCGTCTTCGTTGGCTACGGTATTGTGGCCCCTGAATTCAACTGGAACGACTACGACGGTCTCGATGTGGAAGGGAAAACCGTGGTGATGTTTGTCAATGACCCCGGTTACGCCACGCAAGACCCTGGGGTGTTTAATGGCAATGCCATGACCTATTACGGGCGTTGGACGTATAAATTTGAAGAAGCAGCACGTCAAGGTGCGACCGGTGCTATCGTTATTCATGAAGATGGCCCTGCGGGCTATGGTTGGGGCGTTATTGCTGGTGGTTCACCGGTTCGCTTCACCATGAAAACTGATAACAACAATATGCATCGGGTTGAGCTTGAAGGCTGGATAACCGCTGACAGTGCAGAAAAGTTGTTCGCAAATGCTGGCATGACCTTAGCCGAAGCGCATGAGTTCGCGCTGTCGACAGATTTTGCAGCGGTGGATTTAAACACGTCGTTGTCGATGACAGTAGAGAACGAGTTTGCCTATATCGATACCCATAATATTATTGGCTACATCGAAGGCTCTACCTATCCAGAAGAGCATGTCATTTACATGGCGCACTGGGACCACCTAGGTGTTGATCCTGTTAGTGGCGAAATCTATAACGGCGCTCAAGATAATGCCAGCGGTACTGCTGGGGTCTTATCTATTGCAGAGAAATTTGCGGCCGGCCCGCAACCAGAACGAACCATCGTTTTCGCCCTAGTCGGAGCCGAAGAGCGTGGCTTGTTAGGATCTGCTTGGTATGTTGAAAATCCATTATTGCCACTCGACCAAGCGGTTGCGGGTATCAATATGGATATGCTGAACATGTATGGTCCGGTGCGTGACTTCGTTGTTGTTGGTTGGAACAACTCAGATATGCAAGCCTATGCAGAACCTTACGTGGTTGCTCAGAACCGTTATCTCGCCCCGGAAAACAATCCGGAAGCGGGTATCTTCTATCGCTCTGATCACTTCAGCATGGCGAAGAAAGGCGTTCCTGTGCTTTACGCAAAAGGTGGCCTCGACCACTTTGAGCATGGCCGCGAGTATGGCCTTGAAAACCAAGCGCGTTTGTACTCAGAGAAGTATCACAAGCCCGCCGATGAATATAACCCAGACTGGGATTTACGCGGCGTGCATCAAGATTTGTGGATTTACTTCCGCCTTGGTCATGAGCTTGCCAACAGCCGAGCATGGCCAATCTGGGCTGCAGGTAATGAGTTCGAAGCATTACGCTTAGAAACAGATGATCGCCGCCGGCGTTAACACCCGGCTGATCCCCTGTCGTTTAAGCGACCGCTGCAATACGTTGCGATTGCTTCCATAAGCGCTGATGTAACGCGCTGACAGGTTCTAGCGCACCATCTGCAAGCCACTGGGCAAGCTCCGGTGCAACATCAGGCCAGTCCATTCGGACTGGCCTGTTCATTTCTAGCCATTCATCGACATGGCGTGCGCTTAAATTTTCCATCACCCAAGCTAATCGACGCTCTCGTAAACAGCGCGCATTAGCTAACTGCTCAAACTGCCCATGCAGCGGCTTTACGAGCAATTTTTTCCCGCGCGCCAAAGCCTCACTACTGGTTTCAAACCCCGCGTTGGTAATCACGCCCTCGGCCCTTGCGAACGACGCCGCAAAACCTGGGCGCGACGGTGGATAGAAGTGCACATTGCCATCGCGATAACTCTCCGCGTCCGGGTGATATACGGAGAATTCATATTCGGGAAAATTCGCAAGCAATGCAGCGATCTGAGCAAGGGGTTCAAATGGTAAGTACACAAGAATTTCCCGCCGCAACGATGGCTGTTCAGTTTGCGTTCCATGAATCAAAGGTGGAATCACGTGGGCGCCGATATCTTCCCAATGCATGCCTAGCAAGGTATCACAGGGCGCGAATTGCTTGAGCATAGCTCGCTGTAGCATATTGGGCGCCAACGCACGGGAGGGTTTAAAGAAGGCATACTGACGACCCATGCCAATGCAGCGCACCCCTTGTCGCCGCGCAGCCCACGCCGTGACAGGCTCAAAATCTGTTACTACTAAATCATAAGCGCGTAAATCTAACCCGCGCACATCGCTCCAAAATTGCGCCCACGGATTGGTGCTTATCGTATCTAAAACAGAAACACGGCCATCGCGCACGGCAAAACTCAATCCTTGCCGCCATTCATAATTGCCGAAGATATCCATATCAAAAAGTTTCTCGCGCGCGCGGCCGGAAACCAAAAAGTCTGCCCTAATATCGCTACGTACCTGCAACGCCTCTGCCAGTGCGTGGCATCGACTGATGTGTCCGTTACCCGTGCCTTGCACCCCAATGAGAATATTCACAGTAGCACTCCACTGACTAACCAAAGCGTGAACCACGCGAGCAACATGCCTAACAGGGCCCCCGCAAATATGTCGGTGGGGTAATGCACACCCAAGGCGACTCGGGATAGTCCAATTGCTACGGCCCAGCCATATAGCCAAGGTGCTAAACTGGGCAGCAATGCCGAGATAATACTGGCAAAGAGAAAAGCGGCCGTGGTGTGGCCAGAAGGAAAACTAAAACGGTCACTGGCTTTTATCAGCGATCGCAGGTTAGGCACGCGCACACAGGGGCGGTCTCGCCTGAGTGTGTTTTTGAGTACCCAATAAATGGGCAGCTCGATGGCAAACCCCAATAACAGAAGGGTAGTTAGGAGTTGAGCTTCCGGATATTGTAGGAAAAACGCGAGCATACAGGCGGCAATATAGCCGTAGCCATCACCGCTGCGGGAGATCCAGCGGGCAAGTGCGCCACCGCTCGGACGACGTAAGTGCATACTTAGCCAAAAAAACGCTGCTTCATCGGCTCGTTGAAGTTGGTTTACCCATTTCATTGCCGTTTCCTCACTTTCGACCTTGGCGAAAGTTTAAGCGCCCACCATGACACTTTTGTTACAGCGCCATGATGATTTAGTGATCATTAACGGGGGCAATTGGCCGATTCACGCTTGTTCAAAGAGAGGCAACAAGGCATGATGCGAGGCATGATTTCTATTCCATCGGAGTAATTATGATTCGTCTTTTTGGTAGCTATACCTCCCCCTTTGTTCGCCATTGTCGCATTGCCCTTGCGCAGGCGGAGTTACCGTTTGAATTTGTCGAAACCGATTACGCCCAAAGTGCGGTTGGCTCGCCCACTCAGCGCGTACCTTATGCCACCATTGATGGCCAAACGCTGACCGACTCCACCAGTATTCTTAAGTTCGTGCGCGAGGCCCAGGGGCATCCGTTTCTCCCCCAATTAGATGAGTGCGAACTGTACTGCCTAGCCAATACGTTGCTCGATACCACCATCAATCTGTTTTTGTTGGAGCGCGATGGACTCACAGTCGATGCGGCCCCCTATCTCAAACGTCAATTGGCGCGCATCCATGCCATTCTAGGTCAGCTTAACGACCAGTCATGGCAAAACGCATACGTCGACGACGGCGTTTTGCGACTATGTTGCTACTTAGATTGGGTAATCTTCCGTGACCGACTCGATCTCTCTGAGTATCCACATTTGCTCGCTTTACTTGAGCAGGTGAACACGGATCCTCACTTTGCCGCAAGCGCACCTCCAAAATAGGCAGATCCTGTTGATGGCCACGGAACGCAAAGCGTTCTTACTCGCGCTTGCCGCAGTCCTACTTTGGTCTACAGTAGCAACCGCGTTTAAGATTACGCTAAGTTATATGTCGCCATTGCAAATGGTGACAGCGGCCAGCGTTGTGTCGTGGCTCTTTTTAATGGGGATATTAGTTGCTCAGGGTAGAGTAGGTGAGCTGATCCCCGAGTTGCGCCGGTATCGCGGTTACTATTTGCTGTTGGGGCTGCTCAACCCGCTCGTCTATTACCTCATTTTATTTGAAGCCTACCGCTTACTGCCGGCCTCGCAAGCGCAACCCCTAAATTACACGTGGGCCATCGCTCTTACGCTCATGGCGGGCCTGTTTTTGGGGCAAACCATCAGAAAGCGGGACTGGGTAGCCTGCGCCATGGGTTATCTCGGTGTGCTTTTTATCGCTACCCAGGGCGATATATTCAGCCTTAGCTTTACCAGCCCGCTTGGAGTCGGCCTTGCGCTTCTCTCTACCTTTCTATGGGCGGGTTATTGGATACTAAATACTCGCCATCAAGCGGAGCCCGTGCTTACCCTCGCGTTGTGTTTTGGTGTGGCTATCCCTTTTGCTCTGGTAGCTAGCTTTATATGGAGTGATTGGTCGGAAGTACCTTGGCAAGGTTGGGTGGCGGTAAGTTACGTCGGTCTCTTTGAAATGGGGCTCACCTTTGTTTTGTGGCTAAAAGCGATGAAATTAACGCAAAACACCGCGAAAATAAGCAACTTGATATTCATCTCCCCCTTTATATCGCTTGCCTTGCTCGCGTTGATCATTGGTGAAGTCATTCACCCGTCTACCATTTTTGGGCTTCTGTTGATTATTGCCGGATTGGTGATTCAACAATGGCGACGCCGCACCCGCGTCGCCGGTGAAGGATAGCGCATTTAACCAAGTGCTAAAGTGACCATGATGCCTGCCACAAAGCCAATTAACGCTGACATGACCACAATAGGCATGAGCAAGCTTTTCATATCTTCACTTTCTTCAGGCTCCTTTTGCAGCAAGCTTTCGCGAGGGATTTCGAGCACAGCGCACAGGGCATTGCAGGTTTCTAACGAGCCCTGTCCTTGGCTTTCAACCCGTTGCACAGTGCGCAAACTAAGCCCGGAAACATCGCTCAGCTGTTGTTGTGTCCAGCCTTTGCTTACCCGAGTATCGCGCACCACTGACGATTGAATGTCCATAACAGCCTCCGTTTAGCCGAGCCAGAGGGCAACGAGCCCACCGACGACGTAACCCACGCCCGCACCAATAAGTACAAAGAGCAGGAAGGTTTTCCACGAAAACGCCTTCGTTGACCCTTGATAAGCACGAACCCAATCTTGGTCCAATAGGGTTTCGCCTTGATATAAGCGCGCAAAATAGACCCCTTTGAACAAGTCACGCCAACTCTCAACGCCGAGTTCGATGCGATAAGGGGTATCATCAATGATGAACTCATGGTTTGAGACGAACCGCCAGCTTCGTAACTGCGACACTTGCTTATCGTCTACATACACGCGCTCGCCACCATTCCAGCCCGAGAACCACACGCGTACTTGGCGACCATTCACATCGAAATAAACATTACCGCCCGAACTGACGGTATAGCCGCTCTTAGGTAATGAAGGCTCTGATACTTTATTTTGCTGTTCCATTGAACGCTCCTGCTTTCACTCGATTAAACACCCCTGCATTTGAACAGACTTGTGTTTCTTCTACGTCGTCAGTTTTATGACTGACCTAAAACTGGCACCTGTCAGTAACCCGCCATATCGCCGATAGTATCGCAAAATCAATATGTTAAGACTATCTGAAATAGTCTTTCAAAGTCCCGTTTAGAGCAGGCTTTATCTACATTTCTCTGCCATCGCCATGAATTTTAGAGAAAAATAGTCCAAACTTAGGCTTTCATCTGTGCAGAAGTGATAACAGGAGCACCCTGAATGTCAGACTCTGATACAACGGTTCCAAAACAATTGCGCACGCCTATTTATGGCCTGTTTATCCTAGCGCTACTGTACACATTCTATTTAGCGCATAGCATCCTCCTCCCCATCGTGTTAGCCATTTTGGTGACGCTTTTGTTTTCACCTGCTGTTGTGTGGATGGAGAAAAAACTTAAACTTCATCGGGCAATTTCTGCGCTGCTCCTTCTCACCGCCTTAGTCGCGGGCCTGCTTAGTGTTGGTTATTCCATGCTACAACCCATTTCCGAGTGGGCAGGACGGGCTCCCGCCACCATGGGCGAACTCTTGCCCGGTGACAGCGCTGTTGAGCGCCAGCTTGAACAGATTACCGAATCTGCTGACCGTTTCGAGGAAGAACTCGACGAACAACTTGGAAGTGACGAGGATATCGCCAGCACTCAAACGGTGGTGCTACAAGCCGATTCGTGGCGCAATCAACTTGCAACCGGCGTTTACGAGGCCATTGCGGGCCTTGCCCTTGCCCTCGCGTTAACCTACTTTTTGTTGGTTAGTGGCGACCATCTAATCCGCAATTTAGCCCGACAAATGAAGCGGCCTAAACGGCAAATCACATTAAGAATTTTACGCAGTGGTCAGGAACAGATCGCGCGCTACCTACTTGTTATTACCTCGGTGAACGGCAGTATCGGTATCGCCGTCGGCCTCATCAGTTGGGCCATTGGCTTACCCAATCCCGTTGTTCTTGGTGTGATGGCGGCGCTTACCCGATTTATTCCTTACATAGGCGTGTTCATTGCCTTTGGTTTATTAGCGGTGGTTTCGGTAGCAACTTTTGATACCTATTGGATGATGTTGATCGCTCCAGCGAGCTTCGCCGTACTCACTAGCATTGTCGGGTTTTTCCTAGAGCCGTACATTCATGGCCAACGCTTAGCCGTAAACCCGGTCATTATTTTTGTGTCGATATTTTTCTGGGGTTGGTTGTGGGGCCCGATTGGGGTTCTTATTGCGGTGCCGTTGATGACCGTCATCATGGTCTTTATCAGTCACATTCCACAACTTAAACCCGTCTATAACGTGATTGTGAACAAGAAGAAAAGTCGACGAGCCAAAGCGCTGAGCTAGCGCGCATTCAACCGACGGAGGGATACATGAAACTACTCGTTTTTGCCGGAAGCTTACGAAAAGCCTCACTGAATCGAAAACTCGCAAAACATATCGCCCGAACCGCCGAGGCAGAAGGTGCCGAGGTGATTTATCTCGACCTCAATGATTATCCATTGCCCATCTATAATGGCGATATTGAAGATCAGGGCATGCCGGAGAATGTACACCGGCTTCAAGAGTTACTTAAGCATGCGGATGGATTTTTAATCTCCACCCCCGAATACAACGGCGCCGTACCTGCTTTAGTGAAAAACACCCTAGATTGGATGTCACGCGCGCAAGCCAATGGCGATTCGGGTGGCGCCTTATTCCAAGGAAAAGTGGCTGGCCTTTGCTCTGCCTCACCAGGTGCGCTAGGCGGATTACGGTCATTGCTTTTGCTGCGCGATCAACTTGCTAAACTCGGTATGTGGGTAGCGCCAAGCCAATTCGCGCTCAGTAAGGCGAGCGACCAATTTCATGACGATGACTCCTTGAAAGACGACCATCATGATCGCGTGCGAGGCGTTATTCGCAACGTGATGTCATTCCACAACGCGTAGGAATACGCTATTCTGCCTCTCTAAAGCGGAAGGCTGTTGCAATCTAAGTTTGTAAAACTTTGTCAGCTGCCAATGCGCGTTGCGCATGGCTCTGATAAAGTTTTAGCTTCATTAAGCTTCGGTTTTTTCCGTTTTTAGCGCACACATAAGGCAGTTATTGTGAATCATCTTTGTCGCTTTTTCCTTGCGAATGTACTGTTTCTCAGTTCATTCAACTTACTCGCTTCCACCGTGGAAGACGTTGACGCATGCGTTGACGACGACAAAGGATGCATTGATACCCGTACCTGGCACTTCAAGCTGTCCGTCGGTTATGGCGAGCGCAGTAACCCATTACATGGCGGCAACAGCCTACCCATTTACCTGATCCCCGATGTCTATTACTACGGCGACAGATTCTTTTTTGATAATGGCATTCTCGGTTATAGCTTACGGCAACGCTCCCGCTTTGAGCTCAGTGCGATCACAAAGCTCAATCTTGAGCGGGCCTACTTCGCCGAAAATCTCACCGGCTTTTGGCTAGGCAATCAGGCGGTGTCCGGCAGTGGTGATATTGGTTTTATGCCCGACCCAGGTGACTCCGATTCTACCGGAGGATCAAGCGAGCTAACCCTAAGTATCGAAGATGTCGCATCTCGCCAATGGGCTGTCGACGGTGGTATTCAGCTTGACTCGTATCCCTATGAAAACCTGCATGTCCGAATCCAAGTGCTTACCGACATTACCGGTGTGCACCATGGCCAACATGCCAATATTCGCGTAGCTACACCACTTCACGGCCGCTTCGGCTTGATTGAGTTAGGCGCAGAGCTGCATTTTAAAAGCGCGAATTTAATTAATTATTACTACGGCGTTGGCCCTCGCGACCAAGGTGTCCCCCCCGCTTATTATTACGAGGGCTCCTCAGTTTGGCAGCCCGGCCTTACCGTCGCCTGGCACTATCCATTGGCCGACAAATGGACCTGGGTCAGCACCGGTCGGATGCAGTGGTTAGGTTCCGGCATGAGTGATAGTCCATTAGTTGAGCGCCGCCACGTCTCCTCCTTCTTTACGGGGGTGCAATATCGCTTCTAATCTGCTGACAACCATACTGCTGCTGGTTAGCGGGAGTGTGGCGGATATACCGGACAACCAAACCGATGTGTGTTTGGAAGGACCCTGTTTGTCGGCAAAACCGGAAGTCTGTATCGTTGAGCGCGCAGATCAGCAGTGTCAGCAGATGTTGCATGTTCATTGGATTGCACGAGAAGAAAAAACCGTCTGCCTTGCCTTAGAGGAGAAAGAACTCCAGTGTTGGCAGGACACCTACGAAGGGATTTATCACGAACCCATCGAATGGCCGGTGCAAGGGCTCTTAACCTTACGAAATGGTTATGGTGATGTGATGGTGCACTTAGAAATTTCAACCCAGAGCTTACGACCTCGACAACGTCGTCGTCTCGGTTCGCCATGGAGTATTTTCTGATGTCGAAACGGATTTTAATTGCAGAAGACGATACCCGTTTGGCTAAACTCATTTCCGATTATTTGCGACAACATCAATTCGAGGTGTTTTGGGAAGCTGATGGCAATCGTGTCTTGCCTGCGGTGAAACGTCACGAACCCGATTTACTCATTCTCGATGTCATGTTGCCGGGTCGTGATGGATTCGATTTATGTCGCGCTATCCGCGGTTCTTTCCGCGGTCCAATTCTGATGTTTACCGCGCGTGAAAGCGATATTGATCAGGTGCTTGGGCTTGAGCTCGGCGCTGATGATTACGTTGTTAAGCCGGTTGAACCGCGGGTGCTACTGGCACGCGTTCAAGCCTTGCTACGCCGCTCCGGGCGTACCTTGGACACTGATTCTCAACAGCAATTAAACTTTGGTTCGTTAAAGCTTAACGCGCGTGCACAAACGGTTGAGTTTCGGGGCGCCCCCGTAGTGCTTACGAGCCACGAATTCGAGCTGTTTTGGTATTTGGCTGAACGTGCTGGCAGCGTGGTCACGCGGGAGTCAATTCATCGAGACGTTATTGGTCGTGAGTACGACGGCCTCGATCGCACCGTCGATATGCGGGTTTCTCATCTGCGCCGCAAAGTTTTCGATGATCAAAAACAACCCACCCGTCTAAAAACCGTGTGGGGCAAGGGCTACTTGTTCGTGCCCGATGCGTGGAACGATTAATTATGCGCCGTCTCCTGACTCATTTTTATGTGTTCCTGCTCCTTGCCATCATTGGCTTAGGCTGGAGCCTCGAGCAGGTATGGCGCGATTATCAAGCAGAGCTGCCCCCTTGGTTTTCTGCACTCACTCAAAGTGTTAGTTCATTAACCGCGCAAGCTGAATCGCCCGAACAATTAAGTGAACAATTAGGCTTAGCGGTTGCCGTGGTGGGCGACGGCCGGGTAGGTTGGCCTGAAGCCGAACAACGACGCCTTGAGCAAGGCGAAGCACTGCCGGTATTTAGTGCTGATCAGAGCCTCTACCTGTATCTTAAAAAGAACGATGTTATTTGGCGCATTGGCCCCATCGCTGATGGTACGGATTCCACCAACTATTGGTATCACTTGCTCTTCTTTGTTTTGCTGGCGCTTTTAACAACCCTATGGATCCGCCCACTTGCCCGTGATTTACATAGCTTAGAGAATCACTTGAATGCATTTGCCACCGACCAATCACAAACGCTGAAATTGCCCAAACGCAGCTTAATTCAGGGGCTAGCCAATAGTTTTAATCGGATGCGCAACCAAATTCAGCACCTCCTCGGCCTGCAGCGAGAGCTTACCAGCGCGGTCTCCCACGACTTACGCACACCGCTAGCGCGCATGAAATTTATCCTCGAAATGCCTGACAGCCCCGAGGTGAGGGAGGCATTATCAGAAAACGTGGAGGAAATGGAATCCTTGGTGGAAACCTTGCTCGATTATGCACGGTTAGAAGGCCAAGAAGAGCTGTTAGAGTTAAGTGCGGTAAATCTGACTGAACTGTGCGAAAACCTCGCCGAAAAACTTGAACAATTACCCGGTCCCCCTATTGCATTGCAACTTCCCGATCAGTGTACGCTAGCCTGCGACGGCCACTATTTAGAACGCGCCATACAAAATTTGGTGCAAAATGCTCGCCGCCATGCGGTATCCAAGGTTGCCCTGCATATCGAATCTGACCCAAAACAAATTCATATCCATGTGGATGATGACGGCCCAGGAATTGCTGAACATGAAAAAGAACGGGTGCTGCAACCCTTTGTGCGATTAGAAACCAGTCGGTCGCGCCAAAGTGGCGGTGTCGGTTTAGGCCTTACCATAGTGGCGCGAATTGTGGAGTGGCACCAAGGCCGTATTCACATTACCCAAAGCCCACTAGGGGGGTCGCGCTTTACCCTATCGCTTCCTCGACGAAACCATTAATTCCTTTAAATCTGCACAATTAATGGCATTTCTACATTTTTATACAAAATCTCAACCCATTGAAAAGTGGAACCTTTCACGAAAAACCGTTGGATCTCGCAATCACGCCCATATTGTGCAATTGAACCGAATTCACCAATATCAGCCTAAACTCATACATAGCGCTCTGTATAAGCATCACTCTCGTTCGTGGGAATACCCGAACAAATAGTATGCACAAACTGATTCGGAGTGCTTTACTTGAGTAGATAGGTAGGAAGTGAGGTGAGGCTATGAGCACACTAATTTTTGTGAATAGACGGCGTACTCCCACATGGTTGGGTAGCCTCGCCGTGCTTTGCCTTGTTCCTTTTGCTCTCGCGGCAAGTGATGAATCGAGCAGCGAGAAGGTATCTAAAACAGTGCCTTACTTTTTCTCAGATTGCTCCCACTTGATCTTCGACTCGCGAGAAGGTGAAGAATTAACGCGCGCTGAACGGATCGCGGTGCTCAATGCCGATATAGAGGCGAATTTAGGTCAACATGAAGCCTGTATGGCAGCCGCTGCAGCCGCAGGACAAGACCGCGTAAGTAGCGCTGGCGCTGCGGGTGGTGCGAGTGGCTCCGCCGATAGCAGTCAACAAGCGACTCAAGCGCAACAAACATCGGAAGATGAAAACGAACAAAGCGAAGAGACCGACACGTCTGAACGCGCTTCAGCAGATCCCTCTCGTCAACACCAAGGAAGTGAACGACAAGCGGGTAGCTCAGCAGTATGTGATGCCATCAAAACAGGCTTAGACGAGGCAGCCACAGAAAGCGAGAAAGAGCATTTTGAAGCGCTAGCAAAAGAATATGGGTGTCAGCCTTGATCACATCAAGCTGGCATGCAAACGCATAAGGAGTAACTATGAAAAACCTATGGCCTAATTATCACATGGTATTACAGGTGTTAGCGGGAGCCGTGATTGCGCTTACGCTGAGTGCCTGTCAAACCACGCACAGCGTTAATTCGGTAGGGCCAAACGCATCCGGAGGCACCACCTTAGGAAGCGTTCAGGATAGAACCTACAATTATCCTTCTGATGTGTATCTAAGCGTCGCCATTCCGGTGTTTGATCCGGGATTGCCGCTCGATGCTCAAGGCAATCTTGATTACGGCAAAGTGCATGACTTAGATATTTGGCCACAAGTGCGCCGCTTAGAAGCGAATCGTTTTGCGATTGAAACCAAGCGCGCACTCGCCGAAACAAATGCCTTTAGTAATTTAAGTGTCACGCCCGATACTAGTGCCACTGCAGATGTGTATGTACTCGGTAAGATTGACCATTCCGACACAGAAACGCTGAAATTATCGGTGCGGGTAATGGACGCCACCAATCACATGTGGGGTGAGCGGACGTTCGAGTACCGTGTCCATGAAGGATTTTATCGCGATGCGTTTAATCAAGGGAAAAACCCTTATGAGCCCATGTTTAAGCATATCGCCGGCTATGTGTACGATCTCCTATTGCGTCGCAGTGATGAAGACAAGCAGACGATTCAGCGCGTTGCGCAGTTACGTTATGCGGCAATGTACAGTCCAGAATCGATGGCGCCTTATTTAGACGAGCGCAGCACCCGCAATGGCACCCGCTATAGCCTTAACGGATTTCCAGCTGAGAACAACCCCATGTTTCAGCGCATCCAAGTGATTCAAGCGGAAGACCAAGCTTTTATCGACAACTTGCAAACCAATTACGATGCGTTTTATGCGGAAAGTGACTCAAGTTACCTAGACTACCATCGGGAAACGCTGCCGATCGCCGCAGAAATTCGCCGCGAGAAAGCACGTCGGGCAAGCCAGCAAATTACCGCGGTGTTAGCCGCTGTCGGTGCCGCGTTATTGATCCGTAATTCTGACTCCACGGAAGCTGAAGTAGGTGCTTATGTGCTTGGCGTAACATCCTTGTACAATCTATCGGGTGCGGTCGAATCGAATCGCAATCTGCGCTTTCAACGTCAGCAACTGAGTGAGATGGGGCAAAGTTTGGATATTAAAGTAACGCCACAAGTGGTTGAATTTAATAACCAGCGTATTGAGCTTCAGGGGAGCGCGAGAGAGCAGTACACCCAATTACGCGCCCAATTAAAAGCCATTCACGCGGTTGAATCTACACCGGATAATCAACTGTAAGGGACGCCGTGTCGAACATTGATGAATCTATCTCGCGAGATAAGCAGGTAAAGCAAGCGCAGTTCAAAAAACTCGGTTTAGGTGGATTGCTGATTATCGTCACATGTGCGATTGGTTATGGGGTTTGGGGGTTATGGAATGCTTTTGCACCCAGCCCCGGTCCCACGCCCTATCCAGTTGTCGAAGAGCCCACCCAGAACGAGTCTGATCGAGCCGACCCTGAGCAGCGTCAGCGAGCGCAAGAGGCCTTATCCCATACCCGAGGCCGTTTGCAAAACGCGCAACGGGAGTTGCAATTTGCCGAGGAAAAAGCCGTTATCTTGGCCGATTTAGGCCGTGATTTTGACGCCGCTGTCGACGCCTATACGCTGGGCGAATACGCACAGGCTCACGCGAACTTTAACCAAATAAATACGGCATTAGATGACGCCTACGCCAATTTCGAAGCCACCTATACGCAAGCTTTTGTGAATGCGAAAGAGGCGTTCGGCTTGGGCCAAATTGAAAGAGCGGATCGCTATAATCGCCGTGCATTGCTTCTCAACCCCGAGCACGAGCAGGCACAAGCACTGCAAGCGCGCATTGATGTGTACGAAGACGTTCAAGTACTGTTAGAGCAAGCCCATGTCGCGAGAATGGAAAATAAGCTTGAGCGCCAGCGCGACTACCTCCATCAAGTCACTTTACTCGATCCGCAGCATACAGAGGCGGCTTACGCCCTTGGCGAAGTAGAGCGCGAGCTTACCGAACGAGCGTACTTAGCCGCTCTTGAGCAAGCGATTCACGCCCTCGAAGCCGGTGAGTTGCAGCAAGCGCAAGCAGCAGTGCAAAACGCCAATCGCATTCTGCCCAATCGCGCGGAGACTGTCAGTGTGCGTGCCCGAATTCAAACCGCGATTAATGCCCGTGAGTTACAATCCATTGAGCAGCAGTTGATCGCCTTCGCTGCTGCCGATGAATGGTCTACGGTAGCCATGGTAGCCAGTAGCGCGTTGCAGCGGCACCCAGGACACCCGGCATCACAACAAGCATTGGAGAAAGCTCAGCAAATCCAACAAGTGCGCTCACGGGTAAATAACTATATCGCTCGTCCGGATCGGCTCAGTGATCTCACGGTCTTAAACAACGCCCAGCAGACGCTGAAGGCAGGCGAAGTATTTGCCAATGACAGCCCGCGCCTTGCTGCCGATCTCGATACATTGCACGAATTAATTGAACTGGCTAATCAACCAGTGGAAGTGGTACTTCGCAGTGACAATCGCACCTTTGTGCGCGTATTGGGGGTCGGTAACGTCGGTATGCATAACGAATATCGCTTTAGCCTGAAACCAGGGGTGTACCAATTTGAAGGGCGCCGAGAGGGCTACCGCTCGAAAATTATTACCGTAACAGTGGCGCGTGATGCTGCGCCTATAGAAGTAAGGTTGGTGTGCGATGAGCGAGTCTGATGATTCTCACAAGCGTGGGGCGGTAGAGTCATCCCAGCGCAACGGCACGGATGAGGGACCCCAACGCGATGCGTTGGCTACGGATTCCCAGCATCGTCATAGCATTGATGATGGTATTGAGTCGGGCATCAAAAAGCATCGCCTTTTTGTGGCGCTTAGCGCCTCCATCATTGCCATTTTACTGCTCTTATATTTAAGCTGGGTGACCTTGCTTGAAGGCTATTCCATTGTGATTGGCCCCGAAGATGCACATCCCCACGCCACTGTAGAGCGGGTATCGGGTGTTGGCTTTGTCACCGGCACGACCGTATACACCTTAGGAGGCTCTCTCGAAATCGAAGCCTCGGCGCCGTTGTATTACAGCCAACGCGTCACTCTCACCAAGCAAAGCCCGCCGCGTATCGATATCTTACTAGAGCCGCTGCCCGCGCAACTGACCGCACGCAGTCAACCGGCATTGGCAAACAGCGAATGGTATATTGATGGTGAACATGTTCACACTGGCAGCTTAGCCGAGCTTGAGCTTGCTGAAGGTATCTATGAACTTGGCTTCTCCCATCCATTTTTCCACAATGCCACAACGGTCATTGAGGCACCCAAGGGCGCTCAGCTAGAGCATGTATTTGCGCTTGAGCCCGTACAAGGCCGGCTAGACATCACCTCCACGCCCTCGGGTGCATCTGTAGTTATTGACGGCATGGACGTAGGCGTCACACCGTTGCGCCTTGATCGAGTCGGTGGCGAATATGACGTAGTGGTGCGCGCTGAAGGATACGAACCTATTGTGGATACCCTCAGCGTGCGCGAGCAACGCCCGATAGAGCAACGCAATTATCAACTTGAGCTGCTTAAGGCAACCTTAGTTGCGAATGTTAATCCAAGCGACGGGGTACTTTTGGTGAACAACCAACCCGTGAGCAATCCGGCCCGCGTCAATGCCAATGAGAACCTTCGGGTTCGCTATGAAAAAGCAGGGTATCAAAGCCAAGAGCGCAACATCACGCTCGCACCAGATTCGCGAGAAACGGTGCAGTTCCGCCTTGAACCTGAAATGGGCAGTGTGCGGATCACGGCAAATAAGACCGCACAGGTATGGATTAACGGCCAGCAACAGGGCACTACGCCACTCACCCTGACACTACAAGCACTGCCGCAGCAGATTGAATTTAGACGTGAACATTACCGAACGCAGCGCATTGGGGTAACCCCGAGTGCCCGCACCACAAGACAGGTTCATGCTGAGTTACTCGAAGAATTCGATGCCCGCAGAGCAGAAAATCAGCCGTTATACGCCAATACCATTGGCATACGTCTACTTCCGGTGCAGCCGAGCGCATTTACTATGGGCTCGCCGATGACTGAAACCGGGCGCTTGCGTAACGAAATCCAACGGCCTGTGTCTTTCACCCGCAATTTCTGGGTCTCAGAAAAACAAGTCACAGAAGGACAGTTTGCTCGCTACCGCGGTGCCGGCGACACCTCGAGCAACTTGCCGGTCACCAACGTAAGTTGGCTCGATGCCGCACGTTTTACCAATTGGCTCAGTGAGCAAGAAGGCTTAATTCCGTTTTACGTTATTCAAAATGACCGCTTGGTGGGGATTCGCAAAGAATCTCGCGGCTATCGCCTGCCCACAGAAGCAGAGTGGGAGTTTATTGCGAAACATTACCGGCGCGCGGCGCGCACTACTTATGTGTGGGGCAATCAATCGAATTTACGCGAAGGGCAAGCGAACTTTGCGGATGAATCCCTACGTGGGGAACAAACGTTCGTTCTTGCCAATTACAAAGATGAGCACAAAGGGCTGGCGCCAGTAGGGAGCTACGCGGCCGACCGCAATGGTTTTTATGACCTTGACGGTAACGCCCGCGAATGGGTTCACGATAGCTATGGGTTAGTTCCCGCCACGGCGCCGCAAATGGCCGATGCAGAAACCGATTATTTGGGCCCTGAGAGTGGCCGCGGGCATGTGGTAAAAGGCGCTTCTTATTTAACCGGGCAAGCCCATTTGTTGCGCGCCTCGGTGCGCTATCAAGGCACAGAACCGGCCGAAGATATTGGCTTTCGCATTGCCCGATATCATGATTAACTGAGAACGAAGAGGAGGGGTTGAGATGAAAAAGAGATTACTCATTGTACTTGGCCTTATTCTGCTATTAGCGGCCGCGAGCGCCACGGCGTATTTCGTGTCGTTGGATGCACCCCAAGATTTTCCAACTAATATTTAAGCTCGAATGAGGGATACGCCCATGCAACCCAATCGCACAAATGGCGCAATGAACCCAGGCGTGTTAACTAGCCTAATCGTCGTGGCCATTTCATTTACCTTGGTTCAGCTGTTGTATGCCGGCATTATCAGGCCCGCAGCAGACCACGCCGTAGCCACGCAAGGCACCATGTCAGTGTCGTCTATTTGGGTGGTACTCAATGGCATTGAACAGCAAATCTGTATTTCGCTCATGCTTGTGGCCATGTTCCTCATGGGCTACAAAATTTGGCGTCTCGTTGATGAAGAAGCGATCTACAGTCGTGATTTCTTATCGGATCATGACAAAGCACAACCATTAGATACCAAACGCGCTTTAGAGCAGCTAGAAAGCTCGCGCTATCGTGATAATCCCGCGCTGGCGACGTGGATCATGTGTATTCGACGCTTTCAAAATACCAATAACGTGCAGCATGCCGCCGATGCCATTGAATCCTCGGTCGATAACGTGGCTTCCCAGCTCGAAAACGGCAATAACATGATTCGCTATATGATTTGGGCCATCCCCAGTATCGGTTTCGTTGGAACTGTGCGCGGCATTGGCCAAGCGTTAGCACAAGCAGATGAAGCCCTCGCTGGTGACATTTCTGGAATGACCGCATCCCTTGGCTTGGCATTTAATTCGACCCTGGTTGCGCTATTAATTTCCCTCGTGCTGATGTATTTGATGCATTTGCTCAACAGCCGCCAAGATACCATGGTATTGAACATTCAAAGCTCTTGCGAAAAGAGCTTATTGCAACATCTGCACCGGTAATTTTTAATGCGATTTCGACGCCGCGCTTCCGATGGATTTAATATGTCGTTTATCGACGTTATGGCCTGTGGCCTTGGCGCGGTTATCCTAATTTTTATTCTCATCGATTTCTATGCCGCTCGCATCGACCCAAGTGACGAAATCAACCGACTCGAAGCAGAGTTGGCGGCAGCCGCTGCAGCAGAAAGAGAAATAGAAGAATCCGTCGATGATGTGCTGGCTGCTCTCGCCGATGCGCAAGCCAGGCAGGAGGAGACAGAGCAGGCCCAACAAGAAAGTTTGGCGCGCCAGCGTCTGTTGCTGCAACAAGTGTCACAGCAACTGGCCGTCATTGCAGAATTACAAGAAGAGCTGGCGGCGCTCGCGGCCATTGAAACGCCCGATGCAGCCGTCCGTTTAGAAGGAACGGGCGAAGAAAATTATATTACAGGCATGGTTGTGGAAGGCCGTGAGATCGGTATCTTATTTGATCGCTCCGCTTCCATGATGGACGACAATCTGATTGATATTCTGCGATCTCTGGCGTATCCACCGGAGCAACGCAAGCTCACCGATAAGTGGCGGCGTACGGTGCGGGTCGGACAATGGCTACTCGCTCGCATTCCTGAATCGTCTAATGTCACTGTTGTTTCTTTCTCCAATACCGCCGAAGTGCTGGGCCCAAATACGATTAACTCGGGAAGCGATGGGAACGCACTGGACGCCATCTCTAGGGCGTTTACCGACGTTGTGCCCGATGGTGGCACCAATCTGTTACTAGGTATGCAAACATTATTATCGGCAAACCCCAATATCACCGATGTGTACTTAATTACCGACGGCCTGCCAACTCTCGGCGAAGGTCTCAGCCTACGCTGTCGTAACTTTATTTCTCGAAGTCGCTCCATCAGCTCCGAATGTCGCCGCGAACTGACCATACAAACGATTCGAAGGGTCCCCGGTCGTTATCGCATGAATGTGATTCTACTGCCATTGCAGGGAGATCCCTATGCCGCGTCGATGTACTGGGAGTGGACGAATGCAAGTAAAGGAACGCTGCTCGCACCAGCGGACGAGTGGCCGTAATGAGTAAGCGCTCTCGTCTTAAACGGCCACCCATCGAGATCTTTAATCTCTCGTTTTTGGATATTATTGCCTGCGCTTTCGGAGCCATCGTCCTGCTCGTGTTGTTAGCAAAAAATAATGAAGTTCCCGCCGAGCTTTCTGCAGAAGAAGTTGTTATGCGCATCGAGCGACTGATGGCAGCACAACAGCGCGTCAATGAATTGCAAGAGCGATTGTTAGCGGAACAAGATGCGTTACAAATGGCCGAGGCGGAAGCGGCCAGTATACTTGAAGGCAAAGAAGCGCTAGAAACATCGATACCACGAGCACAGCAAAGTATCGCCCGTTTACAAGGGCAAGCGCAGTCGCTACGCGATCAAATCCGTCGCGAACAGGCGCGAATTCAGGTTCCTCGCGTACCCGAAGAGCCGTCCATCATGGTGGGCGGTATTCCCACCGATGCAGAGTACGTTATCTTTGTTATTGATACCTCCGGCTCCATGTCGGTCGCCGGTGGCTGGCAACAAGTGACCAATGTGCTGTCGGATATTATTCGCAATCACCCAGAGCTTAAGGGCTTTCAGATTATGGATGCAGATGGCAGGTTCTTGTTCTCCAATCAGGAAGGGCGCTGGCTAAATGACACCCCGAGCATGCGCCGACGGGCCATTGCCGGTCTGCAAAACTTCCGTGGGGGTGGCAGTGCGCCGGAGGTCGGTATGAAGCGCGCGCTATCCCTTTACCGAAATCATCAAGGTAAAACGAGCATGTATGTATTTGGCGACGATTTCCGCCCAGGCACCTTAGATGATCTTGTGATGGAAATTACCCGATTAAATCGCGGTCTCGATGGTGAGCCGCGCTGGCGCATTCATGGGGTGGGCTTTCACCGCGAGCGTTGGGGCGATGCCCCACAGTTTGCTGCCTTTATGAAAGCGGTTACTGAGCGCAATCGTGGTTCGTTTGTTGCATTGCCAAATTAATACGAACCTCGTTTAAAATGCGTAAATCCATGGCGCGATTCAAAATTCCCGCTAGGATAAAGGGTGTTCGATAAAATTTAAGGCAAAGGAGTGAGGGATGAGACGCATCTATTGGGCCTTCATGGTCGTGTTTTCCGCTGTACTGCTACTCAGTGCTATTCCATGGTTTGGTATCTATACCTTTCCGATGAGATATCCAACCGTTTTCTTTAGTGATTGGCTCAGTGTCGTCGATAGCTTGTTACAGCTGTTTTTCATCATTTTACCGATTATGGCCCTTATCGGTGCTTTGCGTGAACGAAGCTACTTTTTCACCTGCGCATTTATGCACACCCTCGTTGCGTCCTATTTTGGTGTGTCCGTGATTTATGGATTGAATCGTATTCCTCTCGATCTCGGCCCGCTCAATGCACATCCCATTTGGGTCGTTAATGGCGTTGTCGCCATTACCATTTTAGTTGTCCACACCCTAGGGCGTGGCGCTGCTCGTTAGAACAGCGCCATATTCTCACTGATACGGACTTAATGCTCTCCGGTCAGGGCTTGCAGCAACAGCTCATTCTTTAAGTTATTCCCGAAGAAACTGGTGTGGCGACTTTCCACCTGAATTACTGGCAAAGTCGGCGACGGCTGACAAGGCTCCACCGCACTTTGCCGCTCTTCCGTCACCACCCAGTCGTGCCGCAAGCTTTGTAAAATCACGGAAATGAGTCCGTGCAACGCCAAAGCGCCAATTTTGCGAATACGTCCGCCTTGCACTGTAGCCCGGGTAAACCGCCCGGCAATTGGGATAAGAACCGTTGTCGGTGCACTTGCTGGGTTTAAAATAGCCTGATTCAATGGGTCATCTTTGTTCATTGATCGCAAGCCATCCAGCACACTGAGCAATTGGCCTGAGTGTTGCGCCAACGCATTCACGAAGGTGAGCATGGCACTTGGTGGCGTGATGCGCTTAAGTGCGTTACACAATACTGTCAGATGCTTCGGCAATCGCGTGTATTCCACGTGATTTGCACCCGCTACTGTGACAGCGCGGTCAATTTGAAATTTATTGCCCCGGCAAGCTAAGCACTTCAGCAATAAAGCGCCGCGCGAGAAGCCAATAGCCGTGACCGGCTGGGCAAACTCGTTTAATCCGAGCATGGTTTCTAAGCGTTCGGCATTCTTCTCTGGCGACAGAAATACCGTGTCGTGATCAAAAGCCAAGATCTGCTCAAAGTGCCCATGATCGATCAACTGCTGTAAAAATACAGGTCCGCTGCAACCATCTCCATCGTCCCGCTCAAACAAGCCACCATAGGTACCACGAGTCGACGAAAAGGTGCCGTGCAACAACAGCAAGGTACGTTTATTAAAATCGATATCTTGCGCGGTCACATCGGTAAAGTAGTAAGTGCCCGGCTCCGTATTCCAAATCTGTAAATTATGCCGATTAAGCGCCAAGCGTTCGGCAACACGCTGCAACACATCCAATGAGCGACTGTTTTGACGTTTAAAGATTAAGGCTTTAATCACCAGCTTGGAGGCACTACGGTCATTACACTTGAGTACGATACCTTGATCGGTTTCTACCGCTTCAAAATCCGCCGATGGATACAGCGGGATACGATAATTGAGTCGATCTCGTCGCTCGCAGTCGTGATTCTCTGTTGGCTCAGGAAGAAGGTATTCAATCTCTGTATCAAAGGGGTCGTCCAGTTTGCTTTTCCACGTGCCGCCAGGCATCCGTTGATAAAATACCAGGGCGCCTTCGTCGGGCCGCAAAAATAGCGTAAGACGAAGCTGGGGAAGGTCATCTAGCGTAAAGCCATCGCGTAACTCAGGCATAGGTTTAGGCGTGAAACTGATGTAACGCTCAATCACCGCCGCCTCTGGATCCTGATTTAGGTGTTCCGCCCGACCCATTCGCACCATACGAATCTCTTCCATGGTGGCTTCGCCCGAGCATTCCGCAGTCGATTGATAGCTGCCACGATCGGAGCACATAATCGTGCCGCGTAGCGGAGGCGATCGGGTTTCCCAACCACCCAAAGTACCCCAAATACCGTCAGGAATACCCTCTTCCTCACCGCGTAAGCGACGTCGATCGCGACGGGATACCCGGTCGTTTCGGCGGACACCGAGTGGGATATACCGCTGTTCATCGCGGGACGACGAGAGCATGGCTCCGCCCGCATTCAATTTAATTTTCATGACTTGCTCCTTTGGCTTGCATCGGAACCACGCTTTCCGCTGCAAAACCGCGTTCATCCATTTCTGGAAACTATTCATGCCGCATCATGACATGCTGAACTGCACTTCGTTTAAACATAGGAAAGGAGCCCCCGTTTGCAAGAAAATAGGCTCCAAAAAAGCCCCTGAAGGCGACATCAACTTGATTCACTGTTAGATTTAACGGCACGTCGTTTAAACAATTTATATCGAACGTGCGTATATCCCCTTGCATGCAACGAACGCAAATATGAGGAGTAGCTATGGCAGATCAGGATTACACCCCGCCGAAAGTTTGGAAATGGGAGCCCGGTAATGGGGGTAAATTCGCCAATATTAACCGCCCCACAGCGGGTGCTCGGGTGGAACGGGATTTGCCCGTTGGTAAGCACCCTTTGCAGCTGTATTCCTTAGCTACCCCCAACGGCGTGAAGGTCTCCGTGCTACTAGAAGAATTGCTCGATCGGGGCATCCTAGAAGCGGAATATGACGCTTGGTTGGTGAACATCATGGAAGGGGATCAGTTTGGTAGTGGATTTGTTGATGTAAATCCAAATTCCAAGATTCCAGCCATGATGGATCACAGTACACAGCCTCCAACGCGTGTGTTCGAATCAGGGGCCATCTTGCTCTATTTGGCAGAGAAATTCGGCGAATTTATTCCCAAAGATCCGGCAAAACGCACAGAATGCTTAAACTGGATATTCTGGCAAATGGGAAGCGCTCCCATACTTGGCGGCGGTTTTGGTCATTTTTACGCGTATGCCCCGGAGAAGTTTCGCTATCCGATTGATCGGTACACCATGGAAGTAAAGCGTCAGCTCGATGTGCTCGATCAGCAATTGAGCAAACACCCTTATATCGCAGGTGATGAATATACCATTGCCGATATGGCGATTTGGCCGTGGTATGGTGCTCTGGTGCGAAATGAAGTGTATGAAGCCGCAGAGTTTTTAGAAGCTCAGGGCTACACCAACGTGGTGAAATGGGCCGATAAAATTGCCCAGCGACCCGCAGTGAAACGCGGGCAAATGGTGAATCGTGCTTGGGGCGAGCCCCACGAGCAATTGCATGAACGCCACGATGCGAGCGACTTTCAATTACAAACCGAAGACAAGAAAGACTGATTGCGTTGCCTTAACTATACTGTTGGATAAATCCACAATGTTTGTGAGGCGCGTATGAAAAAATCAGTCAGTCGTGATGAGATTCTCGATGCAGCTCTCACACTGGGCAGTGAGCAGGGATGGGAAAGACTCACCCTGCACCACATTGCTCGCTATTTGCATATTTCACTGGCGCAAATTCATCGAGAGTTCCCACAAAAAGACGATATCGTAGACGCGTGGCTTGATCGGGCGGATCAGGCCATGCTGGCACAATTTCCAAAACACGCCAGCGACATCCATCTGAGCAACGATCATAGCCCCAATACCGCCCTAACCACCACAGAGCGCCTGCAGTTAGCCATGCAAAGTTGGTTCGATGCACTGGCCCCTTACCATAAACTTACCGGTGAGATGCTGTTATATAAACTCGAACCGGGGCATATTCATTTGCAAGCCGCAGGCATTTTGCGCATCAGCCGCACGGTGCAATGGTTTCGAGAAGCCGCCGAGCTCAAGGCGAGTAATCTGCAACGGATTGGCCAGGAGATTGCCCTAAGTAGCCTGTTTATTGGCATGTTCGTGTACTGGCTGAATGATAAGTCGCCTAACCAATTAAATACCCGCGCGCGATTGCAGAAAGCGTTGCTGCGTGGAAACCGCATTAGCCTGTGGACATAGCGCGATGGATCCCTTTACCCATGCTGCGGTAGGCGCACTGGCGGGAGTGGGGATACGTCAATTGCGTAGGCAGCAGGTAAAACATTCGTCAGATCAACCGCTCATCAGCCTGCGACATGCCATGCTCCTCGGTGCAGTCGCAGGAATACTTCCCGACATTGATATTCTTAGCTACTTTGTTAATCCTCTGCACTATCACGCCTATTGGCATGGCACCTATACGCATTCCCTAATACTCGCGCCGCTCTGGGCCGCACTCTTTGCAGTACTAATTATCGCAATTCAGCGCTGGGGCGGGGCCTCCATTCGCGCTAAAGGCACTGATGACAGATGGCTCATATACTGGATCGGATTAGCCGGCATTCTCTCTCATATAGGTCTTGATGTGATTACTGCCTGGGATGTGGGGATTTGGCTTCCTCTGAGCACAGAGCGGGTATCTTTTGGGCTGATATTTTTGGTCGATCTTGTGTTTAGCGGCAGTATTTTGCTTGGCTTATGGGCCGTTTATCGCGCATGGAAGCCTTGGGTGCTCATCGGCTGCTTGTTCTTCGCCGTGGGCTGGCTAGGCTTTGCCTATCAGCAAAAGCAGGAAGCACTTACTATTGCTGCCAGCACACATCCGCATGTAGCCGAGCAACTTACTGCATGGCCGCAACCGTTTTCAGTGTTTCATTGGAAACTGATAAGTATCGACGACCACGGCTACTGGCAAAGTCATGTGCGCGTCACGGAGCACGCGCCCTTGCAATGGCCGCTCGCCTCCATAGATAACACCGTGGCCGAGTTTGTATCGCCACAACAGGTGCAGTGGCAGTTTTATCCCACCACACCTCATCAAGCAGCTCAGGAGGCCTGGCAGCACCCTGAGTTTCAAGCCGTACGCGACTTTATGACCTATCCCGCCTATGTGAGCCACAACAGCGACGGATGCGTATGGTTTACCGACTTACTATTTACTATCCCTGAGCAATCGCCGCCGTTTACTTATGGTTTGTGCGCTGGCGGCAACGGTCAGTTTATTGTGGTGCGTAAACCCATCCTCAGCTTTTTTAGTCGTCTTTCTGATTAGCCGCTTTGAGTAGATATAGAAATACACCAAGACACACGAGAAATACCCCTATGCCGAGAGGCGAACCCCACGCTGAAGGCTGTAAAAGAGCTTCTATCATTGTTTTTCTCCGAAAATTTAACCTGCTTTAACACTGTAATCCTTAACCCACGGCTTAACAATATAGTTCAAAACCTGAGAAACGCGCCCAATAAAAAAGCAGAGGCGATGCCTCTGCTTTTTCGTGAGTTAAGATCAGCGTTTAGAAGTGGAACTGAGCACGTAATCCTAACGCTTTCGGTTTTTCGTTACCGTTAATGCCATCTTTAATATCAGAGAAAATTAGATTGGCCATAATGCGAACGTTCGCTGAAGCGTAGTAGTTCACACCCACGGTAATATTGCTCTGCTCACCACCGAGAACATCACCATCACTTAGATTAGCCACGCTATAGCGCGCCGCAACTTCCCATGCGCCCGCATCGCCCTTAGGTGTTACACCGCGAAAGTTACCGCCCCGATAGCCCCGTTTTTCGCCGGTAAGAATGTAGCTCACCTGAACATGGTAACCATCAAAAGTTACATCATTTGCTTGGCTACGGCTTACATTGTTCGCCAAGTACTCGGCTTCCATCGAGAACGGACCCGCTTGATAAGCTGCTTCTAAACCATACTTTAAGGTTGAGTCCACGTCGGTAAGGTTGCCAGTATCAATCAAACGAATATCCGCCGGACGAATTTCTGGGCGATCTCGGTAGCGCAAGCTATTGTAATCACCCCGATCTTCCGCTGCTACCGATACCCCTAAGTGTACTAAGGTATCACCGGTAACTGGCGTAAATACTAAACGGCCCGCCAACCCCATAGGGTCATCCGCGCTCGCCACGCGACCACTGCCGATACCGCGCGTATATACCATGCTTTGGAACAATACATTCTCGAACGACCGGTCATAGCGCACACCTAAACGGCGGCTATCGGCGGTAATATTGCTGTTAGAGGCACGTTCCATAAACGTGATGGCGTTTGAACTGGTGAGCTCGTTCAAGCCCATAGGTACTTTAACTTGACCAATCGTGAGGGTTCCATCGGCAAGCGAACGACGCAAGAACACATCATTTGCGCTGGTCCCGTTTTCAGCGAAGTCATACTCGATTTGAAATGACCACGTATCGTTCAGTTTTCCGTTCATGCCCAAGCGCGTCCGACGAACCGCGGTACTTGCGCCAAGCTCAGTGACGTCTGCGTCATAAGCGGCGGTATCCAAGTGCATACGACCCCGAACATCCACAGTTGGAGCGGCTTCAGCGATATCAGCGAAAATGGCAAAAGCAACAGCGGCTGCAACAACAGTTATTTTAATTGGCGTTTTCATAAAGGTTCCATCAGCAAGTTGAGTGTATGTGTAGATTTATCGTTGCTCTCGTTCAGGCAAGCCAGAACGGACGCTAGCAAAACTGACGCTTATTAAAGCCGAGTTATATGGCGGTTTTACGACGCTTAGATGACATTTTCATGACACAAGCGAGAAGAAGAGGGGGGGTTAGGTGCCATTTCCCCCAGTACGAGTGGTATTTACATACACCTTTGCCGACGACTGGACGGACGTTGAGTGAATGTTCCCCTGAAATATCTGGCGTTTAAATTCATGTCTTTGCTTTGATTCTGCGTAAGCTTTCGACTTATTGAAACGTACTCACATACAAAGCTTCTACTTTGTCCCGAGCCCATTGGGTTTTCCGCAAGAACTTTAAGGACGATTTAATCGACGGTTCATTTGAAAAGCAGTTGATACTGATGCGCCGATGTAAGCCCTCCCACCCGTAATGTTCGACGAGACGAGTCAAAATCTTTTCCAGCGTTAGGCCATGCAGCGGGTTATTTGGTTGTGTATTCATTGCAGCATTCTCAGTTGTTGTTGGCCCAACATATTAATCGCTGGGGCTAATTGAGAATGGATTTTAGCAGTAAATGATATCGAGTAGTAAAAGCAACGGCCCGAGCTAATGACGCCCTTCCGAAACCTTTTATTTATTAAGCCTAAATTTCAAAACGACGGAGTGTGAACTCATAATCATTGCTTACAGGAACTCGGATAACCATTTGCCTTACACCGGGTCGATGCTTTCGCCAGTTCCATTCTTCATCGACAAGTAAAATATTTGATAATCCAAATCGTTGCATATCCTCTAATGAGTAATCGAAACCTTGTTTAGGGCCAGTACCCATTGTTAGGTTGTGAAAAACGAGGCGAAAAACTGAGGGCACATAGTGCTGACCATAGACCGTAAGGAGATTGTCTACTTCGAGCTCGGCATAATACTCTGTTTCTGATGCCCTAATGCTATTTAACCACTCATCGAACCATTCCTGTGCACCTTCAGGTATCCTCCAATTCTGCTGCCACGCACTCCCGTGCCAGATCAGCACTGAGTCTTTGCGCAAGTATTTGGTTTTGCCCGCAGGAAATACATAATTTGCGCAAGATGACGCGCATACATCGAGAACTTCCACATCTAGCTCATGCTCAATAATCCAGTTCCCCAACTCAATTCCAAGCCCGATGTCGCCACCACCACTTGAAATCAAGAGTCGAGTGGGTTTGCTAGCGGCATTCTCATAAGCTGCGAAAAGCTTTTGATTCGACTCCTCCAAAAGATATCCGGTATACACCAAATAGCCATCTTGGATGCCCGCAAAGGACGGCTCATTTGCAAAGTTCGGATCATCCACTGAACTTGCGCAGCCACTGATTAGAACGACGATTAAAACGAGAAGTTTTTTCATGCGTCTATTCCTATTTACTTAAGTGAGCGAGATTTATCGCGCCGATATTAACTCTTAATTTTGTAGCCTGTCCGTAGCATCCACCAGGCAATACTAAAACATGTGACAAGAAATAGCGTGATCATGGCCAAGCTAAAGCCCACATGCACATCGGCGACACCGTAAAAGCTCCAACGAAAGCCATTAACTAAATAAACCACCGGATTAAACATAGTGATGGTTTGCCACAATGGCGGGAGCATACTGATGGAGTAAAAACTTCCCCCTAAAAACACCAGTGGTGTAATCACCATGGTGGGAATAATCCCCAAACGCTCAAAGCTGTCGGCCCAGAGCCCTAGAATAAATCCAAATAGACTAAAGGTGACTGAAATGACCACGAGAAAGAGCAACATCCACAGTGGGTAGAGCACGGAAAAATCCACAAATAGTCGCGCGCTCACTAGAATCAGTAACCCCAGCAACACAGATTTCGTCGCCGCTGCGCCAACGTATCCCAATATAATTTCGAAAGGCGTAATAGGCGCAGACAGCACTTCATAAATCGTGCCGGTAAACTTCGGCATATAGATACCCAGCGACGCATTCGAGGTGCTCTCCGTGAGTACGGTAATTAGGATTAATCCTGGAACGATGTAAGCCGCATAACTCACCCCGTCGATATCCATCATCCGCGAGCCAATCGCCCCGCCGAACACGATAAAGTAAAGCGACGTCGATAGAATGGGCGACGCTAAACTTTGCATCAAAGTGCGGAAGGTACGCGCCATCTCGAAATGATAGATCGCCTTAACAGCATGATGATTCATATACCCTCCGCCACTAAATCGACAAAAATATCTTCCAGTGAGCTTTGTCGGGTGTGCAAATCTCGGTAATCAATTCCCTGTTCTTGTAGTGCCTTCAGAAGACCACTGATTTCATGCCCTGCATGGCTGTCGTAGGTATACACAAGCTGCGCTCCGCCTTTGCTGAGCGTGAGATTATAAGGCGCCAGCGCCTCAGGCACCTGTTGCATCGGTTCGGCCAGTTCCAAGGTTAGATTTTTGCTACCCAAACGGGTCATTAGGGTTTCTTTTTCCTCAACCAGAATCAGCTCACCTTTATTGATCACCCCGATACGGTCTGCCATTTCTTCAGCTTCTTCAATGTAATGGGTGGTCAGAATAATGGTCACGCCATTGTCGCGGAGACGACGAATCAGACCCCACATATCGCGCCGCAGTTCGACATCGACGCCCGCTGTGGGCTCGTCCAAAAATAAAATTTCCGGCTGGTGTGAGAGCGCTTTAGCAATCAGAACCCGACGTTTCATGCCACCTGATAACGTCATAATCTTGCTCTTCCGCTTATCCCATAACGACAAGTCGCGCAGAAGACTTTCTAAGTACACTGGATCGGCAGGCTTACCAAACATTCCCCGACTTAAGGTGACGGTGTCCCATACGGTTTCAAACATGCTGACAGAGAGTTCTTGGGGCACCAAGCCGATTTTCTTGCGAACTTCCCGATAGTCACGAATCACATCCAACCCATCCACTTGAATGCTTCCCGGGCCTGGCTTTACCAAACCGCACACAATGCTGATCAATGTCGTTTTACCCGCACCATTGGGGCCCAACAGCGCCAGAATTTTCCCGCGCTCAACTTGCAGGCTTACATCCTTTAACGCCTTGTGACCCGACGGGTACGCTTTGCTTAGGTTTGAAATTTCAAGAATATATGAACTCATGCTGTCAAGATCTCTGAATCATGTTGCGTTTGTGCGTTTTGATTGTACTCCGCTGCAGTCACAATAAAACTGCCTAATTTCACTTTTTGGTTGCATGAGTTGCGGATGCCTGTCACTTGCGGAATGCCCGCTACGCAACCCGCAGGATGTGTTAGCAAAAGAGGGACCGGGTCCGCGTATTTTGGAGCAGGAAAGCTAAAGGGATCATGTCATGGTAGCCCATATTCTCCGCAAACACGCCCCTTCCTAAATTTGATCCCGTGACCGCACCCATGAAAGCTTTGTCATTTTACCGCCAGCGGTTTACCGGGAAAGACTGGAAAACGCTAGTTTAGAGCTGTGTCATGAATGGGGAAGTGGACAGTGATGGAGAAGAGTTTAATTTCGATTTCTGCGAGTCGTGTTTCGGGTTAGTGCTAAAGAAGGTCAAAGAGTTACATGCCAGAGGATCCATGGAATCCTTGCTATTGGTTTCCGACCATTGAATGTTACATTGAGTTTTTAAAGAGAGAGAAAATTATGTTATCAATATTTTTATTAAGTACGTTACCAATCATCGTATTGGATGTGTCTGAGGTTCCGACAGTCGAGCCCGATCGGGCACCTCTTTCAGAACCTATGATACTAGTTAACAAGGAAGGAGATTCTGAACAATTCAGAGGTATACCTCCAACACATGGGGTACTATTTATTGGAAGGGAGCATAAATGTTTTGAAGAAAAAGAACAAATTGGCTTCGCATTTAATCCAGCCTCTAATTCGACCACCGCTGCTGAAGCTCTCACAAAACTAGCAGTTGAGGGCTCATCAGTATTGGATAGTAGTACTAGCCCCCTTTATCCATACCTTCAAATCTGGGTTGATTTAGATGGGTCCGGCACTTGTTCTTCGAATGAAGTTTATTCAGCTCAAGACATGCATCTGTCATTTGATTTAGAATCAGTATCAGACAGTGATTTTCGCTATGGCGACCGCTGGTCAATTAATGCAGAAATCAGTTTTACTTTTAAATTCTATAACGAATTTGGGGAGCTCACAGAGTCAACTCCTAAAGTCGCATATAGCAGCTTATTACGATCAGAATAGTTTTTTTCATTTCAGGGCGATTTTGATGTACGCCCTTATTTAATGAGGTTTTACTACGATGAAAGTACAAGGGAAAAAAGATCGCTCACTGTTGTTTAAGAATATTACGATAGCATTGTTGGTATTTTTGCCGTTTTTCTTGAGTGCTGCTTGGCTCATATCGAGTGGGAATGTGAATATCAAAATCTCTATCATAATGACCATTGCTTTTACTGCAATATTTTACATTCTCATTAATGATTATTTAGAATTCAAGAAGGCACCCGACACGATTATTTTTGATTTGGAAAGCGGTACTGTAACTCGAGATAATGAAGTGGGCTCTTCAGTATTTAAAGGTATGTACTTTAAGGCCCGTTGCGATCGGGCCCGGCGACAATAATTCGTTGATTTGTTCCTTCAGGCACCACAACAACGGCATTTAAACGCCATTCTCCCAAAGTACGAGTGGCATTTACATACACCTTTGCCGACGACTGCGGCCCCGATACCGTGTATTCAAGATTGGCGTTGCCATCAGGCCCACTTGTTGAAATATTGCCCCATACGAAACGACTGGGAGTCATCGGGGTTCCAACAATCGCCACTACATGCCTATCATCCATCACCGCACTGAGTGAGCGCTCGTAAGCTTCCCCCTTTAGCAATGACATAACAAACCAAAACACAGCCCCAACCATCACCGCAAAAACAAGGGTCGCGCCAGTTCCGAGCAGAATCCATTTTAGGTTTTTACGCACGCTCATTCTCTAAAATCACTCCACAGTCACACTCTTTGCTAAATTCCGCGGTTGGTCTACGTCGGTGCCTTTGATGATGGCCACGTAGTAGCTGAGTAGCTGCAGCGGGATGGTGTACACGATGGGAGCAACGAGCTCATCAACATGATTAAGGTTAATGACGCGCATGCTGTCGTCGCTGGCAAACTCAGCGTCTCGATCGGCAAATACGTACATAATGCCGCCGCGAGCGCGCACTTCTTCCACGTTCGATTTAAGCTTTTCGAGTAGTTCGTTATTCGGTGCCACCACAATGACCGGCATTTCTGCGTCGATGAGTGCAAGTGGCCCGTGTTTTAACTCACCGGCTGCATAGGCTTCGGCGTGAATATAGCTAATTTCTTTGAGCTTGAGTGCGCCTTCCATTGCGATAGGGTATTGCTCCCCACGACCTAAGAACAAACTGTGCTCTTTGTCGGCAAACTCTTCGGCAAGGGCTTCAATCTCTTTGGTGATCTTCAGTGCGTGCTCGAGGTGGTTAGGTAGCGTTGACAATGCATGGGCAATGCGACCTTCGATGTCCGCTTCGGCGCCATTGTAGCGACCAATGGCTGCGACTAGCATCAGCAAACCTGCCAGCTGCGTGGTAAAGGCTTTGGTTGAAGCCACACCAATCTCAGCGCCTGCGCGCGTCAAGAAGGCTAAATCAGATTCGCGTACCATGGATGAAGTTGCCACGTTACAAATCGTTAAGGTTGAGCGATAGCCCAAGGTTTTTGCAAGCCGTAGCGCTGCGAGCGTATCGGCGGTTTCACCGGACTGGGAAATAGTGACCAGCAGGCTGCCTGGAAATACATGAGATTTGCGATAGCGAAATTCAGATGCAATTTCCACGTTGCAGGACACGCCTGCATGTTGCTCTAGCCAATAGCGCGCGACCATCCCTGCATGGTAGCTCGTACCACAGGCAACGATTTGCACATGACGGATATCTTTGAAAATAGATTCTGCTTCTTCGCCAAAGGCGTTCACGTGAATTTCTTCGCCATTCACGCGTCCTTCAAGGGTGTTACGCACCGCGAAGGGTTGTTCGTGTATTTCTTTAAGCATGTAGTGGCGATATTCGCCTTTACCGCCGGCATCGTATTGCAGATCGGAGGTAACCACATCACGCTTCACTTGCTCGCCATCAGCGGCAAAAATAGTAACGCTGTCACGGGTAACTGAGGCCACATCGCCTTCTTCGAGATAGATAAAATCGCGGGTGACCGGAAGCAAGGCAAGCTGATCAGAGGCGATAAAGTTCTCGCCAATCCCCAAACCAATAACCAACGGACTGCCGGAACGGGCCACCACAAGCTCACCGGGATGGCGCTTGTCCATAATCACGGTGCCATAAGCGCCCTCAAGCTGTTTTACGGTAACCTTCAAGGCATCCAGTAGGCTCACTCCTTTCTCGAGCTCGTGGTGCATCAGGTGGGAGATTACTTCCGTATCGGTTTGCGAGGTAAATACATACCCCAAGCCTTTTAGTTTTTTGCGCAGGCTTTCGTGATTTTCGATAATACCATTGTGGACTACCGCTAAGGTGCCATTCGAGAAGTGGGGGTGGGCATTGGCCTCGGTAACACCGCCATGGGTGGCCCAGCGCGTGTGCGCAATACCGCTCATGCCATTCACACCGGTTTCGTCTAACGCCTCGCCTAAGGCCTGAACTTTACCGACCCGACGCAGCTGGTGCAGTCCATCGTTGTTTAACAATGCCATTCCCGCCGAATCGTATCCGCGGTACTCCAAGCGACGTAAACCTTCGAGCAAAATACCCGCTACGCGCCGTTCTGCTGTGGCCCCAACGATACCGCACATATTACTTCTCTCCTTTTTTTGCCGGGCGCTTATAGCCCTCTATATTCCGTTGTTTTGCTCGACCCACTGCAAGGGCAGCGTCGGGCACGTCGGTGGTAATCACAGAGCCGGCCCCGGTAATCGCACCAGCCCCTATATGCACTGGTGCAACAAGGGAACTATTCGACCCAATAAAGGCGTTGGCACCAATCTCTGTTTTATGTTTGTTTACGCCATCGTAATTGCAGGTAATGGTTCCCGCACCTATATTGGCGCCGGCTCCTATCGTGGCATCGCCCAAATAGCTGAGGTGTCCCGCTTTAGCGCCTTCGCCTAAGTATGACTTCTTCATTTCCACGAAGTTGCCTACTGCCGAATCTTTCGCTAATTCGGCACCTGGGCGTAAGCGCGCAAATGGGCCTACTTGGGCCTGTTCGCCCACTTTCGCCCCTTCGAGGACAGAATTTGCTTTAATGCGTGCACCATTAGCAATGTGGCTATCGCGTATCACGCAGTTTGGTTCAATAACAACGCCGTCACCGAGATATACATTCCCTTCCAACACCACATTCACGTCGATCACCACGTCGTTACCCACACGCACCATGCCCCGCACATCAATACGGGCAGGGTCGAGTAGGGTGGCGCCTGCAAGCATCAGTGCTTCGGCCTGCCGTTGCTGATAGGCACGCTCCAACCCAGCTAATTGCACACGGTTATTGGCACCTTCAACTTCGGGAATATCCCTTGGCTGTGCGCTAGCAATGCGCACACCTTCAGATGCGGCCATCGCCACGATATCGGTGAGATAATATTCACCTTGAGCGTTTTGATTATCCAACTGCTGTAACCAACGCTTTAGATCAGCGCCATTCACCGCCATCATGCCGGTATTTACTTCATCAATTTGATGTTGCTCGGGGCTGGCGTCTTTGTGTTCAACAATGCCGGTTATCTCGCCGTTTTCGGTGCGAACAATGCGTCCATAGCCGGTGGGGTCTGGGAGCGTTACCGTAAGTAACGCCATGGCCTCATTTCCTTTGGCTGCTAACAAGCCTTGCAAGGTTTCTGGGCGAGTGAGGGGAACATCGCCATAGAGAATCAAAACGGTTTCATCGTCACCAATATGGGGAATCGTTTGCTGCATCGCATGGCCAGTGCCTAGTTGCTCCGCCTGTTCTACCCAATTAACGGCATAATCACTAAGGGCGCTACGAAGGTGATCAGCACCATGGCCGTACACCAATTGCAGCTTTTCGGCTCCGAGAGCAAGGGCCGTATCGATGACATGTGCAACCATGGGCTTTTGTGCCACAGGATGAAGCACTTTAGGCAAGTTTGAGCGCATCCGAGTGCCTTTTCCTGCCGCAAGAATTACTACATTAAGCGAAGGCTGAGTCATATAGCCTGATTCCTTGTATTCACTGTTCTTAATTGATTCGCACTATTCTAGCAGGCTTCGAATAGGTAAGAAATGACAACAAAACGTTAAGGTTGTTTCCCCCGAGTCGACTCCTGCGGGCCAAGTATTCCACCCCATTTGGTTTTCATGATGAGAGAAAAGAAAAACCCGGCCGGAGCCGGGTTTTTTATGATCGGTTGATCGCCTTTGCGAACCTGTTATTTGCCTTTGCGCTTTTTCAGTTGCTGCAATACACGCAACTGGGCAACTGCTCGGGCAAGCTCTGCTGCAGCTTCGGCGTAGGACATATCAGGCGACGAGTGGGCCAGCGCTTCACGCGCTTCTTTAATGGCTTTCTCAGTTGCCTGCTCATCCAGCTCACCACCGCGTACTGCCGTATCCGACAACACGGTAACTGATTCTGGTTGAACTTCCATGACGCCGCCGGCGATGTAGAAAAACTCTTCTTCACCGTCTGCGGTTACTACGCGAACCATGCCAGGTTGCAAGGCGGTCAGCAATGGAGTGTGTCCTGGTAAAACACCCAGTTCACCCTCACTACCCGTCACCTGAATCGAGCGAACGTCGCCGGAGAACAAACGATCTTCAGCGCTTACTACGTCCAGATGTACTGTGGATACCGCCATTACAAACCTCCCGTTCGATTACATTTTGTTGGCTTTTTCGACTGCTTCGTCGATGGTACCAACCATGTAGAACGCCTGTTCTGGCAAGCTGTCGTAGTCACCGTCAAGAATGCCTTTAAAGCCGGCAATAGTATCTTTCAGGGATACGTACTTTCCTGGCGCGCCAGTAAATACTTCTGCTACGAAGAACGGCTGTGATAAGAAACGCTGAATCTTACGAGCGCGTGCTACCACTTGCTTATCTTCTTCAGAAAGCTCATCCATACCCAAAATCGCGATGATATCTTTCAGTTCTTTGTAACGCTGCAATACTGACTGCACGCCACGTGCAGTTTCATAGTGCTCAGAACCAATCACCTGAGGGTCCAGCTGACGCGAGGTAGAATCAAGCGGGTCTACTGCTGGGTAGATACCCAGTGCAGCGATGTCCCGTGACAATACAACGGTTGCGTCCAAGTGAGCAAACGTGGTCGCTGGTGACGGGTCAGTCAAGTCATCCGCAGGTACGTATACCGCTTGGATTGATGTGATTGAACCTGTCTTGGTTGAGGTAATACGCTCCTGCAGTACACCCATCTCTTCTGCTAGCGTAGGCTGATAACCTACCGCAGATGGCATACGACCTAGAAGTGCTGATACCTCAGTACCGGCCAACGTGTAACGATAGATGTTATCTACGAAGAACAGAACGTCGCGGCCTTCATCACGGAATTTCTCAGCGATGGTCAAACCGGTCAATGCTACACGCAGACGGTTTCCAGGAGGCTCGTTCATCTGACCGTACACGAGCGCTACTTTGTCGAGTACGTTAGAGTCTTTCATCTCGTGATAGAAGTCGTTACCTTCACGAGTACGCTCACCAACACCTGCGAATACTGAGTAACCGCTGTGCTCGATTGCGATGTTCCGGATCAACTCCATCATGTTTACGGTTTTACCTACACCGGCACCACCGAACAAACCAACCTTACCACCTTTAGCAAACGGACAAATCAGGTCGATAACCTTGATGCCTGTTTCCAGTAGTTCAATTGAGCTTGACTGTTCTTCATAAGAAGGCGCTTCACGGTGAATAGACATACGCTCTTCTTCACCGATATCACCTGCTTCGTCGATAGGCTCACCCAGAACGTTCATAATACGTCCTAGAGTTGCTTTACCAACGGGAACCAAAATTGATTCACCTGTATTTTCAACACTCAATCCACGACGAAGACCGTCGGTAGTACCGAGTGCAATCGAACGCACAACACCGCCACCAAGCTGTTGCTGAACTTCCAGGGTTAACCCTTTCAGATCGCCTTCAGCGATGCGGAGTGCGTCGTAGATCTTTGGAACGTCAGTTTGTGGAAATTCGATATCCACAACTGCGCCAATGATTTGGACGACCTTACCTTGACTCATGACTTATCCTCTAACTCTGCAAATCTTTCTGACTGTTGCCTTAAACTGCACCGGCACCCGAAACAATCTCTGAAATTTCCTGGGTAATCGCAGCCTGACGGGCCTTGTTGTAAACCAACTGAAGGTCGTCAATAAGCTGGCCAGCATTATCAGTAGCGGATTTCATTGCCACCATTCGAGCGGCCTGCTCGCTAGCGAGGTTTTCTACCACGCCTTGATATACCTGGCTTTCAATAAACCGACGCAACAGCGTGTCCAGAATAGACTTAGCATCCGGTTCATACAGATAATCCCAGGCATGTTCACGCTTGGCAGTCTCTGTTTTTGGCAATGGCAACAGCTGGTGGATCACCGGCTCCTGAGTCATGGTGTTTACAAACTTGTTGTACACCAAGTAGATCTTGTCGAGCTCGCCTTCTTCGAAAGCCTTGAGCATGACAGAGACCGTACCAATCACGTCTTCTACTTTTGGTTTATCACCGAAAGCTGACGCTTGTGACAGGATGCTGCCTGATAACCGCTTAAAAAAGCCTGACGCTTTACTACCCAAAGCAGCGAAGCTGACATCAACGCCTTTCTCTTGCCAGACTTGGACATCACGAATGACTTTACGAAATTCGTTACTGTTCAAGCCGCCACACAAACCACGGTCTGTGGAGACGATGATGTAACCAACGCGTTTCACCTCGCGTTCTTCCAACCACGAATGGCGGTACTCGAGGTTACCTTGAGCAATATGGCCGATCACTTTGCGAATGGACTCAGCGTACGGACGGCTTAACGCCATCTGTTCCTGCGCCTTCTTCATCTTGGACGCAGCGACCATTTCCATCGCGCTGGTGATCTTCTGAGTATTATTAATACTCGCGATCTGAGTTTTAATCTCTTTACCAACGGCCATGATTAATCTCCTGCGTTACAACGACTGAAGGCCGCAGTTTCCTGCGGCCCGCTTCTTACCAACTTTGAGTTGATTTAAACTTCTCGATACCTGCTTTAATTTCAGCATCGATAGTGTCGTTGTAATCGCCTGTTTCGTTGATTTTCGCCATAAGCTCCGCATGCTCGCTCTTAAAATAAGAGAGCAGGGCACTTTCGAAATCCTGAATTTTATTAATCGCAATACCTTTCAGGAAACCTTTTTCAGCTGCATAGATAGAGATACCCATCTCGGCAACGCTCATTGGCGCATATTGGTTCTGCTTCATCAGCTCGGTAACGCGCTGACCATGCTCAAGCTGTGAACGTGTTGCTTCGTCGAGGTCAGAAGCGAACTGAGCAAACGCTGCAAGTTCACGATACTGAGCCAACGCAAGACGAATACCACCGCCCAGCTTTTTGATGATCTTAGTTTGCGCTGCACCACCTACCCGAGAAACCGAGATACCTGCGTTAACTGCAGGGCGAATACCCGCGTTAAAGAGGTCAGTTTCCAAGAAGATCTGACCATCGGTAATTGAAATTACGTTGGTCGGTACGAACGCAGATACGTCACCTGCTTGTGTTTCGATAATTGGCAATGCGGTAAGTGAACCGGTTTTGCCCTTCACTTCGCCATTGGTGAACTTCTCTACGTAATCAGCGTTTACGCGAGCAGCACGCTCCAACAAGCGCGAGTGTAGATAGAAAACATCACCAGGGAATGCTTCACGGCCTGGCGGACGACGTAGCAACAATGAAATTTGACGATAAGCAACAGCTTGCTTCGACAAGTCATCGTATACGATTAGTGCGTCTTCGCCGCGATCGCGGAAGTATTCACCCATAGTACAACCAGAGTACGCAGCCAAGTATTGCAGAGCGGCTGATTCAGACGCAGATGCTGCAACAATGATGGTGTGCTCGAGGGCGCCGTGCTCTTCAAGTTTGCGTACTACGTTGGCGATAGTCGATGATTTCTGACCGATTGCCACGTACACACACTTAATGCCAGTGCCTTTCTGGTTGATGATGGCATCCACAGCCATCGCTGTTTTACCGGTTTGACGGTCACCGATGATCAGCTCACGCTGGCCACGGCCGATTGGAATCATCGAGTCAATTGATTTGTAACCAGTTTGTACTGGCTGATCAACCGATTTACGCTCGATAACACCCGGTGCAATTTTCTCAACTGGCTCAAAGCCGTCTGCATCAATTGCGCCTTTACCATCAATTGGCATACCTAGCGTGTTCACAACGCGGCCTAACAGCGCACGTCCTACTGGAACTTCTAAGATACGTCCGGTTGATTTAACTTTTGTGCCTTCTTGTAGGTCGCCATACGGACCCATTACTACCGCACCTACTGAGTCGCGCTCAAGGTTTAGTGCGATGGCATAACGATTCCCAGGAAGCTCGACCATCTCCCCCTGCATACAATCGGCCAATCCGGTAATGCGGATGATGCCGTCTGTTACAGCGGTGATAGTACCTTCATTACGAGCTTCACTGACAACTTCGAACTTCTCAATTCGTTTTTTGATCAGTTCTGCAATTTCATTTGAATTCAGTTGCATGCTCTCGTCCCCGATTATGATTGCAGTGTGTTGGCAAGCCGTGTCAGCTTACTCTTCAGTGTGCCGTCGATGACCAGATCACCGGCCTCTATCAACAGTCCGCCCATAACAGACGGGTCTACACTGCAATTGAGCTTAACTTTGCGTGCGAGACGTTTTTCCAACGCTGCGCTTAACTTCGCCTTAAGGGCGTCGTTGAGTTCAACTGCAGATACAACATCCACAGTGACCTCTTTCTCGTAGTCAGACCGAAGCTGCCCGAATAAACGTGCAACCTCTGGTAAAGCTACCAAGCGTTCGTTATCTGCCATCACTTTAATTAAGTTCTGGCCGTTCGCGTTGAGCTGTTCACCGCAGACACCAACAAAAACGGTGGTGACTTGGTCACGGCTAGTGGCGCTTTTTAAAAAGTGGTGCATGTCTTCTTGCACTGCAACAGCAGCGGCAAATTCCAACATTTCGTTCCACTCGGCGATCGCACCCTGCTCAACAGCAAAATCAAAAGCTGCTTTGGCATAGGGGCGAGCGATCGTAGTTTGTTCCGACATCTGCTCTACCCCCGTGATTACAATTCAGCGACAAGTTTTTCAACAATGTCGCTTTGCTTCTGTGCATCAACCTCACGCTCGATGATTTTCGACGCACCAGCAATGGCTAAAACACCCAGCTGCTTGCGCAGTTCTTCACGAACGCGGTTACGCTCAGCTTCCACTTCTGCATAACCGGAAGCGATAATTTTTTCGCGCTCTGCGTGGCCACGTTGAGTTTCTTCTTCAACCAGTTTAGCGGCCCGTTTCTTGGCCTGGTCAATTAAGGTCGCAGCTTCTAATTTTGCTGCTTTTAACTCGTCGTCTGCTTGCTTGCGCGCTTGCTCTAGGTCTTTCTCGGCGAGTTCTGAAGCTGCCAGACCGTCAGCAATTTTCTTCTGACGTTCTTCAATAGCATTATTCAGGGGTGGCCATACGAACTTCATACAAAAAAGTACGAAGACCACAAACGCGATCATAAGACCTATCAGAGTTGCGTTGATATCCACAACGGATCTCCTCTAAGTTGGTGACCGTCGAGTTTCAATTAGCCTAATAAGCCAACAAAAGGATTCGCAAATACGAAGAACAGAGAAACACCAACACCGATCATTGAGATCGCGTCGATAAGACCTGCCAAGATGAACATCTTAGTTTGCAGTTGCGCAGCCATTTCTGGTTGACGAGCAGTTGCTTCTAAGAACTTACCACCCATGATGGCGAAGCCAATTGCTGTACCCAGAGCAGCTAAACCGATAATGATTGCTACAGCTAAGATTGTAAATGAAACTACAGTTTCCATTGATATCTCCAGTTTTTCAGATAGTTAAAGTTAAAAGTACAAATAAAACGTTGAATTTATTGAGCGTGTTGCCACGCTCATATTGCTTACCTAGTGTTTTTCACTGGCCATACTCAGGTACACGATCGTGAGCATCATAAAGATAAACGCTTGCAAGATAATGACCAGAATATGGAACACAGCCCACGCGAAGTGGAGCGGCAGCTGGAACAATCCAATCATCGCGATCAGAATGAAAATCAGCTCACCGGCATACAAGTTTCCGAACAAACGCAGTGACAACGAGATTGGTTTAGCAATCAGGGTCACGAGTTCGAGAACCAGGTTAAACGGAATCAATGCCCAGTGATTAAACGGTGTGAAAGTAAGTTCCTTCACGAAACCACCCAACCCTTTGTGCTTCACTGAGTAGAAAATAATCAAGACAAACACACCCAGCGCGAGGCCTAAGGTGACGTTCAAATCGGTTGTCGGTGCGGCTTTCATGTAACTCCACGGGTGATCCATGGCCCGCGCAATCACACCTGCACCCTCAGACACTTCGCCTTTACCCATGCCGCTCGCTACCGTGATACCTAACAAGCCCCAGAATAATGGGAAGAAGTCCACAGGAATAAGCTTCATCAAGTTCATCAGGAATATCCAGACGAAAATGGTAAGGGCTAATGGTGCAATTAGTTTGCTCTTGGCATGGAAAGTTTCTTTCACCGAGGTATCGACGAACTCCACCACCATTTCAATAAAACATTGTAGTTTACCTGGAACGCCAGTTGTTGCCTTGCGCCCAACGTAAGCAAATAACCATACGAAGAAGCTCCCAAGCACAATCGCCATCCCCAGAGAATCCACGTTCACGGTCCAGAAACCTTCACCGATCTGTGCATTCTGCAAGTGGTGCGAAATGTACTCCGTTGGAGTCATTTTTCCATCAGCAGCCATGTTAAGTAACCCAAGTTAGTTAATTTTCAAATGTAAAATTGGTGCTAGCCAGTGCAAGATTGTAATGACGCCGAATACCACAAAAAGCGGTAACCAAGGACCTTCAAGAAACACAAAGGCCATTACAAACAAGCACATGGTGAGTGCGATCTTTAAACCTTCGCCCACGTAGAAACTATTCACCACAGCGGGTGCAGCGCGGGCGCCTCCGGTTCGAAATGCGAACGCGGCAAATACTATATTTGGGAGTAAGCCGATGATGGCTCCAGCAGTAGCGGTTATCACTGCCGGTATTCCCAAAGTAAGTCCGAAAATGAAAATTAATATGGCTGCGCTGAGGGCTTGAAGACGAATTAAGCGCTTAGCGAGGATCCGGCCTTTATGCGTCATCTCATGGTGATGTTGGGCCGCCATATCCGAAACCTTTCATTTTCCTGACAAAAAACACCGCTGTCGAACAGTCGAACGGCGATGTTTGATAAAATCTGTTGGTCGAGGCTTACACGCCCCCCAGCAAAAGCTGCGCAGATTATAAAGTTTTCGCCTGAAATTGCAAATGAAGTCGGTGGAAAACTGAAGCGAAGTGAACACAAATGTCACCTCGCGCTAATGCAGATGTTATAAGCATCCGACCAGTTATTTGATGTGGGCTAGAATTCCATCAAGTTCATCAAGAGAAGCGTAGTTAATCACCAGCTTGCCACGACCTTTGCGGTTATGGCTAATGGCCACTTTTGCGCCTAGCTGTTCGCTCAGTTTTCGTTCAAGCTGCTGCACATCAGGATCAACTTTCTTTTCTTCTTTCTTCACTGGGTTCAATGCGCGCGCCACCAGTTGTTCGGCTTCGCGCACTGTCATACCTTTGGCGGCGATAATCCGAGCTAGGTCACTTTGTACCTCACCCTCCACACCTAACAACACTTTGGCATGACCAAGTTCAATATCGCCCCGCTCAAGCAGAATTTTCACATCGTCATTCAATAGCGTTATGCGAAGTAAGTTAGTTACCGTTGTGCGTGATTTACCTACTGCCTCAGCCACGCTTTGATGGGTCATTTCAAACTCATCCATTAATCGTTTCAGGGCGTTGGCTTCTTCTAACGGATTCAGATCTTCCCGTTGAATGTTTTCAATCAGCGCGATAGCAACCGCGGCTTCGTCGGGAACATCTTTAATGAGGCAAGGAACTGTATCGAGCTGGGCCAGTTGCGCCGCGCGCCAACGACGCTCACCCGCAATAATTTCAAAGCTATCTTTTTCAGCCAAAGGGCGCACCACGATGGGCTGAATAATTCCTTGCGCTTTGACTGAATTGGCTAAATCTTCCAGAGCTTCTGGCGACATATCTTTGCGTGGTTGATATTTACCAGGTCGTAAAAACTCGACCGGCAACTTCCGTAACTCACCCTTATCTAGGGCATCGGTTACATCAACCCGTTGTGCCTCCTGACGGGCAACAGCGTTGGCGCTGGTAGCTAATAGGGCATCTAAGCCGCGCCCTAAACCTCGTTTTTTAGCAGACATAAACAAAGTTCCTTATGAAGCGTTTGCGCTTGTTTCGGCGCGGCGAATCACTTCACCGGCGAGAGCCAAATAAGCTTTTGAACCTGTTGATGATTTGTCGTAATACATGGCAGGCGAACCAAAGCTTGGTGCTTCTGCTAAACGCACATTACGAGGAATCACAGTACGATACACTTTATCACCAAAGTGATTTTTTAATTGTTCCGATACATCATTGGCTAGACGATTTCGAGGATCGTACATGGTGCGAAGCAAGCCTTCGATATACAGCCCCGGATTCACAATAGAGGCGAGTTGATCGATTGTATCCATCAGTGCGGTTAATCCTTCTAAGGCATAATATTCGCACTGCATCGGCACCAAAACAGAATCTGATGCTGCCATGGCATTCACCGTCAGCAAGTTAAGCGATGGCGGGCAATCGATGAAGATAAAATCGTAATGGTCGCGCACCGGATCAAGGGCCCGACGCAACCGCGTTTCCCGGGAAAATACTTCCATCAATTTGATTTCAGCGGCAGTGACATCACTATTGGCTGCAATTAAATGATAATTTCCAGAGGTTTCTGTTTGGATTACGATGCTTGCAGGCTTTTCATCCACTAGCAAATCGTACACCGTGTGAGGCACTTCGTATTTATCAACGCCGCTACCCATGGTGGCGTTGCCCTGGGGATCCAGATCAATCAACAACACCTTACGCCGGGTGGCCGCCATTGAGGCTGCAAGATTCACTGCGGTCGTAGTTTTTCCAACGCCGCCTTTTTGATTGGCAATTGCAACGACTTTCCCCACGAAATTTCCTCAAATTATTGTTCTTGATGCCCGTTGAGTGGGCGCATTAAGCGACGTTATCGCGTCGCACAATCTACTCTGTTACTCGAACATCGACGATGTGACGCATGGCATCTAGGTTTGGAACCTGCAGTGGATACACCGCATGAATCCGATATGGCGCGGGAACGCTATTCAACTCTTCTTCGGATGGAGCCCCTTTGAGCGCCAAAAATCGTCCTTGCTCAGAAGGAAGATGATGACACCAGCTAAGCATATCTGCAAGTGACGCGAACGCCCGGCTCACCACCGAATCAAATCCTACAATGCCGACGTCGCTAGGTTGGAAATCCTGAACCCTAGCCAGTACCGGGGTAACATTGGTTAACCCCAATATATGGACCACCTGACGGATAAAAGTGATGCGTTTGGTTAAACTATCAAGCAACACGAATTGCTGATCGGGATTACAAATTGCTAAGGGTAATCCCGGCAAGCCCGGTCCGGTTCCGACATCGATAACGTGCGTGCCATGCAAGTACGGACCCACCACAATACTGTCCATAACATGACGAATGAGCATGTCATGGGGATCTCGCACCGATGTTAGGTTGTACGCACCATTCCATTTATACAGCAATCCAAGCAACGCAATAAGCTGTTGTTGCTGTGCTTCGCTTACTGATAAATCAGTCTCTTTTAGCAGTTTGCTTAATTTTTGTTTTAATTCTGCTTCCGGAAATGGCCGAAGTTTTGCCATGACAATCCCTTAATCCACTTAATGCACCGCAAACGCTATGCGCGATGATGCTCGGTTACGCGCTCTTGCGAAGTAAACCTTGTTTCTTTAGGTGCACCAACAACATGGAAATGGCCGCTGGCGTAATTCCACTGATCCGTGCTGCCTGACCGATGGTATCCGGACGATGCTCGTTGAGCTTGGCAATCACCTCATTGGAGAGTCCGGAAATATGTTGATACTCAAATTCTTTCGGCAGCTTGGTATTTTCATGGCGTAACTGCTTGGCTATTTCTTCTTCCTGACGTTTGATGTAGCCCGCATATTTCACTTGAATCTCGACCTGCTCAGCTGCTTTTGGATCCACTAATCCAGGGCCTAGCGCATCAATCTTCATTAACGCATCATAAGTGACTTCCGGACGTCGCAATAGCTCTTCTAAGCTTGCTTCCTTGCTAATTGGTGTTTTTAGCAATGGGTTTACAGCGTCGGTAGCAACGTGATCTTTGTGAATCCAGGTAGAACGTAAGCGTTGCTGCTCTTGTTCAACCGCTTCCAGCTTGGTATTAAACAACGCCCAGCGGGTATCGTCGACCAAGCCTAACTTCCGGCCTTGCTCGGTTAAGCGCATATCGGCGTTATCTTCGCGCAGCAACAATCGATATTCAGCACGGGAGGTGAACATCCGATAAGGTTCTTTGGTTCCCAAGGTTGCTAAATCGTCAATGAGCACGCCCATGTAAGCTTGATCACGACGGGGTGTCCATGCTTCTTGGCGCGATACGGCCAAGGCGGCATTCATGCCGGCGATTAAACCCTGAGCGGCGGCTTCTTCGTAACCTGTTGTCCCGTTAATTTGACCAGCAAAATACAAGCCTTGGATATATTTGGTTTCCAATGATTGTTTAAGATCACGCGGATCAAAGAAATCATATTCGATGGCATAGCCTGGGCGCGTAATATGCGCATTTTCGAATCCACGGATGGAATGCACCAAGGCCATTTGCACATCAAAAGGTAAGCTGGTGCTGATGCCATTTGGATAGAGTTCTTGGGTATTTAACCCTTCTGGCTCAACGAAGATTTGATGTGAGTTTTTATCTGCAAAACGTACCACTTTATCTTCGATCGATGGGCAATATCGTGGGCCAATACCTTCGATCACTCCCGAATACATGGGTGAGCGATCCAGTCCTGATTTAATAATATCGTGAGTTTCGTTATTGGTATGGGTGATGTAACAGCTAATTTGCTCGGGGTGATCATCAGTACTCCCAATAAACGAAAATACCGGTCGTGGTGAATCGCCAGGCTGTTCTTGCATCACTGAAAAATCAACGGTGTTGGCATCGATTCGCGGTGGCGTTCCGGTTTTTAAACGATCAACGCGAAGAGGAAGCTCGCGTAAACGACGGGCTAAAGCAATCGAAGGAGGATCCCCTGCGCGACCACCACTGAAATTTGATAAACCAATATGAATTTGTCCACCTAGGAAAGTACCTGTGGTGAGTACAACTGCAGGTGCATAAAACTTTAAGCCCATTTGCGTTATCACGCCTTCAACGCGAGGACCTGTTCCTGTTTCGGTGACAATAAGATCATCAGCGGCTTGCTGAAAGATTTTCAGATTCGGTTGCGATTCTAAGGTTTGGCGAATAAAGGTTTTGTATAGTTGACGATCGGCTTGAGCACGCGTAGCGCGAACGGCTGGACCTTTCGAGGCATTCAGAGTCCGAAATTGAATACCTGCGCGATCGGCAGCACGACCCATGATGCCACCTAAGGCATCAATTTCTTTTACCAAATGTCCTTTACCAATACCACCAATGGCTGGATTACATGACATTTGTCCTAAGGTATCGATGTTATGCGTGATCAGTAGCGTTTGCTTTCCCATACGCGCAGCTGCAAGTGCCGCTTCGGTACCTGCGTGTCCGCCACCAATAACAATCACATCGAACCGTAAATCTGTTGCCATACCGATCTGAACCTCGATCTTAAAGCGTCAATAAATAAGGTCTATAAGATAGAGCTAGTGGATCCTCAATTGATCATAAGGATCGTGAACTTAGGCAATTCCCATAGATAGCCGACTATTGTAGCACTTTTATGGGTGACTCAAAATGCTTTTCAAAGGGATTTGCATAGGACGAATGGGTTGCGTTTGATCACGCATGGCTTGGGTAATATATAGATCTATATTTTTTTAAGATCTCTTTATTATGATTACTATTAGCGCGCCAAAGATCTGTGGATAGCCCGTTTTATATAATTAAAATCAAAAGGTTAGCTTTAATGTTTGGATGTGCATAAACAGGGATCTTATGGACGCATAAACAGTGGGATAACTTGATGCTTATCCACAGTGAAAGTTATCCCCAGATCTATCCCCGGATCGGATCACAGCATTGATCCCTGTTTATCCCCAGCTTTTGAAACCGGTGGGTAAAGATCCGCGTAACCTGTGTATAAGATCCAAATAACTTTTTATTTTCGTTTTAAATCAAGGGTTGATAGCGTGGATAAGGTTATTCACTGCGGGCTGATTGCCATGTATCTAGCCACTTCACTGCGTTAGCTTCCGGATCTAAATCGTTCAGCATATCGATCGTCAGACTGTCGCAGATCCGTGTGGCACCTAAGCCAGAAAACAAGGCATCTGCATCTTGGGCGGCTTGGCAAAAGGTATCGTAGCTTGAATCCCCAATGCCAATAAGAGCATATCGAACGCCTTCTAATGCAGGTCGCTGATCGCTTAATGACTGCATAAACGGGTAGATAGAATCGGCATATTCACCGGCACCATGGGTCGCCATACAGCACAGCCAAAGGGCATTTTCTGTGGGCACTTCGGTGAGATCGGGTTGGTCATGCAGGGTGGTTGTATGGCCCTCGGAAATTAGCGCTTGGCTTACTGCGTCTGCGAGATATTCAGTATTTCCTGATGTGGTGCCGATGAGTATATGAAAATGCATAACAACCTTAAGATGAATGAGTAGATACGGATATGTTGTAGTTTTTCGGGGAAACGAACAAAATTCAACAAAAAGTTGATATCCAGGTGCTTGATTAATGCGCAATTCGTCCGTATCATCGCGCCCTCATTAACCTTTATGTCTAGGTTATCTAACCAAAACAGTGCGTTTTCTTGCAGTTTTAGATAGATAAAACAGTGCATTTTACAGGTTTTGGAATGAACTCTTTATTTTCGTAGATTTACTCTACGTTGAGAAGCGAACACTCGCTGTAAGCGAGTAAAGTAGCTGCCTTCAACGTGGAGCTTTTGTGCTTAAAAAAACAGCATAGTTCAAAAATAGATCTACAATTTAGTCGGTGCACTTGGGTAAATAGGAATAAAAACATGGGTAACACGTGGAAACACGAATGGTTTGGCAATATTCGTGGGGATGTTCTAGCGGGATTGGTTGTTGCATTAGCGCTTATTCCGGAAGCCATCGCTTTCTCTATTATTGCCGGTGTTGATCCGAAAGTTGGCCTCTATGCCTCTTTCTGTATCTGTGTGATTATGGCCTTTGTGGGCGGTCGACCGGGACAAATTTCTGCCGCTACGGGCGCGATGGCTCTGCTTATGGTTACCTTGGTCCGTGATCACGGCCTCGAATACCTGCTTGCAGCGACATTATTAACCGGTGTGCTCCAGCTTATATTCGGGCTGTTAAAACTCGGTTCGTTGATGCGTTTTGTGTCTCGCTCCGTTGTTACTGGCTTTGTGAATGCCTTAGCGATCCTTATTTTCCTTGCCCAGTTGCCGGAGCTCACCAACGTAACGTGGCATGTGTATGCGCTTACAGCAGCGGGCTTGGGCATTATCTATGGCCTACCTTATGTGACAAAAGCGATTCCATCGCCCTTAATCGCCATTGTTCTGATTACCGCTTTTGTGATGTTTACCGGCGTTGATGTGCGTACCGTCGGTCACATGGGTGAGCTGCCCGATAGCTTACCTGTGTTCTTATGGCCTGATATTCCACTGAATTTTGAAACGCTAATGATTATCTTGCCGTACGCTTTGCCGTTGGCGATTGTTGGTTTACTTGAATCGATGATGACGCAAACCATTGTTGATGACTTAACCGATACTAAATCAGACCGGAATAAAGAGTGTCGTGGTCAGGGGATTGCCAATATTGGCTCAGGGTTGATGGGCGGTATGGCCGGTTGTGCCATGATTGGCCAATCCGTCATTAATGTGAAATCAGGTGGTCGCGGCCGGTTATCGATGCTCACTGCCGGTGTCGTGTTAATTGTGATGGTCGTATTTTTAGCCGAGTGGGTACGACAAATCCCAATGGCCGCTCTTGTCGCTGTGATGATCATGGTCTCCATTGGTACCTTTAGCTGGCAATCAGTGCGGGATCTAAAAAAGCACCCAATGAGCACCAATATTGTCATGATCGCCACGGTGGTTGTGGTGGTGTGGACTCATAACTTAGCCTTTGGTGTATTCGTTGGGGTTCTGTTGGCAGCACTGTTCTTCGCCGCAAAAGTGGGCAGCTACATGCATGTCTCCTCAAGCCTGAATAAAGAGGGCGATCACCGTACTTATAAAGTGATTGGTCAGGTGTTCTTTACGTCGTCTGAGAAGTTTGTGGAATCCTTTGACTTTAAAGAAGCGCTTGATAAGGTAACTATTGATGTGGATCGTGCCCATTTCTGGGATATCACGTCGGTTGCAGCCCTTGATAAAGTAATTTTAAAATTCCGTCGAGAGGGTGCTGAAGTTGTCGTTCAAGGAATGAATAAAGCGACCGCTACTGTCGTTGATAAGTTTGGCGTATCTGATAAACCAGACGCTGCCGACAAGTTGATGGGCCACTAGGAGAACACCGCAATGACAAAACATACTGTAGCTTGTATCGATGGCTCCGCTTTATCTGATGCGGTGGCAGATTATGCCGCTTGGTCGGCGACACGGTTGAATAATCAACTGGTGCTATTGAATGTGCTCGATGATGTTCGCAAAGGTGATGAATCTGATTACAGTGGCCAGATTGGAATGGATGAGCGTCAGCGACTGTTAACGGAATTTACTGATCTGGAAGAAAAACGATCCAAGTTAGCGCGGCAACAAGGTCATTTGTTTCTTGAAGCGGTAGAAAAACACGTTAAAAGCGTTTATCCGGAGCCTTTGTTGCGGCAACGCCACGGCGACTTAGTCGATACCTTGGCAGATATTGAAAACGATGTTCGCTTGCTTGTGATTGGGCGCCAGGGCAAACGGGCGACAAAAACACCTTCTCAAATTGGCCAGTATATTGGCCATCAAGTCGAGCGCGTTATTCGCACTTTGCATCGGCCGATTTGGGTTATTTCCGACTCATTTAAAACACCAGAACGCATTATGATTGCTTATGATCATAGCGCGACTGCGAAAAAAGCCGTGGAAATGGTGGCGCGAAGTCCGTTATTTGCAGGTATGCCGGTGCATGTGGTGATGGTAGGTGCTGAGACGGGAGACCATCAAGCACAACTAGACAGTGCCGCCTCGATATTGGCTGAGCAAGGCTTTACGGATGTGCAAACAGCCTTAATTTCTGGCGACGTTGAACCAAGCCTGAACGAATACGCCCAAGAAAATCAAATCGATGTCATGGTGATGGGCGCTTACGGGCACTCTCGTATTCGAGAGTTTTTTGTGGGAAGCCATACCAATAAATTAATTTCCAGTGCCAAGGTGCCGCTACTGCTATTGCGCTAATAGCCACATCCATTGCTGGTGCGATTGTGACGAAAAACCGATGAGTACGTGCTCGTCGGTTTTTTTGTGCCAGAATAAGAGGTACTTCCTTAATATAGGCTGCAGAATTGAAGGAGTACGGGATGGTGGATTTAGAACATTACAAAACCAAATTGCTCGAGCTGCGCAGTGAGTTGCAAGCGCTAGGTGAAGACGCCGCTGAATCACAGCAACCGGTGACGTTAGATCAGCAAAGTGTAGGGCGATTATCTCGCATGGATGCGATGCAAAACCAAGAGATGGCTCAGGCCAATCAGCGCCGTCGCGAACTTCTGTTGCAGCGAATTACGGCCGCTTTGGTGCGTATCGAAGATGACGAGTATGGCTATTGTGAAGCCTGTGGGGAAGCAATTGCCGAAGCGCGTCTTGAAATTGATCCGGTAGCGACCTTATGTATTGACTGTCAGTCAGAACGGGAAGCAAGGTAATCGCTATGATCGAGTGGTTTAAGTCGGTATTTGAGATAGTGCAACCATTCTTACCGTGGATGGTAAGTTTGAGTTTATTGATGGCGTTGGCATCCATGATTGCCATCCCTTTGCTCGTGGTGCGCATGCCTGCCGACTATTTCACGGCAAAAAAGCGACCCAGACGTTGGACCGGTCCGCGCATTGTACTTTATGTCGTGCGAAACGTGATCGCCGTGGTGTTGTTAGTCGCGGGTATAGCCATGTTGATTTTACCAGGACAAGGGCTACTCACTATCTTGATTGCGATTATCACGTCTGATGTACCAGGAAAATATGACGTTGAGCGCTGGATTGTGCGTCAACGTGGGGTGTTGCGGGCGCTTAATTGGATTCGGAGTAGATATAAAAAGCCTCAGTTAGAAAAACCTTTGGAGCGAAGTGAGTAGTCACTTACAATTTAGGGTTCGACGAATCTAGCAAGTACAGATTGACCTGTCCCGTTAATAGCGCTGACCGACCAAATTCCGGTGATTGGATTTCGAATTACGCGGCCATGCATGTGCAAAACCTCACCATTATCGAAGGTGACGGTTACTTCACAGGGATGATTAACTTCTTGGCGAAAATCATCGACCTCAATAGCGACGGGCTTAGGAACCTCGGTTGGCCGCCGCCGCTTGTGCCAACTTAGCTGCTTAATTTCAAAGGGCATATTTTACTCCCGCACCAACGCACCGCGTTGGGTTGTTGAGACCTAGAGGAGGTTCATCACCTTGCGGGACGCTGCAAGTACGTCCCTGTAAGCTTGGGCGCGGCGTCCTTGCCGCGCACACCCGCCAGTTGATGGACATCCCCCGCGCCGCCTTAGGCTAAACGTCAAACATCATATCTCAGTCGGTATTGCTTTCGTATCATGCGAGTCAACACCACAGTGGGTACAAGATGCGCAAGCCATAGCGATGCAGTAAGAACAAAATCTGTGTGCGCAAGACCCAACAACATGCCATAAAAATTACTGGTGTACAGCGCCGCGGCAATGAGCGAGAGGGTGATCATAAAATGATAGGACAGGGTTTGTCGTTCACGTACGTAAAATGCGGCGATAATCCCCAATACAAGGGCTTGAATCCCTCCCAGTATGTAGCTCATCGGTAGCCCGTACATCAGGGCGATGATGGTCATACTAGCTGCATCCGGGAGAGACGCGGACCACAGCATTTCGCCAGTGATAATCAGGGTAAGCGTAACGGCCCCCAAGGGAGGCCCTAAAACGACAAAGAGCAGCACAATGGCGACCGGATACTTAGGGTGCTTCATCAGTGCTGCTCCTCGAGAGCGCTTACTCTTCCTTTGCTTGATCGTCGACCAAGACCGCAATGGCGCCATCACCGGTGACGTTACATGCAGTACCAAAACTATCTTGTGCCATATACAAGGCAATCATCAGTGCAATAGCGGTTTCACCGAACCCAAGCATGGAGCCAAGTAGCCCAACCGCCGCCATCACAGCGCCGCCGGGAACCCCTGGGGCGGCTAACATCACAATGGCGAGCATCATGATAAAGGGCAGCATCGTCATAAATGAGGGAATAACCAGCGCGTTGTGCAACACCATCACCGCAACCGTTGTTGCCACGATAGTAATGGTTGAGCCCGCTAAATGGGTAGTGGCACATAAAGGAACCGTGAAATCGGCCACTTCATCGCGTACGTTATTGCTCTTTACCGATTTCAAAGTTACCGGAATCGTTGCGGCACTCGACATGGTTCCCAGCGCGGTAAAATAGGCAGGAAGCATATTTTTAATCAGGGCCAGTGGTGATTTACCTGCTTTGAGGCCAGCGAGTACAAACATACCGACGATGTAGAGCCAATGCAGCACTACCGCAAGTACGAGAATCACGGCGAAGGTTTTCAACGTCTCGAATACCGTTCCGGCAGCTGCCATTTCGGCAAAAACACCAGCAATATATAACGGCAAGAATGGAATGATGACTTTCTCAAGCAGTACCTTGATGACGTCGCGACCTTGATCGCTTAAGTTCTTCAGGGCCGTTGCTTGGGTTGCTGCAATGCCTAAACCAAAAATAAAGGCGAGTGCCAGCGCAGTCATAACATTAAAAACCGGGGGGATTTCCAGCTGAATAAAGGGTTCGAGCAGAGTCCCTGACATACCCGCCACATCGGTGGTGTCTGGAGCCAGCATAGGAACGACAGCACTTGCAGCGAAAAATGCCAAAATACCGGCGATAATCGTCGAAAGATAGGCTATCCCCAAGGTTTTACCAAGAAGCCTGCCGGAATTTTGAGGCAAGCTTGCGATTCCGCTGGTGATAAAGAAGAAAATCAGCAATGGAATGGTAAAAAACAGCAGTTGGCCAAATAAAACCTTAAAGGTTAGGAGGAGTTGTGTGAACCAATGCGGTGCATATAGGCCAATAAAAGTACCTAGCAGAATACCTGCCAATAGTTTAATGATCAGTGCCATGGGTAGATCTCGTTGTTATTGTGTTGAGGTCAATGGCGGCATCATAGCATGGTTCACGCGTGTGCAGCATCCGACCTGATTAAGGCTTCTGCGATAAATCGATTACCCGCATTCACCCCTTGGTTATAACCCATATTGAGGGAATCTAGGTCTCGGGTAAAGCGCGATACAGGAAAGTTTCCTGGCGGAGCAATAATACGCAACTGACAGTCTTTTGGCGGACTTGCGATAAACTCAAGGGCTGCATTGTATTGGTCGTTGCGTCGGGTAACGGCGTCGAAGAGAGCGGGGTGCTCTGCAAATAAGGGCTTTAATAAATTTGGGAAACGCGACGGTTGTTTTTTGTAGCCTAAAGGCTGGGAGAGAATGACGGTAATTTCCCGAGCGCCCTGCTCATAAGCGTGAACAACGGGTATGGAGTCTGCTAATCCACCGTCTGTCATGGGTTCACCGTTGATGGGTGGAAACTCTCGAAAAACTACGGGCATCGCGCAGGAAGCAGGAAAAAGCGCATTCATATTGTCTTCATTCACTTCAAAATAGCAGGCTTTACCCGTAATAATGCTGCAGGTCACAACCGTGAGTGGAATGTTTCGTTCAAGAAAGGTTGGAATATTCAGAGGTAGTTCATCAAGCGAGCAATGCCATAGCCAATTTACATCGCAAAAATGGCCACCGCGCAAATAGCGACGCATATTCATAAACTCATCACGAAGGGCGTGATCGGTAATAATTTGATAACTGCGCTTCAGGTTTCCCGCCAAATAACCAATTAAATTGGTGCTGCCCGCAGATACGCCAATGGCAGCGTCAAACGGATAAAAATCACGCTCAATAAAGGCATCTAGCACCCCCGCCGCAAAAATACCGCGCATGGCTCCACCTTCAACGACGAGGGTGTGATGATTATTGTTAAATTTGGAGTTTCGCATCCATTACTCCGTGGTCAATCGTCCAATTCAAGGTTCTTAATAACTATGGTCTGAGGTAACTAAGAAAGCCAGTCAATAAGGGTAAAATTGAAGTAAGAAAGGGGCGTTGAAAAAACAAGGGAAGTAATCATTTTACGATATCAGACGACTTAATGACGACGGCCAGTGCATAGCGAAAGAACTTCTAAGTTGGATCGTTTTTGAGCACAAGTTATTCCAGTGCTTTTAAAAATATTGATATAGTGGCGTTATCAACCATCGAAGGAATGAAGGTATATGCTCCGTTTTCCCGCGATTTTACTGCATATTCTAGGATTGTTCGTTTACCTACAGACCGCTCCGCTTTTTGCGATAAGCTCTGAATCAATGGCGCGAACAGGTGAGTCATCGGTCACATTGCAATTTGACGATGCCCGGGCAAAGACTATTCGTCAAATTCGCTTTAAGTTTACAGAGCCTGTAACTATTGCTGGGGCACTGCCACGTAAAGCGCAAACGAACGCAATCACAGTCGAGGGAGAGCACTTCCCCGAATGTCGCTGGCGTTTTTTAGATACACAAACCTTATCGTGTGAACTTATTCAAGCCTTGCCGCTCAATTCACAATTCACCTTTACCGTTCGCTCTGATTTCCCCACGCTATCCTCAACCTTGGGAGCCGATTATCAATTCGAGTTGGAGACGGCAAGAGTATCGGATGTTTCACAAATCACGTTTGACTACGGGCGCATTCATTTTAGTTGGGACGCATCGACCCGTATATTTCAAGGCGTGAGCAATCGGTTTCGTGCCTTTGCCGATTTCGAGGATTCTCCTGATTATTTTGAGGAGTTTTATCAGCACATTGAGTTAAGAAAACCGGATGGGATCACGGAGCCAGTTTTAGCAGAGATCGAATCCGGGACGGATGTATGGACTTGGCGTGCTGAGATCTTCCTAGCGGAGTCCGGGCTATACAAGGTGCAACTGCCTGCCGGGCTGGTTTTGTCTGGAACAAATCAGCCTCTTGAAAACCCCTTGGTGCTAAAGCAAGTGCGCGTTTATGACGAATTTCGTTGGTTGGGATATCGATGTCATACGGGAGATCGTGCTGGGCCATGGAGAACTCGCGAAAATGGCATTGTAAACGATGACACTGCAATTGCGTGTAAGACAGGGGCGTTACAGTTGCGATTTAGTCACGAGTTTTTAACCACGGCAAATACTACACCAACGACCTTAGGATACCGCCTCAATCATTTGCCATGGAGCTCAGAGCCGGCCTTTTTGCACAAGTCTTATACTCAAGAAGACGAAGAGTCACTTTTTGTTGTCACGGCAATGTTATTACCCAATCGAGAATACGTTTTCGACTTGAATGAAATCTGGCAGCAACAGTTTGCGGATAAGCCACTTGTGAAAGCACCACCGAACGACCAGGTCACTCTTAGTATCGGAGCATTTCCGGGAGACTGGTGGCCAATTTGGGACGATAGTTTCACATCGAATAACCTAATCTACGCTCAGCAAGATAAACCCATACAAATCGCCCTACGTTATGCAGAAGATATGAGCTTAGAGGTCATCGCGATTTCATCGCCAGAACATCTTCAGGACGTCTTAAATAATCAGTCGAAAAGCACGCAGTTTCAATGGGAAATATCTGAGCAAGCCACGGGAAATTTGTATGAGCTTCCCTTAGAGCAGATGCTTGAAACATCGGGCCAGCTTCGTGTTTTAGCGGCCTCTGGGTTACCAGAAAAACCCGGTATTGTGCAACGAAATGCCTTTCATCTGAATATTTTGCCTATGAATGAATGGCTCATTTTTGCATGGGATATGCAAGGCCAACCCCTATCCGATGTGGACGTCTATTTGGTGTGCTCGGATCAGAATGCCCCCCTTAAGCTAGGCTCAACAGATCAATCAGGATTCTTAAAGCGCGAGCCAGAATGGCCTTCGGATTCCAAACAAACATGTTGGTTGTGGGGCACTTATCATGACGATGATCTGATACAGGCAGATGGAGAGTCGACTTTTCACCTGCGTCACTCAAGTATTCCGCTTCTGAAAAGAAGCTGGGTAAGCCAATTGGAGTCTGTTGTTGGGACGATTATCACTACCCAAGAGCAAGTCAGGCATGGAGATACATTGTATGTCACCATTGAAATGCAGCATCGACACTTGGAAGCGCTGGACCCGGATAAAATTGAATTAAAGCTAATTCATGGTCAGAAATCATTTGATCTCAAAGTAAGTGATGTGAGTGAGAATGGATTGGCGACAGCGCAATTCCTATTTGATGACACCCTCCCCATTGGCTATTTCTCCGCAGAACTACGCTACTCCGGACGGATGTTGCATCGGAAGGGCGTAATTCTGAATCATTTTGTAGCACCGGAGGTGGAGCTACTGGCCCAATCAGAATTAGATTTGTCGGACTCGCAATGGTTGCAGATTCAAGGGGAGTTAAAGCGCATTTCTCGAGCCGCTATGGCCGACCATGCGATAAATCTGGAATTAAGCTTTTGGCCTACGTATTCAATTCGAGCACCGAATTCTTGGCCATCGGGCTGGAGCTTTGATTTTTCATATAATAACACCTCGGATGAGGCATCCTTTGAGCATGAAGTGACATTAATCACGGATCAATGGGGTAAATTTCAAGCCCACACCGAACTCCCCAACAACGTAGCGAAAGAGGGCCCCACAGCGGCAAATGTTATCTTACAGGAGGCCCCGAAAGTTCATGGGAACTTGCGATGGCATGTGAACACCACAGCGGTTACCGGCGAGCAATTACGTCAAGAGGGAATGCATACTATTTTCGGTTTACCGGCCTACCCAGCGTTTCGACACGAGAAGAACGGTGGGTTTTCCGTGCGCTTGGTAAATGCGCAGGGCGAGTGGTTGAACGATGATTTTGTTGTTCAATTGCGCGATATTTACAGCGATACCCCTATCCCTTCAAACTGCAGGATCAATGAAAATAACGCGAGATGCGATTACCCCGAGGGACATCCTACTTTCACAGTCGTTGTTACTGTTGGTGAGAATGAATTTTCAGGTAGGTTTTCATCGCGAAATAATGTTTCTGCTTCAGAACTAAAGTTGCAGTTGCCGGAAGCGCTATACACACGTACTTCGGATGGCGTGAGTGGCAGTCGGGCTGATTTTGCCGCAGAGGGAGAGAATCAAATTCATGTGCACTCCGAGGAGGCAAAAGATGTATTTTTGTTTGTCTTTACTGATCGTGTGCAGCATAGCGAATGGTTGAGTGTTGCACCGGGTAGCAACGCCATCACGCTACCTGTAACAGAAGAATGGGGACAAGCGGCATCGATCGTTGTTGTCCATTTCGATGCGCTAAGTGGCCACCAATTTTTGCACGAAGACGTTCCGGTAAAACATTTTTCTGAGCCGATTCATCTCACAATGAAGGTAGCGCAGCCTGAAATTAACCTCGGTGAGCGAGTCATGATCGAACTGCACAGTGAGCTTGCGTCTGAAGTGCAGTTGTGGCTTGTCGACGAGAGCTTGATTGTGGGAGATTTAGCGCGGGTTCCCGAACTCAATAATGTTCGGAGTCTTTCAGCGGGCCGATGGCAATCCGCTTTTTCTACATTCTCTGCACATAGATACAACGTGAGAGAATCGCTAGAACAAGGGTTTTACACAAACGCACGACTCGAGAGCTTTCTTGGTTCTTACTCCACCCGCCGGCGCACACCTCCGCCACCGCCTAATTTTGGAAATTTGAACACCTTTACTAATCATCATCCGGAATGGGTGTTGTGGCAGCCTCGGATCATCCTTGCTGCGGGTGAAACTCAATCGCTAACTCTTGAACTGCCAGCACGGGCAACAAGCTGGCGAGTTATCGCGGTTGCGGCCACGAAACAGCAGCGAGAAATTGTAGAACAGCGCTTGTCAGTGCAATCCGCATTTGAGTTCAGTATTGAAGCAGCAGAATATAGCTATGAAGGTGATCAATTGAGCTTAGCGGTGAGTGCGACACAACGTCGAGGAACGCAGCGGGAGCATATTCACCTTAAACTTAATGGCGAATTGCTAGATACCGTTGTTTTCGAGTTAGAACCGGGTCAATCACAGCGACAGACAGTGAGATTGCCCGCGCTGCCGACAGGGCAATACGGAGTAAGTGCCCATGATGAGGAACAAACGCAAGTACGGACATTGCAGCTCAATGTTCGGTCTGCTTGGGTGCAAAGTCAGCAGAGCTTATGGCCAAGGGGGTCTGATAACATTCGTTGGCAATTGCCAGAAAGTGCGACAAATGTAAGCTTCTACCAACTCGGGGGCGCTTTGCAAATTGACTGGAGCGCGCTTCGCGAAAAGATGTTGCAGTCATCGATGCAAACCACACCGCAGCGATTAAACGCGGCGTTGCTGCTTTCCATTCTTCCTGACGCTTATGTGGAGCCAGAAGATGAGGCGTTAGTGGCGCAGCTTATTGAATTTTCAATGGATTATGGTTATCGATATTTTCAGATGATACCTCAACATTCGTTTATCGATGACGATCTACTAAACGCCTATAGTTTTTTGGTATTACAGAAAATTGCACAACATCGCTACGGTGAATATGCCACAAAACTCTTAGAGCACGGTCGAATACAAAGCCGCATTAAAGAGGTGTTAAAGCGATCAAATAACGCTGTCGCGCGAGCATTTGCATTATGGGGTCTAACGGAATATCAAGACCTCGATTTTGATGCCTTTCAGACGTTAGCTCAACACTTGATTGTTGAGGATGAAGCGCAAGAAATATTGGTGTATCTGGCCAGTTTGGAGCGATTCCCTGAGGCTGAGTCTCTTCGGGGACATTTAGTAGACCGCCTGCAAGATATGGGGTATCAAAGTGGAGTAGGTCCTGTGTTTAGACACACATGGGAGCGCTGCCTGGTCTTACATGGATATCCTCAGGCGCATCCGCTTAAACAGCAAGAGAAGCAGGATTTACTGCTGCTGCAACGAACTCAAGGTTCCTTTGCTTCGGTTATAGCAGGAGGATTGTGCGTGAGTGCTTTGGTGAAAGGTGGAGATGACAATGAACCCCAAACTGAGCTTGCTGTTCATGGAAATGAGTTAGGCTCAAGTATATGGGAATTAGACTTGCAGTCGCCTCAGTCTGCACTATTTGCACGGTATCAAAGCCATTACACAGAATTGCCCAGCCGTTACGATGGTGTACAAATTGTAAGAGAGTATGCGCTACTTCGAGGCGAACCTGGACGCAAGGGAGAATGGCAGCCTTTGGATAGTAGCTCGCAGCTGCAACTCGGCGATAGGGTGCGTGTTACCCTGAAAATTCAGTCACCGGTTGATTATGAACATGTCGTGATTCGAGACTCTGTGCCCGGTGGGTGGTATGTCAATCGGTCGGGCTTCTTCGGCTCGCGCAGCGTATTTTGTATGTACCATTGCCATCAAACCATAGAGCCCCAACAAATCGGCATGTACCGGTGGCGTCTGTCAGCAGGGCTTACTGAGCTCGACTATGTCGTTGAAGTTAGAAATTCAGGAACCTTCCTTGCTCCCGGAGCAACGGTTGAAACCTTATTTAGAAGTGATGTTCGCGGTCGTTCTGCAAGTGAGATCTGGCAAGTGAAAGAGTTAGGGAAATAACGAGAAAAGGGCGACCTAAACATAGATATTAGGGAGGTAGCCTGTGGTTCTACTACTTCCCGATACAAAAGGATCCAAAGATCTTTCCAAGCAGGTCGTCGCTGGTAAATTCGCCGGTGATTTCGCTTAGGTGATGTTGAACAAGACGTAACTCTTCGGCGAGCAGTTCGCCAGCTTGAAATACTTCGAGTTGCTCTTGCCCGGAGAGTAAGTGGGATTTGGCGCGTTCGATGGCGTCGAGATGGCGGCGGCGCGCCATAAAGCCACCTTCCATACTGTTATTAAAGCCCATGCATGCTTTTAAGTGCTCGCGCAATGATTCAATGCCGGCACCCGTTGATGCGCTTAAAGCGACCAGAGGGATGCCTTGGTACTCATGGTAGCCCTTGTTTTCGTGGGTTTGATCGATTTTGTTGCGTATGACGGTAAAGGGCAAATGGTCCGGCAAACGGGCGAAGAACTCAGGCCATATATCATCGGGGTGAATGGCATCGGTTTCGGTGCTGTCCACCATAAACAAAACCCGATCGGCTTGTTCTATCTCGGCCCACGCGCGCTCAATGCCAATTTGCTCTACTTTATCCGGACTTTCCCGCAGGCCTGCTGTGTCGATGATGTGCAGGGGCATTCCATCAATTTGAATATGCTCACGCAGGACATCGCGGGTGGTGCCCGCGATATCGGTCACAATGGCCGATTCTCGCCCAGCTAAGGCATTTAACAGTGATGATTTACCGGCATTCGGACGACCCGCGATAACCACGCGCATGCCCTCACGGAGCAGGCTGCCTTGCTTTGCTTCGGCTTCTACGCGTAATAGTGAATCTATAATTTCTTCCAGATCGGCGGCGACTTTTCCGTCACTGAGAAAATCGACTTCTTCGTCGGGGAAATCAATCGCCGCTTCCACATACATGCGAAGATGAATCACCGCATCAACGAGTTGATCAATGCGATGTGAGAATTCACCTTGCAGGCTTTGTAGCGCCATACGAGCCGCTTGCTCGGAGGTTGTATCGATAAGATCGGCAATGGCTTCTGCTTGGGCGAGATCGAGTTTGTCGTTAAGAAACGCACGCTCGCTAAATTCACCAGGGCGGGCTAAACGAGCGACACCGGTGGCTAGAATAGCTTTGATGAGCATATCAATCACGACAGGACCGCCATGCCCTTGCAGTTCGAGCACATCTTCACCGGTAAAGGAGTTCGGACCGGCAAAATAAAGGGCAATGCCCTGATCGATGAGCTGGCCCTGCGCATCACGAAAACCGGTATAATCGGCGTAACGGGGCTTGGGACAATGACCTAACAATTGTTCTGCAATGCTTTTTGCATGCGGTCCGCTGACACGTACAATTCCGACACCGCCTTTTCCTGGCGGTGTGGCTTGAGCAACAATGGTGTCGTTTAGCAGGTCGAGCTCACTCATGGTTAATTCGATTTGGATAACTGTTGTTGCGCTTCATGTTCTTCAATAACATCGCGCAAGGCCTTCGCTAAGGGTTCGGCCAAGTCTGCATGTTGTAGGTGTAACCAATGATACAGTAGGAGTTCTTCTAGATTAGGCGTCAGTTGGTATACGCCGCGAATATTCATTCGTTCCAAGACAATACTGGCGACATCGCCGGGAAGTACAGCGACATCGCTGCGTCCACTCTCTAAGCGCTTAAAGATTTGCTCGATCGTGGCCACTTCCGTGTATGGCAAATTACCAAGACGACTAACCACGACTTGCATCCCACGAACGGTGTCGATGCGTAGGTCTTGTAAGTCGGCGTAAGAGCGCACTTTCAAATCGGGGTTACTGGTAAACACGGTAACGGTGACAGGTTGTAAGGGCACGTCGATTTTTACTAAATTGGGGAACAAGGTTTCGGCTTCAGAGGTACGAGCAAGTTCCGCATCGACTATGCGGCCGCGGTTGGCTTCGTATTCACTGCGTTCGTAGGGTAAAGACAGCAGGCGGGTGCGGACACCTATGCGTCGATATGCTTCTTGCACTAACTGATACGTTGGGTGTGATGAATCAACGTCGCTTAAGGTGCCAATAACAATCTCGCGTTCCGATGCAAATGCTGAGTGTGTGCCCAGTGCAACAAGCAGGCTACACAGTCCTGCAATCATTCCTTTTGCAATTGTATTTATCACTCCACATATCCTCTGGCTGTAAAAAAGCCCGGCTTCCTGCCGGGCTTTACTACGTTAAGTTGCGTCCGATCAGGCTTTTTTCTTGTTTCCTAACCCTTGTTTATCGATTTGCCGGTAGATGTATGTCATCTGGGTAATCGAAATCAGGTTACTTACTAACCAGTATAATACCAGACCTGCAGGGAAAAACAGGAAGAATACTGTAAATACGACCGGCATGTACTGAAGGATCTTCGCTTGCATCGGATCCGTTACCGGCGTTGGCTGCAAGCGTTGCATAAGGTACATACTCGCACCCATCAGCAGCGGTAATATAAAGTACGGGTCTCGGCTCGATAAGTCGTTAATCCACAGCATGAAATCGGCGTGGCGAATTTCCGGACTTTCCAGAAGTACCCAGTATAGTGCTAAGAATATAGGCAATTGCAGCAACATCGGCAAACAACCACCGAGAGGATTCACTTTCTCCTCTTTGTACATTTTCATCATGGCTTGCGACATTTTCTGCCGATCATCGCCAAAACGTTCCTTCATTTCTTTCATGCGAGGTGCAATTTTACGCATCTTCGCCATAGACACATACTGCGCTTTGGTGAGTGGGTAAAGCAAACTTTTCACCACGATGGTCACCAAAATAATGGCCAAGCCCCAGTTATGCACGAAAGATTGCAGGAAAGACAGTAACCAATAGATAGGTTGTGCCAGCCACCAGAGAAAGCCGTAATCAACGGTCAGGTTCAAATGCTGGGCAATTTCACGTAAACGCGCCTGATCTTTCGGACCTGTGTAAAGCACGCTGTTAAGCTCAAGTACTTCTCCCGGCGCCACAGTGGTTTGTGGACCAATGAAACCAATCATGGCTTCGTCAAGAGCGTTGCTGTTGCTGTACAGGCGGTTGGTGACGTCTTGATCAGGAACCCAAGCGGTCACAAAGTAATGTTCAAGCATGGCGACCCAGCCTGCAGGCGTGTTCTGACTTAGGTTGCGGTCACGAATATCGCCGAAGCTGTATTTACGGTAGCGGTTGCCATCGCTCGAGTAGGCGGCACCACGGTAGGTCGGCATAAACATACTGCCACGACCACCATTTAACATGGTCTGTTTGAGTTGCCCATAAAACGATACAGTTTTTGTGTTTTCGCTGTTGTTCTCTACACGATAGCCAACTTTAACCGCATAATCGCCGCGATTAAACGTGAACAATTTGGTGATTTCGGTGCCATCATCAAGGGTGTAGTGCAAAGGAACGGTGAGGGTATCGCCTTCTAAGGCAAATTCGGTTTGGTCAACGCGATACAGCGGTCGCTCTTCGCGATTGTCGATGCCATCTGGGCCAATTAGACCACTTTGGGCCACATGTAATTCACCGGGACGTTGGAAAAGGATGGTATAGCGCTCATCTTCGCCAAGTGTTTCCGCATGATTAAGCAACTCAGTGCGAATAATATCGCCGCCGCGTAAGCTAATTTCAACGCGTTGGGTGTCTGTATTGACGAAAATGCTGCGGCCCATGGTTGCGGTTGTCTCTGCACCGGCTGGAACGCTTGCATCAGAACCCTCTGCTACGGGAACATCTGCGTCGCCCATAGGTACGTCCGCATCGCGAGGTTGAATTTGCTCCGCAGGGGCAGAGGTAGGATCAATCCCAGGGGTTGTGGCGGCGTCTTTGATTAGCCATTGCTGGTACATAAAAAATGATAAGACCAGTAAGGCAATAACCAGAATTGTACGTTGCGAATCCATAGTTACTTTGTCTCTCGTTGCGTTTTTTGGGTTTCCGCGTTGCGTTTCTTCTCGGGAACCGGATCAAAACCACCCGGATGCCCGGGATGACATTTACTTATGCGACGTATGGCGAGCAAACTGCCTTTAAATGGGCCGTGGCGCTTAAGCGCAACCATGGCGTATTCTGAGCAGGTTGGTAAAAATCGGCAGCGCGGACCCAACAGCGGGCTAATCACCAGCTGGTATATTCGGATCAGTAACGTCATGACTCCGACGAGTATTGCGTACAACGCTTGCTTAATTTTCGCCATAAATAGTTTAACAAATCACTCAGGGCTTGATTATCCAAATCGTTCACCCCGGGCTTAGCGATGACGATAATATCAAAGCCCGACAATTTATGCTGCTGTAAACGGAAAGTTTCGCGCATGATTCGCTTGATTCGGTTTCTATCCACGGCTTTTTTGGCGACTTTTTTACTGACAGTAGTGCCTAAACGAGGATAATTCCGATCATTAGGTTTTGCGAGCATGGTGAGCTGCGTGCTCACTGCTTTCACGGGAGGGGAGTTGAATACGTTTTGAAAATCTGCGGGAGTTAACAGACGTAACTCCCGAGAGTATGAATACTGATTCACTCAGCAGCCTGAGCTAGTTGCTAGTTAAGCAGCCAGACGCTTCCGTCCCTTGGCACGACGGCGGGCCAAAACTTGACGGCCATTTTTTGTTGCCATGCGTGCACGGAAGCCATGAGTACGCTTGCGTTTCAGTACGCTTGGTTGAAATGTTCTTTTCATTGCTGTAATTCCGTAGCTGGTATGTCGTTCAAAATGAGCGCGGATTCTACCCGTAAAATCGATCCCTGTCAAATAGGATCAGAAAAAAATGCCTGTGGATAAGTCTGCTTTTCTGGGGTCAAAACACTGGCGTCCACCCCTTTAATTCCGTACAATGGAGAGTCCGGTTTCATGTGGTAAGAAACAACGATCTCGTAGAGGATCGGGGGATCAGGAATCGACCATTTGCTCGTTATGATTTGGTTCCTAGTTTTAGTTATCATGCCCAAATAATAAGAACAGGAGTTCGCCGGTGACGGTTAACGGTACAACATACATTCACGAGGTCTGCTGTGAGTAATCCATTATGGCAAGAGTGTGCTGCTCGCTTGCAAAATGAATTACCTGCTCAGCAGTTCAGCACTTGGATTCGTCCACTACAAGCAGACTTCGAGAACAATACATTGTTTTTGTATGCCCCAAACACCTATGTGATGGATTGGGTTAAAGACAAGTACCTAAAACAAATTATGACCTTCATGCGTGCCGAGGGCGGTGAGCAATCGCCGAATGTTGAGCTACGCGTGGGGGGTGCTCGTAAAGTGAGTGCGCCGGCTGCGAAAACGAACGGTGTAAATGGTGCTACGGCGGATGTGCCCACCGACAATTCAGAACCGCAAACTGAAGTTGAAAACACTAGCCGTAAGAAATCGAATTTAAAGCAAGGTGAACGCCCGGTTTCGTTGCAACACAGTAATTTGCAGCCGAACCACACCTTTGACAATTTCGTTGAAGGTAAATCAAACCAACTGGCCCGCGCCGCTGCGCTACAAGTCGCCGAAAACCCAGGTAAGGCTTATAACCCTCTGTTTATTTATGGAGGAACGGGTCTGGGTAAAACCCATTTGTTACATTCCATTGGTAACGGCATTCTAAAAAACAAGCCAGACGCGAAAGTGTATTACCTGCGCGCTGAACGCTTTGTGCAAGACATGGTGTATGCCATGAAGCATAATAAAATCGACAACTTTAAAGAGAGTTATCGCAGCGTCGATGCATTGCTGATTGATGATGTGCAGTTTTTTGCCAAGAAAGAGCACTTTCAAGATGAGTTCTTTCACACGTTCAATTGGCTTCTTGAGGGAAATCAACAGGTTATACTAACAAGTGACGTGTACCCAAAAGAGATCGAAGGCGTTGATGAACGATTGAAGTCGCGTTTTGGCTGGGGATTAACGGTGGCTATTGAGCCGCCAGAATTACCTACTCGGGTGGCTATCCTTGAACGGAAAGCGGAAGAGCGAAAAATTAAGCTCCCCCATGAAGTGGCCTTCTTTATCGCCAAGCGCTTGCGCTCTAATGTTCGGGAGCTGGAAGGGGCATTAAATCGCGTAATCGCTAACGTGACGCTTACTGGCCGCGACATTACGATTGATTTCGTGAAAGAAGCACTGCGCGATCTTATTGCTGCACAGGAACGCCTTGTTACCATCGACAACATTCAGCGCACGGTCGCTGAATATTACAATATTAAAGTATCTGATTTAATTTCGAAGCGACGTAGCCGCTCCATTGCGCGTCCGCGGCAAGTGGCGATGGCGTTGGCAAAAGAGTTAACCAATCATAGTTTGCCGGAAATTGGCGACGCTTTTGGTGGTCGGGATCACACCACGGTGCTGCATGCCTGCCGAAAAGTGAAAGAGCTGATTGAATCGGATCACGAAATACAAGAAGACTACCGTAACCTGAACCGTACGTTATCGGTTTGATGCAGGTGTTAACGAATAAAAATAAAGGGAGCGAACCCCATGAAATTCACAATTAGCCGAGATGCACTGCTGAAGCCGTTGCAGGTGGTTAGCGGAGCTGTTGAACGCCGAAACACCTTACCTATATTAAGTAATGTACTTATTCAGGTCACGGATGAGCAGTTGCGCATGACCGGGACCGATTTAGAAGTGGAGTTGGTATCGGATGTGGGTCTCGATGACGCTACCCCAGGGGATGTAACGGTACCCGCGAAAAAGCTTCTTGATATTGTGCGGAGTCTTCCGGAAGGTGCGGATGTGAAATTTGAGGCAAGCGACGACAAAGTGATTGTACGCGCGAGCCGGAGTCGATTCACGCTAAGTAGTCTTCCTGCCTCTGATTTCCCGAATATCGATGAGTGGGAAAGTGAGATTCAAATTGAGATGAGTCAGGGCGAGCTAAAAGCGCTGATGGAAAAGACCCATTTCTCCATGGCAAATCAAGACGTTCGCTACTACCTCAACGGGATGTTGTTTGAAGTAAACGACGACGTGTTGCGTACGGTTGCCACAGACGGCCACCGGTTGGCCTTAGCCGCGGTTGGCTTGGAACAAAGCGGACTGCCACATAAGCAAGTGATTGTGCCACGTAAAGGAGTAACAGAACTGCTGCGATTGCTGGCTGATGACGATGCCCCGGTATCTTTATCCCTTGGCCAGAATCATATTCGTGTAAGCACCGGCAGCATGACCTTTACCAGCAAACTGCTCGATGGCCGATTCCCTGATTATCGACGTGTATTGCCTCAGGGCGGCGATCGTATTGTTGTCGCGGATCGTGACCTATTGCGCCAAAGCTGTGTACGGGCATCGATTTTATCCAATGAAAAATTCCGTGGCGTTCGCATGGGTCTATCTGCAAATGAAGTTGTGCTCACGGCGAATAACCCAGAGCAAGAACAAGCAGAAGAAAAGCTGGAAGTTGAGTACGGCGGCGAATCATTTGAAATTGGATTTAACATCACCTATTTGCTCGATGTTCTAAACGCGATTGAAGGGGAGCAAGTGAAGCTTACCTTAAGCGACCCTAATAGCAGTGCCATCGTGGAAGACAATGCCGACGATGGTGCGCTCTACGTTGTGATGCCGATGCGCCTTTAGTGGGTGCTCGGCGCCGCTGAGCTAATATGCATATTCATCAGTTAATTATTGAGCATTTTCGTAATATTGAGCGCGCCGAGTTAACGCCCTGTCCAAGAATTAATGTGATTTGTGGAGAGAATGGCAGCGGAAAGACAAGCTTACTTGAGGCCATTTATAGTTTAGGGTTTGGACGTTCTTTTCGAACGCATCAAGTTCGACAAATCGTGCAAGACGAGAGTGATAGCTATACCCTGTTTGCGCGGATTCAACCGTCGACGGAAGATAAAGATTTACACTATCGGATTGGGTTTCGCCGACAACGCAACGGTGACACCGAGATTCGTTTAAATGGTGAGGCCGAAAAACGTTTTAGTGCGCTAGCACGTTTAATTCCGGTACAGTTAATTACACCCGAGGGTGTAGAGTTGGTTACCGATGGTCCGCGCTTGCGGCGGCAGTATATGGATTGGGGATTGTTCCACGTGGAACACAGCCATTATAGCGATTGGCTCACTTTTTCCCGACTGCTAAAACAACGCAATAGTTTGTTGAAACAACGCGACTTTGATCAACAAGGCGGGGCCTATTGGGATCAACAACTGGCGGATGCAGGGGAGCGTGTCACCCGTGCCCGCGCAGAATATTTAGATGGCTTAAATGCAAGACTGAACCAGTATTGCCATCAGTTTTTGCCCCAGTATCATTTTGAATTTCGATTGATGCCAGGCTGGAACGAAGCGCAGAGCCTAGCCGAGGCGCTTGCGGATAAGCTGGAATTGGATAAGCGCCAAGGTTATACCAGCGTGGGTCCAAATAAGGCAGAATGGCAAATTAGGGCCGATGGCGTAGACGCTCGCGAGCGTCTTTCCAGAGGGCAGTTAAAATTGTTGGTCGCCGCGCTGCGTTTAGTGCAGGGGGCCGATTACCAAGAACGCCGTGGGCAGCCTTGTGTGTTCTTGGTGGACGATCTCCCCGCGGAGCTCGACCAAGCGAACCAAAAGCGACTATGCGATGCATTAGTTGCCAGTGGAAGTCAGGTGTTCGTAACAACGATAGATGAAGAAAAATTAGAAAACTATTTTGCGAATACCGAAACCCGATTGTTCCACGTGGAACATGGAGCAATCAAAGTTGATTAAACAGGAATAATGTATGTCTGCTAGTAACTACGATCAATCGAGTATTAAAGTCCTCAAGGGTCTAGATGCGGTACGTAAGCGACCCGGAATGTACATCGGTGATACCGATGACGGGACTGGCTTGCACCATATGGTGTTCGAAGTTGTCGATAACTCTATCGATGAAGCGCTGGCAGGACACTGTAGTGAGATTTACGTCACAGTTCACTCTGATGGTTCGGTGTCGGTACGAGATGACGGCCGAGGCATTCCTGTTGAGATGCACGAGGAAGAAGGTGTCTCTGCAGCTCAGGTTATTATGACGGTGTTGCATGCGGGCGGTAAGTTCGATGACAACTCTTATAAAGTCTCCGGTGGATTGCACGGCGTTGGTGTTTCTGTAGTGAATGCGTTATCCGCAAAGCTGACCCTCACCATCCAGCGTGAAGGTAAAATTTGGAAGCAAAACTACACCCACGGTAACCCAGATTCCGATATCGTCGCCATTGGCGAAACAACCAAAAAGGGTACCGAGATTCGTTTTTGGCCAAGCCACGAAACCTTCACCAACACCGAGTTCCATTACGATATTCTAGCTAAACGTGTTCGGGAGCTCAGTTTCTTGAACTCAGGTGTGTCGATACATTTGGTGGATGAGCGCAGCGATCGCAAAGACCACTTTAAATACGATGGTGGTATCGCGGCATTTGTAAGCTATTTGAACGATAAGAAAACACCGATTCATCCAAAGGTATTCCAGTTCTCTGTTGAACGGGAAGACGGCATTTCTGTAGAAGTAGGCTTGCAATGGAATGACTCCTTCCAAGAGCATATCTATTGCTTTACCAATACGATTCCCCAGCGCGATGGCGGAACCCACATGGCTGGTTTCCGGGCGGCCCTAACCCGCACCCTAAACAGCTATATGGAGAAAGAGGGCTTTGCAGCCAAAGCAAAGACCAGCGCCACTGGAGATGATGCACGGGAAGGTTTAACGGCCGTTATTTCAGTGAAGGTTCCTGATCCTAAGTTCTCCTCGCAAACGAAAGACAAGCTAGTGTCTTCGGAAGTGAAGAGTGCGGTTGAGCAGGCAATGAACGAACATTTGAATAACTTCCTGCTCGAGAATCCAACCGATGCCAAAGTGATTGTACAGAAAATTATCGATGCTGCTCGGGCCCGTGAAGCTGCGCGCAAAGCGCGAGAAATGACACGACGCAAAGGCGCGTTAGATTTGGCAGGTCTGCCAGGTAAATTGGCCGATTGCCAAGAGAAAGATCCAGCATTATCTGAACTCTATATTGTGGAGGGTGATTCTGCGGGCGGCTCTGCGAAGCAGGGACGTAATCGTAAGAATCAAGCAATCCTTCCGCTGAAAGGTAAAATTCTAAACGTCGAGAAAGCTCGCTTCGATAAGATGTTATCGTCGCAAGAAGTGGCAACACTGATTACCGCACTTGGTTGTGGCATCGGTCGCGATGAATACAATCCAGATAAAACCCGTTATCACCGCATAATTATCATGACGGATGCGGACGTGGATGGCTCACACATTCGCACCTTATTGTTGACCTTCTTCTATCGGCAAATGCCGGAATTGGTTGAACGCGGATATATCTATATTGCGCAGCCACCCCTTTATAAAGTGAAAAAGGGCAAGCAAGAAACCTATATTAAAGACGACCCAGGTTTGATTCAGTACCTCACTAGCTTAGCGCTTGATCGTGCGTCTTTGCACGTGAATGCAGAGGCGCCAGGCATTACCGGTGTCGCTCTGGAGAAAATGGTACGAGACTACCAATTCGCAATGGATACCATTAATCGCTTAAGTCGTCGTTTGCCCAAACATGTGCTGTCACGATTGGTGTATGCAGAGCGGTTAACTGCGGAAAACTTAAAAGACGAAGCCTTTGTGAATCGCTGGGCGGAAACCTTCACCCAAGATTTGATGGATAAAGAGAAAGATTCTGCCTCTTATGAAATCAAAGTTGTCACTGACGAAGACCGCGGTGCCTATCTGCCGGTGGTTCGGTTACGCCGTCACGGTGTGTATACCGACTTCCCATTAACCTATGAGTTCTTAGTGAGCCGCGATTACGACCGATTGGCTTCGGTAGGAACCGAGATTAATGGTTTAATGGAAGAGGGTGGTTACGTGCAGCGGGGCGAGAAAGTTCAGCATGCAGCCGATTTCGTTGAAGCAATCGAATGGCTCATTAGCGAATCGAAGCGTGGTCTTTATATTCAACGCTACAAAGGTTTGGGTGAAATGAACCCTAGCCAACTGTGGGAAACGACGATGGATCCAGAGACTCGTCGCATGTTGCAAGTAACCATTGAAGACGCTATCGCGTGTGACCAATTGTTCACAACCTTAATGGGTGATCAGGTCGAGCCGCGCCGTGCCTTTATTGAAAGTAATGCACTGAAAGTAGCAAACCTTGATGTCTAGGTTCGGTTTTGCTGCGATGTTCCACGTGGAACATCGCATGTAGAACATGCAGCCGACACAATGAAACCTATAAAAAAGGCAGACCCTCAGGGTCTGCCTTTTTGTTTGTTTAGCCCTTGGCCCACCACTACCATGTGAGCACCATCGCGGTAATACCGCCAATGGACGCCAACAACGCCGCCATCGGAAGGGTAAAGCGCATCACTTGGCCTTCCTGACCTTGAATGTTCACCGTGGCGCCGGCAGCAATAATGTTATGAGGGCAAATCATGTTGCCTATGGCGGCGCCGTAAGTTTGCGCACCCAGCAATGGGAAGGTAGGGTTCCCGGAAGCATGCGCAGCAGATTGCTGAAATTCGCTGAACAGGATATTGGATGACGTGGCCGACCCGGTAATAAAGGTGCCGAGTACACCAATCCACACCGACCAGAACGGCCAGGCGGCCCCGGTAAAGGCAGCAACATACTCACCTAACAACGCGATGGCGCCAAGATGCAACAGCACACGCGACAACAGAATCATGACAAATAGCGCCGCAGATACGAAAAGTAACCTTACCGCGGCGTTTGTTATGGCGCGACCTAGTTGGGACGGGGTTGCCCTTTGCACGAGGGACGCCAGTACGAAAGCCAAGAGCAACATGGTGCCTGGATGATAGGCATAGGCAAAAGACCCTGAGTAGCCACGCCACTGCCACATCAATGTCATAGATTGCAGGTAGACCTTTATCGAAGGCTCAAGACGGGTAACGAGAACGAGTGCAATTAATATAAGATAGGGTGCCAAAGCTTTCATGGCACCCATGCTGGATTCAGTGCGGGTATCCAGTTCCGACTTTATCATCGCATCTGGTTTGGATACGAAGCGCATCCCTAGTATAAAAGCAGAACCCCCTAGAATAGCACCGAGCAAGGAGGGAAGTTCAGGGCCGGTCCAAATCGCGAACAGGGTAAACGGCAGCAGAAAAGTGAGCGCGGCGAAACTGCCCATGGCAACGACATGACTTCGATGAACTCCGTTTCGGTGAGTCGTCAACGGCGCGCCTTGATGTTGGTAGTGGACAAAACAGAACCAACACAACGCTATTGCAAGTACAAAGCCAGCAGGCCATGCAAAGGGTACCGCTGCTTGTGCAAGCAGTAACTCAGAATGCTGTAACAGAATGGACTGGGTAATGACAGGCGTACCCACGGCACCAAACATAACCCCTAAACTATGTCCCCATAACGCGAGTACCACAGCCATCACTGGCCGGTATCCTGCGGCGACCAAAAAGGGAGCGGCAAGGGCGGCTGAGGTACCAAATCCTGCAGCGCCTTCCATAAATAGAGAAAAGAACCAGGCTACAAATAGGCCGCTTACCCGTGGGTCCGGATGCAACCGCGCAAGCAGATCTTGAATGGCTTTTAGTGCCCCTGTGGCTTGTTGCAAATAGAAGATACAGAGGGCGCCAAAAATAATCCACAATATGCTGATGCTTGTTATCAAACTCTCAAGGGCAGAGCCGGGAACGATATCTGACGCCATCCCATGCAAGCTCACCCCAAGCAAGCTTGGTAGCACAGCCACGCTCATACAGAAAGAGATAAAGCCCGCTTTCAGGGCGCTCCAACGCAGGCCTATCATGCCGACCAAAATAACGATAAACGGCATACATAGGGCGAAGATAAATAGAACAGGGCTATCCATTAATGGCCTGCAAGTTTCTCTGCAGTAACCTGATACAAGTGACCAACCCCATGTTGAAACGCGGATACGTTACCAAGGGTGGTATCGGCAATGTTTTTCAACGCCTCACGGGTAAAGAAGCCTTGATGACCTGTAATCAGAACATTAGGGAAGGTGAGTAGACGCATAAACACATCATCTTGAATGACTTGTGAGGAGAGATCCGAGAAAAACAAATCGCCTTCTTCTTCGTAAACATCTAATCCTAGGGCGCCCAATTGCCCGGATTTAAGCGCTTGGATGGCCGCCTTGGTATCCACCATTTTGCCGCGACTAGTGTTTATTAGCATCACGCCCTTCTTGCAGGCGTCTAGCACTTCTGCATTAATAAGATGATGTGTTTGTGGTGTCAGCGGGCAATGCAAAGAAATAATATCGGCGTTGGCAATCAGATCCGCCATAGACGCTAACTGAAACTCCGCTTGCGCTTCCTCGCTTGGCTCTGGGTCGCTTACTAACACATGACATCCCATAGCGTGCATAATACGCGCAAATATAAGGCCAATCTTACCTGCACCCACAACTCCCACGGTTTTACCCGCAAGATCAAAGCCGAGCAATCCATCTAGCGCGAAATTCCCTTCGCGCACGCGATTGTATGCACGATGGGTTTTACGATTCAGGGTGAGTATTAACGCCAAGGCGTGCTCCGCTACCGCGTGGGGGGAATAGGCGGGAACGCGTGCTACGGTAATTCCCAGTTGTTCTGCGGTTACCAAGTCGACGTTATTAAAGCCAGCGCAGCGCAACACAATAAGCTCGGTGCCACCGGCTTTCAAAAGCTCAAGCACGTGCTTGTTCACGATGTCATTGACGAAAACACAAACGGCAGTGTAACCCTGTGCTAACTTCGCAGAGTCTTGATTGAGCGGCAACTCAAAGAATGTCATGTCGTGGGCATGACCGGCGTTAGCCTGAGTAAATGAATTTCGGTCGTAGGTTTTGCTGCTAAAAAATGCGATTTTCATGGCAATCCTCAATCAGAGATTTACCCAAGTATAGTATCGAATTCCCTCCTGTGATCTATTGATCTAGGCCCTAATTAATTGAATTAACGTATTAATTAAAGAAAGGGTGACAACGTCGATAGCACCCACCATAAAAAAAGCCCCAACACGGTGGTTGGGGCTTCGCTGTTTTACAGTATGAACATCAAACGCAGCTTAACTTTGCAGTAATGAGATATCTGCAATATTTAAAAACTGATTACGTAATTGATTGAGCAGCGCGAGGCGGTTTGCGCGAATATCTGCATCGTCCGCATTCACCATGACGTCATCAAAGAAGGTGTCAACCGGCTCCCGCAAGGTCGCAAGCGCTGTTAACGCTGCTGCATAGTCACCCGACTCTGCAGCACCCTGTACTTGGTCACGAATGCCTTGCAGTGCGCTGTATAGAGCTTTCTCTGCGGTTTCCGTCAGCAGGCTCTCATCGATAGCTTGGCTAACAGCGTCGGCTTTGCTGAGAATATTGCTGACTCGCTTATTGGCAGCCGCTAGCGCTTCCGCTTGTGGGTTAGCTCGAAACTCACTCACAGCTTTAACGCGACGGTCGAAATCAAGCGCAATGGTCGGGCGACGGGCTAACACCGCTTGAATGACATCTACCGGAATCTGCTGATCTTGATACCAGGCACGGAAGCGGCCCAATAAGAAATCGACGACCTGATCCTGTACCTCACTCGGTGCTTTGACCAAATTACCGTAGGATTCTATGGCTGTTTTCACCAGCATATTTAAATCGAGATTGAGTTCTTTTTCTACCAGAATACGCAGCATGCCAATCGCGGCACGGCGCAAACCAAAGGGGTCACGATCGCCTTTCGGGGTTTGGCCAATAGCAAAAATCCCCACCAAGGTATCGAGCTTATCGGCTAAGGCCACCGCACAACCTTCGTTGCTTATTGGCAATTCATCGCCGGCAAAGCGAGGACGATAGTGCGCCTCTATGGCCTCAGCAACTAACTCTGGCTCGCCATCGTGACGGGCGTAGTGCATTCCCATCACCCCTTGAACCTCGGGGAACTCCATGACCATATTGGTCACTAGATCGGCTTTTGCCAACAAACCGGCCCGTTCTGCAGCATTGGCATCGGCGTTTAGGGCCGAGGCAATGGCTTTCGCGTTGGCAGCGATGCGGCGCGCTTTATCACCAATAGAGCCCAATTCTTTTTGGAAAAGCACCGAATCAAGTTTCTCAAGGCGATTCGCCAACGGCGTTTTCTTGTCTGTTTCAAAAAAGAACTGCGCATCCGCAAGGCGAGGGCGAATTACTTTTTCGTTACCAGACGTAACTTGTATTGGGTCACTACTTTGAATATTACTGATAAAGATAAAACGCGGCAGCAGGTTGTTTTCCCCATCGATTAGCGGAAAGTAACGCTGATCGTCTTTCATGGTGTAAATCAGTGCTTCTTTCGGCACCGCTAAAAAAGACGCATCGAATCCGGCCACTAAGGCCACTGGATATTCCACCAATGAGGTGACCTCATCCACTAAATCCTCATCCCAAACAGGAATACCATTCTCTGCTTCTGCGAGCTCAATCACCGATTGCTGAATCATCCCTTTACGTTCGGCAAAGTCGGCAATCACATGGGCCTCGCGCAAGACATCGGCATATTGCTTGGCATGGGGCACAGTGACGTCGGTCGGATGATGAAATCGATGACCGGTCACCTTATTTGAGCTTTGAATGCCAAATAGCTCCGCGGGAATAACCTGCTGGCCCAATAAAACCGTAAGGCGATGCAGAGGACGAATAAATTGGTGGCTACCAGAACCCCAACGCATGGTTTTAGGAATTGGAAGCTGTTTCACTGCCGCTTCAATCATGCCCTGTACTAACTCAGGTAAGGATTTTCCTTTTACGGTAGCTTCATACATCAACCATTCGCCCTTATCCGTGCTGAGGCGCTGGGCGTCGGCAACGTCAATACCGACACCGCGTGCCCAACCTTGGGCCGCTTTGGTGGGGTTGCCGTCTTGATCAAAGGCCGCTTGTACGGCAGGACCACGTTTTTCGACGACTTCATCCGCTTGCGCTGTTTGCACGCCTTCCACACACACCGCCAAGCGGCGTGGCGAAGCGAAAGAACGTACCTGCTCATAGCTTAGGCGCGCGCTTTCGAGTTGCGCGACTATGCCCTGGGTGAAAGCATCACTTAAGCTTTTCAGCGCTTTCGGTGGTAGTTCCTCTGTACCTAACTCGATGAGTAAATCGTTGGTTTCAATGCTCATGCGGAGGCTCCTCCCTGATCCTGGGCAAGCGGGAAGCCAAGTGCCTCCCGTGCAGCAAAGTATGCTTCGGCACAGGCTTTTGCCATGGTGCGAACACGAAGAATATAACGCTGACGCTCGGTAACAGAAATGGCGTGACGCGCATCAAGGAGGTTAAACGCGTGAGATGCGCGCATCACTTGTTCATACGCGGGCAATGGTAGATTGTTGGCAATCAACAATTCACACTCTTTTTCACAAGAATCGAAGCGAGCGAAGAGCACATCGACATCGGCATACTCGAAGTTATACGCGGATTGCTCCACTTCGTTTTGATGAAAGACGTCGCGATAATAGATAGTGCCCCGAGGGCCCGTGGTCCACACTAAATCGTAGATACTATCGACGCCCTGAATGTACATGGCGAGGCGCTCTAAACCATAGGTGATCTCGCCGGCGACGGGCCGACACTCAAGTCCACCTACTTGTTGGAAGTAGGTAAACTGGGTCACTTCCATGCCGTTTAACCACACTTCCCAGCCTAAGCCCCAGGCACCTAAGGTCGGTGATTCCCAGTTGTCTTCTACAAAGCGGATATCGTGAACTAATGGATCAAAGCCCAATAGTTTCAGGGAGCCTAAGTAGAGCTCTTGAATATCGTCAGGCGAAGGCTTCATCAGTACCTGAAACTGATAGTAGTGTTGCAGGCGGTTTGGATTTTCTCCATAGCGACCATCCGTTGGACGCCGACACGGCTGCACATAAGCAAAGCTCGCTGGCTCCGGTCCGATCGAGCGCAAAAAAGTCATGGGGTGGAATGTACCCGCGCCCACTTCCATATCTAAAGGCTGCACAATCGCGCATCCTTGTTGAGCCCAATAATCTTGCAGGGCAAGAATCAAGCCCTGAAATGTTTTTACATCAAATTTTTCCATGGAGTTCCCACTCAATTCGGCCGAATGTGTGCTGTAAAGCACCCGGGATTTGTGTGATTATACCCTGACCATTGCGTCGATTTACAGGGAGAATAGCCGTGAATGCACCGGATCCGTCAAGAAATCGTTGTCCGTGGTGTGGTGACGCTCCCGATTACCAACAATATCACGATGAAGTATGGGGCAAACCTGTTGTTGATGCTCAGGAATTATTCGCCAAGCTTTGCTTAGATGGACAACAAGCGGGGTTAAGCTGGATTACCATTTTGCGGAAACAAAAAGCCTATGAAGAAGCGTTTTTGGGATTTAATCCGGTTCAACTTGCAGCGGTGCAAGGGGCAAAACGAGATGCTTTTATCGCGGAGCAAATGCAGAACGCAGGAATTGTTAGAAATCGGCTAAAAATCGAATCCATATTCCGTAATGCCGATGCTTATATGGGATTGCAGGCACAGGGCATCGATTTTTCCCATTGGTTATGGCAATTTGTCGGCGGCAAAGCGAAGCAGAATACGCCTCAATCCATGGCTGATGTTCCAACGCAGACCCCAGAATCACAAGCGATGTCGAAAGCGCTGCGTAAAGCAGGTTTTAACTTTGTGGGGCCAACCATCTGCTATGCCTTTATGCAAGCGGTGGGGATGGTGAATGATCACCTGTTGGGTTGCGATTTTCGCGATACAAGCAAACGATAGATTCATTAAAATTAAGGATAGGAGAAGCACGCATGATGCGACTAAGTATTGCTCTTTTGGTGATGTTGGGATTGCTCACAGGATGCGCCGCAGTTATTGAGCGCAAGATGACGACAGATGTGCATAACGTTCGAGGGATGCAGCAGATCACTGAACATTTTGCTGACAACCAAGTGCGGTATTGCAATCAGGAAGGCTGTGCCCATTTTCTCGATTTGTCCGGTGGGATGCCTCTTGAGGGTTTTTCTTGGCGCGCAAACCTCAGTTTGCGTGACGGTGATCGCGATATTGATTTATCGGAAGAGGGGCGTTTTGATTTTCCTCCGGCAACCGACGCAGATAAGCCCTTGGTGATCATTTTCCCTGGTTATGGTACTTCATCGGTGTCTGGCGCCGCGCCGTTAGGGATGCATTTTCGCGCTTTAGGCTATCCAGTTTTGGTGAATTCTGGGCCCACAGAGCATCCCCCCTTTGAATTTGGACTCCACGGTATTTCTGCATTGGTCGAGTATATCGCCCGTGAGTTTCCAGAGCGACCTTTGATCACCGCAGGGGTCTCTATGGGTGTGTTGGGGGTTACTGAGTTTAATCGTATGCAATCTGAATCTGGCCACGATGTCAGTGGAACGATTTTAGTTGCGCCTATGTTGGACTTTGAAAGCGCAGCGAACGCCATGTTCATCGGAATGCGTGGCGATCGTTGGTTGATGCGAGGAATACCCCAACGCAGCTTTGATACGGCACTTCAGCGGGTAATGAGCAAAACCCCGGTAGAGCGTGATGAACTACGACTAGAAAATCGCATCCGCTATATCCCAGAGAATAGTTTAATATTACTTTCGAATAACGATTCCATTGCTCCTAGCCAAGAGATATTGGCGTTATTCAAGCCCCTGAGTGAAGAGGCGTTTTCAGATTACGAAGGTGTCCAGAGGCAGATGCTCGAGGCTCAATACATGGCGCGACACGGACTAACCATTCAATTATATGATCGTTATCCTCATGTGATTATGGCGATGAGCACAGAAGAACAGAGAACACGTATTTCCCAATGGTTAGGCGAGCCGGTTGATCATGAGGCTATTGGTCGCACACTGGAGAACACAGATGAAATCGGCGAAGGCGTGAACTAATCAGAAGGAGGATGTTCCATGTGGAACATCCTCTCGTGTTTAACCAGAAACAGTAGGGGGGATATGAGGGACATGTTACGAATAGAAGTGGTGGACTATAGCAGTCCAACCCATGCAGCAGCGTTACTCAGTATGCTTGAGCATTACGCCCAAGATCCAATGGGTGGTGGTGACCCGTTACCTCAGGCGACCCGAGAGAATTTGGTCGCGGAAATGGCGAAACGTCCCCATGTGTGGAGCTTGTTAGCGTGGAGTGAAGCAGGTGAACCTGTCGGTTTGGTGAATTGTGTGGAGGGGTTTTCCACTTTTGCTGCTAGCCCCGTGTGCAATATTCACGACATTGCCGTGCGTGATGGCTTTCGAGGGCAGGGTGTCGCCCAACAATTGCTCGCTGCGGTGGCAGAAAAGGCCAAAGCGCGGGGTTGCTGTAAGCTGACGTTAGAGGTTTTAAGTGGCAATGAGCCGGCAAAGTTGGCTTATCGCAAGTTCGGATTTAAGCCTTATGAATTGGATGCAAGCATGGGGAAGGCCGAGTTTTGGCAAGCCTCCCTGTAATAGAGACTAAAGAAAGCCGTTAACCGCCTTTTTGAATGAGGTAAAGGTAGGGCGCGTTTTCGGTTTGCTCAGCAAGCAACTCATGGTCCATAAAGCGGCAGAAGGAAGGGATGTCGCGCTTGGTTGCCGGATCATCAGCAATCACCAATAGTTTCTCGCCGCTGGCCATGTGTCGGATTTTGCCGCGAATCATCATGACCGGTTCTGGACAGCGAAGGCCAAGGGTATCTAGTTCCTGATCTGCACTTTTAAATGGGGCCATCGCGGATATCTCAGTGAACGGAAAATAAAAGCCAGTGCTGAATTCAGCACTGGCTCTATTATACTATTTGTGGGGTTGTGGGCAACTACATCGCTTATCGAGTAGCCAATGCACCGCGTTGGTCAGGTGCTGATAAATACTCGGGCCACGAACCAACGCACCGCCTTACACCCGCTCAAATACAGTCGCAATACCCTGACCTAAACCAATGCACATGGTCGCTAACCCTAAAGTCGCGCCTTTTTGCTCCATCAGATTAATCAAGGTGGTGCTGATTCGCGCACCCGAACAGCCAAGCGGGTGACCAAGAGCAATGGCACCGCCGTGGAGGTTCACTTTGCTATCCATGTGTTCCTCAATGCCTAAGCCCTTGAGTACGGAAATAGCCTGAGCCGCAAAGGCCTCATTCAGCTCGAACAAATCGATATCCTGAATCGTTAAGCCTGCGCGCTTCAATGCCTTTTCGGTAGCTGGCACTGGACCGTAACCCATAATAGATGGATCGCAACCAGCGACGGCCATAGACCGAATTTTCACGCGAGGGGTAAGCCCTAGCTGCTTTGCTCGTTCCGCCGACATAATTAACGTTGCTGCAGCACCGTCTGAAATTGCAGACGACGTTCCCGCAGTTACCGTGCCGTTAGCAGGGTCAAATACGGGCGGAAGCTTACTTAAGCCTTCGGCGGTAGTTTCTGGACGAATAACCTCGTCATGGGCAAAGCGTTTGAGTACGCCATGCTCATCATGTCCGTTCACAGCCCAAATCTCATTGTCGAACTCGCCGCTCAATGTCGCTTGGTGCGCTAATCGATGAGAACGCGCGCCGAAAGCATCTTGTGCTTCGCGGCTGACACCAAACTTTTTCCCAAGTAGCTCTGCGGTTAAACCCATAGAGCCTGCAGCTTTCGCCACAGTGCGATTCAAGCCTGGGTGAAAATCAACACCATGCATCATCGGCACATGGCCCATGTGCTCCACACCGCCGGCGATAAAAATATCGCCGTTGCCGGTTTGAATAGCACGTGTGGCATCGTGAATGGCTTGCATCGATGATCCGCATAAGCGGTTCACGGTAACTGCCCCCACTTTATGTGGAATACCAGCAAGTAGGGCGCTATTGCGGGCTACGTTAAAGCCTTGCTCTAGCGTTTGCTGTACACAACCCCAATAAATGTCTTCCAATTCATTGGGATCGACATTTGGGTTGCGAGCGAGCAACCCTTTCATCAATTCAGCAGATAAATCTTCTGCACGTACATTGCGAAATGCACCGCCTTTCGAACGGCCCATAGGTGTACGAATTGCATCAACAATTACGACGTCTTTCATAACAATCTCCGTTCGAAGTTAGCTTTTAAAGTAAGATTCGCCATGTTTGGCTTTCTCACGCAAACCGTCAGTTACCTGGTACATCTCGCCCAGATCGGCGTACTTGTCGGCTAACTCAATAAATTTATTCAAACCTACGGTTTCTAGATAACGGAACGCGCCGCCCCGGAATGGCGGGAAACCCAGGCCATAGATCAATGCGATATCTGCTTCTTCTGCACTATCGACGATGCCTTCTTCGAGACAACGAATCATTTCATTGACCATGGGGATCATGCAGCGGGCGATGATTTCATCTTTCTCTGCAGAGGCCTCTTTCTTGCCAATGATGTCGTACACATCCGGATTAACCACTTTCTTCGGACGACCTTTTTTGTCGACACTATATTCGTAGAAGCCTTTCCCGTTTTTCTGTCCGTAGCGTTCATTTTTGGCAAGCTGGGCAATAGCACCTTTCTCATCACGTGCCATACGTGTTGGGAAGCCTTCCGCCATCACGTGGGTTGCATGATCTGCCGTATCCAGACCTACCACATCACATAAGTAGGCAGGGCCCATGGGCCAGCCAAATTCTTTTTCCATGACTTTGTCGATACCGGGGAAGTCGATACCATCGTCGAGTAATAGACTAAAGCCGGCAAAATATGGGAAAAGCACCCGGTTCACTAAGAAACCAGGGCAGTCATTCACCACGATCGGTGTTTTGCCCATTCGCATGGCATAAGCGATAACCGCAGCAATGGTTTCATCAGACGTGTGCTTTCCGCGAATAATTTCAACCAAAGGCATTTTATGCACTGGGTTAAAGAAGTGCATACCGCAGAAGCGGCTTGGGTCTTCTAAGTTCTCAGCGAGCTTATCGATAGAAATAGTTGAGGTGTTCGAGGTGATGATGGCATCTTTGCTCACCACCTTTTCTACTTCAGCGAGTACCGACCCTTTAATCTTCGGATTTTCCACAACGGCTTCAACGATAATATCTACATCGGCAAGCTCGCTGTTATTCAGGGTAGGGGTGATGGAGGTGAGGGTTTTCGCCACTACTTTTTGATTAATCTTCCCGCGCTCTAACCCTTTGCCCAGAATCTTAGAGGCTTCTGCAAGGCCCAGATCCAACGCTTCCCGGCGAATGTCTTTCATGACAACCGGCACACCCTTTACGGCGCTTTGATACGCAATACCACCACCCATGATACCGGCTCCGAGAACCCCGGCACGTTTGATGTCTTTGCTGGCCGATTTGGCTGCTTTCTTACTCTTTCCTTTTACGACTTGGTCAGCTAAGAAAATACCTACCTGAGCACGTGCCGCATCGGTTTGGGTAAGCTTAACGAAGAGTTCATTTTCAATATTTAGCGCTTCATCACGGGCCTTGTCTGCGCCCCGCTCAGTCACTTCAACCGCAGCGTGAGGGGCTGGGTAATGTTTCCCTGCCTTTGCCCACACAAAACCCTTGGCGGTGCTAAATGACATCAATTTCTCTGTGTCATTTGCTTTCAGGGCTTCCAGTTTTGGCTGACGCTTAGCTTTCCAGTCGAGTTCACCGGCGATGGCGTCGCGCAGCATAGTCAATGCGCCTTCTTTGAGGCGATCAGATTTCACTACAGCATCGACTAAACCAATGGCTAGCGCCTTTTCTGGTTTGTGATTGGCGCCGGTCGTAATAGCTTCCATGGCATTATCAGGACCAATAACACGAGGGAGACGAACTGTTCCACCGAAACCTGGAATCAAGCCAAGTTTTACTTCCGGCAGTCCAATCACTGCGGTTTCATCGGCAATACGATAATCACAGGCGAGGATAGCTTCACAGCCGCCACCGAGAGCAAAGCCGTTAACGGCAGCGATGGTGGGTACTGGTAAGTCTTCGAGTTTATCGAAGACGCGTGAGGCCATATGCACCCATTGTTTGGTTTTCTCAACGTCGGCAAATAAGGTAAGGAACTCGGTGATATCTGCGCCGACAATGAAAGTAGGCTTACTGCTGCGAACCAAAACTCCTTTCAAATCAGTGTTGGTCGCTAAAGCGTCGAGGGCATCACTGAACTCATTCAGTGTTTTTTCGTCAAACTTGTTGACAGAACCAGGGGCGTCGAACAAAAGTTCAGCGATTCCTGGCTCAATAAAGTCAACGTGAAGGTTGGTACCTTGGTAGATCATCTGTGGTCTCCCGAGACTGGTAAGCAGAGCTCGTCTCTGCAAACACTCAAGTTTCACTCTTGTATCTATATGCTAATGTAGTACAAGAGTATGGCAAAACTGTGGCAGTAATCATCCCATAATGAGAAAGAAAATTAAACACCCGTTTAAAAATGCTGTAAGGCTGATGTTTCCGCTTGGATTTGTGCTGTGTTTTAGCACATCTGCAGCCGTGATTGATGATTATACACAGCGTGGAGAGCAGCGCGAGTGGTTCCTCGAAGCGGAGCAACGAATTGAGCGCCGCGATTTCGATCGTGCCCGCGAACTTATGCTAAAACTTGCCGATTATCCGCTTTTCCCATACCTCGAAGCGGCCTTTTTGGAGCAAAACTTCTCCCTTGCCAACGAACCCTTTGTACTCGAGTTTTTAGAAGAATATCAGGGTACGCCAGCGGAGCGCCAATTGCGTACCGCATGGTTGAACTTTCTGGTTCGACGAAATGATGGCGCGCGTTTTTTACGCGATTATAGACGTCAAGGTTCCGCACATTTGCAATGCTACTACCTGCGCGAACGGTATCGCAGTTTGCGACGCGCCGACCCATCAGAATCAACAGACGCTGAATTTGCTGAACTTTGGAATGACGTCACTGAACAATGGATGCATGGGCGTAGTTTGCCCTCCGCCTGCGATCCGGTATTTTTGGCGTGGTCCAACGCAGGGCACCGCACCGACGATGTAGTTTGGCAACGTATTAAATTGGCATTGGAAGCGCGGCAAACTGGATTAGCCCGCTATTTAGCCCGGTTTATGGATGATGACACGCGCTATTTGGCGGACTTGATGCGGCGCGTCAATACCTCACCGAGTGTGGTTCGCCGCTTTCAGGAGTTCCCTGGCGCTGATCCGCGGGAACGAGAAATTATTCTATATGGACTCGGACGCTTACGCTGGAATAACCATGATGCCCTAGTGAGTGTTTGGGAACATTTCAAAGATAAGTACCCGTTTAGCGAGCAAGAGCGGGCGCAAATGGAATCGGATATTGCAGTCACCTTAGCCCTTCGGGGCGATGATCGGGCTTTAGGCTATTTTCAACGCCTTGATCCGGCCTACATGACCGATACCGCCCGACAGTGGTATTTGACGGCTCGCTTAGCTACGCAAAATTATGGCGCCATCGCGGCATTTATTGACCGTTTGCCAGAGGATATCGCCGAGCGGGGGCAATGGCTCTATTGGCGAGCACGTGCGCAAGCGGAGCTGGGTAACTTTGACGATGCCATGGAAACAATGGAGCGGACCGCTCAGCAGCGAAATTATTATGGCTTTTTAGCAAGCGCTCGGCTCAGTTTGATACCCGAGTTATCCCATGATGAACCGGAATTTTCACCCGATGCCCTAGAACAACTTGCACAATCACCGGCAGCGCAACGTGCCTACGAATTGCGGCAAATGGAGCGTTTTCTCGATGCCCGTCGGGAATGGAACCTAGTTCGCCAAGACTTAGGTGAAGATGAACAGGTACTTGCTGCCATTTTAGCTTCCGAGTGGGGATGGCATGATCAGGCCATATTTGGCTTTGCTCAGTCGGGCTCACTCAACGATGTGCATCGACGCTTCCCACTGGGTTACTCTGAGCTTTTGCAAGAACAAGCTGCACAAGCGAGCATTGATCCTGCGTGGGTGTTTGCCATCACTCGCCGAGAAAGTTCGTTCCAGCCAGATGCAGTATCACCCGCTGGCGCGCGCGGTTTAATGCAGGTTATGCCGGCAACGGCCGATTATTTGCTACGCAACTCGCCTGGACCGACAAGCCGCATACCGACGCAAACACGATTATTTAATCCTGAAGAAAATGTCAGATTAGGTACCCAGTATCTCGCTGATTTGCTCCGTCGCACGGATAATAATTGGTTGCTCGCGACAGCGGCTTATAATGCGGGCATCTATCGAATGCAGGAGTGGCTACCGAGCGAGAGTGTCCCTGCCGATTTATGGATCGAAATGATTCCTTTCCAAGAAACGCGAGATTATGTGAAAGCGGTACTTGCCTATCAGCAAATTTATACGATGCTATTAGGAAAAGATGCTAATGTATTAGCACCGTTGATTCGAATGCAGATCAATGGAACTAATCGCGGCTAGATGTTCCATATGGAACATCTCCCTGGGCATTAGTCATAACCCCAATAAAAACATAACGCCGAGGAAAGGCTCTTACCATGCAAGTACGCGCCATATTGCGGATTCTTGGACTTTTGGTTGCGCTATTTAGTGTGACGCTGCTCCCCCCAGCTGTGCTGGCCTATTTTTATGAAGATGGCGGTGGTTGGGCATTTCTATCGGCATTTATTGTGTCGCTTATCGCCGGCTTTTTTCTTTGGTACCCCAATCGAAATTTTCGACAGGAATTAAAAACCCGCGAAGGTTTTTTAATTGTGGTGCTATTTTGGACGGTGCTTGGGACAGTGGGGGCGATACCATTCTGGATGCCTGATGCGCACACCCTGAGCTTCACCGATAGCATGTTTGAGTCTTTTTCTGGGCTTACGACCACAGGTGCCACCATTTTGGTGGGTATCGATGAGCTTCCCCACGCGTATCGCTTCTATCGGCAGCAATTGCAATGGCTAGGCGGTATGGGGATCATTGTGTTGGCAGTGGCAATATTGCCATTGTTAGGCATCGGTGGCATGCAATTGTATCGCGCAGAAATTCCAGGCCCAGTAAAAGATACCAAAATGACACCACGTATCGCGGATACGGCCAAGCAACTTTGGTACATCTACTTGGCACTCACCATTGCCTGTGCATTGGCTTACTGGGCCGCGGGCATGACACCTTTTAATGCAATTGGTCATGCGTTCTCAACAGTAGCTATTGGCGGTTTCTCTACCCACGACGCCAGTATGGGTTATTACGACAATATGATGATCCCGATGATAGGCGTGGTGTTCCTGTTAATTGCGGCAGTTAACTTTTCGTTGCACTTTGCAGCATTTCCGCGCATGAATCGAAAACGCGTGGATGGGCAAACCCATTATGATTGGCAAATGGGGTCAGTTTTTACCTATCTGCGCGACCCTGAGTTTCGCGCCTTAATGATTATTCAATTGAGCGTTATTGCCCTCGTGGTGGCAACCCTATTGTTTCATCAGTATTACGCCAACACCTTAGATAATGTAGTGCATGGTATCTTCCAAGCGGTGAGTATTAGTACGACAGCAGGTTTTACCACCTCAGACTACACCCTATGGCCGGTATTTCTTCCGATGGTACTCATTTTTGCCAGCTTTATTGGCGGGAGTGCTGGCTCTACCGGCGGTGGTCTCAAAGTGGTGCGCGTTCTGCTGTTGTACCGCCAAGGGGTGCGGGAAATGAATCGGTTGGTCCATCCCAAAGGGGTGTTTACGGTAAAATATGGTAAACGGGCATTGCCGGACCGCGTTGTTCAAGCGGTTTGGGGATTCTTTGCCGCTTATGCATTGTTGTTTGTGATACTAATGCTGCTCTTTATTGCTACTGGTCTTGATGATTATTCTGCATTTGGTGCGACCGCCGCGACGCTCAATAACTTAGGTCCGGGACTTGGTGAAGTGGGGGCTAATTTCACCACCGTATCAGATTCTGGGAAGTGGGTAGCCATTATGGCCATGGTGTTTGGTCGCTTGGAAATATTTACCCTCTTGGTACTGTTCTCGCCGGCGTTCTGGAAACAGTAGCCAACGCATTGCGTTGGGTACGGGGGTGATGCGGGGTTGCAAGCTGCCAAAGGGTAGCCAACGCATTGCGTTGGTTACGGGGGTGATGCGGGGCTGCAAGTTGCCAAAGGGTAGCCAACGCATTGCGTTGGGCACGGGGCTAAAAGTACAGCGCACCCGGTGCGAATAATCGCTCGATGTCGCTTACGTATTTCTTATCAACCAAGAATAAAATGACATGATCATCGGCTTGAATGAGGGTGTCATCGTGGGCGATCAATACTTCGCTACCACGCACCACGGCACCAATAGTTGATCCCGGTGGTAACTTCAGTTCACCGACCTCGCGGCCAACTACTTGTGAGGTGTTTTCATCTCCCCGAGCGACTGCTTCAATGGCTTCAGCCGCGCCGCGCCGTAATGAGTAGGCATTGGCAAAATCACTACGATGAATATGACGAAGTAGGGCTGAAATAGTTGCTTGTTGTGGCGAGATGGCGATATCAATATCACCTCCTTGCACAAGATCCACATAGGCACTGCGTTGTATCAATACCATGGTTTTCTTAGCACCCATACGCTTGGCTAAGAGCGCCGACATAATGTTGGCTTCATCATCGTTGGTGACGGAAATAAACACATCAATGTCTTCTATCCGTTCTTCACTAAGCATTTGCTGATCTGAGGCATCCCCGTGCAGCACCAGTGTGTTATCTAACTGGGCGCTAAGCTCTTCAGCGCGGTGTAAACTTAACTCAATTAGCTTCACTCGGTGGGTCGCTTCTAGCTGGCGCGCTAAACCGGAACCAATGTTACCGCCACCGACAATCATCACGCGCTTATAGTGCGCTTCGCGCGGTTGCAACTCATCCATAACCGCCCGTATGTGTTTGGTATCGGCCACGAAGAACACTTCGTCGTCTGCTTCAATAATAGTACTACCCAAAGGACGAATCGGACGACCTTGACGGAAGATGGCCGCCACACGTGTATCAATATTGGGGATGTGCTTGCGCAAGGTAGCAATGGCGTGACCGACTAGCTTGCCGCCATAAGAAGCCCGTACCGCCACCAGACTCACTTTGCCGTCGGCAAATTCAAGCACTTGCAGCGCGCCTGGGTAATCGATTAAGCGCTTGATATAACTCGTCACTAGTTGTTCTGGCGAGATGATGTGATCCACCGGGAGCTGTTCTTTACGAAACAGTTGGTCGTGATACTTGGTGTATTGCTCTGAACGAATCCGTGCAATTTTTAACGGGCAATTGAAGATACTGTGGGCCACTTGGCAGGCCAGCATATTCACTTCATCAAGACTGCTAACGGCTACCAACATGTCGGCATCGTCAGCGCCGGCGCTGCGCAATACGTCCGGATGCGCGCCATTGCCTTGCACAACGCGCAGGTCGTATTTATCTTGGAGTTCATTGAGCATTTCGCGGTTGGGGTCGATCACGGTGATTTCATTGCGTTCGCTCACCAGACTCTCAGCCAAGGTCGCGCCCACTTGTCCGGCTCCCACGATAATGATTTTTTTCATTCCAGCGAATCACCCTTGTTCTTATTTGTCTTCAGCTTACGCCTAAATTGCTGTTTTTTCGAGCGTACAGTAATAAAAACCATCACCTGAATCGGTTTCAGGCAATAGCTGCCAATCTCGCGCTTGTGCGTGAGCTACGGGAACCACACGGGCATTCTTTACTGTAGCCAGAAAGTTCTCAATTTGCAGCGTATTCTCGTCGGGTAAAACAGAGCAGGTCGCGTAAACCAAGCGTCCACCGACCTTCAGTAGCTGCCACTGTGCCTGAAGAATTCGCTGCTGTAGAGCAACCAGTGCGTCAATATCAGAGGCGCGTCGCAACCATTTAATATCCGGGTGACGACGAATGACACCAGTGGCAGAGCAGGGCGCATCAAGCAGAATACGATCGTATAGTTGACCGTCCCACCATTCCCTTGGCTCTGCGGCGTCGCCATAAATAACCGTTGCACTTAATTGCAGACGTTGCATATTCTCGTGAACGCGCTGTAATCGCCCTTCGTCAAAATCTAATGCATGCACGATGGCGTTGGGCGTTCGCTCCAGAATATGGGCAGTTTTTCCGCCGGGAGCGGCACAGGCATCAAGTATACGTTCGCCGGGTTGCGCATCTAAAAGGTGCGCGGCAAACTGCGCTGATCGATCTTGTACAGAAACCTGACCCTCCGCAAAGCCAGGTAACTGGGTTACATCAATGGCATGTTGCAGGCGAATCGCATCGGTGGCTGTCGGATCGGCAAAGGCTTCAATGCCTTGTTCTGCTAGGGCACTGAGGTAATTATCTCGCGTTTGCTTGGCGGCGTTAACGCGTAGCCAAAGTGGCGGCGCTTGGTTATTTGCACTACAAATGTGCGACCACTGATCAGGGTAGGCACTCTCTAGGCGACGTTGCAGCCAACCAGGATGATCCGTGCGCAAGCCTGGGCTCTTCAGTTGCTCCGCTGCAAGCTGTTGCTCTAATTCCGCATGCTGGCGCTGAAATGAACGCAATACGGCATTCACCATACCTTTGAGCGATGGCTGCTTTACTAATTGCGCGGCGTTTACGGTTTCGGCGATGGCGGCATGGGCAGGGGTGCGCATATCGCGCAGCTGAACAATACCCACGAGCAACAAATAGTGCACTATGCGCACTTTATTCTTCAGGGGTTTCTCCACGAGAGCGCGGATAAACCATTCATAACTGGGTAGAAAACGTAGCGCTTGGTAGCAGGTTGCTTGGGTTAATGCTGCATCGGCAGCGGTGAGCCCCTGTGTGGTTTCCGGTATTGCCTGACTCAGAGAGCGCCCTTGTTCCAGTACTTGAAAAAGAGCTCGAGCAGCGGCTGCACGCGCATTCGCTGGTTTACTCATCGCGAACCAACTTATTGGTCAGCACAAGTCCTGGCTGAAACTCTTCTCTGCGCGCATTGAGCATATCCGCCGCCGACATGGGTTTCTTGCCTGGCGGTTGCATGCGCTCAAGATTAAGGGCACGCTCGCCACAGGCAATAAGAATACCGTGCTTGTCTGCCCGCAGAATGGTGCCTGGCGGCGCTGCAATGGGGTGATCAAGCACTTGCGTCCGCCACACTTTAATGGGCTGTCCATGGAACATAAAGCTTGAACCGGGCCACGGATTAAAGGCACGAACGCAGCGTTCAATAAATGCCGCGGAGTCATTCCAATCGATGAGCCCTTCCGCTTTTGTTAGCTTCTTGGCGTATGTGGCCAGTTTGTCTTCCTGTGGTGTCGGGCGAATGTCACCGGTATTCAGTGCGCGCAACGTTTCAATCAGGGTCGGTGGGCCAAGCTTCGATAATTTCTCGTACAAACTCGCGGAAGTATCGATTTTACAAATCATGATATGGGCTTTGGCGAGCATGGGACCGGTGTCGAGTCCTTCATCCATTTGCATAATGGTGACGCCGGTTTCGCGGTCACCGGCCCAAATCGCGCGCTGGATAGGCGCAGCACCGCGCCAACGGGGAAGCAGCGATCCATGTACATTAATGCAACCAAAGCGGGGCGTGTCGAGGACAGCCTTGGGCAACAATAATCCATAGGCCACCACAACCATCACGTCCGCTTGATAGCTGGCTAGATGCTTCTGTGCGTCAGCATTCTTGAACGTTTCTGGTTGCTCAACTGGAATGTCATGGGTTAGGGCCAACTCTTTTACTGCGCTTGCTTGCAGCTTCTTACCGCGCCCAGCGGGACGGTCAGGTTGTGTATAAACCGCCACAACCTCCATATCGCTGGTATCGAGCAGCGCCTGTAAGTGGCGAGCGGCAAAATCTGGGGTTCCAGCGAATAGTACACGCACCTATAAAATTCCTTAATTAAGCTTCGCCGCAAGGCGTGCTTCTTTCTCTAATTTCTTACGAATCCGATCGCGCTTGAGCGGTGACAAGTAATCAACGAAGAGTTTTCCATTTAAGTGGTCGAGCTCATGTTGAATACAGATGCTCAGCAGGCCTTCGGCATCCATTTCAAAGGTTTCGCCGTTGCGATCTTGCGCACGCACACGTACCTTGCCGGCACGCTCAACCTTTGCAAATACATTAGGAAAGCTTAAACAGCCTTCTTCGTTCTCAAAAAGACCGTCTTGCTCAATGATTTCCGGATTGATAAATACCAAAGGCTCGTTTTTCTCTTCACCACAGTCGGCGATAAAAAAGCGCTGATGTACATCCACCTGAGTGGCGGCTAAGCCCACGCCTTGCGAGTCGTACATGGTTTCAAACATGTCATCAATGATTTCTCGCAGTGCATCATCAACCTGCTCAACAGGTTTGGCAACAGTGCGCAGGCGATCATCCGGGTACTTCAAAATTGTCATTTTAGCCATAGCTTCGCTACTACCTCGCGCCTTCTAAAAATAATATCGGCACTTTCCCACATTTATTAACGGGTGTGCCTCGGTGAATAATCCCCATGGTGATCTCTAATTTTAACGGGATTAATGCTGAAAAGACAGGTTTTCGCTTGTTCAACGCAAGGATTTAGTTCATATCCGTGAATGGATTTTAAAATTCATATCATGACTTCAAGGACGAATCATGCTTCATGCGGAAACCGTACACCCAAATACCCTTCGCCAGTGGCTACGTTTGCACTTTACGCCGTTGAAACTCAAACGCCTGTTGCGTGAGCAGTGGGCAGGCTTTCACACCATGTCGGCACAACAGCCGTTGGCATCGCTTCCCCGATTTTGGCGCGACAAGTTGGCGGAAGAAAATGAGCAAAGCGTGGCAAAAGACCTGGGGCGAATCCAACGTTGGCTCGATGCAGATGAGCAGCATGCTGTGATTACCCGAGTCTGCGCGGAGTATCCTGCATTGTTGGCGGAAGTTGATGATGCACCTTGGCTGCTTTTTGCCAGCGGTCATGTGGAACATCTTAGCCTTTCGGCAATAGGAATTGTTGGCAGTAGAAAAGCGACACCCATGGGGGTGAGCTTGGCTGGGGAGTTTAGCCAAGGATTGGGGGCGCATCGATTATGCGTGGTCAGTGGCATGGCGATGGGTATTGATGCCGCGGCCCATCAGGCCGCGTTAGAACACGGATGGGCAACGATAGGTGTGTTGGGATGTGGTATTGATAAGGTATATCCGGCGCGCCACCGAGCGCTTTATGGGCAAATGCGCGAGAGCGGTTTGTTACTGAGCGAATACTTACCTGGTGAAGCACCGCGGGTTGAACGATTTCCCCAACGCAACCGTATAATAAGTGGACTAAGTCACGGTGTGCTTGTGGTTGAGGCCAGCGTGCACAGCGGATCTCTGCAAACCGCCAAGCATGCATTGGAGCAAAATCGAGAGGTGTATGCGATTCCCGGATCCATTCGCAACCCAGCGGCAGAGGGGTGTAATCGGTTAATTCAGCAGGGCGCAAAGTTAGTGACCTGCACAGATGACGTCTTGGTGGATTTTCCGGCTCAAGAAGCTTTGTGGCCGGTCGATAATCCTTTTAGAGAAAATTTTTCAGAAAAGCTGCCGAATTTTCTTGAAACGGGCTTGGCAAACCCCCATTTATTAGCTAACGTGGATTTTGAGACCACCTCCCTAGATGTGCTTATTACGCGAACGGGGCTGGGTGTCTCAGATGTAGTCAACCAGCTCATCAGTCTCGAGTTGGCTGGATGGATTAAGCAAGTACCTGGCGGTTACGTCAGGATGAGGAGGTAGGAGTTATGTTCGAGATTCTCATGTACCTCTTTGAAAACTACGTCCATTCTGAAATGGAAGTGGTTGTGGACCACGATGAACTGACTGACGAGCTCACCCGTGCCGGTTTCCATGAACAGGAAATAGGTAAGGCACTCGCTTGGTTGGAGCGCCTCGCTGATTTGCAAGACAGTAAGGATAGCCCTTACTTAACGCAAGCAGCTCCGGTGGCTTCATTTCGTGCGTACACGCCCGAGGAACTGGCTCGTCTCGACGTCCAGTCACGTGGTTTTCTCATGTATTTAGAGCAAATCGGGGTGCTCGATTTTACCACGCGGGAAATGGTTGTTGACCGTGTGATGGAACTCGATACACCGCAATTTTGTTTGGATGACTTAAAGTGGGTCATTCTCATGGTCTTGTTTAATGTTCCGGGCCACGAAGATGCCTACAGCCAAATGGAAGATTTGCTATTTGAAGAGCCTCAGGGATACATGCACTAAACGCAGGAACCCTGATGACTCCAACAAATCTATTTGACGCGTCGGATCGTAAAGATGAGCGCGATGAGCCTTGTCCGCTCTGTGGTAGCCCAGTAAAACTTAAGCATACAGGCCAACATTCGTTTTGGGGCTGTAGTGCTTATCCTGCCTGTGACTATACCCAATCATTACATGAATCTGGTGATTTTGAGCCGCAATCTTTACCTGGGGAGCATTGCCCGGAATGTGGCTCTGATCTCTTGCTTAAAAAAGGTCGTTACGGCTTTTTTGTCGGTTGCAGTGGCTTTCCTGCGTGCCATTTTATGCTCGATCCAACGGCACCCAAGCAAACCGAAAGTGAATCGGCGCCCAAGTGCCCCGCGTGCACAAAAGGGAAGTTGGTAAAGCGCGCCAGCAAGCGCGGAAAAGTTTTTTATGCCTGCAATCAATATCCAAAGTGCGATTATGCGTTAAACGAACCGCCCGTTGCCCACACCTGCCCAGATTGTGGTTGGGGGGTAATGGAAAAACGGGAAGGCGCGCAAGGCACTTACCTTCGTTGTCCGCAAAAATCATGCGGATACAAAACAGAATCCGTATAATACCCACCGATATTGTGAATAACTGCTTACACAGAGCGCGCGCAAGAGGAATGTATTGTGGCTTCTACGATTGATAATAGCGCATCGTCAGATGCATTTTCGCAAGCCCGAGACGCGGTGGCGAACCATGGTTTAATTGCCTACCCGACAGAAGCGGTATTTGGTTTAGGGTGCGCGCCCTACGACGAGCTTGCGGTGCGCAAATTGCTGGCACTAAAACAACGGCCGGAACACAAAGGCTTAATTTTAATTGCTGCAGATTATAGTCAGCTGCTTGATTACGTGGATGACAGCAAAATTCCACAAGATAAGCGATTCTCAGTATTTTCACATTGGCCGGGTCCGGTCAGCCTCGTGCTTCCGGCACGCACAGATGTTCCTCGTTATTTGCGCGGTGATTTTGATACCATTGCGGTGCGTGTTACCGCATTTGAGCCGGTTCGCCAGTTATGCCGAGCTCTAAACACGCCACTCGTCTCAACGTCTGCCAACCGCTCAGGCGAACCACCGCTGCGCACCGCAAGCGCTGTGCGAGAAGAACTTGGCGCCGATATTGCGTGGATTATGGAAGGGCCGACCGGTGGTCGCGAACAGCCATCAATGATTATTAATCCGCTAACCGGAGAAACCTTACGATGAGTGAACACCAATACCTCGAACGTGTGAAAGCGTATTTACAGAGCCTGCAAGACAGTATTTGTAGAGAGCTGGAAGCGGTTGACGGTGATGGCCAGTTTCGTGAGGATGCCTGGACCCGTGAACAAGGTGGCGGTGGCCGTTCGCGTGTGCTGCGCCACGGTGCGGTAATTGAGCAGGGCGGAGTGAACTATTCCCATGTGTTTGGCGAGGCCATGCCCGCTTCAGCCACCGCTCATCGTCCGGAATTGGCAGGGCGAAGTTTTAATGCATGTGGTGTGTCTTTGGTGATTCATCCACACAACCCCTACGTGCCCACAGCACATGCCAATGTGCGTTTCTTTATCGCTGAGAAGGAAGGGGAGCCGCCTGTGTGGTGGTTCGGAGGCGGCTTCGACTTAACGCCTTTTTATCCATTTGTGGAGGACGTAACGCATTGGCACCGCACCGCCCGTGCCGCGTGCGCACCTTTCGGCGATGGTTATTATGACGATTATAAAGCTTGGTGTGATCGTTATTTTTTCTTGCCCCATCGCAATGAAACTCGCGGTGTGGGGGGATTGTTCTTTGATGATCTTAATACCAATCCTGCGGGTGAATTAGATTTTGAACACGCCTTTGCCTTGATGCAATCGATCGGTGATCATTTTACTCAGGCTTACATTCCCATCGTGGAGCAACGCAAGGACCTTCCTTTTGGCGAGCGCGAACGAGAGTTTCAGCTCTATCGGCGCGGCCGCTATGTGGAATTTAACCTTGTTTATGACCGAGGCACCTTGTTCGGGTTGCAAACCGGTGGCCGGACCGAGTCGATTCTTATGTCGATGCCGCCACTTGCCCGCTGGGAGTACATGTACAGCCCTGAAGAAGGCTCACAAGAAGCGCGTTTGCAGCAATTTTTAACGCCCACAGACTGGTTAAAACACGGGAAATAGGGGTCATGCTTGTGGCTGGAAGGCCACGCTAGGGTTGTCACCGCTTTCCTTTGCTATTATGCTGTTTTGCATAAAAAATAAACGAAGCAGAGGGCAACCATGGGTAGCATTTCATTTCTTATTGTCGTTGCGATCATTGTGATCGTGTTTTTAGCGTATCGCCATTCCCAGCGCAAAGCGTCATCGAGCACAGATAGCCAAGATAAAATTTCGGCGACATCAAGCGCTGCGCCAAGCAAACCTGCACCGGCTCCAAGCAAGCCTGCGGAGTACGAAAAGCCTTCTACGCCAGCGGCTGAACCTGTTATTAAAGGGGAGAGTCAAACCCAGCCGTCGCCACTCGGAGCCGATGTTCCGGCTGAGTTACAACAGGCGATTGCCGCCCTTGAACATGAATCTGATCCCGTGGCCCGCCATCGTCTCTATCAGACTATTGTCGATACTAGCTATAAGAATCGGAAAAATAGTGGTGCCCGTGCTTTATGCAAAACCTATTCGCAACAGCACGTTGAAGAGTTCGATAAAATTGCCAAGCCGTTGAAAAAAGCCAATGGTGGTAAGCTTCCCCATGTGGCGACTTTCCAAAATTATGCAACGCTTCTGGCCGAAGATGGCGATTACGACGCCGCCATTGCCGTTTGTGATCAAGCAATGGATTATGGTTTAGACGATAAAACCAAGAGTGGTTTTGCCGGTCGCAAGGCGCGATTAGAGAAGCAAAAAGAAAAAGCATAAACCAGACCATAGCGCCGCGAGGGTCTTGCGTGCGCTATGTGGGTTATTGATTAATCATGTGATGCGCCAGTCGGGTAAACCGCTGGCGTATTTCATTATGCAGCGGGCCAGCCGGTACCTGTTCATCTAAGGTTTGATAGATGCAGTGCAGCCATTGGTCGCGCATCTTGGTGTCGATGGCGAAGGGTAAATGACGTGCGCGCAGCATGGGGTGCCCATATTTCTCTACATACAGTTGCGGCCCGTCGAACCAACCACTTAAAAATTCAAAAAATTTTTGTTCACTGTGTGCAAGGCTTTGCGGATGGATGGCTCTCAGTTCCGCAACTTCCGGATCTGTATCCATAATGGCGTAAAACCGCTGAGCCATGTGACGCACCGCTATTTCGCCTCCCAATTGGGCGTAAATTGTCGCTTCTTCGGCACTTTCTTCTTGCGGATCTGCAACACTATGTTCAGACTGAAATCTTTGTAACCAGCGTTTTAACATGGGGTCCTTCGTTCATGTCGGAATATAAGTTCACCGTGTTCGGCAGCCCGATAGCGCATAGTCGATCGCCTGATATCCATCAGTGCTTTGCGCGCGAATTTGGGCTTCGTATTGAATATACTCGCAGTTTAGCATCGCCCACGGATTTTCCAGAACAGTTTCGGGCGTTTGCGGCGGCCGGTGGACAGGGCGCGAACGTGACCCTGCCTTTAAAGGAGTTAGCGCTAACTCTAGTCGCTACCGTGAGTCCGCGCGCACAATTTGCTGGCGCGGTAAACACCTTGGTGAAGACCGAGAGTGGATGGCATGGCGAAAATACCGATGGTGCCGGCTTACTGTTAGATTTGGAACGTTTAGGCGCCCCCTTAGCCGGAGCGCGCGTGCTTTTGGTTGGGGCCGGAGGAGCGGCGCGAGGCGTTGTAGGGCCACTTTTATCCGCTCAAATCGCGCAACTGACCATAGCAAACCGAAGTATCGCCAAGGCGGAAGCGATCGTGACGCAGTGGCAGCAGCGTAAACCGGATGGGGAAACGCAAAAAATAGTGGCTATGGAACTGAGTGCGCCTACATTGAATCAACCATGGGACCTTATTATTAATGCCACATCTGCAGGTTTGGCGGATGAGCGACCTGAGCTTTCTGAACATGTGCTTAACAGTAAACCGTTTTGCTACGACATGGTCTATGGAACAAAACCGACGGCGTTTATGCAGTGGGCGCAAAGTCGGAGTTGCTTTGTGGCAGATGGATTTGGCATGCTGGTGGGTCAGGCAGCAGAAAGTTTTCGTTTATGGACAGGGCAACGCCCAAATATTGAGCGAGCGCTCACAGAACTGCGGTAATTGACGCGCAATCACAAGGAACGCCGAATGACATTGCCGGAAATTAAGATTCTAAGTGTGTTGGTGATCATGTTGGTCCTGTTTGTTTGGGGCCGCTGGCGCCATGATGTAGTGGCTCTTGGGGCTTTAATCGCCTGTGTGGCGCTTGGCTTAGTCACCACCGATACTGCCTTTTATGGATTTGGACATCCCGCGGTGATTACCGTGGCTGCGGTGTTGGTTCTGAGCTTTAGTTTGCAAGCCACCGGTGCCATTGATGTGGTGGCGCATAAATTAACGCCATCGGGTGGTGGGGTAATGACCACAATCGCGTCGTTAACCGGGTTAGCGGCCATCTTGTCTGCCTTTATGAACAATGTCGGCGCGATGGCGTTACTCATGCCTATCGCGATTCAGCTGGCGAATAAATTAAGCATCCCCGCGGGCCGGGTACTGATGCCCGTTGCCTTTGGCTCCATCTTGGGCGGTATGACAACCCTAATTGGTACACCCCCTAATCTCATTGTCTCCGGTATTCGGGCCGAAGCCTTAGGTGAAGGCTATCAAATGTTTGATTTTGCACCTGTGGGGGTGCTCGTATCCTTGGCCGGTGTTCTCTTTATCGCCATCATTGGTTGGCGTTTTGTGCCCAAACGGGAGCGAACAGATGCGGAGGGTTTTGATACCGGAAAATATCTCACCGAGGTGCGGGTATCTGAGGGTGGTAAAGCGGACGGGATGACCGTCCGCGAACTTGATAACGCGCTGCAAGAATCGGACGCGGAAGTGATTGGTCTGGTGCGTGGTAAAGTGAAAGTGGTGAACACGCGGGGATATGAGCGTTTAGGCAAGGGCGATTTATTAGTAATTAAAGCGGAGCCTGAATCCTTGAGCCAAGCCTTAAATGTGCTGGGTTTACGCCTCGTGGATAATGTGACGCCACCGCGTCCTGAAGAAGACGAAGAGGAAGAGTCAGATAATCTTCCCCCTCATGTTGATGAGGAATTTGAGGATCGCCCCGCTTGGTTTGATCGAAAGGTAACTGCATACGGTAAAAGTACGCTGCGAGGCGGCGTCACCAGTCGCGCGGATGCAGATTTGGTGCCTCGGGCTTCCGACAATAGCGAAGTGGTACTGGTTGAAATGGTGGTCATGCCAGATTCGCAAATTATAGGGACGACGGCTGCAGACTTACGTTTACGCAGCCGGCTTGGACTTAACCTCTTGGCGATTTCCTACGAGGGTAATCAACGGGTGCGTCGCTTACGTCGCACGAAGATTCAATCCGGTAGCGTGCTGCTGCTTCAGGGCGAGCCAGATGCACTGGCACAGTTCGCTGCAAACGCCAGTTGTGTGCCACTCGCCGAGCGCACGGTTCGAGTTCCTAGTAAAAAGCGCGCCATGTTCGCCTCTGCCATAATGATTAGCGCAGTGGCCGCCGCGGCTATGGGTATTACCTCGGCGGCGGTAGCATTTACCGCCGGTGTTTTTGCCATTATGGCGTTGCGAGTTATTCCCTTGCGGCAAGTGTATGAGAGTATCGACTGGACCGTTGTGGTGCTTCTAGCAGCCCTGATCCCTGTGGCCATGGCCATGGAGCAAACAGGCGCCGCCGATACCTTAGTGGATTTTATTCTGACCTATATGGCCGCTGGAAACGCAGTAGCCGCGCTAACTTGGGTGCTGATATTAACCACCGTGCTGTCGAGTGTGATGAACAATGCCGCCACAGCCGCTGTGATGTGTCCGGTGGCATTGAGCACGGCATCGCAGCTGCAAGTAAATCCGGATGCGTTTTTAATGGCGGTCGCGGTGGGTGCCTCATGCGCCTTCCTCACGCCTATTGCGCATCAAAACAATACGTTGATACTAGGCCCCGGTGGATTTAAATTCGGGGACTACTGGCGCTTAGGGCTGCCTCTCGAAGTGATTGTTATTGCAATAGGTATTCCGGCCCTACTATTTTTCTGGCCACTGTAACGGTATGATCGATTTAAGAAACTGACAAAAAAGGTAACGTGCTATGAGAAAGGGAATTATCGCCATTGTGATTGCAGTGGTATTGCTTGGGGGTTATGTCGTTGGGCAAACGGCAACAAAGAATGCAACAACGGATGTGTTTGAGCAGCTTGCTGAGCGCATTGCCGAGCAGTCGGGTTACAACATTGATTTAATCTGGCTGGAACAACGTTGGGGTTCAGGCCAATTAGAAATGCATATAAGCGTTGAAGGTATTGATGAACTCCGTTACCGCGAGGTAATCGACCTCAACTATGGATTTTTAAGAACAAAAATCAATGGTTCAGGACAGCTAGTGGTGTTCGGAAGTAACGTCAACGACACTATTTTTGATGGCCAAGCCTTTACATCGACGGGTGTTGCTGGGATGGGCGGCTTAACCATGGAGTATTCGATTCCGACGATTGAAAAAGAACTCGATGAAGGTCTGATTCTTAATATTCCAGAGAGTATTTTGCAGGTTGTGGCTACCGATTCTACGCTGCACTTTACCTTTAACAACCCAGGTTTCCTGTTGACTCACGATGTTGACCCAGGTCATTTCGAAGTGGGCGCAACTGCAATAGAGTCTCATACAGCCTGGCGCTTAGGTAAGCTCCATCATCAACAGGTGGACATGACGTTCTCTGGCGTTACCGCAGAAACGCCGGACTTAAACTTTGCCGTTACTGATATGCGCTTTGCTTCACACCTGATCGTGGAAGATGGTTTTGCTTCCGGCGGCATGCGTTATGAACTTGGTCACTTTAATATTCCGGATGTAGGGACAGGCACAGGACTGATCGAATTTGAGCTTGAAGGTGCGAATTATGCACTGTTTGAGGCACTGCAACGGGATCCGGAGCTACTCGAAGACGAAGACTATATGGCGGGGTTGCTGTACGAATTACTGCATAATAACGATGCTAAGCTCACGCTAAACACCTTCGAGTTTGAAGCAGAAGGGTTAGGCCGCGCACATCTGCATGGCGAACTTACGGTCGCCGATATTGATTTAAGCCAGGATGAGTTTCAGCTCGACCTGTTGAACGACCCTGAGTTCCTCATGCAGTATATCGAACTATCGCTGCATGTAGAGGAGCTGCCGTTGATTGCGCTGATGGCGATGATGATGATTACCACAGAGCAGTTACCTTGGTTATTTGAGATGCGGGACGGTCATTTTTACTTAAATGGTGAACAACTCGACCTCGAAGAAATGGGAATGCAGTAGTGTTCTAGTCACTTAGATAAGAGCCATAAAAAAGAGGAGCATTGCTCCTCTTTTTTTATGGGATTCTACGGATTAGTCAGAGAGAGCAATCACTTTTGTGACCAAGGCTTCGATGCCCTTAGACGCTTCTGTGAGTGATGTTGCCAGCATATATGCGGGAGTGGTAACAACCCGATGCGTGTCATCGACCACGATGTCGTCAACAGGGCATTCAATGTGCTCAGCGCCTAAGCCCGTGAGCGCGTCGGCAGTTGCTTTGTCATTGCCGATGGTTAGCTTCACCCCTTTGCCATACACAAAAGGCAGCAGGGAAGGGGCAATACACATATAACCGACCGGCTTGTTGTTATTTTTAAAGGCACGACAGAATTCAACAACGGAGTCGTCCGCCGTAGCTTCGGCACCGCGAAGTGCGAAATCAGAAAAATTCTTGGCAGCACCAAACCCGCCGGGAACGATGAGGGCGTCAAATTCGCGTATATCTAACTCACTGATGGATTTAATCTCGCCCCGGGCTAAGCGTGCCGCTTCCGTTAAGCTATTCCGTTTACTATTTGGATTAATATCTTGAGTTCGGTGATTGACAACATGCAGCTGTGCTCGATCGGGGGCGAAGCACTGATACTGAGCGCCATTTTTCTCAATTGAGAGGAGGGTGATGACAGTTTCGTAAATCTCGCTTCCGTCAAATACTCCGCAACCACTTAATAATACGGCGATTTTTTTCATTATATCTCTCCTTGCATAAAAGGGCGTTTGTTCAGATTAAAAAATGTTAAAAAAGATCACAAATTGATCTGGAATCGTGTCTCGGTTGTGCTAATCTAGCTTCCCGATGTGGCAAACGCTTACTACTGCAAAGGTAATCCTCCTTTGCACCCAATTGTTTGGGCAATGTAAACGTTGAACGGTTCCCGCAGTCGCATAGATCATCGCACAAATCAGTTGTCGCTCTCAGATGATCATGTTCAACCGTTCGGAAAACTTTCCACATTCTCGGGTAGTACAAAAACAAGAACAAAAGTAATCCGGGTGTCGTCTTTTAGTCCCGTTAAATCAATTACTTAAGCAACCTATGCTGCCATCCGATGTTTCGGATACACGGCAGGTTTCCCTATTTCTTCACAGAGTTATCCACAGGTTGTCAGCCCAACCATGGCGCAGTGACCCATCAGACATTAGCCACATGCCAGTTCCTGTGGCATGCTTACATCCATTCTATAGCGTCTTCAAATCAGGGTTTGTTTATGCCAAGCATTCCAGAGCAGCCATTCATTCTTGTGGATGGTTCTTCTTATTTATTCAGAGCTTACTATGCGCCACCTCATTTAACCAATTCCGCGGGTGAAGCCACGGGTGCGATTTACGGGGTGGTGAACATGCTAAGAAGCCTTCTTAAGCAGTATAACCCAACCCATATGGCGGTGGTGTTTGACGCCAAGGGCGAGACCTTTCGCAATGAGTTGTACGACGCTTATAAAGCGAACCGTCCGCCCATGCCGGATGATCTGCGCAGTCAGATCGAGCCTCTGCATCAAATTATTCGGGCGATGGGGCTACCTTTGATTTCTGTAGAGGGTGTAGAAGCTGATGATGTGATTGGCACTCTGGCCATGCAGGCTTCGGCAGAAGGGCGCACTACCTTGATAAGTACCGGCGATAAGGATATGGCCCAGTTAGTTGATGAGCATGTGATTCTGATTAACACCATGACCAATACTATTCTCGACGAGGCCGGTGTTTCGGAAAAGTATGGGGTTCGGCCCGATCAAATCATCGACTACTTGGCGTTAATGGGTGACAGCTCAGATAACATTCCCGGATTGCCCGGCGTTGGTGAGAAAACGGCGCTAGCCATGTTGCAAGGCATGGAAAGTATCGATGCTATGTTGGAGCACCCAGAAAAATTAAGTGAACTTAAGTTTCGCGGCTCGAAAACGATGCCGGAGAAAGTGGCAGAGCATAAAGACATACTTTTATTATCGAAAGAGCTCGCAACCATTAAACTCGATGTGGAATTGGAGTTTACGCCAGACCAGCTCACCTTAAGCGAGCCCGATGATCAACGTCTTGCCGAACTCTATAAGTCCTGTGAGTTCCGCCGTTGGTTAAGCGAACTGCTAGAAAAGGGAGAGAAGGCGCCCGAGCATGGGGGTGACGTGCCGTCAGAAGACAATGCTGGCGGCTCAGGAAGCCTCGATTTTGGATCCGTGAGTTATGCAGATTATGTCACCATTACCGATAAAGACACCTTCCAGGCATGGCTGAAAAAGCTGGAGCAAGCCGAGTACTATGCTTTCGATACGGAAACAACCAGTCTCGACTATATGCAAGCAGATTTGGTGGGGCTCTCCTTCGCCGTTGGGCCAGGACAGGCGGCATATATTCCCCTTACCCATCAAGACTTGGATGGGCCAAAGCAACTGGATCGCGACTGGGTTCTTGAGCAATTAACGCCGCTATTCACTGATGAAACACCGAAGAAGATCGGTCAAAACCTCAAGTACGATTTACACGTACTGCGCAATCAAGGTATCCGGCTGCGGGGAATTTTAAACGATACCATGCTGAATTCTTACGTGCTTAATAGCACGAGTTCGCGCCATGATATGGATACGTTATCGCTACAATACTTAGGCCATAAGCCGATCTCATTTGCAGAAGTCGCGGGCAAGGGTGCCAAGCAAAAGCGCTTTGATGAAGTGTCGATTGCAGAGGCCGCGCGCTATGCAGCGGAAGATGCGGATGTGACGCTGCAATTGCATGAAATTCTTTGGCCGAAGGTATTAAAGGAAGGCAAGCTACCGGACGTTCTGCGCGAGCTGGAAATTCCTATCCTGCCGGTGTTGGCAATGATGGAGCGGCGCGGCGTATTAATCGATTCAGCGTTATTGGCGGAGCAGAGTAAAGAGATTACCAAAGAGTTAGCGGAGATAGAAAAGAAAGCCTACGAGATCGCTGGCCAGCCGTTTAACTTAAACTCCACCAAGCAGCTGCAAACCATTTTGTATGAAGAGTTAGGTTTGCCGGTGAAGAAGAAAACCCCCAAAGGTGCGCCGTCAACTGCCGAAGAAGTGTTGCAAGAGCTGGCGCTAGATTATCCTTTGCCGGAATTAATATTGCGCCATCGCGGATTGGCGAAGTTGAAATCCACGTATACGGATAAATTGCCGCGCATGGTGAATGCGGACACTGGGCGTATTCATACCTCGTACCATCAAGCGGTCACCGCCACGGGCCGGCTGTCGTCAACGGATCCAAACTTGCAGAACATACCGATCCGCAATGAAGCAGGGCGCCGCGTGCGCAAGGCTTTTGTCGCGCCTCCTGGCTATAAGATCGTGGCAATCGATTACAGTCAAATTGAACTGCGTATCATGGCCCATTTATCTCAATCGAAAGGTTTGTTGGAGGCGTTTGCCAGAGGCCGCGATATTCATAAAGCCACGGCCGCAGAAGTGTTTGGTGTGCCCCTAGAGCAGGTGTCGAGTGAGCAGCGTCGCAGCGCCAAAGCGGTTAATTTTGGATTGATTTATGGCATGTCTACATTTGGCTTGTCGCGCCAGCTGAACATTGGCCAACGGGATGCTCAGCATTATATGAACGTGTACTTTGAACGCTTCCCAGGGGTTCAAGATTATATGGATCGAACACGCAAGCAAGCCGCAGAAGCCGGTTACGTGGAGACCATTTTCGGGCGCCGCTTGTACCTGCCGGAAATTAATGCCCGTAATGTTCCGCGCCGAAAAGCTGCTGAAAGGGCCGCAATTAACGCACCAATGCAAGGCTCTGCAGCCGATATCATTAAAAAAGCGATGCTCGATGTCGCCAATTGGCTAAGTACTTCGGAAAATATTAAAGAAGACGGTGACGTGTTTATGACCATGCAAGTTCACGACGAATTGGTGTTCGAGATTCGCGAGGAACGGGTTGAACACTACGTAGAAGCGCTCGTGAAGGTAATGGAACAAGCCGTTACCCTCGATGTTCCATTAATTGCGGAAGCGGGCATTGGCGACAATTGGGATGAAGCTCACTGATATTTGGTGAAATTTTATACGAACTTTTTTGAAAAGGGGGACTCTGAGTTAGTGAGCGCGATGCGCTCTCTCCTAAAGATGTTTTCCCTGAACATCACTTTTTACCCCGGCTTCGTGCCGGGGTTTTTTATGTCTGTGGTTTAATCACCGCAAGCTCCTGCAGCTGCACGTCAATGGTGAGGTCGAGTTGATTGTGTGTGGCAATTGCCTCACGGCCCGCTTTTCCTGCGCGATGAATATGCGGAGTCATGGCCAGTAGCTGAGCAATGGCTGATGCATCCGGTAAGTGTATAGACTGGCGTACTCTGTGTTCATCTCGAAGCGCCCAACCATCGGGAACGGCTGTTCGCGGCGGAGGCTGGCGTACTTCCGGGTAAAGTATTCGGCGCAGTTCGATCAGATGATCGGGCCCCGGCTCCACCAACAACACATAACCATTTTCCTTGAGTACGCGGGAAAATTCCGCATAAACCGGAAAACCAAACATACACAGCACCGCATCGATACTCTGCTTGGGAAGGGGTAGCGCCGCATTACTGGCAACGAGCCACTGGCAGGGGTGGGCGTCTTGCAAGAGACGATGTTGTTTTGCCGCAGCGCGCACAGCCCATTTGGAAATATCGACGCCAATTAAAGATTTTGCTGCAGTTTTCTCTGCTATTTGGCGAAGATAGTAGCCTTCGCCGCAGCCAGCATCGAGTATATGCATTGCGTTACATTGATTTAAAGTGTCGGCGACGGCAGCGGCTATGGCTTGGTAATAGCCGTTATTTAAGAAGAGCTGACGAGCCTGCACCATCTCTTTACTGTCACCGGGATCTTTCGATCGCTTATGCTGGGCAGGTAGCAGGTTAAGGTAACCTTCTTTGGCAACATCAAAACGGTGGTTGTTGCTACAGGTATAGCTGCGCTGATCACTGCTGGGGGTGAGCGGATGACCATCGAGAGGGCAACACAGCTGAATCATAACGAGGCTTGCCTCAATAAAATTTTAAAATGCGCTGATGAAAAAGCCCGGCGGACCGGGCTTTGTTTTGTTCGAGGCGCACATTGCAGCTTAGTACAAGCCGCGAATAAACTGTGACAGTACTTCGATATCACGGTCTGTTAGCTTCACCGCGATGTCGCGCATCATGCCGTTTGGATCGTTGGCACGATCACCTGAACGGAACGCTTCTAATTGTTCAGTGGTGTATTCTGGGTGTTGACCACTTAACAATGGGAAAGTCGCTAAGCTCATGCCTAAGCCACTTGGACCATGACATGCAGCACAGGCAGTGATGCCGCGATCGACGTCACCACCTAACCACAATTGGCGACCCTCTGCGATAGCACTTTCAGGCGTTGAGCCTACTTCATGCTCTTGCGCTGAGTAAAATGCCGCGAGATCGTAAATATCTTGTTCGCTTAAATTGCTCACTTGATCAGCCATAAGCATATTGTAGCGACCGCGTTGGCCTTCAGTTTCATTGCCAAGTTGGTAATCTTTTAACTGTTTTACTAAGTACTTCATGCCTTGGCCGGCAATATTAGGGAAGTCGCCAGAAGGGCTATTTCCTGTAGGGCCATGACATGCTGCACATACTGCTGCTTTTTCCTGACCCGCTTCTGCGTCACCAACCGGGCGGTTGCTGTCGGAAGCGAATGCTGCGCCACTGGCGAACAACACAAAACCACATAGAATCGCGAGTTTTTTCATGATCTCTCTTCTCTAGTATTCGGTTGGGCCTTCATGCCCGAAAAATATTTGTCGCTAACAATAGAATTCCAATGGCTATTTTACACGATTCTCGCCGCGATGAAACGCCTGAATGCAGGATCTCTGGTTGGAGATTGCGGTGAGATCCGTCATAATACGCATCCCTTCTGACTGTTTGAGGCTAATCGTGAGCAACGACACCCTAAATTTCCAAAAAGCACACTTTACTATTAGTGCGCCGGATATCCGCCATTTGCCTGCTGATAGCGGTATGGAAGTTGCGTTTGCTGGCCGATCCAATGCCGGCAAATCAAGCGCTTTAAATGTGCTTACTCGGCAAAAAAGTCTCGCCCGTACCAGTAAAACGCCAGGGCGCACGCAACAGATTAATGTATTTGCGCTCGATGACGAACGCCGATTAATTGACTTACCCGGCTATGGCTTTGCCAAAGTACCTTTAGAAATGAAGGAAAAATGGCAGTTGGCCCTGTCTGAATATCTTCAAGAGCGTAAGTGTTTACGTGGTCTCGTGGTACTTATGGATATTCGACACCCCATGAAGGATTTGGATCAGGAGCTGATTCACTGGGCGGTCGAAAGTGATTTGCCTGTGTTAGTGGTGCTTACAAAAGCCGATAAATTAAAAAGTGGCGCGCGCAAAGCAACCTTATTAAAAATTAAGGAAGCGATCCCTGGCTTTGGCGGCGACGTATCTGTGATTACCTTTTCATCGCTCAATAAAAGTGGGTTACCGGAACTAGAGCAAGTTTTGCAACAATGGTTCCTTGCCCATGACTTGGAGAATCAATGACGCTAGCCCATCCACTCAGTTCGTGGGCAAAGTTGTTTTTGCTCGCACTTGTGTGGGGCAGCTCATTTTGGCTCATAAAAACCGGACTACAAACCTTTACTCCGACTGAAGTAGCCGCCTTACGCTTAGCCGTAGCGGCTGCCGTGCTTGCTCCTTTTGCCATTGTCCGCATCGGCCGCGTTAAAAAGCATCAGTGGCCGGTGCTGCTTTCCATTGGTATGACAGGAAGTTTGCTCCCCGCATTTTTATTCGCGTTAGCGCAAACCCAGATTGATAGCGGCGTGACCGGCGCTCTCAATGCACTCACGCCCCTTTTTACCTTGATTATTGGTGCCTTTATTTTCCGTCAAGCGGTGGCAAGCCCTACGTTGCTTGGGCTGCTGGTTGGTTTCATCGGTACCTTAATGTTGGTGTTGATGACCGCTCATGGTGATTTATCCCTAAACGGCTATGCGCTCTTTGTGGTGCTGGCAACCATTTGCTACGGCGCCAACGTGAACCTAATTCGCGTATTCTTACCGGACCAAAGCCCGTTAACCATTACCGGCGTGTCGCTGTTGATGGTGCTGCCGGTTGCTTGCGTTTATTTGCTCGGACCTGCGGAAATTTTACCCAAGCTGGATAGCGCTCTGGGATGGCGTTCATTTTCCGCAGTTATCGTGCTCGGCGTGGTAGGTACGGCTTTGGCGTTGATTTTATTTAATCATCTGGTTCAGGTAGCCAGTACCGTGTTTGCCAGCTCAGTCACTTACTTAATTCCAGTGGTTGCGATGACGTTAGGTGTGCTTGATGGCGAAACCATAGGTGTGTGGCAAATGGCGGGAATGGGCTTGATATTGTTTGGCGTATGGCTAGCGAATCGAAAACCACCGGTAAGTATAGAGCCCCTGGCTACCGCCGATGTAACGCCGGTAGCCAGTGAGCCAGGACAGCAGCCTAAACAGGAAAACTAACGAATTTCCTCGGCCTTGCGGCTAATGTAAGCGCGCACTTGCTGCTCTAATGTAGCTAAAGGCACTGAACCATTGCGTAACACTTCATCGTGGAACTCACGGAGATCAAAATGAGTGCCGTGAGCGGCTTCCGCTTCGGCTCGCAACTCTTGAATCGTGAGTAAACCAAGCTTGTATGATAACGCCTGACCGGGCCAGCTAATGTAGCGGTCTATTTCGGTATTTACGTTGTGCAACGAGAGGGCGGTGTTGCTCCCTAAGAATTCCACGGCTTCATCACGACTCCAACCGAGGGCGTGCATACCGGTATCGACAACCAAGCGTGCAGCACGCCACATGGCGTATGTTAGTCGGCCGAAGTTACTGTACGGGTCTTCATAGAAACCTGCTTCTAGGCCCAAATACTCTGCGTATAATCCCCAGCCTTCACCAAACGCTGAAATATAAGTGGACTGACGATACGCGGGTACATTTTCCATTTCCATGGCTAAAGCAATTTGGAAATGATGTCCGGGTACGCCCTCATGCAGTGTTAACGCTTCTAACTCATATAAAGGTCGCGTTTCCACCGCATAGGTATTGACCCAGTAGTATCCCGGCTGATCATCGCCACGCGGACTAACATAACGGCCTTGCGTATAATTGGGCGCAATTTCCGCTGGCACAGGCGCAACACCGTAGGGTGTGCGTGGCATACGATAGAACAAGCTTGGCAGTGCTGCGTCGGCCTGCTTGGCAATCCATGCGGCTTCTTTTAACAGTTGTTCTGGCGAGTCGGTGTAGAACTGTGGATCGGTCCGCAAGAAGTGAATAAACTCGGCAAAGCTGCCCTCAAATCCCACTTCCTCAATAATGGTTTCCATCTCCGCCCGAATCAACGCGACTTGCTCTAAACCTATTTGATGAATTTCTTCAGGGCTTAAATCTAACGTGGTGTAATGCTTCACACGATTTGTGTAAAACGCTTCACCATTGGGTAACTGGTGGGCGGCAATGTCGGTGCGTGCATTGGGAATATACTCATCGGTCAGGAAATCATAGAAATCCATAAAAGCAGAATTCACAACGGTGGCAATCACGGTTTGTAGTTCTACTTCGAAGTGAGCAAGCTCCTCACTGCTTAAGTGCTGACGCGCCCGCTGCATGGGCCGATAAAACACGCTTTCCGTAGGATCCATAGTGACATACGCTTGGACGCCTTCGGCAAAGCGCGAAAGTACCACTTGCGGTTGCGCCATACCCGTGGCTAACCCCTGACGCATATAGTCAGTTTGCTGCCCTAGCCAAGTGGGAACATCACGCAGAAGCGCTAAATACGCCTCGCCGTCCTGCACCGACTCGATACGCATCATGTCGCCTAACCGGGCGATACTATTATGCGGTCCGGTTTCGTTCGTTAACGGCATTAAATGCATATTAAATTGGTAACGAGAGATTTGATTTCTCAGTGCGTATAGAATCATGTCGCGATTAATTTGGTTCGCTTCACTGAGTTGCTCAGAAGCAATGGCGGTGATCGCTTGATAGTATTCGACGCGCTGTGTATGCGCTTGAGCCAGCGCCTCTGGGCTTATGTCGGCCAAGCGTGCATCTGCGCCTGCAGAGCGTGCATCAGGCGCAAGGAGGCCGCCCTGACGCTGATTAAACTGCCATGCTTCATCGGCAAGTTCTGTAAACTTTTGATCGGCAGAGATGCTTGAACGCACTGATTCCGGCGCAGAAGTGGTCTGACAAGCCATCATCAGCATCGCTGCGCTGAGTAATATTAGTAAGCGCATAGTGTGTACCTCAAAGTTACCTAAAGACGACTCATTCTGCATTGAGAATCAATAGATTACTAGTGCAGCAGGGTGAATTAGCAACGACCGAAAACATAACAAAAAGAATACTGTTTGTTGCTTTTTAATGCTTTTTGTAATAAAAAATGATTTTATAGATCAATAAAGTTGTTGCGAATCTTGCTGAATCACGTAACCTTATGCCCGTATTAAGACACTTTCTACAGCACAATGCTTGATAGCAAAGGGCTGGATAAGGGGGGACGCAAGTTACGAGAGGGGGAGTTTTTGTGTTAACTATTTGTTTCACAAAAAAATCGTAAACTTGTTGTGTTTTAGGAGAGGGCTTTCGCGTCAGCCCAACACTGCGCGAAGCTAAATTGAGAAACATCCACCAAGACGTACCTAACAATAATAAAGTGTGGATAGTGGTCTCAAGCTACAAACAATAAAAGCGGATACAAAGCCGCGATATGAAAATGTAGTCACAAGTTTGTCCATCGTGAAAAAGTAGCTTCATAGAAAGCTGATAAAAAGAGATGGCAATTTGCACGGAAGAAAAACTACAAAATTAAGGACATTAGCGACAATCGTTCTCGCGATCACCCTGGGGGGTGTACGGGTTCACATCAAGGCGGTGGCTTTCATCGCCTTTTTTATTGCCTGAAATTTGGCCCCCGAATGATAGACAAAGCCACACGTTGGCCTCGCACTAACGGTTTCTTCCCGCGCTTCAAGCAATGGCAACTAACGCAATAGGTTAACCACGGATCTCACGAGTTTTAATGTGTCAACGGGCTGAATACGCTAGAATACACATAGGATATGTATTCTCGTTGAGAAGGTTGGGTATGACGCGTCAAAAGAAAACTCGAAAGTCGGGTCCGTTGGCTGTACGTAAGGCTGAGCGACCGGAAACAAAACAGCAGAAAGGTAAAGCTGGGAAGGAAAAAGGTAAAGGCCTGCCTTCCGGGGCTCGCTATGCCACAACTAATGCGCAACACGCGGGTAAAGACAGCACCGACAGCAAGCGCGATCCGCGCCACGGTAGCAAGAAACCGATAGCGCTCGCAGTGCAGCCGAAAGCAATGAAGCCCGCCGAAGAGTTCGCTTGGATCGAAAACGACAAGAAGCTACAGGGTCTGCTAACACAGCTTGAAGATGGCTTGGTGCTGAACAAAAAAGACCAAGTTTACGTAGATACACAATTACAGCGTTATCAAGAGCTCGCCAATCAATTAGGAATCGACCTAAATGAAGCGGACGAGGATGAAGATGACGATTGGGAATACGATACCTCGGATATGCTCGATGACGAACTTGATGCTGACTCAGATTTTGATCGGGGTTCGGAGTTTGATTCAGGCTTTGACTCAGATGACGACAGCAAGCAAGGCAACTAATCAAAGTTAAAGGAGTATGATGGTGTTGATGTGGATTTTGTTAATCGTCGCGATACTGATTATTGCCGGCTTAAGTGTGTATGCAGGCATGTTGCTGACGCGCCTGCGCTCTCAGAATAAAGCAGTGCGCACGGCAGAAGGGAAGCGTTTGCATTACTTGCATGAAAGCATCGAAACGATTGCCAAAGCGATGCAGCAAGAGCAGTGTCCACTATCAGAAGGCTGTATTCGTATTGCTGTGCTGCTTGATAATATGCCGCAAGCCAGTAGTGCTGGGTTTCCCCAGCGCTTTCCAGCAATTCATGACATGTATGAGCGCATTAAACACATGCCTACTCATGAAGCCCGCAAAGACTATCCGAAAAAAGAGATTCGTAAGCTGGATTTAGAGCGGGAAGGCTACGAGGAAGAGATGTCTAGTGCTATCCAAGCAGACATTATCGAAATTCTTGTTTGGGTGCGCGCCGAACGCGCCGCGCAAACTAGCTAAGTAGAGCGAAGAAAAAACCCCGGTAAAATGCCGGGGTTTTTGATCGCACTGTATATTTTCAACGGCGACTTATTGTTTAAACACCGCGCCATCTTTCATTACAAAATGAATGTTATGTAAGAGTGAAATATCGTCTAGCGGATTTCCCCGCACTGCGATGATATCTGCGAGTTTACCCACTTCAACACTGCCTAAATTTTCTTCTTGCCCGAGCAAGGTGGCCGCATTCATGGTAGCCGCACGAATGGCTTCAATTTCGGGCATGCCAGCCTCGACCATATAAACGAACTCGCGGGCATTCTCGCCATGGTCATAAACACTTGCGTCTGTACCAAACGCAATATTCACACCCGCTGCATAGGCGCGACCAAAGGTGTTTTGAATCAAAGGACCGATAGCGCGTGCTTTCGGACGTACTTGCGCGGGGAAGTAGCCGTCAATTTCTGCGCGTTCAGCCACAGACTTACCTGCGGTAATGGTTGGAACGTACCAGGTCCCGTACTCGCGCATTAAGGCAAACACCTCGTCGTCCATATAGGTGCCATGCTCAATCGAGTCGACGCCTGCTTTAATGGCTCGGATCATACCGTCTTTACCATGAGCATGGACGGCGACCTTCATGCCGTAATCCCGTGCGGTTTCAACGATGGCCACGAGTTCGTCGTCCATAAACTGAGGATTATCCCCGCTATCCGCCAACGACAGCACCCCGCCAGTGGCGGTGAGCTTAATCAGGTTTGCGCCCTCTTGATAACGCGCTCGAACGGCTTGCCGTGCCTCAAAAGGTCCGTTTAAAACGCCTTCTGCAGGTGTAGGTGTGTCCATCAGCCCACGCCGATATCCGTTCGAAGGGTCAGCATGTCCGCCGGTTGTCGCCAGTGATTTGCCCGAGGTAAAAATGCGCGGCCCAACCACCAAACCATTATTAATGGCGTTGCGCAGGGCAATGCTCACACCAAAAGAGTCGCCTAAATCACGCACCGTAGTGAAGCCAGCGTTCAGTGTAATGTTGGCAAAACTCTGACCGCGATAAGCCACATCGGCTTCGTTCATGGTAAATCGATGCATGTAAGAGCCGGGCTCTAACTGGGAGGTGATATGGGTGTGCATATCAATAAATCCTGGCATCACCGTGGCATCGCGAAGGTCAATCACCTGATCAGAGCTGGTTGGCCGAGAAAAACCACTCTCAATGCCGACAATCCGTTGGCCTTCGACACGAATGGTGACATTGCTGCGTGGTTCATTGTCGGTACCATCAATTAAGCGTCCCGCATGAATTAACGTGGCAGCATCCACCGCAACGCTCTGCAACGCCAATAAAAGGCCTGCAGCTAAAGCAAAAACTGTTCTGTGCATGTGTGTGTTCTCCGGCTAATTTTGTTTGTGTGTAAGCCAAATGTTTACGGAGTTTCGTACATCTTCTTCGTGGTGACTTCACCGAAGCCCTAGTTAAACGATATACTTACCACAACGTAGCATATTTCAGGTGGTTGAGCAGACGCTCTGCCGCAAAACTTCTTCTGCTTAGCGAGAACGTTCTATGTTATTCCGCGGAATCCGTGAAGATATTGCCAGTGTCTATGAACGTGATCCGGCAGCCCGTCACTTTTTTGAGGTGTTAACAAACTATCCGGGGTTGCATGCGATATGGGTACACCGCTTTAGTCACTGCCTGTGGAACTGGCGCCTGAAATGGCTAGCTCGCTGGATTTCTACGTTCTCACGTTGGATAACCGGGGTGGAAATTCACCCCGGTGCCAAAATTGGGCGTCGCTTTTTTATCGACCACGGCATGGGCGTGGTGATCGGTGAAACCGCTGAAATTGGTGATGATTGCACGCTTTATCATGGCGTCACCTTAGGTGGTACTAGTTGGAAAGCAGGCAAGCGTCACCCCACCTTAGCCAATGGCGTGGTGATTGGTGCTGGCGCCAAGGTGCTGGGACCATTGCACATTGGCGAACATGCGCGAATCGGCTCGAATGCCGTTGTAGTGAAGGATGTTCCCGACGGCGCAACAGTGATCGGTATTCCCGGACGAGTTGTGGCCACCATTAAGCCCGCAACCAGCTCTGATGGCAAGCGCGAGGCCATTGCTCGTAAATATGGATTTGATGCCTATGCGGTCTCGACAGACAACCCTGACCCCGTAGCAATGTCTATGGGACGTATGCTCGACCATATGCACGTGCTTGATGAGCGCGTGGCGGAAATGTGCAAGGCCATTAACCGCATGGGCGGCGATGTCTGCGGCGATTTGCCGACGATTGAATTAGAAGATGAAGACGTCATGGCCGAAAAGCAAAAGGCCCAAAAAGAGCGCAGTAAAACCGATGGAGACAACTAAATGACGGTACCAACCGTGTTTGACAATGTCGCAGCCAGTATTGGGTATACGCCATTAGTGAAGTTACATCGAGTGGTCGCCAACAATACCCATATTTTCGCCAAAATTGAGAGCAGGAATCCGGCCGGTAGCGTGAAAGACAGGCTTGGCTACGGCTTAATTGCAGATGCCGAAGCAAAGGGGTTATTAACGCCTGGCAAAGTACTTTTGGAATCTACCTCCGGCAATACCGGTATTGCATTAGCCTCGGTTGCGGCAAGTAAAGGGATACCGATTACGATTGTGATGCCGCGCTCTGCAAGTTTAGAGCGGCGTAAGCTGATGAAAGCGCTCGGCGCCGAGTTAGTCCTCACTCCCGCTGAAAGTGGCATGAAAGGCGCCTTAGCCAAAGTAGCTGCCATGATAGAGGCGGAGCCTGATAAGTATGTGTATGTGCGTCAATTTGAGAACCCAGCCAATCCATTAATTCACGAGCAAACTACGGGTCCAGAAATTGATCAGAGTTTGCAGGGCAATGTGGATGTATTCGTTGCAGGGGTAGGGACTGGCGGAACGATTACGGGCGTGGGGCGTTATTTTCAAAAACAGCAGAAGTCGGTGGATTGCTGGGCCGTTGAAGCGGCAGACTCGCCACTTATTTCGCAGACGATTGCAGGACAAGCACTCACCCATGTGCCCCATAAAATTCAAGGGATTAGTGCCGGCTTTGTGCCAGCAAATTTAGACCTGTCGTTACTGAAAGGAACACAACAGGTCACCAACGATGAAGCCTACGATATGGCTTTACGGTTGTGCCGAGAAGAGGGCATTCTGGCGGGTATTTCATCGGGTGCTGCGGTTGTCGCGGCAAATCGCATTGCGGCATTGCCAGAGTACGCTGGCAAAAATATTGTGGTGATCTTGCCTAGTTCAGCAGAGCGCTATTTGAGCACGCCGTTATTTAAAGCGTTGTTTACGGAGCAAGAGCTTGAGCCGTAGGGCTCAAGCGCTTTTTACTCTACTTCTTTGAACTGATACGAATGCGCGGCTTATCCTTTGCCGGTTTGTTCAGTTCTTCCTCGGTTTCTAGTCCACTGCGCAACCGGTGCGTATCCGCATCATAGTTATTGTAAAGCTCATCTTTAATGGTTTTCACCCAGATTGGCACGCCGACGAAGTAACCGGCGCGGCCAATGGCGTGAGCGGCAACGGGCGCTGTGATAAAAATAAACAGTATCACCGCCATCGCTTTCGCCATCAGCACAAGGTCGTTAAAGTGCAGCATCGCCGCAACCATCATTAACGCGACCCCTAAAGCACCGGCTTTGGTGCTCGCATGCATGCGGGTCAGCAAATCCGGTAAGCGCAAAATACCTACTGCCGCCACTAAAATAAAAATGGCGCTCGAAAGCATAAAGATCGAAATGAGGATATTCGAGATAGTTTCAGTCATCGCGCGGACCTCCTCGTTCTAGAAAGCGAGCAAAACCAATGGCTGCTAGAAACGCAGTAAGTGCGGTGACAATAGCCACATCGATGAAACTGGAGCGATCCGTGAAAATCGCGTAGGTTCCTGTCATGGCAACGATAACCGTTGCGAGTAACTCTAATGCGACGACTCGATCGGGCAAGGTGGGGCCCATTAGTAATCGCGCGAAAATTAATACCAGAGCAATGCTAAGCAAGCCGAAGGTAATTAAGTAAATGTAATGCACACACGCCTCCTTCAGCAATTAGCGCAGGATTTCAAGAACCCGGCGCTCCATGTCTTTCATGCTATCTCGCAGTTCCTGCTCGTTATCCAAGAACATGGCATGAATATAAAGTACCCGACGATCATCTGATACGTCCAAGCTCAGGGTACCTGGTGTCATGGAAATAAGATTCGCCACCATGGTGATTTCAAGCTCGGTTTTCGCTTCCAGACGCATCGCAATTACACCGGGTTTCATATGCCACACCGGAGTAATGATATCGAACGCCACTTGTAGATTAGCGACAATCAATTCTTTGATGAAAAAGCCAATAAAGCGAAGCAGCCGGGGCAAGCGGCGGGTGTATCCGCGCAAACTAGGCATTTGCCGCTGCATCACCCCAAGCACCAAATAGCCGATGAATAAGCCAAATAGCAGATTCATTCCGCCCACATCACCGGTGAGCACAACCCACATTAATGCGAGTAGCAGGTTCCACATAAATCCGGTCATGGGCGATTTCCTCCCAACACAGCGTCGATGTACCCGTCAGGGTCGAGTAACTGGGCAGCGGAGAATTCAGCAAACTCGTAAATTGGCTGACCATTTAAACCAATAAATAAGGTACAGGCTGCAAGTAGCACCACCGGAACGTAGAGCACCGCCAGCGAACCCGACGTTTTGCCTTCATCCAGAGCAGCCCGATCGACCCCTTTCGGTAGCTTCTTCCAAAATACCTCACCCCAAATTTTAATCATGGAGTAAAGCGTAAGTAGCCCAACCAATAGTGCGATAAAGGTGACAAACCACGCTTCCACCTCGATACCCGCTTTAATAATAATAAATTTAGCAAAAAAGCCGCTTAAAGGGGGGATACCAGCGAGTGAGAGCGCAGGAATTAAGAACAAAATACTCAGCACGGGACGGGCTTGATACATGCCGCCGAGACGCTTTAAATCATAGGTTCCCATTAAGCGATGGGTGATACCGCTGATCAGGAACAAATTCGTTTTCACGATAATATGGTGCATGATGTAAAACACACCACCAATAATTGCCAGCGGCGTAAACAGCGCCAAACCTAAGATCATGTAGCCAATCTGGCTGACAATGTGGAATGACAAAATCCGCCGGAATTCAAATTGCGCAGCGGCCCCAAGAACACCCGTTAACATGGTTCCCACCGCCACCCACAATAGCAGCTCGTGGGTAAAGTCGGGATTCTGATTGAAGATAAGTGTAAATACCCGGAATAGGGCGTAAACCCCCACCTTGGTCAGCAAGCCCGCAAAGAGCGCAGATACGGCCACCGGCCCTGTGTGGTAAGAGGCAGGCAACCAGAAGAATAATGGGAATGCCGCAGCTTTAATACCAAAGGCAACTAAGAACATGACCGCGATAACATCAATCATTCCGGTGTGTTCGGCGGAGCCTAGCTTCACCGCGATATCCGCCATGTTTAAGGTGCCGGTAATACCATAAAGCAAACCGATGGCACTTAAGAAAATAGCAGACGATAGTAAGTTGAGCGTCACATATTTCACCGCCCCTTCCATCTGTGCACGTTCGCCACCAAGAATTAACAGGGCAAACGAAGCGATCAGCATTACCTCAAACCAAACATAGAGATTGAAAATATCACCGGTAAGGAAGGATCCAGCCACCCCTGCTAGAAGCAGATGCATGAGCGGGTAATACCCAAAACGCTCATGGCTGGGTGAGGCGGAGGAAAGCGAGAAAATGGCAATTGCCACCGCCATCATGCCGGTGAGAACCACCATAATGGCACTGAGCATGTCCGCAACTAAGGTAATGCCATAAGGGGCAACCCAGTTGCCCATGTACATCACCACATGACCTTCTCGTAATACAGAAACAAACAGCCAGATACTGCTTGCAAGCAACGCGATGCTTCCTGCAATAGATAACACCCGTTGAATCACGTTGTAACGCCACAACATGACACAGAGGGTTCCCGTAAGCAGCGGAATTATAACGGGCAGAGCGACTTCAAAACTCACGTATCGGTATCCTTCATCTGATCCAGGTTGTCGGTACGAATGATGTTATACGCCCGGTGAATAAGTACGACGGCAAAAGCCAGTACCCCAAAGGCAATAACGATTGCCGTGAGAATAAGGGCCTGCGGCAGTGGGTCGGCAACCGCTCCATCGGGAAGGGCTGAACCCAGCGGAATGAGCGGTGGTGCGCCACGCGTCATACCCGCGGAGGTGAAAATCAGCAGGTTGGCTGCATTCGACAGTAACATCAGCCCGATGACGAGCTTGACGATACTGCGACGCAGCATCATATAAATTGCTGCGGCATACAGGAGGCCAACAACAATGGCCATAATTGGTTCCATGTAAGCTCCCTGGTTAGTGTTCTTCTGCTTCAGTTAAGCCAATCAGCATCATCATGACTGAACCGAAAACGGTAAAATAAACCCCAATATCAAAAATCAGCGGTGTCGATAGCTTTATCTCGGTACCCCCGGGCAACATCACGGGCCACCACTGTGCGGTTAAGAAGGGCTCACCGCTTAAAACGGCGGGGAAAATGGAGATCATGCCCATAAACAAGCCAGCACCGATTAAGTTACGTGGGTCTACGCGCATTAAATCGCGTGTTACGGCTGCGCCAAAGGTAAAAAGATAAAGCGCAAAAGCGCCCGATGCGACAAGCCCTGCGATAAAGCCACCGCCGGGTTCATTGTGGCCACGAAGCAACAAGAACACCGAGAATAGGAGCTGCAATGGCACTAAAAATCGCGCTGCGGCATGTAGGATCAACGTACCTGGCTTCATCATAGGTCTTTGTCCCCCTTCTTCTCTGTATCATCGTTGTGGGGATAATCGCCCCGAGGATGCTCGCTACTTGTATCAGGCGCAACAATGTCATCGCTATCATCGGCGTCTTCGTCATCATCAGAGGTCGCTAAAATATTTTGATCTTCTAGCATTTTCTGATGAATCTCATCGAGAGAATGAACAATGTGCTGCTCTGGAACCTTCTTCGGCGGCAGAATCAGAGTGCCGGCAAAATGATTGGCACCCGGAGACGTTTGCGGATTGAACTTGATCATGGCATACACGCCCATGGCAGCAAGGGCGAGTACGAAAATCTCGCCTAAGGTATCAAGGGCCCGATAGTCGACCAAGATCACGTTCACAATGTTGCGTCCGTGCGCAAGCGGATAGCTATTCTCAATCATGTATGCGGAGATAGGCTCAAACAGCTGCACATCGATGGTGATCATGATCAGGAACATCATAAGAACACCCACCGTGAGTGCAACAGCTGCATCTCGAATGCGTTCTGCGGTCGTGGATATATTGGAAAAGCTCGGTAAACGGAATAACACGAGCACCAACAATATAACCGTCAGTGTCTCCACCAAGATTTGCGTAATACCTAAATCCGGAGCGCTAAACAAAATGAAGATAAAGGCCACCGAGAAGCCGACCGCACCCATTGCGGCCACTGCACCTAAACGTGAGTGGGTGATGCTCGCTGCAACCGCTGCGGCAACTAAAATAGAGGCTGCCACAAACTCATGGAAATAGAGATCAACATTCCAATTCCAGTGCAGCTGATAACGCGTGAGTAAGGTATAGCCGGTGACGACAACGAAGGTGAGAACGATGGTGCGTAAATAGTTACGCATGGAACCGTTCTGCAATTTGCGGGTTTGCCACTCAGCAATCCAGACAATGGCGTCCATAAAATAGAAGTAACCCCGCTCTGGGCCACGCGACACCATAGGGTCGAGTACTTGCAAGCGCGCCCGCAGGGCATCCCAACGCGTATACAGAAAGCCACCAATGGCCAAACTTACGGCTGACAGTAGCAAGGGTACATTGAAGCCATGCCACAGGGCTAGATAACCTTCAATGGGCGCTCCGGCAACGGCCATACTCGCCGGAAGCGTAATCCAAGCACCGACCATGCCCGGAATAAAGCCAGCGATCACCGATAACGCGACCAATACAATGGGACCTGCCAACATAGGAATCGGTGGCTCATGAATATCCGCTTTTGCTTTCGGTGCTTTAAATGCGCCAAAGAAAGGACGTAACGCGACAACGGCTGCGACGGTGACAACGAGAATTGAGGCAACCACAACCAGGGCCATCAGCATTACAAAAATGCCACCTTCGAGCATGGTTTCAAGTAGGGCCTCCTTGGCCACAAACCCAAACAAGGGAGGAATGCCTGCGAGCGATAAAGTGGCAACCAAGGTTAGGCCAGCACTTAATGGAAGTTGTTTGCGGAGGCCGCCAACTTCGGTCACATCACGGCTTCCCGCTTCGTGATCGACAATGCCGGCGAGCATAAACAGTGCGCCTTTATATAAACTGTGGGCGAGCAGGTAGGCGGCGAACGCAATCATTGCCAGTTCTGTACTTACCCCGAGCAAGAAAGTGAGCGAGCCTAACGCCATTACCGTTGAATAAGCTAAAAGCTTTTTCATGTCGGTGCTGCGCACCGCCATAAAGGCACCGGTAAGCATGGTAAAGGCACCAAACCCGGTAAGTGTCATGACCCAAAAATCGGTGCCGCCTAGCTCCGGATGCAAACGGGCCAATAAATAAATCCCTGCCTTGACCATGGTCGCCGAATGCAGGTAGGCACTGACCGGGGTCGGCGCTGCCATTGCATTGGGAAGCCAGAAGTGAAATGGAAATTGTGCCGATTTGGTGAAAGCGCCTAAGAGCACGCAGATCATCATGCCCAAATACCACGGATGAGCGGTAATCACCTCCGAACCATTTAAGATCTCTTGAACCGAAAAACTGCCTGCCATAGCGCCAAGCATAATGAATCCGGCAAGCAACGCGAGCCCGCCACCGACGGTCACAATTAAGCCTTGCAATGCCGCTTTGCGTGCGGCCGCTTGATGATGATTATAGCCGATGAGTAAGTACGACGTAATACTCGTCAGCTCCCAAAATACAAAGAGGGTGATTAGGTTATCGGCAAGCACTAAGCCCAACATTGAGCCCATAAATGCCATCAGTACAACTAGGAAACGTCCTTGCGCGGTGTCGCCTTTGAGGTAACTACCGGCGTAAAGCACGATAAAGGTACCAATGCCGCAAATAAGCAGGGCAAAAAGGAGCGATAAGCCATCGAGCACCATAGTGAATGAAATATCGAGGCCAGGAAGCCAGCCATATTCATGTACGATGACTTCACCAGCGGCGATGGCGGGAACAAAACTGGCAAACCATACCGTAAGCGCTGCGGGAACTAAGGCTAGGAACCACGCGGCCCGAAATTGTTGGCGGGCGAAAAGCCAGGGCGCTAAAAGTGCGGCAAGGTAGATTACCAGTACGGCAACTTGCATCGAGAATCCTCTTTGGCCAATTGAAAAATCAATAAGTTAACTGTTAAATCATACGCACAATGGGGTAATTTAGCACAAATCATAATTTTGGGTGAAGTGAAGCTCGCATCGATATATCGCGATCAGGGTGTAAATCAGCGTAAATTCTTCTTGAATTCTTGCGCTGAACCTCTAACATCCTGCCTCACTGTGATGTCCCTTCCGACATCCATTTCTCAGCAATACCCGAGCGAGTAGTCACCCTATGGAACGAGCAGATTTTCGTCTGTGGCAAGATAAGTTTGAGCGTCTGCGTAGTAATAAAATATTTGAAACTATCGTTATTGCTATCATTTTGTTCTCAGCACTGGTTATTGGTGCGAAAACCTATGATGAAGCAGTGGCCTACTCGGGACTGATTGATGTTCTTGATTATGCAGTCACCCTTTTCTTTATTGTTGAAATAACCATCCGAATTGCGGCCGAGCGGCGCTTCCGCGATTTCTTTAAAAACGGTTGGAACATTTTCGACTTTATTATCGTAGTTGGTAGCTTAATTCCCGTGGATAGCGCAGAAAGTATGCTTTTGGCGCGGCTATTGCGTATTTTCCGAGTACTCCGACTGGTATCCATGGTGCCGGAACTGCGTGTGCTGATGAGCGCATTTTTGAAAGCGCTGCCGAAGATGGCTTACGTGGCATTGTTTATGTTTATTATTTTCTACATTTACGGTGCGGCGGGTAGCTTGTTCTTCCGAGAGATCAATCCGTTCTATTGGGAAAATGTAGCGGTGGCCATGCTCACCCTGTTTCGTATCGCTACGTTTGAAAGCTGGACATCCATTATGTACGAGACGATGGAAGTGTACCCATTGTCTTGGATTTATTACCTGAGCTTTATTTTCTTCTCTGCCTTCATCTTCTTGAACATGATGATTGGTATTGTGCTCGATGTGATGCAAAAGGAGAGCAGCGCCTTTGATCGGGAGCAGGGCATCGGTGATGCAAACGATATTCAAGCGATTAAAGCCGATGTGACAGACTTGCATAGCAAGCTCGACGGGATGACGGAACATATTCGGCAACTGACAGAGCGGCATCCGAAGTAACCAACAAAAGGCGTGAATGTAGGCTAGATTCGCGCCAAAATCCTAATATTCCAAGACCAACCTAGGTCGCATGATCTCACGTGCAACGCTATAGTTAAGGGAGCTATACGATTTTCGTACTCCACAGGGCGCTAAGCCCAATTACCGTGCAGGTGAGACAAATGACAATCCTTCGTGTGTTTATCATGGCCGCTATTCTGGTGGGAGTCGGTTGCACCTCTGCAAAAGCCGATTCCGATTGGATAGTGTTTGAGAACGTCAATGTATTGACCATGGCAGAAGGCAGTGGTCATCCGATTCGTGAAAATCAATTGGTATTTGTACAAGGCGATCGCATCGCAGCGATTGCGCCGGTGGGCATGCTGTCAATTCCAGAAGGCGCCCGGCGCATTGATGGTCGGGGCATGTATCTGCTACCTGGGTTAGCGGAGATGCATGGTCATGTACCGCCGCTACAGTCATTTCAGGGCGTACCGGAACGCTATCTGGATGATGTACTCTTCTTATATCTAGCCGGTGGCGTCACCACAGTGCGCGGCATGTTAGGCCACCCGCATCAGCTGCAACTCAAGCAAGATATTGCCGATGGCACCCGCATTGGGCCCACGCTCTATCTGGCGGGACCGAGCTTTAACGGCAATACGGTCACTTCGCCAATTCAGGCGCGGGAACGGGTGCGTTTACACCAACAAGAAGGGTGGGATTTGTTGAAAATTCATCCGGGGTTGAGTTTGCGTGATTTTGAGGCCCTCGCCGATGAAGCGAGAACACGCGAGATCGACTTTGCCGGGCACGTACCGAGCGAGGTCGGCATCCATCATGCCATTATTTTGGGCACCCGTACGATCGATCATCTTGATGGCTATATGGCGGCGGTAAATGGTTTTGAAGAACCTGTCAGTGACGACAAACTGCGTGAGCTGGCTCAATTTACTCGCGCTCATGGCGTCGGCGTGGTGCCAACGATGGCCCTTTGGGAGACCATCATTGGTGCTGGCGATAAAGACGAGTTACTCGATTTTGATGAACTCAAATATGTGCCTAGCCAGGTACGGCAGGGATGGAAGAACTTCTTAGCGGAGCCTCGGAGCCAATATTACACCGGTGATAGCGCCCGTATTCATGCGGAAAATAGACGCCGTTTGCTCGCGATTATGCATGAAGAGGGCGTGGAAATCTTACTGGGCACCGATGCGCCTCAGCTTTTTAGTGTGCCTGGGTTGTCGATGCGCCGTGAAATTCCGCATATGTTAGCGGCAGGCATGAGCCCATTTGATGTGATTTATTCAGGGACAGTAGCCGTAGGCCGTTATTTCGCGGACGTGGACGATTTTGGCCAAGTGATGCCGGGGCAGCGCGCCGACTTAATCTTGGTATCTGAGAATCCGTTAATCAATATCGACACCTTGTATTCACCAGAATGGGTGATGGTTCGGGGCGAATTATGGAGTCGAGCGCAGATTCAAGAAAAGCTTGCTGAAATTGAACAGGCTTACCAAGCGCATTAGGACATGATCAAGCTATACGCTGGCGCCGGTTGGCGTCAGCGTATAAAGGCTTTGCTTATCGCTTTAAACTGGTCTGTTCCTGCACGCTCCATCCATTCAAACATCACCATTTCAGTAGACACAATATGAGCGCCGGCTTGCGCCATGCGTTTTAACGCTCGGTGTTTGTTTTCTGCAGTTCGGGAAGATACCGCATCGGCGACCACAAATACGGTGTAATCGAGCACCAATAAATCGAGTACGGTTTGCAAAACGCAAACATGCGCCTCAGTGCCGGTAACCACCACTTGTTTCTTTCCGTAAGCGGCAAGCTGATCGCGAAACTCAGATTCCCGGACAGCGCTAAAATGGATTTTTTCATAGCCATGAACGTCGTGAAGAGCGGCTTTCACCGGCGCGACCGTTGCGCCCAAGCCTTTTGGGTATTGTTCTGTGAACAAGCAGGGGATGTTGAGTTCAGCGGCAACGCCAAGCAAGCGAACATTCTCAGCAACTAACGCCTCTAAGTCGGCAATTGCGGGCGCAAGACGTTCTTGGATATCGATGACAAGCAACATACTTTGCTGTGCGTTTAGACTATGGGGGGATGGCGTAAATGCAGTCATGGCGATGTCCTTAATGATCGTTAAGGAGCCAGTATGACAAACTTAGGCGCGAGAGTTAACGCGGCGACGATGTTTTTCCGCTTGACCGTCTGGACCATACAGTGACGAGCCTGCGGCGTCCCGCAGCAGATTCAGCATGTGTTGGTTGTGTTGTAAGCGATGGGCGATGAGTTCGCCATTGAGGTTGTTCAGGTGCGCGACTTGCTCGGTAAGTTCCAACATTTTCCGCCAATGACTAGCACAGCCAGCATCGGCAGCGGCTTTTTCAGACCCTGATGTGTCGAGTGAGTAACCGAGACGCGTTTGTACGTTTCGCCGTGATGCTTCCGCTTTTTCAAGCTCGCTAAACAGGCTTTGCTTTGCTTTTGCAAGCTCGCCGAGCTTGTCACCGTCAATTGATCCTTCGCCCAAAAGAGATTGCTCCCGTTGTAATAACGAGAGCAAAGATTCAAGTCGGTGGTGTTGCTGTTCAAGCAAAGCTTGTAGGCTCATACATCAGCCTCGTATTAGTTGTCGAGCATTTCGCGGACGCTATCAATGAGGCTATCGGCAATTTTATCTGCGCGAATATCAAGCTTGCCGTCGCGGATAGCTTCACGCAACTCTTCAACGCGCGCCATGTCGATGTCCTGACTCGTATTGTCCAGCGTTTGACTCAGATGCGTGACAGCGCCAGGCGTGCTTGCACTGGCTGCTTTGTCGGTTGCACCCGATTTACCCGCTTGTTTGCCCTGGTCCGTTTGATTGGTCAGGGGCAATGATTGAATGCCATTAACTTTCAAAATATTCCCCTTACAGTAGTGGGTCTTACTGGCATTATCGGCCGTTCATACTGAAACTTTAGCACAATTGTGGATAATAAATCAGCGTTTTGTTGGGTAAAAATTCACCATATTCACGGATGAATAATAACTCGGGCTTCCCCAACAATCTCGCCGGTCACAATTTCCCGTTGTGAAAAGCGAATTCGAATGCTATCTCCGACACCACCTTCATCCATGGCTTCGCCTTCCCGGGAGATTTCAAAGCCACTTCCTCGTACCGTGACGCTAACCCGGTCACCGCGACGAATGACTGGTGCTGATTGCACCATATGCGGCTGAAACATCTGGCCCTCGCGCAGGGAGCGGCGCAATAACTTTCCGAGCAACTGTTCTTTCGCCTGAATCGGTTCGCCACCATTACGTGGTAATTCGCCATATCCCATGGCAAGCATATCCAGAGTAATGAGCGTTCCAGGCAGAATATTTTGGGCTGCAACCACGTAATGACCCATTAAGGTGATCTGTGCCTGCATATAGCGCACCTGCTGGCCTTGATCGCCACAACGTACGCCAACGGAGACACGCCCTACAGGGCGCTGGGCTGGATTCGGGAAAAATGGTTGCGGCTGTAAACAGGTACCAAAGTGAGCATTCGGTTGTATGACGTCAATCATGACTTCATCAGCCAAGCCTTGTGTTTGTTCATATAAAAATTGCTGAACCGACTGCACTAGGGCCTGATTTTCTTCGGCGAGGGCAGTTTTTAGACTCCCCCAAAAAACCCATAGCGATGCTACAGCAAGCATGCAGATTGCGCCTTTACGCGCCTTCGCTTCTCTTCGTATTGCCATCGCTAAATCCTCAAATGCCACCTTTGCGATGTTCATTATAGGGGGTGATGCAACCCTTTAAGGCGAGAAATGGCGATCAAAAAGTGGCTTTTTTCTTCATTTGATTCGACAAACCCACGGCTAATCTTGACCATGCCGAAAATCCCCTGCACTTCGCTGAGGTTTCGGAACGAATAAAAAGGTGCATGTGCACCAATCACTGCAAAAGGTAGCGTCATGATCGACAAATTGACCGGAGCATTTAACTTCCACCAAGAAGCGCTGAACTTGCGAGACCAGCGTCAAAAGGTGTTGGCAAGCAATATTGCGAACGCAGATACGCCGAATTACAAGGCGCGCGATTTCGATTTTGCGGCGGAACTGAAACGCGCTGTTGATCAGGGTCGTCCGGCCCAATCAACCAGTCAGTTGCAGCGCACTCATAATGGTCATATTGCCGGTTCTGGCGCTGGGCTGTCGGGTATGCAATCAATGCAATACACAGTTCCCGCGCAATCACGGTTGGACGGCAACACGGTCGATATGGATTTGGAACGCAGCAAGTTTTTGGATAACTCAGTGCGTTATCAAGCCAGCCTTACCTTTGTAAATAGTCGCATTAGCGGATTACGCAATGCGATGCAGCCTGAGTAAGAGGAGACGCACCAATGAGTATGTTTTCAATTTTTGACATCTCTGGCTCGGCCCTAACAGCACAGTCGCAACGCATGAATGTGTCGGCCAGCAATATGGCGAACGCAGATAGCGTAACGGGGCCGAACGGCACCCCTTACCAAGCCAAGCAAGTGGTGTTCGAGAATAAGTTAAATGGCAACAACGGCGTAGGCGGCGTGCAAGTGCGGGAGGTGATCACCGACCCGACGCCCGGACGCTTGGAGTATCGCCCTGGTCATCCACTGGCCGATGAAGAAGGTTATGTGCAAATGCCGAATGTCGACCCCGTCGCTGAAATGGTCAACATGATATCGGCATCGCGCTCTTATCAAGCCAATGTCGAGGTGATGAACACCAGCAAGCAGTTGCTGCTCCGCACCTTAAGTATCGGAGAGTAAGCGAATGATTCCTGGAATGAACCAACTCGACCCGTCTGTGATTAACTCAATCAATGGCGGCAACGCGCGCGGGCAAAGTACAGCCGGTGAAATGCGAGAAAACTTTATGACGTTACTGGTGGCGCAATTGCGTAACCAGGATCCGCTTAATCCCATGGATAACGCGGAAATGACCTCTCAACTTGCACAAATTAATACCGTGAGCGGTATCGAGCAGTTAAACGAGACCATGACGGGTATTAACGACCAGATCGACGCCAGTCGATTTATGCAAGCCACCGCCTTGATTGGAAAAGCGGTGCTGGTACCGGGTGAGCGCGTGCTCGTCGGTGAAGGCGAAACCACGCCCATGGGCATGGAATTCGGACGCAATGTGGACAGTGTGAAAGTGTCTATTGTGGATGGCAGTGGTCAGGTTGTTCGCGAGCTTGATTTAGGACGAATGAATGCGGGTATGCATTCCATTGCATGGGATGGCAAGTTAGCAGACGGAACCCAAGCACCTAACGGCGCTTACCGGTTCCGCGTAGACGCCGTGGCGGAAGGCCGCAGCGTATCGGTTAAAAGTTTTAATTACGCCCAAGTATTGGCAGTAAGCCAAGGTCATCCAGATGGTCCGCGGTTAGACCTCGGTGGCATTTTTGAACCTGTTCGACTTGAAGATATACGTCAGGTGATCTGACGCCAAGTTAGCACCAGATAATAAGTAAGCTTAAAAGGAGCTTCATTATGAGTTTTTCACAAGCACTAAGTGGTCTGCGCGCAGCAGCAACAAACTTAAGCGTTGTCGGTAACAACATTGCCAACGCGCAAACGGTGGGCTTTAAAAGTTCAGGCGTTCAGTTTGCTGACGTATACGCAAACTCACAGGGCGGGTTAGGTACGCGTGTATCTGACATCGTTCAAAACTTCAACGAAGGAAACTTGGAAACCACCAATCGGAATATGGACCTTGCTATTACAGGCAATGGTTTCTTCCGTTTTATGGCCGGTGACGAAGTAATGTACTCGCGCAATGGTCAGCTCACGATGACCAACGACGGCTTTCTCGTAAACGCCCAAGGTGCGCGCTTAACCGGTTACCCAGCGGGTGCAGCCATTGGTTCGCAACCTCAGGAATTACGCATTCCATCGGGTGGCTTGCAAGCACAGCCCACCAATGAGATTGGTGCCAGCTTTAACTTAGATGCACGTTCAAACAACCTTGACCGCGCAGCTCAGCCTTTTGATCGCAATGACCCTGACTCTTACCACTATGCCAACACGGTCAGCGTTTATGACTCATTAGGTCGTCAATACAGTGCCCTTATGTACTTCTCAAAAGTGGGTGACAACCAATGGGAAGTTCGTTTGTCACGCAATGGCGAGCTTGCACCAGAAGTAGGCGAAATGACTTTTGATAATAACGGTTTGTTGCAAGGCACAAATGGTTTAGATGGCTTTTCATTTAACCCAGGTGGCGGCGCTGATGTCATGAATGTGGCCTTTAATGTTGAAAGAACCACGCAATTCGCCAACGAATTTGAATTGAACAACTTGCAACAAGACGGCTACACCTCAGGTACTTTGGTACGGGTAGCCATTGATGAGCAAGGAAACATTATCGGTACTTACACCAATGAGCAAAGCCAAACATTAGGCACTATCGCTTTAGCATCATTCCGCAATATGGAAGGTTTGCGTGCGATTGGTGATAACGGTTGGTTAGAAACTGCTGATTCAGGTGCGCCAATTATTGGTTTAGCAGGCGAAGGTCAGTTCGGCAGCATCGCGTCCGGTGTGGTTGAGCAGTCCAACGTCGACCTTACCCAAGAACTGGTGGCCTTGATTATTGCGCAGCGCAACTATCAAGCCAACGCGCAAAGTATCAAAACCCAAGATGAAGTTCTGCAGGCAACAGTAAACCTGCGCTAAGTACGTTTAGGATCTGAACGAACGAGGAGTCAGTAATGGACCCAATACTATACACCGCAATGGGCGGCGCAAAACAAACACTCGATGACCAGGCGGTAATCAACCACAACCTGGCTAACGTTTCGACGAGTGGCTTTCGCGCTCAACTGAGTGCGGTGCGAGCAGTACCCATTGGCGGACCAGGGGTGCACGATACCCGCACCGCGGTGGTGGGCTCGACTCCTTTGTTCGATCAACAAGCAGGTCCGGTGAATACCACCGGTCGTCCGTTGGACATTGCCTTGCGGGGTGATGCCTGGATGGCGGTACAAGCAGCCGATGGTTCGGAAGCTTATACCCGCCGGGGCGATTTAAACGTGGATCAAAATGGTGTGCTGAGCAGTAACGGTCGGCCAGTGCTTGGCGCTGGCGGACCTATCGTGATTCCGTTAGGTGCGGAAGTGACGATCGGTGAAGACGGCACGATAACCATGAAAGCAGAAGGCGCTCGACCCACGGAAGTGTCAGAAATTGACCGCATCAAAATGGTGAGTGGTGATGCTGGGGTACTGGAGCGGGGCTTAGATGGGCTGTTCCGCGGTACCAATGGTCCCTTGGCACAAAATGAAGATGCGCGACTTGCATCAGGTGCGCTGGAAGGCAGTAACGTGAGCGCCATTGAAGCCATGGTCGCTATGATTAACAACCAGCGCAAATACGACATGCAGATGAAAGTGATTGGAACTGCAGACGAAAATGCACAACGCGCAAACAGCCTGCTTTCAGTGCAGGGTTAACTTCGGAGATTCTTTATCATGATTAAATCACTCTGGACCGGAAAAACAGGCCTTGAAGCGCAGCAGTTTCAGATGGACGTGATTACCAATAACTTGGCAAACGTAAATACCACCGGCTTTAAGCGGTCGCGCGCGGTATTTGAAGATTTGCTCTATCAAAACATGCGTCAACCAGGTGCCTTAAACAATGCGCAAGATCGCTTACCGTCAGGTATGCAGGTCGGTACCGGTGTTCGTCCGGTGGCAACCGAACGTTTACACACCCAAGGCAGCCTTGTAGCAACAGAAAACTCACGGGATCTCGCCATCAACGGGAATGGATTCTTCCAAGTGTTGATGCCAGACGGTGAAGTTGCCTTTACCCGTGATGGTAGCTTCCAAGTGGATCAAAACGGTCAAATGGTAACGGCTTCAGGCTATCCATTGGAGCCGGGAATTTTTGTGCCCGCGAACGCCATGAGCGTGACCATTGGTGAAGATGGCATTGTGAGTGTTACGCAGCCAGGAAATCCGCAACCTACACAGGTGGGTCAAATTACCTTAGCCACATTTATTAATCCAACGGGCCTCGAAAGTGTCGGTGGCAACTTGTACCGAGAAACTGCGTCATCAGGGCCGCGCAATGAATATATGCCGGGCGATAATGGCACGGGCAAATTATTCCAAGGTTATGTGGAAACCTCGAACGTAAACGTGGTTGAGGAAATGGTAAACATGATCCAAACCCAGCGCGCTTATGAAATTAACAGCCGTGCCCTGCGCACCAGCGATGAGATGTTATCGCGCTTAACCCAGCTGTAATCGAACACCCCTGATTTTGAGGCAAAGATGATGAACATACACCGGAATTCAGCATGGATACGCAGCATCGCGATGATTGCCGCAGCCTTATGGCTCGCCGCATGTTCGGGTACGCCGCCACCGGTGGTTGTTTCTGAGCCTGAGCCCGTGGTGGTACCGGAAATGTTGCCGGTGAACGCCAATGGTTCAATCTTTCAAGCACAGCGCGGCTATGCACCTTTGTTCGAAGATCGGCGGCCACGCATGTCGGGCGATATCCTCACCATTGTGTTGCAAGAACAGGTGAGTGCAACGAAAAGTTCGGAAGCAGCATCGAGCCGGTCGAGCAACATGGGAATTAATCTGGCAGATTTACCCGATGTTCTTGAGGCCCTTGCAGAATACGGGTTTACCGTGGGTTCAGAGAGTAACTTCTTGGGACAAGGTTCAGCCCGGGCCAATAATACCTTTCAAGGCACGATCACCGTGTCGGTGATGGAAGTGTTACCCAACGGTAATCTACGCGTGCGCGGTGAAAAACAAATTGCGATTAACCAAGGTGCGGAATATATACGCTTCTCTGGGGTGGTAAACCCGCGCACCATCACTGGCCAGAATACCGTTCTGTCTACCCAAGTAGCGGATGCTCGTATCGAATATATTGGCGATGGATATATCCACGATGGTCAACGTATGGGCTGGTTCCAACGTTATTTTAACCGGTTTAATCCGTTCTAAGAGGGTATTCAAATGAAACGTTTTACTTTGCAGTGGATACTCGCTCTGAGCTTAATCATCAGCGCTCCGGCCCATGCGGAACGTCTGAAAGATCTGGCCGACTTTGCTGGCGTTCGCGATAACGTGTTGGTCGGCTATGGATTGGTGGTGGGCCTTGATGGTACCGGCGACCAAACCACACAAGCCCCGTTCACCGGGCAATCGTTAACCAACATGCTGTCGCAGCTTGGGGTGACCGTTCCTCCAGGTACCAATATGCAACTGCGTAACGTTGCGGCCGTGATGGTTACCGCCGATTTGCCACCCTTCTCGCGGCAAGGCCAGCGCTTAGATATAACGGTTTCTTCCGTGGGTAACGCCCGCAGTTTGCGTGGCGGTACTTTATTGATGACGCCTTTGCGCGGTGCCGATGGCGAAATCTACGCGTTAGCACAGGGCAACCTTTTGATCACCGGCGCTTCAGCAGAAGCGGCGGGAAGCCGTGAAGTGATTAATCATCAATCTGCCGGGCGTATATCTCGCGGCGCTATTGTAGAGCGGGAAGTGCCACTTGATATGAATGCAAACGGCAATGGCGAGTTAGAGTTGCACCTGCGTACCGCCGATTTTAGTACTGCGGAACGCGTGGTGACCCGAATTAATCAGGAGTTTGGCAACTTTGTGGCTAGCGCCGTGGATGGACGCGTAATTCGCTTATTTGGTCCGCAAGATGATAACGAACGCGTCCGCTTTATGGCGCGTGTAGAAAACCTACGTGTCACTCCCGACGAAGGCCGCGCTCGCGTTATTTTGAACTCCCGTACCGGTTCTGTGGTACTAAGCGGTAATGTCCGTTTGCACCAAGCTGCAGTCGCTCATGGTAACTTGCAAGTCACTATTGATACTCGTCGTGGGGTAAGTCAACCCGGTGCCTTTAGTCCGGGTCAAACGGTGGTAGTGACTGAAGCCGATGTACAAATTCGGCAAGAAGACGGCGTACTTAATGTGGTTGAAGGCGTTGAGTTGATGGAAGTGGTGAATGCATTAAATGCGTTAGGTGCGACCCCCATGGATTTAATGGCCATTCTTGAAGCGTTAAAAGCATCCGGCTCTCTGCGCGCGGACTTGGAGATTATCTAATGGCTGACGGCATTCCTAATTTCAGCCAAGCACGTCTAGCGATGGATGTGCAGGGTCTTAACCAAATTAAATTAGACAATCGGCGCGATGGTGCCGAAGGCTTGCGTCAAGCGGCGGAAGAATTTGAAGCCTTGTTTATTAATATGATGCTGAAAAGTATGCGCGAGGCAGTGGGTGACTCCGAGCTATTTGATAGCCACCAGCAACGCACCATGATGTCGATGTACGACGAACAGCTGTCGCGGCATATGGCAACCCGTGGAATTGGCCTTGCTGATCAAATGGTTCAGCAACTCCAACAAACGCCGATTTCTGCCACGGCAGCACCATCGACGATGACGCCAGAGATGACTAACGAAGCAAAGAAATAACCAGAATTTTGTCTCAAGCTACTGGGCTCCGTGCCGATAAGTAATAGGACAACAAAAAGGTACCGCGAATGAGTATTTTTAATATCGGAGTGAGCGGGCTCAATGCAGCGCAATCGGCGCTGAATGCGACCAGTAACAACATCTCCAACGTATATACGCCAGGCTACAACCGCGAGTTGATCATCTTAAATGAATCGACCACAGGCGGGGTGAAAGTCACCGATATACAGCGCCAATTTAATGCATTTATCTCTGATCGCTTAAATAATGCGAGCGGTTCGTTGGCATCCCTGTCCACCTATAAAAATCAAATCAATCAAATTGACAACTTACTGGCAGATCCCGACGCCGGCTTGGCACCTTTGATTCAAAAATTCTTTGGTTCCCTAGGTGATCTCGCTGGCGCTCCAGCTGAGCCGGCAGCCCGTGAAGGGGTGTTAGGGAACGCTAGTAGTATGGCGGCACAGTTTCGCTCCTTTGACGGTTATTTGCACGACATGCAGCGTTCGGTGAATGGCCAACTCAGCACCGAAATTGCTCGCGTCAACAACATGGCCGAGCAAATTGCGGCCTTGAATAAAGAAATTGCCATGTCCCAAGCAGCGACTGGTAAGCCACCAAATGCATTGCTGAATCAGCGGGACCATCTGGTCAGTGAGCTTAGCCAAAGCGTTGAAGTAAAAGTAAACGTGCAAGATGGTGGTGCTTACAATGTGTCGATTGGAAACGGCCAACCACTGGTGGCCGGTGATAAGACATTTAAATTAGAAGCCATCGGTTCGGCGGCTGATCCTGAGCGAATTGCTGTCGCTTATCGCGACTCTTCCGGGAATTTGATTGAATTCGGAGAAAATACCTTCCGCAGTGGCAACATTGGTGGCTTGATTAATTTCCGCAAGGAAAGCTTGGATAAAGCGCAGGCTCAATTAGGTCAAATTGCACTGACCATGGCGCAAACCTTTAATGAGCAGCATCGTCAAGGCGTCGATCTGAATGGCGAGGCGGGCGTCGATTTCTTTAGTGTGGGCGGACCTTTAAGCTTTTCCAATGCCAATAATAACGGCGATGGCAATATGACCGTCACCGTGACCGATGCGAAAGAATTACTAGCCACCGGATATGACGTGTCATTCAACGGTAACGAGTACTTTGCAGTGCGCCGAGATAATGGGGAGCGCGTCGACGTCAGTTTTGATGCAGATCAGAACACGCTTAGTTTCGGTGGCATGGCTGTGGCCATCACAGGTACGCCTGAAGCAGGTGATCGTTTCCGCTTAAATCCGGTGCAACGCGGTGCGCAGGGTTTACAGGTATTGGTGAACGATATCTCTAAAATTGCAGCGGCCCAAAGTAATGATGACGGTGATAACCGCAATGCGTTAGCGCTGCAAGGCATGCAGAGTATGCGTTTGGTGGGTAATAATGCCAGCTTTAGCCAAGCCTATGGTGCCATGGTCAGTGATTCTGGAAACCGGGCGGCGGTAGTGAATGCCAACTTAGCCGCGCAACAAGGTTTAACAGACCAACTGAAAGCGATGCAGCAGTCGGAGTCTGGGGTAAACCTCGATGAAGAAGCGGCCAACCTCATTAAATATCAACAGTTTTATCAAGCCAATGCGAAGGTGATCGAAGCGGGAATGACCATTCTCGAGACTATCCTTCAGTTGCGCCGGTAATGGAATTGGAGTCCTGAGTTATGCGTATTAGTACGGTGACTATTTTTGACCAGAACGTGAATTCGATGAATCGCCAACAGGCAGATTTTATGAAGGTTGGTCAGCAGCTGGCGACCGGTAAACGTGTGGTTAGTCCTTCTGATGACCCGCAGGCAGCGGCGCGCGCCATTGATGTGGGCCAATCGATTGCGGTGAATGAACAGTTCAAAACTGCGCGCGTAAGCGTACGGAATAATCTGGGTCAGCAGGAAAGCATTCTCAATAGTGCCAGTGATATTGTGTCCCGTGCGAAAACACTCATGATCCAAGCGTCGAGTGATACCGTGAGCGACGTTGATCGGTTGGCCGTAGCCAGTGAGATAAATGGTTTATACGAAGCCCTTATAGGCCTTGGCAACAGTACGGATGGCAGCGGTCGTTATACCTTTGGTGGTTACGCCGACGGTCGCGCACCATTCGAACGTGCCGCAGACGGGACTGTGGTATTTGGCGGCAGCGAAAATGTGCGTGAAGAGCGGGTAGACGGGGATCGCTTAATGAAAGTGGGGCACTCCGGGTTTGATGTGTTCTTAACGTCCTTAAGTAATGCGCGAACCACGTCGGAGCCAGAACTCAATAGTAATGTGTTTCGTACCTTCGAAAAAGCAATTGCTGCACTGTCTGATACCGATGGCACCATCCCGCAAGCAGAGAAGCGGACAATCTTTGGTGATGTCATGCGAGAGTTGGATAACGCCCAAGATAATATGCTCACGAAGCGCGCAGCCATTGGCGCCCGCTTAAATGAACTCGATACATTGGATATAGTGGCGTCAAACCGAAACTTAGGTTATCAGCAAACCATGTCTGATTTGGTCGACTTAGACTATGTACAAGCCAGTGCCGACTACAATCTAAGTATGGTGGGCTTACAAGCAGCTCAAAAGGCATTTGTTGATATCAAAGGCCTGAGTTTGTTTAACTACATCCGTTAACGGCTCTTTCTGAGCCGTTGCGCCAGCAAAACCAATCCTTCCCAATCAACACGCCCTAGCTGCTTATTGTAAGCGGCTAGAGCGGTGCCAACGCATCAAGAAAATGACTGATAAACTCAATTGAATTGGCGAACAGCCGTTGTAGATAACTGCCAAGGTTGGTGGTGAGCGTCATGATCAGGAATAAACCCATGGTGAGGGACATCGGGAAGCCGATTGAAAACACCGTAAGCTGAGGCGCTGAGCGGTTCAGGATACCCAGCGTAATATTGATGATGAGCAGGGCACCAAACACCGGTAATGCCAACAGAATGCCGGATAAGAACACCACGCTACCAAAGCGTGCGAGCATATCGAACGCCCCGAGATTCAGTCCTAAGGTGCCAATGGGTAATTGTTGAAACGAAAACGCTAAAATTTCGAGCACAATCAGATGCCCATTCAGAGCTAAGAACATCAGCATTGCAAACACATGCAGAATACGCGACAGAATCATGGTGTTGGCACCCGAATCTGGCGAAAAGAAGGTGGCGAAAGCAAGGCCCATTTGTAAACCGATAAACTCACCTGCAGCCTGCACAACTGCGAATGTGACCTGCATGATCAAGCCAATAGACACCCCAATAAGAATTTGTTCAACGATAATGCCAAAGCCTGCCCAAGAATAAATGGGCACATCGGGCATGGGTGGCAAAATCGGTGTGATGACAATAGCTAGCGTTGCGCCAAGGGCTAATTTTAACGGATTCGGAATTGCCGAATGTCCAAGAATGGGGGCGGTGAGCATAAAGCTGGTGAGGCGCACAAAGGGCCAAAAGAAGGCGGCTATCCACGCCTGAAGTTGCAGAAAGGTCACCTCCACCATAGGGCGCCTACATGACCATCAGAGGAATATTGGTAAACAATTCCCGCGTGTAATCAGTGATGAGCTGCAACAAGAAAGGACCGATGACAACAAGCATAATCACCACACCTAGAATCTTTGGGATAAACGATAAGGTCATTTCGTTAATCTGCGTTGCGGCCTGAAATAAACTTACAATCAAACCGATGAGCAGCGCCGTCAATAACAGCGGCCCTGCAAGATACAGTGCAACCCGCATGCCTTGGTAGGCGATGGTCATAACTTGTTCGGGTGACATCGGCGTTCTCCTATATGTAGAAGCTTTGGGCTAAGGAGCCGATGAGTAATTGCCAACCGTCGACAAGCACGAACAGCATAAGCTTAAATGGCAATGAAATCGTTGCTGGAGGTACCATCATCATACCGAGAGACATGAGGGTACTGGCCACCACTAAGTCGATAATCAAAAAAGGAATGAAGATAGTGAAACCAATTTGAAATGCTGTTTTTAATTCACTGGTGACAAATGACGGAATTAACACGTGCATGGGAATATCTTCAGGGCCATCGAGTGGACCTACATCTGCGAGGCGGACAAACAATGCCAAATCGTCTTGGCGGGTTTGCGCGAGCATAAACTCACGCAAGGGCTGTGATGCCAAGGTAATAAACTCTTCAAAGGTAATGGCATCCTCGGTAAGTGGAACCCACGCTATCTCATAAATTTGGCCGAGTACTGGCGACATAATAAAGACAGTAAGAAACAAAGATAGGCCCAGCAAAACCTGATTCGGAGGCGCCGATTGGGTACCCATTGCGGTACGTAATAACCCTAAAACGATAATAATACGCGTAAAACAGGTCATCATAAGCACAGCGGCAGGCAAAAATGCCATGCTGCTGAGTAAGAGTAAGGTTTGCAGCGGCACAGACCACTGTTGCGTACCATCGTCTAAGGTTTGGCTTTGCATCGCGGGTAATTCTTGAGCAATCAGCTCAAGCGGCATGATCAACAATGCGAGCCCTAGAAGGAGCAGAAGGCGGAATTTCATGATGATGATTTTCCTTGCTGCCTAGATTTTAACATACGAGCAAAAGGCGACGGCTGGGCAGGGCGCGGCGCTTTAATGTCATCTGGATCTGCGGGGGATAATTCCGATAAGGAGGTTACACTGCCGGGGGCTACACCGAGAATAAGCCGCTGATCATCAACTTGTACCACCACCACTTTTTCTTTAGGGCCAACACTAAGCACGCTGAGAACGCGCATGGGAATGTGCTGTTGACTCGCAGCAACTTGGCCAAAGCGTTTAAACATCCAAGCGCAAGCTAAGATCACTAAAATGGTGAGAATTAAAACCACAGAAACCTTGCCCAGCAGGGCAAGGCTATTGATGGCTTCGGAGCTTGTTTGAGTGGCGGGCGCGGTCATAGACCCCTCTATCGATTGAGTTTTTGGACCCGTTCCGCTGGTGTCACAATTTCTGTTATACGAATGCCGTATTTGTCATCGAGAACGACAACTTCACCTTGGGCAATTAAGTAACCGTTGATCATAATATCCATGGGCTCGCCTGCGAGACCGTCAAGCTCAACGACGGAGCCTTGTGCTAATTCGAGCAGCTGCTTGATAGTGACGCGGGTGCGACCAAGTTCAACACTCAGCTTGACCGGGATATCCATAATGATATCCAAGTCGTTCGCAGCACCTGCACGCGACGAATTCTCAAGGGGCTTAAACACTTGATCACTGGCCGATTGAGCGGTGCTTTGCTTTTCTGCGGCTTGCTCTTCGTTGAGCGCGTCTGCCCAAGGATCTTGTGAATCGCTTGCTGTCGTCGCGTCTTCGTTTTTCGGCTTTTCGTCTTTAGGCTTTTTTTCTTCAGTCATGATCAGACTCCTCGGCCGATTCCTCATCGATAAAATTATGGTCTAGTGTATTTGAAGAAACCGGGTACGCATGGTTTTCTAGCACGCGAGTTACGCGTAGGGCTCGCCGTTTATTCAGTGAGCCATATTCACATTCAAGCACCGGCAAGCCGCTAACAGTAGCGGTCACCGTTTTCGGTAATTCAACAGGCAAAACATCGCCAACTTTAAGCGCAAGTACCTGGGGTAGGCGCACGGGAATATCTAAAAACTGGGTAACCAAATCCACGTGAGACGACTGCAGCTCGCTGGAAATGCGCTCGCGCCAGGCCTTATCCGATGCACTGGATGCGTCTGCCCGTAAGTTGGTAAGACGATCTCGCAGCGGTTCAATCATGGAGTAAGGCATGCAGATCTGGAAGCTTGAATCGAGACTACCCACTTCTAAGTGAAAGGTTGTAGTGACAACAATTTCACTGGGTGAGCTGGTAATGCTGGCAAACTTAGGTTGCATTTCAGAGCGAATAAAGTTGATTTTTAATGGGTAAACCGCGCGCCACGCCTCCTGATAGGCATCGATGGCGAGGTTTAACACCCGATTAATGATTCGCTGTTCCGTTCCGGTAAACTCGCGGCTTTCGTTGCGCGTCATAAAGCGGCCGTCACCACCAAATAAGTTCTCAACGATCATTGAGACCATATTTTGCGGGAACACGACAAGCGAGGTGCCTCGCAATGGTTTCATCGCGATAATGTTAATATTGGTAGGCGCCGGCAGATTATCTGAGAAATCTTGGAAACGCTGATAGCGCACAGAATCGACGCTGATATCGGCGTTCCGCCGCAGCAAGTTAAACAAATTCATACGGAACTGACGGGCAAAGCGTTCGTTGATAATTTCGAGGGTATGTAAACGCTCCCGAACGACGCGATGCTGCGAGCCTGGATCAAATGGACGGGCTTCGACATCTTTCTGCTTCACATGGCTCGAACGCATCGAGCGCGACGATGTTTTGGTATCGTCGCTCGATTTTTTCGGCTTTGATACTGAGCCAAGTAGCGCATCAATATCATGTTGTGAAAGTGGTTTATCACCCGACATAAAAACGTCTCAAATTCCGAAGGTTAGGTGTTACTGAACGATAAATTCTGTAAACAGCACGTCGAAGATTTCAAGCTCGCGCTCGGAACCGCCATAAGGCTCTGATAAGCGCGCTTTAATACTGTCAGATAGCGCCATTTTTCCATCCGGCGTACTGATCATCTCAGCGTCTTGTCCAGACAGAAGTACTAATAAACGGCTACGAACTTGGGGCATATTATTCAATAATACGTTCTTAGTTTCCCCTTCCTGTACTTCCAAAGTCATGCCGGTGTACAGAAGTCGCGGGCCGAATTGGTCGCTGCGTAAGTTCACAGTGAATGGATCCACTTTTACGAATACAGGGTCACGCAGATTCTCTTCTTGTTGGCCACCCTGTAAAGCGTTAACCGTTAGATTTCGTGTATCCATCAATAAATAGGTGTTAGCGGCCGTGATTGCCACCATCAAGGCAACTAATATCAACAAAATCATAATGATCTTGTTGTTTCCTGCATCTTTTGCCTGAGCTTGCGCTTTTGCCATGGTCTCACCTGTGTCTCTTGAACGTTCTATTATGCCAATTAGTTGTGCGTTTGAATCGTTGAAATACCGCGATGATCAGGGGTATATCTTCGGTTTACGCGTAAAGGTCAATTTGTCCGTTACGTAGCGGAATATCGATCGCTTCCGGTTCGGCGGGTTTGTCCTCAATCAATGTATCGGCTGATTTGTGTGAAAGTTCAGTCATTTCCTGAGATTCTTGTTCTTTTTTGCCATCATTCACACCGGTTTCGCCCAATGCAATGCCTTGTTCAGCGAGAATTTCCCGCAATTGTGGAATAGCTTGCTCAACGGCTGCGCGCACTTGCGCGTTATTGGAACTAAACTGCATGCTCGCTGCTTGCTCTTCCATCTTCATACTAATCATCAGCGGCCCTAATTCTGCCGGATGTAATCGCAACTTCACCGTTTGATCTTGGGTGAGGTGCATATTCAATACCTGTTGGCCTAACTGTTGTTGCCAGCCCGAGGAAGCGAGCGGCGCAGATATCGAAGGAGAACTTGCAGCGGTAGGTTGCGCCGACGTTGTCGACATACCTTGCAAGCTCATCTGCTCTTGCGCGTTCGGTTGCACATTCATGCCCGAACCGATGTTTTGATTCACGCCTGATGTCGTTGCCTGCTGCATATCCTGCAACCACTGCGAGGCGACACTAGGTGCCATCTCGGTCGCTTGTGAATTTAGTCCGGCGAAAACTGGCACTGGCTGTTGGCCGGCCGCGTTCTGTGCCACGATTTGTGGCTGCAAACTTTGCGCTCGGGCCGCTTCCGTGCTTAATCGTGCATTGCTATCTGGTTGAACCTGCATGTTGCCTTTGATAAGGGTGGCTAATTGATTCTGGTTCTGGCTCGTTAGCATCGAATCCGCCGCCATAGCACGCAGCGAGGCGGCTTGTTGTGGATTGCTTTGATTAATGAGCGCTTGCGCTTCAGAACTTACGACAGGCTGAGCAGCACCCGGTTGCACGAGTGGTTGCGCTGGCTGAGCGGACTGTGCAGACATCAGGGTTTGAAGATTACCCTGTTGCCGGGTTGCTGTGCTTTGCTCACTTGTTTGCGTACCGGATGCTGTATTCTCACGTGTCGGGTTTTGCGCCACAGCGAGTGCCTGTGATGTAGCTATGCGCTCAAGAGCTGCCGCCAGAGCATCAAGATCTGGGCGACCGTTCGCGTCATCTTGACCGACGTGACCATCAGGCACCGGCGTGATAATCACTTCCGGTGGTTGTGATGAGCCGCGACCGATGTGCTCAATCTCTTGCGGCAACTCGGTACTGGCAAATGCGTTATTGGCTAAAACCTGTTGTGGCGTAAATGGGTAGGCGGCACGAGGCGGTACTTCGGCAGCCTGTTGCTGGCTTGCCAACACGGCATGAAAACCGGGGTTGCTGGCAGCCCCATGACCTGGCATATGGCCTTCTTTTGCAAGAATATCCGGCGTTGTGGAGAGGCTTATTAAATTTAACATGACAGACTACTCCTAATTTTCATCAGAGCCGACCAAGTGCAGCGAACTTTTTCGTGCCACCTGGTTGGTCGTAAATTCATCGTTTTGACGCTGCTCTTTGCGCGCAACCAAGGTGCGTTCTTGTTGCGCTCTCCGCTCGTTGAGGGTGGAGTACGACGTCAATTTGCGCTGCTCGGTTTGCCAGTGCTGCTTGCTTAAGTCAACACGCTTGCTTTGCTGCTGCAGAGCCTGACTTGCCTTCTGAATGGAGTCATCAAGCGACATTAAAAACTGGCGATAATTATGTAACGTGACCGGGTCAATACCATCCATCATCAGTTGCTGAAGCTGCACGGCATATTCCTGCCGGTAATTCATGAGCATATCCTGATGGGCAAGAATCTGACGTTCATTCTTGCGTTCAGATGCTAACAGCTGTCCGGCCTTATCGCGTGCTTCGCGGGCGAGGTCGGTTAAGGTTTCAAGTGCATTTGAACGACTCATTCAGTGCCTCCAATAACCGCAGTCAAAGCTTCACAAGCGTGAGCATGGGTCGCGCTTTGGGTGTGTTCTTGTTGTAAAAATGCCTCTAGATGTGGGTACAGCTGCACCGCCTGATCGAGAACAGGATCGTGGCCTTGGCTGTAGGCACCAACACTAATGAGATCTCGGTTACGCTGATAAACCGAGAAGAACTTCTTAAATCGCTGGGCCTGCTGCACCTGAGACTCGGGCACAACAGCGGTCATCACTCGACTAATGGACGCCTCAATATCAATGGCTGGGTAATGGCCAGACTCCGCCAGTGCGCGAGACAGCACAATATGCCCATCCAGAATAGCGCGGGCCGAATCGGCGATGGGATCTTGTTGATCGTCGCCTTCAGTAAGGACCGTATAAAACGCGGTAATCGACCCGCCCCCTTTGGTTCCATTGCCCGCGCGTTCTACTAGGGCGGGAAGTTTGGCAAACACCGACGGTGGATAACCCTTTGTTGCCGGTGGCTCTCCGATGGCTAGCGCAATCTCGCGTTGGGCCATGGCAAAACGCGTCAACGAGTCCATGATTAAGAGTACATTTAGCCCTTGGTCGCGGAAGTCTTCTGCTAAGCGCGTCGCGTAAGATGCACCTTGTAAGCGCTGCAACGGTGACGTGTCAGCTGGCGCTGCAACCACAACTGCGCGCTTTAAGCCCTCTGCGCCAAGAATGTTATCAATAAAGTCTTGAACCTCACGGCCACGTTCGCCAATTAAGCCAACCACAATCACGTCCGCTTTAGTAAAGCGCGCCATCATCCCCAACAGCATCGATTTACCTACACCGGAACCGGCAAATAGGCCCATGCGTTGGCCTTGGCCAACGGTGAGCAATGCGTTGATTGCGCGGATACCCACATCGATAGGGGTTTCGATAGGTGCACGATTCATTGGATTAATAATGGTTGTGGCAAGGGGGGCAAATTTCGCTTCAGCAAGAGGGCCCCGGCCGTCGAGCGGACGGCCATTCCCGTCCACCACCCGGCCTAGTAACGCCGTGCCAACAGGGAAGCGACGGCCTTCCTGCTTTCCGCTTTCTTGTAACGGGAATACGCGAGCGCCTGGGGTGAGCCCCTGAATTTCATTGAGTGGCATTAAAAACGAGCGATCCCCGGCAAAACCTACTACTTCAGCTTCAGCATAAGCGGGCGCTTGATCATAGCCTTGCTGTAACTCAACCTTACACGCACTGCCTACGGGTAGTTGTAACCCCACCACTTCTAACACCATGCCAGTGGCACGGACGATGCGGCCGCTGGTTCGATAGGGTGGTAAGCTTTTAACGCGCTCTTGTACTTTATCAAGGGCGTTCTGCCAGAGCGAAACCCGTGCTTGCTGCATTGAATCTTTCGGTACGGCGTTAGGTGACGTGGTCATTCGTTATCCTCCGCCGTGTGGCGCGTGCGCAATTGCTTACGGACCGCCTCTGAACGAGTTTCCCAAGATGCGTCGCGTTCACCTTTTTGGCTGGTTAAACGGCATCCACCCCGCGCCATGCGTTCATCCGCTTGCAAATGCCAGCCGGCAATTTGCAACTCTTCACGCATGTGTTCTTGAATGAGTGCTAAATCTTCTGGATGCACATGCAAGCGTGGCTTATCGGTAAAGGCCGGGTCGCTGTGTAATAGTTCCCGGGCAATACTTAACACCTGCTCGGGATCGGTATCTAAGGTGGTACGAGCTAGCTGGGTGCCCACGGCAAGCGCTAATTCCACTAACGATTCGCCGACTAAGGTATCGATTTGTTCCAGTGCATGAGAAAACTCTTCTGCCAAAGCATGAATGGGCGTCACCGCTTCTGCTAACAGGGCTTCTTTTTCTTGGGCTACAGCATCTTGCGCATCTTGATAACCTTTCGTAAAGCCATCGTCATGCCCGGCTTTTAAGCCCTCTTGGTATGCTTGTTCCCACGCTTCTTTGCGCGCTTGCTCTTTTAGAGCAGCCAATTCTGCATTGTGTACAAACTGTGCTTTTGCTTCGGGGCTGTCATTATGTGCTTGCTGTGATGCAGGGGGGCGCGCGGTTGATAGTTCATCCATCCGCCAGCGGCGCCAATTATTACCCGACATCGCGCCTGCCTCGCCGTGACGTGCGCGTTCTTTTTGCTCGTCCTGGGCAGAGAAAGGCTTAAACATAGGTATCGTCTCCGCTGCTCAGCATAATCTCGCCGGAATCTGCAAGCTTGCGAACAATGGCAAGAATGGCTTTTTGCTCGGTTTCCACTTGCGATAAGCGTACCGGACCACGGGTCTCCATTTCCTCGCGCACCAACTGGCCTGCCCGCTGCGACATATTGCTGAGGAATTTATCGACCAACTCGCTCTCTGCACCTTTGAGCGCAATAACCAAAACGTTGGTGTCGATTTGTTTGAGCAACACCTGAATGCTGCGGTCGTCGAGCTCCACCAAGTTCTCGAATAGGAACATTTCATCGATGATCTTGGTCGCAAGCTCATCGTTGTAGGCACGAATATTCTCTAGCGCGGTATCTTCTTGACCGGCACTCATTAAGTTAAGAATTTCTGCGGCTGTACGTGCACCACCCATTTTACTGCGCTTAAGATTCTGGCCATCGAGCATGCCGCCAAGCACTTCAGTAAGTTCTTGCAGGGCCGCAGGCTGAACGCCGGTAAAGGTCGCGATGCGCAGCACCACGTCATTCCGTAAACGCTCTTCGAACAACTCCAACACACCGGCGGCTTGCTGGCGATCTAAGTGAATTAAAATGGTAGCGATAATCTGTGGGTGTTCATCACGAATGAGCTCTGCTACTTCTGGCACATCCATGAGATTCAGGGCATCAATACCATAATTGCCGGTTTTCTGTTCAAGCACGTCTTCAATCAAGGTTGACGCACGTTCGCTTCCGAGCGCTTTGGTAAGCACCGAGCGAATATAGCCATCGTATTTATCAACAGGTGGTGAATTCGAGAGATCTTCATGAAATTGCTCAAGTACCCACTTTATTTCTTCGTGAGAAATATTCTGAAGGCGTGTCATTTCTTTACTGATTTTCTGAATTTGCTGGGGCTGAAAATGCTTAAACACATCCACAGCCGTATCTTCATCCAGAGCGAGCAGGAGAATTGCGCTTTTGCGGATTCCAGTCATGTTATCGAACGATTTCATCTCGCGAACTCTCATCTTCAGTTAACCAATTTTGCACGATGCGAGCCACTTGCCGTGGTTTTTGCCGTGCCACTTCTTGTGTTTTCTTCAGTGCCTGCTCATATGAAGTTAGATTCTTTTTCTTCGGCCAGTTGAAGGTCATATCTTCACCTTCATCGCCGTCTTCGTCGCCATCGTCGTCGCCAACAACCGCGCGCAGACTGCCGCGGCGTTCGGCTGCCGCTTCTTCTTCTGCTGCATCGTCTTCTCGCTCAGCCTTGCTCTTCACCGGGCCCACAAAACGACGCAAGATGGGGCGCAATATCAAGAGGTAGAATAGAAGAATGCCCAGGCCCGCAAGCACGTAACGGCTGCCTTGCATGATGAGAATTTGCGTTTGCGGATGTTCCCACCATTCGCGATGGCGCACGCCCACTTCTTCATCGGTGGTGACAAACGCACTATTTACAATTTCCAATGCATCACCGCGTAACTCAGAAAAGCCCATGGCTTGACGCACGAGGCGGTCAATACGTGCGAGCTCATCAGCTGGTAAAGGCTCTTTAATTGGGAGGCCTTCTTCATCGACACCGTCGCGATAATTCACAACAATGGCTGCAGACAAGCGTTCAAGGCGCCCGCGTTGATGCTGAATGTGGGCAATATTACGATCAACTTCGTAATTCACAATATTGTCTTGGCGCACGGTGCTTTGACCGCGAGTAATGGCTCCTTGAACGCCATTGGCTTCTTCACCGACGCCTTCGGCTGGCGCTTCAATTGGGGCGGTTACAACACCAGGCGGCGTATTGGAGAGAGCGCCGGGTACGCCTTGAGCGCGCTCGCCGTCACCGGCGTAACTTACATTGCTTTGAATGCTGCGAACCGCTGCCGTTTCAGGTGTTTGATTCGGTGTAAAACGCTCAGAGGTTTCTTCAATGCGAGAAAAATCAATTTGCGCGACGACTTTGGCGCGTACATTATGACGCCCGAGAATAGGCGATAGAATTTCTTCAATACGGCGTTGGTAGGTGCGTTCTAATTCTTCGGTATAGGTAAGCTCAGTGCCGCTTAAGTCCGATTTTTGACCATTCTTAGAAAGCAGATTGCCGAGTTGATCAACAACGGTGACGTTATCGGCGCTCAGTTCAGGCACTGCACTCGATACCATGTGTACGATCGCGTTCACTTGGCCATCGCCTAAAGTACGGCCCGCATGTAATGACAACACCACAGATGCTTTCGCAGGTTCCCGATCGCGAACAAAAACTGAGGGCTTCGCCATAGAAAGATGAACCCGAGCGCGCTGCACCGGACCGAGCGACTCCATCGAGTTGGATAACTCACCCTCTAACGAGCGCTGGAAATTTATTTGCTCACTAAATTGGCTAATCCCAAAGGATTGGTTATCCATCAGGGCAAAACCAATATTGCCGCCATGGGGTAATCCTTGCTCTGCCATGCTCAAACGCACCCGATGCACCTGATTACCAGGAATCATAATGGTGCTGCCGTTACCAGTGAGCTGATAAGGAATGCGTTGGTTTTCTAGTTCGCTGACAATGCGGCCGCCATCGGCCTCGGTGAGATTCGAATAAAGAACCCGGTACTCCGGTGTGGAAGCCCACATAATCAAGGCAACCACGATAGCGATGAAAGCAGCACCACCAATAAGCAACGGCAACAAGGCACCGCTACGCAATTGCGTCAACACGCGCTCCAGAGAAGACTGGGGAGCGGGTGCTTGTTTCGGTGCAGCTGCTGAGGCCGGCTGCGTGGCTTGATTCATCGTCGTATCCATGGATTCGTCGCACTACCTGGTTAATGGCTCCACAAGGCGGAGGGTTTTTTCATGGATGTCATTATCCCGAGGGTGCACGCAATCAAATGGGTAAATAAGCCACTTTTTTTTGCTTAATTAGAGCCTTCGTCTGGAAAGGGTGCTGCTATTCTTGCTGGCATCAAAGGTGACACAACGATTTCTTATTCGCTTGTCGTTGCGGTGATGAGTAGAGAATTGTTATTAATTAGCGTAGAGGTTTTCCCATGAGTGTTGCAGGAATCCAATCGGCACTTCAGCAAATGCAGGCACTGCAAAGCCAAGCGACAGGACAAAAGCCGCAAGCTCCTGCGTTAGGTGCGCAAGGTACGCCAAGCACTCAGCCAAGCTTTGCGACGGAGTTAAAATCGTCGATTCATCGCATTAATGATTTGCAAAGCGCTGCCGCAACGAAGCAGCAGGCATTCCAAATGGGTGACCCAAATGTAGCTTTGCATGATGTCATGGTCGATATGCAAAAAGCATCATTGGCATTCGAAATGGGCGTGCAAGTTCGGAATCGCCTCGTGAATGCCTATAAAGAAATTATGAACATGAATGTGTAAAGAAGTCAGAGCCAATGGAATGCATTGGCTCGCATTACGCTTCGCTACGAAACAATACGCCCCGTAAATCCGTTAAATGCTGCGCAACCTTCACGATTTCTTCAGAAGGAATTTGCCGAATCACTTCCCCAGATCGCCCATCAACCACCTGAATAACAATGGGTGGCGTGCTTTGAGCTATTTCAAAACGCACATCGTAAGAGCTTAAAACTTCATTAATTTGTTGAATTGCTGGAATTAATTCCTGCAAGTTAAGTTCCCGTCCGGTATCGGCGGAGCCTTTATTTACTGGCAATTGCTGAATCGCTTTTTCGAGGCGCTGGCGTTCAGATGCGGCAAAGGCCGCCGGCCAATTCGTCGACAGTTCACTGATGGGTGTGGTCATGTGGGCCTACTCCAAAGGGAAATTACTTAATTCTAGTATCGGCAGGGTTGCTCAATACTTTAATGTTGCAATTTACTTTGCTCGAGTTCGCCTTGGTGTTTGTTACGCACAGCTTCTCGGTGGCTAATATAAATGCCACTGGCAATGACTACGGCTGCACCGACTAAAACCCAGGGCCCAGGCCAATCACCCCAAAGCATGTATCCCAATACCAGTGCCCAAATCATGGCGCTGTATTCAAACGAAGAAAGCACCGCGGGTGGGGCCATACGATAGGCTTCTGTGAGCAGGTACTGGGCAATAGCGCCGGAGAGCCCTAAGCCGAGTAACCAAGGGATGTCATTGAGGGTCATTGGACGCCAATCGAACAAGGCGAGCAAGCCACAACCTATCGACAAGCTCAGTACAAAAAACAGCATTAAGGATTCCGATGTTTCAGTGCGATGCATTAAGCGGACTAAAATCATCACCAAGGCATAACCCAAGGTGGCCAAGAGGCCCGCAATAACGCCATAGGACAAAAAGCCCATGGCATTGGGGTTGAGCATGATTAAAACACCAACAAATCCCACCAGCACGGCACCGTAGCGATGTACACCGACTTTCTCTTTGAGCAAGACCACGGACAGCAGGGTTATCAATAACGGTGCAACAAAGAAAATTGCATAGGCATTTGCTAGCGGCAGTTCACGTAGGGTGATAACCGTGAGAATGAGAAAAAGTATGCTGACACCGGCGCGAATCAGATGTAAGCCGATACGCCGAGGACGGACTCGAGCCATGGACTTGGTGGCAACAAGCCAAAGTACAATAAAAGGTAACGACATGGCACCGCGAAAAAAAGCCACCTGCATAGAGCTGAGGTGACCAGCGAGGTGTTTCATTGCCACATCCATTAATGAAAAACACAATACCGCGAGAATCATAAAAATGATTCCCTTACCAATGCGTTCATGGGCGGCGAGTGAGTTCATCGTATTCCTTGCAGCTGTGGGTCTGATAGTTCCGATTATAACGGCTCGATCGAGGAATACTATGTCCGTCAGTGATTTAGGGTTGTCAGTGACTTACGTTTACCGATAATTTGCATATTCAATCAAGAGAGCAGCGCTCGCAACGGGCTTGGCCGGTAACTAACTTGGAAATACGATAACGATTGCGGGCAAAATAGAGATAGATTTTGTCGGCAACCCAACGAATAAGGGGCCAGCGTAACGGGGCCGTCAGCCAGCCACGCCCTGCTAATGACCAAGCCGCGTGAGTCACGTCTAAACCGTAGAGCATCTTTCCTTGAGCATTCATGCCATGCAGTATGGTATTGGCCTTAGCCACGGACACCTGTGGGTAACGTTCGCTAAAATCATCTTCGAGAATATCTTCAAAGGCGATTTGCTGTTCTTTATCCAAGCGCTTGAGTTGTTTCATCTCACGCACACACAAAGGGCATTGACCGTCATAGAAGATGGTAAGTTGTGTTGCCATAAATCGAGCTACCTCCTCAGTCGCTTTCATAAGTATATACGCAATCTAAGGTGAAATAGATGGCAAAGAAAAAGGCGCCTGAAGGCGCCTTTGAATTCAGTATCGGAATAATAAACCCGATGTGAATTAACCTAACAGTGACAACACTGACTGTGGTACTTGGTTTGCTTGAGCAAGTACTGAAGTACCCGCCTGTTGCAAGATCTGAGCACGCGTCATGTTAGACACTTCAACCGCGTAGTCCGCATCTTCGATACGCGAACGTGCAGCTGACAGGTTCGTCACAGTCGTTGAGATGTTATCAATAGCAGACTCAAGACGGTTTTGAATTGCACCCAGGCCAGAGCGAGCTTCGTCAACGGCGGCTAAGGCTTCGTCTAGCGCTTCGAGCGGATCGGCCGTAACTGCGGTAGGATCTCCAGCAGCGTCAAGACCGCTCACGTTAGTGGCTGTAGTAAAGCCACTCGCATCGAGCATTGCTGCAGTGATGGAAATGGTTTGGCCATCTTTAGAGCCCACTTGCACTTCAAAGTTGGTGGCTGCTGTTGCGCCATCACCAACTAAGTTAGTGCCATCGTTGAACAAGAGATTACCGTTGAAAGACGAGTTCTCAAGAACACGAGTAATTTCCGCTTCCCGTTGAAAGATTTCTGCTTGAATTGAATTCAAATCTTCCTGCGAGTTGGTGCCGTTTTGTGCTTGTACGGTAAGCTCACGAATGCGTTGCAAGTTATCGTTTACTTGATTCAATGCACCTTCGGCGGTTTGGGCTAAAGAGATACCGTCATTGGCGTTCCGCTGCGCTTGCGTTAGGCCGCGGATTTCCGCAGTCATTTTGTTCGCAATAGCTTGCCCAGCGGCGTCGTCTTTGGCGCTGTTGATGCGTAAGCCCGAAGACAAACGCTCCATAGAAGTTTGCAGTGATGACTGCGACTTCTGTAAGTTTTGCTGACCAATTAACGAGGTCATATTTGTATTGATGACTGACATAGTATGTTCCTTTAAGTAACGACGCATGGTGGCGACGAAATGACCAGAGTCATAAAGGTTATCGGCACTGGGGAAGGGAACTTTAAGTGAAGGTATAAAAAAACCGCCGATTCCGAGGAATGGGCGGTTTTTATATGGACTTTAAATATTAACCGAGCAGTGACAACACCGACTGTGGCACTTGGTTTGCTTGGGCAAGTACTGAAGTACCGGCTTGTTGCAAAATTTGTGCACGGGTCATGTTAGACACTTCTACGGCGTAGTCTGCATCTTCAATACGCGAACGAGCCGCTGACAGGTTCGTCACTGTCGTTGAGATGTTATCAATGGCAGACTCAAGACGGTTTTGAATCGCACCCAGTCCAGAGCGAGCCTCATCCACTTTCGCTAACGCGTCATCTAATGTTGCCAATGCATCGACTGCGGTGACGTCAAATCCGGCTAAATCACCGGCGCCAGCATTTGTTGATGCGGCAGAGAAATCAGCAGCGTCTGCGATATTGATAGTAATAGATTGTCCGTCTTTAGAACCCACTTGAACATCGAAAGCAGTTCCATTACCAAACAAGTCATTACCATTAAATGTTGCAGTATCGATCACGCGATCGATTTCCGACAAACGCTGATCAACTTCTGCTTGAATGGAGTCGATATCCGCTTGCGAGTTGGTACCATTTTGCGCTTGAACCGACAGCTCACGAATACGCTGAATGTTATCGTTGATTTGGTTCAACGCACCTTCAGCGGTTTGGGCTAAAGAGATACCGTCGTTGGCGTTCCGCTGTGCTTGCGTTAGGCCGCGGATTTCCGCAGTCATTTTGTTCGCAATGGCTTGCCCAGCGGCGTCGTCTTTGGCGCTGTTGATGCGTAAGCCCGAAGACAAACGCTCCATAGAAGTTTGCAGTGCAGACTGCGACTTCTGTAGGTTTTGCTGACCAATTAAAGAGGTCATGTTGGTATTGATTACTGACATAGTATGTTCCTTTTTTTAACGACGCTAATTGGCGACGAAATGACCAGAGTCATAAAGGTTATCGGCACGTGGGAAGGGAACTTTAAGTGCAGGTATAAAAAAACCGCCACTTGCGAAGAAGGGCGGTTTTTAGTTGCGTGTCGGAAATTAACCGAGCAATGACAACACCGACTGTGGCACTTGGTTTGCTTGGGCAAGCACTGAAGTACCGGCTTGTTGCAAAATTTGCGCGCGAGTCATGTTTGACACTTCTACGGCGTAGTCCGCATCTTCGATACGCGAACGGGCAGCGGACAAATTCGTCACTGTCGTTGAGATATTATCAATGGCGGACTCAAGACGGTTTTGAAATGCACCGAGCGCTGACCGAGACGCATCGAGTGCACTGATAGCGCCATCAATAATCCCAAGCGCACCATCCCCGGCGCCAGGAGCACTTTCTTGTGCCGTGACGCTATAACCGACCAATACACCTCCTGGGCGTCCATCGAACGCTTGGGTAACCAAATCGGCGGCATCAATAGCAATGATTTGGTTATCTTTTGAACCGACTTGAATATTGATATCAAAACCGGACTCAAAGACTTGAAGGTTGTTAAAGCGACTTTCATTCGCCACTCGGTCAATTTCCGCAATACGTTGATCCACTTCTGCTTGAATCGATGCAATATCTGCGGGGGAATTGGTTCCGTTCTGTGCTTGTACTGCTAACTCGCGTATACGCTGCAAATTATCATTCATTTGGTTCAAACCGCCTTCGGCAGTTTGTGCAAACGAGATACCATCATTCGCATTGCGTTGGGCTTGCGTAAGGCCTCGTATTTCTGCGGTCATCTTATTGGCAATAGCTTGGCCGGCGGCATCATCCTTCGCACTGTTAATGCGTAGGCCCGACGACAGCCGCTCCATAGATGTTTGCAACGAAGACTGGGACTTCATTAAGTTTTGTTGACCTATCAATGAGGTCATGTTGGTGTTTATTACTGACATAGGAGTATCCCCAGGCTGTCATCAAAGCACGCTCACATGCGTGACAACTGAGTTATCGGCGGGATTGGTTAAAACTTAAACAAAAGGCGCCCAAAGGCGCCTTTAAATTCAGTGCGGGAAAATGAACCCGGTATGAATTAACCTAACAGTGACAACACTGACTGTGGCACTTGGTTTGCTTGAGCAAGTACTGAAGTACCGGCTTGTTGCAAGATCTGAGCACGGGTCATGTTAGACACTTCAACCGCGTAGTCCGCGTCTTCAATACGTGAACGCGCAGCTGACAGGTTTGTGACCGTGGTAGAAATGTTATCGATCGCTGATTCAAGACGGTTCTGTACCGCACCTAGACCAGAACGTGCTTCGTCGACGGCAGCCAAGGCACCATCAATAATTCCCATGGCACCGTCACCTGCACCTGGGGTTGTTTCTGTAGCAGTCACGTCAAACTCGAAGAGCGCACTTCCAGCAGCAAGAGCGTCAAAGGTTGTTGTGCCTAGCGATTCGGCTTCAATGGTAATCGCTTGACCATCCTTCGATCCAACTTGGATATCGAAGTCGGCTGATCCGTCGGTAGCACGGTTGAAAATGCTATTTCCGTTGAAGTTCGATTGCTGAACAACACGATTGATTTCTTCTAAGCGCTGATCAACTTCCGCTTGAATGGAGTCGATATCTGCTTGCGAGTTAGTACCATTTTGCGCTTGAACCGACAGCTCACGAATGCGTTGCAAGTTATCGTTGACTTGATTCAATGCACCTTCAGCGGTTTGGGCTAAAGAGATACCGTCATTGGCGTTCCGCTGCGCTTGCGTTAGGCCGCGGATTTCCGCAGTCATTTTGTTCGCAATAGCTTGCCCAGCGGCGTCGTCTTTGGCGCTGTTGATGCGTAAGCCCGAAGACAAACGCTCCATAGAAGTTTGCAGTGATGACTGCGACTTCTGCAGGTTTTGCTGACCAATTAAAGAGGTCATGTTGGTATTGATTACTGACATAGTATGTTCCTTTAAGTAACGACGCATGGTGGCGACGAAATGACCAGAGTCAAAAAGATTATCGGCACTGGGGAAGGGAACTTTAAATTAAGTTATAAAAAAACCGCCACTTGCGAACAAGGGGCGGTTTCTTGAGAGCTATCGGAGATTAACCGAGCAGTGACAACACCGACTGTGGCACTTGGTTTGCTTGGGCAAGTACTGAGGTACCAGCTTGTTGCAAAATTTGCGCGCGGGTCATGTTTGACACTTCTACTGCGTAGTCCGCATCTTCAATACGTGAACGAGCCGCTGACAGGTTCGTCACTGTCGTTGAGATGTTATCAATGGCAGACTCAAGACGGTTTTGAATCGCACCCAGTCCAGAGCGAGCTTCGTCAACGTTGCTAAGCGCAGTGTCGATATTTTCTAAGGTGAATCCAGCAAGCGTTCGGTCAACACCATCTGCACGAGTAAATCCAGCAGATGCAGCAATCGAGATTTGGATAGACTGAGCATCTTTTGAACCCACTTGGATATCAAAAGTAGTTGCTGCTGCACCATCGAACAGGTCGTTTCCGTTGAATGTAGATTGGCCAAGTACCCGGTCAATTTCATCAAAGCGTTGCGTGATTTCAGCTTGGATAGACGCCAAATCATCCGCAGAGTTGGTACCGTTCTCTGACTGCACTTTCAGTTCGCGGATGCGCTGAAGGTTATCATTAACCTGGTTTAACGCACCTTCGGCGGTTTGTGCTAAAGAGATACCGTCGTTGGCATTACGTTGCGCTTGGGTCAGGCCGCGGATTTCCGCAGTCATTTTATTCGCAATGGCTTGGCCAGCGGCGTCGTCTTTCGCACTGTTGATGCGTAAGCCAGAAGACAAACGCTCCATAGAAGTTTGCAATGATGACTGCGACTTCTGAAGATTTTGTTGACCGATAAGTGAGGTCATATTTGTGTTAATTACTGACATCTGAGTATTCCTCTTAGCATGAACAAACCGAGATTGTCGGCCTTCTAACCTGATTATCGGAATGAAAAAAATAAACTTTAGAGGAAAAAGAAATTTTTTTTCATTGTCTTTGTTCTTTAAGTTTTCGCGGCGAATGACGATAATTTAGTGGCCACTAACAACAACGGAGTGTGGTTGTGCAAGAGGAAGAGTATTCACCCGTATCAAGCAAGGTAGAAGTATCTGCTTTGTTGGAAACTTTAATGCAACCGGGAGCCGCGTCGATTCGGCTGAATGTGCCTGGTGCAGAGTCGTTTCCGATCGTCCTGCTTGATATCGAAGATAACGAATACATTGAATACGATTTAACGGCGATTCGCGACCTAGCGCCGAAATTGAGACGTGGCGTGGAATATATTCTGCTTGGGCAAAGCCACGCCGGAATGATTCGCTCGACGCCCATGAAGATGCGTGATTTTGTAGATGATAATGGTCGCTTCAAGGCGAAGTCTGACTGGCCTGAAGGGCTTGATCTACGCCAACGCCGCGCAGCCTTTAGAGCGCAACTTCGCATTGGCATGGACGTCGGTGTGCGTTTACGTACCGACAATGAAGATGAATCCAAACGCTTGGAACTTATGGGTGACTTGCGTGATTTATCGGCCACGGGCTGCTTAGTTGAGTTTTACGCGCAGGATGGTGCCTCGAAAGTACTCAACGAAATGCACGCCACACTGGAAATATGTTTTCCAGATAGTACGGTTTTCCCCATCGACTCCGATGTCCGCCATATAAAAACAGACTCTGATCGGCAGGTACTTACGGTTGGCTTTGAATTTACCAAGCCAAGTAACGAGAAAGAAAAACAACTGTGGAATTTTGTTCGTGAAATAGAACGTGAAGCGTCGCGATCAGCCGGTGATGGGGCGAATCGCACACCCTCACCCTTGTTCGAACAAAAAGGAGATAACCCTGTAGCACTGGGCCGTCGCCAGGGACACAAGTATGCCACGCCCATAGCTCGGCGAATGGCCCGTATTGCCGGTTATCTCGATAGTCAGATGGTGGCCTTGCGCCAAAGTCAGGAAGTAAACTCCATTCAATTATCAGCCCATGCGGAACGTTTGTTGGATATATTGATAGATGATCGTGAGGGTGCTCTGTTTGCACTGCGGTGTATTCATCGAGAATCACCTTGGGTAACACACGGATTGAGCGTAGCCATTCGCATGGCAGATTTAGCCCAAAGCCGCACGAAAGTGCCGCGAGATTTATTAAAGGCCATTGTGGCATGCGGCATGATTCATGATTTAGGGAAGGGGATGCTGCCTTCTTCGTTGTGGAAGGCGAGCACCTTGAGCCGCGACTCCTATGTGCGCATGCAATCGCACGTTGCCTTACTGGTGAACCAAATGGAGAAGTGTAAATGGCTTGCTCCAGCGGTGGTGCAAGGTGTGATTGAGCGGGTGAACGAGCGACTTGATGGCAGCGGCTATCCGCTAGGTGTAAAGGGAAATGATCTTGGGGAGTTGGCGCGTATGGCGATGATCGTTGATGCCGTTGATGCCATGTGTCGACCACGACCTGATCGCGCGGGACTCACCCCGGAGCACGCCTATCGTTATTTACTGACCAATACCCATCAGTTTGATCGCAATTGGATAGAAGCTTATATCCGTCACTTTGGCGTAATTCCAGTGGGGTCACTTATTAAGTATAAGTCGGGGCAATTAGCCTGGGTGATTAGCTTGGATGATCAGCGTCATATTAGTGCGGTGCAACTGACCCCCCATGAAGGCCCGCCCGACGATAAGCTCGGAGAGATTATCGAAGGTGACAAACTTGTGGAGCTGGGTGAAATTCGTGAGGTGCTCGGCGCGGAGGCGTAGGTACGCAACCAACGCGGTGCGTTGGCTACCAAACAGTGGGTTGGGCATGTAAGGCTTGGTATGCAAGGCGCTAAAGTTTTATCGGGCAACGCCGATAACTTAAATAAGCGGGTTAATTATGCGCTTTTTGACCGCTAATTAATCGGATAAAGCTGACAAAATACTCAAGATAACGTAAAAAGAGATAAGCTCCTTCTACGTTATTTAAATTTAAACAAAGGTACATCATGGCTTCTATTTCTGTGTTAGGTATCGGTTCTGGAATGGACCTCAATGGACTTCTCGATCAGCTCAAAGCAGCTGAACGCCAGAAGCTCCAGCCTATTGCTCAGCAAAAACGAGTCCAGCAGGCGAAGATTTCTGCTTATGGCAAGCTTGAGAGTGCCCTGACTAATTTTCGTGAAGCCGCTGCAAAGCTAAATCAATCGGCGACTTTCCAAGGCGTATCCAGCCAGGTAAGCGGCAGTGCCGTGAAAGCAGCAGCAAGTTCGACTGCGCCAGTCGGTACTTTCCAAGTAAATGTCACTCAGCGCGCTCAAGCCTATAGCGTGGCGACCGCTGGTGTAGCCGACCAAAGTGCCAATTTAGGCGGCGGTTCAATTGACTTCACGCTAGGAAATGGTGACTCCGTTTCTATCGCTATCGATCCTGAAAAAAGCTCATTGACCGACATCCGCAATGCGATTAATCAGAGCAATAGTGGCGTGCAGGCATCTATCGTAAACGATGGTAGCGGCACGCCTTATCGTTTGGTGATGGCATCAACGCAAACCGGTACCGAGGCGGGCATTACCGCTATTGATTTCGGCGGTGATCTGAATGGTCAACTGAACCTCGATGCCAATACCGAGATTGAAGCACGTAACGCTCAATTAAATGTGAATGGTGTAGCCATTACCAGCCAGAGCAATCGGGTTGAGGGCGCTATTCAAGGCGTGACGTTAGATTTAGAAGAGTTAGGCGCGGCGACAGTTAATGTGACTCGTGACACTGAGCTCACCACCGGCGCGATTAAAGATTTCGTAAAGTCATACAACACCCTGCAGAAAACTATGGCAGATTTAACTCGCTTTGGTGGCGAGGGTGGTGCCAACGGAGAGTTACTGGGTGACAGCACCTTACGCATGGTGCAACAGCGCCTCCGTAGTGTGATGAGCAGTGGTGTAGCCGAAGGCGATTTACGTATGTTGCGTGATGTCGGCATCGACATGAAGCTCGATGGCACGCTTGAATTAAATGAAGCCAAACTTGGTGAGTTAACAGGCTCAAATATGACAGCCCTCACCGCGTTTTTCACAGGCACCTCTGCTGATACCGGATTAGCCGGCAAGCTCAATAGTAGTGTTGGATTGTTGCTGCAAAGTGATGGTCCGATTAAGAACAGCACGCAAGGCTTACAAGATAGTATGCGCCGGTTAGATCTGCGCTTTGAGCGGATGGAAGATTCAATCGATCGCACCATAGAGCGTTATCGCACGCAGTTTTCTCAGCTCGATACCATGGTGGCGCGAATGAATTCTACCAGTTCGTACCTGATGCAACAGTTCGACATAATGAACGCACAGCTAGGCCGGAACTAAAGGGGGCGTGTGATGTATGCAATGCGCGGCGCAGCCGCTTACGGACGAGTAAGTGTAGAGAGTAACGTACTGTCTGCTAGCCCACATCAACTGATCTCTATGTTGTTTGATGGTGCGCAGCAAGCAATTAAAAGTGCTCGATTACATATGAGTAATGGGAATATTGCCGAAAAAGGGAAAGCAATCTCTAAGGCATTAGACATCGTCAATAGTGGTTTATTGGCAGCAGTGGATAAAGACAAAGGTGGTGAGCTCGCGGAACGTCTCGAGGGTTTGTATACCTACATCAGTTCCTTGTTGTTGAAAGCCAATCTGAAAAATGATGAGGCGTTATTAGATGAGGCAGCAAGGTTACTCGAAGACATCGGCTCGGCTTGGAAAGAGATCGGACGCCAAGCAAACGCAGACGCGGGAGCATAGGCTCATGGGTGCTCGGGCGTATCTGAAACCGGTGATGGATGGCGAGGAAGTGCTTGCAAGCTACCGCCGTTTACTCGGGTTCTCAGAAACCATGTTGTTTCACGCCCGGCAGGATGACTGGACGTCATTGATTGATAGCGAAGTGAAATATGTTTCTGAAGTGGATCGCCTTCAGAAATATGAAATGGAAGCCATGCTGAGTGAAGATCAGCAGGAAGCTAAATTAGAGCTGCTGGAAAAACTGCTCGAGCAAGACCGTGAAATTCGCGAGCGCTTAGCGCAACGACGGGCTGAACTGGAGAAATTACTCACAGGCGCCAGTCAGAAAAAGAAAGTCGACAAGGCCTATCGTACGTCGTAAAGACGATAGGCGAATGACTAGGAGTGGACGATGAGCGGCATCACTCCATTATTGGATACCCTACTACATCAGGTGCTGGGCCCAAAAGGCGACCAAACAGCACAGAAAAACCTGAACCAGCCGGTACGTCCGGTGGATCCAGGTGAAGGCCCACGGGCACTGCAAAGTGACTCTCGAACCGATTCACGCCCGCAATCGCAAGCCCATAATGTGCAACCGCAATTGCGAGTGGGAACCCGCGGCATCGCCAGCCAACTTCCAAACATACCGTCGCAAGCGCCAACAAATCAAAGCTCGCAAACTCAGTTGAGCCATGCTGGTCGCGCCATCGCCGATATTCTCCTGCACTACCCACGACCAGGCTCCGTGATAAAACCCGGTGTGCCTTTAATTCAAACGGTAGAAACCATGACCTCGGCACTTCTTAGTGATCGATTGGCTCAAAGTATTCTTACCAGCGGTGTGTTCTATGAGCACACTTTAAGTAAATGGCTCCGCGGTGAGGTGCCACGAACAACGGTACAACAGCAACCGCAAATGCAAGTGGCTCAGCAGATCCAACAGCAAGAAGGAATTCCAATACGGCAACTCGGCGTGCAGGTTCCCGAAGCCATGCATGCGCTGGTACGCCATCAATTGGAAGTACTCTCTACCCCAGTACTCCGCTGGGAAGGGGATGTGTGGTCGGGTATATTTATGGCGCTTGTTCTACAACCCGCATTCTGGGAAGACCCGCATAAATCCACGCAGTCGGAATCTGAACCACGCAAACGCAAAAAAGTATGGCATTCGGATATTGAGTTGACGGTAAAGGGCTTGGGTCATTTGACGGTCCATCTTGCGTTGCAGGAGACATCGTTGCATTTATATTTAAAAGCGGAAGAAAACGTAATCCATCGGCTCGAAGATAAGCAAAACGATTTATGTAACCGCTTAAGTCGTCTAGGGTTATCCGAGGTTGTCGTAGAAACCCAAGTAATCGGGGCACAAGGAGACGCTGATGAGTAGTTCTTCTTGGAATCGCCGGCGAGGAGCCGTTGCGGTCGGTTATGACGAATCAGGAAATTCGCCGCAAGTATTGGCTCAAGGATATGGTGAATTTGCAGAGCGAATTATTGCACAAGCCCGTGCTCATGATATATATGTACATGATGCGCCGGAGTTAGTCGGGTTGCTGATGCAGTTAAATCCCGACGATTACATACCAGAGCATGTAAAAGACGTTTTGGTGGAGTTGTTGATGTGGCTCAAGGATGTGGCCGACGAAGATCCGTATAGTGCGCCGCGCTGAAAAAGGTCTTTTTGTGTAAAGATTGACCAAGTGATCAATAAATAATCAAACTTGTGTCAATTATTTAACATCTTTACATAAGATCAGGGGTTTTCCCTCAGTGCAATGATCGTTAAGATCAAATATAAAGTTAATGTAAAGATGATTGAAACTCATCGTGCATCAGATATCGAGGGTTTCACTGTGACGTGCCGAGATTAAGTACAGGTAAGAGCAACCCACACACGTACTAATCAACAGCGCCCACAGATAATAATAATATGTCGTACATGACGATTGCATCTATAACTACCCGTTCGCGGGCAGAGGAGATCGGTTTTGGAAAAAACAACAATTCTGGAAGAGTTCCAAGAACTCAACCTTGCGTACTTACTGTTAATGCAGAAAATGATCGCAGAGGATCGTGAAGCGGCAGTATTTCGCCTCAAGCTAACAGCAGAGATGGCCGAGCTGATTGAATCAATGTCGGTACGAGAGATTACTTGGTTAGCAACGCAAGGTCAGTTTGTATTGCGCCCTTGTGCCGAAAATGCTGAACAATTAGCGCATATTCTGCGAAACCGTCGTGAAACAGGCCTAACACAAACCCATTTAGCAATGTTGATGGCTTCGACGAATTAAGTCATTATTTCTGTACGCATAGGAGTAATGTGGATCTTGCGCTGCTTAGGATGAGCAGCGGCAATGACATAAGAAGACGCGGCGGCCAGTATGACTGACAAAAAGCTTCTTGATGAAATGAACCAAGTACAATTGGCCATCGAGCTGATTGAACTCGGTGCTCGCCTGCAAGTACTTGAATCAGAAGTAACCCTCAACCGTGGTCGACTTGTTCGTTTATACAAAGAAGTTCGGGGTGAGTCTCCCCCAAAAGGCTTGTTGCCATTCTCAACTGACTGGTTTTTAACCTGGTTACCAAATATCCATTCGTCACTTTTCTACTCCATGTATCGAAATTTACATGAAGTTCAGGGCATCGACCGAATGACGGCCTTCACTAAGGCTTATCGTTTATATAATGAGCATGTGCGGAATACATCAGGTGAACAAGTGCTAGGTTTGACTCGTGCTTGGACACTGCTTCGTTTCTTTGAAAGCAATATGTTTCAGTTATCGCGCTGCACTCAGTGCAATCTCGAATTTGTAAATCATGCCCATACCCCGGATAGCGACTACGTCTGCGGTATCTGCCACCCCCCCTCGCGTGCCGGCAAGCCCGGAAAACCGAAGAAAGCCAGAAAAGCGGTGGCAAAAGCCGCGAATTCGAAGGATTAAAAATCTAAAGTTCTCGTATCCTAGGTCGATAACCGATATGAAGCGGAGTCCGCTCCGTACCATCGGATGAATAAGACGCGAGGGTGTTGATGTGCTAATTGTCGTAGGTTTTTTAATCGTGACCTTCTCGGTTTTCGGGGGATACGTACTCGCGGGTGGCAGTTTAGGGCCTATCTATCAACCTCTTGAGATTTTAATGATCGGCGGCGCAGGTTTAGGGGCTTTCGTTGCTGCGAACAATACGAAAGGCATTAAGGCGACTTTAAATGCCTCGAAAAAGTTAAAGCGCACCACCAAGTACAATAAACAGATGTACATGGAACTCATGTCGGTGCTGTACAAACTTCTGAATAAAATGCGCCGCGACGGGATGCTCGCGGTGGAACGTGATATTGAAACCCCCGATGAAAGTGCGATTTTTCAAGAACATCCGATTATTCTTGAAGACCGCATGATGACCAACTTCCTCACCGATTATTTGCGATTAATGATCAGCGGCAATATGAACCCACAAGAGCTCGATGAGCTAATGCTGCATGAAATCGAAAGCTTCGAGGAAGAAGCGCATGTACCTGCCGATGCCCTGCATAAAGTAGGTGATGCTATGCCCGCTTTTGGTATCGTTGCGGCGGTTCTAGGGGTCGTAAAAGCACTCACCTATGCAGATGCTTCGCCCGATGTGATGGGTGAAATGATCGCTCACGCCTTGGTGGGAACCTTTCTCGGTATCCTTATGGGTTACGGCTATATCAACCCCGTAGCTGCTCGCATTGAACGTCAAGTGGCTGAGGCTGTGAAGGCCTTACAATGTATGCGCGTGACCTTACTGGCGAGCATGGGTGGCTATGCACCCCAGCTAGCGGTCGAATTTGGTCGTAAAGCACTCGACACTGCTGAACGTCCTTCCTTTAATGAACTTGAAGATCACGTACGCGGCAATCGCCCTGCGGAATCTTAAGCTGAGTTGTAGCTATGGCTGAAGAACATCGCCCGATAATCATCCGCCGCAAAAAAGTGGTGAAAAAACACCACGGCGGCAGCTGGAAAATAGCGCTTGCGGACTTTATGACCGCATTGATGGCGTTATTTTTGGTGATGTGGATTATCTCAATGGCGGGTGACGATGCGCGTGAAAGTATTGCTGAATACTTTCGCACGCCTCTCGTAGTTGCGATGGCCAGCGGCGATCGAGCAACGGCAAGCACAAGTGCGATTCAAGGCGGTGGCCCAGACCCCATTTATACCCAAGGCGAACGAGCACGCATCGACTATCGACGGGAGACGCGGCCCTCTGATGTTCGTCGACACTTCCAAAATATTCAACGGCAAATAGAACGGGCCATAGAACAGGACCCTGAACTTCGGGCATTGCAATCGCAGTTGCGCTACGACATGACCCGGGAAGGCTTACGCATTCAATTGCTTGATAGTGAGCAGCGGCCCATGTTCCAACTCGGTAGTGCCAACATTGCACCTTACATGAGTCGACTTTTGCGCACTGTGGCACCGCTGTTAAATCAGGTGCCAAACGAACTAACGATCAGTGGTCATACCGATAGTATCCCTTATTCTGGTGGTGAAGCGGGGTACAGTAACTGGGAGTTATCCGCTGATCGGGCGAATGCATCACGACGCGAGCTTATCGCTGGAGGGTTCGACTCTGGCAAACTATTGTCGGTTTCAGGCGTCGCTGATCGTGTACCTCTCGATGATGCAGACCCACGTGACCCGATGAATCGCCGCATCACCCTGATCTTACATACCTCGATCTCTGCCGAGTTCATCCGTCGCCAAGGTTTATTCCCTGGAGACGCAGAGGAATTTGAGCGATTGCTCGAACAAGATCGGGAAATTGAGGAGATCATCGAAAGTGGTCAACTTCCTGAGCATTTACTCGATCCAGACGGATAAATCGCAAATTCCAGCAAGAAATCCTAATTTTTCAATTAAACTGATAGAAAAGCGCCCTCAATGGGGCGCTTTTTTTCCATTCGCTTTTGTTTGCTTTACGGCAGAATAACCGCTAACTCCCCCAGAGTGTCCGTAATAAAGGCAAACAATGGCAGAGCAGAACGATAGCGACCAGGAAAAAACAGAACCCGCCACACCCCGAAGGCTACAAAAAGCCCGGGAAGAGGGTCAGGTTGCGCGATCCCGTGAGCTCACTACCTTTGTGCTGCTGCTAGGTGGGATAATTGGGCTATATGGCCTCAGTAGTTTGCTGTATGAACAGTTAGGCCTAGTGATGGAAGGTTCCTTTCTGTTTGAGCGGCAACAAGCTTTTGAAACCGAGCCAATGCTCGCTAACGTGTTTGAGCTAGCCGAGCGTACGTTATGGTCGTTGATGCCTCTGTTTGCGCTGATGGTAGTGTTAGCACTCACTGCGCCGGCGCTATTAGGTGGTTGGATAGTATCTGGGAAGGGCATGAAGCCCCAGCTCTCTAAGCTAAACCCAGCAAAAGGTTTGAAACGAATTTTTTCAAGCCAAGCGCTTGCCGAACTTGGTAAGGCAATTGCCAAAACCACCCTGGTAGGGGGTGTTCTGGTCTGGTTTTTACTATCACGCCGCGGTGAATACCTTGGCTTGATGGAACAGCCGGTGCAGCAGGCAGTAACACATGCCCTGCAACTAGCGGCAGAAGCGGCAGTGTTAATGGTTCTCACCTTGATTGTTGTGGTGTTAATTGATGTGCCTTATCAACTGTACAGCCATGCTAAAAAATTGAAGATGACCAAGGAAGAAGTGAAGCGGGAACATAAAGAAACGGAAGGTGACCCGCACGTGAAAGCGCGTATTCGCTCGCAACAGCAAGCCATTTCGCGGTCACGAATGATGACGAAAGTGCCGGAAGCGGATGTGATTATTACCAACCCGACGCATTATGCAGTCGCCCTTAAATATGATGAAGGGCGCATGGGGGCGCCACGGGTTGTGGCAAAAGGAACGGATGCAATCGCTGCCAAAATTCGAGAGCTGGGTAATGAACATAAAGTACCTCGGTTGGAAGCCCCGTTATTGGCACGTGCATTGTATTTCAATGTGGACATTGATCGAGAAATACCCGCAGCCCTGTACACCGCTGTGGCCGAAGTTTTAGCGTGGGCATTCCGCTTGAAGCAAGTACAAAAAGAGGGGGGCGAGAAGCCGCCCGTACCGAAGCAGTTAGAGGTTCCCGAAGCGATGGCTGAAGGTAAGGTGCATCATCGTGCTCAGGGCTAGTTTAGGAGGTAGCGAATGAAAGGCTTTACGCCTTCAATACAACAATTAGGTAAGATATCGAACGGGAAGCTGCAATTGCTGATCGGTCCGATTCTGATCCTAATGATTCTGGCCATGATGGTGCTGCCGCTGCCACCATTCGTGCTAGATATGTTGTTTACCTTCAATATTGCCCTCGCGCTCATGGTGCTATTGGTCAGTATGTTCGCGGAAAAGCCTCTCGATTTCGCCGCATTCCCTGCAGTGCTGTTATTTACCACCTTGCTACGGCTATCGTTGAACGTGGCTTCTACCCGTATCGTCCTGATGGAAGGCCATCAAGGCGGAGACGCCGCGGGTAAAGTTATCGAATCCTTTGGTCAATTTCTTGTAGGCGGCAACTTTGCTGTCGGTCTTGTTGTGTTTTTCATTCTGGTCATCATCAACTTTATGGTTATCACCAAGGGTGCTGGCCGTATTGCTGAAGTAGGCGCACGCTTCATGCTTGACGCGATGCCAGGTAAACAAATGGCGATTGACGCCGACTTAAACGCCGGTTTAATCGGAGAAGAAGACGCGCGTAAACGCCGTGCCGAAGTCGCCCAAGAAGCGGACTTTTACGGCTCAATGGATGGTGCCAGCAAATTCGTTCGCGGTGATGCCATTGCCGGTTTGATCATCATGGTGGTGAATATTATTGGTGGCCTGCTTATCGGCACCATGCAACACGATATGGGCTTTGGTGAAGCTGGGCGCACGTATGTGCTACTGGCCATTGGTGATGGTCTGGTAGCACAAATTCCTGCGTTGGTGATTTCTACCGCAGCGGGTGTCACGGTGTCACGCGTTAATACGGATCAAGACGTGGGACAGCAGATGGTGAGCCAGCTGTTTGTGAACCCGAAAGTGATGGTGTTGGCCGCGTGTGTGATTGGTTTGCTGGGCATGGTACCCGGCATGCCCAACTTCGTATTCTTGTTGTTCACTGGCGTGTTGCTATTTATGGCATGGCGCTTGTTTGAAAAACAAAAGCGGGAGGCTATCGAAGAGCCCCAGGAGGCTGCGCCCATTGCGCAATTCGAATCCCCAGAAGCGTCTTGGAGCGATGTTCAGCTTGTGGATACGCTGGGCATGGAAGTAGGTCATCGCCTGATTTCTCTGGTGGATGAGCGCCAACAAGGGGAGCTGCTTGCCCGTATTAAGAGTGTGCGGAAGAAGTTTGCTCAGGATGTCGGCTTTTTACCGCCCGTGGTGCATATTCGGGATAACCTTGAGTTGTCTCCGAATAGTTATCTGATCACCTTAAAAGGAGGTGAGGTCGGGCGCTCGGAAATCTATCCTGACAAATGGCTGGCGATCAATCCGGGCCAGATTACCGGTACCGTTTCTGGGATTGAAACCAAAGATCCTGCGTTTGGTTTAGATGCCGTATGGATTGAAGCTTCTGAACGTGAACACGCACAGATCTACGGATACACAGTGGTGGATGCGAGCACTGTGGTTGCCACGCATTTGAACCATTTGTTGCAGCGCTATTCAGCTGAGTTACTCGGGCGCCAGGAAGTGCAGCAGCTGGTGGATAAGCTGGGTAAAGATAATAAAGATCTAGTTGAAGATGTGGTGCCAAAATGTGTTTCTCTCACGGTGTTACAACGCATTTTGCAAAACTTGTTGGATGAAGAAGTGCCCATCCGCGATATGCGCACTATCTTCGATACGCTCGCCGAGTTTGAAGGTCAGCAGCCAGAGGCCCACGAGCTTACGGCGCAAGTGCGTTTAGCCCTAGGTCGGGCAATTACGCAAAAATGGTTTGGCGGCGCCCGTGAGCTCCATGTGATTGGACTTGATGTGCGCTTAGAGCAAGTATTGATTCAAGCATTGAATAACGGTGGTGCGCTTGAGCCCGGTCTTGCGGCAACATTGCAACAACAGGCCCAGCGTGCGCTGGATCGGCAAGAAAGCATGGGCGAGCCTCCAGTCTTGGTGGTTCAACATAGCTTGCGGCCATTGTTGGCAGCATTCCTTCGTCGCCAACTGCGCTTCTTGGTGGTGATGTCACAGGCTGAGATTCCAGATGATCGTACCCTGAAGATCACTGCATTGATTGGAGATAATCAATCATGAGTGTGAAGCGTTTTCTAGGTCCGAACAAACGAGATGTTATGCGCCAAGTGCGGACCGCACTCGGTCCAGAGGCGATGATTTTGTCGTCGCGACATATCGATGATGGCGTAGAAATTCTGGCGATGGCAGATGAAGCATTGAGCGCCTTGGAGGCACAAGCGACGCCGGCCCCCACGACGCAGCCTGAGGGTGATTTCTCAGCGTTAGCCAATCGCCTATTAGCGGAAGTGCAAGAGATGCGCTCCCTTATTCATCAAGGTTCTCAAACGGCGCCAGTGAAATCGTCTGTGCCGGCAGCATCGCCGTTAGAACAAACTCAGAATGAACTAGTGCGTTGGGCGCAAGCGGCAGGCTTTAGCAGCGCTCTTACAAAAAACCTGTTAAATGCGGCCAAGCAAGAGCAGGAATCTGTGGTCGATTTTATTCGATCGCAACTGCAAGGTCTGATCAAAACGCCAGAAAACCCCGTTGATTTGTTTAGCGAAGGCGGTGTTCTGGCGCTAGTGGGACCAACCGGGGTGGGCAAAACCACCACGACTGCGAAGCTGGCAGCTCATTACGTCATGCAATTTGGTCCCGAAGGCTTATTGCTGGTCACTACCGATAGTTATCGGATCGGCGCGCAAGAGCAACTTCGTATCTATGCAGAGCTGCTCGGGGTGGAAATGGTGGCATTAGGTGAAGATGACAGCCTAGAAACACTGACGCCAAAACTGCGGAATAAACGCTTAGTTTTAATTGATACCGTGGGCATGAGCCAACGCGATCAACGCCTAACTCAACGTATCGGACAGCTGCGTTTAGCCCAGGGTGCAAATTCCCTTACCCGCCTTGTACTCTTGCTTAATGGAGCGAGTCAACGCGATACCCTGTATGAAGTGGTTGAACGTTTTCGTGCCGTTGCAGCCGACAATGGACACCGTATTCACGATTGTATTGTTACCAAAAAAGATGAAGCGGCACAGCTAGGCGCGGCAATCGATACCCTGATCCAGCATGATTTGACGCTGCATTTTGTTTCTTATGGGCAGCGCGTTCCTGAAGATATGGAGCTTGCGAATCAAGAAACATTGGTTGATGCGCTATTGGACTCGACGCAGCGGAGATTGGCAGAGCAGGAAGAATTTCAAAGTCTGTATCAAACCCAGCTTACACCGGCATCCGCTGAGCAACCTCATCGTATGAATACCAGCAAAGTGAGTGCCGGTTTTCAGAAAATCTATGGCGCCTTGCACACCCAATGCCCGTCATTTTCGGTTTTGGAACGGGCGCATGACGCTTGTCAGCAGCAAGGGAGCGAGCGTGAAGCGTTACTAGCAGAGACCCACAAGGTCGCAAAGCAGCGTCTTAACGACATTGATGTGGCGGGTATTACTTGGCCAAAATCAACACCAGTTGCGCGCTGCAAATGGCACCTCCCGCCTTTGCCGATAGCCAATGCCGGGCAGCTCCTAGGTATTCCTATAGTGACAGACTTTAGTCATCAGGGCATGGATGACGTTGCGATGCATGAGCTTGAACATGTTCACATGGCAAGTTACCACTTATGTAGTGCTTTGCCGTCACTCACTCAACGCCAAGGATTAGAGCGTCCTTGGGTGGCAGTGATAAACCGAAATCATCGTGTTACCTTCGAGGGTAAAGCGATGGCGGCACTAAAACTGCAGGGGCGCATGCACAAGCAGCACTTACAAAGCCTTCGTTATCGAAGTGAACCTGCAAAATTAGAGCTCTATCAGTTACCCGTAACTTTGCCAGATTCGAATGAGAAATTTCATCTGTGGTTTGGGTTGGTGAAATCAACGCAGCGCGATACTGTATTCGTGCGCCGTCACTGGCTCAGTCCAAGCACGCAAGATTCATCGTTAACCATTCAGTTGTTGCTTGAGCAGCTACAAGTAGATGAGATAGCGAGCTTGGCTCGACAAGCGGTGCAAGCGTTGGCGCACAAATTAGAATCGGCCAATCACGACCCAGCGTTGATTTATTGTGGTGTCGTTATGGCCGGGGTGATTGTGCAATTGGATCAGGATGTCTCGCCCGCAGGCCAAGCATTACGTCAGCAATTACTGGCCTTTTCAGGCCGTCGAGGTCATGCGACTAGTGCGAAACTGCTCGACGCGCTTATGCAATTATTAGATGCGCGCATTGCCGCCACATCACTGCAAGCACATATACCGTCGGTTGCATCGGAGGCGGTGTTATGACAACAACATCACGTCAGGATCAAGCGGCAGGATTGCGCGCGTGGGCAGCTCAACAGGGCAATTCTGGATCCGTTGATGCCGCTGTAATGGCGGAGGCAAAAGATACTCGCGTTGCAAGTAGCACCGGCAACGACAAATCACAACATACTCAACACGTGGAGCCATCATCGTTGCAACAATTACTGGTACTTGCTCATCCTAGTTGGACTCAGGCACGCGAGCATGCGTCAGAAGCATTGATACGCTATCATGAGGAAGGTTGGAAATGGGTTGGGTCGCCAGAGCAGTGGCAATTACATGCCTGTGCTCCGTCGGCACCGAATTTTATCGACATTGCGCAGACGATTCCGCGTTGGGCGTTGTGGATAGATACTGATTTGCATAGTTTCCAGCGAGCCTATCGCGTATTGTGCGACTTGCGAGATACGGGCATGAAGATGCCACGGATGCTGCTTATGCACCCGCCTATGGTGTCGCGGCGGGGCTTGATTAATAATGTACAGCAAATGGCCCGAGATTTTTTTAATATTGAGTTACTGGTGTTACAACGTTGACATAGAGACATATCAACAAGTGAGGCAAAAACAGCACTATGTATACGGCGCAAGGTAAATTAAATCGAGACGCAGTTATTCAGCAATATTACCCGACGGTTCGCCGTCAGGCACTATCGCTGCAAGTGCGTTTGCCCGCGGGCGTCGACTTGGATGATTTAATTCAAGCGGGCCTCGAAGGCTTGCTGGATGCCTTAACCCGCTTTGATGCGAGTGCCGGGGTGGCTTTCTCTACTTTTGCTCACCAGCGTATCCGTGGCTCGATGATTGATGAACTGCGATCCCGTGACTGGTTGCCGCGAAGCGTGCGACGTTCTGGTCGCGAAGTGGAAGCCTGTGTGCGACGGCTTGAACAACAACTCGGACGGCCCCCAGAAGAGCGTGAAATTGCCGATGCGTTAGGAATGGAGCTTGCGGACTACTATAAGCTTCTGAACGACACGAACAATGGGTTAGTGCTTTCTTATGACGAAGTGGTGACCGATCAGTCGGGCGATTCTGAAGATAGAAATAACGACTGGTCACCAGCGGAAGCATTATTTAGCGAGGAGCGCCGCTCACACATTACCGAAGCGATCGGCGCCCTGCCTGAGAAAGAGAAGTTGGTGATGGCTTTGTATTACCAAGAAGAGTTAAACCTAAAAGAAATAGGTGCTGTGCTCGGTGTGACTGAGTCGCGGGTATCGCAGCTACATAGCCAAGCCATAAAACGCATTCGGTCACGCGTTCTAGACGACTAAGTAACTGCGTTTCCCTTTGCGTTACGGTTTATCTTGCACGCGCTTAAAGCTGACATCGCGATAATAAGATGTTGGATAAATACCCACTTGCAATAATGCTGGGCGCAGCGTGAAGCGTACATTTAAGCTCGCAACCTCACCCTTGTCATCTCGCGTAAAATACACAAACTTCTCGCGTTGCGCGCGGTTTCGCCAACTTGCACGCCAGGTATCGTGATGCCAGTGTTCAAGATCAAGAATGGAGACACCGTCATCCCAAAACTCGAGGGATAAACCGCCCTGGTCATTCATAAACACGGTCGCATGTTGATATTGCGGGTCATAGTATCTACCCACCAAGTTCTCTATCGCCACGCTAGGTTGTGTATTTAGCTCACGGGCGGCGTGAATTTTTGCACGTTCTTCTGACACCTGTTGATAACGGTCTTGGTATTGGTCATAGACCTCGCTATTCCAGTCTCTTGGCTCGAAACCGGCCACTCGATCAATGATCTCATTCACTACAGCAACCCGATACGTGGTAAAGGTATTGGTGACAACGACGATGCCAAGATCAAGCTCGGGAACCATCACAAGTGACGTATTAAAGCCATCGGTAGCACCGCCATGTTGGCTTAATCGCAACCCCCGGTATTCATCCAGACTCCAGCCTAAACCGTATCCTCGAATTGCAGACTCTCGGTCAGAGCGCCCGGTAGTCACTTGTGGTGTGTGCATTTCTGCCATCACTTCGGGGCTGAGTAATTGGACGCCCTTGTATGCGCCGGCTTCGCCTAGTTGTAGACGTATCCACTGGGCCATATCGCGCACGCTGGTGTTCACCGAAGCCGAAGGGCCCACATTATCAAAGTTGCGGCGTGCGATAGGAACAAGCTCACCATCAATCCACTGGTGGGGCCAAGCAATATTCTTGTCGTCGCTCCCAAACTGAGTAATTGACGTGTTGGAACGGGTCATATTCAAAGGCGCAAATAGGCGTGTCGCCATTAACTCGTCCCAACTCATACCCGATACCGCTGCGGCAACTTCACCTGCCACCGAATACATCACATTGCTGTATACATAACGTGACCGAAACGGAGCCTCTGGTTCGTGGTAACGCATCTGTCGAATGACTGTTTCGCGATCCGCTGTGGGCATAAACTGAAGCCGATTACCTGTCATACGACCTACGCCAACTTGATGAGTTAATAGATCGCGAACGCGTACTTCGCGCGTTACCCAGGGGTCTTGCAGTTGAAACCACGGTAAATGGTCGATAACGCGGTCGTCCCAATCTAATTTACCTTCGTCTACCAACATGGCTAAGGTTGCTGCTGTCATCGCTTTGCTGGTGGAAGCTACGCCAAATAACGTATCGCCATCGACGGGAGTAGATTCACCTTGTTTAAGCACGCCGTAACCTTGCAAATGAATAATCTCATCATTGTGAACAACGGCCACAGCCATGCCAGGGATACCCCATTGCTGACGTCCCGCTTCGATATAATCATGCAAATCGGCAAGCGTTGTTTGCGCAGAAGATGTTTGCGTATTTTCAGTGTTTGTTGTGGTATCGGTAGTTGCACAGGCAAGGTTTATCGATGCGAGCATGACTCCGATAACAAGAAATGAGCGTGATTTTTGCATAAGTAACCTTTGTGAAAAAAATAAAGGGCGAATAATTCGCCCTTTTTATGGTTTAGTGAGGCGTTATGGAAAACCTCAGCTGCTTAATCATCCGCGTCGAGTAAGCCGCGGCGAATCAGCAAGTGGCGCGTATCATATTCTTGGCCACGGAAATCTAAGTAGAGCTCCATTGCTTCTTTGGTGCCACCACGAGACAAAATGGTGTCGCGGTATTTCTGGGCAACGGGGCCATCGATTCCGCCTTCAGCCATGAGGTAGGCGAAAGCGTCCGCTGCCAGCATTTCAGACCACATGTACGAGTAATAGCCCGCAGCGTAACCGCCCGCAAAAATATGTGAGAAGTAGGTGGAACGGAAACGCGGGGGTACCGCAGACAGATTTACACCGTGACGCTCTAATGCAGCCGCTTCAAATGCCGCGACGTCTTGGAGTGGCTCGCCGGCCGCAATTGAGTGCCAATCAAGGTCGACTAATGCCGCAGCAATGTATTCTAGCGTATCAAAACCTTGATTAAAGTTGAGGGCGTTGAGAACGCGTTCCAAAAGCTCTTCAGGAATGGGCTCTCCGGTCTCATAATGCTTGGCATAATTACCAATAATCGCCGGATCATGCGCGAAATCTTCGTGGAAGTTCGATGGTGATTCCACAAAGTCACGGGGAACGGCTGTTCCAGCCAATGAAGGGTAGGTGACATCAGAGAATAAGCCATGCACGCCGTGACCCATTTCATGGAACATGGTGCTTACAAAGCCATAAGATAACAATGTCGGCTCACCCTCAGGTGCTTTTGGAATGTTCATTACGTTAAACACAACCGGGCGCTCTTCTCTCAGGTGGTTCTGTATAACAAATGAGCTCATCCAAGCGCCGCCGCGTTTACCATCACGAGCGAAGTAATCGGCATAGAAAATACCCATGCTTTCGCCGTCTTTATCGAACACTTCATACACGTCAACATCGTCGTGATAGGACGGCAGATCAGGACGTGGCTCGAAAGTAATGCCGTACAAACGCGTCATGGCGTAAAACATGCCATCTTCGAGTACACGGTTAAATTCAAAGTAAGGACGTACCTCGCTTTCATCTAAATCGTACTCACTGCGGCGTACTTTTTCCGCATAGTACGCCCAATCCCAGGGTTCCAAATTGTGGTCATAGCCAAGTTCAGCAATTTTGGCTTCAAGCAGAGCTTGTTCTTGCTCAACTTGCGCGACCACCGCAGGTACCATGTCGAGCAGCATTTCGTAGGCGCGTTCAGGAGTGCCGATCATGCGCTCTTCAAGGGCGTAGTGGGCGTAGCTTTCGTAACCTAAAATAGCGGATTTTTCAGCACGCAGCTGGGCTAAACGGGAAACAACACCGGTGTTATCGGTTTCTGGATCATGGCCAAAACCACGGTTGGCCGATGCTTCCCAAACGCGCTGGCGCAGTTCACGGTTGTTGATACTGGTCAAGATGGGCTGGCGTGTGGTGTTGGTGATGGCAATGGCATACTTGCCCTCATGGCCAAGTTCTTCAGCCCGTTGGCGCGCGGCGCGCAATTGACTTTCACTAAAACCGTCAAGCTCTTCCGCACTATCAACAATCACTGCTGCATTTCGGCTCGCGTCGAGAATATTGCGCGCAAATTGTGTGGTCAGCGACGACTCTTCTTCGTTTAATGCGCGAATCTGAGCCATTTGTTCATTGCTGAGGTTTGCGCCGGCGCGAATAAAGCGATCATGGTAAACCTCCAATAAGCGCAGCGATTCTGCATCGAGGTCGAGGTTGTGACGGTCTTGATAGAGGGTATCAACACGGAGAAATAGCGCAGGATTTAAGTAGATATCATCTCGATGAGCCGATAGCTTTGGCGCAAGTTGCGCTTGCAGATTCCGAATCTCGTCGTTGCTCGTCGACGACGTCATGGCGAAAAATACCCGCGATACTCGCGTTAATAATTCGCCCGATAACTCCATCGCTAGTACCGTGTTCTCAAAGCTTGGTGCCTCGGGGTTATTTGCGATAGCTTGCATTTCCGCGGCCTGCTGTGACATGCCAGCTTCAAACGCAGGGGCGTAGTGTTCATCGCGGATTTGCGTGAAGTCAGGCGCTTGATATTGCAGTGGGCTAGGCGCGAAAAAGGGATTGTCAGCACTTAACTGAATGGTTGCTGGCGTGTCTTGCTGGCTATCAGGGGTAACCGGCGCGTCTGAGCATGCTGTCACCGACAGGGCAAGACCAACCGCGGCCGCAAGTAGTGTAATGCGCATGAAATATTCCTCTTGTAGCAAGTAGCGCTGTATTGACGAGCTGAATGGGTTTTTGCTGTCAGCTTTCGCAACAACGCATGAAAATTAGGAAGCGTTGATATCAGGTATCAGCCCGATAACATACCAAGACCGCCGCTGTGACACAAATTTACAGTCGATATCGAAATCCCAACTCAAGCACCACGGGACGGTCCCAGCGGTTTTCCAACTGCTGTTTCAGCTCCAACATGCTGGTTTCGTCGAGGGGTTGCGTGCTCACGCTGTCGGCACTGATATAGATGGTATTGCGGCGAGTACTCACTTCCACATTAGTCAGCTCAATAATGCGCCCCTCAACGAGCAACGGCTGATTTGCGATGTATCGCTCTATTTTATAGTTCTGATAGATGGTTGCGAACGCAAAGGCCAAAGGAATCGCAATAACAGCCACAGAACTAAAGGTAACAATGAGCCCTTTTCGCGCCCGTTGTACCGGAGCATAGCCGAGCACTAAGAAGGTGAGGGCTGCGGCGCCCGCGATACCAAATAAGTTGGTGAGTAAAAGTAAGCCCGCGCCGGAAATCATTGGCCAACTTCCCCATCCGACACCGATACCAGCCACACACAGTGGAGGAACCAAGGCTACTGCAATAGCGACACCCGGCAAGCTGCGCATAACACTCGCTCGGGCGTAGGCATACGCGCCCGCAATGCCACAGGCGATAGCCACCCCCAAATCCAACAACGTGGGTTGCAGTCGAGCGGCTATTTCTGGGGTGATTTCGCGCACGGGAACGATCATTGCCAAAACAGCGGAGGTGAATAAGCCAAGCCCCACACCGATAGCAACAGTCTTAAGGCTGGTAATTGTAAGTGAGCGTTCACTTCGAAGAAGGCCCATAGCGACTGCAACAATAGGTGCCATGAGCGGCGCCAACACCATAGCCCCAATCACGACGGCAATGCTATTTAAGAACAAGCCCAAGGTTGCTACAACCGAACTTAACACCATCAGGGCCAGGTAATGCGGATGCGCTTGTGCACTGTCACGAATTTGAATGAAAAGCTCACGAAAATCGTCTTCTAGGGCATGGGTAAAGAGCGGAAGGTGACTTGAAATGCGGGAGATCCGCTCCTCACTTTGGGGTAAGTTATCGATGCGCATGGTGTCTTTGTTATCGTCAATCGCTTCATGAAAATCGTGATAACTATCACTCATATTAATGCGTACCGCACGCGGGTACATTTCGAGCAAAATATCGTCGGTTTTGTAGGCGCGACCATCAAGAACAACGCGAACTGGCTTCGCCATCTTGATGTGTAATTGCCGCGTTTTAATGTAGCCAATACAACTTGGCAACTTGCGTTGTGTATCTTTGCGAACGAGCGACTGAAACAGAAAGCTAAGGTATTGGGTAATCGATTTGGGAGCGATGGCAACGACAGATACGCGATTATCTTGCACGCTTATGGTGGTGTCGAGCAGCCGAGCTGCAGCAGAGTGCACGTCGTTTTCTAGCGCCACTAAACCGGTGAAGGCAGTTTGAATCTTTTTCTTGTCAGTGCTCAACGTTGCCGGAAGCACTTCGATGGCAAATAGGTTACGTACACTGCGCCATAGTAACGCCAACCAGTAGAGCGCATAACGCCATGGGTTCTTTTCTCGTTGCAACCAAGTGCTACTGCGTTGATTCACAAAAGGTGTTGCGCCTACCGTAACAGAGCCAATCACAACGTCATTATTGCAGCGAAGAATATCAATGGCTTCTGGATCGTCTTCGAACGCCAGTCGAATAGCGTCGTCTTGTTGTTTGGGGAGTTTGAACCATGTGGCTAACGGGCCCCCCGCAATCAGTGGAACGAAGCCCAACGAGAAGTTCAGGGTTTTGGCAATATCAATAAATTGCGCCGCAGTTTGATCGGTCACTAACGCAATAACATGGTCTGCTTGGTCGGTAAATTGCCCCGGTCGCTCCAAAAATTCATCCTCGGTCACATCAATGAGCTTGATGTCGTGGGTGAGCGCGAAAGAATGAATCTTTTCAAGCAAAGGAAACTGGTCGGCAGGATACACCACCAGTGCTTTTTTCATAAACGCCATACGTGTTTACCAACTTCAGGAACGAGTCTTGTTTATAGCTCACAGAGTAAGGACAATAAAGGCGATTCACGGTACTCTATGGCGAAAGTATCTTTTTAAGAGGACCTCTTGTGCTGAGTTACCAACACGGTTATCACGCTGGAAACCCGGCTGATGTACATAAACATCTCACGCTGTTAGCGGTGATTCGGCGTATGCATGAGAAGTCGTCAGCGATGCATTATTTCGATACCCATGCCGGGCGTGGGTGGTACGATTTAAGTGGGCCGCAGGCTCAAAAAAATGGTGAATTTCACGATGGCATAGCCCGTATTTTAGGTGCCAGAGATGCGTTAACGGCGACATCCCAAGAGCAATTATGGTCGGCGTTTTTTGCGGTGATAGATGACGCTCACCAGCGTCCGCCCAGCCCACAAGAACTTCGTTATTATCCAGGCTCCCCGGCGTGGGTAGCATCCCAGCGGCGAGAGACTGATCGCCATACCGTGTATGAATTGCACCCGACTGAGCACGATGAACTAACCCAAGTTGATTCCAAAAAGACAGGATTTGTTGTGTATGGCGATGGGTTGCAGGGGGTAATCAACCACTTGCCCCCGAAAACGCCTCGTTTATTGGTGCTGATTGACCCGGCATACGAAGTGAAAGATGAATATACTCAGGTTTGCGCCACCGTCAGTCGCGCATTAAAACGCTGTCGTCATGCGGTAATATTGGTGTGGTATCCCTTGCTTCCGGCGGCTCGGCATGACGCCATGCTTAGTGAGTTACAGCAGCTAGATACACCGTGCATTCGCAGCGAGTTCATCTACAAAGAACGTACTGAAACACGAGGCATGTATGGTTCGGGGATGCTGATTTTTAATCCACCTTGGCAGCTCGATACGAACCTAAAAGAGGCATTTATGCCGGTACAGGACCTATTCGAGCCACCGGCGAACCATCATTTAGATTGGCTAAACGCGGATAAATAACCATGAACCGTATACAACACCATTTAGGGCTGATAGCAACCTGCATGATACTCACGCTGGTGGGTTGTAGTGAGGGAAGCCATATCCCAGAGAACAACGATGAGCCCGCTCGTATTCAAGTGCGCCTGCTCGAGACAACTGATCTCCACGCCTATATGCTCGGTTACGATTATTTTCGCCAGCAAGAAACGAATACCTACGGCCTTGCGCACACGGCCGTGCTCATTCATGAGGCACGGGCCGAGAACCCCAATCATGTTCTTATCGATAACGGTGATTTGATTCAAGGCAGCGCGTTAGGTGATTGGACAGCGGGGCGGGGCACGGATTATTTACAGAGTCGTGTTCATCCGGTGATCAAAGCGCTGAACTATCTGGAATATGATGTCGCAAATTTAGGGAATCACGAGTTTAACTATGGACTTGAATTTCTATTAGCGACGATCGAAGATGCAACGTTTCCCTTCGTCAGTGCCAATGCTTTTTACGCGGATTCACCGGAAACTTCCGGTAAATATTCAGGATCCTGGGGTGAGCCGTTGGTGCCGCCTTATGTCATTCTTGATCGTGATTTTATTGATCAACGGGGTGAAACACATGTCATTCGTATCGGTGTAATTGGCTTTGTTCCACCGCAAATCATGCGTTGGGACGCGCAACATCTGCGCCATAAAGTTCAAGTTCGCGACATGGTCTCCGCAGCGCAGCATTTTATCCCCAAAATGAAAGCGGAAGGTGCGGACATTGTTGTTGCAGTTCCCCATTCCGGACTTCGGATCTATTCCGATTACCCGAAATTTGCTGAGCAAGCCTCTTATCAGCTTGCAGGCGTATCAGGTATTGACGCCATTTTATTTGGCCATCAACATCAATTATTTCCAGGCTCACCGGCCTATAACGATTTACCGGAAGTAGATAATGTTAGCGGCTATGTACGGGGCATCCCTGCGGTATCGCCAGGTTATTGGGGTGACCACTTAGGCATTATTGATCTTACACTCGAAGCGTATAGCGGCGGTTGGCGTGTCGCTCAGAGCGATGTGCAGGTGCGCGCCATCGACAACCGTAAAGACGATGCATTAATTGCGTTGCTCGAAACCGAGCAAGCGGCCACCTTAGCCATGCTAAACACGCCGTTAGGAGAACTAGAGCAGCGGGTATCGAGTTTGTTTGCTCGAATTCGCCCTGAATCGTCGGTGCAGCTAATTAATGACGCACAAACGTGGTATGTCCGCCAGCTTCAACAGCAAGGTGAACTCGACGCTAGCCTGCCCGTACTATCGGCGGCGGCACCCTTTCGAAATGGCAGTCAAAGCCCAGAAGATTACACCTTAATTGAAGCTGGTCCGTTTACCTTAGGCAACCTTGTAGACTTGTATGTGTACCCAAATACATTGCAAGTGGTGGAGCTATCGGGAAAACAAATTCGGGAATGGCTAGAAATGTCAGCGAATGCATTTCGTCACATTGATCCTGAGCTGAATAGCCCGCAACCTTTGTTTGCCCGTTTTCCAAGTTATAACTTCGATATGCTCACTGGCATTACCTATACGATAGACCCCACGCAGCCCGCACGTTATTCGACGCAAGGCGACCTGCAGAATCCAGACAGTCATCGTATTTATAATCTTCGCTATCAAGGAGCGCCTATTGCTGAGGAACAACGGTTTTTGGTGGCCACCAATAACTACCGTGCCGGTGGCGGTGGGAATTTCCCCAATCTAGACGGTAGCACTTTGGTTTACGCTTCTGATGCAGAAGTGCGACAAGTGATCGCTGACTATGCGCGGAATGCGACAGAAGAAACGGACGGATTGCTCGCCGTTGCGGTTGAATCGAATTGGCAGTTGCGCATTCCTGACGGGGTTGTGCTTGAATTTCGAGGTAGTCCGAGCGCTGCCGCACGTGAAGAAGCACGTCACATTCCTGGCTTAAGCATCCAGAGCATGGATGACGAGGGGTATAGGCTCTATTGGTTGCGTCGAGACGAGTAATTTTAACAAATGGGTAACGGTCTCTATAGCAAACGTTGACACAAATTTAACGTAGCAAATCATGCAATCTTTCTGCAGTTTGCTAAAATGCGACAATAACAACAGCTTAATTCCAAAACTGCGTTGTAAGGAATGAATTGTTGTCGTTGTCAATTATTGTCAGCGTTCTTTGACGTTTTTAGGTTAAATGTTATACTGCTACGAACGTAATGAATTTGGTTAATAGACTGCAATCTCGCATGTTTGTTGCCGGAGTTTCACTGGTTAACCCCCAAGCCAGCGGAATGTTGTGGAGTAACAAAAGGTAGAAAAGGACCCCCTTATGAATAAGATTGTTGGAATTGCAATTCCTGCGTTAGCAGGCTTAATGCTAGCTGCCCCGGCAGTAGCGGAAAATTACTCAGGTACACATGATCTGGCAGTGGGCGTGCGGTTGAGCACGGTCAAGTTTGATTCAGATCGTCTACACGTTAATAACGGTGCGCCGTTTAACCTCGACAGTAGCTTCAACACCCCGCAACCGGGCTTGGAGTTTTCTGTACCACTTACGAACCGTATTTCGATTCGTTCTTATGTGGACTACGTTGAGGCAAGTGTCGACGGAGCGAGCAGCACGTCGTACGGCCGCTTGATGGGTACCGATTTACTCTTTCACGTGAATCAGAACTTCTACTTGGGCCTTGGTATGGGTCAGGCGAAAGTTCAGTTTCATCGTGACCGCATGTACCGCGGTACAGTGGGCTACATGCGTGATATCAACGACCGTTGGTTCTGGCGCGCTGAGTATGCGTTAGCTACATCGTCTGACTTTGACGATCAGCAAATCGTGGGTGCAGTAAATTACCGTATCGGTAACTCAGGCCCATTGCTAACGAACTGGCGTACTCGTGACGACGTTCCACCTGTTGTAGAAGAAGATCCAATTGATCGTACTACAGATTCAGATGGTGATGGCGTTCCAGATTACCGTGATGAGTGCCCAGGCACCCCACGTGGTCATGTCGTTGATGAGCGTGGCTGTACTGTGTACACCACTGAGCAAGTTACGCAAGAACTGCGTGTTGGCTTCGCGTTCGATTCAGCGCGCGTAACCACCGACTATCGTGGTGATATTCGTCGCTTGGCAGACTTCATGAAAGAGCATTCAGATACTGAAGTTACCTTGCACGGTCACACCGACTTAATTGGTACTGCTCAGTACAACCAAGACCTGTCAGAGCGTCGTGCACGCGCTGTAGCAGATATCTTGGTGAACGAGCATGGCATCAATCGTAGCCGTATCCGCACTGTGGGTCACGGTATGAGCCAGCCAATCGTAAACGAAATTAGCTTACCTGCGAACGCACGCAACCGTCGGACTGAAGCACGTCTGTCTGTTGAAATCCGTGTTCCGCAAACACGCTAAAATGCTTTAGTACTAATGCAAACGCCCACTTCGGTGGGCGTTTTTTTATGTCTGGCGTTCCGTTGTAGGAAATGACCGAGTTTGGTTTTTCTGCCGGTTATGATAAAAAAGGCGCTTACCCTTATTCCAGAGCAATAATAACAATGAAAAATGATTCTGTTCTGAAGGCCATAGGACCAGGAATTCTTATGGCGACAGCGGCCATCGGTGGCTCCCATCTCGTGGCCTCTACTCAAGCTGGGGCTTTGTTTGGTTGGCAGCTTGCGGGGCTTATCTTACTCGTCAACGTTTTAAAATATCCTTTCTTCCGCTTTGGTGTTGATTACACCCTGACCCATAACGAGAGTTTACTGCACGGTTATTTTCGCAAGGGCCGCGGTTATCTCTGGGCATTTCTGTTACTTAACATTGTCGCAGCTGTGGTGAATACAGCCGGGGTGTTGTTGCTCACGGCCAGTATGTTGTACTTCGTGATTCCACACGGACCCAATGTGCTCATTCTCAGCGCTATTATTCTGATGGTGTGTTTGCTTATTTTGTTGCTCGGAAAATACCGGGTACTCGACACCTTAGCGCGGGTTATGATGGTGATATTAGCCGCATTAACGGTACTTGCGGTCATTTTTGCGATGTCTCAGGGATCCCAAGTGCCGGCGGATTTTGTGAGTCCGTCTCCGTGGGAATTGGCTGCACTCGGATTTCTTGTGGCGATGATGGGTTGGATGCCAGCGCCGATCGAGATTTCAGTGATTAATTCCATTTGGGTGCAGGAAAAGCGCCGAATTGTGCCCGTATCCCGTCGCGGCGGACTGTTTGATTTCAACCTCGGTTATTGGGTCACCGCATTCTTGGCATTGTGCTTTCTTTCATTAGGCGCATTGGTGCAGCATGGCAGTGAACAACAAATTGCGATGGCAGGTGTTGCTTTCGCACAACAGCTGGTAAATATGTATGCGGAAAGTTTGGGCGAATGGACCCGCTGGATCGTGGCCTTGGTCGCTTTCTTCTGTATGTTTGGCACCACCATTACAGTACTCGATGGCTATGCTCGAGGACTGCATTTGAGCGGTTTATTGTTAACCAAACGCTTAGATGTCGAAACGCCCAATGTAGCTGTCAGTCGGCGTGGCTATACGTGGCTATTGTTGGCGCAAGCGGCCGCAGGCATGGTAATCATTCTATTCTTCCGAGGAGCCCTGAGCCCGATGCTGACCTTTGCAATGACGGCGGCCTTCTTAACCACCCCGTTCTTTGCGTGGCTCAATTTTAGCCTCGTTCGGGGAAGCGGTGAAAACCACGCAAGGCGCACATTTCTGCATCTATGGGCATGGGTAGGGCTTACTTATTTGATTGGTTTTGCCTTGATTTTTATTTGGTATGCGGCGCGCTAAGGCGTCTGTGCGTTGGCTAGCTTCAGCTGCTGAAGATGGCTTTCGATGGCAAAAACGTGGGCGTCTACTTCGTCGAGTTCGCGCAGGGCGTGTGCCAACCGCAACACGTATTCGTCATTGGGTCCGCTAGGCCCTTCGCTTGCGGCAATATGCTGAGCAATATCCCACTCGGAAGCGGGACCTAACCATGCAGCGTTATCATCAGATGCAATATAGACCAATCCATTCACTTCGCTGCCATCATCGAAGTGAAAAGGGGCTTCAAAACGCAAATATCCATTCTTTTCACGGTGATCAAGATGGGCGAAAACATCAGGATGAACGCGATAAGCCATACCTTTGCAACTGCTCCCGAGAACTTCAACTAACGTCAGCACGCGCCCGGGAGCGTCGGGCGTGCCTCGATGATCGTGGGACCCTTGCCAGAATCGGCGTTGCCAGTGATCAATGCGAGCGGGTCTGCGCTCAATAAAGGGGAAATCCGCTTTAAAAATAAGGGAGCCATAACCAAATACCCACACGCTATCCAAGCCGGTAAAGCTTTGCCGTGTTTGATTCATGCTTTGCGTGTCGTGGGGCATAACAAGCTCCGTGGTTACTTCTTTGTAAGGCGAACCTGTTGAAATATACTACCATAGACAGAGTGGAACATTGAGAGGGATAAATTTGTGAAAAAATTTATGCATTGGACATACATCGCTATTATTTCGGTACTCGCAATTGTGCTCTGGCAAACTAGGAGTGATTTGGAAACTATGGAGCGTCAGCTTGCTATTGCGACGGCTCCAACAGAAGTTGAAAGCATAAGTCCGGCAGAGCCAGCTGAAGGTAGAGACCGTCGCATTTATTATTTAGAGGCGCTGGTTGATGAGCTGCAAGCAGAAAACCGGGCGCTTACCCTTTTATTGACACAACGGGCTGGAAACGGCAATGACCAAACGACCCTCGCAAGCAATGACGACGCCGGTTTTGAAGACGATGATGATTACCTTGAGGAACTAACTGAGCAAGAGGCTGCGCCGGAAGTAGGGGAAGATTCATTGCCGCCGACTCCGCGCATGATGAACCTCGAGAACCTAGAGCAGCGCTTTAGCGACGAAGATGTCGATCCAGATTGGGCTTATGCCTCAGAAACCTCACTGCAAGATATTTTTCTTACAGTGGAGGGGTTGCGCTATTTTCAACTCGATAGCGCCGATTGCCGTGCGACTATGTGTCGGTTAATGGTGACCCCATTAGAGGATGACCGTGCGTTTAATATGCGCTTATTGTCATCGGAAGTGCGTAATTTGGATATGTTTGGCGATGAAGTCATGATGATGGTGCTCGAGCGTGCGGACGAATCTCAACTGCAAATATTCATCGACCGCTCTGGAAATTAAGTCGTTAACGGTTGGTCTTATCAGTAAGAAATACCCCAGATTTCCCCTCTGGGGTATTTTTTTTAACCAGTGCATATAGTACGTTGTACAAACAACTTGCGTGTGTTTGCCCACACCTACCCTTACGTTCACCTTATTATCCAAACGAAGCTGGAGAAAAATGCATGAGTAGCCGCGCCGCTTTTAGTTGGGAAGACCCTTTCCTGATGGATTCAATGCTCACTGATGAAGAACGCATGATACGCGACAGCGCCCATGCCTATTGTCAGGAAAAACTAATGCCAAGAGTGCTCATGGCAAATAGAGAAGAACATTTTGATCGAGCGATTTTAAACGAAATGGGCGAGATGGGCTTACTTGGGGCTACCATTCCAGAAAATTACGGTGGCGCTGGCGTGAATCATGTGTGCTATGGCTTAATTGCCCGAGAAGTGGAGCGTGTTGACTCCGGCTATCGAAGTGCCATGAGCGTACAGAGCTCTTTAGTGATGTATCCCATTTATGAGTTTGGCACCGATGCATTGCGGGAGAAGTATTTGCCTAAGCTGGCGTCAGGCGAATGGGTGGGTTGTTTTGGTCTCACCGAACCAGACGCAGGTTCAGATCCAGCGAGTATGAAAACTCGAGCAGTGAAAGTTGACGGCGGCTACCAACTGACGGGCTCAAAAATGTGGATTACCAATAGCCCGATTGCCGACGTGTTTGTGGTGTGGGGGAAACTCGATGGTGAAATTCGCGGGTTTGTCTTGGACAAAGACATGAAAGGTTTAAGCGCACCAAAAATTGAAGGGAAATTTAGTTTGCGCGCGTCCATTACGGGTGAAATTGTTATGGATAACGTGTTTGTACCATCGGAAAACATGTTCCCTGAAGTGAAAGGTTTAAAAGGCCCGTTTAGCTGCTTAAACAAAGCGCGTTACGGTATTGCATGGGGTAGCTTGGGCGCTGCGGAGTTCTGTTGGCATGCGGCACGGCAATATACACTTGATCGCATTCAATTTGGTCGGCCACTTGCGGCGACTCAGCTCATTCAAAAGAAACTGGCAGATATGCAAACGGAGATTAGCTTGGGCCTGCTCGGGGCGCTACAAGCCGGTCGTATGGCAGATGCTGGAAGCTTAGCGCCGGAAACGATTAGCTTAATCAAGCGCAATAGTTGTGGCAAAGCACTCGACATCGCTCGGGTCGCCCGCGATATGCACGGCGGTAACGGCATTGCCGATGAATACCACGTTATCCGGCATGTCATGAATCTTGAGGCGGTGAATACTTACGAAGGAACACACGATGTGCATGCATTGATTTTAGGGCGTGCGCAAACGGGTTTAGCAGCATTTGGAAGCTAACCACTGATGAGTCAAGATTATCCGTTGCAAGATCGGTTACTTGCATCGCTTTTTGATGCGCCGCTACCCGCACCCGAGCATTTACCAGACCTGACACGATTAGGACTGACGGCTGCGGATTTATTTGCTTGGGTGGATACCCAGCTGACAAGTCGCGTGTTGGATTTGCATAGCCGGGAGCTGCAAGCGGCGGGTGAAAGTTTTTACACCATCGGTTCTGCCGGTCATGAGGGTAACACCGCCGTGGCCGCAGCCCTACGACCCACGGATATGGCGTTTTTACACTATCGATCCGGCGCGTTTTTTATCCAACGACAAAAACAAGTACCGGGCACAACGCCGATCTATGACATGTTACTCAGCTTTGCCGCGAGCGAAGATGACCCTATTAGCCAAGGGCGCCATAAAGTACTTGGCAGTAAAGCTATTATGGTGCCCCCACAAACCAGCACTATTGCATCGCACCTGCCGAAAGCGGCGGGGATGGCGCACAGTATTGGCCTTGCCAAGCGATTACAACACCGCGGGGAAGTACCCACGGATAGTTTGGTGGTGTGCAGTTTTGGTGATGCATCTGCAAATCATAGCACTGCTCAAGGCGCCATTAATGCCACCTGTTGGGCGGCCTACCAGAATGTTCCTATGCCGATTATTTTTCTGTGTGAAGATAATGGCATTGGCATTAGTACACGGACGCCTTATGGGTGGATTGAAGCAGGCTTCAAGCATCGGCCCGGGCTCCATTATTTAAGCTGCGACGGGCGTAACCTGTTGGACGTGTATCGGGCTGCTCGAGAAGCCGAGCGGATTGCTCGCAAACGCAAGCAGCCAGTGTTTTTACACATGAAATGCGTTCGCTTATACGGACATGCTGGCTCCGATGCGGAAATGACCTATTTAAGCAAAGAACAAATTGCCCATAACGAACTCAATGATCCCTTACGCAACAGTCTCGCTTTACTTGAAGCCTATGGCATTGCCAGCCAAGAGCAAATGCGGGAGTACCTGTGTGCCTTGTTTGAACGTGTTCGCGCCGTTGGTAAACAGGCGACGCAACGTCCGAAGTTGGCAAACGCAGAAGCGGTGATGGCGTCAATTGCCCCCGAATATCCTCATTCGGAAGGGCCTCCAGCGCTCAGCAAAGAAACGCGAACCGCGTTGTTTGCTCATGAAAAACATAACCTAGGCAAGCCACAAAGCCTGAATAAACTCCTTAATTGGGCGTTGCTCGATATTATGGGGCAATATCCCAATACCGTCATGATGGGAGAGGATATTGGCAAAAAAGGGGGCGTGTACGGTGTAACGAGCCGGTTAATCCAACAGTTTGGACCGAGCCGCGTTATTAACACGCTGTTAGACGAGCAAAGTATTCTGGGCATGGCAATCGGCTGTGCCCATAATGGATTTATTCCGATTCCGGAAATTCAATTCCTCGCCTATGTTCACAATGCCGAAGATCAGATCCGCGGTGAAGCGGCTACCTTGTCGTTCTTCAGTGCAGGTCAGTTTTCTAATCCGATGGTGATTCGTATCGCCGGGTTGGCTTATCAACGCGGCTTTGGTGGTCACTTTCATAATGATAATAGCTTTGCGGTATTTCGGGATCTGCCTGGCGTTATTTTGGTATGTCCGTCAAATGGGGCAAGTGCCGCGCGTTTATTAAGGGAATCTATTCGTCTGGCGGAAGAACAAAAGCGCGTTGTTGTCTTTTTGGAGCCAATTGCACTTTACAATCAGAGAGATTTACTCGAGGTGGGCGATGGTAAATGGAGTTTCCATTATCCAGATCCCAAGGAACGTATTGCATTTGGTCAAGTAAGTGTTGTCGAAGAAGGTGAGTCGGCGAAGGTTTGCATTGTGTCTTATGGCAATGGTTACTACCTCAGTCGCCAAGCCGCGCACGATCTGGCGGCTTCGGGCATTGCGGTACGAGTGATAGATTTGAATTGGCTGCATCCACTTCCCATGGAAAGCCTGCTCGCGGCCATTGGTGAAAGCGAGCACGTATTGATTGTGGATGAGTGTCGGGAAACGGGCTCGGTTTCTGAAGAGCTTTGGACACGTTTACAAGAATCAAATTGCCCAGCGCTACTGGGGCGCATTTGCGCCGACGATTCCTTTATACCGCTGGCTAAGGCGGCATATCATGTGCTGCCAGGTCGGGCTGGAATAGTGAGTGCAGTCCGCCAATTAATTCAAGCGCCGACAACGCCAGATAGCCAGAGAGGAAAACAGTGATGACGCGGGCATCTGTGAGCAAACAAAGGGCACTTGTTATTTGTCCTGGGCGCGGAACCTATAATCGCTCAGAGCTAGGTTATTTAAGCCGTTACCATTCCAAGCAAAAAGCCCTCTTAGATGATTTTGATGACCTTCGCCAAGACAATCAACCAAGGATTCAGGAACTGGATTCAGCAGCTCAATTTAGTGCCAAGTTGCACTTGCACGCTGATAATGCGGCCCCCCTCATCTATAGCTGTGCGTTCGCTGATTTTCAGGCCATCGACCACGACCGTTTTGATATCGTCGGTGTGACGGGTAATTCAATGGGTTGGTATATTGCTTTAGCGTGCGCCGGCGCGTTGGATGCGAGGCGCGGATTTCAGTTGGTCAGCGACATGGCGTCAATCACCAACGCTGCCGATTTAGGCGGTCAGCTGTTATATCCCAACGTCGACGATGATTGGCGCTTTGACCCGACATTAGATGCGCGCATGAAGCCCTTGCTCGCAGAAACCGATTCCAATAAAAAACTCTACACATCGATTCGATTTGGTGGTTATCAAGTGCTAGCAGGCACCACCGCCGCAATTCAGAATGCAGCGGCAGTGCTACCACCAACGCAAGACCGATATCCGCTTGTGCTGTCGGGGCACAGTGCCTTTCATACGCCTCTAATGGCCGAGGCCAGCACGCAGGCCTTACAGCGATTCAGCCCGGAATTTTTCACAGCACCGAGCCTGCCCATGATCGATGGCCGCGGACATATTTGGCAACCCCTAGGTACAGACAGAACGGCGTTGCGTGAATATACCTTGGTACATCAAGTGTGCGAAACCTACGATTTTAGTACGGCTGTATTAACTGCGGTAAAGGAGTTTGCGCCTGATGTGATCATCCTCACAGGGCCGGGAAGCACTATGGGCGGAGCGGTAGCACAAGCGTTAATCACTGATTCATGGCAGAACATACGGAGTAAACAAGACTTTATTCAACGTCAGAAAGAAGCGCCCATCGTCCTTGCCATGGGTATTGATGAACAACGTCAGCAGGTGGTTAGCGCAAGCTAACTGAGTGAAAGAACAATCTTTACATGTAAATAGTACTTTAGTCGGTATTGAAGCTTGTTTTACAGCGAATAGGGGGTGTATTCTTCCAAGCCTACCTTGTAAATCAGACCCACTTGATAAATTAGATAAATCTAATATAATAGGCTTATGATTACGATTTCAATTGAAGACATGCAAAAAAACGCTTCCCAAGCGGAAGCCTTGCTAAAATCATTGGCAAATAGTCATCGGCTAATGATTTTGTGTCATTTAGTGAAAGGTGAAATGTCGGTCGGTGAACTCGAGCAAAAAGTAGGGTTGTCGCAGTCGTCACTTTCGCAACATTTAGCGAAACTGCGTGAGCAAAAGATCGTGACATACCGCAAAACAGGAACGACGGTGTGGTACCGGGTTGAAGACCCTCATGCACTGCAAATCTTAGAGACCTTGCATTCGATTTACTGCGCATAGGGTCTTCCACCCTATGTCTTTTTTTTGGCTTTATATATTAGATATTAGTAATACACTATATTTAAAGGAGACTCTCATATGAACATTGATCGGGTTGTAATGGCGTTTGCTGGCACAGTCGTGTTGTTGTCGGTACTGCTTGCTTGGCAAGTGAGTGCGTGGTGGATGCTTCTCACAGCATTTGTCGGCCTCAACCTGCTGCAGGCGTCTTTTACAGGTTTTTGTCCGCTAGCAAAGGTTTTGAAAGCGCTAGGCGTAAAGTCGGGTCGAGCGTTTCACTAGCATGGGCACAAAGAGTGCTGTTAATGCACCTTTAACCTTACGTAGTCACGGGAGAGATGCATGAAGGGTTCGATCATTCGGTGGTTTCTCGATAGCGCGTTTCCGCCAATTTTCATTGGTTTTGCGATTCTATTGGGCGCGGTAGCACTGTGGTTGACGCCTCGGGAAGAAGACCCGCAGATCGTGGTACCCATGGCTGATATTATTGTGCAGGCTCCGGGTCTTTCGGCGCAGCAAATCGCGACCCAAGTGACCGAACCCCTTGAGCGCGTGGTGAGTCAAATCGACGGCGTAGAATATGTGTATTCTCAGTCGAATCGTGACCAAGCCCTTGTGACGGTGCGTTTCTATGTGGGGGAAGATCGCGAGGATTCGCTAGTAAAGCTCTACAACAAGCTCTATTCCCATGAGGATGAAATTCCAACGGCGGTAACACAGTGGGCGGTGAAGCCGATTGAAATTGACGATGTGCCCATTGTTGTGGCCGCGCTGTACAGTACTCGCCCAGAACAGGTGGGCGCTTTTGAGTTGCGCCGTTTAGCCGAACAGGCAACGCAGCAGTTAAAGGCTGTCCCACAAACTAATCGGGTTGCTGTGTATGGTGGCCAATCCCGGATCATTGAGATTGCACTAAACAGCGTGAACTTGGCTGCACACCAAACCACGATAGATGATATTCAGCGCGCCATTGTGCTGAGTAATCGCCAGCAAAAAACCGGACAACTGCATCAGGCCGGAGAAGTGATTCAGGTGGAGGTGGGCTCATTTTTCCAGAGTGCAGGTGAATTAAGCAATGTCGTTATCAATGTGGTGAATGGAAAGCCCGTCTATTTGCGCGATGTTGCCACCGTAAGCGATACCGCCAATCAGGCACAAGACTACACTTTCTATTACCCACAGGGAGTCGAACAGGGATTACCGTCCGTATATCTTGCTGTGGGCAAGCAGCGGGGGGCTAACGCGGTTCGTGTTGCCGCGGATACCCTCGACGTGTTTGATTCCCTGCGAGAACATCATTTGCCTGCAGGTGTTGAGATTGCTCTCATCCGTAATTACGGCGATACCGCAGATGAAAAGGTAATGGAATTGGTGACCAGTCTTGCTGTGGCAGTGCTGGTGGTCGTTGTATTTGTTGGCTTGTTTCTTAGCTGGCGTGCGGCGCTAGTGGTGGCCATTGCAATTCCTATTGCCTATGGCATGACATTGGGTGTGGACCTGCTATTTGGCTATACGATTAATCGAGTGACCCTATTCGCGCTTATTCTGGCGCTGGGTCTTATCGTCGATGATCCCATCGCTGCCATTGATAATATTGAGCGGCATATCCAAGAGATTGGCAATTCGCGGAAACAAAACATTATCAACGCCATGGTTGAGATTCGTAGCGCATTATTGATGTCTACATTAGCCATCGTGATTGTATTTACGCCCATGTTTTTCATCACCGGCATGATGGGTCCGTATATGGCACCGATGGCATTTAATGTGCCGGTAAGCGTGCTTTTCTCAACGGTGACGGCATTTTTAATCACGCCTTGGCTTGCATGGAAGATCATGGGAGCAGCCCGCAGTAACGGTATCTACGATCCCACCCAAACATTGCTATACAAAGGTTACCGCAAGTTGCTTGAACCGCTTCTTGAGTCGGAGCGACGGGGTAAGTTTTTTATTTGGAGTGTGGTTGGCCTATTTGTTATTGCCGCGACGCTACCAGCATTGCGGCTGGTACCACTCAAATTGTTGCCCCATGACAACAAAAACGAATTCCAACTGGTGATTGATATGCCGGAGGGACGCGCCGTTGAAGAAACGCAGCTTGTTGTACAACGCCTTGCCACTTACTTGCAGCAAGTTCCCGAAGTTGAAGCGGTGGCAACTTTCGCTGGTTTAGCCTCGCCGATGGATTTTAATGGCATGGTGCGCCACTATTTCCGTCGCGGTGAGCCGTGGCATGGCGAAGTGCGCGTGGTGCTCGCTGATAAGCATCGTCGTTCGATGCAATCGAACGAAATCGTTACGCGCGAGCGCGATGCGCTAACGGCAATTGCAGCCTCAGCCGGAGCCCACTTAAGTATTGTGCAAATGCCTCCTGGCCCGCCGGTGCTCGCCACTGTGGTTGCTGAAATTTATGGCCAGCCGGGGACGCCCTATCAGGCACTTGAAGATGCCGCGCATGTGGTTGCTGAACGCTTGGCGCGAGAGGACTCCACCCGCGAAGTTGACACGTCGGTACCGGCAAGCCAACGGGTTTGGCGGTTTGAGGTAGATCGCGAAAAAGCTGCCTTATCAGGCATATCCACGGAAGACATTCAGCGCACCGTGGCGACCGCAATGTCAGGCCTTACCGTGGATTTTTTGCAGTTACCTACGGAAGTAAATCCGCTGCCAATTGAGGTGCGTCTACCGCGTGGAGGTCGCGATAATCCTGACCATTTACTTTCTCTTTATGTACGTGGACAGTCTGGTGTAGCCCGCGAACTTCAGGTTGCTGGGCTAGTGGATGCGCCCGCGCCATTGGTGCAATTGGCAGAGCTGGGGCGATTTGTCGAATCCACCGTTGATCGGCCCATTTTTCATAAGAATCTTCGGCCCGTGACCTATGTTTACGGCGAAGCCGTAGGACGCGTTCCTGCCGATGTGGTCGCTGATGTTATGGTCGATCAGGATCGGAGCACCGATCAGTATGTACCCCAATGGCGACGCCATTACTTCAATAATGGCGCGGGGTTAGCGTGGTCCGTCCCAGAGAATATTGAGGTGGTCTGGAGTGGTGAAGGGGAATGGAAAATCACCTTAGACGTATTCCGAGATCTGGGAATTGCTTATGGCGTTGCACTCTTGGGAGTGTATATCGTGATGGTCTTGCAAACCGGCCTGAAAGCGGTGTCTGGCATAATGATGTTGTCTATCCCTTTAACCATCATTGGCATCATGCCGGGCTTTTGGTTTCTAAATCGCTTTGCAAATGATATTGCCGGTTACCCAAATCCGACACTATTCACGGCTACCGCTATGATTGGGATGATCGCGCTCGCCGGCATTGTGGTGCGAAATGCGCTCATTCTCATTGAGTTCATTCACCAACGATTACGCACGCAGTGCTCCTTGAAAGAAGCACTTTACGACGCCGGAGCGGCTCGGACGCGACCGATATTGCTCACTGCAGGAACCACCATGCTGGCAAATATCGTGATTACCTTAGATCCAATTTTCAACGGGTTAGCGTGGGCCATTATCTTCGGCATTACAGCCTCAACTTTATTCACATTGCTCGTGGTACCTGTGGTGTATCACATGATGTACAAAAATGTCGCGGGCCACGGCCTACCGCATTCCGCAGAGGAGTAAGTCGATGAATCGCAAATCAATCATAAGTTTCAGTGTCGCCGCTGTTGGCTTAATGGTGGTGTTTATTTGGTTAGCGGGCGGTTTTACCGCCAAGCTGCCGTCGCAAACGAAAATAGAGCCAAGCGTTGCCGCCGAGGTTGGCGCTCAGATGACGTGGACAACCATTCCTCAATCTCGTTCTTTTAGCGGGAGTATGCAGGCGCGGCAACAGGCTAATTTATCTGCGCGCATTACCGCACGAGTTGCCGATGTATTGGTAGATGCAGGTGATGTGGTTGAAGCAGGGGATGTCTTGTTGCGGCTAGAAAGCGATGACTTAAGTTCACGCGTTCGACAACAGGAACAGAGCTTGGCCGCGGCGCAAGCCCGGGTGAATGAAGCCCGTCTTAACTTTCAGCGCAGCGAACAGTTAGTGAATCAGGGATTGTTGCCAGAAGCTCGTTTAGATGAAGCCCGCGCTCAGCGTGATAGCGTCGAAGCTGAATTCAACAGAGCCCGTGAGGCGCTGTCCGAAGCACGCACCAGTGAAGGCTTCAGTGTGATTGTCGCGCCATTTTCCGGAGTGATCAGTCGTCGCGTGGTGTTTACCGGCGATACAGCCACACCGGGCATGCAATTGCTAAGCTTGTACGATCCCACCACCCTTCGGTTAGAAGCATCTATTAGTGAGTCTGCCTTGGCGCGATTGTCCATCGGTGATGAACTTATGGTGCGCTTAGATGCGCTGCAGCAAGACGTGCGTGGTCAGGTGGTTGAGATTGAGCCCGCAGCCGATGCAGCCACACGCAGTTTTACCGTGCGTTTAGTGCTCGATGCACAAGGTAATTTGTACCCGGGCATGTATGGTCAAGTAACGGTGCCTGTAGGCGAACGCCAAGGATTATTAGTGCCCCAGCATTGGGTTGAGCAACAAGGTCAGATTCATTTTGTTTGGATCAATGGTGAGCAGGGCATCGAACGTAGAATCGTTCGTTTAGGGGATGCCTTTTCGCAAGAAGGCGCGCTTTGGGTTGAAGTTGTTGCGGGTCTTCAGGCCGGCGAATATGTGGTGGCACCTTAATGAAGGGCTGATTACTTGACGATAGCAATATGAATAGAAACTGTGCAAAATGATGAAATAACAATCATTAAAGGAACGCGCAGGATGGAATCGAATTACGTTAACACCAATCAATCTGAGACAACTGTGTTAGCTCGCCCTGAGAGATTCACCTTAGTCACGGTGGGGGTGGTGCAAGCAATTGTGCTTTATTTGCTTTTGAAAGGCGTCGAACATGGCTGGCTTTCTTTACTGGTAAGTCAGGTGACGCTCTTTACGTTGGTACTCATCGTGCCAACTGCATTTATGCTGTCGTTACGGGCATTGTCAGATCGCTTGTTTTGGCAACACATGGGCTTATTGAGCATAGTTTTTGTGCCCCTTGCTTGGTTTGCTGCACGGTTAGTCACCACGGAATACTTTCTGCCGGCTGATCATGTGCTCTCCGCATTTGCGTTTGTGATGTTTTTAACCGCCTTTACCAGTCTGCCCTTTTTGCAATCGCGATTGCAATGGCGCAGCTTTCGTCTCGACTATCCGTCTTTATTTAAGCATGCTTGGCAAAACGCTCTCACTTTGGCGTTGGCATTTTTCTTCATCCTGATCAGTTGGGGCTTGCTCATGCTTTGGGCAGTCTTGTTTGAATTGATCAATATTTCATTCTTCTATGACCTCTTCACTGCCGAAGCCTTTATGGCGGCCATCACAGGGTTTCTGTTTGGCATGGGTATCCTTATTGGAAGAACCCAAGAGCGGACCATTCAAACGTCACGGAAACTTATTTTTGCGTTATGCACCGGATTATTACCGGTTGCTGCATTTGTTTTACTGATCTTCTTAGCCACGCTTCCTTTCGTCGGGTTTTCTGCTCTTTGGTATGGCGATGGTGATAGCGGCGCTCGGGTGAGTATGGCCGTTACCCTGAGTGTGCTGATTGTTTTTCTCATTGTTTTATTTAATGCGGTGTTTCAACTAGGCGATGAGCCATTGCCTTATCCCCGTGCGGTGAATTGGTTGGTGCGTGCCGCGTTGGCGTTAAGTCCGGTATTGGGCGTTCTGGCGTTGGCGGCTGTGTGGGTACGTATCGGCGACTACGGCTGGACTGCGGAACGTTATTGGGCACTTATCGCCGTACTATTACTTGCGCTATACAGCATCGGTTACAGTGCGAGTTGTTGGTTGCGAAATAGCAACGGTTGGACTTGGATACCGCGCATAAACATGGGTATGGCGTTGCTCGGAATGCTGATCGCTGCGTTAAGCTTTACCCCCGTTCTTAATCCCTATCGAATGGCAGCTAACAGCCAAGCAGAGCGATTTGAAGCGGATGTGGCCCATACGTTAGCCGAAGACGCAGAGACCGATGCTAGGATTGAGCTTGAATTCAGACTTGAAGAAAGGCTTGAATGGTTCAGATTCAGTGCCGGAGTACATGGTATTCGCGTATTAGAACGCTGGCGTGATGACGAAACGTACGCGCCATTTCATGAGCGAATCGAGCAACTGCTGGCGCGCACGCGGCGGTATGAACGACACACACCTGGAAATATCTATGGTGAGCGTGGACGACAAGCACTTGCGCTACAGATTCATGGACCAGCGCCGGGAGTGGAATTAGATCCTGATCTACTGCGGGTGGTAAGTGATGACGCCATGAATGAACGGTGTTTTGATGCTGATATTGAATGTATCGGCAACGGAATAGCGCTGCTGCAAACAGAAACCGGTGAGCTTATTGCAAACTCCGGTTTTTTACTCTGCCGATTAGATCGCGGGATAGAGGGCGCTTCGTGTTCCGTATATGGCCTCTTAGGTCAGGAACAGAATGAATGGCAGCATGTGCAAAGTTTGTGGTTCTCTGGATCAGAGAACGTCAAGGAACACATTCGAAATGGTACTATTCAAATGCGAATGCCCTGTATGCGAGTACTCGAAATTGATGGACAACGCCGCGCATTTGGAAATTTCAGCTGCTATTAGATAAGCCCGGTAGCCAACGCATCGCGTTGGTCAGGACCACGATAAGCCCTGTAACCAACGCATTGCGTTGGTTACAGGGCCTGTGTTAAACCACTTTAGAGTAACGGGTTTGTCCTTGGCTGAGGTAGGCGTCAAAGCAACTACAGATACTTCTCACCCATAAACGGCCAGCGGCAGTGACGTGAATTGAGGTCGCATCGACAGTGACCAATTTGTCGTCGATAAAACGCTGCAAGGCGTCGATGGCGTCGCTGAAATACCCATGAAAATCGATCTGCCAACGCTGCTCGAAGCTTGGAATATCCAAACTGAAATGACAAATTAATTGAGCGATTAAAGCCGCCCGTATTTGATCATCCTCGCTGAGGGAAATGCCCTTGGTGATGGCCAACTGCTGACTGCTAATCATCTTCTGATAAGCGCCCACGTCTTTTTCATGTTGCCAAATCACACCGTTCACTTGGCTAATGGATGATACGCCTAACCCAAGTAAACAATCGGAACCATGTGTGGTGTAACCTTGGAAGTTTCGTTGCAACCGACCCTCGCGTTGGGCAATCGCGAGCTCGTCGTCGGGCCGGGCAAAGTGATCCATGCCGATAAATTGGTAGCCCGCCTGCGTAAAGGTTTCAATTCCTGCTCGCAACAGCGTGAGCTTGTCTTGTGCGTTCGGCAACGTACTATCTTTGATTTTACGCTGCGCCGGAAAGCGCGATGGCAAATGGGCGTAACTGAATAGGGAAATACGATCAGGGTTGAGGGTTAGCACCCGATCTAATGTGTCTTGAAATGACGCATGACTTTGATGGGGCAAGCCGTACACAAGATCTAAATTAATGGAGTCAAAGCCGAGTTCTCGTGATGCATTCACCAAATTACGAACCAAGGTTTCGTCTTGCACCCGGTTTATTGCAATTTGCACATCCGAATCAAAATCCTGCACACCGTAGCTCACTCGATTAAAGCCAAGTTCGCGGATATGTTTTAGCTTCGCCAGTGAGCACTCGCGCGGATCGATTTCGATACTCACTTCGCTACACTGAACGGGTTTAAAATCAAAGTACGCACTTAATGCATCAAATAGCCGCGTAAACTGAGCTTCTGATAGAAATGTCGGCGTGCCGCCCCCCAAATGTAGTGCCTGAATTTTACGATGCGCCACTAACTTGCTGTAAAGCTTCATTTCGGCGATTAATGCGTCAAGATAGGTATCGGCCTTATGCTGGTGACGCGTGATCACTTTGTTACACCCACAGTAGTAGCAAAGGGAGTGACAAAACGGGATATGAATATACAGACTTAATGGCTCGGCGCTTTCAGCGAGTGCCGATGTTGCTTCGGTCGGCAAGAAATCAGGGGACAATGCCAACGCGGTCGGATACGATGTGTAGCGTGGACCATGGATGTTGTATCGTTGAATAAGTGCTTGATCCCACGAGGGAACAGCAATCGTTGCATCGCTCGCGTGTAAAGCGGGTAGTGGAGACTTCAACATAACAACACCAATGATTTCCAAGTATGAGTTGTTAGGATACGGATAGTTGGGCGAAGAAACCTTGATCTGTCACAATTTTAGCGACGAAAAGACGCCCTAGTATAGGCGTTGCCAATCCTTGATACAGAAAAACGATAAAGAGAGAGATTATGGAACACTATATGACCATCAAAATGATCCACATGTTAACCGCGTACCTGACCGGTTTGTTCTTAGTGGTGCGTTTAGGGCTAGATGTGGCAGGTAAGCCGGGATGGAGAAATACACCGCTGCGTTGGATTCCGCATGTGAACGATACAATTTTGTTGGTAATGGCGATTTCTTTGCTCGCTATTCTTCGATTGAATGTGCTTGAGGAACATTGGCTTTTATTAAAAATCGTTTTATTAGTTGGGTACATTGTGGCGGGTGTATTTGCGATAAAGCCTAAGTTTGCAACCCGCACTCGGATTATCGCCGCGGTTCTGGCGATTGTGCAGCTTCTGGCAATTTTCCATCTCGCTATGGCGAAGCCGTTCTAATAACCCCTGCACGTTTTATTGCGCGCGAGGGTCATGAGAGCCTAAGCGCGCAATAAGCTCCTCAGTTAACTTCAGCGTCCATGCATAGATGCTTAGCTGTGGGTTGGCACCAATGCTAGAAGGAAAGATGGAGCCGTCAAACACGTATAAATTGCGGAGTTGATGATGCTGTCCGGATAGATTCACGACCCCCTGCTCAGGCGTTTCGCTCATGCCGCACCCGCCCATCACATGTGCACTTGATAAGCGCACGTCGAAAATACGCATGGGCAAGGTTTCAAGATGAGCTTGATAGGCCGCTATGGATGTGCAAGCTTTGCCAAGCGCATGCACCGGCATTACGCTCCGTGCTCCGGCAGCGAATTGAATTCTCGCCATGGCCATAAACGCTTTTTTGCAGGTGTTCCAAAGTGCTTCACCGAGAGGATAGTCGACCACCGCATCACCATTTGCGCGAAGCTCAACACGGCCCCCGTGATCGTCTCCATGAAAGCCGTCACGCATAAGTGCCAGCATCAGGTTGGATTGGGCCAACTGCTGCATGCGTTGATAATGTTGATCGCCAAACTCGCCCATCAATGCGGAGACAATGCTCGGCTGCATCGGCGCCACTTCTATTTTAAACCCCATCTCTGCGGTGCTTGGAATATCATTAAACGCGTCCGAATAGATGGATTGCGGGGCGCCGTAGAAGCCGTCGATCGTTTCATCAAAAACCGCCATATTCATACAGACGGGATGCAAAAATGTGCGTTTGCCCGTAGTGCGATGGGGATCAGGTGTTTGTGAGCGAAGCAGTAAACCAGGGCTATTAATGGCACCTCCGGCAAGAATAACTAAAGGGGCTTGTAGGTGCATTAGCTCGCCTCGGGTGTGATGCAGGTGCGCATCCATCGCTTGGCATATTACCCCGGTTACTTGATCGTTTGCCCAGGTTAGTTGTTGTACACGTACGCTGTGGATCAATTGAGCACCGTGCTCGAGGGCTTCTGGGATGTGTGTCACTAGCATAGATTGCTTGGCATTCGTGGGACAGCCAGTGCCACAGTAGCCTAAATTCCAGCATCCTTGCACATTGCGGGGAATCACGTCCCAATGCCATCCTAATTGCTCGCATCCTCGCTGGATTACCGCGTTGTTAGCATTGGGTGAGGCGGCCCAGCGTTCAATGTTCAGGCGTTGCTCAACGCGTTCAAAATAGGGCTTTAAATGCTCAGATTGCGCTGTGGCGATACCAAATTGCTCGCGCCAATAGGCGAGGGTTGAGTTGGGCGTTCGAAAACTACTGGTCCAATTCACCGTTGTAGTTCCTCCCACGGTGCGACCTTGTAATATGCTAATGCCGCCGTCTTTACTGGTGCGAAGCGCCCCTTCTTGATATAGCTCAGCGTACGCTTTGAGTTCATCATTGTGAAAGTCATTGGCGGTTTTTAGCGAACCTTCTTCTAAAATAAGCACCCGAAAGCCCGCCTTTGCGAGCGCTGCCGCTGCGGTGGCACCCCCCGCTCCTGAGCCGATAATAATGACATCGGGATTATAGGTGGTCGCCAGCGTTTCGCGTGCATCCACAAGGTTCCAGCCGCGGGCAATCCCTGCAGCATAAAGATCGTTATTCATGATTCCCGTAACCTCGTTAAAAATTCCGGAGGTCCCGGATAACCGATGTTATGCCATGCTTGAGGTACCCCGTACCAAGCCATTTGACAGAGCTGGCAAATGCCCTGATAACCTTGTCGATACAGCCCAACGCGGCTGTGTTGCCACCGCTTTAAGAAAGCCCTGATTTGGTCATCTTGTAGGTGTTGCCATCCGCGCCATACACCGGTTACTGGTCCGCGAGTGATAGCAAAAGTAGCGAGATCGGCAAGGTTAAAGACTTCTTTACGCATGGCGGGGCTACTCGCGAGGAGCATCCGATCTAAGCTCCGTAACGCGAGACTAAGCTGAAACTGAGGGTGGGGACCGATCACCGCGGGAAATAGTGCACTAAAGAAGATGACATCCTGGTCACGGAGTACATCGTAGCCTTCTGCAGGATGTCGCCGGGCCCGATGCAAAAAGCGCGCACTGCCGCCAATGGTAGCCAACAATAGGGCAGCGCCAAATGAGAGCTTTAAAAATGACCGACGATTCATCGTGCACCCTTTATCGGATAAATAACCGGTAGATAAGACGGAGTAGCCTGCCCCCATAAGGAGGATAAATCAGTTTTGCACTGTTTAACTTGCCCTTACTTAAAATGCTACGCGCTTTACTAAAGGTGAGAAATCCCTCGTGCCCATGGTAATGGCCCATGCCTGATTGGCCAACGCCACCAAACGGCAAATCGTCTTGAGCAACATGAAATACCGTATCATTCAAACATACACCACCGGAGCGGGAATGATCTAAAACATAGCGCTGCTCTTTTTTGTTGTAGCCGAAATAATATAAGGCCAATGGACGGCTGCCCGCGTTCACCTGACGCACTGCATCCTCAATATTTTGATAGGGCAGGATAGGTAGCACTGGGCCGAAAATCTCTTCGTGATAGATCCGTAAATTCGGGCTTCCGCCCATCACAATCGTGGGTGGGATTACGCGTGAGTCGTCGAAATCCTCCCCCGCTGGGTTGCATTGAATCAGTTGCGCGTCACTCGCGCGCGCCTCGTCGATTACTTCAGTTAAGCGCTGGTGCTGCCGATCATTAATAATTTGCGTGTAGTCGGGGTTATCTCGAAAAGAAGGGTACATGCGCTCCCAAGCGGTCTTAATTAATGCAGCATAGGATTCGAGTTCATCTGCGGGGCATAACACATAATCGGGGGCCACACAGGTTTGGCCTGCATTGAGGGCTTTACCAAAAGCAATGCGCTCTGCCGCTTCTGCGCGCTCGGCGGCACCCTTTAATGTGCCAATAATCGCCGGTGATTTACCGCCCAACTCTAAGGTTACTGGGGTTAAGTTTTTCGCTGCAGCCGCCATGACATGTCGACCAATTTCGGTGCCACCGGTGAATAGCAAGTGATCAAAAGGGAGTTCGGCGAAGGCTTTGCCCACGTCTGGTCCGCCAGTTATTACGGCGACATGGTCGCTTGCGAATACATCAGCAATGAGTTGCTGTAGTGCGCTGGCTGTTGCCGGTGTGTATTCGCTCATTTTGATCATGACGCGATTACCTGCCGCTAGCGCAGCAACAAGTGGGCCAATAGCAAGGTACAGTGGATAGTTCCACGGGACAATAATACCAACCACCCCGAGGGGTTGGTACTCAACCCGTGCTTTGGCCGGTTGAAATGCTAAACCGACGGCCCGGCGTGAAGGACGCATCCAGCGTTTTATTCGCTTCTTGGCATACTTGATGCCTTCAAGCGAGGGCAACAACTCCGCGAGCTTGGTTTCATCCGCACTGCGTTTCCCGAAATCCTGTGTAATTGCACGAATAAAGGCGTCTTGCTGCTGCAACAAAGCCTGTTCTAGCTGCTCCAGGTGCTTAATACGGGTTGCTGCATTAGGTACCGGAGATGCTGAGAATGCATGTTGAAAAGACTGTAGCTGTGTAGCAAGAGAAGTCATGTTTATTTGCCTCTTAATTTAGCGGTTTGCTTTTGCATCATGCGAGCATACCAGCGTCGTGGTAACCAGGTTTTCAGACGCCAAATACGGCGCGCATTGGCGTGAGGCACAATATAGAATTGGCGTTTTTCGATAGCAGTCGCCACTATCTGAGCAATATCATCGGCGCTTAGAGCACTCTTACTCATGAGCTTATCAAGCGTTCTATCCATGCCTGGCACGGTACTGCGCATGCTATTCCCAAGATTGGTACGGAAAAAAGAGGGACAAAGAACAGACACGCCAATATTGTCGGGTGCAAGTTCATGTTGGAGCGTTTCTGAGATAGACACCACGGCCGCTTTAGTGGCGTTATATGCCGACATGTTGGGGACATCGAGCAAGCCAGCCATGGACGCCACATTGACAATGTAACCGGAACCCTGATGTTTAAATAAGGGCACAGCATGCTTGCAACCACGCACGACACCGAACAAGTTAATGTCGGTAATCCACTGCCAATCGCTCATATCCACCGTATCAATAGCACCTACTTGAGCTACTCCGGCATTGTTGACGATGACATCAAGGCCGTCCCAATCCCGTTTAAGCACCGCGATTGCCTTGGCGAGGTCGCTTTCTTGAGTGACATTGCAGTGTAAATAGCGGCACTCAGCGGATGGGTTGAGTTCATTTAACTCAGATTCGGCTTGTGCGCCTAGGTCATCGGCGATATCGCCAATGGAAACACGCCATCCTCGCTTGGCGTAATGTTTTGCGAGTGCAAAGCCAAAGCCACTTGCGCCGCCGGTAATAAAAATGCGTTGAGGAGAAGATGAGGTCATGGCGTACTCTTTATTTGGGTGCTTTCAATTGGCACTATCACACGAGAATAATGCAAAGTTCAATATGAATTAAACAGCTGTTTGAAAGCCTAGCGCATATACGGTCGCCAGTCACCATGATTGATTTGCAAAAAGAATTGACCGTCTATTTCCATCATAATGACACGGTCATTTTCAAGCACGGGGCGTTGCTCCGGCATCGCTTGAGCGATGCGGCTCGGATCGTAACTTCCCCCAGAGAATGGGCGTTGTTCCATGGTTTGATAAATAGCGCTGGTAATCGCCGTGGGGCCGGTACTACGAGCCACTTGTATCGGTGAGCGGGCGGCGTCATTTACGCCCGGACCAAATAGTCGCATCATTACTGGCACATGGGTTAATGCCGGTGTCGGGATTTCCCGCATCCCAGGTAACTGCAACTGATCACCGCGCAAACCCGCTCCGTGTTCAGGAACGATGACAACCAATACCGCTCGTTCCGATGCAATAATGTCATCATACAACTGGTTTAGATCGTCCAACAGTGTTTGCAGCCGGGTGCGGTAACTGGCAATACTATTGCCTCGAAAACCGGGTAAGCGGTTGCCATCATGCAAGCTTGTGGTGTTATAGAAGGTAAAGTTAGGCGCGTCATTCGATTGCTCGAGCCAGTCCGTTAAAATCGCCCGGTCAGAATAAATAGGTGATTGATCAAATCCCATCATTGCCGTGGGGAACTGGGAAGGCTCCACAAACGGTGCGTTCTCTAAGCCACCAAGTTGCTGCACTTGTGTCAGGAAGTTATCGAAGGCACCGGTATGGTTCATCCGAATTTCCGAGCGAAATCCAAGCTGCTGTAATTGTTGGTTTAATGTGCACGCCGGCAGTGGCTCAAACAACCGACTGTGGGGAACATGGCCGCAACTCGACTGTAATAGCCGCAATGTCGCCGGGCCAGAGTAGGAACTGCCGGTAAAAAAGTTAGTGAGTGTAAGATCCGAGCGCACCAAGAACGGATGGTCAAGCAAATCAAATTGTTCTAGATCTTGCCACGACAGCGAACATACGTTCACCATAAGGATATCAAAGTCGGGACTAACCGTTGCTGGCGGCCTCAACTGGATTTCTTGTTGGCGTGCATAAAATTCCGACAGCAGCGCGTCGGGATTGTTTACCGGGGCGCGCACTGTGCCAGCAGCCTGTTGCGTAGGACCTCGCTCAGTGCCGAAGGCAACGTCTATCGGTTGAAGCTGTTGGCTAGGTAGCAGGGGAACCACCACAATTGCCACAAGCGTAACGGTGGTCATACGTAGCAACTTGCTTAAGTACAAATAAAGAATCCATGCCACCAATAACGCGGCTATCATTTGCAACGAAATTATTCGTCCAATGAGCTCTAGGCTGTACCAGAAACTGAAACTAGAAACGAGTTCCCATTGATCAATTAAGCGCGAGAACGGCGGTAAATGGCTTTCCGTATAGAGTAAGGAGGTCGCGGCAACGATAGCGATAATTTGACGGGCAAAGCGCAGCCAAAAAAATCTCACCGGAACAACTAAAAAGGCGAAAAGTGTAAGATTCCAAAGTAGTTCAAGCTCGAGATACCCAAATAGGGCCATGCCGGCTTTGATAAGAAAATAAAAACTCCAAGCGCCTAGCCCAGGCCAATTAAATAAGGGGTGATGCAATAATTGCTGACGTTGGCGCTGATAGAGTTGCTCACTCATGAAGCTTAAGGCCTTTTATTCTTTTTAGTGCGTCGAACGCGGATGTAGTGGTTTGTTAGCAGCGGGCCCAAAATTGAATTTCGAGAATTCTGCCTTAAGCGCGCGAAAACATAACCTACGATAATGCCACAAATAAACGCTCCGGAAACTATATAAATTAGCAGTGATTCAGGCATACCTATCCTTATAAATACGACGCTTTACGAACCCGTGACGGTGTTTGTTCGTGATCTTCGGTGCGTTTGCTCGCGGTCTGTTGCTGTTGAATCAATAAACTAAGATCCTTTGAAGGATGCAGTTTCTCATCAGCTTCGAGGGCATCGCAAGCGTCTAATATCTGACCGTGTCGCGCTAAACGTTTCTCTTGTTTAAATAAACTGGCCGCCGGAATGCCAAAACTCATGAATAAAACGTTGCCCACATCGGTTTCGCGGCAGCCGTATAAAAACAAGAAAACTTTACCATGAGACACAGTAATGATGTCACCGGGACGACGACTGCCAAATCGACGCACCAGGGTTAACGGCGTTAAGCCAGTAGCAACATCGGCAGTGATCAATATGGTATCCAAGGCCTGGCGCTCGGCCTTTTTTTGTAGGTTTCGTGCTTTGCTCGCAAAGGTGAGGGGCGGCATATATCCGCGCGCATCATCGATTAACTGCGACGTTTTTAAATCTTCAAAGGTTTCCGGAAGACTTTGCGTGTACTCAAAGCCGATGGTTGTCTCGGCGAAACTCACCACACTTCGGGTCGATAACTCAGAAGGCAGAACCAAAGTCGCGCCTGCGGAAATGAGAAAACGCTCGTCTTGTAATCTCAGTGACTCATCACGCGCTCGAATTAAAATACGCAAATAGGGGCCCGCAAACTGACGAAGTTCAAAGGTACGACGGGCAATATCTGATAACTCTTGACGATTACTTAAACCGATGACGAAAACGGCGTCGGCGCCGTCGCGAGTGGCTTCACGAAAATCGCTGGTAGCGGATAAACGTTGCCACTCAGAAGGGAGAAACTCGCCGTCCTCGATGGCGTTATCGCAGAAAAAGCGCGGCGCTTTGTCACCCAATAGTTCGCCAGGAGAGCGTTCAGTTTTGTGGGTCGCAAGCTCGAATCTGTAGTTGCCATTATCTAACAGAACCTCGCGGATATCCCAGTTCCAACGGTGTAAGGAATACCCATTAAACCAGAATTGAACGCTCCAACGCCAGTCGGGTTGCCCTTGAAACACGAAGTGCATGCTTGTGAAACGGCGCGCTGAAGTTTCCAAAAATGCTGTTAACTCCCGGCCATCGATTTCACCAAGTCCAAGCACCACCAATAGCTTTTGATTGCGGACGGCCCAATGCTGCAACCGGGCAAAAAAGTTGTCAGTGAGTAAGTTATGCTCAATTAATCCAGGGCTTTGAAAGTTCAGATGCAACACCACGACCTTTTCATGCTGCACCGTGCGATCTATCGCATCGAGAATACGGGTCGCTTTAAAGCTTCTAAAGTGCTTCCATTCCGCTAAGGTAAGGGCGCTATTTTTATCAATGTCTGGAATACGTCGTTCGAGACGCTGAATGTCTTCGGCACTGGCTAACATAAGGGTCGACTGTTGCGTAGCAAACAATGTCAGCAGGTGATCAATCCATGCGGAGGATTGAGTAATCACGCAGTGGGCCTCCTCTCCTCGCATGGGTGGAAGCTTTTGTGTGATGTTGGGAAACATCTGTTGCAGCGTAATCACATAGAACTCCAATTAACAGCGGGTAATGCGAGCCAGTTTGCGGATATATGCTGATTTACATCCTAGCTAGTTTCCAAATTTTATTCTAAGCTTCCCATAAGCATAGAACAAACAAAGAATTATCCAAATTATATGAAACCATTGTGGGTTCAGAAGAATTCGTCGTCGCTCACTGAAGCTGAACCTGATTTGGCTGCAGATATTAAGCGTTTGCGCAGTATTGTAAATAAATTTGAGTCGCCTTATGTGGAAATCCAACATCAGCAAAGGGTGACTTCAATTCGTTCCAAATGGCCTTTATATGCGCTCGACTTATGCGATGTTTCTGCCCACCACTCCGCGTCGCAGCCATCTGCTGTGAATGACAATACAGAGGTGGAGACGTCATGAGGATCATTGGCATCCAAAACTTAGTCGGCGGTGCGGGTGCGACAAGTATAGTGGCAGGCTATACGGTTGCCTTGAATGAAATGGGTGTGCGCGCAATAGCCCTTGATTTGCAAGAAGACAACCAGCTTCAGTTGTTGTTCGGACGCGCGCTCTCCGATACCAATGGCTTAGCAACAGATGAATCGGCATCTTTGCAGGATTATTTATATGAAACCCAAGCGGGATACCCATTCATCCCTATGGGCCTACAGTCGCTCTCCTCGCCTGAGCAACAATCACAATTAGTCGACAAATTAGAACAGCTGATTACGCCTGTACTGACCCAAACCGATCGGGTCTTGATTCTTGATGTGCCGGCAAGCAAAGGACCTTTGCAAGATTGGGCCTATCGACATGCGGAGCTGATGATTAACGTGGTTCAGCCAGAACCGCGGGCGCCGGGTGCTTTGCTCAGGTTTGCTGCCGATGCGCGAGCGCGGCAGCAAACGGCTAACTGCGAGTCTATGGTGTTATTTAATGGCGTTGCGCCGCAGTTGGAATTAAACAAAGACACGCTCGATTATTTACGCTCGCAACTTCATCCAAGCACCGTGATTCCGGTGATGGTGCATCGAGATCAACATATTCCGGAAGCATGTGCACGCGCCATGCCGGTTTTTGAGTATGCCCGGCAAGCACAATCTTCGCGAGATTTCGACGCGCTCGCCTTGTGGACTTTGTCCTTTATGCCAGAAATTGAGCAGGTGAACCTTCAGGCCTCGGAGACATAAGGTGATGGTGTTGATGGTACGGCAACACTGGTTACAAGCGCGTCAAACGATGACACGGCCGCGCGCGCTTACGCATCTGATTGGGTTGTATTTCGAGATTTTATTTATACATATTAGTACGTTAGATGCTTCTTCGCGCACAAAAATGAAAGGAAGTGATGCACTTCGGTTTTGGTTTCCCCATGTAAACTTCAGTCATTTAAAGCCCTTAGACCCGATTCGGGTGGTTCTGCAATTGTTCTGGCTCATCTTTTTCAGGCAAACATCGGACACACCTGAACAAAGCCGAATAAGCAAAACCTGGGAAGAAACCCGTGCGTTTTTCCAACGCCAGAGTCAAGCTGGGCAGAGTGTGTGGAGCAAAATCATAAAGCCGTTTTATATGAATCGTGCCCTCACGGTCATTCGTAGCTTTGGTGAAGTGACCCAATATGCATGGCTCAATACCGCCACCTTGCGTATTCTCGCTACTGTGTTTGCTTCGGTACTCGTCGCTTTTACCATTACCTTACCGATGGATGCCACCTCTCAGGCGGTCATGCTGCTTTTTTTCTGGGCGACTGCGTTGTGGGTTCGCGATGTACAAAAGCGTGGGGCGCTTTTGCTGATGGTGGTGCTTTCGGTGTTGGTCAGTACCCGTTATTTATACTGGCGAATCACCCAAACCATCAATTGGGATGTCCCTATGGACACCTTTTTGAGTCTGCTTCTGTTGAGTGCAGAAGTCTATGCTTGGACAATTTTGGTGTTAGGCTACATTCAGACCATTTGGCCGTTGGAGCGAAAAGTGGCAGGCTTGCCTGCAGATGTTGATCAATGGCCTTCTGTGGATGTGTATATTCCTACCTATAACGAACCGCTGCACGTGGTTCGGCCAACCATACAAGCTGCATTAGCAATGGATTGGCCCCAAGATAAAATTAAGGTCTATTTGCTGGATGACGGTAAACGTAGTGACTTTGCTGAGTTTGCCAAAAAAACCGGTGTAACCTATATGGTGAGGCCGGATAATTCTCACGCCAAGGCGGGTAATTTGAATCACGCACTCAAGAAAACGAGTGGCGATTTTATTACTATTTTTGATTGTGACCATATTCCTACCCGATCGTTTTTGCAGTTGGCGATGGGCTGGTTTATGACCGATAGCAAATTAGCCTTAGTGCAAACACCCCATCATTTTTTCTCGCCGGATCCCTTTGAGAAAAACCTCACCATGTTCCGCAGTAAGCCGAACGAAGGTGAGTTATTTTATGGCTTAATTCAAGATGGGAACGATATGTGGAATGCATCGTTTTTCTGCGGCTCATGTGCAGTACTGCGACGAGGACCACTGGAGGAAGTGGGCGGTATTGCGGTGGAAACGGTGACTGAAGATGCGCATACCGCTTTAAAAATGCATCGATTAGGCTACACCTCTGCGTATCTTAATATTCCCCAAGCCGCTGGGCTTGCCACTGAAAGCTTGTCAGCTCATATCGGACAGCGAATGCGGTGGGCGCGGGGAATGGCGCAAATTTTCCGACTTGATAACCCATTGCGGGGTAAAGGGCTTAATTTAGGTCAACGCATTTGCTATGCAAATGCCATGTTGTACTTCCTGAATGGCTTTCCGCGTCTAATTTTTATGCTAGCACCCTTGGCTTTCCTGTTGCTTCACAGTTATATCGTCTTTGCACCGGCCATTATGATTGCTCTGTATGCATTGCCCCATATCGTTCATTCCTATCTGACCAACTCACGAACACAAGGGCAATATAGGCACTCTTTTTGGGCAGAAATGTATGAAACCGTACTGGCGTGGTACATCTTTCGGCCTACCACAGTGGCGCTTTTCTTTCCGAAACACGGAAAATTTAATGTCACTGCGAAAGGCGGCATGACCCCTAAAACATACTTCGACTGGGAAGTGTCTCGGCCCTATGTTTTTCTAGTTTTGCTGTGTTTAGTGGGTTTTTCATTCGGTATTTGGCGTCTCTTTACTGGACCTTCCGATGAATACTTAACGGTCGCACTCAACTTAGTATGGGTGTTGTACAACTTAATTATTTTAGGTGGCGCCGTGGCCGTTGCGGAAGAAGCGAAGCAGGTTCGGGCGTCGCACCGTATTAAAGTGGATCGCCCCGCGTCTATGGTGACAACAGATGAACATGTTTTTGCGGTCGATTTAATTGATTATTCTGATGTGGGTGCGGGTTTAAGAGTGCCTCGAGATTGCGATATTGAGCCGGGCGATAAAGTACAGATTTTGATGACCGATGGACCCAGTCATCAATCATTTAATGCATCTATAGTGAGTCGTCGTGGTGAATTGGCAGGGGTGATGTTTCAAGTAGATACAGCTGAACAGCAAGCGTCATTGTTGCGCGCTACATTTTCGCGAGCGGATGCGTGGGTTGGCTGGCGCGATACCAGTCAACAGGAACGACCCATGTCGAGCTTTAAAGAAGTGCTAGCAATTGGGGTAAGAGGATATAAACGCATGGCATTACAATTTGCTCCTATTCTTATACCAGTATTTGATATGGTAGAGAAAATTGGAGACTTTCTTCGTTCATTGTTGCCACATATTCCAGAATATAAGGAAGACACAGATGCATAATCGAATTCAAAGCGTAACTGTATGGACGCGTACTGTGTTGTTTCTTATCTGTGCGAGTATGGCTGCGGTTACCGCAAGTGCTCAAGAAGATGATTGGCCACCGGTATTGGACAATGAAATCTTTGATCTGCCAGAGCACCAAAATCAATGGACTTTTCGAGAGCTTGTTGGAGAAACGGCGTTACGCGTTGATGGCATGGCAAATCGAATGACGCTGGGATTCGGTAGCCGCATGGATCAAATAACGACCGGTGGCGCGCTTTATCTCACCTATTCTTATTCGCCCACACTTATTCGAGACACGTCGCAGCTGCGTATTCGTTTAAATGGTGAGCTATTACGCGCGGTACGTTTACCCGTTGCTCAGTCGGATCAGCGCCACCAGTTACGGATTGACCTGCCTGCGGAATATTTCGACCGCTATAACGAAATAGAATTTGAATTGCTCGCGGAAACCATGGGCGCCGAGTGTGCGGTGGTTTCACCAGCAGCATGGCTCGAATTTTCCGGTGATAGCCGAATTGAGGTGCAACGTCGGCAGCTACTTGTTACCAATGATCTGTCTTGGTTCCCAGAGCCATTCTTTGATGAGCGCGATTTTTCCCGCCTGCATGTGCACTATCTATTTCCTGACGACAGCGGCCGCGAATACATAGCCGCGATGGGCTTGTTGTCTTCGTACTTTGGGAAAGTTGCCAATTGGCGCAGTTTGGAGCCCCATTTATATCGTTACCCAAGCCACGTGGAAAGAGAGCACGAAGTTCGCCCTTGGCCTAATCATCACGCCATTGTACTTATGACCAATGACGAGCGACCGTGGTTATTGCGTGATATGCCGGCAGTGGATGGCCCAACTATTCGCATGATCACAAATCCGGTGAACCAAGCGTATAAGATGCTATTGGTGCAGGCGCCCGAACGCGCGGGCCTTATTACTGCGGTGCAAGGCCTGATAGAGCATCCAGCGGGAATGAGCGGACCAGAATTGGTGGTCCGTAATGTGAATGTCGCACCTCGGGAGCCATACTCAGCGCCGCGCTGGATATCAACCCAGCGTCCGGTTACGTTTTCAGAGTTGGTTGATTTTGAAACAGACCTGCAGCGCTCAGGTTACCGAAATAGCCCAATTGGTCTGAATTTGCGCCTTCCACCCGATCTTTTCACGTGGCAACGGCATGGTATTCCTATTGATTTGAAGTTCCGTTACACACCGCCAATTCAAGTTGATGAGAGTCGTTTACGGGTATTTGTAAACAATGAATTTATTAAAGGCTATACCCTGACGGAATCTGGGTTAGGCGGGGTGAATCAGCGAATTCGAGTGCCATTGCTAGAAAATAATCCGTTTGCCCAACCGACGTTACAAATTCCTGCGTTCAAGCTAGGCGCGATTAACCGTCTTGATTTCGAGTTCTCGTTTAGCTCACACAGCGAAGAATGTCGAGTGCGGCCCATCGGTAATACCATGGGCGCCATTGATGGTGATTCAAAAATAGATTTACGCGGCTATGAGCATTATACGCAGTTACCAAATCTGCAATTGTTCGTGAAAACGGGCTATCCGTTTTCAGTTTACGACGACTTATCGAATACCTTACTGGTGATGAGTCGTGAACCCTCCGACACCGAAATGCGCGCGGCAATGACCACTTTGGGAATGATTGGCTCGGCGACCGGCCATCATGGGAGTTTATTGCGGGTGCGCTACGTGGATGAGCTAACCCGGAACAATAACGAAGACTTGCTGATTATCGGTGGCAATACCCTGCGTGAGTTTTTATCGCGCTTTGGCCGTTCAACCTTAGATCAGCAGCTACGCCATCACGGTCTTTCGGGCCAACAAAGTTTACTGTTCAGCCCTGAAGAAAGTGTTCAAATTAGTGGTCCGAGCGCGGCGTTGGTTAGTTTTGAATCACCTATTCAACGAAACGCCACGGTGGTCGCGCTAACGGCGAATCAGGATGAGTTCCTTGGTCAGGTGGAGTCGCTAATACGTTCTGCCGAACGCAATACCGATGTGGTTGGATTTATGACAGTGATCACTCCGGGTAGCGAGCGCCATTTGAATACCTATGACCCATACTACGTCGGTGAGTTAAGCTTCTGGAAACGCATGCATTTCCATTTATCGCGTTACCCAGTTTTGGTATCGGTGATCACACTCGTCGCTCTGATTACACTTGTGCTTATTTTGTATTGGTTCTTTGCAAGCATCGCGCGCCGTCGGGTAGGCGGTTCAAAATAGATGAAGGTTCCACATAGGTTGATATGGTGCTAAGGAAATGGAAAGGTCTTGCCGCTGGATTTGTGCTGGTATTGCTTGGATGCGAACCAGCGACAGTCCCTGTGGTGCAGGACACGCCTAAAGAACTTACCTTTCAGTGGCACTACGGGAACTTTGTCGATCATTTTATTGATCAAGGTCGGGTGATCGATTTTTCAGATCCCCGTTCGATCAGTACCTCGGAGGGCCAAGCGTACGGCATGTGGTTTGCGCTCTTGGCCGATGATCCAACAACCTTTTCAGCGCTTCTTGAATGGGCTGAGGATAATCTCGCGCGTGGTCAATTGGGCGATCAGTTGCCCGCATGGCTGTGGGGACAACGCGAGAACGAAAGTTGGGGAGTGCTTGATCATAATCCGGCCATCGATGCCGATATTTGGATGACCTTCGCGTTGTATGCAGCGGCAGAACGCTGGCAACGTCCTCGTTACCGCGCACTGGCGAATCGCATGAGTCAACTCATTCTTAGTGCGTCCACCAAGCAACTCGAGGAATATCGGGTATTGCTGCCGGCACCTTTCGGATTTGAGCACGACGACTACTTAATAGTGAATCCTAGTTATTTTTCGCTGACATTGTTTGATGGGCTTGCCGTGTATGCGCAAGAGAATGCATGGCGTGACATCACCGCTTCGAGTCGTCACATTTTTACCGCATTGGCGAATGAAGACTCCGGTGCAATTCCAGATTGGCTTGCCGTTGATAGGAGCCTCGCTATTGTCGCTAACGAACAATTATCCGCGGCACATCAAGAGTCGGTGAGTCGCGGCAGCTATGATGCGATTCGCAGCTACCTGTGGCTGCATTGGGATGCGGAGCAACAGAATGTCTTCGACGTCCGTGACCGCTTGCAGGCGTTAGTTGACTATGCACTTGCGCATGGCTACCCGCCCGAGAATGTTTACCGGGATGGACGTGCGCCCGATGGCGTCGGGTCGATAGGTTTTTCCGCGGTATTGTTACCTTATTTCAAGGGCTTGGACTCAGCAGGAGAAGCTCTCGCGCGACAGCAGAAAGACCGAATTTTAGCCCGGGATCCAGAGCGCTACCGGTTACGTTACTACGATACTATGCTGCTTATGTTTGGTTTGAGCGCTTTGCAGTGTGTTGAATTTCTTCCAGATGGTCGACTCAATGTAAGCGATGAGGTGTTACATGCGTGTCGTTAATTTTTGGGTATTCGCCCTGTTCTTACTTGTTTCGATTTCCCCTAGTTTAGCAACGACCGCCCTTGAGGATGAATCCATCCGCTTACTTGAAGAGCGCATTACCTATTGGTATGAACGGGGTCGTCCGGATCGCGTTGAAGGGGTTTTAGAGCAACTGCTTCGTGTACACCCGGGCCACCCGCGATTACTTGAAGTTCGCGCGTCATTGGCACTGCAGCAGCGCGATACGATGACGGGCCAACAAATTTATCAAAGATTACGCGAAGAGCATCCGAGCCATCCAGCGACGTTACGCTTGAGTGAATTGGTTGGCCTTACCCCAGAACAGCAACAATGGGTGGGTGACGCACAAATGTTTGCACTTGCCGGCCGCTATGACGAAGCTGCTGAGAAATGGAGAAATGCATTTCCTGAAGGGCCCGTTTCAACAGCCCTCGCGATTGAATTCTGGGAGACGGAAGCGAGAGCATCGGGGTCTCCAGAAGCGTTACAGGCGCTCGACCAACTGCAGTTAGACATGCCCCAATCGCACCGCGTATTTTTGGCGCGGGTGCGGGTTCGCTTACTCTATGGAGAGTTACGCCGCGAAGATTTGCAGCGGCTTACCAACCTTACCCAAGATAGCGTGCGTGGTCAGGAAGCGATTTCACTATGGGCGCGTATTGCAGCGCAAATGGCATCCGACAGCCCCCTGCTCGATGAATTGTCGCGAGTGGCCTCTCTGCATCCGCAAGAAGCCGAGATTTCAGAAGCTTATCAACGCTTACGCAGCGAGCGCGCGGAGCAAACGCGGCTAGCTCAAGATCCTGCATTTAATCGACAACAACGGGGCTTGCGCGCCCTTGAGGAAGGCGATCCACTGCAAGCCGAACGCTGGTTGCGAGATGCGTTACCTGAACGGGAGCAGGATCCAGATGTGCTAGGTGGTTTGGGATATGCCACCATGCGACAGGGTCGCCATAATGAAGCGGTGGTTTGGTTCCGGCGTGCTCACGCGGCAGATCCTGACAGCGGTGTATGGGCAGATATGGCCTATGTTGCTGAGTTCTGGCGCGACTTAGCAGTCTTTGATACGCAACTGGCAGCAGGAAATATCGAGCGGTCGCGCATCGCTTTGGCGCGTATACGGGCCCATAGCGAAGCAGAATTACAACAAGATGCCATTGCTATTCGAGAAGGTCGCCTTGCCCTAGCCGAAGGAAATACGGACCAGGCAGAGTCGGCTTTTCGCCAAGTGCTAAGCAGCACGCCCACATCTAGCACCACGGCGTGGTCGTTGTTTGGGATTTATCGGGATGAGCAAAATGTAGAAGCGATGGAATCTTACTATCAGTCCCTCACGCCCGAATTGCAACAAGAGTTGTCGAGCGAGTATCAACGGTTTCTGAGTAATCAGGCTCAATTAGAAGCGGAACAGGCATTGGCGCAAGGTGATGACGCAGCGGCGCACGAGCACTTGCTCGATGCATATACACGCACCCCAAACAACCCTTGGTTGGTGGCGGCCTTGGTGCAATCCTATGAACGTGTTGAACCCTCTCGCGCTCAAAAGCGGGGTGATGCCTTGTTTGAGCAACTGGTAGAAAACAATCCCGAATCAGATAGTTGGTTTGCTTACGGTTTGTACTTAGCGCGTAATGATCGCATTGGCGACGCTCAGTTTGCCGTGGACCAAATTCCGGTAGAGGAACGCACCGACGGCGTTGAGGCCTTAGCACTACGATTGAACGAGCAGGCCTTAGTGCAGGCGATGACCGATGACTGGCGTTCAGTATTGCGCTCGGATCCAGCGCTACTTAACGATGTTTCGTTAAATCGCTTAGCCCAATTTATTGGTCTGATGGCCGACGATGCCTCTCCTTCAGATCGCGGTTTTCTTGGTCATGTTCAGCAAGCAGTTCAGCGTGATTCAGGGGATCAACAGGCAGTTACTTATGCGGAGGCGAGCCGATTTGCGGAACAGGTAGGCGCTCGTGAACAAGCATTTGAGTGGTCCATGGCCGCGATTCGTATGCAACGGGAAGGGGTGTATGCAGATATTTGGCAGACATCCGTCACCGATGACTGGCGCGTACCAGGCTTACAGCGGCGAGCCCGTGCAAGTGCAGCAGAATCGGTGCTATATATCGGTGTGGATCATGCTGCAAAAAGTGGAACGCCGGGAATTACCGAGTTGGCCGCCACAACCTTGATGGTGGATTTGCGGGTACCCTTTTCAGAGCGGGACGGATACTGGTTCTTGCGCGTTGACCCAACGTGGATTGATGCTGGCGCCGCTGATTTAGATGATAATTTCTGGCGAAACCGTTTTGGCACCGGACTTCTCTGCGAAGTTGACTGTCCCACGGGCATACAAGATCGCAATACAGATTTTGGCGTGGCTGTAGGGTTAGGTGCCGATTTTGATGACTGGTGGATAGATTTAGGCACGAGTCCTTTAGGCTTTAATCGTTCTACTTGGGTGGGTGGAGTTGGTGTGCGTCGCTCACTTGGACAATTTGGGGTGCGTTTAAGCGCGCAGCGCCGTGTGCAAACGGCCACCATGATCAGTTTTGCTGGGATGGACGACCCTTTTTCAGACCGTCAATGGGGACCCGTCACTCGAAATGGCGTCAATTTAGGGACAAGTTGGGATCAAGGCGGCCGTTTTGGTTGGTGGGGAAGCTTTGGTGCTGATTACTTCGAAGGTCGCAACGTTCAGTCTAACTCCCGTTGGTATGCATATACCGGCGGTTACATGCGCGCTTATGATAGCGAGCCCTTGGCGGTTACCGTGGGGCTTACGACACTATTTTGGGGCTTCTCGGAAGATCTGAGTCAGCCAACCTTTGGTCATGGAAATTACTATAGTCCGCGCTCGTATCAGTCAATAAGTCTTCCCGTTACAATATTTGGACGCATTGATCGGTTCTCTTATTTACTTCGAGGGTCCATTGGCTTTTCCGATACCACATTGCACGAGCAGGTGTTTTTCCCCGGACATCCCGAGCTGCAAGATCAAGCGGAATCTATTCAGGGGGCCACCGGTATTACGCCAATTTTTGCAGCGGGTTCCGGCGGTGGTCGTAGCCACAGTCTAACGGGTAGCGTCGAATATAAGTTGAGTAGTCAATGGTATATCGGCTTGCAGGCCAATCTCATTCGATCCGATACGTTTTCACCGAATCAGGGATTACTGTATTTGCGCTATCATTTTGGAGGCTTTGATTGGCCCGTCGCAAGACCACCGGATCCGCCACAGCGTTACGTGGATCGCTGAACGATAGTGTTTCTGCGACAAACGTCTCTAGAGAACGCACGCAATCAGTGAAACCTCCACTACACTATGAAAACGCGTACTTTCTTCGCGAACATTTGTGGAGGACTTGATGATGGTTCGTTTTAACACACTGACTGGCTTGTGCTTGGGATTTGCCCTAACGGTCGGGCTATCGATGCCGACGGCACTTGCCCATAATCACAGCAATTTACACGGCGCCAGTCTGGAAATCACAGAATGGGAAGTACCTTATGAAGGGCCACGGTCCCGTGATCCCTGGGTCGGTGGATCAGATACGATTTATTTTGTCGGACAGCGGACTCATTATGTAGGGCGTTTAACGCCATCAACGGGTGCTTTCCATAAATGGGATCTTGAAGACGGCGCTGGGCCCCATACCGTTATTTCCGACCACCGGGGAGCGTGGTACGCAGGCAACAGAGCAAATCATCTCGGCTTTCTGGATGTAACAACGGGGGAAATTACAAAATTTTATCCGCCGGGCGATGGTCCTCGAGATGTGCACACGATGGATTGGGATAGCCAAGGGAACATCTGGTTCACAGAACAAGGTGGCAACCGCATCGGTTATTTCAATACCGACACTGAAGAATTTACCATGTACACCGTTGAGCGTCCGCGCTCGCGGCCTTACGGCATCGTTGTGCATGACGACCAACCCTGGGTTGTAATGTTAGGGACCAACCGCATTGCTACCGTGGTTGATGGTGAACTTCAGGAAATCGACCTCCCTCGAGAGGAAACGCGCTCGCGTCGGTTGGCGGTAAGTTCTAATGGCCATGTTTGGTATGCAGACTATGCAGGTGGTTACATTGGCCGCTATAACCCAAACAATGGAGAGATCCAGGAATGGCGCGCCCCTTCTGCCGATAACTCGCGTCCGTACGCTGTGGCGATGGACCAAAATGATGTTTTCTGGATTGTTGAAACGGGCGTGCAACCAAACCCCTTTGTTGGTTTTGATACAACCTCCGAACGCTGGACAGGGTCCTTTGACGTGCCCAGCGGCGCTGGCACCGTTCGGCACATGGTTTATGATGCAGACTCGCATAGCATTTGGTTTGGTACTGATGTGAATACTGTCGGCCAGGCTCGAATTAGCGAATAACCCCATGAACACGTGAATACATGAAGAAAACGCTGTTACTGATTGTGGGAGCTCTTGCTTATAGTGGCACTGCGGCCGCCTTCCCAGAAGGTGCGCCGGCAGGCCACACCGGCGCCAACAATCAGCAAGACTGTAGCCTGTGTCATTTTGCCGGGCCCGAACCTTCTGCCAAAAGTGGATTGCGCTTACGTGGGTTACCTGAACCTATCACGCCAGGAACCTTGGTGGAGCTTACCTTAGTCATGCTTGATCCCGAGAGTAAAGTAGGCGGATTTCAGGCGATGATCGAAAGTGGAGCTTGGCAGACGTCGTCTGGTCAGCAAGTGCTTACTCTCAATGGCGATGAGTATCTAACGCATACACAACCGGTATCAAGTGACGCAACTGATAACGGTGAAATGAAAACCCTATTCACTCTACACTGGCGTGTGCCAGATAACCTCACTACCTGCGCAACGCTATATGCCGCTGCCGTGGCTGCAGATGATGACGATTCCCCCCTTGGTGACAATGTCTACACATTGCGCCAGACGTTATGTGCGAATGAAGAGTGAACGAAACAATCGTTGGGGCAGTGACTAGCTTTAATGAGAAATTTCAGATAGGTTAATAAAACAACAACGAAGACTCTTGAATCAGGATATTTTTTTGGAATCTCAACTGTTTGCGGCTCAACCTATTTATGACCGAGCGGGAAGCATTTTTGCCAGAGAATTGCTTTATCGGCATGAAAGTGGTGCCACGGCGTTAGACGTCGGCGATACAGCGGCCACGAGCGAACTGTTGCATAATTTGTGTGCAGGTGTGATAGAGCAGAGTACTTTCTTTGACAACCCCATTTGTATCAATGTCTCCACGGAATTTCTTGAGTCTGGCTCATTCCTTCCGATAAAACCTGAACATGTCATTGTCGAGTTAGTAGAGCGAATTGAACCCACGCCCCACTTGGTGCGCGCTGTTCGCAACTGGGTCGATGCGGGATTTCGCTTTGCATTGGACGATTTTGAATTCAAATCCAGCTGGTTTCCATTGCTTGAATTGGCCAGCATTATCAAAGTAGATATTGAACAGACAACATTCACCGAAGTAAAGCTGCAGCGAAGTAAGCTAAGAGAACTGCCTGCGCTTTGGCTAGCTGAGCGCATTGAGGATGAAATAACCTATCAAGATTTTTATGATGCCGGCTTCGACTTATTTCAGGGATTTTTCTTAGGACGCCCAGAGATTATTCATGGCAAGCGAGTACCAGCGGGGCTTACAGAATTTGCAGCAGTTTTGACCCATACATTTCGCGAAGATCCTGACTATACGGCAATTGCTGATTTATTGATGAAGGATCCCATGCTGGTGCTTAACCTCCTGCGCATTGCAAATAGTCCGTATTATGGGGTGAGCAAACGTATTGAGTCAGTGCTTGAAGTGATTCTCTTAATTGGCTTAGAAGCGTTTCGAAAATGGGTTTTACTGATGATGCTTCTACGGCTAGGTAATGTTGCGCAAGTGCGAATCGTTTTGGTTCGGGCGCTTATGTGTCAGCACATGGCCGAAGCTCAAGGACTCGATAAGAAGGGAAGCGAGCAAGTATTTTTGGTTGGCTTGTTATCCGGAACCCAGCAAATGCTCGGTGTTGAGAAAGAAGCATTCTTAGCACAGGTTCGAATGACCGCATCTATTGAACAGGCAATTTTACGCCATGGTGGCGAAGCCGGTTCAATTTTAAGAACGGTTGAGCAAATTGAGAGCGCTTTTTATACAACCCATGGCGGCGATCTACACACCTCTGCTATCGCCCTGATGAACCAGTCTCAGCGCGAAGCAGAAATGTTGTTACGGCAGGTTAAACAAGGCGCTTAACGGTTTGGAACTGTCACTTTTCCGCTGACACGGTCATGGGATACCGAGCCGCTACCTTTACTGCGCAGTGTGAAGTCGCCACTGACATTGCGCACCACAACCCCGCCTGAGCCGACACTGCCAACGGTAACCGAATTGTTCACGTTGTCGGCACGAAATGAACCAGAACCAATAGTGCCCACGTTCACCTCACCCTCGATATCAGCCAGTTTAGCGCTACCAGAACCGATACTACCGATGCTAGCGCCACCCCGTATGCGCTCGGCATCAACATTGCCCGAGCCTATCGCACCAATGTCGAATCGGCCAAGATGACGAAGGGTTGCTTTGCCACTCCCCACGGTGAGTGAGACAGGGCCAGCAATGTCTTCGACGGTCATGGTACCGCTGCCCACAATCGCGTTAGCCTCAGCGAATCCGTTGATTTTTCCGGAACCTGAACCAACACTTGCATCCACTGCGAATAGCGCACTGAGATCACCCTTTACTTCAAAATAACTATAAGAACTTTTGCGCCGACTGAACCAACCACCCGACGTTCGATTTGACTGACCACCGTGATCTAGTTCTAATGTCGCCACACCCTCTACAACTGTCAGATCCGCTCCCATAGCATCCAAGCGAGCGTCATCAGATGCACAGAAGCGTACCTTGAGTTCACCATCGTCACCGCGACGGCCGCGCAAATCGAGTTTGTCTGGACCTATTCCAATCTGTAACCGCTGCGCTTGCTCAATGGTTAACGGGAAGGTTTTACTTGTGGATACATTACAACGGCTATTATCGGCATGGGCTGGATTCTTGGACGTAAAGTGAATGACCAAGGCGCCGACGCACAATCCAGCAACGAGATATTGAATTTTCATTGTGATTATCCTTTTCAAGGCACCCTGTGCGGCATGACACCTAGCGTAATCGGTACCGTTTAAGTTGCAGCGAAAGTATCGTGGCAAATGAATCAATCTGCAAGCGGCGAATTTGCAATAAAGTATGATTTAATAGGACTTGGAACTACAAGGGATGCTTCGTCATGCAAGTGGTCGCACTTAAACACATTGTTTTTTTGTTTTTCGCACTGCTCAGTTTAACTCCGTTAATCAGTTCGCCTTATGCGTTAGGCTTGGGCTTGCTGATGGCATTGTTAGGGTGGGTGCCGCCACAGGTTAATCCCTCGCAATGGGTTAAACGCCTGCTCGCCATCGCAATTGTTGGTCTCGGCTTTGGGGTAAATCTAACCGTTGCGCTAGAGGCCAGTGTCGGCCAGCTCGGTGTCTTAGTGATTGTGATTTTGAGCGCATTGATTCTTGGTTGGCTATTGATACGTTTGCTGCGCATGGAACCAACAACTGGGGCTTTAATTAGCGCGGGCACGGCGATTTGTGGTGGAAGTGCCATTGCAGCCCTGGCACCTGCGATTCGCGCCCGCAGTGAATATATTGGCGTGGCTCTCGCTTGCGTCTTTATATTAAATGCTATCGCACTCTGGATTTTTCCGGCGGTTGGGCACATGTTTGCGCTGTCTCAACAGCAATTCGGCATTTGGGCTGCGCTTGCTATTCACGATACATCATCGGTCGTGGCGGCTGCAGAGATTTATGGCGACGATGCGTTGGCAGTGGCAACAACCTTAAAGTTAACGCGGGCACTGGCCATCGTTCCTTTAGTTCTCGTTGCCGCCTGGTGGTATCGTCGTCAGCATCCGGAGGTTGATCCCTTAACGAGTACCCCAGCGATTCCTTTGTTTATTGTTTTTTACATTGTGGCAATTCTAATCGCGGAGTTTATTCCCCAAGGTGCCGTGGTGTATGACTATGCATTCCAAGGGGCGCGGCATTTACTCGCCCTGTGCTTATTTATGATTGGCGCAAGCTTATCGCTATCACGCATAAAGCAGGCGGGCATAAAACCAATTCTCGCGGCTACCTTGCTGTGGCTAGTGATCGCAAGTGGTACCTTGTTGTGGGTCTTGCATTTAGCGCCGTAACGCTGCTTATTGCCCAGGCTTAAACCTGGGCAGAAGCGCGAGCCGCTAAGCGATCGTGCCATGCTTGTAAATGGGATTGGGTCGGTTGAATGCGCACCTTCACAACCCGCGCAAACTGAACGATAGCAAATGCGTTTAAGTCGGCAGCAGATAAGCGCTCGTGACAAATAAATTGACGGTCTTGAAGATGCTTATTGAGGAACTCAAAAAAACGCTCGGTGGCATACTTGCAGTCTTCCCCCCACTCTGGAAAACAATTCATGCGGTCTTTGAAATAACCACTTGTATGTTGAAACGCCATACCTGTAGGCATCGCCATGTAAAACTCAATCCAACGCAGCCATTGCTCAATTTCTGCCTTTTCTAACGGAGTTTCCCCAAGCAACTTAGGTGATTCCGGATAAGCTTCTTCAAAATAACGGCAGATGGCCATGGTTTCGCTAATGCAGGTACCGTCACTAAGTTCAAGTACAGGCACTTTTCGCATGGGATTGCGGGCGGTGAATTCTGGCGTGAGATTTTCACCCTTCTGCAAATCGATTTGCACAAATTCGACATGCTCAATCAATCCTTTTTCTGCCAAAAACATTCGTACACGACGAGGATTTGGAGCGGTTGCTGTTTCGTAAACCTTCATCTTTATGTCTTCCTGTTATTTGTTGTTTAGATGCCCATGCGCAATGCGCTAAATATGCGCCAGAATGGCATTCCATTCGTTCTCGGTAAAGGGGATAACCGACAATCGATTACCCTTTTTGATTAACGGATTTTCTTGCATAGCGTCAATACCCTTTATCGCCTGTAAGGAGAGTACGCGAGGAAACTTGCGATAGAAAATCAGATCAACGGCACTCCAGCGCGGGTTACTTTTTGACGACTTATTATCAACATAATCTGAGTTCGGATCGAACTGACTGGGATCCGCGTAGGCGGTTTTTACCACTTCGACCATGCCAGCAATGCCAATGTCTTTGCAACTGGAATGATAGATAAACACCTGATCGCCGTGCTGCATCTCGCGCATAAAATTACGTGCTTGATAATTACGTACGCCATCCCAAGGAATCGCTTTGGTGGGATCGTGGGCAAAATCATCAATGCTACATTCGTCGGGTTCAGTCTTCATAAGCCAATACTGTCGAGCCATAAAAGCGATAATCCATGAAAAATGAGTCAGTATTCACTTTACCACCAATTCTTTTGAGCAAAAATAAAGGCAGCGATGATGCTGCCTTTAATACAAAATCTTGATGTCTATATTTGTGCGGTATCTGCAATATTGAGCATCGCGTAAATAATCATAAGAAAGCCTATGGCAGCGGCAACCCCGTGCGCCCAGACCAGAGGAACAGGGATTAACTTTTTCTTCCGATCATATTTAAAATGCATGATAAGACCGCCGATGGCGGCAAGCGCAATTAATACGATCCCGGTGGTCGCGGTAGGAGGGTAGCCTACGAAAAATGCGCCATATAGCAAAATGAGGAAACCTACAATCGCGAACGCCCCGTGCCACCAAACAAGAACAGGCGGAGGATTATTGCCTTTGCCAAAACGAGCAAATGCGAGCATGACGCCAATGATCATCGCGAAAAGAAAGAGGATAGAGGCAAGCCCCATAGCCATTGTTGCTGTCATTATTGTACTCCTAGTTAGGGTTTACTCTTAAAAGTAGACACAAAACCGCGATTTGTCAGGTATTTGCATAAGAATTAACGATCATTATAGTTGTATTGACAACTAAGCAGTTGCAAACCAGAAAACTCCGAGTATAGTGAAATAACTAACCTTAGGAGTTTTGATGCGGTTTTTGATTGTTATCGTCACAGTTTTTTCATTGTTGCTATTGCCTTTCTCGGGCAACAGCGCGGTGATGCCTGACGCACATTCAATGCCCAGTCAGCCAATAGTCGCTAGTGAACTCGCTGTCGATGACGCTGCACATTGTGAACTGATGGCAGCTCGACTTGCGGAAGTTCGTCAAGGTAGAAGCGCAGCAAGCGCTGAGCAAGCAACAGACTGTTGCGATGAAATGTCGGATTGCCTCACAGATTGTTCGACGGATTGTGGTCATTGTGTGATGTCAGGCCATGGCTGTAGCGCCGCTGCTGCCGCATTACAACTGAATAATCCAGTCGTTATGCATGACTCAGCAGTGAGTCGAACGTCGCTCTATTCGTTTACCCTCGCAAAAGCTACACCACCTCCAATTATTACCTGAATACATCGTTGAAGTTCGGTCGTTGTGATTATCACTCGTACCGATTGTGATTGATTGTTCAGGAGCTATTCCATGTATTTCTATCGTCACCCATTGCGCTGTTGCGCCTTGTTGGTTGTTATTGCACTGTCGGGCTGTGCCAGTTATCAGCCTGATTACTCGGGTATTGACGCTGTTCCAACGACTCAGCAGGCGCTGCCATTGCCAGTTGATGCGCACATCGCCGACTTAATTCGCTATGCGCAAAAGCATCATCCCCTTGTGCGAGCGGCACAAGCGGATCTCGAACGTGCAGAGGCCAACATGACGGCCTCTGGCGCCTTTATGGATCCGGAAGTCAGTCTAAGCCAAGGTTTAAATGATACGGGCTATCGTACTCTTGCAGTAAGCCAAGATATTCCTATTTTTCAACGCCGCAGTATGGCGATGGAACAAGCACGTGCTGAATATCGCGCCGGGCAGGCACGCTTGGCACAAGTGCAAGCGGATATTGCCGCAAATGTAATGACGGCATTTAGTGAATATCTGTATGTGCAAGAGAACGCAGCGCTGCAGCAAGAGCTGATTAGCTTGCTCAGCCACGTTGTACATGTTGTCGAACAACAATATGCCGCTGGTAATGGTGCGATGAGCGATCTATTACGGGCGCAGAACACTCTGGATGCAGCCCGCAGCGATTATGAAAACCTGAAGGCATTGTTGGTTTCCCAACAAGCACGCCTCAACAGTGCATTAGGCCGCGATGCACGGGCTGCGCTACCTGAGCATTTCTCTTTGCAAAAAACACATGAAAATTATGCGCAGTTACCTGCGCCTGAAGATGATTTGTATGCGCTCGCTCACGAACAAAACGCGACCTTGCTGGCAACACAATATGAACTTCAGGCACTCCATGTGGGTCGCGATGTGGCGAGCAGGGCAGGGCTTCCTCGGCTGATGCTCGGTATCGAATATATGGACACGGAGATGGGTGATGGCACATTCGCTGGGATGGTGTCGTTTTCGCTGCCGATTTGGCGTTCGAATTACCGAGCATTGCAAGAGGCTGCCAGCGCAAATGTGAAAAGTGGCGAAGCACGCCTACAAGCAGCTCGATTGGAAGTTCAGGCAGAGCTAAGTATGGCCTTGTATCAGTGGCGTGAAGCGGAGCGAGATCGTCAACTCTATGGGGAAGTTTTGGTAAGACGCGCAGAGCAAGCGGTGGCTTCAATTCTAAGTCAATACAGTAATAGCAATGCGAGCTTTGCAGATGTGATTGCCAGCCAACAAGAATGGTTGAGCTTTTCCTTAGCGTACCGCCGAGCGCTCGCTAATCAACTGGCCGCCGTGGCCACTATCCAATCATTAATTGTTCCAGCGACGCATGCTGAGGTGTCACCATGAAAAAGATAAATACCGTCAATGCCATTGCGGCCCTATTTGTTGTGATGGTTGTAGGTACCCTCGCATTGGGTATCGCATTCCAAACGCCTCCCCATGATCACGACCACGATCATACAGCTCAGGTTGACCATGATCATGCCGACCATAATGGTGCTGACCTGCAAGAGGCATTTAGTGCTCAAGCTCAGGAATATACCTGTTCGATGCACCCAAGTTTTCGCAGTACTGACCCGAATGAGCGTTGTCCTATTTGCGGTATGGAACTCATTCCGGTCGCCGCGGGTGGTTCGGATGACGAGTTTGTTCGCATTGAGTTTACCGGTCGCAGTCTCGCTCTTCTGGGATTGCAAACCGAGCCCGTTCAGCAGGGTACCGCCCATCATGAAATTCGGTTAACCGGCCAAATTGATTTTGATGAACGCGCGTTGACATCGATTAGTGCTTGGACCGGGGGACGAATTGAGCGTCTCTATGTGAACTACTCAGGCGCGCAAGTGGAAACAAACGCCCCCTTGGTTGAATTATACAGTCCGGACCTTTTCGTAGCGCAACAAGAACTGCTGCAGGCATATCGTCAGAGTCGCCAACAAGCGCCTGAGTTTCTGCGTGATTCTCAAGCGATGACACTGCGCGCAGCACGCGAGCGTTTGCGTTTGTTAGGTTTAAGCCAAACACAGATTGACCAAATCATTGAGCGCGGAGAAGCGCGCGACCGCGTCACAATTCGTGCTCCGAGCTCAGGATTAGTTGTCACCCGCAATGTCAGTCAGGGCGACTATGTCAATACCGGTGACATACTCCTTGAACTTGCTGATAGTCGCCAGCTGTGGGCGTTGTTTGAGGTGTTTGAGCGCGATTTGGGCTCTATCCAAGTGGGCCAATCCCTTGAATTCACACTTGGCTCACAGTCATCCGCGCTCTCTGGCGACGTGGTATCCATAGCACCTCGCATCGATGCGGAGCGACGGACTCGCACAGTGCGGGTAGCGATCAACCAAACAGAGGCTGGATTAGTTGCCGGGGCCTTTACCCGCGCCACTGTAAAAATCGAAGTCCCTGATGTACTGACAATTCCCAAATCTGCCCCATTAATTACCGGCAAGCGGGCGTTAGTTTACGTACAGACTGAAGCGCAAGGCGGAGAGTTTGAAGCGCGCACTGTGGAATTAGGGCGTCGTTTAGGTGACCGCTACGAGGTGCTCAGTGGACTGAGTGCAGGTGAAATGATTGTAAGTCGAGGCGCATTCCGCATTGATAGCGAACTACAGCTGCGCGGACGACCAAGCATGATGGCGCCGGAAGGTGGTGGTGCAACAGGCCATGAACATCATGGTCATGAAATTGACGCTGGCAATGGCCATGCGCACGACAGCCACGAAACTCATGCTTCACCAACAGACATGTCCGAACAGGTTAGTTTTGATGCGGAACTCCATGTAGAGGACGTATTCCAGGCCTATCACCACATGTGGGAAGCGCTTCATAGCGACGATTTAGGCGCGTGGCAAAACGCGGCGGAAGCCTTCTATGGGGAAGTCGCAGCGGTGCAGTGGTCTAGTTCGCTCAACGAAGTGCAGGATCTGCTTGAGCAGGGTATGGGGCATGCCCATCATGTAACCCGCATTGCAACTGCACGTGATCATTTCTTTGACCATTCTCGCGGCATGATTGCCTTGGCACAGGCCGGCTATCACCAAGGCGAGTTGCACCTGATGTTCTGTCCCATGGCAAGACGTGGGCAAGGGGCTTTTTGGTTGCAGCAAGATGATAGTTTGCTGAATCCATACTTTGGTGCGCAAATGCTCCGTTGCGGCGATCATGAAGGTGTTCTGCAGGGGCACGGGGGGCACCACGAATGATTCAGTGGCTGTTGCAAAACAAGTTAATTGTTGCGCTTCTGACGGTACTCATATTGTTTGCCGGCGTAGCGGTTGCACCCTTTAACTGGGATACATCGTTGCCGCGCTCTCCAGTTGCCGTGGATGCTATTCCAAACATTGGCGAGAACCAGCAGATTGTTTATACCGAATGGTCAGGACGCTCGCCGCAAGATGTAGATGACCAGGTAAGTTACCCGCTGTCGGTGCAATTGATGGGGGTTCCGGGTGTGAAAGATGTTCGTACGCTTTCCATGTTCGGATTCTCTAGCATTTCGGTGATCTTCCATGAAGACGTGGAGTTCTATTGGTCGCGGGCGCGCATTCTGGAGAAGCTTGCAAGCTTGCCTGCTGGAACATTACCGGATGGCGTTCAGCCAGCGTTAGGACCGGACGCCACTGGCCTAGGGCAGGTGTATTTATATACGCTTGAGGGCCGAGATCCTGATGGCCAGCCCATTGGCGGTTGGGATTTAGATGAGCTGCGCTCGGTACAAGATTGGTATGTGCGTTATGGTCTGCTTGCCGCGGAAGGTATTAGCGAAGTCGCGTCCATCGGCGGTTATGTTCGCGAGTATCAAATTGATATTGATCCTGACGCGCTCCGGTACTTTGACGTGACCTTAGAGCAGGTGATGGCGGCAGTTGCCGAATCAAATTTAGATATCGGCGCACGTACAACGGAGATCAATCAAGTTGAGTATATCGTTCGCGGTGTCGGTTTTATTAAATCACTGGCAGATATCGAACAAGCGGTTGTGCGTTTAGCGAGTGACAATACACCCATTCGCGTGTCTGACGTCGCCCAAGTAAACTTCGGACCTGCAGAGCGCCGCGGTGCTCTAGATGTCGCCGGTGCGGAAGCGGTGGGCGGTGTGGTGACAGTTCGTGAAGGCTTTAATCCACTCGCCGCGATTGAAAATACCAAGCAGCGTATCGATGAAATAGCACCAAGTCTTCCGGCGCGTGCCGTGATCGATTGGAGTGCGACAGATACAGCAGAGGTTCGCGCCTTCGCGCGTTCACAAGGATTGCCAGATTTTCAGATTGCCACGCTAAACTTTGACGATGCAGAACAGCAGCAATGGACTCAGTGGCTGCAATCGCATCCGCGCGAGCGCTGGCCCGAGTGGGTCAATTTAAGCAAAATTACCATCGTCCCGTTCTATGATCGCTCGACCTTGATTATGGAAACATTAGGGACGCTGAGTGATGCCCTCACGCAGCAGCTGTTAATTACCGCCGCCGTCGTTCTTCTTATGTTGCTGCACCTGCGCTCAGCGCTCACGATTGCCACCATGTTGCCATTGGCAGTGCTGATGACGTTTATTGGCATGCGCCTATTAGGTGTGGAGGCAAATATTGTGGCGTTGGCCGGGATTGCCATCGCCATCGGAACCATTGTCGATATGGGGATCATCGTTACCGACAATATACTCAGGTTGCGCAAGAAATTCCCTGACATAGATGTATCCGAATCGATCATTAAAGGCACGAAAGAAGTAGGGCCTGCAGTATTCACCGCGATTGCCACAACCGTGATTAGCTTTTTGCCTGTCTTCACAATGACGGGAGCCGAAGGGAAGCTGTTTACGCCATTGGCCTACACCAAAACCTTAGTGCTATTGGCTGCGATCGTCCTTGCACTCGTGGTTGTTCCAGTGATGTTACGGATCTTGCTGAGTGACCGACTGCAGAGAGTGGACCGTTGGTTAGAGCAACGTAAGCGCCTTTATCATGCATGTTATGTCGTGCTCACACTGGTGGTTTTAGTGGCACTATCGGGCCTGTGGGAACCCCTAGGTCCTGGCGCTGGGTCACTTCGCAATATTCTATTCGTTGGCTTTCTTTTTGCTGCTGTGGTGGGTGGGTTTTCCTTACTCATTCACTTCTATGAAAGAATCTTGCGTTGGTGTTTGCGATTTAAAGCGTTGTTCCTTGCGCTACCTACCTTGGTGGTTATCGCTGGTTTGGTGATTATGCCCGGTTTAGGGCGTGAATTTATGCCACCACTCGATGAGGGCTCGTTCCTGTTGATGCCAACAACCATGCCACATGCATCTATTGGTGAGGCACTAGACGTGCTGAGTCAACAAGATCGCGCTATTGCGGCAATTCCTGAAGTGGATACGGTGGTAGGGAAAATTGGCCGCGCAGAAACCGCGCTCGATCCCGCGCCAGTGTCCATGATTGAAACCATCATCAATTATAAAAGTGAGTTCAAAACGGATGAAAATGGACGTCGCTTAAACTTCCGCGTGAATCGGCAGGGTGAGTTTGTACGTGATGGTCGCGGTCATTTAATTGAAGATGCCCGCGGCCGACCTTACCGACAGTGGCGCGATCATATCCAAAGCCCGCGTGATATCTGGGATGAAATTGTGCGTGCGGCAGAAGTGCCGGGTGTGACATCGGCGCCGCGTTTGCAGCCCATTGAAACACGCCAGTTAATGTTACAAACCGGCATGCGTGCAGCGATGGGGGTGAAAGTTCAAGGGCCTGATTTGGCAACGCTTGAGCAATCAGCGCTGGCCGTTGAATCGGTTCTCCGAGAATCACCAGGGGTGAATCCTAATTCGGTCAATGCAGAGCGCGTTGTTGGGAGCCCCTACCTTGAGATTCATCTCGATCGTGATCAAATCGCCCGCTATGGGCTGCGAATAGAGGCGGTGCAAAATACCGTTGCTGCAGCTATTGGTGGTGTCGAAGTGACACGCAGTGTTGAGGGTCGCGAGCGCTATCCAATTCGGGTGCGTTATCAACGCGAACAGCGCGATGATATCGAGGCCATGTATAACATTCTGGTGGCAACACCCAATGGCGCGCAGGTGCCGTTGTCGGAGCTTGCTGAAATTCGCTTTGAGCGTGGTCCGCAGATGATTCGGTCGGAGAATACCTTCCTCACCGCCTACGTAACGTTTGGCGCAGCCAATGGCTTTGCGGAAGTGGAGGCAGTTGAAGCTGCTCGTGAACATCTTCAGCAAGCCCGGGATCGGGGTGAACTGCGTTTGCCAACCGGGGTGAGCTACACGTTCGCTGGGAGTTACCAACAGCAGCAAAGCGCCATGGAGACCCTCAAAGTCGTTATTCCGCTATCGCTTACGCTGATTTTCATCCTGCTTTATTTGCAGTTTAAGCAAGTGACTACCGCATTAATGGTGTTTAGTGGAATCGCGGTAGCTTGGGGTGGTGGTTTTATCATGCTGTATCTGTACGGCCAGTCGTGGTTTGCCAATTTCTCCATTCCGTTGATTACCCAAGGCGTGACTATGCGTGACATCTTCCAATTTGATGTTACCCATTTAAGTGTGGCGGTTTGGGTAGGATTCTTGGCGTTATTTGGCATCGCTGTCGACGATGGTGTGGTTATGGCGACCTACCTGAAACAACGCTTCTCGGAGGAGGCAAGCGATAGCATTGACGCCATTCGTGAACGTGTCGTTGAAGCGGGCTTGCAGCGCGTTCGCCCCTGCTTAATGACAAGCGCAACCACCATTTTGGCGTTGTTCCCGGTGCTTACCGCCACGGGTCGCGGTGCCGATTTGATGATTCCAATGGCAATTCCAACAGTGGGTGGGCTTACCTTCGTGGTACTCACCATGTTTGTCGTGCCGGTACTTTACAGCATGCGAGAAGAGTGGAGTTTGCGGCTTAAAGGATTAAATAAAGCGGCTTAAATTAGACATGACGAGGGTGTTTTCGTGATTTTTCAATGCGCACCCTCGTGATTAACCTAAGCCGATGCAGAAGTTACTTAGAAAAAAGCGCGTTTTTTAAACTTATTTGGCGTAACAGATAAATTGTTATTCATATTTGGAATATATATATGCACATACAACTTGCGATTAGGGAGGTGAGGCGGAACTTTAAAAACCGTTAAAACACACACAGTAAACACAGATAGTTATCTATACAAGTCGTAATTAAATCACGATTTGGGCGACCTTTTGTCAAAAAATATAATAAAAATAATAATTTACACCGCTAATTAGCGATAAATTGAAGTTGCATATACAACATAATGGCTGCTATGAATAGAAGTGCACGTTATAACAACATGGCATATGCCGGGGGAATTATGAAAATGCATAAATTATCAAGCGTTGCTATCGCGGTCGGCTTTATCGTCGCGCCCAGTACTAGCGCATTAGCGCAAGAAACAAACACACAGCCAGAAGCACAAGAGCAAAGAATTGAACGTATTTCGGTAACGGGATCACGGGTATTAAGAAGCGAAGCTGAAAGTGCGGCGCCCATTCAAGTATTTACAGCTGAAGACATTGAGCTGTCGGGTGTCACCTCAATGGAACTATTGCTTCAGAAAATGTCCGCATCCGCAGGTTTTGGCGGCAACCAAACCAGTGCTTACTGGGTAGGTGGTGGCTGGGGAACAACCCAAGTAAATTTACGAGGCCTCGGGGTCAACCGTACCTTGGTGTTACTGAATGGGCGTCGTGTCGTAAATGGTGGTACGGGAGCCAACGCAGCGGTCGACTTGAATACCATTCCAGTAACCATGATCGAACGCGTCGAGGTATTGAAAGACGGTGCATCAGCGATTTATGGCGCTGATGCGGTTGCCGGTGTCGTGAATATTATTACCCGCAAGAACTTCGAAGGCTTCATGACCGAAGCACGTTTCGCGAGCACCGATAAGGGTGATGGTGAGGAAACCTCCGTTAACATGATGCTTGGAACCTCTTCGGATCGCGGTCGCTTAACGACAACATTAAGTTATCGTTCAACAGAAGCGGTGAACATGGCAGATCGCGCATCTTGTGCGCTTGCAGAAACCTCTCCGGGCCAATTAGGATGCTTTGGTAGCGCCTCTACGCCAGGTGGTCGCGCAGTCATTACAAGCGGCCCAGAAACTGGCCGTCAGATTAACTTCAACCAAACCCCAGGTGGCGATCCGAAAGGATATGACACCTATGATCCAGCAGTTCACAACGTTGATTTCTTTAACATGCTGAACGCGGTCAACCCTGTTACCACATTGAGCTTCTCAAGTTTTGGTGATTATCGAATTGGTCAGGAAACCTACGCGTTTGCGGAAGTGCTGTACAACAATCGTCGCTCAAATCAAATTGCGACGCCAGGTACCTTACGTAACTTAGACTACTCTGCCGATCACCCACACAATCCAGTGGGAGAGGACATTCGAATCGTACAACGCCGTCTTGAAGAAGCAGGCCCACGTCATTTCGAGCAAGACGTAAATACCTTCCGCATGGTCACCGGTTTAAATGGCCTCTGGGACAACAATTGGTCGTGGGAAGTTGCGTATAATTTTGGTCGCACCACAGGTAACGATGCAGCCGATAATATTGTGAACCTAGAGCGCTTAGGACGAGCCATCGATCCGGACACCTGCGGTAACGGTGTGCCCTGTGCGGACCTCATTGGTCTGGGTAATATTTCACAAGACGCACTCGACTATATCTTGTTCCGTATTAATGATTATGGTGGTAACCAACAGCGGTCCATTACAGCAAATATTGCCGGTGATTTATTTGAAACTCGTAATGGTGTGATTCCAGTGGCCTTTGGAGTTGAGCATCGCAAGGAAAGTGGCTGGCGTGAGCCGGATTCATCGGTGGTGGCGGGTATTATGAATACAAACCGTCAAGAACCACTCCGCGGTGAGTACACGGTATCAGAAGCTTATGTTGAAACCTCAATTCCACTACTCGTGGATCGTGATTTCGCAGACTATGTTGCTTTAGATGTCGCATATCGCTATTCCGATTACGATACTTTTGGTAGTGATGGTAACTACAAGCTTGGATTGCACTGGGCTGTAAACGACAATTTGAAGCTTCGAGCTACGCAATCAACGGCGTTCCGCGTTCCTAATATCCCTGAGTTGTTTGGCGGTATTGGTGAAGGTAACTTAACTACATCCGATCCCTGTTCAGGCTGGGACCAACCTGGGGCAGATCCGACGGTTGCTTCGAACTGTCAAGCTGATGGCGTTCCTGCGGGATACACGCAGTCGGGCTCAACAGTACTGACCCGCACTGGTGGTAATCCAGACTTGCAACCCGAAGATGCCAATACATTTACCGCGGGTGTTGTCTGGGATGTGCCTTACGTCGAAGGGTTGCAGTTCACGCTTGATTACTTCGACATAAAAATAAAGAGTGCGATTCGCGGCGTGGCCGGATCAACGAAATTATCGGCGTGTTACAACTCTGAGAACCTATCTCATCCTTTCTGTAGTTCTGATACGTTCACCCGTGATCCGTTAACAGGCGCAATTAACTTCCTATCTGCACAGCCGGATAACGTGGCGACAGAGACTGTATCAGGCGTGGATGCGTCAATGTATTACCGTACCCAGATGTTTGGCCTTGATGCGCGCTTTAACGTGAACATGACCTATCTCGACGAATACACATTGGAACCATTTGCAGGAGCTAATCCAATTCGCTATGCGGGTAAAATTACGGGTGGAAGCGGAAGCTTCGCGCGTTTACGCTCGGATGCATCAGCAACCTTTAGCGCTGAGCAATGGCAGTTCCACTATGGCGTTCGAATGATTGGTTCGGCAGACGATATCAACGCTTCATCCGATGATATCGGTTCAAGTGTGTCGAACGTGTTTTATCACAATGTTCAAGGCATGTGGTTCTTCGACGAGAACTGGACGTTGAGCGCTGGTGTGAACAATCTTTTCGATAAGAAAGCACCTTTCATTCGGAGTTGGACAGATGCGAATACAGATACAATGACCTACGATTTGATGGGTCGCCAACTGTATCTGAAATTACGTTATCAATTCTAATGTTGTAGCGGCGGGAGACATGTTCTCTCGCCGCTTTTTAGTTGGGGATTCTTTATGCAAATGCAGTCTTCCGGTTATCGAACGTGGCATAGGTGGCTTTCGCTCTTTGTAGGCGTACAAATGGTCATTTGGGCAATTTCTGGCGCTTATATGGTCTTTTTTAAGCTGCCATTCATTCATGGCGTTCACCTGACACAAGAGGCCGATCTGCCAATCCAGAACCAAGACGTCATCGACCGTTTACCAGAGGTGCTGGAAGCCTATTCTGGGGTCTATGATGCGCAGGTTGTGCGTCGCTTTATCGACGGAGACTACCAAGAAGTAGTGCAGCTCCATACACCAGACAGAAAGTTCCTAGTGAGTTTAAAGGACTTATCTACGATTACCCTGTCTGATCGCGATATCGAAGCACTTGCCGCTCGATATTACAAAAAGGGCGAAGCAGATATCACCCGGGTAGAACTATTGACTGAGCGGGCACCGACGGAACTCAATCCTGCGCATCTACCCATGTGGCGTGTTGATTTCGATGACTTTGGCCGAACGAGCCTGTATTTGCATAGAGAAACCGGAGAAATGACGGTGCGCCGTCATGATTTCTGGCGCGGTTTCGACATGATGTGGATGCTCCACATCATGGATTATAAAGACCGAACAGACATTACAACATGGTGGTTGCGAGGCTTTATTCTCGCCACCTTTGGATTTGCATTTACCGGTACGATTCTGGTGCTACAAACGCTACGTTCATCGCGGAGGAAGCTCGTATGAAATTTATGCAATGGCTTCATCGTTGGACAGGCTTAATTATTCTGCTTCAAATTATTCTATGGACTATTAGTGGCCTTTATTTTGCGCTCGTTGATCACCACGGAATGAAAGGGCACCAGTACCATCAACATCCACCCCAAGTGGGGCTCAGTGCAGAGCAGGCGGCAGCACTGAACTCCGAGTGGTGGGGCAATTTTAATGATGTGACGAAAATACGCACGCGTTTGGTTGCCAATATCCCTCAAGTAGAAATTCATCACAGTGAGGGTGTGAGCTTCCTTGATGGGCGCACCGGCCAAGATTGGCGGACACATCAAAATCTGGCAATACAAATTGCAAACTCAACTTACTCCGGCCCCGGTGAAGCTGTAAGGGTTGCTGCCATCACGCGTACGCGGGAATTAAATGGATGGCAAGGACAAGGCTACCGAATTGAGTACAATGATGATCTTAACACTCGAGTGTACGTGGATAGCCACTCGGGCTCGGTTCTCGACCACAGAAATACTCCCTGGGTGGTCGCTGACTGGATGTTCAGATTGCATTTTATAGATTACACCGGTGGTCGGAACTTTAATAACTTGGTCATTATTACCGCTGGAATTGTCACCCTGTGGTTCGCATTATCCGGACTTATATTGCTCGTTAAGTTACTGGGTAGTGGTGAAATGCGTATAAGTTTACGCAATGCAACGTTACAAGCCCGAGTGGGTAACCAAGATGTGCGCTTGCAAGACAAAGCGCATAAAACGATATTACAAACACTGCAGAAACACGATATTCCCGTTGAAAGTGGTTGCGGTGGGGGTGGTACCTGTGGCTTATGTACCGTGAAACTAGCTGCATCGACCAAAATCACTTCGGCAGAGCGAGATTTACTCACTGACGATCAGCTAGAGCAAGGATATCGTCTGGCCTGCCAGCATCAAATTGGCAATGCTTCTAAAGTGGAAGTGAAAGAATTAGATGTTCAACGAGTTTCATTAGAACTGACTAGCAGTAAATTTTTAACGCCTATGTTAAAAGAATTGCGTTTTAAGGTTCGGGACGGTCATTTTGATTTCTCCGCGGGCCAGTATATGCAGTTTTTGATTCCTTCCGGGCAAACACCGGTACGTCCTAGTGATGTCCCTGAGGCGTTTTCTCCTGAATGGGTAAATATTAAGGAAGCCGTGTTTACCCACCATGAAGTTCGTCGTAGCTATTCGATGGCAACGTCATCGGATACCCAAGAACTCGTGTTTACGGTTCGTTACCAACCGCCAGTGAATGGCCACGACCGTCCAGGAATAGGATCAACTTACCTGTGCAACATGAAAGAAGGCGAAATAATTGTTGCCGAAGGGCCTTATGGTGATTTTCAGCGCATCCCTGGTGAAGGTCGGAAGCTATTCTTTATTGGCGGCGGTGCAGGGATGGCTCCATTACGCGCGCTTATTCAGGAGGAGCTTGCAGAACCTGAGCCGCGCAGTATGGTATTCTTCTATGGTGCGAGAAATCGACAAGAATTGGTCTACTCCGAAGAGTTTGAACGACTGAATCAACGGGGAGAGGTGAACTACGTGCCGGTCCTCTCAGCAAAGCAACCTAGTTGTGAGTGGATGGGAGAGGAAGGGTTTGTTCATGAGGCCGCGTTTGCGTTTCTTGCAAATAGCGACATGCAGGCGTTTGATTTCTATGTGTGCGGTCCTCCTAAAATGCTTTCGGCAACCCTTAGAATGCTTGAACAACTGGGTGTCGATAGAGAACGCATTCGGTATGACGACTTTGGAATATAACCGTAGTAGTAGAGGAGATATTTTTTATGAAATTGTATATCCAGATAATGGCGTTAGGCGTTATTTGGGCGTTTCTAGCACTGGCTCAATCCGCGCAAGCGCATAGTCAGCTAGTGCAATCAACGCCAGCCAATGGGGATCGACTCACGAGTTCACCGTCGGCCATTCACCTTCAATACAATGAAGAGGTGCGGTTGCTTTCGGTGGAACTGAATGGTCATGAGCAAGGCGACATAGACATTGATTTTCGTCGTACTCGTCGCGCCAATGATCAGTTTCGAATCAGTGTTCCAGAGCTTGAAAGTGATGATTACACCATTACTTGGACATTGATTGGAGAGGACGGACATCGTGTGTCAGGAACAATTTTATTTGTACTTGAGCGTGATTAAACCGCGATGACGTGGGATATATGGGTCGCATTAAGCTACACCCTGATTTATGCCAGCACCGCTGCAGTTCTTGGCGGTGTTTTGGTTTCCTATCTCTGGCATAAGTCAGCACCAGCAGATTACCGTTCGGATGATGCCAAGGTACACCAGCGTTATGTGCGGATCGGCGCATGTCTTGGTGTTACATCAGCGATTAGCAGCTATTTCCTATTTATCGGCAGCATCAATCAAGCAGGCATTCGCGGTATGTTTGATGCGGATTTATTTCTATTTCTACTGCTTGATCCACCCGGAATAGCAGCGATGACCCATATCGCTGCATTCTTGGTAATTGGCTTTGGTATGGGACGAGAACAGCACATTTGGAGACTGGTGTTGGTGCTCGGCTATGCGGGCTTGCTTTGGGGCTTCACGGTGCGTGGCCATCTTGCGTCATCGCCATTATGGATACAACTTGCGCTCATGCTGCATGTTTTAGCACTTGGCGCTTGGACCGGTGCGCTATTGCCTTTGTGGTTCGCGGCGCGAAGAACCGCACTGACTAGCTGGAAATCAGTGTTTGAGACCTTTGGCCAATGGGCGCAGGCGATTGTTGGGATTCTTATCCTCGCTGGAATCTTTATGACCTGGGCGTTACTGTCGGCTCCCTCAGACTTTGTCGCAACAGACTATGGGATCGCGTTACTACTTAAGCTGTGTTTCGTGGCGATTTTACTTGGTTGTGCGGGCTTGAATAAATGGGTAATCGTGCCACGCTTAAAGGATGACTCGGTGTCACCGTACTTAGCATGGGTTATTTATATCGAAATGCTCTGTGTTGCGGTGATCTTTGCCTTAACAGCAACGTTTACAGTGGTTGTTGGACACAATTAGAGGATTACTTATGAATATTCTGCGTTTTGTATGGGCGGTTCCGCTCATGTTGGCTGTGGGTGTGCTATCGGCCTGTGCTGAGGCACGTGATCATCATGGGGCGTCGGCTGAGATCCCTGAATCTGTGGCCGATGTGTATAATGTGCACCGACCAACGGATGACATCTTCAGTGCAGGCCAACCGACCCGAGAGCAATTAAGTGCTTTTGCGGAACTCGGGGTCAAGAATGTAGTAAATCTTCGCCCGCCTTCTGAAACAGAAGATTTTAATCCAGCCGCTTGGGCGACCGAAGAAACCATGGCGTATTTTCACATTCCTATCGCCGGTGGAGCCGATCTCACACCCCACTACGTGGGTATTTTCCATGAGGTCATGAACCGTATTGATGGTGAATCATCTCTACTTCATTGCGGCAGTGCTAATCGCGTTGGCGCGATGGTTGCCTTGCGAGCGATCTGGCATCAAGGCCTAGAGCTTGAAGAAGCGATCGTGCTCGGCAAAGCTTATGGGCTTACGTCGCTTGAGCGCCATGTGCGTGAGCAAGCGGAAGCACATCACTAGGGCGTAAGTTCACAACGACCAAAACAACGGTGCAATTAATAGGAACGATTGAGCCTGTTGATAAACTGCTCGGTGAACCGGCATTTGGTTCTAAGATGCCATTTGCGTAATAAAGAGTTAGAAACCATTGCTATCGAATATTTGCCGGATTGGGTTACGCGGATTTGATGGTAGTTTTTTAGGTAATTAAGCACTCTGGGCGATAATAACTGTATTTCGCCCAGAGGCTTTCGCCTTATACAGCGCACGATCAACGAATTGAATAGCTTCGGTGGATGTGAGCGTCGGGTCAATTTGAACGAGCCCAATACTTATGGTTATCGGCCCTTTTTCGGTAACCACGGTATCCATCACGCGCTGACGCAAATCCTCTGCAAGCTGGTTGGCGTGCTCTAGCTCGGTATGGGTACAAATAAGCATGAACTCCTCACCGCCCCAGCGGCCAAATGCGTCGCCCTCTCGAATATTTCTTTTTAATGTAACCGCGACTTGCTTTAACACCTGATCACCCACGAGATGCCCAAAACTATCGTTCACTTCTTTAAAATGGTCGATATCGATCAACATAAGGCATGCTGGGGTATGTTTCTCTTGAACCTCTTGTATTGTCTGTTCCAGTAATGCGTCCAGTTTCCCACGGTTGTAAACGCCGGTAAGGCGATCAGATTCAGACAGATGTGCGAGCTCGGCATAGGCGCTTTTACGAGAGCTCTCGTAGTGACGAAATAAAAACCAATGCACCAACATGACTTCGGCAATGTTCAGCATGGCTCCGGTACCGAAAGATAGCGGGGGAAGGTTAGATAAATTGACGTAGAGATAAAGCAATGTAGCGCTGTAGGCCAGCGCGGTGACCCAAGAACCGGCGCGGCGACCGAGTAAGAAGAACACGAGCGGCGGAATTATAGTAATCCAAATGAGTGAATAGGCGCCGCCTTTGGCTAAGGAAATAAAGCACGCAAGGTTAAATAAAATGGCTCCAGTTACCAACCAGGAGGCAACTTTTAGGTTACGGCTTCTATGATAGTAATACCAAATCAGAGCACTCACGAGCACACTGATAAAATTGAATGTGGCAATCTGATAGGCTGAAAATAAAGCGACATTAATGCTGCCAATCACCAATGAAAAAATAAAAATGATGATTAGAACCGCTCGTAAAAGAGAACGCTGGTGGCGGGTGGGGTCAGCGTGCGTAAGCTTAGGCAAGGACTGCTTCATGATGACTCACTTGCAACATCGAATATTAGCACCTTACTATATTTTGATTTGAAAGCTCAATGTAAATCTTCACGCCTCCGGGATGATGCGTTCAGCGGACGATAATGTGGTACTCTCAGAATAATCATGCTCCTTGCACTTTCATCAGGAATACTCGTCAACCTATTATGAACAGCGGCACACAAAACCCTTATTATTGGATGGCTGACAGAGTTTACCGATTTAGCGGATATACGTTTACGCCGGCCGAATCGTTATTAGTGAACGCTGAAGGCGACGTGATCGAACTAGAGCCTCGGTTAGTCAAGCTTCTCACGTTATTTTGTGAACACCCGCAAACGTTATTAGGGAAAGATCAATTACTGCAAGACGTGTGGGCACCGCGAGTAGTAAGTGAAGAGAGTATCACCGTAGCGGTCAGTCAGCTGCGAAAACATCTGGGTCAAACCACGTCGGATACCTTTATTAAAACAATCTCAGGCTCGGGCTATTATTGGGCTCCAATGACAGAACGAGTGCAGCTTGGAGCGCAGCGCCAGCCAAAGCGCATGTGGTGGTTCGGTGCTGTCGCTGCAGGTACTGCAATTACGTTTTTGCTCATGGTGGGATTGGTCAATAAGGAGCATGCACCAGCAGAGTCATTGGTTTCACAAGCGCAGCAATTGCTACCCGACGCTCCCGACGATGCGATTCGTCTTTTTCGACGGGCCTTAACCGAGGGGCCTGATGCACAAGCATACTTAGGATTGGTACAAGCGAAGTTGGTAAAGCTGCCAGTAGCGGAGCTTAAGGAACATCGGCAGGAGCTGGCGTCGTTGCTCGAACGTGCTCGCGAGCTTAATCGTGAATTGCCGCAGCTGCACTGGGTCACTGCTCAGGTATACTTCTATGCCTTTTGGGATTTCTCACAAGCCTACACTGAGTTGAACTTAGCATTTACCCACGAAGAGCATACGCCCGAGTTCTTATTGAGCTATGCAGAAATGATGTTAGCGATGGGTGAGACCGCCTTAGTTTCTAATAGCATCACGGTGCTTAGGCGCGCTTTCCCCGAGTTTTATGCAATTCCTACAGTTGCCTGGTTACACCTGATGATGGGTGATCTGGATTCCGCTCGCGCAGAAGTGAATCGGATACTTGCAGGAGACGCGCACACCTATGGTGTGCATGTGTCAGCCCAGTTGATTGGCCTTAGCGCGGGTGATGAGCACATGGCTTGGAGCCACTTGTACGCGCTAATGAAGCTTGCAAGCGTGAGCGATGAGGCATTGCAGCGCTATGAGGTGATATACCAAGAGCAAGGTTTAACCGAAGTGCATCGCGCGCTGCTATTGGAATCACCGAGCCATCGCTTGGGGCATTATCGACCTCCGCTTTCTTTGGCTCGCCACGCACTTATTGCTGGAGAGACTGAACAAGCGATTAGCTATCTCGAAGAAGCGTTAGCACAACAGCAAATAGAGATGCTTTGGTTCGGTGTCGACCCTTTGTATAACGCACTCGCCGATCACCCTGGGTACCTATCACTTTTGCAGCAATTCCGGTCACTCGTGCGGTCACCTTAAGAATTCTTTAGATGTCTTAATTTCCTCTTTGCCTGCGCTGCCCGTACTCTCGTCGCACATTTACTTTGACGAGGTATGTTATGAATATATTCACTCTGTGGGCTTCCTCAAATCGGCTAGTCGGCAGTATATTAAGCGTGATTTTGTGTATTGGTATCGCTCTTCCGACGTCATCGTTGGCTGCGGCGTCTCAATGGCAAACATTTAAAGGAAGCGCTGACCGAAATGCTGTCACTACGGATGCGTTCCCCATGCATCTCTCCCTGACATGGCAACACCGGCTTCCCGCGACCATTACGGCATCACCGATTGTATCTGGGGATACGCTACTGGCCGCAACGGACAATGGTGTGTTATATGCGTTTTCGCTGTCCCAGAAACACTTACTATGGGCGTTTGATAGTGGCGGTGCCATTCGGTCCACGCCTGCGGTAAATGAAGGCAAGGTTTACTTTCTAAGTCAGGCAGGTGCATTTTTTGCTTTAGATTTAAACGATGGTGCCATGCAGTGGCGCTTTCAGACCCAAGGCGAAGCAACGTTCTCGGCGTTCAACTATTTGGGTGTGTCAAACAATGAATTAGTGGAAGATGCATGGGACTTGCTGCAGTCATCCCCGCTTGTGGTTGATGACCTGATCGTTTTTGGAAGCAGTGATCAGCATGTGTATGCGCTTGATGCAGAAACGGGAAATGTGCGCTGGGCATTCAAAACCGGGGGGCAAGTTCACAGTGCACCGACGTTGTTGGACGACTTAATTATTGTGGGTAGTTGGGACAGTACCGTTTATGCGTTGCAGAAATCCGATGGGGCGATGCGCTGGAAGTTCGAAACCGGAGCGGAACAAAAATTTAATGTTTGGCGCGGGATTCAAGCGAGCCCGACGGTCGTTGATGGTGATGTATTTATCGGTAGTCGCGACGGTTTTATGTATGCGCTGGCCGGAGAAACAGGTAAGGAAATCTGGCGATACGATATGAAGCGCTCGTGGGTAGTGCCCACCGTATCCGTTGACGATAGTCATGTGTATTTGGGGACGTCGGATACCGGCTTGATGCTTGCCCTTGATCGCGAAACTGGGGTAGAAGTTTGGCGTGCGCCAACCGGATCTTGGACGTACAGTTCCCCACTCGTATTCAAGGATGTTGTTTTGACGGGCACGATGACGGGACGGTTAATTGCACTCGATAAGCTAACCGGTGAGATTAGGTGGGAAAGTCGACATGGAGCACATGTTAACGACATCTATCAAATACTCGGTGAAGATGAGCGCTTGCGTCAAAATATGAGTAATGGAACTTGGCAAGATTCGTTCTACGGAGTTATGGCACGGGTGTTAGCCAGTGGTGGCTTTATGTCGAGTCCGGCATGGGTAAATCAACAACTCATTATTTTTAGTACACACGGTGAAATTATGATTTGGGAAGACCAAGTGAGTGAGGCACGGTAATGAAACTATTCCTTTGGGCATTCGCCCTGCTAGGATTTTGCGCAACGGCGACCGCACAGGAAAGTGCGGTCCGTATGATCAATGGCCTGTGGTATCACGATGGCGCCTTTGTTTCGCAAACGTGGTACTCCGACAACGGTATGCTTACCACAATCGCACCGGAAGTGATTGATAGCGAGATAGATTTGAAAGGTGGGTTCGTGATTCCGCCATTGGCGGAAGGACATAACCACAATTTGCAGAATCCATGGCTCGCAACAAACTTCTCAAAAGACTATGAGCGTGCGGGCATTTTATATGGCTTGATGCTGTGCGGTAGTCATTACAATGCGGAGGAGACAAGAGCCATACTCGACCAAACCAGCCTCGATATTCAACTTGCGGGAGCTTGTATTTCCAGTTCTGATGGTCATCCTTTGCGTATGGCACTGCAAAGTTTTGCAGACGAGGGGGTCACCGCCTCTGATATTCACGATCGGGATTATGTTGTGATCGACTCCCTGTCCGATATTGATGCAAAGTGGCCCCTCATTCAGGCAAGTAGCAGTGAGTTCGTTAAAATTATTCTCGTCCATGCAAACCGGGAAGAACGCCGTGGCAACACAGAGTTTCACGGCGTTAATGGCTTGCGCGCAGAATTAGTAAAACCCTTAACAGAGGCTTTGCAGAGCCGAGGTTTACGAGTGGTTGCGCACGTAGAAAGCCAAGCAGACTTTGCCACGGCGGTGGCGGCTGGGGTCGACATGATTGCCCATTTACCCGGCTACCGTTGGGAGCGGGGATATGAGCCCTCGGAATACCGTTTGTCAGACGAAACCATAAAAGAAGCCGCAGCGATGAATATCGCCGTGATTACGACCGTCAGTGTCAGCGAATTGGTTTATCAAAATAACCCTGATCAGTTAGCACAAGTGAAGGCACTGCAAAAAGACAACTTGGGGCGTTTGCATGCTGCCGGTGTAGCCATCATCCCTGGCACCGACCGCTTTGACGTGAATGTTGTATACGAGCTGGAGTATTTACAGGCATTTGAAATTTTTACGCCTCAGCAATTACTGGACAGTGCGGTAAAAACAGGCCCTCAACGTCTGTTCTCTGATCGCAAGATTGGCCAGTTCCAAGAAGGATATGAAAGTAACTTTGTGGTTGTGAGCGAAAACCCGTTAGAGGATATCGCTCATCTCAATGGGATCGAACTCGTGGTAAAACAAGGTCATGTCGTATTTTCAATAGAACCGAATTAACACAAAAAAGCCCACCATAAATGGTGGGCTTTGGCTATGGATACTGGCTATCGATAAAGAACCAAGATTAGTCTAAACGAGTGCGTAAACCGCGGCGAATTAACAACGCCTCTGTCGTCGGTTCTTGACCACGGAATTGAATGTAAGACTCCATTGGTGGACGTGAATTACCCACTTCAAGAATGTGCTGGCGATAGTGATTACCATTTTCACGCGTTAAGCCACCCTGACTCTTCACATAGGCAAAGGCGTCCGCCGCTAGTATCTCACTCCACATATAGGCGTAATATCCAGCCGAGTAGCCACCACCAATGGAATGATTAAAGAAGGTCGATTTGTAACGTGGCGGCACGGCATGCGAATCGACACCATGTTTACTCAATGCTTGTGCTTCAAATTGTTCAACGTCCTTTAGTCCGTCATCGGCGCTCAGCATGTGCCATTCCATGTCTAAATACGATGCTGCAATATACTCCAAGGTATCGAAGCCTTGATTAAAGGTGCGTGATTGCATCACCCGCTCCAGCAACTCCGATGGGATTGGCTCTCCGGTTTCGTAATGTTTTGCATAGTTTGCAAGTACTTCAGGATGGGCGGCCCAATCTTCCTCGAACGTCGATGGAAACTCAACAAAGTCTCTCGACACCGAGGTGCCAGCCAACGTTGGGTAAGTCACGTTTGAGAACATGCCATGAATACCGTGACCAATTTCGTGGAAAATCGTGGTGACGTGATCATAACTTACCAGTGTCGGTTCACCGTCTGGCGCTTTAGGAATGTTCATGACATTCACAACCACCGGCTTTTGATCGAGTAAGTGCGATTGGCCGACAAACGAGCTCATCCAAGCACCGCCACGCTTCCCTTCACGGGCAAAGTAATCGGCGTAGAAAATAGCTAAGCTGGTCCCATCGTGATCAAACACTTCATACACCTCAACATCCGGGTGATAGCTTGGTAGATCTGGGCGGGCCTCAAACGTAATGCCGTACAGGCGATTCATGGTATAGAAAACACCGTCGTGAAGAACACGGTTAAATTCGAAATACTCTTGCACCTCAGATTCGTTAAGGTCATAAAGTTCCTGACGAACTTTCTCGGCGTAAAATTCCCAATCCCAAGGCTGCACGTCAAAATCACCGCCTTCACGCGCAATCATGGTTTCAATTTGTGCTTGTTCCCGAAGGGTATTGGCAACCACCATAGGCACCATGGTATCAAGCATATCTAATACATTTTGCGGCGTTTCCGCCATGGTGTTTTGCAACTGATATTCAGCCCAGTTGGTGTAACCTAAAAGCTGCGCACGTTCAGCGCGTATTTGTGCTAATCGAGAAACGATAGGGCGATTGTCGTAGTCGCCTGATGTGCCTCGATACGCTGATGCTTCCCATACGCGCTGGCGTAACTCGCGATTGTTTAACGACGTTAAGATAGGCTGACGGGTTGTATTGGTAATAGAAATTAAATACTTGCCCTCATGGCCTGCTGTTTCTGCCGCTTGCGAGGCTGCACGAATGCGTGAGTCACTCAGACCGTCTAACTCTTCTGCTGAGTCGACAGTGACAGCGATGCTACGCGTAATGGCTAGTTGGTTTTGCGAAAACTGAGTGGTCAGTTGCGCATGTTCTGCATTCAACGCGCGAATGCGATCCCGTTGCTCTTCATTCAGCAAGGCGCCAGCGCGAACAAAACGGTTGTAATAGACTTCAAGTAAGCGCTGCGATTCTGGATCAAGGTTTAAAGATTCACGTGCTTGATAGACAGCGTCAACCCGGGCGAACAGGTCAGGATTGAGGTTAATGCTGTCGGAATGGGCAGCGGCTTTCGGCGATAGTTCACGCTGAATTCGGCGGCGCTCTTCGTTACTATCGGTTCCGGTTAAATTTGAGAAAACCCGACTTACACGGCTGAGTAGGGCCCCCGTTTTCTCCATTGCGACAATGGTGTTCTCGAACGTAGGCGCCTCTGGGTTATTAATAATCGCTTGAATTTCTGCGAGATGTTTCTCAAAGCCAGCGTCAAAAGCGGGTAAAAAATGCTCATCACGAATAACACGAAAATCGGGCGCTTCGTATTGTAACGATGATGGAGCGAAAAACGGGTTTGCTTGCGTAAACTCGGCAGCGGCTGTTTGTTCGGTTGCCGAATCTGCGGGATCATGGGTGACTGGTTGGTCTGAGCACGCGGTTAACGCCAATGCCATAGCAATGGATAGAGAAATGACGGTTCTATTCACAAGTGTTTCCTTAAAGTTTGAAACGAGCGGTCGCTCGCCTCAACAATAGATGGGATAAAATGGTTGGTTGCGATGAGCGTGTCTCAGATACTACGGCAGGATTTCATTTTCCGCTACCCTATTGGCACCATAAAATCAGCTTTTCGTCGTCTCTTTAAATAAAAAATAAACATTATTTTAACATTTAATATGAGGTTTGTTTTTTGTAAGTTGTATAATTTTCGCCTATATAATTGAAGCTCTTCTGAGAGACTCTATTGTCTACTTTCATGATTCACTATTCTGAGATGTGGTTTTACGATGTACGGAAAATCATGGGGAGACCCTGTTATAGCCTACTTTAGAAAAAGGTAAAACCATGTTTAAACTAGCAAATCTTCTACCTATCGCGTTAGCGCTAAGCTTAGGCTTGAGCGCGGCCGCTGAAACTATTGTTTATACAAGTGATGAAACCGTTACTGCATACGACCCAATTTTCCCCGAAGTCGCATACAGTCATTGGCCCTCAGCTTGTGTCTTACAACCCGATGTCACTATTCATGATGATTGGGAAAACCCACACCCAAGCTTCTCCTTTGGTACGAATGTGCATCCTTGGCAAAGTGGCGCAGGATTGAACGCCTCTTGGATAAATGCCTGGGGCGATATTTATGCACGTGGTCCATTAGGTCAAAGTTGGACCAAGTATTCAAAAGAGATAACCGGCGAAGGTGATTTTGTTTTAAACCTGTTAGCGGATAACTGTTCGTGGATTTATATTGATGGCACCCTCGTGGGCTTTCAAGACGCCACCACAACCGTAGCCATGACTTATCCTGTTTCATTGAACGGTAATCATGTACTTGAGTTTCTTATTTTCGATGGGGGCGGCTTAGCGGGGGGCATGTTCCGTTTGGAAACAAATACTGGAACAACGTTTATTGATTCTGATGGTGACGGGCTGAGCGATGCCGAAGAGTTACTGCTAGGCACGGATCCATTTAATCCTGACACCGATGGAGATGGCTTTAGTGATTACGAAGAAGTGATGGCCGGAACCGATCCGCTTGATCCGAATGACTTCCCTGTTGTAGATGCTGACGGCGACGGTGTAGTAGACACAGATGATTTGTGTCCTGATACAGCGTCTGGAGCGCTGGTGGATCAATTTGGCTGCTCCGGTGCACAGAATGTGGCGAATGCTTGTGATTGCGACGGTAGCGCCGCTGACGTGCCTTGGCGTAATCACGGCCAGTATGTGAGCTGTGTAGCTAAAGCCCAAAACGCTGAAGTAAATAACGGATTACTTACTGAAGAAGAAGGCTCCGCACTCGTGTCGGCTGCAGCCCGCAGTTCGTGTGGAAAATCACAGAAAGGTAAAGGGAAAGGTCGTTAACGTTAGGTTATTGTATTCTTACGAAAAGCCGAGCAACGCTCGGCTTTTTCATATTCTGTTCAGCATCCTATGTATTTAGGGTCGGTGCAAAACGTGATCATCGGACGTTGCAGGTTACGGCGGCTAACGAATAAATCGAACAATTGCATTGAACTTGCTGTGTTTATATTTCCGGCAAAAGTTCACCTTTGGTTCATTTAGCAGCTATGATAAATAGGTCTCCCCTTGATATAGCAAGGGATAGGAGCACCTATGAGTACTAGCGAGCAAATAGACTGTAGGTATTCGATACAGCCCAAACAAGAGCATAACTTTCTGCTGTGTGCACTATCGGCGGAGGTAAAAGCGCGGTTGGCACCTTATCTCCAGTTAGTGGAATTGCCCCTAGGGGTATCGCTTTATGAGGCTGGCGATACTCTGACACACAGCTACTTCCCTACAAACTCAATCATCTCTTTAATTTATGTGATGGAAAATGGTGACTCTGCTGAGATTTCGGTGATTGGCAATGATGGTGTCCTTGGTACTACCCTGTTTTTGGGCGGTGACAGTACACCTCATCTCGCTGTTGTTCAGAGTGCGGGTGCTGCGTATCGCTTACCAGCACGCATTCTAAAGGCCGAATTCGCGCGAGATAGCCATTTTCGAACGCTGTTACTTAGCTACACACAGTCGTTAATGATTCAAATGGCGCAAACGGGTGTCTGCAATCGTCACCACACGGTTGATCAGCAGTTATGTCGGTGGTTGTTGCTCTCATTAGATCGCATCCCGACCAATGTTTTGGTGATGACACAAGAGTTGATTGCCAATATGCTTGGCGTGCGCAGAGAAGGTGTATCGGTAGCGGCTTCAAAATTACAGAAACTAGGCATTATTGAATATCACCGTGGGCGGGTTACGATTCTGAATCGCGAGAAGCTTGAAACACTTACCTGTGAATGTTATCAGGTGGTAAAACAAGAATGTGAGCGATTAATTCATTATAAATCGTATATTTATAAATAATAAAAAAAGACGTGTGTCTGGAACAACTAACCAGACACACGCCGAAGGTTGGTATTCCCTAAAGACTATTTAGGGTATCCAAGGATAATGTTCACCCGACGGTTGTCTTGTCGATGTGAAGCGGTGATGTTGTAAGTATCTCGTCGAGTGGCACCAAAGCCTTCAACATTTAAGCGCGAGCGATCGACGTGGAAATTGTCAACGAGGTAGTTGGCAACGTTTTGTGCTCGTCTTTGAGATATTTCGAGGGCTGTAGCCGGATTCACGTTATCGGTATGACCTTCCAAAGTCACTATTAAATCGGGGTTGGCGTGTAGGTACTTTGCCACGTTCTCCAATTGATAGTGATATTTGGCATCTACCGCTGTACTGTTTGAATCGAACTCAAGTGCCATCGCTAATGTTGTGCGAGCAGGCAGTGTCGATAATCCAGCCATATCGTTGGCACAATCAATAATTGCATTGATACGACGATTTGCTTGTTGACCGGACACCGTACTGTTATCCGCTATTGGACGTGTTTCACCATGGCCAACCACGGTTAGACGATTTGCAGCAATTCGATGCTCTCGTACTAAGTAATCAACCACGCTTTGCGCCCGCTGCTCAGATAAGATCTGGTTATCTGCGTGCGTACCAACGTTATCTGTGTGACCTTCAATAGTTGCTTTAGTCTCTGGATATGTACTCATGAAGGTCGCGAGCACTAATAGGTGCTCACGGTTCACGCGTTCAATACTCTCCTGACCTATCTCAAATTGAATTTCCAGAGCGCTACAGTATTGTTCCGTTGCGGTAACTGGCGGTACCGGGGCGGGAGTGGGCGCAGGGGGAGGAGGTGCGACTACAATCGGCGCTTTTCTGTTCGTGCCAAAGCGATAGATAATACCCATCGAAAATAAATCGATATCACCGTTGTTGCCCACTGCGTCATCCATGCGGAAGCGTTCGGCTTCTATCCGGAATGTCCAAGCATCACTGATTTGATATTGGTAACCTACGCCGGCTTTAAAATCGAAGCCAGTATTTCTGTGGCTTGGATTCAACACATTCACGGCACCGGTGCCCACGAACTGGGTATTGGTTTTACCCTCATGAACGCCAAATCGACCAATCAAGGCAGCACGCTCAGTTAACGGCATGGTCCCTACAAGATCGAGGTTCCATCCGCTAAAGGTGAGTGAACCTGTTTTCGTACCCGGCGGGTTAGTGGTGGCGACATATTCAAACGACCCTAAATCAAAATAACCACTTTCGATCGCGAAATTCGGATTAAATTGATAACCGACGAAAAGCTTGTAACCAAAATCTTTTCGGTCGGTGCTGAAATCAAGGGTTTGATACCCTGAGGCCAGCAGATCGGCAATAATTTCTTGCTCTGCGATGGTGGCATGGGCCTGCCCACCGCTTCCACCCAGATACCATCCAGATTGATCAGCGGCTAAAGCAGGCACCGACATGCCGAGTATGGCAATGGTGCCTATCGCTTGTGTGATTTTATTGGTGTTCATCATGTTCTCCATTACTCTGCTGGCACATTAATCACGGTGTTTACCATGGTGACGGATGCGGTCAGAGACAGTGCGCGCCCATCTAAAGTGACGATGTTTACGTTGCCTGCTGTTGAAATGCTCACGCCATCCTGTGCAATGATGGTTCCTTTCATAAAGCCACCGCCGGCTGCATTGATTGTTGCGGCACTACCGACTTGCCAGAAAACATTCTTAGCTTGAGCGCCGTTAATTAAAATGACACTTTGCGGGAAGTCTGCTCCAGGGCCGCCGACAGTCAGGGTCGTTGCCATCTGGAAGACCCATACGGCATTTTGATTGCCTTGCGCATCTAAGGTGAGATCGCCACCCTGAATGCTAAAGCTGCCGCTTTGTGCCGTATAAATTCCAGGAATCAATGTCAGGCTACCGAGATTATCGTTACCTGGATCCTGACCGCCGGGCATATTCGCGGGCGACAGAGCAATAAATGCAGCTTCCGCATCAAGTCGTGCCTGAATAGCAACCGCTTCCGTTTCTGCTGTGCCATCTTGAGGACACTCAACAGTAGGTGGTGGAGGCGCAGTAAAGATTTTACCGTTTACCTGACCTTCATTAAGCGGGGTTATGGTGTACTCACAGCCGGGTTCGGAAACAAATCCAGTCACAATAGTCGACGTCCCAGTTGTGCCCAAATCACCATTAACGATCGTGAGTAGACCCCGATTGGTAACACCGGCGCTGCCGCCAAAGGTGCCAAATGGAGCCGCTGTACCCAGATCAGGTGGGAGTAAGCAACTTTCAGTAGGCGCTTCGGTAGTGAACGTCCATTCATAGTCTTCCAACATCTCATTGCCTGGGATAATCAGATCCTTGACGCCATCTGGACCACCTTTAATCGTGGCGCGATAGATCACGTTCTCGGCTAATTGTTCCTGTGGAATAAAGGTGATGATACGGCCTGTTTCCTCGTCGACCATGATCGATTCGGCCATTACCGTATTGGTAGGCTCGTTGTTTTCAACGACGAGAAACGTCATGTTGTTTACCGTCATTGGATTCAGCCGAACACCAGAGGGTATTTCGAAAGTCGCATTAATGCTGGCATTCGGGCATACCGCTAAGAACCCGCCGTCTATGGGATCCGTTGATTCAACAAAGATGTTGTCTTCTGGCACAGGCTCTACCGTGGTAAAGGTCCAGATATAATCACTTGCACTCGTAACCGGACCTTGGTTACCTGCTAGGCGATTACCCGCCAAATCAGTCGCATCACTGGTGATTGTTGCGGTATAGGTTGTTCCTTCCTCAAGATTTTCCTGTGGAGTGAACACGGCACTTTTCGAGCTGGTCACATAGGACACAGCACCTGGGGGGGAGATACATGGGGTTTCACAAGTAAGCGTAAAGCTTGTGTCGTTAATCGTGCTGGCTAACATATCTTCGCTAAACACAGCGGTTATTGCTGTGTTCGCCGGGACATTTGGCGTGGGGCCAGGACTTGTGGTCGCAGGCTCCGTAACAACAACTCGCGGACGCGTTGTATCAGGCGTCAAAGCTGTTTCAAATTGCCAGATGTAGTCGCTCGCAGTTGTTGCATTACCTTGATTACCAGCAAGTTCATTACCCGCTAAATCAGTCACTGAACTATCAATGGTTGCTGTATAAACAGTTTCCCAATCGAGATCTTCGGTGGTGGTAAACTCGGCGGTTTTTGAAGGCGCATCATAGGTTACCGAGCCAACTGGATTCACGCAGGGCGCTTCGCAGGTTACGGTAAAGCTAGTTGCATTTATCGTTGATGCAAGCATCTCCTTCGAGAACTCAGCCGTAATTGCGGTGTTCGCAGGGACATTCGGCGTTGGGCCAGGAATTGTGGTTGCAGGCTTAGTAACAGTCACCCGAGGACGCGTTGTATCGGGCATTAAACCTGTTTCAAATTGCCAAATATAGTCGCTCGCAGTTGTTGCATCACCTTGGTTACCAGCAAGTTCATTACCCGCTAAATCAGTCACTGAACTATCAATGGTTGCTGTATAAACAGTGTCCCAATCAAGGTTTTCGGTGGCTGTAAACTCTGCGGTTCTTGACGCCGAGTCATAGGTTACCGAGCCTTCTGGGTTCACGCAGGGGGCTTCACAGGTTACGGTAAAACTAGTGCCGTTTATCGTTGCTGCAAGCATCTCCTTTGAGAACTCAGCTGAAATACGAGTATCCACGACAACATTTGGCGTGGGTCCTGGCGATTCCGTTACTGGGATCGTCGATAAGACGCGTGGCCGCGTGGTGTCGGGCAGCACACCTGTCGTAAATTGCCAAACATAAGGTTGCGCAAGTGTTAACCCAGTTCTGCGACTCGTTGCAGTAACGATGGTTGCCGTATATCGCGTTGAATCGTTTAATACTGCTGGACTGGTCACGGTAAATGTCGCCACGGTATTATCGGCGTTCATTGAGACGGTTCCGGTCGGGCTAGTGCAGGGGCTTGCACAGGTTACAGTAAAATTCGATGCAGTTAATGCATTTACCGGCTCACTAAAGCGAGCGGTGATTGACGGGTTGATGACAGTCACATTCGTTGCGTCGGGTAAGGGCGTAACGGCAGTAACTGTGGGTGAAAGTGCGACATTGCCATCTGTACCGAGAATGGGCCCACGCCCATGATCATTACAGGCAATTAAGAAAGTGCTGACAAGGGCTAGCATGACCCATTTGAGGGTGCTAGGTATGTATAGTAATGTAGGGCGCATCGTTAATATCCTCTCGACATAGTGATAGAGACGTTCCAAACCCGTGTAGTAGAGTTCCACTGGTATTCGATAATGAGGACTGTGGTAGAAGTTGTCTGTGCGCTAGCGCGCATAACAAAATTATTACACGCGCAAGTGATTGTTTGCGGGAGGTAAATTTTCGAGGCAAAGTGGACGTGCAGGTTTCCTCAGAAGAGATCGTAGCGGGCTTCCAGAATTGATATACTTGCCTTTTATAATTCAGGCTTAGCGTCTGCAGAGAGTTATCCCCTATGTCAGTAACCACCGATTTTTCCACCCTAGCACTCTCGAACGAACAATTAGCGACGCTAAAGACGTTAAAATATGAGCAAATGACGCCAGTTCAAGCGCAGAGTTTGCCAGCGATTTTGGCCGGTGAGGATGTTATTGCTCAAGCACAAACGGGCTCCGGTAAAACAGCGGCATTTGCTTTAGGTCTGCTCGCTCGATTAAACCCAGCCCACTTCGGTGTGCAAGCTCTGGTTCTCTGCCCCACTCGCGAGCTTGCCGAACAGGTAGCTGACGAAATTCGACGCTTGGCCCGTAGTCAGGCCAACATTAAAGTACTCTCCCTTTGCGGTGGGGTTCCAGCCCGCGCCCAAGCCCAATCATTGCAGCATGGGGCGCATGTTATCGTAGGCACCCCCGGACGGGTGTTGGACCATCTCAATCAGCAACGGATTCATTTTAATCAACTACAGACATTAGTACTGGACGAAGCAGATCGAATGCTGGACATGGGTTTTCAAGAGGAGCTTGACCAGATCATTGCTGCTACCCCTAAGTCTCGCCAGACATTGTTATTTAGCGCCACATTCCCAGCGCAAATCGAGGGTATGACGCAATCGTTGATGCGCTCACCTAAGCATGTGGTGGTTGAGCAGGCCCCCCTTGAAAATAACATTGAGCAGGTGTTCTACGAGATCAGTAGTGATAGCCGTGAGGACGCGGTGATTCAACTGTTGTTGGAACGCAATCCGAGTAACGCTATTTTGTTTTGTAATACGAAACGTGAAACCCATGCGCTCTTCACGACGCTGCATAATTATGGCTTTAGTGTGCAGGCACTGCATGGTGACTTAGAGCAGCGCGATCGAGAGCAGACCTTGTTGCAGTTCAATAATGGAAGCACTCGTATTCTGGTGGCCACAGATGTTGCCGCGCGAGGGCTAGACATTAAGGGCTTAGATATGGTGCTCAATGTTGCTGTTGCCCATGATGTTGATACCCATATTCACCGAGTGGGTCGAACCGGCCGAGCGGGGGAGACAGGGGTTGCTATTACGCTGCTCACAGCCGCTGATGAGTATAAATTTCGGTTGCTGCAAGATGCCATGCCTGCACCCCTCACACCGCTAAGACTTCCGGCACCGTCGCCACAACCATCACGTCCAGAGGCAGCAGCCATGGTGACCATTCACATCATGGGAGGTAAGAAAGATAAGTTACGCCCTGGTGACATCGTCGGCGCATTGACGCGAAGTGGGGCCATTGATTTTGATAGTGTAGGGAAAATCACCGTGCAAAGTATCAATAGCTACGTGGCGATCAAAAAGGACAAAGCCAAGTTGGCTCTGTCCTCGTTGAATAACGACAAGATGAAAGGCCGTCGTTTTAAAGCGCGGTTGCTTTAAGCCACTTTGTGTTTCCGCGCGGCTTTGTTTTGCTCAAAGAACTTGCGGTGCAGAGCGCGAATAGCATCTTTATAGCTGTCATTGCTTACAATCACGCGAATGTCGACTTGGCGCATCCCTTGCTGGATCGCCAAGATGCTAATATCATCATCGGCCAAAGCATTACTCACATCAGCTAAAATTCCCGGCACATTCATATCACTACCAATGACGGAGATCACAGCGACTTTACGGCTCGAGATCTCTGCGTTGACATAGTTATCTTGTAGCCGTTTTTTCAGTTTGTTGATGCCTTGAAAGCCGCTACTAATATACAAAGTGACTGTATTTGCGTTGTGCTCACGAGCAAGCAAGGAGACCTTGCACTCTTGGGCGATTTGCTGAATATTCAAAAAGTGCACTTGCTCGCCGGTCATATCTTGGTCAAAAACATCAAGTGCAAACACGTTATGTTTACCTGCAACAATTTCGACGCACGGCTTGTCGCTTACGTAATCGTTGGTAATTAATGTGCCATCATGATCTGGCTGGAAGGTGTTTTTTACCCGCAGAGGAATATTTTTCTTGCGTAAACCTTTTGCTGATTTCGGGTGAATAGCCTCCATACCAATCAACGAAAGCTGATCGGCCACATCATAATTGGTGCGACCAATCGGGCTAACGCGATCGTCACCAACGACTTTGGGGTCTGCTGACGATAAATGATATTCCTTATGGATAATGGCTTCTGTGGCATCGGTAATTTCAGCAATTTTACTAAAGGTAATTTCACTGTACCCGCGCCCATAGGAGCTTAACATCGACTCCTTGCAATGGGCATATCCGGTGACGATGAGCATCTCTTTGCTAAAGTCATAGCCCTCAAGTTCCTTCTTTATCTTTTCGTTTAAAGAGAGTGGCGTGGTGTCCTGCCACCCCGTTAAATCTACAAAGCGTGCATTTACCCCTTCACTTTGCATTAAAAGCGCTAAGTTAAATGCGCTGTTCGCCTCACCAAGACCGGCAAGCATTTCGCGCACGGTCGATAAGTGCTCTTCAAGTTGGAAATGGCCGCAAGAACAAATCCGTTGTAGATCGAGCAAGCAGTTGCGAATCCCTTCAATGCGATCATTAACCAGTTGATCGGCTTGACGGCGTGTATGCTCATCGGAAAAAAGAGACCGGTTTCGCTCCAGCATTTCATCGGCTACTTCAGTGAGACGATCACTCCAACGTGCATCGGAGTCATCATTCGCAAACAAGGCATAAACGCCCGGCTTGTTTGTTGATGCATCTTCAAGCAACCCGTTTGTTGTGCCCGAATACGCGGACACAACAAACACACGGTTGTACAGAGCATGGGGCGGTCGGTTCAAATCAATAATATTGTTCCGAACTGCCTCATAATCGCTCATGGACGTTCCACCAATTTTTTCGACTGTATGACCTTGCATCATTGCTTCCCCTTTTGCTCTGTGAGTTTAACGTTGAACGCTTATATGAGACGGCAACTAATCGGTAACAGCCTCAGCCTCTAATGGATATGCTCCATCTTCTCCGTGAGTTTCCTTACCGTTCAACGGTGGGTTAAAGACACAGGCCATTTGTAATTCAGATTTGGCCTTCAGAATGTGATCGTCGTGGTTGTTCAGCATATACACTGTGCCAGGCTTTATGGGGTGCTCGATACCGGTTGCCTTATCGAGAATTGACCCTTCACCGGAGATGCAATACACGGTCTCTAAATGATTCTTGTAGTGAATCGGTGTTTCGGTATTGGCATAAATCGTAGTGATATGAAACGAGTAGCCCATATTGTCGTCTTTTAGCGACATGCGGACGCTGTTCCACGTTTCACCATCAACCTTTCGGTTTGAATTTCGGCACGCTTCAAGTGTGCGAACAATCATGTAATTACTCCTTTATTGCTTAATCGTTTTAGTAGACTCGTTGTTTCGTTAACTTGCTTTTGCTTGATCGTGTTTTTTATTGAGAACCTGATCAAAGGCATCTTCGAGAATATCTAAGCCTTCGTTCAAATCAGCCATGGGTATCGTGAGCGGGCAAAGACACTTCACAACTTCACCCCATGAACCACTGGTTTCAACAATGAGTCCGTTTTTAAATGCATGTTTGCAGACTGCGCTGGCAAGATCGCCATTTGGCATACCGATACCACGCATCATGCCTCGTCCTTTTAGGGTCATCGATTCGTCTGAGCTGTCAATAATGCGCTGAAAACGCTCCTCGATCACCTTGGCTTTGGTTTTAATTTCGTCACTGAAATCGTCTGTTTGCCAATACTTTTCGAGCGCAACGCGCGCAGTGATAAAGGCTAAGTTGTTGCCGCGGAAGGTACCGTTATGTTCAGCCGGTTCCCAGTTATCGAGTTCGGGGCGAAGTAGGGTGATAGCGAACGGCAAGCCGTAGCCACTCAATGATTTCGATAAGGTTACGATATCGGGCTTAATACCTGCAGGCTCAAAGCTAAAGAAAGTACCTGTGCGTCCGCACCCAGCTTGGATATCATCAATGATCAACAGCATGTCGTGTTTCCGACAAAGGCTCTCTAACTGTTGCAGCCAAAGCATGCGCGCCGCATTCAAGCCACCTTCACCTTGCACGGTTTCGACGATCACACCTGCCGGAACTTCAACACCGCTGCCCGGATCGCACAGCATTTGGTCGAGTAACTTAAGGCCCATAAAATCATCGCTCTCGTCACCATAGTCGTCGTATGGAATGCGGGTAACATCACCGAGCGAGACCACTGCACCTGAGCGCTGTCCTTTATTACCTGTCACTGCTTGAGATCCTAAAGTGCAGCCGTGGTATCCGTTGGTAAAGGAAACGATACCCGTCCGTCCTTTTGCTTTACGGGCAATTTTCAAGGCAACTTCGACAGCGTTGGTGCCGGTTGGACCGGTGAACTGTACTTTGTAATCCATATCCCGGGGACGCATGACAATATCGGTAAACGCGTTTAAAAACCCTTCTTTCGCGTCTGTATACATATCTAAGCCGTGGGTAATCCCATCAGCTTGAATGTAATCAAGGAGCGGCTGTTTGAAATGGTCGTTGTTGTGACCGTAATTGAGGGTGCCTGCACCCGCTAAAAAGTCGATGTAGCTTTGACCGTCACGACTATGCAAACGAGCGTTCTTCGCTGTGGTAAAAACCGTAGGAAATGAACGTGAATAGGAACGTACTTGAGATTCAACTTCCTCAAAAATATTCATTCTTTACTCCGTATCTACGTGAAAAATAAACATAAGAAATCAATGTAAATTAGGTTAAGGATTCACCGGGCCAATCCGGTAGAGTTCCTCGCTTTCGTGCTGGCCCGCAAAGTGGGCTTCTTTTTCAAAGAGCACGCGCACATCTATGTGTGCTTGCCAGCCTTCCGCCAAAGATTCGAAAAGACGTTGCGAGGCTTTGTTATCAGGGGTAATGGTTGTTTCAAGCCAACGAACGTTCGCAAAATGGTCACGCTGAAATAGCGCGGTGATCATTCGTTTTGCTAAGCCCCGACCTCGAGCAGCCTCACCGACAACCACCTGCCATAGAAAATACGTATCGGGCTGTTCCGGTTTTATATACCCGGAAACAAATCCAACAACGTCGTTATTCATCTTTGCCACAATGGCAGTTTTGGCGAAATGGCTTGTCTGCAACAGATTGCAGTAGAGTGAGTTCGTATCTAATGGCGGGCTATTCTGGATGAGCAGGTGTACCGCAGAAGCATCTGTGGATTGCGGAATACCTAATTTTATCGTGTCACTTTCTTCTTTGGGCTCTAACGCCATAGCGCAGACATATCTCCTCTTTTCTTTATGTATTAACCTTAAAAGGCTAGTCAAAAAGAGGAGAATATCAAATCAGCGTTTCGAAATTACCGGAAACTTAACTTAACACCGAGCTATAACGCTTGCGTGCTAAGGGCTGTAGCTTATGCCCGGTCGTGTAATCGCAAGTAGTCGTCGTAGCTACCGGCAAAGTCACGGATACCTTCGTCGGTGATTTCAATAATGCGATTGGCCAATGAAGACACAAATTCGCGATCGTGACTGACAAACAACAAGGTGCCTTTGTAGTTCTCAAGCGCAAGGTTGAGAGACTCAATGGATTCCATATCTAAGTGGTTGGTTGGCTCATCCATAACAAGGATATTCGGTGTCTGTAGAATCAATTTTCCGAAAATCATGCGGCCTTTTTCGCCACCAGATAAGATCTTCACCGGCTTTTTGATGTCATCTTGAGAAAACAGCATGCGGCCTAATACGCCGCGAACGTTCTGTTCGTCGTGTTGAGGTTGCATCCACTGGCTCATCCACTCGAACACCGTTAAATCTTGCTCGAACATATTGCCGTGATCTTGTGGGCAGTAGCCGATATTGGCATTTTCAGACCATTTGTAGCTGCCGCTATCAAGGGCATAATCACCCATCAGACATTTGAGCAGGGTGGTTTTACCGACCCCGTTGGCCCCTAAAATAGCGACTTTCTCGCCGACTTCGATATGCGTCGACACCTGTTTCAATATCGTGTTATCAGCAAAAGATTTACTTAGTTTATTTACTTCCAAGGCTTGTCGGTACAGCTTTTTCTGTTGCTCAAACCGAATGTAAGGGCTCATGCGACTTGACGCTTTTACTTCGTCGAGTTGAATCTTTTCGATTTGACGAGCGCGCGAGGTGGCCTGTTTTGCTTTGGATGCATTTGCAGAGAATCGACTCACGAAGCTTTGCAATTCGGCAATCTTATCTTTCTTCTTGGCATTATCTTGCAGCAACTGTTCGCGAGCCTGAGTTGACGCAAACATGTAATCGTCATAGTTACCCGGGTACAGCCGCAGTTCGCCGTAGTCTATATCGGCCATATGCGTACACACGCTGTTCAGAAAGTGGCGATCGTGAGAAATAATAATCATGGTACTTTGGCGCTCGGCCAATACATTTTCAAGCCAGCGAATGGTATTGATATCCAAGTTATTGGTCGGTTCGTCGAGCAACATAATGTCGGGATCAGAGAACAGTACCTGCGCCAATAACACACGAATCTTAAGGCCTGGCGCGAGTGCAGACATCGGCTGGAAATGTTGCTCAATAGGAATACCAAGCGCAATCAAAAGCTCCTGAGCACGCGGCTCGGCGGTATATCCATCGAGCTCTCCGAACTCTACTTCCAGGTCGCCGACTCGCATGCCATCTTCTTCACTCATATCGCCGGCATAGATGCGATCGCGCTCTTCCTTGATGGCCCACAGCGTCTCATGACCCATGATCACCGTATCAACCACCGTAAAGGCTTCATAGGCAAACTGGTCCTGACGTAACTTACCGACCCGTAGGCCCGGACTCACGGACACGTTGCCTGAAGAGGGCTCTTGATCGCCACTTAAAATACGCATAAACGTGGATTTGCCACACCCATTCGCACCAATCAGACCATAGCGGTTGCCATTGCCGAATTTAACGGAGATATTCTCGAACAGAGGTTTTGCACCAAATTGCATGGTGATATTTGCAGCTGAAATCACGAAATGGGTACTCAAAAATTAGACAAGTGATAAAGAGGTGCGCAATCTACGCGATTTAGGCCGATCATTCAATGCGCGGGGGTGTTTTCGCCGTTATTTAGCGATGTTTCCTCCTTTTCTTGCGTAAGAAAGTCAAAAATGAGTTGTTGTCGTTGCTGATGAACGGGTCCCGCATCCATAAAAGGATGATCAAACTGTTCGCCGTGATGGGTGCGAGCACCTACTTCGTCTGCTCGTTGCCGAAGGGGAGCGGTCATACTGTCGTTTAGAACCCGATCGCGTGCGCCGGTAATGACAAATAACTTGCTCGCGTTATCTTCGGTGACATGATTGATCGCATCAAGACGTTGCGGACAACCATGGTCCGACAAACGCGATGGGCTTGAGTCGATCACTGCGCGCGTAAAGTTGGCATGTTCACTGATGGCATTCAAGATAACGAGGCCGCCCAACGATGTGCCATAAAGAAGTCCGCCCGAATACTGCTCAGAAAAGTTCGAAATGATTTCCTCGTAATCTTTTACGATGGCGTTGATGCGCCGGCGCCCCTCTGAGTCTGCATAGCCTCGGTAATCAAAAACGTAAGCGTTGAAACCCGCTCGTGCATAAGGGGCAAGCGTAGAAATCATTTGGTCGCTGACCATGGCATTGCCCATCGCTACAAGTAAATATCCTTTTGGTTCAACAGTTTCATCATCCTCATTGTGTGCCCGATAGCGATATCCTCTGAGCGTTCGTTGGTCATCGGTGACAAATTCGACCGCCTCAACAAGCGGGTTCAGAGTAACGCGATCGGGATCCCGAGCGGGCGCCTGAGAGCTCCAAAGTGAGAAATACAGGCGCTCTTTCAGAAAGCCACAGACAGTGCGTTCACGATTATCCGCGGAAGCAGAAACAGGGCCGAGTAAAAGTATGAACAATAATAAGTAGCGCATAGCAAAAAGCGTAGACTAATTTCGTCAGTTTTTTGAGTATCCCCGCGCAAATCAGATAGGTTGTCTATAATTCGCATTAGGAAATACAAGCGTTTACTTAACGTATGCCAATTGAAGAGAAGGAGGTCATGATGTCGCAGGATCGTCCGAATCGGTTATCAAGTAGTGATCTGTGTGTTGATCGGGTAATCCAAAAAGTAGGCAAGAAAATCACCATTGGATTGCCACTTGGTTTAGGCAAGCCGGTTCATTTTATCAATGCCTTGTACCAGCGGGCAAAGCAAGACCCTTCGATTGAACTCCACATTGTAACGGCACTATCGTTGCTTGCTCCGAAACCGTCGTCAGGTCTGGAAAAACGCTTTATGGACCCTTTTGTTGAGCGGTTATACGACGATATCCCAGAGCTCGAATATGCACGAGATGTTGTAAATCATCGTCTCCCGGACAACGTGAAAGTGTCGGAATTTTTCTTTCAGGCGGGGAGTTTTCTTAATCACAGTGAACAACAACGGCGTTATATTTGCACCAACTACACCCATGCCCTGCGCGATATCTTAGCGTTGGGGGTCAATGTTGTTGGACAATTGGTTGCACCGGATACCGACTCGAATTATCCGGATCACTTTAGTCTGAGCTGTAACCCAGACTTGTCGTTAGATTTATTCGCCGCTCTGCGGGATGCAGAAACCGATACGAACCCCATTGCCCTGGTGGCGGAATGTAACCAAAACCTTCCGTTTTTTGGGCACCATGCAGCGGTACCGACGGATACCTTCGATGTTGTTTTTGAAACTGAAAGCTCAGACTATCCGCTCTTTTCTGCACCGCAAACGCCTATCAGTAATGCGGATCACCTGATCGGCTTCTATGCCAGTACCTTGCTAAAAGATGCAGGCACGTTACAAGTAGGTATTGGATCCTTGGGAGCTGCTTTAATCTATAGCACCTGCTTACGGCATCAGGATAACGGTGAATGGAAAGCACTTTACCAGCAGTTAAATGTCGCGCAGCGGTTTCCGGTGGCATCAGAATGGGGTGGAACCGAACCATTTACGCAAGGACTGTACGGGTGCAGCGAAATGATGGTCGATGGGTTTATTTACCTGCTGGAAGCCGGCATTTTGAGTCGTAAGGTGTATCCCGATGCGGATCTGCAGACAAAAGTGAATCAGGGGTCACCTTATCCTGAGGATGTAAATGACTCGCGGCTAGACCAAGGGGTGGTAATGCATGGCGGCTTCTATCTTGGGCCGCGCAATTTTTATCAAAAGCTTGAAAAGCTAAGTGCGAAGCAGCGCGACCTCATTTGCATGACCAGTGTCAATTTTATCAATGATTTAACCGACCACCGTTTTGGTGATCAGCGGCTAAAAGTTGCGCAACGACAACATGGTCGTTTTATTAATTCAGCCATGCAATGCACGTTAGATGGCTCTGCGGTGTCAGATGGCTTGGAAGATGGCCGGGTATTAAGTGGCGTGGGCGGCCAGTATAACTTTGTTGCCATGGCCCATGAATTAAAGAACGCACGTTCCATTCTCACTGTTCGCAGTACCCGCACATCGGCGGGAAAAACGCAGTCTAATATCGTGTTCTCTTATGGTCACTGCACCATACCTCGGCATTTGCGAGATATCGTGATTACCGAATATGGGATTGCCGATCTGCGCGGTAAAAATGACGAAACAGTTTACCTTGAGCTTATTCGTATTGCTGACTCACGGTTCCAATCTGAGTTATTAAAACAGGCTCAGAAAGCGGGCAAGGTTGATCCGACCTTCACCTTACCTGCGGAATGGCAACACAATACACCCGATGCGATCGCTGAGGTGTTGGATGAATTCCAGACTAAGGAGTTATTTCCACCATTCCCCTTTGGCTGTGAATTTACCGACGACGAACTCAAGATTGGCAAAGCTTTGAAACAGCTTAAAGCCGCTACAGGAACGCGCTGGGGCAAGGTAAAAACCCTGATGCTGGCCTTAGTACAGGGTACTGCGGGGAATAAGTATGAACCGCTTATCAAACGCATGCAGCTCGATACTGTGGATAGCTTCAAAGCCTGGCTCGACCGTCGTTTGCTCGTTTTAGGATTAAAAAAAGCGGGAGTGTAAGCGAGCGTCTCACATGGGGTGCATTAGTCATTTTCACATGATGCCGTAGTGGAAATGGCTAATGATTGGTTATTTCTAAACTATCCCTTGCCCAAGAAAACGGTAACCAGCTGATTATCCGGAACTTAATCTGTTGGCACGGTAATTGCTTATTCATTCTTGAATATAACATTTTGTATTCCCGAACCTATTACTGCGTTATTTAATGCATCGAATTCTTGGAGCAAAAAAATGAAAAGTGTCATGTTGCTGACTGCGGGTTTTCTCTCGATTAGTTTGTTGTCTGGTTGCGTTGTTGTTGTCGATGGCGATAAGAGAGTGAGCAAAGAGTCTGTATCTTTTGAAGCGCGCGAAGAAAGTAATCGTGCGGCCATTGCGCAACTAAAAATGGGAACTTCACCCAGTGCCGTTTTGATGGCGATGGGCACTCCAGATTTTGACGAACGCCTATCTCGTGGGGGTGTTGATTATCGCGTCCTGTATTACCGGACACAGCGCGTGGCAGCGGACGGCATGACCACCAAAGATGAGTGCACGCCGCTTGTTTTCGCGAATGGCGAATTACTCGGTTGGGGATTTAGTAAGTTGGATCTTATCGAGCGTGGCTAGAACGCGTTAAAACCACCCATAGTCATCAAAGACCCCAATGGAAACGGCACTCCTAAATGGAGTGCCGTTTCTAAACGCACTGTCTTGATAGCTATGGATCTAACCGCTTCAGCAATTCCTGAAGGTCGCTGTCATCACGGGCGAAATGTTGAGCCCTCGCATAGTGGCGTTTTGCATTATCTTGCTCACCAAGCTGCTGATAGATGGCACTTAAGCGAGCATGTAGAAAGCCTTCTCGAATGTTTTCTGGAATGCGATCTTCGTCTAGTAGTGCGACAAGGCGAGTTTTTCCTTCCTCAAGAGCGATACCCGATTCCGCGGCCATCTTCCCCCACTGATAATCCACTTGAGAGCGCTGTTCGTCAGTGACTTGCTCAGGGTATTCGACGATCAGCTGATCGATGATTTGTAGCTGGGCGTACACGGAACTGCGATCATCTTCATTATTGCGCATAAAGACATAGTTCATGCGCGCGCTGATCAATTCTGGATAGGCTTCAAACCAGCGCTCAAATGCAGCTTCAACTTCATCATGTTCGGCCTCATTATTTACCAGTAAAGTGACATGCAATGGATACTGCCAGCCGCTTTCTAAGGCCTTTAACTGGCGGTAAAGAGCGAGCGCTTTATCATTGTCGCCACCAACAATGCTCGGCGCAGCAGCGTAGTACATAGCAAGGCTAAACAGCGACACATCGTGTGTTGGATCTATTTCAACTGCGCGCTCCCAACTTCTGCGCATGCCGCGGGCAATGAATGGCATTCGAATTACCGAAGCATCGCTGAGCTTTAGCATGGTTATTTGGCCGTCGAGAAAGTGATAGTCGGCGGTATTACCGTGACTTCTTCGCAAACTACTCAAAGCCCGCTCAGCCGCTTTCACGTCAGCGGCTTCAATGGCGTCGTATACCTTATGAAACTCTTCACCGATGCCGTCTCTAATGTCTTGTGCATGGGTGGATTGTGTGACCGAAAGAGCCATGACCATGAGGGCAAGATACATGCCTAACATAGCGTTCGATTTACCTGAGAGAAACATGATCCTTTATCCTTTTTATGTGTGGAAATCCGTGTTTTTGACGCGTTCTCGATTATAGACAAGACTTTTTGAGATTTTGCCAATAAGAATGCACGTTTTATTCTGGTGGAGTATCGGATGTTTGTAGCGCGCGTGACTTGGTATCAGCAGGGTCATCTTACAGGAAGTGCGCAAAATACGATTTGAGTTGGCATTCGCCACCTTAGAAATAGATAATGGCGTAGTTATTTCATCGGCACAGAGGGTCTATGCAATCACGGGATACCGTAAGACTGAACAAATTTATTAGCGAGAGTGGGATTTGTTCGCGCCGCGAGGCTGATAAATTCATCGAGCAGGGACAGGTGACTTTGAATGGTCGCCCTGCAGTGATGGGCGATAAAGTGCAAGAGGGTGATGAAGTGCGTCTAAACGGTCGCGTGATCGCCGCTCAGGATAAAGAACAGTTTGTTTTCATTGCGCTAAATAAGCCAGTAGGTGTGGTATCCACCACGGATTCTGCCGAACGTAACAACATCACGAAGTTTGTCGGACATCGGCAGCGCATATTCCCGATTGGGCGCCTAGACAAAGATTCACAGGGCCTCATTTTCCTTACCAGCAATGGCGATCTAGTGAATAAGATCTTGCGTGCGGGTAATAAGCACGAGAAAGAATATGTGGTAACGGTCGATAAACCGATTACCGGTGACTTCATCGCGGGAATGTCCGGTGGCGTACCTATTCTGAATACCCGTACAAAAAAATGTAAAGTCGTGAAGCTCTCAACCTTTGTGTTTAAAATCATTCTCATTGAAGGTTTAAATCGACAAATTCGCCGTATGTGTGAGCATTTTGGTTTCCAAGTGCGGAAACTCGAGCGCACTCGTATTATGAATATTCGGTTGGGCAAATTAGATGTGGGTCAATGGCGTGATCTGACCGAAACCGAGCTTGCGGAGCTGATGAAATCGATTGAGCATTCCACGGGCTTAGCACCGGAAGGGCATCGCAGTCGTCGGCCGAAGCCGAAACCTAGCTCACAACCAAATTCAAAACCAAATTCGAAATCAAGGTCGCGACCTTTGTCCCAACGCGCAAAGCGTAGCTAGGGCCCAGGTTATGAACCTCATAAAAGGTTAGTTGGCGGCCATGGTCACAGTGAGTGGAGTTGCTTCGGAGCGCAACCAATTTCAGGGTAACTAAAGCGCGCAATGCGTTGGCTCTGATGATACCCGTCGAGGCCGGATACAGCGATGCTATCGAGCTTTTCGATAGCAATGTAGCCATCGTCGTTAATCACCGTTTGAGGGACCTTTACCCATTCAATTTTGCCAATCACCAACTGTGTTCCATTGTGTCGAATGGGTACAGTTTCCACGAGTGCTAGGCCAATACTTAATGCGCTTTCTTGCACGTAAGGGGCGAAAAAATCATCCACGTAGCCTTCGTTAAAGCCGCATTCTGAAAACTCCGATTGGTCACTTGCAAACTTAGCTGCAGCTTGATGCGCCGCTGGCAACATGAGGCTGTGCACGTGGTTGAATGTGTATACACCGGTGGTCTCAATATTGTCGATACTATCGCGCGCGACAGTCTTAGGTCGGGTGATATATCCCATAAGGGCTGGGTCTGCCCCTAAATGCACAACGGAGCTAATCATCGCTAAATTAGTGACACCGGCGGTACTTTTGGTGGCAAGGAGATTGGCGCTTTTAAAGCCCGATAAACTATTGACGAAGTGAGCGCGATGGCGCGAAGGCATGGCAGCAAGATCAGCTTGACGAAATAGGGTGGTAGACATAGTCGCTATCCTTGATGGATGTGTGATGTGAATACGTTGCCTTTAGCGTCAACGATCAGTGGGAGGGGTTGCCTTTTTAATGAATTCTGGAGAATGGTGTCAATGTTATGGAAACGTCGATTCCGTGTGGCTCGCGGGGTGTTGCAAAGCCATATATAAAAAGCTCAGCAAGGGGCTGCTGAGCTTTAATTAGCGTGATGACCTAGGCTTTTTTATCAGGTGCTTGCTGCGGTTTGTGTTGATCCCGTTGATCGGGCTTCGCATGTTTTTTCTGTTCAGGCTGGCTCGGTGCATTTGAACCTTGATCGTGTTGCTTAGACATGACAATTCTCCTGGGGAGTTTGATAAGAGCCCCACAATGGTGACCCTTGCGATGAGTTTAGTGAGTATTTTTACCCGAGTATGTGCGTTAGGTCACATAACTCGGCGTACCCATATGAGCGTGCATGGCTCAGGTGAGTGTACTTTGTGACTCGCAAATGGATTTGGATGTAATCAGGAGAGTCAACACGAAGTTGTTCAAAGCAGCAATAGTTGACCTCCGCTAGTGGGACATTTGCAGAATAGCTACTTGGGTATTGCTCTGATTTAACTCAGTTAGGCAGAGCGAATTATTTATAAACTTCCAGTATATTAATGATCATAATAGAAAAACGTTGCATTTCACATCACTACCTCGCAAGATTGAAAAAGCGCTATAACTTTCAAGGAAATTCAGCCCTTAACTATTGTCCTAGTCGGTTTTGCAATAAGGCCTTTTGTTTTATCGAATGATAGCAATGAGGGAATCCTTACGCGCAGCTTATGACTCTCGGTATCTTGTTATACCGGTGAAGAAAAAAGTTATGTCCCGCCGAAAGAGCAAAAGTGAGGAAATTGTCGTGAATAAGAATGAAAGTTTAGGTCGGTTGCTGGTATTGGATGATGAGCAAGACGTCGCCAATACCATTTGTCTATTGGCAAAGTCGGCAGGGTACGAGACTGATTTCTCGTGTGACTCGGAAGGCTTTCTTGAAAAGTTGTCCTCTTGGTCACCTACCCACGTTATTGTTGATCTTCAGCTGGCCGATAGGGATGGTATTGAGGTCATTCATGAACTTGCTGAGATAGAATGCCAGGCAGCTGTACTTATTATCTCCGGACTGGGCGGGAGAATACTGGATTCTTCAGCTAGAGCTGTTCGCGAGAACGGCCTGAGACTGCTTGGAACCCTCTCAAAGCCTTTCTCCCGAACAGATTTACTGGCGATGCTGTCAGCAGAAACTCAAGAGGTGACATCCTCCCGCACGTTCTTGAACGAGCCCGTGACGGTAGAGCAGCTCCAAGATGCGATAACTACTAACGTATTCGTTACCCACTTTCAGCCGAAAATATCCTGCTTTTCTGGTAAGTTAGTGGGCTTCGAGTGTTTAGCCCGCTGGCCGTGCGAAGAGGGGCGAATGGTACCGCCCGATCAGTTTATCTGCTTGGCTGAACAGTCAGGGCTCATCAATGAACTAACCCGTCAGATTTACCGTTTTGCCCTTGCTAATATGCCACTGCAAATGAAGGATAAGAGCTTCAAATGTGCGTTGAACCTGTCACCGATTAATTTAATAGATGATACCTTCCCGCGTTGGTTACTTTCCGAGTGCGAAAGTAACGGTATTTCACCGTCACGAATTATTCTGGAAGTGACCGAAACGGCCAATATGGATAATCCATTAGCACTATTGGAGAGCTTAACCCAGTTTAGAATTCGTGGCTTTCAGCTGTCGATTGATGATTTTGGGGTCGGCTATTCTTCGCTTGTTCAGTTGGCGAGGCTACCTTTCTCGGAATTGAAGATCGATCAAACCTTCGTAAAGACATTATCTAGCTCTGATGAATCTCGTAAAATCGCCGCTGCTGTAATTGGACTTGGAAAATCACTTGGCTTAAATGTCGTGGCCGAAGGTGTTGAGGATGAGTTGGCATTGAATTACTTGCGAGATCTCGGGTGTGACGAAGCTCAGGGTTACTTTATTGCGCGACCTATGGATTGCTCAGCCGCTTCCGCTTGGAGGGGAGAATTGGGTAAAAGTAAATATGTCGCACACTAGTGATGCTCAGTTCAGACGTTTGTTTAAAGCGTCGCCAGGAAAAATCCTGGTCCTTGAGCCAGAAAATTTCGAAATTATTGCGGTCACTGATGAATACTTAAAATCAACAATGACTCAGGAAAGTGATCTCGTAGGAAAGACACTCTTTGAAGTATTTCCGGACGATCCCGATGATCCGTCAAGCGATGGCGTAAAGACACTATCTGCCTCATTGCAGCGAGTCTTATCGCTCAAAACTGCTGATGTAATGGGAATACAGCGTTATCCGATACGCTTACCTTCCGGGAATTTCGAAGAACGCTATTGGAGCCCGGTGAACAGTCCGGTCTTGTGTAAGGACGATACTGTCGAGTACATCATGCATCGGGTAGAAGATGTAACTAAGATAGTTCAGGGAGATAGTACGGAGTCTTGGCTTGAAACTGGCAACAGAATCGCCGTTCAAGATTTAGTAATTCGTTCTAAAGAATTAAGACAGGCGTTGTTAAAGCTGCAAGAGCATGAAGCTCGCATGCGCACAGCAGAGCGACTGCTACGACTTGGCACCTGGGAATATGACCCGAGCACTGGTGACTTAAATTGGTCCCGACAAGTCTTCGACATTTATGATGTAGCGCATAGAACATCTGCACCTAACTTCGACGAGTATTTTGCCATGGTGCACCCGGATGATCGGGACGCAGCCAAGGCGGTTTATCAAGCTTTTGCGGATGACAATGCGCCGCAAATTTTGTTTGAACACCGTGTGCGTGCTCGCGATGGAAATGTTCGTTACATCAAGGGGGTGGGTGAGCGCCATATAACCCCTAATGGTGAAATTGTTGTTGGATATGTTCAGGATATTTCCCCTTTAATCATTACGAGAAATCAGTTGACACAGGCTGAGCAACTGCTTCGGTTGGCGGGGGAAAAGGCTCGTTTAGGCGGTTGGAGAGTTGATCTTGATTCTAAGACAGTCTACTGGACACCAGAGACGGCGGTGATGCATGGTATGCCAGCAGCGTATGCTCCTGCCAATGTCGCTGAAGCGATAGATTTCTACGCCCCAGAGTTTCGTTCGAAGGTTGAAAAGGCCTTTCTCCAATGTGCTGAGCGGGGCGATGCCTTTGATATTACTTGTCAATTACAGTGCCCTGACGGCCGGCGCCCTTGGGTCCGAGCCATGGGCGAGGCGCAATGGAGTGATCAGGGAAAAGTCATTGCGGTACAGGGCGCACTGCAAGACATTTCTATCTTGCGCGAAGCCCAGCTGCGAGCGGATGAGGAAGAACAACATCGCCTAAATATCCTAGAAAGCATTAGTGACGCCTTTTATGCACTAAATAAAGAGTGGCACTTTACCTACCTCAATAAACAAGCTGGCGTATTACTTGAGCGTTCCGAGGATGAACTACTCGGTAAAAATGTCTTTGCGGAGTTCCCTGCAGTGAAAGGGAGCGAAATAGAGAAACAATATCAAAAAGCCTTTGAAAGTCAGAAAACGGTTCGTTTTAGAGAGTTTTATCCCCCCTTAAACAAGTGGTTTGATATTAGTGCTTACCCAATTCCAGACGGCTTGGCGGTCTATTTCAGGGATGTCACTCGGGAACGTGAGCATCAGGAACGATTTAATCTCATATCAAAAGCCACGAACGATGTTATTTGGGACTGGGATTTAACAAACGATCAAGTTTGGTGGAATGATTCGATTACGGAATTATTCGGATATTCCTTAGCCGATATGGAACCGGGGCCGGAATCCTGGACACGGCGCCTTCATCCTGATGACTTGGAACGGACTGTAGATAGCATACAGAAGGTACTTGAAGGTGAAGAAAACCAATGGACACACGAATATCGCTTTATAAAAAGTGATGGTGAGGTGGCGACAGTGGTCGATCGCGGTTTCGTGATTCGGGATGCAAACGGTCGGGCGACTCGCATGGTTGGAAGCATGCTTGATATTTCGGAACGAATGGAATTGGAACTCAAGCTGCGTGAATCACAAAAAATGGAAGCTGTAGGCCATCTGACGGGTGGCGTGGCCCATGATTTCAATAACTTGTTGACCGTTATTCTCGGTAATGCAGAAATGATGGCGGAGCTCACGACGGACCCGGAACTGCAGACCATGGCTGAGATGACGGTATCAGCCGCTTCACGGGGGGCAGAACTGACGAGCCGGCTGCTAGCATTTGCTCGCCGTCAGCCACTCGATCCCAAGCCAACGGACCTCAATCAACTAGTCGAAGCTATGCGCGGATTGATTCGGCGCACTCTACCGGAAAATATTGAGTTTGTGTTCGTGCCCGGAACTGATTCTGTGATTGCCGAAGTCGATGCGAGCGAACTCGACACAGCCTTGCTGAATTTGGTTATCAATGCACGAGATGCCATGCTGAGCGGCGGAACACTTACCATCGAGGTCACGAGTACAATACTCGATCAAGACTATGCAGAACGGCATGCGGAAGTGACCCCTGGTGAGTATGTGATGCTGTGCATATCAGACACCGGTACTGGAATGCCCCCTGAAGTAGCTCAGCGGGTATTCGAGCCTTTCTTTTCCACTAAAGCCGTGGGCAAAGGTAGCGGACTTGGCTTAAGTATGGTGTTTGGTTTTACTAAACAATCAGGTGGACACATCAGTATCTACTCGGAGCCAAATGAAGGGACGAGTGTTAAGTTGTATTTTCCACGCGTGAAGCATATGCAAGGAAAGACCTACCAGCCAATAGCAGAGTTACTGCCCGAGGGCGGAATCGAGCATATTTTGATTGCCGAGGATGACCCCCTAGTACTTCAGCATCTTGAACGGCAATTACGCTCGCTGGGATACAAGGTAACCGCGGTCAGTTCCGGTCCGGATGCACTCATATCACTGGGAGAACGTGACGATATTGATTTGCTGTTAACAGATATTGTGATGCCGGGGGGAATGAATGGCCGTGAACTGGCCGATAAAGCTCGAGAAAACAACCCTTCGCTGAAGGTTCTATTTACGTCGGGCTATACCGAAAACGCCATTGTGCATCACGGCCGTCTTGATCCCGGCGTCGAGCTACTTAGTAAACCCTATACCCGTTTGGAGCTGGCTACCAAAGTGCGGCGCGTACTCCGAGGTTAACTTTTTGAAAACAATAAAAACTATATTTCAACATTCAGCTCTTCGTACTAGTTTGATCTGGGTGAGTTTAATTCTGGTTTTTCTGACGGATTTTTTAACTCCCCTGGGTTTCGCGCACGGCATGCTCTATGTGCCGATTTTGGCGTGTGCAATGATACTTCCAAATATTAGTGACCGGATGCGACTGTGTGTGTTGTTGATTAGTTTCGCAGCAACGGTAGCAATCTACTTCTTGGCGCCAAATATTCTAAATGTTCCGGATATCTACATAATTAGCAATCGGCTCCTCTCCGTTCTAGTGCTTTTACTTACTTATGTTTATTTTCACAAGCTTCGCACTGTGCGAGAACAAAACTTGGAGATTCGAGAACTCGAGCAAGCACAGCGCGAGACCATGGATGATTTCATCGAAGCCATGCCGGTTCAGGTATGGTCTGCTGACGGTCACGGGGTCATTGACTTCGTCAGCAACAGTTTGGCGAAGTTCTCTGGAAAATCGAAAGACGAAATTCTCGATAATTGGCTCGCACTGCTACATCCGGATGATCGGGAAGATACCATGAAGGTATGGAGTCATTCAGTAGCAACTGGCGAACCGTATCTAATAGATTTCCGTTTGCAGCGCCATGATGGAGAGTACATTTGGTTTAAGACTCAAGCTCTCGTACAACGGGATGCCAATGGAAAGTTGGTTCGTTGGTTTGGTTCATCGATTGATATCGATGATCTTTGTCGACTTCAGGAAGAATCAGAGCATCTGGCGTCGAAATTTCGCCATACCGTGGAAAGTATTACAGATGCGTTTTTTACGCTTGATCATGAGTTCCGGTTTACCTACGTAAATCAAAAAGCAGCTGAGGTGCTTGGCAGCACGGCAGAAGAGCTAGATGGGGAAATTATTTGGGAAAAATGCCCTATCGGTTACGAAAGTCCCTTCGCAGAGAGATATCGACGTGCTGCAAAGGCCAAGCAAAAGCTTCACTTTGAAGAATATTTCTCACCTAGCGGAAAATGGCTTGAAGTTCATGTTTACCCCTCTCCTGATGGGATATCCGTGTATTTTTCAGACATCACTAAGTTACGCGAAGAACGAGAAAGGCTCAAACTGCTTGATCTCGCAGTGTCGAGACTGAACGATATCATCATTATCACAAAGGCCAATCCTTTGGACGAGCCTGGCCCAGAAACGGTTTACGTGAATGAGGCTTTTACACAGGTTACAGGCTATGAGGCAAATGAAATTATCGGAAAAAGCCCGAGAATACTTCAAGGACCGAAAACCGATCGCGCTGAACTGGATAGAATCAAGAGGGCACTGAAAGAGCAGAGAGCAGTTCGCACACAATTGATTAATTATACAAAGTCTGGCCAAGAGTATTGTCTAGAGATAGAGATTGTTCCCCTTCTTAACGATGAAGGTGAGTGCACTCACTTAGTCGCCATTGAGCGCGACATCACTGAGCGATTGGAAATTGAGAAGCGGTTACGCGAGTCTCAAAAGCTAGAAGCTGTCGGACACCTTACCGGAGGCGTAGCTCACGATTTCAACAATCTGTTGACGGTGATTATTGGCAATAGCGAAATGATGATGGAGCGGACCTCTGATACAGAGCTGCAATCCATGACAGAGATAACCTTGTCAGCAGCTCGTCTGGGCGCCGAATTAACAAGCCGGTTGTTGGCGTTTGCTCGCCGCCAACCTCTGGATCCTAAACCCACTGAGCTCAATCAATTATTGAAAGGGATGCGAGGGTTAATTCGCCGAACGTTGCCAGAAGACCTTGAACTCGAACTAACTACCAGCTCCGACGCGAGTATTACGGAGATCGATGCAGGAGAACTGGAAACCGCGTTACTAAACCTTGTTATTAATGCTCGAGACGCCATGAGTAATGGCGGAAAACTTACCATTGAAACGCAAAATGTAACGTTGGATGAAGATTATGCGGTTCACCACTTTGAAGTAGCTCCCGGTGATTATGTCATGATCTGTGTATCAGATACCGGAATTGGTATGGATGAAGAGACGGTGAATCAAGCTTTTGAACCCTTCTTCACAACGAAGGAAGTTGGGAAGGGCAGTGGATTGGGCTTGAGTATGGTTTTCGGTTTCACCAAGCAATCGGGTGGGCATATCAGTATTTACTCTGAGCCAAATGAAGGAACATCGGTGAAACTCTATTTCCCGAGAGTGAGTAATGTGCTTCCGGAAAACCTGCAAGCAGCCAAAAGAAATCTGCCTCAAGGTGGAACGGAGCATATTTTAATTGCCGAAGATAACGATTTGGTGATGCAAAGTTTGGAGCGACAGCTGCGCTCATTAGGCTATCGAGTAACCTCCGTCAGTTCCGGGCACGAGGCTTTGACCGCCTTGCAGAACAACAAGGATGTCGATCTTTTGTTAACGGACATCGTCATGCCGGGAGGTATGAATGGCCGTGAACTTGCGGATCAAGCTCGAGAACGCTACCCCGCGTTAAACGTACTATTCACCTCGGGTTATACGGAAAACGCGATTGTTCATCATGGGAGATTAGATCGCGGAGTTCATCTGCTCAGCAAGCCATACACCCGTATGGAATTGGCGACCAAGGTAAGGTTGGTGCTTGATGAAAATAAATCACCCCGCACGCGTTAGAGACCAGATGCCAAGAACGAGTCAGATTTTTAATACGTCGCCAGGGCTACCAGATTAAATCGTCTGGAATTTGATAATCGGCGTATGGGTCGTCTTCGTCAGGTTTGTTATCGGGCGTATCTCGGGAATTTAATAAGACGATAGTATCCGGTATGCGTTGCTGAATCTTCTCAGCAACCGCAGCTGGAATTAAAGCATAGCCTTGGCCATCTCGGGCAATGGCTAATTGGCCGCGGCTTAGTTCGTTGTGAAGTTTCTGGCTCACATGTAGACGTTTCACTAAAGAGCCATCAGCAAAATTAAACGCAACATCGCCCTGATGCTTAACGCGATTGACCTCGATAAGTTGCCGGACTTGACTGGCAACGGCTTTTTCTTCGAGTTCGGCCTGGCGCTGACGATTCAGCTCCTGATCTCGGGCAACTTTTTCTTTGCGTTGCTGTTCAACGAGCAGCGTCGCCTCATTCACCACCTGATGCTTTTTCCCCGCTTTCTTCTTTTGCTGATGCTTTTCTTTATTCAGCGACTTTAATTTCTTTGCATCGGCCAGCCCGGCCTTGAGCAGCTGCTCCTGTAATGCATTCTTCATAATCGAATATCTAGCCTCTTATCGTCTCTTGCTGGTAGTTGCGCTGGCGCCCTGAACTGGCAATGATGGCAACACAATATCACTAGTTTATACGGTCTAGGCGGTCAAATGAAAACAACTTGGCTAATTGATGCGATCTTCCTTCAATTTCGTCGCGAATCAGCTTGGCCCCAATCATGCTATAAGTGATGCCATTGCCTCCGTATGCCATGGCGAATAACACGCGTGAGCCATATTCTCTGTGTGGACCTAAAAATGGCAAACCATCATCTGTTTCAGCGAAGGTGCCGGCCCATGAAAACGTGGGAATGAGGTCAAATTTCGGAAAAATTTCTGAAATACGATGAATGAGTTTATGGCATTTTTCCCGCACTCGGGCATCGCGTCGTGCTGGAATATCCACGTCGTCGTCCTCACCACCCACCAACAAACGGCCTTCACCTGTGCAACGGAAATACAAATAGGGGCGCGCAGATTCCCACATCATGGTGGTGGCCAGTGCTCCGAGAGCGTCTTTATCCATAGGATCAGTAATAAATGCGTAGGTACTTAGATTTTTCGCCACTTTCTGCTTTAACCACCTTTGCGAGGCATAGCCCGCCGCCATAACCACATACTGACAGCGAAGTTGAGCGCCATCAGTGGTGCGCAAAATTACGCCCTTAGCCTTCGGTGTAATGGTTGCAATGGTGGTGCGGTCAAATACCTGACCACCGCGAACCACGAGTCGCTCCAACAAACGATAGGTCATTCGGTAGGGGTCAATGCGTGCTGCGTGATGGGTTAAAATGGCGCCTGATGAAAGCAGGCCATAGCGCTCCTGAACGACATTCGCTGCGAGCCAGTCAGCCTTAAAACCATGTTTACGCCGCAATTTAAATTCGTCATGAAGCGTGTTGGTGTCTTCTGGTCGGCTGGCGAAATAAAGGCTTTGCTGCCGAGCGAAGTCTACATCCCCCACTTCCGACGCAAGTTCAGCGAGCGAATCAATCGCATCGGCACAACCTTGGTACGCCATTACGCCATCCTTTTCACCATACCACTTCACCAGATCGAGCAAATGCGTGTCGATTTCATACTGAAGCAACGCAGTGCTCGCAGATGTACTCCCCCAACCTATATCGCGCTGCTCCACGACCGTTGTGGCAAAGCCGCTAGTGGTCAGTTCATCGGCAATGAGCGCGCCAGTTATACCGCCGCCGATAACGACAACATCACATTCTATATCCGATGTTACCGGAGGAAAGTTCGATATGAGACCATTTTTGATGGCCCAAAACGGATATCCACTCTTTAGATCCATAGCCCCTCCGGAGCGCGTTTACGCCCTAACTAGAATAGTCGTGAGCGCGGCACGGGTGACATATTGTTTTGCAACAATTCACCCCTCCGTCGTTAACGCAACCGCCGGGCCAGTAGGTTAACTCTAGTTGCGTAATCCTTTTGTTACTAGGCAATAGAGCGAACTAAATCTTTTCTTTACAAGCGCACAGAGCTTGAATAAATAGCAGGGAGAGTTGCAAGTGCTGGATTGGAGTCAAATCGACCTTCAGATTATCATTATCTGATTAATAACCGTTCGCGTGTTGATTGTAGAATTGAGGTCAATAGCCGCGCCACCGGGCGCGTCTAACAGCTGAAGTGCAACATTAGTTGCGTAGCCGTCAGCAACGATATTGGCTAAATTACCGTTCGCATCAACATTATTACCAACAAAGTTGGTTTGAGTTGTGGTTGCGGTTCCAGAACAGCCAGATAACGCTAGGGTAAACGTGGTTTCACCTGCGGTGCTTCCCGCAGTAGAAAGATCGGAGGTATTTACTGTTGGCAACAACACCGTAAATTGGCCTCAAGTTGTACCGTAAGTTACAAAAAGAACTTTCACGTGGCCGAGAAAACCTGATTTGGACTTCCCAGCTTTCACTAGACAGTCGTGAGTCTAGGGGAAGTGGACAGCGGAGCTTCTCAAGTCAATTAAGCACTCCAGCGCCAAAAAGTAGTAAAAAGCACGAGATACTTGTGAGTTCTATCATTTTCACTCTCCCTCTAGTTTTTTATCCGGTTGATTTTTAATGTGTTTTTTGTTGGCACGTTAATTGCTTCATAGAATATTAATACCAACATTAATTACTGACAGCTGAGTTTTGTACGGAAGGCATTCGTACAAATTGATAAAAACTATGAAGAGTCTTTTTATGAACTTAAAACCGTTTCCAACCTTAGGTTTCGCTTTGGCTTTATCTTTCTTGTCGGCTCCTGCGATTGCAGGTGACACTGATCTGCAACTTAGTGAGGGGCGCCGTATTTATGAAGCCGCAGACTTTGAGCGGTATGCGCCTCGAAATGCATTAGAAATGCTTCAGCAGGTGCCCGGCTTTGTGATACGTGAACAAATTCAAGAGCGTGGCTTAGGGCAGGCAACGGGTAACGTGTTGATCAATGGGCAACGGATGTCGGGAAAGAGTAATGACGTTATCGGAGAGCTTGGCCGTATTCCTACCAAAAATGTAGTGCGTATTGAAATTGTTGATGGCTCAACACTCGATGTGTCCGGTTTGTCCGGACAAGTGGCTAACGTGATTGTTAAAGCCGAGCGCATTAATGGTGCTTACGTATGGCGTCCTGAATTTCGTCCTTACAATACGGACCCTCGTCTTTCCAACTTTGAAGTCTCAGCGGGAGGTCATACAGGACGTGTTGAGTATTCCCTAGGCTTAGATAACCGTTCCGGTCACGGTGGGGCCGACGGCCCTACTGTGATAAGGAATGCCCAAGGTGATGTGATTGAATATCGTGAAGATCAGTGGAAATCACGGTTTAATCAACCTCGCCTGAGTGGCCGTTTTGTCATCAATGATCTTGGCGACTCGGTCGCTAATATTAATGTCCTTTATCGTCAGATTTTTGAGTATTTTGCGGAGAATGGAACGAGAAGTGGTCCGGACATGGTGGATCGTCAACGCGAGTTGCGGGGTGATGCCGATGGCTATAACTACGAGCTAGGCGCTGACTATGAGTTCTCGTGGGGGCCAGGTCGACTGAAACTCATCGGTCTCACGCGTGCCATGCACGTTGATTCTTCAAATGAGCTTTATATGTATTACGCTGATGATCGCCCTGATTCAGGCAGTCGATTTGATCGAACGAGTGAGGAAAGCGAGCACATCGTGAGGGCAGAATATCGACTTGTTCAAGAGGGTGGTGAGTGGCAGTTCTCATCAGAAGCGGCATTCAATCAACTTGATAGCACCGCCAGTTTATTCCAATTACAAGACGGCCAATTCCAGCCAGTACAATTGCCGGGTGCCACGGCAGTTGTAGAAGAAAAACGCATGGAGGTTATGGCCGGCTACAATCGTCAGCTTCGAGATAATTTAACTCTACAAGTGAATGCAGGAGGTGAGTATTCCCGCTTGGAGCAGGTGGGTGCTGATGGTATGACGCGCCATTTCCGACGCCCTAAAGGCTCAGTCAGCCTTGCCTGGCAACTATCCTCTGGTACCGACGCCAATATTCGGTTACAACGTCGTGTCGGGCAGCTCAATTTTAATGATTTTCTATCAAGTGTGAACCTCAACGACGATGTCAGAAATTCTGCGAATCCAAACTTGCGACCGCCACAGTTATGGGAGTTAGAAAGTGAACTTTCGACGAACATTGGCGAGATGGGGAACACGACGCTGAGAGCTTACGTACACCGCATTGATGACATCGTCGATATCATTCCCATTGGTGACGATGGTGAATCGCCGGGTAATCTCGATCACGCGTGGCGCTATGGTGTGGAATGGAAGAACACATTTGATTTAGCGGCACTGGGTTGGGAAGGCGGCCGGGTCGATACTCGGTTCATTTGGCAGGACAGCCGGGTGGAGGATCCCTTAACCGGTGAAACACGATCCATCAGTCGTAGCCTAGAAAATCTAGCCAGCATCGTGCTCAGAAGTGACCCCCCAGGGAGTGATTGGGGGTGGGGGATGAATGCATCCTACGTGTATGAAGCGAGAAACGTACGATTAACGGAGCAAGGGCGATTCTGGGAGGGACCGGTATGGGCGAGTGCCTATCTAGAGCACCGCAGTGTGTTTGGACACACGGTGCGGGCGACACTCGGCAATTTGCTTGGGGCGCGTAGTATGTGGGATCGCACAGTTTATGAAGGCCGCCGCACCGATTCCATTGCTTTTGTTGAAGAGCGTGACCGTCGTATTGGACCGATAGTCACAGTGTCGATCCAAGGAACGTTTTGACCCTCTGCTTTTGGACAACAATTGGAAATATTAGAGAAGACCAAAACTTGATCAGTTTTTGAGCTATTTAAAATCGCGTCACGTACGGTATGCGTTGGGTAAACGTACACTATCGATATGAATTGCCACTAATTTGTTAGACACATTGAAGCCATAAATAATGGTATATAAAGAGAGAGTTGATGAAACGTAGAATAAGTCTGTTTTTCGTTCTTGTTATTGTAACTAGCGGATACGCCTTTGCTGCCAATGAAAGCATAGGAGAACGACCCATTGCGCAGTTTGAAGCGCAAAAACTCGACGAACTTAATGAGTTTCTGGAAACTACAAATACGTCGTCTATGGTGCTGATGAGTAACGGCGAGGTCGTGTTTGAGTTTGGTGACATTCATCAAAAACACACCATCCACTCAATCCGAAAAGCAATGTTGAACTCTCTGTTTGGTATCTATGTCGACCGTGGTCTCATTGATTTGGACTGGACCTTGGGCGAATTGGAGATCGACGATATAGAGCCGCTCACCGATCTGGAAAAGACGGCGACAGTTCGTCAAGTATTACAGTCCAGGTCGGGTGTATACCTTCCCGCTGCAGCGACGTCACAAGGCATGTTGGAGCAGATGCCTGAACGGGGTCAACATCAACCGGGCAGTCATTATGTTTACAATAATTGGGATTTCAACGTTGCCGGCGCAATCTTTGAAAGGTTATCGGGAGAGAGTATTTATACAGCGTTCGAACGCGAAATAGCCACCCCAATAGGTATGGAAGAGTTTGAGGGACGCTTTTCCACTGTTACTGATCTCGAAAACTTTGAAGCCGTAGAGGAGTTGGACGGTTTTTACCAATATGAACCAGAAAGGTCCCGCTACCCTGCTTATCACTTCAGAATGTCAGCTTATGATATGGCGCTTTACGGTCAGCTATATCTGAACGGCGGCACCTGGGATGGCGAATCAATCATATCCAGAAATTGGGTGGATGACAGCACTACATCGTACTCGGTTACCAACACCTACATGGATTTCGGCTACGGTATGCTTTGGAATGTTATCAACGCAAATGAAAGTCGGCCAAGTCGCTCCTTCTATCATACGGGAGTGGGTATACATATGCTGGGCGTTTATCCAGCATCTAACCTAGTATTTGTTCACCGAGTGCAAACAGAAACAGATTATGACTTTAATCAACAAAACTTGTACGAGATCATCGGCCGAATATTTGGTGCATTAAAAGACTGACCTCTGCCTCCGTAGGGCAGTGGAATAGTAGGGACTAATCGGTATATTCATTAAAAACAGTAGATTAAGCGGGGTTTCGAAAAGGTTTTTACTGGTATTTCACCCCGATGTAGATCACTCGTTGCAAGACAGTGGCACATGCGAGATTTTTTAAAGCCAGTTTTTTGATCTTTAGCCACGACAAAAATATTTTCGGTGAACAAAAAAGCTGACTTTCTGTGTCGAAATATTTCGACATTAAATCACCCTTTTCACCGCTCGAGCGCTCACTTGAAAACTTCCCGGCGCAAGTAATTTGTTAACAATTGATAGCCGCGCATCGGTATTCCCTTTTTCAACATCGCGTAAGGTTTTGTCGGAGACATTGATAAATTTGGCATAATCATTTTGATTCATACCATAGAGCTCGGTTCTGATTTTCTTTATTGCCTCACCAATCGATATGGTGTTGGAAGCTAAGGCTTCATCGATTTGCGCTATGAGCGCTTTGCGTTCATCAGCTGATAGGTTAAGCATTGTATACCCCGTAGTTCATGAGTTTTTGTTGTACATGGCGAAACCCAATGGCAGGGAAGTTAAGTACCTCATCTGGGCAATTGAGTTTTTTCAGTAAGCTAGGTAGCTCAATGAGAGGCTTTGCCAGGTTTTGCAAGTAGGCCAATAGCGCTTGAGGCTCACCAAAGCCCTCTAGTTTCTCGACGACTTGGTCGAATCTTACCGTGCCGCTACGCTCACAGTTTTCGCCCCACTTGAACAAACGGGTAATCATTTCTGGGTCTGCTTTCATTGGCGCAAAGTCATAAATAGGAGCGAATCGAATATCATCTTCGAGCTTTAAGAACGACATATTACGGCCATGGTTATCGGAGTTACCAAAAATTAGGTTTAGTAAATCGCGTGCTAGATATTGTGTTGCGAATTCGAAGCTGGACATCTTCGTGGTGCTTTTTATCTTCTGCCACACGGTTTCCATTACAATCAAGTGATCTTGGTAGCTTCCGGGCGCTGCATTTATAATTGAGTAAACACTCTCTAAACCAATGCGGGTGGCTACGGAGCTTTCTACAGTAGTGTCAAAACGAGGTAACCATAGGCTAACCTGACCTTTGTGTTCACGCATCATCATGCGCGTTACGTCAATAGTTTCAACATCCGTATCTGCGAGTATTTTCGCCAGTGCCTGATAAAACACGCCTTCAGCTCGCAGAACATTGTTGTCGCGCGGTGAACGTGTGTTTCTGGCAAACTTTGTGAGATATGGCGTAGCAGAGAGGGGATTCCCAGCAAAATCGCCGTCAATGAACACTTGGTTATCGTCAACCATCAGAAGCAACTTCGGAGCAACGCCGCCAGCACCGGTTGCACCACCTACTGCAGCACCTTGCTCGTTCGCGTACTCTAAGAAATCGTGCTGCAACTGGATTACGGAATCGATGGGAAAACGTCGCGCGGTATCGTAATCGATTTGCTCGGCGGCTTCCTTAATTCGCAAGTTCCCAATAGGCGCCATGCATGCTTTCGTAAGAAGTGCATAGTTTTGCTCAAATTCGCTACTTCTGCTGACGTTGAGGTAATTGAGCCACCATGTGCGCGATTCACCCGCGGGTAGTAAATCGTCTAGCAGCGCAGGCCAGCTTGGATAATCAATTGGAACGATAGTCACGGGCGCATTTACACTGCACGCCCAGCAATCCTTTCTTGCGTAGCTCAGCACATGCCTAATGTAGTTGGGTAGGTAGGATAAGGTAACGTGGCTATTCATTTTATCGCCGCCAAAGTCAAGTTCTGCGGCATCCCACCATTTGCCTCGATTAAAGAGTTGTAGAGTTACGGTTTTCATAGTGGCGCTCGGTAGTTTAATGCTGTTATTGTACTAATATAGACCGCAAAACAGTAACAATCTACCTTATTCGGCTGTGTTTCTCGTATAAAACGGAATCAAACTACTGGTTGGGGAGGTTGCGCATTGAGTTTAGGTGGGGCTATATAATAAGGTGTCTGAGAAAGTTCAGTCCATACCGATCTTTTGAATCAGCAGGAAATCGAACGGGGAAATCCGTGCGGTTAACATATCCCCTAGCTCGGTCACCACAGAGCTGACAAAGCATATTAGCCAAAAAGACTCGAAGGCGATGGCCTATGGTGCTCGGCTTTCTCGCTCCTATTTTCTGACTTCATGTTATTTGACGTATATCAAAGAGACAAAAATATAACTAAGTGAATTTATTCGTTTCTCGACTGAAGTTTTGCAAATTATTAAGTTACCGCCTAACTTTTTTCTAGGCTATCAAGTAAAAGGGAAAATATGATGGATCACATGATGAATCATGGCATGTTCGCAGGTATTGGAATTCTTTGGATGTTACTCATTGGTGTACTTGTTGTCGTGCCTGCTTGGCGCTTATGTCAGCGGGTTGGTTATCCCGGGCCGCTCGGCTTGTTGATACTGGTGCCGCTGGCAAATATTGCACTGCTCTATTTTATCGCTTTTGGGCCCTGGAAAACTAAAGACTCTATACAATAAGGGGGTTACGATGGCTGAGCACTCCCACGAGCATTCACATGATACGAATTACAAGGAAAATAGCTTAAGCCTCTGGGGCGCTGTGTCGCTTGGCACCGGCGTGATGATTGGGGCCGGCATACTTGCGCTGACCGGACAGGTTGCTGAGTTAGCACGCGAGTGGTTCGTTTTTGCGTTTATGGTCGGTGGAGTTATCGCTGGGTTTAGCGCCTACTCGTATATTAAGCTTGCGCAGGCTTACCCGTCTGCAGGCGGCATAGCCATGTTCCTGAGCAAGGCCTACGGCAAAGGCAGTATCACGGCAATTTTTGCGCTACTCATGTATTTCTCCATGGTAATCAATGAAAGTCTTGTCGCAAGAACGTTCGCCACCTACACCGTTCAGATCGTTGATTTTGAGGCTGATTGGCTGATACCTGCGCTGGCTGTTGCCCTATTGGCTTTTGCTTTTTTTATTAACATTCTCAGCAATAAATTCATTCAGACCTTTTCATTTTTTATGGCCTTTATTAAGGCAGCGGGCTTAATCGCGCTTGCTGCTGGTGGTTTATGGGTCGCGGGGCTTAATTTTGAGTCTATCTCAGCAGTACCCCAAGACGCTTCGAGTGGAGGCTTGTTGGCTGCTATTGCATTGAGTGTACTCGCCTATAAGGGCTTTACCACCATCACAAATAGTGGTGGAGAAATTAAAGACCCCGAAAAAAATGTAGGTCGGGCGATTATTATTTCGTTAGTTATTTGTGCGGCCATCTACCTGCTGGTCACTTTGGCGGTAGGGGCTAATTTATCGATTGATCAAATTGTCGAGGCCAAAGACTACGCACTGGCCGAAGCTGCCAGGCCTGCTTATGGCAACGTAGGTTTATGGATAACCGTGGGCTTTGCAATCGTCGCCACGGTATCAGGGGTGATTGCAAGCGCCTTCGCGGTCTCGCGGATGCTGGCCATGCTTACCGATATGAAACTAGTGCCGCACAGTCATTTTGGGATGCCAGGGAGCATTCAAAAGCACACATTGGTTTACACTATTGTGATGGCTATGTTTTTGGCTGCCTTTTTTGACCTGAGTAGAATAGCGTCATTAGGTATCATTTTTTACCTGATCATGGATATTGGTATCCATTGGGGCATTTTGCGGCATTTAAGAAGCGAAATAAATGCAAAAGCGTCTGTTTTAGTGACGGCTATCATTTTAGATGTTGTGGTTCTGGCAGCGTTCCTTTGGAACAAATGGAATAACGACCCGCTTGTGATATGGGCGTCTCTGATTGGCATTATTATTATTATCGTAGGTGAAGTATTGTTTTTGCGGCCGCGCCAAGAGAAATAGATAAATTAAGAACCCCGCTGCTTCCTTATCCAGGATCATAGTACTTTCTGAAAAAAGCGTTAGGCTAAGGGAGTCAGCGGTACTTAATGACGAACACTTAGGAGGCACTCATGCAAGTCGAAAATCTACGTGAAGTCCTGGTATGGACAGTTGCGTTCCATGAAAACCTGAAAGAATGCCTGCGCGATTGTGCGAAAGAAAATGAAGATGAGCGCGCGCGGATGACGTTAGAGTACTTGGTTGGACATGAGGAGAGTTTAGGACGCATCGTGAACGGCTTTGTTAAGACAGCTGAAAGCAAGGCGCTGAATACGATGTGTTACGACTATCTCGAGAAACATCCCATCGTGAAGCACGGTCACTGTGATTCACCGTTTAAAAGCCTGGACACCGACCATGTGATGGAAAAACTCGTCGACCAGCACGAGCAGGTGATTGCGCTTTACGAGCATTTGTATTCCCGGGTTGACATTAACGCCGCAAAAGAACTGTTAGACGCAATAAAAGATGTCGAAGAAAACGAAATTAAGCGGATGGTTCATTCAGCCAACCGGTTATCAGACATGTAAGTAAGACCTCGATTCTTGATGACTGTCGGGAGATATTATGAGTAGCGGCAAAGACCAGCATACCCGCCAGGCTCGTTTGATAATACTAGGGATGGGCTCAGATCACTGTGCCGGCATAGTGAAGACGTCCTTGAAGCGGCTACAAGGTGTTGGCGACATGAGCGTTAATATTGCCGCTCACCGTGTCGAGCTCGAATACAATTCAGAGGTGCTTAGTGTCGAAGATCTTCGCAGTGCGGTAGAAAAGGCCGGATACGACGTGGCGCAAGCATCTGAGGTGGGTGACGAGGCTGAAGAGCAGGGCGCTGACATTGAACACGCGTATTTAGCACAAGCCCGAAAGCGGCTTTGGATAGCCGCGATACCAACTACATTAATCATGCTGCTGATGATGCCACATATGTTCTGGCAGCCGATTCCCGGGTATCTTGCAATTATCGCCGTACTGGCGTTTCCGGTGGTATTTCTCTACGGCGGCGCGGCTACCCATAAGTCCACCTGGCGCTCCCTGACCAACCGCACGTTCAATATGGACGTACTGATCTCCCTTGGTAGTATTCCCCCGTATATCATTGGTCTTGTCGGCTTTTTCTACACCATGACCTCGTTTATGGAAATGGCTGCCACCATTATGACCTTTCACTTACTGGGCCGCTATCTTGAAGCGAAGGCGAAAGGCAGCGCGTCTCAGGCCATCCGTAAGCTGTTGACGCTGGGCGCCAAAACCGCACGGGTAGAACGCGACGGTGAAGAAACAGAGATTCCGGTGAAGGAATTGAAGCCAGGGGACATTATGGTGATCCGGCCTGGCGACAAGGTGCCCACCGACGGCGAAGTGACGGATGGTGAGAGCCATCTGGATGAGTCCATCGCTACTGGTGAATCCGTTCCCGTCTATAAGGCTTCTGGCGATACGGTTATTGGTGCGACGATCAATAAAGAAGGGCGTTTGCGGGTTAAAGTCACCCGTGTTGGCGGTGATACGTTTTTATCTCAGGTGATCAAGCTTGTGGAGCAGGCCCAGGGCTCGCGGGTGCCTATTCAGGAATTTGCCGACCGCATGACGGGCCGCTTCGTACCCATTGTTTTATTTATTGCCCTAGCTAGTTTGCTGGTTTGGCTGTTTGCAGCCGATAGTTTACGCCCTATTCTGGAATGGGGGGCGAGCTTTTTACCCTGGGTAGACCCACAAGCTGCAACGCCTGTACTGGCAATACTGGCAGCGATTGCGGTGCTAGTGATTGCCTGTCCATGCGCCCTGGGCTTAGCTACGCCAACGGCACTGATGGTAGGTTCAGGCATTGGTGCGGAGCGGGGCATTTTGATCCGCTCTGGCGAAGCGATTCAAACCTTTAAAGACATTAAAGTCATGGTGCTGGATAAAACCGGTACCATTACCAAAGGTGAACCAACTCTGACCGAGGTAGTAACGGCTGTGGGCGCGAACGAAGAGCAACTACTGCAGTGGGCTGCGACGGTTGAAAATGCGTCTGAGCATCCTATAGCCCAGGCTATTGTTGAGGGCGCCGGAGAGCGCAAAGTAAAACCAGGCAATGTGACTGAGTTTAAGTCCACCGGTGCTCGAGGCGTTTCTGGCGTAGTCGATGGTGCGCTTGTACTAATTGGTAACCGTAAGTTACTGGATGAGGAAGGTGTAACCAACTTAGCAGATTTAGATAAGGACTTAGAGGCGTTGGAAGAGCGAGGCCGCACGGTTGTGCTGGTTGCGGTCGATGGTAAAGCACGTGGTGCGTTAGCCGTGGCTGATACAATAAAGGAAGAGTCAATCGAAGCTATCCGCGGTATGCACGACCTTGGGCTACATGTGGTGATGATTACAGGGGACAATGAGCGCGCGGCTCGTACTGTTGCTAAAGAGGTCGGTATTGATGAGGTTCAGGCAGGTGTGCTGCCAGCGGGCAAAGTAGATGCGGTGCGTGCGTTGCAGGAAAAGTACGGTAACTATGTTGCTATGGTAGGGGACGGCATTAATGATGCGCCCGCGCTTAAACAAGCAAATGTCGGGATTGCCATTGGTGCCGGTGCCGATGTGGCGATAGAGGCTGCGGACGTCACCCTGGTCAGAGGTGAACTCACAGGTGTGGTGGACGCTATGCACTTGTCCCAAGCGACTTTTAAAAAGATCGTACACAACCTGATTTGGGCCAGTGGCTACAACGTCGCCGCGATTCCCGTCGCTGCGATCGGGCTGTTGCACCCGATGATTGGTGTGGTGGCGATGACCGCAAGCTCGTTATCAGTGATAGGTAATTCGTTGCTTTTAAAACACCAGTTCTGGCGCGCCCGAGAGGATTGATTCGCGCCATCCATGGCGCTCACCCCTGCGGGGCGCACTCGCCGTGCTCGCGCGTCCAAAACGGCTTCCTGCCGTTTTGTCGAACCTGAAGAGGTTCTCATCTCCCAGGCACTAGAACGCAAAAACCCACCATATAGGTGGGTTTTAACGTTCTGGCGCGCCCGAGAGGATTCGAACCTCTGACCTCTGCCTCCGGAGGGCAGCGCTCTATCCAGCTGAGCTACGGGCGCAAATCTGTGATCGACAATAGAGGCGGCGATTTTAGGGAATTTGCGTACTGATGTCCAGAGAATCCTAGTGCAAATCGTTGGCTCTCCCAGTGATTGTATAAGTTTTGAACGAACCTTCTGATGTTACCTCCGTTTCTTTGAATTCCATTATAACAACAGCATCTTGTGTGATTGTTAACAAATTTATAACACAATGTATTACTTTTGGTATTTTGAGGCCTTAGGGGTAACCGCCTAAACTGTGTAAAAATTTTGTAAACACGAATCTCAACGGACGTATATGGTGTGCACGGATGCGGATGTCGCGAAGCACGCTCAACAAAGGTGCATTACGCAAGATGATTAAACAAGCAATACTGTCGATAACAGGTGTTACATGCTTAGTTCTTGCGCTAGGAGCTCAGGCAGATCCCTTTCCCCCTTACTGGGAAAATGGCAATGGGGCTGCAGTACACTTCCCACCGGTAGCGTGGCCGGATGAACCTGCGAATCCCCTATCCTGTGATGATGAGTGTGGTGAATGGAAGCCCTACACGCGCTTTCAACAATCAATTAACGATCCGCGCACACGCGATCCCTCTAACGGCGGCACTCGGCCACAATCCTACGTAAACATCTCCTCTTCGTGTACTGATGAGTCTCAGCCAAGTATCTATTACTACCTGCATCAGGGAGCGACGCCTTCTGAAGATGTGGTGATGTTCCGTTGGCGTGTTGAGGCGTCGGCTCATAATTACGCCACAGGCCCAAATGCCGGTAACTTTAGCGCGGGGAACCCCTGGGCGTCGGCGTTGTGGACAGTGCTTTTCGATATTGATGGCTCTGGTGTGACTGATTTTGCAGCTCACATCGATGGTTCGTCGGGCTCGCCTTCACAGCCTATTGATAGATTATCGGGTATCTGGAGCAATGTTCCATCGCATTCCATTGATCATGCAAACGATCCGAATATTCATCTATTAGGACATAACTCGACCGCTTTCATTGGCCCGGGTAATCGTATTTTAAACTTTAACAACTCGCTGAATCCGACGGAAGACTGGCCAAACGGCTCTGCTGAGACGGTGTGGGATTACGGCACGACGCGGGCGACACTGGTTAGCAAGAGCCCATGTAACGAGTACTTCATTGATTACCAAATTCCGGTTGGACTGCTTGATGCCTCACCCTTAGGCGGCCCTAAAGTAGAACGAAGCACGCCAATTGCCATGCTATTTTGTACTGCAAATAGCTTGAATAATCCGTTCCAGAAAGATTGCGCGATTAATAACAAGTGGACTGCCACGCCGGGTAGCCCAGCGCCTTTTGGTGATTACATTTCATTTGATCAAGAAGAATCATACCCGCAGCCTATCATCACAGACATTCAGGCTATCGCGCCGTTGAGTTGTCCAGGCGAGTATCACCTTGAAGCGTCAGTACAGGACGTTTTGGCCCTCACCGATGGCAGTCCACAAACGTCGGTGCAGCAAGTTCGCTTTTACTATTGGTATGATCAAGACGGTGATGGCACTGCCAACGAGCCGGATGGAAACTGGGTGCGCATTGCCAATGATGGCACCTTAGCGGATGGTTCCTTTACCCGTTGGACGACAAGTTGGGATGCGACTTCCCTGCCTAAAGGCCGATATTTAATTGGTGTGCAGGCTGTAGATGACAATACACTGGTTGATGATGGTATGACGGCGAGCGGGATTGATAACCGCACCTTCTCATATATTTCGGGCAACGCAAGTAACAAAATTCATATTGCGGGCTCTTGGGAATCTGGGCAACAAAGCGAATTCCCAGCGCACTCACCGAGCATGTCTCCGTCGGCAACTGAAGATTGGTATGGTAACCCTTCGGTAACAGGGCAACAGGTGGCTGTGGTTGCAACAGCCATTAACGCATGCGGTATTGCACCAGACATCACGCTCTCAGCAGATCCAGAAGATGTCGTTGTGGGTGGCACAGTTGCATTAAATGTCGCGGTGACAAACCCAGCTGCAAACCTAATATCTGTTGATGTCGATAACGTTAGCGTTTCGCTTCCGCCCGGCTTTAGCTATCAGACCGACTCAGCGTTGATCGGTGGTAGCCCTCTGGCAAACCCTACGGTGAGTGGCCGTGAGCTCAGTTGGGCGCTGGCACCGGCGGAGGACCTCGAACCGGGCGAATCGCTCACTATTAGTTTTAACACAACCGCAACCACTGAAGCGGGCCAATATAATGTGACCTCGTCGGCGGATACTAGCTTTGGGATATTAGAAAGTGATCCTGCCGCTATTGCCGTGGATGGACCGCGGTTGAATCTATCCATTACCCCCAGCGCTTATACGATCGCTGCAAATGGAACCTCACAACTTACCTATACTCTGCAGTATCGAAACGACTCTGCAGTGCGCCTAAACGACTCTGAGTTAACCTTGTCACTCCCGAACGGCGTTAATCCTGAGCAGTGCTCAGGCGGCGTCAATTGCCATTCTACGGCAAATAGTATTGTCTGGGATTTGGGAAGTATCGCGGGGCTATCGACCGGTACGGTCACCGGCACTGTTACGGTGGATAGTGCGTGGACAGCTCCGACTATGACGGTGAATGCGCAACTAAATTCATCCCCAGCAACGGGTGGTGCGTTAACTCGCAACGCAAATGCATCTGTGGCGGTAACAGGGTTTTCCGTGATAGGTGAGCCTGACTTTACCCTGCAAAAAGCAGCGAACACCAATCTCGTAAATCCTGGTGAATCGATCACTTATTCCATCAGTTATGAGAATGTTGGTCGCGCTGATGCCGATGATGTGATCATCAGCACTGTCATCCCAGCAGGTTCAACGTTTATTAGTGGAACAGGTTCCCCAAATCTCAACAATGGTGTGTTGGAGTGGTCTCTCGGTACCGTGGTGGAGGGTGCGTCAGGCGTCGTGAACTATACGGTTCAAACGGCTAACCCTTTTGTGGCAGCGAATCCTATCGTAACCCAAGCGGAAATTGACTGGCTGGATGGTACTACCGTTACTTCAAATAATGCCGTTGTCGGCGTTACCGGACAAGCGTGTAACACTTATTATTTCCAGAATACGTTTACGGATGTGGGCGCTGATGGAAGTCGGCGCGTTGCCACGATTACCCCAGCGCCGCAGCCGGGAGATACAGGAGCATCGGTTACAGTTACGGCACCGAACAAAAGCTCCGGCGGATGGGCCGAAGTGCTGCGTTTTTATCAAGATCCTGCCTCGCCTAACGCGGTACCTTTTACCGGTAATCTTGAAACATTTATGTACTACGACCGGTCACCAGGCCAAGGCTTGAACTTGCGGGCGCGCGTATTCGATTACAATTCTGATACAGGCTATGACGAAGTTACCGATCTCCTTGGTAGTACGGTAACAACAGCAGGCGGAAGTACGCGAGGATTACTAACCTCAGTCGTTCCTCTGAGCGGTACTTTGCAACCGGATCATCGCTTATTGTGGGTGTTTGAAGTCCAAACCGATCACAATAGCCAAACAACGCAAGTGCAATTCCAGTTTGCTGGAACGGTAGCCAACAATGTGTCAGGAACGACACCGGCAACCTTTGCTAACGCCAGAGCTGAATTCTGTGTAACGCCACCAGCAAATTTGAGTGTTAGTGCGCAAGTAGACCGAGCTCAGATTTTAGAGGGTGAGCAAGAACAACTCACATATAGCGTAAACTTCTTAAACTCTGGTGTGGCAGATGCCTCGAATGTTGTGCTCACGACGACTATTCCAATGGGGGCCACTGCGTGTGAAGTTTCCACCGATGGAACCAGTTGGAGCGCTTGTGATAACGCGAGTAATCACCAGTTCAATCAAGCGCTGTTAGCGGGAGGTACGTCCGAGCAAGTATATGTTCGAGCCTTGGCACCGGCAGGTTCCACAGGTGGCGATACGCTCACCTTCACCGCCGATTTAGATAGTGATCAGACGGTTGCCGTGACTGCGACCGCTCTTACCAAGGTTCAGTCAGGTACACCGACCGTTCCTGATTTTGTTGAGCTTACATCGTCGTTAAGCACCAACAAGAGTTACTTAGTTCCCGGTGAGCAAGTTACTTACGATTTTGCAGTAACTAACCTTGGAACGATATCTGCGAACAATCTAACTTTTGAAGTGACGGTCCCGAACGAGTCCTTCCATCAGGTCACAAGCTGCGGTGGGTGTTCGGTTACTGGCAATGTTTTGAGCTGGGATTTAACCAGTCTGGCATCAGGTTCAACGCATACTGTCAGTATCAATGCAGACATAACGAGCGACGGACTATCGGCCGGTACAACAGAGATTTTTGCAGAGGCGTCGGTCACCTCCGATGAAGCATCCTCTACTGCAGGTCCTGTGTCCCTTAGCATTAGTGGGAATCCCGCACTGTCCGCTGAACTTACCTCTAATGCGGGTGGTAGTGTTAGCCCGGGGGATTTAATTACTTTCACGTTTAATGTGGAAAACTTTGGGAATACGTCTGCCGAGTCAGTCGTAGCAACCCTCCCTATTCCTCAATATTTGAGTTATTCCAGCGGTCTTGTAAGCAATCTCGGCCAAGCCCAACTTGATACCGTAAATAATCGGATTCGAGTAACGGTGCCAAGTTTAGCGCCAGAGCAAGTTCTTACGGTGCAATATGTAATGCAGGTGGGTAATGTTCCATCAGGAACCACTTTAATTACACAACACGGCAATGCATCAGCTGCAAACTCCGGTCAAGTTGCTTCGCAAGTTACCCTCACCGCCGAGGCATCTGCTGTTTTAGCGCTCAATATGCAAGTAATGGGTGAAACAGCGTATCCATCTGCAACTGTCACGGCCGCTGCGGTTTCTGATCGTATTTTGGTAGATAGCACTCGATTCATTCAGATTGGACAATATGTTCGAATTGCAGGGCAAGTCAGAGAAGTGGTGTCGCTAAGCAATACGAGTTTGACACTGAACCAAGCTATCACAGTAAGCTCAGGCGATGTGGTAGTTGCAGCACTGATTGCTGATCTCACCTATCAAAATACCGGGGACGCAACCGCTACGAGCGTTGAACTCTCGTTTACAGTTCCTGCAGACTTGGATCGCTATAATCCATCGACCGGCAGCATTCTAGGTAGTGGAACGTCAACGTGGTCAATTGGACAGCTGCAACCACAGCAAAGTGGTGGGCGTCAGGCTATTTTCTTCCCGACCGGCACATTGGGTTCATTTGTTGTCAGCTCTCAAATTGAGGCAAGTAATGCAACAACCCAAGATGAAGATAGAACATTGTCTATCGGTGGTCTGCAAGTTCGAAAAAGTACCTCTACACCTACAATAAATGCAGGTGATAGTGCAAGTTATCGTATTGAAATTGAGAACAACCTACCGTCTTCAGTCAGTGGTATTTCTGTTACCGATACATTGTCTACTGGCTTTAGCTATATTGCGGCAAGCGCGACCGTAGACGGCATTGCTGTTGAACCGACCGGCGATCCGAGTATACCGACATGGACCAACTTGTCCGTGGCGGGTAATGACGTACTGGTGATTGAGTTCGAAGCCGTTACAGACCCTGATATTGGCGGTGCAGTTTATCAAAACGAGGTAGACGTTAGTTCGGTATCCGTAGTGGGTATCGCAAACTTTGATGCGCTTGCAACGAACGAAGAAGATGTAACCGTACTTGCGCTCACAGAGGGTGTTCTCTCGGGACATATTTTCTACAGTGACGACGGTACTGGAGCGTTCAATTCGGAAACAGATCTCGCATTAGCGGGTGTGCAAGTTCTTATATACGAAGTAGGAGCTGATTGTAGCGATATATACAATTCTGGCTGTTGGCTTGCTGAGACCAACGAGGAAGGTGAGTACTCACTGACGTTGGAAGGCCAAGAGTACAAGGTAGAGGCACAGTTAGGTACCGGAACCTTAGATGCTGACTGGGTGTTAACATTTGGCGCGAACGACAATGTGGTTGAAGTGATAGCGGGAACCACGACTACCGATGTAAAAGGCTTTTCCGAAGCGCCCGACGTTACGACATACACTGTAACCTTCCAGGATTACGATGGCAGTGTGATTGATACACAGACCGTGGATGAAGGTAATGCAGCCACAGCTCCAACAGATCCTACACGGACTGGGTACACATTTGCTGGCTGGGATCCGTCAGACTTTAGCGAGATCACAGCGGATCTTACAGTTACCGCACAATACACAATTAATACTTATACTGTTACGGCGACGGCCAGCACTGGGGGTTTGATAACGCCGAGCACAACCACGGTTAATCATGGCGAAACGACCACCTTTACCGTAACGCCAGATACTGGCTTTAGCATAAATACGGTGACGGGCTGCGATGGAACCTTAGATGGCAACAGCTTCACCACTGGCGCGATCACAGCAGGCTGTAGTGTTTCGGCAAGCTTCAATATTAATAGCTATACGGTAACTTTCCAGGATCACGACGGCACTGAGTTAAGCACGCAAAGTGTTGAGCACGGCAGCGCAGCGACTGCACCGGCTGATCCATCGCGGACGGGTTACACTTTCACCGGATGGAATCCGTCTGACTTTACTGAAATTACGAGTGCATTAACGGTTACTGCGCAGTATGCGATTAATACTTATACGGTTACTTTCCAGGATCACGATGGTACGGAACTAAGCACGCAAAGTGTTGAGCACGGTAGTGGTGCCACGGCACCGGCTGATCCTGTAAGAACGGGTTACACCTTCACGGGTTGGGATACATCATTTGCAGAGATCACTAACGACCTGACGGTTACTGCGCAATACACAATTAATTCCTACACCGTGGCCTTCCAAGATCACGACGGTACGGTTCTTGATACGCAATCTGTTGAGCACGGTAGTGGTGCGACAGCGCCTGCTGATCCAACGCGTACGGGGTATACCTTTACCGGTTGGGATACATCATTTGCAGAGATCACTAACGACCTGACAGTTACTGCGCAATACACAATTAATTCCTACACCGTGACCTTCCAAGATCATGACGGTACGGTTCTTGATACGCAAAGTGTTGAGCACGGTAGTGGTGCGACAGCACCGGCCGATCCAGTGCGCACGGATTACACCTTTACTGGCTGGGATCCATCGGACTTTAGTGAGATTACTGGTGCATTAACGGTTACCGCGCAATACGCGATTAATACTTATACGGTTACTTTCCAGGATCACGACGGTACGGTTCTTGATACGCAGTCAATTGAGCACGGTAGTGGTGCCACGGCTCCAACTGATCCATCACGGACTGGTTACACATTCACTGGATGGGATCCATCTGACTTTAGTGAGATTACTGGTGCATTAACGGTTACTGCGCAATATGCGATTAATACTTATACGGTTACTTTCCAGGATCATGACGGTACGGTTCTTGATACGCAGTCAATTGAGCATGGTAGTGGTGCGACTGCGCCGGTCGATCCATCACGCACTGGTTACACCTTCACGGGTTGGAGTGTGTCTTTTGATGAGATTACAGAAGCACTAACTGTCACAGCTGAGTATGCAATTAACACTTACACAGTTACATTCGCGGACTATGATGGCTCAGTGATTGAAACCCAGACTATCGAACACGGCAGTGGTGCGACGGCACCGGCTGACCCATCACGGACTGGTTACACCTTCACTGGATGGGATCCATCTGACTTTAGTGAGATTACTGGTGCATTAACGGTTACTGCGCAATACGCGATTAACACCTACACTGTGACCTTCCAAGATCACGATGGTACGGAGTTAAGCACGCAAAGTGTTGAACACGGCAGTGCAGCGACTGCGCCGGCCGATCCATCACGGACTGGTTATACATTTACGGGCTGGGATCCATCTGACTTTAGTGAGATTACTGGTGCATTAACGGTTACCGCGCAATACGCGATTAACACCTACACTGTGACCTTCCAAGATCACGATGGTACGGAGTTAAGCACGCAAAGTGTTGAGCACGGCAGTGGTGCGACAGCACCGACTGATCCAACGCGTACGGGGTATACCTTTACCGGTTGGGATACATCATTTACAGAGATCACTAACGACCTTACGGTTACTGCCGAGTACACAATCAATTCCTACACCGTGACCTTCCAAGATCATGACGGTACGGTTCTTGATACGCAGTCAATTGAGCACGGCAATGCAGCCACGGCTCCAACTGATCCATCACGGACTGGTTACACATTTACGGGATGGGATCCGTCTGACTTTAGTGACATTACTGGTGCATTAACGGTTACCGCGCAATACACAATCAATTCCTACACCGTGACCTTCCAAGATCACGACGGTACGGAGTTAAGCACGCAAAGTGTTGAGCACGGTAGTGGTGCCACGGCTCCAACGGATCCTGTAAGAACGGGATACACCTTCACTGGGTGGGATGCGTCATTTGCAGAGATTACAGAAGCACTAACTGTCACAGCTGAGTATGCGATTAACACTTATACGGTAACTTTCCAGGATCACGACGGCACTGAGTTAAGCACGCAAAGTGTTGAGCACGGCAGTGCAGCTAGTGCGCCGACTGATCCAACGCGTACGGGTTACACCTTCACTGGATGGGATCCGTCTGACTTTAGTGAGATTACTGGTGCATTAACTGTTACTGCGCAATATGCGATTAATACCTACACCGTGACCTTCCAAGATCATGACGGTACGGTTCTTGATACGCAATCTGTTGAGCACGGTAGTGGTGCGACTGCGCCTGCCGATCCAGTGCGCACGGGTTATACATTTACTGGATGGGATCCATCGGACTTTAGTGAGATTACTGGTGCATTAACGGTTACCGCGCAATACGCGATTAATACTTATACGGTTACTTTCCAAGATCACGACGGTACGGTTCTTGATACGCAATCTGTTGAACACGGCAGTGGTGCCACGGCTCCAACGGATCCTGTAAGAACGGGATACACCTTCACTGGGTGGGATGCGTCATTTGCAGAGATTACTAACGACCTGACTGTTACTGCGCAATACACAATTAACACCTACACCGTGACCTTCCAAGATCACGACGGTACGGTTCTTGATACGCAGTCAATTGAGCACGGCAGTGGTGCGACTGCGCCGGCCGATCCATCACGGACTGGTTACACCTTCACTGGATGGGATCCGTCTGACTTTAGTGAGATTACTGGTGCACTAACTGTTACTGCGCAATACGCCATTAACACCTACACCGTGACCTTCCAAGATCATGACGGTACGGTTCTTGATACGCAATCTGTTGAGCACGGCAGTGCAGCGACTGCACCGGCTGATCCAACGCGTACGGGTTACACCTTCACTGGATGGGATCCGTCTGACTTTACTGAAATTACTGGTGCATTAACGGTTACTGCCGAGTACACAATTAATTCCTACACCGTGACCTTCCAAGATCACGACGGTACGGTTCTTGATACGCAGTCAATTGAGCATGGTAGTGGTGCGACTGCGCCGGTCGATCCAGTGCGCACGGGTTATACATTTACTGGATGGGATCCGTCGGACTTTACTGACATTACCGATGAGCTGACAGTGATCGCGCAATACGCGATTAATACTTATACGGTTACTTTCCAGGATCACGACGGTACGGAACTAAGTACGCAAAGCGTTGAACACGGTAGTGGTGCCACGGCACCGGCTGATCCTGTAAGAACGGGTTACACCTTCACGGGTTGGGATACATCATTTGCAGAGATCACTAACGACCTGACGGTTACTGCGCAATACACAATTAATTCCTACACCGTGACCTTCCAAGATCACGACGGTACGGAGTTAAGCACGCAAAGCGTTGAGCACGGCAGTGGTGCGACTGCGCCGGCTGATCCAACGCGTACTGGTTATACATTTACTGGATGGGATCCGTCTGACTTTAGTGAGATTACTGGTGCATTAACGGTTACCGCGCAATACGCCATTACCACCTACACCGTGACCTTCCAAGATCACGACGGTACGGAGTTAAGCACGCAAAGTGTTGAGCACGGCAGTGGTGCGACTGCGCCGGCTGATCCATCACGGACTGGTTACACTTTCACAGGTTGGAGTGTGTCTTTTGATGAAATCACAGAAGCACTAACTGTTACAGCTGAGTATGCGATTAACACTTATACGGTTACTTTCCAGGATCACGACGGTACTGTTCTAGATACGCAAAGTGTTGAGCACGGCAGTGGTGCGACAGCACCGGCCGCTCCATCACGGACTGGTTATACATTTACGGGCTGGGATCCGTCTGACTTTAGTGAGATTACTGGTGCATTAACGGTTACTGCGCAATACACAATCAATTCCTACACCGTGACCTTCCAGGATCACGACGGTACGGTTCTTGATACGCAATCTGTTGAACACGGCAGTGGTGCCACGGCTCCAACGGATCCTGTAAGAACGGGATACACCTTCACTGGGTGGGATGCGTCATTTGCAGAGATTACTAACGACCTGACTGTTACTGCGCAATACACAATTAATTCCTACACCGTAACCTTCCAAAATCACGATGGTACGGAGTTAAGCACGCAAAGTGTTGAACACGGCAGCGCAGCGACTGCGCCTGCTGATCCCACGCGTACGGGTTATACATTTACTGGATGGGATCCGTCTGACTTTAGTGAGATTACTGGTGCATTAACGGTTACCGCGCAATACGCCATTAACACCTACACCGTGACCTTCCAAGATCATGACGGTACGGTTCTTGATACGCAGTCAATTGAGCACGGCAGTGCAGCCACGGCTCCAACTGATCCATCACGGACTGGTTACACATTTACGGGATGGGATCCGTCTGACTTTACTGAAATTACTGGTGCATTAACTGTTACTGCGCAATACGCGATTAACACCTACACCGTGACCTTCCAAGATCATGACGGTACGGTTCTTGATACGCAGTCAATTGAGCACGGCAGTGCAGCCACTGCTCCAACTGATCCATCACGGACTGGTTATACATTTACGGGCTGGGATCCATCTGACTTTAGTGAGATTACCGGTGACTTAACTATTACCGCGCAGTACGCGATTAACACCTACACCGTGACCTTCCAAGATCATGATGGCTCGGTGTTAGATACACAAACCGTTGAGCACGGAAGTGGTGCGACTGCGCCGGCCGATCCAGTGCGCACGGGTTATACATTTACTGGATGGGATCCGTCATTTGCTGAGGTTACCGGCGACCTGACAGTTACCGCGCAATACGCGATTAATACTTATACGGTTACTTTCCAGGATCACGACGGTACGGTTCTTGATACGCAGAGTGTTGAGCACGGCAGTGGTGCGACTGCGCCGGCCGATCCATCACGGACTGGTTACACCTTCACTGGATGGGATCCATCTGACTTTAGTGAGATTACTGGTGCATTAACGGTTACCGCGCAATACGCGATTAACACCTACACCGTAACCTTCCAAGATCACGATGGTACGGAGTTAAGCACGCAAAGTGTTGAACACGGAAGTGGTGCGACTGCGCCGGTCGATCCAGTGCGCACGGGTTACACCTTCACCGGATGGGATCCGTCTGACTTTAGTGATATTACGGGTGCATTAACGGTTACCGCGCAATACGCGATTAATACCTACACGGTGACCTTCCAAGATCACGACGGTACGGAGTTAAGCACGCAAAGTGTTGAGCACGGCAGTGCAGCGACTGCACCGGCTGATCCATCGCGGACGGGTTACACCTTCACCGGATGGGATCCATCTGACTTTAGTGAGATTACGGGTGCATTAACGGTTACCGCGCAATACGCGATTAATACCTACACGGTGACCTTCCAAGATCACGACGGTACGGTTCTTGATACGCAGTCAATTGAGCATGGTAGTGGTGCGACTGCGCCGGCTGATCCAACGCGTACGGGTTACACCTTCACGGGCTGGGATCCGTCTGACTTTAGTGACATTACGGGTGCATTAACGGTTACCGCGCAATACGCGATTAACACCTACACCGTAACCTTCCAAGATCATGACGGTACGGTTCTTGATACGCAATCTGTTGAGCACGGTAGTGGTGCCGCTGCACCGGCCGATCCAGTGCGCACGGGTTATACATTTACTGGATGGGATCCATCTGACTTTAGTGAGATTACTGGTGCATTAACGGTTACCGCGCAATACGCGATTAATACTTATTCGGTTACTTTCCAGGATCACGACGGTACGGTTCTAGATACGCAAAGTGTTGAGCACGGCAGTGGTGCGACAGCACCTGCCGATCCAACGCGTACGGGGTACACCTTTACCGGATGGGATACATCATTTGCAGAGATCACTAACGACCTGACAGTTACTGCGGAGTACACAATCAATTCCTACACCGTGACCTTCCAAGATCATGACGGTACGGTTCTTGATACGCAAAGCGTTGAGCACGGTAGTGCAGCGACTGCGCCTGCTGATCCCACGCGTACGGGTTACACCTTCACGGGATGGGATCCATCGGACTTTAGTGAGATTACTGGTGCATTAACTGTTACAGCTGAGTATGCAATAAACACTTACACAGTTACATTCGCAGACTATGATGGCTCGGTGATTGAGACCCAGACTATCGAACACGGCAGTGGTGCGACAGCACCTGCCGATCCAACGCGTACGGGTTACACCTTCACGGGATGGGATCCGTCTGACTTTAGTGAGATTACTGGTGCATTAACGGTTACCGCGCAATACGCGATTAATACTTATACGGTTACTTTCCAGGATCACGACAGTACGGTTCTTGATACGCAGAGCGTTGAGCACGGAAGTGGTGCGATAGCACCGGCCGATCCATCACGCACTGGTTACACCTTCACGGGTTGGAGTGTGTCTTTTGATGAGATTACAGAAGCACTAACTGTCACAGCTGAGTATGCAATTAACACTTACACAGTTACATTCGCAGACTATGATGGCTCAGTGATTGAAACCCAGACTATCGAACACGGAAGTGGTGCGACTGCGCCGGCAGATCCAACGCGTGAAGGCTACACATTCACTGGCTGGGATGCGTCATTTGCTGAGGTTACCGGCGAC
>NZ_JACAVQ010000029.1 GCF_015354615.1 Aliidiomarina indica | reverse complement strand
TGTCATAAAGCGCATAAGCGCCGTAGCCAACGCACCGCGTTGGTTTTTTTGTGGCATCAAATCAAGGATACTGGGTCTGTAGCTCAGCTGGTTAGAGCGCACCCCCTTTCACTAAGGTGAAGAGCAGGGTGAGGTCACCGACCGAAGCTTGGAGTCAGTATTGGAAACGGTTACGGGTCTGTAGCTCAGCTGGTTAGAGCGCACCCCTGATAAGGGTGAGGTCGGTAGTTCAAGTCT
>NZ_JACAVQ010000028.1 GCF_015354615.1 Aliidiomarina indica | reverse complement strand
GTCAGTGCTTTTGATAAAACACTCAACAATCGCTTTACGCGGTTCTTGTGAAAAACAAAGTGTTGAAAATGGTGGAGCCATGCGGGATCGAACCGCAGACCTCCTGGATGCAAACCAGGCGCTCTCCCAGCTGAGCTATGGCCCCGTGTTGTTCAGGCTTGCCATAATGCTCCAGTGCTTCGTTGCGCGCAAAACTCAATCAGTCACATACCATTAAGGTATGCTCCTTCAATCGTTTCACGGGCGCCTCGCCCTGAATCATTCTGGACTGCGCTTCTGATATCGAGAAAATGTTTTTCAACACTTT
>NZ_JACAVQ010000027.1 GCF_015354615.1 Aliidiomarina indica | reverse complement strand
CACTGACCGCAAAGAGATCAAACAGCTTAAGCGTGAGCTGCGCGAGAAAGAAAAAGCCCTGGCTGAAGCGGCAGCGCTTCTGGTGCTTCGAAAAAAGCTGGATGCGCTCTGGGAGAACGACGACGAGGACGATTGACCTCGGTCTCACAGCGCACGCATTACGTGTCGTGGATACGTGAAGCGAATCAAGCCGGTGCCCGATTACGCCTTGCCTGTGATGAAGTTGGCATCAGTCTGCGCACGTACAAACGCTGGTATCGGGGCGGTAAAGTGACTGCCGATAAACGCCCTGAGGCAATACGTCCAGAGCCGATGAATAAGCTCAGTGAGCACGAGCAG
>NZ_JACAVQ010000026.1 GCF_015354615.1 Aliidiomarina indica | reverse complement strand
TTGTTCATACTCGCTCAGCTTATTCATCGGCTCCGGACGTATTGCCTCAGGGCGCTTATCAGCAGTCACTTTGCCGCCTCGATACCAACGTTTGTAGGTGCGTAAACTGATGCCTACTTCATCGCAGGCAAGGCGCAACCGAGCACCGGCTTTATTCGCCTCTCGTATCCACGACACGTACTGAATGCGCTGTGAGACCGAGGTCAATCGTCCTCGTCGTCGTTCTCCCAGAGCGCATCCAGCTTTTTTCGAAGCACCAGAAGCGCTGCAGTTTCAGCCAGGGCTTTCTCTTTTTCACGCAGCTCACGCTTAAGCTGTTTAATTTCTTTGCGGTCAGTT
>NZ_JACAVQ010000025.1 GCF_015354615.1 Aliidiomarina indica | reverse complement strand
TTGCGCTGACGCTTAGCTTCCAGCTCTTGCTCACGTGAGCTGGCGAAGCCTTTAAGCGAATCCGCTTTCCAGGCTTTCACTTGCTCGACATAGAGTCCGCGCTCACGGCAGTACTCACTGAGCTCAGCTTCACTCATGGAGCCGGTTTCAATCACGGTCGCAAGCTTCGCTTCAGCAGACCACTGTTCGGGTGTTGATTTATTTCCTGGCACTGGACGACCCTGTTCTCTGGCTTTGTTACGCCAATTATAAAGGGTTTGTTCGCCAATGCCTTCCGTTCGTGCAATTTCTGCGATGGTCATGTTCAACGGCGGCATCATTTTACTTAAAATCGTTTGCT
>NZ_JACAVQ010000024.1 GCF_015354615.1 Aliidiomarina indica | reverse complement strand
CTGTGAGCTGCGTTGCTTTCGTCGTCGCATACTGATGTATGCTTCCTCCTCAGCGCCTTGTCACAGCTTGAAGAACTTGTCGTTTTAGGCAGCCTTGCCAGAACGCCAAAACCGCGGAATTAACGGGTTTAGCGATAGTTGCTAGAGAGTTAATTGCAGCGGTTATTAAGGCGCGGCGCTAGGTTGGTTTGCCAAGGCTTGCGACGAGCGAAGGAAAGCGCATACCTCGATGGTATGTAACTGACTGAGCGAGGAGCGTAACGCAGGCAAAGCGGCCTAGAGCAAGCTTACAAAGGGGCCATAGCTCAGCTGGGAGAGCGCCTGGTTTGCATCCAGGAGGTCTGCGGTTCGATCCCG
>NZ_JACAVQ010000023.1 GCF_015354615.1 Aliidiomarina indica | reverse complement strand
CTGCATAAAGCTCCTCAATCGCTTTCTTAAATGAATCAGCGCGTTCTTCAAGAGAGTCCAAAGTCTCGCTCTCAGGATTCGAAGTCCCTAGTCTATGATATTGCCCTCTCGACAATAAGTTGGCAAACGCCGCCGACACCGCCCCATTTGCAAATTTGCCGCCAACAACCTGCGAGGCGGTGCCACCTAAAATTACGCTTGTGGCTAGGTCTCCGCCAGCATTGTTTGCCATCTGCCCCATACCCGCACTGACAAATCCATGATGGAACGCGCCCCCGCCGAGCATGCTTGTAAATCCGCCGCCGACACCACTGACAAACGCCGTAGTAGATGATGCTGCCATGCCGCTAAAGGAATG
>NZ_JACAVQ010000022.1 GCF_015354615.1 Aliidiomarina indica | reverse complement strand
CGCCGTCGCGCTGCTACCATGCTCTACCGTCTGTGTTTCAATCACTGAGCCATCATAGTCTGCGAATGTAACTGTGTAAGTGTTAATCGCGTACTGCGCGGTAACTGTCAGGTCGCCGGTAACCTCAGCAAATGACGCATCCCAGCCAGTGAATGTGTAGCCTTCACGTGTTGGATCAGCAGGTGCTGTCGCACTGCTACCATGCTCAACCGTCTGTGTTTCAATCACCGAGCCATCATGATCTTGGAAGGTCACGGTGTAGGTGTTAATTGCGTACTGCGCGGTAATAGTTAAGTCACCGGTAATGTCGTCAAGTGACGCACTCCAACCGGTAAAGGTATAACCTTCACGCGTTGGATCAGCAGGTGCT
>NZ_JACAVQ010000021.1 GCF_015354615.1 Aliidiomarina indica | reverse complement strand
AGTGATTGAAACACAGACGGTAGAGCATGGTAGCAGCGCGACGGCACCGGCAGATCCAACACGTGAAGGCTCCACATTCACTGGCTGGGATGCGTCATTTGCTGAGGTTACCGGCGACCTGACAGTTACCGCGCAGTACGCGATTAACACCTACACCGTGACTTTCCAAGATCATGATGGCTCGGTGATTGAAACACAGACGGTTGAGCATGGTAGCAGTGCGACAGCACCTGCTGATCCAACGCGTGAAGGTTATACCTTTACCGGTTGGAGTGCGTCATTTGACGACATTACCGGTGATTTAACTATTACCGCGCAGTACGCGATTAACACCTACACCGTGACTTTCCAAGATCATGATGGCTCGGTGATTGAAACACAGACGGTAGAGCATGGTAGCAGTGCGACAGCA
>NZ_JACAVQ010000020.1 GCF_015354615.1 Aliidiomarina indica | reverse complement strand
CAATCGGAGTCAGGCCTTTTAGTTTTAGCTTAATACGTTTGGTGTTGTAATAATCAATGTACTCTTTGATCTTTTCAATGAGCTCATCAGCACTTTTGAACACTTCGTTATGATACATCTCGGTTTTGAGTATCCCGAAGAAGCTTTCCGCTACAGCATTATCCAAGCAATTTCCTTTCCTCGACATACTTTGCTGCAAACCTACTTCGCGTATATGGTTTTGGTAATGTTTGTTCTGATATTGCCAGCCTTGATCAGAGTGAACGATGGGCTTCTCGTGATGACTGAGCTTCGCTGTCGCCTTCTTCAGCATGTCAGTCACGAGCGGTAATGCCACTGACTTACGCACCTCATAACTCACCACTTCTTGATTAAACAAGTCTATTATCGGTGATAAATACACTTTCTGTTCGCCTACTTTGAACTCGGTGACATCAGTTACCCATTTCTCATTCGGTTTATCAGCCGTGAACTGTCTTTGTACTAGATCAGGCGCGATTCGACCGACTTCACCCTTATAAGAACGATACCGTTTTGGCCTTACTTTTGACTTCAACCCAAGCTCACACATGAGACGTTG
>NZ_JACAVQ010000002.1 GCF_015354615.1 Aliidiomarina indica | reverse complement strand
ATCCTAACAAAAAAGCCTCCCGCGCCTCCGAGGAAAAATGACGCAGCAATAGCAGCAACAGGCGCAAAATCGCCAAGAGCCTTATTCAACTGCCTAAAAAAATACCCACTCGGATCCGTATAGCTCAGCGGGTTGTTCAGCACATAACTGTAGCGGTTGTAATTCTGCAGGTTCGCGCCCGCCTGAATAAACGGGTCGGCCTACTAGCGAAACCCTCAAGCGTCTGCAAATCTTGATATTAAGTACTCGATGAAGGCAAGATTTTTATCCATCACCATCAAATATGATTCACTGTCATATATCAGTAAGTAAAAAATATCTCGATCCCCTTTTGAGCTACCCGGCGATAAAACGTAGGATTCAATTTTTATCTGACCCAACCCCAAATGACGTTCACGAGTAAGTGAGATCTCTTTTAAATCTTCACCTCGCAATTCAGAGCCGCAATCTTTGCAGTCGCTTACTTGACCAAAAGATATAATTCCGCCAATCATATTTTCATAAATGCAGTAGTGATTATCGCCATTAAAAAAATAGTTACCACTACTAAATGATTCTATTTCTCCAGAATGATCGAATTTGGGAACGAATCGCTGAGGAATCCTTAAATCTACCCCCATATACTCCCAAGAGTAACACCCGACATCCTCACATGGTTTCTCTGACACGGACTGTTTCAGGTCGCTTGCAAAAATATCCTCTATCGTGCATGCATGGGAGGACCAATGAATCCCAGCAAAGATCAAAATAAGTAGAACACTTTTCATTCATCACCTGCCATCTATTATTGATTTCTGTTCATAATAAAAGCGAATCACCTCATGGTTGTCCATCATGTTTACCGGTTGAGGTGATGGAGCCCAAAATGATTTAAGTGCTTGAGAGAGACGCCTTGGCACACTAGCCCATCCCGCGGCTTTAGCAGCTACTTCATTTCCCATCATAATTCTCTGATCATCTCTCATGAAGGCATCAAGCCCATTTCCTTGCACTAATTCAACAGCGGCTATATCTAACGCATGGCGACCTTCCCATTCAGGAATCACCTTAAATAATCTGTTATCTCCAGACTGCTGATAAGCTTCCACCAAATCTCTGAGTTCTTGACGCGCATCTGCGATATCGTTCGCTCGAACGCCTTGCGACTTAAAGTGCTCCCTTCTTTTATCAGCAGGCATAGCATCATTTAGATTTCTATTGACCCATTGATTCATCACAAACTGAAACGCCCCGGTCACCGCCCCGTTTCTAAACTTTCCTCCGGTCAGCTCTGAGACTGTGCCGCCCACAATGGCAGATACAATAGTGCCGCCCACTAGATTGTCTGGAACCACGCCATTTACTTGTGCGCCCTTGGTGATACCGGCACTGACAAATCCGTGCGCAAACTTACCTCCTTGTAATGAGGATATGGCTCCCCCGACAACCGCGTGGGAACCCACTTTCATTAAGTTAGAAGCCCCATACGTCACCTGGCCTACACCAAGAAAGGCCATCGAACTGAGCGCACCGACTTTAGCACTTCGTAAGTTACCGGTTTGCACCGCTCCAGACGCAAAACCGCCTGCAGCGGCCATTGAATACGCTGCCGATACTGACCCATTTTTTATTAATGTAAATGAAGCACTACCCGTATAGACAGCAATCCCAATGGAAAATGCCGTTCTGAATATATCGGTCTTCAAAACTTTTTTGAAAAAATACCCGCTCGGATCCGTATAGCTCAGCGGGTTGTTGAGCACATAGCTGCAGCGGTTGTAATTCTGCAGGTTCGCGCCCGCCTGAATAAACGGATCGGCCTGCATAAAACGCCCTAGCACCGGGTTGTAAGTACGACCACCCATGTGGATCAGGTCTAAGTCATTCACCATGGTGTGGCCAGTGTAGCCGCGCATCTCCCCTAACCGCAGTCCAAAAACAAACTGGCTGTGGCTCCACAAGGTCGCTTGTTTACCCCACGGATCGTAGGCTATCTGTTGTTTGAGAACATTACCACTAACCGCCTGCCCCGTAATCACCACCGTCGAGCCCTGGGCATCTTTATGCAGGTGGGTTATCTGATAGCCCTATAGAACCAGAGAAAATTGATATTTTGTTTCGAGCAACACAGCGACTATAACTCTAAGCATACTCGACCGTACCGCTTGGTTTGGTCAAACTTTTCCGCGTATCTGCCCTCAGTCGCTTCATCTGCTTTTTCGAGTAACTCAAGCCAGTTGTCTTCGGTAAGAAACATGGCAGCAGGTGCTAACTCCCATTTCGCCCTATCAAAGGGTTCAACTCCGGATTCAAGCAGAAATGTGACGCTCTCAAAATCTTCGATAATCAAAGCATTCGAGATTAAGGTAGGCCCAAAATACTGAAGCTTTTCCTTATCAACGGCTGTTTCACCGAGTCTCATTCCTTCAATAAAATTCGAAATCTCATGTATATCACCACCGACAAACTCTAAATACTGCAGATTGTATTCCTACCTTTGTTCAACTAACCCTTCTTCACGAAAATCTAAGTAAGCGTATTTCAGATAAAACTCCGCACAAAAATCACCGTAATCCGGCTGACTGCAAGCAGTAAGCATCATCACCAAGGAGAATAATAGTTTCTTCATAAGCCTCCGCAGTACATATGAACTTGTACATAAAGCTCTCACTTCAATAAATCAAATCCTGCAGCTTTCACAAGTTCCGCGTTCACTTCCTCGCCACTCATAAACAGGTTCAATATATGCGAAGCCTCTTTATGCTGAAATTGAATGCCTTCTTCAAGTAATTCAGTATGATCGACGGAGTTAGAGAGCATAACGGTACCACATTCTACAGAGGGCGAAATTAAGATATCCAAATAACCATCATCTTCAAACATAAAGATACGAGTCACTTGTCCATGAAGCTTGCTATCAGATTCGATATAAATAGCATCAGAATAGCGCTCATCAGTTATTACTGTATGTTCGCCACTGCCCAATAGGATGCATTGTATAGCTAATGCTCTACTAGAGTTACAGTTCGTCATGCTTAAAAGATCAGCAATATGCTCGGGCTCTATTGCTGGTAGGGCGCGATCATCATTCCAGAAGTGCCAGTTAATAAATAGTACCCGTCGTTGTCCCATTTCAAAAATCAGTGAAATGCTATTCGGATCAATACTGGCATACTGTGGCTTCAATTGTTCATTCAAATAAAAAAGAAGGCCTCCAGAGTTAAACGCACTCCTGAATGCTGACAGTTGTAGTGCATCGCAATCGCGAGCAAACATAGAAGCTTCGCAAGGAGACGCCTGTTCAGGTAATTCGCTGGTCGCCGAAACTATTGGAGATTCGAAAGAAAAGCCCAGAGAAAATAAGAGAATTAACTGATATTTATTCATTTCGATACACCTTCCAAAGATCTCTGATTGTTTCATAGCGACCATATATCTGGTACGCGCGAAACGCATTGGCGGGAAGTATTTCTCTCAAGGCGTATGCTTTGAAAGGACTACTATAAATCACTTCTGTCGCAGAAGAGCCAGCTTCCGCGGCGAACGGCAAAGACGTTTTTAAAAACTTTTTGGACATTCGCGTATCGATTAGTACTCTATTTAAATCAACTGCCCCCCTTACATTCGGACTAACAACACTTATGTTAAGTGATTTCCCGAGTACATAGAGTTGCTCCGCATCAAGTTGTTCGAGTAGGTCTCTGAAACTATTTGCCGTCTCAGCCAGATTTATCAGCGCATCAACTGCTCCAATCCCCCTCGCCAACGCATCAAGATCTTGTTGAGTCAATTTTCTGAGTAGTTCTCTCTCGTCATCTAGAATTTCATGAGCCATTTCCTCTGAGATCCACTCATTCATCACAAACTGAAATGCCCCGGTCACCGCACCGTTTCTAAACTTACCTCCGGTCAGCTCTGAGACTGTGCCACCCACAATGGCAGATACAATAGTGCCGCTCACTAGATTGTCCGGAACCACGCCATGTACTTGTGCGCCCTTGGTGATGCCGGCACTGACAAATCCGTGCACAAACTTTCCTCCTTGTAATGAGGATATGGCGCCCCCGACAACCGCGTGGGAACCCACTTTCATTAAGTTAGAAGCCCCATACGTCATCTGGCCTACACCGAGAAAGGCCATCGAACTGAGCGCGCCGACCGTAGCACTTCGTAAGTTACCGGTTTGCACCGCTCCAGACGCAAAATCGCCTGCATAAAACGCCCCACCACCGGGTTGTAGGGGCCGCAAACTCGAAGTGGCGCCCTATAATCTGCTTCTCAGTGTTCCGCCGAATTGGTCGACTACATCACTAACTTCCTTAACGAACCTTGTGCCCTTCTCCGAATCAGAAAAGCCATCTTCATAAACTCTTACCAACACTGTCCCTGGTGCCTTAACATCAGTCACCGTCAAGGCTCCTCGCCGCTCATGCCTATCCTGCACTTCGTATGTCCAAAATAGCACCTCTCTCCCGTACAGATCGTTTAGCCCTGCAGCCGCACCGAGGCGAATTAATCCGAAACGTTCTGCGACCATGTCTAACGCAGTAATGATATCTTCATAGTCGCTAGTTGCTACATTAAATTCCGCCGTATGTGAAGCGGTCTGCGAGTTCGTTTTCACATCGCACCCCCCAAGGCTCGCCATCGTCAAAAAGATAATTGCTACAAAAATCCTCTGCATGGCTAATTCTCCAAGTACTGCCGCATAAGCCGGGGAGCTTGAATATGAGTATTGTTGAATAAGAATTTTCCCGTCTCATTGTTTACAAATGCGCTATTCACGCAAAGGATTACGCAGTCATTAAATCCGGTACCAGTAGTCACAAGGAAAATCCCCTCTCGTCTATAAAAACCTTGGCTGAAACTAAAACTTAGTCTTGTATCAACAGTCAGGCTATGCACCACCTGCCCCGAGTGGAAAGTGTGCCCTTCAATTGTAATGTTGGTTATCGTATGATTCTGACGATCCACGATGTGTTCAATTGGGTCGTTGAATGGGCCGATATCCATCCTGCCCTCAACTGGATTATAAGTAAATGGCACAGATACGGGTCGAATAGCTTCAAGGGCATTATCTAGCGTGCAACCAGATTGGTCTGTCCAGCACATCCGGGTTGGCCCACGTCCATAACGGTGTGCTACTTCGTTAAACAAATACTGCATGGCCCCAGTAACCGCCCCATTGGCAAACTTTCCGCCGACAATGGAGGATGTGGTTCCACCGATGGCAGCTGACACTAGGGTTCCTGCAATCACTTGGTTCCCTACTTGATCGTTAAAGTGGGTTCCAATGCCTTTGGTGATGCCCGCGCTGATAAAGCCATGGGAGAATTTTGCGCCATTTAAAGATGCGATGACGCCCCCCGCAAACGCATGAGCTCCTATCTGACCCGCTATCTGCGATGCGGTTAGGGCATTGCCACCAAAATTCATCACCGGTTGGCCACCAAAGCCTAGCCGCTCCGCCGCCGCATTAAAGCGACTGTTGAACTGCCCCCGTTCCTGGAAACTGTGCCCGATGGAATGGAAAACTGCTGCGGCAAAAGCGCCATTCACCGCTCCTCGTAAGTTCCCTGTGGCCACGCCCCCGCCAATAAATCCTTTTAACATGGCAGCGCCGAGGCTTCCTCCACCCGGCATTGCCATTAAGGCCATTCCCACAAAAGGCGCAAAACTACCAAAGGCCTTATTCAACCGCTTAAACAAATACCCACTCGGATCCGTATAGCTCAGCGGGTTGTTGAGCACATAGCTGTAGCGGTTGTAATTCTGCAGGTTCGCGCCCGCCTGAACAAACGGGTCGGCCTGCATAAAACGCCCTAGCACCGGGTTGTAAGTACGACCACCCATGTGGATCAGGTTCAGGTCGTTCACCATGGTGTGGCCGGTGTAACCACGCATCTCCCCTAACCGCAGTCCAAAAACAAACTGGCTGTGGCTCCACAAGGTCGACTGTTTACCCCATGGGTCGTAGGCTATCTGTTGTTTCAGAACATTGCCACTAACCGCCTGCCCCGTAATCACCACCGTCGAGCCCTGGGCATCCTTATGCAGGTGGGTTACCTGCTCGGTGGTGCCACTCCCGTGCTCAGTATGGGTGACAACCGTGCCTCCCACCATAAACCGGTGCTCGATATCGCCGTTTTCTTGTACCGACCGCTCATAACCACCGAACAACCAGCGCGTTTGGGTGCCCGTAGGGCGAATATCTTGCTGGTAAACAAGCTCTCGCTTTGGGCCATACCGGAACAGCGTTCTAAAATCGGCGGCCCGTCGAACTTCAATCGGCTTGTCAAATGTGGTGTACGTAAAGCTCTGTAATCCATCGTTGGTTACATTGCCGTTTCCATCATAGGTGAACGTCTGTGTGCCATACGATGAGCTTACACTCAATAAACGCGTCGGTCGACTTTCTGGGGCCCCTCCCGCATAAGTGTAGCTCGCTCCGTTAAACCCAACATCGCCCTTCGACAGTATATTGCCATACCCATCATAGGTGTAGTGGGCAACCATATTTGTGCTGCTTGACGTTGTGTAACTCGAGTCGCCTTGCAAACTCTGGATCTCACCTGGCGGAGGTGGCTCGCCGGGGCCGGGGCCTGTGCTTACATGATCGGGAGGACAGGGCTCATCACCGCCTCCACCTGAATCACCGCCCGTGTCTTGCGTATATTGGGTAAGGCGATAGAGATTATCGTAACCAAATGACTCGTTGACATCAGTACCCGTGCCCTGGCGGAAGGTTTGTTGCCGATACGTTAGGTTACCCACCAAATCATATTGATAGTCTATATTGCGGATAATTCCACTGTGATTCACGGTCATCCCAGTGAGCCAGCCCGTTGAACTTTGATAGCTGTAAAGGGTTTCAGCGCCGTTTTGGAACTGCACACGCGTTCCATTCCCATGCGCATTCACGTGAGTCACTTGTTCAATCATCACCCCCGTTGAATGATTGCGATACCCTTTTCATACTCAACATCCTGTAACCATTTATGTTAATTTAACGTAAAGATTCCATGTTTTGGTGACAAAATAAATGGGGGAAAACCCCTGTTTTTTTCAATTTCTCTCGTTTGCTACGGGACTCGCTCGCGAAGGCGCACAGCGATTTATTCTCCCATTGCTCAAAGAGCCCATTCGGATGTGCAATGGAGAGCGAAACAGTTGATGTGCTGGGAGTTCGCTCTTCGTTCGCTCTGCGACCGCTATTGTACAACCTGATCATAACCGCGTTTACCTAATTGCTTTGTCCGAGGCCATCGATCGTTGCTTATCGCAATGCGCATTACGATATGGTTGAACACGAGATTCTGGAAAACGACAGACTAAAACTGTCTTGAACATCCTTATTTCACGTATACTACGCGAAAGTATCAAGGAAGCGGTAAGTATGGCGGCAGACACTCCCCTCATTCGATTTCGGCAAATGAACGAAGCAGATTTTGACGCAGTGATGGACTTGGGTAATAAAGTCCACGGCGAGAATTATTTAACCGAACAGAATTTGCCTGACTATTACGCCCGTGGCCACGCCGCGTCGGGCCGCAATCTGCATTGGTTAGCTTTTGCAAACGATCAGCTGGTAGGGATTCGATTAACCTTCGCGCCTCAGCGTTGGGAGATTGATCAGTGGTGCACGCCTGATGCCTGGCCTTTTGCTCCTGAGCACCTGTGTTACTTTAAATGCTCTGCGGTAGACCCCGATTTTCAAGGGGGCGGCGTCGGCAAATCGTTATTATATCATTCCATTATTGAGGCGCAGGGCTCGGGTTGCAAAGGTGGGATCGCCCATATCTGGCGACAATCTCCCAACAACAGTGCCTTTGAGTATTTTACCCGCTGTGGTGGTGAGCTTATTCAAGATCATCCCGAGCGCTGGCTGCGCGCATCCCTAGACGACGGTTATTATTGCCCCGTGTGTGATGGTGTGTGTCATTGCACTGCCGCTGAGATGCTGCTGCGCTTCTAATATAACGCTGACAAGGCTAGCCCCGTTGCAGCGCATAAAATGCGCGCAATGCCATCCGGCGTAAACGCGGCAAAGGAAAACGCGGTAGCGGCGACTGATAAAAAGGCAGTGGCGGTAAAGTTTCACCCATGGCCAGCTGCGCCAAACGTTTTCCCGCTAGGCTGGCAAAAGCAACGCCAGCGCCACAGTAGCCCATACTGGTATACACGCCCGGCGTTGGCGAAAATACGCGGGGCATGGCGTCTAAAGCCACACTGATCCACCCTGACCAATAATAATCCGTCGCGAGATTCTGCAGCCCTGGAAAGGTTGCTTTTAATGCGGCTTCAAGACGTTGCTGATGTCGTTGATCGGCGGCGTTCGCTCCTGTCACCGCACCGCGACCACCAAACAATAGGCGACCATCGGGGAGTAAACGGTAATAGTACTTTAAGGTCCGCGTATCCATCATCATATCGTTTACGCGCAAACCTTGAGCGGCCTGCTCGTGTTGGGTTAACGGGCGAGTAACAAGAATACTGGAGAGTACCGGCATATGACGCGCACTAATATCTGGAAACGGAGCCTTTGCCAGGTAACCATTGGTACACACCAACACGTGTTGTGCCTTAATACTGGCCGCTGGGGTTGCTAAGCGGTGGCCATCGCCGCAGCGCTGCCAATCGATCACCGGGTGGTGCGGTATACAGCGTACGCCTGCCCGAATCACTTGATCTAAGTAAACACCGACCAGCGCACGCGGATTTACTGCACGCGCCGGAGTGACCTGAAGCCCACCATAATTCCAAGATATCCCGGGAATTTGCCGGGCGATTTCTGCGTTACTGAACCACTCGGCATCTAAAGCAGTGTGCTCGTAAAGTGCTTGTTGGTTCTCTAACTGCTTTGCCATTTTTTGATTATGAGCAAGACGCAGATAGCGGCTTGAAATCAGATCGCAAGGAAACTGTGACGATTGCACGAGCTCTTCAACGTGGGCAATGCTCGAAGCGAACTCTTGCTGGACCCCAGCGGCGGTTTCAAAGCCAAACGCTTTATGATAATCGCTAAAGCTCAGGCGGCCACTGCCGGGCAACATAAAGCCAGCATTTCGCGAACTGCAGCCGGCGCCGATGCCGCCCGCATCCAGCAGCACCACTTCGCGCCCCTGTTGTGCCAATGCAAGTGCGGCATTCAAGCCTGTATAACCAGCACCGATAACCACGAATTCGGCATGCTCGGGAAGTTTACTGACGCGACACTCGGGCAGTTGCGTATGACTCGTCCAATAGGTGTCTATGCCCTGCTCATGATCACGTGGAATCGTATTGGCGATGAGCGGGTCATACATACACGAGTCTCCCAGTTATTTGGGGGCATAGGGCAGCGATGGACGCTGCCTTATTCTGAGGCTAGAGGCCAAAAACCACTTTTTCGCTGCGTAGCATGCGCGTGACCACGCCCACCAACACCAGTGTAAGCCCTAAGGTGATAGCACTTCCAGCGAGCACCGCCATAGTATCAAGCGGTTGCCCTGCTATCGCAGAGAAAAGTACATTGTGTTGCGCCGTTACCGGGAGCATTTTCAGTATCGGATGCTCAAAGCGCGTAAATTCCAATGCGAAGATCGCAGCCACAGGAATAAACATCACCAGCGAAATATAGGTTTGCGCTTCCTTAAACGATTTCGCCCGAAAGCTCACAAAAAGCTGCAAGATACTCGCGAACAGCGCCAGAGGAAGCAGAACCAGCGCGATGACCAACTGTTGCGTCCATGACATCGCAAAGTCGATACCGAGCTTTTCCAAGGGCACGAACAAGAACACCACGGGAATTAATAACAGTGCCAAAATACCGCCAAAAGCAGCAAAACTTGCGGCAGCAGTGGCTTTTGCAGCGACAAGCCAGTGGGTTGCGACTGGCTGGGCCAGTAAAAACTCCAAAGAGTTGCGCTCGCGCTCGCCAGCACTGCTGTCTATTGCCACATTCATGCCCGAAAAGAATACTGACATCAGCACAAACACCATCACCATACCGAGCACTAAGGCCGCACGCGAGCCTTTGGTTGCAGTGTCTTGGCGATCGACCTGCAAGGGCTGAACTACTTCCGAACTAATGCCGCGCAAGGTTAAACGGTGAATCGCAATGGTTTGACCGTACTCACGCAAAGCGGATTCCACGCGATTGCGCTGGCTTTGCAAACTGCGTTCGCTGTAATCGGCGCGAACCACAATGGGGATAGGCTTGGCCCGAGCCAGATCGTCGGCATAAGAGTCTGGAATCTCTAACCAGATATCTTGCGCAGGTGACTCTTCAGTACCTTCCAATATTCGACGGGCTTCCAAAAAGTTGACGAGTGCAGGCGCATTTTCTGCACCGTCAATATGAATCCGGACATCACGTTCCGACACCACGTCTTTGATCAGCACCATAAAAGCGACGGCCATGAGCAGCGGACCAAACAAAGCATACGACATGGCCGCCATCAGACTACGACGGTCACGCACGGCATCGAGCATTTCCTTTCGCCAAATAGTAAAAAATACGCGACTCATAACATAATTCCTTCTTCGGTACCGATCAGCTCAACGAATGCGTCTTCGAAGCTATCTTTGCCAGTTCGTTCGCACAAGGCTTGAGGGGTACCTTCCGCTTTTACCTGACCGTGAACCATAATGACAACGTGATCACACAATGCAGCGACTTCTTGCATCACGTGACTGGAAAACAAAATACAGCGACCTTGCTCTCGTAACCGATACATCAGTTGCCGAAGAATGCGCGTACTCATCACGTCCAAACCGCGGCTTGGCTCATCCAATATAAGATTCTGTGGTTGATGCACAATCGCCTGAGCCAAAGCCACTTTCATTCGCTGACCTTGAGAAAAGCCGGCGGTGCGACGATCGGCAATATCAGCCATATCCAGTTCCTGAATCACCCGCTCTACCGCTTCCTTTAAGGTATCATTGCGCAAGCCGTGTAAGGCGGCGAAATAAGCGATGTGCTCGCGGGCTGTCAGGCGCTCTTGTAAACCAAATTTATCCGGAAAAATGCCAATCCGACGGCGTACCTCGAGGGGCTGTTCGGCAGCGCTAATGTTATCTACTGTGGCAAAGCCAGCATCGGCTTTGATCAACCCGTAAATACTGCGCAAACAGGTGGTTTTACCCGCGCCATTTGGGCCTAGCAGGCCGGTGATTTTTCCATCTTCGGCATTAAACGACAGACCACTTAAGGCCTGCACGTCTTTGTAAGCTTTCATCAAGCCATCTGTTTTAATCATGATTCGCTCCTTACATGCCCGCGGCGTTGATGTTACGAACAAAAGGTAGACGACGGGTTCGCTCTAAACAGCTACCGTCGAGCGATTCATTTGGATTGTCGAGAAAACTGGCGACAAGTCGGTTGGCACAGGTATGTGACACGATGGTGTGGCCGCCGTGTTCCGCCACCAAATGCTGGCTGTTTGACAGCGTTTCTGCCGCAAGCTCTGCCCACACTGGCGGTGTCACCGGATCTTGAGCACCTGATAACAACAGCGATGGAACATCCGACACCACAGGTTCAGCCCAACGAGGATCTCCCGCTTGTACCGGCCAGCCGCCGCACATGCTGATAAAATCTTCAGTGAGCTGCCCGCCCATAAAAATATTATCCCGGTCCCGCGCTAATAATTCTTCATCGGCGCGAGGGATATCTTCCTGACATAAAACCGACAACAGCAAACCTATATATAAAGGCTGGTCGGCATCAATACTGTTCATCATGCCAAGCAACGGCCGGTAATCTCCTTGCGTTGCGGCTCGAATTGCAAGTGGAATCAGTTGCCGAGAGCGCGGGCTGTACAGCGCGTTGCGCAAGGTGCCAGCAAGCCGATATTCGGTTAGCAGAAACTCAATATGCTCATCACTACGCGGATCCCGATAAGCTACCAGTTGTGGATTTTCCCGTAAGCTGGCCCGCAGATTTTGGTAGGTTGTGTCGAGATCACCAAATAACTCTGCACACGCCGCTTCCTCGGCGCAATCGGCTAACAACCGTTCGTAAGCTTGTTGACTAAAGGCCCCAAAGGGACCTACAACCACCTGGGTGGGTGCAACACCATCAAGGATGGCACTGCGTACACCTTCAGGTTTTTCACGCAGCCACACAAGGGCAGCGCGCGTTCCGTACGATCCGCCATATAAGTTCACTTTGCTATAACCAAGTGCTTTGCGCACCGCATCAAAATCGTGCACCGCATTGACGGTATGGTAATGCTGAAAGTTGGCATCGTGTGCATTCGCGCACTCTCGCATCATCGCGCTTAAATCAACGTCGGCTTCGGTCACCAATAATGCATCGAGATCCATCACGTCGCATTGTAGGGGGTTCGATTTTCCGGTTCCGCGTTGGTCGACAAGAACGATATCTCGGGTTTGTCGAACTTGCGAAAATATGGATGCGATAAATGGCGTCAGTTCGGTAGCAGCTTGACCGGGCCCACCGGCAAGAAAGAACAACGGGTCGGCTGCTTTTCCGGAACTTACTGCAGGCAACCTCACCACATGGATATCGAGCGTTCGCTCTGAGGCGTTCAGATGATCTTCCGGCACCGTGAGATAACCGCACTCCACTTGCTCTGGCAACCCACGCACATGGCACGCTTCTAACTGCAGCGTTGGGTTCGAGGCTGTGGAGGTCGTTGCGTGTACGGATGTGCTGATACATACGCTGGCCATGGCTAACAAGGCAACGCCCCATAACCGCGACCGGATGGATGATGCAAGGGATCGTTCACTCATAACAGGCTTCTCTTTTTTATTGTTGCCTATTTGTACCTGTTTACACGCCTTGCCTCAAGATAAACCCATGAAATGAAACACCCCGTTACAAAAAACGTCGCCAATGCGTCGGGGATATCGTACCCAACGCATTGCGTTGGTCCGTTGTTAGATGAGGCTCGAGAATCGTACCCAACGCATCGCGTTGGTCCGTTGTTGGATGAGGCTCGAGAATCGTACCCAACGCATCGCGTTGGTCCGTTGCGGATTCCATCCACCGATCATTCATCGACACCTGACCAACGCAATGCGTTGGCTACTTACGTTCGTAGAGATAGCCTTTAAAGGCCAGGGGGTTGTTGGGGGTCACGGCACTTTCTCGTAGCAAGGTACGTTGCCATTGTTCATTATTCCAATCGGGAAACCAAGTATCGCCTTGGGTTTCGAGATCAATATGGGTGAGGTATAGACGCGTGGCTTGAGGTAAAAATGCTTTATAGATCTCACCGCCGCCGATGATCATGACTTCGCCATCGTCACCGGTGACTGCTCTCGCTTGGGCTAACGCATCTTCGACCGTCCCCACAGCGATCACCCCTTCGGGTAAATCAGCACCTTGGCGCGTAAGAACAATATTGGTACGTCCGGGCAAGGCGCGACCAATGGATGCAAAAGTTTTGCGCCCCATGATAATCGGCTTACCCATGGTCAGTTCTTTGAAGTACCCTAACTCGGCAGGCAAGTGCCAGGGCATGTCGCCCTGGTACCCAATCACTCTATCTTTGGCCATTGCCGCGATTAATGATACGTGCATGCAGATGTGTCCCTAAGGCTTATAAATCACGTGGCCATCATCTGGCTCATCGTCATCCCAATCGTCGTCTTCTTCATCCCAGTCGTCGCTATCTGCGCCGCCTTCAAAGGACTCTAATTCACGATCATTACCCAGTGTTTCTGTGTGGTAATTACTCCACTTGAACTCCACTTCTTCAGGTACTTCTTGCACATTCACCGGCTCTTTTGGCAGCGTTTCAAGATACTTCATGATCTCATGCATGAGTTCTTTGCACGCAGCACCCGTTAATGCTGACAACTCAAATACCGGGCCTTCCCAATCAAGTGCTGAAACCACGCGCTCGCGCACTTCGGCTAACTCTTCAGGTAGGAGCAAATCTGTTTTATTCAGCACCAACCAACGTGGTTTTTCCGCCAGTTCAGGGCTGTAACGATGAAGCTCTTCAATAATGGTCACTGCCACTTCCGCCGGATCGGTTTGGTCGTAAGGAGCAACGTCCACCAAGTGCAACAATAATCCACAACGCTCTAAGTGCTTCAAGAACTGAATACCCAAACCCGCGCCTTCGGCAGCACCTTCAATCAATCCTGGAATATCTGCAATAACAAAACTCTGAGACGCAGACAGGCGCACCACGCCAAGGTTTGGCGTCAACGTGGTAAATGGATAGTCTGCCACTTTGGGTTTGGCTGCAGAAACCGACCGAATCAGCGTCGATTTACCCGCATTCGGCATACCGAGCAAGCCAACATCGGCCAAAAGCAATAACTCTAATAGTAAATTCCGGTGCTCACCTTTAGTACCATCGGTACGTTGGCGCGGGGCACGGTTAGTACTGCTTTTAAACCGGGTATTTCCCAACCCATGAAAGCCACCTTTGGCAACCATGAGGCGCTGACCATGACGGGTCAGATCACCGAGTACTTCACCCGTATCGACATCTTTCACACGGGTTCCAACAGGCACCTTCATTTCTTTGTCGTCGCCGCGTTTGCCAGTACAGTTACGGCTCATGCCGTTCTGCCCGCGTACCGCACGATGCATGCGTTCGAAATGGTAATCGATTAAGGTGTTGACGTTTTCATCGGCAACGAGCCAGACATCCCCACCATCCCCGCCGTCGCCGCCATCGGGGCCACCTTTAGGGATAAATTTTTCGCGCCGAAAGCTCACACAGCCATTACCGCCGTCGCCTGCTTCAACTCGAACTTCTGCTTCATCTACGAATTTCATGGGATTGCCTGTCTAACCTAATACGTGCTTGATAAAACTACTCGCTTCAGTCTAGCTTCGCAAATGTTACGAGGCCAACATACAAACTGAAGATACAAAAAACCCCGCACATCGGCGGGGTTTTCCAAAATAGGACGTTCAATTAATCAGAAACAACGCTGATGAACTTCCGGTTCTGGCGTCCACGCTGTTCGAAGGTAACTTTACCATCTACTTTTGCGAATAAAGTGTGGTCACGACCAACACCTACGTTATCGCCTGCGTGAAATTTGGTGCCCCGCTGACGCACCAGGATGTTACCTGCCAGTACTGACTCGCCGCCATAGCGCTTTACACCAAGACGTTTGCTTTCTGAGTCGCGACCGTTACGGGTTGAACCACCTGCTTTTTTGTGTGCCATGTGTCAATACTCCTCTTAAGCGCTGATGCCAGTAATTTTGACTTCAGTGAACCACTGACGGTGACCCGCCTGCTTCATGTGGTGCTTGCGACGACGGAACTTAATGATCGTCACTTTATCAGCACGGCCATGATTCACCACTTCAGCCTTAACCTTACCACCTGCAACGAAAGGCGCACCGATCGTTACATTTTCACCATCAGAGAGCATGAGCACTTGCTCAAATTCTACGGTATCACCGGTAGCTGCTTCGAGCTTTTCCAGGCGAACGGTCTGGCCCTCGGTGACACGGTGCTGTTTACCGCCACTTTGAAAAACCGCGTACATATTCTTCTCCAAATGCCCTATGCGGGCGCAACAAACTTAATTCAGGCCGCGGATTTTACGTAAAAACTATCCACAACGCAAGCCAAAACTCAAAAAATCATCAAACTGGCAGAATTCTGTAAATGCGGTAAAATCAGCGCCAAATTTCACTGAGTTATTGAAAACGAATTGTCATGACATTGGACCAAGTAAAAGCGCTAAGTGACGCCGACATGAGCGCTGTAAATTCCATTATTACGGCCCAGCTCAGCTCTAACGTAGCCCTCATCAATCAACTCGGGTTTTACATTATTAATAGCGGTGGCAAACGCCTGCGCCCTCAACTTGCCGTGCTAACTGCAAGAGCCTTGGGATATCAGGGCACCCATCACCAGTTATTGGCGGCCATTGTTGAATTTATCCACACAGCAACCTTGCTACACGACGACGTTGTGGATGAATCCATGACTCGCCGTGGCCGCGATACCGCCAACGCCTTATTTGGCAATGAAGCTAGTGTTTTAGTCGGCGATTTTCTATACACCCGTGCTTTTCAGTTAATGGTAAAAACTGAAAGCATGCGCGTGCTCGAAGTGATGGCCGACGCGACCAATGTCATCGCTGAAGGTGAAGTACTGCAATTAATGAACTGTAACGATCCGAACACCTCAGAGGAATCTTATTTCCAGGTTATTTACAGTAAAACAGCTAAATTATTTGAAGCCGCAACAGAATTAGCCGCCGAGCTTGCCGGCCAACCCGAACACGTGCAAAAAGCAGCATCTGATTATGGCCGTTACCTTGGCACCGCATTTCAGCTGGTCGACGACTTGCTTGATTATACATCCGACGCTCAAACCATGGGCAAAGATGCCGGTGATGATCTTGCCGAAGGCAAACCAACGTTACCCCTCCTGTACGCCATGTGGAATACCGATAGCGAACATGCCGCATTGATTCGCGAGGCCATTGAGCACGGCGGCAAACGCGATTCTCTAGCACCCATCTTGGCGGTTATGGAAAGCACGGGTGCACTTGAGTACACCCGCAACAAGGCTTTGGCTCAGCGCGACTTAGCGATTGCCGCTCTCGCCGACTTCCCCGAATCCGACTACAAAGAAGCCCTAAAAGCTCTTGCGAATTTAGCCGTAGAACGGGTCGCTTAACTCGATAACGTACCCAACGCATTGCGTTGGCCCGTTATCGAATGCGGCCTCGGTGCTGCTATCAACACCTGACCAACGCGGTGCGTTAGGTACCCTAGGTGCTCTGTATCCCTCCTCGGTTGCACAAACTTAAACCTGTTACCTATAATTTGTTAGCAGCTGCCATGAATAAATGTATATATCTGCCGCACTTACGCAGCTTATGGATTCTCAAAAATGATATAAGCAGGTAGGGTTACTATGATAAATGCGCGGTTAAACGAGATCGTTAACACCACGCTGAGTCTGCAACAATGAGTTCTGGTTTGAAGCGTCAGCTTGGTCTTCTGCCAAGCCTGACCATCGGCCTAGGAACTATGATTGGGGCCGGAATATTTATCCTTCCTGCTTCGGCCTTCGCCAGTGCCGGTCCGGCAGCCGCTTTGGCTTTTGTCATCGGCGGTATTATTGCCATTTTTACTGCTCTGTCCATTAGTGAGCTAGGCACAGGCGTACCTAAAGCTGGTGGTGCTTACTATTACATTGATGATGCACTTGGGCCACTTCTTGGCACTATTGCAGGACTAGGAAACTGGCTAGGACTGGCCGCGGCAACAGGGTTTTATCTCGTTGGCTTTGGAAGTTACCTGCAACAATTAATACCCGTTCCGGCCTTTGATATTAGAATCATTACCCTCGAGCCTGCTCAGGTTAGCGCTCTGGCCGCGGCTTTCTTGCTCACTGCACTCAACTACATTGGGACCAAGGCTACAGGTTTTGTGCAGTCGTTAGTGGTCATGATTTTATTGGTGATTCTACTGATATTTCTAGGGGTGGGGTCTACACAACTCGACATGGCAAAACTGCAGCCCTTCGCCCCGGAGGAAACCGGAGGATGGCTTGCCGTTCTGCCCACTGTAGGCTTAATTTTTGTGACCTTCCTAGGCTTTGCAGAGATTAATACTGCCGCCGAAGAAATGAAGAACACCGATCGCAATTTACCCTTTGCGGTGATCGGCAGTGTGCTGATTGTCATCATGCTCTACACCTTTGTAATGATTGTTCTAGCTGGCACCGAGCACTGGACCACAATTGTTGATATGGGTGAAGTGGCGGTATCTCAGGTTGCTGAGAAGCTTATGGGCCCATTGGGGCTTTATGCATTAATTACGGCGGGGATTTTAGCGACCTTTTCATCCGCTAATGCGTCCATCCTGGCTTCCTCGCGCATCAGTTTTGCCATGTCGCGGGATCGTATATTGCACTCGTCCCTCTCCGAGGTGCATCCCAAACGGGGAACACCTCATCGAGCCATCCTGCTTACCGGCGCCTTTATTTTCGGGTTTATTCTGATTGGTGATCTCGAGACGCTCGCTAAAATGGGCAGCATACTGCATCTGCTGGTCTATGGCCTTTTGAATGTGGCTCTTATTGCATATCGAGAGACCAATGCGAAAAATTACAAACCCGCTTTTAAGGTTCCTTTATACCCGGTAGTGCCTGTTGCTGGCGCGTTAATGTCTTTTGGAATTATTGCTTTTATGGCGCCCATCGAAATTATGCTGAGCATTGGCTTCGGGGTGTTTGCCATTGCCTGGTATTTTATGTATGCCCGATCTCGCACACCGAAAGCCGGAAAAGTAGATGACTGGATTGAATCTCACCAAGCAGAGCTGCCCAAAGGTGCGTTGGATATTGCCCAAAGTATTGAGCCTCACCCTGAGAAATATAGAATTTTAGTGATTCTTGGCGAGGATGAAGAAGAGGAAAAACTAATCGATTTTGCCGCCTTGCTTGCAGAATACCACGAGGGTGAAGTTATCGCAGTCGATATCGAAGAGCTTCCCGAGCAAACGCCGCTGCATCGAACGCCCCAGCAAAAAGAAGAAAGCGACACAGGGAAGGGGAGCATCCTTGAGCGAGCGACCAAACGCGCTAGAGATAACAATCTGGATATAAAAACGGGTACTTTGGTGAGTCGCAGCCCCTACAGTGGAATTCTAAAAGCTGCGGAAAAATGGAGTGCTGATGTCACCCTTGTGTCGGATTATGTTCATCGGCAATGGCGAAATATAGGGCCCTGGCGAAGATTTTCCGCGATGGCCAACCATCTGCCGTGTAACTTTATTGTGCTGTGTGGGCAAGTGAAAGACTTGGATAATATTCTGTTGCCAACGGATTTAGCAACAAAGATGGAGTTGTCGGTTGAGCTGGCCCGTGCTTTCCAGAAAAAGCATGACTGTAAGCTACGAATTTTACATGTGACAGACCAATCAGAAGAAGAAGGAAAGAAGGAATTGGAACAATGGGCCGATGCCAAGAATTTGTCAGAGGCAGAGCTTGTGGTTCATTCATCAAAGGATATATCTGACGTCATAGCCCAAGAAGCACGAGATGCTTCTCTTGTGATTTTAGGCACAACCGGCGTCGGTTTTCTTTGGCGGGCCACGGATAAATCTAGGTCCTGGGACATCATGGACTCAATTGATACACCGGCAGCGCTGGTTCAGTTAGCCCATGGCGGTTCCTGGTGGCATCGCATGGGCGACTGGTTCAGCAAGCGTTGATGGTGTACTGCGGGCCAGCGCAATGCCCGATTCGTACCCAACGCATTGCGTTGGTCCGTTATCGAATGCGGCATTGGTGCGGCTATCAACACCTGACCAACGCGGTGCGTTGGCTACAGATCATCGTACCCGACGCAGTGCGTTGGCTACAGATTAATCTGCTGCGTTGCATCCGCTTAGAGCAGGAGGTTCACCTCGAACAGCAACTTTCTGATGCTTTGCTTGGCCGATATAAGCGCTAAAAGCTCGACTTGATGATTCACCTCGTCGACACGATAGAACACCAAGTTAAAATCATCGACGCACCATTGCCGATAGTCCGCGATTCCCAGATTCAGAAGACGTTCGCTGATAGGAGCGATACTCGGATTAGCAGAAAGTTGCTGCTTAATTTTCGTTTTAATCTTGGTCACTACACCTTCGGCGAGCGCTGCTGAATAGTTGTGTTCGATGAAGCTTCGAAAGCGTACGAGTGACACCCTAAATACAGGGGATGCTACGATGGAGTAGGCTTCACTCGAAGGCTTCATCAAGTGTGAGCCTGTTATTTTGCAGAGATTTCTCCGACAACTTTAGTAACTTCAAGAGCGCTAAGGTCTCTTGCTGAAACTCATAATCAGAAAACGATTGAACCACATACGCGGGCTTGCCTTTTTTAGTAACTAGCAAGGTTTCGTTGAGCTCAAGGGAATTCGCATTCTCTTTCAGATAAGTGACGGTTTCAGTTTTCATTAAAGCCTCCAAAAAGACTTTTTAAAGACCGTTCCACTATAACAACGCTTGTGCTATTTGCAAAGAACTTCGCGTTGATCTCTCAGTCAGCAAGGCATTAAAAAACCGCGCTGGTTTGCACCAAGCGCGGTTTTTAAACTATTCGCAAGACGTTATGCGGCCTCGGTGCTGCTATCAACACCTGACCAACGCGGTGCGTTGGCTACAGATCATCGTGACCAACGCGGTGCGTTGGCTACTGGTTGGCGAAATCGATACCCATTTGGATATCTTTCTTCAAGCCATCCAACATATCGTTTTTCGCTTTTTCTTCAAACGCGCTTAAGCTGCCGTAAGGTAGAATTTCTTCGATACCGTTTTTACCTAAGCGAACTGCTTGGGCAAAGTAGGTTGCATCGCTACCGTCGCCTTCTACGTAAGCGTACTCGGTAACCTTTTCACCTTGCAAACCTTTCACCAGTGAGAAACAGAAACGTGCCGCTGCTTGACCCATTGATAAGGTTGCAGAGCCGCCGCCAGCTTTCGCTTCAACCACTTCCGTTCCCGCGTTTTGAATGCGGTGCGTGAGGCTTTCAATTTCTTCTTGGGTGAATTCTACGCCTTCAACCTGAGACAGCAGCGGTAGAATAGTGGTGCCACTGTGGCCACCAATCACAGGTACATGCAACTCTGCTGGGTTTTTGCCTTTTAGCTCACCCACGAACGTTTCCGCACGAATAACATCCAGTGTGGTAACACCGAATAATCGGTTCTTATCGTACACACCCTTTTTCTTTAACACTTCAGCGGCAATGGCTACTGTGGTGTTCACTGGATTGGTAATAATACCCACCAAGGCTTTAGGGCAAGTATCTGCGATATTTTCGATCAAATTCTTAATAATGCCGGCGTTCATATTGAACAAATCAGAACGGTCCATGCCTGGTTTACGCGGCACACCCGCAGGAATTAATACAACATCAGCACCTGATAAGGCGTCTTTTAAACCATCTTGACCATAACCTTTTACCGTTACGGCAGTTGGGATGTGGCTTAAATCAACGGCAACACCCGGAGTTACCGGTGCAATGTCGAATAAGGCCAGATCAGAACCAGCGGGAAGCTGGGTTTTCAGAAGAAGAGATAACGCCTGACCAATACCGCCAGCGGCGCCTAACACTGCTACTTTCATATCGCACTCCATTCAGTCAGTTGCGGGGGCTAAACCATAAAGGATCAGCGCTTAAATTACAATAAATCACGGCTTTTTCCTCGCCTTAAATCATGATAATTAGGTGTTATAAAAAATTTCCGATACACTGTTGCGCAACGTTATTTGAATAACAATCCAACGAAAGTATATATGGCACTCCAACACCAAGACATATTGATTGAAGCCTTCAAGGCACTATTGAAAGAAGAACGTTACTCCTCGCAGGCTGAGATTGTTGAAGCCCTTCAGGAGCGCGGATTTCATGGCATGAACCAATCGAAAGTGTCGCGTATGCTAAGTAAGTTTGGCGCCGTGCGCGCGCGTAATGCGCGAGAAGATATGGTGTATTGCCTGCCTCCTGAACTGTCTATGCCTTCGGCGAAAAGCTCAGTGCGGCAATTGGTGTTGGATGTTGAGCATAACTCGGTGATGATTATTATCAGAACTACCCCGGGCGCTGCGCAATTAATAGCCCGCTTGCTCGATTCGGTGGGAAAAAAGGAAGGTGTGCTTGGCACCATCGCCGGCGACGACACCATTTTTATTGCCCCGGTCGACATCAATACTATCGATGTCACGCTTAAGAACGTACAGCAATTGTTTGATACACCGATTTAAACGTTTTTTCTCGATGCTGCTGCGTTACCCACGCAACCGCTTTAGCCACTGCTCCGACGGTACAAAGTAGACACTATTGTGTTGTACTTGCAGGTAATCGAGTAGCGGATCGCAACCACCGTCACTATCGGGAAGGAAGCGCCGCGATATCCAGTCTTGCAATGCCCCCATACGTCGTGAAAACGAAAACGATACTTCCTCTTGATGGCGCAAATTGGTGAGTAACATTCGTTGCGACCATACATCACCCTGAGATTTCTCTGCATGGCTATGTTTGGCAGTTTTTAAGCGCTCTCCAGAGCTCCGTTCACGTCCCATCAAACGTTCTTGTTCAGCACGCGTCATTCGGTTGAAGCGGCTCACTTCGGCACGAGTTTGCTGAATCCAAAGAAAGCTTCCATCTTCAAACTCGGGATCATCATCGGCGCGTACTAACGCCAAATCACGGCGTTGCCCGCCATGGGGCATCTCCGGATTTACTTTAAAGCCAAACCAATCACGTCCATCAAGATATCGAAACGACACCGTTTCCTGTGCATGAACCGCTACGCCGGTGAGTACCTCTTGCAAGGCAAGTGCGGTGGCATAATTCGCGTCCATGCGATCTGAACGTAGGATCAGCACGATGTCATAAGGTGTCGCCGGGCACGGATGTTCACTGCGGGTTAGGTCAGGGACTCCCTGCAAACCATCAGGCCGAGAATCAGGAGAGAGCACATCCCAGTAGGCTTCGCCAATACCCACCACAACCGAGAGTAAGGCATCGGAAAAATAGTCTTGCCAATGTTGAATATGTTCCGGAAACGTAGCAAGACATGAGCGCACCGCTGCAACATCATCCGTATCGATGTGCATAAAAACAAACAAGCCATGCAAGCTAGGTTCTGCGTAGATACCCGCTTGCGGACGATGTAATACGGCCATGGTGCTACTCTCTCCTTGCTGCGACACGGCACAAGTCGTGCTTCTTTGAAGTAGTAGGCATCATGCCACGCCTTGGGCGCCGGGAAAAGTGCGCTGAGCAACTGAATGCTCAGCGCGACTTAATTAGTAACCAGCGGCATATCCATCTTTACGACTTTCTGAGGCCCCAATATAGACGCCCTGCTCTGCATCGTACCAAATTGCTTGATAACCCCCGAATGGTCCCACCATTTCCTGAAGGCGGTGCCCCATCTTGGTCAGCTCCCGTCGCGTATTATCGGAGAAGCCATTTTCCAAGCTCAGTACGCCACCATCCGTCATAGTTTCACCGGTTGGCTGGCTCGACCCTGTATGTAAGATGCGGGGCGCATCGCCCGCCTCTTGCAGGTTCATGCCAAAATCGAGAATGTTAATCAGAATCTGCGCATGCATCTGCGGTTGAGTGCCGCCGCCCATGACGCCGTAACTCATAACCGGCTTCCCATCTTTGGTCACGAACGCTGGGATAATGGTATTGAATGGGCGTTTACCCGGCTCAAACACATTCATGTGGTTTGGATCTAGGGCAAACAACTCACCTCGGTTTTGCAACACAAAGCCCAGGCCAGTGGGCGTAATGCCTGAGCCCATTCCGCGATAGTTACTTTGAATTAGCGAGACCATATTGCCGTGTTTATCGGCGGTGGTGAGATAGATCGTATCCCCGGTCATCGGCGGATTACCAGGCTCATAGCTACGCCCTGCACGTTCGGGATTGATCAGTTCAGCACGCTCCCGCGCATACTCTTTGGAAATCAACCAGTCCACTGGAATCTCGTTAAACTGCATATCCGAGTAAAACTTCGCCCGGTCTTCAAAAGCGAGTTTTTTCGCTTCGACAAAATGATGAATATATTCCGGACTGTCAAAGCCCATCGCGGCAATATCAAATTGCTCCAGAATATTTAAAATTTGCAGCGCAGCGATACCTTGCGTGTTAGGTGGCATTTCCCATAAATCGTAGCCGCGGTAATTTGTAGAAACCGGTTGAACCCACTCAGACTCATGAGCGGCCATGTCGTCGTAGCTTAAAAAACCACCATGTTCTTGCACAAATTCACCGATGGTGCGCGCAATTGCGCCACGATAAAAGGCGTCCCGACCATTCTCAGCTAGCTGCGCATAGGTATTGGCCAAATCTGGGTTACGGAACATCTCGCCTTTACGTGGGGTACGCCCGTTCTTCATAAATACATCACGAAATCCGGGGAAATCTTTCAGCACGTCGGCATTGCGCTCGAAGTAGTAAGCGATCACTTCGGTTACAGGAAAGCCATTTTCGGCGTAATGAATGGAAGGGGCCAAAATATCTTGCATGGGCAGCGCGCCAAAACGCTCATGCATTTCGAACCAACCGTCCACGGCTCCTGGCACAGAAATTGGCAGCACCCCGCGCTGGGGAATGCTCTCATAGCCGTTATCGATAAAGTAATCGAGGGATAAATTCATCGGGGAACGACCCGATGCATTCAGTCCATAGAGTTGTTGGGTTTCGGCATGCCAGATAATGGCATATAAGTCGCCACCAATACCGTTACCGGTCGGCTCAACTAAGCCGAGCATGGCATTGGCGGCAATAGCTGCATCAATGGCATTACCACCGGCTTTCATCACATCTAGCGCCACTTGTGTTGCTAAACCTTGGCTGGTTGCGGCCATTGCCTCTGGGGCCATTACTTCGGAGCGAGAAGCAAAATGATGTCCGGTAATTCGATCATAGGCTGAAACAGTAAACACAGTGGCGGCTAGCACGGTCGCCACTAATGATTTTTTCACCAGGTGATGCATAATTCCTCCAAATCGTCGTGCTTGATTTTTTAATTAGGGAACCACCATAACGAATTATCTCGAGAATCACAGGTAAATGCGCTCAACCGCGTATTTTATAGGGGTTAAATATCGGCCTGAATCACATAGTCGATTAACAACTGTTGGGCGCTGTGGCGCTGCCGCAAAAAGGCCATGACATACACAGTCGAGGTGGTTTCATCGAAGCGAAAGAGAATCTTGTCGTCCTGATAGGTGAGTTGCCGATAATCGGTTACTCCGAGCACATCTCGCTCAGCAATATTCACCAACTTGAGTAACGCGATTCCTTCATCGCGTAACTGCGCATTTTTCTCCGATTCAATGCGATACACAGGGGTTCCCCCCTGCGTCACAACAATAGGCTCTTCTACGTTGAGATTAGCAGCATGCTGCTTAATGTAACTAATCGTTTTGATTTGCATAAAATACAAACATCCCATGACCCATGGCTAGTTTAAATAAAGACTGTATATAGTCCTATGACAATAATGTGATGCCATAAAAAAACCCCGGTACGTTGCCATACCAGGGTTTTGAAAGGTTCGTTTAAGCGAACGTAATAGCGATGATTAGGCTACGTTAATGGTAGGAATAATCGTATCTTTTGCTTTTTGTTCCGCTGCGCGGAAATCAGGCATTTGGTCGAAGTTTAAGTACTTATACACTTCGCCAGCCATGGCATCGATGTTCTGAGCGTACTGCATGTACTCTTCACGGGTTGGAATTTTACCCAGAATTGCACCCACTGCAGACAACTCCGCAGAAGCCAAATACACGTTCGCACCATCACCTAAGCGGTTTGGGAAGTTACGTGTCGAAGTAGACAGCACCGTCGCACCCGCTTTCACGCGAGCTTGGTTACCCATACACAGTGAACAGCCTGGCATTTCTGTGCGCACGCCGTTACGACCATAAATGTTGTAATAGCCTTCTTCCATCAATTGCGCTTCGTCCATTTTGGTCGGTGGCGCAATCCACAGCTGAGTATTCAACGGCTTGGTGTTCTGCTCAAGCAGTTTACCGGCAGCACGGAAGTGCCCAATGTTGGTCATACACGAACCAATAAAGACTTCATCTACTTTGTCACCCGCTACATCAGACAAGGTTTTCGCATCGTCTGGATCGTTCGGACAGCAGAGAATTGGCTCCACGATTTCATTGAGGTCAATTTCAACCACTTCTGCGTATTCTGCATCTTTGTCAGCTTCCATCAATTCTGGTTTAGCCAACCACTCTTCCATTTTCTGGGCGCGGCGCTCTAAGGTACGTACGTCGCCGTAACCTTCAGCCATCATCCAACGCAACATGGTGATGTTCGAGCGCAGGTATTCTGCGATGGATTCTTCAGACAGCTTAATCGTACAACCCGCTGCTGAACGCTCGGCTGATGCATCAGATAACTCAAATGCTTGTTCAACAGTTAGGTTGTCTAAGCCTTCGATTTCCAAAATGCGGCCTGAGAATGCGTTTTTCTTGCCGCGTTTCTCAACCGTTAACAAGCCTTGCTTAATTGCATACAACGGAATGGCGTGAACCAAGTCGCGCAAGGTAACGCCAGGCTGCATTTTGCCTTTAAAGCGCACCAGCACCGACTCTGGCATGTCGAGTGGCATCACGCCCGTAGCGGCAGCAAACGCCACCAAACCTGAACCCGCTGGGAACGAAATACCCAATGGGAAACGCGTGTGAGAATCGCCACCGGTTCCGACCGTGTCTGGCAATAACATGCGGTTTAGCCAGCTGTGGATAATACCGTCGCCTGGACGCAACGACACACCACCGCGATTCATAATAAAATCTGGCAGGGTATGTTGTGTATCAATATCTACTGGTTTTGGATACGCAGCGGTATGACAGAACGACTGCATCACCAAATCCGCGTTAAAACCTAAACATGCGAGATCTTTCAGTTCGTCACGGGTCATTGGGCCGGTGGTATCTTGTGAACCCACCGTTGTCATACGTGGTTCACAGTAAGTACCGGGGCGAACACCTGTCATGCCGCACGCTTTACCTACCATTTTCTGGGCAAGTGTGAAGCCCTTTCCGCTACTCGCTGGCTGCTCTGGCGCGCGGAATAAATCAGAATGACCTAAGCCTAAAGACTCACGGGCCTTCGTGGTTAAACCACGGCCGATAATCAAATTAATACGGCCACCAGCGCGTACTTCATCAATGATCACGTCAGAGGCGTATTTATATTCAGCAATCACCTCGCCTGCGTCGTTTTCGATTTTTCCAGCCAGTGGGTAAATGTGAATCACATCGCCCATATTCATTTTGTCGACGTCGGCTTCAAATACGAGGGTTCCCGTATCTTTCATGGTGTTAAAGAAGATCGGCGCCACTTTGCCACCGATACAGATACCACCAGAGCGCTTGTTAGGCGTGCCCGGCATATCATCACCGATAAACCACAATACTGAGTTAGTCGCCGATTTACGCGAAGAGCCGGTACCCACAACATCGCCAACAAACGCGACTGGGTTGCCTTTCTCTTTTAGTTCAGCAATTTGTTCCGCCGCATTAGTGATACCTTCCCGTGGCATTTTGTACATCGCTTTCGCGTGCAAAGGAATATCTGGACGTGACCAAGCGTCTGGCGCTGGCGACAAATCATCGGTGTTGGTTTCGCCGGTGACTTTAAATACCGTGGCGGTGATCTTCTCTGGCATTTCAGGGCGGTTCGTAAACCACTCGGCATCTGCCCATGATTCAACCACTGATTTGGCAACCGCATTTCCTTGTTTCATGCGATCTTCAACATCGTGGAAGGCATCAAACATCAGAATGGTGTGCTTCAATTCTTCGCCAGCCAATTCTGCAAGATCGCCGTCGTCAAGCAATGACACCAAGGTTTCAATGTTGTAGCCGCCGTGCATATTGCCCAACAACTTCACCGCTTGTTCTTTGCTAATGATCGGTGAGTGAACTTCACCTTTTGTGATCGCCGCAAGGAAGCCAGCTTTTACGTACGCCGCTTCGTCTACACCCGGAGGCACGCGCTCGCTGATCAGATTAAACAAAAATTCTTCTTCGCCAGCCGGTGGGCTTTTGAGTAGCTCAACAAGCTCAGAGACTTGCTCTGCGTTGAGGGGCTTAGGTGGAATACCTTCTGCGGCACGCTCGGCCACATGTGCGCGATACTGTTCTAACACAAATGATTCCTCTTAATTTAGGTACCCGCTGAATAGCGCAGAGATTCTGTGCCACAGCAGGCATCATGGAAAACGGGCGGATTATACGCGATTTAGCGTCTGAATTGAATGTAAGCAGGACAGTGAAAGGCTATATCAGCCATTCAGGCTATTTATACCTAACCCAAGTTTGCTGAATGTTTACCCCGCTCGTGGTTATGACACGCTTGGATAGATTTGAGCGAGTGCATCAAGAATAAATTGCTGTGATTCAGGCTCGGCGAGGCGATGTTCATCATCGACACTGATCAGTTCTATGCCAAAGCGCTGACAAAACTGATCAACACGATCGAAAGGCACAACCTCATCGCGTAATCCGTGGATCACCCGAATATGGGATGCCGGTGGCAATTTATCGACGGCATCGCCTTCCTCCGTATGCACGGCGGGCGCGAGCAGGAGTAAGGTTTTGAATCGCTCCGGATACAGGGCATACAAGCGCGCAGCAAGTAAGCCACCGAAGGATGACCCAACTAATGTTACACCGTGTTGATCACGGGTTGTCTGTTCGGCATGGGCAATACGAGCGGCAAGATCCATTCCTTGAAAATCGGGCGCGATCAGCTCGGGATACTGTGCCCTGATAAGATGATATTTTTGTCCGTGTGGCCCACTTTCTAAACCGTGGAAAAAATATAGCATGCTATTCAACCTGCTTGAGTAGGTCGTCCATGATGTCATCCATGGTCACAAAACCCACCAATTCATTGTCTTCAACCACCAATAAGCGCTTCACATGATGTTGTACCATCATGGCCGCCACATGCTTGATTGCCAAACTCTTACCTACAGTAAGTGCCGGCTTTGCGCAGATATCGTAAACATTGAGCATGTCGATATCGCCCTCTTCAGCAATCACGGTTTTCAAAATATTTGTGTACGTAATTACCCCATAAGCATCTGCATCGTGTTGCTTTTCCACCACCAAGGATTTGATATCATGGCTTTTAAGCTTGCTTAAGGCTTCTCGGAGTTTGGCAAAGGGTGAAATCGTAATTACATTTTTCACCATCACATCATTTACTTTCATGGTTCTATCCTCTGTATCGCGAGTGGCTTTTACATGCACTCTTTCACGTACTGCTCGAATTTCTCAAGTTGGGTATTGTCGATTCCACCAATATGTTCCAGTGGCAAGGTGAACACTAATCCTCGAGAATCTTCACCATCAGGCATAATCACCGTTTGCACGGCTTTCATCACTTGTAGCGACAAGCTCTTTTCCAAGACCATCATCAGCACCACTTGGCTACCGTCGAACTGTAAACCAAAAAACGACTTTTTGGCGGAATTGCTAATACCTCGTCCAGACATCAGCGTAATGCCGCCAGCACCTTCGTCTCGCGCTGCATCAATAGCCTCTTGCTCCAGATCTTCTGGAACAATGGCAACTAACACCGAAAATTTCATGCGTCTGCCCTCTTCACTTGAAGTTGACCCCAAACGTGCGCCGCGATGGCATAAATCATCACGGTCACAATGGGGAATATTGAGGCAAAGGCAATCAAGCCAAAGCCGTCGATTAAAATGTTACGCCCCTCAATGTTGGTGGCGAGTCCGATTCCCAGTGCAGTGACCAAAGGAACCGTCACTTCCGACGTGGTTACCCCACCTAAATCATAGGCCAATGCAATAATATATTTGGGGGCAATAATGGTAAGGAATATCACCAAGACATAGCCGCCCATGACGTAATAATGCATGGAGCCACCATCGATAATACGGTGTACTCCGATGGTGATGCCGATCGCGACCCCAAACGCCACCAAAATGCGAATCGCATTGCCATTGAGTTTACCGGCTGCGGCCTCTTCCGCTTGTTGGCCGACGGCAATAAGCGCTGGTTCGGCCATCGTGGTCGCAAAGCCGATAGCGAACGCAAATAGATAGACGAACAAATAGCCATCCAACGCCATAAGCTGATCGGCCATGCTCGTTCCTATCGGAAACAACCCAATTTTTAGACCCACCACAAACGCGTATAAGCCGAAAATTACCAGAATAAAACCAAAGGTTACTTTGCGGGGGTTGGCTAAATTGCGTTTGAGCACGATGTATTGGAAAAAGAGAATGGTAAGAATAATCGGCAGTACATCGCGCACCATGCTGGCTAAATCAAGCAACATGGCTAACGCACCGGTCGGCGCGGCGGTGTCGTGCGCCAGCAAACTCGCATCGATATCTGGGGCGGGCTGACTAAACACAATAATGCCGTATATTTGTACGGTAATCATTGGCACCATTACCGCTAATGCCACTAAGCCAAATCCGTCCATCAGCGGGTTACGCCCCCGAATCGACGCTGCTAATCCAATACCAAGAGCGGCTATTAGCGGAACAGTGACAATATTGGTGGTTACCCCACCTGAATCGTAAGCCAAGCCCACAATTTCCTCAGGCGCAAAATAGGTAACGGCCACAACCAAAATGTAGCCGATAATCATAAACCATTGGATGGGATACCCCATGATGGTGCGAAACACCCCCAGTGCCACCACACAACCTACCGATAGTGCCACCAGTAAACGCAAAGTAAGCCCATCAATACGTCCTTCGCTAATGGTTTGGGCTTGCTCGGCCACGGCAATTAATGCCGGCTCGGCCACCACCGCAGAGAATCCCAAACAAAAGCCAAACGCAATGAGCAGCCAAACTGAACCTTTGCGGGCAAATTGATTGGATAGGCTTTTGCCCACGGGGAAGATACTGAGCTCCAGGCCTTGCAAGAAAAGCGCGACACCGATAGCAACAATGGCTAGGCCAATTACCATGGACAGCCCATCGTCGGGCACTTGCCGCAATACAATAAACTGAAACACCAGCACAACTGCAACGATCGGCAGGAGATTTTTACATGCATGGGCTAGCGCATGCCCAAATTCACGCAGAAAGGTCAAAACTTAGTGGCTCCTTAGCATGCCTTTGCCAATGCGTTCATACAACTCAATCCATCTAACGCAGTGTAATCGGCCCTCGCATGTGCGGCAAGCAGATACCGCCTTGTTATTGATATTCATCAAGCGCTTAGGCCAAGCCACTGCACCAACAATCCAGCCACCGCCATGATGCCCAGCAAGCGGAAGATGCCAAACTTAAGCAGGAATACCAAGATCAAGGCAACTGCGGTAAGCCCCACCGCGTATAAGTCGACGCTGGATAACTGCGGTAACAACACGGAGATACCGAAGGTCTCGAACGTAAACCGTTCGCTAAATAAATAATTGAGCGCAAACCACAACGCAAGGTTGGCAATCACCCCCACCACCGCTGCCGTAATGGCCGCCAGCGCTGCGCTCAAACGCGGCATTCCGCGCAGTTTTTCCACATAGGGCGCGCCAGCAAAGATCCAGAGAAAACAAGGCAAAAAGGTAATCCATGTGGTTAAAAACGCCGCTAATGTGGCTGCTGCCAAAGGATGTAAGCCGGTCTCAGCGCGAAACCCTGCCAGAAAACCAACAAATTGTGTCACCAAAATGAGTGGCCCAGGTGTGGTTTCCGCCAAACCCAAGCCATCAAGCATTTCGCCCGGCTGCAGCCAGCCATAGTTTTCCACCGCTTGCTGCGCGACATAGGCAAGCACCGCATAGGCGCCACCAAATGTCACCACCGCCAATTTTGAGAAAAACAAAGCGATATTGGTCCAGACACTGGCATCACCCCATATCCCAATGAGCAACGCAATGGTACCTACCCACAGCACCGCACAAACGAGTGCCGCGCGCTTGGTGCCCGGCCAGTAGAGCGGCTCTACCGCTGGAGCGTCGGCCAGCGCTTTATTGTCGTAATTGGTAAAGAACCAACCAATAATAGCAGCCGCCAAAACCACAACGGGAAACGGAATTGAAAAAACAAACAATGCCAAGAAACCACCGAGCGCTAATATCGCGGCTAGCCCGGTTTTCAACGCCTTTCGGCTTAAGCGCACCAAGGCTTGTGCCACTATCGCTAGCACCGCCGCTTTCAAGCCAAACAACAGCCCCGCCACAGCACCTACATCGGTGAGCAATACATAGGCCCATGACAGCCCAAGAATCATTGCAGCGCCGGGGATAATAAATAGAATCCCTGCCACAACACCGCCTTTCACACCATGTAACAACCAACCCACATAGGTGGCTAATTGTTGCGCTTCCGGCCCCGGCAACAACATGCAGTAATTTAAGGCGTGTAAAAAACGATCTTCATTTAGCCATTTCTTCTCTTCCACAATAATGCGATGCATGAGCGCTATTTGACCGGCTGGGCCGCCAAAACTGAGCAGGCCAATTTTCCACCATACGGCGAGGGCTTCACGAAAAGAGACTTGAGAATCTGCCATTGATTCAATCCTTGGCGTTAGGTTATGGCTAAATAAAAGATGCCGTTGAGTATAGCTTAGCGCGATGACGATTGCGTGGCATGGGATTTTACCCGAGCCGCCCGTTCTTTCACCCGTTGTTTGCTTCCTTCCCGTTTCGCAAACTCATTCCATAGCTGCATGCCCGCCGGGCCAAGTTGCTTAGACGCGAGTTTCACTAAATGCACTTCGGCGGAAATGTGATCAAGAAAACCCGGGATATCTATTTCTAGCAGGGATCCATTGGTTAACTCTCGCTGCACTAAATCCCGAGGCACAATGCCCCACCCAAGCCCCGCGCGCAAATAACGCACCAAAGTATGAGAGTCATTCACCCGCAAGCGGGACTGTCCTGCGATGCGATAAATTTGTTCCGGATTGATCCCCATATTTAAATTGCGGGGCAATAAATAGGGCAGTTCCCCAAGTTGATCTCGGGTTTGTGGAACCCCATGCACATCAACCAAACTCTTTGCGATGACCACCACGAGTTCAAATTGGGCCACGCGCAAACTTTCAAAGTCGGCCATTTGCTGAAACGTCGGAAGCCAAGGCGTTAGCGCAATATCGGCGAGGCCTTGTGCTACTTCTTGCAACGCCTCTAATTGCGAGTGACCACTTACATGCACTTCAGTAACAGGAAAATCATGCTGAATGCGCTTAAGTGCCTCCAATAGTAACTCAGGGTTGCAGGCGTAGTCATAAGAGAGCATCAGCTGCGGCTCTGCGCCCTCGCGAAGTTGGGTCACAATCGAATTGAGCCGATCATGTTGGCGCAGCAATTCTTGGGCATGGCGCAAAAACTGGCTGCCCTGTGGGGTAAGCTGGAGTCTGTATCCTGTGCGATCGAGTACTGAAAAGCCAAGCTCATTTTCGAGATTTGAAAGCGTCATGCTCAATGCCGCTGGCGTGCGGTGCAGCGTTTGCGCAGCACTTTGTAAACTGCCCGCGGCAATCACAGTACTCAGCACGCGAATGGGCCAAATCTTCACAGCACCACCTCTTATTAAGTTTTTCTGAATGAATTTCTAAATTTAATTCAATATATCTTTATATATAACACGACTAAACTAATGCGTCTATTATCTGCAGAGATTACCGCCAAGGAGTATCACATGGCCCGTTTTTACCGTATTGCATTGCTGCTACTTCCGACGCTTCTCATTAGCGCCTGCAGTGAGACCGTGCACGAAGAAACAGAGTTACTACGCCCAGTAAAACTGTATACGGTGGGTAATGACGGCCCCGGTGACATTCGGCGCTTTCCGGCCGTGGTCGAGGCAACCCAAACCGCTGATCTCACTTTCCGTGTGGGGGGTGAAATTCATGAGCTACCTTGGCGCCCAGGGCAAGCCGTTGATCAAGGCGATTTGATTGCGGCGCTTGATGCCACCGATTATGAACTTACGGTTGCTCAAGCAAAAGCACGCGCTGAGTTAGCCGAAGCACAATTTCGGCGTCTCGAACGCCTGCTTGAGCAAAATATTATATCCGCGTCTCAATTCGATGAAGCCCGCGCCGAAATGCAAGTGGCCCGAGCGAACCTTAATACCGCGAAAGCGAATCTTGGCTATACCCGTTTAACCGCACCTTTTGCTGGCATAATTGCCAATTTGCACGTGGAACTCTATGAGAACGTGGGGCCACAGCAGCCTGTAGTCACCTTGCATGTGGACGACATGATCGACGTGAGTATTCAAGTGCCAGAACGCTTATTTGCGCAGGTGCGTCGCGAAACCCACTATCAACCTGATATTGTTTTTGATTCCATGCCAGACATCGTGTTTAAGGGCCAACTACGGCAATGGGACCGTATTGCCGATCCGGCCACCAATACCTATCGGGTGGTGTTTACCCTACCTACCCCTAGCGACGGCAATATTTTGCCTGGCATGACCGCGAGTGTCATTATCGACAGCCAACAGGTGTTGCCGCAACAGCCCAACACCGTTCGGGTTCCCATCTCAGCGGTATTTGTTCCTCCCGCATCACCGCTTCAACAACAAGAGCGTATGGTGTGGGTCTACCATCCACAAACAGACCATAGCGGTGCTCTTGAGCAACGGCGCGTAACCATCGGCCATGCTTCGTCTAGCGATATTTTAATTGTTTCTGGATTGCGCCAAGGCGAACGCGTAGTCATTGCCGGAGTCCATCAATTAGAGGACGGCCAGCAGGTTCGCCCGTGGGTGCGTGAGCGAGGGCTATAACCATGAATATTGCCCGTTATAGTATTGAGCGGCCTACTAGCAGCTGGATTTTTCTGCTGATCTTGCTGATTGGCGGTACCATTGCCCTGCAACAGCTAGGCCGACTGGAAGACCCCGAGTTCACAATAAAACAAGCCATTGTGGTGACCCCTTACCCTGGCGCATCACCACAACAAGTGGAAGAAGAAATCACCGTTCCACTGGAAAACGTGCTGCAAGAGCTGCCCTATATTCGCCATATCACCTCCACTTCCACCGCTGGTCAAAGTCAGATCATGGTGGAGATGCAAGAGCAGTATCGGGCCAAAGAGTTAGCTCAGATTTGGGATGAACTACGCCGGAAGGTGAATGATTACGCGCGTCATTTACCCCCAGGGGCGGGGCCCATCGTTATTCAAGACGACTTCTCAGATGTGTATGGGGTATTGCTCGCACTCACCGGTGATGGCTATTCACTGCCGGCACTGCGCGATCATGCCAAATACCTACGTCGCGAGCTTGCTCTGGTGCCGGGCGTGGCCAAAGTGGTGATTGCTGGCGAGCAGCAAGAACAAGTAGTGGCTGAAGTATCACGTGCTCGTTTGGCGAACTTGGGCATTCCACCCCAACGCATTTACGAATTACTCGCCACCCAAAATACCGTATCCAATGCCGGTCGGGTGCGCTTGCAAGATGACGCTGTGCGCTTTGCCACAAGTGGTGAATTTACCTCGGTAGAACAGCTCAACACCCTGATTATCAGTAACCCCGGCGCTCGCGAGCAAATCTATCTAGGCGATGTCGCAACCATCCACCGTCAGGTTGAACCCATTCCCAGAAATATTCTTCGATTCAACGGTGAGCAATCGGTTTGGATCGGCGTGTCTTTTGCCAATAACGTGAACGTCGTTGAGGTAGGTGAGCAACTTAATCAACGGCTCGCAGAGTTAACCTATGCCACGCCTATCGGCATGGACCTTACCCCCATTTATGATCAGCCTGCGGAAGTAAACCAATCCGTATCTGGATTTCTAAAGAATCTCGCCCAAGCCGTACTGATTGTCATCGTAGCGTTGCTACTCACCATGGGCTTACGCAGCGGGTTTATTATTGGCTTAGTGCTATTGCTCACGGTACTCGGCACCTTTATCTTTATGCATTTGTTCCAAATTAATCTGCATCGGGTGTCGCTTGGCGCGCTGATCATTGCTTTAGGTATGTTGGTCGACAATGCCATCGTGATTACCGAAGGGATGCTGGTCGGCATTCAAAAAGGGCAAACCCGATTGCGTGCTGCCCAAGATGTCATCCGCCAGAACGCGATGCCACTGCTTGGCGCTACCGTGATTGCCATTATTGCATTTGCCCCGATCGGGCTATCCGCCGACGCGACCGGTGAATTCGCCGGCTCCTTATTCTGGGTGCTCCTCATTTCGCTTGGATTAAGTTGGCTCACCGCGCTTATGTTAATTCCATTCCTCGGTGATCGCCTGTTTCGTAAAGGTGTGCCTGTTGCCACCAACGAACGAGACCTATACAACAAGCCGGTTTATAACAGCTATCGCAAATTACTCACGCTCTCATTGCGCCATCGTATTATGACGATGTTGCTTATGCTCGTGCTGTTAGTAGGAAGTGTGGTGGGCTTTCAGGCAGTGAAACAAAGCTTTTTCCCCAGCTCAAATACGCCTCTCTATTTCGTCGATTTCTGGTATCCACAGGGAACCGATATCCGAGCCACCGCTGAAGATATGCAAGCGGCAGAACAGTGGTTACTGCGACACGAGTCGGTCTCTCAAGTAGCCACCACCGTTGGCCGCGGCGCGCCTCGTTTTTCATTGCCCTATTTAGTGGAGCTGGATAACGAGAACTACGGCCAATTATTGGTGCGCGTGAATAGTAGCGACGATATGCCCACGATGATTGCCGCCACCCGTGATTATTTAGCGCACTATCACCCGCAAGCCCGCACCAAGATAAAACGAATGGAGATTGGTCCTCCGGTAAAGGCCGCCGTTGAAGTGCGCTTTATTGGCCCCGATCCCGATACCTTGCGGCGCTTATCAGCAGAGGCACAACAGATTTTAAGTGCCGATCCTGGGCTCACCTTTGTGCGCGATAATTGGCGCGAGCGAGGCAAAGTACTGCGCCCGCAGTTTAACGAAACCCATGCTCGTCGGGTGGGGATCAGCAAACAAGATGTAGACGATTTGCTGTTGGCTAATTTTCGTGGAAAACGTGTCGGCGTTTATCGTGACGGCACCGATTTGTTGCCGATACTGGTGCGCGCCCCTGAAGCAGAACGCGTATATTTAGAGCAATGGCAAGACATCCAAGTGTACAGTCCGGCACTCAACCGCTATGTGCCCATTGCGCAAGTGATCGATGATATTCCACTCGAGTGGGAAGATAGTGTGATTCAACGCCGTGACCGCAAACGCACCCTCACCGTGATGGCTGATCCTGATCCCCTACACGATGAAACCCCAGCGCAAATGTTTGCGCGAGTGCGCCCGCATATTGAAGCCATGCCGATGCCTTCAGGGTATGAATTACAATGGGGTGGTGAGCATGAAGCTTCAGGTGATGCGCGGTCAGCCGTATTCTCTTCGTTGCCTTTGGGCTATCTGGCCATGTTTATTATTACCGTGTTGCTGTTTAGCTCAACCCGCAAAGCATTGGTGATTTGGACAACAGTTCCGCTGAGTATTATTGGCGTGACCATCGGCTTATTACTCACCCAGCAATCGTTTACCTTTATGGCCCTGCTTGGCATTTTGAGCCTCACCGGCATGGTGATTAAAAACGGGATCGTATTAGTGGAACAAGTGAATACCGAAGAGCGCAGCGGGAAATCGCCGTATCATGCACTCGTAGACGCCGCAGTGAGCCGGGTAAGGCCGGTAACCATGGCTGCGATCACCACTATTTTCGGTATGCTGCCGCTACTCTTTGATGTGTTCTTCGCTAGCATGGCGGTGACCATTATGTTCGGCTTGGGCTTCGCCACCTTGCTCACGTTAATTGTAGTCCCCGTGATGTTCAGCCTAGTGCTCCAACGCAAAGAGGCAGGGTAACCCTGCCTCTTTTTCACTACCTAGCGGTATTAGGGGAATCGATGCAATTGAGCACAAACCCCTGCATCCCATTACGCTTCCCCGCCTTTTTGCACCGCGCCAGATTCGGGCATCGATTCTTTTGAGCTAAGGGCCTGCCACAATAAAATCCCCGAACATAGTGCGTACAAATCAGCGAAAGAATAATAACCAAGCCACTCTAAACGAAAGCCTCCGGAATAAGCCAACGCTAGCCATGAGAGTACAATACATATTAGCTGTTCTTTCTTCGTGGAAATGAATATACCAGCAGCAAGTAAAAGGAATGCGACAGCTTGTATGGCTGGCATGCTGAGGCGAACCGAGTCTTGCAGTGTGTTATCGATGAGATGGGCCATCTCGAGTGTCTCTAATCGACTATCTTGGGCCATAAAAAAACTCACCAAAACGACCAACACGGCTACTGAGAATGTAAGTACCTTCATTTTAATCGATGCCATGAATAGGCTAACTCGTGAGGAGTCTCCCATGAATCGATTTATATCAGAAGCGAGCAATACCCCAATCCCAGCCATCACAAATGTATAAATGCTGGTATCGACAAGCCCAACGACTGTCACAGTTTCGTAAGGCCCTGCGGGAAAGTAATACAGCACCACAAAAAGTACGTAGAAGGCAATTCTTGCTGGAACTCGATTAAAAAAGAGTAGAAGTGGGATCAGGTAGTGAACCGCAGGAAGCCAAATATCCTGAATTCGTAGCTGTCCTTAATCATCATTTATATCCCTAAGCGACGTTGGCTTATGTTCAATGAACATCTATTTGCGAATCATCAATTCCTAAATGACCGATAGATTTTTACTAAAACGTATGTCTTGGCGATCTCAAGGCAATATACAATTAAAAAGACAACGTATAGCCCAGATATATCAAATTGGGAGTATATATACGAAATCAATCCGAAAGAGGGAAGAGAAATCAGCAACAATCGAAATGGCGCATGGATGACACTTAAAATAACGCCAGCCCGCCTATTTTTAATGAGCAAAAAACCCGTAATAATCGTGCTATAAACTAAAATCACAGGAATAATACCAATCCAGTAAAGATGGTGAAGGTATCCAACATCGAAGAACGCTCGCCACGCCGAACTGAATTCCATATATTCACTGTAAAAGGGAACGTCACCAGATAATACATTTCTTAAGATTATTGATAAAAATAAAGCACAATCAAAAATACCAAATATGATCATCCACGTTCTATGCCTCATAATTAATTCCTTGTGCGATTAGCAACAGCTGGAGTCCAATGATAGGACCAGCCTGAGACAGCGAAAGGATCTTGCCAAAGACCAAACATTTGATTTATTTCTCTTATCTCACCATCCAAAGGATCCCCCTCACGACACCCTTGTCAGACATCAGACTGCCTCTCTTGTATTTCTGTTTTTGTGCAGCCAATACAGTCATTAGCGTGCTCCCAAGATGGCATATTAATCCAGAACCGAAACCATTGCAAAACGGCAACTAGATTCATATCCCAAAACCTGCTTACGCCTACAAGCTCCGGAAGCTCTGGAAAGTCACCCCGATTTTCGTTCAAGAACTTAATAACCTTGTTACGCCGAAAGCCCTCTAATCACGCCGCGTTAATTGCTACGGGGAACATAAGGAACAACAAAACACTCATGTTCATCAAGTAAAATTCGATTGTACTCATATACTTAATCTCCGCATCCTTTAAATACTTTTAATAAATACTTCATCGGTATGTAAACAAAAAAACTTACCGCCATCAAAAAGAAACCAATTGCTGACCATTTACCAATTGGTGACTCAAGAAAACTGAGCATGATGACAATAATCAGTCCTACTGCTGTAGCCCATAGGAACTTAACAGTTCGTTTCTTTAAGAAGTTAATTTCTTTCGCGGTGAATAATACATCCCCTTTATCCTTGAGATTAGACATTATTCCCAACAACGCTGCCACGACAAGAAGGTAAAGGCTCACTGCACTTTCATGAAAAAAGATGATTACCAAGAGAGTAGCTAGCGAGGCACACAGGAACATCCGGTAATAAAAGATATTAATTTCAACATCCTTTATCTCCTTCCCACCACGGTTGCCATAAAACCCTAGCATAAGAATAACAAGGGCAATCGCAATAAATCCCCAACGGAACTCATAACTAAGTCTTTCCAGAAGTGGAGATAATGTGATTAGCACGCCCAAAATCACATAATTTCTAATTGTTAGTCTCATGGTACTTTTATCTACCGGATAAGTTAAATCGACTAGATTCACAAATCATTAAAGCCATATATTTGCCTCCGCCAACACCGAACTTACCTGATGATACACCGCCCGAATCTTTGCTGACTGAAGTGCCGGCGACTACGCCTTTCCCGCCAGCTACTTCAATCCGTAAATCTAAGGAATCGTCATCATCTGAAGCTGTCTCACTCCGCCTATCATCATTAGAGCAATTTGAATTCTGAAGTTTCGAAAAACCGCCTTGCATACCTAATCCTGCATAGGCTCCGACGCCACTTCCGGTGCAACCGGTTAGAGTCAATGAAATCCCTTCCTTCACCGAGAAACCCAGCATTACGCTACCACTCACCCCCTTGATTCCACCAAACGGAGCCCCACCTATACCAATATCGAATGAGTAGTTTCGTCAATTTGACCAAGAGAAGAGCCCCAGTGGATCAATATAAATCACCGGATTCGCCCCTACATACCCATAGGTATTCATCCCGCCTGCAAACTTTCAGAACAGATAGTCTCTACCAATATTCCAAAACAAGATCTAGCAACTCTTGGTCACCTGCCCTGTAGGCATATTCAATTACATATTCCCTTTCAGACTCAGTAGCATACTGAGCAAATTTTTTTAATAAGGCCAAATGCCTAGAGTCCAACGCTAGATGCAATATACTGCCCGTATTACCTACCTGAAAGGATAAATCAGATCCACGCCAGAGAAGCACCGACGCGCGAATTCGGTTAATTGGCGTAACCTTTGTATCTGCTGCGATCATCCAGAGAGCCTTATCAGGGTTCACAATCATCATAGGCAGTTGGAGAAGCATTGCGAAAAGAAAAATGCTAACTACCCAAAAGTTTGCTGATAGAAATATTTTCTTAACCATTATATTTAATTTCCACAATTTAAGAATGCTCGTCTTGAGATGAGAGTGCCATCAGCCTTGTACTCAAGGAGAATGGAAAATGAGTGGTTCTCATGAGAATACGTTTTCGGGCTGTATATATTCTGCGCCGCTGAACACCTTCATCGTACTTAAATTGAGCACACTATTCTTGACGCCAGAATCTGGGCTATTTAACTGCTCGGTTTCACCAAAAAGGTTTCTTATGCGAGGGTTGCAAATCCGATAATAAAACTGAATAAAATAAACGGCCCACACGTTGCGGTGTGGGCCGTACCTAACGCTTTGCGTTGGCTCGTAGTTCCATGCAATTACCCAGACCTGACCAACGCGGAGCGTTGGCTACAAGCGTTGTATTTACGGGTTCCGTTAAGCCGCTTGCGCATTGGGCTCGGCGTGCGCGGCCGGTAAATACGGCATATTTGCGAAGAACCTGCAGATACCAATTCATTATTATTTTTCCTTATTGGTTTGGCAGAATTGCCTGTTTAGCACTTATGGTTATGGACCATAAATTCCAATTTCGCAATTATTCTTCGTCGTCTATTGGAGCAAGGCTAGGCCGTGCATTAATTTCCAAGGTGGTGTAGCCACCCCGAGGCATGTTATAGCCCATATCCATTATCAAATTATTCGGTGTTAAACTTGCTTGCACCATCGCCCGCACATCGGGCGGGGTAATTAAATAGCGACTGATATCAGAGCGCATGCGCAGACGCTCTTGATCATCATCCACACCAGAAAGTCGAAGAAACACGCCAATGAGTGCATTCATGCCCGGCTCATAGCCGCGACGAAACTCTAGTTTAACTTGCTGCCCAGTTTCATTGCCTGGCGCAGCGAACAACGTAATTGCATAACGGTGTTCACCAGATACCATGCCACGACATACCCAATAATTCTGGTAGCCTGCAACACCCCATATTTGGCCTCGTTCAAAATCCACGTTGCAACCCCGCCACGGGCCTAACTGGAAATCATTTAGCACCTGCATTTGATGTTGGACGGTTGGAAGTTGTCCCTGCGGCCACGCAGAACTCGGACCATCGTCGCGACTACAACTGGCGAGTAGCAACACAAAAATGATACTAACAACGCCCCATTTTATGGTGTGCAAAAGGTACAAATCATGCCTCCACAGCTTTATCGATTCGATGAATGTCGCTTGTTTACGTTAGAGGTTATTTTCCACACGAAGTTCGTGCCGTAATAACCAAGATTTGCGTTCAATGCCACCTGCGTAGCCGCCTAAATTGCCATTTTTCTGTATCACGCGATGACAGGGAATAATGATACCGATAGGGTTACGCCCGTTTGCTTGCCCCACCGCTTGATACCCACGCGGGCGCTCTACTTGATGTGCTAGATCATGATAGGAGCAGGTGCGACCATAGGGGATCTGCTGTAAGGCACGCCATACCTGTTGTTGAAACGCAGTACCTTGCGGCGCGAGGGGAACGGTAAACGCTGTTAAGCTGCCAGCAAAATAGGCATCAAGTTCCTGTTTAAGTTGTTCTAGCAGCGCTGTTTGCTCCGCTGAAGGGGCTTGCTTATTAAGGATGGTGTCTGGCAATGCATCATCGGCAAAATTAACGCCGGTTACACCAGCATGGTTCACTGATAAGTGCAGCCAGCCCGCCGCTGACTGCATATGGTCGACTAGGCCATCGGATTGCGTTGTTACACTGTTCATGGAGCCTTCTCCCCTATTCACTTAGGTTTTATTTAGCTAACCCATCGCGCTTTGAACACCGCTTACCAAAGCCAGTGTCGAAAGCGCATTAACCATAGTTCTGGACGCGACATTTCTGCGCGCTCCTGCATAATTTCTGTTAATACATCTGGCCGATCGGTAATAATTCCATCGACACCGATATCAAGAAATCGGCGCATTTGCATTGGATCATTTACGGTCCAAACGTGAAGTTCCTGATCGTGGTTACGCACTCGGCTGAGACGACCCGGTGTGACTAACCCGTCGCGCATCGCCAGAATATGAAATGGTTGTCGTTCCACCACTCCGACCGCAGTATGAACCAACAAGCTGGTTCTCAGGTTCGGTGCAATGGCCTGCGCTTCCATGAGATCTGCCGGCGATAACGACGCAAAAATGGTGTGGTCTAGCATATTCTCTTCTTCCAATTGCGCAATGACCATAGGTACGAGATCCGGCATTTGCGGTGCGCCCTTTACTTCCAAATACAGCCCAGCTCTGCCTCGCACCCGTTCAATTGCATCCGCGAGTGTCGGCACATATTCCCCCCGAAATTCAGGGGAAAACCAACTTCCCGCATCCATGGCCGCCAACTCCTCATAGGGGATTTCCCAAATGGCGCGCGGATCATCAGCGATACGCAACATATCTCGATCATGTTTGAGCACGAGTACGCCATCGGCGCTGTGCCTTACATCAATTTCAATATAGTGCGCGCCCGCATCTATCGCCTTTTCAATGGCCACTAAGGTGTTTTCCGGAGCATTCCAAGAATGGCCACGATGGGCAATGTTTAGCACATCGTCACGGTCATCAAACGCATTCATGGCAATTAATAAATGCACCAGCGCCACCACAACCACCACAAACTCAACACCTACGGCACACCAGCCCGCATAACGTGGCTCCGTATCTACGGTAATGCCTCGTTGTTTTTTGCAGCGACGATGATAGATTTTGAGCATCACTAAACTGTTGATGCTCACGGCCACGAACCCAGCCAGTAAATTAGCTAGAGCGTAGGCCGCTAGTAATAACACCATCATGGTAATTTGCACGCCATACTGCTGTGGCAGTATTGATGTAATGAACCAACCCATTCCATCAAATAGTAAGGACAGGGTGATCGGTATCATGGCCACGATGGCGGCAATGAGCACAACCATACTACCTAGCTTTAAACGGACCGAACAGGTGAGTCGAGCACTTCGTTTTAGCGCCTGCCAAGGCGACAAGTCTTCGATAAGTAAAATGGGAAGGGCCAACATCCAACGAACATAAACACTTCCATTCACCATTAAGGCTATCAGTACACAGCCGGCGAGCACCGAAAGAAATGCCCAAAATTCATAAGGCTGTGCCTGTAATACATAGTAAATATCGTATGGCGCGAGCAGCGATTGAAACGCAAACACCAAAATAGCGAACAGCGGCAGCAATAGCAGCAGATGGGTAAATACTTGAATGGCGCCCAACGCGAGTAATTTGGGTAATCGTTTGAGCACCTGCCATAAGGCATTGGTGGCACTATGGAACTTACCCCGGGCGTCGCGGGTAGCCACCAGCATCATGCCCGCATGCTGGAGGAAAATTAAAACAGCTGCCAACGTGAGAGCAAGTACAATCCACGTCATGCCATAGGGAGTGATGGCGAAGCGCAAGAGGTCTTCATTACCAATAGCGGCCTGTCCTGCTGCGCGCACCAACCCTGTCAACATCCATCCGGACAATGGTGCCCATAATGCAAACGCGAATATTGCAAAGTAGAGATAGAAAGCGAGTAGCGGCTTTCGATGAAAGTGAACACTTGCTAATACGTCACGCTTGAGTTGCCTTGGTCGAATCTGCATTCTCAGCTCTCATTTTTATCAATTTATTTCAGTTTACATGGCATTGAACAACAATAACCCTCTGCTCAACGCAAAAACACATTTTCTTACTTTTTCGTTTTTTATTTTTAGCAAACAAGTCGCTAGAATGTGACGGTTAAATAATCAGGGACAACACACACCATGAAAAAAACACTTATTGCCAGCAGCATCTTATGCATGCTGTTAGCGCACCCCGTATTTGCCGACGAGAACAGCGGCAACAAAAACGGCAGTAGCAACGGGGACGAAAAAAGTTATGCCGATCACATCAAAGATCATGACATTCACGAAGGCTTGTTTAACTTCTATCGTGACCCAAAAACCGGACAAATGCTTCTCTCGATTAATGAGAGCCAGTTAGATACGCCATTCATTTATTTTGCGACGACCGCCGATGGCGTTGTTGAGGCTGGTCACTTTCGCGGAAACTATCGCGAAACCAAACTCATTGAGTTCCGTCGCTATTTCGATCGTATCGATATTGTTGTGCGGAACGACCGCTTCCAGTTCGATGAAAGCTCTGCGCTTTCCCGTGCATCAGACGCTAACATTAGCGAAGCAACGCTGGCTAGCCTGAAGATCCGTGTTGAAGAAGATGGACGTATTCTGCTCAACGCACAAGATTTAATTCTGAGCGAAGCCTTGCATCGGGTAGCACCTTGGTCTCGTGCGAATCAATCAGGCCCTTCATTCTCTCTAGGCAACCTGAACAAAGACCAAAGCCGTATCGTGAATAAGCGCGTGTATCCAGACAACATGGATGTGGTGGTGGATTATGTATTCAATAACCCAAACCCAACCGTGTTCGGTACCCCAGCGATCACTGATCCCCGTTCGATTACTATTACCTTACAGCACTCGTTTATTGCACTGCCGGAAAATGATTTCCAACCCCGTCGTGATGACGCTCGAGTTGGCTATTTTACGCAGCAGTTTGACAATATGACCAGTGCTGACTGGGCCCCTTTCAATGATGTCATTAACCGCTGGCATTTAGTGAAAAAAGATCCAGACGCCGCCCTATCTGAACCGGTAGAGCCGATTGTGTGGTGGATTGAAAACACCACGCCAGAAGAATGGCGCGATACCGTTGCCGAAGGTGTGCTGGGTTGGAATAAAGCCTTTGAAGCCGCAGGCTTTAAAAACGCACTGGAAGTGCGCGTTCAACCAGACGATGCGGATTGGGACGCAGGCGATGTGAACTACAACGTGATTCGTTGGACTTCGTCACCGCGCCCTCCATTTGGCGGCTATGGTCCATCGATTGCACATCCATTGACCGGACAAATCATCGCCGCAGATATCATGATGGAATATGTGTACATGAGCAATCGCTGGCTTGAAGACCAGCTATACGGTGACGCGCACCACCATGAACACGAGCACGGCACCACTTTATATTGCTCTCAAGGCCATGCCATTCATCAAGACCTAATCGCGGGTCGCGCCATGTCGGGCCTGCTGGAAGGCGAGGATATGGATAACAATGAATTACTGCGCCAAGCATTGATTCACGTTATTTTGCATGAAGTGGGCCATACCCTAGGTTTAAATCACAACATGAAAGCGTCGAACCTTTGGAATGAAAAAGAAGTTCATGATGCTTCTCTTACCCAAGGTGTGTTGACCGGTTCTGTGATGGATTATGCGCCAGTAAACATTGCGCCTCCGGGCACCACACAAGGTGATTTTTACCAGTACGTTGTGGGTCCTTATGACAGCTGGGCGATTGAGTACGGATACAGCCCAGCTCTTGCAGATGATGCCGCCGAAGAAGCGCGTTTAGAGCAGATCCTTGCTCGTTCCCATCAACCAGAACTGATGTTTGGTAATGACGCAGACGATATGCGCGCCCCTGGCCGCCACATCGATCCGCGGGTTATGATCGGTGATATGTCATCAAATCCGGTGGCTTACTCACGGGATCGGTTTATTGCGGTAAATCACACCTTGGGTGAATTACTCGACAATGCGCGTGTTGATGGCCGTTCGCACCAGCGCGTGCGCACCTCTGCCCTGCGCTTAGCTGGTCATTACGCTGGCAAAGCTGGTGTGGTATCACGCCAAATCGGTGGCGTTTATGTAGAACGCGCCGTAGTCGGTCAGGCCGATGATGTGAAACCATTCACGCCGGTACCCCGTGAAAAGCAAAAAGAAGCCATGCAGGTGCTGAAAGATTACGTGTTTGCACCAGACGCAATGCAATCGATGGAGCCGGTACTTGCGTACATGCAACAGCAGCGGCGTGGCTTTGGCCACTGGGGACAGAATGAAGACCCAGCGTTCCATGACATGGTGTTAAATATGCAGCGCAACGTACTAAACCATGTGTTGCACCCTGCAGTATTGCTGCGGATTACCGACAGTACTCGCTACGGCAATACCTATCCGTTGACTGAAGTGATCGGTGATTTAACCGACGCGGTGTTTCAGACCAACAAGCCGCTGACAACCACAGCGAAGAACTTACAGATTGAATACGTTGAGCGTTTGATTGCCATTGCTGGTTTTGAGAACGGTTCGTCGTACGACAACTTAAGTAAGTCAGCCGCTGTCGCCCAACTTAATCGTATTAAGTTGATGCGCGCTCCTCGTCGCTCTGACGTAGAAGCCAGCCAACACTACGACTATGTTCGTATGTTAATCAATCGGGCGATGTCTGCTTAATTCAGCGACCCGGTGATACTAAAAAGCAGCGCGTAAGCGCTGCTTTTTTATTGCCTGTCCCCCGTAGCCAACACACCGCGTTGGTCAGGGGTTGGACATAGTGCATTAATCCGCAACGGACCAACGCAATGCGTTGGTTACCACAATATAACGCGTTGCTCTTGGGGCAGATACATCCCATCGCCTTCCTGAACATTAAAGGCTTCATAGAATCCTGGAATGTTGCGCGGCGCGCCAAGTGCACGGTACTTGCCGGGAGCATGCGGACCGCGGGCCAATTGAGCGCGCAATGCGTCGTCACGGAACTTAATTTTCCAGATTTGTGCCCAGCTCAGGAAGAAACGTTGCTCACCAGTAAAACCATCTAGCACTGGCGCTGATTCGCCACCGAGTGAATTCTGATAGGCGCGGAATGCACTGAGTAAGCCTACGTGATCGCCAATGTTCTCACCAAGAGAAACACGGCCGTCGATATTCAAACCTGGTAAAGGTTCAAAAGCACTGTATTGCTCAACTAAGATGTCGGCACGCTTCTCAAACTGCTCCCGATCTTCATCGGTCCACCAGTTGCGTAGATTACCATCGCCATCATAGCGCGAGCCTTGGTCATCAAAGCCATGACCAATTTCATGACCAATAACAGCTCCGATACCACCATAGTTCACTGCATCGTCGGCATTCATATCGAAAAACGGCGGCTGCAAAATGCCTGCAGGAAATACAATTTCATTGGCCGTTGGGCTGTAGTAAGCGTTTACAGTCTGAGGCGTCATGCCCCAACGCTCACGATCAACCGGCTGACCGATATCGGCAATATTGTCTTGATAGGCAAACTGCGCTGCGCGCACACTGTTGCCAATCAGATCTGTGGCATCAACCGTCAGTGGGCCGTAATCTTTCCACTGATTTGGATAACCGATTTTCGGCGTGAATTTATTCAGTTTATCGAGCGCTAGCACTTTAGTGTCATCGGTCATCCACTCAAGCTCTTGAATCGATTCTTCAAAAGCAATAAGTAGGTTATCGATGAGCTCGCCCATGCGCGCTTTCGCTTCAGGCGGGAAGTAACGCGCGACGTATTCTTGACCCAGCACTTCACCTAACGCGCCATTTACCGCTTGTACACCACGCTTCCAACGCTCTTGTTGTTCTGGAACGCCATTTAAGGTGGTCGAGTAGAAACCGAATTGGATATCAGCAATATCACTGCTCAAGCGCGACGCAAAAGCTCCGGCTACACGCAATTGCATGTAGTCTTTCCAGGTCTGCAAGTCAGTTTCTGCGTAAATTTCGCCGAAGGCTTCAAAGAACGATGGCATACGCACAATCATTTCATCCGCTGCGGTAATGGCTGCAGCCGGCGCGAACGCTTCTAAATCGAAGGTATTCAGTAGCGTTGCAACTTCCGCATAGCTTTTCTTATTGTACGTTGCTTCAGCATCGCGGCTTTCCGCGCGGGTCCAGCTCGCTTCAGCAAGTTGTTCTTCTAACGCATAGATACGCTCGGCCGCGTCATGTGGGTTTTCATGACCGACAACGGTGAGCATATCAGCGATATATTGCACATAGGCTTCCCGAATTTTCTGAAAATCTTCGCTATCACGGAAATAATAATCGCGGTCCGGCAGGCCTAAACCACCTTGATTTAGATAGAGCGCATAGTAATCAGGATTACGTGCGTCGGCCCAAACATAGAAACCAAAAGGGCCACCAACGCCAATTTGACGCAGCTCACCCATTAATGCTGTCATTTCGGTATGGCTGTTCACCGCTGCTACTTGCGCTAAGTAAGGCTCAATCGGACTAACGCCTAAGGCCTCGATACGCTCTTCATCCATGAAACTAGCAAAGAAGTCGCCAATTTTTTGATTGTTCGATCCCGGCTCTGCATCAGTTGCCGCGGCATCTTCAATAATACCGCGTAAACGTCGCTCATTTTCCTCAGCGAGCATATTAAAAGCGCCATACGTGGGGCGATCGGAAGGGATTTCAGTATTCTCGTACCAGGTACCATTCACAAACATAAAGAGATCGTCTTGTGGGCGAACGCTGGTATCAAAATCGTCTAACATTAAACCGGAATGCAAATCCGCCTGTTGCGAATGGGCGCTTTCCTGTACATCGGTGACCTGTTGATCTGCAGGCGAACACGCGACTAAGCCAAGCGCGAAAGCGACACTTGCCGCAACTAAAGTTACTTTATTCATGATATTGACTCCATGGGTCATCACGTTGCCCGCAAGCAGCCCTGATTTCAGGCCTACTCAGGCATTGTTACTAGTTTGTAGAACGCACAGAAGTGTATGCCCTTCGAGAGTAAGAAGCAAAGGGCATAATGTAAGAATTTATAACAAAAGAATTACAAAAAGTGACCAAATTTCTTGGTTTTTGTCGCAAGGTAATATTCATTATGAGGCGTGCCTTCGGTGCGGTGAGGAATGCGCTCAACCACATCTACACCACAATCGCGTAATGCCGCTAGTTTTTTCGGATTATTCGTCATGAGACGCACCGATTGAACGCCTAACTGATCAAACATATCGGCGGCAATATCATACTCGCGGGCATCGGCGACAAACCCAAGAATCTCATTGGCTTCTACGGTATCTAAACCTTTGTCTTGCTCCGCATAGGCACGAATCTTATTGATTAATCCAATGCCTCGGCCTTCTTGCCGCAAATAGGCGATGACACCGCGACCTTCGACCGCAATTTTGCGCATAGCGGCTTCAAGCTGGGGGCCACAGTCACAACGCTGACTAAACAGCGCATCACCCGTGAGACATTCAGAATGCACGCGGGCTAAAACCGGTTCTTCGGTGGTTACATCGCCTAACACCAATGCCACATGCTCTTTGCCTATGGCATCTGTAAATCCGATTAAACGAAATTCAGCGAAAGGGGTCGGCAACTTCGTTTCGGCGGCCCAATTCAGTAAATTCTGTGATGTCTTGTCCTGTGTCATCAAGGTACGGCTCTAATTATCATCGAATGGAATCACTGCTCCATAGGGGCGAAGAACGCGCACAAGAGCATCTATTCCTTGATTATACCAGTCTCTGTCAAGAAGCGCTCATCTCAGCGGTAGGAAAAAGAAAACCGGAGCCAAGCTCCGGTTTTACGTAACACATCAATTTGTAGCACATCGCGTGAATTAGTTGCCCACAGGCATAATTGACCGACCTGCATCAATTAAGTCACCGAAGAACTCTGATGAACGACGACGCTCATCATCCGCTTGCTGGCGGGTAATACAACGCGTTTGACGCATGTTTGAACCTGTTGTGCGCTCTTGGCGGCAAATCACTTGCGTGCTTGGGTCACCAATAACCACGGTTTGTAGACGCTGATGCAGGTTAAATAAACGCTCTTTGTCGTACTGATCAAACTGATTGATATCTTGGCGATGACCAATCAGAGACACCAAACTTGATTTGATCGAATCAAACTGACGTCGCTCATCTTCATCAAGTCGACGAGGCTCGCCTTCAGCGATTGAGTTTTCTAGGGTATTAAGAAATTCAATATACTCAGGGATAGACACTAGCTCTGGAGTCGTTACCTGTTGCTGCGACGCTGTGGAGTATGACGTTGAGTTACAACCTGCCACGAAAATGACCACACAGGCCATTAAAAAAAGTTTGCCGGAATTAAACATAATTTACCTACCTTTTATTGAGTCCCAGCGAATGTAACAACTGATTAACAAGGTCACAATGGGTAATGACATTTTGTTACAATTAAATAGGGGTTTTCGCCTAAATTTGCGACCAGCGACAACTAATACACGACCAAAGATGCCTTTATTTACATGGGCTATAGCGATTTCTTTAATTTCCGACACTAATTTTTTGGTGAACTAAAAGTACAGTTTGATATGTGAATTTATCAGTGCTGTGACAAGCGGAAATATTTTTAAAATACCCCATACAAAAAAAGCCAGCGCCCAAACATGGACACCGGCTATTTGCTCTTTTAAATTCAAATGGACAGATTAACGACAGCTGAGGGTAACAGTGCAATTATGAGCATGGTCGCAGCTCATACGCTGAGAACAAATCAAGCTATTCTGTTCTTCAAACCATTGGTTCAACCACTCCGCTAGTTCTAGGTTAAACTTAAATCCATGGCTATGAGAAAGATCTGCGTTAGCAAAAGAGCTGCTGATACTTATGTTTCCGTCAATTACGGTACAGACTTGTCCATCATCCACACACACTTGGTTCCCTCCTCCTGAGGTATTGATCAAAACAAATTTAGAGGAAGTCTCCTGCTCATTCGCTAACTCTTCCCGTAACTCTTTCTCGTTTTTACTATCATTCATCAGCCGATCATAAAGATTCAACCCAGAGTCCACGATTGGAATGAAATCTAGAATCTTTTTCCCTCTATTAGACGATGCAGGCGTAACATCGCCCAGCGTTGAACTGTCTCCAAGCGAATCTTCTTGCGTAGCAATCACATCATCGCCCCCATGGTTCTCATAGCAAGAACTCTCATCGCAACAAATTTCAAGAGTAGAGTCGCAGTCTCGATAAACATAGAACGAATCTGCTAGGTAAGTTGCTCGAAATGCCCATAGAGCATCGTCTATGGCACCTTCAGGGTTTGACAGACACGCATCACCACACCGAACTCTAAAATCAACATCGGCACTAACAACATTTCCCTGAGGATCTTTGACACGATAGACGGTGACATCATGCTCTATGTTCGTCGAGTCTCGAAAATGCAAGTTCAAGACATTGTATTGATAGTTGGCACATTGACTGAGTGATTCATTCTGAAAATTCGAGCACTCAGACGTGTTAGCCCATACAGAGTTGCTCAGCAAGCACAGGCAAATAATGAAGAAATTGGAAAAATATCGAAGGTGTCTCATCATGTTCTCCCTATGATAATTCTTTGTCCTTAGCATAAAAGTGAAGTGATGACACCTTTTACGCGTACCAAAAAAATATCACCCCCCCCCGCACAATTTCAAGATTGGTGAATCATCTTTACAATGAGTACGTTACATTGCATTTAAAATATTTAAATACAAAAAAAGCCAGCATTCCTAACCGAATGCTGGCTTGTTCTTTACGCTCACGCGTTTACTTTTTCTTGGCTTTTTTATTCGGTAAGTCGGTAATCGACCCCTCGTAAATTTCTGCCGCTAAACCAACCGATTCGTGCAAGGTTGGATGCGCATGGATAGTAAGTGCAATATCTTCCGCATCCGCGCCCATCTCAATGGCTAAGCACACTTCGCCAAGGAGTTCACCCGCGTGGGAACCCACCATCGCGCCACCGATAATACGATCGTTATCTTTATCAAATAACAACTTGGTGAAGCCATTGGTTGCACTCGAAGCAATCGCACGACCAGAGGCAGACCATGGGAAGGTCACTGCTTCATAGTTCAAGCCCTGCTCTTTCGCTTCCTTCTCGGTGAGACCAGCCCACGCCACTTCTGGGTCCGTGTAAGCGATTGATGGGATCACTTTCGGATCGAAATAATGCTTCTTACCTGCAATCACTTCAGCAGCAACATGGCCTTCATGCACCGCTTTATGGGCGAGCATTGGTTGTCCAACGATGTCACCAATCGCGAAGATATGCTTCACGTTCGTGCGCATTTGCTTATCTACTTCGATAAAGCCACGGTCTGTTACTTCGATGCCTGCTTTCTCAGCGCCCAACTTCTTACCGTTTGGCGTGCGCCCTACCGCAACAAGAACTGCGTCGTATTTGACCGGCTTCTCAGGCGCATTTTTGCCTTCAAAAGTCACGTAGATACCGTCTTTTTTGGCTTCTACGTCGGTCACTTTGGTTTCTAGCATGATGTTGTCGAACTTCGACTTCATCTCTTTCGTGAAGACCTTAATGATGTCTTTGTCGGCTGCAGGAATGAGCTGATCCATAAACTCAACTACATCGAGGTTCGACCCTAACGCTTTATACACACAACCCATCTCTAAGCCGATAATACCGCCGCCAAGTACCAACATTTTCTTTGGAACAAACGGCAGTTCGAGTGCGTCGGTTGAATCCCAAACGCGCTTATCGTCATGAGGAATGAACGGGAGTTCTACTGGCTGTGAACCTGCGGCAATAATGGCATGCTCAAACTTAATCACGGTTTCTTTATCGCCGGATACTTTCAATTCGTTAGAGCCGGTAAATTCACCTTTGCCGGTCACAACCTGTACTTTACGCATCTTGCTCATTTGCGTTAAGCCGCCGGTAAGTTGGCTCACTACTTTGTTTTTGTGATCGCGGACTTTATCCAGATCAATTTTGGCATCGCCGAAGCTGACACCCGCATCGCCAAGATGTTTCGCATCTTCGATGTGCTTGGCCAGATGCAGCAGCGCTTTTGATGGGATACAACCTACGTTCAAGCACACACCACCTAAGGTGCTGTAGCGCTCAACAAGGACGACGTCCAAACCTAAGTCTGCAGCACGGAATGCTGCTGAATAGCCACCAGGACCGGCGCCTAACACCACGACCTGCGTTTTAATTTCGTTGCTCATGATTACCCCTATCCGTTTTTGCTAGCTGCTGCGCCAGCATGACGAGTCAAATTCGCGCGATATTGTACCGAGATTTCCTCGGTACGTCTTGTCTAGAGAATAATTTTCCGAATATCTGATAACACGCTGCTCAGATATACCGTGAAACGTGCCGCTAACGCGCCGTCAATGACGCGATGGTCGTATGACAAGCACAGCGGTAAGGTGAGCCGTGGCTCAAACTCCTTGCCGTTCCACACCGGTTTCATATCACTTTTCGAAACACCCAAAATAGCCACTTCAGGCGCATTTACGATGGGTGTAAATGCAGTACCACCAATGCCCCCTAAGCTCGAAATTGAGAAGCAGCCACCTTGCATATCTGCTGCTTTCAATTTGCCATCCCGCGCTCGCAGGCTCACATCGGTAAGTTCGCGTGATAAGTCGATGATGCCTTTCTTATCTACGTCACGAATAACCGGTACCACTAAGCCATTTGGTGTGTCCACGGCGATGCCGATATGCACATACTTTTTCAATATGAGGCGTTCACCATCTTCGTGCAATGACGAATTGAATACCGGGAATTCCTGCAGCGCTTTTGCCACTGCTTTCATAATGAATACCAGCGGCGTGAATTTCACATCCGCTTTGCGCTTGGCTAATTGCTCGTTTTCCGCCTTTCGGAAGGCTTCTAACTCAGTGATATCAGCTTCATCGAATTGGGTAACATGCGGAATGGTAACCCAGTTGCGATGCAGATTCGGGCCAGAGATACGCTGAATACGCGTGAGCTCCACTTCCTCAACATCACCAAACTTGCTGAAATCAACTTTCGGTGGCGCAATAACTTGCAAGCCACCGGTGCCTCCGGTGTTGGCTGCCGCAGAGGCTTTCGGACGTGACAATTCGTATTTCACGTACTCTTGCACATCTTCTTTCAAAATACGGCTTTTCGGACCAGAACCTTTCACTTGGCTTAAGTCGACACCAAACTCCCGTGCAACACGACGCACCGCCGGTGACGCATGGACCAAACCCTCGCTTTTACCTTTACGGCCAAGCGGGTGGTCCGGAACAGGTGGATCGCGACGCTCAGATCGGCCTTCGCCTGACTCTTCAGATTTCGATTCTGACTTACGTTCTGATTTACTCTCTGACTTACTTTCTGATGTCGAGTCCGCGCCGCTATCATCGTCTGACGCATCGTCGTTATCAGACTCATCATTTGCACCAGAAACTTCTAACTCTAATACCAGAGAGCCTTCGCTCACCTTATCGCCAACTTTTACTTTTAACGATTTCACCTTACCCGCTTTCGGGCTTGGCACATCCATAGTGGCTTTATCAGTTTCCAATGTGATTAGGCCATCTTCTTCAGAGACCTCATCCCCTTCAGCAACCAAAACTTCAATGACGTCCACTTCACCCGAATCACCGATATCCGGCACCTTTACTTCAATAACTTCAGTGCTACCAGATGATTTTTTCTTATTGGTGTCCGCTTTCGGTGCCGACTTTTCTTCTTTGTCGTTGCTGTCTTTATCATCGGAATCGTTGCTATCAGAATCGCTGTCTTCTTTCTTCTCCGTGTCGCTTTCATCTTTCGATGCGCTGTCGGAATCATTCGATTCTTCTTCGTCGCTATCGGCATCAGCGGCCTCAATCAGCGCCAGCAAGTCGCCTTCGCTGATTTTATCGCCCACTTTTACCTTTAAACTTTTTACCTTACCGGCAAATGGCGCAGGTATATCCATCGATGCTTTGTCACTCTCAACCGTGACTAAAGACTCCTCAGCATCAATGTTATCGCCCTCGCTTACCAAGACTTCGATTACTTCAACACCTTCCCCACCTACATCGGGAACTAAAACTTCTTTTGCATCAGCCATGAGTTGCTCCTTACGCGTAGAGTGGGTTTACTTTATCGACATTGATACCGAAATCTTTGATGGCTTTGGCCACCACTTTCTTATCGATATCCCCTGCTTTGGCTAGCTCTGCAAGCGCTGCGACCACCACATACTCGGCATTCACTTCGAAGTGGCGGCGCAAGTTCTCGCGGCTATCGGAACGACCAAAACCATCGGTACCGAGCACGCGATACGGCCCTGGAACCCAGGCGCGTACTTGGTCCGCGTACAGTTTCATATAATCGGTGGCAGCGATAACAGGCCCTTTCCCTTGCTCAAGTGACTTGGTAATAAAGGCTGTTTTCTCTTTCTTGGTTGGGTTGAGCATGTTGTACCGCTCTACATCCAAACCATCCCGCGCCAGCTCATTAAATGAAGTGGCGCTAAATACGGTGGCATTGATATCAAACTTTTCAGCCAGAATCGATGCCGCTTTGCGTACTTCATTGAGAATCGTGCCTGAGCCCATCAAGCGAACTTCGCCTTTAGCTTTGGTTTTACCGCTCTTCGCCTTCACATCGTCAAGCTTGTAAACGCCACGCAAAATGCCTTCTTCAACGCCCTCAGGCATCTCTGGTTGCTTGTAGTTCTCGTTCATCACCGTGATGTAGTAGAACACATTCTCTTGCTCAGCGAACATGCGACGCATACCGTCTTGCACAATCACCGCTACTTCGTAACCGTAGGTTGGATCGTAGCTTACGCAATTCGGTACCGTACCGAAGTGCAATAAACTATGACCATCTTGGTGCTGCAAACCTTCGCCATTCAGGGTGGTGCGACCTGCAGTGCCACCAATTAAGAAGCCGCGGGTCTGGCTATCGCCTGCGGCCCACACTAAATCACCCACACGTTGGAAACCAAACATGGAGTAATAGATATATACCGGAATCATCGGCTCGTTGTTGGTGGAATAACTAGTACCTGCCGCCACCCACGATGCCATTGCACCAAGTTCGTTAATCCCCTCTTGCAGCACCTGACCTTTTTTATCTTCACGATAGTAAGCCACTTGGTCGGCATCTTGAGGCGTGTATTTCTGCCCTTGCGATGAGTAGATCCCCACCTGACGGAACAAGCCTTCCATACCGAAGGTGCGTGCTTCATCAGGAATAATCGGAACGACACGCTGACCAATTTTCTTATCTTTAAGCATGGCGGTGAGTACGCGCACAAACGCCATCGTCGTCGAGATCTCGCGGTCGCCAGAACCTTTTAATACCGCTTCAAAAGCTTTTAAGCCGGGTACTTCTAGCTCTTTGTCGGTTTCGGCACGACGCACTGGCATAAAGCCACCGAGTTTCTCCCGACGCTCGCGTAAATATTTGAGCTCTTCGCTATCTTCATCAAATTTGTAGTAAGGGATATCTTCCAAATCGCTATCTTTGATTGGAATGTTAAACCGGTCGCGGAAGTGCTTGATGGCTTCAACATCCATCTTCTTCACTTGGTGAGCAACGTTCTTCCCTTCACCGGCAGAACCCATACCATAACCTTTTACCGTTTTGGCAAGAATAACCTGTGGCCGACCTTTGGTGTTCACGGCTTTATGATAGGCCGCGTACACTTTCACTGGGTCGTGACCACCACGGTTTAAGCGCCAAATGTCTTCATCCGACAAGTTAGCCACCATGGCTTTGGTTTCTTCTGTTTTTCCGAAGAAGTGTTCACGGGTGTAGGCGCCGCCTTTGGCTTTATAGTTTTGATACTCACCATCGACACTGTCTTGCATAATTTCCGCAAGCTTACCTTCGGTATCCCGATAAAGGAGCGGATCCCAATAGCGACCCCAGATCACCTTAATTACTTCCCAGCCTGCGCCGCGGAAAGTGCCTTCGAGTTCTTGAATGATTTTACCGTTACCGCGCACAGGGCCATCTAAGCGCTGCAAGTTACAGTTCACGATGAAGGTTAAGTTATCTAAACCTTCGCGGGTGGCAAGACCAATTGCACCTAAGCTTTCTGGCTCATCCACTTCACCATCGCCAAGGAAGCAATAAACGCGCTGATTCGAACAATCTTTGATACCGCGATCAGTGAGGTACTTTAAGAAGCGAGCGGTGTAGATGGCCTGAATCGGGCCAAGGCCCATTGATACGGTGGGGAACTGCCAAAAATCGGGCATCAATTTTGGATGCGGGTAACTGGACAAGCCGTCACCATCCACTTCCTGACGGAATTTGTCGAGTTGCTCTTCGGTAATGCGTCCTTCAAGGAAAGCGCGGGCATAAATACCCGGTGACACATGGCCTTGGATAAACAGGAAGTCGCCACCGTCTTCGCCTGGAGCACGAAAGAAATGGTTAAAGCCTACATCGTAGATCATCGCAGAGGATGCGAAGCTAGAAATATGACCACCAAGCTCAAGTTCTTTCTTCGAGGCACGCAGCACCATTGCCAAGGCGTTCCAACGTATGGCCGCACGAATCCGTGCTTCCAAGGTATGATCGCCTGGCATCACCGGCTCTTGGCTCACAGGAATCGTATTCAGATACGCCGTGGTTGGCTGATACGGTAAGTAGGCACCACTACGACGCGCCTTATCAATAAGCTGTTCAAGGATAAAATGGGCGCGCTCTGGACCTTCGGCGTCAAGAACCGCTTCGAGTGCTTCAATCCACTCCAGCGTTTCCTGTTGGTCGATATCTTTACTGTGTAAATCTGCCATAATCTTTCCTTTCATCTCCAAAGGACTTCAGGGTTCATTCCGGCGCAGCGATCGCTGCAAACGTGTGTGTTCCCGGTTAATCTGCAATAACGTACGTTCGATATACGCAAGGTGTTCATGACACGCATCACGCGCTTGTTCAGGCTCCCGTGCGCATATCGCATCAACGATCGCCTTTCGGTGCACGTGCAGTTGGTCGCGTATATCACTGCGCTCCAATAGCACCTCTAGGTTGCGTCGCATATTTTCTTGAAGGAGTCCGCGCATGCCTCGAACCAGATGCAGCAACACCACATTGTGAGACGCCTCAGCAATGGTGGTATAGAACATCATTAGGGCATCGGCTTGGGCAGGAACGGCTGCATAACGGACTTCTTGTAGTGCCGCGAAGGTTGCTTCAATGCGTTGTAAATCGGTGTCCGTTCCGCGCATCGCTGCATAAAATGCAGACACGCCTTCAAGCGCATGTCGAAACTCCAACAAATCAAACTGTGACTCAGGATGCCGTGCAAGTAATTCAAACAGTGGGTCGGTGACTTCCGTTGCGAGACCTCCTCGCACGTAAGTACCACCACCTTGCTTGCGCGTCACTAAGCCTTTTGCTTCGAGCTTTTGAATGGCCTCGCGTAGTGAAGGGCGAGACACAGCAAAACGGGCCGCTAGTTCGCGCTCCGATGGGAGACGCTCGCCTGCAGCCCAAGTTCCATCGACGATCATCGACTCCATTTGGGTGACGATCATATCGGATAATTTTGTATGTGCTATCCGCTCTATTGTATTCATTCACCTTGGCCATTCGCTGTAAATTGGTCTTACCAATTTACCGTTAACGACCATTATAAACATAACCACCAAAAATAACTAGCCCCAGTGGCCTGACCTCCTGTACCCAACGCACCGCGTTGGTCCGTTGCAGATTTAGGCCTCAGAACCTTTATCAGCCCCTGACCAACGCGGTGCGTTGGCTACACCGGCCCAAGAACTTTTATCAGCCCCTGACCAACGCGGTGCGTTGGCTACACCGGCCTCAGAACCTTTATCAGCCCCTGACCAACGCGGTGCGTTGGCTACACCGCCCCAAGAACCTTTATCAGCCCCTGACCAACGCGATGCGTTGGCTACAAATACACACAACCCGAAGCGCAGGCAGAAGCTTCCAGAGCAAGGCATAACCGGGCCGATTGAGGCCTGATTAAAACGCAGCTATCGGAGCTCTCTGACAAGCCTACACTACAAGGCCCAGCCGAATAAGGTGGCTACTGCCACCACTGCCAACAACAGCACCATATTACGACGTACCAAATTCACCAATGCATCTGGTTCCGAGGTGTGATCATCTTCTTCCGCTAATACTTCTTCAGCAGTACTCGCTAGCTCCCCTAAAATCTTCGGCGGGTTGTCGACCCCGGCAGAGAATGATTTCAACCACTGTGGCAAGGCCCGAGAGAAATGGCCTACCAATAAGAAGCCAAAGCCTGCGGCGCGTAACGGCAACCACTCTATCCACGCCAGTAGCTTAGGGACTGACTCTGAACGTGCCCGTAAGAGGGTGTAAGCTAACGCGCCCGCCGCACCGAAAATTGCAAACCAAAAGGCAACGGCAAAGTAATAGCGAAAATTCAGCCACACCAACTGTTGTCCAATGGTGAGTTCATCATCATTGACGTATCGAAGCTCGGCCGCAAACTCCTTGCGCGCTTCTTCATCGCCGCGGTTGGCGGCAAGTAGAAACTGACGCAAGGCATTGCGCTGAGCGCGGCAGCCAATGGCCAAAGTAAGTACCAATACATTGATGATGAGCATGGCGAGGATGCTATTGGACAACCACAACAAAAGGGCGAGCACAATCGCTGGCGAAATCAGTAACAGCGGACCGAGCAGATCGTGTTGGCGCCAGGAGCCAAGTTGCTCATGATCACGTAACCATTCGTCCCAACGATTCGCTGTAGGCTCGAGTCGCCATCCTTCCGGAGTAATGCGGAGTCGCTCAAGAATGAGCGCAATTAATAACGACAACACTACCATAGTTTTTTATCCATCCTGTTTGGTCAACGCAGCAATTTGCTGCCGGTAATAATTCCAATTAAACGCTGGTCCGGGATCGGTTTTTCTCCCGGGTGCGATGTCTTCATGTCCTGTAATACATGCATCGGTGATTCCAGGATACGTTTCTTGTAGCGCGATAGTTAGCTGCGCGAGTGTTTGATACTGTTCTTCAGTGTAGGGGGTGTGGTCGGTTCCCTCAAGTTCAATACCGATGGAAAAATCATTACAGCGTTCTTTGCCGTGCCAGGTTGAAACCCCCGCATGCCACGCACGACGGTTGAAATCTACATACTGTTCAATACTACCATCGCGACGAATACACGCATGGGCAGACACTTTGATATGCGCAATCTCTTGAAAAAATGGGTGATCTTCGGGGTTGAGCGTGCCCATAAACAAATCGGTGATGTAAGGGCCACCAAATTCGCCCGGCGGTAATGAAATATTGTGGACCACCAACAAGTGAATATCCTGTGGTTCGGGCCGCTCGTCTGCGTGCGGCGATGGGTAGTACGTAGCCTGCTGGCAACGGTGCTGTTGAATGGTCAGTTTGCCCACACACACTCCTAAAGAATCGATTTTTACGATACAAAAATGAACGAAATCAACATTCATAGAGTAATTGAGGTATGATGCCATTTGTATCACAGATGTTCCCTCGGAGGATATGCAGATGAGCTCCGATTACTCAAATCAAGAACCTTCACGCATGCTAGGTCGCGGCTTCGCCATCCTTGCTTGGGTAAGTCTATTTGCGGTGTTTTATCTCTTTTTTAATCATTATTTGGAACGCCAGAATAACCCCAATCAGCAGGTAGTCACCTACACTGACGGCAACAGAGCCGTGGTGGAACTGCAGCAAAATCGTGCGGGCCACTACCTCGTTAACGGCACCATTAACGGGCGTCATGTTTCCTTTTTATTAGATACAGGCGCAACCCAAGTTGCGATACCTGGACGCTTAGCCGATGAGCTAGGTGTAAACCCCGGTACCCGCGTGCAAGTGCGAACGGCCAGTGGTATCGCCTCGGCGTATCAAACTCGAATCGACACCCTTACCTTTGGGGAAATTCGCCTACAAGATGTTTCAGCGACTATTGTTCCCGATTACGACAGTTCGCATATTCTGCTGGGCATGAGTGCCCTACGCGCGTTAGAATTCACTCAACGTGACGGCGTGTTAACCATTCGCCAGTAACCGAGCGCACGTCAATTTATCCCGACCCATTTGCAAAGTGAGAGATCAAGGCATGAGCATTCGCCCAACCTTTACCATGGCTGACGCTTTAGTGGCTGCAATTCCCGCCCAAGTGACCTTCGCTCTGGCCGAAGATCTCGGTACAGATCCGGCTGCGGGTGCTGATCCCGATCAAGACATTACTGCCGCACTTATTCCGGAATCGCAGCAAGCCCAGGCAACCTTAATCACGCGTGAAGATGGTGTGTTTTGCGGACGCGCTTGGCTTGACGAAGTGTTTCACCAACTCGGCAACAAGGTACAGATCGATTGGCATGTGGCTGATGGCGATGGGATAACAGCAAACCAAGCGCTGTGTACCTTGCAAGGCCCAGCACGCGCCATTCTTACCGGTGAACGCACCGCCATGAACTTTCTGCAAACGCTCTCAGCAACCAGCACCTACGTTGCTCACGCAGTGACGCAGTTAGAAGGTTCGAACACGCGCTTGTTGGATACCCGCAAAACCATTCCGGGGCTGCGTTTGGCACAAAAGTACGCGGTCCATTGTGGTGGCGGGTTTAATCACCGTATTGGGTTATTTGATGCCTACCTGATTAAAGAAAACCATATTGCTGCCTGTGGCGGAATAGCACAAGCAGTTCAAGCAGCGCGTCAAGCCCATCCGAACCGGCAAGTGGAAGTGGAAACCGAATCTCTCGCGGAACTTGAACAAGCCATTGCGGCAGGCGCTGACATTATTATGTTGGATAATTTTAGTATGGACATGATTCGTGAAGCCGTGGCCATTACTCAGGGGCGCGCCAAACTTGAAGTATCGGGCAACGTCACCCCTGAACAATTAACTGACTATGCCCGCACCGGCGTGGACTTTATTTCTTCTGGCGCGCTTACTAAGCATATTCAAGCGCTCGATTTATCACTGCGGGTTATCACCTCCGCGTAAACTCCGCATCGCCTCACTGTTTAAGAATCAGCCAAAGTCGCACAATCTTCGTCGGCAATGGCTGATATCCGTATGTTCCCCTATCCCCTTCTGCTGTTTTCGGCTATTTGTTGCAGTAGTCGTTTCGCACCCTTGATTCTAAGTGCAAGCGCCGTTTGATTCTTCGACTACCATGGAGGGTAGCTTATGCACTACTATGCGCGAAATACAGCTGGGTTTAACCTTGTCGAACTCATGATTGTTGTCGCAATTATCGGGATTCTAAGCTCCTTTGCGATTCCAGCCTACACCGACTATAGCCAGCGAGCACGGGCCGGAACCTTGATGTTAAGCCTACAACCGTGGCAAACGGCGATTAACTTATGCTGGCAAATGGAAGGTTCATTATCGCCATGCTCCAGTTTTGGTCAGCGCGGTATTCCTGCTGCAACGGCTCCCCTGCCTCAGGGCATCGTAAGCTTACAAACCGGAACCGCCCCAGGCTCAATACGTGCCACCTTTGAAGTGCGTGATCGCAGCGGCGAATTCTTGACCGTGGAACTCCAACCTGCAGTAACCGCGACCCAATTACAGTGGGCGGTCCTCTGCTCCGATTTTATCAGTGAATTCGATTCGCAAATGCGCATTCCGCATTGTGTGGGTGCTAGTTAAGATGCTTGCTAACCCACAACTTGAGCGCGAATTAAGTGATTTTATTGTGGCCTGCGCAGAAGGCGGCGATTCAGATCTCCATCTGGAGCCCCTCGTAGATGGCGCCCAGTGGCGAGGGCGCTATCTAGGTAGTTTGGCCCACCGCCAATACCTGAGTTCGGCGCAAGCCATTCGCACCGTGGCTGCCATTAAAACGGCCGCGGGCATGGATACGACCGAACGACGACTACCCCAAGATGGACGCTTATCCATTCAGAGCAAAACGACCCGCGTCGATTGTCGAGTAAATACATTGGCAACGCTGCATGGCGAGAAAATAGTGATTCGATTGCAAATTATGGGGGAGCAAGCACTGCCCCTGCAGCAACTCGGCTTGCTACCTGAACAATATCATACGGTGCTCGAGGAGCTGAGCAAGCGCGAAGGGTTGGTTCTGGTAACGGGGCCGACGGGCAGCGGTAAAACGCGTACGCTGTATGCGATGTTACAGCATTTAAATGCCGGTGAGATGAATATTTGTACGGTCGAAGATCCGGTTGAGATTGCCCTGCCAGGAATTAACCAAGTACCGATTCGGGCGCATGTCGGCCTTACCTTTGCAACCGCCTTAAGAGCCATGCTTCGACAAGATCCGGATGTGTTGATGATTGGTGAAATTCGCGATCAAGAAACCGCCCTGATAGCCTGTCAGGCGGCGCAAACTGGCCATCTGGTGTTCGCAACTTTGCACGCAAGCTCCCCGCTCGCCGCGATTATTCGCCTCCAGCAACTTAGCGTTCAACCCAATCAGTTGGCTGCCTGCTTAAACCTACTCATCAACCAACGCTTGTGTGTAGTCAACGACAAGCGTGTGGGGGTTTTTGATCTTCGCTTAGGTGATGGTTCCTTGCAGCAAGCGCTGCTCTCGGATATGCATCACATTGACCGATGCTTACAGCAACCATCGGCTGACGTTGTGGGTACATGACGATGCACTGGTTTCGTTGGCATGGCGTTCATGGCAGTGAGGGCATCCAAAGTGGGCTGGTGCAGGCGAGCAACCTGACCGAGGTGCGTCGGCAATTGGCTCAGCAACGCATTCAAGCACGTCTGGTTAGCCGCCTGCCTGCGCTTGGGCGCGGCCGTCGCTATGCTCAATGGCAGCTAAAATTTCTGTATCAATGGCATGAGTTACTTGAGTCGGGGTTCGATCAGCAAAGTGCGTGGCAGTATCTGCACCGGATTAGCAACTCGCGCGAGTCGGCTCAGGCCACATTCAGCGTTATTCGACAGATGCAGCAAGGGGATTCCCTTGCTCATGCACTCCAACAATATGCTGTGTTTCCAACTCACTTAGGCATTTGGGTGGGCGTTGGCGAGCATACAGGTCGGCTTCCTAAAGTGCTGGAGCAACTCCACCTTACCCTGAAACAACGTATGGCTGATGCTCAGGCGCTGCGCAGTGCCCTGCGCTACCCGTTCATTGTGTTAGCCATCGCGTTTCTGATGCTTATCGCTATGGTGGCGTTTTTATTACCGCGATTTGCCGATATTTACGCGCAGCTTGATGTGGTGTTACCCGCGCTCACCCAATCGCTCATGGGTCTGCATGACAAACATGTTTTAATGCAGTTTGGCCTTGCCCTTGCCGCCATTTTTGCCAGTGCTGCCCTCTTGCGTTGGCGCTGGCCAAACTGGTTGCGACAGCCTCATGGGTGCGCGCGCATCTACCGGATTCCCTATATCGGTGACTATTTACGTACCTACCATCTACTGCAAGACATAAACATGCTCACCTTAGCGCTAGATAGCCACATTCCGTTGCACGACAGCATGGCCTATGTGGCACGTTTTAGTGAAAGTGGGTATTGGCGCCATCGCTGGCAACGTTGTGGCAAAATGCTAGAGTCAGGGTTAGCATTTTATTTATGTTGTCGTCATATTGAGGTTCCCGAACACCTATGCCAAGCCATACATATCGGCGAGGTGAGTGGCCGTCTCGGCACGCAACTGCGCTTTGCCAGCGCCCAATTGCAGCACCAGCAACACGCGCAGCAAGAAGGTTTCCTTGGACTCCTACCGACACTCGTGCTAATTGTCGTGAGTATCATTACGTTGTTGTTACTATTAGCCTTATACTTACCGTTGTTTCAGCTCGGACAAATCGTCGGGTAAACTAGCCAAAGAATAAAAAGAACGAGGACAGTCATGGAATTCTTTCATTATTATCCCCACGCAACGTGGATTGTCGCCCTGTTGCTCGGGCTGATATTTGGCAGTTTTGGCAATGTTGTTGTTGGGCGTTTGCCGCGCATGCTTGAGCTGCAATGGAAGCGTGACTGCGCGGAAGCAAGCGGTGAAACGCCGCCGCCCGCCGAACGATTTAATCTCGCCTATCCCAACTCTCAGTGTCCGTCGTGTCACAGTGCCATTCGGTGGTATGACAATATTCCCGTGCTCAGTTACCTCCTTCTTAAGGGCCGCTGCCGTGCTTGTGGCGTACACATCAGCTTGCGCTATCCGATGACTGAAGTGATCAGTGCGGCACTCGCCGTTATAGCGGTTCTGAGCTTTGGCTTTACCATGCTCGGCCTGGCCTATGCGGTATTTCTTTATATTCTGTTGCTGTTAACCCTCATAGACGCGGAGCACATGTTATTACCGGATCAACTTAGCTTACCTCTGCTCTGGTTAGGTTTGCTCCTCAGTATTTCTGTGCTGCCCATTACACCGGTTGAAGCCATTGTCGGCGCCGCCGCCGGGTACTTGTTTTTGTGGTCTGTGTACTGGTTATTCCGCTTAGTCACCGGCAAAGAGGGAATGGGCTATGGTGATTTCAAGTTACTGGCCGTACTCGGCGCGTGGTTAGGTTGGCAGGCACTGCCGCTGATTGTGCTACTTTCATCCTTGGTCGGTGCCATTTATGGTATCGTGGTATTAGCAATGAAGAACCAAGGACGAGACCGGCCTATGCCCTTTGGTCCTTTTCTTGCTATTGCGGGCGGCATTAGCTTGTTTTACGGTCAAGATATCTATCAATGGTATTGGAGTATTTATCTGTGAATACCCCCTATATCGTCGGCGTCACCGGAGGAATTGGTTCGGGCAAAACGACAGTGACCCATCAGTTTTTACGTTTGGGCATTGATGTTGTGGATGCGGATGAATGTGCTCGTGCGGTGGTAAAGCCAGACAGCCCGGTACTCAATGATATTCGAGCTGCCTTTGGATCCTCTGTTTTTACCGCGAATGGCGAGCTCGATCGGGCCGTGCTGCGATCCCTTATTTTTTCTGACGAACAAGCCAAGCTTAGGCTAAATGAGATTATGCATCCGGCCATTCGCACCGAAATACTGGAGCGCTTAACCCATGCAAGTTCACCCTATGTGATACTCGCAGCCCCCTTGCTCTTGGAAAACAAGCTGGATGTGTTATGTCATCGCATCTTGGTCGTCGACGTGCCGGAGTCGGTGCAAATCGAACGTACCGTTGCCCGCGACCATGTGCCTGAGTCTCAGGTGCGCGCCATTATGGCAGCGCAAATAGATCGTAAAGCCCGTTTGGCCCGCGCTCATGATATTATCGACAACACGCAGCCTGTTTCAGCACTTGTGGAGCTTGTTGCCGCACTCCATCAACAATACCTGGCCTTTGCGAAGTCCAAATGAATCGCTATCATGTAAGTGAACTTTCGGAATAAGAATAAAATGGACTGGATAGCCTACGAACATCCGTTGGAAGAAAAAACACGGGTCTACTTACGAATCGAAGCACTCCTGCTACAAGTGGAAGCGGGTGTAGACGACGTTGATAGAGTCCGATATCCGTTGTTTTTTGGTGGTCTTTTTAATCTTCTCGATTTACTCGAGCGCACCGATGTGCGCGCTGATCTCATCAAGGATTTGGAACGTCGCGAGGGTCGCTTACAAGGCTATATCGATCATCCTGCCGTTGATCAAGAGGCACTTCGCGCCATACATGGCGAATTACAACGGGTGTTACAAGCGCTCTGTGAAGGTCACAAGTTTGGATATGCGTTGCGCGAAAATCGGTTCTTAGCCAATGTACGGCAACGCATGGGCGTTATGGGTGGGCAGTGTCATAATGAGCTTCCAGAGTTGAAGCATTGGTTGCAACAGTCTGCTGCGGCTCGCAGTGAGCAAGCACGGGTTTGGTTTGAGCAACTGAGTGTGTTGCAACACGCATTGCAGGTTGAGTTGAAAATGCTCCGCGAGCAAGCGGAGTTTCAGAGCTTGGTCGCTGAAAATGGCAGTTGGCAAAGTAACGATGAAAAGTTATCCTTGCTGCGCATTCGCGTACCCTCAGAATTGCCGGTCTTCCCGCTTATAAGCGGCCATCGTCAACGATTTAGTATTCGCTTTATGCAAAGCCAAGGAATGCAAGGCAGTCAGGAACGCATTAGTTACAATGAACAAGTTCCCTTTCAACTCGCGCGTTGCCAGGGTTAAGTTCGTATTGCGTTCATCTTTTTAATCTCAAGTCAGTCATCCTAAGAATTATGAATAACGTCACTATTGTTTCTTGTCCTACGTGTAACACGCCCGTACGTTGGGAGCCGGCATCGAAGTTCCGCCCCTTTTGTAGCGAACGCTGCAAGCTTATCGATCTCGGTGAGTGGGCGAGCGAAGAAAAACGCATCCCCGGTGAAGACATTCCGCCCCACGCCAACGATGATGACGTTAGCTAAAGGACGGAGTGGTTATTAAGCCGAGGTGCTTTCGGTGGTTTTGAAAGGAAGATTCAAAACCGCCTCAAGAATAGGGCCATTGGCGGGTGGAAAGCTATAATTGATCAAGTCTGGCCGAGCAACCCAGCGCCATGGCTGTCCCTCGTTTCCCTGAATCTTTCCTGAAAACTCTGTGACGTGCCACACATCCAATAACACGGATTTGTCGGGGTAGTTGTGCGTTACTTTCAGCATCGGTGTCGCATGCCCAACATGAAGATTGAGTTCTTCTTGTAATTCACGCACTAAAGCAACCACCACATTCTCGTCCGCTTCCACCTTACCGCCGGGAAATTCCCAGAAGCCGCCTTGGTGTTGGGATTGGGCGCGCTGGCTAATTAAGATATGGCCATCGGCATTCTCAATGACACCGACGGCTACATGGATTTGATGTTCAGACATAATATCGCTTAGTTCAGCTTGCCGTGGCAGTGCTTATACTTCTTGCCTGAACCACATGGGCACGGGTCGTTGCGGCCAACTTTCTCGCCATCACGAACCACCGTTTGCCCTGGGGCACCAGCACTACTTTGCTCAGACCCTGAGCTTGCACTTTCATGTTGGAAGTTACGCGGAGTTTTTGCTTCTTGCTCTCGGCGTTTCGCTTCCATTTGCTCTACGTCTTCTTCGGCACGCACTTTCACTTTGCTCAGAATAGTAATCACTTCGAGCTTCAGCGCCTCTAGCATGTCGGTAAACAAGTTATACGCTTCACGCTTGTATTCTTGTTTTGGATTCTTATTGGCATAACCGCGCAGGTGGATACCTTGGCGCAAGTGGTCCATCGCCGCCAAATGTTCCTTCCAATGGGAGTCGAGGCTTTGCAACATCACCGCTTTCTCGAAGTGACGCAGTACCTTTTCGCCCACTTGCTGCTCTTTCTCTTGATAGGCTTTGAGGCCTTCTTCAAGAATTTTCTCACGCAGCAGTTCTTCAAAGAGTTTATCGTCTTCATCGAGCCAGCGTTGGATAGGTAAATCCAAATCAAAATCTGCACGTAGGCGATCTTCTAACCCTTCGATATTCCACATTTCTTCTAGCGACTGGGGTGGAATGTACTCATCGATGACCCGATTCATCACATCTTCACGAATCACATCGATGGTTTCTTTGATATCGTCACCTTCAAGCAATTCGTTACGTTGTTCATACACCACTTTACGTTGGTCGTTAGCAACATCATCGTATTCAAGTAATTGCTTACGAATATCGAAGTTGCGCGCTTCCACTTTACGTTGCGCGTTTTCAATGGCTTTCGTCACCCACGGATGTTCAATGGCTTCGCCATCTTTCATCCCTAAGCGCTTCATCATCGTGCCCATACGATCGGTGGCAAAGATACGCATTAAGCTGTCGTCGAGCGATAAATAGAAACGTGATGACCCTGGGTCACCCTGACGACCAGAACGACCGCGAAGCTGATTATCAATACGGCGTGATTCATGACGCTCCGTACCGATAATATGCAAACCACCGGCTTGCACCACGTCATCGTGACGCTTACGCCAGGCTTCTTTCACCTTGGCAATTTGGGCATCGGTTGGATTATCGAGAGAATCGATCTCCATCATCCAGTTACCACCAAGCATAATATCGGTTCCCCGACCTGCCATGTTGGTCGCAATCGTGACTGCACCCGACATACCAGCCTTGGCAATGATTTCCGCTTCCTTCTCGTGGAATTTAGCGTTCAATACCTCATGCTTAATCTTTTCTTTTTTCAGTAAACGCGACACCAACTCCGAACTCTCAATCGAGCTCGTACCGACCAAGATAGGACGTTGCGCATCTCGCTGCGCCCGAATATCTTCAATAATAGCCTTGTACTTTTCCTCGGCAGTTAAGAAAATCAAATCGGGCATATCTTCGCGAACCATCGGCTTATTGGTAGGCACAACAACCGTTTCCAAGCCATAAATCGATTGGAACTCAAAGGCTTCGGTATCAGCAGTACCTGTCATACCGGCAAGCTTTTCGTACAAGCGGAAATAATTCTGGAAGGTAATTGATGCTAACGTTTGGTTCTCATTCTGAATCTTCACACCTTCTTTGGCCTCAACGGCTTGGTGTAACCCTTCCGACCAACGGCGCCCTTCCATGGTACGACCGGTATGCTCATCAACAATGACGATTTCATCATCTTTAACAATGTAATCAACGTCTTTTTGGAACAAGTGGTGGGCGCGAAGGGCCGCATTTACATGATGCAACAGAGCGATGTTACTTGCTGAGTAGAGAGAATCGCCTTCGTCAAGCAAGCCATTCTCGATTAGGATTTGTTCAATATGCTCTTGACCATGCTCAGTAAGGTAAAGCTGGCGGGCTTTTTCATCGATGGTGAAATCGCCAACATCATCACCTTCTTCTTCTTTACCATCTTCATGAGCTTGTCGCTTTAATTGCGGCACTAAGGTGTTGATGCGTTTATACAGTTCCGATGAATCGTCGGTTGGCCCAGAAATGATTAACGGAGTACGGGCTTCATCGATAAGAATCGAGTCAACTTCATCCACAATCGCGTAATGCAAATCGCGCTGCACCCGCTCTTCCTTGGTGAAGGCCATGTTGTCGCGCAGATAGTCGAAACCAAACTCATTGTTCGTACCATAGAGAATATCGCAGGCGTAGGCTTCTTTTTTGTCTTTTGGATGCATGCCGGCTACATTACAGCCCACGGTCATACCGAGAAATTCAAAGAAAGGACGACTCCAATCCGCGTCACGGCGTGCTAGGTAATCGTTCACGGTAATAATATGAATACCACGGCCAGTCAGTGCATTCAGATATGCAGGGAGGAGTGCGGTGAGGGTTTTACCTTCACCGGTACGCATTTCTGAAATCTTATGTTGGTGCAAAATCATGCCACCAATCAACTGCACATCGAAAGGCCGCATTTCAAAAATTCGCTTACTCGCCTCTCGCGCCACAGCAAAGGCTTCATTGAGCAGGCTATCTAGGCTCTCACCAGCTTCAACGCGCTCTTTCAGCTCTGCACTCTTCGCCTGTAATTCTTCATCACTGAGGCTCTCAAGCGTTGCCTCCATGGCGTTGATTTGCTCTACTTGTTTGCGTGCGTTGCGAATGAGCCGTTCGTTGCGGCTACCAAAAATGCGTTTAAATAGACTACCTAACATGTGTATTCAGTTTCCTGTAAAAATGCGTATTTAGAATTTCGCAAAATAAAACGGCACCCCAAAGGTGCCGGAGTCACTCAAGGGATTCTACACTACTCGCTCGACACTTGCCGAAATACAAACGACGACGGATTCACGTGTCGTCCGTTCTCTAGAACCTCGTAGTGTACGTGGGGTCCTGTCGAACGACCAGTACTGCCAACTCGCGCGATGGTCTGTCCGCGTGTGACAACGTCACCGACCTGCACATCAATAGATTTCATGTGACCATAACGGGTACGAAGCCCTGCGCCATGGTCTATCTCAACAAGATTACCGTAACCTGCACGGCGCCCTGCAAAGGTAACAATACCAGCACCGGTAGCGATGACTGGACTTCCCTCCGGGGCAGCAAAGTCGATTCCGCGGTGCATGGTAGGGTTACCATGGAACGGATCTTTGCGCACACCATACTGTGATGACAACCAACCTTCAACAATAGGGCGACCGGCAATGAAGCGCTCCCCTTCGATATGGTGGCTCATTAATAAAGATTCAAGGAGGCGAAGTTGTTTTTGTCGCGATGCCAGCTGTTCAAGAACCGCATCGATGTCGGCAAGCACTTGATGCTCGCCAACCACCGGCCACTCCATCATCGGCTGATCCGGGCCACCCACGGGGATTGGCTGAGTAAAATCAAACTCCCCTTGGTCCATCTGGGTCGCCGAAGCGAGGCGCTGACTCAGCGCTTCTAAACGCATGATTTGCGCTTGGATATCACCAAGTTTCATCGACATCGCGGTGAGCTCGCGCTGGGCCTGACTGCGCACCTCTTGCACGACTTCACTTTGCATGGCGAGAGCGCGGTGCTCTTTTTGGATCCTATCTTTCGCAATTAAGGCGTTCACGCCTTGATCATGCCACGGCTGATGATAGGCGACTGCAATAAACGCCGCGATACCGAAAAACGATAATAAACGGCGATTTGTTAATCTTATTTTGAAGCGTACCTTTTTACCACGGTACAAGATTGCTAAACTCATGCAATATCCTAACTTAGTGCGCGCGAATCATGTTGCGAAAACCACCCAAAACAGTGCAGTCGCTATTAAACGACGGTCCACTTGCTCGATTACAAAAGAAACAATCTGTGCAAGAGCAACTCTATGCACTCTGGTCAGAAACAGTTCCTGCTGATCTACTCGCCAACTCGCGCTGTCTCTCGGTTCAGGGGCAAACCCTGATTATTGCTGCTAGAAGCGGGGTGTGGGCAACCCGTATCCGCCTCATGCAAACTCATATTATGGCGAAATTCACCGAATTACCAGACACAAATATTCGCAGTCTGGAAGTGAAGATTCGTCCTCAGTTATAAATAACCGTTTTTATCGTGCAAGCCTAATGAAAAAGGCCGCGTGGGGTAAACGCGGCCTTTTCAGTGTTAGGCGATAGCTGGCTGTAAATAGTTGATGGGCGCTTTCGCACTTTTCTCTTCGAAAGTGACAAATTCCCAAGCCGCTTGATTTTCCATGAGCGCAACCAGTAACTGGTTATTCAATGCATGGCCCGACTTATAGGCACGTAAGTGACCTAAAATACTATGACCACCCATATAAAGATCGCCCACGGCATCAAGAATCTTGTGTTTCACAAATTCGTCGTCGTAACGAAGTCCATCACTATTTAGCACGCGGAACTCATCGAGAACCACGGCATTTTCAAAACTTCCGCCGAGCGCCAAATTATGCGCCCGTAAATATTCGATATCTTTCATAAAGCCAAAGGTTCGGGCGCGGCTAATGTCGCGAATAAAGCTCTGGCTACTGAAGTCCATGCTGACCACTTGATTGGTGTCGGCAATGGCCGGATGCTCGAAGTCGATGGCGAAATCAATCTTGAAGCCGTTGTGGGGTAACAATTCGGCCCATTTATCACCATCTTCTACGCGAATCGCCTTTTTCACGCGAACAAAGCGTTTTGGACGATTCTGCTCTTCAATACCGGCAGACTGCAATAAGAAGATAAACGGATGTGAACTACCGTCCATAATCGGAATTTCGTGCGAGTCTACTTCGACAATGAGATTATCAATTCCCATACCGGCAACGGCCGCAAGCAAGTGTTCGACAGTGGAGATTCGTACGTTGTCGTCATTAATCAGACACGTACACATACGGGTGTCTTTCACGAGCTTCGGCGACGCCTTGATGTCGACGTGCGGATTCAGATCGGTACGACGGAATATAATCCCCGTATTGGCAGCGGCAGGTCGCAACACGAGATTCACCTTGTTGCCCTTGTGCAGGCCAACACCGGTCGTGGCGATCATCTGTTTGATGGTGCGCTGTTTAATCATACCTGAATCCTCCATAGTCACATGTCGTCTAGACCACGCGATCCATGCGCAGACAATTATTAAGTTATTCTATCTGGTCCGATGACTCAAATAGAAAGGCCAAATAATATACCAAATGGTAGAGCACTGGTCAATCCAATTTAGCACTCAATTCCAATCATCTTAATCGACAATACCGATTAGTCTGCTTGGCGTCGCAAGAAAGCTGGTATATCCAGAATATCTGGTTCACCGCCTTTCTTTTGCACCGGCCGCTCTTCTGCGTCCGCGTCGATGTCTTCTTCAAACTTCGGCGCTGCTGCAGCTGATGTACGCGAATAACCACCGGCACTTGACGATGAGCGTGCCACTGCCGGCTCTGGTTTTTTCTCAACCAGCGAAATATCAGGCTTTTTCTCAGCGCCGATACCCGTTGCAACCACAGTTACGCGCATTTCATCAGACATATCCATGTCGATTACCGTACCTACAATCACGGTGGCATTTTCAGAAGCGAACGAACGAATCACGCTACCGACCGTTTCAAACTCGTCGATACCCATGTCCATACCCGCGGTCACGTTCACTAACACACCGCGAGCACCAGACAGGTCGATATCTTCTAAAAGTGGGCTATTAATTGCCATTTGTGCCGCTTCTTGCGCACGATCAGGACCACTTGCCACACCGGTACCCATCATTGCAGTACCCATTTCACGCATAACCGCTTGGACATCGGCAAAGTCGACGTTGATGAGGCCCTGGCGCGTGATAAGTTCGGCGATACCTTGCACTGCACCTAAAAGTACGTTGTTCGCTGCACCAAATGCATCTAACAAGGTTGTGCCTTTCCCCAGTACTTTCAGCAATTTTTCATTTGGAATCGTGATTAATGAATCCACATGTTTGCTCAGCTGGGAAATACCCTCTTCGGCAGCCGCCATACGCTTTTTCCCTTCGAATGGGAATGGCTTAGTCACCACAGCGATGGTAAGAATACCGAGTTCCTTAGCCACTTCAGCGACGACAGGCGCTGCACCGGTTCCGGTACCACCGCCCATACCTGCGGCGATGAAGATCATATCGGCACCTTCAAGCTGGCGCATAATTTCTTCACGGTTCTCTTCTGCAGAGATGCGACCTACTTCCGGGTTTGCCCCCGCACCCAGACCTTTGGTGATTTCACCACCGAGCTGGATAAGTACGTCTGCATCGTGTTTACGAAGCGCTTGCGCATCTGTATTGGCGGCAAGGAACTGCACACCTTCAATTTTTTGCGCGACCATGTGTTGGACAGCGTTGCCGCCACCACCACCGACGCCGATGACTTTAATCACCGCGTCTGATTCTGAGTTATCCATTACTTCAAAGATATTCATAATTATTACCTCTCCACTTGCCCGTATTTTCTGTTGTTACCCCAAAAAAATCAAAGTAAACGATTGAAAAATCAAAATTCTCCGCGGAACCAGCTCTGTATTCGCTGTAACCAATGTGGTTGGTGACTGCGTTGTTTTTCTTTTTGCTGTTCCAACAGTTCAATTTGACCAAATTTCAACAAGCCTACACCGGTGGAATACACCGGGTCGTTTACATAATCACTCAATCCTTTCACATGCAGAGGCGCTCCTAAGCGCACCGGCATTTGAAATATTTCTTCTGCGAATTCAACCGCCCCTTCCATCTTGGCGGTACCACCGGTAAGTACCACGCCGGCGGCGATTTGTTCATCGAGGCCGCTGCCGTAAATTTCATCGCGAATAAGTTCAAACAGTTCCTGGTAGCGTGGCTCGACCACCTCCGCTAAGGTATGGCGTGACATTGACCGTGATGGCCGACCGCCCACCGACGGCACTTCAATATTGTCTTCCATACTCACCATTTGCCGTAGTGCGCATGCATACTGCACTTTAATTTCTTCAGCATGGCTTAACGGAGTCCGGAAAATCTTGGCGATATCATTGGTCACCTGATTACCCGCCACGGGTATCACTGCGGTGTGACGCAATACACCTCCCGAGAACAAACTGATATCAATAGTGCCGGCGCCCATATCGACTAAGGCCACACCCAGCTCTTTTTCATCCTCCGTGAGGGCCGCATGGCTCGACGCTAATGCCGAAAATACCAAGCTTTCTACTTTTAAATCACAGCGCTCAACCGCTTTCACAATATTGCGCGCCATATCATTGGCACAGGTAATCATGTGAACACGGGCTTCCATTCGCACCCCAGACATACCGACTGGGCTCTTGATGCTCTCTTGCGAATCGATGACAAATTCCTGAGGTAGTACGTGTAAAATTCGCCGTTCTTGGGCAATAGGTACCGATTTAGCGGCATGAATCACGCTATCCACGTCGTCTTGGGTGACCTCAGCATCGTTAATCGGCACCATGCCGTTCTCGTTTTGACATGCAATGTGGCGACCGGAAATATTCAAATACACCGACGAAGCGCGGCAATCAGCCATCAACTCGGCCTCGTTAATGGCACGCTGAATAGACTGCACCACGAGATTCAAATCGTTGACGCCGCCTTTATCCATGCCCCGAGCTGCCGTTACACCCACACCAATAATATTCATATCGCCTTCAGGCTGAACCTCGGCAATGAGTGCGGTAACCTTACTGGTCCCCACATCTAGGCTTACAATCATGTTGTCGTCTTCATTCTTTGTGATCACGGCTTACTCACTTCTTTTTTGTCACGCCAACCAATCGCAATACCAGTGTCATAGCGCAGGTCTGCGTATTTCACCGGCTTGGAACTCTCGCTCTGTATCACCGGATACAGATCCATAAATCGTTGAATCCGCTCTAAACGTGCTTCTCGTCCTAAGCGAAGCTCAATATCATTGTCTAACCATACCCGCAGTGAATAACGTTCACTTAACTGCACCCGGGTAATCCGCATATCGGCAATACGCAATAACTCACTCATTTGCCGATATTGCTCCAGCACATCCTGATGTGCTGATTCAGGTCCCTCTAACAGAGGCACCTGACCTCTTATCGCCTCTGCATCAGCACTGAACACATCGCCTTGCTGATTCATGACGTAGTTCTGGTTCCATACCGCAACCGGTTGCTGCTCAACGACATAAATTCGCAGTCGTCCCGGCCACTCTTTGCGAATTGATGCGGAATAAATCCACGGTAACTGTTCAATTCGCTCGCGAATATCATCGACATCCGCGGTAAAAAAACTACCCACTTCGCCAGCAAGGATGGCATCACGTATCTCTCCATCCGTTGTGTGCTGTCGTTCTCCGTGCAGAATCACCCCTTCCAAGGGCACTTGTTCCGCATCGGTTACGATTCTAAGCAGTTGGTAACTGCCGAAAACCAGCCCGAGCACAATCACCAGAAATACGGAAACGCCAATCATGAACTCCCATTTTTCACGTTGTTCCGCTTTCTGCTCGGGTGAAGGTTCGCGCATCACCAACTCACCCCAATGTATATCCGAGTACTCGCTCCACTAATTGCGGGAACGTCAATCCATGCTGCTTTGCCGCCATCGGTACCAAGCTTTTCTCGGTCATACCCGGTGCCGTATTCAACTCCAACAGCTGCAGATTACCCTCGCCATCTTCCATCATATCAATTCGACCCCAGCCTTTTGCACCGGTCGCTCTAAAGGCAGTAAGCGCTAACTGACGAATTTCCTTTTCACGCGCATCAGATAAACCGGCTGGGCATAAATACTCGGTCGTATTGTCTTGGTACTTGGCCGCATAATCGTAAAATGCATGGGGCGTTTTCACCCGAATCACTGGCAATGCTTCTTCGCCTAGAATTGCCACCGTGAATTCAGCTCCCGCGAGCCAAGCTTCCACTAAAATCTCTTCATCAAACGCTGCAGCCTGCTGCAGCGCTGTCATTAACTCATCGGCGCTTTCTGCCTGACCCATGCCAATGCTGCTGCCCTCGTGGGCTGGCTTCACCATAACTTTGGCGCCCAAATCCGCAAGTAACTGCTCTGCATCAAGCGCTGCTAAATGCTTTTTCTGAACCGTGACTGACGCTGCCGTCGGCAGCCCCATGCCCCGCCACAGTGCCTTGGTTCTGCCTTTATCCATGGATAGTGCACACGCCAACACACCACTGCCGGTGTAAGGAATGCCAAGCGATTCTAGAATGGCCTGCACCCGTCCATCTTCGCCGGCGCCACCATGCAATACATTAAACACGCGCTGAACGCCGGTTACTGGCAATTCCAGTAGCGACTCCACCTTAGGGTCAAAGGCGAACGCATCTACGTTTAACGACTCCAATGCTGCTAACACCGCTGCACCGGAGCGCAACGAAACTTCCCGCTCTGCCGAGGTGCCGCCCATCAGCACTGCCACTTTACCGAGCGCATTCATGGCGTAGTCCCCACTGAATGCTGCTTCATACGTTCTTGATCAAGCTGCAACTCATTTAACATGCGCGCTAATCCGCCCACGTTTCCAGCACCTTGAGTCAATACCAAGTCACCGGCCTGAATAATTTCTGAAAGGCGCTCTGGTACCTGTTCAACCCCTTTCACGTACACAGGGTCTACCTTCCCGCGCTGACGGATAGAGCGACATAAAGAGCGACTATCAGCACCTGCCACCGGATCTTCACCCGCGCTGTACACTTCCAACATAATCAGAGTGTCGGTTGCACTTAATACGTCAACAAAGTCTTCATACAAATCACGAGTTCGGCTATAACGATGAGGTTGAAAACACATCACTAAGCGTCGTTCTGGCCAACCCTCACGTACCGCGGCAATGGTGGCAGCCACTTCAGACGGATGATGGCCGTAATCGTCCACCAAGAGCACATCACCGTCACCGCAGGCAAAGCTGCCATACTGTTGGAAGCGTCGGCCAATTCCTTCGAATTTCGCCAGCGCTGCCACTATGGCTTCATCGGCAATGCCATCATCCATGGCAACCGCAATTCCTGCCGCTGCATTAAGCGCGTTGTGCTTGCCGGGTAAATTCAATTCGATGGCTAATGGATCATGCCCCTTGCGCAACACAACAAATTCACTGCGATTACCACTCTGACGGTACTGGGTGACACGCACATCTGCCTGCTCAGAGAAACCATAGGTGGTAATTTGACGCCCCACCCGCGTGAGCAATGACGCGATGACTGGATCATCCACACACATCACCGCCAAACCGTAAAACGGCAAGTTGTGCAAAAACTCAATAAAGGTGTCTTCCACTCGGCTGAAATCACCTTCGTAGGTATCCATGTGATCCGCTTCAATATTCGTCACCACGGTGACCATCGGCTGGAGGTGTAAAAATGACGCGTCACTTTCATCGGCCTCGGCGATTAAATATTTACTGCTGCCTAAGCGAGCGTTCGCTCCGGCACTATTTAACAAGCCCCCAATCACAAAGGTGGGATCAAGGCCTGCTTCCGCAAAAATACTCGCAATTAAGCTCGTGGTTGTGGTTTTGCCGTGGGTTCCAGCAACCGCGATACCATGACGGAAGCGCATTAACTCAGCCAACATTTCAGCGCGGCGCACCACGGGAATCAGTAGTTCTTTGGCTGCAAGCAACTCAGGATTATCTTTGCGAATCGCGGTAGACACCACAACCACGCTGGCCGTAGCCACATGACTGGCGCTATGGCCAATTTTAATGCTTGCACCTAAACCGCGCAGCCGCTGCGTGTTTGGGTTTTCGGCAATGTCAGAGCCACTTACTTGATACCCCTGATTCAGCAATACCTCGGCGATGCCAGCCATTCCGGCGCCGCCGATACCGACAAAATGAATCCGTCGTACCCGACGCATTTCCGGTACGTTGATTACTTTAAATGCTTGCTCTTTGGAGACGGTCATACGTCTTTCCTCTCCACCATTAATGCTTCACATAGGGCAACAATTTTTGCCGTTGCCGCAATGGGTGCTTCTCTGCGCGCATTCGCTGCCATATTCTTAATGTGCTCAGGCGCATTCGCTAATACTTTCAGTTCGTCACACAAACGGGTCGCCGAGCATTCCGGTTGCGGGAGTAACAACGCAGCACCGCGATTACTCAACACGTGCGCGTTCGCCGTTTGATGGTCATCTACCGCATGGGGGTAAGGCACCAAAATGGACGCTTTACCGGCCATACTTAATTCAGCCACCGTAAGGGCGCCAGCTCTACCTATCACGATATCAGCTGCCTGATATGCTGCCGCCATATCCTGTATAAATTCATCGACCTGCACGTCCACATTGGCCGCCACCTCTTGGTATTCTGCTGTCACTTCTGCCGCACGCCCTGCGCCTACTTGATGACGCACCTTTAACGCCGGACCACACCATCGCGCCAACGCCGCTGGCACCGTTTGATTCAGATGTTGCGCACCTAAACTGCCCCCTATCACAAGGATTCGCAGTGGGCTGCCAATGGTGATCGCATCGGTTGAATGCAGTGCACAAATGTCGTCTCTTACCGGGTTTCCCGTGACATCGGCATGGCCCAAAAATACCTTCGCATCGGCAAAGCCGAGCAGGGTACGTGTTGCAATCTTGGCAAGCAACTTATTTGTCAGACCTGGAATTGCATTTTGTTCATGCACCACCAACGGAATGCCTTTTTGTCTTGCTACAACCCCAACCGGGCCCGCGGTATAACCACCAAAACCAATGACTAAATCAGGCGCTTCGGCTTTCACTACGCGGGCACATGCCCGTAACGCTCGTAACAAATTAAATGGGGCTTTTAGTAACCCGAGTACGCCTTTGCCGCGCAATGGTTGTAACGGCAGGCCATGAAAAGTAAAGCCTGCTTCGGGGACAACCCGCGCCTCAATGCGATCCGCAGTACCGACCCAGACCACGTCATGACCATTTGCTTGCAATGCTTTAGCAACGGCTAAGGCCGGGAACACATGGCCCCCAGTGCCACCTGCAGATACGAGAATGCGGCTCATCGGCTACCTCCTCGGGCGGTGCGAGGACCACCTTTTACCTGAGCGGCCTCACCTGCAGACCGTTGTAATCGATATCCGGTGCGCACTTCATAATCAATGCGTAGCAAAATCGCCATCGCTGCGCACATCACCAGTAAACTTGACCCACCGTAACTTACAAACGGCAGTGTTAGCCCCTTGGTTGGAATTAGGCCCGAGGCAGCACCCATGTTGACCGCCGCCTGCAAGCTAAACCAAATACCGATGCCCTGGGCCAAATAGCCGCTAAACGGACGTTTTTGCCGTAACGCTTTTTGTCCTAACAACATCGCTTTAATCACGATAAAGGCCACTAACAGTATGGTGGCTAACACGCCTACAAAGCCGAGTTCTTCTCCGATCACGGACAAGATAAAGTCGGTGTGCGCTTCGGGTAGGTACTGAAGCTTCTGGACACTGTTGCCCAAACCTTGTCCGAGCCAGTCACCGCGGCCAAATGCCATGAGTGATTGAGTCAACTGGTATCCGGTATTAAAAGGGTCATCCCACGGATTCATAAACGAAGTAACCCGCGCCATCCGATAGGGCTCAGCGGCGATAAGCAGTACAAAGGCAATAAGTACCGTCATTACCAGTCCGAAAAACTGCACCGCACGGGCGCCAGCAAGCCACAACATCGTCATCGCCGTGGTGGCCAACACCACCACTGTACCTAAATCAGGTTGTGCCAGTAATAAGACGGTTAACACGCCTAAAACCAGCAGCGCTTTCATAAAGCCTTTCCAGTTTTTGCGAACTTCGTCGTAACGACGGTCTAAGTAACTGGCCATATAAATCACAAAGAATAGTTTTGCGAACTCGGCTACCTGCAACGTAAATGGGCCTAGCTTTAACCAACGGGTTGCGCCATTCACCGTATGCCCAACCACTAACACCACCGCGAGCATGGCAATTGCCAGTAAACACAACCAGCCACTCACGGTTTGCCAGCGCGCCACGGGAATCATCAGAACCAATAACGCACCCAGAGTGCCGAGCACCATGTAAAATCCGTGGCGGGTCACAAAATAAAACGGATTTCCGGTTAATCGTTCCGCTGTGGGTAATGACGCTGACGCCACCATCACCAAACCCAACGCGAGCAGAATAAGGCTCGCCCACAACATGTGACGGTCATAAAACTGCATACTTCCGGATTGCTGAAAGACACGCCCAACACGCTGCCAGAGGCTATCGCCGGTGCGGATTTCCAGTTCCAGTTGCGGTTCAGTCGTGCGCATAGTACGCCTCCACTGCCGCACGGAACTTCATTCCGCGTTCTTTGTAATTAGCAAACATATCCAAGCTTGCGCAGGCCGGTGATAGCAGCACCATGCTGCCATCGGTGCAATGTTTGGCCGCATAAGCAACAGCTTCATTCAAACTTTGTACCTGACGGGCGCCGGTTTTCAGTTCAGCAATCTTACTGCCGTCTCTTCCTAAGGTAATCAAAACATCAACATGAGCTAACACTGGCCGTAACAGGCCTAAATCGGCACCCTTGGCATCGCCACCGGCAATCAGGATCAAACGACCTGGGACCGTAGGCCGCAACCCTTCAATAGCGGCCACAGCGGCGCCTACATTGGTTGCTTTGGAATCATCAATCCAACGTACGCCCTTGTGTTCAAACACCAATTCACACCGATGCGGCAGGGCCTTAAAGCCTTTTACTCCGCGCGCAGCTTCCACAGGTGCAATACCCAAGCCATGTGCCAAAGCCATCGCCGCCTGCACGTTTTGAACGTTATGCATGCCTTGAATAGGCAAACTCGCGACGCTCAGCAGTGGTTTGTCTTGCCAGCTAATCCATAACCCATCGGCACGACGGGTTAAGGCAAAACCTTGGGCAGCATCCGAGGTGCCAAAAGACACCTTGGACATCCCTCTACGGCGAAATACTGGCTTGGTTTTTTCGTCGTCACGGTTCCAAATACACATACTGGCATGCTGATAAATTCGATGTTTCGCGCGCTCGTAAGCACGCTCGTCGTCGTAACGGTCGAGATGATCAGCGGTAATATTTAAGATACACGCGGCTTTTAACTTCAGAGACTCAACTAGCTCTAACTGAAAACTAGAGAGCTCTAACACAAAGCAATCGTTATCACTGTTATTCGTTAAATAATCCAATACCGGCACGCCGATATTACCTGCCACCGCGGGATTCATGCCGCAGTTGCGCAATATATGGCCGGTAAGTTCGGTAACCGTGGATTTACCATTCGAGCCGGTTACCGCCACCACGGGCACTGCTACCACCCAGGCAAATAACTCAATGTCGGAGATCATTGGAATGCCCGCATCTGCCGCCATTTGTAGATTGGCATCTCGACGGTCGATACCTGGACTCACGACAATTAGATCCGATTGCAGTAAATGTTCGAGTTGGAACGGACCAAAATAGCACTCGCACTGATCTGCAATATCTTTTGCATCGGTGGCCCCTGGCGGGTTAGCGCGGGAATCGAGCACCACCGGGCGTACCTTTTGCGACAACAAATAACGCGCACAGGACACCCCAGTCAGGCCAAAGCCCAACACGGTAATGGTGGTGAAATCTGTGAGTGGTCGCATCATAGTTATTCGCTATCCCTTATTTAACGCAACTTCAATGTGGCGAGGCCAATAAGCACCAACACCAACGAAATAATCCAGAAACGCACAATAACCCGCGGCTCCGGCCAACCTTTTAATTCATAATGATGATGAATGGGCGCCATGCGGAATATGCGCTTACCGCGCAACTTATAACTACCGACTTGTAGCATCACCGACAGTGTCTCTATGACGAACACACCGCCCATGATGAACAGCACCAATTCTTGTCGAACCAAGATGGCAATGACACCTAGCACTGCGCCTAACGCTAACGAGCCAACATCGCCCATAAATACTTGCGCCGGATAGGTGTTAAACCATAAGAAACCAAGCCCTGCCCCAACAATGGCAGCACATACCACCGTCAGTTCAGCCGCGAGCGGGATGTATGGGATCTGTAAGTAGTCGGCAAAGTTCACGTTGCCCGTCACGTAAGCAAATACCCCGAGCGCGCCCGCCACCATGATGGTCGGCATGATGGCCAAACCGTCCAGTCCGTCGGTTAAATTAACCGCGTTACTGGTTCCGACGATAACGAAATAAGCCAGCAACATGTACAACATGCCAAGCTGAGGCATCACGTCTTTAAAGAACGGGATTAACAGTGCCGTTTCTGCCGGCTGGGTGGCGGTCCAATACATGTAAACCGCGGCTGTTCCCGCCAGTAGTGATTGCCAGAAATACTTCCACCGCGCGGGTAAACCATTGGGGTCCTTGCGCACAACCTTGCGATAATCGTCGATAAAACCAATGATGCCAAAACCCGAGAGGGTGAGTAATGTGACCCACACGTAGCGATTACTCAAATCAGCCCAGAGCAGCGCAGACACCAAGATACTAATCAGGATCATTAAACCGCCCATGGTGGGCGTGCCTGATTTACTTAAATGACTTTGCGGGCCATCGTCACGTACGGTTTGTCCAATTTGTAACCGTTGTAACCAACGAATCACTTTAGGACCAATCCACAACGACAATACGAGTGCGGTAAGAATGCCCATGATCGAGCGCATCGTGAGATACGAAAAGACGTTAAAGCCCGTAGCCACGTTTTGTTGTAAGTATTCGGCCAGCCAGACTAGCATGTGGCTTTCCCCCGTCGTTGAGTTGTAATGTTCGCTGCCAGCAGAGACTCAACGATGCGCTCCATACGCGAACTCCGTGATCCTTTCACCAAGATGGTAATCTCCGGATGCTGACTAACTTCTTCTAAAAGACCATCGACAACCGCGTCGATAGAATCAAAATGACGACCACCATGGCCGTTAAAAATTTCGCTGGCACTCTGGCTCAAGACCCCAAGGGTGAACAAGCCATCAATGCCAGCGGAAATCGCGTACTCACCCACCTCTTCGTGGTATGCCCGCGCGTTTGCCCCTAGCTCCCCCATGTCTCCAAAGACAAACAGTCGCCGTCCTGGGAGGCTAGCAAGCACATCAATCGCTGCTTTTGCCGAACCCACATTGGCGTTATAAGTATCATCGATAAGCTGCACACCCGGAGCTGGCTTGTGAACCACCATACGCCCAGGAACCGCCTGCATCTTGCCAAAACCGCGCACAATTTCAGCAAAACCCAATCCTAGCGCACGGCACATGGCCACAGCTGCCAATGCATTCATTACATTATGTTTGCCTGGCAACGTGAGCTGAATCCGGTGCGTTTCCCCTTCCGCGTGCAGCGTAAATTGCGCACAACCTTCTTCGTTCATGTGAATATCGGTTGCGCGCACGTCGGCTTCGGAATTGTCGATTCCGAAGGTCTGATGGTTGCGTCCCTCAAGCTCACGCAACCAAAATTCATGAAACTCTGAGTCGCGATTGGTGAGCACCAAGCCACCTTCAGCGACACCGCGAAATATTTCTGTTTTCGCTTTCGCCACGCCGCAAATATCGCCAAATCCCTCAACATGGGCCGGAGCCACATTGTTTATCATGGCCGCATCGGGCTGCACTAAACTCGTTGTGTATGCAATTTCACCCCGATGATTGGCACCAAGCTCTATCACCGCATGGGTATGTTTTTGGGTGAGTCGCAACAACGTCAGAGGAACGCCGATGTCGTTGTTGAAATTGCCCTGTGTCGCTAAAACTTCACCCTGAACCGACTCCGCCTGCTGTAAAATAGCCGCAACCATTTCTTTTACGGTGGTTTTACCGCTACTTCCGGTAATAGCAACAGACCGAGGGGCTACATCGGCTTTAACTGCCGCAGCGAGGTCGCCCAGAGCTCGACGCGTGTCTCGCACACGAATCTGAGGTAAGGAAGTACTTACTTCTCGATCGCATATCAGCGCACATGCGCCGGCCTGCTCTGCCGCCTCGACAAAATCGTGGCCGTCGAAGTTTGGTCCTTTAATGGCAACAAATAAGTCGCCTGCAGCCACTTGGCGGCTATCAATCACCACATTCCCCTGCACTTTGCGAGCGCCCGTTTCTTTATCAGAAAGCTCACCCGCGACATGGGAAGCGACCCAATGCAATGTCACTGGAATCATGCTGCACCCCCTAGGACTGACGCAACAACCGCCCGTTCATCATAATCAATCGATTTTGTTCCAATTACCTGATAGGTTTCGTGCCCTTTTCCAGCCAACACCACCACATCCTCGGCGGCCGCCTTGCGGATAGTTTCAAGCACGGTGCGCGAACGCCCAGGCGAGGCAATATAAGCCGTATTCGCAGGCATACCGCTGATGATGTCATCAATGATCGACTGTGGATCTTCGGTCCGAGGGTTGTCATCGGTGACGACAATTTGATCTGCACAGCGGGCCGCTACTTGTCCCATCTGCGGCCGTTTTCCGCGATCGCGATCGCCACCACAGCCAAACACACACCAGAGTTTGCCGTGGCAATGTCTGCGGGCCGCGGTGAGCACATGTTCTAACGCATCTGGCGTGTGAGCGTAATCAACCACGACCAGTGGAAAACCTTCTTTCTTAAACGTTTCCATGCGCCCTACCACAGGCTTAAGATGGCTGACTAAGGCGGCAACATCCGCTAGTTCATATCCGGCCACGAGCGGGCTTAATAAGGCGGCAAGTACATTGGCGACGTTAAAGTCTCCCAACAATGGGCTGCGCACACGCAAGCGTTGGGCAAACCAACACAAGGTAAACTCTGTGCCGTCGTCGGTATAGTCGATGTCGATGGCCACTAGCGTATTGTCTCGGCCCACCGCGTCCGCTTCCATGGAGTACCAAAAATCGTGGGCCGTGCCCCAACTGGCAACGACCGAATCATCCAAGTTGAAAATGCGGATGGCGCTCGGGAAATCGGTGAATAGGCGTTTTTTCGCCGCGATATAGGCGTCCATAGAACCGTGATAGTCCAAATGGTCGCGACTCACATTGGTGGCGATCACGGTAGCAAAACGGAGTGCTTCTACCCGATGTTGAACTAACGCGTGGGATGAAACTTCCATGGCAACACTGCGTGCGCCTTCGGCATAGAAACCGGCGAGGCGCTGCTGCACAGTCACTGCATCGGGCGTTGTATTTTGTTCAGGTAATAGTTGTGGCATCACGCCACTGCCAATCGTGCCCAGCACCGCTGCTGCGGGTTCAAGGTGGTGCCACAATTGCGCAATCAGATTACTCACAGTGGTTTTGCCATTGGTTCCAGTTACCCCAATAACCCGCAGTTGATGGGATGGGTTGCCGTGAAAACGGCCTGCTACTTCTGATACCTGCTGCTTTAAGTTTGGAACACCAATCACAGGAACCGCATCCATAGTACCGGCGGTCCATTCATCCATATCGGCTAAAACCGCACTGGCGCCCGCCGCAATGGCCGCATCGATATAATCTCGGCCATCAGTTGCGTATCCAGGAACTGCAATAAAGGCATCGCCCGCTGCGACCCGGCGGCTATCAAGTTTTAAACCCGAAACCATCATGTCGGGCAGTTGAAACGGACAGTCTGGAATCAGATCAAGGAGCTTAATCATTGGCACTCCCCCATCCAGCAACACGCAATTGGCGTCCGGTTAAATTATCGGGTGCTACGTTCAAAATTCGCATACTTTCTTCTGCAATGGCGGAAAATACAGGGGCCGCCACTGTTCCCCCATGATAACTATCGCCTGCAGGCTCATTGATCATCACAACAATTGAGAGGCGCGGACGACTGGCTGGAAGCACACCGGCAAATAACCCGATGTACTCGTCACCATAACCGCCTGCCACTGCCTTACGCGAGGTACCGGTTTTTCCCGCAACCCGATAGCCTGGAACCCGGGCCCGCGTTCCCGTGCCATCTTCGGAGGTCACCGATTCCATCAGACGTAGCGTTTCTCGCGTTAGTTCACTGGGGAATACTTGGCGTCCGGCAAAGGGTTGATCCACCTTGAGAATACTTAGTGGCCGCTTCACGCCACCGTTACCGAGAATGGCGTACATCTGTGCCAGCTGTAGGGTGGTTACCGATAATCCGTAACCGAAAGAGAGCGTGGCAATCTCAAAATCGGACCAGCGTCGCTGATCCCGCAATACGCCCATACTTTCGCCGAGCATATTTATACCGGTATCGCTGCCAAAGCCCATTAAGCTATACAGATCGAGGAAATCTTCGCGCTCCATGCCCAAGGCTAACCGTGATGTTCCAACGTTACTGGAATGGGCAAGCACCCCCGACAAATTGAGTTCTCCGTAGTTGCGAGCATCTTGCACGCGACGGCCACCGACGCGCATCCAACCCGGGCTGGTATTCAGCTTATCATCAGCGCTAACCTGACCCGATGTTAATGCCCCGAGCACCACTAAAGGCTTAATGGTTGAGCCCGGCTCAAAACTATCGGAAATGGCTCGGTTCCGCATTTGGTGCGGTTGCATGCCACTGCGATTGTTCGGATTGTAAGATGGACTATTGACCATGGCTAACACTTCACCCGTGTTCACATCTAACACCACGACCGAGCCCGACGTTGCTTGGTGATAACGCACCGCTTTGGTCAGCTCGCGATAAGCCACCGATTGAATTCGTTGATCGATGCTTAGGGTTAAATTTTGTGGCAGTAGACTCTCGGTGACTTCAATTTCTTCAACCAATCGCCCTTGGCCGTCACGACGAACCCGACGTTGTCCCGGCGTGCCCGTGAGCAGATTGTTATACACAGCCTCAACCCCATCGAGACCTTCAGCATCAATGTTGGTGATGCCGACAACATGGGAGGAAATCTCACCCATGGGATAAAAGCGTCGAGATTCTTCTTTCAATCCCACGCCGGGAATTCGTAATTGTGCAATATAATTCGCCACTGCCGGTGTCAGCATGCGCTCAAGATACACAAAACGACGTTGGGGATTTTCGACTTTACGTAATAATTGCTCTGTTGAGGTATTGAGCACGTCTGCCATCGCCTGCCAACGGCGCATATCGCTTAAACCGTTGCGATCATGAATAACTTTCGGGTCTGCCCAAACGGTTTGCACCGGGACACTGACCGCTAATTCAACACCATTGCGATCGGTGATATTACCCCGTTGGATCCGATCTTGCGCAACACGAATAGAGCGCAAATCGCCTTCGTAGCGCAGACGGTCTGGCTCAATCACTTGGATATAGGCGGCACGGGCGACCAACGCCGTAAAGCCCAGTACCAGGGCTACCAACACCACCATAAAGCGCCCAGGCATGGGTTCTGGACGCAGTATCTTTTCATTGCGTCTTACCGCCATGGCACCAGTACCTCCTGATCGTCTGCAGGACGCCGCATACCTAACTCGCGTTGAGCGATAGTTTCGATGCGGCTATGTTCTGACAGTGCTGTTTGCTCGATAACCAAATGCCGAAATTCAACATCAATGGCATCCCGTTGGCGCATTAACTGTTCCCGTTCCGCCAGCAGCTCACGATTGAGATGAGTCAGATACACAGTGGCCAGGGCACTTAAAATCGCCAGTAGGACCCAAAACACCAATCCCCGATACTGACGAATGTCACTAAAGATGACTTGCAGTAAACCGGGGTGCGCATGGAGGCGTTTTAGATCAATTTTTTTCATGGCAGCCGCTCCGCAACTCGCAGCACAGAACTCCGTGCCCGTGGGTTTACCTGTAACTCTGCAGCGCTTGGCTTAATGGCTTTACCGATCGGTTTTAAGGTTCGGTTATCCTCAATTTGGTCTTCTGTAAGTGGTAAACCAGCCGGCACTTGCGCCCGACGGCTTTGTTCACGAATGAACTGCTTGGCAATCCGGTCTTCCAAACTATGAAAACTAATAACCGCTAGGCGTCCACCCGGTTTCAGCGCATCAACGGCCGCGGCAAGTGCTTCGTGCACTTCGTCCAACTCACGATTGACATGAATTCGGATCGCCTGAAACACCCGTGTTGCTGGGTGTTTTTGCTGCTCCCGCGCCGGATTTATTTTTCGAATTAACTCCGCCAATTGGGACGTGCGTGTGAGCGGTTGATGTTGCCGTTGCGCAATAATGGCTCGGGCGATTGGCGCCGCATATTTTTCCTCACCATACGTACGAAAGACATAGCACAGGGCATCCATATCAGCGTAAGCCAACCAATCGGCAGCAGACTCACCCTGTTCAGGGTTCATGCGCATATCGAGCGGACCATCGCGCATAAAGCTGAATCCTCGTTCGGCATCATCAAGCTGTGGGGATGAGACGCCAAGGTCGAAAAGGATACCGGCAACACGACCGCGTAACTGATGTTGTTCGACAATATCAGCCAGTGAAGAGAAAGGAGTGTGGAAGAAGTGGAAACGTGGATCATCAGCCAACGCCTGAGCGGCCTTGGCGGCTGTAGGGTCACGGTCAAACGCGAACAGCTTGCCTGCGCTGCCCAGTTTTTCAAGCACAGCCCGGCTATGACCACCCCGTCCGAAGGTGGCATCAATGTATATTTGGTCCGGCTGGATCGCTAACGCCTCAATCGACTCCGCTAGCAACACCGGTACATGTTGCGGTGTCTGCGCCATTATAATGAAAAGTCTTGTAGTCGATCACTTAATGTAAAGTCGCCTGCCTGCTCTGCCGCAATATCATCTGCGACTTGTTGCTGCCAAACTTCCTCATCCCAAATTTCAAATTTGTTGAGCTGACCTACGAGCATTAACTTTTTCGTAAGGCCGGCATGTTGACGAAGTGGTGTTGCGATAAGGACACGACCGTTTTTGTCCATTTCGCAATCATCGGCATAACCTAACAACAATCGCTGGAGACGACGCTCTGAGGGGTTCATGGTCGATAAGGTGGATAATTTCTGCTCAATCACCTGCCATTCCGGAAGCGGGTATAACAAAAGGCATGGTTGTTTGATGTCAATCGTACAAACCAATTTGCCTTCGCAATCCAACGACAAAAGGTTACGATACCGCGCGGGTATCGCAAGGCGACCTTTGTCATCAAGACTGATACTGTTAGCTCCACGAAACATAATCTATTAGCGGGATCACAGAATGATCCACTTCTCTCCACTTTTCCCCACAATGATACAGTCTAGGTGTCAGTCTGATCCCCTGTCAAGGAAAAATGCACGAAGTTTAATCATGAAGATCCGCTTTTTTTGCTTGCGTTGGCAAACGGATTCGTTAACTATTTGTTTAATATTCAAACAAAGGTAGGGTTTGTGAATAATAGACTCTGGATCGCGATCATCAGTTTATGTGTATTTGTGGTCTGCGAAATTATGCTGATACGCTTTGTTGCTACCGATCGGGAACGCCAGGTCGAGAACAAACGGTATCTTGCACTTGAACAACTTAGTACCATTCGAGCCCGTCTCGAAGGTTTGTTGCAAACGAATTTAGTCGCGATTCGCCAGCTGCATACAGAACTGTCCTTAGAACCGAAAATATCTGAGGAGCGATTTGCTGCCCTTACCGAAAACTTGATGAGTCAGAACCTTCATATCCGACATTTGGCCATCGCTTATGATTACCGGATTCGTTTAATTTACCCATTGGAAGGCAATGAAAGTGCTTTAGGCTTTGATTATCGCACCCGTCCCGACCAACTCCGCACGTTACATGAAGCAATTTCAAGTCGCAGTATTACGTTGAACGGCCCTGTGGCTTTGGCGCAAGGCGGCGAAGCATTGATCGCTCGGGTTCCGGTGTTTGATAAAGATACGCAAGAATTGGTGGCGCTCATTTCGCAAGTGATCGATCATTACAACTTATTTAATGATTCTGGGCTGCACTCGCATCCTGAGTTGAGCATTAGTTTACGCGGTATCGATGGAACCGGTGAGCAGGGAGAGTTAATTACCGGTGATTATGGCATTTGGGATGCCAACCCGGTGACATTAACCGTATCGCTACCTCGGGGCGAGTGGGCATTAGCCGCAATTCCTATTTCCGGTAGTTGGGCACCCACGGCGTACGCGAACTCTTTGTATTTTATTTTTGGCACCATTCTCGCGTTTCTCTTCTCGGTCTTACTTTATCTCGTGTTACGCAATCAACAACGCTTACGGCAAGCATTTGGCCTTATTAGTAACCAAGCGCGCTTTGATAATTTAACCGGTATTGCCAATCGTCACTTTTTTGAAGAGCAGCTCACCGCCTACATCAGTGCCTGTGAGCGCCGAGATGAAAAGTTTGCGCTTTTGTTTATCGATCTTGATCACTTTAAAGAGGTCAATGATGCACTAGGCCATAGCGCCGGTGATGATTTACTGAAGTTAGTAACTGGACGTCTGCAAGCATCATTGCGGCGCGACGATATTATTGCCCGATTAGGCGGCGACGAATTTGTTGTGGTGCTGAAGAATCTATCTGAGCCATTTCATGCCCAGTTACAAGCACAGAAGCTACTCAAACACATACGCGAGCCCATGAACCTCTATGCCAACGAAGTGGCCATTGACGCCTCAATCGGTATCGCATTATTCCCCAGCGATGGGGATAACTTTGCAGAACTTTTGAAAGCCGCTGACTTAGCCATGTATGCCGCAAAAGATGCAGGTCGAGGCACTAGTGAGTTCTTTAATAATGATCTGCGCGAACAGGCGACAAGCAACCTGCACATGCATCAGGCTATTTTGCAGGGAATTCGCAACCGCGAGTTTTTGGTGCATTACCAACCGGTGATTAACTCAAAAGATGGCTCGTTACATAGTATTGAAGCCCTCGCCCGCTGGAATCATCCGTCTCGTGGCTTGCTGTTACCTAAAGACTTCATTGCCATTGCAGAGAAAAGTGGTGCGATCCGAGATCTCGGGAATTTTGTATTAAACCAAGTATGTTCAGATATCGCTGAACTGCATGCAGCCGGAATAACGGGCCGAGTGGCGATCAACTTCTCGTCACACCAGTTTTATGACAAGGTCGCCATGGATCAGTGGTTCCAGATAATGCAGCAGCATCAAGTAGACCCAAGCTGTTTTACTTTTGAAATTACCGAATCGATGTTGCTGCCTGATCGTGAGCGGCAACGGGATCTTTTACTTGAGATTAATGATCGGGGGGTCACCTTAGCCATTGACGACTTCGGCACTGGCTACTCGTCCGCCAGTTATTTGCGGCACTTCCCTATTTGCTTGCTCAAAATTGACCGCACGTTTGTGGCGGGCGTACCGGATGATCCGCATCAAAATGCCTTGTTATCAGCATTGATCCACATGGCCCGGGCGTTAAATATCGATGTAGTGATTGAAGGGGTAGAAACGGTAAGCCAAGTGAACTTCTTGAATATGCAAACGGCGAACCTGATTCAAGGTTTTTACTTCGCGAAGCCAATGCCTTTAGCGTCGCTTATCGAGCGCTATGGGCCAAGCGTGAAAGAGAAAGAACCGCGGGCATTTAACGAGCGTCGCAAAAACCCCACCTAAATGGGGTTTTGCTTGAAGAAAGTGTGGAGTTGGCCGTTAAGCCGGGTTCTGTCGTGGACAATCATTCGTCTAGGACTATAGTCGCCCATAGCCTCAAGCAACCTACCCGGACCCGAGGCGGGCCGCCCCATGGATCCCTATTTGGTCTTGCTCCGAGTGGAGTTTACCGTGCCGCAAACTGTTACCAGTTGCGCGGTGCGCTCTTACCGCACCCTTTCACCCTTACCTGATCCTCTATTCTCTTGCGAAAATAAAGGCCATCGGCGGTTTGCTCTCTGTTGCACTAGTCGTCGGCTCACGCCGCCCAGGCGTTACCTGGCACTCTGCCCTATGGAGCCCGGACTTTCCTCCCCTAAGTTACGTAAACGCAACCTAGCGGCGATTGTCTTGGCCAACTCCGCGGCGGAGTATAGCACGATTTAAAGTAGCAAGAAGCATTCGTGAAGCTGCTAAGCTAGTTTCTATCCAACTGACTTTGATAGAGCGCATTTGCGCTCAAGTTGTAATGTTCCGCCACAATTTTTGCCGCTTTCTTTGGTGGCAATTCTTCGCTTAAGCGCGCTAAAAGCTGTAACGCCTCAACCGGTGTCGCGTCGTCGCGGGCTGGCGCACCGCCTACGATCAGTACCATCTCACCCCGCTGCTGATTGGCATCGGCTCTAACCATGGCCAGAACATCAGTGGCGGTGCCATGCAAGTAGGTTTCAAATTGCTTGGTCACTTCACGGGCTATAACCACTGGCCGATTCGCCCCTAATACGCCAATCACAGCCTCCAGCGTATCGAGGATGCGACGAGGAGACTCATAATAGATTAGGGTGGCGCTTTCTCCCGCTAGGGCTGCCAAAGCTTTCTCACGTGCTTGTTGTTTCGCTGGCAGAAATCCACAAAAGAGGAAACGATCGGTAGGCAAGCCCGCCGCTGAAAGCGCGGTAATGGCGGCACAGGCACCGGGCAATGCAACCACATGAGCGCCGGCGGCGCGACAGGCATTCACGAGCGGGTAGCCAGGGTCGCTAATCAGCGGCGTGCCAGCATCGCTAATCAACGCGATCGTTTGCCCGTCTAATAGCCGCTGCACGATTTGCTCAGATTTTTGCCGTTCGTTATGTTCATGGACGGCCCACAATGTGGCTTGAATGCCATAATGATTCAACAACACGCTTGAATGACGTGTGTCTTCCGCCGCAATCACATCCACACTGCGCAACACCTCTAATGCACGTAAGGTGATGTCGTTAAGATTACCAATTGGCGTTGGAACGATATACAAAGTGCCTTTGCTCATTTTTCCATCTCTTTACGTGAATCATTCGCGCTGTTATTTGTCTGACAGCCATGGTGGGTTTATAGTAGGACCTCGCGGTCCAAATTGAGATGTGTATTGTGCCAAATAAGCGTTCCTCATGCATTCCTGTTTTTATAGTCGCAGCGCTGGTGATCAGCGGCTGTGCTAGTTCCCCAGAGTCACCCACACCTAGAGATGATACACGGGAACAGGTCGATTCGGTGACGGCCCCTGCCGTCCGTTCCGGCTATGATTGGGTTGCCCAAGCCGCTGCCACGACCCGCCCTTATGAACAACATGAATATTTGGTCAATGCCGCCGCTGCGTTTTTAGATACGGAGCAGGCACCCCATGCCGGCGCAGTTCTCACTCAAGTTGATGTACGCCAACTGCGCCCGACCCATGCGGCGCTGTATCGCCTGCAGCAAGCCCGTTTTCATGGCGCCATGGGGCGTTGGCAGCAAGTTCTCGATCTCACCGATGATCTGGAACGCCAATTCAGCCAGCGCCATTATCGAGCACAAACACTGCGCTTACGTTATCAAGCATACAGTGGCGGCGATCAGCCTCTTTCCGCTAGCTTAACCTTAATGCAGCTACAGCGATACGACAGTGACGTGAGCGATGCACAAATATGGCAGTATCTTAGCCGTGTCACCTTAGCTTCGCTGGAGGCGCATCGAGGCGGTGGTGACGAGATTACGCGCGGTTGGTTACAATTGGCCTTGCGTTTACATCAAGCGGCCCGCCAATCCGCGGTACCCGCACAAGCGTTAGCTTCTTGGCAGCGCAGTTTTCCCGAGCATCCGGCGGCTGATTTAGTGGCGGCGATGCAGCAACGGATTGAGTTTACTGCAACGCCACAAAACATTGCTATTTTATTGCCCTTGAGTGGCCAATTTGCGGCACAAGGACATGCGGTTCGCAACGGTATTCTTGCCGCCTATCGAGGTGAGATGCGCGCAAACTTACATTTTTTCGATACAGCAACCGCCAGTATGGAAGCCATTCATAACAGCCTTATTGAGAGAGAAATCGAATTGGTGATTGGCCCTCTTGATCGGGACGCGTTGGAGAACTTCTCAAGCTATTCGGTCGGCCCCTGGCATCAGCTGTGGCTAAACCAAGGCGACGGCGTTGCCGAGGATGTCATCTCGAGAAGCGCATTCTTTGCATTAGATTTAGCCTCAGAAGTTGATGCGGCGCTGTCATTTTTAGCGCAAAAAGGACACCGTAATGTGCTCTTGCTCGGACCTGATACCGCCCGTGGCCGACAAATGTCTCAGGCATTTACTCAAGCGTGGAATCAGCGATTCGGCCCTGACTCAGTTCGTACCGGTTTTTACAGCTCCAGTACCGACATGGCGGATGTAGTGCGCGATAGCTTACAAGTAAGTGCCAGTCAAAATCGTATTGATGCGCTCGAGCGAAGCCTCCAGCAACGCCTACAAAACGAAGAGCTACATCACGAATTCCGTAGTCGCCAAGATATCGATGCCATCTATTTGCTCGGTGATGCACAACAAGCCCGTTTATTGCGTCCGTTTATTGATGTCAATCTAAGCGCCTTCGGTAGTCGCATTCCTATGTACGCCAATTCGGCGGTTCATCAGGAGCAACAATCACGCGGCGAAAACGATCTTGAGGGGATTTATTTTTCCGACGCACCTTGGCTTATTCATACCCAGCGTGATGCACAGCTAAAGCAAACGTTGGCGCAAGCGATGACCCCTTGGAACCTGAGCCAACAGCGTTTAGTGGCGATGGGCTTTGATGCTATGGAGCTTGCGCTGCGACTTCCTCTCGTGCTCGAATTGCCCGGCTATCGGCATGCGGGTCTAACGGGGCAATTGCGGATTTCCAACCACGCGGTCATTCGCGAGCTCGATTGGGCTACCTTTGAAGGACATACCTTAAAAGTGGAGCACGCAGCTTATGTCGACACGGGACGTCGGGACTGATTATGAGGAAGTGGCGATTCGCCATTTGAGCCAATTTGGCTTGGAACTCGTTGCGCAAAATTATCGTTTAAATAACGGCGAAATTGATATTATTATGCGCGACGACGAGTTCTTTATATTTGTTGAAGTAAAGTATCGTGCCAGCGCGGCTTTTGCCGATGTTCTTGAGCAAATAAGCGCAAAACAATTGCAACGTGTGCGCCATGCCGCACGGGTATGGCTTGCCAAACATCAATTGAGTGAACACACAACAGCGTGTCGTTTTGATATTATTGCCATAACGGGACATCCCTTTAACATTGAGTGGCTTAAGGACGCATTCTGACTATGCAAGACACGATTCGAACGTATTTTAATGAAAGCATCCAAATTCAAGTGGCGGCCGCAGATACCTTAGCGCAACCAATACAACATGCCGCCGAGCTTATGGTGAGTTCATTACTCGAAGGCCACCGCATCTTTAGTTGTGGCGACGGCAATAGCACCTTTGTCGCCCATCACTTTACCGATTTGTTACTGCACGGCAGTCGCCTTGAGCGACCGCCCTTTCCCGCCATCACCCTAGGCATGAATTCAACACATCCCAATCAGCATGAGTGCTTGTCACGGCAAATTAGTGCGTTGGGTCAATCAGGTGACCTTTTGATCGCCTTTGTTAGCCGACACCACTCTGATCGTGTTCATCAGGCCATGGAAGCCGCCCTGTCACGGGAGATGACCATTGTTGCAGTGATTGGTGAAGAGGCACCTGAAATTACTGGCTTGCTCGGGCCTACGGATATTGAAGTGCGCATCCCCAGTCGGCATGCGGCGCGCATTGTGGAACAACAATTATTTTTTAGTCAGTTGCTCGTAGATTTAATTGAAGAGAGAATCTTCCAAGGGGAATAATTTTATGCAAGCGACCCGTTTAGCAGCATTACTCATCTGCGCACCTCTTCTCGTTACTCAGCTTAGCGGCTGCGCTGTGGCGGTAGTGGGTGCAACGATTGGCGGCACAGCAGTGGCATTAGACAGCCGCGATGTGGGCACACAAATTGACGACTCTACCCTGCGGGTGCGTTTGGTATCCGCCTTTAACGATGCCGAAATAATGCGGAATCAACGCGTGAAATACTTACCCTACAATGGTGATGTATTGCTATATGGGCAAGTTGATACCCAAGGCCGCGCTGACGAGGCCGAGCGAATCGCACGCAATGTTGACGGCGTGAACCGGGTGTTTAATCAAATTCGTATTACCGACGTCGCAAACTTCCGCACCCGTGCCGATGACACTTGGATTACCGCACGGGTGAAAACCTTGTTATTGCGTGACCAAGATTACGACGCTTCGGGCATTAAGGTGGTCACCGAAGATGGTGAAGTATTCTTATTCGGCGTTGTTGATAAAGATACCGCTGAACGCGCAATCGATGTTGCCCGTAATGTCCGTGGCGTGCGAAAAGTGATTGATGTGCTTACCATTCGCGAAGCATAACGCAAGCGGCAAGTAGCCTGACGCACTTGCCATGACACGCAAACAAAAACGCCTGTGCAGATGGTTATCCGCACAGGCGTTTTACATTAGGTTGACGGCGTCGTTATTTCACCACAGTGAGTGATGGTTTACCTTTACCACTTGGTTTAGGCGCGTCATCATCACTATCGTGCGCCGCGTCGTGATTGTGCTCATCTTCTAGCAACAAGCCTTGTTCGGGTTCAAAAATAGTACCCGCACCGTTCTCACGAGCATAAACAGCCAATAAAGCGCCCATCGGCAAGTACACCCGTTGATCCTGTCCGTTAAAACGCGCACGAAACTGAACTTGGTTATTTTCCATGCGTAACGCTTGCACCGCGCCCGGTGCAATGTTCAAAACAATCTGACCGTCTTGCACATAATCCCGAGGAATTTCAGTTCCAGGAAACTCAGCATCCACCACAAGATGCGGCGTTAACTCGTTATCAACTAACCATTCATATAGCGCACGTAGCAGGTATGGACGTCTAGGTGTCATTGCATTCCTCTTCGTTGCTTTATCGTCGATCGTCGAGCTTACGGACGACCGATTTCGCGTTCTTCTTCGGTCATCGAATCGCGGAACGATTCGCGTTCGAAAACGCGCAGCATGTACGATTTCACTTCTTTTGCACCGGCTCCCGTTAGCTCAATGCCATAGGTCGGCAAACGCCACAATAAGGGGGCTAAGTAACAATCAACAAGTGTGAATTCTTCGCTCATAAAGTAAGGCGTATCGGCGAACACAGGGGCAAGTGCCAATAAGCTCTCTTTCAGCTCCTGACGTGCTGCCTCTGCTTCTTTTTTCGTGCCCGACAAGATAGTACGAGCAAGCGCGTACCAATCACGCTCGATACGATACATCATCAACCGACTCGTTCCCCGAGCAACCGGGTATACCGGCATCAACGGTGGATGCGGAAAACGCTCATCAAGATATTCCATGATAATTTGTGCTTTATAGAGCACCAACTCACGGTCTACCAAGGTTGGAACGTTGTCGGCATACGGATTCAGTTGTAACAAATCTTCTGGCTGATTATCTGGATCGACATAGGCAATTTCAACACTGACGCCTTTCTCAGCCAAAACTATACGAGTTTGATGACTGAATAAATCATCTTTCCCTGAATACAGGGTCATTACTGAACGCTTATTGGCAGCCACAGCCATGGGTTTCTCCACTCTTCGGAAACAGCAAAGGGGGCGAAGCTCGCCCCCATTAAAATAACTACTAGTAATTCAATGAATTACTTAATATCGCGCCAGAACTCACGTTTCAGCAGAATCGTAAGAATCAGGAACACAAACAGGAAGCCAATGACGTAGTAACCTAAGCGCTGACGCTCAAGATACACCGGCTCACCTGTGTATACCAAGAATGCAGTTAGATCGAGCATCGCTTGATCGAACTCATCAGGGCTCATGCGACCTGAACCGTCTGAACGAATGCCAACATAAACGTCGCGCATTTCGCCATCAACCATTCTGCGTTCGTATGTTTGACGCGGAACACCTTGCAATTCTTGCAATACGTGAGGCATACCCACGTTTTCAAAAATTTCGTTGTTCACGCCAAATGGACGACTTGGATCTTCATAGAACGAACGGAAGTAAGTATACAACCAATCGGCACCGCGCACCCGTGCAACCATCGTTAAATCGGGCGGGGTTAAACCAAACCAATCACTTGACGCATCTGCATCGATAGCAGAGATCATATGCGACCCAGGACCATCACCCGTGAATTGCAGCAGTTCTTGACCTAAATCTACCGGAATACCAAGGTCTTCGAACGTGCGCTGATAACGCTGGTACTGCATAGTATGACAGCCTAAGCAGTAGTTCATGAAGATTTGTGCACCACGCTGCAGTGACGCTTGGTCACGCAAATCATAGTCGGCCTTGTCCAACGGTCCGCTGTAGCCTGCCGCAAATGCGGCAGACGGAAGCAGAAACGCTAGGGCCATCAAGAATCGCTTCATCATTTCGTTACTCTCTCAGGCAGTGGTTTGGTTTTCTCGTTCTTACTGTAGAAGAACAGGAAGACAAAGAACGCAAAGTACAGGAACGTAAAGATCTGACCAATGCGGGTAAAGAGTTCCGTGGGTGGTAATGCCCCCACGAATCCAAGCACAATGAAGCTAACCACCAACATTGCTAGGTTCGCTTTGTGCAAGCCACTCCGGTAGCGAATTGAACGCACAGATGAGCGGTCAATCCATGGCATCAGGAACAACAGGACAATGGAACCAAACATGAGGATTACCCCACCGATTGGATTCGGTACTGCTGCCAAGATGGCGTAAAACGGAGTGAAGTACCACACCGGAGCAATGTGCTCAGGCGTACGCATTGGATCTGCGGCTTCAAAGTTAGGCGGCTCTAAGAACTGCCCACCCATGGTCGGCGCATAGAAAATAACCCAAGCAAAGAAGATTAAGAACACCGCAAGACCAACCAAATCTTTCACCGTGTAATACGGATGGAAAGGTATGGAATCGACAATGTCGTACTTCTTCGTATACCGCTCATGGAACTCGTACGGTGATTTATCTTCTTCCTTCACGCTGCCTTTCGGCTTCTTAAGATCGATGCCATCGGGGTTGTTTGAACCAACTTCATGCAAGGCAATCAAGTGCAAGAACACCAGAATAACAATGACCAATGGCAATGCAATCACATGCAATGCAAAGAATCGATTCAAGGTCGCCCCTGAAATCACATAGTCACCGCGAATCCACGTGGTTAAGGCCTCACCGATACCAAACGGGATGGTACCAAACAGCGAGATAATCACCTGCGCTCCCCAGTACGACATCTGGCCCCATGGCAACATGTAACCCATAAAGGCTTCGGCCATCAGGACCAAGAAAATCAACATACCGAAGATCCACAGGAGTTCACGAGGCTTTTGGTACGAGCCGTACATTAAGCCGCGGAACATGTGTAGATACACTACGATAAAGAAGAAAGATGCACCGGTGGAGTGCATATAACGAAGAAGCCAGCCGTATTCTACATCACGCATGATGTATTCAACTGACGCAAAAGCGCCTTCTGCGCTTGGGTTGTAGCTCATGGTTAACCAAATACCAGTCACAATTTGGTTGACCAATACAACGAGCGCTAATGATCCCATCAGGTACCAGAAGTTAAAGTTCTTCGGTGCCGGATATTGGGTCACGTGTAATTTCAGGGTATTGCTCAGCGGAATACGCTGATCAATCCAATCAAGAATGCGTGACATTAAGCTGCCCCCTCTTCTGCACCCACCAAAATGGTGTCGTCATCAATGTAATAATGCGGTGGGACCACTAAGTTAGCCGGTGCAGGAACACCTGAGAAAACCCGGCCAGCGATATCAAAACGAGAACCGTGACATGGACAGAAAAATCCAGAATCGACGCCTTCAGCGACACCGAAGTTGCGCGGAATAAACTGCGGAGAGCAACCCAAGTGTGTACACAAGCCTACTGCGACAAAGAGTTCCGGCTTAATCGAGCGGTACTCATTTCTTGCATAGTCTGGTTGCTGCGGTGCATTTGATTCAGGGTCACGCAGACGATTCTCAATCAAAGGTAAACTATCGAGCATGTCTTGAGTACGACGAATAACCCATACTGGACTTCCTCGCCACTCTGCGCGGATCAACTGACCCGGCTCGATTTTGTCGATCTTCACTTCCACTGGTGCACCCGCGATACGGGCTTTTGCACTCGGATTCCATGAAACAATAAAAGGTACGGCGGCACCCACGACCCCTGCACCGCCGACTACCGAAGTAGCAACAGTGAGAAACCGACGGCGGCCTTTATCTACAGGCGCATTGCTCATCCATCTTTCTCCAGTTTTGGACGCTGTGCGGAATTTACCGCAGCAGAATAACCTATTGCTTGCGAGAAAAAATTGCTCCCCGATCATAAAGAAAACCCATGCTCTTTACAAGGTAAAAGCTACCAAACAAGGAGTAATCCTTGATTTAATCTCGAATTCTGCTTTGCGGAAATTTATTCACAAAAAAGCCCGGAAAAATCCGGGCTTTTGAAGGTCTTAACTCTAAGTTCTGAGCGATTAACGCTTGCTGAACTGAGGACGCTTACGCGCTTTGTGAAGACCCACTTTCTTACGCTCAACTTTACGCGCATCACGAGTAACATAACCCGCTTTACGTAAATCGCCACGCAATGCTTCGTCGTATTGCATCAATGCACGAGTGATACCGTGACGAATCGCGCCCGCTTGACCTGTAGTACCACCACCAGCAACGGTGATGTACAAATCAAACTTCCCAACGAAGTCGAGTAACTCGAGAGGTTGACGCACGACCATGCGTGCTGTGTCACGCGAAAAATACTCTTCGAGTGAACGATTGTTGATTTTAATTTCGCCGCTGCCAGCGCGCAGGAATACCCGCGCAGTAGAGCTTTTGCGACGACCTGTACCGTAGTATTGATTATCTGCCATCTTCATCTGCTCCGAATTAAATCTCTAGGGTTTGCGGCTGCTGAGCTGCATGATTGTGCTCAGGGCCCGCATACACTTTCAGTTTACGGAACACGGCACGACCTAATGGACCACGTGGAAGCATGCCTTTTACCGCAGCTTCGATGATCATCTCAGGCTTCTTAGCTTGCAGCTTTTCAAAGCTGATTGACTTCAGACCACCTGGGTATCCGCTGTGCGCGTGATACATTTTGTCTTTCGCCTTGTTACCAGTAACGGTAACTTTTTCCGCATTGATAATCACGATGTAATCACCGGTATCAACGTGAGGAGTAAATTCAGCTTTATGCTTGCCACGCAGACGACGAGCAACTTCAGTGGCCAAACGCCCTAAAGTTTTGCCTTCGGCATCAACTACGTACCAGTCGCGCTTTACAGTTTCTGCTTTTGCTACAAAAGTTTTCATGAGTTATCTATACCCAAATTCATGAGTTTACCTGCGGCTTTCCGGGCTTCCCCGCGAAATACCAAATAATAATCACCCCGTACACCTGGAAGACTTACCTCTCGGTGTAAATCGGGGGAGGTAACGTGGGCGGCGGGTAGTATATAAGAAGATTAACCATAGATCACCCCCTATTCACGAAAAACTTCAACCAAAGCGCGAACAATCCACCATCGTAACCAACGCACCGCGTTGGTCAGGTATTACTTGTAGCCAACGCACTGCGTTGGTCAGGTATTAATAAAAGCACCGAGCCCCGATTGTGCAACGGACCAACGCAATGCGTTGGCTACCACCACCCCCATGGTTCAAGCGCGGGCCGGCGCGCCAATAGCAAGGCGGCAGCCGAATCGAGTGAGGGAGCGTACATTAAGTACGTGACCGAGTGAGTGAGGTTGCCAACGCAGCTAGTGGTGATGCCGGACAAGCCACCCCCCCCTCCCAGCTAGAAGCGCGGGCAGAAGCTTCGAGAGCAAGGCATAAATCGTTCGATTGAGGGAGCATACCTTGATGGTATGTGACCGATTGAGAACGGTTTATAACGCAGCTATCGGAGCTTCTGACAAGCCACCCCCCTCCCAGCTAGAAGCGCGGGCCGGCGCGCCAATAGCAAGGCGGCAGCCGAATCGAGTGAGGGAGCGTACATTAAGTACGTGACCGAGTGAGTGAGGTTGCCAACGCAGCTAGTGGTGATGCCGGACAAGCCACCCCCCCCTCCCAGCTAGAAGCGCGGGCAGAAGCTTCGAGAGCAAGGCATAAATCGTTCGATTGAGGGAGCATACCTTGATGGTATGTGACCGATTGAGAACGGTTTATAACGCAGCTATCGGAGCTTCTGACAAGCCACCCTCCCTCAAGGGAGGTGTGGGAGAGCTAGGTACTCCTTACTCTGCATCTCCTGCAACCGACTAAGACACCGTTTAAACTCAAAGCCAAGTTGACCTGAGGTGTATAGCTCCGCCATGGGTACTTCTGCCGATAGAATCAATTTTACTTTGTGTTCGTAAAATTCGTCCACTAAGGCAATAAAACGGCGTGCGACATCATCAGTCTCGCGTCCCATCTGTTTTACATTGCTGACTAGCACTGCATGGTATAAACGCGCCAGCTCAATATAATCAAGTTGACTCCGTGGCCCTTCACAGAGCTCTTTGAAGTCGAACAGCACCACATCGTCTGCTTCGCAGCGTGTCATAATTGCACGACCATTAATCTCGATGGTGACATTGCGGTTGTGGGCATGATGATCGGGGGCTAGTTGGTCAAAGTAACGCAATAAATTGGTATCTGCGTCTGCATCTAGTGGGGAGTGGTAGATTTCAGCCTTACTCAGCGTGCGCATGCGGTAATCGACGCCACCATCCACGTTTACGATCTCGCAGTGGGTCTTAATCAGGTCTATCGCTGGTAAAAAGCGGGCCCGTTGCAGCCCATTCTTATACAGATCATCTGGCACAATGTTGGAAGTCGCTACCAATACAACACCCTGTTTAAATAAGGTATCGAGTAGTGTCGCCAGAATCATGGCATCGGTGATGTCTTGTACATAGAATTCATCAAAACAGATAACGCGGGCTTCTTTGGCCAGCTTATTGCCGATGGTGATGAGCGGATCTTGCGTGCCTTTGAGCTGTTTTAACTCGTCGTGCACCCGCTGCATAAAGCGATGAAAATGCACCCGCCATTTTTTTTCAAAAGGAAGCGCATTGTAGAAGGTATCGACTAAATAGGTTTTTCCACGACCTACACCGCCCCAAAAATAAAGCCCTTGAATCGGGCTGGTTCGGTTTTTAAATAACTTGCTCGATAAACGCCCAAGCCCAAGCTTAAGGCCGCGCTTCCCTTCGTTTTCAATCAACTCATCAAAAAGTCGCTGCAGGTGCTTTACCGCCTGCTCTTGAGCAGGATCATGCTGAAAACCTTCTCGTTTCAGATCATTTTGATAAGCTGCCCATGGCGTATTTACATTTTCCAACACAAAATTGCCTGTCATCTGACTACTGATCGAATAATTACATGATACCATTATATGTGAATTGGGATCATATTTGTGTCATGCTGAATCCCTAGATTAAAGAGGAATAAAGATATGGATTGGCTCATCGGACTTTTGCTGTTAATTGCAGGTGGCGTTATAGGTTTTTTCGCTGCTCGCTACTGGTTTATGCACTCGGGAGAAGCGGCAGAGTTGCAAGCGCAAATGGAGCAAGCACAGCAGCAATTTGAGGCTTACCGCAAAGACGTGAGCGAACAGCTTGCGACCGCACGGCAAATCGCTTCGGAAGTAACCGACATCCAGCATCGCCTAAATTTATTCTTGCAAGACAGCCAACAACTGCTTGAGCAAAACAAGGAATGGCAACAGCCGTTACCGTTTTTTGCAGAAGAAACCATTCGTTCCATTCGCCAATCAAACATTCTTAATAAAGAACGGCGAGAGGATAGCGACATTAGTGAATCGGGCGCGCCTCCTCGGGATTACTCCGAGCCTGGCAGTGGCTTGTTCTCACCGCCGGTGAAAGAAGAAAAATCGAATTAATTGCATACAAAAAAGGAGTTGCGGCTCCTTTTTTCGTCGTGAAACTTTGCCTATCTGACGCTTGAAAAATTAAAAGTAAGAACTTATTTCCGATTTCGATGGTCATTTATTTAGCGGCTCTCAGCCCATAATGATGATGATTTCGGAGAACTACTGATGAAAAAGATAGTAACCCTGCTGGCAGCAGCCAGCCTGGCTTTTGTTTTTTCACTGCAGCCTTCAGTCGCCAATATTCCCGCAGCGGCGATGACCGATGAACGCGGCATTCCCACTTTAGCGCCCATGCTCGAAGAAGTAACACCCGCCGTGGTGAATATTTCTGTGGCAGGTAAACGTGTCACCCGACAGCGCCTACCGGAAGCATTTCGCTTCTTTTTTGGTCCCAATGCCCCACAAGAACAAGTGCGTGAGCAGCCCTTTCGTGGCCTTGGTTCCGGCGTCATTATTGATGCTGAGAATGGCTATGTGGTAACCAATAACCATGTAATCGATGATGCCAATGAAATTACGGTCACTCTCAAAGATGGCCGTCAATTTAGTGCCACTGTGTTGGGACGCGATGAAGAGTCGGATATCGCACTCCTGCAATTAGAGAATCCGCGTAACCTTACCCAAATCAACATTGGCAATTCAGATCAATTGCGCGTAGGGGATTTTGTGGTGGCCATCGGCAATCCTTTTGGATTAGGCCAAACAGTGACCTCGGGGATTGTGTCAGCCCTCGGACGCAGTGGCCTCGGAATTGACCGATTAGAGAATTTCATTCAAACCGACGCCGCCATCAATAGCGGCAACTCCGGGGGTGCTCTGGTCGACTTACATGGAAATCTCATAGGTATTAATACTGCTATTCTCGGTGCGTCTGGAGGCAACATTGGCATTGGCTTTGCCATTCCAGCGAATATGATGAAGAACTTAGTTGACCAAATTACCGAATTTGGAGAAGTTCGACGGGGAGTACTGGGCGTGCGCGGCGGAAACCTTACCCAAGAACTTGCGGAAGCCTTGGAAATCGATAGAGCACGGGGTGCTTGGGTGAGTGAAGTGTTGCCTGATTCCGCCGCAGAGCGTGCCGGGATTCAAGCCGGCGACCTGATTCTTGCCATCGATGGAACACCGGTGCACTCGTTTACTGAGCTTGCCGCCAAGGTGGGTACGATTGGCGCTGGACGTGATGTTCAATTACGCATTTTACGGGATGGCCAGGAAATAAACGCAACCGTCACCCTCGATGAACGCAGCACGCAACAGGTACAAGCCGATACTATTCATCCAGCGCTAGAGGGCGCGGAGCTGGTATCGGAAGAACGCGGTGGCATTCGTATTCGTGCCGTTGCAAGTGGTTCGCCCGCAGCTCGCATTGGTTTGCGCGAAGATGACGTGATCATTGCGGTAAACCGCCAGCGGGTGGATTCTCCCCAAGATTTACAACGTCTAGTACAAAATGCACGAGGGGTGATCGCCCTTAATATTCGGCGTGAGAACAGCTCCTTGTACGTGGTGCTTCCTAACTAAATGAACCTGCGTACCGACACCTTGCCCACCGTGGCAAGGTGCCGGCTTTTCTGACGAGATTTTAACCTACCTGTCCTATCGCTTTAGTGATAAACTCTTGTTCTTAAACGTGGCTTTATCGATGCCGATGTTGATTGGCGAAGCCGTTAGGCGACCACTTCCTAACCTTCGATATCGCCGCACAGGCACTATTAACCTCAATTAACGAGTTCATGAGCCAGAAAAAAAGCGTTACCGCATCCGTGTTTACATTCTTAATTAAGCCAGTGCTTTTAGGCATGGCGGTGGCGGTGATCGTGCTCTGGGTGCTTCCTTTCTTTGAAAGCGACCCACATCCCTCAGAGCGTCATTCCATGCCACTTGCATCGTACTCCGACGCTTTCGAGCGGGCCTCCCCTGCGGTTGTGAACATTTACACCACGCAATCATTGCGCGAAGCGCGTTTTCAAGCGCAACCGACGACCGTGATGCGTTTAGGTTCTGGCATGATCATGGACGAGCGCGGATTTATTCTTACGGCGCTGCATGTGGTCGAAAACGTGGATATGATCCAAGTTGCTTTGCAAGATGGCCGCATTTTTGGCGCGTCCTTAATTGGCAGTGACCCGTTAACGGATCTGGCTGTGCTGCGTATTGATGCAGAAAACCTTCCGACCATTCCGATTAATCGAGATTATCAGCCGCGCACCGGGGATGTTGTATTAGCCATTGGCAACCCGTACAACCTTGGCCAAACAGTCACTCAAGGTATTATTTCAGCCACCGGACGAGTGGCAATGGGCAGTGGTTATGCGGAATTTATTCAAATGGATGCTGCTATCAATCAAGGTAATTCAGGCGGTGCCTTGGTGAATAGCCGAGGCGAGTTGGTAGGTATTAATAGTGCGTCGTACCAATCTGAGTTTACTAGCCGCGGCTCTCAAGGCATTTATTTTGCACTGTCTTACAATCTTGCGCTGCGTATCATGCAGCAGCTTATCAGCGAAGGTGTAGTGACGCGCGGGTATTTGGGAATCACCGCGGGCCAGTATTATCACGATGGGTATTCCACTCAAGGTTTACGTATCGATGACGTTGATGAGAACAGCCCTGCATATCGTGCAGGCCTGCGCGAAGGTGATTTTATTTTTGAAATCGCCGGGCAAACCGTTACTTCGGTAAACCAAGGTTTGGATTTAGTGGCCGAAGCCCGCCCGGGTACCGAGCTGGAAATTCGCTATTATCGCGGGGACGAAGCGCGCCAAACCTCTGTGGTGATCGAGCAACTGCGGTTGTAAGAGATAGGTGTAACCAACGCAATGCGTTGGCTACAGCTTTAATCTTGCGTACGTTTTATCCGTGTTGGACACATTTGCGCACGCTCAATTTGCGCGCCTAAGTTACTTAGCTTTTGCTCAATGGCTTCATAACCCCGATCAATGTGATAGACCCGCTCTACTTCCGTCGTTCCTTCTGCGACCATACCCGCAATCACAAGCGATGCAGATGCACGCAAATCGGTACACATAACCTGTGCGCCCATCAGCCGATCAACGCCGGTTGAAATCGCCGTATTCCCTTCAAGATCAATATTCGCGCCCATGCGACGTAATTCCGGTACATGCATAAAGCGATTTTCGAAGATGGTCTCGCGGACGACACCGGTTCCCGAGGCAATGGCGTTGAGCGCAATAAATTGTGCCTGCATATCCGTCGGAAACGCTGGATGCGGCGCAGTCACAATATTTACCGCTTTAGGGCGGCCATGACTGGTTAATTCAATCCAGTTTGATCCACGGGTAATTTCAGCGCCCGCTTCGGTAAGTTTTTTCAATACCGCGTCGAGGAAGTCCGGTTGCGTATGAGTGCAGCGAATCTTCCCTTGAGTCGCCAATGCAGCGACTAAAAAGGTACCTGTTTCGATGCGATCCGGAAGTACCGTGTACTCACCACCATGCAAACGCGTGACACCATGAATATGAATGGTATCGGTGCCGGCATTGCGCACATCGGCACCCATGGTATTCAGAAACCGGGCCAAATCGACAATTTCAGGTTCCCGCGCTGCATTCTCGATAATGGTTTCGCCCTCGGCAAGCACCGCCGCCATCATCAAGTTTTCGGTTCCCGTAACGCTCACGGTATCCATCAAAATATGCGCACCGCGCAGGCGACCGTTGCTGCGGGCTTTAATATAGCCATTCTCGACAACAATTTCGGCGCCCATTTGCCGCATGCCTTCAATATGCAGGTTTACTGGCCGTGCCCCGATAGCACAACCACCGGGCAGGGATACTTCGGCATGACCGCATTTACCAAGCAAAGGCCCAAGCACCAAAATAGATGCGCGCATGGTTTTCACCAATTCATAGGGCGCCACATGGCCATGCTCTTTCGGTGGGGAGATTTGGTAACTCGAGCGATCTTCGCGAACATGCGGAATACCAAGTTCAGCCAACAATTCCAGCGAGGTTTCCACATCTTGCAAACGCGGTACGTTATGAATAAGAACGGGACTGTCAGCTAGAATCGAGGCGAGAAGAATGGGTAGCGCCGAGTTCTTTGCTCCTGAGATTTGGACATCGCCCTCAAGTTGGGCGCCGCCATGAACGACTAATTTTTCCATTTGTTTACACTCAGCTCGGCATGTTGAGCATTTTTTCGCGGCGCCACTTCTCAGGCGTGAATGCTTTTATGCTCAATGCATGAATAGAGCCGTCGGCAATTTTGTCGGCCAGCGGTGCGTAAATCATTTGTTGCTGCTTCACGCGAGAACAATCCGCGAATACATCGGACACCGCAATCACTTGATAGTGACTGCCCTCGCCCTTCACATGCACTTCGTCAAGACTCAGTGCCGCAAGCAAAATGCTTTCAATTTCTTTGGGATCCATCTGACCATCCGTCGTTAGCTTATTTCGATGCTGTATAGCTTAACGAAAGCAGCTCTGTTACGCCACTCACCGCAGCGAATTGACGCAGTTGAGTGTTCACATTTTGTAAAGACAGTTCGCGCTCGTGTGAGGCCAGTTCCGCTTGTACCTGGATAAGAAACGCCAGACCGGCAGAGTCGACTTTTTTTACCTCAGATAAATCGAGAACCAAGGCCTGCTCCTGCCCCATCCAGTCAGCGCGATTCGACCACGCCAACCCGACCTGATTACGATCTAAATCACCTGCGACCCGCACCTGAGCATCTTGTTGCGTAAACTCTAAAGCGTTCATAGCGTCTCCGGTGTTACTCGTTACCTTGGCTAAACAGGAACTGTCCGATCAAGTTCTCTAATACAATCGCTGAGTTTGTGGTGTAGATATAGTCACCATCTTCGAGGGTAAATACATCCTCATCGATAAAGCCGGGCTCAAGGCCAACATATTGTTCACCCAGCAGACCGGATGTGAGGATAGAGACTGAGCTGGTATCTGGAAAGCCGCGGAAATCGGTACTGATGCGCATTTCAACCAACGGCTCAAAATACTCACGATCCAATGTAATCCGCGTCACCCGGCCAACGACTACGCCGCCTACTTTTACCGGTGAACGAACTTTCAAGCCGCCGATGTTATCGAATTTGGCGTACAAGGTGTATGTCTCGCCTCGTGTCGCATCGCTATTATTCGCTACTTGCATAGCAAGAAAAACAATGGCTGCAATAGCCGCTGTTACGAAAACACCTACGAGCATTTCTATTTTACGCGCTTCCATAAATCACCCAAACATCAAAGCTGTTAAAACAAAGTCTAATCCGAGTACCGCTAACGAGCTATACACGACCGTTTGTGTTGTTGCAGCGCTAATTCCCGGAGACGTCGGCATAGCCGTGTACCCTTTGTACAACGCGATCCAAGTAACCACTACAGCAAACACCAAGCTTTTAATAAATCCATTCATCACGTCATGTTGCCAGTCTACGCTCGCCTGCATCACCGACCAAAATGCGCCGTCATCCACGCCAAGCCATTGTACGCCGACAAAATAGCCGCCATAAATACCCACTGCACTAAACATAAACGCCAATAAAGGCATACTAATAAAGCCCGCCCAGAAGCGAGGCGCTACTACGCGGCGTAACGGATCAACCGCCATCATTTCTAAGCTCGACAGCTGTTCCGTGGCGCGCATTAAGCCAATTTCTGCGGTCAGTGCCGAGCCGGCACGACCGGCAAACAGCAGTGCTGTTACAACCGGCCCCAATTCACGCAGCAATGACAACGCCACCATAGGACCGAGCGCTTGCTCAGCACCAAAATCGACTAAGATGGTGTAGCCTTGCAGCGCCAGCACCATGCCAATGAATAATCCTGAAATCAGGATAATAAGCATGGATTGTACGCCAACAACGTAGAGTTGGCGGATTAATAGAGGAAACATTTTAATCGGTTGCGGCTTACCGATAAGGGCTTGCACCAGCATAATACTGGCTTCACCAATACCGCGAATCGTGGTTAACGTGTCGCGCCCGACCTGTTGAAAAAACCGTAGCATTAACGAGAGCTCCCTAACAAATCTTCATGGTAAGGCGTTGCCGCATAGTGGAAAGGCACCGGCCCATCAGGATCACCTTTAAGAAATTGCTGCACCAGTGGATTATCGCTCGCCCGCAGCTCTTCCGGTGAACCTTGCGCCACAACCTGTTTGTTCGCCATGATAGCGACATGATCAGCAATGCTCATCACTTCGTGAATATCATGGGACACAACGATCGAGGTTAATCCCAGCGTATGGTTTAATTCTTTAATCAGTTTCACCAGCATTCCCATCGATATAGGATCCTGACCGGCAAAAGGTTCATCGTACATGATCAGTTCCGGATCCAGCGCGATTGACCGTGCGAGAGCCGCACGGCGCGCCATGCCACCAGAAAGCTCATTTGGAAAAAGACTACCTGCGCCACGCAGGCCGACTGCCTCTAGCTTCATTTTAACAATGGTCGCAATAATATTTTCTGGCAGATTAGTATGTTCGCGTATTGGGAAGGCGACATTATCAAATACAGTCATGTCACTAAAAAGCGCGCCGCTTTGAAACAGCATACTCATGCGTTTACGCACTTCGTACAAGGCACCGCGATGCAACGAGGGAATATTTATGCCGGCAAATTCAACGCTGCCTTGCTGGGGCTTTAATTGGCCGCCGATTAAACGAAGTAAGGTGGTTTTTCCACACCCACTGGGGCCCATGACCGCGGTGACTTTCCCTTGCGGTACCACAAGACTTACACCCTTATAGATAGACGTCTCACCACGACTAAAGTGAACGTCTTTTACTTCGACTAAGTTTTCCACAGCAGTCCTCTTACTCTCGTCCGCGTAATTCGCATAGGTTACGCTTTCGACCCGATGATTGGATCCGTGGGCGAAGAATACCACGAACTCCCCAGCCCTCGGAAACGAATCTCACACTCTAACCAAAAACACTGTCGCTTGTATCTGAGTTAGCGACGGGCTCCAACATGGCGAGTAACTCTGTGGCGAAGGCTTGGGTTTGCTCCGGCGTTTCGTGCAGCAATCCAAACTGCAGTAACAAGCGATGCCCCATTGCTGCTTTCCAAGCAATGCGCGCGCGGACGCCGCCTGCTTCAGCACTATCTAAGCGCTGCCATAGTTCAGCATTACGTTCCCGAATGGGCGCTAATAATTCCGGATTATTGGCCACTGCGGCGAGAATCGCTGAATCCAGTGCAAGGCGCTCCTTTGGTTCGGAAATTTCCGCTAATAAGATGGCTTTTAAGTCTTGGTCAGAGCCATGCAGCCCTTTGCCTTGGGCTAGCACATCTTCAATGCGGCGCTCACGCTGTCCTGCATATCGCTCGAGCATCGCCATGATAAGTGCTTCTTTGCTTTCGAAGTGATAAAGCAAGCCACCTTTGCTAATGCCGGTCGTTTCGGTTAATGCATCGAAGGTGAGCTGTGATGCACCTTGTTCAAGAACCAGATGCTCTGCTTTCTCAAGAATGTAATCCCTTTTACTCGGGCGACCGCCGCGAGATTTAGTCGAGGTATTTGCCCCTGCTTTCGTATTCATGTCTACACACCCTGTATGACGTTTTTGAAGTGCGCGGTATCCCAATACAAACTTCTGTTTGGATTTGATACCGACCACTTGGTAAAGTATCAATTCTAGTCGCTATCCTCAATTGTGCTCTGTACAGAAAGGGGGGATTTCATCGTGTCAAATGGTATACTGGACTGATTGCATCATTCGATCACATGGGAACGAACGAATATGACCGCTGCGAAGCATTCCACAGCCGATTCAGACTACATCGATCATGGTCGTAAAGTACTCGCTATAGAGCAAGCTGCAATCGCTGCTCTAACGAGTGCAATTAACGAGGATTTTGCCCGCGCTTGCGCCATTATGATGACCTGCAAAGGGCGCGTGGTGGTTACGGGCATGGGTAAGTCAGGTCATATTGGCGGTAAGATTGCCGCGACCCTCGCCAGCACCGGCACGCCGGCATTTTTTGTGCACCCCGGTGAAGCAAGCCACGGCGATCTCGGAATGATTACCGCGCAAGATGTTGTGATTGCCATTTCGAATTCCGGCGAAACCCATGAAGTACTCGCTATTTTACCCGTGATAAAGCGCTTGGGCGTTCCACTTATCGCGCTAACCGGAAAGCCCGACTCTACGTTAGCCACCCTCGCCGATGTCCATGTGTCGGTGGCGGTTGCAGAAGAGGCCTGCCCGCTTGGCCTTGCGCCTACAGCAAGCACAACAGCCACGCTGGTCATGGGTGATGCATTAGCGGTCGCGCTGCTCAATGAACGCGGTTTTACCGCAAACGATTTTGCCCTGTCCCATCCAGGAGGCAGCTTAGGTAAACGCCTGTTGCTGCGGGTTAGCGATATTATGCATACGGGCGAGCGCGTGCCGAAGGTGGGGGCCGATGCCATCGTCACTGACGCCCTGATGGAAATTTCACGCAAAGGCTTAGGCATGACCACCATTGTCGACGAGCAAGATCAGTTATTAGGGCTGTTCACCGACGGTGATTTACGTCGTATTCTCGACCAGCGTGTTGATATTCATCACACCGCGATCGCCAATACCATGACCACCCAGTGTGTTACCGCCCGCCCTGAAATGCTTGCGGCAGAGGCCTTAAAGCTTATGGAGACCCGCAAAATTAACGGCCTGATCGTTGTTGATGGCAACAAAAAAGTAGTGGGTGCTTTCAATATGCATGATCTCTTACGGGCGGGAGTTGTCTAATGCAAAACCACATTAGCACTTGGTATGGCGATATTTCTGAAAACATCATTGCGCGCATGGCGCAGATTAAATTACTGGTCTGTGACGTTGATGGTGTGTTTTCCGATGGGCGCATTTATCTGGGCGACCAAGGCGAAGAGCTAAAAGCATTTCATACTCGAGATGGTCTTGGGGTGAAGGCATTACTGAGCGCAGGCATTGATGTGGCCGTGATTACCGGACGGCAATCTCATATCGTGCAAAATCGCATGTCTGCTCTGGGAGTCCGCCATATTATTCAAGGGGAGCACGACAAAGCCCGCGCACTGCAACAACTACTTAGCGATACGGGTATTCGCGCAGCACATCTGGCAGCTATCGGTGATGACCTGCCCGACATCCCCATGCTCCAGAGCGCCAACTTAGGCGTTGCTGTTTTTGATGCGCATCCATCTGTGCAACAAGCGGCGGATTATGTCACCCGACAACGGGGGGGCTTTGGTGCCGTTCGTGAGTTGGCCGATCTTATTTTACTCAGTCAAGGTAAGCTGCATCAGGTACAGGAGACGAGTACGTGAACCGTCGCAGTATCTTTATCATTGCCCTTTTCCTGGCTGGGGCAATTGCGGTACTTTGGATCGTGATGGACAGCGACACGGATGACATTGTCCGCCCTGGGGTGGAGCAACAAATTCCCGACTTTACTGCGCGCGGCTTAGAAACTCGCATCTTTGAGTCGGATGGCCGACTGTCGCATCAAATACGCGCCGATCGCATGGCGCATTTCAGTTTGCTGCGGCTTACCGAATTAGAGTTGCCAGTCTATATATCTTACCTCAGTGACGAACAAGTGAACGTTGAAGACGCAGGGGCGGTGTGGCAAATTACCGCACGAACCGGACGCTTGTACGACGATATTCGCCTCGAGCTCGAAGAATCCATTAAAATTGTGAACCAATCTGACGTCGGTTATATCGAACAGATAGAAACAGAATATTTGGCGATTGACCTGCAGCACCGTACTATGCACACCGAAGCCTCGGTTACCATCCGCGGCGATCGCTTTATCGTGCATGGTGAAGGCATGCGCGTCGATTTAGATGCCCAGCAGTTGGAGCTGATACACCATGTTGAAACGATTTTTTATCCTCGTCCTCGCTCCTTGTAGCTTGGCATTTTCTATCGCACTTAGCGCCGATGTGCCATCGGGCTTTCAGCGCGATTTTGAGCAGCCGGTGCAAATTCTAGCGGACAACGATTTGCTCGACTTACAACAGAGCGTTTATCGGGCCACCGGGAATGTGCGGATTAATCAGGGCAGTTTGCGAATTACCGCACATGAATTGGAAGTCACTGGGTTTGATAGTCGCTCCAATGAACCTGAAGTGTTTGCGCTGCGAGGAACACCCGCCACCTACCAACAGGAAATTGAGCCAGGCATTATCGTGAACGCCGAAGCGGCTTCGATTCAGTATGACGCCACCGCGGGCATTCTTACGTTGCAAGGCAACGCTGAGTTGCGTCAAGATGGCAGCCTTGTGCGCGCCGAGCGCATCGTCTACAACCTAGCAACGCAGCAAGTAACCTCCGATCGTGGTGACGAGCAGGTGGAGACTATTTTCCGTCCGCGCCCACGCACACAACAGAACAATAACGGACAGGATTGAGTGTAATACAATGATTACTCTGACTGCCAAACACCTTGCCAAAGCATATAAAGGCCGCACTGTCGTGAAAGATGTCAGCATTGAAGTGAATGCGGGGCAAGTTGTCGGTTTGCTGGGGCCGAATGGGGCCGGCAAAACGACTACCTTTTATATGATCGTGGGGTTAGTCGCAAACGACAAAGGCAGTATCGAGCTAAACGACGAAGATATTACGTTGCTGCCAATGCACTCCCGAGCACGCAAAGGCATTGGTTATTTGCCGCAAGAAGCATCCGTGTTTCGTAAGTTAACCGTGCGCGACAATATTATGGCCATACTCGAAACACGCCGAGACTTAGACGCAGCGGCGCGCGAAGAAAAACTCGATGAATTGCTTAATGAGTTCAGCATTGGCCATATTGTGAATAGTCTGGGCATGAGTCTGTCTGGGGGCGAACGGCGGCGCGTGGAGATTGCCCGTGCATTGGCGGCAGAGCCAAAATTTATCTTACTTGACGAACCTTTTGCCGGCGTTGATCCCATTTCTGTGATCGATATCAAGAAAATCATTCAGCAATTAAGCGATCGTGGTATTGGCGTACTGATTACCGACCACAATGTTCGCGAAACACTCTCTGTTTGTGAAGTTGCTTACATTGTCAGCCATGGTCAATTGATTGCAAAAGGCTCGGCAGAAGAAGTACTTGCTAATCAGCAAGTGAAAGAAGTCTATTTAGGTGACCAGTTCTCCTTGTAATTTTATAGAAAACCCTAATCATTATAGGTACGGGAACGATTTACCTTACTAGCGCAGAGTGGTTCGAATGAGACCAGGTTTACAGCTCAAAATGGGGCAGAATTTAAGTATGACCCCGCAGTTGCAACAGGCGATCCGCTTGTTGCAGTTGTCCACCATTGAGCTGCAATCAGAAATTCAAGAAGCGTTAGAAACCAACCCCCTCCTCGAAGAGCCTGAACAGATTCATCATGATGGTGAGTGGGAAACTTCCTACTCTGCGAGTACTTCCGCCGGTGAGGCGCGTGAAGACGACTATATTTATCAAGGTGAAACAACAGAAAGTTTGCAGAGCTACTTACTCTGGCAGATGCGATTGTCGCATTTTTCACCACTTGATGAATTTATTGCGGAATTAATCATCGATGCTATCGACGATAGCGGTTATTTGACCCAAGATATAGATGAGATTCTGCAAGCCGTTTTAGTGGAAGAACCCGAAGCAACATTGGAAGAAGTTCAGGTGGTACTTAAGCGGATTCAGCATTTTGACCCGATTGGCGTTGGTGCGCGCTCGGTTCAAGAATGCTTACTGATTCAGCTTGAGCAGCGCGCGATCGCTTCCCCTTACTTAGATGCTGCACGGCGCGTGGTCAGCCAACATTTGGAACTTCTTGCAAAACGTGATTACCGCACCTTGGCGCGCAAAAGCCGTCTAAAAGAAGATACACTGAAAGAAGTACTGAAATTATTGCAAGATTTAGAGCCACGGCCTGGTGAGGGTTATGGCAGTGCGGATAACGATTACGTAATTCCTGATGTCTTGGTCCGTAAACATGAAGGTCGTTGGCGGGTTGAATTGAATCAAGAAGCGCTGCCGAAGCTTCGTATTAATCAAATGTACGCAGATATTGCCAATAACGGCTGTAGCAGCCAAGATAGTCAATATATTCGACAACATTTGCAGGATGCTCGCTGGCTCATAAAAAGTGTCGAAAGCCGGAATGAAACATTGTTAAAAGTGGCTCACTGTATTGTTCATCGCCAACAAGCTTTTTTTGAACACGGGCCAGAAGCGATGAAACCAATGATACTGAGTGATGTCGCAGAAAGTATAGAGATGCATGAAAGCACGATTTCTCGGGTTACCACCCAGAAGTTCATGCACACGCCACAAGGTGTCTATGAATTGAAATATTTCTTTTCAAGCCACGTAGGCACTGATGATGGCGGCGAGTGTTCATCTACTGCAATCCGCGCATTCATTAAAAAGCTGGTTGCAGCCGAGAACTCTGCAAAGCCGCTGAGTGATAGTAAACTCGCACAGCTATTGGCTGAGCAGGGGATTCAGGTAGCGAGACGGACCATCGCGAAGTACCGAGAATCTTTAGGGATTCCTTCTTCGAGTCAACGGAAGACACTACTTTAAAATCACGTCAACAGAAGGAAGATGTGTTATGCAAATTAATCTTACCGGTCATCATGTAGAAATTACTGAAGCCCTGCGCGATTATGTCGATAATAAATTTGCTAAACTAGAGCGACATTTCGACCATATTAATAACGTGCATGTGATTTTAAACGTCGAAAAGCTCTTACAAAAAGCAGAAGCAACGCTTCACTTGAACGGTGGGGAGGTGTTTGCAACATCTGAGCACCAAGATATGTATGCAGCGATTGATGGCCTAATTGATAAATTAGACCGTCAGGTGATTAAACATAAAGAGAAACTAAGAAGCCACTAGTACCTATGGACCTAAAAGATATCCTCAGTCCCGATTGCACACGTGCAGCGGTATCAGAGAGCAGCAAGAAGAAAGTGCTTGAGTTGATCAGTCAACTTATCGCCCCTAAGCTTGCTGGCGTTAACAAGTCTGATATTTTCGATAGCTTACTGCAACGTGAGCGATTGGGAAGTACAGGTATTGGATTAGGTATTGCCATTCCACACGGCCGGCTGGAAAATGCCGGCCATCCTGTGGCCGCACTTATCACATTGAGTCAACCCATTGACTTTGATGCCATCGACAATCAGCCGGTCGACTTAGTGTTTGCATTACTGGTGCCCAAAGAAAACCCAGAAGCCCATTTAAAAACCTTGTCCGCTGTTGCCAGTCGCCTCAATGATAAAGACTGCTGCCGCGGGCTTCGCTCAGCCACCAGCGACCAAGCCTTGCACGAGCAAATGATAGGTGAACCTACATCATGCAACTCATCGTCGTAAGTGGACGCTCAGGCTCTGGAAAAACCGTTGCCCTGCGGGCGCTAGAAGACCTCGGATTTTATTGCGTCGATAACCTTCCCATCGAATTGCTGCCCACTTTGGTGCATAGCACGTCATCTCGTTACCCATCGGTGGCAGTGAGTATTGATGTACGGAACCTAGGTAAAGACGAAGAAGTGTTAAGCGACGCTCTTGAGTTTCTTCCCAACGACGTCAAACCTGAAATTCTTTTTATTGATGCGGCAGATGAGGTGTTGATCCGCCGTTATGGCGAAACTCGGCGCATGCATCCTTTATCCCAAGGCGCCCTTACTCTCGCCGATGCCATACATTCCGAGGGACTTATTCTGGAACCCCTTGCTGCCATGGCCAATTGGCGTATCGACAGTACAGATTTGAGTATTCATGAGCTTATCTCGCAAGTAACCGAACGAGTATTGGGGCGAGAGAAGAATCAGCTGATGCTGGTGTTTATGTCCTTCGGATTCAAGCATGGCATTCCGACGACGGCTGACACCGTCTTTGATGCCCGCATCCTACCGAACCCTCATTGGGAGCCGGAACTTCGCCCATACAGTGGTCTTGATGAGCCGGTGCAACATTATTTGGGACAGCAACAACTAGTCACCAAGTTTATTTATCAAGTCGAGAATTTTGTAGGCACCTGGTTGCCCTACTTCCAGCGCAGCAATCGCAGTTATTTAACCGTTGCAGTAGGCTGCACGGGTGGCCAACATCGCTCGGTTTATATCGCCGAGCGCCTTGCAGAAAGCTTTGCCAATCAGCACTCCAGTATTCGCGTGAAACATCGCGAATTAGATAAGAAAAAAAATGCCACAACATAGCCGCCAACTTCTGATTCAAAACAAATTGGGGCTGCATGCTCGCGCTGCAACCAAACTCGCTCGACTCGCTAATGAGTTCGATGCGCGGATATGTATTCGCCAAGGCGAGCGCGAAGTAGATGCTTCAAGCGTGATGGGGCTCATGCTGCTGGCGAGTCAGCAAGGTAAAACCATTGAAGTGAGCGCGGAAGGCGAAGATGCCGAAGCGGCATTGGATGCTATTGAAAAGCTGATCCAAGACCGCTTCGACGAAGAAGAATAACCCGACCCAAGTATCACCAACGCGTTGGCTTGGTTACGAGCCGGCCACCTTCATCTTGCCCAATAATACAGACCCGGTTTGCACACCATGGCGCGGATCCACATCATCGGCGATTGCCTGAATATTCATTAACATGTCTTTTAAGTTGCCGGCAATTGTCACCTCAGTGACTGGAAACTGAATGGTTCCGTTCTCAACCCAAAAGCCAGCGGCACCGCGAGAGTAATCACCACTCACCATGTTTACCCCCTGCCCCATCAACTCAGTGACCAGCAGGCCGGTTCCCATTTGCTGACATAAGCTGTGGAGATCGGCAACTCGGTGTGCGGCATCCGGCCGGACAAACCAATTATGGATACCCCCGGCATGCCCGGTTGTCGGCATCCCTAATTTGCGTCCGGCGTAACTGGTCAGCAGATAGGTATTGAGAATGCCATCACTGACAATAGGCTGGGCCTGTGTGCGCACGCCTTCATGATCAAACGGACTTGAAGCTAAGCCACCCGGCACTAGTGGATCTTCGTCAATGGTTAACCAGGTTGGCAGCACCGCTTTCCCTAAGTGATCGAGTAAAAAGCTACTTTTTCTATATAAACTACCGCCGCTAATGGCTGTCGCCAAGGCACCGAATAGCCCATGGGCTAAATCACGGTGAAAAATAACCGGTACTGAGCAGGTTGGAACAGAACGTGCGCCGAGGCGCGAAATTGTATTTTCCACCGCTTCTTTTGCCACTTGTTCTGGGGTTGCTAAATGGGCGGGATCACGGGCAATCGTGTAGGCGTAATCACGCTCCATGCGCTCGCCTTCTTTGGCGATGGGCATGCAACTTAAGCTCTGTCGAGAGCTCATATAATGACCAGTAAAACCATGGCTATTCCCATACACGCGGAATCCACAATGACTCGCAAAATGCGCGCCATCTGAATTGACAATCCGTGCGTCGGCACTTAAGGCAGCTTGCTCACAGGCCAGTGCCCACTCCATTGCATCCGCAGGATTCTGGGTGGCAGGATAGAAGAGTGCCGGATCCGGGTAATCAAAAGCCATCAACTCCGCATCGGCTAAACCCGCAAAGGGATCCTCGGAGGTAAAACGAGCAATCGCATCGGCCTTTTCAACCGTCGCCCGAACCGCTTCCGCTGAGAGATCCGAAGTACTCGCAGAACCTTTACGTTGCCCACGATACACGGTAATTCCTAAACTACCGTCTTGATTAAATTCAACGGTTTCCACTTCACCTAAACGGGTACTGACGCTAAGACCGCGAGAATGGGAAATGGCGCACTCGGCCGCGCTAGCACCGCGTTTTGTCGCTTGCTTAAGCGCCGCTTCTACTGCCTGGATCGCTTGATCCATATCCGGCTGTAGCTGATCTGCTGATGTTTTCTTCAAAGTATTCAAACCTAACCTCGTGTTCCTGTGCGATTCGGCATATCTTAGCCGGCTGCTTCCTGATAAAATTAGAGCATTGAACAAAGGTAAAACACTATGCACTCTGATCATCAGGACGAAAATTTCGACGATTCCGAATCCAGTAAAAGCCAGCGTAAACGTGAATCGCAGGCCATGCATGATCTCGGAATCAAGCTCGTCAAACTGGGCAAAAATACACTGAAGCAATTACCTCTTGATGAAGAGGTTATGGCTGCCGTGTTATTAGCCCAAAAAATTGAAAACAAGCGCGAAGGGTATCGTCGCCAGCTTCAGTTTATCGGTAAATTATTGCGTCAACGCGATACCGATGCGTTGCTAGCGAAGATTGACGAAATCGAAAACCATTCGCTCTATCAAGCGGCTCACTTTCACGCGATCGAACGCTGGCGTGACCGCATTATCAATGACGGCGACGACGGCATTCAGGCCTTTATTGACGACTACCCACGGGCTGACCGTCAGCAACTGCGTCAGTATGTGCGCCAAGCACAAAAAGAGCAGGAACAACATAAACCACCGGCCGCCTCACGCGCGTTATTTAAGTATCTCCGCAGCATTGTAGACAGCCAAGCCTAAAGCCGCGATGGGGGCACCCTTTATTCGGTGCCTCCCACCGTCATTGCATCTATTTTCAATGTCGGCTGGCCAACGCCTACGGGCACGCTCTGACCATCCTTACCACATACACCTATACCGCTATCCAATGCGAGATCATTGCCAATCATGGATACTCGGGCCATGGCTTCTGGGCCATTGCCAATCAAGGTAGCGCCTTTCAAGGGAGCGGTAATTTTGCCATCTTCAATTAAATAGGCTTCCGACGCACTAAACACAAACTTGCCCGACGTAATATCGACTTGACCACCCGAGAACTGCGGCGCATAGATCCCACGTTTTACCGACTGAATGATCTCATCCGGCTCGTGCTTGCCACCGAGCATATAGGTATTGGTCATGCGGGGCATGGGTAAATGCGCGTACGACTCACGACGACCATTCCCGGTGGGTGCAACACCCATTAACCGCGCATTCATTTTGTCCTGCATGTATCCCACTAAGCGCCCGTCTTCAATCAGCACGTTATAGCCTGATGGAGTACCTTCGTCATCGACACTCAACGAACCTCGACGATCCTTAATGGTGCCATCATCAACGATGGTGCAGCCTTTTGCGGCCACCTGCTCGCCCATGCGACCGGAATATGCCGAGGCGCCTTTGCGGTTAAAATCACCTTCAAGGCCATGACCGACCGCCTCATGAAGCAATACCCCCGGCCAACCTGCTCCCAAAACCACTGGCATCGTGCCTGCTGGCGCTGGTTTGGCTTCTAACATGATCAAAGCTTGCCGAACTGCCTCTTCAACATAACTGAGGTAGCGACGTTTTTCATTGTCAGCGGCGCCCGCCTTGGGTGCCTGTTCGAGCCACACCGGTTGCATAAAATACTGATAATCAACGCGACCGCCACCGCCGCTTGAACCGCGCTCGCGGCGACCGTTTTGTTCCGCCAATACGGAGCAATTCAGCCGCACTAACGGACGAATATCGGTGGCCAAGGTGCCATCGGTTGCGGCAACAAGAATTTCTTCATAGACACCCGTTAACGATACGGTTACTTCACTAATCCGCGGATCCAGTTTACGGGCGTGCTTATCCATTGCTTGCAATAACTCGATTTTTTGCTGCTCACTCCAGCTCGCCAGCGGATTATCGGCAAGATACAATGCCGGCGCTGACACGTCACTTAGCACCGTTTGCTTTGCCGACTTCCCCGCTGCAGCAATACCGCGCGCGGCAATAGCCGCACGCTCTAACGATGCTGCATCAATACTGTCTGCGTAGGCAAAGCCGGTTTTCTCGCCGGCGATCGCACGCACACCTAAGCCTTTCTCAATATTAAAGCTGCCGCTCTTGACGATACCGTCTTCCAGTACCCAGGCCTCATTAATACTGCTTTGCAAATAGATATCTGCATAATCAATAGCGCCTGAATGAAGGGTATCTAAACAGCGGGCAAGCTGCTCTGTACCCAATCCTGAAGCGGCTAACAGTTGATCATGGACCACTGGGTTAATCATGAATAAAACGTACCTCAAATTGATTGTGTTGCTGTACTGGCATGCGTGTTCGCACAGCTTTTAATGCGTCTAAGTCGGGACGAACAGTCATTACACCCGTGGTCTGCTGCTGTTCGACCAGCACCCTTCCCCAGGGATCCACCACCATGCTGTGTCCCCACGTTTGCCGACCATCGTCATGTGTGCCGCACTGATTGGGCGCCAACATATACACTTGATTTTCAATCGCGCGTGCTTGCAGTAGCGGCTGCCAATGGGCGCGTCCGGTCACTTCGGTAAATGCTGAAGGGAGCGCAATAAGCTCTGCTCCCATCCCGCACAGCGCCCGAAACTGCTCAGGGAAACGAAGATCGTAACACACCGCCAAACCTAATTTCCCAAAAGGCGTGTCCACCACTTTAAGTGCTTGACCCGGCCGCGTATATTTTGATTCTCGATAACTTTTAGTGCCATCCTCCACATCCGCATCGAAAAGGTGAATTTTATCGTAGCGGGCATGAATGGCGCCATCGGCGTTAAACAATAGCGACGCGGCAGCATAACGTTCGCCTGCTTGTAGTGGCAAGGTTCCTGCTAAAATCCAGAGGTTGAACCGTCGGCATGCGCTGGCAAGCCAATCTTGAACTTCGCCGCTGCCCTCTGGTTCTGCAAAGTGCCCTTGCGCCTTTTCGCCGGCGCCGAAACGAGCAAACATTTCCGGCAGCACCACTAACTGAGCCTCGTCTTGATGCCTAGCTTGTGCGGCTTCGTTGAGTAAGGCGTCGAGAATTTCTTTATTCTCGGCCCAATTGGCTCGTGACGTCCATTGCAATAAACTGATTGCGGCCATCGAAACGCTCCTATTCAGCGGTGCTAGAATTCAACATTACTCATTCTGTCCGGAGTTTTCGCGCTGACTTTCGATATGTTCAGGTAACTCTCGGGGCAATACATCGTCTGCCATTTCAGGAAGCTCAACTTCGGTTGCGTCGCGACGTACCTCGGTAACCACAGGATCTGACATGGTGCCGCTAATTTGATACTGCAACCGCGATATAACCTGCGCATCATGAAGCATACGATCGATAAATAAGGCCGCCAAACCGCTCGGTGGATTGACCATAAAGGCCAGAAGCACTGGGATACTCGATGTTACCTTGGGGACGTATGTTAGTTGATAGTCCAAGGTTTCATCGGCTAAGTTGGTTTGGCCGCGCACGGTCATATCACCGGCCGCTCCATTCATACGGGTATTTTCTGTGCGCACGATACCTTGTTCTAAATTGAGCGTACCACCGAAACTGGAGTAGAACATACCTCGGGCAAAAATATCCCGAAAATCTAGCGTTAGCTTACGTAAAATACTTTCCATACTCAGTACCGAGAAAATGCGCGCACCCCCATCGGAGACATCCCGCAAATAACCCGGACCGAGTTGCCAATCCACCTGCCCCGACAACGTTTCTGTGTTCCAATCAAGCAATCCACCTTGCCATTGCAGTTGGTAGCGGATTGATGCGCTTGAATCCCGCACGGTGGAATTAAAGCCGAGATCGCCCAATAATGCACCCACGTCACCGGATTCAAACTGACCTTGTAAAATACTTTGAGTCGGCTCGCCAGGACGCCAACCGGCACTACCTTGCAATCGAGTGTTGCCTCGACGCACATCCAACGCATTAATTTGCGCACCATAGTTGTTCGGCTGGAACTCAAAGCGAATCTCGCCGAGTAACTGATCATCATAACGGCAAATCCGACAAGTCACTTGCATTGCGGGCAGTTCATCGAGCCAGCGTCGATCGGCAACAACCCTTTCATCCGTGGTATCTTCAGGCAGTCGTTGCAGGTCCAAGAAGTCGAGGTTCAATCGAAGTATGTCTGAATCGTCATTGCTGCCAATCTTGCCACGCACGTTGTCAGCATCAATATCAATTGACCAGCCGCCGTTTTCTTCCGCCCCGCGAATCTGGGTATGAGCAAACGTTTGCCCAGCAGTGTGAAGTTCATCAATGCGCCCTTCGAGTCGTCTGAACGGCGGTAGGATTTGCAATTCATCCGTGTCATTCACTTGTGGCGTGACGAGCCCCACAACCAAGGGCAGCCATTCCTCAAGAACAGCTGAAGATAAGCCTAGATATGCTGACAATCCGTCGGCTGGTGACGCACCAATGACCACCGGACTATCACCGATAATAATCTCAAAGGCATGAAACCCCTCACCTAACTGCATATCGCCGCGCACTTGCGCGTGCTCACCAAGTTGCGCCCGTGCCTGTAAACGTTCTTGGTTTCCGTTCACCTGGGTGACTATCTTTGCGCTGGTCCCCGCAGCCTTACCCAGGGGCGCAGGCAAGCGCATTTCCATATCGGCAAGTTGGGTATCCATCAACCACTGATAGTCAAAGCCTTCATTCTTCAGGTTTAAGGTAAACTCCGCCTGATGTTCAAGCCGACCTTGCAATAGTTGCAAATTTGCCTGTTCAGGAAAACGTTTCTGTAGTGACTCACTGGTCCACGAGCCAAAAATATCGGCCTTGATCACATATGGGTGTTCTTCGCCGGTGCCACCTTGCAAAGAAAGGCTAATCGGTTGATCGAACACATGAGCATCATCACTGTGAAAGCGAATTTGATCGTTATGGAATGACAGTTCCCCATGCACACGTTGCAAAGTTAGGGCTACTGGCTCGATATAAATATCCTGGCCGTTCAGATCAACAGTGCCCTGTGCAATCACAGGCTCGTCTGAAAATGGAATGTCTAACGTAAAACTGCCTTGCAGCTGCCCATCGGGCTGAACGATGGCCAGAGTGGCTGCCACCGTGTCTGCTAGCGGGCTTTGCTCAAATAATGCCTTGAGTTGCTCGGCTGTTGCATCCACATCGGAGCGAATATAGAGCTTGGTCGGGCTTCCCACCAAAGGGGTTATTTCTCCATGCACATCACCAAGGGCAATACCGTGTAACTCGCCCCCTCGGGTTCTAATATGCAAAGAGTCGTGCTCGAAAACCAACTCCGCTTCGGTATTAAGAATTGCTGGCCATTCGGGACGGAACTGAAAATTAAGATCGCGAATCAGCGCGCGGGCTTGTAACACGCCTTCTGCCTTCATATAGGGAAGATCCGTAAGCGCCCCTCGCCAAGCCATACTTAAGGCATCAATTTGCCCCCGTTGCAGGGACTCGGTGAGATATTCGCTCAAACCATTACCCAGTTGTAGCGGCAACAACGCCACCACATCGAATACATCCATGCCGCGGCTGCCGCCAGTCAGCAACCATTCTACTTGAACTGGGTCACCGCCGCGGCTGGTAAAACGCATGGATTGACGCACATCGGCGTTAGGCAGTTGAAAATAAGCATCAGCGACAGCGAATTCCCAAAACCCCCGGCGTTGATTCCAATGACCGTTGACGGAAAACTCGGACAAGGTTTTCTTATCGGTGAAAGTGGATGGTGACGCAAGATTCACTTGTTCGCCCGTTAACTCAAAACGTCCTTCGTTTTGCGTACTCCACACTTCCAGTTGCAACCCTTCTATTCCAGGCACCGCCTGAAATGGTAACCAACCCAATTCATCAGCACGCACATAAAACTGCCAATTGCGAGATTGCGTTAACTGGATTTGCGCCTCTCGAATAAAGCCTTGAGCCTGGAGTCCATCCGACCAATCTGCGACCACCTCACCCGGACGACCGAATAATCCCCACAAGGGTGCAAAATCGAAAATTTCAATATCAGCCAGATTCCAACGATGGGCACCATCGCGATAACGCCATATCACCCGATCCAAAGGCCATTCACGGTCATCTAGCTCCACCAGTAGCGGAGTACTGTTCATCAGCCAACCATCGGTGCGCGGCTCAACTGTCCATGTTGTGGGACGTGTCACTAACCGATGATTTTCACCGGAACGTTCCCATTCAAGAATATTCTCACCTAGCTCCACTTGGCCGGAACGAAATTGACCTGCACTAACATCCAACCAACCCTGTACGTTAAATTCCGTGCGCAGAATATCCGAGGTGGTGGTCACTTGGGTTAGCCAAGGCGAAATATCCAAGCTCTGGGCTTCAACATAAATGCTTCCACTCAATTGCTGCAGCGAATCGCCATCAAGATCCGCCGTAAAATTCAATGCATTTGCGGTTACATCGGGAACTTGAAAGCGGCCCGTGGCTTGGCGCCGATCGCCATCGCGGCGCCACGTGAGGAGATCAATTTGGATCGTTCGCGGTTTCTGAGCCCCAATATACAAGGTAAATTGGCTATCTCGGACTTCAAAATGTTCGAGCTGCCGCAAAAACAGGCTTTCAATGCCTTCAGGAAGCTTTGCATCACCATTACCGGGTTGGTAATGGTAGTGCGCTGTCACACCCGAGAGCACGAAATGCTCGAACACCCAATCCCGTTGGAGCAAGCTTTGCCAGAAATTCAATTGCACATGGGCACGCTGTACCGATAAATCGTGCGGGTATTCGTCACTTAAATTAAACTCGAGCGACTCCAATACGAGCATCGGGCCAAGCGCGCCCCAATCCGCATTTAAGCTTGCGATACTAATATCTTGGTCGTAGCGCTGGTTAATTTGCTGCTCGATACTTGCCCGGTAGTTCTCCGCATAAGGCAGCGCAATACGGGCAACACTCAAAAGCACGGCGGCGGTGACCAATAGAATGATCACCGCTAACCATAGCTTTCGAATCGTAAAGTGAATCGCCCGTTTTATTGCCACTACATCATTACCACGTCAAATTGCTCCTGGTGGTACAAAGGTTCCACTTGGATCTTAATTTGTTTGCCCACAAACACTTCCACTTCAGCCAGAGCCTGCGACTCCTCGGTAAGTAAGCGGTCGGACACCGCCGCTGAGGCATACACCACAAACTTATCGGCAGCGTAAGCGCGGTTCACCCGCACAATTTCACGCATCACTTCATAGCACACGGTCTCCACGGTTTTCATGGAGCCGCGCCCTTTACACACCGGACATTCCGATGACAGCACATGCTCTAAACTCTCACGGGTGCGCTTGCGGGTAACTTCCACTAAGCCCAGCGACGTAAAGCCAGAAATACTGGTTTTTGCCCGATCTTTGCTCAGTGCAAGCTCTAAACTGTGCAATACTCGGCGTTTGTGATCATCATTTTGCATGTCAATAAAATCAATGATGATGATGCCACCTAAATTGCGAAGGCGCAGTTGCCGCGCAATGGCTTGAGTCGCCTCGGTATTGGTATTAAAAATGGTCTCTTCTAAATTGCGGTGCCCTACAAATGCCCCGGTATTGATATCGATGGTGGTCATCGCCTCGGTTTGGTCGATCACCAGGGTACCACCCGACTTCAATTGTACTTTCCGGTCTAAGGCCCGTTGAATTTCATTTTCCACATCGAATAAATCGAAAATTGGTCGCTCGCCCTCGTAATATTCCAAGCGATCCGCCAGATGGGGGATAAATTCCGCGACAAATTCTTGCAGCTGGGTATAACTAAGACGTGAGTCAACGCGAATTCGTTCCAATTCAACACCAACAAAATCCCGCAACACCCGGCTTGCCAAATTTAAATCTTCATACAACACGCCGCCCTTTGCATTTTTCTTGCGACGCTCTTGGATTTTATCCCAGAGTCGGCGTAAGAAGCTGGCGTCTTGGGTGAGCTCTTCTGTGCCAGCGCCCTCTGCTGCGGTGCGGACAATAAAACCAATATCGTCGTCGCAAAAACTTTCTACCGCCTGACGCAATCGTTCCCGCTCTTTATCGCTTTCGATGCGTTGCGACACCCCTACATGATTGGAGCGCGGCATCAATACCAAATAACGGGACGGAATTGTAATATCCGTCGTTAGGCGAGCCCCTTTGGTGCCGAGGGGATCTTTCACCACTTGCACCATAATGTGCTGACCTTGCCGCACCAATTGCGAAATATCCGGTGCCGGAATCTGCTCTCGATCAAGCTCTTCTACGTGATCAATGTGGGTAATGATATCTGAAGCATGCAAAAACGCGGCTTTCTCCAAGCCAATGTCGACAAACGCAGCTTGCATTCCAGGCAGCACTCGACTTACCTTGCCCACATAGACATTGCCCACAAGGCCGCGGCGCGATTGCCGTTCAATATGAATTTCCTGCAAGATTCCGTTTTCCACCAAAGCGACACGGGTTTCGCTTGGGGTTACATTAATCAGGATTTCTGCACTCATGAGCCATCTCGCTTGTTCATTGTGTTATGCCTTAAATACCGATGTGGGCGCGTAGTAACTGATCGGTTTCATATAATGGTAATCCCATTACCGCAAAAAAACTGCCATTTAGATGAGCCACAAAGGCTCCAGCAGGGCCTTGGATACCATAACCGCCCGCTTTATCTAAGGGCTCACCGGTTTGCCAGTATCGGGCAATATCCTCGTCGCTGAGTTCCCGAAATTGAACCTCAGACGGCACCAAAATGGTTTCACTTGTGGTGGCTGTGGTTAAGTTTACCGCGGTATATACATAATGGCTGCGTCCACTCAGCAACTTCATCATTTCTTGATAATCGGCGACATCTTTGGGTTTTTCTAAAATCCGCTGATCCGCTACCACGATGGTGTCGGCGCCCAACACCCGCCAGTCTTTGTGTGCGTGTTCTTTACGGAGCAACTGAGCGCATGCGCCAGCTTTCTCGCGGGCGAGTCGCTGGACGTAGTCTTGGGGTGACTCCCCCGGCTCGGGTGATTCTGGGATATGCATGGGGCGGACGGTGAATTCGACACCCAGTAGTGCTAATAACTCGCGTCGGCGCGGTGATGCAGAAGCTAAATACAACATATAGATATCCCGCTTATTTCATTTGGAAGCGACGGCGGATTTTCCGGAAAATGAGAAATATCCACGGCCAAAAAATCGCAGAGCTTAACGCTGGCCAGAAATAATGCAGCATAAAGGGCGCGTTATTGAGGTAGTGTTCCAACATAAACACCATGCCGCGCGCCAGCAAGACCAGCAATGCGACCAGCAACGCTTGCTGGGATAACGAAAAATTACGAATCCGAGGATAATGTCGTGCTGCAGGGTAACACACCACGGCATAGGCCGCTGCGTGGAAGCCAAGTGTAGAACCCAGTAAAATATCCACTGCGAGCCCCACCAAAAATGCCGAGATTATATTGACCCGATGCGGCAACGCGATAATCCAATAAATCATTGCGATGAGTGGCCACTCTGGACGCCAGGCAGCTAAGGTAATGGTCATCGGCATCACCGCGAGTATCAGACTGAACAATACCGTGATAAAAATAACGAACCGTTGCACCATGAGTCGGGAAATCATGTTTCATCCGCCTCTTGTTCTGGTCGAATGGGCTGATGATCACTATCGGCGTCCCACAACAAGAGGAGCATCCGAATGCGATCAAGATTAGCGACGGGAACTGCCCGCACGCGCGCAAAAGGTAGCGATTCATCGCGCACAATCGTCTGTATACGAGCGACTGGATAGCCTTCAGGGAACACCCCGCCAAGCCCTGAGGTTAACAATAAATCGCCTTCCTGCAGCTCCGTGGAATGGGGGACATGCATTAGCTCAAGAATACTGGTATCTCCGACACCTTGGGCGATAACGCGAATACCACTTTCGGCAGCGCGGGTTGGAATCGCATGGCTTTGATCGGAGATAAGGATCACACGAGCCGTGGTTACCCCCACGCTCGCCACTTGGCCAATCACGCCTTGTGCATCAATCACCGGCTGGCCGATAAACACACCGTGGCGCGTACCCTTATTCACCACTACCTGATGGCTAAAGGGATCAGAGTCAACGGCAATCACCTCAGCGACCATGCGCAATCTGTCTTCGCGCGCGTCGCTCGCAAGAAGGGTTCGTAGCCGCTCATTTTCAAGCATCAAGAACTCATAACGCTGCATTTTGCCTTGTAACGACAGCATTTCTTCTTTCAAGAGGTCATTTTCCCGAATCAGCGCTCGGCGACTTTGCACTTGCGAAATAAAATTATCTAATGCCTGCTCAGGCATCACTGCAAGGTACTGAACCGGGCTAACTAACGAGTTTAAAAACATGCGCATGGGCTGCATAGCACCCAAACGATGGTCGAGAAAAATAAGCAAAAACGCTAGCGACAAGGCTAGCGTTAAGCGAACTTTCAATGAGACAGAACGAACAAATAATGGTGTAGACACAGTTAATTTGTTTCCGCTTTAGCCGCCATCCACTTACTCATCACTGAACAAATCGCCGCCGTGCTCATCGATAAGCTCAAGCGCTTTACCGCCACCGCGTGCCACACAAGTAAGTGGGTCATCTGCGACAATCACTGGAATTCCAGTTTCTTCCATCAATAAGCGATCGAGGTCACGAAGTAATGCACCGCCACCGGTAAGCACCATACCGCGCTCTGAAATATCTGAAGCCAATTCCGGCGGTGATTGCTCAAGAGCTGTCATCACAGCCGCCACAATCCCCATCAGAGGCTCTTGCAGTGCTTCTAAAATTTCATTGCTCGTCAATGTGAATGAACGGGGTACACCTTCGGCGAGGTTACGTCCGCGCACTTCCAACTCGCGTACGTCATCACCAGGATACGCAGTTCCGATTTCGTGCTTGATGCGTTCCGCCGTCGCATCACCAATAAGTGAGCCGAAATTACGGCGCACGTAGCTGATGATGGCCTCGTCGAACTTATCACCGCCAATCCGCACGGAGCTAGAATAGACCACGCCGTTCAAGGAAATAATAGCAACTTCTGTAGTACCACCGCCGATATCTACCACCATAGAGCCGGTAGGTTCGGAGACAGGTAAGCCAGCACCGATAGCGGCAGCCATAGGCTCATCAATTAATACCACTTGCCGCGCACCTGCACCTAACGCTGATTCACGGATGGCGCGACGTTCCACTTGGGTTGCCCCATAAGGCACGCACACCAAAACCCGAGGGCTAGGACGTAAGTAATTATTTTCATGCACCTGTTTGATGAAGTACTGCAGCATCTTCTCGGTTACGTGGAAATCGGCAATCACGCCGTCTTTCATCGGACGAATCGCCTTGATGTTTCCTGGCGTTCGGCCGAGCATTTGCTTTGCTGCGTGACCTACCGCCGCAACGCTTTTTGCGCCGCCCGCTCGATCTTGACGAATCGCAACCACCGAAGGCTCGTTCAATACGATGCCTTTATCTTTCACATAAATCAGTGTGTTTGCCGTTCCCAAATCGATCGACAGATCGTTGGAAAATAAGCCGCGCAACTTCTTAAACATGGAGGGCTGTTCCCTTGGTTTTATAATTCGTGAAATAACTGACTAACTTTACCAAGCCGTGCCCCCGCGGGCAAGCGAGAATGCCCGCCAACACGGGGTTTTTACACGGCCTTTGCTTCAGTCCCGTGTTTTGTCGGAAAAGTTCACTGTTCGGTGTGCGTCCTTGCAGAAATTGCGACCTGGATTCTTAAACTCACCAACCTAACTCACGCTGGTAAATGATCCGTGGATTATCCCGTGGCAATCCAAATTCGAGTTCAGCTTGCGGATCATCCAGCGCATCTGCACCCGTCCAATCATGACGCAACCAGGGTAGTTCTACACCGCTTGGCGTAAGATCAACAATCCAAAGGAAACGACCACGTTTACCGCCACTTTGCAGCAGTAACTGATTCGCACCATCCTGTTGGCCGTCGATGAAGGTGAAGGTTCCCACGCCGGTCAGCGAGCTATCAATATCCACCAAGCCGAGGTCACTTTGGCCGTTTGGAATAAGCACGTACGTTGCTGCTGTGGTGACCCAATCAATATCATACTCGGTGCTATTATCACGTATATTTCGACGCCAATAGATATCATCAAGACTACAGCTCGTGGCAATCAGTGCGCGGCTAAGATCGCCGGTACAGGCATAAATCTCGGTACGAAACTCCAGCCCCATCACCTCATCGGCGGGCACAGCAACGGGTAATAAATTTAAGCGTCCGCTGAGCTGTTGGCTGCCGCCAATGTTTTCTATCACTTCCCCCCGGCAGGGATCGCCTGCGCTATCTCGGTAACAGGCGCCGTCTTCATCGGTAAAAAAGGAGGCGCTTAGGGTTAAATCAAGAAGCGGGTTAAAGGGTAAATGAGGCTCCGGTTGACGAACAAACACACGACTGTCGTTGAGTAACATCACGCCAGGATCGCCAAACTCTGCGGGCGCCGTCACGAGCACATCGGCACTGTCTAAATCCTCATCTTCCAGCAACGCCTCGGCAGGAGCGCTGGCTATCTCATAGGCATTGGTTTCTGTGACGGCTTCAAGTCGAAATAAGGGGCCGACGTAGTTGGTAAGACCCACGCCATTGAGGGAGCGAGCGACCACTTCAAACTCCGGTGCCACAAACCATGCCGTCGATTGCCCGACATAGGTAAAATCATCTTGTGCGTCCATAAACTCAGGAACAACCGGCGAACCTGAGCCATCATCAATGAGGGTTACCGATAGATAGCCGGGAATGAACCGGCCTATCGGGTACGACTGGGTATTCGCATCGAGATTAGAGGTGATATAACTGCCGCCAGCAACCTGTGCCTCCACGCGAAATACCCCAACCTCATGCCAACGGGCAACATTTGTTGCAAATAAGCCATCCCCGACACGCGTTAAATCGGATGTGCCAACGCCCTGTAAGGCTGGAGTGGCCGGAATTCCGCTACTTGCATCTGCCGCGAGAGGGCTTAACAACGGCGTTAGCACGCCTACGTTAGGCCGCTCGGGTGTAAATTCCAACCCAAACGAGGGCGCCAGCAAATCTTGGCTTGTGCGCGCCTCCACCTCGATTCGAAATGCTTCGCCCGCTCGCACAAAGGGAGCTGCAGCAAAAAAGTCGGTTGTCAGGCTTGCCGCCGGTGGTTCATCACCATTAAACAAGGCCCGCACCGCAAAACCTGCGGGCGCCACGACAAAGGCATTGCTTTCGCCAGTCAATACAGCGCCAGTGGCGACGCCGGCCGACACCGTCAGCGCGATTTCACCGACATCACCATAGCGAGTATTTAAAAGCGCCTCGCCGTTTGTATCAAAACTAACGTTGGGCACTGTCGTAGGTGTATTATGCCCGCTAATAGTGACCGAATTTACCGAGAGCACGGCGCTCGGGACATCATTCCAATTGCCGCACGCCGCCGCATTCGGATCGGGATCAAGGCACAGCAGGCCCACATTCAGATCTATCCCGCCTTGTACCGCTGCGGCGCACGCGCCGGTATTCTCATCTTTGCGAATGGAGCGCACCAACACGTTAAAATCATCACCTGCCACCACCGGGTTCGGCGGAACTACTTGAAACCCGGTATCCACCATAGTTAACAGACAACCGCTCGGCCCAACACATTCAGCGCCTTGTTGTGGTGCGACATTACTTTGAATACTTAAGTCATAATTGCCAGGTTCTGGAATTGTGAGTGAGAACGATGCATTGCCGGTGAAGGTTTGATTGGCGGAATTGTATGTCTGTGTGGCACCGTTAGGGTTTCCTGAGTTGGGAGTGGCAACAAGGTTTGCGGTCACTTCATCACTGGATAAACTCGAGCAGCTACTGTCGGCGCATACTTCCACAAAAATAGAGACAGCTTCACAGGTAAAGCCGGTGCCAGGGTTATTCAGTCGGTATTTATACACCGCACTGCCACCAAAACAGGGGCCTTCGTTATCGTTCACATCACATACTTCGCCCGCATCACCACCCCCTTCAACTTCTGGGGCATTAATGTAACCAGTAACGGATCCTTCATTCGTGACCGTGCCAGTGGCGTTTACGTTACCATTGACCGTGGTATTGGGATCTAAGGTGACGTCGCCGTCGACATCAAGGTTGCCTTCAATCGACGAGTTATTACCGACGTTCAAGTTTCCGTTGGTAATGGTAATATCGCCAGACAGCGAGGAATTGTTCCCCACATTAAAAGAGCCATCAATACTTAAAATGGCGTTAATGACGGTGTTATTGCCAGGTGAGCCTCCGGAAAGGTTCATGTTACCGCCGACGTTAACAAATACGTCGCTAGCAACCCCAGTCTCGTTCAATTTAAAGCCATTTCGGTAATCGAAGTTACCCGCTACATTGATCGTAAAAGGGGCCACAGTAAAACTGAGGGTGTCGTTGTTATTCCCAAAATTAAGCCCGCTGGTACACGTCATCTCATCTTGGGCCGAATTCAAGGTGCAGCCACCATTTTGAAAAACTGCGCTGTTAATGCCGCCCGGCAAGGTGTAATCCGCCGCAACTGCCCTTGGAGCCCAGGCCAAGGCCATAATAACGACACTAAGTAGTGTTAGCGACTTATAGGCTCGCATCGGATGCCTCCAGCAGTAAACGGCGTGAAAACTCCTGATTGCCCACCGCACAGACGCCAACACTGACGAGTCGATACTGGATAAAATCTCCGGCATCAAGCTCAACACAGCTTACTTCGGCGCGACAATCGGTAAGGCCGGCACCGGTGAAATTCACTTCACTGCGATTAGAATTTACCACGGTGCAGCTTGTTGCCGTGCTTTGGTTCAACGGGAACAGATCCGTCAGCGCAAGTTCTAATCCGCTGCGGGCGGCAAGCACGGCACGCGTCCCGACCACTTCAGACACCACCGAGGCGCTACCTAAGGAAAGAACCCGCACCATCACCACACCTAAGCTGGCCAATACCACGAGGATAAAAATCACCACTGCCAACGACGCCCCCCGTTGCTGGCGCGTACTACAGTTATGTTGTCCTATAACCTGACTGTTAGATGGCATTGGCAATCACCACTTCCCGATAAAATAAGACGGACTCAGTGCTATTAGGCCGGCGAAAACGCAAGCGCACTTGGATGAGCCCTTGTTCGCGCAAGGTGGGTGCATCCACCTGAAACGGGCGTTGATCGATATCCGCAAATTGCACATCGAGCCGTCGCCCCATCAACTGGGCCGATGGCGCGCTTAATAAGGTTGCCACGTCCGGTTGCGTGGTTTGCCAACCATAACCGGTAAAGCGCCACAGTTGCTGTGAATCCCCCACATCAATCACACACCAACTTACCGGTTCGCGCACGATACGATAGCGCTGGGCGATACTTTGCGCAGAAAACAATGCACTGGCATCAGTTAAGTTTACGTCCAAGGTGTCGCCAGGGCCATTAGTGAAGCTATCAATTTCATGAATATAGCCGCTGTTGCCGTAAGCTTGGGCCGAGTTGCGCACGGCCACGGCCAATCGGTCACCCGCCGTAAACGTATAGTTGCTTGGCGCGACGATACGCGCGGGGTTACTCAAAGACGCAGTCGGAATACGAACATAGCTGCCGCCGGTGACCACAGGAACGAACTCAATACATTCATCGTTGCCGCCCGTTAAACGCGCGCTTCCCGGCAAGCTCGCGCGGGCTTCCCGGGCAAAGCGCTCCATTGCAAAACGCGCTTCTTGAATCAAGGCATCGCGTTCAGTCACATCCATAAAAATCATGCCGCTAAAGCGCAAATAAGCGAATGTGCCGGCGCTAATCACCGATAAGATCAAGATCACCGCGATCAATTCAACCAGAGTAAACCCACGCGCGCGCATCAGTAATTCCCTCGATAGCCTGCGAATACCGCTTCCGAGCCATCCGGTAAGGTAATGGTAACCTCCACCCGTTTAAACAACGCGGTGTTCTGTGAGGTACTAGTATTCTCGGTTGCTGAAAGATCCGCGTCATAAAACACCCGAACCGCCGCAGAGAAACCGGTAAAGTAGGGTTCAAGCGAGCGCCCAAGGGTATCTTCGAGTTGACTCAACGTCAGTTCAAGCTCGTGAAAATCATCTACATCATTAAAATCAGAACGGTCACTTTCCTCAGGACCCAACATCATTTGGCTCGTACAAGCCACAAATTCTGGCTCACCTTCTATTTCATCGCAGCGCAAAGCCCCCGGACGAATACTTTGCTCATCGAAGGCCTTATTCAGAATTTCATCCATCAGTGACTGACCCAGTTGTGCCGCTTTCATTTGTTGAAACGGCACCGTGCTGCGTTGCGCTTGGGGGAAAATTAGCGCGCTTAATACTGCAAGGGCAATGCCCAAGGTGACAATACCAACTACCAACTCCACCAGTGTAAATCCTGATTGCTGTTTGCGTGCTGCGGGAACAACCAAGCTCATGGGCATTCCCCTTCGCGAATATAACCTTGGCCGCCAATACACAGACTGCGAAAATCACCACCGACAAAATCAAGCTGTCGATCGACATCGTCGCATTCCGCGCCGGGCGTGGTCACGGCACAGCCCAGGCCGTTAAAATAAAGGGAGGGGGTTGCAGGGGTGAGGGTGAAGATTTGGCCACTCGCGGCGTCAACGGATTGCGCCACCGCGTTGGCAGGTCCGCAGGTGGTTGGCGCAATACTGGTGCTCGCGAGATTAACCCCATAACAGGAAAGGGCCGTGTTTTGCATGGCGCGTTGTTGCTGCAAACGCAATAGGCTACTCGCTTCACGCGTTGCACCCACTTCATCCACCGCACCTGAGCCGACAAACCGAGGGGCAGCAAACACACCCATAATGCCAATAATGACAACCACAACGATAAGCTCCACGAGCGTGAAGCCACTCCCACGTTTGAATCGGACTGTTACGCGTTCCATGGGTCACCTATCAGTGTTGCATTTTGCTTATGCTTACCCACTATATGCCCGCGAGGCATTCGGATCCAGACTATGTTGTTCTATGTGAAAATAGAAAAGCCTGACTCTGCATACCAGAATCAGGCTTTTCGTGGTCACTAGGGTTCAGATTAGCAGCCAGAGGTTGTCGTAATAATCACCGGCGGATTGCCTGCATCCGTCGCGTCATAGCTTAAGAAGCAGTTTGTGCCTATGATATCATCAGCATCTGCCCCGTCGGCTGGAGCAATCACAGAGCGCAGAGTGATATAAAGCACATTCTCATCACCTACTGTCGCTGTACCCACTGAATACACCCACTCATCCTGACCTGTGTAGGCATCATCATCGATATCAGCAGCTGTGATGTTCAACTCCGTAAGAAGATCCTCACCCACAGGATAAGCAGCATTACCACTTAGGGCGCCGCGCGCATAACCAATCTCAGAGCCACCCTGCACCGCTGCCTTTAAGCCTTCAATGGTGCTTGAGCGTGCTTGATCAGAGAAATCAAAGAAACGTGGGGCTGCGGTAACGGCCAAGATCCCCAAAATAACGATCACGATGATCAATTCAACTAATGTAAAACCACGTTGTTGTTTCATATCTATATACCTTCGTTAAGTCCAATATCCAAATGCGTACTTCGAACGGAAGCGTCTCTCCCCCGCTAGTTCGCTCGATTTAAATTAACGTTCACGCCTCCGGTACGTGGGTTGTACACGAAGTTGTTTCCAGTTGTCTGATAATCGTCACCACTTGGGGCTCCACCAAGATTTTTTAATGTTATGGCTTGGTAGAACACGCAAATATCATTGGTGCCGTTATTTTCCGCAGCAACAAAAAACCGCACGCGGTCTATATCTGCGAAATCTGCACTCGCCGTTGGTGCGCCTTGTAAAATGGCTGCAAACAACGAACGACAATCTTCCGCGCTCATATTATTAATATTCGCGCTTGAATCTGGTAATCCACTAACGGGGTAACCGCGGTTCCCATCAACATACACATCGACACCGTCGATCACCACCATGGCACCCGAACCCGATGCATCACCGGGAGGACGGCCATCGAGTTCCCATTGGCCACGCACTATGCCAACTGCACTGGTAAATCCGCCAGCCACACCCTCAAGTGATGCATCCTCCGCTTGACTCGAAATATCGGTGAAGCGAGGTAAAGCGGAGGCTGCCAACAAACCCAGTATGACGACAACAATAATGAGTTCGATCAAGGTAAAGCCCTGTTGAGAGCGTTTGTTCGCGTAAGCGTTCACCATAATACTATTTAACTCCCATGCTTATGCACTGATCGTAACAAATTTCAAACAAATTGCTTTATACTAAATGTCAGATAACAAATGCTATAAGACCGCCTAGTATACGGCGTTCTGGACGACTTTGACAGCAACCCTTTAACCCCTTGGCACATGATGAACAATATGACCTGTTTCTGGATAATAATCAAACCGCACCATGCCACCATAACTATACCTACAGTATAGTTGATTATTAGTTGCGTGCCATTCGATACGTAGCGGATCGCGCATCGAATCTGCGCTCGCTAACATGTCCCAAATTCCTCGACAAAATGATACGCCCCGCGTTGAACCGTCGGGACTGGCGGGCCATCCATTCGCCTGCATGGGGATGGTTATCGGCGCACCCGATTCAAACTCAAATCGGATCTGCTCAGGCCCTTGCAAGCGCAGCCACTCGAGGCGTGCCAACATGATTCGGGTTTGAAATCGATTCGCGGCTGAATCGAATTCCACTTCGCGCCAACCCACTATGGTATCGGGGTTCATCTCCACAGAGGCCTGGCGGGTAAAGAGCCCAACGAGTGTCATGGAGATCAGCACGGTCACTAGGATCATGCCCACTCGCATATTGCGATCATAAATTTTCTTATCGCGACGTCGGCGGGCAATGCGTTCAAAAGCGCGTTGTGGATCTTGTCTCATTACAGACCCCCCGAGTAGGCTCCCATCATGTTCCACATAGGTAAGAAAATACCCATCGCAAGCAACAATACGAGGCCAGCAACGAAACTAATTAAAATAGGCTCGATACGCGCGGTGACGGTTTTCAAATCGTAATCTACTTCCCGTTCATAGTATTCGGCGGCCTCGTCAAGTAGCGCATCCAAGCTGCCGGTTTCTTCCCCCACGGCAATCATTTGCAGCACCAGAGGCGAAAATAACTTACTTTGGCGAGCGACTTTCAACAGCGAGTCCCCGCGTTCGATACCGCGCCGCATTTCTGAGACGCGCACTGCCATGTACTGATTGTCGAGGGCATCGCTCACCATCGACAGGGCTTGCGTAAGGGGAACGCCGGCATTGAGCATCACACTAAAACTGCGGCAAAATCGACCTAACAAGCTGCGCTCAATGATATCCCCGACCGCGGGCAGTTTGATCTTCAGTCGATCCCAACGTTCTCGAGAGCCCGGCTGGTTTAGCCAGAACACCAGACCAAAAATACAGAAGAGCGTACCAATAACCAGTGTCCACCAATAGTTCACAAAGAAATTGGAACTACCAATTAAGATTTGCGTGACCACTGGAAGTTCAACCCCATAGCCGGAAAACATCTCGGCAAAACGAGGAATCACTAAAATATTCAGTGCAGTTACCGCAATGACAAGAAAGCCAAGTACAAACGATGGGTAACGCGTAGCTTGCTTAATGCGCTTGCGAGTGTCGAGTTCACTTTCCAAGTACGCGGCTAGCTGGGCAAAAGACTCTTCTAAGCGCCCGGTATTTTCGCCCACGTTAACCACGGCGACCACCACCCGAGGAAACACTTTGGGGTGATCTGCCATCGCGGTCGATAACCCCCGCCCGCGCTCTAATTGATCGGCCATATCCAACAGGGCGCGCTGTAATCGCTTATGGGTGGCGTTGGTGGCCAAGCCTTCGATAGCCCGTAACATGGGAATACCCGCTTTGGTCAGCGAATACATTTGTCGAATAAACATAATCAGCTCGGGCAAAGGCACCGGAAATGTAAATAGCGCTTTTAAATCGATGCCTGAGGATCCTTCGCTGCTCGATTTAATCTGCTGTGGAACAATGCCTTTTCGGATCAGTTGCTGGGCTATCGCCGCCTCATCGGGACCTTGAAGTAAACCCCGTACGGTTTTTCCTTGACGATCGCGGCCTTGATATCGAAATTCCGCCATCAGTCTTTCCCTTCATCAACATCCGCCACTAGCTCCGCTTCTACGTCATCAAAAACCGGGGTTCCTGCGGCGAGGGTGAGTACTTCCGCCACTGTTGTCATTCCCGCAATGGCGTATCCCAATCCAACTTCGGCAAGGGTTTTAAAGTCTTTACTTTCCCGCGCTGCGACTGAAAACGCTTGGGTATCTTCCACCCTAAGTGCCGTCATCATCTGTTCGTTAATTTCGAGTAGTTCGAAAACACCGACACGCCCGCGATAACCACTAAAGTTGCAGCGCTGACAGCCACGACCATGATAAAAGGTTGCGTCGCTGGGCACTTCTGTTACCACACTGCGCAACAACGCTTTTTGCTGGGGATCCGGTTCATGCGCCGTTTTACAATGTTCACAAATTCGGCGCACCAATCGCTGGGCGATAATTGCCCGCAGCGCGCTTGCAACCAGATAAGGCGCACCGCCCATGTCAATTAAACGCATGGCCGACGTAATCGCATCGTTGGTATGTAAAGTGGATAACACTAAGTGACCGGTGATCGCACCCCGCAAACCGATTTCGACAGTTTCCTGATCACGCATCTCACCCACCATGAGGATATCGGGATCTTGACGCAGGGTAGTACGTAACACGCGACCGAAATTCAACCCTATCTTACTGTTCACCTGCACCTGTGAAATACGAGGAAGGCGATATTCCACCGGGTCTTCAACCGTAATTATTTTCTTATTCGGCTGGTTTAACTCGCTGAGTACTGCATACAAGGTTGTGGTTTTACCGGAGCCGGTTGGTCCCGTGACCAGCATCATGCCGTGAGGCCTGGTCATGTGATAGCGAACTTTTTTGATCATATCGGCAGGCATACCGGTTTGTTCTAAAGACAACAAACCCTGAGATTGATCCAATAAACGCATGACGCACGCTTCGCCATATTGCACCGGCAACGTTGATAAACGGACGTCGATATCGTGATTACGCACCTTCATGTTAAAGCGACCATCTTGTGGTAGCCGCTTTTCAGAAATATCTAAGCCTGCCATCAATTTTAAACGCAGCACCAGCGCAGATGCGATGCCGCGCTCATCTAAAATGTTCTCTTGTAACTGACCATCCACCCGTTGCCGAATGCGTAGCCCAGTCTCTTCTGGCTCTATGTGAATATCCGAGGCCCGAATTTGCACGGCGTCGGCAAAAATAGATTTCAATAGGCGCGCTACGGTAACGTCGTCGTCCGCTTCTGAATCCACCAGATTACTGAGATCGAGCTCATCCTCATCACGGGACTCTTGTTGCAACTGACTAGCAAACTGCTCAATTTCTTCGGTACGTCGGTACAGGCTATCGAAAGAATCCAGTAACTGACGCTCAGACACAACGGCTAGTTCCACTTCACGAGGGGCCAGTATGGCACTGAGCGCATCAATAGCGGTAAGGTCTGCGGGGTCGCCCATGGCCACCAGAGCACTGGTCTCATCGGCTTCTATAACTAGGGCGCGATGGCGCCGCGCCTGTACTTCGGGAACTAATTTAGCGACGTTCGCGTCAACGCGTTTTTCCGAGAGGTCAACGCGGGGTACCCCGAGCTGTTGCGAGAGAAAATCAAGTAACTGGTCTTCTTGCAAATGCCCCAATTCGATCAGAATGTCCCCAAGCTTACGCCCGGACGATTTTTGACTGGCTAGCGCTTCTGTTAATTGGGCTTCGCTGATCACATCTTCGTGGACCAGTAAGTCGCCTAAGCGCATTTTTAATCGAGGACGACGTGCCATTAGTAGCCTAACGCCTCCCTGCGATTGAGTGCGAAGGTACGTGCGCTTTCGGACAGGGTACGATCTTGCAAAGCACGTCGATATGCCTCAGCGGCTTCTTGGGTGTTTAAGGGATCGCCCGAACGCTCCAGTGCGTAACCTAAAGCCAACCACCAATTGCCTTGGTCGCTACGCCAGCTCACTAGCTGTCGGTAGGTTCGAATGGCTAATGAAAATTCTTCTAGCTCGGTCGCTGTCGCCCCCTGCAAAATCAACAGGTCTGCATCTTGCGGTAATCGAAATGCGTGTCCGCGCAATAGATCAAGAGCAGCGCGCGGTTCATCGATGCGCTCGTAGATACGCGCCTTGAGGAGCAACAAATCGGATGCGTCCGGATTTCGCTGCAACCCATCTCGCAATAATTGCAATGCTTCGCCAACGAAGCCACGGCTAAATTGAAGCGCCGCAAGTTGCTCCATGCTAGCAACATGATCTGGATGCACTAAAAGTGCTTCGCGGAATCGTTGTACCGCATTGCGATGATCACCCGCAGAAAGTGCATCCATTCCCCGTTGATAGAGACGTTCCGCCGAGGTGGTGCCACCTTCGCTGCGCTGAATCGACATCTCACCACCGGATTCAGGCACAGTAGGTGTTGCCACCTGCCGTTGTTCTACTTCTGCCGGTTGCACTGGGATAACTGTTTCTTCCACAGCAGCTACATCCCGCGTTGGCGCTGGCTGCGTTGGGCTTGGCTCTAAATCTGTGACCACAACCCTTGCCTGTTCGCCGCGGGTGGTGCGGGGCGTGGCTTGTTCAGGCGGTTCGGAACGAACCTCAGGCGACTGTTCTGGTGCCGACTGTTGGTCAGATGTGGCTACTTCAGATGGTTCGGTATGAGGGACAATCACCTGTGGCGAGCGCTGAATCTGTAACTGGTCGGCACTAGGTCGGGCATTCGTATCATCACTTGCGATGCGCTCCATCACCCACGATAAGGCTAAAAACGCCAGTAAAGCGAGCACTCCACCCCAAAGAATTAAACGCAAACGCCGCGTGCGCAGAGGACGACCAAGATAGGCCGACTTCGGACGCTTGGATCCGACCTGCGGCTTCTCACGCTGATCGATATCTTTGAGCATTTGGTTAATGATACTCACGCGTTAAACCACCCCATCCACCACCCCGCTCCAGTCACCAGGGCAAGTGCAGCGATAAATCCCCCTGCAAACCAAAGCCAGTCATGCTGTCTTGGCATTTGCGCATCTTCCGTATCGGCAATCGCCATCTTCGCATCTTTGGTACTAATCGTATAATTGCCAGACCCATAAGCGAGCAACAGCATTTTATGACATAAAATATTGGCCAACCGCGGTACCCCGCGACTTGCTCGGTGCAGCCACCAAATAACTTCTGCAGAGAACAATTCAGGTCCGCGATAACCGGCAACTTGCACGCGATGATGCACATAGCGGGCAAGTTCCTCTTCGCTCAACGTCTGCAACTGGTAAGAAAAGCTTACCCGTTGCCGCAATTGACGTAACTGCCGCGTGGCAAGCCGTTCATCTAACTCAGGCTGGCCAAACATCACTAACTGCACTAACTTGCGGGTTTCGGTTTCCAAATTTGATAATAACCGCAGTGCCTCTAAGCTCTCATCCGGTAGTGCTTGCGCTTCATCAATAATAAGTACGACGGAACGCCCGTTTTTGTTTATTTCCAAGAGCTGTTGTTCAATCGCTCGCGTTAACTGATGCTGATCGATACTGTCATGCTCGGCAATCCCTAGTTCGGATGCAACTGCATGGCGCAATGCCTCGGCTGGTAAATACGGATTGGGGATATAGGCGGTAACAAAGTGATCCGGTACTTCGTTGAGTAACTTACGACACAATAGGGTTTTTCCAGTACCCACTTCACCGGTGACTTTAATAAATCCTTCTCCGGTTTTTAATGCCGTTAGCAACACCTGCAGTGCTTCATCATGCACGCGCAAACCACAATAGAAACTTGTGTTTGGTGTCAGCGTAAACGGCAATTCAGAAAAGCCGAAGTGGTATAAATACATGTGTAATCCTAGTTACTATTGTACCAACGGCGCAGAAGCTCGCGTGATGACTCTAACTCTTCATCCCACGTATCAACACCTACGATTGTGGGACGTAACATGATCACCAATTCCTTCTTTACTTCCCTTTGACGCCGGTTTTTAAACAGCTCGCCCAAGCCAGGAATACTGCCTAATACCGGCACTTGACTTGATTCATCCTGATACGATGTTTGCATGAGGCCGCCAATGACGACGACTTCACCATCCCGTGCACGAATCACGGTATCTGATTCCCGAATATTACTGCGCGCTAACGGAAGAACAAAGCTATCACGGTTAAGTGTAACCACTTTCTCTTGTTCACGAGTTTCCGTAACCGATGGACGAATGTGCAGCGTGATCGTGCCGTCATCACTGATTTGGGGAGTTACATCTAATGCAATCCCAGAGAAAAATGGGGTGAGCTGAATGTTCGGCGTTGACGTTGTAGCGGTACCGGTAATCGTTGTTGTGGATACATCGGTAACAAAATACTCGTCTTCACCAATCTTGATCACTGCTTTTTGATTATTCGTTGCAGTGACTCGTGGATTCGACAGCACCTGCACATTGCCTTGCGTCGATAACAATTCAAGCATGCCGTTAAAGTTTGCTGTTTCGAACTGGAATCCAATAGCCCCGCCTAGTGACGACCTGTCCATAGACATACCGCTAAAACTAAACTGGCTGGTGCCACCGCCAATCGCTGAAGTAATTCGACTCCAATCCACGCCCTGCTGGTACTGGTCATTAAGCTGCACTTCAACAATCCGCGCTTCTAGAATGACTTGTCGTTGTAAGCTGCGCTCTGCCGATTGCAAAAAGTCGCGAGCTGCCCGTAATTCATGAGGATAAGCACGAATAGTGGCAAGACCCGCTTGCGGTGAGACCACCACACTGCGACCATCACCCGACCCTATAATACCCAACAAAGTACGTTCTAAGTCTTTCCAAAAATCTGTTTCTGAGCTGCTGGAAATCGTCGAGCCAGTTTGTCCTGTGATTCCACCTTGGCCACCGACACCCCCTTGGGCGCCTCCCGGTTGTCCGGCTGAACCCGCGGTTCCTCCTTGCGCGCCACCTTGCTGGCCGCGCGCACCTTGAGCACCCTGAGCGCCACCTTGACCACCTTGCGCAGCAACACCTCCCGACGTAATCGAGGTTTGCGACATACCTTGGCGGGTTAACAAGAGATAGTTTAAGGTCATGGTTTCAGTGCGTAACCCCGCCGGGAAAACACGATAAATACGGCCTTCGCGACGAACATCAAATCCGTAGATATCTTGCACCACATCAAGCGCTTCTTGCAGTGTCACGTCGCGTAGGTTAACGGTAATACTTCCATGCACGTCAGGATGCACAACCAAGCTATAAGGGCTTTCGTTGGTAAGCTGCGCGAAAAAATCCGCTGCGGGAACTTGCCGTGCTTGAATAGAGAAACGAGGCTCTTCCAATATCGATGAGCTCGCACGTGTCGATAAAGGTTGCCGCAAGCTTCCGCGCACATCTTCAGGAAGGGACGATGGCCCGCGGCTTTCGCTGGTTGTTGAACCCGAACGCAGCGCATCTTCGGCTTCCCGCACGAGCTGTTCGTCTGGCTTAGATAAACATCCCGCCACTAACATCGAAGTCGTGAGTACGATAATCGCTCGCTGAAGATATCGCCCATTTCGTCTCATGGCTGTTCCTTTAAGGTACTTCTGTTCAAACCTGCAAATACTGACAACACGATGGTTTCGTCATCACGATATAAAGTCACACGATCAGGTTCGATGGTAATCACCGTCCACCCCCTGATCTCATCGCCGCGTTGATATAGATCGCCATTAATGCTAACGACGCTCTGGGTTGTCGAGTAACGAATAAAATCCAAATTTAAATTAGGTAATCGAGCCACGCTTCGGGTCGTTTGATCGTTAGCAACCACGAGTGGGCGTGTTGGGTCGCGCTCCCCCACTTGCTGAGCAGTAGCGAGTTGGCTGCTTGCTAGCAGCCACACTAGGCCTAATACCCATACTTTACAAGCCACTTTGCACCTCCGCTTGACTCAGGGTGTAAAGCGTAAGCTTCACTACTGCGTTTGGATGCTGAGCAACTTGGTAATCGAGAGAGTCCCAATAAAACCCTATCGGCAAGCGCTGCACACTCGCCAGATAGTCACGGATGGCGAAGTAAGTGCCCTCGAGTTCCACCTCTACGGTGTGTTGATAGACACTACCACCCACGGCTCCCGTTAAAAATGGCGCAGGCGGATGCGTATCAAACGCCCGCAGCTTTAATCCTGATTGGCCGGTTAACAGGGCCTGCATCCATACTAATAATTGTTCCGGCTCGACAAAATCAGCAAGTTCATCTAATTGCCGATCGAGACGCTCGTTGCGGGAACTTAATTGGCGCTTGCGCGCTTCTAGTTCATTGTTTGGGTCACCTGCAACATGTTGGCGTAACCGATTAATTTCTTGATTCACTCGGTTTGTATCGGTGGTGATTTGTCGCATCTGGCGATCAAGCGTCGCTTGCTCTTGCAGCGCACCATCGACCACAAGTAAAAAACTGATCCAGCCTACAAAGGCAATCAGCAAAACACTTAAAACCACCCGCTCTCTTTCCGAGCGGGCCATAAACCAGGTATTGCCTTTTTCTATCGCCGAGTTCATCCACCACCCCCGGTACCCAAGCGGCGTAATGCTTCATCTAGTTCGTCCGCCTCAGAACGCGTATTTTCATTCTCAGGCGTTTCTGACTGTACTTGCGTGTTCGTTTCTTCGCCTTGTGTTTGCGGAACATACTCAGGCGCAATGCCGGTACCGGTACTTTGCAACACAAAACGCAGAACATCCCGATCATCGCGACGCAACTCAACCATATTAAAATGGCGTTGCGAGAGAGTTTCGGCCTGCCGGAAACCATTCAACCAGAAGGGTAAAATAGCCGGGTCTGTCGACTGTCCTGATAGCACTAATTGATTTTGGTTCTGCTGAATGCGGGTTAGCCACACCCCATCTTGGTGATGACGGGCTAGGTCTGTCAGCAATCCCGCGAAATCATGCCGACTTAACTGTCCGCGACGACGTAATTCCGCAAGCAACCGCTGACGTAACTCAATCTGAGCTTCTAAGCGCTGAACATCGCGTGTTAAATCAGAGCGCGGACGCATGTCGCGTACTTGCTCAGCAAGTTGCGTCATTTGCCGCTGCTTTTCTAATTGCTCGGCCCGGGCAGATTCGATGCTTTCACTAAAGGACGCCTGCTGCACCTCGAGTACTACGCGCCATCCAACCATCACCACAAAAACCACGGCCAAGGTAAAAAGTAATCGATGAAACGTGAGCAATGGTTGCCGCGGTTTGAGATCTGCGCGGTAAAGATTTACTGTCTGCTTCAATGATTGCTTCACGCAGCCCCCCGTTTCTCTTGAGGTTGCGCATATTTAACAAGCCACATTAAACCTGACAATGCGGCTAAATCGGAATAATCGTTTGCACCTAGCTCTTTCGCCCAAGCAGGATATGCAAGCATACTCACCTGCATGCCAAGCTGAGCACTCATCACCTCGGCAATGGTCTCGGCTTTGTCGTGCGCAAACGCAAACTCAATATGACCTAATGCTGCTTGGCGCAATTGACCACTGTAAAAATCTTGCGAACGTTGTAGCTCAATGGCCAGATCTTCCAGTAACGCCATATTACCCGCATCAAGATGGAGTAAATCGAAACTAGGTTGCAGGCGGCGGGATAACACCAGTTGCTGATTCACAATGATATGCAAATTGGCACGCTGTCCGGTGTGCTGATTAAGCAGCATTAACTTTTGATCCGCATCTGTCCATAATGTTAATGCCAGCGCATCGGTCGCAATGCCTTGAACAACGAGGCCGTGGCGGCTCACTGAATCAACCCAAGACGACAATAGCGCACGGCTTGCCGCGACCACGTTTATTTTTCGGGCTCCGCTTACTTGGATCGGGATATCGTAATAATCGATAATTAAATCTGGCTGAGGAATGCTCACAAGGTCGCGTAATGTCCATTGCAACGCTGTCGCCACGTCCCCGTCGGGGACATCGGGTCGCTCCACGCTTACAATTTCCACATGGGGCTCGCTCACCACAAATTGCACCCACTGATATTTGAAATCAAGGCGCTTGTATTTGTTAAGTAGTGCATCGATCGCTGCTGGCACATCGCCATCCACGATTTCATGTTCATCGTTAACAACCAATGAAAATTGCTGTTGGTCAAATTCAAGCGTATTCATGGCGCTATTATCTGCTTTCAGCACCGCCATTTGCACGGTGTTCTCGCAGATACCAAATGACACGAGCAATCGACGCTTCTTCTGAGCAAACCAATTAAGCAATGCTACCCCTTAAAACTCTGTTAACTTCTCGTTGCCGCTCATGGCGATGTCGGCAATTCTAATTGTTGTGAGGCTTTCTGCCTATTTGGGCTTCCTTCATTCAAAGTCACTGAGTGAAACGAATAACACCCACCCTATATTACCCATAGTGTACCGAGAAAACGAAACAAATAAGCACAAATTTTCCATACCATTTGTCATATTCGTGTTTTCATAAAACCTGTTGATCAACCGCGTACACGATATTGCAATGACCGTCCCGCCCAGTAAGGCACCCATGTAGCGCTGCCATGATGCACCTTTTCGGGCGCTTTCCAGGTTTGGCGCTCTAATACGATCTTATCGGCATTTCTTGGCAATCCATAAAAATCGGCACCAAAGAAGCTCGCAAACCCTTCTAATTTGTCGAGTGCACCTAGCTGCGCGAATAGCTCTGCGTAAAGCTCGATCGCACTAAACGCGGAGAAGCATCCGGCACATCCACAGGCAGTTTCTTTATTCGCCTGCACGTGAGGTGCTGAGTCGGTACCAAGGAAGAACTTCGGGTTCGCGCTAATAGCAGCCTGCTGCAGCGCTTCTTGATGGATGCGACGTTTTAACACGGGAAGACAATAATTATGAACGTGAACACCACCCACCAACAGGTCATTCCGATTCATTAACAAGTGCTGCGGTGTAATGGTCGCCCCCACATGGCGCGATGTGCTCGTTACAAAATCAACCGCATCTGCAGTTGTAATATGCTCAAAGACAACCTTGAGACTTGGAAACTTGCGGGTGATGGGTTCTAAGTAGCGATCGATAAATACTTTTTCTCGGTCAAAAATATCTATATCCGATGTGGTGACCTCACCATGTACGAGTAGAGGGACCCCATGCGCCTGCATGGCTTCAAACACCGCGTCCATTTTATCGATGTCAGTCACCCCACTTGCGGAGTTTGTGGTGGCTCCGGCCGGGTACAGTTTAAAGCCGATAATAGTAGGGTCGGCGGCGGCATCTTGCACGTCATCTGCGGTGGTGGTTTGAGTCAAATACAATGCCATCTTCGGGTCGAATGCAATACCTTCTGGCAATTGCGCAAGGATGCGTCGGCGATATTCTCCCGCCATGATGACATTGCTAACCGGCGGGACTAAGTTTGGCATAACCACTGCTCGGTGAAATACCCGCGCTGTTGCTGGCACTGTCATTCCTAATACGTCTTCGTCACGCAAGTGCACATGCCAATCATCGGGGCGCGTAATTTCAAGAACATCAGGAAGTGAAACAGGCTTAAAACTCGGGGTGGTCATGACAGCTACCTTTCCATAATAAATACAATAAACTATTCATTAGAGTATATCTTGTACAGCTGCCAGTGCCTACCAATTGCATACAGAAAAGGCGGTTCTGAACCACATAGAACCGCCTCTTTATTGCTGATGTGTCGTTCTGTTATTCAGAAGCCAGTGCTTGCACCGGGTCAAGTTGAGCGGCTTTACGCGCTGGAACATAACCAAAAATAAGCCCGGTTAAGAAAGAGCAACCAAAGGCAAGGAGCACTGGCGTAGTAGCAAACACCACCGATGTTCCAAAACTTGCTATCACCCAGGTAATGCCCAAGCCTAACGCGACACCGATAACGCCGCCGAGCAACGCAACTGTCACCGCTTCAATCAAAAACTGCAGCCTGATTTGCCCTCGTTTTGCACCCACCGCCATGCGGATCCCAATCTCACGAGTGCGCTCGGTCACACTCACCAACATAATGTTCATCACACCAATGCCGCCGACCACCAGAGAAATAACTGCAATGATACCCAGCAATAAGGTCATGGTATTTTGGGTTTCTGTAGCCGTTTCAATAATCGACGCCATATTGCGGATAGAGAAATCCTCTACACCATGGCGTTCAAGTAACAGTGCATGCACTTTATCGTTGGCAATTTCCATAATTTGCGCATCACTACTGATTGCCGCCACCGTAATATTGCGCACCCAGCGTTGCCCGAAAAGTCGTAAGGAGCCGGTGCTAAAGGGCACAAACACCACATCGTCTTGATCTTGCCCCCAGGGCGATGCCCCGCGCTCACTCATCACACCGATAACTCGAAACAACACATTGTTGATCAGCATCACTTCGCCCAATGGGTCACGATCGGGAAAGAGTTGCCGAGCTACGGTTTGCCCGATAACGGCAACCGTGGCGTATAATTGCTCATCTTCCTCGGTGAAGAAGCTGCCTTGGGCTACCTCCCACTGGCGTGCTATTGGAAAATTGGCATAGGTTGCATTCACCTGCGCTTCCTTATCGAAGCCTTCCCGTCGCAAGGTACGATTACCCGTAAGTTCTGGCACTGCGGCGAGTACTTCCGGGATCTGATTGATTGCATCGGCATCTTCAGGCATAAGCGTCGCAACGTTCCAACGGCCACGTTGATTGGGCGCTCCGGGAAACACACTGAGTAGATTCGAGCCCATGGCACTGATCCGATCAACCACATCTTGGCGTGCACCCTGGCCTATCGCTAACATCGAGATCACCGCGGCAACACCGATAACAATACCCAGTAAAGTGAGCGCCGTACGAAAGATATTTTGTCGCAAGGCTCCTAAAGCGGTAAAAAATGCCCGCATCAAATCGAGAGCGCTGCTCGGTTGCGATACACCTGGCCCGGGTGGCGGCGTACCCGCTGCCTGCCCTTCGCGCAAACGTTTATCGCTGAGAATATGACCGTCTTTAAGCTCAATAACGCGCTCTGCATGGGCTGCCACATCATGATCGTGGGTAATCACAATCACCGTATGCCCTTGCTCCGATAGGTCTTTTAGTAAGGCCATCACTTCTTGGCCACTTTGCGAATCCAAGGCCCCTGTGGGTTCATCCGCAAGAATAATTTCACCACCATTCATCAGGGCTCGGGCAATAGACACCCGTTGTTGTTGACCACCTGATAGCTCTGTGGGTTTATGATGCATGCGTTCAGCAAGACCGAGTCGCGTCAGCAAGGCTTCGGCACGGGCGCGACGGGCGTCGCTACTCAGTGCCGTATAACTGGCGGGAAGCTCAGCATTGGCAATGGCATTGGCTCCGCCCAGTAGATTGTATTGCTGAAACACAAAGCCAAAAGCACCTCGCCGCAAGCGGGCTAGATCATCTGGATCCATGTCAGCGACACGCTCACCTTTAAACCAATACTCACCACTACTCGGCTTATCTAGGCAACCGAGAATATTCATGAGGGTCGACTTACCAGAGCCCGAACTACCCACGATAGCAACAAAGTCGCCTTGCTCGATATCCATATCGATACCGTGCAATACCTGCGTTGTTAACGCTCCGGTTTGATAACTCTTGGTGACACCGCGAATGCGAATCAGCGGTTCGTCCCCCGAGTTTGCTTTTGGCGTGCGCTTGCTCGTGGCTGCCTTCGCATGAACCAGAGTATCAGATAGGGTATCAGTCATATTAGAACATCCGTCCGCCACGACCGCCTGCCGAACCACCTGGGCCACCAGCTTGCTGACGTGGAATCACAACATGGTCGCCTGCATTGAGGCCATCTCGGATTTCTATATAAACGCGATCGGTGAGTCCGGTGCGCACAGTAACCGTTTCTGTTTGGCCATCGCCGCGTAACACCTCAACGGTGCCTTGTCCGCGTCCACTTGGACGCACAGCCGCGAAAGGAACTGACAATACATTTTCGGCACTATCAACCACAAAGAATACTTGGGTGGTCATTTGTGGCAGCAGACGGCCTTCTGGATTTGGAACATCAAACAGCGCGTTATATAGCACCACGTTGTTTTCGATTTTTGGGGTCGGCTCAATTAAATCAAGCGCGCTTGTCCACCGCTGTCCGCGGTTTCCTAAGGTTGTAAAGTACACAGGCATGGCATCACGCAAACGGCCAATATCTGCTTCTGAGACCTGCGCTTCGACCCGCATCACCGATAAATCTGCAATGGAAAGGATGGTCGGCGTGGTTTGCGCCGCATTTAAGGTTTGTCCGCGCCGCGCCGGAATACTAACCACGGTGCCTGCCATAGGCGCAAAGATTCGGGTGTAGTTTAGGTTGGCTTCTTCAGCACGCAACGATGATTCTGTTTGCTCAATCTGAGCAACAATTTGATCAATGCGCGCGTTCTCGGCGCGTGCGGTCGCTTCCGCACTCTCCACCATTTCTTCTGAAGTCGCCCGATCGGCGAGCAGTCGCTGCTGACGATTCAAATTAATTTCAGCAAGATCGCGATTGGCTTCACGCTCCCGTAATTGGCCCTGCTGAAACTTGAGCTGCGCTCGCGTACCATCTAAACGCGCTTCTAACACCGTGGCATCGATTTCCGCGAGCAACTGCCCCGCCTCTACCTGATCGCCAATATTCACGTGCAGACGCTCTAGCTGTCCCGACACCTGCGCGCCTACATCGACAAAATCCAACGGCTGCAATCGGCCCGTGGCAGTGACCACCACTTCAATTGTGCGGGTTTCCACTTTACTGGTATTAAAGCGGGGCTCGCCGTTGTCACTCGGCCATTGCCACCATGCCACCGCCAGTACGGCGAGTACGCCTACCACGAGCCACCACATCCAGGCTTTACTGCTGCGCTTCGCCATCTTGTTCATTCCTCACTTAGTGGAAAATTTTGCTGGTCAATTCCTGCTTTTTCCAATGCTTCAACCCAATGTTTACGGCAACAAGAGACATATCGCTCATTTCCGCCAATTGATATTTGTTCACCACCAGTAATCGCTTTACCATCGGGCCCGGAACGGTACACCATGGTGGCCTTGCGGCCACAAAAACAGATGGTTTTTATCTCCGATAATTTATCGGCGATGGCCAATAATGTGGCACTTCCAGGAAATGCATTACCAAAGGCATCGGTACGAATGCCATAACACATTACTGGGGTATGTAAGGCATCGACCGCGCGCGCGAGCTGCCATACTTGCTCTGGGGTTAAAAACTGCGCTTCATCGAGCAACACGCAATCTAGCGTTTGTTCTTCAAGGGTGTGCGCAATAACCCGATATAAATCCGTTTTTTCAGTGAAGGTTTCTGCGCTGCGTGTTAGCCCAAGGCGAGAGTGAATTTTTCCTTCACCGACCCGCGTATCTAGCGCTGGAGTGAGGAGCAACACCCGTTGCTCACGTTCTTCGTAGTTATAAGCAACTTGCAACAACGATGTGCTTTTCCCTGCATTCATTGCTGAATAAGTAAAATAAAGCGAGGCCATGCGTCTATTCCGTGATTAATCTGTTATCGGTGTTTTTGCGTTACCCTGCTAACAAGGTGTCGTTTCAAAGCGTTCTAACAAAAATGAGGCAGCCTGTATGTTGCCCCAATCTACGCTAAAAAGCATTGTCAGAATGTGAATAAATTGTGCAACTTAACCTAGTCCAAGGGAACGCCGATACCAGCAAAATGAGTTCATATAGCCGCGCATTGCGATGAAAAATGCGATAGAATACGCGGTTACATTAAACTAGTAGGAGTAACGCCATGGCGAGTGCATCAGATTCTGCCCCAACCACCTATTCATTGGACTTTATCCGCGAATTGCCGAAAGCAGATTTGCACTTGCACCTTGATGGTAGCTTACGTCCTCAGGGCCTGATTGAAATGGCCCAACGCAGTAAAATTGAATTACCTTCCTACAGCGTTGAAGGCCTAAAAGATTTGGTCTTCAAAGAGAAGTACAACAATCTCGGTGAGTACCTGAATGGTTTTCAGTACACCTGCTCGGTGTTACGTGATCTTGAGAACATGGAACAAGCGGCGTACGAGCTTGCTGTGGATAATTTGGAAGAAGGCGTGAATTATATTGAAGTGCGCTTTGCCCCTCAGTTATTGATGGACCCAGCGCGCGGAATTGGTTTCGATGAAGTGATGCACGCTGTTAATAATGGTTTGAAAAAGGCCAAAATCGAATATAACCGTCGCGACGATGTTGGCTTCGAATCGGGTTTAAAGCCACCGTTCGAGTACGGCATCATCAATTGCGCCATGCGTATGTTTGGTAAGAAAGGCTTTTCTCCTTACTACACTCAGTTGTTCCAACTATTACGTGACCATGCCCCCATGGACGTGATCAAGTCGGCGGCGATGGAATTGATTCGCGCCAGCGTTCGCATGCGCGATGACGAAGGTTTGCCTATTGTAGGGCTAGACATCGCCGGTCAAGAAAACGGTTACCCAGCCAGTAAATTTAAAGAAGTGTATGAATACGCGCACCAAAACTTCTTACTAAAAACCGTTCACGCCGGAGAGGCATATGGCGCTGAAAGCATCTTTGAAGCTCTCACTCAATGCTATGCAGACCGTTTAGGCCATGGCTACTCGTTGTTCTCACCAGAGATGATCGAAGATCCAAGCATCATCGATAAAGAGGCTTATAGTCGCAGCTTAGCCTCCTACATCGCCGATCGACGCATTGCCGTGGAAGTGTGCTTAACCAGTAACCTGCAAACAAACCCTGCGATTGCGGATATAAAAGATCACAACTTTAAGCACATGCTGAATAATCGGATTGCCACCGTAATTTGTACCGATAATCGATTGGTTTCAAACACCACTGTAAGTGATGAGTACAAATTAGCGTTGGATAATTTCCCCGTGCCGTTAAAACGCCTTAAAGACATGGTCGCTTATGGCTTTAAAAAGAATTTCTTCCCAGGGAACTACGTTGAGAAGCGCGCTTACGCAAAACATGCGTTAGAGCATTTTGATGTTGTCGCACGCAAGTATGGGTTTATCTAATGAAGCAAGGGTATAGCTGAGAGGGTTAGCACCTCTCAGCTATAGTCCGCTCTGCTTACTTACCGTCCTCAGAGAACCCACCGTAACTTAAGTATTTCCACTCGGTATACTCATCGAGCCCTTGATGGGAACCCTCTCGGCCAATGCCTGACGACTTCACCCCACCAAAAGGTGCTGTCGCATTCGACACAATACCTGTGTTGATGCCCACCATCCCGGCCTCAAGAGCTTCGGCAGCCCGCTGGATGCGATAAATATCGCGCGCATAAAAATACGATGCTAATCCGAATTCAGTGTCGTTTGCCCAGGTGATCGCCTCTTCTTCTTTGTTAAATTTAAACACTGGCGCCAACGGACCAAAGGTTTCCTCGCGTGCGCACAACATGGACTGGTCACAGTCGGCAATTACCGTGGGTTCAAACCATAAGCCGCCACGCTCATGAGGTTTACCCCCGAGCAACACACGGCCACCATTCTTTTTCGCATCCTCAATATGGCGCGAAACTTTGTCCACGGCTCCTTGATTAATGAGGGGGCCTATTTCGACACCCGATTCGCGGCCATCACCCACCTTGAGTGCTTTCACTTTAGCGGTGAATTTTTTGAGAAACTCGTCGTACACGCCGGCCTGAACGTAAATACGATTGGCGCAAACACAGGTTTGTCCGGCATTCCGAAATTTACAAGCGACGGCACCGTCGACTGCGGCATCGATATCTGCATCATCAAATACAATAAAGGGCGCGTTTCCGCCCAGTTCAAGCGACACGCGCTTTACCGTTGGCGCTGATGCGGCCATCAAATGTGACCCAACCGCAGTCGAGCCAGTGAAGCTAAGTTTCCGTACCAGTGGGCTATCGGTAAAGACAGGGCCAATCACTTTTGAGGCGCCAGTGACCACATTGAGCACACCGGCAGGAATTCCTGCTTTCTCCCCCAGTGCTGCCAAAGCAAGTGCGGAAAACGGGCTCGCTGATGCGGGCCGCACCACCATGGTACAGCCTGCCGCAAGTGCGGGCGCAACTTTACGAGTAATCATGGCTGCGGGGAAATTCCAAGGAGTAATGGCGACACACACGCCTACGGGTTCGCGGGTTACCACCACTCGATTTGATGCGTCAAGGCCAGGAATGGTGTCGCCATACATGCGGCGGGCTTCTTCGGCATACCATTCAATAAAGCTTGCCGCATACTGTACTTCGCCTTTAGCCTCGGCAACGGGTTTACCCATCTCCACGCACATTAATTCGGCGAGTACATCTGCGTGATCCATAATGGCTTGATACCAAGCTTTCAAAATATCGGCGCGTTCTTTCGCACTGGTTTTTCGCCATTTGGCAAATGCATCATGGGCCGCTTGAATTGCTTCCGCTGTTTCCAACGCCGTAAGCTTGGGCGCGCGCCCTACAAGCTCACCATTGGCAGGATTGGTGACATCGAACATCTCGCCCGATGCGCTACTGCGCCATTCTCCGTTGACGTAACAGGCTTGGTGAAGCATATCCTCAAGGCGAACTGCAGATTTTGACATCGAATACTCCTATGGTTTGCTAAAAAAAGGCGTTGCGCCAGAAACTAAGTTGCATCTACAACAAAAACGGTTACCTATAAGGGTAGCGCATCTCCAAGCAGGCTCCAGTCGATTTGGTCCTTCCATTGTGATTACTTTTACGATGACTGAATGGTAAGCCTATGCGGTTATCTCCGTTTTGGCTCACTACAAAAAAGCCCCGCAAGAGCGGGGCTTTGAGTAAACTCGCTGTAACCTAGAACGGAATATCGTCGTCAAAGTCATTATCCAGCGGTGCTGGCTGAGGCGCTGCAGGACGCTGCTGCGGCTGGCTCTGGCCACCTTGTTGCGGTTGCCCGCCGCCTTGAGGCTTGCCTCCGCCTTGATTTTGCTGATAGCCACCTTGCTGCTGATTGCTGTAATCACCGCTACCACCGCGGCTATCCAACATTTGCATTTCATTCGCCACAATTTCAGTGGTGTAACGATCGGTACCACTTTGGTCTTGCCATTTACGGGTTTGCAGACGCCCTTCAATATATACTTTAGAGCCCTTCTTTAGGTATTCACCGGCAATCTCCGCGAGGCGGCGATAACACACCACGCGATGCCATTCAGTAATTTCTTTCTGCTCGCCGGTTTGCTTGTCTTTCCAGGTTTCACTGGTGGCAAGGTTTAGGTTGGCAATGGCCACACTGTTTTGCGTGTAGCGCACTTCCGGGTCTGCGCCCAAGTTACCGATCAAAATTACTTTGTTCACTCCACGACTGGCCATTCCGTTCTCCTGTTTTTATTTCTGATAGCGTGCAATTAGTGCTTGAATTGCCGCCGCGTCATATTGATCACGCTTAATTTTTAAATAGGTTGTGCCTTCATCGGGCAGCACGATGGCTTCTTCGATGCCCGGCTGTTCGATCAGAGCGGCTGCAAGAGTTTCTGCCTGCTCGTTCGGCACGCCCGCAATCGACAGATGCATCCGCGTTGTTGCAGCAACTTGGCGCAGCCCTGCACTGGTGAGTATCCACAATACTAACAGTGCAATGGCGAAAAGCATAACAGCAAGTGTGCCACCCTGTTGGTAAAAATAACCACCTGCAGCACCGCCAATAAAAGCGCCAGCAAACTGACATGTGGTAAACAAACCGCTTGCACTTCCTTTACTCCCCGCTGGTGCATGTTGGGTGAGTAATGCTGGGAAGCTTGCTTCAAGATAATTAAATCCTATGAAGAATATCCACACTGAAAGCACAATTGTCCAGAGTTGATCACTAAATAACGCAATCACTGACAAAGCAATCACCAACAGCGTCATTGCCAGACGCATTCCAAGCACCTGCTGCTGTCGTCTCACCAGTACGATCATCATCGGTACCATGACCGCAAAAGAGAGAATTAAGGTAGGTAAATAAAGCCAGCTATGGTGTTGCGCTGCCAACCCGGCATCCACCATTTGTAATGGCAAAGTGACAAACCAAGCGGTGAGCACTAAGTGCAACACGAATACACCAAAATTTAATCGGCCCAATTGACTGTTGCGCAGCAAGCGGCCCAGTTCTTTTGGGACTGGCAGTACATCGCGGCTGGGTACTTTTTGATGCGTGGCAGGCATCACTTTCCACAACAGGAAGATGCCTCCTAGCGCCAGCACTGCGGTAAACCAGAATAAGCCCGACATGCCGATCTGCTCGCCGAGTATGGGGGCAATAATCAAGGCCAACACAAAAGACAGACCAATGCCCATACCGATAACGGCCATCACTTTAGGACGTTGATCTTCGCGGGCTGAATCTGCAGCCAAGGCCAACACAGCCCCTGCAATTGCGCCGGCCCCTTGCATCACCCGACCAATAATCACGCCATGCATGGTTTCTGCCATCGCCGCCACCACACTTCCGAGGGCAAAAATAAGTAAACCGGCAAAAATGACAGGGCGACGACCAATTCTATCGGACAGCCACCCCATGGGAATTTGTAAAAATGCTTGGGTAAGTCCGTAAGCACCAATAGCGACGCCAACCAAGAATGGCGTGTAATCTGGATACACCTGACCATAAATCGCCATGACGGGCATGATCAAAAATAGCCCTAACATGCGTAAACCAAACACAGAAGCTAAGGCTATAGCTGCTTTTTTCTCTGTGCGATTTAATCCAGATTGATTCATGGCTTCCAATGACTGTATCAGTGATGAAAAACTCGGTACGTGTGCCCGATGTGAATAAGAGCGGCGAGTTTATCAGATTCCATAGGGACTCGTCAGCCAGAAAGCTGTTTGCGACTTCAAGAATGGGTACGCTTTGTGCGATAATGGTTGATTACTGTTCATCTGCGATCGCATTCGTTTTAGCTATGGCCTGCGGCAGGTACATTTCGAAAATGCGCTAACACCAAGGATAATATGGACAAGATTGAAGTAAGGGGTGCTCGCACCCACAACCTGAAAAATATTAATCTGGAAATTCCACGGGACAAGCTTGTCGTAATTACGGGCTTATCCGGTTCCGGCAAATCCTCACTCGCATTTGATACCTTGTATGCTGAAGGGCAGCGACGTTACGTAGAGTCCTTGTCTGCATACGCGCGCCAATTTTTAAGTTTAATGGAAAAGCCCGATGTTGATTCCATCGAGGGGCTTTCTCCTGCAATTTCCATTGAACAGAAATCGACGTCTCACAACCCGCGTTCGACCGTGGGTACGATTACCGAAATTTACGACTATTTACGATTAATGTTTGCCCGCATTGGCGAGCCGCGCTGTCCAGAACATCATGTTGCGCTTGCGGCGCAAACCGTCAGCCAAATGGTTGATCAGGTCCTTGCGCTACCGGAAGGCAGTAAAGTGATGCTATTGGCGCCTGTGGTGAAGGGCCGTAAAGGCGAACACCAAAAAACCCTCGAAAACTTGGCCACGCAAGGATTTTTACGCGCCCGCGTGGATGGCAATGTCTGCGATTTAAGCGACCCGCCGACGTTGGAATTGCACAAAAAACACGATATCGAAGTGGTTGTGGATCGCCTTAAAGTGCGTCCTGGATTAGAGCAACGCTTAGCGGAGTCGTTTGAGACGGCGCTGGATCTCTCTAGCGGCACGGCCATGATTGTTGGCATGGACGACGCAGATGACATTAAGCCCATGCTGTTTTCAGCGAATTTTGCCTGCCCCCATTGTGGCTATAGCATGCAAGAGCTCGAACCACGGTTGTTTTCTTTTAACAATCCTGCGGGCGCATGCCCTAGCTGTGATGGACTAGGCGTTGAGCAATTTTTTGATCCCGATAAAGTGGTCGGTAACCCAGAGTTAAGCCTTACCGGTGGCGCCATTCGCGGCTGGGATAAGCGCAACTTCTATTACTATCAGATGCTTCGTTCGCTTTCCAAGCAATTTGAATTCGATTTGAATACCTCTTACAACGATTTGCCCGAGGACGTGCAGAACTTGGTTTTGCATGGCTCCGGCAATACCGAAGTGAAGTTTACCTATATGAATGACCGCGGTGATACCGTGGTGCGCAAACATCCCTTTGAGGGGATTATTCCCAATATGCAACGGCGTTATCGGGAAACCGATTCTAATGCGGTGCGCGATGAATTGTCGAAATATCTCGCCACTAAGCCATGCCGAAGCTGTGGTGGTACCCGCTTGCGCGAAGAAGCGCGTAATGTATTCGTGAACGATACAACGCTGCCCCATATTACCGAACTTGCCATTGGCGATGCGCTCCAATTTTTCACCGACATAGAACTTAGCGGGCAACGGGCACAAATTGCCGAGAAAATTCTGAAGGAAATTAATGACCGATTGCGCTTCTTGGTGAATGTAGGCTTGAACTACCTCAATCTGTCGCGCAGTGCGGAAACGCTTTCGGGCGGTGAGGCCCAGCGCATTCGCTTAGCCAGCCAAATTGGCGCAGGATTAGTCGGCGTGATGTACGTTCTCGATGAGCCCTCGATTGGTCTACATCAGCGCGACAATGAACGGTTACTGACAACCCTGTGCCATTTGCGCGACCTTGGCAATAGTGTGCTGGTGGTTGAGCATGATGAAGATGCAATTCGTGCTGCAGATTACATTATTGATATCGGGCCTGGCGCGGGTGTCCATGGTGGCGAAATTGTCGCGGAAGGAAGCTACGAAGATATTATTAATAGTGAGCGTTCACTTACCGGTGACTACCTCAGTGGCCGCAAGGCGATTGAGATCCCCAAAAAACGTCATAAGCCAGGTAAAGATTGGCTCGAGCTGTTTGGCGCCCATGGCAATAACCTAAAACACGTGGACGTGAAAATTCCACTTGGGCTGATGACCTGTGTTACCGGTGTCTCCGGATCGGGCAAATCGACCCTCATCAACGACACATTATTTCCGTTAGCCCATCGCGAACTCAATGGCGCCACCACCGGCACTATTGCTCCTTACGCATCGATTAAAGGGTTGGAGCATTTAGATAAAGTGGTCGACATTGACCAAAGCCCGATTGGCCGCACGCCACGTTCGAACCCTGCTACCTACACCGGCATTTTTACACCCATTCGTGAACTCTTTAGCGGGGTGCCGGAATCGCGCTCACGGGGTTACAAACCGGGCAGATTTAGCTTTAACGTAAAAGGCGGACGTTGCGAAGCGTGCCAAGGCGATGGTGTGATCAAAGTGGAGATGCATTTCCTCCCTGATGTTTACGTACCTTGTGATATCTGTAAAGGGAAACGCTACAACCGCGAAACCTTGGAAATTCATTATAAAGGCAAAACTATCCACGAAGTACTTGATATGACCGTGGAAGATGCCCGTGAATTCTTCGATGCAGTACCTGCCATTGCACGTAAATTACAAACCTTGATGGATGTGGGGTTATCCTATATTCGCTTAGGGCAATCGGCGACCACCCTTTCTGGTGGTGAAGCACAGCGGGTGAAGCTTGCTCGTGAGCTGTCTAAACGCGATACCGGGCAAACCCTCTACATTCTGGACGAGCCCACGACCGGGCTGCACTTTCAAGACATCCAACAGCTCCTTGCAGTCTTACATCGGTTACGCGACCATGGCAACACCATCGTGATTATCGAGCATAATCTGGATGTCATCAAAACCGCTGATTGGATTATCGATCTTGGCCCTGAAGGGGGTAATGGCGGGGGTGAAATATTGGTCGCTGGAACGCCGGAGGCCATTTGTGACTCGGCGGAGTCCCATACAGCTCGTTTCTTAAAACCTTTATTAAGCACGTAACGGAGCGAATGTGGAAGGTACCCCAAAACAACCCAAAAATTGTAGCTCGCTTGTAGAAGAGCTGGTTGAACAAGCGCGACAGACAGCGCTTGGGGGACAGGTTGCCGACTACATTCCCGCTCTGGCGGAAGTTAGCCCCGATTATGTAGGGCTAGCGGTTATCGAGTTAGATGGCAGCGTTCACACTGCCGGCGATGCGGAAATACCGTTTTCGATTCAAAGTATTTCCAAGGTGTTTGGGCTGGCGATGGCCATGCAACGGATGGATGATATCCTTTGGGAGCGCGTGCGCATGGAACCCTCTGGGCAAGCCTTTAACTCGATTGTGCAGTTGGAATGGGAGCATGGCATTCCTCGCAATCCGTTTATTAATGCCGGCGCTATTGTCGTTTCTGACGTGTTAGTGAGTCATTATTCGGCGTCTAAATCGGCCTTTGTCCAGTATGTTCGTCATCTTGCCAACAACACTGGCATTCATTCTGATCATCGGGTCTGGGAATCGGAGAAGCAGCATGGTAATCGCAATGCTGCCCTCGCCTACCTGATGAAAAGCTTCGGCAATATTGAAGCGGAGGTGCCGGAAGTTCTCGATCACTATTTTTTTCAATGCTCCGTTGCCATGAGCTGTGTTGATCTGGCGCGAAGTTTGGGTTTTCTTGCCAATCGTGGCGTCCAACCCGGCACGCAAGAACGCATTTGTGATGCGCGCTCCGCACACCGTATTAACGCACTACTCTCCACGAGCGGCATGTATGACCAATCCGGAGAGTTTGCTTTTACCGTAGGATTACCCGCCAAAAGTGGTGTCGGTGGCGGTATTGTTGCGGTGGTGCCTGATTATGGCGTTATTGCAGCGTGGAGTCCGCCATTAAACCGTTTTGGCAACCCCTCGCGCGCTGTAGAAATGATCACACAATTTGCCCAGCGATTAGGCCTTTCTGTTTATACCTAAGATCTTTCGGCTATTGCTTATAAAACGATTTCGGTTTTATATCCGATTGCTCAGGAACGCATTCAAGGTCACTCATTGCCTCTTGATAGGCAACACAAGCTCCACCTTCTTCGGCCGTCACCAAACGTAACCCATAGGCTTCTAGCAGTGTTTTGGCATAGGTCGCTTGGCCAAGACGAAGTATCTGGAGCATGATGGTGTCCATATCAATTGGACTTTCAGGCCCTAAAATGATGTGCGTGGTATAGGTGCTGTCGGGATAGGGCGCGGCACTGAGTCCAACAACACGCTCGGGCTGATTTACCTCTAACCAACGCACATATTCATCGGACAATAACCCAAACTTGACGCGATGATTACGGACCATCGTCAGCACCGTTGCCTGACTATCAGTGCGATAGATTGGCATTAGGTGCTCACCTTCTACATTGTTCATGGTGTTATTGGTCAGACCGTAATGATACCCGACAACACCGGCCACACGGTCTTCGGGGCCTATCTCCCACGCGTCGTTATGCAACGAATACAAACGTTCACTACCGTGGATTATCGGCGGTGAGATATCAAATTGAGTCGACTCCGGCCATCCCCATTGCGGCGATTCAAACATAATTAAATCACAGCAACCGTTTGCACTAATTGCCTGATAACGCTCCTGAGGGCGAACTTCACGGATGATAAAGTGAAACTCGGATTGAGAGCGATTTAACAGATCAACCACATCACCGAGAAAATGATCGGACATGCGCGATGAATAATAGGGAGGGAATTCGTAAGCAGCGACAAACACCTCTTGCACACCGTCGTCTACTTCGTCGCTTTTGGCCTGTGCCGCTGCAAATGAAGTAGTTGGCCCCATAAATAACAAGCACAACATCAGAGGAGTAGCGAACCTCACCACTCCCCTGACCCATCTACAATTCGTTATCTGTGTTGCCATCATATCGTGCGTACAAACCTATTATTGAACAGCTTCAAACGAATAGTATGTCGCTGCGCCTGGACCCACTGGCATGCCGAGGGCAAATACCCAGACGTAGAAAAGAATGACCCAGCCGACGAAGAAAATCATACTATAAGGCAACATAATCGCGATAAGCGTACCAATACCTATATCCTTCTTATAGCGCGCAGCAACCGCTAGGATCAAGCCAAAATAACTCATCATAGGCGTAATAATATTGGTCACCGAATCACCGATCCGGTACGCCGCTTGTACCAGTTCCGGCGCATAGCCAATAATCATAAGCATCGGCACAAAAATAGGTGCCGTTACCGCCCACTGTGCTGACGCAGACCCCAACATGAGGTTGACAAAGGCACACATAAGAATGAAGAAAACAAATACCATGGGGCCCGTAAGGTTAATCGATTGCAGCAGATTTGCGCCATTCACAGCCAGAACGGTTCCAAAATTAGTCCAGCCAAAGAAGGCAACGAACTGGGCGGCAAAAAACACCAACACCATGTAGAGGCCCATTGAACTCATGCTGGCAGCCATGGCGTTAATCACATCCCGATCTGAGCGCATGGTGCGCACAACGTAACCGTAGACAAACCCTGGAATCGCAAAGGTGACAAAGATAAAGACAACAATGCCACGGAGGAACGGAGAACCCGCGACCTCGCCCGTATCAGGGTTTCTTAACACTCCCCACTCCGGTACCACGGTAATTGCCAATAACACGATTAATGCCAAAAAGGTTAAGCCGGCCGCAATCAAACCTTTTCTCTCTTCCGGTTTGAGCTTCTCCATGCTTACGTTTTCATCCAGATCTGCATCGGGATCCATGTCTTTTGGATTATATTTACCGAGCTTTGGCTCAACGATTTTCTCTGTTACCAACCAGCCGAGCACGGCAATCAAAAATGTACTGATAAACATAAAGTACCAGTTCATTTCCGGCCCTACTTCATAGGTGGGATCGATTAACTGTGCCGCGGACGTTGTGAAGCCCGATAATAATGGGTCGACCGTACCAATAAAGAGGTTGGCACTGTACCCCGCAGATACCCCGGCAAACGCCGCAGCAAGACCTGCTAACGGATGACGCCCTAGAGAATGGAAGATGAGCGCAGCCAAAGGCACCAACACCACGTAACCCAATTCAGACGCGGTATTTGAAACCACCCCTGCAAATACGATAGTTACGGTAACCATACGCGGCGATGCGTTCATCACCATGCCCCGCATCATGGCTTCAAGCATGCCAGAGCGCTCGGCGATACCCACGCCTAGAATCGCCACCAGAACTACGCCTAAGGGTGGGAAGCTGGTAAAGTTCGTGACCAGGTTAGAAACTATCCAGCGCAAACCCTCTGCACTTAATAAACTATTAACGACAATTTCTTCACCAAAGGTAGCTGGCCGTGGGTCTGCAACGCTAACGCCAAAGTAGCCTGCGACGCCGCTGGCAACTACCACGAGCACGCAGAAAATAGCGAATAAAGAAACGGGATGCGGCAGTAAATTTCCAAGCCACTCAACCGTATCTAGAAAGCGAGTAAACCAACCACGTTTCTCGGGGGTTTCAGGACCCCCGTAATTATTTTTTGCAGACGCCATTCAGCGCTCCTTTAATTCTTCTTAAACACACCGAGCAGGCGCGACTTTAAACGTTCGAATAGCGGGACATTGTACTTTAAACCCTTTCCAGCAACAAACCCGCCCTGCCTCCACACCCGAATTAACATAAGAATTCCGGTGAGAACAAACCACACAGAGAAGATAGCCGCTGTGCTCATCAGTAAATTATTAAAGTTACGCTGACCACTATAATCCATGAAGTGCAGCTTATACATCCATTCCGTAAGCAGTGACCAACGATTACGATGGGCCACTAAATCACCACTTTGTTGATCCACATAAATACGGGTTTTTAGCCGATCAGCGAACTCCACTCGAAAGCCTGGGCCTTCCCAGCGGGGCAGATCGGCACTGTTTCGCACATCGTAAATGCCATTAAACATACCGCTGCCTAAATAAGAATTCACCGCGATACGTTGCGCCTGAATCGCTCCGGTATTCCAGCGTTGTCCGGTACCACCATCAAACCAGGCTTGATATAACCCGTCTGCGCGCAAGCGTCCATCTTCATAGCGGGTATTCCGTTGCGAGGCATAGGTGACCATCAGCTGCGGCAATTCATCGCGCATGCGGACATTCACTTCGTATACGTCTCCTAGCTGGTGCAACTGGCGCATAGGCACCACATAGGGTTCAGAGATGCTTAGAGAGGCAGGCGGCGTGCGGTGCAAGAGCTGCTCCGCATTGAGTACTTCTCTACCCATCCAGCTGAAATAGAAGCCGGTCACTGTCCATATCAGCAACTGAACAATGAGCACCAACCCAGCAATACGATGAAGCCGTATTAGCCCGGACAGGGTGAACAAGGGCGGCTTCTGGCGCGCTTCTTTCTGTGCTTGTTCAAATTTCTCTTTGTCTAATGGGTTTACTCGCGCCATAGTCGCCTCCACCCTCGCACGATATACCGCTGCATGAGCAACCATAAGCCCGTGAGAGCAATCACAAAGGTCATGCTGGCAAAGGCTAAGATCCACCACGTACTAATATTGCTGCGGTCTTGATAGTCCATGATGTGCAACATCCACATGATGTCGAAAAAGCGCCAGGCTTGATGGCGTTGGGTTACCAGATCGCCTGTATCTCTCGCTAAATAAAATGTGGTGCGGCGAGTATCAGCAAATTCAACCTGCCAAACAGGGGCATGCCGTGATGCCACTTCACGGGGTAATTCCGAAGCCGTGTTCAATAGGGTCAAGCGGCTAATGGATGGGCTATCTGAGCCCGCATATAAGCGCTCTGCTAATGCAACAATGTCATCTTCAGTGAGAGCAATACGACTAAAATCGTTTGGATGAACTAGAAAACGTTCATGCTCCGTTTTTACGCGGAATCGGTAATGATATTCACCGTGCAAATAGCGTGACACCAATCCTGCCTCAAGTGCATCCGGATAGTGTGCGGCAAGTTCTGGAATACGCTCTAAGAGTTCAAACTGGGTAATAGGCCGGTCGGCGGGCTGACTTAAATGATGACCATGAATATAGGGTAGCTGCAAGAGCACCATCACCGTGCCGGTGATGCTCCAAATAATCAACTGGGCCCCAAAAAGCAGGGTTAACCAACGATGAACTTTTCGAGCTTTAAGCGCTTTGAATTGCATGGTTTATCGTTATTATTATGAACAACGTATTTTGTACCACGATGCGCATACCTTTTACAGAGCGCAAATAAGAAAAAAGGGAGCCAAAAGGCTCCCTTTTCTAAACGTCAGTGACGTATAAGGTGGGTATCAATTACGCAATGATTTTTGATACAACGCCAGCACCTACGGTACGGCCACCTTCACGGATTGCGAAGCGCAAACCATCGTCCATTGCGATTGGAGCAATCAGCTCTACAACGAACTTCAGGTTATCACCAGGCATTACCATTTCTACGCCTTCTGGCAATTCTACTGAACCAGTTACGTCCGTAGTACGGAAGTAGAACTGTGGACGGTAGCCTTTGAAGAATGGCGTATGACGTCCACCTTCTTCTTTGCTCAGTACGTATACTTCAGCTTCAAACTTGGTATGCGGAGTGATTGAACCTGGCTTGGCCAATACTTGACCACGCTGGATATCTTCACGCTTAGTACCACGTAACAAAGCACCGATGTTCTCACCTGCACGACCTTCGTCGAGCAACTTACGGAACATCTCTACACCCGTTACTGTGGTTTTCACGGTGTCTTTCAAACCAACGATAGCAACTTCGTCACCTGTGTTCACGATTCCGCGCTCTACACGACCTGTTACTACAGTTCCGCGACCTGAGATTGAGAATACGTCTTCGATTGGCATCAAGAACGGCTTATCGATGTCACGCTCTGGCTCTGGAATGTAAGAATCTAAAGCTTCTGCTAGCTCAAGAATCTTCTTCTCCCATGCTTCGTCGCCTTCCAACGCTTTCAGCGCTGAACCTTGGATTACTGGCAAGTCGTCACCTGGGAAGTCGTACTCAGAAAGAAGTTCACGAACTTCCATCTCAACTAACTCAAGTAACTCTTCGTCGTCGACCATGTCACATTTGTTCATGAATACAACGATGAAAGGTACACCTACCTGACGTGATAACAGGATGTGCTCACGCGTCTGTGGCATTGGGCCATCAGTAGCAGCAACTACCAGAATCGCGCCGTCCATCTGCGCCGCACCCGTGATCATGTTTTTCACATAGTCAGCGTGTCCAGGGCAATCTACGTGCGCATAGTGACGTGCAGGCGTATCATATTCTACGTGTGACGTAGAAATGGTGATACCACGCGCTTTCTCTTCTGGCGCATTATCGATTTGTGCGAAGTCACGAGCGGCACCACCGTAGTGCTTGGCAAGGACAGTAGTGATCGCAGCAGTTAAAGTAGTTTTACCATGGTCAACGTGACCGATAGTACCTACGTTTACGTGCGGCTTATTACGTTCAAACTTAGCTTTAGCCATTGCTATTTCCTTACTTAAAGTTAGAAGCCCGGCCCTTATGAACCGGGACTAGAACTCAATTAATCTTTGGTGTTACGAGCAGCGATTACCGCTTCTGCAACGTTATTCGGAGCTTCTTGGTACTTCAAGAATTCCATTGCGTACGATGCGCGACCCTGAGTTTGCGAACGCAGGTCAGTTGCATAGCCGAACATTTCAGCTAGTGGCACCTGGGCGCGAACTTGCTTCAGACCACCTGGAGCATCATCCATACCTTCGATCATACCGCGACGACGGTTCAAGTCACCCACTACGTCACCCATGAAATCTTCAGGAGTAACGACTTCTACTTGCATAATTGGCTCAAGTAGAGCTGGTTTCGCTTGTAGTGCACCTTTCTTGAAGCCCATGCTACCTGCGATTTTAAACGCCATCTCGTTTGAGTCAACATCGTGGAAAGAACCATCATACAGAGTGACCTTAACGCCCAATACTGGGAAGCCTGCAAGAACACCGTTTTGCATCTGCTCTTGACAGCCTTTGTCGACTGCTGGGATGTATTCTTTCGGTACCACACCACCGACGATCGCATTCACGAACTCGTAAGTTGGTTTTTCTTCTTCGTCTTTCTTCGCTGGGGTTGTATCAAGCGACAAAGGCTCCATACGTAACCAAACGTGACCATACTGACCACGACCACCTGATTGACGAACAAACTTACCTTCAACTTCCACTTTCTGACGGATAGTTTCACGGTAAGCAACCTGTGGTTTACCTACGTTACACTCAACTTTAAACTCACGCTTCATCCGGTCTACGATGATATCTAGGTGAAGCTCACCCATACCAGAAATGATCGTTTGACCTGATTCTTCGTCAGTTTTCACGCGGAACGATGGATCTTCTGCAGCTAGTTTACCTAGCGCGATACCCATCTTCTCTTGGTCGGCCTTTGTTTTCGGCTCAACGGCAACAGAGATTACCGGCTCTGGGAATTCCATCCGCTCAAGAACAACGATGCGATCGTGTGAACACAGAGTGTCACCCGTGGTTACATCTTTAAGGCCGATAGCCGCTGCGATGTCACCTGCACGTACTTCTTTAAGCTCTTGGCGATCGTTAGCGTGCATCTGCACGATACGACCGAAACGCTCTTTCTTCTGTTTTACAGCGTTGTATACAGAATCACCAGCGTTAACAACACCTGAGTATACACGGAAGAACGTTAATGTACCTACGAACGGGTCGGTAGCAATTTTGAACGCCAGCGCCGCGAAAGGTTCTTCGTCAGTTGAACCACACGTGGTTTCGTCGCCGTTTTCTAAAATGCCGCGAATATCTTTTACTTCAGTTGGTGAAGGTAAGTATTCGATAACACCGTCAAGTACCGCCTGAACGCCTTTGTTTTTAAAGGCTGAACCACAATGAACCAATACGATTTCGTTGTTCAGTGTGCGCTGACGTAAGCCTGCTTTAATTTCAGCTTCAGTCAGTTCGCCACCTTCCAAGTACTTGTTCATCAACTCGTCGTTTGCTTCAGCAGCTGCTTCCACCAACTCGTTGTGTAGTTCTTCGGCTTCGTCTAATAGATCTTCAGGAATCGGATCGTAAGTGAACGTCATACCCTGGTCTGCTTCGTTCCAGTTAATGGCCTTCATCTTCACGAGGTCAACAACCCCTTTGAAATCTTCTTCTGCACCGATAGGCAACTGAACAGGCACAGCATTGGCCGCCAAACGGGTTTTCATCTGCTTCACAACGTTCATGAAGTCAGCGCCCATGCGGTCCATTTTGTTTACGAATACCATGCGTGGTACTTCGTATTTATTTGCTTGACGCCATACAGTTTCGGTTTGCGGCTGTACGCCTGAAGAGGCACACAGTACAACAACCGCGCCATCAAGAACCCGCAGTGAACGCTCTACTTCAACAGTGAAGTCTACGTGTCCTGGAGTATCGATGATGTTAATACGGTGCTGTGGAAACTGCTGGTCCATACCGGCCCAGAAGCTTGTTACCGCAGCTGAGGTGATAGTAATACCACGCTCCTGCTCCTGCTCCATCCAGTCCGTAGTTGCAGCGCCGTCATGTACTTCACCTAGCTTATGCGATAAGCCAGTGTAAAAAAGTACACGTTCGGTAGTCGTAGTTTTACCTGCGTCTACGTGAGCAACGATACCGATATTACGGTAGCGCTCGATTGAAGTTTGTCTTGCCACAATTGCTTCCTCTTAATTAGAGTTTTGAGCGTGAAATTACCAGCGATAGTGAGCGAATGCTTTGTTCGCTTCAGCCATGCGGTGTACGTCCTCACGCTTCTTCACTGCAGAACCTTTGTTCTGAGAAGCATCCAGCATTTCACCAGCTAGACGTTGAGCCATAGACTTCTCACCACGGCCGCGTGCAGCGTCCACCATCCAGCGCATTGCTAGGGTGTTACGACGAACAGGACGAACTTCAACTGGTACTTGATAAGTTGAACCACCTACACGGCGAGATTTAACCTCAACCGCAGGACGGATGTTATCAAGGGCACCTTCGAACACTTCGAGGTGATCTTTTCCAGCTTTTTGCGCAACGATGTCTAAAGCACCGTATACGATATTTTCAGCGACTGATTTTTTACCATCAACCATGACAACGTTGATGAATTTTGCCAACAACTCTGATCCGAACTTAGGGTCCGGCAGGATTTTACGTTGGCCGACGACGCGTCTTCTAGGCATTAGAATTCTCCGATATCTTCAGGGATAACCCAAAACTTACAAATTTAATTAGTTTGGCCTTACTCGAACGGAGAACCGTTAAGATTTAGGCCGCTTCACGCCGTATTTAGAACGGCCTTGCTTACGATCTTTTACGCCTGCACAGTCAAGTGCACCGCGTACGGTGTGGTAACGCACACCTGGCAAGTCTTTTACACGACCGCCACGAATCAAAATAACACTGTGCTCTTGCAAGTTATGGCCTTCACCACCGATATATGAAGTTACTTCATAACCATTGGTTAAACGCACACGACATACTTTACGCAATGCTGAGTTAGGTTTTTTAGGGGTAGTTGTATATACGCGAGTACATACACCACGCTTCTGTGGGCAAGCTTGCAGAGCCGGAACGTTGCTTTTCTCAACCGGCTTCTTGCGTCCTTTGCGCACTAATTGGTTCACTGTTGCCATGGTTTCTCCAAATTATTCATTTACAACAAGCCAAAGCGCCCGCGTGACTCTCATCACCCAAGCACCTTGCCGATTTTTATGGTATCAGTCGCTATATTGGCACCATAAAAACGGTTGAATCCCCGGAAATGGGGAGGCCGAATTTTATAGGTCATTCCTTGCACTGTCAAGCAAACAAGGTGAGGTGTCTCTGTGATGGTTGATGAAGTGCCTGTGGGGTTTAGCGAGGATAGATCGCGCGACACACGACGGTGCCGCACTATGAGGAAATTATTGCACTGATATATCGCTGCGTGGGAATCTTATTTCGTTCACGCGCACGTCTATTAAATTTCTATCCGCATTGTAATGTGAGTAGATGGTGGCGACGATGATCTCGGCACTCGTTATATAGCGTTGTTCTGAAGAAGTGACGGACTCACCGATGTCTTGTGCAGTAATCTGCGCCTGTTCAGCAATTGAGAATTCCCCAAGATACACCGCGTCCATAAGCAGATTAAGCCGGTTAACGTTTTCATGTCCTTTTGTCCTTTATCCTTTTGAAACCATTTCATCACTCACACTGCCTACTTTAACATAACAATCAATAACCAATCTTTCCTTTCTAGTGACTCTGCCAAACAACAAAAAAGGCCCCGAAGGGCCTTTTCATTTTTCGATACACTATCGATTACTCGCCGTCTGAGACGTCGTCTTTATCAGAGCCTTCGTTCAACGCTTCACTGAGCTGTTGCTCAGCTTCCGCTGCTGTCACCGTAGTTGCCATAGCCGCGCGACGGCGACGCTGACGTTCTTGGTGATACGCAAAGCCAGTACCTGCTGGGATTAAGCGACCCACGATTACGTTCTCTTTCAAGCCGCGTAATGGATCTTCTTTACCCTGTACTGCTGCTTCGGTAAGTACCCGCGTTGTTTCTTGGAACGAGGCCGCTGAAATAAACGACTCGGTCGACAAGGACGCTTTGGTAATACCCAACAACTGACGTTCAAAACGTACTGGCATTTTGCCGGCAGCTTCCAACGAACGGTTAGTCTCAACCACTTTCGAGAACTCTGCTTGCTCACCTTCGAGCAATTCAGAATCACCACCGTTGCTAATAAGAACTTTACGCAACATCTGACGAACAATAACTTCGATGTGCTTATCGTTAATTTTAACACCTTGTAGGCGGTAAACTTCTTGAACTTCGTTCACGATATAGTTGGCAACAGCAGATACACCACGCAAACGCAGAATATCTTGAGGTGCTTCTGGACCATCGGCAATAACTTCACCTTTGGTGACCTGCTCACCTTCAAACACGTTCAGCTGACGCCACTTCGGAATCATCTCTTCATAATGATCGCCACCATCAGCTGGGGTAATCATCAGACGACGTTTTCCTTTGGTTTCTTTACCGAAAGACACAGTACCTGTGATTTCCGCAAGAATCGCTGGTTCTTTTGGCTTACGCGCTTCAAACAAGTCGGCAACACGTGGAAGACCACCGGTAATATCCCGAGTCTTCGAACCTTCTTGTGGAATACGCGCCAAGGTATCACCGATATTCACCGTTGCGCCGTCACTTAGGCTAACGATTGCACCACCAGGTAAGAAGTACTGAGCAGGCATATCTGTACCCGCGATCATGACATCTTTACCTTTGGTATCAACCAGTTTCACCATTGGACGCATGTCTTTACCAGCACTGGTACGTTGCCCTGTTTCCAGGATAACGGTGCTTGTTAAGCCAGTTAGCTCATCGGTTTGAGTGGTAATGGTCACGCCGTCGATCATATCAACGAACTTGATGTTACCAGCCACCTCGGTGATGATTGGATGCGTATGCGGATCCCAGTTTACGACCACTTCACCGGCCTTCACGTCATCGCCATCACGCTTCTTCAGCACAGCACCATAAGGTACTTTATACCGTTCGCGCTCTGCACCGTGCTGGTCAATCAAGGTCAATTCTGCTGAACGAGAAGTAATTACCAAATGGGTATCACTATTCTCAACAAACTTCGCGTTGTGAAGTTTAATACGACCCGGATTTTTCACCTGTACGTTGCTTTCAGCTGACGCACGCGATGCCGCACCACCGATGTGGAAGGTACGCATGGTTAACTGTGTACCCGGCTCACCGATAGACTGCGCGGCGATAACACCCACCGATTCACCATCGTTAACCATGTGGCCACGGGCCAAGTCACGTCCGTAACAGTGCGAACATACACCGTGGATACTTTCACAGGTAATTACTGAACGTACGGTAATTTGGTCAATCGAATGTTCTTCGATGATGTCACACATTTTCTCGTCGAGTAATGTGTTACGCGGCAACAATACTTCATCGGTGCCTGGCTTGAGTACGTCTTCACAAACGACACGTCCTAGCACGCGTTCGCGCAGTGGTTCTACAACGTCACCACCTTCGATCAACGGTTTCATCACCAAGCCAGCGTGGGTTCCGCAATCAGATTCAGTGATTACGAGATCTTGAGCCACGTCGACCAAACGACGGGTCAGGTAACCTGAGTTCGCCGTCTTCAATGCGGTATCCGCCAAACCTTTACGCGCACCGTGAGTTGAGATGAAGTACTGAAGTACGTTCAAACCTTCACGGAAGTTTGCAGTAATAGGTGTTTCGATGATCGAGCCATCCGGCTTCGCCATCAGACCACGCATACCCGCTAGCTGACGAATCTGGGCGGGGCTACCCCGTGCGCCAGAATCGGCCATCATATATACCGAGTTAAACGCTTGCTGCTCTTCTTCTTCGCCTTTCGCGTTGGTCACCGTCTCTTTTGAGAGGTTATCCATCATCGCCTTCGATACTTTTTCATTGGCCGTTGACCAAATATCGATAACTTTGTTGTATTTTTCACCTGCAGTTACGAGACCTTGCTCGAACTGATCTTGGATTTCCGCAACCTGCTTGTCAGCATCTTCAATGATTGCTGCTTTCGCTACTGGGATTTCCATGTCGTTGATACCTACCGACGTTCCTGAAACCATCGCGAAATGGAAACCGGTGTACATCAGTTGGTCAGCGAAAATAACGGTGCGCTTCAAACCACAATCACGGTAAGCACGGTTCAACAAACGTGAAATCTGCTTCTTACCCATGTTTTGGTTGATGGCATCGTAAGGCAAGCCTTCTGGAAGAATTAGCGAGAAAATTGCGCGTCCCACGGTGGTATCGACAATTTTCACTTCTTCAGTGCGCTCACCTTCTTCGGTAAATAACACTTCTTTGATGCGTACTTTTACCCGAGCATGCAACTCTGCCGCACCAGTGCGATAGGCTTTCTCTGCTTCTTTCGGGTTCTTGAACGACATACCTTCGCCACGACCATTCACACGCTCACGGGTCATGTAATACACACCCAAGACAACGTCTTGTGAAGGAACGATAATAGGCTCACCTGAAGCAGGCGATAGGACGTTGTTCGTTGACATCATCAAGGCGCGTGCTTCCATCTGCGCTTCTAGCGTCAGCGGCACTTGAACAGCCATTTGGTCACCGTCGAAGTCAGCGTTATACGCCGCACACACCAATGGGTGCAACTGAATTGCTTTACCTTCGATGAGCACCGGTTCGAACGCTTGGATACCCAAACGGTGAAGGGTCGGTGCACGGTTAAGGAGCACTGGATGTTCGCGGATCACTTCATCCAAGATATCCCATACTTCTGCGGTTTCCCGCTCAACCATTTTCTTCGCTGCTTTGATGGTCGTAGCTAAGCCACGGCCTTCAAGCTTGCCATAGATAAACGGCTTGAATAATTCAAGCGCCATTTTCTTCGGCAAACCGCACTGATGCAGACGTAGTTTCGGACCTACGGTAATTACTGAACGGCCTGAGTAATCAACACGCTTACCCAACAAGTTCTGACGGAAACGACCCTGCTTACCTTTGATCATATCGGCCAAAGATTTCAGAGGACGCTTGTTTGAACCTGTGATAGCACGACCACGGCGACCATTATCAAGTAACGCATCTACGGCTTCTTGTAACATCCGTTTCTCGTTGCGCACGATAATATCCGGGGCCGCGAGGTCGAGAAGACGCTTCAAGCGGTTGTTCCGGTTAATCACGCGGCGATACAAGTCGTTCAAGTCTGAAGTGGCAAAGCGACCGCCATCCAGTGGGACCAACGGACGTAAATCTGGTGGCAACACAGGCAGCACTTGCAGAATCATCCACTCAGGCTTGTTGCCCGACTGGTGGAAAGATTCAAGCAACTTCAAACGTTTAGTGATTTTCTTACGCTTTGTTTCAGAGTTCGTTTCTGGCAACTCTTCACGCAACAATTTAATCTGGCCTTCCAGATCAACGTTACGCAACAGGTGCAATACAGCTTCGGCACCCATTTTTGCTTCAAACTCATCACCAAACTCTTCCAGTGAATCGAGGTACTCTTCTTCGCCAAGCAACGAACCCACTTCCAGTGAGGTCATGCCCGCGTCGATGACCACGTACGATTCAAAATAAAGAATACGTTCGATGTCACGTAGCGTCATGTCTAGCATCAAGCCAATACGTGACGGTAGTGATTTAAGGAACCAGATGTGGGCAACTGGGCTTGCCAGTTCGATGTGACCCATACGCTCACGACGCACTTTAGTGAGGGTTACTTCAACGCCACACTTTTCACAAATTACGCCACGATGTTTGAGGCGCTTGTACTTACCGCACAAACACTCATAGTCTTTTACTGGACCAAAAATCCGAGCACAGAACAAGCCGTCCCGCTCCGGTTTAAAAGTCCGGTAGTTGATGGTTTCCGGCTTTTTTACTTCCCCAAATGACCAGCTACGAATCTGATCAGGCGAGGCCAAAGAAATTCGAATACGATCGAACTCTTCGCTATCTTTCATTGGCTTCAGAAACTTCAATAAATCTTTCACGTTTCATCTCCTGTCGGAGTTAACCTAGCCGGAGGGGGATACCTCCGGCGGCGCTTACTCTATACCTGTCGCATATGCGATACGGGCTGCTTACTCGTCTTCAAGCTCGATATTAATACCGAGTGAACGGATTTCTTTCAGCAACACGTTAAACGATTCAGGCATGCCCGGATCCATCTGGTGATTGCCATCGACGATGTTCTTATACATCTTCGTACGGCCATTTACGTCATCAGATTTCACTGTAAGCATTTCCTGCAGCGTATACGCGGCACCGTAAGCTTCAAGGGCCCATACTTCCATCTCACCGAAGCGCTGACCACCAAATTGAGCTTTACCACCAAGCGGTTGCTGCGTTACTAAGCTGTACGACCCTGTAGAACGGGCGTGCATCTTATCGTCAACCAAGTGGTTCAGTTTCAGCATATACATGTAACCTACGGTCACAGGACGCTCAAATGAATCACCAGTACGACCATCAAACAATGCTACCTGACCTGAGGTAGGTAATCCGGCCACTTCGAGTAGTTCTTTGATTTCGGTTTCCACCGCACCATCGAACACAGGCGACGCAACAGGTAAGCCTTTCTTCAGGTTTTCCGCCAAGCGCATCACTTCATCATCACTGAATGAAGCGATATCAACGTCCTGACGGCCTTTACCGATATCGTAAACTTTTTGCAGGAAGTCACGCACTTCGGCAACTTTACGTTGCTCAGCAAGCATGGCTTCAATGCGACGGCCAATGCCGCGCGCTGCCGCGCCAAGGTGGGTTTCAAGAATCTGACCCACGTTCATCCGCGATGGAACCCCAAGCGGGTTCAATACGATATCTACAGGCTCACCGTTTTCATCGTATGGCATATCTTCAACCGGAACGATGGTTGAGATAACACCTTTGTTACCATGACGGCCAGCCATCTTGTCACCCGGTTGGATGCGACGCTTCACTGCCAAGTACACTTTTACGATTTTCAACACGCCTGGTTGCAGGTCATCACCTTGGGTGATTTTGCGACGTTTCTCATCAAAACGTTTGTCGTAGTCATTACGGATTTCTTCATGCTGCTGAGCAAGATGCTCAAGATCTTGTTGCGCTGCTTCATCTTTCAAGCTTTGCGTCAGCCAGTTAGAACGATCCATAGAGGCTAGCTTAGACTCATCGAAACCATTGTTTAATAGCAAGCTACGCACACGTGCATACAAGCCTTCTTCAAGGATTTTAAATTCGTCCGTTAAATCTTTCTTCACCTGAGCGAGCTGCATCGATTCGATATCAAGAGCACGCTTATCTTTCTCTACGCCATCACGGGTAAATACTTGAACGTCAATAACAGTTCCACTCACGCCATTTGGCACGCGCAGCGAGCTGTCTTTTACGTCAGATGCTTTCTCACCAAAGATCGCACGCAGAAGTTTCTCTTCTGGCGTAAGCTGAGTTTCACCCTTCGGCGTTACTTTACCTACCAGAATATCGCCACCGTTTACTTCGGCACCGATATACACAACGCCAGATTCATCAAGCTTGCTCAGCGCTGATTCACCCACGTTTGGAATATCAGAGGTAATTTCTTCTGGCCCAAGCTTGGTGTCACGCGCCACACAGTTCAGTTCTTGAATGTGAATCGTGGTTAGGCGATCTTCTTGAACAACACGCTCAGAAACAAGGATTGAATCCTCGAAGTTGTAACCGTTCCACGGCATGAACGCGACGCGCATGTTCTGGCCGAGCGCCAACTCACCAAGGTCAGTTGATGGACCATCTGCGAGCACATCGCCACGCATCACCGGTTCACCATCTTTCACACAAGGCTTCTGATTAATACATGTGTTCTGGTTAGAACGTGTGTATTTGGTAAGGTTATAAATATCGATGCCCGCTTCACCCGGGATCATCTCTTCTTCATTTACCTTCACAACGATACGTGCTGCGTCAACATAGTCGACAACACCACCACGTTTGGCAACCACGGTTACACCCGAGTCGACCGCAACAGTGCGTTCAATACCGGTACCTACGAGCGGCTTATCTGCACGCAGTGTTGGTACGGCTTGACGTTGCATGTTTGAACCCATCAGTGCACGGTTCGCATCATCGTGCTCAAGGAATGGAATCAAGCTCGCGGCAATCGACACGATTTGTTGTGGTGCCACGTCCATATATTCAACCTGCTCTTTCGAGGTTAGGGTGAATTCGCCGTTATGGCGGCATGGAACTAAGTCTTCTTCAATGTTGCCTTTGGTGTCGAGCAAAATGTTCGCCTGAGCGATCACATATTTGCCTTCTTCAATGGCCGATAAATATTCAACATCGTCAGTAACCACACCATTCTCAACCTTCCGATATGGCGTTTCTAAGAAGCCATATTCGTTGGTACGAGAGAAGGTTGCCAATGAGTTGATCAAACCGATGTTCGGACCTTCTGGCGTCTCGATCGGACACAAACGACCATAGTGGGTCGGATGTACGTCACGTACTTCGAAGCCAGCGCGCTCACGCGTTAAGCCGCCTGGACCTAATGCAGAAATACGACGCTTATGCGTCACTTCTGACAACGGGTTGTTTTGATCCATAAACTGAGACAGTTGGCTTGAGCCAAAGAACTCTTTTACTGCCGCAGAAATAGGTTTCGCATTGATCAAATCTTGCGGCATGATCGCATCTAGGTCGCCTAAACTTAGACGTTCCTTCACTGCGCGTTCAACTCGCACTAGACCAACACGGAATTGGTTTTCTGCCATTTCGCCCACAGAACGAATACGGCGGTTACCCAAGTGATCGATATCATCAACAACATCTTGACCATTACGGATCTCGATGAGTTTACGCATCACTTCAACAATGTCTTCGCGGCTTAGAATGCCAGGGCCGGTCAGCTCATCACGACCTAAGCGACGGTTGAATTTCATCCGTCCCACGGTAGATAAGTCGTAGCGATCTTCAGAGAAGAATAAATTCTCGAAAAGAGTTTCCGCTGCTTCTTTCGTTGGCGGCTCGCCCGGACGCATCATGCGATAAATCTCAACCAGCGCTTCCAAACGATTGCTGCTTGGATCAATACGCAGGGTTTCGCTTAAGTAAGGGCCGTGGTCAAGATCGTTCACGAACAAGGTTTCAAATTTCTTGAAGCCCGCTTCACGCAGTTTCGCCAAAAGATCGAGGGTGATCACGTCATTTGCTTTGGCAACCACTTCACCGGTTTTCTTAGCGACGTAATCTTTTGTCAGTACTTTGCCAACCAGATAGTCGACCGTTACTTCCATTTCTTTTATTTCAAGATCAGACAATTGTTTAATATGGCGCGCAGTTACACGACGGCCTTTTTCAACAATCACTTCGCCGTCTGGGCCCTTGATCTCAAACAATGCTGTTTCGCCACGCAAACGCTCGGCGATAAGCTTCATAAATACTTTATCGCGACGAATCTCGAATTGGTTCTTTTCAAAGAACATATCAAGAATTTGCTCGTCGGTGTATTCAAGCGCCCGCAAAATGATGGTCGCTGGTAACTTCCGGCGACGGTCGATACGTACGAACACGTTGTCTTTCGGATCGAACTCGAAATCCAACCATGAACCACGATATGGAATCACGCGTGCGTTGTATAAAACTTTACCTGATGAATGTGTTTTACCACGATCGTGATCGTAGAACACACCAGGTGAACGATGCAGCTGAGAGACGATAACTCGCTCGGTACCGTTAATAACAAAGGTACCATTTTCAGTCATGAGCGGAATCTCGCCCATGTAAACTTCCTGCTCTTTAATTTGCTTAATAGTTCCCGCTGGAGCGTCTTTGTCATACATGACAAGACGTAGGGTAACGCGCAAAGGAGCAGAATAAGTGACACCGCGAATTTGACATTCATTGACATCAAATACAGGTTCACCTAAACGGTAACTGACATACTGCAATTCAGCATTACCAGAGTAGCTCGCTATTGGAAAAACGGAGCGGAACGCCGCTTCAAGTCCATATTCGCCTTCTGGATCGGCGTCAATAAACTTCTTAAATGAGTCGAGCTGAATTGAGAGCAGGTAAGGGACTTCAAGCACCTGTGGGCGCTTTCCAAAGTCCTTACGAATACGTTTTTTTTCAGAGTAGGAGTACGCCATGGGGTTCCTCAGCTAGCTGATTTCTGACCCGAGCTACCGGTCTGGATGGTAGCTGCCAACAGATTTCGTCACAATCCGTTCGCCTGTATTTTCGATGTCGATATGTCCACAATACAGGAAACTAAGACATATCCTTTTTAGCGCAAAAAGCCTGGTGACTATATAGTCACCAGGCCAAAGCCGTTAAAGGCCTCGTTGCGAATCAAGTGTCTTACTTGATCTCAACTTCTGCACCAGCTTCTTCAAGATCTTTCTTCAGTGCTTCAGCGTCGTCTTTAGAGATGCCTTCTTTCACAGCAACTGGAGCTGATTCAACCATTGCTTTCGCTTCTTTCAGGCCAAGACCTGTTGCCGCGCGAACAGCTTTGATTGCGCCAACTTTGTTTGCGCCAGCAGCTTTCAAGATTACGTCAAATTCAGTTTTCTCTTCTGCAGCTTCAGCAGCGGCAGCAGGACCAGCAGCCACTGCAACAGCAGCAGACGCGTCAACACCGAATTTTTCTTCAGCAGCTTCGATCAACTCTACCAATTCCATAACTGGCATTTCAGCGATCGCGTTTAAAATATCTTCTTTAGTCAGAGCCATTTCTCTAAACTCCCGGGTTTAATTAAATAAAAGTAAATTGAATATATCGCTTACTTGGCGTCTTTGATTGCCGACAAAACGCGTACAAATTTCGTAGGTACTTCGTTGATAGTACGAACGAACTTCGATACTGGCGCCTTGAAGGTGGCAAGCAATTTGGCCAACGCTTCGTCGCGTGTCGGAAGTGATGCAACGGCTTCGAGTTTCTCTGGGCCGAGCAATCCAGAACCGAGAGACAAGGCTGTCACTTTCAGGTGCTTTGATTCTTTCTGGGCATCTTTGAGCAGGCGCGCAGCGGCTCCTGGTGCATCAATAGAAAACCCGTAAACCAACGGACCTTTCAGTGCAGACTCAATGTCTTCAAACTTCGTACCTTCCAGAGCGCGTTTCGCGAGAGTGTTCCGAATAACTTTCAGATACACGCCTTGCTCACGAGCCTGACGACGGAGTTTAGTCAGCTCTGCAACTTCCATTCCACGATACTCAGCAACAGCGACGGATAGAGCCTGTTGAGCAACATCGTTAATTTCCTTAACGATTGCTTTTTTTGCTACTAAACCTAGTGCCACTAGTATCACCTCTTTTTGGAGTGTCCGGCATATGCCTTCAACTCAAACGTTACAATGTGGTGAGTTACTGCTTTCGCATCCCTCACCGCTTTGTCACGGTGAATCTCTACCCAGAGAGTCTGAGCTGGATATCACCATCTGCGCAGGCTTTCGTTGATTAAGCTCTTGCCTCTCGGCATTAACGCCTGCGGTCTTGGATGGGAGCCACATCAAAAATGAGAGGCGACTCCAACCCTAAAACTTTTACAGATTTTAGCTACGAACGTCCAAGCTACCTTGGTCTACTCGTACGCCAGCGCCCATCGTTGTAGACAGGCTGACGCGTCCAATGTACGCGCCTTTTGAAGTTGCTGGTTTGGCTTTTTTCAGCGCAATCAACAATGCTTCTAAGTTTTCTTTCAGCTTCACGTCATCAAAATCGACGCGGCCGATAGTGCAGTGAATGATACCGTTCTTGTCGTTACGATAGCGAACCTGACCTGCTTTTGCATTTTTAACTGCAGTAGCAACGTCCGGAGTTACCGTGCCGGTTTTTGGATTCGGCATCAAGCCACGTGGACCTAAGATTTGACCCAACATACCCACAACGCGCATTGCGTCTGGAGATGCGATCACAACATCAAAGTCCATCTGACCTTTTTTCACTTGCTCAGCAAGATCTTCCATACCTACCAAGTCTGCGCCCGCTGCTTTTGCTTTCTCTGCGTTCGCACCTGAGGTAAATACTGCAACGCGCACGTCACGACCTGTACCGTTAGGCAGTACAGTTGCACCGCGAACGTTTTGGTCAGATTTACGAGCGTCGATGCCCAAGTTCACTGCAACGTCAACGCTTTCAGTGAACTTTGCAGTTGCTAGCTTCTTCAGCAAAGCAATTGCTTCATTAATTTCGTAGTCACGCGAATTATCAACTGCTTCGCGAATTGCGCGCATGCGCTTAGTTAAACGTGCCATGGTGCCTTACCCCTCTACCTTCAGACCCATCGAGCGTGCAGAACCAGCGATAGTGCGAACAGCAGCATCGAGGTCGGCAGCAGTCAGGTCAGGTTCTTTAGTCTTCGCAATCTCTTCCAACTGAGCACGGGTAACAGTACCTACTTTGTCAGTGTTAGGACGGCCTGAACCACTCTTAACGCCAGCAGCTTTCTTCAATAAGAATGACGCTGGAGGAGTTTTCGTGATGAAGGTAAAAGAACGATCTTCAAAAACTGTAATTTCAACAGGAACCGGAGCGCCTTTTTCAAGCTGATCCGTAGACGCGTTGAACGCTTTACAGAATTCCATGATATTCACGCCGTGTTGACCTAACGCAGGACCAACCGGAGGTGAAGGGTTTGCCGCACCAGCTGCTACTTGCAGCTTGATAATGGCAGTAACTTTCTTAGCCATGTCTAAACCTCTGTTTTATTGGGTTAAACGCCTCGTATGCCAAGAGGAGACATACTCAAACGGCTTCCCAAAAGTGAAAAAACGGAGGCGGATTGTATAGGAATCCGCCTGCGTGATCAAGCCTTTTCGACTTGTCCGAAATCTAAATCAACTGGCGTTGAACGCCCGAAAATCGAGACCGAAACTTTTACGCGACTTTTATCGTAGTCAACTTCTTCCACGGTGCCGTTAAAGTCTGCAAACGGACCATCGGTAACCCGCACAACTTCACCTGGCTCAAACAAGGTTTTCGGACGTGGACGATCCGCATTTTCGGTTAAGCGATTAAGGATAAGGTCGGCTTCTTTTTGAGAAATCGGTGCAGGACGCTCATTGGTACCACCGATGAAGCCCAACACGCGCGGTGTGCTCTTCACAAGGTGCCACGTTTCTTCGTCCATCGCCATTTCTACCAGAACATAGCCTGGAAAGAACTTGCGCTCGCTCTTGCGGCGCTGGGTACCTTTCATTTCCACAACTTCTTCGGTTGGCACAAGAATCTGACCGAACCGGTCTTCCATACCGTGTGTTTTAATGTATTCCGCTAAGGTTTTTGCTACCCGGCCTTCGTAACCCGAGAACGCCTGAACAACGTACCAGCGCTTCTTCTTTGGTTCAGTCATAGGAGCTCTCCTTAAATGGTGATACCGGTCGCCATGCCAACGACGCGAACGAGGATGCCGTCAAGCCCCCACAGGATCAGCGCCACAATAACTGTCACGACTAATACGATAAGTGTGGTTTGTGTGGCTTCTTTGCGCGATGGCCAAACCACTTTACGCACTTCTGTCCGGCTCTCTTTGGCAAAGCCAAGGAAGGTTCGGCCCTTGGTGGTTTGCGCAGCGACAAAAGCCGCAATGGCTACTGCAATTACGACACCCGCTGCACGCAATACAACAGACATATCACCATAGATATTGTTTCCAACTACCGCACCCGCTAACAACAGGCCTACGATAATCCATTTTACGATATCCAGTGAATTTCCCTGGTTTTCTGTTTTCTCACTCATTATTGCCGGACCCGCATTGATTCAGCTAAAAACTGGCAGGGGTGGAGGGATTCGAACCCCCAACCGTCGGTTTTGGAGACCGCTGTTCTACCAATTGGAACTACACCCCTGAAGTAACTTTTCTTCATTCTGAAGGCGGACCAACCTTGTGCAAAACGAAAGCAAGCAAAGGGAGGTTTTTAAGAGGCATTCAGAATGGACGCGTCATTATACCCATGAAGCGCTCAAAAGCAAGTAAAGCCTACCCCAAAAAACTGTTGCTGTTGCGTGGATAAATCTACACGCAGATTCCTCATACAAGACTCGCCTCGGACGCGATTAGATGCGCATAGTTTGTCAGTAATTGATCAACACCGGCACGCAGCGCCTGTTGATGTTGCTCGTGGGTTTCTGGGAGATAGCCAATGACACGCGCATCGTGTTGATGAAAGCGCCTGACAATTGACGGCGTCAACACTTTCACCCCCGCAACCTTCGGAGGTACCGCATAAAACTGACCTTGCTCAATCGCACCTACGGTAGGCACGCCAAGTAAGGCGGCCACGCCTGCACGGTAGCACGCCCCTTGGCGCGCCAAACAGGATGCATCGGGAAGTGCGCTGGTTAATTGCTGTTGATGGGAAGCGTCCCACAGCAGATAGCGCGCTTGCGTGCGTAGAAAACGATCAACAGCGGGATCCTGACGAAGTTCATTGAGCGCGCTTAACGTCTGCTCTGCCCGCTCAGGTTTAATATCGAGAATCCATTTGTATTGATGAAAATCGTCGAGCAGTTCATCAAAAAACATCAAGCGCTCACCAAACGCTAATCGAATCCGCGATAGTTCAGTACGCGTTAGTGATTCAATACGAAGTGAGTCACCGCTTACACGGCTTAAATCGGGGTCATGGCATAACGCAATATGCCCGTCTTTCGTGATCCGAAGGTCTGTTTCTAGATGCTCGATGCCCCACTCAAGCGCAGCAGCGAACGCCTCGCGCGTATTCTCGGTGCGCAACTGCTGCTGACCATCGATTCCAAGGCAAAAACCGCGATGGCTAATCCACTCTGGCATAGCCACTCCTTTTTGGAGAAAGTGGACTAAGTATAAACCAACCCACTGGGATGTTCAGGCTTATCAAAAACACAAAAAAAAACGGCCAGCAATGCTGGCCGTGTCAAGGTCACTACTTCCAGGGGGATTAACCGTTATCACCAACGATGATATCGAGGGTTACACCTGCTTCAATTTCAATGTTCTCGCTATGGAAGAAATCAAGCTCGGTCTCTTCTTCCGGATCATCTTGTGTGTCACAAGTGACCGCGACCGTGTAATTACCACTCTCGATATAGCCAATGGTAAATTCATAGTTGGCTGCACCGTCATAGAACACCGCAGCACTTGCATACGGCCCGTTGTCGTCGTCACTATTGTCACCCATGCTTTCAAAGGCAACATCATGACCGCTGTATAGGTATACTGCCGCTACAGGGGTTTCGATATCTTCCGGTGCGACTGCGCACTCATTATCCATAAGCAGCGTTTCTGCAACCTGACCTTCAATGTGACCAACTTCGGCATTGTCTACTAAGCGCAAGCCGCGTGGTTTCAATAGGTAATGAGGCAGACCCGGCGGTGCAACAACTGCCCGACGCAAATCAAATTCAAGGGTGTAGTTAAAGGTTTGGTTTGCGCTAAGGGTCACGCCATCTAAACGCAACTGGTTCGACGGTACCCGTAAATCGTGAATCGTGCCGTCAGTCAATTCGATCTCACTACCGTCTGCAATATCCAGACGCAATTGACCGTAAGATCCAGCAGCAACTTCCGCACCGACCACGAGATCCTCTGCTGCTGCACCTTGCAGCGTCAGCAAATCAACCCCTTTGGTATTCGGAATTGGATTACCCGAATCGTCCAGACACAAATCGTTTGCGTCTACTGCGCCGTTATCGCCGCCTACGTCAAAGCGCTGTGGTTCCATATCGTTGCCCACAAGTTGCACGCTTGAGAAACACACTAACACCCGTGCAGCCTCATCAACTGGCGCATCACTGACGCCCAAAGAGAACATCGCCGTACCTTGCTCATCGTCATCAGACGACGACAAACATGCTGTTAGTGCCGTAACGCTTAGCGTCGCCATAACAGCCGCTTGCATAAATCGATTCAATTTAAAATTCATCACTCATCACTCCCTTTCGTTGACATCATAAGGATAACGGCTCACAGCAATTATTTATTCCAGAACAATGTAAAGATTATAAAAATAATTATTTTACTGTTATTTATCAGTTATTTAGATGGCAAATTAAATTGAGTTATAGGCATGTTAACGATAACTAAACCGCATTAAGGTTTGACGCAACAAATAGACAAGAAAAAAGGGAGCCAAAAGGCTCCCTTTTCTAAACGTCAGTGACGTATAAGGTGGGTATCAATTACGCAATGATTTTTGATACAACGCCAGCACCTACGGTACGGCCACCTTCACGGATTGCGAAGCGCAAACCATCGTCCATTGCGATTGGAGCAATCAGCTCTACAACGAACTTCAGGTTATCACCAGGCATTACCATTTCTACGCCTTCTGGCAACTCTACTGAACCAGTTACGTCCGTAGTACGGAAGTAGAACTGTGGACGGTAGCCTTTGAAGAATGGCGTATGACGTCCACCTTCTTCTTTGCTCAGTACGTATACTTCAGCTTCAAACTTGGTATGCGGAGTGATTGAACCTGGCTTGGCCAATACTTGACCACGCTGGATATCTTCACGCTTAGTACCACGTAACAAAGCACCGATGTTCTCACCTGCACGACCTTCGTCGAGCAACTTACGGAACATCTCTACACCCGTTACTGTGGTTTTCACGGTGTCTTTCAAACCAACGATAGCAACTTCGTCACCTGTGTTCACGATTCCGCGCTCTACACGACCTGTTACTACAGTTCCGCGACCTGAGATTGAGAATACGTCTTCGATTGGCATCAAGAACGGCTTATCGATGTCACGCTCTGGCTCTGGAATGTAAGAATCTAAAGCTTCTGCTAGCTCAAGAATCTTCTTCTCCCATGCTTCGTCGCCTTCCAACGCTTTCAGCGCTGAACCTTGGATTACTGGCAAGTCGTCACCTGGGAAGTCGTACTCAGAAAGAAGTTCACGAACTTCCATCTCAACTAACTCAAGTAACTCTTCGTCGTCGACCATGTCACATTTGTTCATGAATACAACGATGAAAGGTACACCTACCTGACGTGATAACAGGATGTGCTCACGCGTCTGTGGCATTGGGCCATCAGTAGCAGCAACTACCAGAATCGCGCCGTCCATCTGCGCCGCACCCGTGATCATGTTTTTCACATAGTCAGCGTGTCCAGGGCAATCTACGTGCGCATAGTGACGTGCAGGCGTATCATATTCTACGTGTGACGTAGAAATGGTGATACCACGCGCTTTCTCTTCTGGCGCATTATCGATTTGTGCGAAGTCACGAGCGGCACCACCGTAGTGCTTGGCAAGGACAGTAGTGATCGCAGCAGTTAAAGTAGTTTTACCGTGGTCAACGTGACCGATAGTACCTACGTTTACGTGCGGCTTATTACGTTCAAACTTAGCTTTAGCCATGACAGCCTCTCTCTCGAAACGCGCGGTCGACAATGCCAACCAGTGCTTCATTGATTGTTTAAATTAAAATTGTTCAGGACTGAGGTGTTCGAGAGGATTATCACTGGTGCTGATAGGCGGATTTGAACCGCCGACCTCACCCTTACCAAGGGTGCGCTCTACCAACTGAGCTATATCAGCACTGTGTGAATAAGTGGAGCGGGTGGCGGGAATCGAACCCGCGTCATCAGCTTGGAAGGCTGAGGTAATAGCCATTATACGACACCCGCAATCAGATTCTCGGCTACCTCGGACCTAACTTAGAAAAAAATGGTGGAGGGGGCAGGATTCGAACCTGCGAAGGCTGAGCCGTCAGATTTACAGTCTGATCCCTTTGGCCGCTCGGGAACCCCTCCACGAATTTTTTCTAAAAAATGGTGCCGGCAGAGAGAGTCGAACTCCCGACCTACTGATTACAAGTCAGTTGCTCTACCAGCTGAGCTATGCCGGCGCCACCGTTTAGGTGGAGCGCATTCTAGGAGATCGACGGGGGTCTTGCAACCACCTAGATGCATTTTTTTTGTTTTTTTTGCCTGACTGCTTAATTTTTAATTCTATTGCACGTTAATTGTACACTCATATCCCGATGGATAACCACCGTAGCCAACGCATTGCGTTGGTTCGCAGCCTTGATCACCCCCCAACAACCCAACGCAGTGCGTTGGCTACAGGGACGTACTTGCAGCGTCCCGCAAGGTGATGAACATCCTCCGCGGGCCTGAACAACCCAACGCAGTGCGTTGGCTACAGAGGGGCACGGGGGATGTTTAGCAGCTGGCGGGTGTGCGCGGCATGGATGCCGCGCCCAAGCTTACAGGGACGTACTTGCAGCGTCCCGCAAGGTGATGAACATCCTCCGCGGGCCCCAACAACCAACGCAGTGCGTTGGCTACAGGAGCACGGGGGATGTTTAGCAGCTGGCGGGTGTGCGCGGCATGGATGCCGTGCCCAAGCTTACAGGGACGTACTTGCAGCGTCCCGCAAGGTGATGAACATCCTCCAGGCCTGAACAACCAACGCAGTGCGTTGGCTACAGGGGCACGGGGGATGTTTAGCAGCTGGCGGGTGTGCGCGGCATGGATGCCGCGCCCAAGCTTACAGGGACGTACTTGCAGCGTCCCGCAAGGTGATGAACATCCTCCGGGCCTGAACAACCAACGCAGTGCGTTGGCCACCGGTTTAGGCGCTAAATGGGTGACGCAGTACTATCGTCTCTGCCCTATCCGGTCCCGTTGAGATAATGTCTACCGGAACGCCTAACAAAGCTTCCAAACGCGCGATATAGGCTAACGCCGCCTGTGGTAATTGCGCGTGGTCGGTTACGCCCACAGTATTCTCACTCCAACCTGACATGCTTTCGTAGACGGGCTTCACCAGCTCATAGTCTTCAGCAGCCATTGGCGGTAGATCAACCACGTCACCTGATGGTAATTCGTAGCCGATACAAATCTTCAATTCTTCTAAACCGTCGAGCACGTCTAATTTGGTAAGACACAGACCGCTTATGGAGTTGATCTGCACTGCGCGACGCATTGCTACCGCATCAAACCAACCGGTGCGCCGCTTGCGACCTGTGGTGGCCCCAAATTCATGGCCCTTCACGCCTAAATGTTCCCCTACCGAGCAATCTAACTCCGTTGGGAATGGGCCTGAACCAACCCGAGTTGTGTAGGCTTTTACAATGCCTAACACGTAATCAAGATAGCGCGGGCCAAATCCTGCGCCCGTAGCAACGCCACCCGCCGTTGTATTCGAAGAAGTCACGTACGGGTAGGTACCGTGGTCGATATCAAGCAGCGTGCCTTGGGCGCCTTCAAACATGATGGCATCGCCGCGTACACGCGCTTTCTCAAGCATGCCGGGAACATCTGCCACCAAAGGCTTGAGAATATCAGCAACCTCTAAGCAATACGCCAACACCGATTCCACCGAAACCGCTTCTTGTTTGAAGTATTCAGTTAATACGAAGTTGTGCAGTGCCATTGTCTCTTCCAGCTTCTCGCGCAAGCGCTGAGGATGGAAAAGATCGCCCAAACGAATCGCTCGGCGCGCTACTTTATCTTCATAGGCTGGCCCGATGCCGCGACCTGTAGTGCCAATTTTCTTCTCACCACGCGCCACTTCCCGCGCCTGATCAAGCGCAATATGGTATGGCAGGATAAGTGGGCAAGCCTCGCTCAGAAGCAACCGCTCGCGCACGGGAATTCCGCGCTCTTCAAGCATTTTCACTTCTTTTAGTAAGGCTTCGGGAGACAGTACAACCCCATTACCGATCACGCAGGTAACGTTGTCACGTAAGATACCCGAAGGAATCAAATGCAGAACTGTTTTCTCACCATCGATAACTAGGGTATGACCCGCATTGTGGCCCCCTTGATAACGAACCACATAGGTTGCTTTATCTGTTAACAGATCAACAATCTTACCTTTGCCTTCGTCACCCCACTGGGTGCCGAGAATAACGACATTTTTGCTCATGATAGTTTAATTTTGGAAGTAGACAGGCGGTGGATTAAGCGAGGATTCTACCAGAAACCTCGCCAATTTAAGAATGATTTTTATGCAAATCGGATCTGCTGATAATCTTCAGGATTATGATACAGGGCGAAACCGAAGCGTAGACGGTCATTTCTAAAGTCGGTAGCAATCCCGTTTTCGCGCAACTGAGCGGCGATATTAGCGACTGTTTTCGCATCGCTTAAGCGAAAAGTAAAGAAATGGCCGTGCCCTAAAGCTTCGCACTGTAATAGGTTGTTGCGATTCACTTCAGCATGATCGCAGCTGTCGATATGCTTCAGAAATGCTGCTTGCAAATCTCGAATATAGTGATCGCGTTGAGCCGTCGTCAGACCCTGCTGTTGCCACATTTCAAATACCGCTAACTGGCGATAGATGGCACTAAAATCCATGGTGGCACCCGCAAAGCGCATGCCATCACTGGCATATTGAATAGGGCCTTGTTGTGCCTTCGACAAGCCCGCAAAATCCGCAAACCAGCCGGTGAACTCAGGACGGAACTCACAGCCTTTAGGTACCGCCATAAAGCAAACGCCCTCGCCTGCTTGCGCATACTTGTAGCCACCCGCAAGATAGAAAATACGATCCGCAACTGCAGCCAAATTGCTCTCAATCGCCCCATATCCATGGTAGCCATCAATCATCACAAGGGTGTTCGCGGGAACTGCATCTATCCAGGTTTGAACCTGGGGCGCTTGCACACCACTGTTATAAAACACCTGACTGATAAAAATCATATCGAGATTCGCTTCAGAGGCGATCGCTTCTTGCCACCGAGTTTGCAATGTTTCAAAAGGCTCACAGGGGACCCGAATCACCTCGACATTGCCGCGCTCTTCGAGACGTCTGGTCTGACGGTTAAAACTGTGAAACTCGCCGTCAGTGGTAAGAATGCGTAAGGGTTTATTGGCCGGGAACGTAGTGAGTACACGATAGAGTAATTCATGGGTGTTTTGTGCAAACACAATTTGCTGGGGATCGGGCAGATGAAGTTCCTGAGCAATATACCCCTGAAGCGCCGGAACTTTCTCAGAAAAAATCAGGTTCCATTTTTCATCTGCATGTCTTGCTGAATCATCCCAATAGGCTAATTGTGCCGATCGCGTTACATCCGGCCAGTAGTAATGACTATGAGGAGCACAATGGAGAAGCTGAGGACGAGCATTCAAAAAATGAGAATAGAGGTGTTTGTACATGAGTGAAATCGCCGTGGAAAAAACAAACGGGAGCCGAAGCTCCCGTTATCGTCGGTCTTCTTTAATTTCCGGAAGCAGACATGCTGCCGAAGTATTTAAAGAAGTCGCTATCTGGGCTTAGCACAAGAACGCTGTCGCCCGCACCGAAGCTTTTCGTATAGGCTTCTAAGCTTCGAATGAACGCAAAGAACTCCGCGTCTTGGGTATACGCACCTGCGTAGATTTGCGCAGCTTCCGCATCACCTTCACCGCGAATCTGACGCGCTTCACGCTCTGCATCCGCTAACATCACGGTGACACGAGCATCAACATCGGCACGGATAATTTCCGCCTGCTCACGACCTTCAGAGCGATGTTCACGCGCTACCGCATCCCGTTCAGCCCGCATCCGAGCAAAAATCGCGCTACTTACTTCCGTAGGTAAGTTGATTTGCTTGACGCGCACGTCGAGTACTTGGATACCAAGGTCATTCGAGCTTTCAGACGCTTGAATGAGTGCCTGTTCCATCAGCTCATCACGTTCACCAGAAACGATATCGCGAATAGTTCGCGCACCAAACTCCGCACGCAGTCCGTTGTTAATACGGCGCATTAACAGCTCTTCTGCTTCCGCTTGGTTACCGCCACCGGTAGACAGGTAGTACTTTGAAAAATCTTCGATGCGCCATTTTACAAAGGCATCGACGATTAAGTCTTTTTTCTCGCTAGTGATAAAGCGATCTGCCTGACCATCCAATGTTTTAATCCGCGCATCTAGCTTCTCGATACGCTCGATTAAAGGCACTTTAAAGTGCAAACCTGGTTGGTACACGATGGGCATACCGCTCTCATCTTGTGCCACTTTACCAAAGCGAATCACGATACCGCGTTCATGCTCGGCAACTGTGAAGAGTGACGAGTAACCTAGAATCGCAATGATAATGGCAATAACAATATAAATAGGTTTCATCGCTTAGTTCCCCCCACGCGTCGTTGTTCTAGAGCCAGTTCGATTCGGCTCTTGCTGGCCTGCGCTTCCACCGGTAGGCGAAGCAACACCATTCTGCCCTTGGCTCGGAAGCATAGGCAGGTTTTGTCCAGCACCACGTGAACGACCGTGTTGTTCTAGAATCTTATCTAATGGCAAATACATCATGTTATTGCTGCCATCGACATCGATAAAGATTTTTGCGTTATCTGCATAGATGCGCTCGAGCGTTTCTAAGAAGATACGCTGACGTGTAACTTCAGGCGCTGCTCGATACTGAGGTAATAGCTCATTAAAGCGAGCGATCTCACCCGTTGCCCGTAGAACCATTTGCTCTTTGTACGCTTGTGCTTCTTGTTGCAAGCGACGTACGCGACCACGAGCCGTTGGTTCAATTTCTCGAGCATAGGCTTCTGCTTCACGCACGAAACGTTCTTGGTCTTCCTGTGCCCGAATTGCATCATCAAAGGCTTCGCGCACTTCTTCAGGAGGTCTTGCGCCCAAGAAGTTGACATCAATCACCCGCAAACCTACATCATATCGCTCCACGAGACGCTCAATGATTTCCCAGGTTTGCTGACGAATCTCTTCCCGACCAACGGTCAAGATATTGTCCATGGTGTTGTGACCAATCACGTAACGCAATGCACTATCGGTAATTTGCGACAGGCTTGAATCAGGATTTTCAACGTTGAACAGATATGCGCGAGCATTCGCGATGCGGTACTGAACCGCGAGCTCAACACGCACGACGTTTTCATCTTCGGTTAGCATAAAGCCACCGGTTTCTTGACGGAAAACGTTGTTAACATCGACATTGGTGACTTGATCGATAAAGTAAGGACGCCAATGCAGACCTGATGTTACTTCTGCATGGTAAGCGCCAAAACGTTGGATAACACCACGCTCTGCTTCGCGAACCGTGTAGAATCCAGCGATAATCCAAATTACCGCGATTAATACCAATGCAAAGCCAACTGCTTTGCCTGGGATTCCGCCGCTCTTTGAACCACCACTCCCACCTTGGCCGCCTTTTCCGCCGCCAAGACCTAGTTTGCTCATGAGACTGCGCAAAGCTTCGTCTAGATCAGGTGGACCCTGATCTCGACCACCTTGGTTGTTACCCCAAGGATCTTTATCTTTGCCGCTGTTCCCCGGTTGATTCCAGGCCATCGAATACTCCAGCAAATACTTAAAAATTAAACACTACAACTCGACTAACAAATAACATTTGTTAGTCGATCACCAAACTGTTTCAACAACCGCTGCCATTCCACAACGGGTACTTTTACCGATAGTATCACATCTCCATCGGTCTGTGGTCGTTCTTCGATCACACAATGTAAAGCGTATAATGTACTCCGTAATTTCCCATCGTTTGGCCCCAATCGCAACTCATGTTTTATCAGCTGCGGAGCCAATATTGCGTGCAACGCTTCCCGCAATAAATCGATTCCGTCACCGGATTGCGCAGATAACCATACTTCCTGTGGTCGTTGATCATCATCATAAACAATACGAGGTGACAATTCCGGCACTAAATCCAACTTGTTCATGACCATCAATTGCGGCACATCACTCGCTTCAATTTCGGCGAGCACACTGTCTACTTCCCGTCGATTCTCTGCCATGCGTTCATCATGGCAATCCATCACGTGAACCAGTAAGTCTGCATCTTTGGTTTCTTGCAAAGTCGCCTTAAATGCCGCCACTAAATCGTGCGGCAAATGGCGAATAAAACCAACTGTATCTGCAAAAATGACCGTCCCAATATCTGGAAGTTCATATTTACGCAGGGTTGGATCAAGGGTTGCAAAAAGCTGATCCGCTGCATACACATCGGCGTCGGTAAGGCGATTAAACAAGGTTGATTTGCCGGCGTTGGTATAACCAACTAACGCGATGGTAGGGATTTCAGCGCGATTTCTCGCTCGCCGACCTTGTTCCCGCTGCTTCTCCACCTTTTCTAGGCGCGCAAGAATATTCTTAATACGACCGCGAATCAAACGACGGTCAGTCTCTAACTGCGTTTCCCCAGGTCCACGCAAGCCTATCCCGCCTTTTTGGCGTTCAAGGTGAGTCCAGCCACGAATGAGGCGCGTAGAAATATGTCGCAGCTGAGCTAACTCAACTTGTAACTTACCTTCATGGGTACGCGCCCGCTGCGCGAATATATCCAAGATAAGACCGGTGCGATCAAGCACCCGACACTTTACTTCACGTTCAATATTTCGCTCTTGTGACGGTGACAACTTGTGGTTGAAAATAACCACGTCTGCGTTGGTTGCTTGAACTAACGCCGCCACTTCTTCGGTTTTACCCGATCCGATAAATAAGCGGGCATCTGGAGAATGCCGCGAGGTAGTGACCACCGCGCCAGCAGTGACGCCAGCGGATGACACTAATAATTTGAGTTCTTCGAGATCTTCGCGTGCTGATTCATTGGGAAAGTCCACATGAACCAACACGGCCTGCTCGCCACCTTCATACCGCTCAAACAAGCAAGCCGCTCCTTCACTGTCCGCTAATGGACAGTTTATTCATCTCCATCGTGACCATTTTGCGGAGGATATTGACTAGGACTCCGCGACGGTACCACAGTAGAAATTGCATGTTTATAAACCATTTGGCTCACGGTATTTTTAAGTAGAACCACAAACTGATCAAAAGATTCAATTTGCCCTTGCAACTTAATACCGTTCACTAAGTAAATTGAGACCGGAATTCTCTCACGACGCAGTGCGTTCAAAAAAGGGTCTTGTAATGTTTGCCCTTTTGCCATAAATCGGCTCCTTTATCGTTATTAGTATTGTTACGGCCGCCACGTGGATAACCCACACTTTCCTTGGCAACATGTTCATTCACGAATCCGCACGTTTCCGGAACATCGTAAAATGCTTCACTAGTGTAGCAACAAAATCAAAAAATCATACAACCTGATATAGTGTCAATTGATGAAATTTCAACAGTTTTCCACAAATTTTGTCTATTTTTCGTTATTCAACCACGCCTCAGGAGGAAGTGGTGCTGCTTCCAAGGCTGCGAACATTTTATCGGTGGTATCCCCTAACATGGGGTCGATCCAGTGCAGTCCGGGCCAAGAACGCAACCACGTTATTTGCCGTTTCGCTAATTGCCGTGTCGCAATCACGCCGCGATCAATCATGTCGGAATGACTGAGTTCACCTTCCAGATACTGCCACATCTGACGATACCCTACCGCACGTATCGCTGGAAGATCGCGATGGAGATCTCCGCGTTCCATTAAACCACGTACTTCCTGTTCAAAACCTTGTGCAATCATTTGCGCAAATCTGCGCTCAATACGATCATGTAAGACTTTCCGATCAGCAGGCGCCACGGCAATTTGCCAGCTCGGTATTGAGAGCCCCGGATTCTGCGTTTGGGTGTGCTCGGTCATCGATTGCCCACTGACTCGGTACACCTCAAGTGCGCGCATTATTCGTTGCGGATCATTGGGGTGAATGCGCTCTGCCGAGACTGGATCGATGGCTGCGAGCTGGTTGTGCACAAAGGTCCACCCGTGCTCATCGGCATCCTGTTGAATGCGCTCTCGTGCCTTTGCATCGGCTTTAGGCAGGGATGACAAGCCCGCCAACAAACCCCGTAAATAAAGCATGGTCCCTCCCACAAACAGAGGGATCTTTCCCCGTCCACGAATGTCAGACACTAATGCTAACGCATCCGCGCGAAAATCAGCTGCCGAATAGGCATCCGCGGGATCGCGAATATCAATCAGGTGATGAGGATAGCGCTCCAACTCTTCGGCTGTCGGCTTTGCTGTACCAATATCCATACCCCGATACACCAAGGCTGAATCCACACTAATTAATTCAACTGGCAATTCATCCGCGAGTTTCATCGCAAGCGCGGTCTTTCCGGCGGCAGTGGGACCACTTAAACAAATCACACCCTGATGCAGGTGCTCAATCAGGTTCATGCTGGTCTCCCCGCTCTGATACGAGATTCTGCCAAGGTAATTCAATCACGTCGTTCGCCCAGGGCAACTTTGCTTCGTCGGCTTCGCGCATCACCCGTTCCACACCCGATTTCGGTAGCGCTTCTATCAAGGCAAATTGGCTAAGCCAAGTCGCGAGACGCAAACGGGTCGCCTCATCCATGTCACTCAAGCAAGTAAGTGAGTGCTCACAAATCCAGTTTACCAAAGCAGGAATAACCTCGCTTAAATTGCCATGGCGAATTACGCTGGGAACCTGCTTGATTTGTACGACACTGCGTCCAGATTTCTCGAGCAAAATGCCTAACTCTTGCAGGATAGATTGGTTCTCGAACAGGGCAGCCATGGTTTCTTTGTCAGACAGCGCTAAAGGCAATAACAACGGCTGACCGGTTAGCCCTATCTTTAAACCCGACAGCAAACGTTGCTGTATCAGTTGTCGTTGTAGATTGCGCACGTCGATCAGGCCAAGCTTGTCGTCCATTTGCAAAAGCCCAAACCACTGGGCATGGATCGCAAGCAATTGCCAACGGTTTGAACCTGTTGGCGTTGCCTCCTGAGGCCACATTTGTTGATAAACAGCTTGGGCCTTCTTGTCTTTTTCTGTAGCCGAGCCATAGGCGCTGTGTGGTGTCTGCGCTTGCCGTCGGATTGGGAAAAAAGGCGATTGCTGTAAATCACCTCGATTCGGTGCCGTCGATGAGGATGCTTGGGCAAAACCTTGGGCAGAAGGTGACGATGATAGCTGAGATTCGCTAACAGCGCCCTCGGCTGGGCGAGCCGGTGTAGCGTAGCCATGTTGATACTCGGTGGTGGTATGCTCAGAGTCCGTTGCACCTAAAACTTGGCTTAAACTGCTACGAACCACCCCAAGGACAAAATCATGCACTTGCCGCGCTTGATGAAAACGCACTTCGTGTTTTGCCGGATGCACGTTTACATCAACATCATGGGCCGGCAAAGTGAGATACAGAATAAATGTAGGTTGTCGGTCGTCTGGCAGTGATTCCCCATAGGCTTGGCGCACCGCATGATTTAGGAGCTTATCCCGCATCATGCGTCCGTTCACATACATGTATTGTATGTCCCCCTGATGCCGACACACCTGCGGTGGACTCACCCAGCCCCGTAATGACAGAGTATCGTCCTGATGGGTAAGATATACGGCTTCTTCGGCAAAACGGCGACCTGCCACTTGCTGCAAACGCTTGTTCTGATGCTCGTCTTTAACGCTCTGATACTGACGTAACACTTGATGATTATGGGTGAGCACGATAGTGACATCCGACCGTGCCAGCGCAATTCGTCGAATCACCTCATCAATATGACCGAACTCGGTTTTTTCGGTACGCATAAATTTGCGCCGAGCCGGTGTATTGAAAAACAAATCTTCTACATCCACGGTCGAGCCGATGGGATGGGACGCAGGCTCAATCGCGACCTGCATATCTCGCCCCTCGCAGAACGCCGCCCATGCTTCCTCGCTTGCAACGGTTCGCGACGTCAGACGCAGGCGTGACACCGAGCTAATACTCGCCAGCGCCTCCCCCCGAAACCCCAAACTCAGAATTGCTTCAAGGTCATCAAGGGTCGCTATTTTACTGGTCGCATGGCGGCTTAGGGCCAACGTGAGTTCGTCTTTTGCGATGCCCGAACCATTATCGCGGACGCGAATGCGGCGCGCGCCACCCTTCTCGATATCAACACGGATTTCCGTTGCGCCAGCATCAAGACTGTTCTCGACAAGTTCTTTCACAACCGATGCGGGGCGTTCTACAACTTCACCCGCAGCTATTTGGTTCGCTAGCTGAGGAGGTAATAATTGAATCGGCATAGGCCCTTACCGCCCTACTGGGATTTCGAGGCGTTGGCCAATGCGAATCGTGTTGCTGCGCAGATTATTGTGCTTCCGAATAGCATCGACGCTGCTGCCATACCGCCGCGCAATCACGGATAAAGACTCTCCCGACGCCACCACATGGGTACGAAAGTCCATTTCTGCCAACAGGGTATTTTCAACCGGATTACGCAGAAAATACTCACGGATTCCTTCATACAGCGCATTCGCAAGGCGATCCTGATGGCGTTCATTTATCAGTAGGCGTTCTTTTTGTGGATTGGAAATAAAGCCTAGCTCCACTAGCACCGAGGGCGTTCGAAGTGAATTTAGCACGGCAAAACTCGCCGCTTCTGGGCGGTTTCGATGTAAATTAGTTACCCGGCCTAAGTGATCAAGTAATATCACCGCAGCTTCATGACCACCCGCCATAGAACTATCTCGGTACATATCAAGCAAGGTGCGGTTTAGGAATTGATCCGAATCGTTATCCTGAAGAATATGCTCAACGTCGATTAATTCCTCACTTAAGCGTTCTTTATTCTCCAACGCGCGCCCTAACTCTGTTTCTGAACGCCGTGCTGATAATACCCATACCGAAGCACCGCGCGGTTGGGCACTAGTAAAGGCATCGGCATGCAAGGACACAAAGAAATCTGCCCGCTCTCGCCGCGCCAAACTGGTGCGTTGCCCTAAAGGTACGGTTTGATCGCTACTGCGTGTTAACACCGCGCGCATGCCCGGATCCGCATTGATGCGTTGCGCCAATTTTCGGGCCACGGCTAAGGTCACGACTTTCTCTTGGGTGCCTGCTGGGCCAATGGAGCCAGGGTCACGTCCACCGTGACCTGCATCGATGGCAATGACAATCTCGCGCGGGGGCAATACTTCAGCGGTGCGAGGTGCCCGTGTTTCCGTAGAGGTGGTTGCCGTCGTTGACGGCGTTCGACTTACCTCGGCAGTCGCGCCGGGCACATCCACCACTAAGCGATGGCCCGAACCATTCGCTGGCCCGAGTGAAAATACGGTAGGTGAATTGGCACTGGCAATCTCGAGAACGACCCGGAATGTTCCTTGCCGCGGTGGCCCGCTCGAACGAATCACATTTAATACATCCGAGTGAAATTCTACCTGTCCCAGATTCACGCGATTGCTGGTTTGGTGGAAATCAACCACAACCCGATGAGGGGCTGTATCGAAAATAGTAAAATAGGTAAAGTTTGGTTCGGCCGACAAATCAAAGACAATACGCGTCCGTTCAGCCGAAGGCCAAACACGCACGTTATCTAATGTATTCGAAGCGAATACAGTTATTGGCGTTAGCAGGCTCCCCACCACCACGCTAATCACCACGAGAAACCGCAGTATTCTCATTGCAGCTGTTTTACCACCTCTTCCCCAAGATCGCTGTGTCCAACGATAGTTGCTATCCGCCCGTTTGCTTCGGGCTGTAATGTGATGACCAGATCCGCTTGCGGCAATATTCCCGCACCTCGCTCTGGCCACTCAATTAAACGGAGACTGTCTTTACTAAAATAGTCCCGAATTCCCATATATTCGAGTTCTTCCGGGTCTGCCAAGCGATATAAATCAAAATGGTAGACACGCCAATTTGCCAACTCGTAGGGCTCAATTAATGTATAGGTTGGACTTTTTACCGCCCCTGTATGCCCCAATTGATGCATAAATCCACGGCTAAAGGTGGTTTTCCCCATGCCTAGGGTGCCACGTAAATAAATCGTTATACCTTTGCTGCAAGCGCGAGCCACTTCGGCTCCAAGCGCTACGGTTGCCTCTTCATCGGGCAATATAACCTGATATTCACGAGTCATTCGGGTTTATCCAATGTACTATCCAAGGAAACAAGTCAGACGCTAGCAACCCGCGTGACGTACCGGGGCGCAAAGCCTGCGCCGCCGCCTCACCCGCAAGGCCATGAGCCATCACTGCCGCGCGTACACTATCTTCTGTCGTGATGTTCAGCGCGCCCGCCTGACCCATTAATGCGCTTATCATACCTGTTAACACGTCTCCCATGCCAGCGCTTGCCATCGCTGCACAGCCAAATGGGCTCACCGCGGTGCCTTCGCTACCACAAATTAGACTTCCTGCACCTTTAAGCACCACGACTCCACCGAACTGCTCTTGCAGGGTTTGCGCCGCCAACCAGCGATTTGCCTCAATATCGCTGCCGTCACAGTCGAGTAACCGTGATGCTTCGCCCGGATGAGGTGTCAGCACCCAATGATTACGAGACGATAGTTCCAACGCTGATTCGGCCAACCAATTTAATGCGTCGGCATCAAGTACGGTCGGCAGCTCAAGTTGTGGGTCACTCCGTTCTAAACCTTGGAGATACCAATTCCACCAACGCTGCCCCCAGTCTTGACGGCCTAATCCTGGCCCCATGGCAAAGACTGTGGCCTGCTCTATAAGTTCCGCAACCCGCGGATCTTCTGGCTCCAGCCCTAAAACCATCAGTTCCGCTTGCTGACCTACCAGAAACTCCTGACCCGGTTCGCAGATCACCGTCACTTTGCCAGCGCCAGCGCGCAACGCGGCAGTACCCGCTAAACGCACCGCGCCTGCCATTCCTTGGCTACCGCCAACAATCAGGACATGTCCGTGCTGGCCTTTGTGACTATGGGCAGGACGAGGAGAGAGCCACTGACCAAGTTGATCTTGCTGCAAGTGCCAAGCCGCGGGTTCCGTCAGCAGTCGAAATTCCCGCTGAATGCCCAAATCTGCAAACCATAGTTTGCCACGGTACGCCGTTGCTGCGCCTGTGCACAGGCCGCGTTTAACCGCCACAAAGGTTACTGTGTGATCGGCAATGATTGCATCCCCTAGCGCACAGCCCGTGTCGCCATGCAATCCAGTGGGTATATCTAATGCAAGTACCGACAGTTTGGCCTCATTGACGCCCTCGACACACTCACGAATATCGCCGCGCAGATCGCTATCGATACCGGTACCTAGAAGCGCATCAACAATCCAATCGGGTTCGCTTTCGGGCCAATCCAAAAGCGGTTCAACCTCACCATCGGCATCCAACCATTGTTGCAATGCGCGCTGTGCGTCGGTTGTTTTCGGCTCAGCGCTGGCAAACAACCGCACCTGCCACCCGGCTTCTTTGGCCAAGGCGGCCACGATATAACCATCACCGCCATTGTTTCCCGGACCGCAGAGTACCGCAATCTGGTCTTCGGCCGAGGCATGCTGTTCTAAACAGGTCCAGCCAGCGGCGCCAGCCCGTTGCATTAATGTCCACATGTCCACACCTGCCCTGGCAGCGGCTTCTGCTTCCATGTGCCGCACCTGTTCAGGTCGATAAAGTTGCTGTGGTATGCTGTCACTTATGCTGTCACTTATACCGTGACTAAAGAGTTGCTCCATGGCTTCACCTTTATGTTTCTCTCATTAGCAGGATAACCAAAGCGTGGCAATAACAACAGCCGACTTACACGAACTTGCCGGAAAAATTAAATCTTGGGGTGTCGAACTTGGTTTCCAGCAGGTTGGCATTACCGATCTTGATTTGAGCAAACATGAAAAAGCGTTACAACAGTGGCTCGATAAAAAGTATCACGGCAGCATGGAGTACATGGAACGTCATGGGATGTTGCGGGCGCGTCCTCAAGAACTTCATCCCGGCAGCGTCCGCGCCATTTGCGTGCGTATGGATTACTTACCCAAAGGCGCCCGCTTCGCCGAGGTTTTAAGTGATGATCGTAAAGCCTATGTGAGCCGGTATGCACTAGGTCGCGACTACCACAAAGTGATGCGTAAACGCTTAAAGCAGCTCGGTGATCGCATTCAGGCCTACTGCAACGAAGAGCTTACCGGCGCAAATCCGGACTTTCGCCCTTTCGTCGATTCAGCGCCAATTTTGGAGCGTCCCTTGGCGGAAAAAGCGGGTCTGGGTTGGACTGGGAAACACACGCTGCTGCTTGACGCAGACGACGGCTCTTGGTTTTTTCTTGGTGAGCTTCTAATTAATCTGCCCTTACCCACCGATCAAGCGCAACCGGAGCAGTGTGGTAAGTGCACTGCCTGCATTACTATATGCCCCACCAATGCCATTGTTGAACCTTATCTACTCGACGCGCGCCGCTGTATTTCCTATCTCACTATTGAACATGACGGTGCCATACCAGAAGAGTTTCGACGTCCAATGGGCAATAGGATTTACGGATGTGATGACTGTCAGTTAGTGTGCCCGTGGAATCGCTATGCCACACCCACACCCGAAGCCGATTTCTTACCTCGCCATCCGCTGCACGCGCCCGATCTTTTAGCACTTTGGGCGTGGGACGAGGAAACCTTCCTGACTGAAACTCAAGGCTCGCCTATTCGGCGGATTGGGTTTGAGCGGTGGCAACGTAATCTCGCAGTTGCGATGGGCAACAGCGCGCCTGAGCCAGAGTTAATAACGGCCTTACAGGAAAGCCGTGCTGCAGCCTCAGAGGTGGTGCGGGAACATATTGATTGGGCACTGACTGAGTTAGCGCGAAAACAACGAGAAGGCCACAGCGCTAACCAGCAAGTGAAACGCTTAGTGCGGATAATAGAAAAAGGACTTCCCCGAGATGCTTAGGGAACCTGTTATTCAGGTTTAAAGACACCAATGACTTGATCGCGTTTTACCGCTGCCTTGCCTTTCGGTTCTTCTGAGGTGTGATCATCTTCACTCATGTGATAATCGCATTCCACACAGCGAACATGCTCTTTGTCCTCTTCCATATATACCATCAGAGAATCTTCGGCCTTACAGGCGGGGCAAACTGCCCCCGCGATAAATCGTTTACGGGTGCGCGTCATCGCAATCTTATTCCTCATGTTACTCATGGTGTAGTCCATGAGATTGTGCTGAATCCCATCCGCGACTGAGGTATGATCACCGCCGATTAGTTTTTCATCGAGCGAGCAGCTTTTATGATCCAAGCCGACGGCCTCAGTCTCATTCGCGGCGGACAACATTTATTACTGAATGCACAGTTTACCATTTTTCCCGGCCACCGTGTCGGTTTAGTGGGTGCGAACGGTGCTGGGAAATCTAGTTTGTTTGCCCTGTTTCGTGGCGAACTAAAGGAAGATGCCGGCCAACTCAGCATTCCGAGCGCTTGGCGCATTGCCAGCGTTGCGCAAGAAACACCCGCCCTCGACACGCCTGCTCGTGATTATGTTATTCAAGGCGATAGCGAGTATACGCAAACTCGGGCAGCTTTGGATGCAGCAGAACGAAATAATGATGGTGATGCCATTGCCCGCTGTCATGGCAAACTCGATGCCATTGGCGGCTACCATATTCATGCTCGGGCAGCACAACTACTGATTGGCTTAGGGTTTACCCAAGCTCAACTTGAGCACCCTGTGCGCAGCTTTTCCGGGGGCTGGCGAATGCGCTTAAATTTGGCGCAAGCCTTGATCGCGCGTGCTGATTTACTCTTGCTCGACGAGCCCACGAACCATCTCGATCTTGATGCGATTGTCTGGCTTGAGAACTGGCTAAAACGCTTTGAAGGCACCTCCATTGTGATATCGCACGACCGCGAATTCCTTGACGGCGTAGTCAATCAGATCATTCATATTGAACATAAAGTGACGCAGCAATACGCTGGCGACTACAGTTCGTTCCAACGACAACGCAGTGAACGCCGTTCGCAACAACAACAATTATTTGAAAAAGAACAGGCACAGCGGGCTCATCTGCAAAAATTCGTTGATCGCTTTCGCGCCAAAGCCTCGAAGGCAAAACAAGCGCAATCTCGCTTAAAAGCGATCGAAAAGCTGACATCGACAGCCCCCTTAGGTGACCACGAGCCCTTTGATTTATCGTTTCCGGAACCGAAGAAATTACCCAACCCATTAATCCAACTGGATCAGATTCAGGCGGGTTACGGTGACACCACTATTTTACGCAAAGTGCAGCTCAATTTAGTGCCCGGCAGCCGCATAGGATTGCTCGGGCGCAACGGCGCGGGTAAATCGACATTGATGAAGTTGCTAGCCGGTGAGCTTCATCCGCTGTCAGGCGAACGTGCGGCGAACCCTGGCCTTGCGATTGGCTATTTTGCCCAACACCAACTTGATACGTTACAGCTTGATGATTCAGCATTGGCCCATTTGCAACGGGTCGATCGCAGCGCCACAGAGCAAGATTTGCGTAACTTTTTAGGGCGATTTGGTTTTAGTGGTAATCGGGCCTACGAGCCTGTTGGCCCTTTTTCTGGTGGCGAGAAAGCTCGGTTGGTATTGGCGCTGCTCATCTATCAACAACCCAATCTTCTGTTGCTCGATGAGCCCACCAACCACTTAGATTTAGATATGCGAGAAGCATTGGTGATCGCGTTGCAGGAGTTTTCCGGCGCCATGGTAATAGTCTCCCATGATCGTCATTTCTTGCGGGCCACCGTTGATGATTATTACTTAGTCGCCCATGGCAATGTTGAAGCCTTTCCAGGCGATCTTGATGCCTACTCACAATGGCTCAATGAGCAATTAAAACAAAGTCAGCAAGCCAGTGTAGAGACAAACAAGAGTGACCCCGAGCACAGTAGTCAAAACCGAAAAGCACAACGACAGGCGGCCGCCCAACAACGGCAAGCACTTAAACCTTTACGGGACCGTCTGCGTAAAGCGGAGCAACAGATGGCATCCCTTGGGAAAGAGCTGGCCGAGGTGGAAGCGGAATTAGCTGAGCCCGCGTTATATCAAGCTGAGAATAAAAGTAAGTTAACGTCGCTGTTAAAACGCCAAGGTGAACTCAGTACACAGATGGAGCAAGCTGAAGCGGACTGGCTCGAGGTGAGCGAGCAATTAGAGGTGTATGACAGTGAATAAACAGCCCCTCTGATTATCTTTTACGGGCTTGTTTTCAGTAAATTTGCGACACCACATAAAGGGGCACTTCCGTGCCCCTTCTCTTTACGTGTTACTGGCTTTGCAAGCGTTCGTCGCTCCATGCGCTAACGCTATCAATCACACGCAATTCTTCGAGCGTGGCAAAATCGATGTCAGTGAAGTTGCGTCCACGCAATTGCACCAATACCCGCGCACTATTGCTTGCACTAAACAGGCGATCAAAGTAGGCGCTGACACTTGCTAAGGTGGCCGACTCGAGTTCATGTTGGTAGCGAGTACGTGAATCAAAGCGATAACGTTGGTTTTGCCAGTCGGTAATTAAACGACCCGCTTCTTCCGCTAATGTTTGCGGTGGCTGAGTAAGGTTGGTTAACACGCCCTGTTGGAACTGTTTGAACTCCTCTTCAGTCATACTTGCCAGGCGCTCCGCATATTGCGCTCGGAATGTATCGAAGCGTTCTAATAAAGGCGCTGGACCACGCACCGGGCTTTGAATCAAAAACCCTAATCCGGCGTAATCATCGAGTGTAATCGTGGTAATACCCACAGAATACCCGAGCTGATCTTCCGTGCGCAATTCGGTAAAGAAGCGCGAACTCATCATTTCATTAAGTAAGGCCACGTGCGCACGATTTTTCATAGAATCGTCTTCTAACATCCATACATCTAGCAAGCCTGTGTCATCCAATGACACGTCTGCTTGCCAGCTGATCCGTAAATCAGCACTCGGGATCACGATGGGTGCGCGCGTCAACGACTGAGCACGGTTGGCACCACCCAATTCCGCCATTCGTGCGGCCAGCGCTTGTACGGCTTCGTCTGAATAGTTGCCATGAACATACATGCGCAGCATGTTGTTTTGCAGGAGCTGATCACGAACTGCACGAATATCGGCAGGTGTGATTTGCTGAAGCGCAGCGAGTTGTGCGTCCACATCGGCGGAGGGCAAGCGCATCAGCTGGTTGAAGTTAGGCATTAATTGCTGAACCGGGAATCGTAATCTCGCATTCTGAATGGAGCGGCGAATACGGTCTACGGATTGTGCTAATGCCGGTGCACTTGGTTCAAACTCGGCAAAATCGGTCAACACCCGTTCTGCTAATAGCGGTTGCTTGTCATTAAATCCGGACAAAGACAGATTCAAACCATCACTGGCAGATAAATTAAATGACACACCCGCGATCGATGCTTCCCGGCCAAGAGCCTGCTGTGACAAGCTAAACATATCCATCAACACGGCACGTGCCATTTGTTCTTCTAAACTGCGTGCGTGGAACGGTTGATACAACTGAATACGTACTTCAGCCCGTGGCTCTGCAAATCGCTCGCTGCGCATCAGCCAAGCGGAGGCGGTTCCAGAATCAACCACGTGTTGTGGGCGTTCATGCACCGCACCTGCAACCACGCTTAAATCTTCAGGTAAGAGACGATTCACGTCAGGCAACTGGACAGTATGCACAGATCCTTGTTCTTTCCATGTGGTCAATGTGTCTTCGGTTAAAGACTCACGCGCGTAAAAACCTTCCGTAAATGGAATCGGTGTATCCACCTCTTCATTGGGAGAAATAAAGGTGACACGCGCCCGCTCAGGCAGCAACTGCGCAAGCACGTTGTTAATACGCTCAGGGTCGTAATCGCGAAGAATATAGGAATGACTAATTACATGTTCCGCGGGGTAATGCAATAAGTTGGCCGCTAGCCCCATGGTATATTGAAAACCGCCACGGCGGCGCAGGAAGGTAAAGTCATTTTCAAGAACTGTTTCTAATTCCTCATAATACTTACGTTCAATTCCTTGTTCCTGAATTTGTTCAAGGTAATTGAGCAACACACCCACCATGACTTCACGGTTTTGGTATCCGGCTTCGGTAAGATCAGCGCCAATTCTAAAGAGACCTTGATTACCAAACACATCGGGTTGTGCATAAGCTCCCAAACTATCCAACCAACCTAACTCGCGAAACAGCGCGGCAGGCGTACCTGGCATTTCTGAATTCAGTAAATAGGCGACTAACTCATTTGGCTTATAGGCGTAGTCATCGCGATTATTGTCGATCACGAAGTCGATAAAGAAGCTACGCATTTCCATCTGCGGCTTATAACGCAGAAGTATTCCTTCATCACGCTCGGTCACCGCGGGAACGTTCACAACAGGGGCATCAACATCGTGGTTTGGAATATCGGCAAATGCATCCCGCGCCAGCATTTCTAGCTCATCTAGTGAACGATTACCTAATACCGCAGCTGTCATTTGATTCGCCGAGTAATAGCGCTCGTAAAACGCGACGAGTTCATCATGGAGTTTGCTGTCCGGTTTATCGCGCAGGGTTTCTAGGTTACCAATATTGAACTGTGCGGCTGGATGTTCCGGGTTGATTGTTTCACCAAGGAGGGCAAAAAGAATAAAGCCGTCGGCAGCGCTGCGCATAGACCACTCTGAATGCACCGCATTCACTTCCTTCTCGGCATATTCTGGATACAGCAAGGGCGCACGGAAAAAGTCGGCGAAGCGATCTAAAGCTTCTGGTAACGCACTATTGTTCACTTCAAACATGTAGTTTGTATGATCTTGTGCGGCATAGGCGTTGTTCATGCCGCCATTTTGCGACATAAATTCGTCGTATGAACCGGGCTCTGGGTATTTCTCCGTTCCAAGAAATAACATGTGCTCGAGATAATGCGACATACCTTGTTGCTCAACTGGGTCTTGCAAGCTGCCGACGCGGACAGCAAGCGCTGCCGCCGATTTTTCCGCTTCCGGATCGCTCACCAGCACTACCTGCAATTGATTCTCTAGGGTAATTGCGCGGTATTCGCGGGTATCGTTAGGACTTGTTTGAACCCCGGTCTCTTTAACAACTACATCTTCTGGCGGGGTGGCGGGAGAACAGCCGAGCATGAATATGGCTACAAACGCGCTCAGTGTGATCATCCGATTATGCTGCATACTCAACATGGTATTCCTCTTCCATTGAATTTGTTCTGCCGAAGATAACCGCTATCGGTTATCGTCTATTATCAGCGACAAAAAAGCTGTGGCTATTATTGAGAGGTGGGCGCGTGGATGCAATCAAAGTTTGTCGATATCACGCGCTATCATCCATTTATTTGTAACGGAATGTTACACTCCCGCGTAAAGATCAACGAAGGGGTAGCCCTTAAAATTTTTAAACAAGGAATGCATCAGCGTGGAAATTCCATGGCAATCGTTGGAAGAAGATACATTAGATACCCTTATTGAACACTTTATATTGCGCGAAGGGACCGATTATGGCGAGGAAGAAGTGGCATTAGAAGAGAAAGTGGCCGCCGTGAAAGCTCAACTTTCTGCTGGCGAAGCCATCATTGTTTACTCGGAGCTGCATGAAACCGTGAACATTGTCCTCAAACGTGACTACATTCCCGAGTAATACTGGCTCGGGATGGGTTTAATCACTGTCTAACGGACGCGGAAAAACTTTGGTCCAGTTCACTTCTGGGTCGCCTAACACAATAAAATTAGGATTCCCCACGTGCTGCGTTAGATTATAGGTGAGAGGTTCAAAGTGCTCATTCAGCAGCACTCCACCGGCTTCTTGCACCAACACTTGCGCGGCTCCCGTGTCCCATTCCCCGGTTGGTCCAATGCGTAAAAAGACATCGGCCTTGCCTTCTGCAACAAGCGCAGACTTCAGGGCACAGCTACCTGTATATAAAATCGTGATGGGTCGATCCGTCCCTAAACGTGATAGTACCCGCGACTCGGGTTGGCGCCGCGATAACGCAACGGTGATGGGCCCATGTTCAGGATCCGATAAGGTGCGCACCGACATGCGCTGAATGTGCCCTTCCGCCTCTTTAAATGCACCGCCCCCGTGATAGGCATAATACACACTTCCCATCGTCGGCCAGCCGATCATGCCGAGGGTCGGCACGCCCTCCTCCACCAGTGCTATGCTAACTGCAAAATCGCCGCTACCGGAAATAAACTCCTGGGTGCCATCGAGTGGGTCAACCAGCCAATAACGTCGCCAATGCCGTCGTTTTTTCCAAGGTTGGATGGCTTCTTCTGATAACACCGGCGTGCCCGGTGTTAAGTGCTGTAAGCGGTGGGTAAGTAACTCACTTGCTGCAATATCTACGCTGGTGACTGGGGTTTTATCGTCTTTTTCTAGCGCTTCAAAATCACCGCTTTCGTAAAACCCTAAAATTAATTCGCAGGTTTCTCGGGTAATCTCTTTTAGCGGCTCAATCAAGGATTGCAGTTGCATGCAATTTCTCCTCTAAGCCTTGTTGTTGCAGCCAACGTTGCATCAAAAGAAGCGCCGCAATACTGCGTGCTTCGGTGAAATCGGGTTGCGCTAAAAGACCATCAACGTCATGAATCGACCAAGGTACGATTTCTAAAGGCTCCGGCTCGTCGCCTTCTAGCTCCTCTGGGTATAAATTCCGGCCAATGTACAAGTGCATGGATGCCGAGAAAAATGCTGGCGCCATGGTCACTGATTTCATCGCAATAAATTGACCCGCGCCATAGCCGATCTCTTCCTTTAACTCGCGGTTTGCCGCTTGCTCTGGGGATTCTCCCGGATCAATGAGCCCTTTCGGAAAGCCGAGTTGATAATTGTGTAAACCGGCAGCATACTCACGCACTAACAACATGGTATCGTTGTCGAGCATGGGCACCACCAACACTGCGCCCCGACCTGAACCTTGCATACGTTCATATTGGCGCAACTCGCCATTACTAAATTTTAGATCGACAGCCTCAATGCGAAGTAGTCGACTTTTCGCTACAATTTGACGCGAAAGAATCGTGGGAATTTGCTTTTCAGGCGTTTTTGAAGACATGCATACACCAACGCGGCTGATGAGAACCCCTTAACCATACTACGAACCTAAACATTGGAAAACCCCATGTTAGATTGGACAACCATCGATACTGTGCTTCTCGACATGGACGGCACCTTATTGGATTTGCGCTACGACAACCATTTTTGGAATGAACAATTGCATCTTCACTACGCGCGAGTTCACCAAACTTCGGCTGAAGACGCGGCGGCACGCCTGCAAACAGAGTTCGCCAAAGTAGCAGGCACCTTGAATTGGTATTGTCTTGAATATTGGCAGCAACGTTTACAGCTCCCAATACGTGAGCTGAAGCGAGAAACCACCGATCTCATTCGGTTACGTCCCGATACGAAAGCCTTTTTGGGAGAGTTAAAAAACGCAGGGAAACAAGTCGCCTTAATTACCAATGCCCATCCCGACGCGCTCGCGCTAAAAAACGAAATCACCAACTTAGCGACCTTGTGTCCGACTCAGTTTTCTACCCATGAGTTTGGCTACTGTAAAGAATATCAAGAACTCTGGAGCGCCTTGCATCAGCGTTTTCCATTTGATCCCGAGCGCACCCTGTTTATCGACGACGGCGAGCATATCTTAGATAGTGCCCGCAGCTTCGGAATTCGTTATACCGTGGGCATTATCAATCCCGATAGTGGCCAACCACAAAAGCAGTTCAGTCGGCACCCAGCCATTAGCAACTTTCGTGAACTTGCTTTAGGCTAGATGAGTCCGTGACGGACCATAAAACTAGACGCATGTAATGTGAAATCATAAGCTTATCGTTACCATAGCAAACAAGTGAGACATAGATGGCAAAAGCACACCCGTTCGATAGTATCGTTATAGGCTCTGGCCCTGGAGGCGAAGGCGCAGCAATGATGCTCGCTAAACGTGGGCAACGCGTGGCCATTATTGAGGCTGAATCGCGACTAGGCGGCGGCTGTACCCATTGGGGAACGATTCCATCGAAAGCGTTACGCCATTCTGTGAGTCGTCTTATCGAGTTCAACTCTAGCCCGCTGTTCTCACAAAGCACGCTGCCTCGGCGACTTACTTTTAAAGAAATTTTAAAGCATGCGGATTCGGTGATTCGCAAGCAGGTAAAATTACGCAGCTCATTTTATGAGCGCAATGATGTCACTGTGATTCATGGAACTGCCGAATTTATTGACGAGCATCACCTTCAAGTGACGCATCCGGATGGCTCGAAAGATACCTTTCAAGCGAAAAACTTCGTTATTGCGACCGGCTCTCGGCCCTATCACCCGCCCGATGTCGATTTCTCCCACCCGCGTATTTACGACTCAGATTCCGTGCTCAATCTCGCTCACGATCCGAAAAGCATTATAATTTTTGGCGCGGGTGTGATTGGTTGTGAATACGCGAGTATTTTTCGTGGCCTCGCCTGTAAAGTCGACTTAATTAATATGCGTGAACGCTTGTTGTCGTTTCTCGATACCGAGTTCTCAGACGCATTAAGCTATCACTTGCGCAACAATGGGGTAGTCATTCGCCATAATGAAGAATATGCAAAAATTGAAGGCCGGGACGATGGCGTGCTCCTCGAAACCAAGTCAGGTAAGCGAATTTTCGCCGATTGTTTGCTGTATGCGAATGGCCGCTCCGGCAATATCGAAAAATTGAACGTCGACAAAATAGGTTTAACGCCAAACTATCGAGGACAATTGGAAGTCGACGATAATTATCGAACCACCGTAAAACATGTTTATGCTGTCGGCGACATCATTGGTTATCCAAGCCTCGCCAGTGCCGCGTACGATCAAGGGCGCTTTGCCGCAACTGCCTTGCTTGACGGTGAATGTGAAACCAAATTGGTTTCTGACATTCCCACCGGAATTTATACGATTCCAGAGATTTCCTCGATAGGCGCAACCGAAGAGGAACTCACTGCGGCGAATGTTCCTTACGAAGTGGGCCGAGCTCAATTCAAACATTTAGCCCGAGCACAAATTGCCGATAGCTTGGTCGGCAGCCTGAAACTCTTGTTCCATCGCGACACCAAAGAGATTTTAGGAATCCATTGTTTTGGTGAGCGGGCATCCGAAATTATTCATATCGGACAAGCGATTATGGAGCAAAAAGACGGCGGTAATACGATTGATTACTTCGTCAATACCACCTTTAATTACCCCACCATGGCTGAAGCATACCGGGTTGCGGCGCTCAATGGCCTTAATCGTGTAGCTCCATAGCATTTGGATAGCGTGGTAAGCGAATGGTAATTTCAAGCCCGCCACCAGGAGCGTTGCGGGCATTTACCGAGCCCCGGTGCATTTCCGCAAAGCGCTTCACAATGGCAAGACCCAACCCGGAACCTTCTTCACTTCGAGCGGTATTGCCGCGGGTAAATGGTTCAAACATTTCATCCAGCCGCTCAACAGGAATGCCGCTGCCATGATCGCGCACGCTTAACCAAATAAATTCCTTATCGGCACTCACGCCGGTAGCGATTTCAATCGGCTCTCCGCCGTAACGCTTGGCATTCGTAATCAGGTTGGCGATGGTCCGTTTGATCGCAACCGGCTGAAGTTCGGTATCGGGGAGCTCTTGCAGGTTTAATTGAATCCAATCTGGATTCAAATATTGGGACGATGACACAACTTCCCGCACCAGCTCATTTAGATTTACGAAATCAAAACCAGCGCGCTCTCGGGCCCGAGCAAATTCAGAGAACTGAGATAAAATGCCGTTCATATCTTCAATATCGCTAATGATCCCTTCCACCAACGGATCATCTTCATCCATCATTTCTGCCGCCAGTCGAATACGTGTGAGCGGTGTGCGTAAATCATGGGAAATACCCGCCAGCAGCAGAGCGCGATCGCTTTCCATTTGGCCCATACTCCGAGCCATACGGTTAAAGGCTCGAGTTACCGCAACGAGCTCTGAGGCTCCACGCTCGGGCAACGTCGTTGGATGATAACCATGTCCAAGCCGATCCGCTGCTTCTTGCAAGCGCAGTAGCGGTCGGTTTAGGGATCGCGCAAACCAAGCGGCGCTTACCACACTAAAAAGCCCAATGAGTACGAGAAATAAAATCAACGGCGAGAAACGGCCGTCGTCGAGTTCCGCTAGAGGAATCCGAAACCAATCAGGGTGCGACTCTGAGCGCACCCACACGTACAATCTATCTTGGTTGCCTAGTCGTAATTCAACAGGCTCGCCGAGTTCCGCATCTAACAACTGGGAAAGAAACTGATAGTGGGTGCTACCTAACAAGCCATCGAGTTCCGCTTCTTCCTGAGTAAAACTCTCAACGCCGCTGATCTCTCGATAAAGTATTTTGCCACCGTCGGTCCCTTCCCTATCGATAAACTGCGCTACTGTGACATGGCGGGCAACCAAGGTACTTAATTGATTCACCCCAGGCTTAATCACATACATAACGAGCAATAAGTAGGTCAGCGCTAAATTTAAAACAAGCACCGCCGCAATAAGCGACATGGTTCGAGCGAACGCCGTTTGGGGAAGAAACCAATTCATGGCATCGGGCTGTCCTGATCGTCTGGCACGAAAACATAACCCAATCCCCAGACAGTTTGCAGATAGCGAGGGCTCGAAGGCTCTGCCTCAATCATGCGTCGCAGGCGCGACACCTGCACATCAATACTGCGTTCTAAGGCGCTGTAATCGCGGCCACGAGCCAAATGCATGAGTTTATCGCGAGATAATGGCTCTCGAGGATGCGTGACTAACGCTTTTAATACGGCAAACTCACCACTTGTCAGGGGGAGCACATCATCGCCCCGCACCAGTTCGCGGGTGGCGAGATTAAAGGTAAAGTCGCCAAACTGAACCTGAGATGATTTTTGACTCGGCGCGCCTGGCGCCTCCCGCTGCTGTCGCTTTAGCACCGCGCGAATGCGGGCGAGTAGCTCACGGGGATTGAATGGCTTGGCAAGATAATCGTCGGCACCGTTTTCGAGGCCGACGATCCGATCCATCTCGCTGCCTTTTGCGGTGAGCATAATAATGGGCAGGTTATTTCCGGAATCACGTAAACGTCGGCAAATGGATATGCCATCCTCACCCGGAAGCATGAGGTCGAGCACCATCAGATGGAAGCTTTCACGCAAGAGCAGGCGATCCATTTGAACGCTGTCCGCTACCGCTCTTACGGTAAAATTTTGACCTTGCAAATAACGCTCAAGCAATGAGCGCAAACGCACATCATCGTCAACTACAATCACTCGAAATTCAGATTCAGACATGATTTCCGTTCACCGCCTTTTTAGACATAACGGAAACAGTGTATGAGCCTGCAGAAAACTTGGCAAACTGTTCTGCAGGCTTTTTTGCGAGAAATAGAATAATTGCAGTCAATACTTAGTGAACTTTGGGCTATTGAGCGCCATTATCCTCATCTTGTTTAGGGTCTACTTTATTTACCCGCTTCATAGGTACTTGAACCCAAACTACCTCTACACCTTGCGCGCGAGCGGCTGACTCAATACGGTCGACTTTTTCCCAGTCAACCACATACCGTGAATTGCTCGAATAGCTCCCAGCTGACGTACATCCCATGAGCAATACTGCCACGAGCGCTGAAAGTAACATGCGCATTGCGACGTCCTCCTCATAGACAAATCAAACCTACTTATTACGATAAAGTAGGCTTCACCCTTAATTATAGTGAGCAGAAACACATTTGGGTGAATTTAAATTGCTTTAAAATTGAACAGTTTAGTTTCACGTTAATTTGAGTGGCGGCGAAAAGCGGTGTATCTTTTCGGCCACCTGAACCAAATCCGATGCGTTTTTATGCCTGAACTAAATTCGCACGGATGCCTATGTAACACCCACAATCATTAGCCGAAGGTTTATCATCGACATTGAAAACAAATTTAATTACCGCTGAAGGTCTACAAAAGCTTAAAGACGAGTTGGATTACTTGTGGCGTACCTATCGACCGGAGATCACGAAAAAAGTGACTTGGGCTGCAAGCCTCGGTGACCGCAGCGAAAATGCAGATTATAAAGAGAATAAACGCGTTTTACGGCAAATCGACAGTCGTGTGCGTTATCTGCGTAAGCGGATAGAGAATGCGCAAGTCGTTCCCTATTCCCCACAGCAAGAGGGCCGTGTATTTTTTGGCGCCTGGGTCGACATTGAAGACATTGATGGTGCAAAGAAGACATTTCGCATTGTTGGACCCGATGAAATCTATGGTCGTAATGACTATATCTCGATTGATTCGCCCATGGCTCGGGCTCTATTGAAAAAAGAAGAGGGTGATGAATGTGAAGTCATCACCCCGATGGGGCGCAAACTTTGGTACGTCGCCGGTATTCGTTACCCGGCATCGTAACTCACAGCCCGCGGTTATTCTTCGTCGCTTGCTTCTGGGTCAATAAATGTCGCTAAAAACCACAGATTAATCATGCGCGCTTCCGGCCCAATCGCTCCGCGATCATTGCGATTAAGAATGGGAAAACGACTGCGACCTTCCGTGCGAATCACCGAGCCTTTAATGGTGGCTTCAGGAGCGGACGAAACCACTTCTCCTGCGGAGTTCAAGAGTCGATAACTCAACACCATTTCCGGTACTTCATTACCCATCACTACTCGCGCTCTATCACGTTCGGCACCGGGTCGCGCCTCGACGCGACCGGCACGGTCAATGTCTGTGACTTCGATCTCTAAGGTGTAGTCAGTCGGTAAATGCATGGTGGCAAGGCGCTGAAAGTGCCGTTCCAAACGTGCAAAATATAGCTCAATAAACTCATCGCCAGGACTGACATAAGATGCCTCAACGTCGGTGAATTTATCCGGATTTTTCCAATTTACTTCGACGGTTGCAGCCATTGCACTCGTGCTAAAGAGAAACACAAGCCCCAAGAGTATGCCGAAGAAATGCGTCGCTTTGATGTTCATGGTTTACCTCTCATTCAATAACGGCGGTGTATGTTACTCAGACAGCGTGCGGGTCAAGACGTTCCGAAGGCCTTGAGCGTGGATAGGATTGAAGCGGTGGCTCACCTTTACATTATTATTTTTTGCATAATATTTACATTTAGTATCATTGCTTTAAGATACATAAACTAATTCATGGCGTGACTTAAAGTCATATTAAGAATTACTAATAATTGATTCAAGGCAACATAACAAGAAGCTACTTTCGAGCTCACGATAAATTAGGGTGCAATCAGCCATGCTCATTCTCACACGACGGATCGGCGAAACGTTAATCGTTAACGATGACATTAAAGTCACCGTGTTGGCCATCAATGGCAGCCAAGTAAAAATTGGAATTCAAGCGCCCGCAGACGTTTCTGTTCACCGGGAAGAAATTTATTTGCGTATTCAATCGGAACAAGCCAGAACTAGAGAAACCACCGAATAGCTGCGATCAAATTCAGTAAACCGCACTCTTTCCATCGTCTCTTCGTGTTAATATCTGCTGCATTACAAAAGATTCTAAAGAAGAGATGAGAGCTGTATGTCTACCGGCCTGAATATCCAACAATTGATCGCCGACGAACTCGGCGTCCGCGTTGCCCAAGTTGAAGCCACCATATCCTTACTCGATGAAGGCGCCACTGTCCCCTTCATCGCGCGCTATCGAAAAGAAGCAACCGGCGCGCTCGACGATACGCAATTGCGCAATCTGGCCCAACGATTAGGCTATCTGCGCGAACTGAATGACCGACGCAAAGTAATTCTGGCAAGTATCGCTGATCAAGACAAACTCACCGACGAACTTGCCCGGCAGATTAATCAGTGTTTATCGAAGACAGAACTTGAAGATCTGTACCTACCTTACAAACCCAAGCGCCGTACTAAAGGTCAGATTGCCATTGAAGCAGGCATCGAACCTTTAGCTGAAGCCCTGCTTACCTCTAACGACCTGCCCGATAGCATGGCCGAAGCCTACGTGAACATCGATGCGGGCTTTGCCGACGCAAAGGCCGTGTTGGAAGGTGCTCGATTTATTCTGATGGAGCGATTTGCCGAAGATGCCGCGTTGCTGAAAGCCACGCGCGAACAGCTATGGAAACAAGCAGAGCTAACCGCCTCCGTTATTTCGGGCAAAGAAACAGAAGGGGCGAAGTTTCGCGACTATTTTGCATTTAGCGAAGCTGTGCGGTCCGTGCCTTCTCACCGCGCGTTGGCGCTACTGCGAGGGCGTAATGAAGGCATTTTGCAAATAAAGTTGCAGCCAGAACCCCATTTAGAGGAAGCGCAAACTGCACGTGAAAGCATCTACGAACAGCGCATTGCCGAACATTTCCAATTAGCGATAGACGATTCCCCCGCAGGCTTATGGCGCAAGCAAACAGTGCAATGGACTTGGCGCGTTAAAATTTTGCCGCGCATGGAAACCGATTTAATTAACCAAGTTCGTGAACAGGCCGAAACCGCTGCCATTGATGTTTTCGCAACCAACCTAAAAGATCTGCTCATGGCGGCGCCAGCGGGGCAACGCACCACGATGGGATTAGATCCGGGAATGCGCACCGGTGTCAAAGTTACCGTGGTAGACAGTACCGGCAAATTGATAGGCTTCACGACAATCTTCCCGCACGCCCCTCAAAATCAGTGGGACAAATCGCTGCGCTCTCTGGCGGCGTTAGCCAAACAGCATAAGGTCGAACTTGTCGCGATTGGCAACGGTACCGGCTCGCGAGAAACCGACAAGCTGGTGGCAGAGTTAATGAAATTACATCCCGAACTCGAACTCACTAAAGTGATGGTAAACGAGGCCGGGGCCTCTATTTACTCTGCGTCCGAATTGGCAGCGCTTGAATTTCCAAACTTGGATGTATCGTTCCGGGGTGCCGTTTCCATTGCCCGACGCTTACAAGATCCGCTTGCTGAATTAGTAAAAATTGAGCCCAAATCTATCGGTGTTGGCCAGTATCAGCATGATGTAAGTCAGTCTCAGCTGGCCGCAAGCCTGGACGCAGTGGTTGAAGATTGTGTGAACTCTGTAGGCGTTGATGTGAATACCGCATCGGTGCCGCTGCTGGCACGCATCGCTGGATTGAACCGTAATCTTGCGCAAAATATTGTTGATCTTCGGGAGCGACAAGGCGCGTTTCGCAGTCGTAAAGCCTTACTTGATGTTCCGCGTATGGGACCAAAAAGCTTTGAGCAGGCCGCGGGCTTCCTGCGTGTTATGGGTGGCGATAATCCACTAGATGGCTCTTCGGTGCATCCAGAAGCCTATCCGGTGGTGCAAGCAATCGCCGATAAACATCAGCGCCACGTTAGTGATTTAATTGGCGATAGTCCGTTTCTTAAACAGCTAAATGCCGTCGATTTCACCAGTACCGGCTTTGGTATTCCAACCATCTCAGACATTTTGAAAGAGCTGGAGAAACCTGGTCGCGATCCGCGCCCAGAGTTTACCACCGCTAGTTTTAGAGAAGGTGTGGAAACCATGGCTGATCTGAGTATCGGCATGACCTTAGAAGGTGTCGTTACCAATGTCACCAACTTTGGTGCTTTTGTCGACATCGGCGTCCATCAAGACGGTTTGGTTCATATCTCCGCCCTTGCCGATAAATTCGTTGAGAATCCTCACGATGTAGTGAAAACTGGAGACGTCGTAAAAGTCAAAGTTCTAGAAGTCGATGCGGAGCGAAAGCGGATTGGACTCACCATGCGACTAAACGATGTTCCAGTGGCGGCCAGTCAGGGCAAACCTGCGTCACCTAAAAAAGCGATGCATGGCAAGGGACAATCCCAGCGAGCCACACCACCACCGGTGAATAGCGCCTTCGCGGATGCATTTAAGAACGCCAAAAAACGTTAAGTAAGGAAAACTTATGGCCCCGATGCTCTTAATTTTGGCATACCTTGCGGTAGGTCTGGTTCTTAAGCGCACCGGGGCCATGCCCGAAAATACCGGGCAAGTGCTCAATCAGTATGTTATTTATGTCGCCGTCCCGGCCATGATCTTGCTACACCTCCCGCACCTGCAGCTAAGTACCGATGTGCTTACGCCGGCAATCGTGCCTTGGCTGCTCTATCCAATTGCTATTGCAGCTGTATGGGGATGTGGCAAGTTGCTGAACTGGGGTCGTGAGCTAACCGGTGCGCTGATGATTATTGTTCCGTTGGGCAACACATCCTTCTTGGGTTTCCCAATGGTTGAAGCGTTTTTCGGTGTGCAGGGGCTTCCCTATGCGGTTATCTATGATCAAGTGGGTTCATTTGTGGGATTGGCTGTCTTTGCAACCCTCATTGCGGCTGTTTACAGAACGCCTTCGGGGCAACATAAAGAGGCTACAGCGCCTCGCGCGGGTATGCTGCTCAGGCAGTTCCTTACATTTCCGCCCGTGATTGCCTTAGTCGTAGCATTAACGTTGGGACAAGAAGTTTACCCGGGAGTCGTGCAGCAATTTATTGAGACACTAGCAGCTACCCTTGTGCCTGTGGTGATGATTGCGGTTGGATTTCAGCTACAGTTTCGCGTTCCACGCAACGATGCTGTGCCTTTTGCAATTGCGATGGCCATCAAGTTGGTGATACTTCCTGCAGTAGCATTGGCCACTGTCATTGTTACCGGGCAAACCGGGCTTGCTGGCCAGATTACGGTATTTGAAGCGGCCATGCCGTTTATGATTACTGCCGGCGCTATTGCGATTGGCGCTGGATTAAAGCCACGTCTCGTGGCTTCGCTGGTGGGATATGGTGTACTGGCAGGGTTAATCACTCTGCCAGTATGGGCATGGCTTATCGAACGGCTTATGCAAACATCATGACGCCGAACTGTCGCTTGGTATGTTGCGAGCATCATGTCCGTGCGTTAACGCGCGCAGGCTGCGGCGCCGTTCAAACCAACGCTTCCGACTTTGATAATAGTCGCGCATTTCCTCTAAGATAACGTCGTATTCATTTTGCATACGCTCAGCAACGGATTGTTTGCGCTGAGAAAGCCGCTTCATCATCATATCCAAACGCGCTTTTTCTATTTGATAGGGGTTCGTTCTCTTTAAATTCCGTGCAAGCTTGCACCAAGACAACACCGCAATAAGCCATTTGGTGGGATCATAATGATACCAACGGACACCATTTCGATAATCGCCAGAGAAGATATGGTGGAAGTTGTGATACCCCTCACCAAACGTGAATATCGCGAGAACGCCGTTATCACGAGCTGAGTTACGGTCTGTATAGGTTTGCCGACCCCACACATGGGCAAGCGAGTTAATAAGAAACGTGCTGTGATGGCCAAAGACAACGCGTAAAAACCCAGCAATTAACAATGCACCCCAGAAATGGCCACTGATCAAACCAATAAGCACGGGAACACCAAAGTTCATCAATAACGTAAGCGTTAGATAATGCTTGTGTTGCCACATAACAATAGGGTCTGCCTGCAGATCTTTCGCGTTACGGTAGTCGGAATAACGCTGACTTTGATACTCGCGGAGCATCCAGCCAATATGAGCAAACCAGAATCCGCGACTGATCGAATAGGGATCATCATCGATATGGTCCACGTGTTTGTGGTGCTCGCGATGATCTGACGACCAGTGTAATGCACTATTCTGTAATGCGAGGGCGCCACCGAGAGCAAACAAGAGGCGAACCGACCAATGGGCATCATAAGTACGATGCGACCATAGACGATGATACCCGGCAGTAATTGAAATCCCGGCCCACACTGCAAGCACGGCAAAAGCAATCCAGAGCGACGGTACAAAGCCAACACTCACGAGATACCAAGGCACACCCACTAGCGCGACCAGAAATGTGATTAAGAAGACGCTGACATTCAGCCAGAGTAACGGTGGTTTTTTCATAAATACAACTTTTAGCGAACAACTGTACGCTGAATTTATCTGTTCTCACCCTAATGATCAAGGGAATTTGCAAAAATTGAATTAACAAGTGTTCACTGATACATTGCAGCTCTTAAGAATTATTTGGGAAATCAGGGGAATGGTTGGCATTCGGGCTAAACAAAAAGAAAAAACTAGACGCGCACTGATCAATGCCGCGTTAAATCAGCTGAGCCCGCAAACAACCTTTTCTAGTTTAAGCCTGCGCGAAGTTGCACGCGAAGCCAATATCGCACCAACCTCGTTTTATCGTCATTTTCAAAATATGGACGAATTAGGCTTAACCTTAGTAGATGAAGCAGGGCTAACATTACGGCAATTGTTACGCCAATCACGACAACGCCTTGCCGATGGTGGCTCGGTAATTCGTATTTCCGTTGAAATTTTCATGGATTTCATTAGCCAAAATAGCAGTGTATTCCGGCTTCTGTTACAGGAGCGGTCGGGTACATCGAAAGAGTTCCGAATGGCTATTGCCCGTGAAATTGAACACTTTAAATCGGAGCTTACCGATTATTTGCATGCGGAGCGCGATCTGCCTGAATGGCTCGCTGAAATTCAAGCAGACGCGATGGTTCGCATTGTCTTTAGTGCGGGTGCTGACGCACTCGACTTAACAGCAGCCGAACGGGCTGCCATTGCTGAGCAAACCATCATTCAATTGAGAATGATTGCACGTGGCTCAGATACCATGAAAAAAGAAGATAAATAGCACACTTCTGCCTCGAAATATCGTAAAGCCCTGCTCACACACAACACCGCTTGGCTTTACATCAGGCTCACAACACAGCAAGAAATAAAACCACAAGGAGAAACCGATGACCCGATGGTTACTGGTATTTATAAGCATCGCCTTGAGTATGCAAGCAGTGCATGCATCCTCACGGGATATTACGTTAGAAGAAATAATCACTGCACAACGTGTGACACAAGCGATAACCAATGACGACGGTACCGCAACCGCTTTTGTCCGTGTGCGTCCACGCACGCCTTATCAAGACGACGACGGCACATCCTATTCAGAACTATTTGTCGTTGATAACAGCGGAAAAACTACGCCTTACGTCACCGGTGACGTGCGTATTGGTCAGATTCAATTTGCCCCTGACAATAGCGCTATTTACTACTTATCAAAGCGCGGCGATGATCGACATACGAGTTTATACAAACTTCCCCTTACAGGCGGTGAATCGATTCGTTTGTATCAGCATAAAGTAGCCATTTCGAGCTTTAGCGTCAGTAGCGACGGTAACACCATTGCCTTTCTCGCCCGAGAGCCTCAGCCAGAAAAAACCGAAGAATTGGCTCGCAAAGGGTTTCGCGCGCAAGTGTATGAAGAACAAACGCGCAAAACTCAGTTATGGACGCTCGATCTGAATGAAGAGAAAAAGGAAGCAAAGCACGTCGACATTGATGAGCATATTCATTCTTTAGCGTTTCGTCCCCAGCATAACCAGGTATTACTGCGGGTTGCACCAACCACCTTAGTTGATGACGACCTCATGCTGAGCCAGTATGTTGTGTTTGATCTCAACGGCGAGGAAATCGTTCGCATTCAAAGTGAAGGAAAATTGGGTCGCGCCGCGTTCTCAACTGATGGCTCCCGTTTCGCATTTATCGGTGCTGAAGATAAGCATGATCCAAAAGAAGGTCGGCTCTATTTAGGCAATCTCAACGATGGTGCAATTCGTGACTTAGCGCCGGGATTTCCGGGACACGTGGTCGATCTGGCATGGCAAGACAATGAACACGTTGTCTGGCTTGCCGATGTAAACGTCGAAACTGATGTACGCAGAACCAATATCAACACAAATCAGAGCGATGTACTTCTTGAACAAGGTCAGGCCATTTTTACGCGCCTGAACCAAGTTCGGAGTAATGGCGATCTCACCTTAATCGGACATCATGTTGCGCATCCTACCGAAGTGTTCCATGTTCGTGGTGGCGAGCTAGAACGCATGACCGACTCCAACCCTTGGCTTGCGGAAATTCGTCAACCGCGTCAGGAAGTGATCGTTCACGAGGCTCGGGATGGCTTGCGCCTCGAAGGTATCTTGGTATATCCCCATAACTACGAGGCGGGTACCCAAGTTCCTGTCATTATGTCAATTCATGGTGGTCCAGAAGCGCACGTGCGCAACGGCTGGAACAACAGCTACTCCAATCCAACGTGGTACGCTGGACAACAAGGCTTTGCCACTTTCTTCCCTAATTACCGCGGCAGTACCGGTCGTGGCGTCAACTTCAGCAAGTTGGGTCAGAACGATTACGCCGGGAAGGAGTTTGACGACATCGTTGATGCCAAAGAGCATTTAGTCGATATCGGTCTTGCCGATCCAAAACGCGTAGGTATTACAGGTGGTTCTTATGGTGGCTATGCTTCTGCATGGGGCGCCACTAAGCAAACTGAACACTTTGCCGCCAGCGTTATGTTTGTAGGCATTAGTAATAATCTTTCCAAGTTTGGAACCACAGACATTCCAAATGAGATGCACCTCGTTCACGCTCGCAGCTACCCGTGGGACAAGTGGCAATGGTATCTAGAGCGCAGCCCGATTTATTGGGCCGAACAAGCGCGTACGCCAATTCTCATTATGCATGGCGCGGAAGATACACGGGTTCATCCTAGCCAATCAATGGAGCTTTATCGTTACCTGAAGGTTCATGGCAATGTCCCTGTGCGCCTCGTGTTATATCCTGGAGAAGGACATGGTAACCAACGAGTAGGATCCCAGCTCGACTACGCGCTGCGTCTGATGCGTTGGATGAACTTCTACTTGATTGAGCAAGGTGAGGGTATTCCATCGCATGAGTTACCTCACGCGGAACGTCTTCAAGACAAATAGGTGTTTTGTAGCGTGACATTTTTTTGTGGCATAGCAAAGGGAGGCTTAAGCCTCCCTTTTTTATGATTTACGCGGTTGGTAGTCCTGGATGAAACACACCAATTCGGAGAATGGCATCGGTTTTGCGAAATAGAAGCCTTGCATGAAATCGCAGCCAGATGCTTCCACAAACGCCACCTGTTCTGGTTCCTCCACTCCCTCAGCAACCACATTCAAATTCAATTGCATGGCCATGGCGATAATGCCACTTGCAATAGCAGCATCATGCTTTCCGCCCACCACATCTTGAATAAAGCTACGGTCAATTTTTAGGGTATCGATAGGCAAAGATTTCAGATACGACAAGCTCGAAAAGCCTGTACCAAAATCATCGATAGAAACACTAAACCCTTGCGCTCTTAGGGCCGTGAGGATGCGAATCGCTTGATGGGAATCTTCCATAAGAATACTTTCGGTCAGCTCTAAGTTGAGCTTGCTGGCATCAAAGCCGGTAATATTCAAGGTATGTTTTAACGATTCAATAAAGTTTGCACGATGCACCTGAATAGACGACAAGTTCACCGCGACATTAAAATCACCATACTCTTGCAGCTTGACACCATCACTGCACGCTTGCTGCAGAACCCAAGATCCGATGGGAATAATTTGTCCGGAATCTTCTGCAAGTGGAATAAACTCCGCCGGTGACACATAGGAACCATCCTCGCGCTGCCAGCGCAATAACGCTTCGACACCCACAATCGCATGATCGCTGGAACGTAAAATCGGTTGATAGAACAACTGTAAAGCATTTTGTTCGAGCACGTGCTGTAGCTCGTTCCGAATGGTCACGGACACATGGAAGCGTTCTGATATATCGGCGGTGTAAAACTGATAATGGTTGCGTCCTTGCCGCTTCGCTTGATACATCGCCATATCAGCATCTTGAATCAGTTGTTTTGGATCCAGAGCACTTTCAAGGGTGGTTGTGATGCCAATACTTGCCGTTATATACAGCCGATAAGAATCAATTAAATAAGGTTGTGCAATCGACGATAAAATATCATTCACTAAATCGGTAATCGGCGTGTCTTTTGATAGTCGCGGCACAATGACAACAAATTCATCGCCGCCAAAACGCGCGAGCCGAGCACCGTGTTTCATTAATTTTTGAATTCGATGAGAGGTTTCAATCAGGAGCTTGTCTCCCACGGCCAAACCCAAGCTATCATTGATGGGTTTAAAACCATCTAGATCAATAAAGATGACTGCCAACTCATCGTCTGTATCTGCAATACGGCTACAATGCATCCCTAACACTTCTTCTAAAACTGTCCGGTTGGCTAACCCGGTTAGCCGATCGTGAGATGCCTGAAATTGCAGCTGGGCGCGCTGACTTCGCAAAATCGCTGCGTTTTCTAAGCTAATCACCAGCAAGATACAAAGTATCCAACCTCCGCCCACCACTAACGTATATAAATTGGCGGCGCGCCGCAGTTCTGTGGTGTCCGTTAAAAAACCTCGAAGCGTTAGCTCTAGCCCGAGTGGTACGCGCATGGTCCGCTGGTAACTAAACAAGTAATTACCCGTAAACTCTTCTAACCGACGAATCTCCGTATAACCACCCGTGCTATGCAATAGATAATCATGCTGCACATGCGCATAAGTTTTAAACGGCGAATCAGACTCTTGCACCACCGGATTTACTAAGCGAGCAAAATCAAAGGCGGTTAATACATAACCATAGAGATTCCCCCCGCTTTCAGTTGCAGCGCCGTTATATCGAAATAGGGGTAATTTTAAAAAGATAACCGGGTCTTGCATGTCGGTAATGCTGGTGGTGGGAATATACACGGCACCGCGACGTTCTGTTGCTTCGAGCCAGTGTTGCACATCCTCGTCGTCAATGAGCATGGCACGTGTACCACTTTCTGGCTTAGTTTCCTCCCAAACAAGATCACCGTCTCGGTTGAGAAACATAATGCTCTCTATCTGCTCAATATCATTCAGGTAGGCAATAATATCCATTTCCATGAGTCGGCGCAGATCATTCTCAGAGATGTTCTGCCAGCGATTAACCAATCGCTGCATCAACCGATAGTTCTCGATAGATACCATTTCTCGAGACTTAGCCGATTCTGTAACCGCGCGCACCCCATCAGCTTCCAGCTTACTCACGGCTTCTAAACTCAGCAAAAACCATAAAATGGTAATCACAGACGCACTTAAACTAGCGGTAATTAGCGCCCTAATACTCGGTAAAGGTTGTGGCAGCTCTTGTTGATGAGAGCCTAACCATAACGCTACCCCATAGAAAGAAAGTAGCAGACTGGCCAAGCTTGCCAGCATCGGATGCGGTGCTATCAACTGATAACTCTCTCCGATATAGCAAAGAGTGGATAAAACCACACCGGATACGAAGATAATCGGACCTGAAATCCGCCATAAATACCGGCGCTTATCTTGAGAAATTCCAAATACAACGCAAACGCCCACTAAACCATATAACAATGCAACCTGAGCCTTAACACTGGGCTGGGCAAATTGAGTTAAGGTTTCTGGTACCCAAGCGGCAAGTGGGGAACCCATGATCGCTGAGTAGGCAGCAGAAATGACAATAACCACACCAAAAAATACGCGCCAAACAGGAGCGCCTCGAATAGCGGCCCATAATCCCATTGCGCTAAACAGGCTCGTTAACGCAGCGCGCGGGGAGATAATTTCTGCAAGTGGCTGGGTACTGGTTTGCGTATAGGCGGCTACAAATCCGATCAATCCCGTCACCATCCCAGCTATAACGATGGTGTAGTAAGCTGCTGTCATGGCAGTTGTGGGGGATGCAGAGAGCCGCTTCAAGGGATATGCCCTATTGTTATTATTTTGATCTGAGTGTACGAGAATTGACCGACGAGGTCAAAGATTCTGTACTTCGAGAACACAAAAAAGCCAGCATCTCTGCTGGCTTTTGCGTTTGTTTCTTTTCCAATTTGCTCAGGTGCTTACAGCTGAGGCCCTGCTTTCACCAGCGCTTTACCTTCCGCATTATCGGTAAACTTCGAGAAGTTGTCGATAAACAAGGTGGCAAGGTCTTTCGCCTTCGCGTCCCACTCAGCTGCATCTTGGTACGTATTGCGTGGATCAAGAATGCTACTGTCTTCTACTTCAGGCAAACTCGAAGGCACTGACAAATTAAAGTAAGGCAATGTCACAAACTCTGCATCTTCAATACTGCCATCTAAAATCGCATCGATAATAGCGCGAGTTGCTTTAATTGAAATACGCTTTCCAGTGCCGTTCCAACCTGTATTGACCAGATAGGCCTCCGCGCCCGAGTCTGCCATCCGCTTCGCCAATACTTCGGCATATTGCGTCGGATGCAAGCTCAAAAACGCAGCACCAAAGCATGCAGAGAATGTTGGCGTGGGTTCGGTAATTCCTCGTTCAGTACCCGCTAGCTTCGCCGTAAAACCCGACAGGAAATGATATTTCGCTTGTTCCGTGGTGAGTTTTGAAACCGGCGGAAGCACGCCAAATGCATCGGCAGTTAAGAAAATCACTTTCTTCGCATGACCTGCCTTTGACACAGGTTTGACAATATTATCGATATGATAAATTGGATAGGAAACCCGCGTATTCTCGGTTTTCGAGCCATCATCATAATCTACTTCACCATTATCACGAACGGTCACGTTTTCAAGCAACGCATCACGGCGAATCGCGCGATAGATATCAGGTTCAGCTTCTTCCGACAGATTAATGGTTTTCGCGTAACATCCACCTTCGAAGTTAAACACGCCATCGTCATCCCAACCGTGTTCGTCATCACCGATTAATTGGCGTTTAGGATCGGTCGATAAGGTGGTTTTACCCGTACCCGACAAACCAAAGAAAATGGCCACATCCCCTGCTTCACCAACGTTGGCCGAGCAGTGCATGGAGGCAATTCCTTGTAGCGGTAAAAAGTAGTTCATCATTGAGAACATGCCTTTTTTCATTTCGCCGCCGTACCAAGTACCTCCGATTAACTGCATCCGCTCACTTAAATTGAACGCTACAAAGTTCTCAGAGTTAAGGCCTTGCTCTTCCCAGTTCGGATTGGTGCACTTGGCACCATTCATCACAATAAAGTCGGGAGAGAATGATTTCAGTTCTTCGTCGCTAGGACGAATGAACATATTTTTTACGAAATGAGCTTGCCACGCTACTTCTGTAATAAAGCGCACAGCGAGACGCGTATCCGCATTGGCTCCACAGTATGTATCCACCACAAACAAACGCTTACCCGATAGTTGCTCGGTCACAAGCCCTTTGAGATCTGCCCATACATCGGCACTAATCGGTTTGTTGTCGTTCTTGCCTTGATCGGACCACCAAACGGTGTCGCGGGTGGTGTCATCACGAACGATATATTTATCTTTCGGTGAGCGGCCAGTGAAAATTCCAGTGTCTACAGCAACCGCACCTGATTTTGTTACCTGGCCTTTCTCATATCCAGTTAATTCAGGGCGTGTTTCTTCTTCGAAGAGTTGCTCATAAGAAGGGTTGTATACAATTTCGGTGACGTCTGTTATGCCATATTGGCCCAGATCCAGATCAGTCATGCGAAGAACTCCTGCGGGTACATGGTTTTGTGTTGATTACGACGGAAACATGTGAAAAAGCTGGTGATTTTTCGCACGAAATAATACCCCGAATCGGCCGTAAAAGATAGGCGAAAAAAGCCAGTTTTCCCAATTTAACTGTGCTTAGAACTGTACTTTTCTTGAAGTGCATGTGCCACCCTGGCATCGGTAAACTGCGCCACATCGCCTCCGTGCAATGCAACTTCTTTTACTAAGGTCGAGGAAATAAAGGAATTTTCCTCCGACGGTGTTAAAAATACGCTTTCCAAATCCGGATTAAGCCGGCGATTCATATTGGCCAACTGGAATTCAAACTCAAAGTCTGAAACTGCGCGCAACCCCCGAATCAATACATGGGCTTTTCGTTCACGCGCCAAATCAGCTAAAAGTCCGGTAAATCCTATTACCACAACATTGTCGAGACGGTCAGTGACCTGCTCCACTAGCGCAACCCGCTCCTCAAGAGAAAATAGCGGTTGCTTGCTCGTGTTGGCGGCCACAGCCACGACCACCTCAGAAAAAAGCTTTGAGGCGCGCTCAATCAGATCAAAGTGGCCATTTGTTATTGGATCAAATGTGCCCGGATAAATTGCTCGTCTATACATAGATGCTGTCGTTCACGCAAATTCGATGGGGGCAAGAATAGCCGATAAGCGGGCAAGCGTCCAACCGTGTTTTCTGCCGCACAAGGCCAGAAAACGATCCGGAACCCCTGATTTACGCTGGACACACCAATTTTCCTTTGTTTTCTACTGCAAACCAACGCAACTCCAAGTAAAATAGCGGCAAATACGCGCCCACAAACTCGATGGAGAACGTGATGAAAAAAGCATTTTACCAACAGCTACAAGATCAGATTGATGAAACGAAAGCTGATGGTTTGTACAAAAGCGAGCGAGTGATCTCGTCTTCTCAGTTTTCTGAGATTGAAGTCAATGGTCAAAAAGTGTTGAACTTCTGTGCCAATAATTATTTAGGCTTAGCGAATCACCCAGACTTAATTCAAGCGGCTCAGGAAGGTTTAGACAGTCACGGTTTTGGTGTGGCGTCTGTTCGCTTTATTTGTGGGACTCAAAATATTCACAAAACCCTTGAACGCAAACTTTCCGAGTTCTTAGGCACGGAAGATACAATCCTGTATTCTTCTTGCTTTGATGCCAACGCGGGCTTGTTTGAAACCTTGCTTGGCCCAGAAGATGCCATCGTGAGTGATGCCTTAAATCATGCCAGCATCATCGATGGCGTGCGTTTGTGTAAAGCTAAACGCTACCGTTATGCCAACAATGACATGACTGATCTCGAGGCGCAGTTAAAGCAAGCAAAAGCCGATGGCGCGCGTAACATTATGGTTGCCACCGATGGCGTGTTTTCGATGGACGGTATCATTGCCAACCTACCGGATCTGTGTGATTTAGCCGACGAGTACGGCGCACTCGTCATGGTCGATGATTCACACGCTGTTGGCTTTGTCGGGAAAGGCGGTCGCGGTACTCATGAGTTCCATCAGGTGATGGATCGCGTTGATATTATTACCGGCACCTTAGGTAAAGCACTAGGCGGCGCCAGTGGTGGTTTCACTGCGGCAAAGAAAGAAGTCGTTGAGTGGTTACGTCAACGCTCGCGCCCTTATTTGTTCTCCAACTCTTTAGCACCTTCTATTGTCACGGCATCGATTAAAGTGCTGGACATGTTAAGTCAAGGCGATGAGTTACGTCAGCGTTTGCTCGATAACAGTGCCTACTTCCGCGAGAAAATGACCGCTGCTGGCTTTACTTTGGCAGGCGCCGACCATGCCATTATTCCGGTAATGCTTGGTGATGCCAAGTTGGCCTCGCAAATGGCCGATCGGATGTTGCAAGAAGGCGTTTATGTGATCGGCTTCTCCTTCCCTGTCGTTCCAAAAGGGCAAGCGCGCATTCGCACACAGATGTCGGCGGCGCACAGTAAAGAACAACTAGATAGCGCGATTGCAGCATTTATCAAAGTAGGTAAAGAGCTCGGCGTGATCAAATAACCTCTGATCCGCTATGCTTATACACACAACACAATAGAAACAACGGCGCTAAGCCGTTGTTAATTCTTCAGGAGTGAGTTTCGATTTATGAAAGCACTGGCGAAGTTAAAAGCAGAACCCGGACTCTGGTTGACCGAAGCGGAAAAACCAGAATACGGCTATAACGACTTATTGATTAAAATTCGCAAAACAGCTATTTGCGGCACTGATGTCCATATCTACAAGTGGGATGAATGGTCGCAAAACACCATTCCCGTGGGTATGACGGTAGGCCATGAGTATGTGGGGGAAGTCGCCGCTATGGGCGATGGCGTGCGCGGATTTGCCGTTGGTGACCGTGTCTCCGGCGAAGGCCATATTACATGCGGGCATTGTCGTAACTGTCGCGCTGGCCGTCGTCACTTATGTCGCAACACGGTTGGCGTTGGTGTGAACCGGCCCGGTGCATTTGCAGAATACCTGGTTATTCCTGCGGATAATGCATTTAAGTTACCAGACTCCATTACCGATGAAATGGCTTCTATTTTTGACCCTTTCGGGAATGCCGTGCACACCGCATTATCTTTTGATTTGGTCGGTGAGGATGTCTTAATTACTGGTGCCGGCCCTATCGGGATTATGGCAGCCGCAGTGGCACGTCATGCCGGTGCACGCCATGTGGTGATTACTGATATTAACGAATATCGGTTATCCCTCGCTGAGAAAATGGGCGCAACACGTGCTGTAGATACCCGCAAAACCGATCTCGACACAGTGATGAAAGATCTTGGCATGACCGAAGGATTTGATGTCGGACTCGAAATGTCAGGGGTGCCGGTTGCCTTTAATCAACTGCTTAAAGCCATGAATCATGGCGGCAAAGTAGCCTTGTTGGGAATCCCGCCTGGCGATATGGCGATCGACTGGAATCAGGTTATATTTAAGGGTTTAGTGATCAAAGGTATTTATGGTCGCGAAATGTTTGAAACTTGGTACAAAATGGTCGCCTTGTTACAGTCTGGTTTGGATTTAAGCCCAATCATCACCCACACGATGTCGGTTGATGATTACCAGAAAGGCTTTGAGACCATGATTTCAGGCCAATCCGGTAAAATTATTTTAGATTGGACCTAATTAAACGAGGATACCATGGGACGTTTCAGTACCATCGCACTTGCGGAGGCCGCCAAATTGGTCGCCTCCGGAGAGGCCCAAATCGCCGATATTCGCGATCCGAACGCATTTGCGACGGGTCATATCTCCGGAGCATTCCGACTCAGTAATGACAATCTGGGGGACTTTATCGCGCAAGCCGATGCGAATCAGCCCGTTCTGGTATTTTGCTATCATGGGATAAGTAGCCAAAATGCTGGGCAATACTTAGCCCAACAAGGATTTGCCGAAGTCTACAGTGTCGACGGTGGGATGGTGGCATGGGCCGATACCTATCCCGATCAACTTGAGCAGGACGCGTGAAAAAACTGTACGCCACCAAGAACAGTGAAGAGATGAACACGCTGCAGATTGTCATGCAGCGCCATGGTATTCCCGTTACTGTTACTGAGCGTGGCGGTACTTTAGAGCTTTGGCTAATTCAACACGGGTACGACGCACTCGCCCAAGATGTATTGCAAAACTTTAAAGACAATCCACCATCACCCGAATCCTTACCCACACGCCGGGGTGCCTCAGCGACTCGCTCCCTGTGGCAAACGCTGGCGAGCCAAGCTGGAATCGTCACTTTTATCGTATTTGTGCTGGTTTTGCTGGTTTATTTTATGCAATGGTTCATCGCCCCCGAAGCAACCTTGCATGCACTGCTAATCACACCAGGGGGCGTACCTGAGTTACACCCGTCTCAACCTTGGCGTTTTGTCACCCCCATGCTTCTGCATTTTTCCGCCATGCATTTAGTATTCAATCTGTTTTGGTGGTGGTATTTAGGTGGCCGACTTGAACTTACCTTCGGCTCCGGCATGTTGCTGACGGTGACACTGGTAACAGCGATTGTCTCCAACTATGCCCAGTGGGCTTATAGTGGTCCTCTTTTCGGTGGGTTAAGTGGCGTGGTCTATGGATTGTTTGGCTTTGCCATCGTCAATGCTTGGGGACGTCGATACAGTGCCCTAGCGCTACCGCCGGCATTATTGGTCTTTATGTTAGGCTGGTTGGCGCTTGGTTTTACCGATTTACTCATGGTCAACATGGCGAACGAGGCCCACCTTGCTGGTCTCTTAAGCGGCGCGCTCATCGGTGGTGCCGTGCGTGTCCTTAAACCCAATAATTAACATGGTAAAACCTGGGCCCACCGCTAAATCAGGGAGTGAATGCGTGTTTCCAATTGGAACGGTTGCCCGCTGGCAATCACCTGAATCCACTCGTTTACCCACTCGTCTAGCAGGTTGGCTGCTGGATAGCGGCTCGCTTACTGCCAAAATAAAGGCGCTTAATCCTGAGTTTGCCGTGCGGGTTTTAGGGCAAACCGAAGGCATCGCTGAGCCGTGCGAGTACGCGGCATTACAAATCCCTGAAGAACCTGTCACGATTCGCGAGGTGTTACTCTACTCCGCAGGGTCAGCCCTTGTATTTGCTCGCAGTATTCTTCCTCACCAGCGGTTGGCAGCGAATCCAGAGTTAACCTCCTTGGGAAATCAGCCACTGGGCGAGCATTTATTTACCCGTACCGATACCATTCCTGGCCCCATTGAGATTGCACCTTTTGCGCCGGACTCAGGCGCGGGCCGGTTGAATACAGCGCTACATGCAAACACCCAATCGTTGTGGGGCCGCCGGCGAGTATTCGATATCGCAGGAACTCGAATTCTCGTAAGCGAAGTGTTTCTTTCCGCAACAGACTGCTATGCTGATAGTTCTAAATAAAACCAAGCCGTTACGGAGTTCATCATGACTCGTTTTGATCATTATCGAGCGCTCATGCGCATGGACAAGCCCATCGGTACCTGGTTGCTTGCTTGGCCAACTTTTTGGGCACTATTAATCGCAGGAAATGGCGACCCATCGATTCGTTTGGTTGCCATTTTCGCTGCCGGCGTATTTCTGATGCGCTCCGCAGGATGTGTTATCAATGACTTCGCCGATCGGCACATTGATGGACACGTGGAACGCACTCGAAACCGACCATTGGCCACCGGCGCAGTAACTTCCTCGGAAGCCCTGATCCTCTTCGCTGTGCTCGTCATTCTTGCCTTTATGCTGGTGCTCACACTCAATACACTCACCATCTTATTGTCATTTGTTGCCGCAGCACTGGCCATTGCCTATCCGTTTGCCAAACGTGTCACCCATTTACCACAATTTGTTCTAGGCGCTGCGTTTAGTATGGCGATTCCGATGGCTTTCGCCGCTGAAAGTAATAGTCTCCCGCTTGTGTGCTGGATACTTTTCATCGCAAACGTACTTTGGACGGTGGCGTATGACACCGAATATGCCATGGTCGACCGTGCAGATGACTTAAAGGTAGGTGTTAAATCCACTGCGATTTTGTTCGGACAGTACGACATTCTGGTGATTGGCGCACTGCAATCCGCAACGATTTTCTTACTCGGTATTGTCGGCTGGATGATTGATGCCACCTGGGTATTTTGGTTAGCTTTACTTGTTATGGCACTCTTTTTCATCTGGCAACTATGGCTTATTCGCGATCGCTCACCGCAAGAATGTTTCTTGGCGTTCCGCCAAAATCACTATGCCGGGATGCTAATTACTATTGGTTTAGCCCTGCACTATTGGTTGCCCATTCCTTTTGGTTCTGCACCCATCTAACAAAAAACCCGCAGCGAATAAAACTTAGCTGCGGGTTCTATCTTAAAGGTTCGGTACAACTTTACTGTTCGGCCAACAAACGTTTCACCGATTCTCGAATGGTTCGTTGTACTTGGCTTCCGAGTAACACGTCCACTTCATCGCTTAACACACCGGTGCGTTCATCTGACGTATAACCACCATCATCAGCAACACGAATATAACCCTCAGATTTCAACACCGATACCAGGGTACTGAAGATACGCTTATCATAGAACTCAGGGGCATCAATTCCATGGCGGGCACCCAAGCGCGCTGCGATCCGCTCACTGGACTGCTCAAGCACTGACCGCGATAAACTTCCTGATTGTTGCAACAGCTCTAACACGATGGCATATCGGGTAAGGGTTTCTTCGCTTGCATTGGCTAACAGTGTCAGTTGCACGTACCCAGCCTGCTCACGCTCGACGATACGATAGCCATCGGCAAACTCGCTGCTGTCTGGTTGCAACCACCCTTGGCGGACAAACTCCTCACACAGCGCTTCAACCCATAAGGGTATGGATTCCATATCGCGATTAAGAAACAGCTCTGCCTGCAGCATGGGATATAATTTTTGAATAAAAACGGCTGCGTCAGACGCTCGGAAGTTTCGTCCTCGACGCGCAAAGCGCGCTAACAACGCCGGAACAATAAACATGTGCAATACGTTGTTCCGATAGTAAGTTAAGGTAATCGCTTGGGTTTGCGTTAAACTCACCACTTCCCCAGCGCTATTCTCATTTACTTCAAACTTCTTCATCGCCATCAAATGATCCCACATTTCATCGCCAGACCATGAGGGAACTTGCACATCCTTGCTGTAAGGCACTTCCCTATGCAGTGCTTTATACGCTAAGACTTGATCGACTAACTCTTCCCGGGTAAGGCTATGGCGCTCCGCACTCAATAGACTAATAGCGGTAAGGTTAATGGGGTTAAGGGCCGCCCCATCGTTTACTCGCCGCATCATTACTTCCGCCAAATGATTCACAATAGGCGTCATCCAGCGGGGCTTTGCCGGCTCTTCCGCACCATGAGTTACCGAGTCCCGCCAATCCGGCTGTGACCGGTCAAGATAATCAGACAGTCGTAGCGGCTCGCCAAAGGTGACATAGCCATGACCAAAATTTTTCAACTTGCGTAATATTCCAAAAATTTGGAACACCGATTCCTTCTTCTTCGCCTGCCCTTTTAACTCGCCATGGTAAGTACTCACTTCCATCACGTGCTCATAGCCTAAATAAACAGGCACAAAGGTAACGGGACGGGTAACGCCGCGTAATTGACTTTGCAAGGTCATGGCCAGCATGCCTGTTTTCGGTGGGAGCAAACGGCCTGTTCGACTGCGTCCACCCTCCATGAAGTATTCGACAGCATAGCCTTTCTGGAAAAGACGGGTGAGGTACTCGCGGAACACGGTAGAATAAAGCTTGTTGCCTCGGAAACTACGGCGAAGGAAGAACGCGCCCCCCCGGCGAAATAATGTACCCACCGGAAAGAAATTCAAATTCACGCCAGCCGCAATATGCGGTGGCACCAAGCCTTCTTTGTAAATCACGAAGCTCAGCAATAAGTAATCCATGTGACTGCGATGGCACGGCATATACACAATCTCATGACCATCTTGGGCCAGTTTACGAATGGTGTCGCCGTTTTTTACAGAAATGCCGCTATAGATCTTAGTCCACAACCAAGTAAACAAATGATCACCGAACCGAACGAGGCTATCGCGGTAATCTGCAGCGATCTCGTGCAGGTATTTGCGGGCCCGATTCTCCGCCGCAGTCATGGAGATTCGCTTATTGCGTGATTCCTCGGCAATTCCGGCTTTAATCGCCGGGCTCTGCAACAAATCCCGAATCATCTCTTCTCGGCCAAGCAATTTCGGCCCTGCCACCGCATAACGAAGACGGGCAAAATGCGTACGAGCAACCCGTGTAAGCTTCTGCGCAAGCGCCTTATCGCTGGCGTGACTATCGGCCATGGTTCGTAGGCTAACCGGTTGTGATACCCGCGCCAAAATATTGCGGCCGGAAAACATCACTAACCAAAATCGTTTCCATTTGCCGGGCACTTCGATGTCCGCAGTCATCGCGTTTGCTTCATTACGCTCGCGCCCGGGCTCACGCCCCCAAAACAACGCAATAGGATGCATGTGCACATTATAATTGTGCTGCTGATGGAGCTTCAGTAGCGCTTGAAATGCTTGCTGCGGATCCTGACCCAAGCGCGCTTTCGGATCCTCAAGATAGAGTACGCGGTCAAATGCTTTACCATTGATGACCAAAGGCTCTGTGGGATCAGGCAAGTTAAGTTCTCGACAGGTATTTCGAGCCACAATTAAATCAGTGGTCGATGGGGCCCGCATCACGTACACCACGTGATCGGGTGACGATGGGCTACCATCAAAACTATCCGCAATGGCCTTTACTTTCGTAAGCCAGGTAACGGGCAGACGTAATAACTTGAAGAGCAAAGACGTTCGTTTCATCGGTACTCCGAGCTCGAACCGCTGACCTCTTGTCGAAATAGTCGCGGATTAAAACTGAGTTGAATAGTTAAGAATATCATTTTTATCGAAAACTTGCCCTATCAGAAACTTTTTGTTCAAAAAAGTTGCAAAGGTTAAAACACTGTATATACTGACAGCATACTGTACGAATAAACAGGTGTTGATATGCGACCACTTACGCCACGACAGCAAGAGATTCTCGAACTCATTCGCACGAATATTGAAGCGACTGGCATGCCACCGACACGGGCAGAAATTGCACAGCGGTTAGGGTTCCGATCCGCCAATGCCGCGGAAGAGCATTTAAAGGCATTGGCCAAAAAAGGCGTCATTGAAATGATGCCAGGCATGTCGCGTGGAATCCGCTTATTGATTGAAGAGGAAGAAGCTCCAGAACAACTAGGACTCCCCCTCATTGGTCGTGTCGCTGCGGGTGAGCCTATTCTCGCTCAACAACATGTTGAATCGCACTATCAAGTTGATCAAAGCATGTTTCATCCAAGTGCCGATTATCTCTTACGTGTGCATGGCATGAGCATGAAAGATATAGGTATTTTAGATGGGGATATGCTCGCCGTTCACCGTACGAATGAAGCCCGCAACGGACAGATTGTTGTTGCCCGTGTGGAAGATGATGTCACAGTGAAACGTTTTGAGCGCCGCGGCAATATGGTGTTACTCCACCCAGAAAATGAAGAGTTTTCAATTATCCAAGTGGATTTAACCCAGCAATTTATGACGATTGAAGGCCTTGCCGTAGGTGTCATTCGAAATGGAGGTTGGATATGAACTACTCTGCATTAACTCGTCGTTTTTCTCATCCTGGCATTTGGGGACACGAAACAGCGCCTGCGGAATTAAGAACAGGCGCAGAGCAACCCAGCATGCAGCAACAATTATGGGTTACGTTAAGTACCATGCGTAAGCGTGACGACCAGTGGGTAACACTCATTGGCAAGCCCGCAAAAGAGTTCATTGAACAGCTTGTAGCTGCAGGTATTAACCCTGATCGCATTCGTCGGGTTTCGGTATCCGATCAAGACACTGCGCTCTGGGCCACAGAACAGGCACTGTTGATTAACAATAGTCAGTTAGTGATTGCTTGGGTAGGCGACTGCCAAGGTCGCGACAAGAAACGTCTCGAACTTGCAGCACGTGCCAGCCAAGCGCAAAGTTTTTTCATTTCCTCAGCGTCTAGCGAAGACCCTCTGCATTAAATTTGTCTCCACTTCTCCCTATTTTGGGAGATCCCCAGGGGTTGTTAACAACAACCCCTTTTTTATTAACATCTTTGATGGTATTTTGATCGTCATCAAAGTACTAGCTGTCAATTCGATGTTGTACGTCTAAGTTCATGCTTCGACGATTCGTTTCAGCGCCTTGATATACCTTAAATAATAAATGGCCACCTCGGTGGCGATAATAAATGACAAAGGGTTAGGCAAGAACTGAGATTTTTGGGGAAAAGCAGTTCCTTTCTTGCTGACCTCTTTGTGCTTTCAATCAGATGTTCACTCCCCGGTGTACTCATGTGCGAAAGACTAAGAGGAGAAGTCAAGTGAATGTGAGACTAACGAGCCTGCTGCTCGGCCTGCCAGCGTTGTTTTTAGCGCCCATGGCACACGCCGATAGTATGCAGTTAAATCTTACCCGCGGTGTCACAGATATCAGTGAAAAAGTGTATAACTTACACATGCTGGTGTTCTGGATCTGTGTGGTCATTGGTGTCATCGTTTTTGCCGCCATGTTCTGGTCCATTTTGCGTCATCGGAAAAGCCGTGGCGTTACCCCAGCGAAATTTCACGATAACGTAAAAGTGGAAATCGCTTGGACAGTTATTCCTTTCCTGATTTTGGTGGCTATGGCAGTACCTGCCACAATCACCCTGATCGAAATGGATGACACATCAGATTCCGATATGAGTGTATTAGTCACCGGGTCTCAATGGCGGTGGCACTACAGCTATTTGGACTACGATATTGAGTTCATGAGCAATATGGCCACCCCTCGGGAACAGATCTACGGCCGCTTACCTCGCACCGAAAACTACCTGCTTGAAGTTGACCGCCCGATGGTGGTTCCAACCGGCAAGAAGATTCGCTTATTGATTACCTCTGATGACGTCATTCATTCTTGGTGGGTCCCTGAATTCGCAGTGAAGAAAGATGCCAACCCTGGATATATCAACGAAGCTTGGTTCCGTGTTGATGAGCCGGGCATCTTCCGTGGTCAGTGTGCGGAATTGTGTGGACGCGATCATGCATTTATGCCGGTTGTTGTTATTGCCAAAGATCCAGCAGATTTTGAAGCTTGGGCACAAGGTGAAGAGCAGCGTTTAGCTGATCGCCGCGCCGAGGAAGAGCGTCTTCTGGGCATGGAAATGTCAAAAGATGAGCTGATGCAATTAGGTCAGCAAATTCACATGTCGCAATGCGCAGCCTGTCATCAGCCCAATGGTCAAGGTGTTCCCGGGGTATTCCCAGGCCTTGTTGGTCAGGGCATCGCGGTAAACGACCAAACAGCGCACATCGACGTCGTCTGGAACGGTGTTTCAGGCTCAGCGATGCAGTCGTTCCGTAATACCCTCACTATGAGTGAAATTGCTGCGGTTATTACTTACCAACGCAACGCTTGGGGCAATAATACCGGGGATGTGGTGCAAGCCGCCGACGTCCATCACTTCTCACAGGGTAACCAATAGGGGGCTATGGCGATGAGCACTGTTGTTACAGATACCCACAGCGCCCACGACGCGCACGATCATCATGATCACAAGCCAACGGGCATTAAGCGTTGGCTATTTACCACGAACCACAAAGACATCGGAACGATGTATTTATGGTTTAGTTTTATTATGTTCTTGGTCGGTGGCTCGATGGCCCTGATGATTCGGGCTGAGTTATTCCAACCGGGCATGCAAATCGTTGATCCGCACTTCTTTAACCAAATGACCACCATGCATGGTGTCATCATGGTATTTGGTGCGGTAATGCCAGCCTTCGTTGGCCTTGCCAACTGGATGATTCCACTCATGATTGGTGCGCCAGATATGGCGTTACCGCGAATGAATAACTGGTCTTTCTGGATCTTACCATTCGCATTCATGATCATGCTGTCTTCGTTCTTTATGCCTGGCGGTGCTCCAGCGTTCGGCTGGACATTCTATGCTCCCCTATCCACAACCTACAGTACCGATTCCACGGCCCTGTTTGTGTTTAGTATGCATATTATGGGGATGTCATCGATCATGGGTGCAATTAACGTGATCGTGACCATCATGAACATGCGCGCTCCTGGCATGACCTACATGAAGATGCCACTGTTCGTTTGGACTTGGTTTATTACTGCTTTCTTATTAATCGCAGTAATGCCGGTACTGGCGGGCGTCGTGACCATGGTACTCACCGACAAATACTTCGGCACCCATTTCTTTGATGCTGCAGGTGGTGGTGATCCAGTATTGTTCCAGCACTTATTCTGGTTCTTCGGTCACCCAGAAGTGTACATCATGATCTTACCGAGTTTTGGTATTGTGTCGGCGATTATTCCAGCGTTCGCACGCAAACCACTCTTCGGCTATGCCTCCATGGTATACGCAACAGCATCGATTGCCGGTTTGTCCTTCTTGGTATGGGCGCATCACATGTTCACCACCGGCATGCCGACATTCGCATCGTTGTTCTTCATGTATATGACGATGTTGATCGCCGTTCCGACGGGGGTGAAGGTATTTAACTGGGTTACCACCATGTGGCGCGGCGCCATGAGTTTCGAAACGCCGATGTTGTTCGCAATCGCCTTTGTGGTTCTGTTCACCATAGGTGGCCTCTCAGGCATTATGCTGGCAATCACACCAGTCGATTACCAATACCATGATACCTATTTCGTGGTGGCTCACTTCCACTACGTTCTCGTAACTGGCGCTGTGTTCTCGATTATGGCAGCGGCATATTACTGGTTGCCGAAATGGTCTGGCGTGATGTACGACGACTTCCTCAGTAAATTGCATTTCTGGAGTTCACTGATTTCTGTGAACATCCTGTTCTTCCCAATGCACTTTGTAGGACTCGCCGGAATGCCACGCCGTATTCCAGACTACGCACTGCAATTTGCCGACATCAATGCCATTGTCAGTATCGGTGGTTTCTTGTTCGGGTTCTCACAGTTAATCTTCCTTGCAGTTGTTGTGAAAGCGGCAATGAAGAAAGGTGAGCCAGCCCCAGCAAAACCATGGGAAGGCGCTGAAGGATTGGAATGGACAGTTCCATCACCGGCTCCGTATCACACCTTTGATGTTCCACCGCAGGTGAAGTAGCCATGAGTGAGCAGCAACCGAAACGCCAAGACAACAGTCGGGTCATTACCCGGCTGTTAGGCTCCGTGATGATTATGTTTGCGTTTGGCTTTGCACTCGTACCCTTGTACGAAAAGTTTTGCGAAGTGACCGGTTTTAATGGCCGCACTAGCAATACCGCTGCAACTGCCGACGCAAGTATGCAGGTCGATCAATCACGGGTGATTACCGTGGAATTCCATACGCGGGTCAGCCGTGGCGTATCCTGGGATTTTACCTCGGAGGTCCGTTCGGTGCGTTTGCATCCTGGCGAAGTGAAAATCGTCAATTTCTATGTCGAAAACAAAACAAATCGTGATGTGGTTGCACAAGCATTACCTTCGGTAGCACCCGGTGAAGCGTCTCTGTACCTAAACAAAACAGAATGTTTCTGTTTTGAAAACCAGCCGTTGGCGGCTGGTGAACGTGCGGTGATGCCAATGCAGTTTTATTTAGATCCGGATTTACCTGACCACGTTCACCGATTAACGCTTTCGTACATGATGTATGACCTGACTGATCAAGTTCGGCCGCGCACAGCGAGCACGAATCGTTCAGAATGAGGGAATTTAAATGAGCACAGAAAAAAATAATCCACAAAAGTATTATGTGCCCGACCAGAGCATCTGGCCATTAGTTGGCTCAGTGGCTTTAGGTTTAATCGCCTTTGGTGCTGGCCACTTTACGATTGAATACTCGAATCAGGAAGCAGGTTTCGGCCATTGGGTACTGCTCGCCGGTTTAGTTGTTTTATGTATTATGCTCGTCGGCTGGTTTGGCGATCAGATTCGTGAATCACGGGCTGGCTTGTATAACGCACAATTGGGCCGTTCGTACCGCCAAGGTATGCTTTGGTTCATTTTTTCCGAAGTCATGTTCTTCCTCGCGTTCTTCGGCGCTCTCTTCTATGCCCGTATGATTGCGGTGCCATGGTTGGGTGGAGCCGGTAACAACGAGATGACGAATCAGATTCTTTGGGACGGTTTCCAAGCCATTTGGCCACTCACAACTACGCCAGATGGTACAGAAACACAAGCCATGGGCTGGTTCGGCTTACCACTCATTAACACCATTATTCTTGTTATTTCTTCAGTCACGTTGCACTTCGCGCATGTGGGCCTTGAAGAAGGTAAGCGTAAAAAGTTAATGAATTGGTTATTCGTCACTATTGCGCTAGGTTTAATCTTCCTTGGCTTGCAAATGTACGAATATGTGCACGCCTATCGTGACCTTGGTTTGACACTGCAATCGGGTATTTACGGCAACACCTTCTTCTTGCTTACCGGTTTCCACGGATTGCACGTTACCTTAGGTGCAATTTTGCTGATTGTGATGTTTTTCCGATGCAAGGCGGGTCACTTTAACAAAGACGACCAGTTTGCCTTTGAAGCCTCGGCTTGGTACTGGCACTTTGTTGATGTGGTTTGGATTTGCTTGTTCGTATTCGTTTACATTATGTAAGAAAACAAGCGCCCCTGCTTAGTAGGGGCGCTGATTTATTGTGGTGACATCAAAGGCTAATGCCAAGATCACCAGAATTAGAACAACTGCCGAAAAGAGTACTCGGCGACCGATAAAATGAGACATCGGTGGCGCATTTGGATCTTTCTTCAACGCACTAAATAGCCCCCGAAACAGGTTGACGATGATGTATAGCAGTAATGCAACCAATATAATTTTTAGAATGACATTTAACACCGTGGGTCCTCTGAAGTTGTGATGACAATCCTTCGTGTTGGTTCGTTTTCATTTCGCCTCCATCCTGGAGCGCTCCTTGTTACTTTGCTTGCGATTGCAATCATGGTCAAGTTAGGTTTTTGGCAAATTGATCGTGGCCAAGAAAAACAGATGATTATCGACCGTCATGCCGAGGCCGAACAACTCCAACAGCCCAACGCCGAACAGCTTCGTGCATTGGCGGATGCGCCGGACACACGAATTGCCGTAACGGCTACGTTTGATCAGGGCCGCTACTTCTTGATTGATAACCAAATTTTACATGGCCGCGCCGGATATCATGTGATGGCCCTCGCTCAGGCGCCAGAATTTTCGCCTGTGTTGTTGCCCGTGAATTTAGGCTGGGTTCCTGCGGGTATTAACCGCAGCGAACTTCCCGACGTTGAGCTCCCGGAAGGGAAGGTAGAGCTCAATGGTCGCGTTCGAGTGCCTTCAGAGCGTCCGTTTATGCTGCAAGAACAAACTTTTGCAGCGCCAGACTCTTGGCCGATACGAATTCAGTTTCCGGAAATTGATAAATTAAATAGTGCACTGGATTTAAATCTTGCCCCTATTATCTTGCTACTTGATGAAGAGAACCCCTTAGGTTTTCCCCGCGAGTGGCCTGTTGTCGTCATGACGCCGCATCGACATTATGCTTACGCCGTTCAGTGGTTTGGCTTAGCGATTGCTGCGCTCGTGGTGTTTTTCGTCGCCAGCCGTATTCGAGCTAAAGCGAAGTCGTACGAGGAGTAACCATGAACTCACCCGATGTAAAAAAACTAAAACAACGAAATCGCCGGGTTTTACTCACTATTGCGTTGGTGTTTGTATTGCCACTGCTCATCGCTAAATTGGTACTCTCCTTCGGATGGTACGAATCTGGCGTCTCCCAGAAAGGTCATCTGGTGGATCCACCGATTGAGTTAGCCGCGAGCGACAATGAGCAACTTCCAAACACCTGGCGCATTGCTTATCGAATGCCTGCAGAGTGTACCCAAGCGTGTGAGAATGCGCTTTATGTTAGCGGCCAGATCTTTCACGCCTTAGGTCGCCAGCAGAACCGTGTCAGTGCCGTCGCTATTCGCGACGAACAGAGCGCGGCCAGCCTGCCTGCGCTGCCTGAAGATAACACGGTAACCCTACATACCTTACCCCACACCTCCGAGCTATTGGCTGAGCTTCCAGAGCACAGCTTGATGATTATCGATCCCGTGGGCAAGGTGGTGATGTGGTACCCCGGTTCTGACGATCGTTCAGAGGTGGTCATGCGCGGTCGCGATCTGCTCTCTGATTTACAAAAACTATTGAAGTTATCGCGGGTCGGATGAGGTGTTTTCGATGAAAAAGTTAACTGCATTCTCGTTAGGATTGGTTCTCGTTGTTATTATTTTAGGTGCGTATACGCGATTAACGGATGCCGGACTTGGATGTCCTGACTGGCCAGGTTGTTACGGCTTTTTGAAAGTACCTCACACAGAATACCGCATGGCTAAAGCGGAATTGCGCTTTCCAGAAGCCCCGCTCGATCACTTTAAAGCGTGGAATGAAATGATTCACCGCTACGCCGCCGGTATTTTGGGGATACTCGTGTTGGTCATGGCCATTATTGCGGTGCGTCGTCGGCGCGCGGGCGTAATGAACAAGCCTTACAAGCTAGCGGTCGGTGTGCTTGCTCTGATTATATTTCAAGCGGCTTTGGGTATGTGGACGGTTACCATGGCACTGCAACCCACCATTGTGATGCTGCATTTATTGGGCGGCTTTAGCACCTTCACCTTACTCACACTGCTGTACCTGCGAGAGGCGGAGGTACCCATTCCTGTTGAGGAGTCCCTTCTGCCGTTGCAGAAGCTTGCCGCCGTTGCGCTTGTGGTGGTTATCATTCAAATCGCCCTCGGCGGTTGGGTTGCAGCAAACTACGCAGCACTGGCTTGTACCGCGCTGCCTATTTGTGAAGGCAACTGGTGGAGCCGCATGGATATTCTCGGGGCCTTTAGTGTCCCTGAGGCAGACAACTATGAATTCGGTGTGCATAACTACGAAGAGCGCATGACCATGCATGTATTCCACCGGATCGGGGCGTTCGTGGTTCTCGGTGTTATGGCTGGCTTGCTGTGGAGTATGTGGCAAAAAGCCAGTAGCGCTTGGTTCAGGCGCCTCACAGTCCTGCTAACTGTGTTACTGGTGGTGCAAGTTGCTTTGGGCGTAACCAATGTCGTCGCTAGCCTGCCACTCCTTGTCGCCGTCGCTCACAATGCTGTGGGTGCGTTATTGATGGTGACTCTTGTCGTCTTAAACTATAGTCTGTACAAAATTGCACAATCAAAAAAGGAGGTGAGCCATGTCTGAACAAATCGCGCTTACCCAGCGCGCCAGTTGGCGCGAATATCTGGAATTAACCAAACCACGGGTAGTGGCACTGCTACTTCTCACGGCACTTGTCGGTATGGCATTAGCCACTGATACCTGGGTGGCGTGGGATATATTAATTCCAGCCTTAACAGGAATTGGCCTTATGGCGGGTTCTGCCGCCGCGTTAAATCATTTAGTCGATCGTCATATCGACGCACGCATGGCACGCACCTTACGCCGCCCTTTGCCAACCGGCGCTCTGTCACCGCGAAAGGTGCTCACGTTCGCCGCAATTATTGGAAGCATTGGTTTCCTCATTTTAGATCTGTTCGTTAATCGTATTACCGCGGTACTCACGCTGGCCAGCTTGGTCGGATATGCGGTGATTTATACCATGTATTTAAAGCGCGCAACGCCACAGAATATCGTGATTGGTGGGCTTGCTGGGGCAGCCCCGCCGCTTTTAGGCTGGACCGCTGTAACCGGCGAGATCCACGCCTATCCGCTATTGTTGGTGATGATTGTGTTCACATGGACGCCGCCTCATTTCTGGGCCCTCGCTGTACATCGTGCCAAGGATTATGCTCGCGCAGAAATTCCGATGTTACCGGTCACGCACGGCATTGATTTCACCAAAACCTGTATCCTGCTTTATACGGTATTGTTGGGTGTCGTGTGCATTCTGCCCTATTTGGTGGGGATGAGCGGATTGCTCTATCTAATCGGTGTCAGTGTACTGAACATTATTTTCTTGGCCTACGCATGGAAACTCAAAGTAAACCCAGGCAAGTTTACCGCCTGGAATATGTTTAAGTTCTCTATTTGGCACTTGATGATTTTGTTTATTTTGCTGCTTGCAGATCACTACAGCGGCTTTTGAGCGCACTGAAAATGACACATGGAAAAGGTAATCTGTCGTTATGAAGAAGTTTTTAATGCTGCTCGGTTTACTGGTGGTCGCGGTTCTCGGTAGTTTTACCTATATCAGTCTCACCGAAGTACGCGAACCAACGCTTGCGTCTGCACGCATCTATGATGCCCCGCGCTCAATTGAGCCGTTTCGTCTTGAGGGTACGGCCGGTCAGGATGTCGGCCTTGCTGATTTAACTGGGCAGTGGACATTGCTTTTCACCGGCTATACTTTCTGCCCAGATATTTGCCCCACCACAATGGCGCATTTAAAGAGCCGCTGGGATGACTTAGCCGAAGCCACTAATTTCCCAGTGCAAGTCTGGATGATTAGTGTTGATCCCCAGCGCGATGATATTGACCGTTTATCGATGTATGTGGACTTTTTCGGTGAGGGTTTTCTTGGTGTGCGTGCAGAACACGTGGATTTATATCCCTTTGTGCGTAACATCGGTTTAATGTATTCCATTCCCGATGAAAACGAGAGTAACTATCTCGTGAATCACAGCTCAGCCATTATCTTAGTGAACCCTGCTGGGCAGCAGCAAGCCATCTTCCGCCCCCAGCATGAGCTTGGTGAAATGCCAACGGTGAATCCACAATTACTTGTTCAAGATTTTCGTGACATTGTACGCTACCTTGAGCAGCTCAATACCTTCTAGTCGGGCCAGCTGCCTTCTGCATCCGGGCGAATCCATTGAATAGAATACCAGTAGAATCGACCCGGCTTACTGATACTTGGCGCGGTACAATTGTACCGTTGACGGCCAATACCAATCGCTTCTGACGCTTGCACTCGCAAGCGATTATCCGCAATCCATTCCGGTGGATGCGGCTGACTGCGGATAAAGCAATTGAATTGATGGCGATGAAAATCGTCGGTATCTACCACTAACTCCAACACCGGTTTCGTGTCGTCATGATTCAGCAACGTGTCACTATAGTGCGCTTCCAACACAGGTAAATTGAGCGCGGCCATCTTAGTGCCTAAGGTGCGTAAGTTTGCATACATGCCGGCCGCCGCAAACCGCGGAATAGCTCTGAAATCGCTGTAGGCCCCGAAACCGCCTGAGTGCTGACCAAAGCCGATAAAGCCTAACTCTTCAACTAAGTTAGCAAGCTTATTGTCATATTCACCGTATGGGTACGCAAACAACTTGTAACTCACACCCACTTCTTCTTTAATTTTTTGTTCTGCTGATAAAATGTTGTCGCGCATCCGCTGCAGCCAGGCCCGCTCCGATTCCCCGTGATGGCGTCTAGGTAAATGAGCATGGTCAGTCGAGTGATTCGCAATCACAACGCCCTCTTCATGCAACTGACGGATTTGATCCCAACTCATATATTGCCCAGGCCGATTTCCAATCGGGTCGGTGGTAACAAACAACGTCCATGGCACATCGAACTCGTTTAGAATCGGGCGTCCGTTCGTAAAAATATTTTGATAGGCATCATCGAAGGTGATCACCGCCGACTTCTCAGGAATGTCTTTCTCACCGCGTGCCGCCGCAATCGCATCGCGAATATCAATCACAGTGAAATCATTGTCTTTTAGATACTGTAAATGTTCCCGCAGCTCAGCCTCTGTCACGCTGGTTACGCGTGGTGTACTGTCGCTCACATGGTGATAAAGTAGGATTGATATGTGGGCATCTGAACGTGCATGACTTTCAGGCGGCAGCAAAACAAAAGCAATGCTCACCACAAGAGCCAAGACAACGACCAAGAATCCTTTTTTCATATGTTCCTCCGGAGACAAATAGCATGACCCTCAGTGCGTGGCGACGCTTTTGGATGGCCGATCACCGGCGCGTATTTGCAATCGCCCTTCCGATGATGATTTCCAATATTGCTGCGCCCATGTTGGGTCTTATTGATACCGCTATCATAGGTCATTTGCCAGAGGCTATCTACTTGAGTTCAGTGGCCGTCGGAGCCATGGCGATTAATTTCGTCTATCTGATGGCGATTTTTCTACGTATGTCGACCACCGGGGTAGTGGCCAATGCCTTTGGCGCAAATGACATCGCTCAGCAGCAACGCCACTGGAATCATGGTTTACTTTTCGCACTTATTTTGGGCATCGTTATTATTGCAGCCACCCCGCTGCTACTCATGGTGCTTTGGAGCTTAGTCGACCTTGAACTTCCCGTAAAATCCTTGACCGCTCAATATATCGACATCCGTATTTGGGGTGCGCCAGCGGCGCTGATTAACTTGGTCGTTCTCGGGGTTTTGCTTGGGCGCCAGCAAGCACGATCAGCTATGTTTCTCGTTATCTTTATCAATCTTGTCAATGTAATTGGCGATGTCATTCTTATTATTGGCTTAAACCTCCATGTCGTTGGCGCCGCTTACGCGTCACTTATTGCGGAGTGGTCCACCGCACTGCTTGGGTTTTTCTTAGTCAATCGGAGCTTGGGTTTAACCTTTGCTCGATGGCCTCGCGCGCTTTGGTCAGAAACCATGGCCTTGGCACGCATGAATAGCGACATTTTTGTACGTTCGCTCTGTCTCCAACTATGTATCGCCATGATGACAGGCTACGCCACATATTATGGCGCCATCACCGTTGCAGCCAATGCCGTCTTAATGCAGTTTCTGGTGTTGATTGCCCTTGGCTTAGACGGCATTGCCTATGCTGTTGAAGCATTAATCGGACAAGCAAAAGGACAAAAGAACCCGCAACGGATTCGGCATTGGTTTCGCGTTAGTCTGTTTTGGTCATTTGTCTTCGCGCTCATCTACAGTCTTATTTTTCTCTGGTTTGGGTCTTCAATTATTCGATTAATCACCAATATTCCTGAGGTGATTCATACCGCTGAAATCTATCTACCCTGGCTAATTATTCTGCCAATGGTTGCCCACTGGAGCTATTTTTATGATGGTGTATTTATTGGTTTATCGGCCAGTAAAGCGATGCGCAACACCATGCTCTTTTCAACCTTGTTTGTATTTTTCCCAGTGTGGTGGCTCTCGCTTTCGTTGGAAAACCATGGGTTATGGTTGGCTTTAGTCTGTTTTATGGCAGGTCGTGGGATGAGCCAGTTTATCTGGCTTCGCTGGAACAGCGTATCCGTGTTTCAACGTGAATAAAAAAACCGCCCCGATTGGGGCGGTTAGAGAGGTCAAATACTGCATAGACCCAGGGGGAGTTTATTCGTCGCTTACGAAATCATCCATAAGAATCAGTTGTGGCGGTAGCCCACCGTCTGCGGCATCAACTGCAATGGCGGTATAAAGTCCACCACCCATGAGGTCCAACATCACCGGACCAATCGCTGCATCTTTGGTACCAGCCAGTGTTACCGTTACGTAGTACTCACCTGGCGCTAAAGAAACATTACCCGTGGCTTGAATCTCAGCAGCATCGAAATCAACACCGGCAAATGCTGGATCCGCGTCAGTGATGTCATCCGTGGCGGTTACGTAAATATCCACAGGGCCGGCCGCCGGTGAAGCATGTACAATTCGCACAATCGCTTCTGTAGTTACGCGGCGATTAAAATCACGGATCACTGCCGGAGCAATTGTTCCTTCACCCAGTTCGCCTACGGCGAGGATGGAATACTGCCACGCGTTCATCAGCTCAACATCTGCATCAATTACGGTGGTTTCCGTACCTGCTGCATTTACTTTAATATTGTATTCATCTGCGGCGAGGTTGACGTAACCAGTAAACTCTGGGAACGCAAGTTCCGAAATGGCCACTGCATCATTTACCAAAATGTCCACCGCAGGCGCGTCTGCCACGGCGTGAACCACGCGAATATCTGCACCAGTATCTACGGAATAAAGCACCGCTGAGCCTTCTCCGTCAGCCACTAATAAGGCAATCGGACGCTCATCCGCGTTTGCTGCAACATTTGGCGTTGCGGTAAGGAATAAATCCGCACCGGCAGGAAGGCTTACTTCGCCGGAGTCAAACAAGAGCGCGTCTACATCGCCAGCAACGGTAATACGTACCTGATAAAAACCAGCTGGAACTTCAACTTGTGGCGTATGCTCTTGATAAGCGAGCGTTGCAGCAGGTTGCTCAGCAGACAAGTCAGCATTCACTTCCGTTAAGTAGACGTCCACAGCTACATCAATCGGCACACCATGCAATACTTGAATGCGCGCGTTTCCGCCGCTGACATCAGAAATTTCATTGGCTACGATAAATGGCTCAAGCGTTTCATCGTCAACACGACCTAACGCAAACACGTCGTAGCGCATATCCGCCTCAAGATCGAGTGACAATGGGCCGATAACTGTAGCAGTGTCACCACCTGGAAGTATCGCATCGACGCCGATGTCGTATGTCCCTTCTTCAACACTGGCGAGGCCAGATGACACTTGATAATCGACGTTATCCAAAAAGATATCGCCGTTCACGGTAATATTAACCGCGGGGGCATCTGCAGAAGCATGATGCACACGGATTTCAAAATTGCCCGGATCCGCTGGTGGCGGTGATGGTGGGTTTGGAGTCCCTACATCTGACCCGGAGGAACTGCTACCACAGGCCGCAAGAGCGACAGCTAACGCTGAAGCACTTAGCACTTTAGTGAAATTGTTCATGGGTTTATCCTCACTATTTGGTTGTTAGCAAGAATAAGGTACGCAGCTAGAATAAAATTAGGATCACAATATTTTCAGTTGGAGAGAATTTATGCTCAAAGCAGTCTTGTTTTTTGTCGGGGGCGTGATTCTAATCTTTTTGATCTTAGGCATCATTGCCCAGCAGCATTTCTCCATGAAATTTCCGAGCTTCAGTCACTCAGATGGTTCTGTACGCAGCGAACAAACGACGCCGCGCTCGAGTGAAACACCTGATGTCGACGAACTACCGCAGGAAATAGTGGTTGCCAGCGGCGAGGTATTCGAAGCGACAGAAGTTTCCCAAGACCTGGACCAAGCCGCCGTGGAAACGGAGGTGGATGAAAGTACCGAAAAAGAGCTGTCATTGCATGAAATCATTCAAATGAATGTTCAGCTACTGGCCAAAATAGAATCGGCGGCAGCCTTTCAACATCACCGTCTCGTTACTTTCGCGATTCATGATTTTGGCGACACCACCATACATTCGCTGGTTTGTTCTGGAACACGGTGTAGTGGTCTATTTCGAACAAATACTCTCGAGCATGCTCAACGTTTAGGCGATTGGATCACGAATAAACCTAATTCGCTAGCGTTTGTTAAAGAAGGATCACAGCGGGTTTTTGTGGAAGACGGCGTGCACTTTATTCATGTAGTACTTCAAACGGATCCCACGAAGGGTTTTCCCAAGGAATAAAAAAAGCCCGCTTATTCAAGCGGGCTTAAGTGATACAGGTCATCACCTAGTAATATGAATGCTCACCACGTTGGTGTTCAGTAATGTCACGCACTCCTGAAAGCTCTTGTGGAAATAAATCCAAAAGCTGCTTTTCAATCCCATCTTTTAAGGTCACATCGACCATGGAGCAGCCATTACACCCCCCACCGAACTGCAAAATAGCCACGCCATCGGTCGTAATCTCAGAAATCATCACCTGTCCGCCATGGCTGGCCAACTGCGGGTTAATTTGATTCTGAATCACATAATCAACGCGCTCAATGAGAGGCGCATCATCGTCTACTTTTTTGGCTTTGGCATTTGGCGCTTTCAACGTGAGCTGTGAACCGAGCTCCTGCTGAACGAAATCAATTTCGGCGGCCTCAAGGAAGGGCGCGCTCTCTTCATCCACCACTGCATCGAAACCGGTAAAGGGTAAACGAATATCGTTATCTTCAACAGAATCAGGCGGACAATATGACACACCGCACTCGGCATTGGGTCGGCCTGGATTTACCACAAACACACGTATGCTGGTCCCTTCATCTTGATTGCTCAATAACTCACGAAAATGAGCTTGTGCCGATTCGGAAATACTAATCATGACCTTAAACCTTACCTCTGTGTTTTCAATCGCGTGCATGTTTCAACATCGATTCGGGTATACCCGACTAAATTACTAGGGTTTATTCTATCGCATCAGGAGCGCATTGCATAGTAACCCACTTGGTTGTTTTTATACCTTCTGCTAGGGTGTTCGCGATGTATAACAGGGGAATAGCATAATGATTGCACGTTTATTACACCGTTTTTTAAGGCAAACTACCGGCGCCTTGGTCGCCTTGCTCGCAGCGCTCGGGTTTGCAGCACACGCCAGTGACATTGAGTTAAGTTACTATTTACCAGACCATGTCAGCTATGACGAATCCATTCCTAAGCCTGCCGATTTCCTTGGCTTTGAAGTGGGAGAGTGGCATGTTCGCCCAGAGCAGGTGCAGCGCTACCTCGAAGTTTTAGCGGACGCTTCTGATCGCATGACGCTCAAAGTTACCGGTTATTCCCACGAGAGACGCCCTCTCCTTGTACTTAAAATTAGCGCGCCGGAAAACCAAGGCCGTTTAGAGGAAATGCGTCAACAACACATGGCGGTTTCTGATCCTAGCCAAAATGTGACTGCAACCGAAGCACCACTTGTGGTCTATTTAGGTTACAGCGTGCATGGTGATGAACCTTCGGGCGTGAATGCATCGCTGATTACCGCGTACTATTTAGCCGCGGCACAGGGTGATGAAATTGATGCATGGCTAGATAACACCGTTATCCTGCTCGACCCCATGTACAACCCAGACGGTATCGCCCGATTCGCAAATTGGGTGAATCAGTACAAATCCATGACACCCAATAACGATCGCCAGCACCGTGAACACCAGCAAGACTGGTTGCGTGGGCGTCAAAATCATTACTGGTTTGATCTAAACCGTGATTGGTTACTTCTGCAGCACCCAGAATCGGAAGCACGCATCGATACTTATCAACGCTGGCTGCCGAATGTGCTCACGGATCACCATGAGATGGGTACAGATTCAACCTACTTCTTCCAGCCAGGTATTCCGAGTCGCAAGAACCCGCTTACACCTGATGAGAACGTAAAACTCACAGAGAAAATAGCAACGTTTCATGCCGACGCATTGGATGAGATTCATAGCCTGTATTACACCGAAGAGTCCTTCGACGACTTCTATTACGGTAAGGGCTCAAGTTATCCCGATGCCCAGGGCACCATAGCTATCTTGTTTGAGCAAGCATCGTCACGCGGTCATTTACAAGAATCGATTAACGGTGATGTGTCATTCCCATTCACCATTAAAAATCAGTTTGTGACGTCACTTTCAACCATTCGCGGTGCAGTGGCTCATCGTGATGAACTGCTTGATTTCCAGCAGCGATTCTTCAAAGAAAATATGACGCTGGCAGCCCGCGAGAGTTTCGACGGTTACATGTTGAAAGAAGCCGATGAAGGACGCATGCACGAACTCTTACGCATCTTAAATACCCACAACATTAAGGCGTACCCCGTCAGCGAAGAGTTCTCGGTGAATAACGTGACCTATCGTCCCGGCGAAGCTTATTGGGTACCCATTCGTCAACGCAATTACCGCTTGCTTAAAGGTGCATTCACCACCCGTCAGGATTTCCCCGACAACACATTCTATGATGTTTCTGCATGGACCCTGCCCATGGCATTCAACGTTGAATTCAGCGAGCTTCGCCAGAACCGTCGGTTCCGTATCAGCAACGAAGCCTGGTCAGCGCCAAAGGCGTTCTCTGAAAACCAGTTGGGTGATACCCGTGTCGGCTATGCATTTAGTTGGGAACCGCACTTTGCGCCTCGTGTATTAACCCATCTGTTGCGCAATAATGTGCATGCCCGACTCGCTGCTGACGACATGACCATTACGACACCTAATGGCGAACAGCGCTTCCCGCGCGGTACTGTGCTCGTGACCCGCGCCTATCAAGACCGTCCTTGGAATGAAGTGCAGTCACTTCTGAAGGAATTGGCCGACGCCAACCGGGTACCTGTTCATACTATCGTTAGCGGATTAACCCCGAGCGTAGGCATGGACATCGGAAGCCGCAGTATCGACCCGGCAACCCTTCCCAATGTCTTATTGGTGATTGGTTTTGGTACCCATCTTCAAGAAGCTGGGGAAGCCTGGTATTACCTTGATCGGGATCTAAACTTACCGGTGACCATGATTGAAACCCAACGCTTAGATTCTGCCGATATTGATCGCTATACCCATATTATTTTGGTGGATGGGCACTATCGCACCTTGAGCGATCGATTCCGTGGTCGCTTGCAACAGTGGGTTCGTTCAGGCGGTGTCTTGATTGGACAAAAAGGTGGTGCGCGCTGGATGACTGAGAATAACCTGTTGTCTGCATCCGTGGTAAGCCAAGATACATTCCGCGAGAAATTCCCAAGTGAAGGCCTAAGTTATGGCGATCGCAGTGATTTCTTCGCGCAACAACGTATTGCAGGCGCTATCTTCAATACCCGTCTCGACTTAAGTCATCCTCTTACCGTTGGCTTTCCGCGCGCGGAGCTGCCTATTTTCAAAAATAGCACCATGGCGTTTGAAGCCAATGAAGCACCTTTTGTGGATGTCGCACGCTATGTGGAAAATCCAGTACTCGCTGGGCTTACCTCCACAGGTAACCGCGAGGTATTAGGCGGTAAGTCGAACGTCGTCGCACACCGTTTAGGCTCAGGGCGTGTGATTGGATTCTCCGATAACGTAAATTTCCGCGGCTACTTCTGGGGTACGACCAAACTTATGGCAAACGCCTTGTATTGGTCCCAGTATGCACTAGGTACGGGTGCCGAAGAAGCAGACGAAGCTATGGCGGATGAGGAACACGAACACGCTCACTAATCCGAGCTCCTTGCCTTACGATAACCCCGTCATTGACGGGGTTATTTTTTTCCTACCGCAGGTGTGTAGGCCAGCGCCCAACCATCAATGAGCAACGGGCTTTCACACGTGAGAGCCAATGCCGCGGCGTCCATGGTCGCCCCTGACGTTATAATATCATCGACCAGCGCCACTCGTTGCACCGACAGCGATTGCGTTAGATAAAAGGCCCGCTCTAGATTCAATGATCGCTCCAGCGCATGCAATCCCGTGCTCGCCCGCGTATAACGCCGGCGCAGCGGAAACAGTACGGGAATATCTAACAATCTACCCACTTCCTGAGCCAGCAGCTCCGCTTGGTTATAGCCGCGCTGAAACCAGCGCATAGTGCTCAGGGGGATAGGCACAATCGCCTCCGGCAAGTAGATACCCTGTGCTTGATATGTGGTAATCACTTGCGCCGCAAGCAACTGTGCGAAGGTGTTGGCAAGGCTGGGCTGATGTCCGTATTTATAAGCTTGAAACCAACGATCAACTGGGGCTTCATAAGATAACGCCGCAATCCACATGCGGCATGGGGAATGAAATTCCGCCTCCTGACGATAAGGCTGACAGCTGCGCGGCGGTAGGCGAGGAAGATCGTGCATACATATATGGCATAAACCTTGATGAAGCTCACGATATTGCTGGCAGAGCCAACACGCACCTACTTTGCGCAACGCCCGCCAACCCGTTATGATGCGCCCCATAGTTGCTCCCGAAAGTTATTCGTTCTATTACCCTAGCCTATAGGTAAAGCAAGCCGTGACTGAATCAAGCGAATTAAGCCTTAACCTACATAACCCACAACACAGGGGGCGGAATTTGGTGCTGCTGCATGGGTGGGGACTCAATCAAAGTATATGGACGCCTATTCTGGATCATCTTACTGCCCATTATCGCGTGTGGACATTAGATTTACCTGGGTTTGGTGAATCTGGCTGGGCCGCAACGGATGCTGATTTTTCGCAAGCGTGTGCGCGTGTTGCCGACAGGTTGCAGGGCGAAATTACCGAACCTTATGTACTTGCTGGCTGGTCCATGGGCGGATTAATAGCGACTCAAATCGCATTACAACAGCCACAGCGTATTCACTCGCTTGTGACCATTGCCAGTTCTCCTTACTTCCTGCAGTCGGAAAACTGGCCGGGGATTAAAGCGTCAGTGCTCGAAGAGTTTCAACGGCAATTAAGTACAGACCTGCACAAAACTATTGAGCGCTTTTTAGCCGTGCAAGCCTTAGGTAGCCCGCAGGCTCGTGCTGAAATTAAGACCATGCGGTCGCTATTAGCAAGCAAGCCTGCACCTCACGCAGAAGCGTTGAAAGCGGGGCTAGAGTGGTTAGCTAGGGTCGACCTGCGCCAACAACTACAACACTTGCAAGTGCCCAGTATACGCTTGTATGGCCGGCGCGATTCTTTGGTTCCTGCTCAGGTTGCCGATCACCTCCAGGCGACCTTAAAAAATAGCGCTGATCGCAGCCACATTTTCACAGACAGTGCGCACGCGCCATTTATGACAGAGCCTGATAACTTCGCAGCTCAGATAATTGCCGCTGACTCACCGACGCGTTAACGTTGGCAGTGCGCACAAAAAAACGTATTCCGTTGGCCAATGCGTTGCTGCAGTAAAGGGCGCTCACACACAACACAGGGCTGTCCCGCACGCCCATAAACGGAAAGTTCAAGACTAAAATAGCCTGGTTTGCCATCGGCCTGAGTGAAGTCTTTGAGGGTTGTACCGCCTTGGGTAATGGCTCGCGCAAGCACCGTTTTAATATGTTCGCTGAGGCGTGCATAACGCGCCTTACTAATGCGCCCTGCTGCTCGTCTCGGGTCGATACCGCTGGCAAACAGCGCTTCGTTCGCATAAATATTGCCAACACCAACCACCACATGATTATCCATAATAAAGCTCTTTACCGGTGCTGAGCGCCCTCGGCTTAGGGTGAACAAATGTTCAGCGGTAAACGCCTCGGTGAGAGGCTCTGGCCCTAAGTTCGCTAACAACGTATGCTCTTCATCATGAGGTTGCCAAAGCACAGCACCGAAACGGCGGGCATCATTCAGCCGCAAGCTTTTCCCTGTTTCCAACTCCAGCTCAAAATGATCATGCTTTAGGCGAGGCGTTTCGGTGGGTACCACACACAGCTTGCCCGACATCCCTAAATGCAGAATTAAACTGCCGTGGGTACTATCGAGGAGTAGATATTTTGCGCGACGTCGGACCCGGTGAATAGGCTCACCTTGCAACAAGTAAACCGCATCAGGAATAGGCCAGCGCATACGCGGCTGCCACACGCGCACTGTGCGCACGCGCTGATGCTCTAGATGAGGACGGATCCCTAACCGACTCACTTCTACTTCAGGTAATTCGGGCATTATGTATCCATTTGATTAAGTTAGTATTTTTTGTATACCCTGAAACAGGATAGATGACTATATTATGCACCTCGTTATCCTTTGGAGCTAGCTTTGTGAATCATGTAACGCCCGTCATTGCACAAGCAGACGACCCATCATTAGCCCGAGAGTTTCTCGCGGCGACCGATGGCCGTTTAACTTGTGATCCTGCGGCTTTTGATTTTAGCGATTTAGCACACAAAGGTTACTTGATTATTCCGTCGTTTCTACCGCAGCATGAAGCCACATCCCTGTACGATTATGCACGCCAACTGGGTGAACCGGATTGGAATTCCGCCGGAATTGGACGAGAACAGCTGCATACGTTAAACACGCGTGTTCGCAGTGATCAAATTCGCTGGTTACACGCGGATCATCCCATAGAGCGTGCCTATCTGGATACAATGGATGCATTGCGTATCCATTTAAACCGTACTTTGTTTATGGGGTTGTTCGACTATGAATGCCACCTCGCGCGATATCAGGCCGGTACCTTTTACAAAAAGCATCTGGACGCATTTAAAGGCCGTTCCAATCGAGTGCTTACTACGGTGTATTACCTAAATCCTGAATGGGAAGCGCGGGATGGCGGTGCATTGGTGATGTACAAGGAGAACGGTGACGTTCTTGAAACCGTTCTTCCCCAGCAAAACACCATGGTGATTTTTCTAAGCGATATGTTCGTGCATGAGGTCAAGGTCGCCCACAAAGAGCGCTTTAGTATGACGGGATGGTTCCGCCATAACACCACAAACGCTCATCGCGTCGACCCGCCCGCTTAAATTTTAAATGGCTGACGGCGCCCATAGGTTAAGCTACGCCATACCCATTCCATCGGGCCATATTGATAGCGTTGCAGCCACCATTGGCTAGCAAAGAGCTGGCCGACATACAGCAAAATGGCCATTCCAGTTGCCGCGGCACGCCCTATTTCTCCATAAAGCCCTAAGCCGTATCCGTAAAATATCAGGGTAAACACGATGGAGTGGAGGAGATAATTGGTTAAGGCCATGCGTCCTGCCGGCGCGAAAATTTGCACCCAGCGTTTGCCATAATGCATCAGCAAAACAAACGTACTGAGGTAGGCAAAGCACAAAGCAATGTTTGCGAGAGTCTGTAAGGCTAAGCCAAGAGCACCTTGGTACGTGGGGACGGTTATGTCCATGTCCACGGAGAGATATGCAAAGGCCAATGCTGCCGGAATACCAAGTCCGTAACCCCACACCGCAAAACGTTTAAAGTAGCGAATATTACCAGCAATATCTTGGAACAGTCCTGCCCGAGCGCAGGCAGCACCGAATAGAAATAGCGCCAATATAGAGGGAATAAAGAAAACAAAGCCAGCGCCTAAATACAGCTGACCCATCTCATAGATACGCCATTGCACCACTTCCCAGTAGCTTCCCTGAGCATAAATAAAGTCGCCCCGCATGATGTCATTGAGCAGCGCGGCATGTTGCTCGTCGAAGGCGATGGCCGTCCCTTCCGGATCATATTGCATGGCCATGGAAATGCCCAAAGCGCCCAGGGCGAACAACACCAGTGGAAAAATGATTAATGCTAAACCCCATTTCCACAAACGTGACACCGATGTGTTGTGAAATAGCAGCATTAAAAAGAGTCCGACAAACGCATACGACAGCAGAATGTCACCCGCCCAAATCAGAAAGGCGTGAACCGCGCCAATCACTGCCAAAATGGCCAGACGCCGGAAAAATAGCCAGCGTGGCTTATCCACTTTTGCTTTCGCCCGATCTAAGAAAATAACAAAGCCGATTCCAAAGAGTAGTGAAAACAGCGTATAGAATTTGCCTTGGATAAAGACATAAACAAACAAACCGACCACATAATCAATTCCGGTTTGCGACTGGTCCAAACCCATCATGATTGCTTGCATCGGTCGCTGAAAGTACTCGATGTTCATCATCAAAATGCCGAACAAGGCAAAGCCACGCAGAATATCAAGTACATGCATGCGCTCTGTCGTTTGCACGGGTGTTGCCGTTGAAAGGGTATTCGTAGCGTTCATTATTATTATCTCGATCAGTGGCTTGTAATTTTTGTAGTATAAACCGAGTCGTGCAGATCGCCAGATTCGCTAAATAATATAGATTGGATCACGATAGATAGTGCGCGTGAATCATCATGTTACGGGGCGTGACTTGATAGTCGCAGAACAACTCCACCTGTACTTTGTAACCAGCTTCATGCAGATAAAGCGCACGATCTAAGACTAACCAGGTTTCGAGAACGCGACGAAATACATGCCGAATAAGTTCGATGCGTCTCACCTGAACCGATAACTTATGTCCTTGTGCTAAATAGGGCTGCCATTGCTCGGTGTCAGCGATAGTTAGCCCGTGCTGTTGCGCAGCCCATTGCGCAAAGGTTGCGAAATCCCCCTGAAATAGCGACTTCGGTGCAGACGGCAATGGCCGATAAAGATGGTCCTTGGTGTGGACCTGTCGCCAACTGTCATAACTTAACCGCCACGATAACTCTTGCTGCCGTAATCGAGCAATGCGATCGCCACCGGTTACCATGCCTTGCACGGAAAACTTAAGTGCCTCACGAGATAAGCCTAAATCGTTCGCACGGCCCACATGCGACATGGGGCGGTACTGCCCTTCTCCATGCAAATGATAGCAACAGGGGGCGATATGGACGGCCTGAATAGCATGGGCAACTGATTCCGTCATCAAGGTTGTATGCAAACCGCCACAGGCGTGCAATGCAACAGCTCTATCGTTCATTGAAAAGGGAATCGTCGCAGACTCTGACAGCACGTTCGCTCGCAGGAAACGCTGTGATAGGGAAAACTTTTGCGCGGCAGCTAAACCCTGTTCACATAAGCGCGCTTCAATCTCTACGCTGGTTACGCAAGAATTACGGGTAAATGCCAAAAACCGGCCTAAGTAGCCTTTACCGGCGCACCACTCAAGCACATTCTCGTGTTGAGGCGAATGCGTTGCATGTGTCGGTAGCGTCGCTACAAACGCTTGAATTTGTGTGAGCTTACGTCCGCCAATACCTGTGTGCAGCCAAAACGGCACTTCGGGCCGCGTTTGCGTTCGTAATTCTGGCACCGGCAGCATCTTCACCTCAGGGAAAAGCACAACCATCTGCTGATATAACGCGGTTGCATCACGTTCAAAATGCTCGATGTCTGTTTCCGTCAGCTGTGCCATGGCATGGGCTACTTTGGGCTCACTCCAACCGCTATCGAACTGGGCAAAGGGCAAGAAGTCCCAGTATTCGCGATACTGAGAGAGAACCCGCGTATAGGCGAGAAATGTGGATTCTAATGAATCGGAAGTAAATGCAGCTTTTGACACCTAAACGCGAGCCTATGACACAGTGCTGATCAAATGCATGGAGAACCCATGACAGATACAAAAAACCCGCAACTTTCCAGTTGCGGGCTTTTTCGATATTCACTCGTGGAGAATCAAATTATTTGATTTTCGCTTCTTTGAACATCACGTGCTTGCGAACCACTGGATCAAATTTTTTGATTTCAAATTTTTCCGGCATGTTGCGCTTGTTTTTATCTGTGGTGTAGAAGAATCCAGTACCAGCAGAAGAAACCAGACGAATTTTATCACGCATCGTATTATTCCTTTCGTTCTAGCCGGAATTAAACCCGGACGCCTTTAGCACGCAGATCAGCAAGAACTGAATCGATACCTTTCTTATCGATGATCCGCATACCTTTCGTAGAGATGCGCAATTTAACAAAACGCTTCTCGCTCTCCACCCAAAAACGGTGGCTTTGCAGGTTTGGCAGGAAACGACGGCGGGTCGCATTGTTCGCGTGTGAGCGGTTATTACCAACCACTGGCCGCTTTCCTGTTACTTGACATACTCGTGACATGTTCGTTACTCCGAAATTGCTTTGCAAGCTCGCCTAATCGCCCTGATGGCCTTGCCCTATAAATCGAGGGCGCAATTTATACTAAAAATCGCCGGTAAAAACAAGCTTTACCGCGCATTTTTTGTGCATTTGCCCATGAATTTTTTGATTACAGCCACCCGCGCTCTTTGAAAGAGACCGTTTCCCCTGCCCCTATCACAAAATGATCAAGCAAGTTTACATCTATCGTTTGAAGCGCTGCGCCAATGCGATCGGTGACACGTTGATCTGCATCACTTGGCTCTGCTACACCGGAGGGGTGATTATGCGCGAGAATCACTGCGGCAGCGTTGTAACGCATGACCAACTTGATGATTTCACGCGGATACACCGGCGCTGCATTAATGGTGCCGTAAAACAGCTCGCAATAATGCAGCAAACGGTGCTGACTGTCCAGCAATAACACCACAAATACCTCCCTTCCTTGATGGCGAAGTTGCGCCGCCAAATAGTCGCGAACCATTTCTGGGCGGGTAAAACCTTCACCTTTTCTAAGTGTGGCAGCAAGATAGCGACGAGTGAGCTCTAAAATTGCTTGAATTTGCATGCTTCGTGCTAGGCCAATGCCAGGAATATCCAATAAATGGTGTGGCTCCATAGTCATTAGCCCAGCTAGCCCTCCACTTGCCTGCAAGACATCGCGACTCCACGTCAGAACATCTTTGCCCGCGCTACCGGTACCGAATAAGACGGCGAGTAACTCGGAATCACTTAAATTGCCAGGTCCATGTGCCGCTAGACGTTCTCGCGGCCGTTCTTCTGGTGCCCATGCTTTGATTGCTCCCTTTGCTTCCATTGTAGCTCCCTGCTTCTGTGCGAAGGTGATTGAAACGTGCCAAACTGATATTTGTCGTGGTATCTTAAAAGGTAAGGACTCACTAGCATGGAAACAACTATGGCAAGCCTTACAAAGCGTAAGCTATTGCTGATTGTGACAGGCGGAATAGCCGCTTATAAAACCCCGGAACTGGTGCGCCGTTTGCGCGACGAAGGCACTGAGGTGCGCGTGGTGATGACCAATGGCGCTAAAGCCTTTATCACGCCCCTTACGTTGCAGGCGGTGTCTGGGCATCCCGTACATGACGATTTGCTTGATCCTGCAGCTGAGGCAGCGATGGGCCATATCGAGTTAGCTCGATGGGCAGATTTAATCGTGGTGGCTCCTGCTACGGCGAGTGCCATGGCACGCTTAGCCTATGGTCATGCCGACGATTTGTTTAGCACTCTGTGTTTAGCCACCGATTCTCCAATTGCTGTGGTACCAGCCATGAATCGGCTGATGTGGTCAGCACCTGCCACGCAACGAAACCTGCGACTACTCCAAGACGACGGCAAGTTGATTTGGGGGCCGGCAGAAGGCTCGCAAGCCTGTGGCGAGACCGGCGCTGGACGGATGCTTGAACCGCAGCAAATTCTTAAACACATCCAAGATTTTTTCGGCGCCACAAGTGCGTTCAATAAAGCCCCGCTGCCAGCTGCCCTGCATGGTAAACATGTTGTTATCACGGCCGGTCCAACCCGTGAAGCGATCGATCCTGTGCGTTATTTAAGTAACTACAGCTCGGGTAAAATGGGCTACGCATTAGCCACAGCAGCGCAAGCTGCAGGGGCTCAAGTTACGCTAATTTCTGGGCCTGTGAGCTTGGATACGCCTAGTGGCGTGAAGCGAGTTGATGTTGTCACCGCCGAAGATATGTTGAAGGCTACGCAAGCCGAAACCGACATGGACATCTTTATCGGCTGTGCCGCCGTGGCGGATTTCCGCCCCGTAAGTGCGGAATCACAAAAAATGAAAAAACAGCATGGCAAAGATACCTTGCAGTTATCATTGGTAAAGAACCCAGATATCCTTGCCTGGGTGGCTGAGCAATCGCCAAAGCCGTTTTGCGTTGGATTTGCAGCCGAAACACAGCGTCTTGATAATTATGCAAAAGACAAGATGGCACGGAAGAACCTAGACATGATCATCGCCAACGATGTCAGCCAAGCAGGGATTGGATTTAATAGTGATCACAATGCGGTCACTGTATTTTGGCAAGATAAGAAAAAGCATCTTGAAGCACAAAGCAAAAGCTCAATCGCGGCGGAAGTGATAGGTTATATTGCGCAGCAAACTACACCTCAGCCCGAAGAACCTTAAATTTTAACGACAATAAGAAGAACTGAACGTCCTATGAAAAAATCAATTGACGTAAAAATTCTCGACCCACGCGTAGGGAAAGAATTCCCCCTTCCTGCTTATGCGACACCCGGATCTGCCGGCTTAGACTTACGCGCCTGCTTAAACCATGCGATTACTCTTGAGCCCGGGCAGTCTGAATTAGTCGGCACTGGGTTAGCGATTCATATTGCAGACCCAGGGTTGGCCGCCACCATATTGCCTCGCTCAGGATTGGGTCATAAGCATGGGATCGTTTTAGGCAACCTTGTAGGTCTCATTGACTCAGATTATCAAGGGGAACTGAAGGTCTCTGTGTGGAATCGGGGACAAACGAGATTCACCATTGAGCCGGGTGAACGCATCGCACAATTGGTGATTGTGCCTGTGGTTCAAGTCGACTTTAATTTGGTAAGCCAATTTAGCGACTCCGACCGTGGCGATGGCGGATTTGGCTCGTCTGGACGTCACTAACATCACGATAGAGAAAGCCGGCCCACAACTGGCGTAACATAAAAATCAGGGAATACACGATGACCACAACTCGGAAATCGAATCGTCGCGAGGAAATTCTCGGGACACTTGCTCACATGCTTGAAACGAACATCGGCCAGCCCATTACGACGGCTAAGCTGGCAGCAGAAGTCGGTGTATCGGAAGCCGCGCTTTATCGCCACTTTCCGTCGAAAGCACGTATGTTTGATGATCTTATCTCGCACATCGAAGATATTTTGCTTGGCGGAGTCAACAAAGTACTAGAAAACGAAAAACAAACCATGGAGCGCGTGCGCCAAATCGTCGGCTTAGTTTTACGCTTTGCGGAACAAAGCCCGGGTATGACGCGGGTACTTACTGGCGATGCGTTGATGGGCGAGCATGAGCGCTTACGGGGTCGGGTGATCAGTTTATTTGAGCGCTTGGAAAGCCAAATCAAGCAGATTCTACGTGAGCGTCGCATGCGCGAAGGCACGCAGTTTAATAGCGACGAAGGTATGCTCGCAAATATTGTAATGGCTTATGTAGAAGGAAAATTGAGCCAATATGTTCGCTCGAGCTTCAAGAAGAAGCCGTCTGAGAACTTTGCTCAGCAGTGGATTATCCTTGAGAAACAGTTGTTAGAGTCGTAATTGTTGGCATAGATGCGTTGGTCGTTCACCTGGCGATCAACGCATGCCAATAAGATGAACGCGCTAGTGAGAGTTTTCCGATGTTTGCGCGCGCGACAGTAAATCTTGCGCCACCTTTTTCGGTTCTTTGTTTTCATAAAGAACCTTGTACAGCTCTTCTGAAATCGGCATTTCGACGCCAAAGCGTTTAGCCAAAGCAACCACTTCCCGCGTATTGCGATACCCTTCCACGGCTTGTCCAATTTCCTGCATGGCTTGGTCAACGGTTTTGCCTTGCCCAATTGCTAATCCGAAGCGTCGGTTCCGAGATTGATTGTCGGTACAAGTCAGAATTAAATCACCGAGGCCCGCCATACCGGTAAAGGTTTCAGGCTTGCCACCTAACGCCAGACCCAACCGAGTCATCTCCGCAAGTCCACGGGTAATTAAAGCGGTGCGTGTATTGGCACCAAATCCAAGCCCGTCGGCCATCCCTGCACCAATCGCAATCACGTTTTTCACGGCGCCACCGAGCTGCATTCCTACAAAATCGTCATTCAGATAAACCCGAAATGAGCGGTCACAATGGAGCGCTTTCGATAACACGCTTACAAACTCAGGTTTGTTTGCCGCCACTGCGATAGCTGTCGGCATTCCTTTGGCCATTTCACCGGCAAAGGTTGGCCCAGATAAAACGGCTAAGGCCCGTTGTTCGCCCAATACCTCAGTCGCCACTTCCGAAAGAAGCCGTCCGGTTTCTGGCTCTAGCCCCTTGGTTGCCCATGCCACACCGGCAGAGGCACGAAGGTGCGGAGCGAGTTGCTCTAACACTTCAGCAAATCCGTAACTTGGCACAACGACTAGGATGATGTCGGATGCTTGCACCGCTTTTTCAAGCGAGCCTTCAACTTCGAGTAGGTCTGGGAAAGGACAGTCAGGCAAATAACGACTGTTTTCGCGGGTTTGTTGCATTTGCTCAACTTGCTCTTGATCACGCGCCCACAGAATAGTGCGCTGACCTTTTCGAGCGATACAGAGAGCAAGGGCGGTGCCATACGACCCCGCCCCAAGCACTGTTACTGAATTTAAATCAGTCACAGAGGTAGACTCACTTACGCGTCAGCTTTTGGCTGTTGCTCGCCTGCAGCTGCTTGTTGCTGTTGCATATGCTGTGCGAATACCGCATCAAAATTGATTGGTGCTAAGTTCAGCTGCGGGAAAGTTCCCTTGCTTACTAAGCTTGCCACTGCTTCCCGTGCGTATGGGAACAAAATTGTAGGGCAGAATGCACCAATTGTGTGCGCTTTTGCTTGCTCTGCCACTTCTTCAGCGATGGTGAAAATACCCGCTTGTGCTACTTCACACAAAAACGCCACATCTTCGCCTACCGTGTTCTTCACGGTCAGAGTTAACACCACTTCGTGAACGTTATCTTCAAGCTTGGTATTGCTTACGTTCATATCAACACTCAACTCAGGCTTCCACTCTTTGCGGAACATGGCTGGGCTGTTCGGCGCTTCAAAAGAAACGTCTTTTATATAAATGCGTTGAATTTGGAATTGCGCTTTTTGCTGTTCGTTCTGGGCAGCGCCGTTTGCTTGTGCGTTTTGCTGTTCATCAGCCATAGTACATTCCTGCTTTTATCTAACTAAATGATTTGAGTAAAAAGGATATCGTTGTGTTGTTACGTTACGATTTCTTTTTGTTTTGTTTTTTCGGTTGCGCTTTGTTAACCGGTAGGCTGGCACCTTGCCACGCCTGAAGGCCTCCTTGCAACACATACACCTGTGAGAATCCTGCTTTCACGAGTGCTGTTCCAGCGGTGCGCGCAGTGTTTCCATAGTTGCATACCATTACTATGGGGGCGTCTTTGAATTTCTCAAGCGTTTTTGTCTCACCTGCGCGAATTTTTCCTAGCGAGAGGTGTTTCGAGCCTGCAATGTGGCCTTTCTCAAATTCTTCATCGGTGCGCACATCAACGAAAATACCGCCGCGATTTGTTTTTAACACCGCTTCTTGAGGCTTTAATGGTTGCAGTGATGAAAAACGTTTTTTAAAGATGTCCATTGCCAACATCACAAACACCACTAACCACAATGTGCTTAGAATGTAATGCTCGGTCACAAATTGGAAAAACTGTTCCATGCCCTCTCCTGACTACTCTTGCCACCCGCTCTCCCGAATCGGAAAACCCTATTTAAGGTGACAGTCATGCGTTTGCTTGGGTCCGATTCACACCGGAAAAAGATAGCGCAAGAGTATACCGTCTCAGCCCACAGATGCCAGTAAAATATCGATCGAACGGATGCTTATCGCCGCTAAATGCAGTAAACTACAGAGCAATTTCTGAACATCGAACACGCTCAATCGTTGCCTCGAAATTCCTTTACCCATCTCGCTTTTCAGAGGTTTGGGCAATTTCATCGGCGACAATCAAATAAAAAGGTGCTGCATGGCTGCTGTGGAATCGCGCAAACGTACACTCGCTTTATTAATCTTAGATGGTTGGGGAAGTCGAGAAGATGCCCCTGATAACGCTATTGCCCATGCTCACACACCGGTTCTCGATGCGCTGTATAAAACGGTACCCAATACTCAAGTGGATGGATCTGGCATGGCTGTCGGCCTCCCAGAAGGGCAAATGGGCAACTCGGAAGTGGGCCATGTGAATCTTGGCGCGGGTCGTATTGTCTATCAAGATTTTACCCGTGTGACCAAGGCGATTGAAGACGGTGACTTTCAACAGAACCCAGTGTTAACCAATGCACTTGAGCTCACGGTAAATGCCAACGCTGCCGTCCATGTGATGGGATTGTTATCGCCCGGCGGCGTTCATAGTCACGAAGATCATTTACTGGCCATGGTCGCCTTGGCAAAAGCCAAAGGCGCCAAGCAAGTGTATGTTCATGCCTTTCTTGATGGTCGTGATACACCACCGCGTTCCGCAATGGCCTCCATCGAGCGCTTTGAAAAAACTTTCGCTCAACTAGACGGTGTTCAGTTCGCCAGCCTGTGCGGCCGCTATTACGCCATGGATCGCGACAACCGTTGGGATCGCGTTGAGAAGGCGTGGAAGTTATTGACTCAAGGCAAAGGTATGCATCACGCTGATGATGCCTCTGGTGCCCTAACAGCTGCCTATGAACGTGATGAAAGCGATGAGTTTGTGCAACCTACCTGGTTGGCAAAAGGCAAACCTATTGGCGATCAGGATGCCGTATTTTTTATGAATTTCCGTGCCGACCGCGCCCGAGAACTCACACGCGCTTTCGTAGATACAGAATTCTCGCATTTCGATCGCAGCGCACTACCCAAACTCAGTGCATTTGTTACCCTCACTGAGTACGCAGCCGACATTCAGGCATCGGTCGCATTTCCACCAGAGCCCCTCACCAATGTGCTCGGTGAATGGTTAGCAAAACATAACAAAACCCAGTTACGTATTTCAGAAACCGAAAAGTACGCCCACGTTACTTTCTTCTTTAGTGGTGGTCAGGAAGATACTTTCCCCGGTGAAGAGCGCATTTTAATTCCCTCACCGAACGTGGCTACCTATGATCTTCAGCCCGAAATGAGTTCCGAAGAACTCACTGACGCGCTAGTAGAAGCGGTAGAGTCTGGCAAATATGACGTGATCATTTGCAATTACCCGAACGGTGATATGGTTGGACACACCGGCAATTTTGACGCGGCTATCAAGGCCTGTGAAGCAGTTGATCGTTCTGTAGGCCGTGTTGTTGAAGCGCTGAAAAAACACGGCGGTGAATGTTTGATCACCGCGGACCACGGTAATGCTGAGCAAATGAGCGATCATCAAACCGGTCAATCCCATACGGCCCACACCAGTAACTTGGTTCCGCTAATTTACGTTGGCCGTGACGCCACGCCAAAGAGTGGCGGTCGTCTCTCGGATATTGCACCAACCATGCTTCACCTACTGGGTATGGAACCACCTCCGGAAATGACCGGCAAGGTGTTAATGCAACTCAAGGATTAATATGCCGAACACGCGCGCCTATCGCCTAGTGTTTCATTGTCGTGCTGCGCTCTGCTTGTTGGGCATGATGAGCTTATTCTGGTCTGCGCCCCTATTGGCGCAAGACCAAACCGCAGCCGAGGCCGCGCAAACGGAACGACAACTACAAGCGTTGCAGCGTGAAATTGAACAAAGTCGCCAGCGGTTAGAGCGGCGCCAGCAACGCCTTAGTCGTAGCGAACGCGAATTGCGGCAATTAGAGACTCAAGTGCAACAGGCCGCTCAGGCCCTGCAAGCAACTGAACAAAAGATTCAGTCGGTACAAGCACACATTACCGAGCTCGAGGAAGAACAAACGCGCTTGCAAAGCGACTTGGAGCAACAGGCCCAATTGCTCTCTGATCAAATTGAGAGTGCCTACCGCAATGGTGACCATAGCTTTTTGAAGATGCTCCTCAACCAACAAAGCCCCGCTCGTTTTGAGCGCATGCTAGCTTACTATGGCTTCTTAAATGACGCCCGCCTCGAGCAGCTCGATAAATTACATGCACTCGAACAACAGCTTAACGATGTCCAAAAGGAACTAGAAAGCCAGCAACAAGCGCTGCAACAAACGCGCAGCCAGCAAGAACGGCAGCGAACTGATCTCGCCGGAAAACAGCGCGAACAACAACAACTGGTTGCCCGACTTGAACAAGAGCAGCGCTCGGAACAGGCACAGCTCGATACCATGCTGCGCAATGAGCAAAACCTAACAGAAATGCTCGCAGCGCTGCAGGAAGTCATGTCGCGGCAAGGATTTCAACTTAATGGTTTAGCACAACTTCGAGGGCAGCTGAGTTGGCCGGTACAGGGGAATATCCGCTATAACTTTGGCGACCAGCGAAGTGGCCAAGTGCGTTGGCGCGGCGTGGTTCTCGCCGCAGAGCCAGAAACTGAAGTAAAAGCCATTGCTGACGGGCGCGTACTCTATTCTGATTGGCTGCGAGGCTACGGCATGGTTGTTGTGATTGATCATGGTGAGGGCGATATGAGCCTCTATGGTTATAATCAAGCCCTGCTGAAAAATGTGGGTGAAGGCGTCCGTCGAGGTGAAACCATTGCATTAGTTGGCCAAAGCGGTGGACAACGCGAACCCGGTCTCTACTTCGAAATTCGACAGCAAGGAAATCCGGTCAACCCGCGCCCCTATATTCGCCGCTAGTTAGCGATTAAACATCCATTGATGAATCGTCGGCAATATCGGCGCCAGCACTTCAGTGGCGGGGTATTCGCCACTGTTTCCCAGCACAATAATCATTACCTCTGTGTCTGGATAGAGCCTCACATCAGCCTCCAATATGTGATTTAAACTACCGGTATGGCCTAGCTCACGATACTGGCGCGTCTGATATATACTCCAACCATAACCATAGGAAGCGCCCGCGCCCTCACTGATATGCGCCGTTTGCTTCTGTTGCCATGCCCAATCTGAGAGTCGCTCCCCGTTCATCAGCGCCCCGAGCCAGCGATGCAAATCAGCAACGGTGCTGAGCAAGGCGCCTGAGCCTCGATTACACCAAAGCGGACCCTCATCACCCCAAAACAAACTATGCAGGCTGCCCCAAGGTTGCCCTGCCTGATCATAGCCAATAGCAATAGAATTCGGATCCCAACGTTCTGGGGAAATTCCAGTATCAGTGAGATTTAAGGGTTCAAAGAACAGGTGTCGCAGTGCCTGCTCGAAAGTCATTTCAGTGGTTATTTCAATGACGGCGGCAAGAATCTCATACCCCCCGTTCGAGTATGAGAACTGGTGCCCCGGTGGGTGCTTTAAAGGCACTTGCAGCGCCTGTTCTAGAAACCTATCACGGTTCAGGGTGCCTGCTTCTGCTTGGGAACAAGGCACGGGGAAATCTTCCAAACCGGCACTGTGGGTAAGCAATTGATGAATCGTAATTTGGTGGGTCTCGGAGCGCGTTTTTTCTAATACGCTTTCAGGAAACAGTGTTTCCAGCGTGTCTTGCAGGCTTAGCTGTCCGGCATCCACCAAAGCCAGGATGGCTGCTGCCGTCCATTGTTTTGACACAGAGGCAAGGTGAAACACCGTAGATTCAGTAATCGGTTGCTCTTGCTCACGGTTCGCGTAGCCGTGCGTACTCATGTAAACGCGTTGGTCGCCCGCATAAATAGCTACTAGGCCCGAAAATCCTTGCGCTTCTCGCTCCTGAAAATGGGCTTCAAGAGCGTGTTCTAGCGCTTCATCCGATAGCGCACGCGGAGTCCACTGCGCACTGCAGCTCGCCAGTAAAGCAACGCTAAAAACACCCAACAGAAAATGCTTCATGTTGAATAGATTAGTTAACTGAGTGTGGCTTGTTCAAGCTCGCTGAGAAGAATAATTGCTTCTTCGCGGGTAGACCCACATACATCGGACTGGGCTTGGAATTGCTCGCATACCAAGGGTCGCTCAGGCTTACCAAATAAAGAACAAAGATTATCGTCGTTTAATTGTACACAGCGGGTGTTGGCAGGCTTGCCTTTGGGCATTCCGGGGATAGGGCTAGAAATGGATGGTGCGATGCAACAGGCACCGCACCCAATCCGACATTTCATTGCAGCATCGCTTTATAGCATCGCTGAACGCAATTTCTTCATTGCGTTTTGTTCAAGCTGACGAATACGCTCCGCCGACACTTGATACTCAGCCGCCAGATCATGCAAGGTCACTTTGTTTTCGTCTAACCAGCGTGCCCGCACAATGTGCTGGCTTCGCTCGTCGAGGCTTGAGAGCGCATGCGCTAAACGCTGACTGGCGTGTTGCTCCCAATTGTCCGCTTCTACGCGGGCAGCAACATCGGCTGATTTGTCTTCAAGATATTGCGATGGTGCAAATACCGCATCGCCATCGTCGTCATCCGCAAAGGCATCAAAGGCGGCATCATGGGCGCTCATGCGCGATTCCATTTCCATCACTTCGGCACTGCTCACGCCAAGCTCTTGAGCTACGGTGTTTACCTCATCATGAGTAAACCAGCCCAAACGCTTTTTGGCTTTGCGAAGATTAAAAAATAATTTGCGTTGTGCTTTTGTGGTAGCCACTTTCACGATGCGCCAATTGCGTAACACATATTCGTGAATTTCAGCTTTAATCCAATGCACGGCAAAAGAAACGAGGCGCACACCCACGGTTGGGTCGAAGCGTTTTACCGCTTTCATCAGCCCAATGTTGCCCTCTTGGATAAGGTCCGCTTGCGGCAGCCCATATCCCTGATAACTACGGGCAACATGAACTACAAAGCGCAGATGCGACATGATCAACTGCTTAGCAGCTTGTAAATCGCCATCTTGCTGTAAACGCTCGGCCAGTGATTTCTCTTCTTCTGCACTAAGCATCGGAATGCTATTCACCGACGCGATATATGACTCGAGGCTCCCAGTTTTTGGGACCATTATAGCCATGGATTGAGTATGTGCAGTCATTGCTTTCCTCACTACTTCAAGCGACGTTTGGGGACCTAATTAAGACCCTATAAACTACGAAAAGTTTCTGATTTGGATCGCTCTTTGAGCCAATCCACTAATCCCCAGTGGACCCTCATTCTAGCAACTCTTTATCGGGTTGCAAGCCTGTTATAACATCCCTTTGTAACCATTTGATGACAGTGTGCTTTCACAAGCCATTAGCGAGGTTCTATAGCCGCTACATGACGCCGTACGGCAATCCAAGACCCCAGCAGGCCAAGGCCGATAGCAATGGCCCAAACCACCATCATGTCGTTAAAATCAAGACCTTGAAGGCGGAACTTGCTGTCGTACAACGCGCTTAACCGCACCACCGATGCACTAATCCACCAAATCAACAGAGAAGTCGCTATCCAAGCAATCACGCCCCCTATCACACCGTACCAAAACCCGGTGTATAAGAAAGGTCGTTGAATATAGCCATCGGTAGCACCCACCAGTTTCATAATCATAATTTCATCGCGACGATTAAGTATCGCCAAGCGAATGGTGTTACCGACAATGAGGACGACCGCAATACACAGTAACAGGCCTAAGCCAGCAAAACTGTTCTCGACCACCCGCACGAGCGCCTGTAGGCGCTCAAGCCATTGTAGATCGAGAGTCGCCGAAGTGACCTCCCGTTCTTGCTCCAGTTGCTCCAACAGTTGCCGCGCCCGATCGGCGCTGCGGTACTCAAGCGCCGGAACAACAATGAGCACATCCGGTAAGGGATTCGTTTGCAAATAATCGATGGCACTGCCAAACCCGCTACTTTCTCTAAATTCACGCAGGGCACTATCACGGTCGACAAAGGTAATCGATTCTACTTGCTCCAATAATCGTACACGCTCCCGAAACCCTTGGAGCTCTTGAGTTTGTAAGTCTTTGCGTAAAAACAAACTGATTTCCGCAGCGGTATCCCACTCAGCACTGACTGTCTGACTGTTTTTTACCACCACGTACAACGTTGAAGGCAAAGTGAGACTCAGGCCAAGCACGGCAATAGTCATCAGCGATGCCCATGGTGTGCGCGCTAATTCACCTAAACTGCCAATCGCTTGCTGGGCATTATTGGCCCAAAACATCACAAACCGCCGCCAACGGGAGATTTGCACACTGCGAGCGCCTTGGCGCGTGTCTTGGCTACGCTTGAGGAAACCCATTAGTACGCTTCCTCAGTTAGCGGATCATACCCACCCGAGGCCAGCCCATCGTCTATCATATGGCCATCTTTAAGCACTAGGTTACGATGGCGCATCCGTGCCACTAAAGCGAGGTCGTGGGTGGCGATCAGTACCGACACTCCCACTTGATGGAAAGACTCAAACAAACTCATAATCTCGAGTGACAACTTAGGATCTAAGTTGCCCGTGGGTTCATCGGCCAACAACAAAGGCGGCTTATTCACGATAGCCCGTGCAATCCCAACCCGTTGCTGCTCACCACCCGACAACATAATTGGAAACTTCCGTTCATGTCCGGTTAAGCCCACCTTGTCTAAGGCTGCCTGCACCCGTTTTTTCGCCTCAGATTGGGTATACCCTTCGATGTACAGGGGCAACGCCACATTATCGAACACGGTTTTGTCCATTAATAATCGGTGATCTTGAAAAATCATCCCGATATCACGGCGTAAATAAGGAATTTGTTTGCGGGTGATTTTATTTAAATCATGGCCATTAATAAGAACCCGCCCGACGGAAGGACGTTCCATTAAGGCGACAAGTCGCAATAGGGTACTTTTACCGGCGCCAGAATGGCCCGTCAGAAATGCGAGTTCGCCCGGTTCAAGGGCAAAGCTCACTTTCTTCAGCGCCTGAAAGCCTCCAGGATATGTTTTACTGACTTGTTCAAAGCGGATCATGGGCAAAGCCTTGTTGTTATTATCGCTTTAACGAAACGCTATTCCTGTGCAAAAAGCGCGTCAACAAATTCATCCGCATGGAACGGACGCAAATCTTCTAAACTTTCACCAACACCAATATAGCGGATGGGGATTCCAAATTGATCCGCGAGCGCAAAAATAATACCACCCTTGGCGGTACCGTCGAGCTTAGTCATCACTAAACCGCTCACACCCACAGCCTCTTTAAATAATTTCGTTTGACTGATGGCATTCTGACCTGTCCCCGCGTCAAGCGTCAACAGCACTTCGTGGGGCATATCCGGATCCAACTTTTTCATGACCCGAACAATTTTCTTTAATTCTTCCATCAGGTTTGATTTGTTCTGCAAGCGTCCAGCGGTATCAGCAATAAGTATATCAACGCCGCGAGCCTTTGCTGCCTGTACCGCATCAAAAATCACCGACGCACTGTCTGCGCCGGTATGCTGAGCAACTACAGGAATTTGATTACGCTCGCCCCACACTTGCAATTGTTCCACCGCAGCAGCGCGAAACGTATCGCCCGCTGCAAGCATCACCGACTTGCCTTCATTTTGAAATTGGCGCGCAAGCTTGCCGATGGTGGTGGTTTTACCCACACCATTCACGCCCACCATCAAAATCACAAATGGCCCGGGAGCAGCGTTGGCCGACAACGGTACGCTCACCGGCGCTAACATGGCTGCCATATCTTCTTTTAACTTGGCATACAGAAGCTCGGCATCTTTTAATTCTTTGCGTGACGCATGTTGGGTAAGGTCGTCGATAATTTTTGTGGTGGTATCCACACCGACATCGGCCATCAACAATTGAGTTTCGAGATCTTCGAATAACTCGTCATCAATCTTTTTACCCACAAAAATATTAGCTAGGCCCGAGCCTACCGAACTCGATGTCTTTTTTAAGCCATCACGTAGCCGCTGCCACCATGATGTTTGTCCGGGCCGCTCTTGGGTTTGGTTAGTACGTGCAGCTGATTCAGCCATGGCCACGGCAGCGTCTTCTGCTGCACTTGGGCTTTGCTGCTGGGCGGCGGTCTCTTTCTCCGCTAAGGGCTCTTTCTCCGCTAAGGGCTCTTTTCCCGCTGAGGGCTCTTTTCCCGCTGAAGGCTCTTTGTCCGCTAAGGGCTCTTTCTCCGCTGAAGGCTCTTTCTCCGCTAAGGGCTCTTTGTCCGCCGAGGGCTCTTGCTCAGGCTTCTGCGATTCTTTGTCGTTTTTTTCTTTACGACCAAACCAAGAAGAAAATATAGACCGCTTTTCTGTCATACCTACAACGCCCAATTCAAAGAAATAGAAAAATAAAAGAAGTGCGCATAGTAGCACGGAGTGCCTGATTTGTGTACGCCATTAGGCTTTGCTGTGAGGGGGAAGCAAGGTACACTACATGCCTATTTTGGAGACACTATGCGCCCAACCCGTCCACAGAAAAAACCGTCTAAAGCCACTGGCCAAATTCGAATTATTGGTGGCCGTTGGCGTGGTCGCAAATTACCAGTACTCGATCTTGAGGGCTTACGGCCCACCACTGATCGGTTGAAAGAAACCTTGTTTAATTGGCTACAGTTTGGGTGCGCCGATGCCCGTGTGCTCGATGCCTTTGCCGGCGCAGGAAGCTTGGGAATTGAAGCCTTATCGCGAGGTGCCACCCAGGCAGTATTTGTAGAGCGCTCGGCACCGGCTGCTGCCCAATTAAAAGAAAACTTACGTCGTTTAGAAGCGGAAAGCTTCACTGAAGTGAATTGCACCGAAACACGTACCTATTTAAACACACCGCAAACGCCCTTTGATTTGGTATTTCTTGATCCGCCATTTCATCAAAAGCTGCTGCCAAACACCATTGCACAGCTGGTAAGTATGGAAGCTGTGTCTCGAAGTAGCTGGGTATACATAGAAAGTGAGCACCCACTTCCTTATGAAGCCCCAGCAAATTGGCATTTGCACAGAGAGAAGTTAGCCGGCCAAGTGTGCTGCCGACTGTACCAAGTTTATTAAAATAAAATTCACGAAAGAACGTTAATTTAAGTAAGGAGCCGCAATGCGTGCCGTTATTATCATTGGGCAAGTGCTATTTAGTTTGATTTGGATCCTGTTGCTCGCCAATCTAGTTGTGCCCTTTCCGGGGCAGGCCTTTGCCCTGTTTGCGTTGCTTTTAGGAATTTTAGTGGTGTTGCACCTTTTGCAAATGCTGATTTTCTACGCAGCCTTCCATGCCCATATTCATCCCACCGGCAGAGACTACGGTTTTATCTTTTTGTTTGGGGTGATTGGTTGGATGATGGTGTTACAAAAGCGCAACGCAGGCGCGCCACGCCCCTAACTTCAAATACCTAAATTCGACATGCCCTCGTCGCGGGCGATCGCCCGCACTTCACGAATCAGAGCCTTGTCGATATGACTCGTTTCTTCTAAAAAAGTTAGCATGGCTTGCTGAATATCGATTTCATACAAGCTTAGAGGATGTTCAGCAATTGCTTTTGCGCGCATCCCCGCATCTTCAATGTCGCTAAACTCACCCAGTTCCAGATAATGCGACACCGCTCCTTGCGAGATTTTCGACACGTCCAGTAGAGACGCCCCATCCTTCTCTTCAATACCCTGCAACAAGCTACTCAAGCCAGTACAAGCAGCAATAGCGGGAAACACACCAAGCACGTCATATTCTTGCTCTGTTGGCGTTATCTCTTCCAACTTTTCTTGCCAACGCTGCCAATCGGTCCCTTTATTCACCGCCAACTTTTCCCATACAGCATCAAGGGCTCCACGCAATACTGCCGGATCACCAAACTCAGTGAGCTCATGAAAATAACGATAATTGGGCAGCATACGTTCACACAAATAAGCCGCGAGCACGCCTTGATGGGGAAGCTCTAAAGCACGGATACGTTGAAAGGTATCTTTCTTAGTCATCAGCCCACAGCTCCCGCTTTATCCATATACGCCATGATGCCATCGAGGAACATTTGCACCGCGATCATGACAAGAATCATCCCCATTAAACGCTCAATCGCATTCAAGCCGCGCTGTCCGAGCGCTCGCAAGAAGAAACTACTAAACATTAAGATGGTCGCTGAAATGGCCCATGCAATTACACTGGCGAGAGTCCAATCAAACATTCGGTCCGGTGAATTATTCGCGAGTAACAATAAAGCCGCTAACAATGATGGCCCCGAAATTAACGGAATCGCTAAGGGAACAATAAAAGGCTCATCGCCAGCAGGCAACCCTAACACACCACCCGGTTGAGGGAATATTAAGCGCAGCGCGATGATAAAGAGGATAATACCGCCGGCAATACTCACCGCTTCCTGACGCAAACCGAGCCAAGCTAATAGGCTGGTACCCAAATACAAAAACAGCAACATAAAGAAGAGCGCGAACAGCAATTCCCGAATTAACACTTTCTTGCGACGTTTTGGATCCACATGACGCAACACGGAAATGAAGATGGGTAAGTTACCCAAAGGATTCATAATCAATAGCAACGTGATTGCCGCCGTGAGGGTATCCATGGAGAACTCCTTGTACGAAACAAAACTGGTCTGGGAACAGCTGCTTAGTGTACTCTTAATAGGCAGAATCCACCAGTAAGCGGAGTAAACTCTTGACCGGTTGGCAGCATATTGCAGGCGCAGATGATTTGAATCTGAATTTGATTCTGCGGGCAGAAAAACTAATTGCACCTTATATCGTGCAAACCCCCGTACTCAATAGCCCGTGCTTAGATCATGCGGTAGGCGGCGCCTCGTCCGGCACTCAATTGTGGTTTAAGTGCGAGAATTTACAGAAAACCGGCGCGTTTAAATTCCGGGGTGCCTGCCATGCCCTTCTGCACCTTACCGAGTCGCAGCGACAAGCAGGCGTATACACGGTTTCATCGGGAAATCATGGTGCAGCATTGGCCCATGCAGGCCAAATTTTAGGTGTCTCTGTACACGTTGCCGTGCCCAATAACGCCCCAGGCGTAAAAAAGCAAAATATTGCACGATTTGGGGCTCATATTACCGAGATAGAACCAGGCATGGCCGCCCGTGAAGCCCAAATTAAACATTGGCAAGAAGCCAGCACTATGCAGTTTATTCCTCCCTACGATCATCCGCTGATTATAGCCGGTCAAGCGACTGCTGCGTTGGAACTAATCAAAGAGCAGCCCGAGCTAGATGGCATCCTAGCGCCACTAGGTGGCGGTGGCTTGTTGAGTGGCACTGCCATGGTGGCCCACAGTCAGGGAATTCCAGTATGGGGCGTGGAGCCGGAGCTCGCCGCAGATGGCGCCAGCTCACTGAAGTTAGGCACCATTCAGGCCGCCATGCCACCGCGAAGTATTTGTGATGGCCTACTTACCAGCCTAGGCAGCCACACCTTCCCTGTGGTGCAAGATTATGTGAACGACATTTTGCTGGTATCCGATACCGATGTTATTCGTGCCATGAAAGTGCTCTGGCAATCTCTGAAGGTAATCGTGGAGCCCTCTTCGGCGGTGGTTTATGCTGCGGTATGTAAGTATCCAGAACTGTTTCAAGGGAAACGTTTAGGATTAATTTTAAGTGGCGGTAACGTGGATCTTGAACGGGTTCCGTGGACAGGGGAATAATTGCCATGAAAATGAATTGGGACACCATTGCTGGCCCCGAAGTTGTGGTGGACAGCCGCAAAGCAAAGCGCAACATCACACGCATGCAAGACAAGGCGCGCTCCGCGGGGGTTGATTTGCGACCTCATTTTAAGACCCACCAATCGCCGATCATTGGCAAATGGTTTGGTCCTGCAGAGCAAACCCCTATCGCCGTTTCTTCCGTGCCCATGGCCCGCCTCTTTGCCGATGCGGGTTGGCGCGATATTTTAATTGCGATTCCGCTGAATCCCCGGCAATTACCCGCCTATAATCGAATGGCACGTGAGGTCACTTTAGGCCTTACCATAGAGCATATTGATGCATTAAAAACAGTTCAGCGCCTCATGCATCCTGTCGATCTGTACGTAGAAATTGATGCCGGGTATGGACGTACCGGTATTTCATGGCGCGAATCTCGGCGAATTTATGAGTTATTTGAAGCTGCACACAAGATGCCGCAAGTTCGGCATTTAGGTGTTCTGTTGCACGCAGGCAATAGCTACAACACCCGAGGTGACCATGGCATCGCCCAAGTTCACGAAGAGAGCCTTACTCGCTTACACCAGTTGCTTCAAGAGTCCCCGATACCCGCTGAATCCATCCGAGTCTCTGTTGGCGATACCCCAACGTGTAGCCGAATGGAGAGCTTTCCCGGCGCCAATGAAATTCGGCCCGGTAACTATGTTTTCTTTGATTGGCAACAACAGCGCATTGGTGCCTGCGATTGGTCTGATATCGCCTTAGCCATCGCCTGCCCTGTGATAGCGAGATACCCCGAGCGCGGCGAAGTGGTTGTGCATGGCGGTGCGGTGCACTTTAGCAAAGATTACGTGCTTATTGATGGTAAACCACAGTATGGACAAGTGATGCGGATTACCAGCGATGGTTGGGGCGGTCCGATTCAAGGGGCGTATTTGCAAAGCATGTCGCAAGAACATGGCAAGGTGAAAGTACCCGACACCATGCTGGCGGAGTTAAAACTTGGGGATTTATTAGTGATTGTGCCGGCGCACAGCTGTTTAGTGATGGATGCAAGCAAAGGCGAGTGCGTATTAATTCGCTAACACTCGCCTTTTCCAACACCTCGCCAGTAGACGCTTTGAGACTTATTTGGCAAAAAGCTTACTGAGGTCTTTAAAGGCTTTAAACTCCATGGCGTTGCCCGCCGGATCATGGAAAAACATGGTCGCTTGTTCGCCTGGTTGCCCCTTAAAACGTACATAAGGTTCAATCACAAAGGCAACGCCCGCGGCTTTCACTCGCTCCGCCAACGCCTCCCAAGCGGCCATATCCAACACCACACCAAAATGCGGCACGGGCACATTATGCCCATCCACCGGGTTGGTGACCGGTGGCAGCAACCGCTCTGGAGCCACATGAGTGACCAACTGGTGCCCATGAAAATTCCAGTCAATCCACTGATCCGAGCTACGCCCTTCTTCGCATTCCAACAAATCACCGTAAAAAGCACGGGCTTTGGCGAGATCATCCACAGGAATCGCTAAGTGAAACGGAGGAATGGCCATTTTACATTGCCTCTAGCGCTTGCTGAAGGTCCGCAATAAGGTCTTGGGTATCTTCAATACCTACAGAGATGCGAACAAAATTATCGTGGATTCCTAGTTTCTGGCGATTCTCTGCTGGAATCGATGCGTGGGTCATAATTGCCGGATGCTCGATCAGACTCTCTACACCACCCAAAGATTCCGCCAAAGCAAAAATCTCGACCGCTTCTAAGAAGCGCCGCGCATGATCCAAATCACCATCCAAGAAAATAGAAATCATGCCACCGAAACCATGCATCTGGCGCTTCGCCAATTCATGCTGAGGGTGACTTTCAAGGCCTGGATGAATCACTTTCGCCACCCGCGGATGTTGCTCAAGCCATTGGGCAATTTCTAAAGCCGCTTGATTATGATGCTTCATGCGCAGTGCCAGAGTCTTCACGCCACGTAATGCTAGGTAGCTATCAAATGGCCCGGCAACGGCGCCAATGGAGTTCTGCAAAAATGCCATTTGCTCTTGCAGATCTTCACGCTCACCCACAACAGCAATACCACCAACCATATCGGAGTGGCCATTGAGATATTTGGTGGCAGAATGCATCACGATATCGGCACCCAGCTCAAGTGGCCGCTGGTTATACGGCGTTGCAAAGGTATTATCCACCACCACAATCATATCTGGATTGTGAGCACGTGCGCGCTCTACTACAGCCTGAATATCCACCAACTTCATCATGGGATTACTCGGCGTTTCAATCCACACCATGCGCGTTTTCGAAGTAAACGCGGCAGCCACCGCATCTACATCCGCCATGTCTACGTAGCTAAAAGTAAGACCCGAAGAGCGCTCGCGCACTTTATCAAACAAGCGGAAACTGCCGCCGTAGAGATCATCCATAGCAACCACATGGTCACCACTATCAATTAACTCAAGAATGGTGGATGTGGCTGCCATGCCTGAGGCAAATGCGAACCCGCGCGTTCCACCTTCTAGGTTTGCGACGGAGCGCTCCCAAGCGAAACGGGTTGGATTGTGCGAGCGCGAGTACTCAAACCCAGCGTGCACGCCAGGGCTCGATTGAATGTAAGTAGAGCTGGTCACGATTGGCGGCATCACCGCCCCGGTTACCGGCTCTGGTTCTTGCCCACCATGAATGGTGCGCGTTGCGAATGCTAAATGTTTTGTATCACGCATATTGGCAATAACCTCTTATTCGAAATCTTGAGCGGCCAGCCACTCATCGTTAAATAATTTTGATAAATAGCGGCAGCCAGTATCACAGGCTAGCGTCACGACACGCTTCGCTTCTGTTTGCTCACGACAATAACGCAATGCAGCTGCAATCAAGGTACCGGAAGAAGAACCCACCATGACACCCTCTTTTAGCAGCACTTCACGGGCAACATCAAATGACTCTTTGTCGCTGATGGCATAGGCCTTCCCGGCTAGCGCGATGTCACAAATAACCGGAATAAAATCCTCGCCGATACCTTCGATGCGCCAGCTTCCTGCCTCAACTTCTTTACCTTCATTAATCAAAGGCGCCAAAATTGAGCCGTCGGGATCGGCAAGCACTAAATCTACATCTGGATTCTGTTCACGCAAGTAGCGACCAACGCCAGTGAGGGTTCCACCCGAACCAACGCCACACACGAACGCATCAAGCTTACCGTCCATTTGTTGCCACATTTCCGGTCCGGTAGTTTCATAATGCGCCGTGACGTTTGCAGGGTTTTCAAATTGATTAATGTAAAAAGCATCCCGTTCTTTTGATATACGCAACGCCACATCCTGGTAATATTCAGGATGGCCTTTTTGCACATCAGAACGGGTTTCAATGACCTCCGCACCTAACGCGCGCAAGTTATATAATTTTTCGCGGCTCATTTTATCGGGCAATACGATAATCAGCTTGTAACCTTTTTGTGCTGCAACCAACGCCAAGCCTAAGCCAGTGTTACCCGCAGTGGCTTCAATTAAGGTGTCACCCGGTTTGATTTTTCCATCCGCTTCTGCGGCGGCAATCATCGACACTGCGATACGATCTTTAATCGACATACCCGGGTTTTGCGTCTCTAATTTTAAATACAATTCACACGGGCCTGTATCAATGTGATTTACCCGCACCATCGGCGTGTTGCCGATCATCTCTAAAGCATTTGCAAAAACCTTCATCAGAATGCCTTTCCTTACTCGTATACAGTGAATTTGGTCATAAACCCGTCTATTCTACTCATTCATGGAGTGAGTATCCATGCCAGTGCAATCTAAGCTATACCTTTTTAATCGGATCAAATATCGTTACAATCAAAAAAACAACTCGTGACAACAGGATAGAGGACATGAAAATTAACGCTGCTAACGGGATAAAACTCGGCCTATTAAGTTCTGCCTTACTTGCACTCAGTGCTTGTACGCCTGCAGAACAACACCCACAAGATGCGTTTTTTGAAGCGCTCCTTGAACACTGTGGTAACGCCTACGAAGGCCATGTCAGCATGGGCGATCCAGAAATGGATGAAAACTGGATTAATAACCGTATCGTGATTGAAGTAAGAGAGTGCGAAGAGAACCGAATTCGCATTCCATTGCACGTGGGTGACAACCATTCACGGACATGGATTGTGACGCGGGACACGCATGAGCGTGAGCTTGAACTCAAACACGACCATCGATTAGAAGATGGAAGCCATGACCCGCTCACCATGTATGGCGGTCACACTATCTCTGCAGGTACACCGACGCAACAAGCGTTCCCGGCAGATGATTACAGTAAGCGTCTGTTTGCACAGCTCGGTTATACCGCATCTATTGATAACACCTGGATCTTGTCATTCCCTGATGGCAATACATTACGCTATCGCCTAGCGCGCGAAGGTCGTGAATTCCAAGTAGATGTTGATTTAAGCCAAACCGTTGAGGCACCGCAAGCGCCTTGGGGTTGGGAAGATCACTACCGTTACGACTAAACGCTCAAGTAAAAATCCCCGAGCTGCATGCAGTCTCGGGGATTTTTTTATGGCCAGCGGCACTCAGTGTGCTATTTATTCTATCGGCCGCTCAGAGTCGCTGCGTAAACATTGCGCATAAAGCTCATCAACTTCGATGAGCGTATCACGTAATTCCCGACCTTCCAGCTGATAGCTGGCTCTTAACTCGCCGTTGTCCCATTTGAATTTCACATCGTCGATGCCAACCACACGGTCAAGATAAATGACCCGCTTATAAAAACCTCGGAAATCACAACTCATCACCACGAAAAACTCGCCGACACCTTCTTGTTCGTTCACGCTTCCCATGGCCGTAATCTCAAAGCCATCACCTTCGTAGGCATCTGCGACATGCTGATTCCCCAAGGTGTACACATATAAACTAAATAGGGTGAGTAAAGCCAACATGGCAATCCAAATCATGATGCCTAAGCGCACAATTTTCCATTGCTCCCAGTCACCCGCCCCTTTGCGTAGTAGAAAATAACCGACAATCGCTGCGACTAAAAAGCCCACCGTGATCAAACTTTCATAAATCACCTGCGATTCTGTCCAGCGCCAAATAAACATGTAATCTGCTGGCAGAACCACTGCTTCGAACCAAACAACACTGGTAAAAAGAATGACCGCCAAACAAATCCAGACAATACGTTGTTGTGGCTGCATAGCCTCTCCTCGGTTAATACGTTGCTCTAGAATGGCTACACCTTACCTCTGCGCTTGCGAAAATACCAATTTCAATATCCTAGAATCTAGTATTCTCGCAACTGATTAAGAAGCACATCAAGGGCACGGTAGCTCATGGCTTCCATTAAATGCGATCGTTGAATTTGCTCCATTTGCTCAATATCTGCAATTGTTCGTGCCACACGCAAAGTTCGGTGGTAAGCCCGATGAGAGAGCTTAAGCGTTTCCATAGCTGCCACCAGAAAATCATGATCGTCCTGCGTTAAACGGGCAACCTCTTTGAGTTGTGGTGGGCTTAAATGATGATTCAAGCATCCTTGCCGCTCACGCTGAACTGCCTGAGCCGCTGCCACTTTAGCACGTAATATTGCACTACTCCCGTCATTGCACTTAGTGGTGCTTTTGTCAGAGTCGGTATTGCTCGGTTGTTGTGCATCGCGCAAAGCATCGGGTTGACGAGGCACATCCACCTGCAAATCAATACGATCGAGAAATGGGCCAGACACCTTGTTAAGGTAATTTAATATTTGATCGGGGGTGGCGCGAGAGGAGCGGATGTCGCCATCAAAGCTTCCGCATGGCGACGGATTTAATGCGCATACAAGCTGAAAGCGTGCCGGAAATACCGCATGGTGCTTTGCCCTGCTAATACACACCCGTCCGCTTTCCATGGGTTCACGCAAACTGTCGAGCACGTGTCGGGGCGTTTCGGTTAGTTCGTCGAGGAATAAAATTCCATGGTGGGCGCGGGTGATCTCGCCGGGTTGGGGGACAGAGCCTCCCCCAACCAAAGCCGGAGCCGAGCACGAATGATGCGGGCTACGAAAAGGGCGCAAGCGCCAACGCTCTGGCGTGAAGGGTGCACCGGATAGAGAGTCAATCGCGGCAACTTCTAAGGCCTCCGACTCGGCTAAAGGCGGCATTAAGCCTGCCAAACGCTGTGCCAACATGGTCTTCCCAGTACCCGGTGGACCAACGAAAAGCACATGGTGCGCGCCAGCGGCAGCTATGAGCAATGCACGTTTGGCCATTGATTGACCGTGTACATCGGCCATATCACCGGCATAGACAGGGGAATACGCAAGCTCGGCAGGTTCCGCGAGCGGCAAAGCGGCATACTTCTTCATATGGCGCACCGCTGCGATTAACGAACTTACCAAATAGGCCGAGGGCTCCCTCAGTAACCCCGCCTCCCCTTCATTAAGGGCTGGAATAAGCGCAAGATGTCCAGCCTTTTGGCATGCTAATAAGGCGGGTAATGTGCCTTGAATGCTACGCACCGCGCCATCCAGTGCTAATTCGCCAAAGCACTCTAAGCCCGCCAAGGCCGCTTCATCAAACTCATCACTCGCCGCCAAAATCCCTAGTGCTATCGCTAGATCATAGCGAGCCCCCTGCTTGGGCAACTCTGCAGGCGATAAATTCACAGTGATTTTTGCGACCGGAAAGTCGATACCGCTATTCATAATAGCCGTGCGCACCCGATCCTTCGCTTCACGCACGGTTGTTTCCGGCATGCCAATAATTTGAAACGCGGGCACACCTCGCAATACATTTACTTCCACTCGAATTAACGGCGCCTCCATGCCCATTTGCGCTCGCGTCATCACCACCGCAAGGCCCATAAACCACCCCTCTTTCATCCATGAAAACTAAGAGTAAGAGTTTAAAAGGGTTGCAACGGCAGGAATAGCATCCATGCAGCATTTCCGCGAAGGCGTACAGCTTTCTTATTCTTGGGTGATTCGGTCGGCGCTGAGTACATGAAAAATGCGGGATAGCCGTAATCTCATTCGACTTGACGGCCGTTTTTACTTGCCCCAGCACCAGTTTATTCGCACAGGAGAAGGCATTGACCATGTGAATCGTCGAATGCTTGTCGCCCCGCTGATATGACCTGCGCAACGTTTTGCCACCAATGGCAATCACCTGCCCCTGAGTGGCCCCCTCTGGCAGGATAGTTGGGCCAATAACATTAAACCCTGAGAAAAAGCCAGTTAAGCAGGAAGAAAAACAGGCTGCTTAAACGAGAAAAAAGTGTCAACTACCTTGAAAAACGCCGCCTTGAAAAACGCCGCTATTGAGCACACAACCCTAAATAATCGCGTTTATCTCGTAATGATATGATGTATCTAGACGACTCCGTTAGAAACACGAAGTTTGGAGTAACTTCATCGCCGCCAACACTTACTAAATTCTTTCCGAATCCATCGACCCCTGCGATGCAATACCGTTGATAGCTGAACTTATCCAACAAATGATTATTGGTAGCCAAGTTCATAAACGCTTGTCCGCCGTCCTTCACACGATACACAAATATTGAACAGAGCTTTGAGCTGATATCGCAAGCCATAACGTTCGAATCATCCCTCAGTTTTAACCAGTGATAAACGGCATCGAAGAACGTGTAATAATAGGCTCTCTGACCATAAGATGCTAAAACCGAATTCGGTCGCAGTACATAACGGTCCCCAAGTATTTCTGAGTAGAGGGCGTGTCCTTCTTCGTCTACCTGAGTTACAGCATGCTGGGCTGCACTTCTTACACTAGACACGTAGCTAAACATAAGGTGATTTAGCAAGAAAAAGAGGTATAACGCCACGAGTAGCACGATAAATCGCTTAGCTTTCATCGCATTACGCTTCCGCAAGCTGCACCAGCAACCACTAAACCCAAACCAATTGCCCCAGTTTTTCCGCCGAAGCTATGGTTCACAGCCCACTCAGCATGCGCCTGAATAACTTTTAATCTTTCTGCCTCGAGACGAGAAATTTGCTCGATAATTTTATGGCGCGTGACTACATCGTCGCAACTCTCGCTCATCTCAGTTAACTCATTAATACCACTTTCATATATTTCCAATGCTTGAGAATAAGGGTTGTTTTCTTTCATATTCATCACTGCTGTACGGACACCTCCAACGTCAAAAACAAACGCTGCAGTTGCAACACCAACACATATCGCTCCTATTCTTCGTCGGGACATCCCCTGAGGATCAATATAACTAACCGGATTCGCCCCCACATACCCATAGGTATTCATCCCGCCTGCAAGCCCTATCGGGTCGCTTTGCAGATAGCGGCCTGTGGTGGCATCGTAATCCCGAAAATAGTTATACCAGCTGTTTTTCTCTGCATCCCAGTATTGGCCCGGAAAACCAATATTAAAATCACCTATCGAGCTTGTTAACACGGTGCGATCGAAGGCTTCGAGCTGTGCCCGCCAAACTACGTTTTGCGACTGGTCGGTGATTACTTCAGGGCGACCGAGATGATCATTATGCACATAGTACAACTGGTTGTTGGCAATATAACCGACCACCTGACCCGCAAAATAAATATATTGCTTCGCCGTACCCTCGGCAAGTAATTGCCCCGTCGGGCTGTATATATAGTGCGTGGAGGTACTTCCTGTGGTTTTACGCACCCGTTGCCCCAATGCATTATACCCATAGGTGGTGTTGCCAGCACTCACCATACGGTTGTCCTGATTGTAGGTATAGTTCCGTGTTTGTCCGTTGAACAAAATTTCACTGACCACATTGCCATTTGCATCGTAAGTCAGACTACGCTGATTACTTCCTCGGGTGACCGATAACAAGCGGTTTGAGTTAGCATCCATCTGATAGGTTTCACTCAAGGTTCCACTGCCGAACTTTTTGTTAGTCCATTGAGTTATAGCCGACATTTATCCTCCACTTCCAATTGCTGTACCGATCGCTCCTGAAGTAGTTTGAGGTCCCCAGCCTATTATCGCTGCCGGCACGTGCCCAGCTCCTCGTGCAATTTCTGCGATAGTCATATTCAGCGGCGGCATCATTTTACTTAAAACCAACTGCTTACGTTCTTCCGAGTAACGTGGCACAATCAAAACCTTAACGCCCTAACTGGTTAATTTCTAAGTAGTGCCAACTATCCTGCCAGAGGGGGACTATTCGCGGGGTGGAATTTCAACCCCCCGCTCCGACAGCCAGTCAATGACTCTCTGTAAATCTTTTTCCTGTTGACTGCCGGAAATAAATGCACCTCTTTTTTGTCCTACTCGATCCGTCAGATCGCGGCCACTGTCATTCTTTATTTTGTAATCGGCTCCCAGCTCCAGTAACTCATACACAACATTAAATCGCCCCAACCCTGCGGCTTTCATTATCGGAGTATTCCCGCCGATAGGCATGTATGAAGAGTCATCAACTGTCCTAATATTAATATTGGCTCCCGAGTCCAACAAAAGCTGCCTATGCTCTTTCCTGTTATCCCCTTCAAGACCAACTGTTAAGAACAGTGGCGTTTCACCAAGCTGACCCGCTCTCAGGTTGGGGTCGCCGCCGTGCTCCAAGGCAACCTTCAAGAAAGCTACATCTTCGTGCATCGTCGCCCAGTGCATCACAGATCCGTCGGCAAACAAGAGATTGGGGTCAGCCCCCAGCTCCAGCAGCCGAGTAAAGCCCTTCAGATTGCTGTTGCGCAGTGCCCAGAACAGTGGGGTTGCGTCATTATTTCCCCGTGCGTTAACGTCAACACCCTGCTTAACTAGCTCTTCTAGTTTTGTGAGCCTCCCTTTCCCAGCCGCCTCAGCCAATGTTCGGATCGGCTGGTTTGGAAACATCGTTCTCAGCGGCATCTGAATGATCAGCTCTTGCCCCTGGCGTTTATTGAAAGCCTCTTCGGATGATTTCATAGCGTCAAAATCGATTTCTCCTGCTTTACAACCAGGCAAGCCCAACGTAAAGCTCAAAAATAAGAAACACAAATTTCTTTTCAAGGTCTCCATGCGCATCTTCAACACCCCATCTCTCGACAAACGCCTCTCATACCATGTAGTCCCGCTCCTCCCAAGGGGATACGCTCAGCCGGCACTCTTGCTGGCGTGACCATGTTCCCTAAGCGCAATGCATCAAAGGAGCTATAAATGTAGTTCACCGAACCATTGGATGGCGCGAAACCTCGCAGAGTATTAGTATGCACCCCGGCTGCATTGAAAACAGTGGCACTACCACCCGTCACTATTGCAGACGCTGATGCTATTCCACCGCCCAGCGAATGACCCGTGAAGTGGATGTTTCCACCAGTGCCCTCATGGTACCCAATTGCCAAGTCTATCCCTTGCTCATACTGAGCACTGCGAAAACCAAAGGCTTGGCGCAGATTGGCTTTCCAGTTCGCCCAGGAACTTGGATCGGTACCGGCAAACGCCAAGACATGATGACCGGTATCTTGGTTGACGAATAAAGCTGCCTGGAGACCCGTTCTATCATCAGTATGATTCTTAACACGAGTGTAACCATCAGCACCTTCGAACTCTGGGTCATAAACTCCTTTTGCCAGCCTTGCATAAGTTATCTCTTCAGCAGTCGGCTCTCTTGCTGCCTCCGCCCCAGCCCTGGCAACCCAAGCAAACGCCCCGGTCACCGCCCCATTCGCAAACTTACCACCGACAACTTGTGACGCAGTGCCACTCAAAATCATGCTTACGGCTAGGTCTCCGCCGGCATTGTTTGCGACCTGCCCCATCCCCGTACTGACAAAGCCATGATGGAACGCGCCCCCGCCGAGCATGCTTGTAAATCCACCCCCGACACCACTAACAAACGCCGTACCAAATTAAAACTGCTGTGCTGATACACACTGCTTTGCTGACCCTGTAATACCCATCAAGAAGCTGCCAGAGATCGCATGTTGCGATTATGGCATGACCCGTGTCAGTTGCATCTGTGGTTCTGGTGCCTTGCCGTGTGTACACCGCTCCAGAAGGAATGTGACCTGCCTCATTGCCTCATTTCTGTTCCTGTATTAACAATATCAGTGGTTGAAGGCAGCTCAATGATTTTGTATCTTCGGCTCTCTGGATAAAATGAGTCAGTGCTCTAAAAATTAATGAAGTTTCGTTCGTTGTGATTGATACGTATTCTGAGTCGTCATAAAAGTAAGCGAACGCCTTCCCGTCATCCTCAACAATCACAGACTGTTTAAATCCAAAACAATTAAGGTTTACATCTGCTACTTGTGAAAATTGATTAATTTCATCTCCGGCAGGGCCTATCCTAACACTCAAAAAAGACGAACCACCATCGGTCAGCTCACTATAAATTTTGGCATTTGATAACCTAACGTGCACTTTCTCCCAACTTGATTTTTCTATATATAGATTTGCAGGGAATAGTAAAAGCCCGTCAAATGCCTCTATCCCCAAACTACCTTCAGAGTGCTCTTGTGATGCAGATGCGCTTGCCAAGCACATCTTCATCATAATAATCAAAAGTATAGTCTTCATAACTTATCTTTCTCCAAAGAGATCTATGAGATTCGATGACGGGGGCGGTGATGAGAGAACTTCATAATGATACCCTGCGGTTCTTAACAGAAATCCAAGCTGTCGTGGCATTCCAAGGCCTCCAATTCCCGCGTAAGCTTCTGTTCCCAACGCCACTCCCATGCTCCGTATGGGTGACAACCGTACCTCCGACCATAAACGGCTGGCCAGCTTTATTTGACCACTACATATTCACTTACTTGAGAACTATTTGCAGCTATCATTAGAGTTCCATGATGGTCCTCTCATGCTTATCGTATTCGGGGACGGGCACACGACATCAGGAAATACCTGATAGTTGAAACCTTGACTCCGAGCACTCACGAATCTTTTAACCATCGCCTCTGTTATTTCTAATCTGCTGTCGCAGGAGTCAGAAAGCTGAACATAAAAAAACTCCCTAGTGCTGTTTGGGAAAGTCATTCCAGCCATTGGGTAAGCTGCCTCAGATCTTATAAAATATGACAAAGCATCATAGAGTTCCCTAACTTCATCACGACTCAACTCATCCATATCTATTTGAAATTTAACGATGCAATCGGAACGGCTATATAGACCGTTTTTTTCTAAACTGTCTTCTCCACACGAAGCAAGGAGAAAAATAATTAGCCCGGTCCATATAACTCTCATTTACCACCTCATTTGTATACTTCCACAGCAATCCCCGACGCATTCCCGTGCGGCCACTGATGAACAGGAACTTTAATAACCCATCTAAAACCATGATTGTTTTCATATCCAGCATCAAAAACTCTGGATGGTTTGTTTTCCTCAGAAGAATACAAATTAAACAACGCCTGCATGACCCCAGTAACCGCCCCGTTGGCAAACTTGCCACCAACAATGGAGGATGTGGTTCCACCGATGGCAGCTGACACTAGGGTTCCTGCAATCACTTGGTTCCCTACTTGATCGTTAAAGTGGGTTCCAATGCCTTTGGTGATGCCCGCGCTGATAAAGCCATGGGAGAATTTTGCGCCATTTTTATTTCGTGCAGCACAGCGGTTACAACTCTAAGCATACTCGACCGTACCGCTTGGTTTGGTCAAACTTTTCCGCGTATCTGCCCTCAGTCGCTTCATCTGCTTTTTCGAGTAACTCAAGCCAGTTGTCTTCAGCAAGAAGCATGACAGCAGGCGCTAATTCCCAACTCATCCTTTCAAAGGGTTCAACTCCGGATTCAAGCAGAAATGTGACGCTCTCAAAATCTTCGATAAACAAAGCATTCGAGATGAGTTTAGGCCCAAAATACTGAAGCTTTTCCTTATCAACGACTGTTTCACCGAGCCTCATCCCTTCAACAAAATCTGAAATCTCATGTATACCACCACCAATAAACTCCAAATACTGCAGGTTGTATTCCTGCCTTTGTTCAACTATCCCTTCTTCGTGAAGATCAGAGTGGCCGTAATTCAGGTAAAACTCCGTACAAAAATCACCGTAATCCGGCTGACTGCAAGCAGTAAGCATCATCACCAACGAGAATATTAGTTTCTTCATAAGCCTTCCCAGTACAAATACACTTCTACTAAGTGCCTTTCATTTACTACCAGTTGATGCCTCATCACAGGGCCATTCGTCACATTCATGCCCGCTGCTCTCATGATCGTCCTTCTTATACGTCCTAGTCCTCTTGTCGCGACTACCTCCACACTCTGTTCGCCAACGAATTGAACTCCTGCACCAACAAAATTTCCCGCCTCAGCACTGAAAGCTAGAACGCTAGCTCTCCGCAGCTCACTGCTTAAGCTTTGCACTTCAAGATCAAAGATCTCTGGGGTAAGGTCTTCCAAGTGAGGATAACGTTCAATAATAAGGTCAATGTTGCCTTGCTTATGAAAACGGTGTAACGCTCTCTGGCGCTCAATTTTTCCATTTGGTCTGAAATCCATTGATTCATCACAAACTGAAATCCCCCGGTCACCGCACCGTTTCTAAACTTACCTCCGGTCAGCTCTGAGACTGTGCCACCCACAACGGCAGAGACAATAGTGCCGCCCACTAGATTGTCTGGAACCACGCCATTTACTTGTGCGCCCTTGGTGATGCCGGCACTGACAAATCCGTGCACAAACTTTCCTCCTTGTAATGAGGATATGGCGCCCCCGACAACCGCGTGGGAACCCACTTTCATTAAGTTAGAAGCCCCATACGTCACCTGGCCTACACCAAGAAAGGCCATCGAACTGAGCGCACCGACTGTAGCACTTCGTAAGTTACCGGTTTGCACCGCTCCAGACGCAAAACCGCCTGCAGCGGCCATTGAATACGCTGCCGATACTGACCCATTTTTTATTAATGTAAATGAAGCACTACCCGTATAGACAGCAATCCCAATAGAAAATGCCGTTCTGAATATATCGGTCTTCAAAACTTTCTTGAAAAAATACCCACTTGGATCCGTATAGCTCAGCGGGTTATTCAGCACATAGCTGTAGCGGTTGTAGTGCTATATAGAGTTCTGCAAGTTCGCTCCTGCCTGAATAAACGGGTCCGCCTGCATAAAGCGCCCTAGCACCGGGTTGTAAGTGCGCCCACCCATGTGAATCAGGTTCAGGTCGTTCATTATGGTGTGGCCGTTGCCCCTACTGCTCCAAAGTGGTCAATTTTTCGTATAACTGCTAGGATGTGCGTCTAGTTTTTAAGCGTAGAGGTTGTAGTAGATGCGTTTACTGATACAAAGTGCGGGTTTAATTCTCTGCTTATTGATGAGTGCTAGCATGGCTCGGGCGAACGACTCTTGGTCGTTAGAGTACAATGCCACCTGCTATACCCCACCATACGATACCTACAATAATTTCATTGATCATTTTGTGCAGCGCAATAGAAATCCGCGCTACGACCGTGCCCACTTTGAATCTGAATTTCCGGAAGAGCGCTTTCGCACCATGCGAACGCAGATGGATTGCCGTTGGCTCATTTATCGCAATGGCAATGCCATGGTGGGTGGATTTGCGTTGTTCCCACGTGAATTTGAAGGCGAGAAGCTCCCCGTAATTATCTATAACCGACCCGGTCATGGGCCTACCCACGGCGTGAGCTTCGTGGATATATTTAATCAAATGCTACCACTAGCTGAAGCTGGATATTTGGTTATCGGCAGCCAATACCGCGGTGGCGGGGGTGTTTTCTCGGGCATGTCGAATGGCACCGATGAGTACGGCGGGCGCGATCTGGGTGATGTGCTACGACTCATTGATGTCGCCCAAGCGATTGCTCCTGCTGATGAAAATCGAGTGGGCCTTTATGGTCGATCTCGTGGCAGTATGATGAGTTTTCTTGCTGCACGAGAACGTCCAAATGCATTTAAAGCGATCGCCTCGGCCGCGACCTTAAGCGATTTAGAGCAGTGGGTAAATGAGTGGGGTGAAGCCGAACATCCTGCACCTCGCTATATTCCTGACTACGCTGAACGAGGTAATGAGACGCTAAGAGAACGCTCGGTAATTAACTGGGCACACGAGCTTCCTCGCTCAATGCCTGTTTTATTGCTGCATGGTCAGCGCGACTGGAATCTCACGCCTGAGCAATCGCAAAACCTTGCCGCGCGCCTTGACGAATTAGGTCATCCTCACGAGCTCATTCTCTACTCCCATGCTGATCACCAGTTCACGAGCTATCAGCGCGATCTGAATAATGCCTTAATTAAATTCTTCGACGCACACGTGAAGCCATAACGACAAAAGCCTGATGGGAATATGATTCGCCATCAAGCTTTATTCGGTGACGTCAATTAATCGTGAAACTAGCGGTTATTTTCCCGCTCCATACGCTCGCGCCGACGTTCTTCGCGCTCTTGCGTTCGCTGCTGCATTCGTTCCATGGCTTCCGTACGACGTTGTTCCGCTTCTAACCGACGCTCATCGGCTTCTTGACGACGAATAATAACGCGTTCACGACGCTCATCACTCATCGCACTTAAACGCTCGACAAACTGATCTTCGTTTATCACACCCGTACCATCAGTATCTAGGCGACGAAACAGTTGCTTCGCACGTTCTTCAGCTTGGCGTGTCATAAACTCCACCATCTCTGATTCGGTGAGTTTACCGCTTTGGTCTAGATCAAAATCGTGAAAGTGCTGACGAATGCGCTCTTCTCGTGAGCTGCGCATGCGCTCGCGCAATTCTTCGGGATCAATATCTGAGGCATCACCGTCAAAGTGCTCAAACCACATCATGCGACCGCCAGGCGTTCCCTCTGCGCGGGGCCCTTCACGACGAATCTCAATACGTTTTTCTTTCTTAACCTGTTTTCCTTGGTCGCTATCGGTTTGCGCTGACGCAATCACCGAACCTGAACTCAGTGCCAAAGTAGGAACTAACAAGAGTGATAATAGTGTTTTCATTTTCATTCCTCCGAGCCATGGGGCTCATTTCACACAGGTACAGTGTGCGTCATGATTCCGCAGGAAATATGCGTATATTATGAAGAAATTGTGGAGCCTGCTTGATACTTATACCCAACTCCATACACTGCTTGAATGATGGTTGTGGGAGCGCCCGCTTGGTGGAGTTTATTGCGCAGATTTTTAATGTGGCTATCCACAGTGCGATCACTGACTACCCTATGATCATCGTACGCTGCGGAAATTAGTTCTTCGCGACGATACACTCGCCCAGGCTGTCGCGATAAGGTAGCTAACAACCGAAACTCTACGGGAGTGAGATCCATGGCAACGTCTTCGTAGCGCGCTTGGTAAGCGCCCAGATCGAGAAATAGTCCCGATGTATCCGCTGGCGTTGTCTCAGTACCATTTTGTTGCCATTGTTGTCGACGAATATGGGCATCAACCCGTGCCACCACTTCGCGCGGACTAAATGGCTTTACGATGTAATCATCCGCCCCTAACCGCAAACCCACAATGCGATCTACTTCGTCGTGACGCGCAGTGATAAATAGAATGGGAATACGACTTTGCTCACGGATTTTACGGCACACTTCTAAACCATCCATCTCCGGCATCATGACATCAAGCAACGCAAGAGCGGGACCGTGCTCGTGAAACGCCTGCATAGCCGCCGTGCCCGTGGCCGTGCAAATGCATTGATAGCCCGCTTGCTGCAAATAATCCCGCAGTAAGTGAGCAATATCCGCTTCATCTTCGGCAATTAAAATTTTAGTCGTATTTTCTGTCATACCGATTCCGGATGAGTAAATAGTTCAATTTCTACACGCAATCCACCTAACGCACTCGCGCTTGCGGTTACCTGCCCAGTGTGGGCGTGTACAATACGTTCAACCAACGCTAGACCGAGTCCAGAACCGCCACTGTGACGGGCGCGGTCTCGGTGCACACGATAAAACCGGTCAAACAGATAGGGCAAGTGTTCGTCGGCGACACCGGGTGCTGAATCTTCAACAATGAGCTTTACGCTCTCGTTAGACTGACGCACATGTACCCGAACTTCACCCGGCGCGTCGGTATAACGCAATGAGTTACTTAGAAGATTGCTCAGCACCTGCTGTAGTCTCTCTGGATCGCCATATACCATGGCATTTGGCGTATCAGCTACGTAAGCCAAACTTAACCCAGCCTCACGGGCGGATGCCTGAAATTGCTGGCAAACATCTTGCGCTAACGACACGGCATCGACCTGTCGCCATTGATACCCTAAGCCACCTAAATCTGCTTGAGCAAGCGTATCTATGTCCTGCACCAAGCGCGTGAGCTGTTTCGTTTGACCTTGCAAGCGTTGAATGACACTGGAATCTGGTTTGCGCACGCCATCTTCAATGGCTTCTAGCTCGCCTTGCAGGACGGTTAAAGGTGTTCGTAACTCATGGGCAACATCGGCCATGAACTCGCGCCGCTGCGTTTCATTGGCTTGCAGGGTGGCGGCAAGTTTGTTTAACGCACGACCTAGCTGTGCCACATCGTCGGCACCCGTTTGCGAAAAGCGAATGTGGGCATCCCCTGCTGCCAACGCGTCGGCACTATGGCGCAGACTTTGTAAGCGTTGACGCAAACCTAGGGCAAACAAAAACGCGACTAGTGCCGCCAAAATAACCGCTGCTGTGCCCGCGTATATGAGAGTCTCTCGCTGCTGCTGAGCGAATACCGCGTCGATGGGGGCGATAGCACCATGGGGCATGGGTGTGCTTAAAATTCCGAGAATGTCGGAATCATAAATCACCAATTCCGAGACGGCATCTTCAATGCGCGGACCAAAAATTAAATCGCCAGATTCAGTCACAAAATTAAGCTCAGAGAAGGCCAGATCTGCGTCTAAATTAAAACGCTCCGGCTCGAGCCACACGTCCCGCTGAATGTCACTGAGAATAGCCCGCCATAGCTCGCGTTCACTCAGCCCCTCGGTCACGCCCATCCGATCATAGCGACCATAATAGTCACTAAGCACAACCGCCACTTGTTGCAGACGATTGCGCTCTTGCTCTGCCATGTAGTGCGTGAAATCCTGTACGAAGAAATATCGCGTGCTAAATAGAATTAAGCCTACAAGCAACAAACTGCTTCCGGCAATTGCCAGAAACAATTGAGTACGAGTCTGTAAGTAAGTAAAGCCGCGTAGTATCGACAATGAGTTTACTCCGAATCAGACTCCCCTTGCTCAAGAGCATCAAGGCGTGCTTCTAAGGCCTCGACGCGCTTGCGCAAGCGCAATACGAGCTCTTGCTGCACCGCTAGCTCCTCATGAGTAACCACATCGAGGCGCTCGAGTTGCGCTTGCAGTGTTTGCTTCACTCGTTGCTCAACGTTATCGGCCATATCACGCACTCCAGGTGGAATACTCTCGGTAATTTGGCGGGCGATTTGTTCTATTTTTTTGGCATCTATCATGAAAAATTCCTCATCCTTATTGCCCCCTACTATAGCATGAGCATCAAAAATAGAGAGCGTTTCCTGCGGGTCGTGCTTTAGGCTACAATGCGCACTTCCATCGCTCAAACCCAGAACATACTCAGCAAGGATATCCATGCAATTAAACCCGCAACAACAAGAAGCCGTGCAGTACATTGGTGGCCCAATGTTAGTGCTTGCGGGTGCCGGGAGCGGTAAAACGCGAGTGATCACCGAAAAAATCGCCTATTTGATTAGCTCCGCGGGATATCTACCCCATCATATAGCCGCTGTAACCTTTACCAATAAAGCGGCGCGAGAAATGCGCGAGCGTATTCATTTGCGGGTCGGACGCAAGAACTGTCGGGGCTTGCGCGTATCTACCTTCCATACGTTGGGTCTGGATATTATTCGTCGCGAAGTGGGCATGCTCGGTTTTAAGCCCGGCTTCTCCTTATTTGATGATCAAGACAGCTACGCCTTGCTTGCAGCGCTGAGCGAAGACGCGTTAGAGAACGATAAACAACAAATTCAGCTGTTACAAAGCCGCATTGGCCAATGGAAAAACGCCATGTTGCTACCAGAGCACGTTCAACCGGATCCGAATCGTCCCGACGACCCCTTGTTTGCGGAACTTTACGAGCGTTATCAGCGTCACTTGCAAGCATGTAATGCCCTTGATTTCGATGATCTGATTTTGCTTCCAACATTGCTTCTAAAACGTTCCACCGATGTGCGCCAGCGCTGGCAGAATCGGATTCGCTATTTATTGGTGGATGAGTATCAAGACACCAACTTAAGCCAGTACGAACTTGTACGTTTGTTGGTCGGTGAGCGCGGTCGCTTTACCGTGGTAGGTGACGATGACCAAAGTATTTATTCATGGCGCGGCGCACAGCCGGAAAATTTGGCGCAGTTACAAAAAGACTTTATTCAACTGCGTGTGATTAAGCTCGAGCAGAACTACCGTTCAGTCGGTCGGGTTCTCAAATGCGCCAACATTCTGATAGCCAACAATCCTCATGTATTTGAGAAAAAGCTATTCTCTGAGATGGAGTTCGGCGAACCCTTGCGCGTTATTTTCGGTAAAAACGAAGAGAATGAGGCCGAGCGGGTCGTAGCAGAAATTATTCGAGAACGTTTTCTCAACAACATTCGTTATGGTGATTACGCCATTTTATATCGTGGCAATCACCAGGCGCGAGTTTTCGAAAAAGCGCTCATGAATAACCGCATTCCTTACAAAATCACCGGCGGACAATCGTTCTTTGCTCGCGCTGAAATTAAAGATGTGATGGCCTATTTGCGTTTGGTGGTGAATCCCGACGACGATAACGCCCTGCTTCGCATCATTAACACACCTCGACGTGGCATTGGCCCGAGCACCATGGAACGAATTGGTCAGTTGGCACATCAAGAAAACATAAGTTTGTTTGCTGCCTGCCAACATCACGGTCTCAAAACTATTTTGGCCACCCGTGCATACGCAGACGTTCAAGGCTTCGTTAATATGATTAACCATGCCGCGCGCGAAGCAAACGGCGGCCATGACTTTGCCACACAAGCGGTAAAACAACTGCTGCAAGATATCCACTTTGAAGATTGGCTATTTGAAACCAGCGGCAGCCCCACCGCTGCGGAAATGCGTATAAAGAACGTAAACGAACTCTATCGTTGGGTGAGTGAAATGCTTATGGGTAATCCAGATAACGACCCCATGACTCTCGAGCAAGTGGTCAATCGATTAGTCCTGCGGGATATGTTGTCGCGCCAAGAAGACGAAGAAACAGATGACCAAGTGCAATTGATGACCTTGCACGCCAGTAAAGGCTTGGAGTTTCCGTTTGTTTTTCTCGTGGGCATGGAAGAGGGCTTGCTGCCCCATCAAACCAGTATTGATAATGATGACATTGAAGAAGAGCGTCGTTTAGCTTACGTGGGCATCACTCGAGCGCAACAGAAGCTAACATTCACGCTTGCCAAAGAGCGGCGCCAATACGGAGAAACCATCCGCCCGGAAGTCAGTCGCTTTTTAATGGAACTTCCTCAAGATGATATTGAGTGGGAAGGTGAAAAGAAAGTGGTATCGATGGAAGATCGGCAACAACGCAATGCAGCTAACGTTGCTCGCTTGAGAGCGATGCTGAAAGATTCTTAGTGGTTTTCGCTAGGGCTTTAACATCAATGGGCGCCGGCTCTCTCAGCAGGTTGCCCTGACCCACCTTCACCCCGAGCTCTTGCAAATAGGCTCTCTGCTCTTCTTGCTCGATACCTTCTGCGAATAAATCAATATTTAGCTCGGTACACAGAGTCACAATGTGACGCACCATTGCGCGGGCGCGTTCTTTGCGCGCGACTTGTCCGACAAAGCGACTATCAAGTTTGATGATATCGAATGGATAGTTGTACAAGAAGTGCAATGGACCGGTGCCACGTCCAAAATCGTCGAGCGCGAGTCGGAAACCAAATTCTTTCAATCGACGCAAACTCGACAGAACGCGACGGGGATCTTCTTGCTGCAAGGATTCTTCATCAAACTCTAAGACAATGAGATTGGCAGGAACTTTTGCCTCATCAACAATACTCATCAGCTTATTAATGTGACGTGGCCGAAGGAGATGCTGTACGCACATATTCAGATGCATCGGAAGTGCTTTCACGCCTTTCTTACGCACCGACGCCAATAACTGGCACGACTCGGACAGTACCCAGTGATCAATTTCAATAATCGCGCCGGAACGCTCAGCAATGCCGATAAACTCACCAGGTAGAACTATGTTTTTGCCGCGCTGCCAACGAACCAATATTTCGTAACCAAGAACTTCGTTTGAATCTAAATTCAATACTGGCTGCTGCCAAATTCGGAAATCCTTTTGAGTTTGCGCACAACGCAACGCGGCTTCTTGATTCAAGGCATCCACGAGACCGCTGCGAATGGTTTCATCGAACACCACATAGCGGCCCCTACCCAAATTCTTGGCTTCGTACATGGCTGCATCAGCGTCTCGCAGGAGTCGATCGGTGGTGTCATCACCACCGCGACAGGTAGCAATACCAATACTGGCACCCGAGAAATGTTCTTGGCCTTCCAACACAAAGGGTGACTTCATTACCTCGATAATGCGCGCAGCCACGTCTTTGGCATCATCCACGTGCTTGATGGGCTCCAGCAGAATTACAAATTCATCACCGCCCAAGCGTGCTAGGAAATCCGGTTCGCGAATGGCGCTATGGATGCGTCGACTCACTTCCAGCAGAAATTGATCACCTGCTGAATGACCCAAGGTGTCGTTGATGTTTTTAAAGCGATCGAGGTCGACAAAGAGTAAGGCGAAGTTTTCTTTGGTTGCGCGCTTTTGTCGCGTCAACGCCTGATTCACCCGTTCCGTGAACATTGCACGGTTCGGTAACCCGGTTAGGTTATCGTGGTGTGCGTCGTGATAGAGGCGCGCTTCAATATCTTTTCTGCGTTCAATCTCTTCCACCAGCTCTTCAGTTCGCTCAGCGATACGTTTTTCTAGGAACGAATTCGCTTTCGCAAGCTGTTCCGCCGCTCGACGTCGCTCGATGGCTACGGAAACGTGGTGCGCCACAAAGTTCAGCAGTTCTAGATCTTCACGTTGATAGGGCCGGTCGTCTCGATAGGTTTGAGTGGCGATTACCCCAAATATCTTACCGTCCATCATCAAGGGTGAGCCCAACCATTGATGGGCCAGTTTACCGCGCGTTTCTGAAAGCACCACATCGCCCCTGGCGATTAAATCATCACGCGTTTTTCCATCGATGAACGCGGGCTTTCGGGTACGCAATACATATTCAGTTAGACCTTTTTGCAGGCTACGCTGGCGTGCTTGAAAACCACTCTCATCGGCGTAATAAGGAAAGTACACCTGCTGACGGTTCTCAGTAAGCAATGCAATATAGAAGTTATCGGCTTGGACCAACTTCGACACTTCCACGTGCAAATGTCGGTAGAAGGTTTGCATATCTTCGGCGGTGTTGGTGAGATCGGAAATGGAATACAACACTGCATTCTGCCGTTCGGCTTTTTCCCGCTCAATAATCTCGCCACGCAATTCTTCGTTGGTTTGTTGAAGTTCTGCCGTGCGCTTTGCAACTTCTTGCTCTAGATATTCACGATGGCGGAAACGTTCCAACGCGTTCACCACATGCTGCGATACGAACATTAAGAGCTCAAGATCTTCGTCACGATAGCGCACTTCTTCTTCGTAGCTCTGAACCACCATTGCGCCGATCAGCGTATCGTTGGCAATCAGGGGAACACCTAACCAATCCACAGGAAGTGAACCTAAGAAGTTTACTTCGCCTGCTTTTACCAGTTCCTCTATGTTGTCTTTTGTACACAACATTGGCTCGCCACTACGCAGAATGTAACCTGTCATGCCGCGCATGAGCGCAGCCGCAGGCACTTCATTCACCATGCGCGCATCATCGTATTGATCGACAAAATAAGGGAATAGGAAGCTGTCGCGGCTTTCAGTGTAAAGGCAGATGTAGAAGTTTTTGGCCGACATCAGTTGGCCGATGATGCGATGGACCGATAAATAAATTTGGTCCATGTTTTGGGCGGAGGCTGCAAGTTCGGAAATACGGAACAGGGCCTGCTGAACAACTTCAGCTTGCCTGTACTTCTGCGTAAGTGCTTTTAGCCGAGTTACAACTTTCTCGAGCCGTTTGACCTGTAACGCATAATCCGTGTCGTTTGCGTGTTCGCTCACCCGTGAGCATCCCCCAAGGTCAATTGCCTAACCAAGTAACGAAATCAAGTGAATTTCCAGCACTCTTTACATTACAGCAGGGGGTTTTCCCCCTAGACAATTAGCAGACCGTTTTGTTGTGATGTTGTTATTTTTTTACCAATAACAGAGTGTACACCCCTTTTTTTGGGTTGAAAAGCAACCAAAGGTGAGAAATTTATAAATCTGATACAAAAAAGCCACTCATATGAGTGGCTTTCGTTTTTCTTGTCGATTTGAACGCTTATAAATCAGCGATCATAAACTCAATCGCGGCTTCGATTTCGTCATCGGTACAACGCGCACAACCACCACGCGGAGGCATCGCGTTAAAGCCGTTAATCGAATGCTCTAACAACACGGCCATCCCTTGCGGTAAACGCTCAGTCCAATCTTCCGCTACGCCTTTGCGCGGAGCGCCTAAAACGCCACCTGTATGACATGCCGCACAGGCTTGGTTATAAACCTGCTCGCCTGACCGGTCGCCCGATGCAGCGGCTTGCTGTTGCGGTTCGTCACCGGCAACACGCACTTTCATGGACGGCTGAATGCGCTCAGCAATCGCTTCCCGAGACATATCTTGGGTAAACGCCATTACACCACCAGCAATTGCCACGCCGGCAACCACTGCAACTAGTTGTTTCCACTTCAGTTGGTTTACAAACTTCACGGCTTTCTCCTGACTCATCAGTGCCTAATTCAAAATCGGTTGCTGAATTTCTGAACCGATTATAACGAGAAAATCTGTTCCATGAAACTGCTGTCTGCTCCGATAACAACAATTGGTATCAACTTTCGCCCCGAAACTAGGCCCCTGTGATACACTTTTCCTGTCATTTTATACGGGATCTCAGCGCTTTGGTTCAGTCTTCAGGTCGAAAAATCGCCTTGCTTGATCTTGATGCATTTTTTGCAGCAGTAGAGGTTATCAAAGATCCTAGCCTTGCAAAACGTCCTTTTGCGGTGGGTGGTGGCAGTGATCGAGGCGTTGTCGCAACCGCGAATTATCAAGCGCGCCAATTTGGCGTGCGCAGCGCGATGCCAGGCCACCAAGCACGAAAATTATGCCCCGATCTTGTGTTTGTGAAACCAGACATGGCCGCTTACAAAGCGATGTCAAAGCAAGTGCTTGCGGTTTTAACCGAGTTTACCCCCTTAGTAGAACCCGCCTCCATCGATGAATTTTATTTAGACCTTACTGAAAACACAGCCTTCAAAGGCAGTGCAAGTCTTACCATGGAAGCGATTCGTTCAGAACTGCGCTTATTAGGTGTAACCGCATCTGCAGGTATTTCTTCGCAAAAGATGGTTGCCAAAATAGCTTCGGAAGAACGCAAGCCCGATGGTCAGTTTGTGGTGGCACCCGATGATATTTATGCCTATTTGGGGGCGCTGTCATTGCGGCGCATCCCCGGCGTTGGGCCGAAGAGTCAAGAACGTTTAGCCGCGGCTGGTTTTCATAAGGTAGGCGATATCCAAATATGTGACCCGAGCAAGCTGCAGCGCCTACTTGGCGACCATGCTGGGCTTTTACTGCATCAACGCTGCCAAGGCATAGATGAACGGCCGGTATCCCTCAGTAGAATGCGCAAACAAGTGAGTGTGGAATCAACCCTGCATCGTGATTTTACCCATGTAAAACATGCCGAACAGTTTCTCGAAACCAGTTTACTGCCTTCATTGAAAAAGCGTCTTGGTGAACAGCGCTGGCAGGATGTGCGCGCCAAAGGGCAAACCGTTAAGCTGAAATTTAGCGACTTTACACAAACAACTGTCAGCCGTGTCAGCAACAGAGTTTCACCGTCGCTGTTTTATCAACTACTACACGAAGCATGGCCTCGGGCGCAAAACCGCAGTGTCCGCTTAATTGGGATTGGCATTACTCTGCCGGATCCAGATGAGGATCGACAACTCGAATTGGCGTTGGAATAATGGGCGTGTCCCCCACAAAACAGGTGGCGTCGGTTTCTGTAAACTGCAACTCATCAAGCACTTCCTGCGCTTGATAGACATAGCGCAACAACCACAATAAATAACGCACGTCTGCATGAATCAAGCGGTGGCGTCGGCTATCAAACATCCAATCACTTAAGATACCATCGGTCGTACTATCGAACACCAAGCCGATCAGTTCTCCTCGACTGTTGAGTGTGGGGCTGCCAGAACTTCCTCCCGTGCCATCGGCGCTGCTCAAGAAATTTAAGGTTAAATCTTGTGGGCTTATGGCCAAACAGCCAGCGCCGTGAACCGACGCTGCAGCATGCATCGCAAATGGCAATGTATAACGCGGCTCGGTTCCAGTAATGGTAAGGAGTGAACTTAATGTGGTTCGGCTTGCGATTATATCCGTATCCACATCAGCGTCCGGGTGAGCCGCAACAATCCCGGCGCTTAGCCGATAGGTTCGGTTCGCATTATCAGGTAAGCGGATTCCTTGCGCGCGGCCCCAACGACGAAATCCGTCCATCAAAATACTGCGCCCTTGCTGCTCAATGCCGCGCAACTCGCGCTCGCGCGTATCCCATTCGAGGCGCTCATCAGCACTGTCGATGGCAAATCGAATCCATGGATCATTAATACGCCGCAGTTCCAACAATGGCAGTTGCATCATCTCATCTAATGTATCTTGTTTTTGCAGACGGCTCTGTGCATAAATTTCCGCCACCCGCTGCTCTATCTGTGCTTTGGTGGAATCATTCGTTAACTGGAAAAACCGCTGAATAAAGCGAATCTGTTGTTGCTCTGGCAATTCTTGATGGCGTAGCAAAAGCTGCACCAACAATGCTTGTTCCACTTCCGGATCAAATTGTCGTAGTTGGCCCCGCAGTTGCGCCCGCAGTGCCGGTACTTGCTGGGCTTGAAACCCCCGCGTTCGCCGCTCATTCGGTCGGGCTGACTCTTGCGCTAATCGGTAAACCCGCTGGGCAACGAGCGGCAATTGCAACTCTTGAAAAAACGACCACCAGGTTTGCTGCGCCATGGTCTCTTTTCGCGCCTCGAGCGCTCGATGCACTAAATCAATTCCATGCTTGTAATGGTCCGCATTTTCTTGCGCACGCATCCATTGTCTAACATTTGCTTCTTGCTCTGCACTTTTCGTAAAGAAGTTCTGTTCATCGGCGGCCTGCAACATGCCCATAAAGTTCTGTCGACGGTTTCCCCATCGCATTAAAGCCGGCGCGTAGCGCAACACACGTTCATTATTTTCCACACTATGGTCATGAACAATATCTTCAAAGGCCTGTAAATAGTCGATAGCCAGTGGGTAAAAGGTTTCTAACGCCAGCCTTGCTTCTTTCTCAACGCGATAGCGTTGCGTTAAGCCAGGAAACCCTGCGGTAAATACCAGCTCGCCATCACTGGGCGCTGCGGGTGATAGGGGCAACCAATGCTCCGGCTGAAAGGGCTTGCCATCCTCACCATACACGCGCAACAGCGCCAAATCGGCACTATGCCGGGGCCACTGCCAATTATCTTCCACTCCGCCAAAATGGCCGACATCTTCCGGTGGTGCCCAAACTAAGCGAACTTGCGGGAAGATTTGATCACGAATGAGTAAGTAACCAATGCCATCGTATTGCTCAACAACACGACATTGGATGTTTGCTGCGTTCTCACATTGCCGCAAAATTTCGTTGCGATTATTGGCAATCATATTGAACCGAGCACGACCAGTGATGCGATCGGTTACGCCTTGCAGCACTTCTCGCGTTACTTCCGTGCGGCTTAACGTTTTTGCCACCACAAAGTCTGCCGGCGCACGCAATTCCAATTCAGGGCTGAGCGCCAAAAAACCGGTTTCTAAATAGTTATGTTCGAGCGTCGAGCGGTATTGCAGGAGATCAACAACACAATGATGGTTGGTGAGAATGAGCCCTTTGGGTGATACAAAGGTACCGCTGCACGCCCCCACTTTGAGAACGGTCGAGGTATTCGGTTGCATGGGCCAATCGGGCTGCTGCTCTGGCAGCCACATGCCCTCTTTTGCTGCACTAGTAAATGCAGCCAAGAACAGCGTCAAACAGGCAATAAGCAGCGTCAAACCACGGCCAGACGCTAGGTTTACAGGTTCGAGCTGTTGTTGTTGATACCCACTCATACCGCTCCCTGTGGTAACAATCGAGATGAATCTACTATCTAAAGTGTACGAAAAATCAACGCAACTTGGCTCAATCTTACACTTCTTTAATGTTTCGCGCTGCTTTCAGTATGCTAAATAGACGAATTTCTGCTACAATCCGCGGCTTTCAGTTCCACCCACCATAGGTTCTGGTACCTACTCGGGAGAAGAGTGAATGGCTTCTGTACTTATTCTAATGGGTTCACAATCGGATTGGCCAGTTATGCAAGCGGCTGCGCGCATGCTAAAAGATTTAGGCGTAAGCTGGGAAGCACGTGTTGTATCCGCCCATCGTACCCCTGACTTACTCGCCAGCACCATGCGCGAAGCGGAGCAATCCGGCGTTCGTGTCGTCATTGCCGGTGCCGGCGGCGCTGCGCATCTACCGGGCATGTTGGCTGCATTTACCTATTTGCCTGTATTTGGCGTGCCCGTTCCGAGCAAACAACTTAAAGGCTTAGATAGTTTGCTATCCATCGTGCAAATGCCTAAAGGCGTAGCGGTTGGTACCCTTGCGATTGGTGAGCCAGGTGCTGCGAACGCCGGTTTGCTAGCTGCACAAGTGATTGCCACAACCGAACCAAACGTGCGCGCTCGCGTGCAAGCATTCCGCGAAGCCCAGCGTGAGAAGGTGGTTGCTAACAGTAAACTGGACCTCGACTAAGCACATGAATATTTTAATTCTCGGCAATGGCCAGCTTGGCCAAATGTTGGCGCAGGCGACCATTCGCCTCGGCCATGAATGTTTGCTCGTCAACACTCGAACCCATCAGGTGATGCCGGCTGGGGCGCATGTTGCCATGCAAATGAGTATCGCTGATGCGGTTGCATGGGCCGATGTGGTGAGCTGGGAGCATGAGCAACTTGATCCTGAGCATGTGCAGTTAGCTGCCGATAAACTCCTGACCGATCCGAGCAAGATATTGCCTCTGACACATCGTCAACTTGAGAAAAAACTGTGTGACGATCTGGAAATCGCTACCGCCCCTTGGGTAGCCTTTAACACCCAGACGCAATTCCAAGATGCGATTGCACAGTGGCAAGGCAAAGCAGTGATTAAAGCGGCAAGCGGTGGCTATGACGGCAAAAGTCAGTGGCGTTACGACGCCGACAATGCTGGCGATATCACCGCTCTAGCGGATACAGCGGGGCGACAGCCCGGCATCATCGAAGCCATGATTCCCTTTCAATGTGAAGTGTCCATTGTGGGCGCGCGGGCAGCCGATGGCCGTATCCAATGCTACCCGCTCGTTGAAAACGTTCATCGCAATGGTATTTTAAGCCATACCTTTGCTGGCATTCAGGCGTTTCCAGAGCATTTGCAACAAGACGCTGAACGCGCATTTTCCAAAATTACAGAACATCTAGGATACGTTGGCACCCTTGCCATCGAATTCTTTATTGTCGGCGAAGGCAGCGAAGCCCGTTTACTGGTGAATGAAATTGCGCCTCGCGTACACAATTCAGGCCATTGGTCGATGCAAGGCGCGAACATCAGTCAGTTCGCCTTGCATATTCGCGCCCTTACCAATATGCCGTTCGCTCCTTTTGTGATTCAGCCCACATTGATGGTTAACGCCATTGGTGTGCCACATATTCCAGACTCACTCTGGCAAGATGGCGAATCTGCTCCATTCTGGTATGGTAAAGAAGCGCGGCCGGGTCGCAAAGTAGGACACGTTAACTTTCACGTCAACGACCGCGCGGGTGCAGAAGCCCTCGCAACACAGTGGGCATCAGAACTGCAGATCCTCAGCTAAGATAAAAGCAAGGAGTTGCTATGCCTCAAGGTAAGTATCTTTTGGCTATTGATCAGGGCACGACATCGAGTCGTGCCATGGTGTACCACGCTACCGACGATCAGTTCGAGGTGGCCGGTCGTGGCCAACATGAGTTTGATCAACATTTCCCCGATGACGGCTGGGTGGAACATGACCCAGAGGATATATGGCAAACAACCATAGACGCCTGCAAAGACGCCATCAAAGACGCCGATATCCATGCCTCCGATCTGGCCGGGATTGGTATTACCAACCAACGTGAAACAACCGTTATTTGGGAGCGTGACAGCGGCAAGGCAATTTATCCTGCCATTGTTTGGCAAGATAGACGGACAGCGGCCCACTGCCGAGAGTTAAAAGACGATGGTCACGAGGCCCTCGTTCAAGAAAAAACCGGTCTGTTACTCGATCCCTATTTTTCCGCCACCAAAATTCAATGGATCCTCAAACATGTAGATGGGGCGAAAGATCGTGCTGAAGCCGGCGAATTGTGCTTTGGCACCATCGATTCGTTCCTTCTGTGGCGCCTCACGGAGGGTGAAGTTCATGCCACTGATGCCACTAACGCATCACGCACTTTATTAATGAATTTGGAGTCACGGGAGTGGGATAGCGAACTGCTCGATCTGTTCGATATTCCAAAAGCCCTGCTGCCTGAAATTCGTGATAACGCGGATCATTTCGGTGACGTGGCTTGCAGCACTCTTGTGCCAAATTCTGACAGCGATAAAACGGTTCCTGTGTTAGCCATGATTGGTGACCAACAAGGGGCATTAGTGGGCCAAGCGTGTTTCTCTCAGGGGCAACTGAAAAGCACCTATGGCACCGGCTGTTTTGCTCTCGTCAACACCGGCGATCGCCCCCGAATATCGGAAAACCGGCTCCTTTCAACCGTGGCATACCAACTTAAAGGTAAGCCTACCTACGCCCTTGAGGGCAGTATTTTTATGGCCGGGGCTATTGTACAGTGGCTGCGAGATAAGCTCGGTATGATTGAGCAAGCCGCGGAAACTGAAGCATTGTCGGAGAAAGTTTCTTGGCAGCAAACAGAAATGCTCATTCCCGCGTTTACCGGCTTAGGCGCGCCTTACTGGGATCCAGATGCGAGAGCCGCTCTCTTTGGCATGACGCGTGATACCGGACGATCGCAAATTGCGGCGGCTGCATTACGCAGTGTTGCGCTGCAAACCCGTGATCTACTCACGGCCATGGAAGATGATGGTCAGGAAGTGGACGAACTTCGGGTAGACGGCGGGATGACCGAAAATAGCTGGTTTTTGCAGGCGCTATCCGACATGACGGGACACCCAGTACTGCGCGCCAATACACCGGAAACCACAGTAAGGGGTGCCGCTTTACTTGCCGGCTTACAAGCAGGGATTTTCTCCGATTTGAGTGACATTGAAACGCTCTGCCGTGCGGATGATCGTTGGAGCCCTGAGCTCGACGAAAAAACCCGCGATAAAGTCTATCAGCGCTGGTTAGCCGCGGTAGAAAAAGTCAGGTAGAATGTGTGCCCTTTTTTAGAAAATTTGAGAATGTATGAGCCAAGACCCATTATTCGCGTTGGCGAAAGCCGCCATGGAGCGCTCCTATTCGCCCTACTCTAAATTTCCGGTAGGTTGTGCCATCCGCACTACGTCTGGGGCCACATTTTGCGGCTGCAATGTTGAGAATGCATCCTACCCCGAGGGAACATGTGCTGAGGCCGGTGCCATTGCGGCCATGGTGATGGGTGGTGGCGATACCATTAAAGACATTTTTGTGATTGGGCAAGCTGATGGCTTGTTAACACCCTGTGGCGGCTGTCGGCAACGTATTCGTGAGTTCTCTACGGTCGATACGCGCGTGTACATGTGTGGTCCGGAAGGAGTACGCGGTGTTATGACCGTGGACGAATTACTTCCTCACTCTTTCGGCCCTGAGCACCTTGCAGATCATGAGAAAGCCGCGGAGAAATCATGACGGATATTGCAACCCTGACGCGCCAAGAACAAGCACGTCTGGCATTTTCATTGCTAGACCTAACCAGCCTGACCGATACCGAAACCCGAGCAGACATTGAAGATTTGTGTGCCAAAGCAAAGTGGCGTGATGCAGATGGCAACCTTACCTGCGTAGCTGCGCTATGTATTTTCCCGCGCTTTTTACCATGGGCACGTCGGATTCTTGATGACAAGGGCTTGTATCATGTGCGGTTAGCCACCGTGACTAACTTCCCCCACGGCGATTCTGATATTGATATTGCGGTGAAAGAGACCTTAGCCAGCATCGCCTATGGCGCCGATGAAATAGATGTTGTGTTTCCTTACCGGGCATTGATGAGCGGCGATACCGACACGCCTTTGCGTTTAGTACAAGCGTGCAAAGCCGCCTGCGGCGAACGCGCCATGTTGAAGGTGATTTTAGAAACCGGTGAGCTGAATAGCCCGAAATTCATTCAAGAAGCCAGTGCCATTGCCATTGCAGGCGGTGCCGATTTTATAAAAACGTCCACAGGGAAAGTGGCCACGAATGCCACCCCGGAAGCCGCAGAAATTATGCTTGGCGCCATTGCCGCGCACCGCGCAACGGGTGACCATCAAGCAGCGCCTGTGCGACCTGTAGGTTTTAAGCCTGCCGGCGGTATCCGAACGCTTGATGATGCACTCGTTTATATGCAAGCAGCACAACAAACTCTCGGTGCCGATGCGGTACGTCCGTCTTTATTGCGATTGGGTGCAAGCTCGGTACGCAGTAATCTTATATCTGTTTTAGAAGGAACGGATGAAGCTACACAAGCAGGAGGCTATTAAGATGTTGCCCCAAGAAATTATCAAAGCAAAACGCGATGGCAAAGTTCTTAGTGCCGAGCAAATTCAATTCTTCGTTAAAGGCATCACCGGCGGTGGTGTCACCGAAGGGCAAATCGCTGCCTTTGCTATGGCGGTGTATTTTAACGGTATGGAAATGCCCGAGCGGGTTGCATTAACCGAAGCCATGATGAATTCTGGTAGCGTGTTGAACTGGGAGCACATGAACTTAGCAGGCCCCATTGTTGATAAACACTCTACCGGTGGCGTCAGTGATTCGGTCAGCCTGATGTTAGGCCCCATGGTGGCAGCATGTGGTGGCTATGTGCCTATGATTGCCGGTCGTGGCTTGGGCCATACCGGTGGCACTTTGGATAAATTTGAGAGTATTCCGGGTTATAACATTCAGCCTGAGCAAAATGATTTCCAGCGCATTGTGAAAGAAATTGGTGTGGCGATTATTGGCCAAACCGCAAGTATAGCTCCTGCCGATAAGCGCTTTTATTCCATACGTGATGTTACCGCAACAGTGGATTCCATTCCGCTGATTACCGCCTCCATCCTGTCGAAAAAGTTGTCCGCAGGTCTTGAGGCCTTAGTGATGGACGTGAAGACAGGAAACGGTGCCTTCATGACTGATCTGGCTAAGTCGCGCGCCTTGGCGAGCAGTATTGTTGAAGTGGCTAACGGTGCTGGAGTAAACACAAGTGCACTTATCACCGACATGAATCAGGCGCTCGGCGATACTGCAGGCAATGCCACTGAAATGCGCGAGGCCGTTGAATACTTGATTGGCAAGCGACGCAACCCGCGCTTGCATGAAGTGACCATGGGCTTGTGTGCCCAAATGCTCATGCGCAGCGGGATTGCCCAAAGCAAAGATGACGCTGAAACCAAACTGCATGATGCCCTTAATTCGGGTCGCGCAGCGGAAATTTTCGGGAAAATGGTCCATGCTTTAGGTGGACCGTCAGACTTCGTCGAAAATTATGACCGTTACTTACCCAAAGCACCCGTGATCATTCCAGTGTATGCAGATGCTTCAGGTTACATTAGCCAAATCGCAACACGGGAACTTGGTTTAGTGGTGGTCAGCCTCGGTGGAGGTCGCACCAATCCAAGCGATACCATTGATCACGCAGTAGGCCTAAGCGATCTTGCCCCTATTGGTAGTTTTGTCGATCATGACCGTCCCATCGCCATGATCCATGCCCGAGACGAAGCCTCCGCGGCCATGGCGTCGGTTGAATTGAAGGCATCGATTGGCTTGAGCGAATCTTTGCCGGAACTGGACCCTGTGATCTATGAGATACTGACAAAAGAAAGTATCCGGGAGTAAGCAAGATGGCACGAGCGATCATTTTAATGATGGATTCATTCGGCGTTGGCGCTTCCGCCGACGCTGCAGAGTTTGGTGATGTGGGTGCAAATACCTTTGCGCACATTGCACAAGCCTGTGCAAACAATGAAGCCAATGAGGGTCGCTCTGGACCATTGTCGTTGCCTAATCTGGAAAAACTAGGTTTGGGTTTGTTGGCCACGGAAAGTGGCGGCGCGCGCCCACCGGGAATGGCCTTCGATGGCCCTGCTGAAGCGCTTTATGGTTACGCCCAAGAATTAAGTCGAGGCAAAGACACCCCCAGCGGTCACTGGGAAATAGCCGGCGTTCCGGTGCTTTTTGACTGGCATTATTTTCCCAAAGAGATTCCAACGTTCCCTTCCGCTTTAATCGATGACATTGTCGACGCGGCTGATCTTCCTGGAATCTTAGGTAATTGCCACGCATCCGGTACCGAAATTATCGCCCGTCTCGGTGAAGAACATATGACGTCGGGTAAGCCGATTTTCTACACGTCGGCAGACTCGGTATTGCAAATAGCCGCCCACGAAGAGAGCTTTGGGTTAGATCGCCTGTTAAAGCTCTCTGAACTGGCCCGGAAAACGTTAGATAGTCATGGCCTGCGGGTGGGACGCGTGATTGCGCGGCCATTCCTTGGCGATAGCCCAGAAACCTTTAAGCGTACTGGCAACCGAAGAGACTACTCGGTGTTACCGCCTTCGCCCACGGTACTTGATAAGCTCAAAGATGCTGGCGGCGAAGTGATTAGTATCGGAAAAATTGCGGATATCTATGCTCAACAGGGCATCACACAGCAAGTAAAAGCAGGCGGCAACGACGCATTATTTGACGCAACATTAGCCGCACTCGACAGCGCGCCTGAGCGCAGTATTATCTTCCCCAACTTTGTTGATTTTGACATGGAGTATGGGCATCGTCGTAATGTGGCAGGGTACGCCCGCGCCTTGGAGTCCTTTGATCGCCGTTTACCCGAGCTGTTCGCAAAATTGCGCGAAGGAGACCGCGTGTTTATTACGGCTGATCATGGCTGCGACCCCACGTGGCCCGGTAGCGACCATACCCGCGAGTACGTGCCAGTCATTTGCTTTGGTCCGGGTGTGAAAGGCGGCAATATTGGTCGCCGCGACACCTTTGCCGATATCGGACAGAGCATTGCCCAACACCTTAACTTGCCTCCCACAGAATACGGTAAGTCCTTTTTATAAAAAAACGCGGTGGGTATAACCACCGCGTTTTTCATTTCACCTTTTGAAAGTGTACCGATGCACTACTCCTGTGCCGGCTCTTTTTGGTAGCGCTTAAACCACGCCAACGCATGCTCCACTTTGGCAATCATTCGTGATGGCCGGCTCGAGACACCATGAGATGCTCCGGGCACACGCACCATGGCCGTATCAACATTGAGGAGCTTAAGGGCTTGATAAAACTGCTCCGTATCAGAAATTGGCGTGCGCCGATCATCTTCACCGGTAAATAACAACGTGGGCGTTGTTACATTTTCCACCAATGACAACGGCGATCGCTGCCAGTAGTGTTCATGTTCTTCCCACGGCATGCCGGGAAACTGATTTGGAATTTGCGACAAATAAGAATCTGCCGTAAGCACCTTACTCACCCAGTTAATCACTGGGTTGGTTGCTACTGCCGCATTAAAACGATCGGTGAGGCCAATCGCATAAGCTGTTGCAATACCACCTGCTGAACCACCAGTAATAAACAAGTTGTTGGTATCGACAAAGCCCTTATCGATGAGCGCGTCTATCCCTGACATGTGATCGGCAAAATCGTATGGCGATGAGTAGTTGTACTGCAATAACATTGCGAACTCTTCGCCGTAAGAGCTACTGCCACGATAGTTGTTGTAGAAAACAATATAGCCCTCCGCAGCATATCGCTGCAGTTCAGCCGCGAAATAAGGGCCGTAGGCTAAGTGTGGACCGCCATGAATCTCAATTAACAGCGGGTATTGTTTAGTTGGATCGAAGTTAGGTGGCGTAATGTACCAGCCATGAATTTCCTGTTCATCGTAACTGGAGCGATAGGTAAATTCATGCACTTCACCTAGATCGCGCTGGCCCAACAGGCTATCGCTTAACTTGGTAAGAATCCGATGATTGTTGCCCTGCCAAACACCCACTTCACCCATTCGATAGGCGGTGGCGTGGGTAAACGCCAAAACACCATTTTGCGACGAGCTAAACATGCCTCCAAGGTAAGGTCGGCCATTGCTACCGGTGCCTACACTATCCACTAAGTCAGTATGACGACCACCGCGAACCGACACCCGCGCCAGCTTTAATTTGCCGCGATCTGCATATTGGAATACCAAGGTGTTGTTGTTTAACCAATCTGGCGACTCAACCGAGCGATCCAAATCGGACAGTAACTCGGTGACCTCTTTATTGCGCCAATCCATCACGTGCAGCTTTGCATTGCGATAGGGAACGCGCTCATTGTGTCCATGCAAGAATGCCAAATAACGGCCGTCTGGTGAAAATACAGGGTTGTACTGGCGTCCCGGCGTGCTCGTAAGCTCAGTCAGTTCTTTACTAGCAATATTGACCTGATACAAGTTCGCTTCGAGAGTTTGATATTCCCAATCATCACGACGATTTGCTGAAAAAATGATGCTTTCACTGTTCGGTGTCCACGCTAACTGACCGCCATGATTATAGTCACCCGACGTGAGTTGGCGCTCACTTCCGCCATCGGCTGGCACAACAAATAATTGCCGATACGCCGACTCAAGCACACCGCGGCCATCTTGTTGGTAATATGCCCGCTCTATCACAATCGGAGTGTCCGCCCAGTTCGCTCCATCCGGACGACTTGGACGGTGCACGCTACGTGCAAAGTCGGTTGGGCCTGCTGGCACTTCCATGCTAAAGGCTAACCATTCACCGTTCGGCGACCAGGTGAGATTACTAACACCACGACGGACATCAGTGACGCGAGCACTCGTATGCTCATCTATCCAATGCACATGCACTTGCTGTGAGCCGGAGCGATTGGAAATAAAAGCAACGCGATTATTATCTGGTGCCCATTGGGGACTGGAATAACTGAACTCATCAGAGAACAGTGGGATGTGTTCCCCATTACTCAGATCAATCATCCACAAACTGCGGCGCGTGCTATCTGACATAATATCGTTACTGTGGCGCACGTAAACCACGCGCTTGCCATCAGGCGATACTTGCACATCATTTGCATATTCCAATGCAAAAATATCCTCAGCACTAAACTGTCGATCATTCGCAGCTAACGCATGAGTACTTACGGCACCGAACAGAAGCGCCATAACCACCCATAATCCGATTCGCAATCTCATCTGCTGTTCTCCTTTACTTGAAAACGCTGCTCAACCAAGCGCTCACATCATTAATTTGTGGTCCACACACTTGGTGTGCCATCGGGTAAGTTTGGTAAGTCACCCTATAATCGTTTTTTTGCAGCCAATCGCGTGCATGCGCGCCTAACTGCACGGGTACTACAGGGTCCTGAGTGCCGTGCTGAATCAAAAAGGGCGTTTCTTTATTCACGCCATTGGATTCTATCGATTCATGTGTGGCCAAGTAGGTGGACAAGCACATAACACCCGCCAACTGATGAGGGCATGTGAGAGCCGCTTCGTACGCGACTGCTCCTCCTTGAGAAAAGCCTGCAAGCACGATGCGCTCCGGTGCAATACCTCGCTCAATCTCGCGTTCCACCAATGCCAAGGCATGCCGCGCCGATTGCCGCAACTGAGCTTCGTCGACACTGCGCGCTATACTCATTTCCAAAATATCGTACCAAGCAGGCATCGTCATGCCACCATTAATGGTAACCGGAATTTTCGGTGCATGAGGGAAAACGAAACGTGCATGCACGCCCTGTGGTAACTGAATATGAGGCACGATGGGCTCGAAATCATGCCCATCTGCACCTAAACCATGCAGCCAAATTACCGCTGCATTTGCTTGCTCCTGAGGTTCAACCTCGACACAAGGCAATACATTCATTCTTTCGTCCTTATTTACTACATCAATCAGTTAGTTATTATTTAGCGTAGTCGGGATATCTAAATTCGGATTCGTTAAGGTTTTATGCACCGGACATTTATTCGCTATCTCGAGTAATCGCACCCGTTGCTCTTCCGATAAATCGCCTTCAAGCGTAATCACTCGACTCAAACTCTCGGCACCATGCTCGCCTTTACTGTGCTCAAGCTCAACCGTAACGCGTTCTAATGGCCATTCTTTGCGTTTTGCGTACATCCGTAACGTCATCGATGTGCAGGCACCTAAGCCTGCAAGTACCATTTCCATCGGCGCCGGGCCTTCATCGGCACCACCGAGCTGCTCGGGCTCATCGGCTAACCAACGGTGATTGGCGGTTGTGACCTGATTGGTAAAAGGCGCCATTTTCTCTTCGACGCGAACACATCCTGGTTTTACATCATCGCTCATGCTACTTGGCTCCATTAGGGTTGAAGACAACACTGGCACAAAACTACCCGACCCTTGTGTCGGTTGCAAAGGTCTGCCAGCAAAAACTTTTATTAGAACACTTGAAAAATTTTCCCCAGTCCATAGATCTGAAATGTAGGCGGCGGGTCTCAAAGAGAGCGCTTCACCTACACAGTCTAACATTATGTCATCGCTCAAAAAGAGGATACACGACTATGAACACAATTGATTTAACACCTTTATATCGCAGCAGCATTGGCTTTGATCGCTTAGCTTCTATGCTCGACAACGCCTTACGTGGGGACACCGGCACCGGTGGCTACCCTCCCTATAACATTGAAGCGACAGGCGAAAACCGCTACACCATTACCATTGCGGTTGCCGGCTTTACTGAAGATGATTTAGATATTCAAATTGAACGCGGCGTACTCACAGTACGGGGTAAAAAAGCGGACGAAGAGAAAGATCGTAATTACCTGTATCAGGGTATCGCAGCTCGCTCTTTTGAGCGTAAGTTCAATTTGGCTGAGCATGTTGAAGTGGTCGATGCCGAGCTAAGCAATGGCTTACTGAATATTCAGCTTGTAAAAGAAATTCCGGAAGCCATGAAGCCACGTTCCATTGAAATTAAGCGTGGCACCGCACTCGAGCACAAAAAGTAAGTTTGAATGTGCTACCCAATAAGAAAGGCGCCCGCGGGCGCCTTTCTTTTATACGTCAACGTACGCTGACTATTGCTGACGTGAGTAAATTTTTACCCACTCCGTGAGCATACGTACACCGTAACCCGTTCCACCTTCAGGGTTGATACCAGACGCACTATCTATTAGTGCATTGCCGGCCATGTCGATATGCACCCAAGGGGTGTCTCCGGCAAAATGCCGTAGGAAAATAGCACCCGCTTGCGCGCCAGGAGCGCCGGTGTTTTTCATATCCGCAATGCGTGAACGCACCACATTCTCATAGCCATCCAGCGGTAATTGCCACACGCGCTCGCGAGTTAGATCGCCCGCTTCACGTAAGGTGCTAAGAATGTTTTCATGATCACTAAAGATCGCGGAATACTCGGTACCGAGCGCACCCACTTTGGCACCGGTTAGTGTTGCAATGTCCGCAATAACGCGAGGATTCCAATGCTCTCTTGCGTACCAAATACCGTCCGCGAGAATCAGGCGTCCTTCTGCATCGGTATTTGCAACTTCAATCGTTGTGCCGTCACCGGCCACAACCACATCACCCGGCAGGGTTGCTTGTTCAGAGATCATATTCCGTGATAACGGCACCACACCCACAACATTTACGGATGCTTGCTGGCCGGCGAGCGCTTTAACAGCACCAACCACCGCCGCTCCACCTGCTTTATCGGTCTGCATCCGTAAGATAGAAGCTGAGGCTGTCTTCAAGTTATAGCCACCGGTATCGAAGGTATTCCCCTTACCCACCAAAGCGATAGGCTGTTCGTCGTCATTATTTTTGTAGTGGGCGATAAGTAAGTGCGACTTATGTTTACTGCCCTCACTCACACTGAGTAAAGATCCCATACCCAGTTCTTTAATTTGCTCGCGATCAAGAATAGTGACGACCACTCCAAGAGGTTCAAGTTGCTGCCGCGCATACTCCGCGAATGCGGCCGGGTAGCCATCACTGCCAGGCAAGTTGGTCAGTTCACGAGCAACAAATACCCCTTGTGCTAATGCATGAAGTTGCGAGTAAGCGCGCTCCACCGCTGGTGCGTTACCGACAACCCACTGGTAACGTTGAGCTGGACGTTCCGCCGGTTCACTTTTATAGCGGTCGAAACGGTAACTGCGGAGATCAACGCCATGGGCAATGGCGGACACCACATCGGCAGTTACGCCGGGGTTGGTCAGTAGGCGGCTATCAAGCACAATATTGCTCGCTTTGCTGCCTTGAATGTGGGCAGCAAGCGCGGCGCCCATTTCTTCAGCTGTGTGTCGTGGTAATTCCGATGGATTTCCCACACCAAGTAGAATTAACCGTGAAAACTCAAGATCTGTTGGCGCAAGAACCTCTATCTGTTGACGGGCCTTTCCTTCAAAATCAGCGGCACGCATTGCCCGTTGAATGTGCGCTGTGGTTGCATCGCCCCATCCCGACAAACTTACGCTGTCTGTACCTTCAGGTACTAAAACAACTAGCGTGTCCCCTTGATGAACACTTTGTTGCGTGAACGATGTGGTTGTCTGCAGATAATTTGCAGACGCAACAAAAGTGGCAAGTAAAAACCCTACAGCGATACTAAATATGCCCGCTGTCCAACCGCGCATTTTATTCATGAATTCCTCTCTTTCCAATAAACTTGTCAGCGTCATCATACGATTCGATAATTACAGGTGCAATACAAGTCAAATCCTAGTAATCGCTATGTTTTTAAGACCAACCACATGAATCTGAATCGATTCTCGTCAAAATCTACTAAACTTTTAGGTGTCGCATTTAGGTCGCGTCCATATGTTTTGATAGGATGGGTGCTGTTCTCTATTCGCCCGCATCGGATTATGAATTCAACAAAAGGGATTGTTGTCATGTTGCGAAACATCATGTCTCATAAAATTCGTACCAGTGCCCTGTTGGCGCTTGCTTTCACGTCTAACGCTGCATTCGCAAACGGTGGTCATTTCTTGGTAGACGATGCCACCATCACCGACCCCGGTACCTGTTTATTTGAGACCTGGGCAAGTCGACTCAATGATGAGTCCATGGCTGTGTTGCAACCTTCATGTACCACGCAGGGTAGGTGGGATATTGCCGTTCCATTGGCTTACTCATGGAGCAATAGCGAGTTCACTGAGGTTGGATTGGAAGTAAAAACCATTGTATCCGATGACATCTTGGGCGGGGCGCTCGCGTTCTCTACAGGGGTGATCATGGACACTATTGTTGATGAGTTCGCCGGTGGTTTTATCAATATTCCCTATTCCAGCGCTCTGAACGCCTATTGGACACTCCATCTCAACGTCGGCACCGAGTATGATCACATCGACAAGGACTGGCACGCAACGTGGGGCGTGGCCACTACCTATGCGCTTACCCAACATATTGAAGTGATCACTGAGGTTGCAGGAAGCGGCGCAGAGGACCCAATTTGGGCGCTCGGCGCTCGCTATCAGTTTAATCGTTTCGAAGTCGATATGAGCTTGGCTCGGGATACCGAAATGAATGATACCCTTTACACCCTTGGCGTTAATGTGGCGTTTTGATTAACGCAATACCTACATACATTTACATGGATTATTCGATGTTATCGGTGAGCATGGAACGATGCACGGGCTTCGAAAATAGATAACCTTGGAAAATATCACAGCCTTGTCGCTTTAAGATATCGTACTCGAATTCCGATTCTACCCCTTCAGCAACAATCTGTAACTCTAAGCTATGCCCTAATGAGATTATGCTGCGGGTGAGTTTCTGGTGAATGCTATTGCCATCGAGCTTTTGAACAAAACTCTGATCGATCTTCAATTGGTCAATCGGCAAGCGTTGCAAGTAGCTTAAACTCGAATAACCCGTACCAAAATCATCTAGCGCGAAGCGCACTCCCATGCTGCGAAGTGCATCCATTTTACCAATGGCTGCTTCAGTATCGCCCAGAAGCATGGATTCGGTGATCTCTAACACCAGAAGTTTGGGATCAGCGCCGGTATCCGAAAGCGTTTTGGCGACTTGGTCTACAAAAGACTCCCCTCGGAGTTGTTTCACACTCACGTTAATAGCAACTGTCCAATGTTTCCGTATTGGATGTGTCGACCACTCAACAATTTGCGAACAAGCCGTGCGCACAACCCACTCACCGAGCTTCAAAATATCCGACGATTCCTCGGCAATTGGGATAAAAATACCGGGGGACACCATACCGCGTGTTGGATGATGCCAACGAGATAAGCCTTCCACACCTACAATTTTACGGTTCGCATCGACTTTGGGCTGATAGTAGAGCTCGAATTCGTCTTGCGCCAAACCACGATGCAAATCCCGTTGCAACTCGAGACGATTATTTAGTCGTGACTGTAAGTTTTCATCGAAGAAGACGACCGTATTGCGCCCCGCATCTTTTGCTTCATACATGGCCTGATCCGCCTGTTGAAGCACTTGTTCTACCGATGTGTCGTTCTGACCCAACACTGTCACGCCAATGCTAGCCGTCAGTAAATAGGAGTCGCCTTTCAGAATGATCGGTTTATTAATCTTCTCAATAATACGTTTTACCAGTTCATTGGTGTAGCGAAGTGCCGTTTCTTCGTCTGCATCCATGCCGCTGGTGAGCACCACAAACTCATCGCCACTAATACGTGCGACGGTATCATCTTCTCGAACCAATGCCTGCAAACGCTGACCAATCGTGCGCAATACCCGATCGCCCTCTTCCTGACCTAAGTTATCGTTTAATAATTTAAAGTTATCTAAATCGATACTCATTACTGCAGCACGCTGCTTCGATCCCTTGTTGCGTCGAATGGTATCGAGCAACCGTTTTATTAATAACGTTCGGTTCGGTAAGTGCGTTAATGCATCATAGTGAGCCAGTGAGTCAATTTGTTCTTGTGCTCGATGCTGATCCGTCACATCCATCATTACGCCATGCCAAATTCGGCCCTGCCCATCATGTTCACCGGGCTGCGATTGAATGCTCAACCAACGGGTTCGACTATTTATGATAAAACGACCGGCCCAATTAAAACTGACATGGTTTTCAATGGCTGCATTCTCGGTCGCAAAAAAGTCATCGAGGTCGTCGGAGTGCATACACTCCATGACTGCCTCCAAGGCGTCAGCAAGAGGAACCGTCGATCTCAGCCCAAATACATCGCGCGCGCGTTGACTCAAATAAACAAATTCATGGTCACCATTATCGCGAATTCGCAATTGGTAGACGCCCACCGGCAGCATCATAGTTAAACGACTGTAACGCTCCAATGAGTTCATGAGTGCCTGCTGGCGCTGCTGAATTTCAGCGTCTGAACTTTGCAGAAGGGATTGTGCGCGTCGATATGATATATAAAGAGCAATTGAGCTTGCGACCATGATGAGCAATAAAATCACCATGCGTTGCAACCAATCTTGAATCATATCGGAGCGCGGGCGCAGCACCACCACCGAAAGCTCTAGCTCGGGCATTTGCATAACCATCGCGTGGTTGGCGATGGTGTTGCCCGCGCGCCCAGGCCGTTGATACAGGTAATGGCCATCGGGCCGGCGAATTAACTCTCGTAATGCCAAACTCACTTGATCGCGGTAGATGCGTTCTAAGCGCTCATTGCTTTCTGGGGTCGGATAGATAAAGTTTACATAGCCATCCGGCCGAATCAATGCCACTTCAGCGCCGTCCGTTTCGGTAATCGGCGACCAAGGGGCATCTCGCGTGTTTAATCGCAACCCTGCGGTCATAAATCCCATCAGGTCGCCATTGTCATTAAACACGGGTGTGCGAATCGGAATCACCCATTCATCGACCATGGGAGAAAAATAAGGGCGGGATATCGTAAAGCGTGGTTGGCGTAATAATCGCTGAAAATCACTCGCCGCACCCTCGATGTCGAGCAAGTTCACCCCCTGCGCTCGGTTATCAGTAAAGCTTGTTGCGATAAACATGCCGTTCCGATCGACAAAGCCGAGACCGGCAAAATCTGTTTGTCGCTCAGCGATGCGCGCAAGGTACTGATTGGCCGACTCAGGATTTCCAAATACATCACGAAAAAGCACCTCTTGGCCGACACTTTGCAAAAACAATTCATGTAGCGAAAAATGGTTCTCAATACCTCGCCCCATATAATCGGCAAGGGTTTCCATATTTTTCTGATGGGTATCAACGGTGCGAAACCAGAGTGTTGCAGAAGCGATAAGAGCGATGGTCACCAACAACCACACCGACACGTTTACGAACGCACGCAGTGAGGCAGCGTGAGTTCGAAACGATCGGCGCTGGTGGGATTTCCGAGCCGTATTTTGTTGGGTTCGCGACTCAGGTTGTTGGGTTCGCGACTCAGGGCGTTGCGGGTGCTCTGGTTCCAAAATCAATGTGCTCTAAACATCAGAAAATGATTGCATCAATCTAGCGATTATCTGGTTAGAACGCAATGCATGGATGGGCACAGTGCCTATCAAAACCGTCGCCATATACCAAGAGAAATTGAACTCACTCGATGTTCAAGATCATAACTACGCCATTGTAAACGTAGTCCTGTTCTTTGGTTAATCTCTCTTGCTAAGCTTGCGCCCACATATGAATCAGCACCTCGTCGACGGGTTTCGATAACGTGACCTGTATTGGTGGCACTTCGATAATCACCGCGCCAGTGAATACCCCCCGCTTCGAGATCTAGCTGCCATTTATCAATGGGATACATTCGCAAAACTATCCCACCAGTATACCCCCATGGCAACAGAGGAGCGGCGGTAGCAAGCAACTCATGGGTTCCGATGGGATCATCTGTTTCTACCCGTATCGCCGATCTGCCTACCCCAAGATCAACATAGCCTGCTTTTACGAGAAGGTGTTTGTGAAGAGAATAGCTAATTTCCAAGGCGACACTCGTATCCTTGTTCGCATATTCAAATACCTCCGCGTTCGGCGGTAAAATGGCATCGAGAGCCGCACGAGAACCGTGTGTTTGTGCTCTGCCCACTGAAAGCTGTATTTCAAATGGATGCACTTTTGAATCACTATCGGTATCCGCCAGTGCTTTAGGCTGCAACATCACGGTTGTTAACAGCAGCACAAAGAAAGCCCCAAATAACGGTTTTCTTCCGGATCCAAATCGGCGCATTCCAGGCTGACGATAGAGCCAAATGAGCAACACAAATGGCATCATCAGTAGCGACCAATTTCCGCCTGATGTCTCGCCTCTTATTTCAATTGTTTCAACCACTCGAACGGTAACGCGGACCTGTGCAGAAGCGCGAGCACCCATATCATCCTCGATGCTGTAATTAATCACATCAATACCCCCAAACCCTACTTTCGGTGTATATGACAACATGTTGTCACTACGAATCGTTACCGTACCTTGTTGCGCTGAAGCACTCACAACAGTGAGAGGACCACCATCAGGATCATAGTCATTATGGAGAACATCAATAACAATTGGCGTTCTATCGTTGGTTTCTGCGTAATCATTAACCGCTACCGGGGGTTCATTGGCCGTTACTGCAACAAAAATAGTTGCTGAATCCACTCCCCCGTTGCCATCACTAATGCTGTAGGCAATCGTTGTATTACCGGCAAAGTCTAATGGTGGCGTGAACCGCACACGACGCTGATTAATCACTGACGCAGTACCCATCATTGCCGTAGCACTTGTAACAAAGATGTCGTCACCATCAGGGTCGCTGTCGTTTTCAAGAACATCCACTTCAATAGATGTATTCCAGAATATTTCTACGTGATTATCGCGCGCGACAGGCGGATTATTCGCAGACATAACGACACCTACACCACCTGGGTCAAGAATTGCACCATTTGCTTCGCCATCCGCGTCGTTAGGCCCACCATCTTCGATCAACATCTGTACACAATGGTTGCCTTCGATCAGTCCCTCTTCCCATAAGCTACTTCCCGGCGGTGGGCAGAACCCAGGCTCTGATTGCGAGCTATATAAACGGTTATTCGCGTCTTCGATAAAGTTCACCCACTCGCCGTCACGGAATTTCCGATACACAGGATTCGTCGGAATTGGTTTACGTTGCGGAATCGCTACCCGTACGCCTTGTCCCAACTCTGGCAGACCGTAAACGATAAAGTCAAAAATACCGCCAACGTTTCTGATTTCAGGATCAGGAATGAGCAATACTGGAATTTCTCCATCATCAATCTGAATCGCACCCAAGGCGCTTTGCATCGCCGTTGAGCCTTTACGAATACAGACACTCGCCTCCGTTTCCGACAAGAACAGCTGCTGTTCTATAACTTGCTGTGGAATAACATTACAAGATTCCATGGTGTCTAAATAGTCTGGAATACCATTGCCGTTAGAGTCACCCAGCCCCATCAGTCGGTCAGGAATTCCATTGCCATTCGAATCGGTATCTCCAAGAACCGGTAATTCTCGACGCACATCAATATAAACCCGAGAACGATTGCTGAGTGAGGGTTCACCATCGTCTGTGACCGTTGCAAGAACCTCGTAAACGCCCACAGGAACTTGCTCTGGATTAAACGTAAATGTCGTTCCCTCGGCCGATATTTGGCCTTCCAATTCACTCGTCCAGTCTAACGTCAGAATGTCGTTTATATTGGCATCCGTGGCCGTTGCCCGCACCGTTACTTCTCCAGCGTCTTGGCCCACGGTAAGGCGATTTTGATTCTGCTGGAATACGCCCAACTGAAGTTGCGGAGCTATATTACGGTCAGTTGCAATAATCGTTGAACGGAAGTTCGGAGCCCTGTTGATACTAGAGTCTAAGGTGACCACGACTGTCTTATCGCCTTCTCCAAGCGCTTCGCCGAACATCTCAAACTCGATGGTCGCTTCGCGGCCTGATTCTATGTAAATCACTCCGTCCCGCAGACTGTGTCCACTGCTTGGCGCGGTTCCAGAGACTGAATACGGAATGGCCACCGGGTACTCTGGAGCGTTCCCGTTTAGAATCACCCGAATATTCACCGTATCCGTTCGCGTTACTGTTTGATCTAAGCTCACAGAAATAAGCGGATCAACCTGCACGCGCTGCGACGCAACGCTGCGACGGCCTTCTGAGTCTATGGCCTCCCAGTATGCAAGGTTACTACCAGGAGCAAACAGAGGCACCCCATCCACTAGAGATACCGGCAGTGTTCTACCATTTCGGTCGACAGCTGACGCATGCCCTAAATTCACTCGAGTAAAGAGCGCGTTTGCGTCCACTCGCGTATCAGGCGGAACTGTAATAACCGGTGCGTTTGGATCCCGATCACCGCCGATTTCCAGCACAACTTGCGCACTGTCAAAGCCTTCAAAATCGTCGGTAATACTGTATGTCAGTTGTACCTGGCCTAAGAAATTCTCCGGTGCAGTGTATCGGAGTACATCACCATCGATAGCCACGTCGCCCACATCTGCTTTCGCGCTCAAGATACGGAGATCATCGTCGTCTGGGTCGTAATCATTCAGTAACACAGGCAATTCATAGGTATCATTGCTGGTGCGTTCGAGTTCAAAGTAATCGTCAACGGCTACAGGCGGGCGGTTCACCCAATACACTTCAATGTCGACACGATATACAGATGATTCCGCAACACTGTCGCGAACCACGTAATCGAAACCATCGAAGCCACTGAAATCTTCTTCTGGGATATACACCCAGCCGAGTTCGGTGTTACTTAAGGTTCCGCGCGCAGGAGCATTGACCACCACCAACTCGAGGTTCGCGCCATCTTCACCTTGAATACTCGGAGTGATAGAGGCTTCCTCATTCTGATTTAAGGTAATGAGTAAATTCTCGCCTCGAGGTACCATTCGATACGATGCAGCTACAGTAGTGTCTGCCGTGATATTCGTATACTCACTATTCCATTCTACGAAAATATAACCAGATTGCGGTTCAACTTCTGGCGCAACCGCATCATCACCATGGGCAACTTGCTGTACCAATTCGCCACCACCTACACGAGTACCACCATTTAAGTCGAACGTGACCGTGTATAGGTTGATATCAAATTGTGCAGTGACTGTGAGGTCAGAAACTACCTGACTGAAATCCTCTGGATCCCAACCGGTGAACGTGTAACCTTCACGTGTTGGGTCCGACGGAGCCGTTGCCGCTTCGCCGTGCGCAACTTCCTGTACTTTCAACTCCGCACCATCGTAGTTAATAAAGGTCACGGTGTAGGTGTTAATTTCGTACTCAGCGGTGACCGTTAGGTCGCTGGTGATTTCAGAGAATGAAACATCCCACCCAGTGAATGTGTAACCTTCACGTGTTGGATCAGCTGGTGCCGTCGCAGCACTTCCGTGCTCAACGGTTTGTGTATCTAACACCGAGCCATCATGATCTTGGAAAGTCACAGTGTAGGTGTTGATCGCGTACTGCGCGGTAATAGTTAAGTCACCGGTAATGTCGTCAAGTGACGCACTCCAACCGGTAAAGGTATAACCTTCACGCGTTGGATCTGCCGGTGCCGTCGCGCTGCTACCATGCTCTACCGTCTGTGTTTCAATCACCGAGCCGTCATAGTCTGCGAAGGTAACTGTGTAAGTGTTAATCGCGTACTGCGCGGTAACTGTCAG
>NZ_JACAVQ010000019.1 GCF_015354615.1 Aliidiomarina indica | reverse complement strand
TGAAGTGACCCCCAATAGTTGGACATCCAATTACTGGGGGTCTTTTTATGTCCAAACATCAAAGAGTTTTCAAGCTTGAAGTGGCAAAGAGAGCGTTGCAAGAGAGCTCAACTAATCTGAGCAGAGAATACAATATTGCCAGATCACTCGTTAAGTACTGGGTATCGGTATATCGCATCCATGGTTTAGATAGCTTTCGGCACTCAGAGTATCCCTACAGCTGTCAGTTTAAACTTAAAGTACTCACTACTATGCATGAGCAAGGGTGGTCACTTAACCACACGAGTGCTTACTTTGACTTATCAACTTCAGGCATATTATTTCAGTGGCAAAAGCTTTATGCTCATGAAGGTATATCCAGACTGAAACCTAAAAAGAAAGGCCGTCCCCGAATGAAGCAGCCCCCCTCTGAACCAAAACCATCAGAGCAGATGACAGAGAAAGAGCTCCGCGATGAGCTAGAGTACTTGCGTGCGGAGAACGCCGTTTTAAAAAAGTTCGAAGCCTTGGCTCAAGCAAAAAAGAAACTAGCAAAGAAAAAACCCTAGTGGTCACTGAGCTCAAGGCGAAATTTAGCTTACCGCATTTACTGAAAGCGACCGGTTTAGCTAAAAGCGTTTATTACTACCATTGCGAATCGATGCAGCGGCCTTGCCCTGATGAATCTCTAAAGACACAAATCCAAGAGGTATACCATGCCCACAAAGGACGTTATGGGTATCGAAGAATCACACGCACATTGCGCCTATCAGGATTACTGGTGAACCATAAGCGTATT
>NZ_JACAVQ010000018.1 GCF_015354615.1 Aliidiomarina indica | reverse complement strand
CAGGTCATTCTGGATGTGTGCAACGAAAGCCGCTTCGCCAGTTTACCGCCAACGCAAATTGTACCAGCGTTGCTGGATGATGGTCTCTATTATGGCTCTGAGTCGACGTATTACCGGCTGTTAAAGCAATATGGGCAGTTGAATCACCGAGGGCGCAGTCTTGCACCTCGGGTCGCAAAAACGCCACAGACGTTCACGGCTAATGGTCCACGGCAAGTGTTCTGCTGGGACATCACCTATTTACCTAGCAATGTAAGGGGTCAGTTCTTTTACCTGTACATGCTGGAAGACTTATACAGCCGCAAAATCGTCGGCTGGGAAGTCTACGCTGAAGAGTCCGGTGAGCTAGCAGCGGAGCTGCTGCAACGCACGCTGTTACGTGAACAATGTGCCCACACCGGGCTTGTTCTGCACTCAGACAACGGTGCACCGATGAAAGCACAAACGATGCGTGAAAAAGCCTATGAGCTGGGTGTTACCACCTCGTACAACCGGCCAAGAGTGAGTAACGACAACCCGTTCGCAGAATCGTTGTTCAGGACCTGCAAATACCGCCCTGAGTGGCCATCAGCAGGCTTTAAAAGCCTTGATGACGCAAGGCACTGGGTACTCAAGTTCACACGCTGGTACAACTACGAGCACAAGCACAGCAAGCTGCGCTTCGTAACTCCAGAGCAGCGCCATACAGGCCAGGACAAAGCGATACTCGCGCAACGTAAAACAGTGATGGAAGCGGCGAAAGCGCGACACTCAGTTCGCTGGGGTAAGCGTCAGGTTCGTAACTGCACGCCGGTTGGGCCAAC
>NZ_JACAVQ010000017.1 GCF_015354615.1 Aliidiomarina indica | reverse complement strand
AAGCGACACCTTTTTGGGTTGTATGGTTAAGTGACTAAGCGTACACGGTGGATGCCTAGGCAGTTGGAGGCGATGAAGGACGTATTAACTTGCGATAAGCCATGATGAGCTAGTAAAAAGCGCATGAGTCATGGATTTCCGAATGGGGAAACCCAGTGAGTTTACTCACTATCCTTAACTGAATACATAGGTTAAGGAGGCGAACGAGGGGAACTGAAACATCTAAGTACCCTTAGGAAAAGAAATCAACCGAGATTCCGTCAGTAGCGGCGAGCGAACGCGGATTAGCCCTTAAGCTTGATAAGATGCAGTGGAACACTCTGGAAAGTGTGGCGATAGAGGGTGATAGCCCCGTACACGAAGTGTGTTATCAAGTGAAAACGAGTAGGTCGGGACACGTGTTATCTTGACTGAATATGGGGGGACCATCCTCCAAGGCTAAATACTCCCAACTGACCGATAGTGAACCAGTACCGTGAGGGAAAGGCGAAAAGAACCCCTGTGAGGGGAGTGAAATAGAACCTGAAACCGTGTACGTACAAGCAGTAGGAGCTCTTCGGAGTGACTGCGTACCTTTTGTATAATGGGTCAGCGACTTACATTTTGTAGCAAGGTTAACCGAATAGGGTAGCCGTAGGGAAACCGAGTCTTAACTGGGCGTCGAGTTGCAAGGTGTAGACCCGAAACCGGGCGATCTAGCCATGGGCAGGTTGAAGATTGAGTAACATCAATTGGAGGACCGAACTCACTAATGTTGAAAAATTAGGAGATGACCTGTGGCTCGGAGTGAAAGGCTAATCAAGCCCGGAGATAGCTGGTTCTCCCCGAAATCTATTTAGGTAGAGCCTCGGACGAATACCATTGGGGGTAGAGCACTGTTTCGGCTAGGGGCCCATCCCGGGTTACCAAACCGATGCAAACTCCGAATACCAATGAGTACTATCCGGGAGACACACGGCGGGTGCTAACGTTCGTCGTGGAGAGGGAAACAACCCAGACCGCCAGCTAAGGTCCCCAAGTCATGGTTCAGTGGGAAACGATGTGGGAAGGCATAGACAGCTAGGAGGTTGGCTTAGAAGCAGCCACCCTTTAAAGAAAGCGTAATAGCTCACTAGTCGAGTCGGCCTGCGCGGAAGATGTAACGGGGCTAAACCATGCACCGAAGCTGCGGCAGC
>NZ_JACAVQ010000016.1 GCF_015354615.1 Aliidiomarina indica | reverse complement strand
TGACCTTTCCCCCAAGAATAGAACCATGACATCGATGAGATTTCCATTAAAATGGGTCAAGTGGAGATCTCAAAATGAAAAAACGTTACAGCGAAGAACAAATCATCAAGGCCATCAAAGAGCACGAGGCTGGAGCCAAGGTTGAAGACATTTGCCGTCGCCTCGGTATATCCAATGGGACTTTTTACAACTGGCGTAGTAAATACGCCGGTATGGAAGTCAACGAAGCGAAGCGCCTACGCGAGCTCGAAGCCGAAAACACTAAACTGAAGAAGCTCTTAGCGGAGAAAATGCTTGAGACAGAAGCCCTGAAGGATGTCGTCTCAAAAAAGTGGTAAAGCCCGCCAGCAAAAAGCACGTGGTTACGCATTTAGTGACTACGTTTAAGCTTAGTGAGCGCCTTGCGTGCAAGTTGGTCGGGCTGAGTCGAACCGCTTATCGATATCAACCTAAAAAGCGCCAGGATGAGCCTGTCACGGCTCGTTTAAAGGAGCTGGCAGTCGAGTATCCGCGTTACGGATATTTGATGCTACACGGCCTTCTTAAGCGCGAAGGACTCGTTAGAAACAAGAAGCGAACGTACCGTTTATACACAGAGCAAGGGCTTCAGGTTCGTACTAAAAAGCGTAAAAAACTAACGCGACCACGTGTCGTCATGGACGCTCCAACTGCTGTAAATCAGCGCTGGTCGATGGACTTTGTTTCCGACCAATTAGCTAGTGGGCGTCGTTTTCGGGTTTTAAACATTGTTGATGATTTTAGCCGCGAAGTCGTTGGCCAACTTGTTTCAGTGTCGATATCAGGGCAGCAGGTAGCCCGGTTTCTATCGCAGATTATTGAGACTCGCGATCAACCCGACTCGATTGTTTGCGACAACGGCACCGAATTTACCAGTAAGGCTATGTTCTTCTGGAGCAAGACGAAAGGCGTTCGACTGAGCTTTATTCAGCCAGGCAAACCCACACAGAATGCGTTTGTGGAGAGCCTGAACGGCAAGTTCCGAAACGAATGTTTGAATCAACATTGGTTCAGAACATTGGATGAAGCGCGATACGACATAGAGCAGTGGCAGCGTCATTACAACGAAGAACGACCTCACAGCTCACTGAATTACTTACCGCCAGCTGAGTACGCGAAACAGGTGGCATAAAAACTGAAATCTCATTGAAAATGTGGTGTTATTTCAGGGGAAAGGTCA
>NZ_JACAVQ010000014.1 GCF_015354615.1 Aliidiomarina indica | reverse complement strand
TATTTGAATGCCTGGCGGTGTCCTACTCTCACATGGGGAGGCCCCACACTACCATCGGCGCTGACATGTTTCACTTCTGAGTTCGGAATGGATTCAGGTGGTTCCACGTCGCTATGGCCGCCAGACAAATTTGGTTAATTTGGTACAAGCTGATACAAACAAAGTCGCGTCTCTTCACGCGCAAACAATCCAGGCTCACCTGTCTTTTGATACCTACGTATCATTCGTCACCAATACCTTCATTGGCTCCCTTTCACCAACGCGATGCGTCGGCGACGTCAGCTCCAACACCTTTTTGGTGTTGTATGGTTAAGCCTCACGGGCAATTAGTACACGTTAGCTCAACGCCTTACAGCGCTTCCACACCGTGCCTATCAACGTTGTAGTCTTCAACAACCCTTTAGGGCAATTACATGCCAGTGAGAACTCATCTCAAGGCTCGCTTCCCGCTTAGATGCTTTCAGCGGTTATCGATTCCGAACATAGCTACCGGGCAGTGCCACTGGCGTGACAACCCGAACACCAGAGGTTCGTTCACTCCGGTCCTCTCGTACTAGGAGCAACCCCTTTCAATTCTCAAACGCCCACGGCAGATAGGGACCGAACTGTCTCACGACGTTCTAAACCCAGCTCGCGTACCACTTTAAATGGCGAACAGCCATACCCTTGGGACCGACTTCAGCCCCAGGATGTGATGAGCCGACATCGAGGTGCCAAACACCGCCGTCGATATGAACTCTTGGGCGGTATCAGCCTGTTATCCCCGGAGTACCTTTTATCCGTTGAGCGATGGCCCTTCCATTCAGAACCACCGGATCACTAAGACCTGCTTTCGCACCTGCTCGACGTGTCTGTCTCGCAGTTAAGCTGGCTTATGCCTTTGCACTAACCGTACGATGTCCGACCGTACTTAGCCAACCTTCGTGCTCCTCCGTTACTCTTTGGGAGGAGACCGCCCCAGTCAAACTACCCACCAGGCACTGTCCGGGACCGCGGTTCAGCAGTCGCCGTTAGAACATCAAACATACAAGGGTGGTATTTCAAGGTTGGCTCCACACCAGCTAGCGCCAATGCTTCAAAGCCTCCCACCTATCCTACACATGTAGGTTCAATGTTCAGTGCCAAGCTGTAGTAAAGGTTCACGGGGTCTTTCCGTCTAGCCGCGGGTACACTGCATCTTCACAGCGATTTCAATTTCACTGAGTCTCGGGTGGAGACAGCGTGGCCATGGTTACACCATTCGTGCAGGTCGGAACTTACCCGACAAGGAATTTCGCTACCTTAGGACCGTTATAGTTACGGCCGCCGTTTACCGGGGCTTCGATCAAGAGCTTCGCCGAAGCTAACCCCATCAATTAACCTTCCGGCACCGGGCAGGTGTCACACCCTATACGTCATCTTTCGATTTTGCAGAGTGCTGTGTTTTTAATAAACAGTCCCAGCCACCTGGTCACTGCGACCCTCGAACGCTCAGAACGCGAAGTTCATCACCTTCAAGGGCGTACCTTCTCCCGAAGTTACGGTACTATTTTGCCTAGTTCCTTCACCCGAGTTCTCTCAAGCGCCTTAGTATTCTCTACCTGACCACCTGTGTCGGTTTCGGGTACGGTTCTGCATACCTGAAGCTTAGAGGGTTTTCCTGGAAGCATGGCATCAACAACTTCGACTCCGTAGAGTCTCGTCTCGTGTCTCGACATATAAGGAACCGGATTTACCTAATCCCTCTGCCTACTCACTTTCACGCGGACTACCAACGCCGCGCTTGCCTAGCCTTCTCCGTCACCCCATCGCAGTATGCAGCAGTACAGGAATATTAACCTGTTTCCCATCGACTACGCTTTTCAGCCTCGCCTTAGGGGCCGACTTACCCTACCCTGATTAGCATGGGATAGGAACCCTTGGTCTTCCGGCGTGGGGGTTTTTCACCCCCATTATCGTTACTCATGTCAGCATTCGCACTTGTGATACCTCCAGCAAACCTCTCGATTCACCTTCAACGGCTTACACAACGCTCCCCTACCCAGCA
>NZ_JACAVQ010000013.1 GCF_015354615.1 Aliidiomarina indica | reverse complement strand
GGCGACTGAAGGGCTTTTTCTTTAGTAAGAACAAGTTAACTGCAAAATTTTCGTTATACTAAAGGGAGTTTTATCATCAAGGAGTGCGTATGCGATTTCTATCTCGACGGCTAGTCATGCCCAATGACTTAAACTTTGCGGGTTCTCTGTTTGGCGGGCGAATTCTCGAATGGATTGATGAAGAAGCCTATATTTTTGCCAGCTGCCAACTCGATCAAAAAAGTTTAGTTACTAAACACATTGGCGAAATTACGTTCGAAGCCTCTGCGTTTCAAGGGGATGTCGTTGAATTCGGGTTAGAAACGAAGAACGTTGGACGAACGTCACTGACCGTGACCTGCGTGGTTCGTAACAAAGGCACTAAACAAAATATCTGCGTTGCTGACGATATTGTATTTGTTCATATCGATGGTGAATCGAGAGTTCCGCAACCCCATGGTAAAACCAAAGAGCAGCTTGATGAATTGCGCATAGAGCCACCAAGCTATTCATAACCTTATTTAGGAGCACCAGTATGTTCCATAAATTAAATACTTGTATGTACCAACCGTTACGTCAGAGCAAAGGTTTTTCGTTCTTTGCAACGGTCACCACGTTGTGTGCGTTCATTTTTGTGCTTAGCGCCTGCAGCGATCCGAAAGTTAACCGAACCAACTTTAATCATATTGATATCGGCATGCGCTACGCTGAAGTGCAGCATATGCTCGGCACTCCCACGTGGTGTGACGATTATGACCGTCCTAAAGAGTGCCGTTGGGGCACTGAAGACAAGCATATCTATGTGGTTTTTGTGGCCCGCCGTGTGGTCGACAAACAAAGCCGAGGCCTGTAACAAAAATGCCAGTCAAAGCCTGACTGGCATTTTTTACTGAGTGAAACATTCATTCGTTCATTCTAAATCAACGAAGGTAGTGGCCCGCTAATGCCAAAATTGGCGTTGCTGTAGGTTTTCCATGCTGCCAATCGCCGTTTTCTACGCCACTTCCGGCAATATCAACATGAACATAAGGGATAGGTGTAGCGCTTGATAACTGATGCTCCCCTAATCCCGATACCTCAGCCAAAAACGCCATTGGGAACTGGTGACCGCGCTTAGTGGTTGCCGATGGACCGTTGTTCGATGAAAGCAAATCGTCGGCTTTCGTCCGTCCGCGCACAAAATCGAAATCTTCACGCCGACTCACCGACAGTTCTGCCGGGTCGCCCCATAATTCACCCGCCTCGAGTAACGCATCCACTTGTCCACTGCGAGCAGCGGTTTTGTTCGGAACAAACGCAGTGTAAGGGCCCTTCGCCAGGGCCGCATGTCCGGTTAACGTAGCGACGGTATATAGCATGGGATGCTTTTCAGACGGCGCTTGCTCAACCATACGTGCCAAGCAGTCGGCCATAATCAAGCGCCCTTCTGCATCGGTATTACCAATGCGTACTCGCTTGCCAGAGCGACCGGTAATAATCTCGTCGGCAACAAAGGCTGTTTCACCAATGTTGTTGCGTACCGCTGCTAACTCAGCGACCACTTTAATGCCTTTCGGTTGAATTTCAGCAACCGCTTTTACAAAGCCGGCAACACCTGCGGCGCCACCTTTGTCACGGCTCATACCCGCCATATGCCCGCCAACCTTTAAGTCGGCGCCACCGGTATCATAGGTAATGCCTTTTCCTACTAACATTAACGTTTGCTCGATCGGACCTTCCGGAACGTATTCAAGTCGAATGACACAGGGACGTTGCGAGGTTGCAAATGAGGCGCGGGCCACCGCGGCGAGCAACGGGTACTCCACTTCTAACTCGGGCTGATCATCCACCACGGAAACTTTCACCGAGGTTCCCGCAAAGGCCTGCTGGCAATACTCAGCAAAGCGCAGAGGTGACATTCGCTGCGGTTCCGTACCACACAAATCGCGGGCTACACGACGGCCAGATTCAACCGCATAAAGCCAGGCTTCGTCAGCTTGGCCAACGAGGCCCACCTGTTGAATCACTTCCAACGCTTCACCAAAGTGTTCGCGCGCTTCTAAAGGCTCATATAAGCCCTGAGCAAAACCAAAATAGGTGGCAGCCACCGCTTGTGAATAAAGCTCAGTATTGGGTACATGCACTGGCATCAGAACGGGACGCTTTGCCCCCGCCGATACCGCAATATCCGCAGCCTTGCGTGCGGCATCGTAGAAACGGCGGACATCATCGTAATCCCGATCAAGCGGACCCGTAGGTGCCAAAATTAGACGCTCTGCGGGCACTCCAGCACACGCGAGTACACCGCCGCTGGCCAATAAGCCTGCATGAACGCGAACACCCTCCGCAATTGCTGAATCAATGCCATCGGCCACCTCTGCAAACTGAGGACCGACTAGAATTAACGCATCAAAATCCTGCGTTGCGAGTTCATCAATTGTTGCTACAACTTGGACCTGTGGAGTCGCCATACAGCATCCTCTTTTTATAGTATGAATTAAGCTTTACGCCAGAGAGTTCCCTCTGGACTATCTTCTAAAACAATACCCAGCGCCTGCAACTCATCACGAGCCGCATCAGCTCGCGCCCAGTCTTTATCAGCGCGAGCGGCGTTTCGCTCCGCGATTAGCGCTTCAATACGCGCTACGTCCACGTCGCCAGCAGCATCTCCTTGTAGAAAATCCTCAGGCCGTTGCTGCAAAATACCGAGCACTTTTCCGTAAGCGATTAACAATCCTGCGAGTTCAGCTGCTGAATCGCTTTTTTCTTGCCGCGCTTTATTTAAATCACGGGCGATATCGAAAAGAACGGCCATAGCGTCTGGCACGTTGAAATCGTCATTTAGCGCGGTGCGAAAACGCGATTCATAGGGCGCGCTCAAATCTGCCGATGGCTCACTCGCGTTGGTCCCCCTTAATGCCGTATACAAACGCTCAAGAGCGCTATGGGCTTGGTCAAGGTGGCTTTCCGAGTAATTGAGCTGGCTCCGATAGTGACCTGACAACAGGAAGAAACGTACCGTCTCTGCGGTATACGACTTCAGCACGTCACGAATGGTGAAAAAATTCCCAAGCGATTTCGACATTTTCTCTTGGTTTACCTGCACCATTCCCGTGTGCATCCAATAATTTACATACGGGGTATCGTGTGCACAGCATGATTGTGCAATTTCATTTTCATGATGGGGAAACATTAAGTCAGAACCACCACCGTGAATATCGAAATGCTTGCCTAAGTGCTTACCATTCATGGCTGAACATTCAATATGCCATCCCGGACGTCCCGGTCCCCAAGGTGAATCCCAACTTGGCTCACCTGCTTTCGCCCGCTTCCACAAAACGAAATCAAGAGGATCTGTTTTGCCCTGATCGACAGTAACCCGCGCTCCCGCCTGCAATTGCTCGAGATTTTGCCCACTTAACTGACCATATTCAGGGAAGCTAGAAACATCAAAAAGCACATCCCCAGACTCAGCCACATAGGCGTTTTTCTTCGCCAACAAGGTTTCGACTAATTCAATAATCTCATCCATATGCGTGGTTACCCGCGGTTCAATGTCAGGTTCAACCAAGTTGAGGGCGGCAAAATCTTCATGCATATAACCTAAAAAACGCTCGGTTACTGCATCAATATCTTCATTGTTTTCGTGCGCGCGCTTGATAATTTTATCGTCAACGTCTGTAACGTTGCGTACAAAAGTAACGTCATAGCCCAGATATCGGAGATAACGCACGACAACGTCGAAGGCGACATAGGTACGCGCATGACCGATGTGGCACAAATCATAAATCGTGACACCACAAACGTAGAGTTTCACTTTCCCAGCTTCCAGTGGCTTAAATTCTTCTTTTTGCTGTGTCAACGAATTGTATAACCTGAGCATGATGGTGCGGTCTCTGTTAGGATCAATAAGAAAGGCAGTATACTAGCATTTTACGCAGTGGCGAGGAACTCACATGGCGAAATCAACACCTGATTTTAATCAAGCGGATATGCACATTGTTGATGAGTTGGATCAGCTCGTAAAAGGTCAAGCTGAGCACTTGTCTAAGGAATGGCTCGCCGCTGAAACCACCTTCAACGGCGAGCAGGTGAAACACACCATCTCTATATTTGGCAGCGCCCGCATCCCTTCGCCCGATCAGTGTGGAAGCAACGACCCTTGTCGTGACATGGCTAAGTATTATCAAGAAGCGCGCGAACTCTCCGCTCGCATTGGTGAATATATTGAAGACAACAATATGCACCGAACCCGATTAATTACGGGAGGCGGCCCCGGCATTATGGAAGCAGCGAGCCGCGGCGCTTTTGATGCGGGTCATCATAGTATTGGTTTAAACATTGTGATTCCCAAAGAGCAGCGCCTAAACCCTTTTATCGCTGCCAAACATAGTATTGAATTTCAATATTTTGCATTGCGTAAAATGCACTTTTTAAAGCGTGCTCGCGCATTGATTGTGTTTCCAGGAGGCTTTGGTACTCTCGATGAGCTTTTTGAAACACTCACCCTCATTCAAACCAATAAAATGCCGCGCATTCCCATTTTTGTGTACGGCAAAGCATTCTGGGATCGCTTGCTAAATGTTCAACATCTCGCCGATACCGGCCTTATCGATCATAAAGATTTAGCCCTGTACCACATGGTTGATTCTGTCGAAGAAGCCTGGGAGTGGCTTGGTCCCATCCTGGCCGATTTGAACGCGGAGTACGGCACTGAATCGCCGTAAAACATACCTTTTCTAGGTATATTTCGCTAAGATAGCGACCTAAACTAATAGGCAATTAAAGGACACATCATGAACGTTGTACTGAAAACCAATTTTGGTGAGATTGAGCTGGCTCTATTTGCCGACAAAGCACCGGCTACTGTCGAGAACTTTGTAAGTTACGTGAAAGACGGCTTCTATGACAACACCATTTTTCACCGTGTGATCGACGGATTTATGATTCAAGGTGGCGGCTTTGAGCCAGGTATGGAGCAAAAGAAAGTTAAGGCGCCGATAAAAAACGAAGCCAATAATGGGGTTGAGAATAAACGAGGCACTATTGCTATGGCGCGTACACAAGATCCTCACTCGGCAACAGCGCAATTTTTTATTAATGTGCGCGACAACGCGAGTCTGAATTTCACCGGTGAGAACCTCCATGGTTGGGGCTACTGTGCATTCGGTGAAGTGGTAAGGGGGATGGATGTTGTCGATGCAATTCGCGTCGTGAACACGGGTCGTTCAGGCTTTCATCAAGATGTTCCGGTCGACGACGTTGTCATCGAGTCTGCAACGGTTGTTGAATAACCCGTGACCACCACCTTTATTTCAGATCTTCATCTTAGTGCCGACAGACCGGATATTACCGGTCTGTTTGTGCAGTTCTTGCGCACGGAAGCACGCTCATGCGAAGCCTTGTATATCCTTGGTGACCTGTTTGAATATTGGATTGGTGATGACGACAACACCCCTTTTCACCGCGAGGTGAAAGGCGAGCTTAGGGCACTTACTGACGCGGGCATTCCCTGCTTTTTTATCCACGGAAATCGCGATTTTTTGGTGGGTGAGACATTTGCTAAGGAAACCGGGGTTACACTACTCCCCGAACCCACGGTCATCGACCTTTATGGCATTCCCACGGTACTTTTGCATGGGGATACCCTCTGCACCAAGGATGTTGGTTACCAACGTTTCCGCAAAGTAATACGTCACCCTTGGTTGCTTGCATGTACGGCCTGGATGCCTTTGTCATGGCGTCGAAAAATTGCCACTTACCTGCGCGACAATAGCGCTGGTAATGGTTCAGACTCAGCAACTGAAAGTAAACCTAACAAGCCCCTCAGTGACGAACAACTGGCAAAATATGACGCCACCGATACTGCCGTTGAGGCGTTAATGCAGGAAACCGACACAATTCAAATGATTCACGGACACACCCACCGTCCGGGCATTCACACCCATGCCACCGGCACGCGAATTGTCCTTGGCGATTGGTATGAGCAAGGCAGCATTCTCGATGTAACGGGAACCGGAGCGCATCTACGCAGTGAGCCCTTGCTTACTCGCTAACGCGGCTGACTCGGGCACACCACTGTGAAACCGCAACTCTGAATCTACTGATTCAATCAGATCTTGCTCAAGCGCTAGAAAGAAATCCACCCGTTCCGCAATAGGCGAGCCCGCCACCTCTTCAGCCAGCGCTAGGTAGTCTTGATAATGACGAGCCTCCGAACGAAGTAAAGAGATATAGAAGCGAGCTAAATCATCATCAACATTCGGCGCTAAAGCGGCAAATCGTTCACAAGAGCGGGCTTCAATAATGGCGCCAATAATTAATTTATCCACCAAGCCTTCTTGTTCTTTCCCGCGAATATGGCGCAGCATGCCTGCGGCATACCGTGACGCTGTTACCGGAACGAGTTCGAAGCCGCGCTGTTCAATAATCTCGAACACTTGATCGAAATGATGCAATTCTTCCTTCATTAACAGCACCATACGATCCACTAAACGCTCCTGCCAGGGTAAAACATCCTCCAATCGAATGCGGGGAACTTGCTTATTTTTTGCTCCTTGGTCAACTGGATGCTGTTTTCGATATAGTCGGTCCTCATAGGGGCGAAGCCAATCCAAAACCTGCTGCCCCATCGCATCATTAAGTGCATATCTGCGCAGCAGTAAACCCGCGCTTTGCGCAGCTTTTAATTCACAGTGCAAATGGTCTATTAATACCAACGGAAGCTGTTCTGGCTGGCTTGCGTGTTGAATCCAGGCCGCAGGCGTAGGACAACGCAAGAAGCCGTAAATAGGCGCGAGGAGATCGTGATACTGATTTGTTAGTTGCACAGGCATAATTTCTTAACGACTTTATAACAAAATAATCTGAGCAGAAATTGCTCAGAACCTTTCATTCTTGATTTCACGCCGAATTCCGACTCTATAATGAGCATACAACCCATGTGGGTTTGATGACATTCGGAGCTGCGGCTTCAAGGAGTAATACATGATACTAAATCATATCTGGGGGCTCTACGCTCATCCGGTAGAAGAATGGAAAACAATTGATCAACGACATGAAAGTTTACGCTTTTCTCTGTCACATATTTTGATCGTTGGGTTAATCCCCTGTATTGCCGCCTATTTCGCATCAGCCCATATCGGCTGGAGTATTGGCGCGCGCGAAAGTATCTATATGACCCACACCAGCGCCGTGGCAATGGCCGTTGCCATGTACATAGGCTTAATTGGTGGTGTCCTTGCTCTTTCTTACTTAATTCACTGGATGGCAAAAACATTTGGTGCTGCACCGTCGTATACGCAATCACTCGAATTGGCGGCGTACACGTCGACACCTGTGCTCATGGCCGGTTTAAGCGCACTCTACCCTGAATTGTGGTTTGTCGCTATGGTGTTCTTAGCGGGTGTCGCCTACTCGGTTTACTTACTGTACGCGGGTGTACCGATTCTTATGCATATTCCAGAAGAACAAGGTTTCATGTATTCAAGCTCCGTCGTTACTGCCGGCTTAATCCTTATGGTCAGCTTAATGGCAGCAACCGTCATTGCCTGGACAAACGGGTTTATTCCCACGTTTGTAAGTTAGCTAATAAGCAGTTCGCAGACGTAAAAATAACAACAGAAAAGAGGAGCCTAGCTCCTCTTTTTTATGCTCTCTAGCACGTCGGACTATGGCAATCGCCGTTCGTCTGATAGGCTAGCGCTCTTACGATCATAATAATTATCAGGGTAATACAAAATGGCTGATAAAAAGTTAGGCCTCACGGGAAAAATTGTTATCGGCATGTTCGCCGGTATTCTCGTAGGTATTTTAATCAACTTATGGTTCTCTGCCGAAACCGCTCCCTTATTTTACTCCGTATTTGTTGACGGTCTTCTTAGAATTGTCGGTGAGTTCTTTATCACCTCACTGATGATGTTGGTGGTGCCACTGGTGTTTGTGTCCCTTATCGTTGGGACCTGCCAACTGAGTGACCCATCCAAACTAGGCCGATTGGGCGGCAAGGCATTAGTACTTTATCTTGTTACAACCTGTATTGCGATTGCCATTGCACTGACCGTCGCCAGTATTGTTAAGCCGGGCAGTAACGCCGCGTTTGCCGATGCGATGGAAGGCAATGTATCCGTTGCCGAAGCGCCCAGCTTTGTGGATGTCGTGATTGACATGGTACCGCGCAATCCGATTAACGCGATGGCCGAAGGCAACATGCTCCAGATCATCGTATTTGCATTGCTTTTTGGTATTGCCATGGCTCTTACTGGAAAAGCTGGCGATCGGTTAAAAGGCTTCTTTGAAGACGTCAATGAAGTCATTATGAAGTTAGTCATGATCCTCATGAAGGTAGCACCTTACGGGGTCTTTGCATTACTCGCGCGCACCTTTGCAAATCTCGGATTTGGCGACTTGCTCGGGGATTTATTAAAGTACTTCCTCACGGTTCTGTGCCTGTTGTTAGTACACGGTTTTATTATCTATCCAACGATTCTCAAACTGCTAACGGGCTTGAATCCAGTGTTGTTCGTGCGCAAGATGTTCAGCAACCAAATTTTTGCGTTTAGTATTTCTAGCTCCAACGCATCGATACCCGTTACCTTGCGTACCACCACAAAACGACTCGGAGTTAACAACAGCGTCGCGTCGTTTACAGTGCCTTTGGGCGCCACCATAAACATGGATGGCACGGCCATTATGCAAGGTGTGGCTACCGTCTTTATTGCACAGCTTTACGGGGTGGATCTGAGTTTCACTGATTATCTGATGGTGATTTTAACCGCTACCTTGGCCTCCATCGGCACGGCAGGTGTTCCAGGTGTCGGTCTGATTATGCTTGCGATGGTATTGCAACAGGTTGGCTTACCTATCGACGCCATTGCCCTGATTATGGGTATCGACCGCCTCCTCGACATGACCCGCACTGCGGTAAACATTACCGGTGATGCGATGGTCACGACAGTGATTGGTAAATCGGAAGGTCAATTCGATGAAGACGTATATAACGATCCTACGGCTGGCAATGAAGCGAGCAATGGGAAGGGGGGTCCGTCGCCATCTGCAACGCCCCATCAGAATGCAGACCCCTAGCAAAAGCATAAGCCTGTGAGATAGCGCGCTTATTGCGTCGTAGAATAGAAAAGGGCTCGCCATGTGGCGAGCCCTTTTTACTTGGTCATATGATGTCGGTGCGAACTTAAAAGCGCCAAAAGCGCGTTCGTTGAACCCAATCGAGCACTAAACGATCAATCGTGGATTGAGCAGCATGGGTTAGTTTATCCGTAAGCTTTGTTTTCGGTTTGTAGGTTACTTTGAGTACATCCCGATTTTTCGCCGCCTCTAGGAGTAAATCATCGCTGGTTGCGATGTCATCAATTAAGCCCATCTCTTTTGCTCGGGTACCGAACCAAATTTCGCCGGTAGCAACCCGCTCAATATCTAACTGTGGACGCCCTTCCTTCACAAAAGATTTAAACAGATCATGGATGTCTTCAATGTCTTCTTTAAATTTCTCACGGCCTTTCTCAGTATTCTCACCAAACACTGTAAGGGTGCGCTTGTATTCACCCGCTGTAATTTGCTCAAAATCGATATTGTTCTTTTTAAGCAAGCGATGAAAGTTGGGCAACTGCGCTAACACTCCTATTGAACCGACCACCGCAAAGGGTGCGGCAACAATCTTGTTGGCTAAACACGCCATCATATAGCCACCGCTCGCAGCCACTTTATCAACGGCCACTGTTAGAGGAATCTCCGCGTCTCGAATACGCTTGAGTTGAGCTGCTGCTAATCCATAGCCGTGTACCACGCCTCCAGGGCTCTCTAAGCGGACAACGACCTCATCCTTAGTCTTATCAGCAACAGCCAGAATTGCGCTCACCTCGCGTCGTAGAGAGTCCACTTCACGGGCATCTAAAGATCCCTTAAAGTCGATCACAAATGTGTGCTGCTCAAATGGATCCGGCTGCTTGGCTTTTTTATCTTTCTTTTTCGCCAGTTTGCGCGCCTTGCCGGTAAGCAAATGTAGCCGCATTTGCTTTTGCACCGAGCGAAAGGAATCGCTGAGATTATCAATGTGTAATTCACCATCGCCATCTTTTTGGCGCTGCGCAGCGTTAATAATAACGCTTAAAATAAGAATGATAGCAGCAACGATAGTAATGGTTTTAATCAAAAATATGCCGTAATCGGTGAAGATTTCGATCATGGATGTCTCCTAAGTAAGCGCTGATACACATAGGGTATATCAGGAGAAAGCGTAAAGGCGCCATAAAGAAAAAGGCCAGCGAAA
>NZ_JACAVQ010000012.1 GCF_015354615.1 Aliidiomarina indica | reverse complement strand
AAAGCTGGCCTTTTTAATCAATGCACTCTCGCGATGCTTATTGTACCAGATCTGGATTGATCTGAAGTAAACGTTGCATCGATTCGAAGTAGATACCAATCGATTGTTGCATGTCGGTGGTAATCGCCGCACGCGTGTTCGGATCAGCGTCGTTATCTGCCGGATTCAGCAATGAACTGTGGCCTGCACCTACATAACGAACTGCCGCACTAATAGGATCAGCACTTTGTTGCGGGCCACTCGCGAAAGGTAAACCTAACTCGCGAATTAATGGCGCTGTGCCACCTAATGGATGCGCAGTGCTGTTAGGTACCACTTTGTCGCCATTCGCTTGAATCAGATACAGCGGCGTTTCTGTGCCACGCAATTGTGCCGCGTAGTTAATTGGATCGCCCGAGTCTACCGCGGTTTGCGCTGCAAACTGGAACTGTCCTAATACCGCTTGCAGTGCCGCTTGTTGCGCTGCCGTTGCAATACCGCCATCGTAGAACTGAATGTACGCTTGCGGCAAGAAGGCTTCAAACTGTGGTGTCTGCGGATCGATACCAGAAGCCACCGCTTCTTGAATCGCGTAATCGCGGAAGTAGTTGAACGACTGGAACGCAATTGAACCACCAATTACCGGTCCAAAACGCTCAGACTCCACGAGGAATGGTGCAATACCGCCTCCAGGCATCCCTAGTACACCAGCGCGTACTTGGAACAAACCTTGGAAATTCGCTAAATCACCGGTAAGTGGCGTATTTGCCGTGGCGATAAAGTTAGTACCTGCAATGGCACCCAGTGAATGCCCCACGAATTTCACATCCGTTGGGTTAATCATGGTACCTGTCTGGTTTGAAAAGTTAAGACTCAAACGCAAACCCATTAGATCAGAGCTTGATTGGCGTAAATTATCGCGGGCTGTCAGTAAGCTCGCTAAGTTCAGATAATTCGTGGGTGAACCTAGGCCCGAGGTCGCGTTAATATTCGCAACCACGTTACCTTCGCCGTCTGTCACCGTAAAGCCACGGTCGCCATGAACTGGGTGATCAATAGCCACAGCCGCATGACCAAATACCGCTAAAGTACCCGCAATGGCCATAAAGTTGGTTTTATCGCCAGTGATACCATGCTGGAAGATAACCACTGGCCAGCCACCTTGTGGCATTTCCAGCGGTTCCATACCATTTGCTGCCCGCACCAAGTTTGCATTTGCAAGATTCGGCGTCGACATCATTAAGGGCACGTCGGCAATCGTCGTCGGACGTGGAATCGGATTAAATTTAGTGAGGTGACGGAAGCGGTCTAATTGAACCAGTGCCGTACCTTCTGCAGCTTCATAAGGAATCTGACCTGCTAACGCAGCTGGGTTTGCTAAGTCGGCGGGATCAATACCCAAGCCCACTAGCTCTTCAACCGTTACCTGACCAGATTGCAGCCCAATGATAATGGCTACAGGGCTCACAAAGCCTGCTTGCCAACGACCAGATAGTGGTGCCGTTGGATTCTCAGCCGTTGGAATTGGGCTGAAGTAAGGAAGGCGAACTTCACCAACATATAAGTCAGCTGAATTCGCAATTAAGAACGAAGGCTGACTACTTGGCGGAATTCCCATCGCTTGCGCAACGGTCATGCCAGTTGGATTTGCTTCCATTGTTGGACGTAGTTCAGGCGTAAGCATCATTTGCTTCACTACACCCAGAACATCACCGACCGACTGCGTAGTAAAGCCAGAGCTGTAAATAACATTCTCTGTATTCACACCTGCTTGCCCTAATACTGCATGGTAACTATTAATCACGCCTTGCAACGCCTGCTCTTGGGCTCCGCCAATTGGATCAGTTGCCAACGGCTTGCTCAGTAAGTAGTACGTAGAAGAAGGCTGCACTGGACGGCCCATGTTATCGCGAATGTTATTTGTTAACGCAGCAACATAGCCTGTTTTAGGTTCGTAAGGACGCAAAGGAATCACTTGCGCCTGACCGCCACTAAACACAACGGTAAAGTCGGTGCCGTGTTGCAGTTCGGCAACAAACTTACAGGCAGTGCCTGCAGGTTGCGCAACACAATCTGCATCGCGGAAGTCGCCACCCATGACCACTTTAAACACGCGAATAGAACCCTGCGCTGTTACCGTGCCCGGGTTGATACCTACTTCATTACCATCTTCGTCGCGCGGCAAAGTAAAGCTGAACGTCAGTGGCATCGCCGTCGACCACCCGTCGAGACCATTTAACGCGTTTTGCGGATTACCGAAATCGGTATTGTCCGGGACGGGGATGTTTAGCGTCCCGTCTGTGGTTCCGCTAAGAAGAATATCACTAGGTACTGGCAAGTTGCCTGCACCTGGATCAAATGCAACCCGAGCCGCTGGAACATTACTTGCGGTTTCAGTGGCGGGTGCGCTTTCTCCATCAGGTGTACACGCGGTAAGGCCGAGTGCAGTAGTGATGGCTAGTGATAGAAACAGTTTTTTCATGAGGTATCCCCAATCCTTGTTGTTCTAATTCTCATTTTTCGAGCGACAGTATCAAACAGCCGTTCTAAATTCGTTAACAGAAAGTTATACACCTCTGTCGATGATTATTAAAGAAAAATCGTTGAGTTTCGGATCTGTTTACTGAGTTCGATCCCGTAAAGATGTACAATAGCCCCTAAAGTTCACTTACGATATGTCAAAGTTATGCAGGATTATCAAAATTATCAAGCTTCCGAAGGGGCGCTTCAAGGAAAAATTATTTTAGTGACGGGTGCCGGTGATGGTATTGGTCGCGAAGCCGCGCTAACTTATGCTCGCCACGGAGCAACTGTTATTCTTTTGGGGCGCACGACAAAGAAACTCGAAGCTGTCTACGATGACATCGTTGCCGCTGGTTATCCTGAGCCAGCCATTGTCCCACTGGATATGAAAGGCGCAACTGAAAGTCATTATCGTGACATGGCCGCTACTATAGAACAGCAATTTGGTCGTTTAGATGGACTGCTCCATAATGCGGGCCTGCTCGGCGTGCTTTCGCCGTTTACCCATATTGATTTAGCCTCGTGGAACGACGTATTACACGTCAACGTCACTGCTCAGTTTATGATGACCAAGGCGCTGATACCGGTCATGTTAAAAGCACCTTCCCCTCGCATTATCTTTACCTCATCGGGTGTAGGTCGCAAAGGACGTGCCCATTGGGGCCCCTACGCCGTATCCAAATTTGCAACAGAAGGCATGGCTCAAGTCATCGCTGACGAATATGAGAACACACCGCTGCGGGTCAACGTCATCAATCCCGGTGCAACTCGTACCATGATGCGGGCCAAAGCTTATCCGGCGGAAGATTCTAAAAAGCTAAAAACACCTGCGGACATCATGCCCGTCTATCTTTTCTTAATGTCAGATGACGCGAAGCAAATCACAGGGGAGTCTCTTGATGCGCAAACTTATTAGCGGATTTATTATTGGCGTTTTCTTGCTAACACCTACCAAGCTTGATGCATGGGGGTTTCAAGGCCATGAGTATATTGGCGAAATGACATGGCATTACCTCACCCCGGAAGCGCGTGCATGGGTGCAAGAACGGATGGATATTGTCGGCGAAGATTCATTAGCCACCATGACCACATGGGCTGACCGTGTGCGTGGCACTGAAGAAGGACGCTGGATGGGACCATTGCATTTCGCCAACGTCCCTCCTGAAGAAGACTATTTTGTGTTAGAGCGTGATTGTCCAAATCGACGCTGTGTCGTGGGCGCGGCTATGGATGACATTGAGATCATGCTTGATCCCACCCGCTCAGCAGAAGAGCAAGCACGTGCGTTGCGCACCTTTAGCCATTGGATCACCGATATGCACCAGCCTTTACACATGGGTTATCAGCATGACCGTGGCGGTAATGATATACGGGTGACATTTTTCGGAACGGAAACCAATCTCCATCGCTTGTGGGATACTGTTATGATTCGCGGTATGGATGAGATGCCATCACCCGCTATGCAGGCACGTTTGAATCCGCTTCCAGCGCCACGTGATGATTGGCATCAGGCACTTATCGATTGGGCCAATGAGTCATCAGACTTAGCACGCTCTAACGCGTATCCACGGGCCGAACACAATGCCGCTCTAGGTGAACGCTATTTTCGTCAAGCACGCCCTGTAGTCGAAAATCAATTGATTCTCTCGGCTCAGCGCATGGCACAAATAATCAATGACGCGGCAAGTCGCGCTACAACGCATTAATAGCCACAGGCACTAATTGAATGCGGAAACGTTCCGTTTCCGCATGCCATGTCTCACCATCAAACTCCATCGTCACATCGTCGAGCGGCTCTGCATCTGAAAAGCGATAAATTCGAAGTTGCAATTGCGTCTCGTCGTCAGCGAAACCGAGAAGTTGAATATCGTGACCGATAAACATGCCATCCGCGGAAGCCACGAGCGGTATACGAACATCGTGATCGTGTAGCGGTCGATAGGTATCGACCGATAACCACGCACTCTCATCATTCGCTTGCCCACCGGACGGAAGAAACATGATCTGTGCAGACATGAATCGAATAGGCTCATAAACATTCACCTCGCCGAGTGGGCGACCTAAAATGAAATCCTCCCCCTGCGCCATGGCTGAATCTTCAATAATCAATTGCTCTGCAGTTACTAGCAGCCGGGACGACATACTTATTTCGCGACCGTGCTGGTCGCGAAATTTACACCGACGTCCGTCCCTTATACCAACGAACTGACCCGCTTCAACACGCCATCTGATACTGCAGCCCGCGAGTCGTTCTGCAGATTCAAATAACAGGGAGTGCTCGCTGCTATTTAGAGCAGGTGAAGCCACATATATATCTTGCACTAGCTGACCACTGCGCTGGTCTTTGCGAATCCGATAAACCTGAATTCGGTAAGGCTCATTCGGTGCTGAAACAAGGGCTTGTCGAGCGATGAGAACCTGCTCCCCATCCCATTCGGCGGGGGTAATCTGCAGAAGTACGGGAGGCTGACCTACGCCCTCTCCTGTAGTCATCATGTGACGTAAATTGGAAAAGTCACCAATCAAGTATTCTTTTAATTGGTCGATATCCGCATTTCTTTGCGCATTTGCCGATACAGTTGGTGCAGAAACAGTTACGATGGCAATACCCAATAAACATAAGGTTTGAAACTGCGCGCGTTTGATAAAATGGTGTACAGATTTGAACATGGATACTCTCTTATAGCTGCCTGATAAATCCAAGCGCTGTTTGTGTCCGTTCTTATTTATTGGCAATATATCATAAGCTGGTTTTATCTCAGAAACAGGAATGTGTAATCATTATGAAAGCTCGTATGCGGAACATACTGTTTGTATTAGGATGCTTAGCCTTACCGAGCGCCGCGGCTGAGAATTTCGGCTTACCCGAAGGACATTGGTCTGCCGTGTATGCGGTAAATAAAGATATTGTGTGGGTCGGTAATTATGAAGGGCAAGTTGCCGTTACCAGTAACGGCGGTGAAAGCTGGGATGTTTCTACGCCCGGTGGACGCACAGCAAACCTCGTTATTCGACAACTCAAGGCCTTCGACGATCGCCACGCTTTTGTGCTCTCTACCGGCCGTGGAGAGCGCAGCCGTTTACTTTTAACCCGTAATGGGGGCTTTAGTTGGCGCCAGATGTATCGCGGTAATGGCGATGAAGAACTCCGCTGTTTTGCCTTGATTCCAGATGGCGAGGGCTTTGTTTTAGGTGATACTCTCGATGATAACTGGCACGTTATCCGTAGCAGTAACGGCAGCAACTGGCTTGCATCGCGCAGCGGTTTCTCAGAACGGCCACTCCCTAGCGAGGCCGCTTCGAGCGAAGGCCAATGCGCAGTATTTGCGAATAATACATTTGTGATGGGCACTCTGGGAGGTACAACTGCTCGCATAATGCACAAAGGAAGAACATCATTGCGCTTCCAAGTGTTAGATACGCCTTTAAGTGCTGGGCCTGATTCTGGTGTACACGCTGTTTTCCCTATCAGTCAACGTGATTTTCTAATTGCTGGCGGCGCGGCAGGAGATGAGGCGCAACCTGAATTATTCCGATTTTTCCAAGACGAGTTTACACAATTAAGCGCGCCTCCGGTACAAGGCGCTCTCACCCAAATGACCGCCGCTGGCAGCACGATTCTGGCAGGCAACGCATCAGGTTTTTATCGATCTGAAGACTTCGGTGACCAATGGCAATCTGTCAGTTCGGCGGGTGTCGTATCGATTTCCTGCTTCGATGAATCGTTCTGTTGGTATCTTGACGATAACCGCCAGCTCAACCTGCTCTCCCTAGAAGAGTAGAGAAATGCCCGTCTACTCGACGGGCGTTTTCTGACGACGCAGCCAATCAAATACTTCCGATGCTGCGGCATTACATGCGCAAGCATCCTGCCAGCCCACACTTAGCGCTAGACGCGCCACTTCTGTGGCGCGGTTCCCTGAACGACAAAAGAAAATAGGCCGCGGTGAACCCTCAGGTTCGGCACGCAACACGTAGTCACACCATAGCGCGCGGGGAATGGTCTGCAAACATGGACTTGGATATTCATGGTATTGAGCAAGCGCTTCCGATTGTTCCCTTACATCGATAAATGTCATCTGCTCACAATTAAATTCGGACACTGCCATTAACTTAGGTGACGGGGTGTGCGCAACCACAATGCCCGCATCAGTGAGCTGAATTGAACGCTCGGTGGCTAACGCTGTGATGCGAACTCCGTTTGCTTCGCGATGTAAACGGAATCCGGCAAAATCTTGAGATTCTTTGTTCCAGACCTGAATTTGCCAGTCGGTTTCTGGACAACAAGACTCAATTCCCTGCATTACGTCAGGGGAATCAGTTAACGCAAGCGCTTGTTGTGTCGTTCGGCACATAATCCAAGCGCTACCCGATGTCATAGGATCAGGAATGTAGAGTGCACCCTGCCCCCACGGATTTGCCCCTGTGATTTTGTCGCGAATAAAGGTGAGGCGCTCACATAAAGTATCGAGATCAGCTTGACTGAATGCTGGCCCAAACGACATGCGTATGGCCCCTTCCGACTGCCAAGTAGGCAACCCCATTGCATCGAGCACAAAGCTGCGAGCGCCTCCGGTACTACAGGCAGAACCTGCGCTCACCCTGATTCCTGCCGCATCAAAAATCGCAATCAACTCAGACGAACTATATCCTGCAACCGAGAAATTAATAGTCGTAGCCAGTGACCTATCGAGAGGTTGATTTAGCGTAAGTTTCGGGAATGCCGATTGCAGTGCATCAATGATAGTCTGACGATAGCCGTACAGCGTTTCTGAGTCTTGAAAAGGACTGATTGCTCTATCATTTAGCCAGGTAAATATTTGTCCTAGGGCTGCAATGCCTGCAACGTTCTCAGTACCACCTCGCAAACCACGCTCCTGACCACCACCCGTTTGCAAAGGTGTAAAGGGCGCGCCAGTCCGCACGTACAAGGCACCAACCCCTTTCGGACCATACAGTTTGTGGGCGCTGAAGGGCGCGTAATCAATCGTCGTTTTCCCTAACGCGATCGGGCGCTTACCCAGCATCTGCACACAATCTACTAACCAGGGAATATCCGAACGAAGAGCGCGAATCTCGCGCTCGAGGGCAGCTAGGTCGCAATACACACCCGTCTCGTTATTCGCGCCCATGGTGCATATCATAAGTGCGTCGCCCACATGTGCGCGCAGAAATTCAAGATCGATTTGGCCTTCCCTATCCACGGGAATAGCCATGACCTCAGCTTCCACCTGTAATAACGTATTCCAATGGCGTAACGCTTCCGGAACCGCCTTGTGCTCAGTGGCGCTATAGAGCAAGTAGCAGCCCTTACCTTTGCCTCCTGCGTAAGACTGCAATACAGAAAGCACCGCTGTATTAATGCCTTCGGTTGCCCCACTCATAAATATTATTTGATCAGGCTCACAAGCAAACAAGTGAGCACCAGCATTGCGGGTATCGTTCAGCACACGCTTCGCACGAATACCCGCATAATGGGGACTGCTAGGATTCCCGTAATGGGTTTGGTACACCTTGCTCATCAGCTCTTGCAACGCCGGCAATACGGGCGTTGTCGCATTCGCATCCATAAATATTTCATGGGGATAATGGGAACTATGGGCAGAGAGCAGAAACGACACAGGAAGATGCCTCATTGGTTATAACTTATTCCTTTTCATTATATCTAAATTCAAACAATAAAAAAGCGCACCTCAGTGCGCTTCATCAAAAACTTGAGCTCAGTATTACTGAATTCTGTTCTCTTGCCACGCACGTTCTTTTTCTTTACGTGCTGCTTCTTTGGCCATTTTTGCTTTGCGCGACTCGCATGGGTCGTCACAATCGCAGGCCTTATCCATGCCCAATGCGCCAATGCCGCCACAGCTACCGCTGATTGACTTGCGCTGAATTAAATACCCAATGGCCATACCCGCAATGACGATCAACATCAATACGAAAGCCAACATCAAGGTTTGCATGGTTTACCTCACAATACTTCGTTTGCAAATGCCGAACTATTATACCGCGTTAAGCCCGAATCTTCACGCACGAAAAAAACAACCGACACGTTGTGCTGGTTAGCCGCAGATAAACTCTCTTCAAGTGATAGCTGCGCAAACCAACGGGCCAAGCCTTCTGCCTCTGCCGCATTCTCGTGGAGAACTATGACGCGTTCAATATTCGATTCATCTGCTGAGAACGCACTAGCGACAGCGCCATCTCGAACATTCAGATAGAAACTCTCAATATCGATAAACTCAACGCGCTGATATTGGCCACGACGCTTGGGAGAGCGAAGGCGTAGTTGGTTGTCTATCTCTACGCGATAGGTTTGCACATTCATTAAATCGAGAATATCTGCAATACGATCGGCCATATGGCCACGTAGTAAGCTATCTAGTTCCACCGTTACCGATGCATCTGATTTGATTAGTTGGTGGTTTTGGATACGAACAGGTGCTTGGTCCGTTGCTATATCTGCGTGAAACAGCTCAATACCACCTTCAGACAGAGCGCGCAGGTGCAGGCTTTGTCGAATTAACCCTTCTAACTCACGCGTCAGTACAAAGGCATCTGTGGATTCCCAGCGATTGAGGCGATTCACTTCCGATTGCGGGTACTCAACCGAAAATTGCATTGCCACATATTGCATAATTCCCTGAACCCGCTGACTCACTCGGTTCTCCGTATGATTAGGATGAGCGGGAAGGAATTCAACGCGATACTCGTAACCGAGAACATTCCCAGATATTTGCTCTATGTCATAGTTTTCAGAACAGCCGGAAACAAAAAAGGCTAGCCCAAGAAGGGCCAGCCATTTTGTCTGTCTTTCGATGAGGCTTACGAACACCGCGAGGCCTTAGCCACCGAAATCATCAAGCATGATGTTTTCATCTTCAACACCAAGATCTTTCAACATGTTGATCACAGCCGCGTTCATCACCGGCGGACCACACATATAGAATTCACAATCTTCTGGGGCTGGGTGGTCTTTCAAGTAGTTCTCAAAAAGAACGTTATGAATAAACCCAGTTTGCCCTTCCCAATTGTCTTCTGGCATTGGATCAGACAATGCAACATGCCATTCAAAGTTATCGTTTTCCTCGGCCAACATATCGAAATCTTCAACATAGAACATTTCACGTTTCGACCGCGCACCATACCAGAATGAGATCTTACGCTTACTGTTCAAGCGACGGAGCTGATCAAAGATATGAGAACGCATAGGGGCCATACCTGCACCACCACCAACGAATACCATTTCTGCTTCTGTTTCTTTGGCGAAGAACTCACCGAAAGGTCCAGAAATAGTTGCTTTGTCACCTTTCTTCAAACTGAAGATATACGATGACATTTTACCTGGCGGTAACGTCATATCATTTGGCGGCGGAGTCGCGATCCGCACGTTCAGCATGATAATACCGTGCTCTTCTGGGTAGTTCGCCATTGAGTAAGCGCGAATAACTTCTTCATCAACTTTCGATTCTAAATCGAATAACTTAAAGCGATCCCAATCACCGCGATACTCTTTTTCGATCTCGAAATCTTTAAACTTCACATGATGAGGCGGCGCCTCGATTTGAATGTAACCACCCGCGCGGAATGGAACCGATTCACCGTCTGGAATTTCAAGCACTAGCTCTTTAATAAAGGTAGCCACGTTATCGTTCGAACGCACCACACAATCCCATTTCTTGATGCCGAAGATCTCTTCATCAAGTTCAATTTTCATGTTTTGTTTTACGTTCACCTGACATGACAAACGAGCACCGTCGCGAGCTTCACCACGGGTAATGTGATCGCGCTCAGTCGGGAGAATTTCACCACCACCCTCTTTAATGTGCACGATACATTGACCACATGAACCACCACCACCACAAGCAGAAGACACGAATATTCCCGCATTTGATAATGCATTCAGAAGCTTCGTACCCGGTTGGGTTGTAATCGTCTTTTCTTCGTCATCGTTAATGATGATCTGGACATCACCAGAAGGTACCAACTTTGATTTGGCGAACATAATCACCACAACCAGAGCTACTACAATAATGGTGAACATGCCCACGCCAAGATATATTTCTTGCATCGACTTGTTCCTTTTATTCCGCTACTTCGTTACACCAACGGTTTAGAGGGATACGCCGGAGAACGACATAAAGCCCAAACCAATCAAACCGGTACTGATAAAGGTAATTCCAAGACCACGAAGGCCATCAGGAATATCCGCGTACTTCAGTTTTTCCCGTACTGCAGCCAACAAAGTAATTGCAAGGGCCCAGCCCACGCCGCTACCTACGCCGTACACAATACTTTCGGTGAAATTGTAATCACGCTCAACCATGAACAAAACACCACCAAAGATCGCGCAGTTCACAGTGATCAGCGGAAGGAAAATACCCAACGCGTTATACAGCGCAGGAAGGTATTTATCCAATGTCATTTCCAAGATCTGAACCAATGCTGCGATAACACCGATAAAGGTAAGGAATCGCAAGAAGCTCAAATCAGCGTCTGGGAAACCTGCCCAAGCCAACGCGCCAGGCGCTAACACATAAGTGTTAACCAAGTTACCCAAAGGAACCGCTAAGCCCAATACCACAATTACTGCGATGCCAAGGCCAAGCGCTGTTGTTACCTTTTTGGATACCGCTAGGAACGTACACATTCCTAGGAAGAACGAGAGTGCTAGGTTCTCAATGAACACTGCACGGACGAACATGCTTAAATAGTGTTCCATGACCTTAAGACTCCTTCGCTTCTACTTGCTCTGGGCGGAAAATACGTAACACCCAAATAAAGCCGCCGATAATAAAGAACGCACTTGGTGGTAGAACCAACAATCCAACTGGCGTATACCAACCGCCCTCAGTGATGAGTGGCAGGATTTGGTAACCAAACAAGCTGCCTGAGCCGAACAACTCACGGAAGAAACCAACCGTAAGAAGAACAACCGAGTAGCCTAATGCATTCCCTAAACCGTCCAAGAATGACATGCCTGGGCCTTCTTTCATGGCGAAGGCCTCTGCTCGGCCCATCACGATACAGTTGGTAATAATTAGACCAACGAATACCGAGAGTTCCTGAGCGATGTCATAAGCGAAGGCCTTCAGTAATTGGTCAACGACAATTACCAAGCTCGCGATGATCGTCATCTGCACGATGATTCGCACACTCGAAGGAATGTGGTTCCGAATAATCGAAATAGACACGTTCGATAAAACCAATACGAAGGTAAGTGCAATACACATTACCAAGGTATTTTCCATTTTGGCGGTTACCGCCAATGCTGAGCAGACCCCAAGAATTTGTAAAGCAATTGGGTTATTGGCAAAAATCGGACCAAATAACGTTTGCTTCATCTCTTTTGTGCTAGCCATTAGATCGCTCCCTCTTCACGTACTTTCATCAGGAAGGCGCCGTAAGCTTCTTGACTCAACCAAAACTGGAATGTTCTGTCGACTCCGTCACTTGTAATGGTGGCCCCAGATAATGCATCAACTTCGTTATCACCTGCACCCTTGCGCACACGAATCGCAACGTTACCGTCACTATCGATGGCATCTTTGCCTTCAAAGTTTGAACGCCAGCGTGGGTTTTGAATTTCGCCACCAAGACCTGGAGTTTCAGAGTGCTCGTAGAAGTTAATACCGCGAATTGTTTGTCCATCCGGATCTAAAGACAAGAAGGCATACATCATGCCCCATAGTCCTGAACCACGGATGTCAATAACGTAGGATGCAATGCCGTTGTCTTCACCGCGAACCACATATACAGGGATATCTGCACGTAGACCACGTACGCCAGCTTGCGCTGCCCGCTCGCCGCCTTCTTTGGCTGACGATGCCGCAAGTGCATCTTCAAGAGCAAACAAAGAATCATGCTCTGTTAGCTCTTGTGTTTCACGGTTAAAGGTCATTAAGCGTACTCGCTCAGCAAACACAACGTCTGCAGAACGCCCTTGCAGGTCAACGTTAGCAGTGCGCAAAATGTTTTGCTGTTTTGCCAGTGCCGCGTTCGCTTCCTGACGTTCTTTCAACCCTACGGCGGCGCCCGATACGATAATCGAGCACACCAAACATAGGAGGATAATAACCGTAAAGGTTTTACCCATTGTATCGTTCTTACTTGCCATGACGTAACGCCCTCCGCTTCACGTTGGCCTGTACTACAAAGTGGTCAAACAATGGTGCGAATACGTTCGCGAATAAGATCGCCAACATAATACCTTCAGGGAAGGCCGGATTAATTACGCGAATCATTACCGTCATAAAGCCGATAAGGATACCGTATGCCCACTTACCTTGATTGGTGAAGGACGCAGACACTGGGTCCGTTGCCATAAACACCATACCGAACGCTAGGCCACCGATAACCAAATGCCAATACCAAGGCATTGCAAACATTGGGTTAGTATCGCTGCCGATGAGATTCAGTAAGCTTGAGAACAGCACCATACCGATGAGCACACCACCCACGATGCGCCAACTTGCGATACGGAAGTAAATTAAGGCTAAACCACCAAGAAGTACTGCGATGGTAGATACTTCACCCACTGAGCCTGGAATACGTCCGATAAACGCGTCCATCCAGGTGTAAGCACCTTCCAAATAACCACTACCGGCAATATTAGCGTAGTCAACTTCACCGTTGAACGCTTGTGTTAACAGCGTCGCGCCGGAATAGCCGTCAACCGCGTTCCATACCTGGTCGCCCGTAATTGCTGCTGGGAATGAGAAGTAAAGGAATGCACGTCCAGTAAGGGCTGGGTTTAAGAAGTTACGGCCAGTTCCACCGAAAATTTCTTTACCAATCACGATACCGAAAGTGATACCTAATGCCACCTGCCACAGTGGAATAGTCGCTGGCAAGGTCAGTACAAATAGTACTGAGGTTACGAAAAAGCCTTCGTTTACTTCGTGCTTACGCACCGACGCAAACAGTACTTCCCAGAAACCGCCCACCACGAATGCCGTGGCATAAATAGGTAAGAACCAACAGGCACCGTACCACAGCATGGTTCCCCAACCGGCGTTCTCAAAGCTACCGCCCATCATTTGGAACAGGCTAACTTGCCATACGTCAGCGAGACTATACCCTTCAGCGACAGCTAGTGACGCCTGGAAACCGATGTTATACATTCCGTAGAACATGGCCGGGAAAGTCATCAACCATACAAAGATCATGATTCGCTTCAAATCAACATTGTCGCGAACGTGCGTACTACCTTTGTTGGTATAACCTGGCGTATACAAAATAGTCGCTACGGCTTCGTAAAGCGCGTACCACTTTTCATGCTTCCCACCTGGCTCAAACTGGGGTTCGATTTTCTCTAAGTAATTCTTCAAGCTCATGATCAGCCCTCTTTCTCAATCGTGGTCAGGCACTTACGCAGAATTGGGCCGAAGTCATACTTTCCTGGGCACACGTAGGTACACAAGGCCAGATCTTCTTCGTCCAGTTCCAGACAGCCTAGAGCTTGTGCACTCTCGATATCCCCAGAGCACAAGTCACGTAGCAACAAAGTAGGCAGAATATCCAATGGCATAACGCGCTCATAAGTACCGATTGGTACCATCGCACGGTCTGAACCATTGGTTGAGGCGTTCATATTGAACAGTTTCTTGCCGAACAAATGGCCTGCGTATGCACGCGTAATTGAGTGCATCTCTTTGCCGGGCCAAATCCATCCGAACAAATGTTTCTCATCGCCTTCTTCAAGTACGGATACTTGATTATGGAAGCGTCCAAGGTACGCATGAGCACCTGACGCTTTATGGCCGTTAAGCACAGAGCCAGAAACAATACGCTGTTTCCCTTCTGCTAACTCACCAGCCGTCAATTCATTTAGATTTGCACCTAAACGAGTACGCAACAAACGCGGATTTTTCACGCCTGGACCACCTAAAGCCACAACGCGATCTGTAAATAGTTCACCGGTAGTGAATAACTTACCGATTGCAATCACGTCTTGGTAGCTTGCGTGCCAAACATGATAGGTCATGTTTACACCTTCCAAGAAGTGAATATGTGTACCCACATTGCCCGCAGGATGAACACCCTGGAAGGTTTCGTGAGTGACTGGCGCACTATCAAAATCGATATCAGCGTCTGGAGCAGTGACCACATACAATTTGCCTTCAGTTAAACGGCTTAAAACTTTAAGGCCGTTACTGAAATCTTTCGCATGCTCTTTGATGACTAAAAGCGGGTCGCCCGCAAGTGGATTGGAATCCATTGCGTTGACGAAAATCGCCTTAGGTTCAGAATCAAGTGCAGGAGACTTTGAATAAGGACGGGTGCGCAGCGAAAGCCATAAGCCTGAATCGACTAAGTTTTGCTGTACATTTTCACGACTCAATTGCAGCAATTTGCCTTCGTCGTATTTTGCGAACGTTTCCTGCTCGTCGCCATCAATTTCGATAACAACAGATTGCAGTACACGCTTCGCACCACGGTTGATTTCCTTAACTACACCAGAGGCTGGAGCAGTGAACTTAACGCCTGGGTTCTTTTTATCTTCAAAAAGAACCTGACCTTTTTTGACCCGGTCATCGACCTGGACATGCATGGTCGGGCGCATACCCACATACTCTTCACCCAATGTAGCAACGGTTTTGATGGTAGGACCATCTTCAATGATTTGTTGTGGCGCACCCGCAATAGGGATGTCCAAACCTTTCTTTATCGTAATCATACGCGTTTGCACTACTCAATTTAGGGAAGATTGAAAGCTCAAAATTCGTTTGTCGCGACAGAATACAACCATATAAGCAAGCCCGCGTTTACCCAGTACACATTTGAAATGTGCACACCGCGCGGGACATGCTAAAGCTACCCTGTAACTTCCAGGGCCGTATTCTACATATTTTTGGTAAAACTGACCATGCCAATCTTGAAAATTAATTGGTATTCCCTGGTAATTACAGTTTACCAATCAACTACTGGATTCACTTCTGCGTCATAATCGACGCCATCGATTCCAAAGCCAAATAGGCGTAGAAAATCTGAATGATAACCTTCGTAATCAGCAAGTTGATGGAAGTTTTCTTGTGTTACTTGTTCCCACAAGGCTTCAACTTTGGCTTGAGTTCTATCGTTGGTTTCTAAACCATCAACCCGAAGGCGGTTATGATCGTCCATCTCTGGCACTTCGACATATAAATCTTGGGTAAATAAACGATAGATTTGCTCGATACACCCCTCGTGCGTGCCTTCTTCTTTCATCACTTTATATATCAATGAAATATACAACGGCATGACTGGAATGGCAGAGCTCGCCTGTGTTACCAACGCTTTCAAAGACGACACCCAAGCCTTCAGGTGAACATCTTTATAGCCACGACGTAATGACGCGGCCGCCCGGTCGAGATCTTCCTTCGCTTTACCAATGGTGGCATGACCGTAAATCGGCCAAGTAAGTTTTTTACCGATATAGGTATAGGCGGTCGTCTGACAGCCATCCGCTAACACATCTGCTGCATGTAACTGCTCAATCCAGCGTTCCCAATCTTCGCCACCCATTACTTTAATGGTTTGTTCAATTTCATCATCGTTAGCGGGATCTAAAGTAATTTCATGGACCAGATCTTTGTCAGTGTCGTACGTTTTCGTGGTGTACTGCTTGCCGATAGGCTTGAGTGTTGAAGAGTAAACTTCGCCAGTCACTGGATCTTTGCGTTTTGGCGAAGCCAGACTGTAAACCACGAGATCAACTTGACCCAAATCGGCCTTAATACGTTCAATGGTTTCTGCTTTTATTTCGTCAGAGAACGCATCGCCGTTAATGGTGTGATAATAGAGGTTAGCCTCCTTCGCAAATTGATGGAAAGCCGCTGTGTTGTACCAGCCCGCCGTCCCTGTTTTGCGCTCACTTGGCTCTTTTTCAAAGCAAACACCAATGGTTTTCGCATCACTTCCAAACGCTGCCATAATGCGTGAAGCAAGGCCGTATCCGGTGGAGCAACCGATCACCAAGACACGTTTCGGGCCAATATTCATATGAGGCGTAGATTTCACATAGTCAATTTGTTGGCGGACATTTTCCGCGCAGCCAATGGGGTGCGCATTTGTACAAATAAAGCCGCGAATTTTTGGTTTTATGACCATTGCTTCAAGTTCCTGTTGTTAACTTCGAAAAATATAACCGAATATATTACCCGAGGGTGTAAACGTAGCACATCTGATGTGCTACGTAGTTTTAATTAGATGCTGCTGAATCTTCTTTACTGCCACCACGACATGCTGGCGAACTGGGTACCTGACCAAATTTTTCTTTCCACTCTAGCGGTGTATATGTATGTAAGGCTAGCGCATGAATCTGATCGCGCAATTCTTCCGCGAGTACAGCGTTCACCGCTCTGTGGCGTTGGATTAAGCGTAACCCATCAAAGGCTTCTGAAACGAGTGTTACTTTAAAATGCGACTGCGCCTGTGGACCACTGGCATGCATATAGCTTTCGTCTTTCACATCCACGTAATCCGGTGAGAACTCATCCACGAGTTTCTTTTCAATCTGATCACGCATATTGCTCATTGTCGACCTCATCCCGTTGATAATAGTGTCAGTATAACGCGTCCCGCGCTTATGATCTCCCATCAGCGCTTAATCTGTCGAAAGGTTAAATTGATTCGAGGCGTATCAACACGCATACGTTTAGGCAGCGCGTGCTCCCAATAATGTTGCGTCGTTCCTGCCATAATAAGCAAACTGCCATGTTCTAATCGAATCACGTGACGCTGCTGATTCCCTCGATGGCGCAAAATAAAATCACGCTCCGCACCAAGGCTAACCGACGCTATAAGTGGCTCTTTACCCAATTCAGGCTCATTGTCCCGGTGCCAGCCCATGGAATCTTTTCCATCGCGATAAAAATTAGCTAAAACCGAGTTGGTTTCTATATCTAAGCTGAGCAAGCGATTACGTAACTCACTTAGCGAAGGAGTCCAGTTGTGTGCTTGTAATTCAACATTCGAATACGTGTATCGGATTCCAGTATCTCCGTGCCAAGATTGCAAGCGCGGGGTTTTATATACCTTTCCGAATAACTTCACATCACCTTGCTGCCAAGGGAGTTCAGTGCGGAGCGAATCAAACAGCCGATCGGCATCCCTGGCATCACACCAGTTTGCGACATAGTACAATGTGCTATCAGGCAATCGCAGCCGATGACTTTCTAGCTTCAGCCCCATTGAAACCTCAATAAATTCATCCATCTAACCCGTGTAAATAAATTGCCTCTGAAAGAAACTCTGCTAATTTTAATCAAGTAAAACTATATCAATAAGCCTCTATCGGCATTATACGGAGCTAGCGTTATGGAATCGAATCGTCAGTATGTCATGTTATTACACCTATCGCTTTTAAGTGGATTAGTCATTCCAGGGATAGGATGGGTTGTCCCACTCGTCATGTGGTTGGTTAAGAAGGACGATCCCGTTGTCGATCGACACGGAAAAATCGTTGTGAATTGGATGCTCAGTGCATTGATCTACAGTATTATCGGCGCGATTCTCATGGTTATAGGAATCGGTGTCTTAATTCTAATCGCCATCGGTGTATGTAATCTGATCTTTTCTATCATTGGCGCCATTAAAGCAGCCGACGGTGAAGCATGGCCGTACCCGCTTTCTATTCAATTCCTAAAAGAAAGAACGGTTATTTGAACAGAACCCCCGTAGCCAACGCACCGCGTTGGATCGTGGGCTGGCCTTTCGCCAGCGCCGGAGAGTA
>NZ_JACAVQ010000011.1 GCF_015354615.1 Aliidiomarina indica | reverse complement strand
GGATGTCCGGGGCTTTTGCGTTATGCTTTTTCCGCTTGGCGCGATGCGCGTTTGCGGTCGTTTTCCGTGAGAAGTTTCTTACGGATACGAATCGACTTCGGCGTTACCTCAACCAGCTCATCGTTATCGATAAACTCAAGTGCACGCTCAAGCGACATTTTGATCGGCGGGGTCAATGTTAAGGCTTCATCGGTTCCTGACGCACGCATATTGGTCAGCTGCTTTCCTTTCAAACAGTTCACGGTCAAGTCGTTTGAACGGTTATGAATACCGATAATCTGCCCTTCGTAAACTTCGTCACCGTGTGATGCGAACAAACGACCACGCTCTTGCAGGTTAAATAATGCAAACGCGAGTGACTTACCTTGTGCATTTGAAATCAGAACGCCGTTGATGCGTTGACCAATTTTTCCACCTTTATGTGGACCGTAGTGATCAAATGCGTGGTAAACCAAGCCTGTTCCTGAGGTTAATGTCATGAACTCGGTTTGGAAACCAATTAAGCCGCGACTTGGTACCATAAAGTCGATACGGGTACGGCCTTTACCATCTGGGCTCATGTTGGTCATTTCAGCTTTACGCAAGCCTAATGCTTCCATGACAGCGCCTTGATGTTGATCTTCAACGTCAACGGTAAGAGTTTCATAAGGTTCAAACTTCTCGCCGTTCTCGTACTTAATAATTACTTCAGGGCGCGATACCGCTAATTCGAAACCTTCGCGGCGCATGTTCTCAATCAACACGCCCAAGTGCAATTCACCACGGCCTGATACCCGGAATTTATCTGGGTTGTCCGTTGGCTCAACGCGCAATGCTACGTTGTGGGTCAGCTCTTGAGTGAGGCGATCAAGGATTTGACGCGACGTCACGAACTTCCCTTCTTTACCGGCGAACGGTGAAGTGTTGACCTGGAAAGTCATGGTTACTGTAGGTTCATCAACGGTAAGTGGCTTCATCGCTTCTGGCTGACCATACATACATACGGTGTCAGAAATGCTCAAATCACCCAAACCGGTAATGGCGCAAATGTCACCCGCGTGGGATGAAGTGACTTCCATACGATCTAGACCAAGGTAACCAAATACCTGACCAATTTTTCCGTTACGGGTTTTGCCTTGCGCATCCACGATGGTGACTTGCATGTTTGGCTTGATGGTACCGCGACGAATTCGACCGATACCGATAACGCCCACGTAGCTTGAGTAATCAAGCTGAGACACTTGGAATTGGAGCGGGCCATCTAAATCCGCATCTGGCGGAGATACTTTATCAATGATGGTTTCAAACAACGGCGTCATATCCGTACTTGGGTTCGCCGGATCTAAGGTAGCAAAACCGTTTAACGCCGATGCGTAAACAATTGGGAAATCGAGCTGCTGGTCGTTTGCACCCAAGTTATCGAACAAATCGAATACTTGATCAACAACCCAATCAGGACGTGCACCTGGGCGGTCGATTTTGTTCACAACAACGATTGGGTTCAGGCCGTGGGCAAAGGCTTTCTGTGTTACGAAGCGCGTTTGCGGCATAGGACCATCAACGGCATCAACCAACAGAAGAACTGAGTCGGCCATCGAAAGTACGCGCTCTACCTCACCGCCGAAATCGGCGTGTCCTGGAGTATCCAGGATGTTGATGTGGTAATCGCCCCAATTAATGGCGGTGTTTTTCGCCAAAATAGTGATTCCACGTTCTTTTTCAAGATCGTTTGAATCCATGATGCGTTCTTGCATCTCGCCACGGCTCTCTAAAGTGCCAGACTGCTGCAGAAGCTTATCAACTAAGGTGGTTTTACCGTGGTCAACGTGAGCGATAATCGCGATATTGCGTATTTTTTCGATAGCTTTGGACATAAAACTGTTTTTCAACCTGTAATAGAAGGCGTCACCTACACCCTGAGTCAGCGATTCGACGCAGGGCAGCGGGCCTTAGGGGGGCGGATCATACGCTGATTTCGCTGAATAAAAAAGCACCTATCGCACATAGGAGCGTAAAATTAACACATTGGTAACGATTTGCAGGGCTTTGCGGTCATTTGTGCGCAATAAAGATGAACAAGTTTTGGAAAAGGGCGAACGAAAAGGCCTTTGTGTGTTGTCACCGGGTGGGCTACTATCGAGTAACTTAAGTAGCCAACGCACCGCGTTGGTCACAAGGCAGTTAAGAGTAGCCAACGCATCGCGTTGGTCACGAGGCAGATAAGAGTAGCCAACGCACCGCGTTGGTCACGAGGCTGAGAAGGGTAGCCAACGCATCGCGTTGGTCACGAGGCAGATAAGAGAGCGAGTTCCACCCCTGGGGCGGAACTGGTATTCGCGACACGAGGAAAGGACGATGATTCGACACTGGTTGAGTTCGGCGCTGCTGGCGCTCGGTACGGTTGCGCTGATCAGCGCATGTAGTGAAGTGCCCGAAGAAGACACCACGCAGTTAACATTTCAGGCAGGCGCCCATTATCGGGTGTTGGAATTCCCGGTGCACCAAGATCGGAATGAACCCTTTATTGTCGAATATCTGTGGGTAGGTTGCCCCTACTGTCAGCAATTTGAGCCTATTTTACAGGGGTTTAAAGCTGAAAACCCAGAAGTCACCTTCGTTCGTCGTCACGGTTCGCTAACGAATCGGTGGATTGTCGATGGGCGCATCTTCCATGCCATCGACTTGCTGGCCGATCACGATATGACGCCGGCGATTCTCGAGTTTTACGCCAGTAAAGCGCCGAACCTACCTGGCGGTGAAGACTTGGCACAATTTGTTGAAGAGCAAGGGCTTGATGCTGACGAAGTATTTGCCAAGGCCGATAGCGACGAAGTGAATGCCATTATGGCGGACAACCTGACTGATATGGATCAGAACGGTATGCGGGGTGTGCCTGCAATTGTGGTCAATGGACGTTACTTAGTGAGTAATTCGTTACCTGAGAACATTGCGACAAGTGACGATTACTACGCCTTACTTAATTACTTACTGTCTTTAGATTAATGATACAACGCGGATTCGCAGCAAGTGGGATCCGCGTTTTGCTCGATTTGCACCACTTTGGATCTGGGTTTGCACTAACATGGTGCAAAATTGCACCATTTCACCGTCTTTCTCCCTTAGTATGACGCCTAAATTTATTTAATCTATATAAATCAGGAACTAAGCAAGTTGGCATAGGCTTTGCTATACCTATTGGCAACACGCTAAATTTTTTAGCTCAACTGGAACGACCCTAGCTCGTCCACTTATTTTAAGCACAGACGCTGCTACCAACCGGAGGTTACTATGTCTGTTAAAGCCGTAATGGATTTAATTGAAGAGAACGAAGTACGCTTTGTTGATTTGCGCTTTACCGATACCAAAGGTAAAGAGCAACACGTCACCATTCCGGTGTCGCAGATCGACGAAGACTTCTTTGAAGATGGCAAAATGTTTGATGGCTCTTCAATTTCGGGCTGGAAAGGCATTAACGAATCAGACATGGTGTTGCAGCCAGATACGGAAGCCTGCGTGATGGACCCGTTCTCTGAAGCGCCTACCTTGATCGTGCGTTGCTCTATTTTGGAGCCGGATAGCCGCCAAGGTTATGACCGTGACCCGCGTTCAATTGCACGCCGTGCCGAAGAGTATTTGAAATCAACCGGCATTGCCGACACCGCGCTGTTTGGTCCTGAGCCAGAGTTCTTCTTATTCGACGACGTGCGTTTTCACACCGACATGAGCGGTTCGTTCTACAAAATCGATTCGGAAGAAGCGAAATGGAACTCAGGTCGCGACTATGCGGAAGGTAACTTGGCGCACCGTCCTGGCGTAAAAGGCGGTTACTTCCCAGTACCACCGGTTGATTCATCGCACGATATCCGTGGCGTAATGTGTGAAACCATGGAAGCGATGGGCTTGGTGGTTGAAGCGCATCACCACGAAGTTGCGACCGCTGGCCAGAACGAAGTGGCTACGCGCTTTAACACCTTGGTGAACAAAGGCGACGAGATTCAAATTTACAAATATGTTGTGCATAACGTGGCCCATGCCTATGGCAAAACCGCGACCTTTATGCCGAAGCCAATTGTCGGTGACAACGGTTCAGGTATGCACGTCCATATGTCGTTAGCCAAAGATGGTAAGAACTTGTTTAGTGGCGATAAGTACGGCGGTTTGTCGGAAACAGCGCTGTATTTCATCGGCGGCATTATTAAGCATGCACGTGCGCTTAATGCGTTCACTAACCCAGCGACGAACTCATACAAGCGTTTGGTCCCAGGCTTTGAAGCACCGGTCATGTTGGCGTACTCCGCGCGTAACCGTTCCGCGTCGATTCGTATTCCTTTGGTTCCAAATCCAAAAGGCCGCCGTATCGAAGCGCGCTTCCCGGATCCAGTGGCGAACCCGTATTTGGCCTTTACTGCGCTGATGATGGCAGGCCTTGATGGGATTCAAAACAAGATTCACCCTGGCGATGCCATGGATAAAGATTTGTATGATTTGCCAGCGGAAGAAGCCAAAGAAATCCCAACCGTAGCCCATTCATTGGAAATGGCGTTGGATTGCTTGGATAAAGGCCGCGACTTCTTGAAAGCGGGTGGCGTAATGAGCGACGACATGATCGATGCTTACATTAAGCTGAAGCGTTCAGAAGTAGAAACACTGAACAAAACCACCCACCCGGTTGAGTTCGATATGTACTATTCGTGCTAACTCTTTGACGCTTGCCGGCCGCGGCCGGCAGCACCAAAGCGATTGCACCAAAAAGCTGCACGAGCCCCCCTCGCTGCAGCTTTTTTTATCCCAATAGTTCCGCCCCAGGGGTGGAACTATAGCGCGGAGATGAGTTCTGCCCCAGGGGTGGAACTTTGTTCGCCTGCAGGCCGCGTTACATCAGGGGGTGAGTTACGCCCCTGGGGCGGAACTGTTGTGCGGGGGTGAGTTGTACCCCTGGGGCGGAACTGTTGTGCGGGGGTGAGTTGTACCCCTGGGGCGGAACTATTGTGTGTTGCACCAAGTTGGTGCAAAATGGTGTGGGTGGGTGTGATGAGAGGGAAAAATGGCTGAAACGTCGCCGTGGGTGAACGAGCAACTGACTGATCAGTTGGTGATGGGGCTTCTTATTTTAGATGAGACGCTTGCCGTGCGTTATGCCAATGCTGCGGCGGAAGCGATTTTTTCTGGAAGCTCGCGGCGTTTAATCGGCGCACCGCTCGATTCGTTATTGCGCTACAGCAGCTTTGATTTGCTTCTTTTGCGCAATGTTCTCTCTAGCCAGCAAACTATTTCCGATAGCGACGTCAGTTGGGTGTTGCACGATGGTAAGGCGATCACGGTCGAACTTACTGCGTCGGTGGCAAGCTTTCCGCGCAGTCAGCCTGAATATAATGATGTGGTGCTGTTGGAACTGCGGCAAGTGGATTTAATTCGTCGTATCAACCAAGAGCAAGTGCAACAACATCAGCTAGAAGCAGCCCAGCAACTGGTGCGTGGCTTGGCTCATGAAATTAAAAATCCACTGGGTGGTATTCGTGGCGCGGCGCAACTTCTGCAATCCCAGCTCACCGATGCGCAACGTGAATATACACAAATGATTATGGACCAGTCGGATCGGCTGCGAACGTTGGTTGATCGACTGCTTGGGCCAAATCGTCCAAGTCCGCGGGCGCCCGAGAATATTCATGCGATTTTGCAGCGAGTGCTGGATGTACTAAGTCTTGAACACAGTGCAAACACAGGCATTCGCAAAGATTACGATCCGAGTCTACCGGATATTCAGGTGAGCGCCGATCAAATCGAGCAGGTGTTGCTGAACATTATCAAAAACGCCTTTGAAGTGGTGGAAGGCCAAGAACACGGCGAAGTCGTGGTCAAAACTCGGGTGTCCCATCAGGAAACCATTTACGGCAAGCGCTACCGTCAGTGCGCGCTCATTACCATTCAAGATAATGGCCCGGGCGTGCCCGCAGAGCTCAAAGATACCCTGTTTTATCCGCTCGTGAGTGGTCGTGAGAATGGCACCGGTTTGGGGCTATCCATCGCGCAATCGCTGGTGCATCAACACGCCGGTAAAATTGAGTTATCGAGCCGCCCCGGCTGCACTGAATTTACCGTGTTTTTGCCCTATGCAGAAAGCGATGAGAACACCCAGGAGGTGGCGTAAATGGCACGTAATGTATGGGTTCTCGATGACGACAGTTCGATTCGTTGGGTGTTAGAGCGTGCCTTTACCGGCGCAGGCTGGCAGCCGATCATGTTTGCCGATCCGCATACGTTTTTACATACCCTGCACGATGCAGATAAGGCGCCAGATCTGGTGCTAACCGATGTGCGTATGCCGGGTATCAACGGTATGGAAATTCTTGAGGAACTGCGCCGTAAATGGGCGCAGGTACCCGTGGTGGTGATGACCGCCCATTCTGATTTAGCCAGCGCCGTGAACGCCTTTAAAGGCGGTGCATTTGAGTATTTGCCAAAGCCCTTTGATCTTGATGATGTGATTGCGGTGGCCGAGCGGGCGGTAAAATCTCGTACCCAAGAGCCGCCGAGCGTCGCGGTTGAGGTATCAAAAACCGGAATTATCGGCGAATCACCCGCCATGCAAGACGTGTTTCGGGCGATCGGGCGGTTATCACGCTCCAGCGTCACGGTATTGCTCACAGGTGCCACGGGCACCGGTAAGGAGTTGGTCGCTCGGGCGCTGCACCAACATAGCCCGCGCAGCGACAAGCCCTTTGTGGCGCTCAATATGGCGGCAATTCCGAGCGAGCTGATTGAATCGGAGCTATTTGGCCATGAAAAAGGCGCGTTTACCGGGGCCTTGCAGCGTCGGGATGGTCGTTTTCAGCAAGCCAATGGCGGCACCTTGTTCTTGGATGAAATCGGCGATATGCCGCTGGCAGTGCAAACACGTTTACTACGGGCGCTTGCGGAAGGTCAGTTTTATCCGGTGGGGAGCCATCAATTAGTCACGGTGGATGTGCGCGTCATTGCTGCCACCCACATCGACTTGCGCAAAGCCATCGCCGATGGCAGCTTTCGCGAAGATTTGTATCACCGCTTGAATGTTATTCATGTGCGTTTGCCCTCGCTCAGTGAACGGCGCAGCGATATTTCAGTACTCACCGATCACTTCTTACGGCAAGCCTCGGCAGATCTGCAGATGCCGGCAAAACGGCTCACCAAAGGGGCATTAGCAGCATTGGAGCAGGCGGAGTGGCCTGGAAATGTGCGGCAACTTGAGAACCTCTGTCGCTGGATTACGGTGATGGCGAGTAGTGACTGGGTGGATGTGGATGAACTACCAGAACTCACCCAACGTGAAGAAACGGGTGCGGTGATCGACGATTGGCGCGAGTCGCTGCAGCACTATTTGGAGCAAAAAATCAGTGTCGATTCGCGTGCTGTGTTTGCCGAAATTCAAGATGATGTGGAACGATTGGCCATTGATGTTGCCTTAGTAAAGAGCGGGGGGCATCGGCAACGCGCAGCAGAAATTTTGGGTTGGGGTCGCAACACATTGACCCGTAAAATTCAGCGGCTTGAAGAAAAAAACTTTGAAAAATAAGGGCATTCCCCTATATGTAAAGTGGCGCGTTCAGTGTAAAGATACAATGTAAAGCCAATTGTAAAGAGAACGAAAATCGACTTTTGTTCCACCATGCAAGCGGTACATTGGAATCATTTGAACCAGAGGGCAATGCCGTGGTGCATATATTATTGATTGATGACGACGCAGATTTGGGCACAATGTTAACCGATGTGTTTAAGCGTGAAGGCATCAAATTATCCCATGAAGAAGATGGTAAAGCCGGTTTGAAAACCGCGACCAGCGAATCCTTCGATTTGATATTACTCGACATTATGCTGCCGGAGATCGACGGGTTGCAGGTTCTTAAGCAACTGCGGGCAGCGGAAATTGAAACCCCCGTATTAATGCTTACCGCCCGCGGAGACGATGTGGATCGTGTCGTTGGACTCGAGCTAGGCGCCGATGATTATCTCCCCAAGCCATTTTATCCGCGTGAATTAGTGGCGCGCGTGCGTGCGTTGCTGCGTAGGGCCAAAGGTAAAAGTGGGCTAGCGATAGTGGAACACCTGCGTCATGCTGGCTTTGAATTAGATATCACCAATGCCGAAGCGCGCTGTGATGGCCAGGCCCTGACCCTGACACCCACCGAATTTGAAGTATTGCGGCAATTAGTGATGCACCATGGTCAGTTGGTCACCAAAGAGAGCTTGTCGAACCATGTATTGGGTCGCCAGTTGGGGCCGTTTGATCGGTCATTGGATGTGCACATCAGCAATATTCGCAAGAAACTACCGAGCAAGCCGGAGCGTATTCAAACGGTTCGTGGCCGTGGATATCGCATAACTGAGCCTGAACTTCAGGAAGTGTAAGCCATGCCCCATGGCCGCACGCGCTGGTATCAGTCGTTAACACTCCGTCTCCTTGCGCTGTTTTGGGCGTTAATTCTTCTTACCTTGGCCGCAGCGCTTGCTGCGGTTCTTTATCTTGTGCGCCCGCCCGGGCCTGAGCCATTAGCGGAAGACTTCCACCGGTCCCTCGACCCTATCTTGTTGCATCCTTCCAGCGTGGGCTTGCTCCAGCCAGGGCGATTATTGGTGGGTCAGTATCGGATCGTTGCCTTGCAGCCGGCTGTGATGGCCAAGGAGGTTGAGCCTGAGCCGCAGTCTCAGCCCGTGGATGATTTATCGGCGCTCGCTGCTGCGCATGGATTGGAGATTGAGTACCTGATTTCGGGTAGGGGGAACGCCGATAGCGAAGAGCCCGTGCCAGTTGAGGAAGACGCTGCGGAGCGGCCGCAAGCGCGGTTTGCGCCGGGGCTTACCCAACAAGAGCTGGCCATTGCGGTGCGTATCTTGGAAAGCGAAGAACCCATTCAACTTATTTTTGGCGAGCGTACCTTAGGTGGGCCCATGGCCAGCAATGAAGGGTGGGTGGTAGTAAGTCGCCCTTCTACGGCGGAGGAAATTGCCGCTCAGTTTCAAGAGCCTGACGAAGAGTGGTTGCCGAACCTCGTCATGCTCGCCGTTGCCGTGTCGTTTTTGGGGGCACTGATTCTCGGTTTGTGGTTTGTGCGGCCGTTGCGCTTACTTCGAAATGCCATGCGTCAGATTGCCAATGGCTCCGCGGAACCAGAGTTGCGGGGCTTGCCTCAGCGCCGAGACGAATTAGGTGAACTAGCGCGCACCATGCGGTGGACGGCGGTGGAGCTTGCCACCTCTCGTGATGCGCAGCGGCGCTTGTTAAGTGATGTCTCCCACGAGCTACGCTCACCGTTGGCGCGTCTGCAAGTGGCCCTCGATTTAATCGAGAGTGAAGGCCTCGACGGGGATCGCAACTATATGCAGCTGCAAAAGGATATTTATCGCTTGAGCGGTATTATTGATAGCATTTTGTGGTTATCGCGCCTTGAGAATGGCCTTGATAAGTTGGTGCATGAGCAGCTCTCGGTGATGGATATTCTCGAAGACTTACAGAGCGATTTGTATTACGTGAACGAGAGCTGGCGCGGCCGCTTGCATCTTCCAAGCGAAGCACTGCCAGAGATTGATTCGGACCCGGTGTTGCTGCGACTAATTTTGGAAAACCTAGTGCGCAATGGTTTTCAGTACGGACCCGAGGACGGTGAGGTGTTTGTGAGCGCCGAGACTCATCAGCGCGATGGCGTGCCATGGCTGGCAATTCACGTGCGCGATCAAGGCCCGGGGGTGACTGAAGAACAGCGCCAGAAAATGTTTGCGCCCTTCTTTCGTGGCGACCCGTCGCGTCACCATGGTGCCGGTGTCGGCCTTGGCTTGGCCTTGTGCCAACGCGCCACCGCCGTGCTCGGCGGCGACATCGATGCCCACAACCACCCCGACGGCGGCCTGCAAGTCACCATCGCCTTCCCCATCAAAGCCTAACCTGGGTACCCCCTTAAAGCGCCGCACAAACAGAGTTCCGCCCCAGGGGTGGAATTGGTTGTTGTGTCGTTGCGGGGGGTTGGGTAGGATGAAACGAGACGTGAAAAATGGAATGCGAAAGCTATGAGCGACGAAGTAGAATTTGATGTCAGTGCAAGCGAATTGGCGCTTGATGCACTTGCTGAACGCGTATTGTCGCACCGTCCAGGCGACACCGATCCGGCGTGGGACGAATGGTCTCGCACCCATCTTGAGGCGTTCTCTCGTCGGGTGGAACACGAGGAGTTTCGCAGCTTCGACCGCGCGCAAATTTATTACGGCGTGCTGGCGCACCCCCATCCTAAGGCTTGGGTTCTGGTGTCGCCGGGGCGGGTAGAAAGCTATCTTAAGTATCAGGAAGTGGCTCTGGAGCTGGTGGCTGCGGGGTATTCTGTGGCGCTTATCGACCATCGTGGGCAAGGCCATTCTGAACGCTTAACATCACATCACGAGCAGGGGCATGTGAATCAATTTATTGATTATGCTCACGATTTTGAACGTTGGATAGCCGAGTTAACACCACGTATGAGTGATCTGCCCGTGCATATTCTTGGGCACAGCATGGGTGGTGCGATTGCAACCATGTATGCGCAAAATAAACCTCATAACATTGCCTCGTTGGTGCTGAGCGCACCCATGTTTGGTATTAATACAGCGCCTTGGCCGCAGTGGTTTGCGGCGCCGTTAACACGCTCGCTCACTGCCCTGAATCGACTCATCACGCCGGGTAAGTTTTGGTATGCGCCGGGCACCGGCGATTATCAAAAGCTGCCGTTTGCTGAAAATAAGCTGACCCACAGCGAAGCGCGCTACGAGCATTTTAGCCGCATGTATACAGACTTTCCGCAAATTCGAGTGGGCGGACCGACCACCCATTGGGTGACCGAAGCGCTCGAGGCCGCCGAGCAATGTATTGCCCATGCTCATAAAATAGAGATTCCAATTTTGGTGTTATCGGGCACCGCCGATAAGATTGTCGACCCTCGCGGACATCAAATCTTTGCATCCCGGCTGACCCATGAAAAATCGCGCCTCAAGGAAATCCCCGGCAGTTATCACGAGATCTTGATGGAAAGCGACGAACGCCGGAACATGGCCATCGACGCCGCCCTCGAGTTTTTCGCCCAGTAACCCCCCCCACCACGCAGGCATCACAACGGCTGAAAACAGAGTTCCACCCCTGGGGCATAACTCTGTTTTCGTCCCGTGCCGGTTTCGCTGCAGCCCTTTTATCACGGGGGTATAAGAGTTCCACCCCTGGGGCGGAACTCTGTTTTCGTGGTGGAAAAACCTGGTTAGGAGCCGGGGAAGTCGAGTTGGCGCCAGGCTTCGTAGGTGATGACGGCGACGGAGTTTGACAGGTTGAGGCTGCGGGAATCTGGTTGCATGGGGATGCGGATGCGGCGCTCGGGGGCGAAGGCGTCACGAATTTCAGGCGGCAGGCCAGCGGTTTCCGAGCCAAATAAAAGCACATCATCGGCGGCAAAATTCACTTTTGCGTAATTTTGACTACCCTTAGTGGTACAAGCAAATATTCGCTTTCCTGTCATGGCCTTGAGAAAGGCGTCGTAATTGGGGTAGCGCGTTACTAGGGCCAAGTCATGATAATCGAGGCCCGCACGACGCAGCTTTTTCTCCTCAAAATCGAACCCAAGGGGTTCAATCAGGTGTAATTGGCAGCCTGTATTTGCACACAGACGAATAATGTTACCGGTATTTGCAGGCATTACCGGAGTATGCAGCGCAATGTGAAACATAACCAATACGGGGCCGTTGAATTTGCGCACTATTATACGGTGATTTAATAAAGCCGCCAGTCAGGTTGTCGGTGTCTTACGCTGTCTCGCACGTGAGTACACGTGTCGTCAACCAACTGGAGAGAATTATAGAATGAAGCATCCACATAAAATCCGCTTTCCACGTCTTCGTGCCGCGCTGGCGCTCACTGGTGTGTTCGCCCTATCTCAAGTTGCCGCACAAGATTTTGAGAACTGGGAGGATGCGCTCGCCGACGCGCTGACCCCCTGTGAAAGCGAACGCGAGGCCTTCGGTGATTTTCGAATTAGCACGTCGTTGTATTCATCAAACAATCGCGCCATCAACGCCCATTTTCGAACAACCTTAGAACGGGTCATGCCCGCGAATGATGACGTCTATTACATGGAGTCTGATAATCCAGATCACTTAGCGGCAGTGCGCAGCGCAACCATGGAATTCGATTTAAGCTACAAATACTATAACGAGCAGAATCGAGTGGAAACGGAAGTTGATGGCTTTGGCGTCATGTTCCCGAACACCGATCACGAAGACTATTACAGCCAGCTCACCACCACGAGCATTTATCTGAGCGATAAAGAATTCGTGCCGCACGATATATCCAACGATTGGCGGGGTGATGATCGCGCAAGAACACACTTTACCGAGGATGAAGCTGCTGAAGTTGTGGATATGTGGATTCGTGGTGGCTATGTGGCCATTGATTTTAAAATACGGCAAAACAATGAAACCGTCTCCGTGGGTGCGGTCGCTTTAGGTCCGGATGAAGTTGAAAGGTTTCAGGCGCTCCTCGGACAACAGCATCAAACCTTGTGGCAAACGGCGATGGATGGTGATTGTCGCGTAAAAACCTTCAGTGAGTGCTTCCTCACCACCGCTACAGTGCACTGCATTGGGCTTGCTGATAACTGCTGGGAACTCGAAACTCTACGCGGATTTCGCGATAACTTCTTGCTGCAAAACAGTGAGGGGCGCGCTCTTGTAAGCGAATACTATGATATTGCGCCGGCTATTGTGGAGGCAGTCAATCGTCGCAGCGATAGTCAATGGCAGTGGTTGAAAACCTACTGGACCGGAATTTTACCCACCGCGTTGCTTGTGAAAGCGGGCATGCACACCACGGCCCAGCGCTTGTATCACCGCATGGTGCGAGATCTGCAGAGTATGGTCGCGTAACCTACGCAGTGCGTTGGGTACGATGGGTAGGCCAACGCGATGCGGGGAGCGCAATGAATTGGTGAGATCGGAACTTCCGTGAGATAATCGCGTCACATCCTCGGAACGCAGGCAAAAGGTAGTGTTGTGATGAAACAAATTTGGAACGGTGTACTGTTGGTGTTCGCGCTCGGCTTTAGTGCTGGCGCCACCGCAGAGTCCAGTAGCCCGCAAGATCCGAAATGGAATCTTATGCTCGTAGGTAGTGAGCTTCGCATTTGTTCGAGCATGAACTCGGATTACTGTGATAACGACGAGTGGATTAATGCCAACGAGATGCGCACCACCCGTTTATTCCAGCTTACCGACGTTCGCCGTCGCAACGCCTTACGTCAGGCCATTTGGCCACGAGATCGCGAAACCATTCGTGAGGAAGTGGCCGTTATGCTCACGGAAATGGTGGACTATTTTGCCCGCGGCGTGGTGCCCGAGCACCGTCTCGTCGACCGTTTTCGCTCGCGCGCCTACCTTGATTTGCTGATGCGTCTCTCCGACGCAGAATACAATCGCATCCTCGATAACTTAGAAATGCCGCGCCTAGAGGGCCTCGATGAAGTGGTGAACTTGGCGATGAACGCCGACCATTCGGCCGACTTCATTACCCAGTTTGTGGCCATGGCCGAATCTTTGCACGGTATTGCCCACGAACGCCCAGCGCGTATTTTGATTATCACTGCCGGTGAGCGTGATAGTTTCCGTTCGGTAGATGTCCACGTGCAAGCCTTTAATCAAGCGGGCGCCGACGCCCGTTGGCTACCCCTCGATGTCGCGGTTACCCGCGCGCAAAGTATCAACCGCTGCCAAGATCTGGAACCTTTGCGTCGTGAGCTCAGCGGCAACTATGATCGGGATCGGGTGAACCCAGCGCGTCATAACGAACAGCTCGCCTATTGTCGCGACGCCAACGCATGGAAAGAGATGTTGGACAATGCGGACGCCGTGTTCATCACCGGCGGCAGTGCCGATCGCTTGAAACAAGCGCTCGTGCTCGATAACCGTGCAACGCCAGTGCTGGCAGCCATGCAAGAACGCTTTGGCGCAGGAACACTTGCCGTGGGCGGTGCCGGTGAAGGCGCCAATGCCTTAGTGAGCGCCAACATGATTACCAATGGTCACAGTCGCGAAGCCTTGAGCGCAGGGGCCATTGCCCGACGTCCGCCGCCCGTGGATTGTAACCTCGATAACACCTGCCCGCGGGGCATGAATGTGAACAGCCTAACCTACGAGCCGCTCGGTGGTTTAGGCTTTGCCGGCTTTGGCATTGTTGACAGTGACGTGGCGCATCGCGGACGCCAAGGTCGGTTGTTACGCCTTGCCGCAGAAACCACCACGCCACTGGCGATGGGTATCGACCGTGACACCGCTGTACTGATGAACACCACGAACGGCGCCTTTGAAATTACCGGCCGCGAAGGCGTGATGCTGCTCGAAGGGGCGATAGGTTCAGAAAGCATGTTGGCAGCGACGTTCCATTACTTACGCACCGGCACTTTAGGGCGAATCAGTGCTGGACGCTTGGTGGATGCCGTCATGGCTCCACAAGAGTTTGTGCGCCCTGAGAGCACCACGAATCGTTTCCTCGGCGACTCCGGCATCTTCGATAACATCGATACCGTGTGCCGCGGCCGCAACGAGCTGCGCCTGCTGCAAGAGAACTTTGAGCTGATGATGCGCGTGAGCGATGATAGTGAGTTGGAATTGTCGCGGGCGAGGTGTCAGGTGATTAACGGCGTGATTGGTATGAGTATACAGTAGCCAACGCACCGCGTTGGTGAGGGTGGCTTATCAGAAGCCCCGATAGCTGCGTTATAATTGAAGCTCAATCGGTCACGTACTGCGTGTACGCTCCCTCAATCGCTCCAATTATGCCTTGCTCTAGGCGCTTCTGCCGGCGCCTCGAGTTTTGAGGTAGCCAATCCGAACCCCGAACCAACGCAATGCGTTGGCTACGGGCGGCGCGATCGCCTATAATACCCCCGATTTTCGCCCACCATTCAGCAACCACTGAGGTAACCTCATGCGTCCAAGTGGCCGTACAGCGCAACAAATTCGCCCCGTAACTATCACTCGGAACTTCACTCGCCACGCCGAAGGCAGCGTTCTCATTGAGTTTGGTGACACCAAAGTACTCTGCAACGCCAGCGTACAAGAAGGTGTGCCGCGCTTCTTAAAAGGCAAAGGCCAAGGCTGGGTTACCGCCGAGTACGGCATGTTGCCCCGCGCCACCCATACCCGCTCCGATCGCGAAGCAGCGCGCGGCAAGCAAGGCGGTCGCACCATGGAAATTCAGCGCCTTATCGCCCGCTCATTGCGTGCCATTGTCGATTTAAAAGCCCTTGGTGAGAACACCATTACCGTCGATTGCGACGTGATCCAGGCCGACGGCGGCACCCGCACCGCATCCATCACTGGCGCTTGTGTGGCCCTCGCCGACGCCGTGAGCTTTATGCGCAAAAAAGGCTTGGTGAAAGTGAACCCGATGAAAGGCATGGTGGCCGCAATTTCCGTCGGTATCTACAAAGGCGCAGCCGTAGCCGACCTCGACTACCCAGAAGATTCCGCCGCAGAAACTGATATGAACGTGGTCATGACCGACACCGGCAAAATCATCGAAATTCAAGGCACCGCCGAAGGCGAACCCTTCTCGTTTGATGAAATGAACAGCATGGTGGAGCTGGCCAAACACGCCATTCGTGAGCTTAACGACATTCAACAGGAGGCCCTGAACACATGAAGCAATACCAACGCGAATTTATCGAATTTGCCCTCGGCAAGGGCGTGCTCAAGTTTGGTGAATTTACCCTGAAATCAGGCCGCACTAGCCCCTATTTCTTTAACGCCGGGTTGTTTAACACCGGCGCCGATTTAGCCAAGCTTGGGCGTTATTACGCCGCGGCCCTGAATGATTCTGGTATTGAATTCGACGTGTTGTTCGGCCCCGCCTACAAAGGCATTCCCATTGCCAGCGCCACCGTGGTGAGCCTGTACGAGCACTATCAAAAAGACGTGCCTTACTGCTTTAACCGCAAAGAAAAGAAAGACCATGGCGAAGGCGGCAGCCTCGTGGGCGCGGATTTGAATGGACGCATTATGTTGGTGGATGACGTGATCACCGCTGGCACCGCCATTCGCGAGTCGATGGATATCGTGGAAGCCAACGGCGCATCGCTTGCCGGCGTGTTGATTGCCCTTGACCGTCAGGAAAAAGGCCGCGGTGAACTTAGCGCGATTCAAGAAGTAGAACGAGATTACAACGCGCCAGTGATCGCAATTGTCACCTTAGGTGATATTATCGAGTATCTTTCTGAGCAACCGGGCCAAGAAACCATGCTCGAAAGCATGCGCAGCTACCGCGCGCAATATGGTATCGCGTAACCCGTACCCAACGCACCGCGTTGGTCAGGTATCGAAATGGCCCCGTAGCCAACGCACCGCGTTGGTCACAAATGGCATAGAACCAAAGGAACCCACATGATCTACAGCATGACCGCCTACGCGCGCGAAGAAATTAAAGCAGAATGGGGCAGCGCCGTGTTTGAACTCCGTTCAGTAAACCAGCGCTATCTGGAAACTTTCTTCCGCTTGCCCGAACAATTTCGCAGCATGGAAACCGTGCTTCGGGATCGCCTGCGCAACGCGCTTAACCGCGGCAAAGTAGAATGTTCCTTACGTTTTAACGCCAACCCCGGTGCCACCAGCGAACTTCGCGTAAATGAAAGCCTCGCTCAAGCGGTATTACGCAGCGCCGAATGGGTGCAAAGTAACGGCGCAAAAGCGTCGATTAACCCGCTCGACATCCTAAAATGGCCTGGCGTACTTGAAGCCGCCGAAGCCGACATGGACGCCATTCAAGCAGAACTTCTTGCCGGATTTGAACGCGCCCTCGCTGCCTTTATCGACGCCCGTGCCAGCGAAGGCAGCAACATGCGCAAGCTGATTGAAGACCGCTTAGAGCTAATTAGCGAAGAGGCCAGCACAGTGCGCGGTCGCATGCCGGAAGTGATTGAATGGCAGCGCGAGCGTCTGCGCAATAAATTCGACGAAGCCAAAATTGAACTCGACTCGGAACGCCTCACCCAGGAAATGGTGCTGCTGGCGCAAAAAATGGACGTCGCCGAAGAGCTCGACCGCCTCGACTCCCACATCAAAGAAACCCGCAGCATCCTACGCAAAGGCGGCGCCTGCGGCCGACGCCTCGACTTTATGATGCAAGAATTCAACCGCGAAGCGAACACCCTCGGCTCAAAATCCATTAACGCGGAGATTACCAATTCCGCGGTTGAGGTGAAGGTGTTGATTGAGCAGATGCGGGAGCAGATTCAGAATATTGAGTGATGTGGTGGAATCGATCTGAAGAAAGAAAGCCCCGACAGGGGCTTTTTTATTTAGCGCTGCGCTCTCGAACATCTCCAACAGATCCATTTTTAGACGATAACTATGAGCTGGCTGCGACATCATTCTGAAGCGAGAGAAGAATAACGTGTCGATAAAAGCCTTAAAAATCGACATGTAATCTCATCATGTCGATATTCTTCGTGTTGTTAAGCATGAATAGGTTCGTTGACCACATCCACAATGAACGGCCGCTGTTGCTTCAAGCCACAAATACGTATCAGGTGTTCTAGTCGTTCCCTTTTTATAGCAGTCCCCTGCTGTTTCTATTGCAGAAACCTCGAATTAAATCGGTCTCAGCTGAGGGGAAGTGGACATCTCGAGGAAATGTTCCGCATGCCAAAAACACCTGTTTAAACGATGGCCCTTGGGCTGGGATTCTCATGCAGCGTATAAATGCAGCGCGGCGGTTGGTGTTACAGCAGAAGAACGAAAACAGTGGTTTAGGAAGAACTTTCTTCAAAAATGAGGATTAGGAGTGAATTTGAGGAGGTGTAAGAATCATCAGTTGCAGCATTACCTTTGAAACTTAGACTCTCAACCCCCCTATTGCTCAATTTTCTCACAAGAGAGAATTGCCTCGAATTAACTAATCGAGGTAATACATAGATGAATATTGAGTTTTTGGGGCCGTTAGGTCGAGTAACTGGGTCTTGCACTTGGATGCACGATAAAGAAAAGGGTTGGAACTTTTTGGTTGATTGTGGCATCCAGCAGGGTGAAGGCAATCCCGATATTTGGAATCAGGGAATTGACTGGCCATTTGAGCCAAGCGAAATTAAATTTGTTTTACTAACGCATGCGCACATGGATCACTGCGGACTTATCCCTATTCTATATAAAAGGGGTTTTCAGGGCAAGGTCATCTGCACTTCAGAAACTGCAGCGATAGCTAAAGTTATGCTTGTTGATGCTACAAAACTAGGTGCCTTTTATGATGAAAGCGATGTAGCAAAAATAAAATGGTTTGAGCCGCGAGGAAAATCATTGCTAGGCGGCGCTCTTCATCCGGTTGGCGATGATCTCTTTATTAACTTTTACCGAACGAGCCATATTATCGGCGCCGTTGCAGTTGGTGTGTACTGGGGTGACTTCAAGGCGAGTAAGCAGAAAAAAATTATTTTCTCGGGTGACCTAGGTGTCTGCAACGAAGATTCAGAGCACTTGCCTTTGCTAAGACACATCATGAAACCACAAGAATTCGATTATGCTGTTATCGAGTCTACTTACGGAGGAAAAGTTCGTTCTACGGAGGAGCAAACCGTTGAGTATCGTTGGAATCAGATTAAGAATCTGTGTGATCAAGTTGCAGCAAATAAAAGCAGGGCGTTGTTACCTTCTTTCTCACTCGGAAGAGCACAAGATCTGCTCTTTGATTTGCATTGGGTTCTTAATTCAAACCCAAAGCAATACTCCAATATTACAGTAGTGCTCGACTCCCCCACAGCAAACAAGCTTACTCCTATCATATTACAGGCGCTCGAACGTACCGAATTAACTGGTAAATCCTTTAAAAAAGCACGCCCTTTATGGCTAGGAAAACAAATTTTTCGTTGGTTTGAGCTCGACGATACTGACCCAAATCAGGTAGACAGGCTGATTGACATAGTGAGAGTGACTCTTGGTGAAGAGCCAAAGTTTCCCGAATATGCGGGGCTCTTTGGTAATCAGATTGCAAAGTCATGGACGTCAAAGGTTCGAGTTATCTCGGAACGTAGCCAAAGAGCACAAATACCAGAGAACGCTCCTCAAATAATTATAGCAAGTTCTGGTAGCTGTGATGGCGGAGCAGTCACGCATTGACTGCCAACGATCGTTCGCAGTTCCAATAGCCTTATTTGCCTTACGGGGTTTTCTGGTCCGAGCTCGGTCGCTGGGCAGCTTTCTCAACTGCAGGGTGTCGAGCAGAGTGAACGACGGCGGCTTCGGGGGAGCATTCAAATAGAGAGCGCCAATCTAGATATTCCAATTCGAGAGATATCTTGTGAACTTACTACCTTAAATGGTTACTCAGGTCATGCGGATCAAACAGGGCTCTTGCATTGGCTATTTTGGAGTTTCAAAGGCGAAAGCAAACGTACGGCGCCATGCATTTTCATTCAACATGGCAATGACAATGAACGGAAAGCATTAGAAAAGGCGATTCATGAGAGAAACGGCAAAGAACCGATAGTCGTTAAACTACCGAGTCAGCGAGCCCATAAGTATAAGTTGTAGCACAGGCATCGGAACAACAGGGGGTAATCTATGCCCCCTGTTTTTTTGAGTAGCTGGATTGAAAGTGTCTATAGTATTCGGGGTAGCGTTCAATACTTCGACTAAAAGCTTGAAAACATTGGACCGATTGAAAATGCTGCAAGTCCTCGAAAATCTCTAAAAATAGTCGGTCGATAGCCATAACCGCCACGCCGATATCCGTTAGAAGATCGACTTCAACCATGCTTTGACGCGCACTGCGAAGGTTCTTAATAAAGCCTCGAAATTTACTATAGCTGGGGAGCTTTCCTTTGCGCCAATCTTTGAGCAAGTCGCGACGTTTCTCTTCTAAGTCATACCCATTAGCGGTCTCGTCGCTACTTTCTATGGGGATGTATGAGGCCATTTCGTATAATGTTATCCGACTTTTAGACGGCGAAGTTCCAATGTCTTCGGCAAGCCATTTAAGGAAAAGCTCAAATGAATCTTTGAGCTCAACTTTGTCACCCTCAATTACTAACGGCTGTATAAAAGAACTCATAATTCCGTGCTCAAACCACGATGGTTTTCTTTCAAGCATTTCTGGTGAAATCTGACGAAGAAAATCCAGCCATCCAAGCTCAAGCAAAGCGATGGCCGAAAAATAGAAATCCAATCTTGAGTAGCAGAGCCAAAGGGCGACATCTTCTTCTGAACACGAATGCCGCTGCTCATTCAGAATCAGGTGAGCGCAGCGCAAGGAGCTCTCGGGAATGAGTGTCTGACTCTGTAGCAGTGCGATATAGTTATCAGACACAATATTTTGTGGTGAGTTCGAGAGAGAAATCTGATTTAAAAGGTTGCGCTCTAGCTCGATGCGGCTTTCGATAAAATTAATGAGATACTTCAATTGCCTCTGGTCGCTTCGTGATTGATTTAAAACACGAGCCACTCCGATCCAACCTGTTTCGGATGCGCCCCCAGTGTATTCCTGCACACTCGGAAGCGGTAAGTCAGGGCTATTAGTAGCTAATATCGCTTGCTGGAGAAATACAGTAACTTTATCGCGTGATTTCTGACCGACTTGTTGTAAACGTGCTAAGTCGTTGAATTTATATTTTGTTGCTCGAGATAAGGGTAAATCAATTTCCAGTGAACTACACATTTGTTCGAGCATTTGTGTGAGACTAGTTGTTAAACCGAGCAGTTTTCTCGTATGACTCAGATTTGGCAATAATGGTGTAGACCGGCTTCCAGGCGCGGCCAATTTCTTTTCAGATGACATGGCATCTCCATGACCTTAATTGGTCTTATCCGTCAATAAAGCTGTCAAATATAGTTGGCTTTAGCGGGCTACCGAGCTAGCAGTAGACCCCATGCTCTAAACGATGGATCAATCGAAGTACCTGCTGGAGACCGAAAAAAGTGTTAAGGGTCTCAATTAGGGAATTCATATCCAGGGCTAGGCAGGGAGATTTTAACCACTGACACGCAGCTTTCCGATTCCCCTCAAAAAAAGAGAATGCGGCGTTGGCAACAATAACCAGAGCGTAAATCCGGTCACTTTCTGCTGTGGTAAAGCGATTGTGCTTGCGCCGATTTAAAGCTGTCGAGCCCGGCATTTTCAGCACTTGTCTGATTAATCAAACAGTGTGTAGTGGTCCAGAAAACTGGCTACCGGTTTATAGTCATTCTAATATTTTTGCTCTGCGTTATCTGGACTCATACCGCCGTTATGCTGATGAGGCCTTAGCTTCATTTCAAAGTCCCGAGGATCTGAGTTTCAGTAAAATTTGATGTACGGATTTTATGTCTACGTGGTTAAGGCTATTATGCAAAGACACATTAAACAAATAATTGCTTCTAATTAAGTGTATGTTTATACACGCACAGAGAGAAGCCTCGAGTAAAAATAATTATAATATTTCTGATTACAAATAGTTGAGGGGAGGGCGGATGGACTTAAAAAATAAGTTTCTAACGTCATACAAAAAAGTAAAAGACGCAGCCAAGCATGGGGCTTCCTCTGTAGAAGAATCAAAGATCTTTGGCAAAGTTAAAGATGTGACTAGAAAGACAACAAGCAAGATTTCTGAAAGTTTCAACGAATATGTAGAAGACCGAACCTCATTGATTGGTGGAGACCGTATATCTGAACTAAAGAGTTCAGCTAACCCACTTGTCCAGCTTGAAAAGCAGAAAATTGCGAAACATGCTCAATATGCTGCGGTATATTTTGCGACTGCTGCAGGTGTATTTCAAAATGCTACCGAGGTTACTCGCTTCACCCGAGACTTAATGGATCATGATAATGCAGCAGTTCAAACATGGTTAAGAAGAGTTTTCAATCCTGAAGAAGCAAAAGAAATAAGTGCATGGATGGATGCGGCGCCTGGTTACTCTGTCGCTGGCGGCTGGGCTCATAGATTGCACCACGGCCATGACATGGACGCTATGATGCAACTTTATGAAGAATATGGTGCCGTGGGGGCTTTGGAATGGGCGAATCATGTTTGGATGAGAGATTTTTGGACACCTCATGGTGTTCCATACCTGCCAGTTGGAAGTGGCTCCTTATATGACTGGTTGGTGTCTCAAGGCGTGTCTCCAAGCACAGCTATGAGCGTTTTGTCTATAAATGCAGCTGAAGCAGTCAGTGGGATTTTTATGTGGAGATCGGGCTTACGTCTGGTTTCAGCTTGCAAAAATTTTGTGAAGTATAAGGCCGCAGTTAAATGTTTGGAAACTATTGAAACTCTATCTAGTAAAGCTGAAGACCACATAAACGCTATCGAGCTAGTTCAGGAGTATGAGCTAGAACGTAAATTTGATGATGCACCAGCACTACGATTAGAGCTTGCTATTACCTGTTTGAAGCAGAGCTTTGCGAAAAATACACCACGAGCGGCAGAATGGGGGCATGCGGCGTTCAATATATCGAAACAACTCTGTCGTAAGAGAAGTGACTCAATAGAATCCATACCATATCACGGGGGTACGGAGGTAAGCTTACGCGGTATTGCCGCGCAAATTATTGCCGCCGCATACACCTCGCATGTGCAACTTGAGAAAGTCGCTAATCAAGAGATAGTAACCTTGATTAATGCCGGGATTTCTTCTTTCATTGAGTTAGCTGAACACCAGAAAAAAAAGAGATTGCATGCTGGCGGAAAGACCTTGATGAGCTATCGCCCGTTTTCTGCAGCGACAAATTTGAATTTGGCTCTTGATCTATCGATGAACATTGGAAGTTTATGCCGCGAACGCTATGATCCAATTGTGATTCGTAGGAAGTTGTTGAAAGTTCTAGATGAGACTGAAATGGAGTCTCAAGAAGCGAGAGAATTCGTTAGAAGTACTTATGATCATGTTGAGAGGACCTATCCATTGAGTGCGTAGCACTGTAGTGTTGGTATCCTCGGTGTTTTACAAGCTAGTTGTCACCCCCCCGCTAACCCGTCCCCATGATTATCGCTTAATAAGCTATTCTTTTTTAAGAGTTGATAGCGCTTCTGGAGGTCGGGCTGACTAAGTATCTGCGGAATCATTCGAATAATCACTTCGTCTTTATGTATTTCAGATTTAGGTAACTTATCAAATGAAACTAGTGTTGCGTTAAGCTTTAGATCTTTTCGATTACTTGAGTGTGAATACCAACCATCTATGAATCTCTCCGCACAATATCGGTAGTGTTCAATTTTTAAAAGATCCGATAGTTGTTCGTCGATTTTCGACTCTAGCTCTTGTAAGAATAAGGAGTGAGAGTTTGTGTCGTCTTGTTCATGCCTCTGCTTCTTTGTAGTTAGGTCGAAGCCCATATATCTCAGCTTGACCAAAATGTGGTCACCGCTTGCACGACTTGAGGCACGAAACTTCTCAGGCAAATCGTTCTTCCATTCAGCTTTGGCTAAGTATACTGTCTCTTCGAGATTTTTACCTTGATATTCTTGCCCGAGAGAGCGATAGGCAGCATGAACATAAACTCCCAAAACGTCTGTTGCTTCACCTGGGTATTTTTCATTGGCATTAAATACGTCTTTAATACTGTGGAAGCAGCTGAAGTCCGTTCCAGATTTTTCCTTATTACTGGGTAAAAGTAATAGGGCGTCCCGACCGTCCGCAATATGATCACCTTGCAAGCACGTAATCACTTGCGCTTCGAAATCATTAGCTAGGATTGCTTGTTTAGTAGTTAGGGTGAATGCAAGAGATTGAAGGTCTTCTTGCGTGGTGACGTAAAATAGTTGCGGACAAACGCTGTCGTTACGAATGGTGTTGAGAAGTAGATCGGGCGTTAGTCCATTGGTGCCTATTTCTACAAATTTAAGTGTAACGATAGGTGCGATTCCAGCAAAACCTGCTGTACCTGTATGTGCGTTTAAAACGGGGTGATCTGAAAGAAACTGAGAAAAACGTTCTGGATACTCTCCGAAAAAAGTTAACCTAAGCTCACTCTGAGCAATCGGAAAATACTGTTTTACGAGTTGTAGAATCAGGGATTCGCTTAACCCGCTTTGACCAACGATACCAATATGTAGTGGTTGGGCGTATTGTAATGGCTTGATAGGAGGGGGAAACCTTTTTAAAAGTTGTCGAGCCGCTAAATCGTCAAAGTGCAGCCAAGTAATCCCACCATGAGATTGATATTCGAGAAAAGCAGGCTCTTCCGCTGCAATTGAATGTGTTGCACTTTGATTAATACGAATAACTAAACGGGGCTGTTTGCGTTTCTTATGTTTTTCGACAAGCAAGATTATTTTCCTTGCAACATCCAGATTTTCGCTTTCATTATTACTGATCACATAAATGATGTTGGCACTCTCCAAGCGTAGGCGCTTCAAAACATCTAAATCTGTAAAATCCTGTCTAAACCACAATGGACGCTGACCTTTCTTAAGCGCGAAAGTCCGCCTATTTAATGATTCTCTAGTGACTACAATGGGTGCGTTCTTGTCTTTACTAGAATTGTCCGCGTAAGCTTGTAGCAAAGATAAACTGAGCTGACCACCTCCTAAAAATACTCGTGACCGCGGGGAAATATGCGTTCGGAGCACATTCCACTGAAGACTCACTACTGATAAAAGAAGCCCCAAAAAAGCGACAATCGCATACATTGGGAGCAAAAAAGCTGCAACTATTAGTGGTACGGACCATTGATCATGGAGATGCGCTGGTCCATCCAACACAATGAGTTGCAATGAAAAGTATACGGAACTGGCCATAGAATGTCCGATTTGAAGAAAACCCCAAACGGAAATCATAAATACAGCAACAAAAGACGCGCTAAGCCAAGAAACTGCCTTCAAAGTTCTGAAACTAATACCTAATCTTTCTTCGCTTCTCATATAATTCTACTCAATTTGTTTATCAGCGCTAATTATCAAAGATCGAATCGAAATCCACTTCCATTTTTAGTCCAGCTTCGTAGCTTTCAAGCGACTCTCTTTCTGCACGATCAACGAATACTTCAGTACGTAAAAATATGAGTGCGACTTGATAGAGTGGGGTGCAGTCAGCGGGACTATTTTGTTGCGCAATATAGTGATTAAGCTCACGCTTAGCCGAAAGAAGTGAATCTTTGAGCTGCCTAAGGCTCTCATCACCCGGAAGCTTCGTTGCTTGATGCAGGTATACTTTCAAGATAGTGATAAGCATTCCATTTATTATTGTCGGGTTATAGTCATGCTCGACTACCTCACGGAGCGCATCTATAATCTGGGCTTGCTTTGAATCTGCCATGTGGTCTAAGAAGGAGGCGATCGATATGAGCTTCATAAGTGATGGTGACGGGTCTTCAACGCGTATTTCATAGTTCATGAGATTCAATGAAAGTTTTCTTACATATTCCAAAATCGCCTGATTTAGCCCATTTATGATGTCACTGTATTCACCTTCGGACCAAAAAAATGCGCTTGGTAAAAATTTAAGCTCAACCCCATTTTGGATAATGCTTGAAAATTCTTTTTTTGTATGGACACCAAACGAAATCAACTCGTCAAAGTATTTTTCAATCTTCCAACTATGAGTAGGCTCTGACTCCCAATAATTTCGGTGAAGTATAAGGTGCAATCGAAGGTATTCGAGTCTAAGATCTTTGTTTTCTTTCAGTACCCCATGCTTTTCCATCTCGAACATCAAAGCATCAGCGTCATACCAGTCTCTTTCTACCAATGGTGTGTCAACTTGTGGGACGATAAACTCTCTATTAAGCATGGATATCCACTTTTCGTATCGAGTGATTATCGTAGGATTTAAATCCTTATGAGCAGGAGAGACGATACGGTTCTTGCAGCTTCTTCGCCATGTTATATCGAAGCTGTGTATGAACCTCAAAAGGCTTTCACTCTCGATTTCCTCGGAGTTCACTACGTAATCAATTAAATAAGTTGATTTGTAGCTAAGAGCGCAGAGAAATGCAGTTGTTATATCTTTTACACTTCTAGTCAATTGAGTTGAGTCTTGAACATGCCCGATAAATTTATGAACTTTCTCTTCAATAGTTTCTACACCATTACCGTGCAGAACTATTGGACTCAGAAAGCTTTCGATATAGAGTGGATCCGCCCATATTGCGAAAGCATGACTTGAACCATTGTCGCAGTAGGCCTGAAATTTGCCGATAACCATTTCGTTCTTAGGATCTTCATTCAAGATCGTAGTAAACAGATAACTAAAACCGTTGAGAATGTTACTTTTTATGGGGCTACTGGGTGGACTATTAGCTAATACCGTTCCGACACTGACCAATAGAATAACCTCTTGAGTCGTCTCTTCACCATAAAAGGAATAAAGCCGTTCTATATGAGGGAGGAAAGTTCCATATGAGTTACCTAAAGTATCGAGGATGTAATCCTCCATTGCTACGCTATATCGTGCATTGGGGTATTTCTCGAGTGCGCTACGAATATCATTAAAATCAAACTCGTTACACGCTTTCACAGCGTTTATTATTGTTGATGGAGATAGCTCGATTGTTTGTGATAGTGATTCAATAAACTTATCAGAAAACGACTTTCCGATACTTTTAAGCTGCAATCTAATAAGGGCTTCTGCATCTTCGATACGTAAATATGGAACTTCTAAATGTATCGAATTTGAATTTTTAAGAAGTAAATTTACATGCTCTACATCGCGAGTTTCATTCATGATATAGATGAATCTTACTTGGTTCAGTACAAGGCGCAGTTTGGTGAGGTACAGCAACCAGTTACCATCTAGAGTCTCAACATTATCAACTAAAACATACACGGACGATACGGTAGAAACGGTTCTAAGTGCTCTAAGCAGCTCGTCGCGTAGTTCTTGTTCTGAGTACTCGTCAAACTGCTCTCTCGGTAAGGCTTCCTCTTCAAGTTCGGATGTTATGCAATCGTTGGTGATGCATAGCCAAGATTTGAGTAAGCCATGGAAATCATTTGCGTGTGCAAAACTTGAAAAACCACTGAGGGCAACCCTACCTATCTCGAGATAGCTCTTCTCTAAATAATGAAGGAATGTTGATTTCCCTAATCCGATAGAGCCACTTAAGTGGACACTTATACAATCTTCTCTGGAGCGAAAAATGCGTTCTATTTTCTCTCTAGTTTCTGAGTAGCTACGAAATTCAATAAATCGATCATTATCAAATTTCTTCTCCGAAATACTCAAGTCGCTATGCTCGAACAATGGTATTAATTTTTCGATATGTGCGATCAATTCGGTAGAAATAATTTGAATAAGGCACGATGGGTCTGAGGTATGATTTGCTGTTAACTGGAGTGAACTTAAATCAGAAAAGAGAATAGGCGTAACATTAGCTCTCTGCAATGCACTCCGAAGCGCCTTTCGTGATCGAGTGATAGGCTCGGATGTGCATTTCTCGATAACGATGAGGTGATAGGCTTTAGGCTTTTGATGCAGAATTTGCAAAGCCACACGACATTCCAACTCCGTTATTGATATCCCTTCTAACTCTGATAAGGGCAAGCCGTATTCCAGTGCGATATCTTCGATAATTTCTTGCGATGGTACCCAACCACTATGAGAAGTTAGAATGCACAGAAAAATGGGCTTACACGCCTTAACCAAAGATAAGCAACTACTTATAATGCCCTGTTGAGACAACAGAGGATCATCTAGTTCAGTTATCCCCCACCGCAGGTCGACTAGCTCAAGGTGAATTGGATACTGTTTAAACCGATATTGTAGTTGAGGGAGGAGTGTTTGATTTACGTAATCTCTTTCAGCTTGCAGATCTTGGAATGTACTAGAGAGAAATATTCGCAATCGTTCTTTTGGCGTAGTTCCTTGCAAATTGGCATCCTTTCTTTTTTGTTCCACGCAATCTTAAATGCTATGGATATCCAGTGTAGTGGTCAAGTAAAATTGGCCAGCCTGCCCACTTCCCAATTAGTGAAACAGCTTTTAGCTACAGCATTCTGGCTTTCCCGGTAAACGGCAAGGGTTAAATTTTAAGTAGTGTTAACTATTCTGCCAGAGGGGGAGTAGCATCACCTGATTGTAATACGGATTCTCTTCATCCATTTTGTTGCATTTTCCCTTTGTCACTCAGCGATTCAGGTACGGTAATTTGGTACCGTTCATCAAGACGGCCACCTTTCACAACTTGGCGCTTACCCGACCCTAATTCGATGTTCGTTTCGACAAGGTGTTGCGCCCATGCGTGCTCTAGGTGGCGGCTTAGAAACAAAAACACTCGATTCGTTTGGACGGAATGACTGCGCTCGAGCATAGATTGCACCTTTCTTGGGCTCAGGTTTACTAAGCCTTGAAAAAGCTCCGATGCGTGTTCGAAAGAGATCTGCTTATTGATGGCATCAACCACTTCATAGGCAGCCAGTTCGGGGGTGCTTGCCCTCACTTCTTTTCCATTGATCTTCAGAACTTTAAGATCTTTAAGGGGATCAAGTCTGAGACCTTTAGTAGTAGAGTAAAACCAATGTTGATCAGGAAACTCCCGAAACCATTTTGGCAGCGATTGTTTATTTCCCACACCAACCCATATTTTGTCTTCACCCAGTTTTAGATAGTGGCTTAACCCTTGGTGAGTCAGGCTGCTAAGACCTGCCAGATGAACCGGATGATGCAACTGAACTTCCATTGCTTGTATGGCATCAACCCAGCTGGGCTTAACCTTATCGTTAGCGCCGGGCCGATAGTAAACACCTGCACTGATCTTCTTCAGCCAACCATTCTTTGTATACTTTTGAGCCAAAGAGTAGCTAACACCATTCTTAGTTAGCCATGGCTGAAGAACGAGCGATCCCGGGGTTGTGTGTGTTATCAGCCAGTTTATTTTCGATGACATTGCAATACCTAGGTTGTGACTAATGCATTAGATGTAAACCGATCGGTTTGGAAATTTCAAAATTCTAACACCCTAGGTATTAACTTTTTATAATAAGTAAACCGTTAAGTTCTTCGCCACATACGAAGGTGCCGCAAGAATGTGCCGAAAAAATGCAAAATTCCCGACACATGATCGTTTCATGTCGAGAATAGCGACATAAGTGAGGTTTTCTTGTAGAGCACAAGCGAATGTCGGAGCGCGCCGACTAAATTGTCGGACGCGTCCGACAATTTCTTGCAAGGAAGTTTGATTACAGAAAGGGAGGGAGTGCTTCCGTTTCGCTGAGGGACTCAGTCAACATCCTAATTGTCTTTGGTTTACAGGACGACTGAACTTGTCGATATTCTTCATGTTACTCAGAATGAATAGCCTTACCCACAATTTGCGCTTGTCCGGCAGCAGTGGTTTTAGTAATCTCAAAGAATAGTAAAAAGCACGCCGACGGAATTATGGCGAGCGATTATTGAGCCAGCTCAGTGGTTTCCTCAAGGAAGAGCCTTCCTCATAAGTTTTTCTTCGCCTATTTGAATTCTCGTTTCGCTGCGTTGCTGTGGTCTATTTCTGCTTGTTTTCAGGCTTTTGATCCTTTATCCATGTGGGCTCTAGGGTGAATCTGTGGTAGATAACAGGCAAGGTTAAAACGACAAAGTGTGCATGCCGGTGTATTGGGGATATGAGGCGTGCATAGTATTAAAATGTTAGGTTTTTCAAGGAAGTTTTTAATTTGAATGACGACATAGGCTTGGAATTAGCAACAAGAACTAACTTGCAATGGCACGTGCTTTTTCATAATCATGTCAAAAAAGCGATGTCTGCAAATCTGAACCAGTTGCTAGAGTCTGATGAAGTTGATAACTCTTCGAAGCTTTATTGGAAAGAAGTTTATTCCAACCAATTTTCCCAAGAGCTTAGAAAAACAACATTTCTATTGTTTTTTGGTCATTTAGAAGAGACTCTTCTGTTGCTACAAAAAGTAAAATGTTGGGAAACAAAGGATCTCGCAACAGGGTACGGTATCGCAAAATTTAAACCAATGATTAAGGAGCTGTTAGGAGTCCCGCTAGGCGACTATGAGCATTACGAACTACTTTTAGATGCTCAACTCGTCCGTAATTCTTTTTTACACGTTGCGGGTCGTCTTTCTATTTCAAAGGATTATGAAAAACTATCGTCTGTTCTTAACAAAAGAAAGGAATTGTACATCGTCAAGCATGACCGTATTCAAGTTACTCCAAAAGGATTACTAAAGCTTCAAGAGGCAGTTTGTGCTATCACCAATGACCTTGCAAAAGGCGGAAAAAAGGTTGAATAAGCACAAACCTAACAATCTGCTGTAGTCGCTCGCAAGCTCGCTGGGACGCAAACACATGGGCGGCGTCGCTTCGCTCCTAATTTTAGCCCATGTGTTTCCGCCCCTAAGCAGGGCGTTAGAAATACGAAGGAGAACATAGTTTGACTGAAAGTTCAGAAGCAGTGTTCCAGCTTTCTACAAGTGACATTATTGCCATTACCGCTGTGGTGGTAACGCTAGTTGTGGGTGTTGTAAGCTGGATTGTCTCGGCTTCATTGGCTCGTCGCTCTATGAAGAGAATGGAGATTCAGTATCGCTTAAGAATGACTCCGTTGTTGGACAAAAGTCGATTTCGTGAAGCTAACCAAATAACCATGTCTTATCAGGATGAAGTTATCGATGAGTTAGTTTTGCTGGAGGTGGATATTATAAATTCCGGGAACGTCGCTATTGAGAGTCCGCCACTTAAAATCGAGTCAAGGGATGCAACTTATATTATTCCAGCTTACATTGATGATATACCTGATGGGTATGACACTTTTTGGGAGTTTGAGCGTGAGGATGGAGAGACATGTTTAATCAAGGCGAATCATATTAATCCTGGTCAGGTACTTAAAGCTCGTTTCTTGATGGACCAAATGCCATCCGGAGAACCTATTTTTACTTGCCCCATGCCTAATTTAAAACTTCGTCGATCCAATAACATAGAAATTTCACCACTTGCGAATAAGTTGCTGGAAGTCATGTACCCAACGTTAGCTAGCGCTATAAAAATTACTATTAAATAGTAGGTGGGTTCGGTGCTAAGTATTTCTAACAAAGCCATTAAATTCGCTCCCTTCGCTCCCTTCGGTCGCCGAACGCTCGTTCCTCGCGCCGTTTATGGCGGGCGTTGGTCGCATTGTGTAGCCTCGTAGGGAGGAAAAGTATTGATCGATTTCACGAAAATCAAGCCACCGAGCAAAGACGGTGGCCCTGTCGATCCAATCGAGCTTTTTCAAAAGCTAAAGGTCACCGACCAAGGAATTAATGACCTGTGGTTAGCGCAGGGCGATGCTCTACGAGGGTGGCATGAGGTGCGTGAATGCTCAGACGTCGGGATCGTTCTGAATACAGGCGCGGGAAAGACGCTCGTTGGACTTCTGGCGGCTCAATCTCTTGTCAATGAGACCAAGGGCAAAATCGTTTATGCGTGCAGCTCTATACAACTTGTTGAGCAAACTGCGGAAAAAGCCCGTGGATATGGCCTGGATGTAACAACTTACGTACGTGGAAGCTATTCCAATGATGCGTTTGCTCGATGTGTAGGCCCATGCATAACCACATACCAGGCGCTCTTCAACGGCATGTCCGTTTTTGCCAGAGAAGAATTGTCCGCAGTAATTTTTGACGACGCCCATGCTGCAGAGCATTTGCTAAGAGACCACTTTTCTTTGCGCATAGCAAAATCCTCATTCGGTGCTCTTTACGAAGCAACCTTCGCTCTTTTTTCAGATTACTTCAGGAACATAGGCAAGGCAGGTTCTTTTGAGGAGACGCGTGCCGGTGCCGGTGATCGAGTTTTGTTTGTGCCTCCATTCGAAACTAGAAGGGCACGTGCTGAACTTAACCGTCTTTTCAATGAAGCCAATCTTCATTCTCAAGTTGAAACAAAATTCGATTGGGCGCATTTACGGGACTATATCGACCAATGTTGTTTTCTGCTTACCTCTGGGTCGATTACCGTTACTCCACCGTTCGTACCCGTCCTGACCTTGCCTTATTTCCAAGGCGAGGTGCGGCGACTCTACCTTTCGGCGACACTTTCCGCCCCAGACGCCTTCGCCAGAACTTTTGGAAGGTCACCTGACAAGTTGATCGCGCCAACCACCACGGCTGGTGAATGTGAGAGACTGATTGGGATGCCGTCACGGCTTGATGGCGAGACGGATGGAGTCGCGAGCGCAGCCAGTTTAATCGAGCAGCGAAAAGCTTTAATTTTGGTGCCGACTTATCGCCGGGCTGAAATCTGGCAGACAATCGCGGAGCCGCCGCCTAAAGAGACGGTGACGGAGCACGTTGCTCAATTCAAAGCTGCTAATGGCGCAGTTAAGCTACTGTTAGCTGCTCGTTACGACGGCGTCGATTTACCAGGCGACACTTGCAGAGTGATGGTGGTTGACGACTTGCCAATGGGCGTCGGGCCACTTGAAAAATTTCAATGGGAGTCGCTTGGCCTTAATAATGTCCTACGCTCGGCGATTGCCTCGCGCATTGTGCAGAGCTTCGGTCGCATCTCTCGAGGTATGAGTGATCACGGCGTTGTCTTGTTAACTGGCAAGAAACTGCTCGAGTGGGTGCTGGTGCCAAAGAACGCCTCCATCCTTCCCGCATTTCTTCAAAAGCAGCTTCTTCTTGGGTATGAGATTTCGAATCAGTGCACCACGGTTCAAGATATCGCTTCAGCGATGGACGCTTGCCTGTCTCGGAATGAAGGGTGGCTGGGGACGTATGAGAGCTTCATGCAAGGGGCCGAGGCCGAAGCGCAACAGGGCGATCTCGATAGCCTAAGAACTGTTGCGGAGGCTGAAGCCCAGTATGCGTACTCAATGTGGCAGGGTGATATTACTAACGCCCTGAAAGCACTTTCAGATAGTCTCCAAACTGCATTTAATATCAGCCCATATACAGGCGCTTGGCATTCACTATGGCTTGGCTTCGCCCACGAGTGCCTTGGCGATCTTGATTCTGCGCAAGCCCTCTATGAGAGGGCTCATTTATCCCAACCGAACATACCACCAGTTCGTCGCGAAGCCATAGAAGGCCAGCAAATTAGTCCCCAAGTCGTGAACATCGTGCGTCAAATGTCGACTCCAGTTGGTGGTGCTGTAGCTCCACCCAAGAACATGAATGTCCAGTTCGCCTCGCTCGCTGGCGGTGGGACATCTTCCCAGACGGAAGAGGCCTTGCGGGTGCTTGGGCAAATGTTGGGCTTGGTCTCATGTCGTCCAGATAAAGAACACGGCACTGGGCCCGATGTGCTTTGGCACCTTGACGGTGAGGTTGCTTTTTGCATTGAAGCGAAAACAGACAAACTAGCTGAGTCGAAGTACAACAAGAAGGAAGTGGGGCAGATGGCTGATCACATTCAGTGGGTCCGAAATAACACTGTCGCTACACACATCATACCGATATTTGTCGGCCCACTTGTCGGCGCTACCGATAACGCTAACCCAGCTGAAAACGTGTGTGTTGTCGAGCTATCGCAATTTCAAGAGCTATCTCAGCGGCTCATTGCGGCTCTCACTGATGCCGCAAATGCTTCCGTTGCGCTCACATTGCCACATCAACTTCACGATACGATTGCTCAGAGGGACCTGATATTTCCTGAAGTATTAAGCACTCTTGATATGCGGTCGATCCATGATCTCTAACCATGATTCGCCTAACAAAGCGTTGCACCGGACAATCCGCTGAACGCGGCGTTAGAAGGGTATTTATAAAGGATGTTGTATGAACAATGAAAGTTTGAAAATTTTTCTACGATTGGTGCACGAAAGG
>NZ_JACAVQ010000010.1 GCF_015354615.1 Aliidiomarina indica | reverse complement strand
TTACGCTCCCGAGCGAGGAAGTCAAGACCTTGAATTCAAATTTTTTGATTCTTCGGCGTTTCTTTCTCACCGTCACCATCTCGTGGCAACGGCGGCGAATTATATAGATCTTCGAACACTGATCAAGGCCTTTTTTGTAAAACCTGCGCGACCGCTTATTTTCTAATCAGAACGTTCAGAAACTAAACCACCGCCCATAAAAAAAGCCCGGTTTTCATAAAAACCAGACTTTTTTAAGTAAATCGAGACGTTCGATATTATTGCTGCTTAGCTCGCTTTATTTTTTCTCTGAATCAGATTTCTCAGACTTGGCATCTGTTTGTTCTTTCTTATCCGCCTCTTTGCAATCTTCACTCGGATCGCCCAGCACGTGCTCAAGTTTGAGCTTGCTTACATTCTTTATAGTAAGCACCGGACCCGATATGGCATAGGCAGTGAATAAAACAAACAATACCACTGCGGGTGCAGTTGCCACGATGACAAACCCCAACACCACGCTCAGCAGCACGATGAAATTCACATTATCGCGCCAATCTACATCTTTAAATGAGTGATATCTAAAGTTAGACACCATCAACAAACCACAGGCGATAGTGAAGAACACGACGATCAAACTTACATTTGTTGGATCAATCTCGTATTTCGCACCAACCCAAACCAAGCCAGCGACGATAGCTGCTGCACTCGGGATAGCTAAGCCTTGGAAGTAACGTTTATCTGCAGTGGCAATCGCGGTGTTGAATCGAGCCAAGCGCAACGCGCCCCCAGCTACAAATATAAATGCAGCCAACCAACCTAACTTACCAACGTCATGTAGCGCCCAATTATAGGCAACCAATGCAGGCGCAATACCGAAGGAAACGATGTCAGCCATCGAATCGTACTCGGCTCCAAAATCGCTTTGGGTATTTGTTAAACGCGCAACGCGACCATCAAGTCCGTCAAATACCATGGCCACAAAGATGGCAATGGCTGCAAGTTGGAAGTCGCCATTCATGGAGGCAACGATGGCATAAAAGCCTGAAAACAAACCTGCGGTTGTGAGCAAGTTTGGTAACAGATAAATGCCCCGTCGTTTATTTTGATCCGGCATATATTTCCTTTAAAACAGAAGTGACTATATGACTACTTTAAATGTAAGCATATCACACAGGCCTACATGTCTGACAAGAAAATCAAAAAGGGGCCCTCTCACAAGCCCCTTTTAAACGTTGCCAATTCAAGCTATTGGCTTAACTCAAGACCATGTTCACCCGCGTCTACCAGAATCGGTTTCCCCGGTAATAGTTGCCCGCTCAAAAGTTTTTGTGCGAGGGGATTTTCTAACTCAGTTTGAATAGCTCGCTTCAATGGGCGCGCCCCATACACGGGATCAAATCCGATTTTAGCAAGCTGCTCAAATGCATCGTCCGATACCTGAAGCTCAAAGCCCCGCTCTTCCAAGCGTTTAAACAAGCGCAGCATTTGAATCCGCGCAATACGTTTAATATGGTCATTATGTAGCGGATGGAACACCACCGTTTCATCGACCCGATTAAGAAACTCAGGGCGAAATGACGACGCCAGCACATCTTGTAGCATGACCTTCATTTCATCGTAATCGACCTCTCCCGCATGCTCTTGGATCAAGTGAGAGCCTAAGTTTGAGGTCATAATGATCACCGTATTACGAAAGTCGACGGTGCGTCCCTGACCATCGGTTAAACGACCGTCATCGAGAACTTGCAATAAGATGTTAAACACATCTGGATGCGCTTTCTCCACCTCATCGAGCAAGATCACCGAATAAGGACGACGGCGAACAGCCTCTGTTAGGTAGCCACCTTCCTCATAGCCAACGTAGCCCGGAGGTGCCCCAACAAGCCGAGCCACTGAATGCTTCTCCATAAATTCGGACATATCAATCCGAACCATGGCGTCGTCGGTATCAAACATAAAGTGGGCAAGCGCCTTACATAGCTCGGTTTTACCCACCCCTGTCGGGCCTAAAAACAAGAATGAACCAATGGGCCGATCAGGGTCGCTTAATCCAGCCCGCGAACGTCGAATGGCATTGGCGACCGCCACAACCGCTTCATGCTGTCCAACCACCCGTTCATGCAGGTCGTCTTCCATGCGCAATAGCTTCTCACGCTCTCCTTCGAGCATTCGAGCCACCGGAATTCCAGTCCATCGCGACAGAACTTCGGCAATTTCCTCGTCAGTAACGCGATTACGCAACAGGGTCATGTCCTGCATTTCAGCTTTAAGCGCCGCGTCCAATTGTCGTTCTAACTCAGGGATGCGTCCGTACTGTAATTCCGCCATGCGATTTAAGTCACGAGCGCGATTGGCAATTTCTAGTTCATTGCGCGCTTGATCCAATTGTTCTTTCACATGCTGGTGCCCTTGCACTGCTAATTTTTCACTACTCCATACTTCTTCAAGCGCCTTATATTTGCCTTCTAACTCGTCTAGTTCGGTATCGAGAACTTCAAGACGCTTCTTACTTGCATCGTCTTTTTCTTTTGCCAACGTTTGTCGCTCTAGCTTGAGCTGAATAATTCGTCGTTCAAGACGATCCAACTCTTCAGGCTTGGAGTCCATTTGCATGCGAATTGAAGACGCGGCTTCATCAATCAGATCGATTGCTTTGTCCGGTAATTGACGATCACTGATATAACGATGAGATAACGAAGCTGCCGCAACAATCGCCGGATCCGTAATTTCCACAGAGTGATGCAATTCATACTTTTCTTTGAGCCCACGCAGGATTGCAATAGTGTCTTCAACAGATGGTTCTTGTACCAACACCTTTTGAAAACGGCGCTCAAGTGCCGCGTCTTTTTCAATATACTGACGATACTCATCTAAGGTGGTGGCACCAACGCAATGTAGCTCGCCTCGTGCCAATGCAGGCTTGAGCATATTGCCCGCGTCCATAGCGCCTTCAGCTTTACCTGCCCCCACCATGGTATGCAGCTCATCAATGAATAAAATAACCTGCCCTTCTTCTTGCTGGAGTTCGTTGAGTACCGCTTTTAAACGCTCTTCAAACTCGCCTCGATACTTGGCGCCAGCTAGTAAAGCTCCCAGATCAAGCGATAGTACCCGCTTGTTTTTTAATCCTTCCGGAACCTCGCCATTGATAATGCGCTGCGCCAACCCCTCGACAATGGCGGTTTTACCCACGCCTGGCTCACCAATGAGAACTGGATTATTTTTGGTACGACGCTGGAGTACTTGAATGGCACGACGAATCTCTTCGTCACGCCCAATCACCGGGTCCAATTTTCCCTGTTCGGCGCGCTCAGTGAGATCGATGGTGTATTTCTTGAGTGCTTGACGCTGTTCTTCAGCGTTTGGGTCGTCCACTTTTTGCCCTTTGCGCACATCTTGAATGGCTTTTTCGACATTGCTGGCTTGCACGTTTTGCTCTTTTAACAACGCACCCAGTTTGCCTTTGTCCTCAAGGGCCGCTAGTACGAACAGCTCGCTAGAGATGTACTCGTCTTTGCGTTTTTGCGCATATTTGTCAGTAAGGTTTAAAAGCTGAGCGGTATCTCGCGATATCTGAATGTCGCCACCCGTTCCTGATACTTGGGGCAGCGCATCTAAAAGCTTACTGAGTTGAATACGGAAAGTGGCAATGTTGACGCCTACCGTTTGCAAGAGCGAACGCACGGTGCCGCCCTCTTGGTTTAATAAGGCCAACATAATATGAGCAGGCTCAATGTAAGCATGATCCCGCCCCAAGGCCAACGACTGCGCTTCAGCGATGGCTGCTTGAAATTTACTGGTAAAACGATCCATGCGCATGACAAACCTCACTATGCAAATACGACTTACATTAATGTGGGTCTTTTTTATACGGTTTCAAGTCACTGGAAAGTATTTTTTACAGGCTATTTAGCGCCACAGAAAGGACGCCATCCGCCCGGTGGTGCCGTCGCGACGGTAGGAGAAGTACTTTTCTGCTTCGGTATACGTGCAGGCCTTACTCGCGGAAATTTCTTTTAGACCGAGGCTTAACAGTTCAGTGTGCGCAATGTGGGCAAGATCAGCGAGGTACTTCCCGCCGGAAGGTTTAAACGCATTCGTGTGGTTTGGATTAAGTGCCGTCATAGCCTCCAATACATCGGCGCCTACTTCAAAGGCGTTTGGACCAATGCAGGGACCTAACCAAGCATGGATAGACGCTGGAGGGGCTTTAAATAGCGCAACCGCATTACTTAAAATCCCATGCGCCAACCCGCGCCAGCCGCAGTGAATTAACGCAAGCTCTTGACCGTCGTCAGATGCTAAAAACACCGGCAAGCAATCGGCGGTGAGCACTGTCAAAACCACGCCAGCTTGATCAGTATAAGCTCCGTCCGCCTCTGGGATATCGGATAAACCGTCGGCGCCAATCCGAACAACCCGATCGCTATGAATTTGCGCAAGCCAGTTTATCGGCGAAGGAATGTGAAGTTCCTGCTGAACGCGCTCTCGGTTGCGTTGTACCGAAGCCGGCAAATCGCCTACATGAGCACCTAAGTTTAAAGAAGCATAGGGAGCCACACTCACGCCGCCGTCACGCAGAGTGGTGTGCGCATGAACAAAACTCGGCACCTTCCATTGCGCAATTAGTGACTTCATGGCGCTCCCCCTTCTATAACCTCACAACACTAATGTGATATTCCATACTCGCGGGTATCTTCACGTAACGCTTTGAGTAACCCTTGCATATCTTCAGGCAAAGGTGCTTCCCATGTCATTTCTTCACCCGTACGCGGGTGTACTAACGACAGTCGAATCGCATGAAGCGCCTGACGTTGAAATCCACGTAGCGTCTCCATAAACCCTTGGCTTGCTTGTTTAGGAGGACGCGGACGACCACCGTACTGGGGATCACCCACTAACGGGTAGGTTAAATGCGCCATGTGCACTCGAATTTGATGGGTGCGGCCGCTAGCCAAACGCAAACGTAACCGAGTGTGAGCGCGAAAACGCTCAGCCACGCGATAATGCGTTAATGCCGGTTTTCCATTTGGGTTAACCGCCATTAAAGTACGTTTTGTTTGATGGCGACCAATCGGAGCATCAATACTGCCGCCCGCCGTCATCACGCCGGTTACAATGGCTTCATACTCACGTGTAATATCTCGCGCCTGCAATGCGGACACCAGAGCGGTATAGGCCGCCAGGGTTTTAGCGATAACCATTAATCCCGTTGTTTCTTTGTCTAAGCGGTGCACAATACCTGCCCGTGGCAGTTGTTCAAGCGTAGAACAATGATGAAGCAATGCGTTGAGCAAGGTGCCGTCGGGCGTTCCTGCCCCCGGATGAACAACGAGCCCAGCCGGCTTATTGATAACCAAGAGGTCATCGTCTTCGTAAACAATATTTAGGGCAATGGCCTGTGGCTCAGAAAATACCTCCGGCTCTAGTTCAGCCTCTAGGTGGAGCTCTTGACCGGCAAGAACTTTTTCCCGTGGTTTAGTCACTACAGAGCCGTCCACGCGAACGTTTCCGGCCTGAATCCAGTTTTTCAAACGCGAACGAGAAAAGTCTGGGAACAATTCCGCTAATGCTTGGTCCAATCGTGCTCCGAGCAATTGCTCAGGAACTACTGCTGTTTGCTTCACATAATCAGTCATAAAGAACTTGCGCTGTGCATCCTCTTATCAGTGCGCTACAATCCGAGCTTGGTGCCTAGTGTACTTCAGATGATGAGAAACATCACAGGGAATTCAACGTAAAATAAGAGATCACGTATCCAATGAAAGCAGTGTTACCAATTGTAGTCCTTGCCGTCCTCTTGCTAAATGGCTGCTCATCGCGCCCGCAAGAGCAAACTCGATCCGATGTTGAGCAGATGTATGAGATGGCCCAAGCGTACATTCGTGGCGGTCGATACGCCGATGCTTCTGGACTACTTCGTCAGATCAATAATCGCTTCCCATTCGGTCCTTATGCACAACAAGTGCAGTTGGATATCATTTTTACCGAATATAAAATCGGCCAGCAAGATCGCGCGCTTACCGCAATCGATCGGTTTTTATCACTGAATCCAAATCATCCCGACAATGATTATGTACGCTACATGCGTGGATTAGTGCATTTGCAGGCTGAGCAAAGCTTTTTCCAAGACGTGTTTCGTATTGACCGAAGCGACCGGAACCCGGTGTACGCCGAACGCGCATTCCGAGACTTCCGTGAAGTGGTATTACGTCATCCAGATAGCCCTTATGCCGCCGATGCGCGCCAGCGTATGATTGCGATTAAATCGCGATTAGCACAGCATGAGCTCCATGTAGCAGAATATTATCTGCGACGTGAAGCTTATATGGCCGCTGCGAATCGAGGCTTATACGTGGTTGATCAATTCCAAGATGTGGAAGAAGTGAAACGCGCTTTAGAAATTATGGTCACGGCATACAGCCGACTTGGATTAGAACAGCAGGCGAACGATGCGCGCGCTGTATTAGAAGCGAACTTCTAACGAAGTTGCTCTAAAGAAAGCAAATACAATCGAGGACGCTAAATAGCGTCCTCGTTTTCTTCACCGGTACGAATACGAATAATACGTTCAATGGCGGTCACAAAGATTTTGCCGTCACCTATTTTGCCCGTCTGTGCTGTTTCAATGATAGCTTCGATACAACGCTCAACGTCATCATCAGCAACCACGATTTCAAGTTTTACCTTGGGTAAAAAATCCACCATGTACTCGGCACCGCGGTATAATTCGGTATGGCCACGCTGACGTCCAAAGCCTTTAACCTCTGAAACCGTCATACCCGCAACACCCACTTCCGACAGTGCGGCACGCACGTCATCGAGCTTAAACGGTTTAATTATGGCTTCGATTTTTTTCATGTTCTTATCCTTGCGCTTAGGACTCTAATAAATGTCGCGTATATTGATTGGTAATAGGATAACGACGATCTTTATTAAAGTTACGTCGCGTTACCTTAGGCCCAACCGCCCCTTGTCTTCGTTTATATTCATTGCGGTCAATTAAGCGTATCACATCACGCACAACGGTTTCGTCATAACCTGCCGCCACTAAATCACTCACCGATAAATCACGCTCTGCGTAGCCGTCGATAATTTCATCGAGCACATCATAGGGTGGCAACGAATCCTGATCTTTTTGATCCGGAGCCAACTCAGCCGAGGGTGGACGGGTGATAACCCGTTCAGGAATAGCTGGGCCAAGCGTATTTCGATACTCAGACAAACGATAAACTAAGGATTTTGGCAAATCTTTGATGGGTGCAAAGCCCCCGCACATATCACCATAGAGCGTACAGTATCCCACCGCTAGCTCACTTTTATTGCCAGTGGTTAATACCAAGGAACCGTATTTATTAGAAAGCGCCATCAGCAAAGTGCCACGACAACGTGCCTGCAAATTTTCTTCGGTGGTATCTTTTTGTGTGTTCACAAACAAAGGCGCAAGCGTGTCTAGAAAGCTATCCACCATGGGCGCTATGGCAACCACATCAAACTGATTACCGAGCCACTCACTTTGTTGTTGGGCGTCTTCGATACTCATGTCGGCGGTGTAACGATACGGCATCATCACAGCGCGCACCCGCTCAGGACCTAGCGCATCCACTGCTAACGCTAAAGTAAGGGCTGAATCTATGCCCCCTGAGAGTCCTAACAATACCGATGGAAACCGATTCTTTTCCACATAATCGCGCACTGCGAGCACTAACGCCTGGTACAAACTCGCTTCATTATCAGGATTATCCGGCAGCTTTTGCATACGCACATGCTTGCCTTCAAACTCCGCTGTCATAACGGCTTCTTCACAATGAGGTAGATGTAAAGCAACATCCCCCTCCTCGTTCATCACCACTGAATTGCCATCGAAGATAACTTCATCTTGCCCACCCACGAGGTTTACATACACGAGAGGAACCTGATTTTCTTGGCAGCGGGCTCTTAATACTTGCAAGCGCTGGGGGTATTTATATTCTTCAAAGGGTGAGGCATTCACGGAAATTAGCACCTGAGCGCCGGCTTCTCGCGCTCGCTTCGCGGGCATTTCATTCCAAAGATCTTCGCAAATCAACATACCAATGCGATGTTCGCCAAGATTAAATACGGTTGATTCGGTGCCTGGAGTAAAATACCGTTTCTCGTCAAACACGCCATAATTCGGCAACACTTGCTTATGATAGGTGGCTATCTCGCGCCCTTGATGGAATACACCTAAAGTGTTCCAAACCTTATGTCCATCGGTTTGCGGATATCCCACCGCGACAGCCACCTGATCGGTCGCTTCCGCTATTTCATCCAAGGCACTCGCTACCGCCTGATATAAATCAGGACGATACAGCAAATCTTCAGGGGGGTAGCCAGTTAGGGCAAGTTCAGGAAAGATAAGAAGATCGGTCTCTGCATTTTCTCGAATCGTTTGCAGAATTTTGTCTTTGTTCTCGCCAATCGCCCCAACGGTGAAATTCAACTGAGCGAGACTGATCTTCAAGGTGCTGGACATAGATTTACCCGTCTTCATTGATTAAGCGCGCGATCATATAGCAAGGGCAAGATATCGGCAATCAACCAAGGTTTTCCGCGGCTAACAAAAATCGTTCGCCGGCACTATCGATGTAGTAGCCCTCGGATTCGCCTGCTTGTGCAGCTGTGGCAATATCCGCCCACTGATAATACACATTACGATGCACACGAGCCTTCAAACCATCACGCACAACAACTGCAGGTAAGCCTGCGTCGACAATTAAGGGATGCTTGCTACTTAATAAGTAAGTTTCATCCACATTCGTAGTGACCCGAATGACAGGTTCACCATCGTGGTCTATTTGCTCCCAAGCGACCACCATAAACGGCAGATCTTCCACTTGGATACCCACTTTCTCAACGGGAGTCACTAAGTAATAACGCCCATTCTCTTGCTTAATCACACTGGCAAATAACTTCACCATGGCCTTTCGGCCAATCGGCGAGTTTTGGTAATCCCAACGCCCTGAGGCGCGAATAACTAGGTCAAGATCACCACAAAACGGAGGATCCCATTGATCAACGGGAGCCCCTTTGTGATGTTCGAGTTGTTTTGCAAGTGCAGTTAAATCCATAGCTCCCCCGTGAACGGGTTAGTTCTGGCGCAATAAATACCATAATGTGGCTTCGGTTCGGTTGGAAACCTTGATGGCCTTAAATATTGCTGAGAGATGAACGCGAATAGTTCCTTCCGTGATGCCAAGAATGTTGGCAATCTCTTTATTTGAAAGGCCCTGCGCCAGAAGTTGCATAATTTCTCGCTGACGTGGTGACAGCTTGCGTTCCGCTTCCGATTGCTCACGATATTGCAAGGTTTCTGAAGGCAAATAAGGGCGATTCTGAAGTAATCCATGAATGGCCAGTTTTACATCTTCTGCCAGCGAATCTTTACGCAGATAACTACGCGCACCCTGACTCACCGCCCCTTGGATATCATTGGTCTGATTACGCCAAGTGAACAGCACGATATGAGCATCGGGCGATAGCTCTTGCAGGCGCGATACCACGTGGCGGTAATCCGCATCGGGTAAATCCAGCTCTGTGAAAATCAGATCAAACCGTTCACCTGATGCTAAATAGTCTTTAGCAAAGGCATAAGTAGAAGCTTCATAAATCGCAACGTCGCTCAAATAGGTCGTAATCACATGGATCAGCCCAGAGCGGGTGATAAAATGTGGATCGATGATAAGAATTTTCATATGTGATCTTGCACCAGAGTGTTGAGTCCCTTGAAATCCGTAACAAGGAGTTGCCAATACTTTAACAAATATATTAGTGAAGTGTTAGCCCATGCCAGCAATTACATCTAGGTTTGGATACGCAATTATGTAAAGATTTGGATCGAAGTGCGGTCAAGCACCACAAAATTCGCTTAAAATAGAATACATGTAAAGATGGGAAAAACTTTGTATAGTAGGTTCATAAAGATAACTAAAGTTTAACAATGCTTTGGGTTTGAATATTAAACCCCACAACTGGTCCGGAAACGACTTAATCGAGGCAAGTCATGCGCAGCATATTCGCTATTTTGGCATCCATGGTTCTTTTTGTAAGCTCAACAGCCGTTGGTGCGGCCGACGACTCAAAGAGTTCTGACAAAGAAAAGAACTATGGGCACTACCATGTATTTCATAATGCCAACGGCTACAGCTTCAACAACGGTATTGGCGAGCAAGCCGAACTCGTTCAGTTCAGTGTGTTGGTCACCAAAAAAGGAAAAATTGTTGCTATTGGCGACGATTCCTTGCTTGAGGAATATAAAGGCGCGCACAAGGTTAACGTGCGTGGACAAACTATGATACCGGGAATCATTGATGCCCACGGTCATATTTCAAGTTTGGGTGAAAACCTGCTGCAAATCGATTTGCGTGGCCTAACAAGTAGAACTGCTGCGGTGGCAAAAGTCGCCAACTATGCCCACGACCATCAAGATCAAGAGTGGCTAATCGGACGCGGCTGGAATCAAGAATTGTGGCCCGACCGTCGGTTCCCAAGCCGCACAGACCTCGACGAAGTGGTTTCTGACCGTCCGGTATGGTTAGTCCGCGTCGATGCGCATGCTGGCTGGGCAAACAGTAAAGCATTAGAGCTTGCGGGCATTACCCGCGATTCCGTTGATCCCCCCGGTGGCCAAATTATCCGTGATGCCGATGGCTATCCGACCGGCGTACTCATCGATACCGCCATGTATATGGTGCAAGATGTAATGCCTTCTTTATCTGATGCACAATTACGTCACGCTGTCTCGCTCGCCTTTGATCATCTGCTAGCGCTAGGGATTACCCAAGTACACGATGCTGGGGTGGAGCAGCGCGAGATCGAACTATTTAAAGAAATGAGTGAGAATAAAGAGCTCCCTTTGCGGGTAAATGCAATGATTTCAGGACGCGATCCCCATTTAGGGGCGTGGCTTGAAAGTGGCCCCTACCGCGACGAGTACGACCGTTTACAAGTGAATAGCGTTAAACTATACGGAGACGGTGCCTTAGGTAGCCGCGGCGCCGCGTTGATTGAGCCATATTCAGACGACGAAGGGAATACGGGCTTAGTGATCACCCCGGAAGATGATGTCAAACGTTTGTTTGGTATGATTCATCAGGCAGGTTTCCAAATTAATTACCACGCCATTGGTGATTACACGAATAAACTCGCCTTAGATACCTTTGAATCGCTGTATCAAGCCGAAGCAATGTTAGAAGATGCGTGGCACACCGACCCACGCCATCGGATTGAGCATGCGCAAGTAGTGCGTGTGGAAGATATCCCCCGCTTTTTTGAGTTGGGGGTCATTCCATCGATGCAGCCCACTCACGCAACCAGCGATATGAACATGGCAGAAGATCGTGTCGGGTCTGAGCGCATTGCAGGAGCCTATGCATGGCGCAAGTTCCTGGATCAAGGCTCACTCATTGCCGCAGGTTCCGATTTCCCAGTTGAACTTGCAAACCCCTTCTATGGAATTCACGCGGCCGTAACTCGCCAAGATCGTGATAATCAGCCTGTTGAAGGGTGGTACCCAGAGCAGCGCATGACAGTGGCCGAGGCGATTCGCAGTTTCACCATCGATGCCGCCTATGCAGGTCACCTTGAAAGTCGCACGGGAAGTTTGGAACCAGGTAAATGGGCTGATTTCCTCATTCTCAGCCATGACCCATTTAAAATTAAGCCTGAGCACCTTTGGCGGATCCGTGTCGAGCAAACTTACGTTGCAGGTAAACGACACTATCAACGCGCTCACTAGGCAAATCTTAGTATTTTCAGGTAAGCTGCAAAGCATCATTTGCAGCACCTGAATGCTGCTTAATTGAGCAAGGAAGATTCCAATGACAGATCAATTTCTGTTTGCTGATGAGCCTACGACCCCCGCGACTCAAGCAGAAACGAGAGAGCCATTTCATATTTTGGTTGTCGATGACGATGAAGAAATTCATGTCATTACCCGCATGGCGTTGTCCGATTTTAAACTCGATAAGCGTCCGTTGCAGTTTCACTCTGCGTATTCAGGCGAAGAAGCAAAGCGAAAATTACAAGAGCGTGATGATTATGCCCTCATGCTCCTCGATGTAGTCATGGAATCTGATCACGCAGGGCTCGATATCGCGCGATGGACCCGCGAGGTGTTACAAAATCATCTGGTGCGCATTGTGCTGCGTACTGGCCAGCCGGGACAAGCGCCCGAAGAAGAAGTGATCGCTAAATACGACATTGATGATTACAAAGAAAAAACCGAGTTAACTTATCGAAAACTCGTTACCTTGATGTACTCTAGCCTTCGTGCCTTTCGCGATCTTCAATCAATCGAGCGCTACAAGTCCGGTCTTGAACGCATTATTAAGGCATCGGCAGAAATATTCTCGGCGCAATCGGTAAATCAACTCAGCCAGGGCATTCTTGAGCAACTCGTTGCGCTGCTCACCCGCTCCGACGCTGCCGCCTACTGCAAGCTCAACCTCGAAGGCTACACAGCTTCCGGGCATGATGATGAGCCCTTTTCAATTATTGCGGCTACGGGCAAGTACAAAGAGCAAGTAGGCAGTAGGCTAAAACAAGAACACGACCAACAAATTATTCATACTTTGCGCCAACGCAAAGAACCCGTTGCTTATGAAATTCATAATGAAACTTATTACGGCTTATACCGTACTAGTGCTAAGCATTTTTACTTGCTGTACATCCAAGGCATCAGCGAGTTATCGGACAACGATAAAAATTTGCTCACACTCTTTATGAACAACACGGCCATTGCATTTGAACATGCAGAGTTAATTAGCCAGCAACGTTAGATAAGGGTTTTGTATGAGTATGAAGGATATTCGCCGCGACTATATCCGGCGCGAACTTAACTTTAATGATATGAATCCAGATCCATTCACGCAGTTTCAGCAATGGTTTGATGAAACCTTGCAAAGTGAATGGAGCTTAGATCCAACGGCCATGGTGCTTGCCACCTGCGCCGATAACCTGCCTACGCAGCGAGTCGTGTTACTCAAAGACGCAAGCCCAGACGGCTTTGTGTTTTATACCAATTATGAGAGCCAGAAAGGGCGCCAGCTCAGCGCAAACCCCCATTGCAGTATCCATTTTGCGTGGTTACCACTAGAGCGCCAAATCACCATAGTAGGTAAAGCTGAAAAACTCACGAATGCAGAAAATGAGAGCTACTTTCAATCCCGTCCGCGGGCGAGCCAGCTAGCGGCTTGGGCATCTCAGCAAAGCGAAATCATCCATGGCCGTGATGCCCTTGATGCCCGTGTCCGCGCTGTTGAAGAAAAATTCGCCGACGTTGATCCGGTCCCATTGCCCCCATTTTGGGGTGGCTTTCGCATTGTTCCAGAGCAATTTGAGTTTTGGCAGGGCCGTTCTGCCCGCCTGCACGACCGTTTTCGCTACTCTCGCAGTGATGAACAGTGGCAGGTCGAGCGCTTACAGCCTTAATTTGTTCAAATTTTAACCCGAGGTCTCACGCTTACACGCGAGGGAGAGTTACATTTAATTTATCGGCGAGGTGTTGCAAACGCGGCCACGTTAGCTCGTCGAGCTCCACACCCAAACGCTGCTGCTCTTCCGCCAGGGTCAGTGCGCGTTCGCCTGGAATGCGCACTGGTTCTGCCGGATGAATAGCCTCAGCACCACGACAGCGCTCCAGTAAATCATCGGTGACCGCCAGAAAATCTTGGCGGGTGCCAAAGGCTTCCGGATCACTTACTTGCACATACAAGGTGTTCATTTCGCCATCATGAGCACCATGCAAGCGACCATGATTGGAAAGCGCAAGGGTGAAAATCTCACTCATAAGACACAAACCATAGCCTTTGTAGCCTAAGTCGGAGCCTCCTAGTGGAAGGATCGCCCCGCCATGGTCAATATACGCCGCAGGATCATCCGTAATTTCACCCGATTTTGTCACAATCGCAGGCCACGGTAAGCGTTCTTTCCGATCATAGGCTTGCCGAACTTTGCCCGCAGCGGTCATGGAAAAACTCATATCTAACAATATCGGCGTGCTGCTAGTGGGAATGCCCATGCCATAAGGGTTGGGTGAGAACACCGGAGAGCGTGCGCCATGAGGAGCTACGCTCGCTTGTGCTGGTGTTGCCGCAATCATGGTAATTAATAGGCCTTGCTCGGTCGCTTGTTGAAGATAGGCCGCTAAGCTCGCCACATGCTCACAGCGTTTTACCACAACAGTGCCCGTCCCCGCCGACTTAGCCATCGCCATAGCACGCCGCACCGCCATAGGCGCAACATACAAACCCGATAACGATTCGGCATCCCAGGTTTCAATCGCAGCGCGTCTTCGAAGGATTTGTGGCTCCCCATGTCGACGCATTTTATTCGATTGCAGCTGCTTCACATTGTAAGGCAGTCGGCGCACACCATGGGTCCGGTATCCGAGCAGATCCCCCTGCACTAACGAGTTTGCCATCACCTGCGCGATCGCTTGGTGAGCGCCGGCACGGATTAAACACGTTTCTGTAAAGTGCAAAAGATCGTCTAATTGGATTCGAACCATGGCAAAAACCCTTAAATTTGCAGAAAAGCTGAGTGTAACTGGAAAATCGCACTTGGTCAGCGTTTGAATTGCCGTTAAGCTGTATAGTTATAACGAAATAGTTTGTGCGGTTCATGCTGCACAAGGATGTAAGGATAATGCAATGAAGAAAATCGCTGTGATCACCAGCGGCGGTGATGCACCTGGCATGAACGCATGTATTCGGGCGGTTGTTATCACTGCCTGGCAACATGATGTTGAAGTGATCGGGTTTCGCCACGGCTTTCGTGGCATTGTCGATGATTTAAATCAACCGTTGCATCCAGACGATATGCGCCTTGTGAGCCAGCGCGGCGGAACCTTTTTAAAAAGCTCGCGCTACCCTGAGTTTCGCGAAGTTGCCCGCGCGAAAGACGCGGCAAAAGTTTTAGACGCCCACGACATTAGTGCACTCCTTGTCATCGGCGGCGATGGTTCTTTTCAGGGCGCAGACCACTTAGCGAAATACTGGAAGGGTCAAGTAATCGGTATTCCTGGAACCATCGACAACGATTTGGCGGGTACCGATACCACCATCGGCTTTTCCACAGCCGTCGACACCGCCATGGAAGCGATTGACCGCGTCCGTGAAACCGCAGAAGCCATGGCTCGTGTATTTTTAATCGAAGTGATGGGCCGCCATGCGGGTTTCATCGGCTTGCACGCCGCCATCGCTAGCTCCGCCGAAGCCATGCTCCTTCCTGAACTTGAACCACAACCGAAACTTGCCGAAATGGCCGATGCCATATTACAGGCACGCAGCGCGTTTCCCGACAGTAGCTATGTGGTGGTGGTCTCGGAAAACTTGTGGCCCGGGGGTGTTTCCGGACTTGCCACAAACTTATCAAAAGCAACCGGCGTCACCTGTCACCCGTGCCCCTTAGGACACATTCAGCGGGGCGGTCGCCCCAATGCCCAAGATCGAATTTTAGCGATGCAATTGGGCCATGCTGCTGTGCATGCCGTAATAGATGGAAAGTCACAAATCATGATTGGTCTCGAGCAAGAACATGTGGTGGAAGTTCCACTGCATTTAACCTTTGAACGGGATAAACCACTTGACCCTCGTTTAGTTCAGCTACAATTAGGGCTTCAAGGCGTAAATTTCGCTTCAAAAAAGGGGAGTAAAACCGCATAATGTCGGCCCTTTTTTGACCATGCGTGAAATTCTCTGAGCAAACACAGAAGGTGATTGGAAATTGGCTAACACATTCCCTGTTCCGGTACCATTGGACGAACCGGTACGCGCTTATTTTGGCGCGGATTTGGCGACGGAAATCCAGTCGAACAAAACCTATATTATCGGTTTTGGATTCGATGGCACCGCCTGTTTCCGCAAAGGCACCCGTTATGGGCCGAACGGATTACGTTCGATCTCTGAGGATATTGAATCCTATTCTCCCTATTTAGACGCAGACTTAGACGATCATGAGTTCTATGATCTAGGTAATCTGCAGTTGGGTGAAAGTACCGATGTTGAAACTCAGTGGAAGTATGCTTCTGACGACTTTAACCAAATATTCGAGCCGATCGATCTCGAAAGCGAGCAGGTTAAAGTGCTTACACTAGGCGGAGAACACTCAATCTCCTACGCACCTATCGTCAAGTATCTTAAGCAATACCCTGATTTGGTGTTGCTGCATCTTGATGCGCACGCAGATTTGCGTGACGGTTTCACCGGTTACCACTATTCACACGCGTCGATTATTCGCCGCGCGCTCGATCATTTCGGGCCTGGTCATCAGCTAATTCAATATGGCATCCGCTCAGGAACACGCGAGGAATATCAATACATGCGTGAGCACGGTACCGTGCGCACATCGCGTAAAGATTTTCTCGATAGCGTCGCCAACATTCCAGGCGACCGCCCAATTTATCTTACGTTGGACCTCGATTACTTCGATCCATCGTTTCTTCCTGGCACCGGCACACCGGAGCCCGGCGGAGAAGATTTTCACTCGTTCGTGAGCTTGATCAAGTTATTACGAGAGCGCAATTTTGTAGGGTGTGACGTGGTTGAACTCTCACCACAGATCGATCCTACTGGAAATTCAGATGTGTTTGCGGCCAAAGTTGTCCGCGAATTGCTATTAACCTTGGAGGAAGGCCGTCGATGAGCCAGTGGTCAATTGAAGATGCAGAAAGTCTATATGGCGTAAAACGCTGGGGTGCTGGATATTTCTCCATTGGCGAGCACGGTAATATTCAAATTTCTCCAAATCATCGCAAACCTGATGTGTTTATCGACATGCAGGAAGTTCTCGATGAAATGAAGGCAGAGGGAATCGAGTTCCCTGCCGTTATCCGTTTTCACGATATTTTGCGCTCGCAAGTAGAAATTCTTAATGAAACCTTCCGCGAAACCATTAATAGCGCCGATTACGAAGGGCGCTATGTGGGCGTGTACCCCATTAAAGTAAATCAAATGCGGGAAGTGGTAGAGGAAATTTTAGACGCGGGTGAACCCTATAACTATGGTCTTGAAGCCGGCTCAAAGCCCGAGCTTATGGCGGTTATGGCGTACAACGAAAACCCCGAAGCACTAACGATTTTAAACGGCTACAAAGACGAAGATTACCTCACCCTCGCGCTGCTCGGCAGACACCTCGGGCGGCGCATGATCGTGGTAGTCGAGAAGTTCTCTGAACTCGAAATGCTGGTGCGCCTCGCCAAGAAATTCAAAATCGAGCCATTAATTGGTTTGCGCTCAAAAATGATGGTTCGTAGCACCGGAAAATGGTCGAGCTCTTCTGGCGATAGAGCCAAATTTGGCTTAAGCATTGCTGAGATCGTCAATGCCATCGAATATCTCAAAGAAAATGAAATGCTGCACTGTGCCAAGCTTTTGCATTTCCATATTGGCAGCCAATTATCCGATATCCGCAAAGTAAAAGAAGCGGTCACCGAGGGCGCGCGCTTGTACGCCAAACTCGTACAAATGGGCGTTCCACTCGAATATTTAGATATCGGCGGTGGTTTAGGCATTGATTACGATGGTAGCAGTACCACAACAGACTCCTCGCGCAATTACTCTACCGAGGAATACGTTGCCGACGTGGTTTATGGCGTAAAGCAAATCTGTGATTTAGAAAAAGTGGCCCATCCTAATTTGGTCAGCGAAAGTGGCCGCGCCATTACCGCGCACCACAGTCTTGTGGTGACCAATGTGGTAGGTGAAGTAAACCCTAGCGCCACTGATTTTAATATCGAGTTTGAGAAAGACGAACACGTATTAGTGAGTAACATGCGTGAGCTTATCGGCGCCAACGATTTGCACCCGCAAGAGCGTTTTAACGATGCCGCGGCATACAAACAAAGTGCCTATGAAGCCTTTAAGCTTGGTATTTTGACGATTCGCGAGATGGCAAAAATCGATACCATGTATTGGATGACGCTCAAGGATATTCATCAATCATTGGATGAAGAAACCCGTCATATCCAAGAGTTGGGTGAGCTCGAAGATACCTTGGCAAGCCAGTATTTGGCGAATATGTCGATATTCCAGTCGGCCGCAGATACCTGGGCAATTGGTCAGCTTTTACCCATCGTCCCACTCACGCGTCTTAATGAACAACCGTCAGTGCGCGTGTCGATTGCTGATATCACCTGTGATAGTGACGGTAAAATTGGCAAGTACATCGAAAGCAATCACATCAGCGATAACATTCCTATGCACCGTTTAAACAAGGGGGAATCCTACCCTATCGGTATGTTCCTCACCGGTGCCTACCAGGATGTTATGGGCGATATGCATAACTTATTCGGCCGCTTGGCTGAAGTTCACATTTTTAGTCATGACGATGAACCAGGCGCTTTCTACATTGAAGAAATTGTACCGGGACATAGTGCGGAGAAAGTACTGGAGACCATGCAGTACAACACCGATTACATGGCAAAGATGGTGAAGAAATCGGTGGATAAGCAAATTCGCAAAGGCAATTTAGCGCCACGAGAAGGTGTGCGTTGGACTGATTTTTACGAGCGTTGTTTGGCCGGTACCACCTATCTTCGTCACGATAAATAGACAACGCAAACGGCTAATGTAGAAAAATGTGCATTTCCTGAGCAATTAAACGTGAACCGACAAAAAGCGGTTGACTTCAATCCTGCAAACACGTTTAATTGCACCCGTTGTTGCTTAGCCACTACTGGTTTGGCTCAACCCGGATGCCCAGATAGCTCAGTCGGTAGAGCAGGGGATTGAAAATCCCCGTGTCGGTGGTTCGATTCCGCCTCTGGGCACCATTTATTTAAGTAAGAAATTAAGAAAGCCTGTTCTCGCGAACAGGCTTTTTTATTGCGCGTTTCTAAGTGATTTATCGAGATTTTCATCGCCCCCTCCTCCCCTTTTTGGGTTACCTCTAAAAATGTTAAGTCTCGGTTAAATTTTGCGTGTATTTTTACCAGTATATGATAATCTTGCGCCGCTTTTGCAGGGGGATGGGGATTCGATTGGCCGTCGATAATAAGATTTTGTCAATCAACTCGGATTCCTGCCGATAATACTCCCGCAAAACATACTCGCCTTGCTCGTGAATCGTGCGGCTCCCGCACCTCTCGGGCGTTACATACTCTATGCTCGAGTTACAGGTTTAACCATGACGTTTAGAATTGTACTACTCGCTGTTTTCGCCTTGTTGGTGAGCCCCCCTGCGTTTGCCGCAGCTCCAGAACTGGATCTCACTGGCACTGGGTTGGGTATATTTGCTCTCGTTATCTTTTCACTCGCTTATATCTTGGTTATGGGCGAAGAGAAGCTTCACATGCGCAAATCCAAACCGGTTCTGGTTGCCGCCGGGATTATTTGGATAATCATTGGCTGGGTATACACACAGCACGGCATGCAAGCCGCCGCCGAGAGTGCATTTCGAACGACCTTGCTCGAATTTGCCGAGCTTATGTTATTCCTGCTTGTGGCAATGACCTATATCAACGCCCTCGAAGAACGTCGGTTATTTGATGCGCTGCGCTCTTGGCTCATTCGCAAAGGCTTTAGTTATCGGTCGTTGTTTTGGATTACCGGTATCCTGTCGTTCTTTATCTCCCCCATTGCCGATAACCTCACTACCGCGTTATTGATGTGTGCGGTGGTCATGAAAGTCGCGGAAGGTGACAAGAAGTTTATCGCGCTAAGTTGTGTGAATATTGTGGTGGCCGCGAACGCCGGCGGCGCCTTTAGTCCCTTTGGCGATATTACCACCCTGATGGTTTGGCAAGCAGGACTCGTGCACATTAATGAATTTTTGGTGCTGTTCGTTCCAGCGGTGGTTAATTACGCCATCCCTGCCATCATCATGAGTTTCTTTGTTGAGAATAAGAAACCCGTGGCCTCTGATGAAGTGGTCGAACTCAAGCGCGGCGCTATTCGCATCACCCTGTTATTTATGCTTACGATTGCGACCGCGGTAGCATGCCATACGCTGCTTCATTTGCCGCCGGTATTGGGCATGATGATGGGTCTTGGCTACTTGCAATTCTTTGGCTACTTCCTGCGGATGACGTTACCTGGTTCACTTGCCCGCAAACGGGCTATGGCCGAGCGTGCCGGCGATCAAGAGCGCTTAAAGCGCCTTGGTGGTGTGGTGCCATTCGACGTATTTAGCCGGGTTGCACGTGCCGAGTGGGATACCCTGTTATTCTTCTACGGCGTCGTCATGTGTGTCGGCGGTTTAGGATTCTTAGGCTACTTAGGCTTAATGTCCGATTTCCTCTACACTCAATGGAACCCCACCTATGCCAATATCGTGTTAGGTATGGCATCTGCGGTGATTGATAACATTCCTGTGATGTTTGCTGTACTGACCATGGAACCGGAAATGTCCCATGGCCACTGGCTATTGATAACGCTCACCGCAGGTACCGGAGGTAGCTTACTCTCGGTAGGCTCTGCCGCAGGCGTTGCACTCATGGGGCAGGCGCGCGGCTATTACACCTTTATGAGCCACTTAAAATGGGCGCCTGTTATATTCTTGGGATATATCGCCAGTATCTTCACCCATCTCTACCTGAACACCCATTCGTTTACTGTATACGGCTAATTTGCCGGTTAATACGCTCGGGTTGGACACTGTTGCTGCGACATAATATGTCGCAGCAACACAGCGTCCAAACGCACAAGTCCTTTATATTTCAGTTTATTATCCATTATTCGTTGTGATTCACCATATTTATGGCCTTTATTCATAATCTCTGTGAATGATGATGATTTACGCCATACATTGGATGAATAAAAAATAGCGTCGCATACTGATTTCGTGGTTAACAATCTTGTAACAACACGGATCAATTTATGACCAGTGCAACGCAACTTCATAACTTTCAATTCACGCAGCCTCTTACGACGCAGCAAGAAGCGATACTTACCCCAGACGCCTTAGATTTTCTGAGTGCCTTAGTCGAGGAGTTTAGTGAGCCGCGCGAGCAACTTCTGGCGGCGCGACTAAAGCAACAAGAGCGCTACGATGCCGGTGAGCTGCCTAATTTCTCTGAACAGACGGAGTCCGTGCGTCTCTCCGAGTGGTCGGTTGCTCCAATTCCAAAGGATTTACAGAAACGCCACTTAGAAATTACCGGCCCCGTTGATCGGAAAATGATCATTAATGCATTGAATGCCGATGTTGACGTCTTTATGGCCGACTTTGAAGATGCGCAATCCCCTACTTGGGATGGCATTATTCAGGGGCAAATCAATTTACGCGATGCGAACCTAGGCACCATCAGCCACAGCGATCCCGTTTCCGGTAAGCATTACGCACTAAAACCAAACCCGGCGATGCTGATTGCCCGCGTGCGTGGTTTGCACCTTCCGGAAAAACACGTTTTGTTCAAGGGCCGTGCTATTTCCGGCGCCTTGTTTGATTTTGCGCTCTATTTTTTCCATAACCTGAACGTCCGTCAGAACAACAACAGCGGTGTTTATTACTATATCCCCAAATTGCAGCACCACACTGAAGCGGCTTGGTGGAGCAACGTGTTCCACTTTACCGAGCAGTATTTTGGCGTAAAAACCGGCACCATTCGTTGCACTGTACTCATTGAAACCTTGCCTGCAGTGTTTCAAATGCATGAGATTTTGCATGCCCTGAAAGAACACATTGTCGGTCTGAATTGCGGTCGTTGGGACTATATCTTTAGCTACATTAAAACCCTTAAGCGTCATCCTGATCGGGTGCTGCCCGATCGTCAAGTGGTCACCATGGAGCAGCCATTCCTCAGTGCCTATTCCCGTCTATTAATTCAAACCTGTCATCAACGGGGGGCTTTGGCCATGGGCGGAATGGCGGCACTTATTCCCGCTAAAGATCCGCAAGAAAACAGCAAAATTCTGGAAAAAGTGCGGGCAGATAAGGAACTTGAATTTCGCAATGGTCATGATGGTACCTGGATTGCCCACCCTGGCCTCGCGTCAACGGTGCGGGATGTAGTGGCCAAATATATTGGCGATTATCCCAATCAACTCCATGTACTACGTGCAGACGATGCCCCCATTACCCAAGCCGACTTGCTTGAACCGTCACAAGGCGAGCGCACGGAAGCAGGTATGCGCACCAATATACGCGTGGCCTTGCAATATATCGCCGCTTGGCTTGATGGCAAAGGTTGTGTGCCGATTTATGGATTAATGGAGGACGCAGCTACTGCAGAAATCTCCCGCACCTCAATTTGGCAGTGGATTCAGCACGAAAAAACACTCAGTGATGGCCGCGTCGTAACCAAAGATCTATTCCGTCAGCTGCTCCGGGAAGAAAGCGACGTGGTGGCCGAGCACGTGGGCCCTGAACGCTGGCAACAGGAGCCTTTTGCACAAGCAATCGAACTGCTGGAAACCATTACCACCGCCGACGAACTCACTGAATTCTTAACCCTTCCTGGGTATGAACTTCTTTAGATCTCACCCTTATCAACAAGGAATATCATTATGGCTAGCTCAATACATATTCAACAAGCGGCGCAAGACCTGAAAGATACCTGGGAGACATCCCCGCGTTGGCAAGGAATTGAACGAACCTACAGCGCGGAAGATGTGGTGCGTCTAAGAGGCTCTCGCCAAGTTCAATACACCCATGCCCAACAAGGTGCCGGCAAGCTTTGGCGGTTACTTAACGGAGCGGCCCAGGAAAAATTCGGCAAGGACTATGTTAATGCACTCGGGGCCCTTACCGGCGGTCAGGCGGTGCAGCAAGTGAAAGCGGGCTTACAAGCCATCTACTTATCGGGTTGGCAAGTGGCGGCCGATAACAACTCAGCGGCCAGCATGTATCCAGATCAGTCGTTGTATCCGGTGGACTCGGTGCCCAAGGTGATCGAGCGCATCAATAATTCGTTCGCGCGCGCCGACCAAATTCAATGGTCGAAAGGAATTCATCCCGACGATCCAAAATATATTGATTACTTTGCACCTATCGTCGCCGATGCCGAAGCGGGTTTTGGTGGAGTGCTCAATGCCTACGAACTGATGCTGGGTATGATTAAAGCAGGCGCCGCCGGGGTTCACTTCGAAGATCAGTTAGCATCGGTGAAAAAATGCGGCCATATGGGCGGGAAAGTGCTGGTGCCTACACAAGAGGCCGTACAGAAACTCATTGCAGCGCGATTAGCTGCTGATGTCGCCGGTGTCGATACCCTTATTGTTGCACGCACCGATGCCAACGCGGCGGATTTGCTGACAAACGATGTCGACCCAAATGACATGCCATTTATTACGGGAGAGCGCACTGCGGAGGGCTTCTATCGGGTGAAACCGGGTATCGAGCAAGCGATATCACGCGGGTTAGCCTATGCGCCTTATGCTGATTTGGTGTGGTGTGAAACAGCCAAGCCGGATCTCGACGAAGCGCGGCAATTTGCCGAAGCCATTCACAAAAAGTATCCGGGTAAAATGCTTGCCTACAACTGTTCACCGTCGTTTAACTGGAAGCGCAATCTAGACGACACCACCATTGCCAAGTTCCAACGTGAACTAGCGGCCATGGGTTATAAGTTCCAGTTTATTACCCTCGCTGGGGTGCATAACATGTGGTATCACATGTTTAATCTGGCGTACGACTATGCGCGCAATGACATGTCGGCCTATGTGAAGCTTCAGGAAGAAGAGTTCGCCTCGGCGGATCGCGGTTATACCTTCGTAGCGCATCAGCAAGAGGTCGGTACGGGCTACTTCGATGATGTCACTAATGTCATTCAAGGCGGCGCCTCGTCCGTGACTGCATTAAAAGGCTCCACGGAAGAAGAGCAGTTCAGCGAACCTGCTGCCTAGAGTAAGTCTTAAATTTCGTTTTTCAGCGCGACTTCCTCGCACTTTTGCCCGGTACTTTGTGTATCGGGCTTTTTTTCGTGGTGAAACCGAATCGATTGCGGGTACGGAAATACATCAGCAATGACGCCTTTCGCCACCGCCTGTTGCTGTTGCGTCCAATAATCGGCGTCGATCAATTCTGGGTGCAGCTCAGTGAACAACGCCCGCAGTTTAGCGTTGGGAAATACAAAGGTGGCCACTTGCTCGGGAAACACATCGTTGGGCGCCACTGAATGCGCGTTATCCGCCATTAAACTATCTTCATAGGTGTTCGGCTTGGGGAGACGCCTAAAATTCACTTCATGCAGGTACTGCACTTCATCATAGTCATAGAACACCACGCGCTTACCGCGGGTGACACCGAAGTTCTTCAGCAACATGTCACCGGGGAAAATATTGGCGGCAATCATTTCTTTTAAGGCCAAACCGTAGTCGTCTATAAGATGACGGGTCTCCGCTTCATCGGCGTATTCAAGATAAAGATTTAGCGGGATCATGCGTTTTTCAATATAGCAGTGACGCAGAATCACCAAACCATCTTCAACCTTCATGGAACCAGCAATGGAGGTCTGTAGCTCGTCGAACAATTCATCAGAAAAGCGTTCGCGTGGCAGCGCCACCTCGGAATACTCGATGGTATCTGCCATGCGACCCACGCGGTCATGGCGTTTTACCAATTGATAGCGGGCCAACACTGTATCGCGACCAAAAGGTTTGCTTTCCGGAAACTGATCACGAATCACTTTAAACACATAAGGGAACGACGGCAGCGTAAATACCATCATCACTAAACCGCGAATACCGGGGGCTACCGCTAATTTATCGTTAGATTTCTCTAAGTGTTGGAGCAGCTCGCGATAGAACTCGGTTTTTCCTTGTTTGTGAAAACCAATCGCCGAGTAGAGCTCCGCCAGCGTCTTTCGTGGCATTAACCCCTGCAAAAATCGAACGAGCGCAGACGGTGCGCGCGTTTTCACCATAAAGTAGGCACGGGCGAAGCTGAAGATAATCACCATCTGATCGACATCGGTAATTAACGCATCAAGAAATAACAAACGCTGACGGTTGATAAGTACAGGCACAATAAACGGATACTGGGCTTGCTCGGTGACAATGCGCCCTACAATATAAGCCGCTTTATTGCGGTAAAAAGGACTGCGCAACACGTCCACCCGCATTTGATGCGCCGACAATGCTCGCACTTGTGCTTGCTTGGCAAAGGCGCGCATTAATATGTGAAGATCATTCTCAAGGTCGGCAAAGGGCGCACCGAGATCCATATCGTGCAAGATGCTGCGTAACGTCGATTTGACGCCGTCGGCGACAGGAAAGTAACTTTGATATTCGGTTTCCACCGACAGTGGGATACGGCGCGCTAATGTCGATTCAACGAAAATAAATTGATTATGAAAATAGCGCCGGTGGAACAGCTTACAGAACACTGAATTAAAGAAAGTTTCAGCGAGCTCTGCTTGTGGGTGAAACTGCAGAAGTTCTTCGTAAAAAGCGCGGACATGCTGCCACAAAGCACTATCGGGAATGTCGGTTTGTAACTGCTCACGCAGGGTTTCCACACATTCATTAACGCGCTCATCATAAAAAGAGATGCGCGCCCGCGCAGCATATTGAATGGCTACCCAATCTCTCTCGATAAAGCGCTGTCGGGCTTCCTCGGTGATTTCCTGAAAACCACGATAATGGGCGTGAAAGCCTTGTAAAATAAGCCGTGCTATTTGTTTTCCATGGATCATGGTCACCGCCGTTATCGTCATTTTCGGGTGTCTAAGGTTCTTGATACTGCAATCGGGCGCAGATAAACAAGAGAAATCATTGCAGAACCTCACGCCCCCTTTATAATTCATGGTACTTATTCTTTAGCGCAGAGACAATTCACTCCATGAATCATTTTCGCCATGTCGATCTCAACCTGCTGATCTATCTTGACGCGCTGCTTCGAGAACGCAACGTGACTCGCGCTGCGGAACAGCTCAATATTACCCAGCCGGCCATGAGTAACGGCCTTAAGCGCCTGCGTAACTTGCTGAACGATCCCATCTTGGTACGCACATCTGAAGGCATGATGCCCACGGAACGCGCGCTGGCCATGCAATCGCAAGTGCGCGAAATTCTGTATTCGGTCGAAGAAGTGATTCAACCTTCTCGTACCTTTGAGGCCGCGAACAGTGACCGCGTGTTTCGTATCATGGTGTCAGATTACGCCGCGTCCACATTAATGGCACCGCTGTTAAAAGCATTACGCGAGCAAGCGCCCAACATCACCATCGATTTGATGACGCCGAGCGATGTAAGCTTTCATGATGTTGAGAATGGGAAGGTGGATATCGCCATTAACCGCTTCGACGATTTGCCCCAAAGTTTTCATCAGAAGAAGTTATGGGACGATGACTTTAGTTGCTTGATTCATCATGAACATCCGATTTTGCAGAACTATAACCTCGATAACTACTTGCAAGCCCGCCATTGTTGGGTAAGTAAAACAGGGTTTGGGGTAGGCATTGGTATGACACCCGATGCGGTACAAAAGCTCGGCTGGGTTGATGAAGCCTTGGCCAAACTAGGGCATCAGCGGCGCATAAAAGTGTTCACTCGAAACTATCACGTGGCGATGCACTTGGCGCGCGAAGGTTTAATTGCAACCTTGCCTACTCGGGCTGGGAAACTCTATGAATCTAGCCCAGATTTGGTGCTAAGAGAGCCCCCATTCCCGATTCCAAAAATCGATTTGCAAATGATCTGGAGCCCGTTGTTACAACACGACGATGGCCACAAATGGTTTCGCCAGTTAATTGCCGACGTCGCCGCCAATTAACGTCCAGTTTGCCCAATCACAACCATAAAAAAGGGCCAGCTCCCGCTGGCCCATACGTACACCAACGTTTCTTAGTTCGAGTAGGTCGCTTCTAAGCGCACACCACTGTAAGCCTCATAAGCGTGAACACCGAAGTACCAGTTACCTGCCGCAGGGTTCTGGAATGTACATATTTCATCATTCCCCCATTGGTAAGGACGACAATCCCAATCATTTAAAGTGGGTTGTGAGCCAAACCGAACATAAAGATCCGCATCACCGGTGCCACCGGAGATACGTACTTCAAGTTGCGTCATTCCAGCAGGTACTTCCATAAAGAAGCGATTCCAGTCGCCTGTGGCCGCCGATAAGTTATCAACTGCGCCACCACCACTTTGACCACCCCCTGAGCCCATGGCCAACTGCACTGCCGCTTCCGCATCAATGATGCCGGCACCACAGCCACTGCAATTTGCAGGGAAGCTACGCACAGTGTCGAGCATGATTTGCTCAATCTCTGCAGGGGTTGCTGAAGGATTAGCCTGACGGATCAGAGCAACGACACCCGCCACATGAGGGGCCGCCATCGACGTGCCTTGGCTATAGGAATAGTTATCCGATGCAGGCGTCGTTGAACCTGAGTTATAGGTAGACAAGACACCCTCAGGATCCCCTGCTGAACTCATGGCGCCGCCTGGTGCCGCTAAATCAACAACAGAGCCGTAGTTCGAGTAATACGCACGACCGCCATCACGATTTGTGGCAGCAACAGTAACCACGTTGTTACAGCTTGCTGGCGTAAAGTTGGCCGCATTCGTGTTGCTGTTCCCTGCTGCCACAACAATTACAGAGCCTGCGTTACGGGCGCTATTAATGGCAGATTGAGTGACCGACTGACAGCTACCGCCGCCGCCCAAACTCAAGTTAATTACATCGGCCGGATTCGCATTTGCTGGAGCGCCCGGAACACTTAATCCTGCAGCCCATAAGATGCCATCGGCGATATCCGCGGTGGTACCGCCACAACGACCAAGCACGCGTACCGGCACTACTTTGGCGTCATAAGCCACACCGGCAACCCCGGTTCCATTGTTGGTCACCGCCGAGACCGTACCGGCCACGTGGGTACCATGCCAACTTGATGGTTGGTCCTGAGGCGGGTTATTAAAACCACATGCCCCGGCAGAAACCCAATCACCTGGATCGCGGGCATCAGTATCGCGACCATCACCATCGTTTGCCATAAATACATCGCTGATCATGTCGTAGCCTTGCAAAATGTTTGCGGCTAAATCCACATGAGGGCGATAACCGGTATCTAGCACAGCAACCACAGCGCCCTGACCGGTAATGCCCTGACTCCAGGCGCCTTCGGCGTTCATGCCACCCACCGGCTCATAGTAATGCCATTGAGCAGAGTAGCCCGGATCATTCGGCGCGGCGGTAATGGTGTGAATACGGTTCTCTTCCACATTCGCAACGCCATCAAGCCCACGCAGCTTCTGTAAGGTTTCACGAACCTCTTTGCCATTCAGCTGTTTATCTAACTGAAATACGTAATGATGAGGCAAGCCCATTGCCCGCTGGAAGCGCATGTTTTGTCCGGCGCGTGCCGACAATTCAGCGGCCCGTTGTTGCATTAATGCACCGCGCTCACTTGGATTACCTTTTACCTTGGCTTCCACCTCCGGATCCCGATCAGGCGAGAATTGCACAATAAAGCCTGTCACCATCCCCGCTTGTTGCGTGCGGTTGGGTTGGGCCTGTGCGGGCAACTCGCGTACTTGTCGGGCTTGACCGGGAGGCGCTGGCTTAGCGACATCGGTTTGAATTAAAGGATTGGTATCGGCGTTTGCACTGCTATCTGCATAAAGGGCAAATGGCACGGCCAAACCGAGTGCGGCGACAACCGCGGCTGTTGTTACAGTTAATCTATTGTTTTTATTTTTCATAATCACTTATTTTTTCTTGGTTTCATCGGGGGATACCCGGAAAGGTATCGACTCTATTTTTGTTTTCTCTGAGCAAACAACGAACAACTTTTGCGCAGTTTGCATACTCAGAGTCCAGAAACCAAAATGGAAAGTAAACCTCCGTTGTACCTCGTAATATGTTGCAAAGTTGTTAGTTAAGACACCAAAAAACGCTTAGGGGAAATCCCTCAGGGCGAAGAGCAACAACCCCCTAGATCGTCTTTTCCGCCCTGTTTAGAAATCCTGCATTGAGCCATAAAAAAAGCCCCGAGCAAGTGCTCAGGGCTTTTGTAAAGGAGGGTAAACCCTCAGAAATTTTACTGTTCGAAGTAGAACGGACGACGCTCGCGAGCATTTCGACCAAGTTCATTCATCGTTTCTGCATCGAACAAGCGACCATTCACCATGGTGTAAGTCACTCGGTCACTGATGCGCAGGTTTTCAAGCGGATTGCCATCGATGATGACCAAATCAGCCAGCTTACCCACTTCGATAGAACCAATCGCATGCTCCATTCCTAAGCTCTTCGCCGCATCATAAGTTGCCGTGCGTAGTGCTTGTAACGGTGTCATCCCGCCTTGTTCCATCATCCAAATTTCCCAATGTTGCGCCAAGCCTTCACGTTGGCCATGGGCACCTGCAGTAACCATCACACCTTGATCCTGCAAGTCTTTTGCGCCAGCAGCTATATTAAAGTGATTGTAATGATGCGCTGGGGCAATTTCGCGACGCATCGAGCGCGGGCGAAGAACACGTTCGGGTACATATTGGCTCAAACGCGGATGATTCCATACATCCGTATGTGCATACCAATAGTTCTCACCCCAAATACCACCGTAGGAAACACCCAGTGTTGGTGTATATGCGGTTTCTGTTTGGCTCCAAAACTGAAGCACATCGCCATACAACACTTCCGTTGGAATCGAGTGCTCAATCACTGAGTGACCATCGGCCACCATGCTTAAGTTGTGCTGGAACAGAGAACCACCTTCAGGCATCACCAACATTTCAAGCTCACGCGCCGCTTGAATAATTTGCTGGCGTTGATCACGGCGTGGCTGGTTATAGCTCTTCACCGAGAACGCACCTACTTTCTTCATGCGCTCAAGATGGAAGCGGGCATCATCCAAGCTATCCACGTGGGCAGTGAAGCCCGGTCCATTAGCACCATAAAGAATGGTACCGGTAGAGAAGATCCGCGGACCGACAATTTTGCCCGCTTTTTGCATTTCGCTCGCCGTGAAAATCTGACGGGTGTTATTCGATGGATCATGAATTGTCGTAACACCAAACGTCAAACCTGCATATAGCAACCAGTTCTGTTGCGGAATAATTTGATTTTCACCTTGGGCACCATGGGCATGGGTATCGATTAACCCAGGAATCATAGTCTTGCCGGTGAAATCAATCACTTCTGCACCACGAGGAACACGAACCTGTGGCTCTTGCCCAATGGCGGTAATGCGGTTGCCTTCCACAACCACAATGGCGTTCTCAATCACTTCATCACCGTTCATGGAAACCACAGTACCGCCAACAAAGGCAATGGTTTGCTCCGGAACGTACTGAGCGCGCGAGAAGCTAATGTTAGTGCCATCTGCAACCTTAGTGAAATCTGGCTTGCCGCTAATATCAAACATGCCATTGAGGCTTGCTGAATAAAGCTCAGGACCTAAGGTCCAGTACAAGCTGGCGCTGTCTGAGGTCCACGACAGGTTATCACCAGCACGTTGAGATAATTGCTCAATGGGGAACTGACGATCGTTAGGACCAATCGCAATCGGCTGCCCACGCTCCACAAATGGTGTTACAAACACCCGGAAACGCTCAGCAAAGGCTAAATACTGGCCATCTGGTGAAACGCGGAATTCAGTGGCATGTTGCGAGGTGTACAAAGTACGCGACTCACCCGTGTCCACATCGATACTGCGAAGCTCAGGGCCGCTTGCGCCAAAGCCATTCACATACACACGGTCGCTGCGAGAGCCAAACTGCGGTTCGCTGCCATTGCGAGAAATATGCTTAGGCTCATCGCTGTCTAGCGCTAAGTAATACAAACCCGTGTTTAGGCCATGCTTAGGATCGCTTAAATAACCGCCGCTAATTTTGCGATAAACCACGGCATTACCGTCTGGCGAAAATACCGGCTCAACGAACTTACCCGGTCCTGTCGGTAACACGCGCTCTTGGCCTGAGCGCAAGTTGCGCACAACCACCTGCCCTTGGGATTGATCATGCCAAGTGGTGTATACCAAGTATTGGCCGTTACGTGAAAAGCTTGGGAACTGTTCAAAACGGTCGCTGCGAGACGTTAAGCGCTCGGCAGTACCATTCGGTAAAGAACGGCTATACAAATGACCTAAGGCTTCGTAAATCACCCGATCCCCTGACGGCGAAACCACCGCGCTTCGCAACATACGCACATCAAACTCGTCGTTTTCGATATGCTGACGGAAACGCACCACTTCCTGCACTTCCTTCTCCACGTTTACTTGGAAAGGGATTTCTGCAGCTTGCTTGGTTTGGGTGTTCACCCGGTTAATTTTACCCTTGGCGTAAAACACGATGTCACGGCTGTCCGCTGTCCAGCTCATGTGCGGATATACCCCATGAATCGCCCAGGTTTCTTGCATGTCACGAGAAAGGTCACCGTACACTTCGGTACGCTCACCGGTTTCTAAATCGTAAACATAGAGCTTGCTCTGGAAATCATCACGGCTCACGAACGCAAGTTTCTTGCCGTCTGGTGAAGGTGTTGGACGAATCGCACCGCCCATGCCACCGATGATGCTATCAATATCACCGGTTTCTAGATCGTAACGCTTGATCGTATAAATACCGGATACGGAATCTTTGTTGTAATGGAAGGTATTACCCGGCGTGTCATCTTGTGAGAAATATACATAACGACCATCGGGTGAGAATGCCGGTTCGCCCAGATCTTTTTGATCATTCGGACGTGCGGTAAGCATCACCCCTTGACCGCCGCGCTTGTGATACATCCATACTTCACCGGCTCCCAGTGAACGTCGCGCAGTGAAATGCTTACGTGCCACCAAATAATTGCCATCGGGAGACCAGGCAGGGCTGTTCAGCAAGCGAAAGCTTTCGTCGGTTACTTGCCAGGCTTCGTCGCCATCAGCCGACATCACCCAAATATTGTCACCGCCACCTTCATCCGAGGTAAATGCGATGTATTGGCCATCAGGGCTATACGCAGGCTGCATGTGCCAGGCAATTCCGCCTCGCAATAACTGCGCATCGCCGCCGCTTGCAGGCATGCGATAGATGTCGCCTAACATATCAAAAACAATGTACTGCCCGTCTGGACTTATATCCACGGACATCCAGGTACCTTCATCGGTATTCACCTGAACGGTTTTGAACTCGCCCATGGGTTCATTCACCGACCACGAATTGCTCGCGGATACGGTGTTCGAGAAACAGAGTGCTGCAGCCAAACCTGCCGCGGGCAACCACTGTTTTAATGTGTGTGTAATTGTGTGCATGGGTTTTCCTTTTATTGCAATCTCCTCGGTTGTAAACCAGAGACTACTGAATGTCTACGTTGAAGCGGCAAACAAGTGTCGTACTGCGATAAAGCACGACAGCGTGGTGTTTCCCAAAGCCACTAACGAAGGCAAGATTGAGGGGCCGTTAGGCCCAAAATAACATCGCTAACGCAACCACGACCAATGCCGCGAGTAAGGGCACCAATACGGTAACCACAAAAATGTCACGATAAGCTTCCTTGTGGGTTAAACCCATCAAGGTAAACAATGCAATCACCGCCCCGGAGTGTGGCAACGAATCTAAGCCGCCGGCGGCCAGGTTGGCGATACGATGGAGAATTTCAGGTGCAACTCCCGCGTCAAGATAGGCCGGCGCCAAACTCGACATAAAGATCTGCAAGCCACCGGACGCCGACGCTGTAATACCGGAAATCAGATTGGCTGATAAAAATACCGACACCAACGGCGGTAGCGGTAATTCCAATAACCAGGCGGCAAAACCATGAAAGCCTGCGGTTTGAATAACAACACCACCAAAGCCAATCACGGCAGCGGTATTAATTAAGGGCAACAAGGCATCGTCTGCACCCTGCCCGGCGGTACGCACAAAGTGCTTACGAACCGGCGGGAACAACAGATAACAAAACACGGTACCACTAAGCAGGGCAAAGCTCGCCCACAGCACAGGTTGGGTTAAAGCGAACTGAATCCAATCGGCTTGTACGCCAGACATGAGCAACACCCGGGGAAGTGCAATCATGCCCAGCACCAGCAAAATGGGCAGTACCGATTTGCGTAAAGTCGGCAAAGACTGGCCATCAGAAGCCGCCAGCGCCGCCATTTGCTCATCTTTTGGCGTGGCTTCATAGCCTTCACCTTGCGCTGTCGCAAGACGCCATTGACGCTCCAGATACCACATCCCCAGAACCGCCATCAGCACACCGGCCACTAAGCCCAGCCAGCCACCGGCAAAGAGATCGGTTCCCAGTGAGCGCGCGGCGATGACATTATGAATGGAGGGAGTGCCCGGCAAGGCCGTCATGGTGAACGTACCGGCGCCAAGCGCAATGGCGGCGGCATACAAACGCCGCGGAATATTGGCCTCTTTCATCAAGGTCACGCCGATAGGATACATGGTGAAGATCACCACAAATACAACCACGCCGCCGTAGGTGAGCAATGCACATACCAACATGGCTATGAGCAATGCGCGTTTGGCACCGAGCCGGCGCGTAATGCCCATGGCAACGCCTTGGGCTGCATGGCTTGCCGCCATGATGCGGCCAAATAGCGCACCACATAGAAACAGCAATAAAAAGTTGCCGGCAAAGGTAAAGGCGCCTGAGGCTCCAAACGGAAAATATTCCAGAAAAATAGCTTGGAACGCCATGCCGTTGGTTAAGCCAATCACCAATACTGAAAACAGCACCGCCAGTAGAATATTTACGCCGCGCAGTGCCAATGTAATCAGTAACACGAGCCCCAATATAAGACCAATATGACCTAACATGCTGACATTCCTATTTTTATTAATATTATCAACGGATTTTTGTAAAACCCTTACGGTTCGCGGCTTGCTTTCGACAAATCGCGCACCCGCGCCAACAAAATCGCTCCAACCACGAAGAACCCGAGCACCAGTAATAACGCATCTTGGCGTGAAAAGAGATCGGACGCGATACCAAAGGTGGCGGCCAACAACATCGCTAATCGATTAAATACGCCCCACAAGCCAAAGGCACTACCGTCGCGCTCGGGCGAAGCGAGTAAGCCCACAAGCGACCGGCTCGAGGCCTGAATCGAGCCAATCCCGGTTCCAGCAAGCAGCGCAATCACCAAGAAGATGTTACGTGTACTCCAACCACTCCATGCTGCGAGATCATGAATGGTATACATCCCAGCAATAGCAATCAGCCAAATACCGATAACGGCAAACAATACTTTACGGGCACCCACGAAGCGCTCAAGAATACCAAAGGTAATGGCCCCAAACATGGCACTAAATTGGGTCATTAAGAACACGGCCACGAGATCTTGTTGGGTCATTCCCAGCTCACCGGTGGTATAAATACCGATGAACTTAATTACCGTTTGCACCCCAGCCATGTAGAACAAAAACGCCCAAAAGAACTTAAATAACATGGGCTGCGAGCTGCGCTGCTTAATAAAGTTTAAGCTAACATACCAGGCTTTTCGATCCACCGGTTGCACCCGACGCTGGCGATTCTTCACCAATAAGAACGTAGGAATGGCCACCAACACGAAGTAAATAGAAATCGCGACCATGGCCCATTGATGTTGGCTGATATAGGCTTCTGTTTGCGTTTCCGGATCGGCCCGAATAATCAGCACCGACACCATCACCATACTGACAAAGCCGCCGATATAACCGAGGCCCCAGCCTAAACCCGACACCACGCCCATATTTTTTCGCGTAGCGAGCTCAGGTAAGAATGACGACATAATGGCTTCACCGAGCATCCACGCGGTGTTGGTAACGAGGATAATGGCAATTCCCCACCAAATATCGCCAGGGCTTACCCAATACAGCAAACAGGTAAAGCTCGCGCAGATCGCCGTCGACCATGCAAGTAGCTTCTTTTTCGACACCCCTTGGTCGATCCACTGCCCGACAATCGGTGACAGCACCATGGCCATCAAGGTGGAGCCGATAATCGCAATAGACCAGTAGGCATCTCGCCAAGCACTGTCTTGCGGGACGATATAAGCGACGAAAAAAGCGGAATAAACAAAAGAAATAACAATAGTGGTGTAGGCCTGATTGGCAATGTCATACATAGCCCAGCCAAAAATTTCGCGCTTAGGTGCGTTCTTTTCTAACCCTCTTTGCTTCTGTTTGACCTGCTCTGTCATGCAACAAATCCTTTTCGTTAAGCCCTAGTTATCCGCCTCGGTTTCGACAATACCATTTCGATTTAATACTACTTTCCACCGCTGAATATCCTCGCGATCACCCCAGCACTCACGGATCACAATATTCAGCACAGAGCGCTTCTCAACGGTTTCTTTCACCACATCGTTGCCCTCCTGCCGATAAATCAGATAGGTGGTTTGCTCGAGCAACGGCGCCAGCACTTCTAAATCCAGCACGATGGTTTCGCGCGTAGTGGCATAACCGCTAAGAAAACGCGAGGTAAGCATTTTCGACCAACTGCCGTAATGCAGAACAATTTCACCACGTTGCGGCGCGCCGGCTTTTCGTGCTTTTTGAATCGGCTCGGGTAAATCGGAGAGTCGTTTGTAATCGATCCACTCTTGGGATTTACCCACCGCTTGCTCGGTGTTGGGATCGATAAACTGGTGTCGCCATTTCGGGCGTCCGCGCCGCAGCCACAACCATAACTTTTGCCGCACTTCGTCACGAAATACTTCCCGGGCCGCATACAAAAGCGCCACCAACAAAATAAACACTGCGGTTACATCAAACAATACATCCCGGGCGCTTAGGATCATCAAGGACACGGCGGTCATCAGTACCGCGGCAACACCGGCTTTCACTAAACGCTCTTCTACCTGGCCCAGCTCTTGGCCAATGCGACGCAAAGTAACCGGGTATTCGATAAGCCGCCGTAGCAAGCGCATTTTGTTCGACATACGCGTGCTGTCTTTATTGACGCGCTCCGAGTTATAGCGTAATTCGTCACGATACTTGGCTTCACGCCGAGCAATGCGCAGCATCAATTCGCGCATATCTTGCTCGTCGTCCTTAAAGTCCATTTCCGCAGCGAGGCGCAAGAACTGCTGCTCCGAAAACCAACTTAAATAGTTATCAATATTGGTGTAGTAGCGGCGCAGGCCCTCGTCTTTTGGCGCAGTACGGCGTAATCGTCGCAAAATGGTGGCACTGAGATCGAGCAATTCCGCCAAGTCTTCGCGCAGATTTTCGGGGCGCTCACGTAATAAGTTCGCTATCTCCTGCTCCATCGCGGTCACGTACTGGTAGGCATAGAGGCTCAAACTTAAACGATATTCAGGGCTTTGCCGTTCTTGTTGGCGGGCAATGCGCTGAATTAAACGGCTGCGTACCAGCGGCTCGAGCTGCACCTGACTGTGGTAGGTGCGACTGACATGAAATACCTGATGATAAAAAGCACGTTCTGTAACGATATCTGAGGTTAGCCCCAGCTCACCGGGCACAAACAAGCAAATATCCAGCTTATGCTCTGGATAGTCGCCAAGTTCGCGTACCACTCGCAAACTAAAAGAATCGTTACTATCAATCGTAACCACGTGTATTAGGTGTCCTTGTGATCAGAAGGTGACGTCGCTGCATTCTTTTTATCGTGCATGTAAGTTTCTATTGAATCACCGGTCAGTGCGTTAATTTGGTGAAAAAGATAGAAAATTGCACCAAACATCACAAGCATAGTCGGTAAAACAATGACCGGGAAACTCAATGCCGTCATGCGACCAATTTCATTATTAAAGGCTTCGGTGCCCGCCGGGCTCACCACAATGGCGCGGGCAAGCACGTAATTGAGTACCGCCGAGAGCGCAAACGCCGCCGTCACGCCATTGCCTGCCATATTCATCACGGTTTTAAAACGCGCCTGATTGCCACGCTCGGCAAGTTTACGATAAAGCGCATCAACATCGAGCATTTGCCGGTTCAGCAGCAGCTTTTCCACAATCGGAAACTTAGTATATCGGCTACCCCATACCACCAAACCAAAGATCGCCGGCACCGCAGCCTCTTTGATGGCGATATATTTAGGGTCGAGTTGCAGCAGGCCAATGCCGCCGGTTAATAAAACACTGATAATCCCCAGAACAGAGAAGCCATTGATTTTTTTGCGGTTCCATAAATCCCATATGCCGTAACCTACTGGAAACGCTAAACCAATGATGAGCGCCAGCACAGGTCCCAATCGCTCTTCACTGCTTAGTTGCATTAAAATCACAACCGGCAGCAAGATATTAAACATTAAATTCGCAAAAAGACCGGGTTGTTTTTGCGCCTGTGGCCTTGTGTTCATAACCTCTCCGCTGCACACAAACTTAAAAAAACTATGGTACGGCATCTAGCGGGATTTTGCAGCAAGGAAAGGCTGATGTAAGATACGGCTTCAATTCGGTTTTACAGGATCGTGAAGCACATGAATATTCCATCTTGGATTCGTCGTTTTTGGCCACTTTGGGCCTTAATTATCATTGTCGTTATTCTGTGGTGGCCCGGCCGAGCGATGTACATGAATGTACTGACCGAGCGCGAAGCGGAACGTATCGCCGCCATTACCCCAGCACGGGGCGCTGAAACCACCCCCGTACGTTTAGATATCGACCGCATGATGGCGGATTTGATATGGCTTGCCGACGCTGAGCGGGCCGGACGTTTCCCTGGAACCGAAGGTGGCATTGCCGCACGCGAGTTTATTGAAGCGCAATTTGCCGAACTCGGCCTGTTACCCGCAGGCACCGATGGCTTTATTCATCCGTTTACCCATGAAGGCGTGGAAGATGCCGCCAACGTGCTTGGCATCATTCCCGGACGCGACCCAAGCCTTCGCACCATCGTGATCACCGCCCATTACGATCACCTTGGCGTGCGCGACGGCGAGATTTTTTACGGTGCCGACGACAATGCTTCAGGCACGGCTGCCTTACTCGAATACGCCCGTTACTTTACCGAGAATCAGCCGAATCACACCCTACTCTTCGCAGCCGTTGATAGCGAAGAACACGGACTGCTGGGCGCGCATGCGTTATTCAATACCGGGCATCTGAATCCAAAGGATATCGCCTTTAATGTGAACGTGGATATGCTTAGCCGCGATACCGACCAAATCTTGTTTGCCGTGGGTACCTATCATCATCCGTGGCTCGTGCCGCTGGTTCGTCGTGTGCAACAAGAAAACGAAGCCCGCATTGTCATGGCCCACGACCGTCCCTGGTGGCGCGCCGGCCATACCGATGATTGGACCATGAGCTCTGATCACGGTGCCTTCCATCGCGTGGGCGTACCCTTTATCTACTTCGGGGTTGCTGACCATCCCGATTACCATACGCCACGGGATACCTCGGATAAGGTGGATGTGGAGTTTTTCCGAATCACCTCAGAGGCGGCGTTAAGCTTTATTAAGCTTATCGATCAGGTACTCCAAGAAAAGATTAAGACTCACTAGTGCATACCTTATATGGTGAGCGAGCATGAGTAGAGCACCGCAAACAATGCCACAGGCCAATGGTAAACGCAGATTTTTGCGTACGCGCTGGCCTGTGACCGGACTCTTGCTCGCCGCACTTGTGGGATCTGCGTTTTTTAGCACCAGCAATGCCGCGTTTGCGAAATTGCCGAGCCTATTTCCAAACCCACTGCCAAAATCGTTACAAGCACTAACACCGCCGGATCCAGTTCCTTTGGTGCCCGGCTATGCTGATTTTTTCACGCAACAGTTGGCAAATGATAACGTGCCTGGTGGCGTTTACGCGATCGTTCATCAAGATCGCATTATTGAAATGCATACCTTTGGCGTGCGAGCGCGCGGCAACCCCGAGCCCATCACGCCCAATACCGTATTTCGCATTGCGTCGGTATCAAAAACCTTTGCCGGCAATATGGCCTCGATGCTGGAACACCGAGGCTACTTTACCCTGAGCGATTCGGTGAAAGCATACGTTCCCGATCTCGATTTCAAAAGCGCGGAGTATTCATTACAGCTGCAAATCGAACATATCTTGGCCCACAGCTCCGGTGTGATTCCTAATGCGTACGATAACTTGATTGAAGCCAATTTAGAGCGCCAGCAAATTATTCCGCACTTTAATCGCATCAACCCCATGTGTACCCCAGGACGTTGCTACGGCTACCAGAATGTACTCTTTAGCTTTATTGAGGATGTGGTGGAAGAAACCACCGGACAAAGCTACGCGGATTGGGTGGCCACGCATATATTTACGCCACTGGCGATGACCACCGCATCCATGGGCTATGAAGCCTATGTGAACACCGAAGATAAAGCCCTACCCCATATTCGTGGCCGCAATGGTTGGGTAACACGCGCGGTCGCACCGCACTATTATCGGTTTTCGTCGGCCGCCGGCGTAAATGCCAGCGCCCACGATTTAACCCAGTGGCTGATTGCACAAATGGGCTACAACAGTGAAATCATCCCGCCGGAAGTTCTTGCGCAAGTGCGGGAGAAGCGTATTCACACCTCACGAGATATGCGTCGACGCGCTTGGCAGCCCTACTTAAACAACGCGCACTATGGTTTAGGCTGGCGCATCTACGAATTTATGAACCACGATATTGTGTACCACGGCGGTTGGGTACAGGGATTCCGAGCAGAAATTGCCTATTCCCCGGATTTTGATATCGGCATCGCGATTCTTATGAATGCGGAAAGCAGCGCCATGAATAGCCTGTCGCCAGAGTTTTGGCGTCGAGTGATACCCATGATGCAAGAAGAGCAATATGTACCCTATGCGTTCGCCACCGGCGTGCGCACCTCGTACGTTACCCGCACCCCAAGACGCGCCTCGTTGCTCTCCGAGCAACTGCCCCAGCCTACACCGGATTTATTGTGGGATTTGTTGGGGCGGTGATGGGGTTACTAGATCCAGCAAAAGAAGCCTTCGGCCGCCAGTTCAGCACCGATGACACTACCTATGCCGATGAAAGCCATTGGCACCGAATGTTATATCGGTTCATGGAATTCACCGGCCTAAGCACCTTCTAACGGTATTCTAACTACACACATTACCCATGTTGGCGAGAATGATTTCTAAATCAGCCTCATCGGTAACGCCATCGCGGTTCAGATCATACCAACTTGCTAAGCCACCACCGCGTTCTGGGTCGGCCCAGTATTCCCAATTTTCAACATCGGTTTGGTCTACCACTAGGTTGCCATCACCATCGCCTGGGCAATCGATGACGCCATCTTTTAGTTCGGTAAGCTTGGCTCTGAGCCAATTTAAGCGTTCTTGCTGTAGTTCGGTTAATTCGTGCTCTGCGAAATTCGCTAGTAAATTATCTTCTTCGCGGTCCAGTTTTAGTTGGCTTGCATATGGACTTTCATTAACTTCATAAAACTCTTCAACGGCAAACAACTGCTGCGTTTCGCAATTCAATCGATTGATTTGTAGCAGCTTAAAGTTAGCATCGCGAATGGCTTGTTGCGATTCCGGGAACAGCTCTGCTTCCTCTATGCCTTGTTCTGCAAAATAGCTATTTACCTCACAGCAGGAGCTGAAACCCTCAGGTTTGATATCGTTGCCGGGACCATACCATTCACCACTTTGATCTGTGCAAACTTGGCGTTGCGGGAATAGTTGCACGCAAATATTGGCGTTTGCAATTACACAGGGTGGGGCGGCTTCTACCGTATCATTGGTGCCGAGCTCGGAAAAATTATAATCGCGAATGGCCGCTTGTTCAGGTACTAGCAAATACGGCATGACGGGCTGGCCATCTAGCCGCAGCTCTGCGCTAAGGGTTTCACTATCCAGCCCAGCAATATCCAAAAACAAGCGGTATAAATCGGTACTGTTAATTAAGTGCGGCACATCTCGGTTCGGAGAAGCAACCAAATCGCCAGTAACAATTAAGGGTACCCAAATGCCGGATTGATATAGCGAACCTTTGGCGCGCAACGGATCGAAAGGCAACTTCACGCTGGGCATATAGGTGCCGTTATCCGTGGTAAATACAATAACCGTGTTGCTCTCTGGATTGTATTCCAAGCTACCATCACTTTGGCGGATAGCAATTCCGGTTTCTACAAGAATGCGGCCAATTTCGAAATCAATGGCCTCTAGTTTGTGTTGCATGATCAGGCGTTGCTGCGCGAATTCCATTCTATCGCCACAGCCAGCAAGGCTGGTTTCCCGGTCGGGATATGGCAGTAAATGGGCAGGAGGCGGCTGCAAGGGCTCGTGCAATGCGGCAAAGCCGAGGCTTAACATCCAAGGCGTGCCCTCTTGCTCTTGCGCACTCTTAATCCATTCAATGGTGCGGTTTGCTTCTTGCACTGTGCGGTAGCCGCGGCCCAATGGGTTTGCTGCAGTTAGGGTTTCGTTGCGGCCATCGGCATAGTTAATTTTCCACTCGGCGGTGTAGAAACCGTTTTGATGATCAAACCGTAATTCTGCGAACCGATCAGAACTGTACTCAGTTGCGTTCGGATCGAGAATACCTCCCTGCTCGATACAGGTTTTACCTGGTGTTGGGAATTGCTCTGCATTGTTCATGACCTGATGCTCGCCATCGGCGAGATAGCAAACCCCGAAATCAGCACCTACTTCTTTGTTGGCGCGGGTGTTAGGAACAAAGCCGCATTGGTAAGTACCTTCAGGACCAACGCCACCAGCGGTTGTGTCTATGGGGTAAGGTGCGCCATCTAAGTAACCGGCAAAGAAATCCCAGCCCAGCTCGCGCATGGCGTCATCACCGAGTGGGTGATTATCCGGATCAACCTCGCTGCCGGTTATATGCATTTTACCGATTAGCGCACTTTGATAGCCCGCATGTTCGCGTAATACTTTGGGTAAGGTTGCGCGGTAGGGTGACATTTGCGACGTGGCGAGGGTATTGGATACTACCGCATTCAACACATTGTTCCGCGATGGATATCGACCATCAAAATAGGTGGTTCGGGTAGGCGAGCAAGTAGGCATCGACCAGGTGTTACGAAAGCGTACCCCTTGCTCAGCAATGTCATTGATACTGTGCGTGATGGGTGGCTCTATACCGCCGTAACCAAAGGCTTCGAACTGATCCATACCAGCATCGTCTACCACAATAAAGAGGATATTCGGTGGTGCCTGAGCAACCGGTGGTCGAGGTGGATTAATGATTAAGTCATCGTTGCTGCTTGAGGTTGATCCCCAGTTGCATCCCGCAAGAGCGAGCATGCATGTGCAAACGGAAATATATCTTATGAGTTTCATAGCATGCCCTTTATAGGTTTCATTGAGTTATTCCTGCCCCTGAGTATCTTGCTGCCAAATCAGGGGATCGTATGGGTTTTGCAGCTCAAGTTCGCTGCGTAACATCTGTTTTTCGGTTTCATCATTCAGGTAATCAATTAAAGTGAGCCGCAATTGCCCATTCTGCGGGCTGTTCTGTAGTTGTGAGCGTAGTATCTGCTGTGCACGCTCCACTTCCCCTGCGCCATGCCATGCAACGGCAAGCACATAGGCGTAGTAATCATTTTCCGGGGCAATAGCAAAGGCGCGTTGTAACGCCTGAATACCGCCGGTGAGAGAGCCGCTACGAATGCGCGCTAAGGCCAGCGCAAATTGCAGTTCGGCAACCTGTGGCCATTGTTCCGCTTGCCCCTCTAAGTATTGCAATCCGCCCGCAGGCGAAAGCGCTTCTAGTGCTTGCGCATTGGCTACAATAGCTGGGCTGAACCCTGGCTCAATGGTTAAAGCTTGTTGCAGTGCGCTAACGGCTTGTTCGGTTTGTTGAGTTGCTTGATAGAACCCGGCCAAACTGAAATGGGCTTCCGGCCGGCCCATTAATTCCGTTTGTACGCTTACAAATTCTGCGAGTTCGCCAGCAGCAATGGGCTGCCCGGTTTCCAGTGCATGTTCGATGGTAAGTTCACTGGCCACCATCCGTACAGAGCGGCTCGTATCGGAACGCATTTGTTGTAACACCAATTGCAGTTGCATGGGCGCAGCAAAGGCAACCGATGCTTGCAGTGCCGCGCGGCGCACCAGCGGGCTGGTGTGTTGTAGTGATTGCATTACTTGTTGGGAAAGCGGTTCCGCAGGGTAGTTCGGCGTTTCTGCGATTAAGGCGGCATAGCGCATAGGTGGTAAATCGGTGCGCAGCAGCTGGAATAGTAATGCTTTTACTGCATCAGGCTTACCGTGGCGCGCTGTATAGAGGGTGCGGGCAAAGCCACCATCGGCGGCTACATAATCAGGGTAACGCTCGGTGAAGGCAGCAACGATGATGTCGGGATTATCGCCCTGATGGCAACTTAAGCAGGCATCGGGATGCCCAAGCTCTAACGCTTGTTTAGGGTTAGGAATACTAAAGCTGTGATCGTGGCGAAGATCATTGCCCATGTAGAATTTGCTCGGCATGTGGCAGCTACTGCATTGCGAGCCCACCGATGCGCTGGCATGAAAGTGGTGCAGCTCGCTTTGATAGTCAACGGCAAGTAAGCCACTTTTATTGAAGTCCGGCCGGGGAGCCGCAAGTTGCGGGTTATGGCACTGCAAACACACGCCATTGCCTGACGCTTTCAACTCTCCCGAATGCGGGTTATGGCAATCGCTGCACACCACGCCTTGTTCATGCATTTTGCTTTGGATAAACGAACCGTACTCGAATACTTCGTCTTTTATGGTGCCGTTTACTTCGTACAAATCGGCGGTGAGCAAACTTAGCAAGTATTGATCGTGAAAATCTTCGGATGGCTTTAGATCGCCTAGTGCGGTTCGCCGGCTATGGCATTGCGCGCACGTTGCTACTTGCTGGCCAGAATTAGGCTGCAGCGATGAATGAAAGCCTTTATGCGGATCATCGTTTTCGTTGACTAGCCATTGCAGGTGGCCTTTAGCAGGGCCATGGCATGCTTGGCAGCCAACTCCTAACGATTGCCATTGGGTTTCATAAGTGTTGGTTTCCGGGGCGTAGTGCACCTGATAGCCGCTAGTGTGGCATTCCACACATTGCACGGTGGCGTTCTGTGCGGCACGTTGCCAGTGCAGTGGATGCTCGGCGGTGATGTGCATATCTTCATATAGCTGGAACCAGTGCTCTTGCTCGGTATCCCACGCAATAGGTAATGCTTGCAGTGCCCCGGTTTCTTCTTCCTGCACTAGGTATTGCTGCAGAGGTTCCCAACCAAAGGTGTAGGCAATCTGGTAATTTTGCTCCGCTTGACCATCTTTGAGAACGTTAACAAAGTATTGCTGATCTTGTTTAGAGAAATTAAACAACTCGCCAGCGGTATCGAATGAAGTATTAAGAAAAGCAGCGCGAACAGATGAGTATGTGGGTGCAAGCATTGCTAATTGATGGTGAGAGTTTTGCCAATCTTGGAATTGCGCTTGATGGCATTGCGCACAATCACTCTCGCTTACCCACTCGGAAGCTTCCTGAACATTAGCTGTTACAGAGGGCTGGCGTTCAAATGCTGTGAATTGAAAGGCGCCAATAATTACAGCAAGAACAATAGCAAAAGATAAGTAGAGCCAACGAGCTGTTAGCATAAGCTAAGCTGTATCCCTTCATAAAATGATCGATCGTTAGGCGACGACTCATAATTAGTAGGGCATTATGAACAATCTTTGGGCAGGCTAGAAAAGAATGTGTACCTTAGGTATAGCTAAATAAGTGGGTAGTGTCAAGCATGCTGGAATTGAGTTTAACGATACGACTCCTGTCTCACTTGAAGTGCACAATCCTTTAAAAGCAGGCCATAGGCGAAAAGCAATCAGGCTTTATCGTAAAATCACAGGTGCAGGTTTAAAAGAAGCATCCGAGGTAGTGAATGGCTTGGTAAAAAACACATAACTTTGTTCTCGGGCTTATACCTCTACTGGGGTTGATTTGCCTCATTGTTTTAGTGTGTAAGCCTGATGTAATCACCGGTTCCGCAGCAAGTTAAAGCCAGCACCCTCCATCCCACAAAAAGAGCCCTCCAACTATAAATTGTGAGTGTGTGATCAACTTCCCAACGCTTCACGTATTTTGCTGACGCCCTAAGAAGGCTATACACACCAACACACGCTGGAGGGTTTTCAATGAAAAAGGTCACAGTTCTACTATTGGCATTGTTAACAAATGCCCTATTCCTTCAAACCGCAGTCGCACAGGACCAAGGCAGAGCTTTGGTGCCTTTACCTTCGCTCGAAGACTTCACCAGAGGTGAGGATGGCTGGAGCTTCGGTTTGGGCTTGGGTATTGAATATGAATCTGCCTACGAAGGCTCGGATGAATTTGGCTTCGAGTTAGATCCCGCTGGCGCCGTTCAGTGGCGTCGAGGCGATGATATTTTTTATTGGGCGGGAGAAGCTTTGGGATGGCGTGGTCTTCGCGCTGACACATGGCTATTCGAGGTCACCGTTGGTTTCGACGAGGGCCGCGAAGAAAGTGATTCCAGTAAGGGTCGTTTAGATGGACTCGGCGATGGCGATGAAGGATTTGAGCTCGTGTTGCAAACCCGTCGCGCTTTCGATGCCGACTGGCGTTATTGGCTGGATGGTCGTCTGATCGCTAGTGAGAACGGCAACCTGGGTATTTTTGGAGTTGGCCGTCGCTTCGGCGAACGAAAAGATGGTTCGGGTTCTGAAATTTCGATTGCCGTGCTTTATCATGATAGCGATTATGCCAATAAAGATTTTGGCATCAACGCGACGCAGGCGGCTGCATCAGGGCTGAATGAAACCAACATGAAAGGTGGATTTCGCTCAGTTGGGCTCCATTACAACTATCGTAATTACATTTCGAAAAATTGGCAGATATTCGGCGAAGTACTCTACGAGCATTACGGAAGCGACTTAAGACGCAGCCCTATCGCGCGTAACAACTTTGAAGCCGAAGTAGGTATTGGAATCATCTACGTGTTCTAAACCACCTAAGCACGAGCCTCGCGCTGGTGCGTCTGTATGGATATTTCAACCGCAAGACACTAGTGCACTCAGTGTCTTGCGGCTAACGCCCAGTGCTTCTGCCGCTGCGGTAACAGAAAGACCAAGGGGCTCAATACAAAGCTCTCGCAGTACTTCACCCGGATGCGGGGGTTGTGCATTAACATTGGCGGTACCTCAGTGATAATCCTCGTAGTTTACAATCTCGGCATCGCCGTCTTCGAACCGGAAGGCCACTGGCGAGTTACTACTGAGGTCACTGACCAGATTCCGGCACGGTTGCCAGAGAGTTCGTGCAAACGAAGTCCGGGTAAGTCCTTATCATTGGCATTCACCGCTGCATTCAATCTACCGAGAATGAGCCGAAGCCTCTTCGCGTGAGCGGCTTGAAGATGATGTCACCGAGAGAGTATCGAGCTCTTAAAGTGGCTAGTTAAACTGTCCGTTTTAGCGGGGGCAACTACACTAACAATTCCGAATGACTACGCTCTCTCTTTATCTTTGTTAGAGCTTATCTTTCTTCTTATATCGATCATATCTCTGAAAGTCATGAATGTGGACAGAAAAATGGCCCATGAAAAGAATGTGACCAGATCTTTCTTCGACGAAAGATTAATGTCAACTCGAAAATCAAACGCTACGTATATACCATGAATAACCATTAATAGACCAATCACTAAAAGCGTATTGATTACAAATCTTTTGCAGAAAAGAGTAATAGTCACTTTGCGTCCTTATTGCCGCCTATGGGATGTCCCATCCTATAAACCTTTCCAAGTCCCAAGAGCCATAATACATCGCACTCTCTACAAGCGCAAAGGGTGCAACGATGTCTTAAACACTAATTGATTGAGCAATGAATGAATAGTCTGAGCACACTATATAAGTTGAGCCAGTGTGCGGAAGGTTGTAAGTACCAGGGTGTCCACTTGCCAGTTACCACTGACCGTCACTGACCAGATTCCGGCACGGTTGCCAGAGAGTTCGTGCAAACGAAGTCCGAGTAAGTCCTTATCATTGGCATTCACCACTGCATTCAATCTACCGAGAATGAGCCGAAGCCTCTTCGCGTGAGCGGCTTGAATCCCTGCCCCACCAGTCAATGGGTCTCGATTGTTTCTGAGCCCCTTGATCTTGCTATTTTTTTATGACCCACCAACCTCCCCATGCAATCGCTAATGGCAGGACGGTAAATAGAGCAAAAGTTCGTATGAAAACGAACCAAAAATCACTTCCAACCTCTGGGTACTCAATATAAACCAAGTTAAGAATAGTTACGGTGCTGAGCAGCATCCATATCAGCGTCATGACTATTGAAAATTTCAGAGACCGGCTCATAGAATCCTCTTATTGTTAATTTTTAAAGCACTGAGCACGCAACTTTCCAACCTACTTACCCTACATACGGCGAAATCAAGGAATCAGGCCCCGTTTGTGCAGCTAACGCTGAAGCGCACCGGTGGCCTTGACGCAGCGAAGCGGAGGAAGTCCACGTCCGAGTGCTTTGAATTGTTAGCGCAACGCATGATTTCCAAAAGTATTACAAGAATATTGGTTTCACAAACAGAAGCGACACAACCAACTACATTAGATAGACTCATTATTTCCCTTAACTTTATTTACTGCTCGGTTTTCTAAAGAGTTAGCCTCTATAAGGTTAGATAACTTCCTTACATCTTGATTAAGTTTACCTACTCTTTTCCCTACACCGTCTATGGAATCCACAATCTTCAGTAAATATGGCTTGTTAATAATACCCGGCAGATCAGCGTACGGCTTAACATCCAATAGATAGTCTTCACATTTTACATTCGCTCCATTCAAGCTAGTCCACTCCAAGCGAACGCTAAAAGGGGGCATGGGTTCTTTAGAGTCAGAATCTTTAGGCTTGAAGAGTTGAAAGCCGATAGCAAACAAGATCGAAATTTTCTCTCCTTGCGGAATTAGAGTTATCGGGCCTCTCTTTGTGGTGCAATCCAGGATCAGGTCATACCGGGTGAAATGCTCCGACTCTCCTAAGAATTGAAAGTAGACATTTCTTGCGGGGCCTGTACCTACATTAGCGATTGAGATGTTCAAGCCACCTGTTCCATCTGGATGCGGCTCAAAGTACGCAACCAAATTAGGCTCCGAGCCTGCCTTCCGCAACAAACGATTCTCACGCCACAAAAATACGGTAAGAATAGCTATTGCAACCGTGGAGAAACCGCTGAGAATCGTAGCTATGTCGTCTAGGCCCATTACTGCGTCCTCTCGTATCGATGCCTTTTGGCTTGAGCGCTAACGCAAAGCGCAGCGGCGGCATAAAGCCGTCCACTGACGCGTTTTGTTAATCGTCATTACTGGCCTCTCGATGGGTCTCAACCAAGAATACTGCAAGTGTAGACGCTGCTCCTACGGCCAGCTTGGCATGTCTTGGACCAAGGCCTTTGTACGATGCAGCTTTACCATGCCCAGTGCCGTATTTGTTTCTGAGGGCCGCAATCCCATTTGTTATCGCGGCTAAATTGCTCAATAAAATACGAATAGTGTCTACGGCTTTCGCTTCGTCCGGTATATCTTTTGGAGTAAGCTTCAGCTCCTTTACGGTACGCTTAACCAGTTGCCCCAAATCATCGTTTTTGGGCGGCTCTATTCCTCGCTCACTGAGGATTGTTTTACAACATGTTTCCAGTAACTCTTTTGCGGTTCCGATAGCAAGGCCGGGATCATTGAGAACAGCAGCTTCCATTCTTGTGATTTGCTGGGTGACGTAGACCACATCACTGCCGCTTAAAGATTCTTTTGCAGCGCCGACCCCTGGGACGGAGATAACACCTACGTTACGACCTATATAGATGGGTTTTCCTGATATTCTTGTCCTTTCAGCGATTTCAAATCCATCGTTAACTAAGAAGCTGTTATACAGTTGGACAAGCTTTTGGCATTCCGTGACATCCGGACGCACAACCGGATGCGCTGATTCAGCCAAGAATCTTAAAAGGATCTCGTCGTCACCGTTCATAAGGTGAAAACGACGATCATAAAAAACCCAGTGATCCTCCCAGTCATAGTTATTAACCCGATGCTGCCAGATGTCTCCCGCAGCATCGGAAAAACGTTGATCTGTCGACGGTAAAGAGCTCAAGTCATACAGACGTGAAAGGAACTCGGATTCTTCCAGCGTTCCTGCCCAGTTGACATTTTCCATAACCATTGCATCGAAGAGGTCTTTTCTAGTGATCTGGGTAATTTTCATATCGACCTTTATCGATTAACATTTGAATACTGCGAATGCGCAGTATATCGGGATGATCAATTGAGCTGGAGTCCCTATAGATAATGACAAAGGCATGACATGCTCCCTGCATTGTTCTGACACAAACCGTGCGTGCCTGTTTATGTGTCTTGTAGCAACATAATTACTGCACATTTTATGTTCAATTCTTCGACTTTAGCCTGCTTCAAAGCGTTCAGCAAGCTGATAATGTGTGGCGTTGCCCTGTAAAGGGTGGGTCGATAAGTGCCGTGATTAGTTCCCTTTATATAAACAGTCACAAGCATTGAGTCTTGTCTAAACAGTTTTAGTATTGCTTGTACTGCAGAACGGTTCTGATATTGCTGCTTTAGGCGCGTCTTTGGGCCTCAGGGACGTTAGAGCATTTTAGATAAATACCCACACACTTGGGCAACACTGCGCTGGAAACAGGAGACTGTTAATAGGTTGAATCCCCTGCTTTAGCTCGCCTCATATCCTCAACGGCAATAGCTCATTATCAACTTGCCCAATTGCTAAAAGCCGTTTATTGTCTAATTTATTGAAGAAATAGTAAGCAAACATGAAAGTATTAATGAGCATGCGCGTTTTGAACCGCACAAAAATAGGGAGCCATTCATGAAATCCTCAGTATTCATCGACCCCGCACGCCGTTTCCTGCTGCTAATACTCCGCGCATGCCTGATATTCAAATGTTAAATTTCTTAGGAGAGCATGTCCATAATGGACGATTTCTTTAAAACAAAGGTCGGCTTTACCATAGGGCTTCTGGCTGCAGTTTTTACTATTAAGCCATTAATCGACGCGAATGGAAGCTTTGGGTTTGCAGTTTTTGGTTTGAAGATTACTATCGAATATGCCTATCTGTTTCTCATGGCATGTCTCGGCTTGGCTGTGTATTTCATTTCCCTGCAGTTTGCTTCCAAGAGGCATGTTAGTGTCTTAGACAAGGCTAGCAACGCTTGCTATGCGGTTGCGCTTGCAACACCACCTGTATTTATTGCTTTTTGGGCTCTTACGGTAATCATGAACTTAGTAGGAAGAGTGGTCGTTCAGATTCCTCAGAGCGTACTGACGGCGGTTGCTGGTGTTATCGCCGGCGCCCTCGGCAATTACTTATATAAATTCCTCACGAACTCAATTCAATTTAAACTTTCGAGAGCGGAAAAAGAGCAAGAGAGGAAAAACGACCTTATTGTGCTAGCCAGAGCATCAGATCTATTTAACTCAGGCATGTACGATTTGTCAGTCCTTGAATCTAGTAAAGTAGTCGAGTCAATTATTAGGCGTATGTTGGATATGCGTGGCGTTTCGGTGGAAAACATAAATATGTATGAGTTAATTCGGTTAATTCAGAGTCAACGATTACTTAATAAGCACGACATAGAGCTTCTTCATGAAATCAGAAAATACCGAAATGAGTCAGTTCATACTGTGGGCAAGATTTCACGTTTAACCGCTGAACGAGTGTTAAACCTATCTCGAGAGTTAATCTTCAAGCTTGAACAGAGTTCCGATTCAGTTGGGTATGCATGGCTAGAAAATAACAGAAAGAAAGTTATTGAATTATTCAAAGAGGGTGATACCAGAAAGAGCAAAAAGGCACTGGAAATGCTCAAGATGGCTTGGAAGAATAGGGATGGAGCAGTTTGGTTGGAAATTGCTGACTTCTTTGAGGCTGCACTTATTCATAACCCTAATCTCATCATAGATATGTTTGATAATGATGAAGAGCTTTTAGATAGTTGGTTAGAAAAAGCAGAAGTTCAGCTCTTCACCGATTTTTCTGGCGGACAGAAAGAGCGTTACAAAAAGGTCAAAAATGCGATTCTACAAAGTTTGTCAGAATACATGAATAATACGAAGTCTCCCGAAAAGTTAGAGGTCGCGAAGAAAATATATGGCACTCTAGAATCTGCTGAAGTTCGGGAAATCGACTAGACAAAATTTAACAAACGCGTCAATCAGGACGCTCGCGAGCTCGCGCCTATTACGCGGGCGTTAACATGCATTATTTATAACCAGAATCGAGATAGATACATGAAGATTTTAACGATTGTATTTTTTGCGGCCCTTCTCAGTGGTTGCGGAGTCACTCCATATAAATTCAATCAGGATACAAACATGTTTCCTGAAAGGGCTGGAGCTAACATCACGACTAGGAAAATTAAGGATTTTTCAAATAAAGAGTTCTCAGTCGTTAATCTTGATATTAGCCAAGACGCGATTTTGGCAGATTTTATCCGCCGTCAATATACCGAACTATTTATAGATGCTTTCAAGCAATTGGGGTTCAAAGAAATATGCTTGAATGATCACGAATGCTCAAATGGAATGGATGGATTGAATGTGAAAATAAAATATTTTAGTCCTATGAGGGGGAATCAATACGAGAGACGAATGGAAGTATACGTTTTAGATAGTAATTCTGAAGTTGTATTTTGGGTTGTTGGGGAGAAGTTGGCGATTTTTTCAAGTCATGAAAAGGAGCTTATATATCCAACCATCAATAAACTTGTAGAGTGGATGAATTATAATGATATCCGATCATCGCGCATGTAAATGAGGTGCAATATTCTGTGTCAGCTAAGTCATGGTTTAGTTTTTAATACAAGCAGCTGTGCCGCTCTTCGGGTTTGCTAGTGCGGCAAGCCGTCCACGTTTGGTGTGGGCTGTTAACAAGGCCAGGCAGGCTTGGAGCTAGAATTTGCTCCAAAGCACATCATCGATATCTATGCTGACGACTGACATCCTTAACAAGGCCAAGCACAGGGACAGCTTTTCCGTTGCGGCTTCGCCTTCACTACAAAGCTGCCCGTGCTGGCAGCGTTATGCCTTGGGGCAGATGGGTGAAACATGCTTACCATGATTGATTTACAACGATTAGTGCAAGTACACCGCAAACGTCAGGGAAGCATGGTGCTTGCTGTAAGCAACTTTCCAGCAAAAATTTTAAGGAGGGAACAATGGAAATCCGAATCTTGAAAATTGTGTTGATACTCTTTGTCGGATTAATGGCTTTGTTTTTTGCTGCGGCAAACATCGCAAACTGGGATCCAGGACTCGAGACTGTAGCGTATGTACTTAGTATGGAAGGGCACGACTATTACTCCAACCGCATCTTTCCACCGATCATAAATCCCGTCTTAGTTACCATAACCTTTCTGGCCATCATTGCGGGAGAGTCGCTTGTCGGCGTGTTATCACTAAAGGGCGCTTGGGATCTTTGGCGGAAGCGGAAGGTAAGTGGGGACGAGTTCGATTCGGCCAAGACGTTGGCGATACTTGGATGCGGAATGGCGATGGTGGTCTGGTTTGGTGGCTTTATGGTGTTGGGTGGTGGCCTTTTCCAAATGTGGCAAAGTGAAATCGGCGCTGGGTCATTTCGCGATTCGTTCACAGTCGCAGTTACCAGTGGAATTATTATGCTGTTCTTGATCACTCCCGATAGCTGGGCGAGTGGTCGGCATAGCATATGATGAAGATCAAATCTGGCATCTAGCAATGAGTAAATTATACCAAGACAAAATTATCGAAGCACCTCTGATGGGATGCAATTCAACGGTGGACATTAGAACTATTGAAACAGTGGAAGAAGAAATGCCAGAAGAGTTTAGACTTGGCTAAAGGCGCAACAAAACGCTGTTTGTCGGACTGCTCTTCCGCTGGCGCCTCAAAGCAGCCGCAGAGCGCGGTGTTATAACCCTAAGGAGTCATCAAGTTATGCGTGAGTATTTTAGAAATTTCGGCTCAGGATTTTTTTGGGGAGCCGGTTTTATTACTGCCTCATTAATTGTCATCTCCATGCACACGATTTTTGTTGAAAGACAAATATTAAGGTTAGCTGATGACATGTATGAGGCACAATCTCTGAAACGCCTAACAGAACAATGGCGAGAAAATTTCGATGTTGAGACGTTAAATTTGTATAAATTGGAAAGACAGTTGCGAATTACGGCATCAATAAATAACAACTCCGGCAACCCATCTTTTTTGCCAAACATAAATTTTGACATTTTTAATGAAGATGGAAATTTCATTTCTAAGTGCAAATATTTCTCTGACCGTTCGGGCGCACACCTAAATGAACCTATATACGTCGAAGCAACATGTAATGTTTCCGTTTTACAAGCCGAGCAAGCAAGTTATGCCATTGGATATTTTAGTTTATGAGATGGCTTATAACGTCTCGCACCAGCGGAGCGAATCGTGAAAAGCGCCAAGTTCCCCAGTTAGTAGATCTAGTTTCTTTTTTTGGGCGAGGTTGCTAACCATAAGGATTTAGGTGGTTTCCGACTAAATACAATTTGGACTCTAACAAGTGCGCTACATCTAACGTTAATAAGCTGTATAAGAGACGGAGTGGGAACATATCCTTGAAAGCAGACATTAGAGAAAGCAAGGGAAATACTAAGGTTATTGGAGCAACATCCACTGGTACAACACGATAGACCTGACAACCCTTCCAAGGGTATTTATTCGTGGCCCAGCTAAACACGCATTAGACTGGATTGACACGGGGTTGAAAAACAATGCCTAATAAGCTGCTGCACTCGGAAAGATTACTCGCTACGCTCCCAATTTTTCGGTGAGCAAAGCGCAATAAAACCAAGGAGAAAAAATGGAAATCAACGTAATGCTATATAGCCAAATCATCTTCATCATCGCGCTAGCCATAGGCGCTGTCAGTTATTACTTGGGTCGCAAAAAAACCAAGCAGCCTATGCTAACTGGGGTTTTAGGGTTTTTTCTGGGGCTAATACCGATCCTGGGGTTAATTTACCTTATCGTATTGGTACGCAAACCGGAACTAGCTGCCAGCACCGCTGAAGCTTAGAAAACCACAAAAAAATGCCCTCCAAAAGGAGGGCATTCAAAAACTATCTCATGGGTTCAACTATTCTCATGAAATAAGTCGTTTAAACAAGGTCAGTCATAATAAAGCATTCGGAAAGTAGCACTATTAAATAAGTCGTTTACTAGTGAGTCTAGCATTCAAAGTGATTATTCATTCATCTGCCTCACTCCAGTTCAACGTATAAAGTCTAATTTTAAATGTATTGCCTTTCTCGAATGGGCTTTTCAATACCGCAAAACTCCACATTGATAACATGGAGGAGCTTAAGAATTTGCTCCTCAGTTTGATAATAGTCATTTCTATCGAGAACGGGTAAGGTCATGCCTATTTTGGATAAAACTAGCGCCATTTTAAATTGATGTTTCTTATAGCTAAAATCGGGTTTTTGAGAGCTGCTTACTATTTTATTTGAAGTTTCAATAACGGCGTCCACTTCACTTATAAAGTTATGATACCCATCTCCGACATTCAAAATGCCCGCTCTAGACGCAGGGAATACCCTGTTGTACCAAGTTATAGTATTTATTGAATTCTTGTTCACGCGATCAAGCTTTGCAACTTCAAAGTCAACAAAATCCTTAAAAACCCTGAAATTCGATATATGATTTGATATGGAAGCGGAGTAGCTTGTACTTAAGTAGTTCTTAACGGCTATAATAATTCCACCAACTGTCGAAACGGCAACCACGAGCTTTATAGTAGCTACTATAATGTCTAACGAAGGAGAAAACCTATCTGAAAAACTTTCAACGCATGCCGTCGATAGACAAATTTTAGTTGGCCCATTGGAAATTAGCTCACCAAAATAAAGAACGATTGCAACAATTGCTCCGACAACGGCTATGCGCCAGATATATGTTATCAAGCGCTTAAGCAAGGGGTCATTTATTTCTTCTAAAGACAAAATAACACTCCATCAATGTTCGTAATTGTACGGAAAGCTTCTTAACTTTTCTCTCAGCCTTTCTGCGTCATGAAAAAATGTTCTTCGAATGACCGCAATCCTTTGTGACGCTCGGTTGTAGCGTTTCCAGTACCAATAAGTATTATTGCTTCCTTTATTATATTCGCGTTCAAGTCCAGCCAGAGCTTTCTCGCACCGCTCGATATCTTTCTTCGATGGAAGGGGCTGTATTTTCTGGAGTCTTTTATAAAGCTTTAAGTAGTCTTTATGATTACGGTGTTTTTCAAGCTAGTTGTCACCATCAGCCCGTTTAAGCGGCCTGTTTTTGTTCCTCTTTCATCTGCTCTTTTGCTGGGTTAAGGGTT
>NZ_JACAVQ010000001.1 GCF_015354615.1 Aliidiomarina indica | reverse complement strand
GGCCTAGATAAGGATGATGTGCATAAAATAAAAGATGGGATTTCGGCTGGACCTAGAGATTGGACTGGTATATCTCCAGATGGGCGAGTGTGGACCGGGGGGGCAAATGGAAAAGCGATAGACCATGGTCCTTTAGACATATATATTAGGTGATATCGATATGATATTTAGTGCTTCTCTGAGAATTTATCATCCGTCCTGGAGTTTAGCTAAGGTCCGCAAACATGTTGGGCTTGTACCGAAATTTAAACACGATCTGGGACGACCGCGAGAAACTCCAGATGGGCAACCGTTACCCGGAATCTATGAAAGGACATTCGCGAGTTTTCCGCTGTATTCTGGTGCTGAGATTTCGTTTGAAGATTTTTTTCACGACACTCTGAATGAGAAGCCCTTTAAAGATCTAAGTTTCGATGCACTTATAGCGAGTGGTGGTTCAGTGGAAATTTTATTAGGAATGAGTATCACGGATAATGAGTGGTTTTCATTAGATTTGCATCATATAAATTTCCTCAACATGGCCCAAATTAGATTGACATGTGATATCTATGGAGCGCCCTCTAGCAGGGCAAGATCGTGAATGTTTTTTAAGCAACGAAACGATCGGTTTGACGATCTGAGCTACCTGCGATCATATACTCCCTTTTTCGGGAGTTAAATCATGTATATCGAAGCCTTCACAAGCCACTTTGGTGTAAACATCCCCTAGTTAGTGCCATGCATTTTAGAGGTCTGCTCGTTCGTTCTTATCAGTCGGTACTCTGACGGTGTCAGGTTACCAAGTGATTCATGTGGTCGCCCATCGTTATATTGTGGCAACCAGTTATCAGTTATATCCCGCACTTCCCTCAGGCTTCTGCATACATAGTAATCAAGAACTTTATCGCGGTAAGTTCGGTTAAATCGTTCAACGTATGAATTTTGTGTCGGTTTTCCGGGTTTGATGAACTCAAGGTGAACCCCGTTTTCCTCCTCCCATTCAGCCAGCGCTATCGAAATGAACTCAGGGCCATTGTCCAAACGAAGCTGCTCTGTGTAGCCACGCCAAGCGGCTAGACGCTCCAATGTCCTGATTACCCGGGCTGCGGGTAAGTTTAAATCAATCTTTATCGCCAACGCTTCGCGGTTACAGTCGTCCACCACGTTAAACGTTCGAAACCGCCGTATTTTCCAGCGCCATATCCGCGTGCATGCGCTTAAGCTTGGCATTCTCTTCCTCAAGCTCCTTCAGTCGCTTGATGTCTGAGACCTCCATACCACCGTATTTCGATTTTAAAAACCCCAGTAATTGGATGTCCAACTACTGGGGCATTTCAATATCGAAGTGCTTTTAGAAAGAATCGAACCGATTTAGTTCGACTCTGTGTCGGCGTGCTTCACAAACTCATCCAGCCACTCCACGGTTTCCCAAAGCATATGCAATACGCTTTCTCGTGCACGATAGCCATGGGATTCGAGGGGGAGCATCACTAAGCGCGTAATACCGCCATTCCCCTTAATCGCCTGATACATACGTTCACTCTGCATTGGGAAGGTACCTGAATTGTTATCTTCGGCACCGTGAATCAATAACAACGGAGTTTTGATTTGATGCGCTGAGAAAAACGGTGACATCCGCTGATACAGCGCAGGATCATCCCAAATAGTCCGTTCTTCACGCTGGAAGCCAAATGGCGTCAGCGAGCGGTTGTATGCACCACTTCGCGCGATACCCGCTTGGAACAAGTTGCTATGGGCAAGTACGTTCGCGGTCATAAATGCACCGTAGCTGTGCCCGCCGAGAGCAACTCGATTCGGATCCGTGACACCACGCTCAACGCCGGCGTTAATAGCCGCTTGCGAGTTCATAATAAGCTGCTCAATAAAGGTATCATTGGGTAACTGATCACCTTCACCAACAATAGGCATCGTGGCATTGTCGAGTACCGCGTAACCTTGCGTCGCCAAGAACTGCGGGCGCCAATAGCTGATACGATTGAACTCATACGGCGAACCACTGACTTGGCCTGCCGCGGCCGAACTTCTGAACTCACGAGGGTAGGCCCAAATAATAGTGGGTAATGGACCATCTTTTTCCGCGTCGTAGCCTGCTGGTAAGAACAAGGTGGCAGACATCGCCAGGCCATCTTCGCGTTCATAGTGAATCAATTCGCGGCTGATACCTAAGGTTTCTGGCATCGGATGCGGCGTAGAGGTTAACGCGGTTAAGCTGTCCTCGTGCAAATCGCGAATATAGAAGTCTGGCGGGCTATCGATGGCTTCACGTTGAGTTAAGAATAACCCAGCAGAATAATCTATAGCTGTGATAGGACGCTCAAAATAAGGCGCTTCAGAACGCCACAAGCGTTCTGTTTCACCACTGGTGAGGTGGCGGCGATCGATAAATGGACGATCCCCGTCGTCGGAAGCACCAGTCCCGGTAAGAACAATATGCTCATCGTCAACAAGCAGCACGACACGGCCATCGACACGGGTGGTGAGCGGTGTGCCTGGGTCGTTATAACGATCTTCCCATGAGCGCTCCCACACGAGCTGAGGCTCTGCTTCTTGATCGGGACTAATGCGCCAGACTCGCTCTTCGCGATCCGCCCACCAGCGTTCCCATACTAATGCCGTGTCACCATCGGCCGCGAGCAGACCCGAGAAACGATAACTTAGGTCGAGCAAGTGCGTAGGTTCGTCAGTAAAGGGGACCGCAAGTTGATAGACACGGTCGCGCACATCGCTTTCAGCGCGTGGGTCACCACCGTCGGCGGCTTCTGTCCAAACGAGGGTGGCATCGGCGTCGTTGCGCCATGAAATACTACGACGGCTATCGACGACTGAATCAAAGCCAATGGGTAGGTTATCTGCTAGCGGTTGATCCACTACCTGATAGCGTGTATTTCCAGTTAAATCGACAACGCGCGTGGTTCTGGCAAAGCGGAACTGCGGTACCGCGTAAGAATAGGGGCGTTGCAGTTCTGTTTTCAGTAAGAAGGCATCGTTAGGTGATAAATCGACAGAGTTATACACGCCAGGTGCGCCAATCATGTCGATATCACCATTGCGGTGGATGCGCGCAACTTGGCTACTGAAGTAATAATCAAACAACGCTTCATCGTGCTCGTCGGCTAACAAATCCTGATAGGTGCGGGCGGGCGCGGTGCGCCCACGGGTTTCTGTAATCACCGGCGCGGCTGGAACCATTGGACGCTGCGGCTCGGCACCGCGATCTGGATCAACTAACGTAACCACGATGCTTTGCGAATCAGAACTCCAGTTCAGGGTTGTTCCCCAAACGTTATTAACCGCCAAGGCAGACCATTGCTGAGCGCGCGCCGAAGCCACATCGATACGCCACACAGTGGCGTTGTCGTCGGTCATTTGGATAAACGCAATTGATTGACCATTGGGCGACCAGGATACACCAATGGCACGCAGATCGTCGGGCAGGCCTTGAATACGACGAACGTTGCCGTCAGCGGTGGCGATCAAACGGAAATTGGAAATATAGCGCGCCTGACTGATGGTGTTATTCGCGGGGTTTATCCGGCGACCAGCGAGTCGATATTCCGGTGCAGCGAGATCGCGTAAGGTAGGTAGTGCAGGGTAATCAAGGGTAAGTAGAAACTCGCCACCAGGACTTAAACTAGCACCGGGGGCTGGGGCTGCATCCACAATATCAATGATTTCTTGAACCGGCTCTTGATAGCCAATATTTACTGGATTTGCCCACGCCAGTGCGGGCAAAACGAAAATTAGGCCAATCCAGCGACTCCATTGCCGAATGATTGTGCGCATAAAAAAAGCTCCATGGTTTGAATGATGTTCTCATCACAACCTGAATGGAGCTTAATATCCAGTAAAATGCGACCACTGGGGCATCAGGGTCGATTATTTTACCTCGATGCCTGCCGCTTGCAGATCCGCATGGTAAGAGGACCGCACTAAGGGACCAGAAGCCGCCTGAGTGAAGCCCATTTTATCCGCTTCGCGTTTAAACATCGCGAACTCGTCTGGGGTGACATAGCGCGCAACTTGAATATGATGACGGCTTGGCTGCAAATACTGGCCAATGGTTAACATATCCACGTTATGACGGCGTAAATCTTCCATCACTTCGAGGATTTCTTCGTTGGTTTCGCCAAGACCCACCATAAGACCTGATTTGGTGCGAACATCTGGACGACGCTCTTTATACTTGGCCAACAAATCTAACGACCACTGATAATTTGCACCCGGGCGCGCTGCTTTATATAAACGCGGAACGGTTTCTAGGTTATGGTTAAACACGTCAGGGGCTTCGGCTTCTAAGATATCCAACGCGATATTCATACGGCCGCGAAAATCTGGCACCAACACTTCCACTTTAATATCGGGAGTGTGGGCGCGGATTTCACGAATACAGTCGGCAAAATGCTGGGCACCACCGTCGCGCAGATCATCGCGATCCACCGAGGTGACCACCACGTAGCGCACACCCATATCATGAATGGTTAAACCAAGTTTCTTAGCTTCTTCAGGATCTGGGGGCAGTGGGCGACCATGAGCCACGTCACAGAATGGGCAGCGGCGCGTACAGATTGCGCCCAAGATCATAAAGGTGGCAGTACCGTGATTAAAACACTCCGGTAAGTTCGGGCAGCTGGCCTCTTCACATACCGAATGCAAGCCGTGTTTACGCATGGCTTTTTTAATGTGATCAATTTTTTCCGTCGACGCCGGCAGTTTAACCTTAAGCCATTCTGGTTTGCGCAGCATTTGTTCCCGTTCAGTAGGTACAACCTTTACGGGAATGAGCGACATCTTATCTGCATCGCGGAGTTTCACTCCGGCTTCAATGTTGGCACTTTTAGACATAGGCTTCAGGAAGTCCTGTAGTTGCTTCAATTTCAGAGTAACTTAGCAGTTTAGCGAAGGTTGCTGTCACCTTGGTAGACGCTTCTTGCACCGAAGTCGGCCCGCCATGAGTGGATGTTTGCGTCATAATCATGCCGGCGTAGCCGCATGGGTTAATACGCTGAAATGGAGATAAATCCATATTCACGTTGAGGGCTAGGCCATGAAACGAACAACCACGGCGAATACGTAACCCTAACGAACATACTTTCTCGGGGCCAATATACACCCCAGGAGCGTCCGGTCGAGGTGCTGCTGTCACACCATACTCTGCTAAAACGTCAACAATGGTATTTTCGATCGCTGTGACCAGTTCACGAACACCCATTTTCCGTCGACGAATATCAAGCATAAAGTATACCACGAGCTGCCCCGGACCGTGATAGGTAACCTGACCCCCGCGATCCACGGGTACCACCGGAATATCACCCGGCGCTAACAGGTGCTCTTCTTTACCCGCCTGACCTTGCGTAAACACCGGTGGATGTTCTACCACCCAGAGTTCATCGGTGGCATCGCCATCGCGTGCATCGGTGAATGCCTGCATGGCACGCCAAACAGGCTCGTAAGGCATGTTATTAAGCTGACGAATAATTAATCTGTTCATAGGCTGCTTATTATACTGTGCTTTGCGGGTGACTACACCCGATAAACCGTATGGTCTTTATAGAACGTAACGAACATCTTCAATGTCGGAAAGGGCACGATATAAGGTTTCAATATGTTGCTTACTGACCACCACAACAGACACTGAAACAGAATAGTAATTACCTTTGCTTGATGGGCGCACTTCTGGGCTGTAATCGCCAGGCGCGTGTTCTTGGATGACTTCGATAATTTCGTCAGCCAACTTATCTGTGGCCAGACCCATTACTTTAAAACGGAAATCGCAGGGAAAATCGAGAAGCTCATCAAATTTGGTTTTCATGGACTACCTTCACATGGTTCGCCTGTGGGCGACTAGAACGAAACAGTTGAATCAGTTGCTGGGTCACGGGACCTATTTGGCCATCGCCAATGGTTTGCTCACTGACCATAGATACGGGCATAATTTCTCGCGTTGAACTGGTAAGAAAGCATTCATCAGCGGCGTAGAGTTCTGCCACAGAAAACGCTCGCTCTTCAACAGGTATTCCATGGTCACGAGCTAGTTTGATCACCCAATCCCGCGTTATTCCAGCCAAAATAAGCGTATCGGCGGGCGCTGTGATCAGGGTATTGTTCTGCACAATAAAATAGTTGCAGGTGGCCCCTTCGGTCACTCTTCCGGCCCGGTGTAAAAGAGGCTCCGCAGTACCATCTTGATGCGCCGCAAGCTTGCCCATAATACCACCGAGCAGACTAATGCTCTTAATATCGCACCGCAGCCAGCGGTTATCTTCCATTAATGACACTCTGGCCGGGATGGGTTCGCCGCTAGGTGGGCTAAAGGGCGTTAATGTGGCCATCACTGTGGGCGTCAAATCGGTTCCAGGTAAATGGCTGCGCGGGAATTCTTCACCGCGTGTTACCTGGATATACAACACGCCATTGCCGTCAGTGAGGTTATCACTGAGGGCATCAATAACCTCTAACCATTGTGAACGTGGCATCGGCATCGGAATAGAAATGGCCTGCAAGCTGCGCTCTAAGCGTGCCATGTGGTCATCAAAAAGGAAGGGTTTTCCAGCATACAGAGGAACCACTTCATAAATACCGTCACCAAACAAAAATCCCCGATCAAATACGGAGATCTTTGCTTGGTCTGCGGGCACAACCTGCCCGTTTAACCAGAGTTTATTCATTCGTCGCTAAAACTCTTTTTAATACTGTCCATGATGCGCTTGAAGAAGCCGCCTTGGTCAACGGCGGTTAATGTGACCAAAGGAAAACTCGCGATATCTTCGCCATTTAAAGTGAGGTTCACTTGGCCGACGGTTTCACCGGCTGCCAATGGCGCGTCTAAACTTTGGTCAAGCACAAAGTTGGCACGCACATTCTGGCGCTGTCCCCGAGGAAGAGTGACTACTACGTCGTCTGCGGTTCCTAATTCAATTTCATCGCTAGAACCGCCCCAAATGCGTTGACTGGCAAGCTTTTCGCCGGCGGAGTAGGCTTTTACTGTTTCATAGTAGCGGAAGCCATAGTTTAATAACTTTTTGGATTCTGCCGCGCGCACGGTTTCACTGTTGGTGCCCAGTACCACGGTAATCAAACGGGTATCACCATCTACTGCGGTGGTGACCAAGTGGTAGCCCGATTCAGAGGTGTAGCCAGTTTTCAGACCATCAACATTGAGGGCACGATCCCAAAGCAGGGAATTGCGGTTATACTGGCGAATGCCGTTATAGGTAAACTCACGCTCAGAATACAGCGCATGTTGGTTTGGAACGTCGCGCACTAAAGCGCGTGCCAAAATAGCCATATCCCGTGCAGTCGTGGTTTGACCTTCGCTGGTTAAACCGTGGCTGTTGGAAAAGGTGGTGTTGGTCATGCCAAGCTCGCGGGCGTAGGCATTCATTAAGTTCACGAAGCCATCTTCGGTACCGGCAATGTGCTCAGCCATGGCGACGCAGGCGTCATTGCCTGAAGCAATAATAATACCGCGGTTGAGGTCTGCAACTTGCACTTCACGGCCAACTTCAATAAACATCAACGAAGAGCCAGGGAAATTGCGTGCCCACGCGTTACGACTTACTGTAACCGTGTCATCAAGTGAAATGGTGCCTGCTTTCAATTCGCGACCGATGATGTAGCTGGTCATCATTTTTACAAGGCTGGCAGGGCCGTGGAGCTGGTCTGCATTTTCGCTAGCAATAATGTGGCCGGTATTGTAATCCATCATGACATAAGCACGGGCATTCACTGATGGCGTTGGTGGAGTTACTGCCTGGGCCGCAAAAACAGTCAAGAAAAATGCCATTAAGGCGAGCAATGGAGAAATACGAATTCGGCTGCTATTCATGGTCAGTAAGCTTCTCTTGTCAGTGTTGAATGAGTAAATCGACTCTTTCATCGCATCGAGGGCTATATATCGCCCTGGTGCGTGTGCGCTGCTTTACCCGTGGGGTAAAAAAGGGAGCCGATTATAACAAATTTTTGTGGTTTATCGGAATGTATTCACACGCTATTTACAGCAAGCTGTCGTATGGCACGCGGAAAATCCCCTGATATCCATCCTGCCGGAGTCTATTTATCCAGTGGATGGTTTGACGCTCAGAAAAAGGCCCGATAAACAAACGAGTCAGACCATTTTGTTCGCGGGTAGTTGCGTTGATTTGATAATTTTCTTCGATTTGTTGCGCCATTGCATGCAGGTTCGCTGCCTCACGAGCTGCCGCAATTTGAATAAAGTGTGCTTTCGGCTCTGTGGCCTCATCGGGAGCGGTGTGAAGGGCCTCCACCCGAACCCGCGCGGTTCCGCGGCGATGCATATCAAGGGCGTACGCGGCCGAAAATGACAGATCGATAATGCGATCGGCATGGAAAGGGCCCCGATCATTAATGCGAACCACGACCGACTTGTTGTTTTCAAGATTGGTGACACGCACCCAAGTAGGCAGAGGTAACGTTTTATGCGCCGCAGAAAGACTGTACATATCGTAATACTCACCCATGGAGGTGAGGTGGCCATGAAACTTTTGCCCGTACCAACTAGCGATGCCTTCTTCGTTATAGCCAGAAGCATCCGATAGCACTTGGTAGTCTTGGCCATTCACCTGGTAGGGCAAATTCCCACGCCGTCCAATTGGTTCTTCCCGAGGCGTTAGTGGAAAAATTTCGGCGCTCGTGGGCGTGCGCAGGGGCGCCTCGTCATTGGCAATACGATAACGTTCGGTGCTAGGAGTTTGGCTGCAGCCCACTAATGCCACTGTGCTGCACCCCATGATAAGCAGCAAATTTCGCCACAGCATAATTATTGTCCAGCCATAACGCGATGTTGACGCAGCTGCTCCGATAGCTGGAACACAGCCATGGCATACAGCGGACTATGATTGTAGCGGGTAATGGCATAAAAATTAGGCAGACCAACCCAGTAGGAATAACCGCCATCGGCTTCTTCGAATGCGAATAGGCGCGCTTTGGTATCAGCAGGCATGGCAGTAATAAAGCGTACGCCTTTCTCATGCAGTTCACCTACGGTATGGGTTAATACGGTACCGCGGCCGCTGGTAAGCGCAGCCACATCCGTATCCGCACTCACCCATGCTGGGATAGTAATAGGTTGGGCATCACGCCAATGGTGGCGAGCAAAGTAGTTCGCGACGCTACCGATGGCATCCACCACGTTACCGAGTAGATCCCGTTGGCCATCGCCATCGAAATCAACGGCATAGTAACGGTAGCTTGATGAGATAAACTGACCAAAGCCCATGGCTCCGGCATAAGATCCCATGAGTGCTTCTGCAGGCAAGGATTCTTCGCGCGTGAGCAGGATAAATTGGGCTAACTCGCTGCGGAAAAAGGTTTGCCGCGGCGGGTAATGAAAACCTAAGGTATAGAGCGCGTCGAGCACACGATGTGTTCCCATAATGCGACCATAGTAAGTTTCAACGCCCATAATGGCCACAATCACTTCTTCTGGTACGCCATATTGTTTGCGCGCACGGATCAGAATTTCTTCGTGTTCTTCCCAGAACGCTAAACCTTCTTTTAAACGACGTTCGGTAAGAAAAATAGTGTAGTACTCATGCCACGGACGTGCCTCCCATGGGCGTGTAATGGCATCAATAATAGGCTGACTTTTGCTGGCGGCACGGAGCAAGGCTTCAGTTTCTTGCGCTGGGATTTGGTGCTCTTGTTGCATCATCTGAATAAACTGACGTTCAGCTTCCGACCATTCTGAACTTAAGGCTGGAGCGGTAGCCAAAAAACCGAGGGAACAACAAGCAAGGAGCAAACAACGAAGCTTTTTCATAGACCACCTTTTTTATAATTCGGTTAATTATTCTTTTATCCAGACTGGCTGATCACCAGACGCCGATGGGTGGCAATAGCCATTAAAATTCCAAAACCTGCCATCATGGTGACCATCGACGTTCCACCATAACTGATAAGTGGCAGCGGTACACCGACTACCGGTAAGAGTCCGGAAACCATACCAATGTTCACTAATACGTAAATAAAAAATGTGAGCGTAATACTGCCGCCGAGCAAGCGGGCAAAGTTACTTTGCGCTCGCATGGAAATAAGCATGCCACGGAAAATCACAAATCCGTACAAAATTAACAATCCGGCGACGCCAAAAAAGCCAAATTCTTCGGCGAATACAGAGAAAATAAAGTCGGTATGTCGCTCGGGCAGAAATTCTAATTGTGACTGAGTGCCTTGTAACCAGCCTTTTCCTTCAAGCCCACCCGAACCGATAGCAATTTTTGATTGAATAATATGATAACCGGATCCGAGTGGATCGGTTTCCGGATTTAAAAAGGTGAGAATTCGCTGGCGTTGATATTCGCGTAAAAAGAAAAACCAGAATAAGGGTAAGCTAGCGGCCGCCAGCGCGCCGCCGAAGGTAACTAAGCGCCAACTCATGCCGGCTAAGAAAAGCACAAATAAACCCGAGCTTGCCACGAGTATGGCGGTACCTAAATCCGGTTGCTGTGCAATTAACATTGTCGGGATCATGGCAAGAATCAGACCGGCTAACACATGCCAGAAGCGAATTGGGATCTGCGCGCGTGCGCAGTACCAAGCGAGTAGAATGGGCACAGCAAGTTTTAATATTTCTGACGGTTGAATGCGGGTTACGCCAATATTGAGCCAACGCTGGGCACCTTTGCCCATCTCACCAAAGAACAGCACTAGAACCAATAGAATAATGCCCACAATATAAAAAGGCACGGCGTAGATGCGCCAGGTTTGTGGCGCAATTTGCGCAACCACGAAAAGCACCGCAAAAGAAACGCCCATGCGTATCGCTTGTCGATGCACCAAACCAATATCCTGACCGCCGGCACTGTAGATAACAAACAAGCTGACAATCGCTAACGCAATTAAGCCCAAGAACAAGGGGCCATCGATATGCAGCTTGGCAAGCCAAGGATTACGCTGTCTTTCTTCAGTCGTCTGCATGCGTTCTCCGTTGCTGTATCTCAAGCAGTTTCAGCTGGCGTTGCTGCGGGTCAGCGAAATAGTAATCCATAATTGCACGTGCCACCGGCGCGGCATTGCGGCCACCACCCCCTACGTTTTCGATGGCAAGGGCTACCACAATTTCCGGTTTGTCGGCAGGGGCATATCCAATATAGGTCGCGTTATCGCGAAAACGTTCCTCTACATCTTGAATATCAGGACGCTCAATAGTGTCGTCTTCAATGCGCACAACCTGTGCGGTTCCTGTTTTACCGGCAGCGGTGTAGGTAGCTCCCCGAAACGCGGTCCAAGCGGTGCCTTGGCGAGAGGTGATTACCTCTTCCATGCCCTTATGAATAGTGTCCCAGTGCTTTGTTGCCACGTCCTTTAACGGAGGGAGTCCATAGGGTTCCACATAAATAGGATCGTGCCGATCACCGGTAGCGCGCAATAAACGGGGAGTATGACGTTCCCCTCGCGTGGCTAAAATAGCAGTCGAGTATGCCAATTGCAGCGGCGTCACAGTCCAGAAGCTCTGACCGATTCCCACCGATAGGGTTTCACCGGCATACCATGGCTCGTTAAAGCGAGCACGTTTCCAACCCCGATCGGGCATAATGGCCGTGTTTTCTTCTAGAATATCAATGCCAGTGCGTTGGCCAAAGCCGAACTCACCCATAAAAGTAGCCATCCGATCAATACCAAGCTGATTGGCGACATCGTAATAGAATACGTTACAGGATTCCGCGATGGCCTTGGTCACAGTCACCCAACCGTGGCCATGGGGGCGCCAATCACGGAAGCGTCGTGAGACCCCTTCTAAAGTAAAGTAACCCGGATCCCAAATACGTGTTTCGGCCGTGATAATACCTTCATGCAGGGCAAGTAACCCTAAATGAGGCTTAATGGTAGAAGCCGGTGGGTAACGGCCCTGGGTTGCCCGATTAATCAGTGGGTTCGCCGGATTATTCAAAAGGTTACGATAGTCGACCGTGGAAATTCCACTGACAAATAAATTCGGGTCATAACTTGGGTTTGAATAGAGTGCCAGAACACCGCCGGTATTGGCATCAAGTACAACAATGGCGCCGCGGCGATTCTGCAGCTGATCTCGGGCTACTTTCTGCATGCCAATGTCGAGCTCAAGATGAATATCGGTGCCCGGCTCTGGAGGTGAAAAATCGAGGGTGCGTACCACGCGCCCGCGGTTATTCACTTCAACGGTTTGATAGCCCACCACGCCGTGCAAATCCATTTCATATTTCCGCTCAACGCCAAGTTTTCCGATTGTGCGGGTGGCCGCGTAATTGGCGTAGCGCTCCTGGTCCCGTAAACGCTGCACATCTTGCTGGTTGATTCGGCCCACATAGCCTAGGGCATGGGTAAATAAATCACGATGAGGGTAGAAGCGTTGTAGGCGTCCTTCGATCGTAACCCCTGGAAAGTGATGCTGGTGGGTCGCAAAAAGGGCGACTTGCTGTTCAGAGAGCTCGTCGACAAAAGTGATGTTTGGAAAACGGCGGTGCTGACGCAGACGTGTATTAAAATCAGCGATGACATCGTCGGATAAATTGAGCAATTGATGTAAGCGATCGAGGGTGTCAGTTAGGTTGCGTACTTCTAAGGGCGATATTTCAAGTGAATACACCGGAATATTGTCGGCAAGCAACACGCCGTTACGGTCGTAAATTAATCCGCGATTTGGCGCCACCGGAAGTACGGTAATACGGTTACTGTTTGAGCGGGTTTGAAATTCAGCGTAGCTGGTTACTTGCAACGAATACAAGTTGACCAACAAAATTGCGAACACAACGAATACGATACCGATAGACACGATTGCACGGCGGGAAAAGAGTGCGGCTTCTGCCTGATGATTCCGTATCGGGACCCGTTTTCTATTCATGATTATTCGCGGTGGTACGGATGATTATTGAGTAAGCTCCAGGCCCGAAAAAGGGCTTCAGCAATAATGACACGAACCATAGGGTGGGGCAATGTTAACGGTGATAAAGACCACATTTCGTTGGCTCGGGCCTTACAGTCGGCTGATAAGCCCTCAGGACCGCCGACTAAAAACGCAACGTCCTGCCCATTTAATTGCCACTGCTGCATGCGCTGCGCAAGTTTGTGGGTATCCCATGGCTTGCCTTGAACCTCAAGCGCAACCACATGGGTGCCCGGTTTGATGGCAGCTAGAACTTTTTCCCCTTCTTGCACGGTTAAACGCTGAACATCCGCTTTCTTAGAGCGTTTGCCCGGTACAATTTCCGTTAAATCTAGAGGAAGCTCAGGCGGCATGCGTTTGGCGTATTCATGATAGCCTTCGCTAATCCACCCTGGCATTTTGTTCCCGACTGCAATCAGTTGGAGGCGCATGGAGAATTAATGGCCCCACAGTTTTTCGAGTTGGTAGAAATCGCGGGCGCTATCTTGCATGACATGCACAACAACGGTCCCAAAATCTACAAGTACCCATTCACCGTCGGTTTCGCCTTCAACACCCAGTGGTCTCTCACCCACATGTTTAGCTTCAACCGCCACATGACCGGCAATACTACGAACGTGCGTTTTTGAATTCCCAGAGCAGATCACCAGAAAATCGGTGACATCGGTTTTGTCTCGTACATCAATGGTTTGAACGTCGCGGGCTTTAATATCATCGATTTTATCCAATATAAAATCGCGTAATTCTTCAGTTTGCAATGCAGGGTTACTCCAATAGGCATATTTACCCTGAGATTGTAGCACGAGTTCGCGCGGTCGTGCAGCTAGGCAACACCGTAAAGATGGTGCTTTTGAATGTATTTCCACACAGGTTCGGGCAGAAACTCTGGGCATTCCGAGTTCAACGTAAACTGTTGGCCTATCTGTTGTCGCAACTCGGTGGCAGAAATATCGACCGAGGGTGATTCAGCGACATAAATTCCACCGCATCCGGATGATAGTTGCTCGATTGAGACTTGGCGCTTTTCGAGCAGTTCTTTTACTTCAGGGCGCGCCTCATCTAACGAGTATCCGGGGCGAGGCATCACCACAAAATGTGCATAATCAAATAGGCGCTCCCAGTGCAGCCATTCGGGCAGTAGGAGCAAACTATCCATGCCGATAATAAAGATCAGAGTGGCATTTGGGCAGCGTTCTCGAAAGTGTTTTAGCGTGGGCAAGGTGCGCGAAGGCATGCCCTGACGTAATTCCCAATCATTTACGTACAACCGAGAATCTAGAGTAGCTGCAGCGTCTAGCATCCCGAGTCGGTGGGTATTGAGTACCTCCGGTTGTTGTCGATGCGGCGGCGCGCAGGTTGGCAGTAAATGGATGCGATCCCAGCCGCAGCGGTCGGCTAAATCAAGAACCGGACGTAAATGGCCCCAATGCACGGGATCAAAAGTACCGCCAAGAACAGCGATTTGTCGGGGTGAGGTATCTCGTTGATCGGTCATGGGGTGTAAGTATCGGAACTTTGCCGCCAGAGTTCAAGGGCGAGAGCAAGGTTAGGTGGTTATATCGGCCCGGGCAAAGGGTGCTAACTGCGCTTCGATGGCATCGGCACGAAATGAAAAACCCAGATGAAGCGCCAATAGGAACACGGATTCGCCTGAATCGCGCTTAATACTTCGCTCCAAACGCTCAAGCAAGTGCAGCCGTCGAGCTACCAATTCGGACGTTTGTTGCTGCGCAAGATCCATATATAACTGCTGCTGTGATGACCAAATTTGCTCCTGATTCCAAATACTTTGCAATGGCTGGCGTAATTGCTGGGCTTGGTTAATGGCGCTAAGTGCATGATGTAATTTCTGCAGGGTCCAAAGTATTAAGGTGGGCTCGGTACCGGTTTCAAATAAACGCTGCAAGCAATGCACATAGTCTTTTGAACGATGCTGCAGCAGCGCGTCACGCAATGTAAAAATATCAAAGCGACTGTTATCTTGGTTTTGCAAACGGATGTGTTCAACATCTATCTCTCCCTCAGCATGGGTGAGATTTAAACGCATGAGGGCCTGATCAAGGGCAAGCAAATTGCCTTCGTACCAGTCACAGAGCTGTTCGACTGCGGCAGGACTGAGTTGTAACTGATAGTGTGCGGCTCGCTCCCGCACAAAACTGGGTAACTGGCGGCGTTCGGGGGTATATAAAGGTACAAACACACCAGCATTGGACAATGCTTGAAACCATTTGGTTTTCTGTTGATCTTTGCGTAGCCGCGGGCCAAACACGAGCAACACTTGATCCGGGCTTTGTTGCGCCACAAAGTCTTGCAGGGCTTGGCCGCCGTCGCGACCTGGTTTTGCATCGGGCAGTTCTAATTCAATCAACTGCTGGGCGGTAAACAGCGACATGGTTTGTCCTGCGCTTTGCAAAGACTCCCAGGCAAAGTCACGATCCTGAGTGTAACGCTGGCGCTCTTCAAATCCTTGTGCTTTTGCCGCTTGTCGAATGCGATCTAGGGTTTGGTTGAGCAAGAAAGGATCATCGCCGAATACGAGGTACACGCCCTTGAGTTTATCGCTAAGATGTTTCTGAAGTTGGGCGGCCTGTACTTGCATGTGTGGGTCACTCCCAAGTGAGTCGGTTCAACAACAATAGCAGGCGGTGGGCAGCATCTGTGCGCATTTCGCTAATCAGTAATTCGAGCTCCCGATGTTTTGCCAGCGCAAAATTGGGATCATCCTGATAGTCGCGCAAAATTTGAATTTCATGGTGATATTCATCGCCCGATTGTGTGGTAATTGTCACCGGAAGCATGTAAATCAATTCATATTCCGCAACTTGTCCCGACGATAACATCGACAGAATTCGTCGATCGAGTCTATCGTTGCCAATTTCCACATGAGTTACGCCTTCATCTGCGGTGGTCAGTTGGATATTGCGTTGTTCAAATATTTCGCGCACACGCACTAGGGCCTCACTACCACGGGGGCCATCCAATGAGAGTTGTTCAATTTGCGCAGAAATCTGGTAATCCCCGCGCAATTGAAATCCACAGGCGCTCAGCATGAACAGCATAGCAACGCCACAAAGCACGTGTAAAAGTGCTTTTGTGGGGTGCCGTGGCGAACCTGTGGTTCGCGCACTGAAGCGATTAAGCAACAACGATATTCACCAATTTACCGGGTACGTAAATTACTTTGCGTACCGTCCCTTCTTGGGTGTATTTGGTAATTTGCGGATTCTCCAATGCCAAGGCTTCGATACTGTCTTTATCAATATCTGCAGGTACCGTGATTTTCGCCCGCACTTTTCCATTCACCTGCAACACCACTAATTTCTCGTCTTCGATGAGTGCATTTTCATCGACATCAGGCCATGGGGCGAAGTTTATGTCAGAGCTGTGTCCAAGTGCCTGCCACATGCGTTCACAAATATGCGGTGTAATCGGAGAAAGCATAACAACAATAGCGTTCAAGGCTTCTTGCATCAGCGCCTTATCTGCATCGGTGTCTAAGGGGGCTTTTTGCAAATGGTTTGATAGCTCCATCACAGCGGCAATAGCCGTGTTGAAATTTTGCCGGCGGCCCATATCATCGCTTACTTTTGCGATGGTTTTATGGGTTTCACGTCGCAATGCTTTTTGCGAGCTATTGAGAATTGAGGCATCTACCGGGTAGTGACCAGCAAACTCTTGGAAATCGTAAACAAGCTTCCATAATCGGCGCAAGAAACGATGGGCACCTTCAACCCCCGCATCGGACCATTCCAAAGTAAGTTCTGGAGGCGCCGCAAACATCATAAACAAACGCACGGTATCGGCACCAAAACGGTCGACCATGGTTTGCGGATCGATGCCGTTGTTTTTCGATTTCGACATCTTGCTAATGCCTGCGTGCAACACAGGTTTCCCATCGTGCTTATACACGGCTTCTAGCACTTCGCCTTTCTCGTTGCGCTTGGTAATTTCAACGTCGGTTGGCGAGAACCAGCTTTTGCCGCCGTTTTCATCGTCGCGATAATAGCTATCTGCCAATACCATGCCTTGGCAGAGCAGCTGCTTAAACGGCTCGTCTGAATTTACCAAACCGGTATCACGCAATAGCTTGTGGAAGAAGCGGGCGTAGAGTAAGTGCAAAATCGCGTGTTCGATACCACCGATATATTGATCCACCGGTAGCCAGTAATTCGCTTTTTCAGGATCCAGCATGCCTTCGTCGTGGCGCGGCGAGCAGTAACGAGCGTAATACCAGCTCGACTCCATAAAAGTGTCGAAGGTATCGGTTTCATGTTCTGCAGGCTGGCCCTGATAACTGGTTTTGCGCCATTCCGCATCGGCCTTAATGGGCGAGGTCACGCCGTCCATCACAACATCTTCAGGTAAACGCACAGGCAATTGTTCTTCGGGTACGGCAACCGACTCGCCATTCTCGAGGTTGAGCATTGGAATGGGTGTCCCCCAATATCGCTGGCGTGACACACCCCAATCCCGTAAACGATAATTAACCTGACGTTTCCCTTTGCCAAGTTCCTCTAGTTTATTGGCGATGGCGTTAAAGCCGTCGCTAGAGCTTAAACCGTTAAACTCAGCAGAATTAATTAAGCTGCCTTTCTCTACCATGGCGCCAGTGCTGTAATCGTGCGGTTGTTCACCTTCGATCACGGGCTTAATCGGCAACTTATAGGTAGTGGCAAATTCAAAATCACGTTGGTCATGGGCAGGAACGGCCATCACAGCACCGGTGCCGTAATCCATGAGCACAAAGTTAGCTACCCATACCGGCACTTCTTCACCGGTAAGCGGATGGGTTGCGGTATAGCCAGTGGCAATTCCGCGTTTTTCCATAGTGGCTAAGTCTGCTTCGGCCACTTTTTGTTGCTTGCACGACTCCACAAATTCCGCCACTTCGGGGGAATTCTCGGCTGCTTTGCGTGCCAACGGGTGTTGGGCAGCAACTGCCATATACGTGACGCCGTAAAAAGTGTCTGGGCGCGTGGTGTAAACACTGAGATCCATATCCAAGGCGTTGACATGGAAAGTAATCTCAACGCCTTCCGAGCGACCAATCCAGTTGCGTTGCATCGCTTTTACTTGATCTGGCCAGCCATCCAAATGCTCCAGGTCTTGTAACAGCTCTTCGGCATAAGCGGTGATGCGCACAAACCATTGCGGGATTTCTTTTTGCTCGACAATGGCACCAGAACGCCAACCGCGACCATCAATAACTTGCTCGTTCGCTAATACGGTTTGATCAACCGGATCCCAGTTCACCGTCGCATTCTTTTTATAAACCAATCCTTTTTCAAACAGCTTGGTAAAGAACCACTGTTCCCAGCGGTAGTACTCAGGATGACAGGTGGCGATCTCTCGGTTCCAGTCATAGCCAAAGCCAAGGGTTTTAAGCTGTTTACGCATTTCAGCGATATTTTGGTAGGTCCAGTGCGCCGGAGCAGTTTTATGCTGAATAGCGGCATTTTCTGCAGGCAATCCAAACGCGTCCCAGCCAATCGGGTGCAGTACATTTTTGCCTTGCAACCGTTGATAGCGGGATACAACATCACTGAGCGTGTAGTTTCGTACGTGCCCCATGTGCAATTTGCCACTGGGGTAGGGGAACATCGATAAGCAGTAGAATTTCTCTTTGCTTGAGTCCTCTGTCACAGTAAAAACTTGGTCACGTTCCCAACGTTCCTGAATTTCAGATTCCAGTGCGGTGGCGTGATATTGTTCGTCGATTTTCCGGGTCATCAAGATACTACCTGTTTAAAACTGCCTGATTAGAAATTGGATTAGCTTGCGTTGAAGATCATCGCCACAACCATTACCAAAGCGATAATGACGCCAGCGGCACCAAAAAAGATGGATTCGATTTTATCCCGCGCGCGCTCTTGTTCGTCGTCGCTGACGGTCGAAGGCATGAGGGCGCAAATAATACTGGCAATGCCTAGCCCAGCAGACGCGACGAACACGGTAAATAGAATGGCACCAAAAATCTCGTTCATGTTCTTATCCTTCCATTCGAACTGATTCGGCTAATACGTACAGCCCGTTAGTGTATAGTTTTTGTGGCTTTTTGACTACGCTGAGTGACGGAATTTCCAAGGTCGGGCTAGGGCAAGCAAGAGTAGGACAAACCCCCAAGCAGGGAGGTCGCCCCAACGGGCGTAACCCGTCGCTCCGGATACCAACATAACCCGCGCACTCGCTATACCAGGCTCAAACTGCGGAATACGCGTAATTGTATGACCTTGCTCGTCATAAATTCCGGTAATTCCGTTATTGGTAGCCCGTAGCATCGGCCGACCGAGCTCACGCGCTCGCATGCGCGCAATCTCCATGTGTTGGTGAGGTCCATGGGAATCACCAAACCACGTATCGTTACTGATGGTGAGCAACAATCCGGTCTCATCACTAAAGTTGGCACGGATTTGACGACTAAAAACCACTTCGTAACAAATATTGGCGGCAACTAAAACGCCATTCGCGTTTAAATTATTTTGAATGAAATCGCCCCGTGAAAAAGACGACATCGGCAAATTAAATAAAGGCGCGAGCGGGCGGAGTAGCGACTCAAAGGGAACAAATTCACCAATTGGCAACAGCTGGTGCTTTTGGTAGCGGTTTGGATGTCCGTGATACCAATGGCGGCCCGACTGCTCACCCAAAACAATCATACTGTTGAAGAAGTCCCCGGTGTTGCGATCCAGATCAATAATGCCACTGATCAGGGTGGTGTTTTGCTCGCGTAAATAATCATCCAGATCCGCCAATTGGCGCTGGGCAAACGGCTCAATAAAGGTAATTGCCGATTCTGGCCAAATAACTAAATCGTGGTCTAAATAGGGTGCAGTTAAATCCAAGTAGGTATGGAAATTGGGCCATTGTTCATCGGGGTTCCACTTTAGATCTTGAATGACATTGCCTTGTACCAATGCAACTTGCCGGTGTTCGCCGGTGGCTTCCATGGGATTAATCGAAGGCGCGGCAACGCCTAGTACGAGCAACGCGGGTACAGCTAAAAGCCACTGCAATTGGCGACGTAATACCGTGTAAGCAATACACACGGCCATCAACCAGAGCACCACAACAATACCCAGTTCGCCAATATGCGGGGCGAAGTTACCCAGCACGGAGGTGGTTTGCGTGTAACCTAAGCTCAGCCAAGGAAAGCCTGTAAATAGCCAGCCACGGAGAAACTCAGCGACCAGCCAAATGAAAGGGATGGCAAATAAACTTAAACCCATAAAATAAGGGCGACATCGTAACCAAAGCACGGCGACAAGAGTGGGGAAGAGCGCAAGGTATGCACAGAGTAAAACCATCACAAAAATAGATGCGATGAGGGGCATGCCCCCGAACTGGTCAATGCTAACAAACACCCAACTGATACCGGCGCCAAACCAGCCTAAACCAAACCAAAAACCGGTTGCTGCGGCTTGTCGCCAGTGTTGTGAGCGCACGACAAGCAGTAACCATGCGGCCATCACCAGAGGTGTTAGCCATGGCTGTGAAAAAGGCGCGTAGGCAAACACCAACACAAGCCCCAAAGCGAAGCTAAATACGCTTCGCCAGCGTTGGCTCTGCAGGAGGCGTGCAACATACTGCAGCATAGTTACGGGCTCCGTCGAATTAACTTTGTTCGTGGGGAATAGATACTTGTAATTGCTGAATACGGCGGCGGTCGGCAGCGGTTACTTTAAAGTTCAGATGACCAATCGTAACCTCTTCTCCCACTTCGGGTAAATGCCCAAACGAATGAGCGACTAAACCACCAATAGTATCGTATTCGTCGTCCATATAGTCGGTGTGAAAATATGAATTAAAGTCTTCGATGGTGGTCAGTGCTTTCACCATAAATCGAGAGTGACTCACTTTCCGTATATCACCCCGTGAGTCGTCATCGTCGGTTTCATCTTCAATTTCACCTACGATTTCTTCCAAGATATCTTCAATGGTGACCAAGCCACTAACGCCGCCATATTCATCGACAACTACGGCCATGTGGTAACGCTTGGAACGAAACTCCTTGAGCAGGGCATCAACACGCTTACTCTCTGGAACAATCACTGCGGGGCGCATAATTTGCTCAAGGGAAAAGGGTTGTTCAACCATACCAAAACCATAGGCAATAAGGTCTTTGGCGAGCAAGATACCTTCGATGTGGTCTTTATTTTCACTAACCACGGGATAACGAGAATGCTGAGTTTGAATAACAATAGGAAGGAATGCTTCAACGCTGGCGTTTTTATCAATCGTTACCATTTGTGAACGAGGGATCATAATATCCCGTACTTTCAGCTCGGCTACATCAAGTACGCCTTCAATCATTTCTTTGGTATCGAGGTCGATGAGATCGCGATGCTCCGCATCTTGGATCATATCAACGAATTCTTCGCGACTAGAGGGCTCGCCGGTAAAGGCCTGAAGTAACTTTTGTGCCCACGTTTTCCTTGAGTTCCCCGAACCGGGTTGGGGTTTGTCATCGCTCATTGACGTTTACTCACTCCTCGAGTCATTGTCGGTATCTTCGATTGAATTGATCATGGTATAGGGATCTGCGATATCCAGTGTGGCTAAAACAGCCCGTTCCAGATTCTCCATCGCTTCCGCTTCAGTATCGGTTATATGGTCATAACCTAGCAAATGCAAGGTGCCATGAACAACTAAATGCGCAAAGTGATGGGCAAGCGGTTTGTTTTGGGCGATAGCTTCTGCGCGCACAACCTCTTCGCAGAGAATCACATCTCCAAGCAAAGGTACGTCGAGACTTACTCCAGGCGGCAATTCTGCATCAAAAGGAAACGACAAGACGTTGGTGGGTTTGTCCTTGTCACGATACTCGCGATTTAGCGTTTGTACTTCGTTCGCATCGGTGATGCGGACGGTTAACTCAGCATGATCAATGTTTAGGTGACGGAATACCGCCAGCACCGTGGCTTCAATGGCGTTATCGTTGGGTAGATCGGGCGCCTCAACTTCTCGCTGAATATCAATGTGATGGCTCACGAGCGCGGATTCTCCGCTTCAAATAATTCGTAGGCTTGCACCACGCGTTGTACCACTGGATGGCGCACGACATCTTTTGCGCTAAAGAAGGTAAAGCTAATACCGTCGACGTCGTTTAGCACTTCGATGGCTTGGCGGAGCCCCGATTTCTGACCGCGGGGTAAGTCAATCTGGGTGATATCGCCAGTAATGACCGCCTTTGAATTAAAACCAATACGAGTGAGGAACATTTTCATCTGCTCCTGCGTTGTATTTTGGCTTTCATCCAACAATATAAAGGCATCGTTGAGGGTGCGACCACGCATATAAGCCAAGGGCGCAATTTCAATTACGTTGCGCTCAATGAGTTTTTCTACCTTCTCGAAACCGAGCATTTCAAATAGGGCGTCATAGAGAGGGCGCAAGTAGGGATCAACCTTTTGCGCAAGATCACCGGGTAAAAAGCCAAGTTTCTCACCGGCTTCAACGGCCGGGCGCGTTAATAGAATACGGCGAATTTCTTGGCGCTCAAGCGCATCGACCGCGGCTGCTACGGCCAAATAGGTTTTACCGGTACCGGCAGGGCCGATACCAAAATTGATGTCGTTGGTGAGAATGGCGCGAACGTACTCTTGCTGATTACGATTGCGGGGCTTAATTAACCCCCGCTTTGTTTTAATCAGCGTCATTGGATCGTCTTCGTCGGCACCTTCGTTTTGATCAAGGGCTCGGCTTTCTTGAATAGCCAAGTGCACCTGATTAGGTTCAATGGCGCGCATGCGCCCACGCACTGGGGCAGTTTCGATATAGAGGTTTTTCAGGATTTCTACGGTGGCGCGACTACCTGGGCCTTGACCGATAATGCGAAAATGATTGTCTTTGTAAACCACTTCAACGCCTAGGCGTCGCTCAATATGACGAATATTATCGTCTAAAGGGCCACATAAGTTTGCCAAACGCTGGCTATCTGCAGGCTCAAGATACAATTCGATGGTTTCTACCGTAGTACTCAATCGTTCCTCTCTGTTTATGACGTTGGGGGCCGCAGCCCCCATAGTCGGCTATTACACCGACGGATTAATTCGAATGACGCCTAAGGTATCGGGCGTAGGTTCTGGATTACGGGCAAGAATCGCTTGCGGTGCGGTATCAACACGTAAACCAAGCTCGTGCTCTTCACGCAGCACCACGCCGCGCAAAGAGTTTGGTAAGGCTTCGGTGATTTTTACATCCACGAATTTACCAATCATATCGGGGCGTCCTTCAAAATTTACCACGCGATTATTTTCGGTACGGCCACTCAATTCCATAGGGTTCTTGCGTGACGGACCAATCACCAAAATACGCTGCTCGGTGTCGAGCATTTGTCGTGCATGGCGCTGAGCTTGTTGATTAATACGCTGCTGGAGCAAATGCAGGCGTTCTTTCTTCACCGATTCTGGCACATCGTCGGGTAAATCCGCAGCCGGTGTACCAGGGCGTGCACTGTAAATAAAACTGAAGCTTAAATCGAAATCGATAGCCTGAATAAGGTCCATCGTCTGTTCAAAATCTGTCGCAGTTTCGCCAGGAAAACCAATGATAAAGTCCGACGACATGGCGATATTCGGACGCACTTTGCGTAATTTTCGAATTTGCGATTTGTACTCGAGCGCCGTATGGCCACGCTTCATCAAGGCCAAAATGCGGTCAGAGCCGCTTTGTACTGGCAAATGCAGGTGGCTCACCAGTTCCGGAATGGTTTCGTAGGCGGCGATAATATCGTCGGTAAACTCCACCGGATGTGAGGTGGTGTAACGAATTCGATCGATACCATCAATGGCGGCGATGTAGTGCAGTAATTCAGCAAAGGTACATACGCTGCCATCGTGACGATCACCACGGTATGCGTTTACGTTTTGGCCGAGCAAGTTCACTTCGCGCACGCCTTGGTCGGCGAGCTGCGCAATTTCAAACAATACATCGTCGAGAGGACGGCTAACTTCCTCACCACGAGTATAGGGGACCACACAGAAAGTACAGTATTTGCTACAGCCTTCCATAATCGACACAAAGGCAGTAGGGCCGTCTGCTTTTGGATCGGGCAAACGGTCAAATTTCTCAATTTCTGGGAACGAAATGTCGATCACCGACGTTTTCCCTTCGCCGAGCTCTTTGAGCATGGCAGGAAGGCGATGTAAGGTTTGCGGGCCAAAGACCAAATCGACAAAAGGAGCGCGCTCACGAATGGCGGCGCCTTCCTGAGAGGCAACACAGCCGCCCACGCCGATAATTAAATCGGGCTTGGTATTTTTTAGCTGTTTCCAACGGCCTAGCTGATGAAACACCTTCTCTTGCGCTTTTTCGCGTATAGAACAAGTGTTCAGCAAGATAAGATCCGCTTCTTCTGCTTCTGCTGCTGGCTCGTAGCCTAGGTGAGCGTGCAACAGATCTGCCATTTTGCCCGAGTCGTACTCGTTCATCTGGCAGCCCCAGGTTTTGATATAGACCTTTTTACTCATACTCTGCGTCTTCAGTTACTGCGTAGCTTTAAGGGCGGTTATTTTACCTTGTTCACCGCCCCCTTGCTACCTTTGCGCGCAAAGTGTTCGAGATGGTCTTAGCGAACAGGGTGAAATTGAATGCTGATTTGGGTGACAGGCTCGTTAGGCGCGGCCGAGTCGAGCTGGCCTTCAAGGGTAAAATGGTCGGCAAAGAAGGTAAAATTATCGACACCCCAGGTGATATTGCGGAATTGGGCGTCAATACCATCGGCAGTGGTTGGTATATTCAACGCTTGTAACAGTGCCGTGCGCTCTTCTGGTGTTGCCTCGGGATGTTGCGGGAACAGATAAAGGCGCGTGAGGTTGTCGCCACTGAGTGTGAAGCTCAGCCATAACGAGACCGCATAAGACTGTTCAAAATCTTGCGGTTGCGACAGATGTAAAAGCGGTAAGTTTTGTAAAGCCGTAACTCCCGCTTCAGCGTGGGCCTGTTCTGGTGAGAGCTCGAGTGCGCGCAGAGCCGCCACCACATCATCTAAATCGACCCGCTCACTATGGGCTAACAGCCGGTCATGGGCTTCTTGCTCTGAAGCCGATTCCGCGCTGGCGCGTTCAGCGGATAATTGCGCTTGTAGTGCACTTAAATCAACTTCGGAACTTTCGTGGCTAATGGTTTGAGTTCTGCTGCGTTGCTGGCGCTCACCGACACGGTTAAATGGCGTGGCTTGTCCGCCAATCTCTGCGTCACTGGGGCCTTGGCAAGCGCTCACAAGTTGGGCTTCAATGGTGACGCGCATACGCACCGATTGCGTTCCGCTTACTTCGTGAAGCGTGCGATCGACGCGGGTTAAAATAATCCCTGCGGCGTTCGCGGCTCTGGCTTCTTGCTGAACCTTGGCAAGCGCTTGGTCGAATACCGGTTGGAAATCACTGCGTTCGGGCTCTTCCACATACCCGGTACGGGTGCGGCTACGCCAAGTGACTTGTTCGGTCTCACTCACTTCCGAGAGAACCGAATACTCGCACTGTGGATATTGCTCGAGCACGGGCACAGAGGCCCATGCGTATCCGCTGACAAACATCGCTAAAATTAAGATCACTATTCCACGAAATGCGGCCACTAGAACTCCCACTTACTTCAATTGATGTGCGCTAAAACCATGGCTATCAGTTAAACAGAGCCTAGCATAGATTGCAAAATTACGGGTTGGTGGTTCCCGAGGGCGGAATTTTAATCGCAGGGCTACGGTTTTGACGTATAGCCATATAACCGGCAGCAATAATAATGGCTGATCCCACAAACATGTGCACGGTAAAGGCTTCTCCCCAAATGAGATATCCAATGAGAGCGGCAAACAGAACCGAGCTGTAGGTAAATACGCCAATTTGCGACGGTGAGGCCATGCTAAAGGCACGCGTCATGGTGAGTTGTCCGAGTACCGCGAAAACACCCATGAGCATAACGCCTAGCCACAGTTGCCACGATAGCCACTGCCAAGTCACCAGTACCGGAATGGCGGTGAGTACGGTGGAGAAAAATGAGAAATAGAAAACAATTTTGCTGGGCGACTCGGTCGCCGAGAGTTTACGAATAACTGTTTTCGCCCATGCAGCTAATCCTGCCGCGAGAAAAGCCAAGGCCATCACCGCCGGAAAGCCCCCGGCAAATGGATTTAGAAATACTAAAACGCCAAGAAAACCTAGCCCAATAGCCGCCCATAAGATGGGGCCGACCCGCTCTTTGAACCAGAACCAGCTAATAATTGGAATAATAAATGGGGCCATTAGCAGCACCAATGTGGCTTTTGCCAGCGCTACTTGAGTAATCACATAGAAAAACAGGTACATGCCGGCGATACCGGTTACCGTGCGTAGTAAATGTAGTTTCAATTGCGTGGTACGAAATGCCGTTGCTCGGCGCTTGTACAGCCAAGGAAGCAACACTACGAAGGCAAAGAAATTGCGAAAAAATACCAAGTGGGTGGAAGGAATATCAGCCGCTAAGTACTTTACCATGGCACTGGTAGCCGCAAAGCAGAGCTCGGCGAAAAGCAGAAAAAGTGAGGCGGCGATCAACGGGTTCAGAGCCAACTCCAAGGTGCCGGAGAGTGATGGCGTGATTCTATCATGATCTAGGATAAATGCAGCGACCTTTTGAATGGTGCATAATAGGCAGCATCAGGCGTAACTTGGGATGCGACACGTGGCAGAAAGAATGAAACCTTGGGTGATTGTCGGTGGCGGCATGGTGGGCGCAGCGGCCGCCCTAACTATAGCTGAACAGGGCTATCGAGTGGTGCTGCTAGAGCCGAAACCCGAGTCTGAATTTGATCCTCAAAGCCCCCATGATTTACGTATTTCTGCCATTACCGCTGACAATATCGCGCAATTGAATACGCTGGGGGTGTGGGAAGATGTCATCGCTCAGCGTGCGCAACGATTTGATGAATTAGCCGTACGCGAGCTTGACGGCCCCTGGGTTGAATTTGCAGGTCGTGGCGGCGCGCCGCTTGGCTATATGGTTGAGAACAAACTTCTACAGCGGGTGTTACAGAGTCATTGTAAGAAACATCCGTTGGTTCATTTTAAAACCGATGGTTTTTCCCATCTTGCTCGAACGGAGTCGGGTAAGCGTACGGTGCATACCAGCGCTGATGAAGCGATTGAATATTCTGGTTTACTCGGTGCCGACGGCGCGCAATCGTCGGTACGGGACGCATTGGGTCTTGGTACGGCGGGTGCTAGCTATCGTGAGCGTTGCCTGCTGGTTAATGTGGAAACAAGCTCGGTTTTACCCACACGTACTTGGCAGGTATTTTCGGATCAGGAAGTTCACGCGTTACTGCCTTTAACGTCCCATCATGCATGCTTGATTGTTTATGCGAATCACGATGAGATTTTGGCCTTGAGCGATAGTAAACAAGAGCTTGATGCGTGGCTACACACCCGTTTTGTGCCCCATATCGGTGATTTTACGATCCAGAGTTCCGGCAGCTTTCCATTGCGCCACCAACAAGTACTGACACCTTGGTCAGAGTCACTTTGTGGGGGTGTGATTGGTGATGCCGCTCATGCGGTGCACCCGCTCGCGGGCCAGGGTGTAAATCTTGGTTTTCGTGATGTGCAGGGCATTGCCTCAGCCTTAAAACATTGCTCAGAGAGTGAGGCGGTTACGGCGGTTGCGCGGGCGCTAAAACATCGGCGTCGGGAGAATTTACTAATGGGTTATGGCTTGGATGCGATCGCCAAAGGGTTTCGGTCACGCCACCCACTGGTGCAATTGTGCCGGCGCAGTTTATTTCATGGGTTGTCTCGGCAGCCGTCACTGCGCGACTTAATCGGACGCATAGCAGGGGGCAGGTTACTCTCGCGGTAGCCAACGCATTGCGTTGGCCCAGAGTTCTCGGGCAGCAATTCACGCTGACCAACGCATTGCGTTGGCTAGATTTTTCCATGCACGGAATGACCCTGACCAACGCATTGCGTTGGTTATATGTGATGCTATTGGGGAATGCTTGAAAGCTAGGGGAAACGATAGATACTGCGTGATTTCGATTCACGAGTTGGTGCGGAGGGGGGGACTCGAACCCCCACGTCCTTTCGGACACTAGCACCTGAAGCTAGCGCGTCTACCAATTCCGCCACCACCGCAACTCGGTGAATACGAAATGACTGAATAAAAAATGGCTGGGGTACCAGGATTCGAACCTGGGAATGGCGGGATCAAAACCCGCTGCCTTACCACTTGGCTATACCCCAGCAGAGTACTTTTTATTTGCCGCTGAAGTTTGCCGATGACGGTTTGCTACTTAGGTTGAACCTAGGCGCTGAACGTATCAACAAGAAAATGGCTGGGGTACCAGGATTCGAACCTGGGAATGGCGGGATCAAAACCCGCTGCCTTACCACTTGGCTATACCCCAACTATAGTGCACTTCTTTGATGCGATGGTGCGGAAGGAGAGACTCGAACTCTCACGCCTCGCGGCACTGGAACCTAAATCCAGCGTGTCTACCAATTCCACCACTCCCGCATTTAAGCATCAAAAGCTTTGAGTATATCGATGGTGGCTACGGCGGGATTCGAACCTGCGACCCCATCATTATGAGTGATGTGCTCTAACCAACTGAGCTACGTAGCCGTTTGCCGATATACTTGTGTGCGTGTCAGCGGCGCGTATTATGCGAATCCTGACTGACTCCGTCAACACCTTTCACGAAAAAAAGCAGCTTTAAGAGATCGATTGTACAAAAAAACACTGCGTTGGTTAAATTTACATCAACTGCATTGGGTTTTTGGGTTCGATCGCTGAGGCAAAAACACGTTAGCTCTGTTTACTACCAGGGTAAAACTTCGCCGTTGCTGTGCCAGAAGGTGCCTGAGTTGCTCTGATTGAGTTCTTCAATGCGCTGGCGCAGTCGTTCGGCAGCGGTATCTGCGCTGATATCACCGCTATTGTTTACCATGTCTGTTTGTACGTAGCCCGGGTGCAGCAGAGCGACTGAGATGCCTTGGGTTTCTAAATCTTTGGCAAGTGATACGCCAGCAGCGTTGAGTGCTGCTTTTGACATACGATAACCATAATAACCACCACTGCCGTTGTCTGTCATCGATCCCAATCGGCTGGTAATAAGTGCCACTTTACTGCCTTCTTTGAGGTTGGGAAGTAGGCCAATGGTAAGGCGCAACGGGGCCAATGAGTTTACCGCGAACTGTTTTAAAATGCTCTCCTCGGGCGCGTCGTGGAGGGTCTCGCGGCTGAGGATTCCGGCGTTGTTGATTAAAATATCAAGGTGTTGACCGTAAAGCACTTCACTGATTTTGGTCACTGCATCTGCAGAGGTTACATCGACACCATCGACCACGGTGATGTTGTCGTGATCAAGGCCTTCGGAGCGGCTTCTGCAGACGGCGAACACTTGGGCACCTGCGTTTGCGTACTGGGTGGCAAGGGCTAAGCCGATACCGCGGTTGGCACCGGTGATTAAAACCTTTGATTGTTCCATAGGTGACTCCTTTGTTGGTTGCTATCGGGTTCTGTGGCCAACGCGGTGCGTTGGCTACGAATCGCCCGTGAGCTTCTTCGGATTAAGGCGCTGTTCAAGCTCGTCTTCGGAGAGGTCGGTCATCTCTCGGGCAACGTCGATGATGGGCCGTTTCTCTTGATATGCTTTTTTGGCAATTTCTGCGGCTTTGCTATAGCCGATTACAGGATTGAGAGCAGTGACCAAAATCGGGTTTTTCGACAAGGCTTCTGACAGTTTGTCGTTGTTCACCGTAAAGCCTGCGATGGCCTGATCTGCTAACGCTATTGCCGACGATGTCATCAACTCAATACTCTGTAATAGGTTATATGCGATCAATGGCAACATCACATTGAGCTGGAAATTACCACTTTGGCCGGCAACGGTAAGGGACGTATGATTACCGAGTACTTGCGCGCAGGCCATGGCGACCGCTTCAGGGATGACCGGATTTACCTTGCCCGGCATAATGCTAGACCCCGGTTGCAGCGCAGGCAGAGCAATTTCTCCTAAGCCCGCGAGGGGGCCGCTATTCATCCAACGTAAATCATTGGCAATCTTCATTTGCGCGGTCGCTAACGATGTCAGGCAACCGGATACACCCACGGCCACATCTTGGCTCGCAATTCCCACAAATTTATTCGGTGCTGCGGTAAACGACATCTCCGTGAATTTGGTCAGGGAGTCACAGAATGTTTCTGCAAATTTAGGATCTGCATTAATGCCCGTGCCAATGGCGGTTCCCCCTTGAGGCAAGTCCATCAACTGTGGCATCAATGTGGCAAGGCGCTCGCGGGCTGCGGCGATTTGTTGCGCCCAGGTGCGTAATTCTTGCGCTAATGTCAGTGGCATGGCGTCCATTAAATGAGTGCGGCCGGTTTTAACAACCGTTTCCACCTCAGACGCTTTGTTCTCAATGGTTTCTTCAAGGTGGCGCAAGGCTGGAAATAGTTTGCGGTGCAGGCGTCGAGCAGCACTTATCTGAATGGCGGTAGGAATAACATCGTTGCTGCTTTGGCCGAGATTGACATGATCATTGGGATGCACGTCTTTGCCACTGTAGCGGGAAGCAAGCGTTGCCAACACTTCGTTGACGTTCATATTGGTGCTCGTGCCCGAGCCGGTTTGAAAAACATCGACGGGGAATTGGTTATGCCAGCGCCCTTCAAACACTTCAAGCGCCGCCTGCATGATGGCATCGGCGCGGGCCTTATCGAGCAGTTCCAGACGTTCGTTGGTTTCCGCAGCGCAGTATTTGATCAGGGCAACTGCCCGAATAAATGCAAAGGGCAGGGTAAGCTCGCTCATTTGAAAATTATTCACGGCGCGTTGGGTTTGCGCTCCGTAAAGTGCATCTTCCGGTACTTCAACTGATCCCATGCTATCCTGTTCTTTGCGAAAATTATTCGACATAACCTCTGTCCTTCTGCCAATGTAAGCAATTAAGTAATCGAAATTGAAAGTGTATCCGTATACATGACTATAGCAATTCCTCGGAACCTCAGAAAGCGGTCGGGTGAGGGAAGGCTCCCATGATGCGGATATAATGAACGTGACAAGGAGTTGCACTTGCCGCAACCACACCGAAATCAGAACCACTTTTTAGCACGCTTGCGCGCGTGGACTTTACCTATTCTGTTCCTGATTGGTTTTCCTGCGTATGGAGCACCGATACACATCATTGACGCTGAGAACAATCCGCTTGTCGGGGCGTTTATTTTTCAGTTAGTGCACCATGAAGGATCGGAAGCCAAAGAAAACGAGCAGAACGAGACGAATGCTCAGCAACAACAAACTTCTACCGCGCATATGATGGAGCAGGTCAATCGTCAGTTTTTTCCCCAGCTATTATTGATCCAGCCGGGAGACATCGTGAGTTTTCCCAATAACGATAATATGCGTCACCATGTGTATTCCTTTTCTGAGGCGCGTTCGTTTGAATTCCAACTGTATGCGACAGGTACGGCACCTTCGGTGGATTTTCCTGAACTTGGATTAGTCACCGTAGGCTGCAACATTCACGATGATATGATTGGGCATATTATCGTGAGCAATAACCCAGTGATGTATGAAACCGATGCCGAGGGCATAGCGAATTTAACTGAGCACGAAAAAACACAGTTAGAAGATTGGTATATTTGGCATCCGTGGTTTGGCGCGCAAGGATTTGGGCCTCTCGCATTAGCCGATTATGTGCAGGAGGCGGCGTACATAAAAATACCGGTAAGTGAGCCCGCGCCAGCAAAGGAAAGTGAGTTAGAGCAGCGCTTCCGACGGAGACTACAGCGTGAACATTAGTTTTCAAAGTCGACTCATTCTGTTGCTTACCGGTTTTACCGGACTGGCACTACTCACCATCACGCTCGCGATCATGTGGTCGACACAGGTAAGCGTGCAGCAAAATTCAGAACGCGAGCTTGATGTGAGTGAGCGGGTATTTAAAGAACTGCTGGAAGTGCGTGAGGAGCAGTTGCGCCAAGGCGCCGCCATTCTTGCAGACGATTTCGGCTTTCGACAAGCTGTGGCTAGCGCCGATGAAGACACCATTATTTCAGCCTTGTTAAATCATGGCCAGCGCATCGATGCTCAGTTGATGACACTGTTTTCAGCCAACGGCGATATTATCGTTTCAAGCCATGATATTGAGGAATACGAATGGGCGCGAAGCCTCGATTTACGTCGTCAAGAATCGGGCCTGCTGCGTGCGGAAGGGAATTTGTATCAAGCGGTTGTGGTTCCGGTGCGTGCGCCTCAAGTGGTGGCTTGGGTATTATTCGGATTTCCAGTAGATAGCGCCCTTGCGCAACAGCTCGAAGCGCTAACAAACAGCTATGTGAGCTTTATTTATCATCAAGACAGCGATGAGCCGTTGATAATTTCCTCAAAATCAACGGATCTACAAGCAGGGCTGCGCCAGGAGTTGATAACCTACGAGTCTTATTTAACCGATTGGGCGAAGGCGTCAAATCTATACTTGCGCTGGTTGCCTATGGCTACCTTTGCGACTGGGCCGCAAACAGAGCAAAGTAATCTAAGAGTGTTGCTCGCCGCGTCGTTAGAAAGTGCGCAGGCGCCGTTTAACACGCTACGCACGCAACTGTGGCTTATTGCATTTCTCACCATGGTGTTAGCTATTTTAATCGCTTTATTTTTAGGGCGGCAAGTCGTGCAGCCCGTGCGCGCTCTAGTTGAAGTAGTAAAGGGTATTGGCCGCGGTGACTATCAGCAAAAGATCGCCCTGAATCGGCGCGATGAGATTGGTCAGTTGGCTCAGGGCTTTTCGCATATGCAAACCGCCATTGCTGATAGGGAACAGCGTATATCCTATCAACTATTACATGATGATCTCACCGGATTACCCAACTCGCGGCAACTGCATAATGAAGTGGTGGCGCGACTCGCCAACGCCAGTAGCTTTCAGTTGGTGATTCTTAATTGGCGCAACTTTCGTCAGCTCAATAGCATGTATGGGCCCACGGTCTGTGATGATTTACTCAAAGCCATGGCGGAGCGATTACGTCAGGTGTGTGCCTCCAGTATATTTGTAGCGCGCCTGCAAGGGGATGAGTTTGTCTTGTTGCTTCCCGAGGCATCGAGTGAACGCGCGCTGAAACAACTATCGGCATTGTTAAATCAACTTAACCAACCGATTCAGGTGGGTAAAGTGCAATACGCCGTGAACTTGAGTGCGGGGTTAGTAGGCGCACCAGAGCACGGCAAAGAATTTGATGTGTTGGTGCGTTATGCCCAGTTTGCACTGGCTCATGGCCGGCGCAAAAAACTCGGAGTGAGCGCTTACAAAGATGGCCTTGATTTGGCTTATATTCGTACCTTGGCCATATCATCGGCGTTGCCCAATGCCTTGGTGCGCGATGAGTTTCATTTGGTGTATCAACCCAAAATTGCGGTGCAATCGGGCGAATGTACCGGTGTTGAGGTGCTGTTGCGCTGGCAAAGCGAAGAACTGGGTTGGATTGGCCCCGATGAATTTATTCCAGTGGCAGAACAATCGGGGCTTATTCATGAAATCACAGCCTGGGTTTGCACCCAAGCCATTCAACAAGTAGCCGAATGGCATGGTCAGGGATATCCGCTAAAGCTATCTGTGAACTTCTCCGCAAACGATTTGCTGAATGAAAACGTGCTCAATACCCTGCAAAAACAGCTACAGCAGCACAATTTGGATCCGAAATTCTTTGTGTTGGAAGTGACCGAAGGGGCCGTTGTGGAGAATCCTGAACTGACGTCGAAGCGTTTGAAGTCGTTGCGTGATGATGGCTTTGGCGTCTCCATTGATGATTACGGCACCGGCTACAGCTCGTTAGTACAGCTGCGTGATTTGCAGGCCACGGAGCTGAAAATCGACCGCAGTTTTGTGATGAAGCTAGAGCATAACAAAGCGGATCAAACTATTGTGCGTTCCAGTATTCAAATGGCGCACCAGTTAGGGTTACATGTAGTGGCCGAAGGTGTAGAAACAGAGCGGGCAGCAAAGCTATTAGGAACTTGGGGCTGCGATGAACTGCAAGGTTACTTTTACAGCAAGCCACAACCGGCAAACGACTTTATGCAGTGGTATGAACAACACCAAGCGCAACTGAGCGCGCAAAGTGATTAACAGGCATTAAAGAAGGGGAAAGGGATGGTTAAAACAACACAAAACAGCAGAAAAAGCTGGTTTGGCATCGGCACCATAACACTTTTACTAACGGCGGCGTCCATAGTTCCAGCACATGCTGCCGGAGGCCGCTTATTGGCGACCGGAGGGGCAACCACGATTGAAGGTGCTGCTGGTGGAGGATTAGTGCCTTGGGCGGTCATTAGCGGCTACACCGAAGACGATCAAGTGGGTGGCACCGTCGCTTTAAGTCGTGCTCAAGTTGACGACTACCGCTTAGATGTTACAGCTGCGTCGTTTTCGTATGGCAATCGGTTTGAACTGAGTATTACGCAACAGATGTTTACGCTGGAAAACCTAGGCGCTGAACTACGCCAACAAGTGCTCGGCGCTAAATACAAAGTGGCCGGGGATCTGATTTATGGTGATATTCCCCAAGTTAGTGTGGGCGCAATGTATAAACGCAATACCCGTTACGATATTCCAGAAGCGGTGGGCTCGGGACGAGATAGCGATTGGGAAGCCTATGTGGCGGTAAGCCGTGCCTGGCTCGCCGGACCTTTTGATCGCACTTGGCTCGCCAATGCAACGGTACGAAGCACGCGTGCAAACCAAACCGGTTTGTTAGGCTTTGGCGGTGATTTAAACGATAGCCATGAGCTGCAATTTGAAGCCGCTTTAGGCATGTTTTTACATCGCTCGCTCGCCGTGGGCGTAGAATATCGTCAGAAGCCCGATAATTTGAGCTTCGCCCGTGAACAAGATTGGATGTCGGCGTTTGTAGCGTGGTTCCCATCAAAACATGTGGCGCTGGTTGGGGCATACGTCGATTTAGGCGAGATTGCTGGCGCGCGGAATCAAACCGGTTATTACCTCAGTTTACAAGCGTCGTTCTAAGGGGGCACAATGAATTCAATATTCAAACATACGGTTTACTTACTTGCAGTAGCTGCCATGGGCACCATGCTAACTTTGGCGAGCCCTAGTGCGCAGGCCAATTCGTTATATCAGGAACTCGGTGAACGTGCGGGCATTGAGATCTTAATGGAGGATCTCTTACTCTATGTGGCCGAAGACAGACGTATTAGCCATCATTTTGTCGACATCGATATTTTGCGTTTACATGAAAAGCTCAGCGAGCAGATTTGTGAGTTGGCTGGTGGACCCTGTGTGTATACCGGCGACGATATGGTGACTTCGCATACGGGCATGGAGCTGACCAATACAGATTTTAATGCCCTCGTAGAAGCGCTGCAAAAAGCAATGGATGATCGGGATATATCGGTGGGTGCGCAAAATCGCTTATTAGCGTTGTTAGCACCGATGCACGGCGATATAGTCGGCCGTTAGCTTTCTGAAACTCACCAGAACGCACATACAAAAAGGCGCGAGTAGGGTACTCGCGCCTTTTTTCATGATAATCGCTGTAAAACTGAAAAAGTCTTACACGTTAAAGCGGAAGTGAATAACATCGCCGTCTTTTACGATGTACTCTTTGCCTTCTAAGCGCCATTTACCGGCATCTTTGGCGCCTTGTTCGCCTTTATTCGTGACATAATCGTTGTAGCCGATTACCTCAGCACGAATAAAGCCTTTTTCGAAGTCGGTGTGAATACGGCCGGCCGCTTGCGGCGCCGTTGAATTCTTCTTCACTGTCCATGCCCGTACTTCTTTCACACCCGCGGTAAAGTAGGTGTGTAGGTTCAAGAGCTCGTAACCGGCACGAATAACACGGTTCAAGCCCGGCTCTTCTAAGCCCATCGTTTCTAAAAACTCTGCTTTGTCTTCGTCTTCCAGCTCGCCGATTTCAGATTCAATGGCGGCGCACACGGGTACCACGATAGCATTTTCATTTTTCGCTAAATCGATCACTGCTTGTAAGTGCGGGTTATTTTCAAAGCCATCTTCACTCACGTTACAGATGTACATGGTGGGCTTGAGCGTAAGCAGGTTGAACGAACGAATCACCTTGCGGTCATCGTCGCTTAAATCGACGCTACGGGCCATGTGGCCTTCTGAGAGGGCAGGAAGGAGCTTTTCAAGCACGACCAACTCTTCTTTCGCTTGCTTTTCGCCACCTTTGGCTTTTTTGCCCAGGCGATGAATGGCTTTTTCCACACTGTCGAGATCCGCCAATGCCAACTCAGTATTGATGGTATCAATATCTTCCAGCGGATTTACGCGGCCAGCCACATGCACGATGTTCTCGTCTTCAAAGCAGCGCACCACGTGGCCGATGGCATCGGTTTCACGAATATTGGCCAAAAACTGATTGCCCAAACCTTCGCCTTTCGATGCACCTTTTACCAAGCCGGCGATATCGACGAACTCCATGGTGGTAGGAATCACTTTTTGCGGATTGACGATGCTCGCTAGTTCATCGAGGCGCGTATCCGGAACAGCCACCACGCCGGTATTCGGCTCAATGGTACAGAACGGAAAGTTAGCTGCATCAATGCCTGCTTTGGTAAGGGCGTTGAACAGAGTTGATTTACCGACGTTGGGCAGGCCAACGATGCCGCATTTAAATCCCATGATTGGTATCCACGTTATCTGGTTCTAGAGTTCGGGTTTAATCGAATGTAAGTATTGCTTTGCTGCCGTCCAGCCTTCTTTCATGGCGATCTCAACGGCACGCAATGATGCGTTAACCGCATCATCTATTAAATTCTGATCTTGGCTTGGCGCTTTGCCCAATACATAGCCAGTAACTTGCGAACTATGCCCAGGATGGCCAATACCAATGCGCAACCGGTGGAAATTCAAGTTATTGCCAAGGGCGCTGGTTATATCTTTTAAGCCATTGTGCCCACCGTGACCGCCGCCTTGTTTAAATTTGGCAATGCCGGGGGGTAAATCTAATTCGTCGTGCACTACTAAAATCTGCTCAGGCTCAATTTTGAAGAAATTAGCCATAGCGCCTACCGATTGACCACTGCGATTCATAAATGTCATGGGCAGTAATAAACGGGTATCCGAAAAAGGAGGCGTCAGGCGAGCCGTTTGGCCAAAATACTTGGCTTCGGGAGTGAGTTGCACGTTTAATTGTTGAGCGAGGGCCTCAACAAACCAGAACCCGGCATTGTGCCGGGTTGCTGTATATTCGGGGCCTGGATTTCCCAGGCCCACAATAAGACGAATGTCTGCTGACATCAGAGAATCCTATTGATTACTCTTTGTCTTCGTCTTCTTGATCACCAGCGGCTTCAGGTGCTTCTGGAGCTTCTGGCGCGTCGTCTTCTACTTTCTCAGCTTTAGGCTTGCTCACAGTAACCAATACTGGGTTGTGCTCTTCACCGCGAGTAAGTTCAACGAAAGTAACACCTTTAGGCGCAGTAATATCGCTCAGGTGAATATTGTCACCAATTTCTAGGCCAGATACGTCGATTTCGATGTATTCAGGCAGATCTTTTGGTAAACATGCAATTTCGATGTCGTTCATTTGGTGAACTACTACGCCACCTGCTTTCTTCACGATGTCTTCACCGATGAAGTGGATAGGCAGGTTCGTGTGCAATTCTTCTTTAGCGCTTACGCGTTGGAAGTCTAAGTGAGTGATCTTAGGCTTGAACGGGTGACGCTGAACGTCTTTCAAAATAGCCTGATGCTTCTTGCCACCGATGTGCAGAGTAAGAATGTGGCTATAGAAGCCTTCGTGGTCTGCAGCGTTGATGATTTTGTCATGGTTTAACGTTAATGACACTGCATCTTCGCTTCCACCGTATAAAATGGCAGGAACAAGACCTTCACGACGCAGGCGGCGGCTCGCACCTTTACCCAGATCGTTCCGGATTTCAGCTTTGAATTCGTATACTGGTTGACTCATTAGTAAATCTCCGAAGATTAATGGACCGTTTCCCGCGACCAAGAAACGGCGCTAAACCCTGATTTCAGGGGCCGCGCATTCTACCATCGGTTCGAGATTGGCGCAATGGCGAGGAGAGGGTTTTGCTAGGGTGTGATGGTTGACCGCCTTGCGTGCTCGATTTTACACTCAGGGCAGTAACGGTGAGCACTATGATTCCCATGCCGAGAACCTGCAGCGCCGCCAAACTTTCACTTAAAATTATCACGCCAAATAGTGACGCGGTAACCGGCTCAACCATGGCCACAATGGAGGCAACGGCCGGTGGAGTATGATTTAGCCCGACGATATAGAAAATAAATGATAATCCGGCACCAAGAATGCCTAGCACCAAAAACAGGGGCCAACTCGGTGTTGTGAGCACCGCCAAAGTTTGATCGGCATCGCCCAAAAAGATTAGCAGGGTGGCGAGCACTGCAAACGCGATCACTAAAATTGCCTGCGGACTACCGTGGGGTGCTGCATACTTAAAACCGAAAATAAATAACGCATAGGACAAGCCAGCAAGCAGGCCGGCACCAGCGGCAATGAGGGTAACGTCATCGGCATCAATGTTGTAAATGCCAGTAAGCAACGCAATGCCAAATATGATCATGACGATGGCAGCCCACTTGAGCAGCGTGGGTCTTTCGAGCTTCAGAGTGAAAGACACAAGATAAACGAACACGGGTGCGCAGTACATTAAGGTTGCAGCAATCGCGACACTTCCCTCGGCAATACTAATAAAATAGAAGGTAAAGTTACCGGCTATACCTAACCCAGCAATCGCCGACCAGAACCATAGTTTATGGTTTGCCAATCCACTGTTATTCGGGCGCAACATTAACCAGCAGAGAACGAAGAGAAAACCAATGGCACCCCGATAAAACGACACGACCACGGGATCCCAGTTGTGAGCTGTAAGAATACCGCCGATGCCGCCAGATAGTCCCCAGCATAGTGCTGCTAGCGCCACGAATAAAATATTCACATTTTTCACGTGTGGACGCTCTGTAATTTCAATATTATTAACAACAATGTCGGGCTGATCATGTTCGTTGACAATATGGGAAGTAAGCTCCGCATTGTCAAACGTCCGAGATCACGGGCTGTGGCCCAAAATGTTAGACAAGCGTAGTGCCTTTTTGGGTTAACAGCTAGTAGGTCACGATAATGTTTATAGTGTCAGTATATGTGCCGGGATGCGTACCACGTTGTGAGATCAAAGGAATACGGCCATAAACCGTATGCACATAGTTTTGGCCATCTACAGGGTTGGTATTGGTTACATCGAAATTGTCACCAGAATTGCCATCCCCCCAGATCTGTTGATAAGCAGCATCACGGTAAAGATTGTATTCGAGAGTCTGACCACCGGCAACCATATTGCGTAGACTATAGGTGCCGTTTCCTGTTAAAAGAGCGACTGAATAGCCGGCGACATCGGTGCAGTTCACCGTGATGTCGCCGGTGCTATCGACAAAGTTCATCGTTAGTGGGCTGAAACTGCCGAAACTGACCACCGAGGCGCTTACCTGACAGGTCGCTGCTTGTGCACCGAATGCCATCATCACGCCGGTTATGCATACCAGCACGCCTCCACGCCATAATAAAGTTGTTTTCATGGTTGTTCTCCGCAAGTCAGTGGTCCGATGCGCGGCTCGCTTGGTCCGGCGGGATCTAGAGCCAGATTTAATTGGCAGACACCATCTTTCCATTGCACCGTGAGATGATTGTTATCCGAGAGGTTCATCAGATAGACCTCTCCACGCTTGCCGACGATAAAGCTCTTCTCACCTGGAAACACCGTCACCCGCGCGCCGGCGGGAACCTCTGAGCCATCAAATAAGCGCAGCAGAACCAACGCATTGCGTGAACGGTATACCGGGAAGTCAACCAAGAGTCCACTGCGGGCAAAGGGTACGGCGATCTCTCGGACGCTGTGAATTTCGACATCGAAGGGCAGTTCGATCGGATCAATGCTAAGTTGGTTTGCCTGATAGGGGAGCAGGTTGGGGACGAGGGCCATTCCGCTAGCGTTGGTTACGGCGATCAGCTGATTGCTGCGGTAGATTGGAACACCTTCAATGTTATCTAACTTAACCACAGCGAAACTACCGGCACCAATAGTGCGAGCAGCGAAAGAGTGACCGCCCAACCAGCCGATAGAGCCACTGGCCCCCAAGCGAACGGCTGGGTTATTGACCGAGTCGGTAGCCTCGGCTCTGAAGCTGCCGACGCTAGTATTTTGAACAACTCCGGCATACCAGCGTTGGCTAGGAGCATCGCTGATACCCACTCGCCAGCCGGTTCCGGGACCTCCTGGTGGTGACTGACTTAACTCTACTCGGTTGATCGCGTTGCGATCGCGGCCATGGTTGGTGCTGGCGGTTAGAGCACGTTGCTTGCCGAGCGAAACATTGAGCGTGATGCCCGCACTCCAGCCATTTCTAGGGCCAAGGTCTTTACTTGCGTAGCTACTCAGGTAGATTCCATCTGAGAGTGTGGCACCTAGACTTACGGCAAGAAGATCCAAGCGGCTATTGTCCCAGGATGTCTGGGCTGTATAGTTGATCGCCGTTGAAACATTCCCCGGCAGCAAGGTGCCTAGCCGCGCACTGATGCGTTCCCGTGGTCGAGCTTCGCCAGGAAACGCTGCAAACTGAACGAAATCACGTTCAAAGTACTCCCAGCGTAAATAACCGCTTCCCTTTTGAGTGCGACGTTCCAATCCGAATAGATAATGATTGCCTGGGATGTTATCGGTCCGGGCAGTTGCCACCGCAGCCTCGGCGGTAGCGAAGGTGCCCAGTAACGCCACTAAATCGACGCCGAGCGCCTGGCGATGAGCCTGGGTCTCGAAGCGAACCTCGCCTGTCAGTGCCGAGGTCAATCCGTAGCGTCGGGTACCGGCAATAAAGCCATTGCTGAAATCATAATCATTGCTTCGTATGCCGTAGTTTTCACGCAAAAATCCTGCCTCGACAGAAAAGTCGGACAGGCCCTTGGCGAGCAGCCGGGGAGAAAAATAGTAACTCTGATTGATGATGCTCTCGCGCCCGAGTAGATCGCGTACGATTAGATTGATTTCTCCGGCACCGCTCGTTACTGGCACATTGGTGAGTTCGAACGGGCCGGGGGGAACTTGCTCTATCGCGCGGCGCTGATTGTTAATCAATACATCGATAGTGGATGGCAACGCAGCCGTACCTGAAAGGCTAGGCATGGGCATGGCAATGAATCCAGGCCGCAAGGAGAAGTCACGAGCCCAGCGGATGCCTGCATAGCGCGCAGGACGGCTCCAAGCACCACCATCGCCGACAGTGTCACCCAAAACCAGTGTCTCCATTGGACCGGGTAGGTCTTTGCGCCAATAGCTGTGCGTGCGAACCGCTTGATTGCTCTCCCGGTTACCGGTGAATAAGAGGCCGGATACAGCGGACCCCCAGTTATTGAAAGCTACGCCCTCAAGCAGAAGGCCGTGACTCTCGTAGCCGCGGTCCCCGCTGCTTACACTTGCGTCGTAGTCGAGATAGAAGCCAGGCTGAACTGCATCTGGCTTTATAAAAACGCCATTGAGTTGGTTTATCTTACTACTTGTGAAAGCGGATGCCGGTGCTGTAACTGTGAGGATCATCTGTCTATGATCGAGTTCGTAGGTTAAACCGACCACTGATTCAAGTGCATAACCATGTTGGTTGTCAGGTAGGAGTAGCGGGTCCCCTTCAGGCATTCGCAGGTGCGTCGCTTCCCAGGCTGCCGCCCCGAGAGCGAGGCGGCCGTCAGCGAGTTTCTCCGCGCGTACAATATTGGGCATTAGTTGGGTATTGATAATGACATTGAGTAACAGCGTTTCAGCACGTCCAATGTCGTTGTCTTGCGCGGCTGTTGGCGCTGCGAAGGTAAGCAGCGCCGTAACTAACACAACCATCATAGAGCCGCCGACGCGGTTCATTGTGACACATCATAAACTGAGCCCGTGGGTAACGGGGCAGCATTCGGTAATTCAAAACTCAGCCGGCCTGCTGAAGTTTCGGCAGTGACGGTCAATCGGCCTGCTGATACTGGCGGTAACGCAAAGCTCCATTGAAGCCATGCACCTGCTAGGATGCGTTGTCCTGCCCCTAGTTCCTCTTGCCAATTTTTGCCAGTCACCACCAGATTCCATACCTGCACATATTGGTCGCCGTTGTTATGCAGACGCACGCAGCCTAATTGAGAGGAGTTTGGGCATGGTCCAAGGTGCGGTTGCGGACCGATGTTTCCTGTTCCCGCGACAAATACCGGAAGGCGGTGTGAGAACACGAAACTCACGCCCTTATCGGCGTTTTGTTGATTCGTCCCGCTAATATCATCTAGCACTAAACGATAGGCTCGTTCTGCGATGGCTGTGGTGGGATGTCTCTGGGTGACTCGGAATACCTGAGTTCCTCGGGGATCGATCTCGACGATTGCAGGAGCAACTAACAGATCAGTGCTTTCTTCGAGGTGATTTTCGCCATTGCTCTGGGTCCATGCAAGAATCTGGCTTTGAAAAATTAATGGCAAGTCGGCGTTATTGGTGACCGTGATGGTCACTACTGGATGGGCACGCGACAACTCCACTTTTACTGGAGATATGGTGGTGGCTAGTGCAGAGGACGATATGAGGCAGGCAAGGACCATAAGCGCTAGCCGACCCAAGCTGCCTCTGTTGAGTCCCACATCGTATGACACATTCACATCGCTGGAGGAGTACATGAGTTATATCCTGTAGGAATTAATATTCAACGTTGATCACGATAGATGCCGAATATAGCCCTGGAGCTTTCCCAGAGTAATCTGCGGCCTTGATCAGTCCGTGCAAAGGCACTGCCTGTTCTGTTCCATCCGCTGTGAATGGAGCGGCAATGGCTTCACCTGAGGATATTACCGGTAGTGCATTGGTTAGGGCCGTCGCCGGCGTTTGTCCTAGGCTAAAAGGAATAGTGTCAACACCAGCCCCCGGTCCGGTTAGGAAACGAGGCGAGTCCGACCAAATTAACGGTGTTGTCACCGAAGTGCAGGCGATCATAAGCGAGCCTGCTGTATCTGCTACGACATCTTCTTGGACAAACGGAGAGAGCGGAGGAAATGTCATTGTTGATGCACTTACGGAACACGCTTCAGCAACGGTCGCTGAAACGTTCATGGTTCCGGATGCAGTTTCTGCCATCGCCGCGCTGCTCAGGCTTGCCGTAACGCTGAGTATCGCCAGAATAGTTAGTTTCGTGTTCATAGGATTTATCCTTTAAAAGGACTTACCTGCCCAGTATTGGACCGTGCCTTATTACTTGACTTCTGTCTGGGCGAGTTCGTTAACCGAGGCAGGAGTCACCTACGAGGTTAGTTTGATTGGGCTATGACGGTCTATGCGCTAGCGTACAGTTAGAAAAGAATTTTTTCTGGGGGAGGGGTTTGCGTGTTGAGACAAGTTTACTGTGGCGTTAAAGCCTCATAGGGTATTTTTCTTGTCATGTATGTATCGCTTAAAAACATTGGCCCAAGGCTCTGTTAAAAGTCGATTTCGGTTAGTGAGGTTGCAGTCTAGCAGCCAAATTAGACGGAGCTCAGCTTGCTAGAGATATAAGAGCGGCTAAGAGTTGCTCCACCAGTTTCATTTCCCCTGCGCTGTGCAGGGGAATAAGTCGGTACAGGCGTACTCAAGCGCTTGCCTGACTGACCGGGGGAAGTGGGTTCCGATGCGCGGATCCATGAAGCTAGAGAGAGGTAAAGTGGATTCCTCATCCAATCCTTCGATCTCTTCTATCTGTTCACGAAGCGACTGAAGCGCTGAACTATCGTGACGCTCTGCAAGCATAAGCACTGCCATGTTCCGAGCAACCCCACTGCGCGTAGGGTCACGCACGAAGTCAGTTAGCCGAGCGGCAGACTCTTTCCCCTCTACAACTGCCAGTGCACGAACTCCCGATATCTGAGTATGAAAAAAATCGTGCGTCAGAAAGGGCTCAATCGTAGCGAGCGGAAGGGGTCTGCGGAGCAAATACGATGACTCAAGCGCAACGTGCTGGCGGAAAAAAAGCTGTATTTCTGCATCATTGGCATCTGGGCTAAGGCCTGCCGCAGCCTCGTGAAGAGGCAGAATAATCAAATCAGCCAATGCATCAAAATCGCAATCCTCGTTCCTAAATACTCGGAACAAACATGGCTGCAATCGTTCGTAATCCTCTGCCGGTTGCAGTACTTGGTGAAAGCTGATGCGGTAGGTTGCGGCCACTTGGTTAGCCTCGTGTAGCGTCGCGATGCCAGCGCTGGGACTGAGTAATCTCCATTTTTCGTTCGCACGAGAGAGCAAAACGTAAGCGCTTTGATCTTTTCGGATCCAAGGAATCAGCGCATGCCGATGGCCGCTAGCGGATGTGAGCTCGACTTGAACTGGGCTCTGAACACGCACGATCGACGGGAGAGCATCGCCAGCTAGAACGCGCAGAACCTGTAGTTCTACGTACTCCCTGTGGGTCTCCACCAGTTGTACCAACGCCAAAGTGTCGGATTTTTCGAGAACCTCGCGGTGCCACGGCTCACTCCATGTTTCCGCCAACGCCCAACTGGGAGTAAGCGTCAAAACCAAGGCTAGCGATATTAATGCCACACGGAGAACAGCGAAAATTTTCTTGTTCATGGGAATCCCTATGGTTTTATAAGCTCAAGTAGATTTGTTCCTAGCTGCGCTTTGTTATGCAATGTACGATTAAATACAAAATCCACTACTTGTCTGTTTAAATTCTAGCTTCTCATTATTGCCAATTATGCGATATAGAACCTGATGCCAGCAGCCACCAGAGTGATATGAGAATTTCGCTATTTCGCCATCAATCTCTATCGAGGACACTCGGTGTGGGTTCTTTAACCACCTTGCCATCCGCTCGTCTTTCGGAACAACTTTTACACCTTTATGTGCCGAATAAGCCCACACCGCAGTATCCACATCAGACGTTTCTTCAATGTAAAAATATTCAGATGGCTCATCACTATAAAATGCTTGGTTAAGAGATATTGTGCAAAGCGCCCGCTTCGCCTGCCTGCCTGCAGCAGGGCATGCGACCGAGTAGAAAAAAACAATGTTATTTTCAGCCTTATGCGGTGAAAATTTGAATATGGTTTCATAATGTAAATGGCTTGTGTCTCGAAATAATAGATTTTGAGATTTAAGCTCAGCAAAAGATTCAATCAGTGATTTTTCTGTCAGTCTATATCTCCAATCGCCATCATCTTCAAGAAACTCCTTCATTTGAGTTAATACTTCTAAACATGACGGCCTATATTGATCGTTTGACTCTGCGCAGTACCTTTCCTGCTCGGCTATCCAAGTGCTTCGAAGATTTTCCGCTTGCAGCTCATCAATATATTCGTAGTTAACAGTAACCTCACGGATCTTCTTCGAAGGTACAATTTTATATAATGCTACATTCTCAGGACCACGATCGAGAAAGAGTTTGTAATCAGATTCAGTCTCAAAACGGCGACACGTTTCATTTGACCAACAATATTGGGCAAACTCAGAATAGTTGCTATCTGAGTGCGTCACAGTCTCAGCTTTACATAGGTATTTATCTGTTTCTTTGGCGGCTAATTGCTCACGAGGAAGGAAACATCTTACCTCAAGAAAAGTGTTGGGACCTGGATCAAATCCTCGCCATGCTTTGTATGTTGTTTCATTATGAATAAAGCACATGTGCCACTCGTACAATGCTACCTTCGGCGAACCTTTGCGACTAAAGCCAAAATACCTATTTGCAGGTTCGCTCGTAGACACAGAGGCCTGAGTGTATATATGCCCCTTTTCACAATTTGTGTCATTGGTCGAGTTTGAAATACGGATTTTAAAGTCGATAGAGTCCTCGCTATCTGTTTCTATAAGGTATGTATGATGATCCTTGTCAGATGAAGAGCCAGTATCATAATGAATTGGCCGATTATCCTCCGAAGCAGAAACAGATGAGCATGAAGCCACAAATAGACACAAAATTAATATTCGAATGATCACAGAGTTACCTTTGCATAACGCTTAAAATAAGCCGTGCCGCGAAGCGGCATCGGCTTGAACGAATTGTTAGCCGCCTAGCCTCAACTCCATAGGCGCACCGGCATCAACCCCCAGAAGGCAAGCACCACGCACCACTGGAGTACCCCAAGCATTGCCAGCTTGTCCCACAGCATGCCTCGGTCCGTTGCACCCCAGCGGAACGAACGCCACAACCCGAAGATCATCGCAAGCGGCAGAATGCCTGTCATCAGTGCCAGCAGCGCGCTTGCTGTAGTCAGGTCGCCAAGTTGCAGGAAGGACTGGCCAAAGAATAGCGGGATCGGAAGAAGAAGCGCCACGGCTGCGAGAAATGGCACAAACAGCGCAGACGAAGGCTGTAGCCGACGGCGCAGCACGCGAACAATTCCGGACACAAGCAGCCAGACCAGTCCGGCCAATCCTGCGGCGAGGCTGGCCCAGAGAGGCACCATGCGCCACAGACTTGCCTGTTCATAGCTGCGGAAGCCATCGCTGATGACTCGTTTTCCCTGATCCGAAACGATGAGCACGTGCGATGCCCGCGTTCTTTCCTCGGCGCGGAAGAGCCGGTCACCTGTGGGCAATAAAGGCCTAGCTGCGCCTTGGAACGGGTTCAGATGCAGTTGTCGCCCGTCCCACCGGACAGTTGCAAAGTTCAGGGCTTGGTCGAGGTAAGCGAAGCTTTCGGTACGGCTGGGGGCCAGTATGTAGACTCCCTGCCAGTCACTGATCCCGTCAGGTGGGGTTGCTATCGGTGCCGGCGTCGCGGCGTCAATGCCGAGTTCTTGGATCAGCAAGGCGTCGAATCGATCGTAGTCCGCTGTTTCGGCATCAGCATTGATGGCAATGAAGAACGCCTTCTGCTCTTTGGGAAACAGGCAGAAATTCGCCCGGAAGCCCACCGTGGTACCGACATGGCAGTTCCCGACAACACCGTGTCGATCTCGGCTGTTCAATCCAAGTCCATACCCCGCATCAACCAGCCCCGCCAAGGCTGCTTCGGTGGTCGTCGGCCTTCCCATTACTCGCAGCAGGTCAGGGGCGATGAAAGGCTTGCCGTCGATCTCGCCGTTGCTCATCAGGTAGCGCGCGAGCAGCGCCATGTCCGCCGCGGTGGAGGTGAACTGCCCGGCAGGGCGTAGATAGAGCGGGACGGAAGGCTGGGTGGCGCCGCCCTCGAAGTGCCCCATTGCCAGGCTGGTATCCTCATGAGGTCCCTCTTGGGAAACAAACTGGAAGGTGCTCCGGTGCATGCCGAGGGGATACAACAGTTGCGAATCAAGATAGTGTTCGTAGCGCTGGCCGGTCACCTGCTCGATCACCATCCCAAGCAGGGTGTAGCCCAGGTTTGAGTAGGAAAGACGGCTACCCGGCCGGCTGCGGATCCGTAGCGGCTCCCGTTGGATGCTCGTCCTCAGTGGCGCATCGGGTTCGGCATTAAGGCTGAAAACCTGCCAGAGGCGGGCGTCATCGAGTCCGGATGTGTGATCCAGCAGGTGCCGCACGAGGACGGGGTGGCTTGACGCCCAGTTATTCTCAAACTTGACGTCAGGCAGGAGCGGTGCAACAGGACTGTCGAGGGTCAGCCTTCCTTCTGTGACCAGTCGCAGTATTCCAGTGGCAATCAATGTTTTGACTATCGAGCCGGTCTGGACTCTGCCTTCAGGGGAGAGTGGCTCTTGGCGCCTGACATCGGCGAGGCCAGCTGCACCCGTCGCAATCCCATCGGGTGTTACGGTTGCCCATACAACGCCTGCCAACCCCTCATTTTCAATCGATTTTTCCATCTCTGCGTGAAGTTCGACACCGACCTTAGACTCACTGGCATGAGCCGATATGTTAAACACTCCTGCGCAGATAGCAGCTGTTGCGACAATCCATTTGAAGAATGTACTCATCCTCTCCCCATTTGCTGCGAGATGGCCTACTGCCCGCCCTTCAGCAGGCGTTTCGTGCGAAAAGTGACGGGGGGCTAACATTTGAATACTAGGCATGTAAGTGAGGTAATCGTGCGGGAAGACTGATGGTTTCTGCGGATGTCATGACATGCTCCCTGCGTTTACTTTGCACAAACCGTGCGTGCCTATTTATTCTTATGATGGCGACTTATTCATCGCTCGTTTTATGTTCAATGTTCTGACTCTAGCGTGCTTGAGTTCGATCGGCAAGCGGATACTATGCGCACTGGTCTTTATGTATCAAAAAGTATTAAATCAACGTAAAGGGCGCAACAGAACTATCGTTGACATGCTATATGGCAGCGGTGAACTATATGCCGGTACCATGAATCCATTGGATAGAATAAAAGGTGCGCTGTTGCCAGCCTCATATCTGCAGTAGTCATGGCACATTATCGACTTGCCTAACGGCTGCAAGCCGTTTATTGTCTATGTTATCGAATAAATAATAAGCAAGCATGGGAATGAAATAGAGCGCGCACAGATTGCGCCGCACGAACACAGGGAGCCGTTCATGAAATCCTCAGTATTTATCGACCTCCCACACTGTTCCTCACCGCTAATACACTGTGCATGCTTAGTATTCAAATGTTAGGTTACAAGACCAGAATGCGCTATTTCTTAGTTCTCATAGCAGTAATCTTGAGCGGTTGCACCGCTTACTCCGAGCGAAGCTACAAGTCCCCTGAGGAGGCTTGGCTAGACGTAGTCGCTCAGGTACGGAGTGATCAAAATACACCCCATCGCGGTCTTATGTTTCTCTATTCCGGACCATTCGGTTGGAGCGATCCAGATTGGAGAATTACCATTGACTTTCTCCGGGATTACAGAGTCGAGATAGTGAGATTCGAAGCGCATCCCGGATTTCAGGCTCGGGAATTGTTTGAAGCTGGATCTAGAGATAGAGAGCAGCTGGCCGAGCAGCTCCGATTCACACAAATAGGCGCAAATGAGACAAACTGTCCTGGAATTAAGGAATGGGCTCACCGCATTTGGGCTTCGGTAGTGGAGAAGTCCGCCGAGTTTGACTTCGTTGGTGATACCCTCATCAGGACCGATGGTGGTGCTCTCTACAAGGTTGTTCTCGCTAATGGGCGATATGAACGCATCGGATACTCAACGGCATTTTCTTCCGATTCCGTTGTGGAAAGCATTGTGGCGTTTGAACGCTTTGTGGCCGAATGCAAATCTTAAGCCTAACAAGGCGCTCAAGTTCGTTCCGGCCTTCGGCCTCCACCGGACGCGGCTAACGCTGCGCCGCTTAGCTTAAATGTTAGCAATCTTGAGAGTGGAAATGAAAGTTGAGTTAAAGCAATATAATTCGAAATGGCCTGAGCTATTCGAGCAAGAAAAGACGTTTCTGCTAGAAAAGATCGGTAGTTGTCTTGTTGGCTCAGTGGAGCACGTTGGCAGCACTGCTGTGCCAGGCATGATTGCAAAACCGATAATCGACATTATGTTTGGAGTTGAAGGCCTAGAGTCTTCAAAGGGTGCAATTGAAGTTCTGCAATCGAATGGATATTGCTATTACCCTTACAAATCAGACGTTATGCATTGGTTTTGCAAGCCTTCTCCCGAGCTTCGTACGCACCATTTGCATTTGGTACCGTACCAGAGTCCGCTGTGGAAGGAACGCATTAGGTTCCGGGAACTACTTCGAGAAAACCCGAAAGTAGCGGAGGAATACGCTGCCTTAAAACAATCATTGGCGGCTGAAATGGCATCTGATCGCGAGTCATATACTGATAGTAAGTCGCTATTTATTAAAAAGGTGCTATTTGCCAGCCCCAACCGCTAACAAGTCGTGTCAGTCGGATAATTTGTTCCGTGGCTTTCTTTGTGCTGGACACTGCGCTAACGCAAAGCGCCACTCCACAAACTGCGGCTGAACTAAGCGTTAGAAGGGAATTATCCAGTGCAATTAGTACTTCCAAGTAAAGAGTATGAGCAAAGCTACCTCGAATATATCCTGGAGCTTGGTGATGAGGAGAGGTATCCATTTCCTCTGGATTTCGATCACTCTGATTTTGATTTATTGCTGGAAAAACTTGAAAAGTTTAGTACGGGCAAAGACCTACCAGAGGGCTATGTTCCCGCAAGTACTTTTTGGTTAGTAGATCGGGGCGAAATTTTGGGTGTCTCCAACCTCCGACACCATCTCAACGATCGCATACAACGTGCAGGCGGCCACATCGGGCTTGGAATAAGACCTACACAACGCGGGAAGGGACTTGGGATTCACTTGCTAAGTTTGACGCTTGAGAAGGCATTTGCGCTTGGCATTACCCAAGTTCATATCCATTGCCATAAACATAATGAACCTTCAGTGAGAATGATTCTAGCTAACGGTGGGCGCTTGGAATCTGAGATTGAAGATGATGGTGAGATCATACAGAGGTATGAGGTGTATGCCCTTTAACAATTGCACGCAATTCGGCGCTATGGGCGCAGGCGTAGCTTCGCTCCGCGTTAATGGCGAGCGTTAGCAAGGAGACTCCCGTGGAGCAGGTATATAAGTCAAAGATTGATACGTGGCTTGCGCTGGTTTTGATGAGTGCCGCTAGTGCATGTTTCATTGCGTTTGTGTTCGCTCTCCTTAGCGGAAGTGCTATTGCAATTGTCGTGGCTTTACTAACACTTATTATTGGCGCTGGCCTGCCTGTATGGGTGATGACAAGTACAAGTTACACCTTGAGTGGCACGACTCTGATTGTGAAGAATGGACCGTTTAAGTGGCAGGTGCCAATTGAGCAGATCAAAAGCATCACGCCAACTTCGAGTCCATTGTCGAGCCCAGCTCTCTCGACCGATCGACTCCGGATAGATTACGGGCGTTGGCAATCGATAATGATCTCGCCAAAGTTTAAGGATGAATTTATCCAAGACTTGGAGTCACGTCGTAGGGGAAATCGCGAACAAAGCCATCTAAATGGATAGCTCCGCTCGTGCACCGTTTATGGAAGCGTTCTGCATTTTAAGGAGAACATGGTGAATATCGGCATTTTTATCTATCGCGACGCTGAAGTTCTCGATTTTTCTGGTCCATTCGAGGTTTTCTCGACCGCCTCACGGCTGTGCGGCACGGAAAGTCCGTTTTCGGTGTTTCTCATTGCTGAGGGTAGCGAAGCTGTGACTGCTAGGGCTGGCTATACAGTTGTGCCGCATTACTCAATTGATGATCACCCACCACTCGATGTGTTGATTATATCTGGGGGTGTGCATACCCAGCAGATGACAAACGAGAAGATTCTTGCCTGGGTCAAACAGCAGTCGGAGTACGTAAAGCTAACAGCCACGGTTTGCACAGGAATTTTCATTCTGGCTCAAGCTGTTGAGTCCCTCTCTTGCAGCGTCACCACTCACTGGGAAGACATTAATGATCTCAAAGCCATGTTCAGCCGTCTTGATGTCATTCAAGGCGTGCGATGGGTTGATGAGGGAAGTATTGTTAGCTCGGGCGGTATATCAGCGGGTATAGATATGAGCCTGCATTTGGTAAGTAAGTTACACCGCGAAAATTTGGCGGTGAAAACTGCTCGTCAAATGGAGTTCGCTTGGGTAAGGAGCGCATAAACAGTCGCGTAAAGCGGACTGCTTTTAATCGCCGCTGTGCTCGATCCTCTTTGAATTCCACCTTTATTTCTCTAATTCAGCTTGTAAAAGCCATAAATTAATCAATTAATTAGATTTGAGAGAGTTATTTTAAAAATAAAAATAATGTTGAATCCTGACCCTTATCAATTGGTTGAATTTATTTAGGTGGGTTTAACTGGTTTTATTTATGTACGCTTAGTTTATATACCTTGCTATATGTAAATATAGGGAATAGCATTGTGTAGTAAGTCAATTTAATTTTAAGTTGGCTTATGTATAGCAACGTTGAGTTGTCAAGAGCAAACCCATCGAAAGGTGGTGACGCAAAGTTACCTGTCTAAAAGTTGTTACAAACAACTCATGATCGAGGAACTGCCACACATCGTTATCCAAGTAGATAATTTCTTTTGCCTAATGCTGTGGCTTTTGTAGAGATAGCCATATAGCTTGCCTGCCTCATCTCAAGGTTGTTCTTGCCTTAAATATACGTACTTAGGTACGTGGGAGAACACATATGAAAAGAATTATCCTAGCGACATTAATCTCGTCAGCGTTTATTGCTTCTACTGCGCACTCAGAGACTGAAACGTCTACTTTTGATGTGACGGCAGAAGTCGCCGCAAGCTGCCAAATTACCACAAACCCGCTTGCATTTGGTGCATTTGACCCTTCAATCCAAACTACCGGTTCATCAGCTCTTGATGTTGCCTGTACTTCTGGTTCTACGGGTACCGTAACCTTAAGCTCGGCTAATGCGTGGACTATGGTCGATGGTGTGAACACTCTTGCGTATGGCTTATTCACAGATGCTGGCCATACAACAGTTTGGGATAATGCCACTATCGGTCAAACAGTGACTGGTGCGGGCCTATCTACGCCTACCGCATTTAGCGTCCATGGGAAAATCGATGCTCAACCCGCAGCGCAAGTGTCGGCTGCTTACAGCGATACTGTTACTGTTACAGTAACTTACTAAGGTCATTTTATGTTGAGCTTTATGTTTAATCGTAAAGTCAACGCACACCAGGCTAGTGTTACTAGTCTGGCGTGCAGTGCCTTTCGTCTCATAATACGCATAGCTATCTCGAGTGGGATATTTCTATGTGCCTCGGTTTCTGCGCAATCTCTTGGCGTATCACCAGTATATGTAAGTCTTTCTGAAGATAACCGTATAGCATCAATTACGGTAACGAACTCAAGCAATAAACCAAGAACAATTCAAATTAGACTCTATGAGTGGACACATGAAGGAATTAAAACAGAACTCATAGATACAAAAGATATTATTCCGTCACCGCCGATTGCAGTTATTCCGGCCAAAAAAACTCAAATTGTTCGAGTTGGTATGCGCATGTCGGCAGAGAAGCATTACGAAAAAAGTTATCGACTAATTTTGGATGAGATTCCTCAATTAGATAGCGCCGGCGTAATTATGGCGCTGAAAATTTCTTTACCTATTTTTGTTAAGCCTTCTGAAACACAAGTAAATCACAATCTAGATTGGCATATTGAGAAGCGTAACGGGGAGCACTTTTTAGTAGCGAAAAATATTGGCAACGGCCACGTTAAAATTAATGATATTGCTGTTTCTCCCACAATGCTGACTCATGCAGAGGCACAATCAAATATCTATGTGCTTCCAAAAAGTTATTATGAATGGAAACTACCTTCTGAGGTAATGAATCACCGCAATATCCAGGTAAAAGCAAATGTCCATGGACAAGCGGTTTCAATATCTGTGCCAGTACTTTAAATCTCTGGCGGCAGTCATATCTATCTTAGTATTCTCCTCTAGCGCAGGTTACTTGGCTTTGGGCGTGTCGGAAGCAAGCGAAACCCCATCAAATACTCCCATTCAAGCCGCTCGGCTCGGAAATTGGCCCAATAAAACTCGGTTAGTTTTTGAGGGGCTAGATCGCATCGATGCAGAAGTGAAGCCTGGCAGCCGTTCTCAATCGATTGATTTGCGGTTCACTTTTTCAAAGCCTTACAACAACGCAAACAGCTGGCTGGAACGTATTATTCCTAACAACCATGATGCAATCCAAAGTTTTCAATACCACCCAGTGTCATCAACTGTTTTCGATGTTCGATTCAATTTTTACCGACCAACGATAACCAATATTCTAAAGCTTGGTGCAATGGAAGGGTTTGCTCCACGTTTAGTTATCGACTTTTACGAAGCAGATTTCGTTCTTGAGGAACTTTGGTTAGACGTGACCATTAATGGACAGTACGAGTACGGTACCGTATTAGCACTGACGTTTGAGGGCAATGATGTCCTTATAGATGGTGCTGATCTCGAGAAGTGGAGGGTCAATCTGCCCGCACATAATTACGTTGAACACTATGATGCAAAATATTATTCATTACGGGATGTTGGCTATAAGTTCGAACTTGACCGTAGCCGTTTGCATCTATCTGTTCAGATTCCTGCCACTGAATTCAAAGAACTTCATTTAAAAGCCTACCAATACACAGCGGCAACACTAACCAAAACAGAGCCTGGCTTCTTTTTGAATTATGATCTAACAGCAACTCGAGATGCGGTAGCAACGACCGGTGCAGGTTATCTTGAGTTCGGGCTCTTTAATAGCTTAGGCAGTCTAAAGCAGACATCAATACATCGGTACGATGAGTCAACGTCAGAATTTGAATCGATACGATTGGATACCGTTTGGCGAACCGACTTTCCCGATAGAATGACATCGTTTTATATGGGGGATGTTTTGACCAAGTCTGCCAGTTGGAATAGAGATTTGCGCATGGCTGGATTTAAGTGGGAAACCAATTTTGCTACGCAGCCAGAACTTATCAAAGTTCCCACGCTGGCTTTTTCCGGACTTGCCGGTGAGCCATCGACAATTGATTTGTATATCAACGATGCCTTGCGGTTTCGCCGAGAAGTGCCACCTGGACCATTCAGTATCGATGAGTTGCCGACCATTACTGGTTACGGTGATGTGCGAATGGTGGTGACGGATATTTTGGGGCGACAGCAAGTTTTGCAGCATAGTTTTTTTACCGACAGACGTTTGCTGCGCGAGGGATTGCATGATTATTCGTATTCAATTGGTGCAGTAAGAGAAAACTATGGTTTCAGTCATGCGGATTATAACGGCTGGCTCATCAATGGATACCATCGCTACGGGGTCAGTGATAAGTTCACGACTGAGTGGTCGGCGCGCCTGACTGAGCATTATCAATTGCTTGGTTTGGGCGCTGTTCATGTGTTGCCGTGGAGTAATTCATTCAGTTATTCAGTGGCTGCCAGTCACAGTGAAGCAGGGGCAGGGCACCTCATACAGTTAGGTATACAGCACCAACGACGAGAGTTTAACTTTGGCATTGATGCGCAAAAATCGTTTGATCAATTTCAAGTGAGTGATGTTGAACTTTTGATGAACTATCCTCAGTTGCAAGTGGCGTCTCATATAAGCTGGTCTCCATCGGGTTTTGGTAGCTTCCGCCTTGGATATACCAAACAACAATATGCGGCGAGCAGCGTTTCTTTTGTCAATGCAGGCATCTCCACGCAAGTTGGCGATCTGGGGTATTTTTCTATCCAGGCTTTAAAATTTCTTGACGATCATCAGGAATATCAGGTTTCAGCGACAATCAGTATCCCATTGGGGAGACGTTCTAATCTGAGTACGGGCGCAACCAGATACGCAAATAGAGACACAGGATATGTTCAGCTGCAGCGACATGCGCCCCCAGGAAACGGTATAGGTTTAAGACTGCGACACGGTTTACTGGATGATTCGAGCAGAAGAGCGGACGTATTGTTAAAAAGTAGCATTGGTAACTATACCCTAAACTATCAGGCGCACGAACGTGATGGTGGTTATGAGGAGGCTTATCGAGCCAGTGTAAGTGGCTCTATAAGTTATGTTGGTGGGTACATGAAATTAGGACAACCGGTCCATGATAGTTTTGGGTTGGTGAGTTTGCCAGAGTATCCGAACGTTAAGGTTTATGTAGATAACCAACATATTGCTACTACAGATAAAGATGGTCATGCGTTTATCCCAAGACTTCGAGCATATCAAAATAACCGCATTAGACTGGATTATGCCGACCTTCCTTTAAGCACTAATATTGACTCATTAGAGCAAGAAATTAGGCCTTACTATCGTAGTGGGGTAGTCATAAAATTTCCTGTTTCACAGTCGCTTAACGCGACAATGAGTGTTATCACGACAAACGGTGACTTTGTTCCTGTTTCCGCTCAGGCAACGAATGAAAAAAGCGGTGAAATCACAATCATTGGATATGACGGTTTATTATATTTAGTAGGGCTTGCAGCCGAAAATACAATAGCCATAGAGTGGAAGAAGGATAGCATGCTATATCAGTGCACACTGACCTTTAAGCTTCCCAATGAGCCTGATATTTTGCATGATTTAGGGAGAATGGTATGTCGATAATATTGAATCGAAAATTAGTCTTAACATTTGCAGGATTAAGCTTATGTCTGTTCTCAGCGGGGGCTCATGCCGGTTGTATGGTGTCAGCACAGGGAGTGGCATTCGGGTTATATGATGGTTTAAATGTTAGCCCCACTGAGAGTACTGGTGTCATCGAAGTTACGTGCGATGTTTCTACCAGTTATCAATTATCGCTGAGCACTGGGACGGGAAGTTTTACCGAGCGGAAAATGGCGAATGGGAACGATAATCTTGTTTATAATCTTTTCACCGACCCAAGCTATTCATTTATCTGGGGGGATGGTACAAGCTTCACTAGTACCGTAAACGGCGTCACAGATTCGACCCAAGTTCATTATGTTTATGGCCGTGTTCCAGCGCGTCAAGATGTGGCTGTGGGAACCTACAGTGATGTGATTATTGTAACCATGCAGTTTTAAATGCTCGTGTTTTAACTAATTGATGCTGATGCGTAGATTTCTTTTGGAACCTGAATTGGCTAGGTAACCATCAAGTTAACTCGGTAACCACCACCGCAAGTGGCGCTTGCGCTCACAGGGGCATAATAGGTCCTATCAGGTCGCGCCACATACGATTCCATCCCTTTTTTAAAAATTGCTATAGTTCTCGACAGGGCGCACAATGCTTTGGTTAACCCACGCGGTTCAATCAAAAAGGATAGAGTTATGTCTTTTCATATTACCCTTACTCCAGTGCTGTCCATCATTGCCGGTGTTCTCATACTTATCTATCCCAAGATTCTTAACTATGTTGTGGCTATTTATTTGATTGCGATTGGTGCAATTCAAATCTTTGGTCTGTAAGTTTCGAGGGGCGGCTTGGCGTCGTCTGATTACTAGGCTTGAATTGAACGATGAGTGAGAAATTCTCGCTGTTCAGTTCTTGTTGCCACTGTAGCCTCGTCGCATGTGGCCGCCAGAATACTCCGCTACTTCGTGAAAATCAGCCACTATAGTTCAGCAGCGCGTATAATTTTCATTTGTACCGATGTGTGATTGAGATCGATACCAACAATAAGGTTATCGGGGCGAACTACTCGTAAAGCACTTGCATACCAACCTAAAAGCTTAGAATGGATGTATGCGTGAACATCTGATGAAAATCTTCAGGTACCTGAGCCCTTATAAATGATGGCCTGATTCACGCTTAGGATAAGCCGCGGGGCTCCAACGTTTCTGTGCATAGTAGATGATGAAGGAGCCGATAAGGCCGGGCAATATCCATGTGATCCAGCTAAAACTACCTAAGCCACTGAGCAATCTGCTGGCGCCAAATACAGTAACTGCCGTGTAAGCACCAATGCCACTGCCGATAAAAGCACCAATATGCTCATGTAGCCAATGCGTCGGCTTTTTTGAATGGTAGTAAACGTAGTTTCGAATTTGGAAAAACAACACAATTCCAATCAATGCAAAGGCGCCGTATAAGATACTCTGAACGTAGATTGCGACTCCTGCCAAGGCCACTGCGCTGGCCACTAAAAGCCCCAATAAAAGAGAATAGCTTGGGTGACGAAGCAGCTTGCGTTGCTCTTTGTCGCGTATAACTAGGCTGGCGTGCACCAGCAGCGTCAATGTGAGAACACTTAGAAAAAACAGAAAGCTCGCGAAGCTTCGCATTTGCAAAGTGACGGCTTCAGGGTTTGCTGCGTTACCTATAATCTCACCGAAAAACCATGATGGGTTTAACAGAATGAAGGTTGTCGACGTAATCGCTGAGGCGGCTACAACCAGCATAGCTAGGCGATACATACTCCCTGTTTGTTTGTGTGAGCGAGAGCCCTTTTTGGTTAAAATCGGTCCCCAAAACGCGATGATGGCTAGCGTGCCTGCAATAATGTGTGTGTTTCTTAGTATGCTATGAAGTAGTTCCACGGTTGTTTCTCCAAACGAGGTATCGTTAGAACTGATGTTAGGCAACTAGCACAATCGAAAACAGTGTAAGGAGTCACGATCTCGGTTTGTGACTTCTGACCTATTGCTCATCACTTGAAGTGCGGGCACTATTTAATTCGTGTCGAGGTTTCTCATTCGCAATTCAGGAATTCATGTGTAATGACCCAACAAGAAAGTCGGTTGAATCCCAAAACTGAATTTTTCGCAGGCTTTATTACGTGGGCGCTAGTCAGCGGGTTTGCCGTGTACTTTGGCGGTGTGTTTCATGGATTCTTAAGTTGGCAGTTGTTACTTGTTAGTCTGTGTGCGTTGGTATTTATACTGCTGTTCACGGGCTTAGAGAAATGGGAAAGAGGGCGCGAGCTGCCCTACGTGGCTTATGTTTCTCAGTGGTTGTGCGCGGCCATTATTCTTATGCTTGTGCCATTCTACTTCACCGCTATCTTATTGGTGATTCTGGCTGCAGAATTAGCTGCAAGGCTGCGTTTGGGTGTGTGTATTGCACTGTTGCCTGTACTTGCCTTGCCACTGTGGTTTGCTATTGCCATTGTTTGGGAAAACAACTGGGGAAGTGCTTTTGCAACCACCCTCCTGTTTTCCACCTTTAATCTCTTTGCCATGTTAATGATGCATCGAGCCATCTCTGAGGAAAATGCGCGCAGAGATCTTGCTGCAGTGCACGCGCAATTATTAACTAATCAAAATCTATTACTGGCCGCTACTCAGCAAACGGAACGTTTGAATATTGCCCGTGAGTTGCATGATGTTTTAGGCCATCATCTTACGGCACTGAGTCTTCAGTTGCAGATTGCGGAACGCAAGGTTGGAGATAAGCCTGGAGGCCAAGCGGTAAATCAAGCGCAGCAGTTGGCGAAACAACTACTCAGTGACGTGCGACAGGTGGTGAGCGATATACGTGATAATGGCGCTCTGGATGTAGGTGTTTTGGCTCACGAGCTGTGCGATAATTTCCCATTAAAACGTATTACATTAACCGTCGAGCCGGAAGTCCAAACAGATTCGGTGGCAAAGGCAGAAACACTACTCGCTGTGATTCGGGAGGTTCTTACCAATGCTGCCCGTCATAGTCCTGATCACCCGCTAACGATTGTGATGCGGCGTTCGGGTTCGTGGTTTGAGGTGTACACGCATCAGCCAGGGGTAAAGTTACCTTTGCTCCCCGAGGGGAATGGGCTGCGAGGTATGCGTGAGCGGCTTGAAGAACAGGGCGGTGAATTATATCTGTCAACGGAAAAAGGGCTCGAGCTTTCGGCGAAGGTTCCCGTATGAACGAACCGTTGAAAGTATTTCTCGTCGATGACCAGTGGCTCGTGCGTCGTGGCATCGTTGAGCTGTTAGAGATGACGGGTTCCGTTGAAGTTCTAGGAGAGGCTGAAGATGGTCAGCTGGCGCTAGAGTGGTTGGCAGGCGCTGAAGTGTTACCTGAGGTTTTGTTGGTAGATATTCGCATGCCGCGGATGTCCGGTGTGGAGCTAGTTCAGGCGGTGGGGCACAGCTATCCTCAAATCGCTTGTCTGGTTCTTACAACCTTTGATGATTATCGCTTGGTACTGGAATGTATGCAGGCCGGCGCACGGGGTTATTTACTGAAAGATGTTCCGATCGAAACGCTCGTCGTGGCCATCAAGCAAGTGGCAGAAGGTAAAGTTTGGCTGCAGCCGGGTGTTACCGATAGTCTGTTACGTGCGTTTAATCCAAAACAGGACGTAGATTCTGCGTATAAATCGGTGCCCAATCTTACCGAGCGTGAAACGCAAATTCTTCATCTAATTGCTGCTGGCATGAGTAACAAAGAGATTGCCGACGCAACCTTTCGCTCGGAAGGAACAATTAAAAACCAAGTGTCGACCTTGATTGCTAAGTTGGGCACACGAGATAGAACCCAAGCTGTTCTTAAAGCCATTGAGTGGGGCTTGATAGAGCGAAAAGGCTCATAACAATCATCGAAGACGTTCAAGATAGAGGGAGAGTTACTGCTGTGAAATTCATTCAATATTTTCTGGGCACTATGTGCGTATCACGGAAAATTCGGGTGGCTACTTCATGTTGAACGTGTTGTTTGTTGTTATCGGGATAGTGCTTCTCACCACTGGCGGTGAGGCCTTAATTCGCGGCTCTTTGGCAGCGGCAAATCGACTGAGAATATCGCCCTTGCTAAGTGGCTTGTTAATCGTCGGTTTCGGCACCTCCGCGCCGGAGCTGGTGGTGTCTATTGATGCTGCTCTGAGTCAGCGACCAGACATCGCTGTTGGTAACGTGGTGGGGAGTAATATTGGCAATAATTTGCTGATTCTCGGGTTATGCGCAGTGATCACGCCGCTAGCGGTCAAACCACTTGTGCTGCGCCGCGACGGGGTGACTGCTGTTGCGGCGTGTATTTTGTTTCTTATTCTCGTTGGCGGGGATGCTTTGGTAAGGTCTGATGCCGCCATATTCCTGTTGGCGCTAGCGGCGTATCTATTCTGGGCCTACTTTACCGAACGTTCTGGAAACGCACCTTCTGCAACCTTACATATTGCTGAGGGAGAGGAAGTTACAACCTTACCAAAAACTGCGGTCTGGATAGTCATGGCTGTTGTTTTCGGTTTAGCGCTCTTGATCATTGGTTCACAAGTTCTTTTAAAAGGAGCTGTGGGGATCGCCGAAGCCTTTGGTGTTTCAGAAGCTGTCATCGGTTTAACCCTCGTTGCAGTTGGCACGTCACTGCCCGAACTTTCGATATCCGTCATTGCGGCGTTCCGCCGACACGCCGATGTGGCGATTGGTAATATTCTAGGCAGTAACATTTTTAATCTTCTCGGAATACTCGGAATCTCAGCGCTACTGCAACCGTTGCCGGTCCATGAGCGGATTTTACAGTTTGATCAATGGGTCATGTTGGGAACATCGTTAATTTTGCTATTCTTCTTGTACACGGGTAGCCGCTTAAGCAGAATTGAGGGTGGATTGCTTCTGCTCGGCTATGCGGTATACGTGAGTTTTAGCTTCTTGATGTTTAACACCTAAAGTAAGTGGTTTTCCCACCAATCGACCATGGGCAACGAGTAACGCGATGACTCAGATGCGCGCAGTTCTGCAAAACCAATACGGCGAGCCTGAAAAAGTGCTATCCGTCGCCGATGTGGCTATTCCCACCCCGAAACCAGATGAGGTGCTCGTACGTGTTCGCGCCGCGTCAGTGCATCCCGATGTATGGCACGTTGTTACCGGCTATCCGCGCGTGTTGCGTTTGATGGGGGCAGGGCTGCGCAAACCCAAGCAACCAATTCCCGGCATAGATATGGCAGGAGAAGTAGTGTCTCTGGGGTCTGCTGTTACTCACTTCTCGGTTGGCGATGCCGTGTTTGGAGAAACTCACCGTGAGATACAATGGGTTAACGGGGGCGCTTTTGCTGAGTATGTTTGTGTACCCGAAGATGTTCTCGCTCACAAACCTGAAAATGTTACCTTTGAGCAAGCGGCCTCTGTGCCCACTGCCGGCATGATTTTTTTAAATAATCTTAAAAATTATATATGGAACAAGCCCGGTCAGCGCATAGTAATTAATGGCGCTGCTGGCGGTGTCGGCAGTATCGCGCTGCAAATTGCAAAAGCTCAGGGTGCCTATGTGATAGGTATTGATCACACCAGCAAAATTGAATTTATGCGTTCGCTAGGCGCGGACTATGTGCTCGATTACACATGCGACAACCTAACACACATCCATAAACCGGTTGACCTCATTATTGATATCGCTTCAACCCTTTCTGTAACCCGCTGTAAACCCATATTACAACCACAAGGCAAGTATGTGATGATTGGTCACGATCATTATGGTAAGCAGGGGAATAACCTATTGGGTGGTATACCTAAATTTTTTGCAGGGATGCTGCGAGGGGTTTTTGACCACCATTTACCTAAGCCATCTTTAGACACTCTGCAAAAACGCGATGCAATGACAACCCTTGCGAGTATGCTTGCGAACGGCACTTTAGCCCCCGTAATCGCAAGAACATTCTCTTTATCGGAAGTGCCGCTGGCGCTGACGTTCCTACAAACAGAGCAAGTGAACGGACGCATCGTGATAGTGCCTAGCCGCCACAGAGAGTGACCTACTGCACAGGCAAATTGACCCTCCATTGATGCTTTACTATCGTTAAGGTGCGCTTGAGGCGCACAGCAAGCGAATTTCTCATCGGCAACAGGGCAATAATAATGAGCAATTATAAGGATATTATTCGAGACATGTATGCGGCATTCGCGCAGGGCGATGTGCCGTCAGTTTTAGGAGTGCTTGCACCCGATGTACATTGGATTGAGGCTGAAGGCGGGCCGCAGGGTGGCACATATGTAGGGCCGCAAGCGGTGCTCGAAAACGTGTTTATGAAGCTAGGCACTGATTGGGAGATTTTTGAGGCTGTTCCTGCGGAAATCATCGCTGATCAAAATACGGTTGTTGCTCTCGGTGAATATAGCGGAACCCATCATGCAACAGGGAAGAGCTTCAAGGCACCTTTTGCCCACGTTTGGAAGTTTCGTGATGGAAAAGCAATATTCTTTCAGCAATACACGGACACCCTCGTCATGCAGCGTGCCACGTGAAGACGTGTATGGTTTGCGCTAGCGTTATTTGTGCCAACCAATTATTCTGAAGGGTAAGACTGCGATTTGTGCTCGCGAGAACAGCGGTGAGTAGGTAGACAAGCGATAGAGATTGCCATGACTACAGAAGAGTTTTATTTAGTTCTACTCGATATTAACTCGGGATTTACGCCTGTAAGAATTGAATCCGATGAGTGGGTTTCTCGGGAGCTTATCTCGCAGTTAATTGCGGACGGTTACGTTAGCGCTAAGAGGCAGGCACCCGATAACTCGGTTTTTATAAATTTATCGCTGACGGAGCGCGGCAAGAGGAAATTAGCTGAGCTTAAACGCATGAATCCTCGTATGGCATGGACCGCTCGTTTAAAACCATCTAAAAAAGACATTAAGGGTTTCATATATGGATTTCTATCGTTGGCTGTCGTCGATGGTTTTTTTAGACTTTTATGGGGCAATTGATAATTTTCCCCTGCCACACTTGGCAAAAGGCAAAGCATAAAAGGAATGGGTATGCTGGTTGTTGATAAGCTGAAATTCTTCGCCAAGCGCCTGCGCGAGCGGTTATGGGTAAACCGCTCGTTTCTCTGAAGCAAAATGAGCTTATACCGCCGTTAACCCCAGGCGCCTAAAATAAGCCCCATGATGGTGAGTGAAATCGTCCAGAAACCGCCAGTAATGAGCACATATCGCCAACTGCGTTGCTCATAAAGGCTATTCACAGCAATAGCAAAAAACACCCAACCAAAGCCTGACAGGAAACCATAAAGAGCACCCTGTGCCGCGCCAATGTCTGGATGGTTTAATGACATGCCCAAGAAGCTTGCAATAAATAGGTTAAAGATAAAGGCTAAGCTAAATATTTTAAGCATGTTGCCTCGCTCTAGTTGTTCTTCAGTGAAGCCCAACTCTCGCATCCATAATTTACCGAAAAGCAGTGAAAACCAGATCCCACCAAGTATAAAGTTTGAAGCTGCCGCTAGCAGTACCGCCCACCAATTTGGAAATTCCATCGTTGTGTTCCTTATAAGAATTGTTATATTTTGCGTGTACGCGCAGGTTGATTATGTACATAATTTTAGAAAATGCTACTTTGGCGCTTTCACAAAAAGGAATACAGCATGGGTAAGCAAGTACGCAATGTCATTGCCGTTTTAGTGGGCGTAGTGCTAGGCGCTTTTGTCAATTCCATGATTATTGCATTTGGGCCCGGCGTAATCCCCCCTCCAGAAGGGGTCGACATGAGTACCGCTGAAGGCTTGGCTGCCGCCATGCCTTTGCTTGAACCGCGCCACTTTATTATGCCGTTTCTTGCCCATGCACTCGGCACTTTGGTGGGTGTAACTATCGCTTATTTAGTTGCCGCATCGGCGAAACAATACATCGGATATGGGATTGGCGTGTTCTTCTTACTTGGGGGTATCGTCGCCAGTGTGATGATCCCAGCGCCGCTGTGGTTTATCGTGCTTGATTTGGTATTTGCCTATCTACCGATGGCTTGGTTAGGTGTTCACATCGGTAAGCGTATCAACTTAAATCTTCGCCAACATCGTGATGCAAATAACTAAACCGATTGACGTCAAATGCCCCAGATGTGGCGCGCTTGCTCGATTCGAAGAGCCATTTGAGTTTCGTTCTGCGCGTCATTCCTCTGCTGAGGAATCGAGACCGGCGCATCATTGGGGGAGTTGGCTAGTAGTTGAGCGCTTCCCAACCCATTTCTCATGGCAAGCGCCTGCGAACTCATCCCAGTTTATACGTGATGGCGGCACTCAAGGCGGAGAGGGATATCCGCTTCTTAGCTATGGCCTCATTCGATGTGGTAGCTGCCATTATCATGGTAAACACCAATTAAAATGGCCTCATGATGCCTATTGGCAGTGGGAAATCCGAGGAGCATTATTGTGGGCTTGGGATCGAGAGCATGCGCAAAGCATTCTTGAGCATATTCAACAAACACACAGGCCCGCGCGAACCGAACCTTACTTAAAATACATACCATCACATTTTCTCAGTGCAAAAGTACGCGATTTAGTTGTACAAAAAATGCAGCGCAGCTTGTGATTTTTCGAGTGCATCAAGAGCGGTGATGAACCTTATAAATTGCTTATTCGCCCAGTAGTCGGTGCAAAGGGACTTCTGTTTGTATTTCACCATCACTCACGAATAAAACACCATCGCTTATCATTAAGCCCCAGTGCATATTGCGGTTGATAGTATTGGCAAGCATAGCGTGCTCTGCTTCTGGGATGGCGAGAATAGAGACATTCTTTAAATGATTTACCTTGGGAACGGTTTTATCAGCCCAAACCCGTGTGTTGCCATAAACAAGCACGGACAGCTGTGGCGCGCGGCGACTCGCCTTAACGATACGTTCATGATCCGGTTGGCCGACATCAATCCAGTGTTCAATTTCCCCAGATAAACTTATTTGCCATAGTGCCGCTTCATCGGAATCGGAAAGACCACGACCGAAAGCTAAATGCTCATGATAAAAGAGGCCGAAAGCGAGGATTCGGGCAACTAAGCGCAGAGGGGTTTCTGAAGGATGTCGCGCTACGGTAACTTTGACACTTTCGTACACACCGCGATCAACATCGGAAATATCTAAACTTACTTTGTAAGGGGTTGCTTGCAGAGCCATATAACTACCTTGTGGCCGACCTTCGGCGTTTGATCTCATACATTTGGGTATCAGCGTGACTCAATAGCGTGTCTGCATCTTCACCATCTTGCGGATATCGAGCTACGCCAATACTACATGAAGGCATGGCTATCCCGTCGAATTCATGAGTAAGGGGCTCAGCAAGGCTCTCGCTTAGTTGAGCAACAACATGGCGTAATGCCTCATCGGATGGAATATCGGTAAGTAGAACGGTGAATTCATCACCACCCATGCGGGCAACAGTATCTGTTTTGCGCAAACAGCTTTCTAAACGGCGAGCGATCGCGCAAAGCACGCGATCTCCGCTGGCATGGCCGTATTTATCATTGATCATTTTAAAATCATTAACATCGATAAACAGCAGTGCCACACTGCTCTTATGGCGCCGCGCCGCACTTAGTGCGATGTCCAGCCGATCGTTAAATAATGAACGATTTGTTAGTCCTGTGAGTGGATCGTGGTGGGCCAAGAAGCGAAGCTCTGCCTCCGCTTGTTGCAGCGCCGTCACATCCCGGGCCACCCCAATACGAACGCCTTCTTCTTCATACCAACGCGCAGACCAGAGAATATATACCACGCCGCCGTCTTTACGGATGTAGCGATTGCGAAAATTCACATGAGACTGGCCACTCATTACTCGTCGAATTGAATCGTGTGTGGCAGGTAAATCTTCGGGATGCATATAGTTAGTAATGTGCGTACCAATAAGCTCTTCGGCAGTGTAACCCAGTAAATTTTCGCAGGCGTGACTCGCAAATACAATTTGATTGTCACTATCGACCACAAATATGGTGTCGAGCATTAAATGGATAAGCTTAGGGTAGAGCTTTTGCAGGTCGATGGGCATAGGCCTGAGTGTTCCATTGCTACAAATTGCATTTAGCCCATTGAAAATGGAGGCGATGGCGTCGCCTCCTTGGGTTCAGCGGGTAATACGCTTGAGATAAATCAGTGTAGCCTTGTGAGGGGGCGAGGTCTAGCCCAAAAAGCTTTACCTTTATTAACCTCGTTAACTGCCCCAAGTGGTAAAAATGCCCACCGCGAGTTCCGCCCAGAGATAGACAAATAACACCAGAAAGCCAACGCCAATAAAGCCCCAGTGTTTACGTGGTAACCGCCGTGCAACAAGAATAAATACGCTTGCGGTAACGAAAATAAGACTCCCCATAACGATAAAGTCGGTGAGATCCCAGTTAACTTCGTGAGTGATTTGCATAGCAACGAGCGGAATGAGTAACAATAAACCGGTTGCCAGAGCAATCCAGCCGAAGACACGATTACTTAGAATGATGGAATGTATGTTGTTCATGAAGTTAGCCTCGAATGAGCCTAGCATGTTTACTATGCGGGAGCATACGAGCGGTGAGATTCCGCTGTCATCTGCCAACGCCGCGCCTTTTTTTATAGCGAAGATTCGACCATCTTTATGATTTATTGTTCCGTTTAGAGATGGCCCAAAACACAATGCCTAGGGCTACAAATGTAAGAACAGTCCCCAAAAACGCGGCAAGGTGAGCGGTTAATTCCACAGCTAAAAATACAACGCTGCAGATAAAAATACGAGACCAAGCGATTGTTTTTAATTTTTTTTTTGCTACGTTGGGTTTGGCATGAAGCCATAAATAACTTAAAAGGAATTTCTATGAGATTAATCACACTGTTTTCAGGATTAGCGTTAGCCCTCGTATGCACCGTTGTATCTGCTGAAATAAGACCCGGGGATATTGTTATTCAGTCGAATGAAGGCACTATTCAGGAACTAAGTAAAAAAGGACTCATATTACCTGAAGCTGTCTCACGATTTCAGGAGTTGGGTTTTACACTCTCGGACCGAGTTACTGTCGCGATGAAGCGCAACGCAGAAGTATTAAGTGCTGATTTGCAACGACATTCTGTATTGAACATTGATCCTAGTTCTCCTCAAGACGGTGATACGCGAACCTATAAAGGAGAGCGTACGGAGGGAAGGTATATCTATGAATATACAACATCTTATATTTACGTTGTTGACGAAAATGGCTTCGGGCAGTGGATTGTGCTGGAACAGAGCAAGCGATTGATCGGTACGATCACCGAAGATCCACAATAACGGCTATGCATGAATACATACGTTGTGTGGAGTCACGTTGGTCGTTAAAAGTACCTTGTGTTGATAGTATTTGGATAGTAACGCTAATCAATTACCACTTTGTTGCGGCCTAACTCTTTTGCTTTGTACATACGGTGATCGGCTATTTTGTATAAAGCATCATAGTCGTCACCATCGATTCCGTACTCAGACATTCCGAAGCTTACGGTAAGCTCAATTTTGATAGCCTCGATAACAAAGTACTCGTTCTCAATAATTTGCCGCAACCTTTCTGCCAGAATAACTCCGTCATTGAGTGCGGTGTCCGGAAGGATAATCGCGAATTCCTCACCACCAATACGCCCCAATATATCACTTGGGCGCAAATTTTCCTGCACCATGTCAGCAAAGGCAACAAGCACTTCGTCACCAATGCTGTGGCCATACTGATCATTGATTTTCTTAAAATGGTCAAGGTCTAGGGCTACGAAGGTAAGCGGTGACCCGGAACGCTGAGCGCGCGCTATTTCGGTGCGGGCACTACTCTCAAATCCTCGACGATTTTTGCACTTGGTAAGAGAATCCGTTTCCGCAATCACTTCAAGCGCCTCATGGGCCCTTTGTAACTTCAGCAAGGCATCGTCGGCGCGTTCTTTTTCTTCTCGCAACTGCTCAAAGAGCTCAGCTTGGCTATACACTTTAGAAAAAGAACCTGTTGTTAGAAACCCTTGGATAACGCTGTAACTGAGCGCCATAAAGCCGACTGCGAAAATTGCATGGGCAAGCCACCATTGGTGATTCCATGCACTTCCTAACATAAATGAGATAGAAGATTGCGCGAAAAACACAACAGCAATCGCATATACCGTCATTAAGGGAGAGCGAATACGCCGGAAGATGATGATCAAGGCGCAACTTAACATCACGCACATGGCCGCAAACTCCATCAGCCAGCGCGAAACGATTGCCCATTGGCTAAATGCTAATAGTGATACGAAAATGCTAATCAACCCAAATACAGCAATGGCGGCCCACCAAAAGCTGTTGTTTTTTAGAACTTTAGTTGATTCGTCGTCGCGACTATAGAATAAAAGGCCGATGAGCAAACAGATTGCCATGACCAAACGAGAAGCAGGGCCAAACAGAATAAACAGCATCATGTGGTCGCTTGAGAGGCGGGTAAACACACCATGCCAACCATAGATGAGCGTGAAACCCAAGAAACCAAGGGTTAGCCAGCAAAGAAAAAGCTCTTTAGTTCGTTGGTAACAAAAGTAAGTCACGTAAGCGATGAGGGCTCCCTGCAATAAGGATACCGCTATGGCGAATTCGTGAAAAGCGTGACTTTCAAACAACAGAGTGGGGTTTTGAAAAAAATGGACATAAGCAATTGCAAATAGGGGAACCACTGCAAGCGTGACGAGCAGAATCACCGCATACCCTTTACTTAAGGAACGGACAAGGCGTTCGGACTCCGGTGATCTAGAAAATGCCATAATTGTTTTTTATCCCTAGAAGAGTCCAAGTTGCCGATATTGCGCAAGAGCGAGTTTGCAGTATGCAACAAGAATGACTGAAAGAACCGACTTTAGCCAGTGTATCTGCTCATTTACACCAATCTATTCAGGGGGGAGAAATGCTTGTCGCTTCCGGATGAGTTATGCACGTCGGTGTCTTTAGGTGGTTGCGCTTCGCTACCCAAAGCGGCTGAGTAAAACGCATTGGTTTTGGAAAATTTAGCAATGTGCTAATCAATGCCTATAGTAAGTAGGTATTATCACTCACTAGGACGCCATTATGCTCATATTAGTTGCAACTGTATTGATTCTGCTGGCCGCGGTGATTACCGCTTTATCGTTGTGGGGTGTTTTATCGCCCATGGTTGTGGTCGCGTTTGTGCGATCTTTTATGCATCGCCCAGTGGCGATATGGGTGGCAATTGGAATTCGATTGCTATTAGCGGTGCTATTGTGGTTGGCCGCCCCAGCATCTTATACGCCTTTCTTATTTATGCTATTGGCCGTTATCGCGCTAGGCGCCGCTATCGTATTAGCTGTCGCTGGATCGGATCGAGTTTCTAAGATCATCGACCATGTGTCAGTTTGGCCGCAGCAACGGATTCGCTTTCTGTGTTTATTTGGCGTGGCGTTTGGACTATTTGTTATTTGGTCGTTGTCGCCAGTTTGGACAGCATACTAAAAAGCGCTAAACGAGGAATTTTGCATGAAATACTTAATATTCATCGTTTTTGTGGTGCTTTATTCTGGAAAGGCGGTGGCCTGTTCCTGTGCTTTTCATGACGGAACACTCGAAGAAGCGGTAATGGATTCCTATCACGGTGCTGCCGCGGTTGTTTTAGCCACCGCAGAGCGGGTTGAACAATTCAACCGACGGGAGAATAACGAACGTCAGAAAACGCATTTTGTCACCAAACAAACCTGGAAAGGTGATCATGGTCCGAGATTTAAGACAGACATTGTGACTGCATGCTGTTTATGCGGATACGCTTTTAGCGAAGGGCAAACATACCTTTTGTATTTATATGGCCCCAACGAAGACGGATATTTCAGCACCAATATTTGCTCTCGCACCAAGATTGCGAGCGACGAAATTGACAAGGAGTTAGAAATTCTCGATTTGATCCATCAAAAATAAAAGTAGACTTGGTTAAGATCCTTGACCTTTTAGTTAAGTCTAAGAAAAGGTGGGGGGTTGAGTTTTTAAAATAGCCATTAGACACGCGCCTACAGCCTTTGGTCGTAGGAAAAACAAGGAAGATATAACAATGAAAATGTATTTAAGCGTGGCTGCGCTCGCAGCACTGGTCATAGCTGGTTGCACATCAACAGAACCAACGGATAGCTCTTATGCGGATGTGCCGCTCTCGCAAGGCGAACTGCAAAAGGATAAGTGGAGCGATCTGATTCGATTTTCGCCTCGCTACCCAGAGCAAGCAGTGATGCAATCATCCGAGGGATGCGCCACCATTGAATATGTGATTACCCCAGATAATACGATACATGATCTACATGTAGTGACTGCAACCAACCGGCTGTTTGGGGTTTCAGCCTCAAATGTTGTCCATAACTGGAATTGGTCTGATTTACCGCAAGGCATTATTAGTGAGCCGGTAAAAACGCAAACACGGTTTGAGTTCTGCTTTGATAGAGCGGATCAGCCGTGCACTGAGATCCAGCCCGTGCATGCATGTCCTGGCGACGACGTTATTTACTCGCGCGGAATGCGTATGTAGCTCTACTGTGGATGGCCGATAAAAGAGGCAATAATAGGGCAGGGTTGTTCGCGGCTGTGTTCACAGTCGTGGGCGAGCTTTTCTAATGCTGCTCGCGCCGATTGTAGCTGCGCAATCTGCTCATCAATGGCGGTGAGACGCGTTAACGCGAGTTCCCGTGCCTGATGATGGTGTTGTGACGCATCCATGGTAAGCAACTTTTTAATTTCTTTCAGCGTAAAGCCAGCGGCTTGCGCGCTTTTGATAAATAGCACCCGCTGTAGGTGCGTTTCGTTATATCGACGCACTTTTCCAGCGGATTCGGGAACCTCCAACAAGCCTTTGCGTTGATAAAATCGAAGGGTTTCGACGCCAACGCATGCATTTGCTGCTAACTTTCCAATAGTAAACATGAATCCCTCTTGACTCCGTACCATGGTACGTAGTTTACGCTTCTTTCGGTTAGGTTCAACTCAAGGAGATAAAACATGGCAAAAAACACCAAGCGTGCGGTGCTGTACCGTATGATGACCCCAAAGCATCAATGTCCTTATGGTTTGAAAACGTTGCATTTATTGCGGCAGTCGGGCTTTGAAGTTGAGGATAACCATCTCACATCTCGCGAGGAAATTGACGCGTTCAAGCAAAAGCACGATGTAAACACTACGCCGCAGGTGTTTATTGATGACGAGCGTATTGGTGGCTATGAAGCCGTGCGCAAGCACCTAGGCAAGCCGGTGCGTGATCCCGATGCGACTAGCTATCGGCCGGTTGCTGTTTTATTTGCGATGACAGCATTAAGCGCGTTTGCATTAAATAAAGGATTCAATGGTACCTGGGTATCAGTGCAGGCCGTTGAGTGGTTTATCGCTTTGTCTATGGTGGTTTTGGCGTTACTCAAACTGCAAGACATCGAAAGCTTCTCAACCATGTTTCTAAACTATGATTTAGTGGCCAAACGATGGGTTCCCTATAGCTATGTGTATCCATACGCAGAAGGCCTAGCGGGTGTGCTTATGGTTGGAGGTTTAATGAACTGGCTTTCAATACCTCTCGCTTTGTTCATCGGTACGGTCGGGGCAGCTTCGGTCTTCAAAGCGGTTTATATTGATAAACGTGAACTCAAATGTGCCTGTGTTGGTGGCGGTAACAACGTCCCCCTTGGTTTTATTTCGCTGACCGAGAATCTCATGATGATCGGTATGGGGCTTTGGATGTGGTACGCCCACGGCTGGTTTTAATTAACAGGGACAACCGGTTATTTTGGTCTTTTAGAAATGATCGGTTGACTTCCCTTCAGATCAGCGTAGTCTAGGCCGCGTTGGATAGTAAATATTATTTAGATCTTCACTTCGTTGTACAATTATTCGTAATTAGCTCCGTCCTGTCGTTTTAAAAGTTTGTTATTTTCTCTCCGAAGTCCGCCTTAAATGTTTAAGGCAATTTATTATATTAAAATTTCAGGATATTAATTATGTCTAATACTGTAACTGGTACTGTAAAGTGGTTTAACGAAGCAAAAGGTTTTGGTTTTCTAGAGCAGCCAGGTGGCGCCGATGTGTTCGCACATTTCAGCGCAATTGCTAGCTCAGGATTCAAAACGCTTGCCGAAGGCCAACGTGTAGAATTCACTGTAACTCAGGGCGCTAAAGGTCCTCAGGCAGAAAATATTGTAGCACTGTAATTATGCAGAGTAGCGCTTGCTACTCGGTGTAACATTACATGGCTTAAAACGCACCTTCGGGTGCGTTTTTTTATGGGTAAAATTCGATAATAAGTCATTGAGACCGTGGGGGAGCTGCTATATGGTAATACCTTGTTTATCAATACATATGGCTGTTTAAACGCGATAAGCTGTGAGGTAGAACTCATGAGTGAAAAAAATACCGATCAAAAGAGTGATAAAAAGAAAAAAAAGAAACTCAATATGGGTGTCGCCATCGCCATTGGTATGTCGATGGGTATTATTTTTGGTGTCGTGTTTAATAATATTGGGTTCGGTATCGCGCTCGGTCCGGCTTTCGCCATCATCATCGCGATTGCCTCGGGCGCAGAGTGGTGATTTTATTTTCAACCGGACGTATCCATGATCTTTTTTCCTCTTTACCGAAAAATGCCCACTTAGCCGACGAGCGCGCATCTGCAAATCAGATGGCTATTGGTGATGATAACTATCAGCGGCTTATTAAGAATAAAGGCTAAGATGGGTTGGATATATTGCACAAAAAGTACAGATTGCTAAGGCCGTTTGCCGCTATATGACCTAGAGTAAGTAGCGAACTTAGACGCAGGAGATAACGAATGAGTGACATAAAAGAGTTTTTAACGACGTTTAACCAAGCGTGGGTCGATAACGATATCGATACCATCGTGCAGGGTGTTACCAACGATATTCATTTTCGCATGGCAACTGACGAAACCGGTGTACACGGCAAAGAAGCGTTTAAAATTTGGCTAAAAGACATGCTCATCTCAGATGTAGAGATGGATGTAACCACCGACCGCATGATTATTAGTGGTGATGAAGCAGTGCTCAGTGGCCGGATTCGAATGATAGAGCAAGACGGAACCCAAAAACAGTTTACGTTCTGCGATTTGTATAGACTACGCGATGGTAAAGTTGCAGAGCTTGTCGCCTACGTGATGAATTACAACACGGGTTCTTAATGCTGTTATTAAGCAAGAGATTGAGGTTATCAAGGAGAACCCATGCTGATGTCAGCTGAGTCGTAGGTTTTAGCATGCCATTGTCTCGTGTATTACCGCTCACAACCTTTGCGATGTTGGCCTTTGCTGCCAACTCGCTGCTGTGTCGGGCGGCCCTCTTGTATACCGATATAGATGCGGCCAGCTTCACAACGATCCGACTTGTCTCTGGAGCCTTAGTGCTTTGGTTGATAGTGCAGATGCGTCAGGGTGTTCAAACGGGGGAAGGAAACTGGGTATCGGCATTGGCGCTATTTGTGTATGCCGCTGGCTTCTCGTTCGCCTATATGAGTCTTTCTGCCGCAACAGGCGCATTACTACTATTTGGTGCAGTGCAAGTGACCATGATGGGTTATGGTTTCTGGGCTGGCGAGCGCTTTCGCACTCTGCAAATGGTCGGCTTTGCTTTGGCCTTTAGCGGGTTGGTCGCGCTGTTACTCCCAGGACTCTCAGCGCCACCACTGTTTGGTTCATTGCTGATGCTGGCAGCCGGTGTTGGCTGGGGTATCTACTCATTGCGCGGCAGTGGCGGTGGTGATCCTGTTCGAGTAACCGCTGGCAACTTTCTGAGAGCTGTACCCATGGCCGCTCTTGTTAGTATCGTTATGCTCGGCGGCATGACGATGGATCTCATGGGTGTAGTTTACGCGGTGGCGTCCGGTGCTTTAGCCTCAGGAGTCGGCTATGCGCTTTGGTACATGGCGCTTCCAGCACTAAGAGCAACAAGCGCTGCTACGGTACAATTAAGCGTGCCTGTGCTCACTGCCATCGGCGGCGTGATACTCCTTTCAGAGCCCATTACGTGGCGTTTGGTGCTCACCTCAACGGCCATTCTTGGCGGCGTAGCGATGGTGATTTGGACAAAACAGCAACGCACCTCAAATCCGACAGCTCGGGGCACATAACCAAGGACTCAACATGAAGTTTCTCGATAAAATAACGAACGAATGGCAGCGGCAGTGGGCGGTGTCGTGGTTTCTGTGTGGTTCGTTGGCGTTGTTTGCAGGTTTTTGGTTTGCCACTGAGCGCGACACGCTCGATGTGGTAATGCTCGCGGTTGCGAATATTGGCTTGGTTTGTGTGGTGGCCTTGGCGTTTCGTAAAAACGTGACAGGAAATGGCCTTGGTATCATCGCAAATATCGGGGAGAGCGCGGTGCAGGGGCGGATGGGCGCTACGGGCCTAATGTTGGCACCTATGTTCTATTTGATGACCCATATTTATGGTTTGTTTTACTGGAAGAAGAATCAAGACAGTGATGGCAATATGCTTCCTCGTGAGGCCAGTAAAACGGTCTGGCTGATCACTTTGGTATTTATAACGATTGGTTTGGCAATTTTTCCGTGGTTAAACGAACAACTACAGGAATATAGCTTTATTGAGTCGGGCGGCGATGCCGCCATTAGCCTCCTCGGCATTGATATCAGCTGGTACACCATTAATGTGATTGCGTTTGTGTTGGGGGTAACGGCGCAAACAACCATGATTCTTCGCTATTCGTTTAGCTGGAGTATCTGGATTATCGTGAACTTTGTCTGGCTTTCAGTGAACCTAGCCAATCAAAACTATATCTTTGCTATTCAAACTATGGTCTATCAGGTGAACGCGTTTATCGGTCTGTACTCCTGGTGGCGATCTAGCAAATTATCCATTTCGCGCTAAACTAATTGCGCTTCGCCCGTTGTACTTGTTTTAGGTGAGCACCTAGGATAAGGAGACATGAGAAATGGGTTCTACGTCTAAAATAATAAATGCAAATGGCCGTTCGTTGATGTATTTGTGGGCTGGCATATTTGCAACACTCGTTGTTTTTGCAGGATTTGCAAAAACATTTTATCTGCACGGCATGTTCTTTAACTCGGCGTTATCAAATTTGTTAGTAATACACGGCATTACCATGACACTTTGGTTTGCAGTGTTTATTACTCAGGTTGGTTTAAACGTGCGCGGACGCAACGATTTGCATAGACGGCTTGGTGTGGCTGCAGGGGCATTAGCGGCATTAGTTGTTGTGCTGGGTATTGCGGTAACGATTGAGTCGGGTCGAAGGGGAGTTTCTCCGGCTCCAGATGTTCCCGTGTTGGCGTTTATGGCTGTTCCTTTATTTGATATTGCAATTTTTGCCGGCTTTGTTGCGGTGGCGCTTGCATATCGGCGACAACCTGAGGTGCATAAGCGGCTCATGTTGCTCGCGACACTGTCGATTTTAACGGCGCCCATTGCCAGAATTCCGTTGGACTTTATTCGAGAAGGGGGCCTGCCGGTATTTTTTGGAATCATGGTGGCGTTGGTATTACTTGCAGCAGTAATTGATACGATTCGATCGCGTAAATTACACAAGGTAATGGCTTGGGGCGTTGCGATTATTATCTTGTCGGTACCGTTACGGATTATGATTGCTACTACCGAGCCATGGATGCGAGCTATGGCCTGGTTAGTTGGCGGCTCTTAAGTTGAAATAGATGAAAGACAAGTGGTGAAGCATATAAAAACGGGAGCAATTCGCTCCCGTTTTTTCGGATAAATTCTATTAAGATCTGCGATTAGTACTCGAACATCGCCGAAATCGACTCTTCATTACTCACGCGGCGCAAGGCTTCAGAAAGCATTCCACTCAAACTTAATTGAGTTACAATTTCTAAAGATTTCATTGCGTCGGAGAGAGGGATTGAATCGGTTACGATAACTTGGTCGATAGCAGAGTTGCGAAGGTTTTCTACAGCGTTGCCTGAGAATACTGGGTGGGTGGCGTAAGCGAACACCCGTTTTGCTCCATTCTTCTTCAATGCTTCAGCTGCTTTACACAGTGTGCCGCCGGTATCAATCATGTCGTCAACCATTACACAATCGCGTCCGTTCACGTCACCGATGATATGCATCACCTGAGATTCGTTCGCTTTCGGCCGACGTTTATCGATGATAGCAAGGTCGGCGTCGTTCATTAACTTCGCCATGGCACGTGCCCTTACCACACCGCCGATATCCGGAGATACCATCACGGGCGAATCGAAACTTTGCAATTTCATGTGCTCAAGCAGTACTGGGCTACCAAACACGTTGTCCACGGGTACGTCGAAGAACCCTTGAATCTGTTCGGCGTGTAAATCGACAGTGAGTACGCGGTCTACGCCTACGCTGGAGAGGAAATCGGCAACCACTTTTGCAGTAATAGGAACGCGCGCTGAACGAACGCGACGATCCTGACGTGCATATCCAAAATAAGGAATGACGGCTGTGATCCGACCGGCAGACGCTCGGCGCAATGCATCAACCATAACAATGAGTTCCATAAGGTTGTCATTGGTAGGTGCGCATGTAGATTGGATAATAAAGACGTCTGAGCCGCGAACATTTTCGTTGATTTGAACACTGATTTCGCCGTCACTAAATCGACCAACATCAGCTTCTCCAAGCTTGATATATAGGCGATCAGCGATCTTGCGGGCTAGCTCGGGTGTTGCATTGCCAGCGAAGAGCTTCATGTCAGGCACGGTAAACCTCGACCAATTTGTATTTATGTGAGAGTAGGGCAGACGGATCAGGGGAGCTGTTTCAATGCATCCATTACCGGCGATTGATTCACTCCTCGTGCGACAAACCCCCGATAGCTATCGGGCAATGCGCGCAAAGCTTGCTGGGCCGCTGTTTCGGTGGAGAAACAGGCGAACACACAGGCTCCGGTCCCCGTCAATCGTGACGGTGCGTAGTTTAGCAACCACTTGTGTGCGCTGGCAACCTGTGGATACACAGAGCAGACCAAGTTTTCACAATCATTGTGAAACCCTTGCCAATTTTCTGGGGCGCTATCGATAGGCGCGGTGTCTCTCGGGAGATCCGGATGTTGGAAAATCTCAGCCGTACTGACATGCACACCGGGGTGCACCACCAGATACCAAGCTTCTTTGGGATAGGCTGGGGTAAAACTCTCTCCTACACCGCGTGCAAGTGCCGCTTGCCCATGCACGAAAATGGGCACATCAGCTCCCAATTGTAAGCCTAATTCCGCCAGTTTAGTTGGGCTCAACCCTAACTCCCACAACCGATTCAGAGCCAGTAACGTTGTCGCTGCATTCGATGAGCCGCCGCCAACGCCGCCGCCCATAGGTAAGTGCTTGTCGACGTGAATATGTACGCCCGAATTGTGTTTGCGATAGGGTACCAAGAGCTGCGCTGCACGATAGACTAAATGGGACTCGAGCGGAACATCATTGAGGGCAGGGGTTACATCAATGCTGTCGGCTGCAAGCACTTGAAAGTGGAGCTCATCCCCAAAGCTCAAGAATTGAAATAGGGTTTCGAGTTCGTGGTAGCCGTCGGCGCGACGACCAGTGATGTGTAAAAATAGGTTCAGCTTTGCTGGCGCCGGTAGCGTGTATACCTTGTTGGAACGCGTCATTCCACCAACACCTCGCGCCACTGGCTAATTTGGAAACGAATCCGCAACGGGTATTGCGTCGCTTCAATCATGTGCGGCATGGTAAACGAACGTCCATTGTGAACCACAACGCGGTAGTCACTCAGGGCAACTTGCCACACTTGTTGGTTCCAACTGGATTGACTGATATCCGCGCTATAACTGGCCAAAGCTCCGTTCTCATACCAACGGCGATTAGCGATTGATACTCCGGGTTCTAGTCCGATAATCGCTTCTGACATGAGGCGAAAGGGAATGGGCATGCCGGTATGGGTATAGAGCAGTTCATCGATATGTTCTGCGTTAAAAGTCTCACCTTCGAGATTGGTGAATACGCCACCGGCTTCGTTTTGTTCGAGGCGCGCAAGGGTGCCGCGCAACGGATGATACAAACGAAACGAGGTCGCTTCAGGGGTATGCTGTTGGCGCCACGTGTAGCGAGCTGCATCCCGTTCACCATCGGCATCATTAAAAAACGCAACGTTGCCTTGAATGTTCCAAAACACAATTTGTGATAACCAAGCTTGGTGGTCGGCATGTCGGGCTGGCTCTGCGGTATCCGTTGCCGGAGGTGTGGTAGCACAGGCACTTAGGAATGCGATACACAACGCTAAAAGCGGCAATCGAGACAACCGATACCATCGGCCAAAAGTTAAACGCATGTCGTTCGCCTGTTGATAAGAGTTTTAGGGATTTGTGGAGACATTTACCACAACCAATATTTAGTTGACCATGATTTCTAGTGTGCTTTCAATAGGCAGTCGCTTCGCTTACAATACGCAACCGGCGTTCGCCCTATTTTAGAGCGATTAAAGCCATCGATTCTTTAGTATAGACGCCGCCTATAGGCGTTTGGTTCCATACCGTGCAGCAGCATAAATTCGGTATGAGAGTCATCGTAGTTATTTACACAAGGGCATCGCACACAGCGTTCATGACAATTCTTGCGTTAGGTATTAATCACAAAACAGCGACCGTTGGAATCCGGGAGCAAGTTGCTTTTCAACCTGAGCAACTGGAAATGGCGTTGCAGTCATTAGTCCAGCAGGGGAAAGTGAGCGAAACCGTGATTGTGTCCACCTGTAATCGCACTGAGCTTTACTGTCACGCGGATGCTGCGGAATTGCAAAGCATTATTGAGTGGCTCGCGGCTTATCATCAAGTGTCTGCGGCAGAACTCAGTCAATATTTATATCATCATGCAGACGCGGAAGCTGTGGCACATCTGATGTCGGTGGCGTCTGGTTTAGATTCCCTCGTATTGGGCGAGCCGCAAATCTTAGGGCAAGTAAAACAAGCCTTTCAACAAGCGCGCCAAGCCGGTACGGTCGGCTCCGTTTTTGAACGCCTATTCCAGTCTGCATTTGCTACCGCCAAGGTCATTCGTACGGAAACCGATGTGGGTCAAAACGCGGTGTCTGTTGCTTATGCCGCGGTAAATCTTGCCAAGCATATTTTTAGTGCAGTGCAAGGCGCTGAAGTGCTACTCGTTGGGGCTGGTGAAACGGCCGAGCTGGTGGCACGCCATTTACGCGAACAGGGTGTGCGCAAAATTCGGGTGGCGAACCGCACGGTGGCACGGGCAGAGGAGCTGGCCCATCTGATTGATGGCGAGGCCTACGCGCTGAGCAGCCTGAAAGAGCTATTGCCGAAATCGGACATTATTATCTCTTCAACAGCAAGCCCAGTGCCGGTGATCGGTAAAGGGCTTGTTGAGTCGGCCTTGCGTCAGCGCCGTCATAAACCCATGCTGTTCATTGATCTTGCGGTACCACGAGATATCGAAGAGCAAGTGAACGATCTCGAAGATATTTATTTGTACACGGTCGACGATTTACAAAGCATTGTCAGTCGTAATTTAGAGCAGCGCCAACATGCTGCGACCGAAGCACGCGACATTATTTCGCGCTATGTGGACGAATTTACTGCGTGGATGCACAGTTTAAACAGCGTAGATTTGCTCCGTCAGTATCGTCAAACATGCGAGCAAATCGCTCATCGTCAGCGCGAGCGCGCCTTGGCACAATTGGCCGCTGGTAAAGCGCCGGAAGATGTGGTGAATGAGTTGACGCAACGTTTAACTAATACCTTGTTGCATTCGCCGACCTTGGCGATTCAGGATGCAGGCCGGCGCAAAGATTTTTCGGCGCTGGCGGCTTATCAGAAGCTATTTAACGAACCATCTCAGGATTAAACCATGCTTAAAGCATCTTTGGTCAGTAAGCTTGAAAGCTTGCTGGAGCGGCACGAAGAGTTGGAGTATTTACTCGGCTCGGCAGAGATTATTACCAATCAAGATAAGTTTCGGACGTTGTCCAAAGAATATGCGCAGCTAGAAGAGACGGTTACTTGTTTTCGTAAGTACCAAAAGGCGGGCGAAGATATCGAAGCCGCGCAAGAAATGCTTAAAGATAGCGATCCTGAAGTTCGTGAAATGGCGGCAGACGAAGCCAAAGAATCGAAAAAGTTGCAAGAAGAGCTTGCCGATCGCTTACAAATTCTATTGTTACCTCGGGATCCAAATGACGATCGCTCCTGTTATTTAGAGATTCGTGCGGGTGCTGGTGGCGACGAAGCTGCCATTTTTGCGGGCGATTTGTTTCGCATGTACAGCCGTTATGCAGAACGGAATGGCTGGCGCATGACGATGGTGAGTGCCAGTGAAAGTGAGCAAGGTGGATTCAAAGAAGTGATTGCCCATATTGAAGGTGACGGTGCGTATGGACGCATGAAGTTTGAATCAGGCGGTCACCGCGTGCAGCGCGTACCTGAAACGGAATCGCAAGGGCGAATTCATACCTCGGCATGTACCGTTGCGGTGTTGCCGGAAGTACCTGAAGCGGAAGCCATTGAAATTAATCCTGCTGATTTGCGTGTTGATACCTATCGCGCATCGGGCGCCGGTGGACAGCACGTAAACCGTACCGATTCTGCTGTGCGCTTAACGCACTTGCCAACCGGCGTTGTGGTTGAGTGCCAAGATGAACGCTCGCAACACAAAAACAAAGCCAAAGCGATGTCTGTGTTGCAAGCACGCTTACAGGCGGCAGAAGATGAAAAGCGGACGGCAGAAGAAGCCAGTACGCGTCGTTCATTGGTGGGCAGCGGCGATCGTTCAGAGCGCATTCGTACCTATAACTACCCGCAAGGGCGCATGACCGACCATCGAATTAACTTAACCTTGTATCGTTTGGATGAAGTGATCGCGGGAAATCTTAACCTCGTGCTCGATCCGATTGTGCAAGAACATCAGGCGGATCTCCTCGCTGCGCTTTCCGAGCAGGGCTAATGCCCATGCCGGCCCAGCAATTCACAATTGCAGAGGCACTGGCGCAGGGGCGAGCCCTTTGCGCCCAGTCGGGCACCGATTCAGCAGCATTGGATGCACAATTGCTACTGATGCACGTGCTCGATTGTGATCGCACCTATCTATACACCTGGCCCGATCGTGCGTTAACAGAGACGCAAGGGGCGCAGTATCAACACTTAATCGAACAACGTGGTCAAGGTGTGCCTGTGGCGCATCTTATTGGCATGCGTGAGTTTTGGTCTTTGCCCTTGCGCGTGAATAACAGCACCCTCATACCACGACCGGATACAGAAGTGCTGGTAGAACAAGCGCTGCAACACATTCATGGCGAACACGCAGACGTATTGGAGTTGGGCACAGGTACAGGCGCGATTGCCCTTGCGCTGGCCAGTGAACGACCACAGTGGTCAATTACTGCCGTGGATCGTGCTCAAGATGCGGTACGTTTGGCCGAGGATAACTGTAAGCGCTTAGGTTTTGCCAATGTACAAATAATGACGAGCGACTGGTTCTCTGCAATTGAGGCTTCGGCTCGTTTTCATCTGATTATTAGCAACCCCCCGTACATCGCCCATGATGATCATCATCTCAACGAAGGGGATGTACGTTTTGAGCCACATTCGGCGTTGGTGGCAGAACAGGGCGGATATGCAGATTTAGCCTATATTATTGAAACAGCGTGGGCTTTTTTACGGCCTGGGGGGTGGCTTATGCTCGAGCATGGGGTTTCCCAATCGGTAAAAGTTCGTGAATTTTTTCGCGAGCTTGGCTACGCTCACATATATACCGCACAAGATTATGCTAACTTGGACAGAGTAACCTGTGGTCAGCGACCGTCGAATGTTCCGAAGCCGTGAACGGACGCATAAAGGCAGACAATTCAGCGCAACGGAGCACGCGTCGGAAGGAGAGTAATAATTATTATGAACGACCATTTTTTGTTTGCTGATGAACCAGTGCAGGCGCAGGACGCGCTTAATGAGCGCTGGAAAATTATCATTGTCGACGATGAGCCGGAAGTGCATGCGGTAACGCGTCTGGCTTTAAGTGAATTTACCTTTCTTGGCCGCGGCTTGGAGTTTCATAGCGCGGAGTCGGGCGAAGAGGGCTGTAAACTAATGCGTGAGCATCCAGATGCCGCCATTATTTTGCTCGATGTGGTGATGGAAACCGACGACGCTGGCTTGCGCGTCGCGAAATTCATCCGCGAAGACTTGGATAATCATTTTACCCGCATTATTTTGCGCACTGGGCAACCGGGACAAGCGCCAGAACGAACGGTGATCATTAATTACGATATTAATGATTACAAATCGAAAACCGAGCTGACTGCGCAAAAACTCTTTACCGCTGTGATGTCGAGCTTGCGCTCGTACCGCGATATTATGTCGATTGAACATAGTCGTCGCGGGTTAGAAAAAATTCTCAATGCCTCTTCTGATCTGTTCTCCGAACAATCGATGGACCAGTTTGTTGCCGGCTGTGTACAGCAATTGGGCTGGCTCATTGGCGGCGCGCGGCAAGTGCTTTACGCGGAAGTAGACCCGGAGCATACCCACGAAGAATTTACCGTGCGAGCGGCGTTCGGTGAAGAAGCAGACATGGTGCTCAATCGCACCATTAAATCGGCGTTATCAAGAGAAGCCCTGATGCAACTAGAAGGTGTTGTTGAGCGCGGCATACCTTATTACAGCGACGATACGGTGATGATGTACTGTCCGAGCGGCTGTCGCCCTTGGGGCGGTTTGTTATGTTTAACCGGCTTAGCGCGACCGTTGGCAGATCGCGAAAAAGATCTGCTTCGCATGTTTGCCGAACATGTGCAGCTCGCGTTGAATAATGCGCTGCGCCAGGATGATCTGCGGCGTTTGTTGTTGGCTATGAACCGGCGCTTAATTCTTACTGAGACCGACATGCTTGAGCGTAATCCCGAGGATGCGCATCCAGCGGCACAAATTGCCGCGATGTTACTGCCGCACCTAGACGTGCGTGAAGATAAGCATGTTACTCTCGCTGTGGCGGCAAGCGTGATTGCGCGCATCGCTCGTCTGTTCTCCGTGCGGATTCGCCAAGGCAATGTAAACCCACGCGTGTGTTTTGAACGTGTCCGGCGTGCATTTGAAGGGCTTCGTGACAGCTCTAATTCGGTTACCCGCATGGTTGAGCAGGCGCTCGAAGAACGCTTTGAGCGTTTTGATGGTAGCGGCTTTCCTGAAGGCAAGCATGGCGAAGGTTTTGCCATTGACATGCAACTGATGGTGTTTGTTTCAGCGCTATATGGCGAATTACATCAAGGCGCAAAGCCCGAGCAAGCGTTAGCGAGCATTGAAGATGATGCCGTGGGTTGGTTTAGCCCACAGTTACGTGATGCGGTTCGTGCCCATCGCAAACCGATTATGGCCATTTTGCAAACGGAAGCGAGTTCCGACTTTTCCTGATTTTGATAAGAGAGCGTAGTACATGACAACTATTGATTCAGTGACTATTGGCGATATTCATGTGGCCAACGATGCCCCATTTGTTCTATTTGCGGGCATGAACGTATTGGAGAGCCGCGAGTTAGCCTTGGAAGTAGCCGAAGAGTTTGTGAGTGTCACGAAAAAATTAAACATCCCCTACGTGTTTAAAGCATCATTTGATAAAGCAAACCGCTCCTCTGTGCATTCGTTTCGTGGTCCTGGTATGGATAAGGGGATCGCGATACTTGCGGAAATAAAAGAGCGCTTTGGTGTTCCCGTGATTACCGATGTGCATGAACCCTATCAAGCGGCGCCAGTCGCCGAAGTTGCTGATGTGATTCAGCTGCCCGCTTTTTTGGCGCGACAAACAGATCTTGTGGTCGCAATGGCGAAAACTCAAGCTGCCATTAATGTGAAGAAGCCCCAGTTTCTCGCGCCTCATGAAATGCGCCATATCATCACGAAATTTAAAGAAGCCGGTAACGAGCGCATTATGTTGTGTGAGCGTGGCTCGTCGTTTGGTTACAACAACCTTGTTGTGGATATGCTCGGCATGGACGATATGAAGCTCATGGCACCGGTCATTTTTGATGCTACGCATGCCCTGCAGCGTCCAGGTGGTCGGGCTGATTCTGCCGATGGTCGGCGCGCTCAAGCGGCGCAATTGGCACGCTCAGGTATGGCACTTGGCATTGCGGGTCTATTTTTGGAAGCACATCCGGACCCAAATAAAGCCCTGTGTGATGGCCCATGTGCCTTGCCACTGTCCAAGTTGGAAGCCTATCTTAAACAAATGAAAGCTGTAGACGACCTTGTGAAGGGGTTTGACCAGTTAGATACATCTGCCTGATATTGCCCGACTTTGCTTGCTGATGCCCGTTGAGTAGGTTAAATTACGGCAGTGTATAAAACGACCGTTTAAAATAGAGGCGTCAGCATGGCAAAGGCACTGCGGACAAAAGATAAAATTATCGTTACGGCAGAAATGCTGTTTGCGGAACATGGTTTCGAGCAAACGTCGTTGCGACAAATCACCAGCGAAGCCAATGTGAATTTGGCGTCGGTGAATTATCACTTTGGTTCCAAAAAAGCCCTTATTCAAGCGGTTATGGCGCGTTATCAAGCGGTGTTTATGCCCGCCCTTGCTGCCCAATTGCAAGAATTAGCCCAGCGTTCTGAGCGCGCCGGTGTAACCTACCGTACCGCTGATGTACTCGCTTGCGTCAACGCCCCCTTATTTGCTCTAAAACAAGTTCGCGTGGATGGCCCGTTAATTTATTTGCGCTTACTCGGGTACGCCTACAGTGAGATACAGGGGCATCTTCGTCGCTTCACTATGACGCATTACGGTGATGTGGTGCATCAGTTCTTTGCCATGATTCAGTCGGCAAACCCGAATTTGTGTGCGAATACGCTATTCTGGCGCCTTCATTTTAGTCTGGGCGCTATGTTGTTTGCGCAAGTATCAGGGCAGGCGTTACGAGAGATTGCGGCCTCTGATTTCGGTGAAGATACCCACGCCGAAGAAACCCTCGCAAAACTACTTCCATTTGTAGCTGCGGGAATTGCCGCATCTGATCCACAGCCGTAGATTTAGACTATCTTTAATGGTGGAGACTGCTCGGATGCGTCTCTGCCTTTCCAATGGTTATTGTTCGGAGTGTCGCTATGTTGTTTTTGCTGATTTTACTCGTCGCCGCATTGGTCGTATTTGGCGTACCGGATATTCGCCGGAGCCTGATTTCGCGCCCAATTTTTAAGATTTTCAAGCGCATTCTTCCGCCTATGTCGGCAACAGAACGCGAGGCCATGGAAGCAGGCGATGTATGGTGGGATGCGGAGCTATTCTCCGGGCAACCTGATTGGCTTTCGTTGCTGGCCACCAAACCACCGGTTTTAAGTGCCGATGAGCAAGCATTTATTGACGGGCCGTTAGACGAACTTCTCACGATGCTGGATGATTTTGCCATCACCCAAGAGCATCGTGATCTCCCACCGCAAGTGTGGACATTTCTGCGCAAACATAAATTCTTTGCGATGATTATTGGCAAAGAATATGAAGGATTGGAGTTCTCGGCAGCCGCCAACTCTTACATCGTCACCCGAATAGCGACGCGTTCATTAAGCGCCGCGGTGACAGTGATGGTGCCAAACTCCCTGGGTCCCGGCGAGCTACTCAGCCACTACGGTACTCCCGAACAAAAGAAACGTTGGCTTCCTGCGTTAGCGCGGGGTGAAGAATTGCCATGTTTCGCTTTAACTGGGCCGGAAGCAGGCTCTGATGCAGGGAGTATTCCTGATCGTGGGGTCGTGTGTAAGGGCGAGCATGACGGTAAAGAAACCTTGGGTATTCGCTTGTCTTGGTCAAAACGCTATATCACCTTGGCCCCGGTTGCGACTGTCCTTGGATTGGCGTTTAAACTAGACGATCCCGATGGCTTGATTGGCGATAAAGAATCGCTCGGCATAACCTGTGCTCTCATTCCTACTTCCCATCCGGGCGTAAAGATTGGTGACCGTCATTGGCCATTAAATCAGGCCTTTATGAATGGCACGACATCAGGTAAAGACGTATTTATTCCGCTCGATTGGATTATTGGTGGACTTGATTATGCCGGTAAAGGCTGGCGGATGCTGGTGGAATGTTTGTCGGCAGGTCGCGGTATTTCGTTGCCTGCGTTAGCCACTGCAACATCTCATACCGCACAGCGTTATACCGGTGCCTATTCTTATGTACGGCAACAGTTTGGATTACCCATTGGTAAGTTCGAAGGGGTGCAAGAAGCTCTAGGGCGGATTGGTGGTTATAACTACAGCATGGAGTCTACTCGTCGATTAACGGTAATGGCTCTTTGCGAAGGGTACAGTCCGTCGGTGATTACCGCGATCACCAAATACCACCTCACGGAGATGGGTCGACAGGTGATGAACGACGCTCTTGATGTCCATGCAGGTAAGGGCATTCAAATGGGGCCGCTGAATTATCTCGCTTCGGGCTATCAAGGGATACCTATCTCCATTACCGTGGAAGGGGCGAATATTTTAACGCGTAACCTAATGATTTTTGGCCAAGGTGCCACGCGTTGTCACCCGTATGTGTTGAAAGAAATGGAAGCCGCAGCTCGGGAAGATGAAGAGCAAGGTTTGCGCGAGTTCGACGTGCTGTTGTTTAAGCATATTGGTTTTGCGGCGGGTAATAAAATAAGTACGTTCTGGCACGGAATTACCGGTGCCCGCTTTGCGAATGCCCCGGTGAGTGGTGAAACTTTGCGCTACTACCAACAACTCAGCCGTATGAGTCGTGCGTTGGCGCTTTGCGCGGATGTGTCGATGCTCACGCTAGGGGGCGATCTTAAGCGCAAAGAGATGATTTCGGCGCGTTTAGGCGATGTATTAAGCCATCTGTACATGGCGTCGGCGGTATTAAAACGCTTTGAAGATGATGGCCGTCAGCAAGCGGATCTACCCTTTGTGCATTACGCGGTGACCATGCACCTGCACCATATAGGTCAGGCATTTATGGGCTTCTTCCAGAACTTTCCGAAGCGATTTCTGGCGCTGAGTTTACAATTCCTCGTATTTCCTTTTGGCAATCGTTACAAAATGCCCGTAGACAGTATTACGCAGGAAATTGCCGATACCATGATGACACCGGGCATCACGCGCGAGCGTCATACGTTCTTGAGCTACTGGCGCGATGATGAAACTGACGTCACGGGTCACATGGAACTGGCGTTCATAGCAATGCACGAACTGGAACCTGTATATAAGCGCATTCAAAAAGCGCAGCGGGCAGGGGACCTCGATGGTGATCTGGCGGGCGACGCCTTAGCCGAGGCAGCATTAAAAAGTGAACTGGTGACAGAAGAGGAAGCGGAGAAATTGACGCGCTGTGAGCGTTTGCGTATTCGAGCAATTGCCGTGGATCGGTTCTGCCCAGAAGCGCTAAAAGAGGGTAAGTTCAAACCCCTTGATGCGCTTTCTGACGACTAGGCATTGGCGACAACATCATAAAAAAGCTCCCGACTAAGGGAGCTTTTTTGATCGAAATATCCGCTTTAATGACGGGTTTCGAATTTGGTTAGTATAGGATCTTGGGTTAACGGCAAACGCTCAGCCTCAATACTCATTAAGAGTTCATCGTGCGCGAGCGCGCCCATGGCACCACAACTACCGTTCTCGATATGGTGGAAGGCCGTTGCCAGCAATGGATCGCCACTATCGCCCCAGTCACCAACAATGGTATCGCTTGCCGCGCAGGTCACTGGCAAGCCATCAAAGTAATCGCCAAATCCCGCGGAGTTTACGGTTTGGAAGGTAATGGCGTAAATAATCTTGTCACAGATTTGAGTGGGCTGCTGACCTACGGGTTTACCGCAGGTAGGCGCACCAATGGTCACCACTTCGATATGGGGATCGAGTGAATTAATGACCAATTCTGATGAAGAACAGCTTTGTTGGGTTGTCAGTACGTAAACGCGATTCACGTTAAGACGTTCAATGCCTGGACCAAGATTAAATAGTACATCTTGATCATTGAAATTGTCGTTGTACTGGAAGGTGACAAAAACTTCGTTTTCCACCGTGTTCCATGCCGCTTGTGAGGCTAGCTGGTTGGCAACGCGCACCAAACCACCACTGTTGTAGCGCAAATCAATGACTAGTTCATCGACACCAATGAGTTGGTCAAAGGCGTTGTTCAGATCAACTTCAGAGCGTTGCAGGAAACTATCAAAAACGAAGTACCCTACGTCTTTGTTGTCTACTTGGAAGCGCTCGGTAGCCATAACGGTATTGGTTTCTACTTGGGTTTTACGCACAATTTCACTGCGCTCTGTGCCATCCGGCTCAACCCAATCAATACGCCGCTCAATGCCGTCTTCATTCGGACCGAATACATCGGTAAAGGTGGCCGTGCCGGCAGAAATACGGCTAAACCATTCCGCCATCGACACGTTTTCAACCGCTGTGATGCGATCGCCACGATTCAAACCGGCTTGTTCGGCGGGTGAGTTGGCATACACATACCGAATCTCAATCACCCCTTCATCGACATTGTCACGCCGTCCAAAACCAAACCCGAAAAACACCGCATCGACAAAGCGATCACGATATTCTTGTTCGGTTAAAATAAATGAAAATATATCTTGTGGCGCACGCAGAGCATCTAACATTGCGTAAATCGAGTTGTAGTTATTCGGATTCACATTTGTTGGCATATCCGTATTCCACAAATAGCTCCGCTCCATAAAGGTTTTCAAGCGCTGATTTTGCGCTGAAACAGAGCACTGGCCATTGTTTAGAAGTGGGCTTTCACCGGTAAATGCACTTTCTGTTCCACCGCAGGCCACCAGCAGAAACGGAAGGGCAAAAGCGAATCGTTGATAGTTACGCATAGGTCTACTCTCTACAGTACGGCTTTTTTAAGATACGATGCACAAACTTGCTCGGATTACTTTGAGCGCAAGACACAGCACCATACCTATTTGATAACGTCAGCTTAACATAAGTTCAGAATAGTTACTTTTATGCGGCTTGGGAATGCTTAATGTTGTCTTTAATTCGTAAAATTTTGTTTCAAAAAGAAGAATGTAACCAAGGAGAGCTCCCTAAATGGCCGGATTGATCATTGATATTCCCGGACTGCAATTGACCGAGAATGATAGAACCATGTTGCAGCATCCCGCGGTGGCTGGCGTGATTCTGTTTACCCGCAATTATGAGAGCCCAGCGCAGCTGATTGAGCTGACAGAATCGATTCGTAAAGCAGCGAATCGAGAACTCATTATCTGTGTCGATCATGAAGGTGGCCGGGTACAACGGTTTCGCGGTGAATTTACCCAAATTCCAGCGATGGCAAGCATACGCAAGGCCATTGCGAATCCTGCACAGCAATCAGTGATCGCCCGTGAATTAGGTTGGCTTATGGCGTCGGAGTTGCTCGTTTGTGGGGTTGATCACAGCTTTGCACCCGTCCTCGACATCGAAGGGGAGAGCACGGTGATTGGCGATCGGGCATTTTCAAGCAACCCTGACGAAGTGGTGCTTCTCGCCCACGCGTTTATTCGTGGCATGCACGAAGCGGGGATGAAAGCGACCGGGAAGCACTTCCCCGGGCATGGCACAGTGGTGGCCGATTCCCATGTGGACATCCCCGTAGACGAGCGCTCGTTAGATGAGATTTTGGCATTAGACGGCAAGGTGTTTGCCCACTTAGCGCCACACATTCAAGCGGTGATGCCAGCCCATGTCATTTATCCCCAGGTCGCCCCTGAACCGGCAGGATTCTCAAAACGTTGGCTGCAAGAAATCTTGCGCGAGCAATACGCCTTTGATGGTGTGATCATTAGCGATGATTTAATGATGGCCGGTGCCGTGGTAGCAGGAACCGTAACGCAACGGGCGGAAGTAGCAATCGAAGCCGGCTGTGATTTGCTATTGGTATGTAATGACCAAACGGCAGCACAAACGGTGCTTGATACGGTGACCTTCAGTGGCGACATTCAGCCCAGTATCGATGCGTTGCGCGGCAACGTAAGCAGCGACGGATTGGCACAACTACGTAAAAGCCAACGTTGGCAGGAAGCTACACAGCTGTTGGAACGCTTAAAAACACCTAGCTAAAACATGCGATGCACAAGCATAAAGCAGGCCCTTGGGCCTGCTCTTTAGCTATTCGCGGGCGTTTCGTATGGGATTGGATCTGTTAAACCAAGGGCAGCGAATGCTTGCAAGCGCTCCCGACAGGCGCTGCACTTGCCGCAGGCTTGTTCACGGCCGTTATAGCAGGTCCAGGTTTGGCTGTAGTCGAGCCCGAGGGATAAACCATCCCGTAGAATATCGATTTTTGATTGATACAGGTAGGGCGATACCACGGGGATGGCCTTGTAATTGGCAAGCTGGCTGACCTGATTCATAGCTTCGACAAAAACCGGTCGGCAATCAGGATAGATATCGTGATCGCCAGAATGAGCACCGTAATAGACCTCATCGGCGTCAATTGATACCGCATAACCAATTGCGAGCGATAATAAAATCATATTGCGATTCGGTACGACGGTTGCTTTCATATTGCCTTCTGCGTACTCCGCATCGGGCACATCAATGTCACTGGTGAGAGCGGAACCAGAAAGCAACTCGTTCACAGCGCGGATATCAACCACTTTATGGGATATACCTAGATTTTTGCAGACGTTCGCTGCGTAATCCAGCTCTTTGCTGTGGCGTTGACCATAATGAAATGAGAGAGCATGTACCTTTAATCCATCGGCAATGGCTCGGTTTAATACGGTAAACGAATCCATACCACCGGAGTAGATTACAACTGCAGATTTTTGCCCCATGCTTACACACTCTTGTATACTGTTGTCTTGCGCTCAGTGTACCCGAATCACCCAATTGAAAGAAAGAGCAGACCAACAGCGATAGGAGTTCCATGACAGATTTATCCCTTAGTTCAGCGGTGGCGAGCTACGCCTGCGGCGTATACCCGGTGAACGAGCTCTTTGAAACCATTCAGGGTGAAGGTGTGTACACCGGCCAACCGTCGATATTTTTACGCTTGCAAGGCTGCCCGGTAGGCTGCCCCTGGTGTGATACCCAACACACATGGAGCCTTGAGCAAAGCGACGCGGCTTCGTATGGTGAGGTGATTGCTAAGACAGAGCCAAGCCCGCGCTTCGTTGTGTTGAATGCCGACCAAATTCTTGAAAAATTCAAGCAGCGAGGCTTTACCGCCAAGCATGTCGTTATTACCGGTGGCGAGCCCTGCATGTACGATTTAAATCCGCTTGCAGAAGTACTCGAGGCGCAAGGTTATCAACTGCAAATTGAAACTAGCGGCACCTTTGCCATAAAAACCAGTGCCAATACGTGGGTGACTGTATCGCCTAAGCTCGATATGCCCGGCGGTTTAGTTGTGTTGCCTGAAGCGATGGCCCGCGCCAACGAAATTAAGCACCCCATCGCCATGGAAAAGCACATCGAAGCGCTTGACGAATTGCTTGCTCGTTGCCCGGTATCGAAAAACACGGTGATCGCGCTACAACCCATTAGCCAACGTCCTCGGGCCACCGAGCTAGCAATTAAAACCTGTATCGAACGCAACTGGCGCCTGTCAGTGCAGATGCACAAATATTTGGCGATAGAGTAAAAACAGCCTCGCTTATTGCGCTTTAAGCATGCGACACCTAGCCTAAGATATACCGATTTCATGGCGTTAACAGGGAGTGTGTCGCATGAATTTTTCATATCAACAGCGTCGTTCTATCCGTGGTCAGGGCATGACCGAATATATTGTGATACTCGCATTAGTAGTGGTGGCCGCTATTGGGGTCTATTCCTATTTTGGTAAAGCAGTGCGCCATCAAGTAGCGGGGGTCGCTCAGGAAATTTCAGGGCAATCTGCGTCGCAACAACTTAATCAAGCGCGCCAATCTGCCAATGCGGCGTCAAATCGAGCCAATCGCGAATACAATCTCAGCAACTATGATGATGCCACCAATTCGGGCAACTAAGGCTCAACATGGCTACATCTTGGTTGCCGCAGCCTTGTTGCTGACTGGCTTTGCGTGGGCTTTGTTTACGCTTACCAATCTTGCCCGAGGCACCCAGCAGCAAACCGAGATCCAACATGTGGCTGATCATACAGCCGCAGCTCTTGGCATTATTGCTGCTCGGGATCTTAATTTTAAGGCGGTGACCAACCGAGCCATGCTGGCTAATGAAGTTGCTATCGGACAGGCATTGGCGCTACTCAGTTGGTATGAGATGGCACGCATGACAAGTCAGCGATTGGCGGCATATAGCGCTTGGATACCCTATGTAAATACGGTTTCTGCGCATTTAGCTCGCACGATGCAACAATTGCGTGTACCGATCACGTCCGGCGTCAACGCTTATGTAAGATTTCAACAAATAGTGATTCAAGGGATTGAACACGCCCAATGGACATTTCATCAAGCGGCGTGGCTGAGTAGTGTGATGACTGCCCATCATATAGCCGAGTCGAGTCACTTGAAACTTGAGCTGTTCTTGCTAAATCACCAAACTTTAATTGACCTACAAACACTTTGGTTTCGTTTTCAGAGTCGAAAGGGCGGCACTGAGGCACAACAGGATTACCTGCGGATGGTACAAGATAGTCGCGATGGATTTACCCGAGCGCGCACCTATCGCTGGTTTGATACTGGGATGATTTACGCGCAGAAAGCCGGCGGTACGGACGCAAAGGCTAGGTTAGGTCAGGTTCATTGGCAATCTATCGATAGCTTGAGCCTACATCAACGCGCTTTATTCTGGCGCATCGAACACCGGCTCGGTGGCGGTGGTAGTTTTATCGGTAGTCGTCCGCCCATGAGTGGGCGCCCCGCGGGCTTTGGGGATAGTTATCAGCGCAATCGTCGAGCTAGTCATGAAGGAGCACGTCTGGCACGGAGTTCCGGAGGAGGCCATCGAATACCTCGTTACTATGAAATAAACGATGCGCGTGATACGCAGATTACGGTGGTCCTTCGCTCCCATGATGGAGATCTGAAGTGGGCTGCTAGTCGCGCCAAGGTTTATTTCTCTCGACCTCAGGCACTGTGGCCAAGGCCAGAGGGTATGCAGGAACGCGCAAATTTGTTTAATGCCTTGTGGCAATCGCGCTTATTGGCGGTGCCTGAATATGAGCTGCTTATTCTCGCTTCGCAAGTACATAGCCACAGTCCAAGGAGGGAAGAGGCGATATGAAACCAAGCCAAGGAGGGCAAGCTTTTATTGAACTGAGTGTCGTTATTAGCACAACGGGTATTTTGTTGGTGCTGTTTTTGCCACCTATCCATCAGGCGTTGCAGGAGCGCTACGTAGACGCTCAGCGCTTGCAGATCGAACTTGCTGAAGCGCCCTTACGCAAACGTTTTCAATTGCCTGCGCGCGATGAAACGTGGTGGCGCGAGCACAATTTAGAACCTTCTCAAGGTCGACTTAAAACACTCAGTAATGATGCAGATTACCCTTTTGCACAGGGGATTTCCCCAGTCTGGTCGCTGTTTGCGTGGCAATCAGAGTTCTCACTGCCCCTCGATACTGCGTATACAGCAACCCTCAGTGGTTTGGACAACGAGGGCTTGGCTAATGGTGAGGTATATCTTCAGTTTAGACGTATCCATCACGATTGGAGCCCCGAGCATGTAACGCAATTATCCGGCCGTCCACGTTCACTGACGGCCACTGCGGCATTACATGATCTCGGCTTTCATTACGTGCAACAGGTGGTGAGCTGGCTGCCTTTCGCTCGTGAGTTCGCGCCTAACCAACTTCAACTAGGGTATGTGAATTCCTTGGTAGTACCGAAGGATAGGACGTGTAGGGGGACTGAATGTTGAACCCGATATCCTACTTGGCCTGCTATCTCACCGGGCTTTCTTTGCTCTTGAGCAACGTGTCTTTGGCTGCGGACGAATACGCCGGATCGTCTCCTTATTATTTGCCAAACGGTAGCGCCTACGAGCAGGTACTAGCGCCAACCGAAACTTTTGGCCTATCGGTGCGCAGCTGGCGACTTCTCCAGCGCTGGGATGAAGCCGAGCGATTGCTGCGCAGTATCAAAGATTGTTTGACGGTATTAGACCAACAACTAAATCGACTCGATTGCATCACCGCGACCGATATTGTGACCTTGCAATACAGAGAAGGAGAGGTGCTTTGGAGTGAAAGTCATCTGGTCGATTCCGACGGTCTTTTTAGTAATGACCAGTCGCCATCGGTGGGCCTGCAAATGTGGCGCTCACAATGGCCGGGAACTGTGATGGAAACTCGTATTGAGAAGGGGCCGTTAATCTCCGTGTTTAAACGGTATGAGCGACTGTTTGATGATGCGAGTCCTTGGATGCTGTATGAGGTATTTCGCGGCGCTTTTGTGCTGCAAAATCGGCTTGTCAGCAATGGTCAGAAACTAACAGTACAAGGTTGGGCGTTAAGTTCGGGAATGATTCAATTGCTGATCATGTACGAGGACCTCCCATGAAGCTAGTGATGGGGAAAAAGTTTTGGTGGCCACTCGCGTTAGGCACGCTTGCTGCGCTCTTTGCGTGGTATTTGCTTGGCCAATATCGGACCGACTTAGAAACACGTTTTGTACAGCTTATGGACTCCCAAGAGCAGGGAACAGTTTGGATTGACGTCGTTGTCTCAAGAGTGCCGTTACAGGCCGGAGATACGCTGGAATTAGGCGTCCTACAATACCGAAGGATGGATGCGTCGATGGTGCCGGTAGGGGCTATTTATCCGGAAGAGCTGTCTATAGTGTTCGGGCAAACCATTACGCTTGCTGAGCACGAGCAGATTGCGCCGGGGCAGCCGTTGCAGTGGTATCAGCTTAGCGGCACGGACGATAATCCCGATGAGCTACTTCCGGCGAATCACACCCTACTTACCCTGGCCATTCAGCCAGAAGATAGTCATATCGGACTTTGGTCAGTCGACAACTATATCCAAGGGTATCAGCAATGGGATTCCCGTATGCGCAAAGTTGGCCGCCCCTTTCTTATCTACGCACTAGACGGCGAGCGGTTGCCCAGAGCAGATGAATCCATCACTCCTCGCCATGTCACTCTACTGCTTTCTATTCACGAGGCGTTGCAGCTTGCTAGTGCCGCGACTCAGGCGCCGTTGCGTTGGTTTCTAGTTCATCGGGATGAACAACACTTACCAACAATGGTGACACCACCTCAATATATTCAACGTTTGGTACCTCAGGGGGAAGCATGTTTAAACGCTTGCTAGCGAGCATGTATTACGTGGTCTGCATCAATGGGCTGATAGCAATCCTCCCCGCACAGGCAACCGAACTGGACACCACGATTTGGTTGGAACTGGGGCAAATTCACATCGAGGCTTTAGCGCATGAACCGTTGCGAATCGCTATTGCGGATCCTGAGGTTGTTGACGTTCAACTTAATGATGCAAACGAGTTCGTGTTTCTACCGACGGATTTAGGTCAAAGTGATGTATTTTGGTGGCTACCGACCGAACACATAGTAAAACGCCGCGTTCAAGTTCTCCCGGCTGGAAGTAAGGGGTTGGTAGACTTTCTACGCGCGGAGGGCGCACCTGAAAATCAACTTCAGATGGTTTGGCAGCAAGGGGCTTTGGTGCTGGAAGGGAGGGTAACCGAGCAACAATTTCAAGCGTTGCAGGGGTTACAAAATCGCTATACCTATTTAGATCTCAGTGCACTAACGGTGACAGCGGCAGCCATCGAAATGCTGGAACTTGAAGTTTATGTGGTCGAGCTGAGTCAGCGCTTCCTTCGTAACACGGGGATCGCGTGGGATGGCTCGATGCAGGGACCTAGATTCCGGATACTCTCAGATTTGTTCGGTCACGCTGAATTAGGTCCATTGCACAACGAGTTTCCTGCAACTTCAGCGCGTCAAAGAGGATATTTAGGGTGGGCAGGTAGCCTAGAATCGACGCTACAACTACTTCAAGAACGTGGTGAAGGACGTGTTCTGGCCAAACCACGGTTACGTGTTGAAAGTGGTGCCGCTGCAGATTTTCTTGTGGGAGGAGAACTACCGATTCCGCAAGTAAACGCACAAGGTCTAACCGATGTGACCTTTAAGCCCTATGGCATTCGCTTGCAGATTGCGCCCACACTTCTTTCATCCGGTTGGATTCGAACTGAAATTGCTTCCGAGGTCAGCCAACCGGATTCATCGGTTGCCGTGCAAGGAATTCCAGGGTTGCGCAGTCGAAGAGCATCGACGCAAGTTACAAGTGCGCACAACGACACCGCCGTGATTGCGGGTCTCATTAGCAGGGATGAGTTTTCAGGGGGACGAGGTTTACCCGTACCGAATTCGGCAGCCGCGCGGAGCGGGCTAACCGGTGAGCGTTCGACACAGCAGTTAGACACGGAACTCGTGGTGTTTGTGACCGCACGGCGTTTAGCCGCTTACGAAGCTGAACAAGCTGAGATGCGTGATGCGTGGCAAGAGTTAAGGCGGCGCTTCACCACGGTTGGCTGCAATGGAATGGTATTTTCGTCGGAGCAGGGAGCACTATGATGGAACCTTCTGAATCGATTTTAACGGCGATGTTAGCCCACATTGATCAGCATATTCAGCAGCATCATATTTCCTTGGAGCGCATGTCGGATGATGCAATTGCAACGCTTTTTACGCAGCTTATTGAACAACGTATGGGCGGGCACTCAGGGGCAGCGGATTTAGTGCAGCAAGTGTTGGATCAAATGTTAGGGTTTGGACCGATTTCACCGCTTCTAAGAGACAATTCGATATCGGAAATCATGATCAATGGTTATGAGCGAGTGTTTGTTGAATCGGCCGGACAGGTACGACAAATTCCCTCGGAGTTTACCGACGATCATGCATTGCGCCAGGTGATTGACCGTATGTTGCATCCGCTTGGAAAGCGAGTGGATGAGAGCAGTCCTATGGTGGATGGGCGGCTCCCCTGTGGCTCGCGAATCAATATAATTATTCCGCCGCTCGCAGTGTCCGGTGCTACCGTTACCATCCGTAAATTTAATCAGCAACAATGGGATCTTTCGGATCTTGTAGCGCTCAAGAGTATGTCGTCGGAAGTAGCTCAAATGCTGCAATGGGCGGTTCAGCATAAGCAAAATATCGTGCTTTCCGGAGGCACCGGTAGCGGAAAGACTACCCTGCTGAATGCGCTTGCCCAGTCGATCTCAAGCCAGACTCGGGTGATTAGTATTGAAGATGCAGCTGAACTTCTGCTTCCTTTGCAACACTGGGTTCGCTTGGAGTCACGTCCTGCAAATCAAGAGGGAATAGGGGCAATATCGATTCGACAACTGGTGATGAACGCTCTGCGCATGCGCCCCGATCGAATTATCATTGGGGAATGTCGAGGCGGTGAAGCCCTCGATATGCTGCAGGCAATGAATACGGGGCATGCGGGATCGATGACAACCTTGCATGCAAATTCGCCCAGGGATGCATTGCAGCGCTTGGAAACCATGGTTCTCATGGCCGGATTCGAATTACCTATTGCAGCCATACGTCAACAAATTAGGTCGGCAATACAGTTTGTTGTGCAAATTGAACGCACCGGAGATGGTGTGCGTCGCGTCACCTGTGTTACCGAGATCACCGGCATGATCGGTGATGTGATTCAAACATCGGAGATTGTCTGCTATCAGCCAAGACAAAATCGGTATGAGTTCAGTGGCGAAATGCCGAATTTCGCAAAAGAACTCAACCTAGAACAACGCCAGCAATTACAACGAATGCTCGCGATTGAAGATGCGCGAGAGCCCTGCGATGTTGCCTGAATCGGTGTTGGCATGGCTCACTGCCGGATTGTTTGCTCTTGCGGCTATCACGTGGGTGTATTGTTTTATTTTATTAAGTGCGCGTATTCAACATGATTATCAGCAGGAATATGTGCAAAAACTACAGCGTAATCTTACGGAGCTATGGCTCTTTATTCCTTTACAGCAGTTGCTGGCGCTATGGCTTCTCACCAGCCTGTGTGTTGTGGTCATTTTATTTGTTCTAAATGTGCACTGGGGATGGATTTGTGGTGCCTTGCTGCTGGTTACTGTGACGCCGGGGTTGCTTCTGCATGGGTTACGCCGCAGCCGGCGGCACACATTTTTAAAGCAATTACCCGACGCGCTGATGCTCTTGGCCAATTCGGTGGCCACGGGTGCCAGTTTACAGCGCAGTGTTGAGTTTGTGAGCCGTGAAATGCCGCCGCCGTTAGGGCAGGAGTTCTCACTGGTAGTTCGGCAATTGCGCCTCGGACAGTCTATTCCGCTGGCTCTACAGAGCTTGCACCAACGGATGCCAAATGGCGATGTGCAACGGGTTATTCTTACTCTGGAATTAACCCAACAAGTTGGCGGACAACAAGCGAGAATTTTGCGCCGTTGTGCGCAAAGCTTGCGCAAGAAGCTGAGCTTGCAGCAGCGCATTGAAAGCATTAGCGCACAAGGACGATTACAGGGCAAAGTCATGTCGTTTCTGCCACTCCTTTTGGTGGTTGTGTTCGCGTGGATGGAAAGTCATGCCATGAGCATGCTGCGGGAACACCCGGTTGGATGGGCGCTGATATTTTTATTAGTGCTGTTGCTAGTTCTAGGCCAATGGTGGATTGCCCGATTGGTGAAAATTACGGTGCCTTTATGATGACGCTGTTACTGATGACCGTGTTTGTGGGGGCCAGCTGCTATTGTTTGATCTTGACGACATTTATGCAGCATCAGCGTGCTCGCGTTCAGCAACGTCAGCACATTGAATCGGTTTATTTTGCGTTACCGACGGGTCTTGATCTAGTCGCACTCCAATTAGCCGTAGGCGCCGGACTGGTAACCGCGCTCCAACGCATCGGTGAGTTTTTTCCGACGCAGCCCTTAGGGCAGGAATTCGCACGAATCTGTCGCCAGATACGTTCGGGCACGTCTTTAGAACATGCGCTCAAGCAATTTCGTGAACGCATCCCGGGGCCGCAAACAGCACTCTTTGTCGGCGTTCTATTGCAAGCACAACAGCAAGGCGGCGCTATCGTGGATTTATTGACACAGCAAGCGGATAGTTTTCGTGCCGACATTGCAGAGAACGTGGAACGTAAGGCACAAGAGTTGCCTGTAAAATTATTAATGCCCTTGGTTGCTCTTATTTTTCCAGCAACTCTTATTCCGGTTGGCGCTGTACTTGGCGCCAAATTAGTTTGGGGCCTGTAGTGTTGGCGACCACTCCATATCAAATTTTCTATGCGAGCACTTGGTACGCACGTTTATGGGGATGGCATCGAAAAGGGCTATGTCATGGGGTTTGGTTGTATCCCTGTGCCTGCGTACACACATTTGGGATGCAGGAAATGCTGACATTGATTTGGCTCGACGCTCAGGGTGAGGTGCTGCGTAGGGATTTACAAGTGGCACCTCACCGTGTGGTCTTTTGTCGCGGAGCACAAAGCGTATTGGAAATTTCTGGGAAGGCAACATCAGCCCAGTGTGCAGCCATTGACGTGGCACTTGAGGTTTCGCGGGTCGTTAACTTCTGTAAATGAGCAAAGGAATGCTGATGAACTTAAATATTTTACGATGGAGTGGTTTGATTGCTTGTGTCTTTTTCCTCGCAGGTTGTGCGAGCACGGGAAACAAAGTTATCTCGTCACAGCAACCTATCGACACCCTAGAGAGGGCGGCGCGACTTGCTTATGACGCCGGTGATTTTTTATCGGCGGAGGCCTATCTGCACCAACTACTGGAGCATGAACCGCGATTCGCGGAAGGTTGGTTTTTACTTGGAAATTTACATTTGCGGCAGCATCGTTTTAGCGCCGCCCAGCGAGCTTATGAATATACACTCAACCTCGCGCCAGATCACGCTTTGGCGTGGCATAACCTAGCCATTACCCAGCTTCGCATTGCCACGGCAACCTTGATTGAATCACGGCAACAAGGGCCTCTGCATCAGCCTGAATTGCTCGAATGGCTACTCAATCTCCAAGGCGCCGTCAGCTATGAGTTGTAGCAAAGAGCTACGCGGCTTTGGCTTGATTAGTATTATTATTGCCATGTTGGCAATAATGACGGCTGCGCTGGCGTATATCGGATTTATCCATCAACGTATTCAGCAACAGCATAGCGAAGCCTTAGTAGAAACATTGCATCGAACGCGGTTGAGCGCCGTTCATTACTTCCAAACCTATGGGATATGGCCAAATCGTGACGAGCTCACCCGTCTCACTCATGTAGGCGAGTACGTGCTTGATGTCGAGGTTCGTTATTCGCCGTCGTATCTCATTCGTGTGCTTTTGCCCAATGCCGAGCGCAGTCACAAAATACAGTCGAATTTACCAGGTACGGTTGCTCAAGGCCCTTGGTTAGATATGCAAATGCCGACTGCAGACACGCTCGAGAGCCTTGCTACTAGTCCATTCCTTATGCGATGGCCGTTACACAGTGCAGCACCATCGGTTATGCAGACAGATTTAGCCATGCGTGGGCATCATATAACTGACGCAGGCATGGTTGCTGCCGGCGAGATTTGGAGCAGAGGGTGGCAAAGTGAGGGTGCAGAGGCGACAGCAACGCAGGCTAGCCTCAGTGAATTAAATTCAGTGGCTACCCTCACTCTGACAAACACGCAACTTCATGGCAATCATGGATCCATCGGTGAGCTGCGGGGTAACGGTGGAGTATTTATGGGTGTTGATGTGGCGCAGCAGCTACAGGCAAGGTTTTGGCAGCAAGCGCAGCTGCAGAGCAATGAAATGACAGGGGGGCAGGGCGACACACGGCTATTAATGACGCAAGTAACCGATGCCGAGGCGTGGCAGGGAATGTCGCTTGAAAGCCAAAATTTGTCATCGCACGCGCTGCAGCTAGATAGCCTGCAATCGCACTTCTCCAACGTGGACGAGATTCATGCTGAACAATGGCAATCACAAGCCTTGATAAGCCTGGCAAGCGACGCTTCTAATGTGCAGACGGTTGAAGCCCTCCTATCGACGATGACAACGGCCCGTGAACTCTATGTGCAACATGGAGTGGGTGATGTGCTGGATACACACCTTCAATCAGCCATTGGTTTATACCAGCAACTAGACGCCTGCTGGTATGGTCATGGCTGGTGTCGACCTGCCGAAATTCCGGAATTGTCCTCGATTCAATGTGTCGATTGCACGCAAACTGCCGCGGAGGGTTTATTTCAAGGGCGAGTGGAGTTTCATGTAGGGACTTGTTTGCACGGTTGTCGCCTGACTATCGATGCAGACTGGGCCACGCAAGCGACTTGTGTGCCAAACACTATTGATATTGCGCAAAGCGGTCATGGTCAGTGCGCATTTGAGCGTTTTTTGAGTGCTGGTGAACGGCTAAGTGAAGTGGCCACGATAGCCGTTTCTAGTGACAAAAACGTGAGTGTAAAGCAGGTTATTAGCGCGGATATCGATTGGCACACCCCTTTACAGTGCCAAGCCACAAACTTTATGTTTGCAATTCAAGGGGCTAACCCGGAAGCGAATGGCCTGATAACGCTGCCGCTCACCGACGCTGGCATGATGGCGAGCAACGAAGACGTTGGTGGTATCAACTGTAATAGAGACTATCACTTCAGCCACTGGCGCTGTTCGGTATCGGGGTTTTGCAGCGAGCAGGGGACATGGCAGCAGGTTTCTGGCGAATGTATCTGCAACTATGCCGATTAATCTCGAATCTAACGCACCTTATGCTTCATCATGCGCTCTTTCTCGCGGGCCCACTCGCGGTCTTTTACTGTATCGCGTTTGTCGTGGTCTTTCTTCCCTTTGGCAAGATAGATTTCCAGTTTAACCCAGCATTTTTTCCAGTACATGGCGGTTGCCACGATGGAGTAGCCTTCGCGTTCTGATTTACCGATCAGGGTATCGAGTTCGCGCTTCTTTAATAGCAGTTTGCGTGTGCGATCCGGGTCGCAGACCACGTGCGATGAGGCCTGATTCAATGGCTGAACTTGGGCCCCAAGCAGGTAGGCCTCACCATTTCGGATGATCACGTAACTGTCAGAAATATTTACCTTTCCTGATCGAATACTTTTCACTTCCCAACCTTCAAGCTGCACGCCTGCCTCGAACTTATCTTCGAGGAAGTATTCATGACGGGCTTTTTTGTTGAGTGCGATTGTGCTTGGCAGTTTCTTTTTTGCTTTCATGGCGCGTATTATACGCATCAGTAGCGCACAGAAAAGAAAAATCACAAAAGATGCAGGGAAAGCCTAGAAAGGTTAGAATGCGGCACTTTTCCACAGACGCAAACTTTCGACCGAAAAGAGTAGTTGCCCGATGCCACAAATAGAACGCAGCGCCTTAGTTTCCTATAGCTGTCGACAGATGTTTGATTTAGTCAATGATGTTGCCGCCTATCCGGAGTTTGTTCCCGGGTGTGTTGCTGCGCGCATTCTTGAAGAATCTGAGCAGCACATGATTGCCGAGCTATCCATTAGCAAAGCGGGCATTCGGCATGCGTTTACCACGAAAAACACCTTAGTGAGCGAGCACCGTATTGATATGGAGCTGGTGCAAGGCCCGTTCAAACGCTTAACCGGCGGTTGGACATTTAAGGAGTTGGCGCCTGGCGCGTGCAAGGTTACGTTGGAGCTGCAGTTTGAATTTTCGAGTAAATTGCTCCATTTTGCCTTCGCAAAAGTATTTAATGAAGTAACCTTAAGAATGGTCGATGCTTTTGCGCAGCGCGCAAAGCAAGTTTACGGAACGGATGCAACAACGTCGGGCTAATTGCGAATGACTGATACCATGATTAATGTTGAAGTGGTGTATGGCACTCCTGAAAAGCAGAAAATTCTGAGTGTTTCTGTCGCTCAGGGGCTTACTGTTGCCCAAGTCATAGAGCAGTCTGGCATCAAGAAATACTTTCCCGAAATCGATCTCGATAAACAAGCCGTTGGTATTTGGAATAAAACCTGTAAGCTAACGGATGTACCTCGGCAGGGCGATCGAATTGAAATATATCGTCCCCTCATTGCTGATCCGAAAGAAATACGACGCCGCCGTGCTGAGCAAGCAAAAGCTGAAGGCCGTGCGGACAAAGTTACTGGTGGGCGGCCGGATCGAAAACGACGCGAAGCAGATACGGACCCCACGACGAGCGATGAGTCTTAAGATATGAAGTTGTTTGTGATGCGCCATGGTGATGCCCTGCCTTCGAAATTTGAGCACGGCAAGCTACAAGCGGATGAAGCACGAGAACTGAGTGCCATGGGTCGTGAAGAAGTGGTGCGGGTCACAGAGTGGCTTCAGCACAACTACCCAAAAATCGATTTAGTGATCGTGAGTCCTTATATCCGCGCGCTGCAAACCTGGCAACAGGTTGAAGCGGAAATTGCGGCTGAAGTGGTCGAGATTTCATCTGAAGTTACTCCAGAGAGTGACCCTGAGGCGTTTGCAGGTGCTTTGTTGGCGCGATTACAAATCGAACCTGCGGAAACCGTGTTAGTGGTTTCCCACATGCCATTTGTTTGTTATTTGGTAAGTTACTTAGATACCTCGGTACAACCTCCCTTGTTTCCTACCGCAGGCATTGCCGTGATTGATGTTGAACCCTTGGCGATGTTAGGGCGTTTAGAGTCATTGCAAGCCCCGACTGCACGTGTTGATGGCTTGCTTAAGTAAGCCGTTACTCAGGCACTCGCAACAACACCAATAATGCGCCCTGACCACCCCATTCGAGGGGGGCCTGATGAAAGGCGCGTACATCGGGATGTTGCATCAGCCAAGCGGGGACTTGCTGGCGCAAGATGCCGTGACCAATCCCATGAATCACATTTAAACAGTTTAATCCTTCATGCATACAGACTTGAATAGCCTCAACGATTTCACGGCGGGCCTTAATTCGTGTGTAGCCATGTAAATCGAGCACCATACCTGGGGCGAAGTCGCCACGGCGTAATTGTTTTGCAAGATAGGGTGCATCGCTATCGGCAACCCAAGCTAAGGTGCCTTCCGGTAATGCGGGCAAAAAATCATCGGAGAATGGATCTGTGGCGGTAAGCCGTGCTTGTGCTTGAGCATTGCGGCGACGCGCAATAGCCGCTCCATCGCTTTGCTTTACCGGCTTATTTTGTACGCGATCATCTTCAATGGGCTGAATATCACCGATAGCGTCACGGAAAAGGGCGCGATCCTCGTCACTTATGTGTAAGGATTTACGTGCTTTTTTTCTAGATTTCGGTGAGTTCATAGTGAATTATTGATGATGCTCCTGTTCAGGTAGGTATAATAGGGAATTAAGCGGGTGAAAAATACCCTTTGCCATTGAAATACGACCCTTCGTTCAAAAAGGAGCGCCTTGTGACCCACCAAGTTTCTCAAGTCACCGATGATTTACTCACCATCGCCGATTGGCAGCGCTATATCACGTCAGCGCTACATGGTGCTGATGTGTATTTTGGTCACGGTGCCGCAGACGGTTGGGAAGAGGGCTTGTTGCTCCTTTCCGAAGTGACGTCTTTAAGCTTTGATGAGCTTCATGCAAATCGCGATTGTCGCTTAACCTTTGAAGAAAAAAGCCAGTTGGCTGCTTTGGTGGCACGTCGTATTCGCGACAAAGTGCCGGCGGCGTATTTAGTGCATAAATCATGGTTCGCAGGATTACCTTTTTATGTGGATGAGCGGGTATTAGTGCCGCGTTCGCCTATTGCCGAGCTGATTGAGCAGTCCTTCCAACCATGGTTAATGCAAGAGCCTGAACATATTCTCGATCTCTGTACCGGTTCAGGCTGTATTGCAATTGCCTGTGCCTATGCGTTCCCTGATGCTCGCGTCGATGCAGTGGATATTAGTACCGATGCATTGGCTGTTGCGCGCATGAACATTGAAGAACATGCCTTAAGTGATCGGGTCGAAGCCATTGAATCTGATGGTTTTGATGGCCTGCAAGGGCGTGTGTATGATTTGATTGTCACCAATCCACCCTATGTGGATGCAGAGGATATGGACGATTTACCGCCAGAATACCACCATGAGCCTGAATTAGGGTTAGCGGCAGGTAACGATGGCTTAGATCTCGTGCGCAAAATACTACGGGATGCCCCGCAACACCTGAACGAAGGCGGTATTTTAATCTGCGAAGTAGGTAATAGTATGGTACATATGCAAATACTATGGCCGGATGTACCTTTTGTTTGGTTAAGCTTTGAACGCGGTGGTGATGGCGTTTTTGCGATTAACAAAGAGCAGCTTGAACACCACGCGGCGTTATTTGTAGACGCAAACGACGCGAGCAATACATAAGAATACACTGATAGTCAGTGACGGGAGCACAGATGAGCGCCAACACCTTTGGGGAGTTATTTCGGGTAACTACGTTCGGCGAGAGCCATGGTCCGGCTTTAGGTGCGGTTGTGGATGGCTGCCCACCGGGGATTGCCATAGATGAAGCGCTTATTCAGCGGCAACTAGATCGCCGTAAGCCCGGAATGAATCGTTATACCACGCAACGCCGTGAAGACGATGCAATTAAAATCCTCTCTGGCGTATTTGAAGGGAAAACAACCGGAACGCCTATCGGTTTGCTCATCGAGAACACCGACCAACGCAGCAAAGATTATTCAGACATAAAAGATCTGTTTCGCCCCGGTCATGCAGATTACACCTACGCCCATAAATTTGGCCACCGGGATTACCGAGGTGGCGGCCGCTCTTCAGCACGAGAAACAGCTATGCGTGTGGCAGCAGGGGCAATCGCTCAGGCATGGTTGAGTGAGCAGGGCATTTCTATTCGCGGTGCGATGGTGCAAATGGGCCCTATTCGGGCCGAGCAATATCAATGGGATTCTGTGAACGACAATGGTTTTTTCTTTCCCGACCCGGATAAGATCGATGCTCTTGATGCCCTGATTCGTGACTTAAAGAAAGACGGCGACTCCATTGGTGCTCGTATTCGTGTTGAAGCTCATGGCTTGCCTGCAGGTCTCGGAGAGCCGGTATTTGATCGTTTAGATGCGGATTTAGCAAAAGCGTTGATGTCGATTAATGCTGTGAAGGCGGTAGATATCGGCGACGGTTTTGCCGTGGTTGAGCAACGCGGTTCAGAGCATCGGGACGAGATGACACCCGACGGCTTTTTATCGAATCATGCGGGGGGTGTGTTAGGGGGAATTAGTACTGGCCAACCATTAACTGCTGAAATTGCTTTAAAACCCACATCTAGTATTCGCATTCCTGGGCAAACCATAAATGCCAAAGGAGAACCTTGTGAAGTTGTCACCAAGGGTCGCCATGATCCCTGCGTGGGTATTCGTGCAGTGGCTATTGCCGAGGCCATGATGGCTCTTGTGGTGATGGACCACATGTTACGTCAGCGCGCCCAGAACGGTGATGTGGCGGTATCCACACCGACCTTGCGCTAGTTTAGCGGGTCGGCTATGTCTCCATTTTCTGCGCAACAAGAACCTGCGTTTGCACGCCAATGTCGCCGCTTAAGTTGGTCTTATTTCGGCTACTTTGCAGTGCTGGCGCTGCTCGTTCCCTATCTAGCGGTTTACCTTGATGGTTTAGGATTTGATTCTCGCCAAATTGGTGAACTGATTGCGCTGTCCACGATTTGCCGCATTATTGGCCCGCCAGTATGGGCTGGGCTGTCGGATCGTGCTGGCAAACTGCTCCCGGCGATTCGCCTTGGCGTATTTGCGTCCTTCGTTTTACTGCTGTTTATGACTCAGGTTTCAAGTTATTGGAGTGTGGCCATTGGTCTTGGGCTGATTAGCTTTTTTTGGTCCGCTATTTTACCTCAGTTAGAAGTGGTGACCTTAAGCTCCCTAGGTGCCCAGCATCAGCTTTATAGTCGCATCCGTTTGGGGGGCAGCTTAGGCTTTATTGTGGTTGCGTTATTTGCTGCGGAACTGCTTGCTTGGGGCGGCTATCAGGCCTATCCATGGTTTGCCGCAGGCTTGTTAATTCCGTTGGCGCTCATGAGTTTGCGCTTGGCGGAGCCTACCCGAGAGGTGGCCACAGCCGAGGAAGCACCGAGTGATGCATTCTTTCGCCGTATTCGCCGTAAACCTTTTTTGCTTTTTATGTTTTCCAGCCTTTGTTTGCAGATGAGCTTTGCGCCCTTTTATGCGTTTTTTGCGTTGTATTTGGACCAATTAGGCTATGCGCCTATGGCCATAGGTGCCCTGATTGCCCTAGGGGTGGTGGCAGAAGTTGGCATGTTTATGATTGCAGGGCGCTTGTTGGTCCGTTTTTCGGTATCGCGAATCATTGCGGTATGCTTAGGTATTACCGCATTGCGCTGGTGGCTGCTTGGCCACGTCGCGGACGTCATCCTGTGGTTGTTGTTGATTCAGCTGATGCATGCGTTTAGTTTTGCTTTACATCATAGTGCGGCGATTCGTTTCCTTCATCAGTACTTTCCGACTGCCCAACATAGCCGCGGACAAGCGTTGTATGTAAGTATAGGGATGGGTGGCGGTGGCGCCATGGGGGCTTGGCTTGCGGGCTTATCGTGGCAGCAAGGCGATGGTGCGACTACCACCTTTATGGTGGCAGCGGCCCTTACTTTTGTAGGGATGCTTGCTGCGCTTGCCATGCCAAGAGAACCAAGAGAACCACGAAAATCGAGGGTGCGAGGGAGTGCGCCAGTAAGCTGATCGTTCAAGTGCCTTGTATCCTCGTTAGATGGCGTGGATTCAGGCATGGATGGCAGCGATAATGGGGAAAAACTAAGACAAGGTGATTTCATGAAGCGATGGTTTAAACACAGTCTCCCGTACGGAGCCATGCTTGCTCTGAGTGTCGGCCTCAGCGCACCTCTTGCCGTGCAGGCAGATCAAGCGCGTCCATTAGCGCTTACCGATATTATGCAGTTCCGCGAAATTGATCAGCGTCAGATCAGCGATACCGGCAATACGCTCGCGTTCGCAGCGGTACCTGATTACGGCGATCGGGAAGGCATGGTTGTGCGCGTAGCTGACGGAACTACCATTTCTATCGCGAGTGCCCATGAGCCTAAATTAAGCGCGGATGGCAACTGGGTGGTGTTTACCCGGCAACCAACCTTATTGCAGCGCGAACAGGCACAATCACGTGAAGAAGAACGTGCGCTATATCATCATGCGGTATTAGTGGATGTGCTCAATGCGAGCAAACGCGAATTTAAGCAAGTAAGTCAGTCTGCGTTTACGGGCGATGGACGCTTCTTGGTGTTGCAGCATGATGAAGATTACAGCAAAGAAAACGGGAGTGAAGAAGGTCGTCTATTACGTTTGATCGATCTACGCACCCATGAGCAAACACTGATTAATAATATAACGCACTTTGCAGTGGCCCCAGAAGGCTCGCGTTTGGTCTATCAGCAGCAAGCGGTAAACAAAAGTGAGTCTGACTCTGAAAAAGAAAAAGAGAATCCCAGTATCTCATTGGTTATGTACGATACAGCACAGCATCGCGGTACGGTGCTGAAAGAAGTGACCGATGAACAACTCAGCAACTTTAGCTTCGCGCCAAATGGCCAGCGTCTCGCATTTCACGTTTCCGCCAAGGAAAGCGATTACCAAGAAACTCCGCAAGCGCTTTGGCTGTGGTCTGCCGGTGAAGGAACGCAGCAGTTAAATGTTGCGAGAGAAGGCTTTATTCTGTCTGAACACTCGCCGCAGCGGTGGAGTGATGACGGCGAACGCTTGTTTGTGGGGCATCGTCCAGCACCTGAGAAAAAAGCGGAGTCTGTGGGCCGTCCTGAAAGTGCCGAAGATTTGTATAACCTAGATCGACTCTTAGCCGATCGCCGCTTGCAGGTGTGGCATGGTGACGACGATATGATTATCCCTCACCAACGCCAATCGCAACGAAATTTAAACCGTGCTACCGCGCTGTCGGTCTGGCATTTAAACGACGATAAACTAGTTGTTCTCGGTGACGACGTACGCGAAGCCATGTTTGCAACGGATCATCCTACCGCGTTACTCGCCCGTGATTCGCAACCTTATAGCCGTGCGATTACATGGGATGGGTTTTATCACGATCTTTATTACGTGAGCCTAAACGATGGTTCACGACAAAAAGTGGCAGCGGGTTTGCCATCTTTCGAGCGCGGCTCGTTATCACCTGATGGTCGTTACGTAGTTTTTGTCAGCGATTACAAATTACATGCATTCGACAGCGAAACCGGCTCTACCTATCAAATTGGTAGCAACGTTGAAACCTCATGGGTTGATGAGGAGAATGATCGGCCGATGCAAGCGGTGCCTTATGGTGTCGGTGGCTGGCATGCAGATGGAAGTGCGGTGTGGGTATATGATCGCTTTGATATTTGGCAGGTGCCAGTAGCGCGCAATGCCCAAGATCAAGCGGTGAATCTGACTCAGATCGGTCGCGCAAACAATCATCAGTACCGAGTGTTAGATACAGACGATTTAGATGTTATTAATATTGCTCAACCGGTACTCTTACGCGGCTATAACGAGCAATTGAAAACCTCTGGATTTTATCAATTAGCGCTAGCCGAAGACGGCTCAGCACAGCTAGAAACCTTGGTTGAAGGTGAGAAAACCTGGCGTTTTATTGCCCGCACAGAAGATAAATCACAGATTTTTTACACGGAAGAAGATTTCCGTACCTTCCCTGATGTTTGGGTGGCGGATGCGCCGCTACAATCACCGCGCCAACTCACAGAGGTGAACCCACAACGTCACGAATTTATCTGGGGTAATGCGGAGCTAGTGGAGTGGGAGTCGACCCACGGTGAGCCGCTGCAAGGTATTCTCATAAAACCAGATAATTACGATGCAAATCGTCGTTATCCTGTATTGGTGTACTACTACGAGAAATTCTCTCAGCGTTTGTACAACTGGAACCAGATGCGCGTGAATCATCGTCCGAATTTCCCATTTTATCTGGGACAGGACTACGTGGTATTTCTGCCTGATGTGCATTTCCGCATCGGTGCGCCCGGACCGAGCGCAACAGAATCTTTGTTGCCCGGCGTTGAGAAAATCATTGAAATGGGTGTTGCCGATCCGGATGCGATTGGTCTGCACGGGCATAGCTGGTCAGGATATCAAACTGCGTTTGTCGTGACCGAAACAGATATGTTCGCTGCGGCAGTTGCAGGAGCGCCAGTTTCCAATATGACCAGTGCTTATAGCGGTATTCGCTGGGGTTCAGGCTTGGCTCGTCAATTCCAGTACGAGAAAGGGCAAAGTCGGTTAGGGGTGAGTATGTTTGAAGATCTCGACCCTTACATTAAGAACTCACCGGTGTTTTTTGCGGATAAAATCAACACGCCTATGTTGATTCAATTCGGCGATAAAGACGAAGCGGTTCCTTGGGAGCAAGGAATTGAGTATTATTTAGCATTGCGTCGCTTAGATAAGCCGGTGGTCATGCTGCATTACGAAGGTGAACCCCATCATTTGCAGCAGTTCGCGAATAAAATTGATTACACCATTAAGATGCTGGAGTTCTTCGATTACCATTTGAAGGGTGAAGAAGCGCCAAATTGGTGGACCGAAGGCTTAGAGTTTCAAGTGTATGATTAGGAGCAACTTCGACTGATGTCGAAATCGAGCCAACAGCAACAAAGAATGCAGGCGGATCATGTGATCCGCCTGTTTAACAAGTGCTTCTTAGAATCGGAACACACCGTGCTAGTGCGTGGCGAGGGTGAACCGATCTATCAGCCCGCATCAAACCGATCGCAGTATCATCAGGTGGTATTTGCCCATGGCTTTGTACGTTCAGCCCTGCACGAAATTGCCCATTGGACATTAGCCGGGCGTGTGCGCCGACAGTTACTAGATTATGGTTATTGGTATGCTCCCGATGGCCGCACGGCGGAACAACAAGCGCGTTTTGAACAGGTTGAAGTCAGTCCGCAAGCCATTGAATGGTTGTTAAGTTTAGCGGCAGGCGTATCCTTTGAAGTGAGTGTGGATAATCTTGCTGGGGGTGAAGTCACGGATCGGGTGAAATTTACCCGTGCGATAGTGGCACGAGCCACCGAACGCATGCGGGATGGCTTGCCACCGCGCGCGGAGCGGTTTATGCAAGCCCTCTGTGCAGAACGAGGGTTCGACATGCTGACCCAGGACGATGTCACCCGTGCCGGTCATGAGCTTATCGCCAATGAAGTCGCCAGAGCCGCCCTTAAAGACGAAGTCGCAGCCTCATTAATGGAGTCAGCAAAGAGTGCATGAGTTTAAGCTCGCGTTAGTTATTAACCCCTATGCAGGAATTGGCGGTGCTGTTGCTTTAAAAGGCAGTGACGGTGCTGCTGTGCGCGCAGAAGCTTTGGCACGGGGCGCAGAATTAAAGGCCGGCAAGCGCGTTGCTACCGCATTGGCCTTTCTAAAACCGTTTCGCGATCGTATACGCTTTCTCACAGCCGCAGGTGATATGGGGGCTGCAGTGCTGGAGTCTCTTGGTTTTCATTACGATATTGTATACGAACCTGCGCAACAGCAAACGGAAGCAGAAGACACTCGCGCTGCGGTGACCTTGCTTGCCCAGGAACATCCCGATCTCCTAATTTTCGCGGGTGGTGATGGAACCGCGCGGGATGTCGTGACAGGTTTAGGCGATAACGAAATACCGGCGATTGGTATTCCTGCAGGGGTGAAGATTCACTCAGCGGTGTATGCGGTGTCGCCATCGGCTGCTGGCAAGGTGCTCTATGCACTTCTCAATGGCGAACTAACCACACTCCGCGCTGCAGATGTGATGGACTTAGATGAAGAGGCTTATCGCAGCGGTAGAGTAAAGGCCAAACGCTTCGGTGAATTGCAAGTTCCTGGAGAGCTTGAATACATGCAAGCAGTAAAAATTGGTGGCCGCGAAAGTGATGATTTAGTGCTTGCGGATATTGCTGCGGATGTCATTGAAAGCATGCAGCCAGATGCATTGTATTTGATGGGGTCGGGGTCTACCGTGGCCTTTATTATGGAAGAGCTAGGGCTTACGAACACGCTGTTGGGTGTCGACGTTATTTGTAACGAAACAGTCATTGCCTCCGATGTGACTGGCCGACAATTAGAAGCTCTGATATTAAATGCCCGCGAAAAAGGGCAAACGATTTATATGGTCACCACCTTAATTGGTGGGCAAGGCCATATATTTGGACGGGGCAATCAGCAATTTACGCCTCTGGTGTTACGGACGGTGGGACGTGAACATTTAATCTTGGTTGCCACCAAGGCTAAATTACAGGCCTTACAAGGGCGTCCGTTACGCGTTGATACAGGTGAGCCAGAACTCGATCAAGAATGGGCGGGCTTTATTGCCGTGGTCTCAGGCTACCACGACCGCACCATGATTGCGGTCGAGGAAGCCTAAGCGGGGGATTTAAAATTGCGAACGCGGCATGTGTACGACGATGCCGTCGAGCTCTTCACTCATGGTAATTTGACAGCTTAACCGACTGTTCTCTTTTGGTTCACGAGCCACATCGATCATGCTTTCTTCAATGTCGTCAGCCGGTTGTAATTTGTTAAGCCACTCAGGATCGACATACACATGACAGGTGGCACACGACATCACGCCGCCACACTCACCAATAATGCCATCGAGCATGGCATCTGTTGCGGCTTCCATTAAACTTTGCCCCACTGGAACCTCTAATTCGTATTCGCCGCCTTTGGCATCAATAAATACAGCTTTTGGCATTGCTATGATCCTATTCGTGATTAATCTATTAGTGATGCATATCTTGCGATATATCAATTTACGGAGCCGAACCCCGACACACATTTATATAAGCCGATGATATACTTATACGCACTTGGCAACGAATCCTATCATAAAAGGAGCAATCATGGGATTGCATGAAAAGCATGAATACTTCGTATCTTGGGAAGAACTGCACCGCGCTACCCGAGAACTTGCGCGCCGGCAATTACCCGCAGAGCAATGGCGCGGCATTATTGCTGTGAGTCGAGGTGGTCTCGTGCCAGCAGCGATACTCGCGCGTGAGTTGAATATTCGCTTAGTGGAAAGTGTTTGTGTGCGCAGTTATGCGCACCAATCACAAAGTGCCAAACCGGAAATGCTGAAAGATGTATCCTGCAGTGAGGATGGCGCAGGCTTTATCGTGATCGACGATTTAGTGGATACCGGCAATACCTTGCGCTTTTTGCGAGAGCGCCTACCGAAAGCGAAGTTTATCACTGTGTATGCCAAGCCCGATGGTTTGCCGTTAGTGGATGAATACGAAGCGGATATCGACCAAAATACTTGGATACACTTCCCGTGGGATATGCGTTTGCATTATGTGGATCCGTTGGCCGGTGAAGACCGGTAGTTACGAGAGAACTTAGAAAAACGCCATGGTTCATTCGAGCCATGGCGTTTTTTGATGCGTTCAACGGGTTATTTGATTAGGACTGGTTTTGAATAAAGCCAAGCACATCGCTAATTGCGAGAGTTGATTTCTCGCCAGTACGGCGATTTTTATATTCGACGGCTTTTTCATCGAGGTTGCGCTCACCAATGACAATGGTGTGCGGGATGCCGATGAGTTCCATATCGGCGAACATCACACCAGGACGCTCTTTACGGTCATCAAATAGCACTTCGATACCAGCACCTTTGAGATCGTTATAAATGCGCTCTGCGGCTTCCTGGACGCGTGCAGACTTGTGCATGTTCATGGGCAGTACAACCACTTGGAACGGCGCCATGGATTCTGGCCACTGAATACCGTTGCTATCGTGATTTTGTTCGATCGCTGCCGCAACAATGCGGGAAATGCCAACACCGTAACAGCCCATAATGAGGTTCTGGTGCTTGCCGTCTTCATTCAATACGCCAACTTTCATTGCGTCACTATATTTGGTACCGAGCTGGAAGATATGTCCCACCTCAATTCCGCGCGCAATATTTAGGGTACCTTCGCCATCAGGGCTAGGGTCGCCGGCACGCACATTGCGTAAATCAGCAACTTCGGGTAGAGGGAGATCACGGTTCCAGTTAATGCCGAAGAAATGGAATCCATCTTCATTAGCACCGGCACCAAAATCATTGAGGACGGCTACGCTGCGATCAACAATACATGGGATTGGGAGGTTTACTGGACCAAGCGAGCCAGGACCTGCGCCAATGGCCGCACGAATCTCTTCGTCGCTGGCAAACAACAATGGGGAGCCCACTTGCGGTAGTTTCGCTGCCTTAATTTCATTGAGCTCGTGATCGCCACGGATAATTAATGCGACTAACTTGCCTGACGGCTTACCGTCATCGTCAGCGCCGTGCACAACTAAGGTTTTCACGGTTTTCTCAATGGCGATATCGAACTGTTCTACTAAGGCTGCGATAGTCTTGGCGTTAGGTGTGGCTACTTTTTCCAGCGTCTGACTTGGCTCTGCTAAGGTTTCTGCACTAACGGCTTCGGCTAATTCCACATTTGCCGCATAATCAGAACTATCGGAGAAGGCGATATCGTCTTCACCCGAACTTGCAAGCACGTGAAACTCGTGAGAGACACTTCCGCCAATAGAGCCAGTGTCGGCGATAACCGGACGGTAATCCAAGCCTAATCGGGTAAAAATATTGCAGTAGGCTTGATACATTTTTTGATATGTATCTTCTAAAGATGCTTGCGTCGTGTGGAATGAGTACGCATCTTTCATAATGAACTCGCGCGAACGCATCACACCAAAACGTGGCCGAATCTCATCACGAAACTTCGTTTGGATCTGGAACAAATTCATGGGCAGCTGCTTGTAGCTGCTCACTTCTTTGCGTACTAGTTCACTAATTACTTCTTCGTGGGTTGGACCGAGAACGAAATCCCGCTGGTGTCTATCTTTAAGGCGCAGTAACTCAGGGCCGTAATCTTCCCAGCGACCTGATTCTTCCCAAAGATCCCCGGGCTGTACCATAGGCATCAACACTTCGATTGCGCCGGCGGCTTCCATTTCTTCGCGCACCACTTGTTCAACCTTACGCAAAACACGTAGCCCAGTTGGCGTCCAGGTATATAAACCGGATGCGACTTTACGTACCATGCCGGCACGGAGCATAAGCTGATGACTAATAACCTCAGCATCAGCTGGCGTTTCTTTAAGGGTTCCGAGAAGGTACTGACTAGTGCGCATGTCGTGGATACTCGTCCTGATGTATTCAATAAAGGCCGCATTTTAGCAGGCTGAAAGATAGCCAACCAAGTCTTTTCGGCCTAAATCTGAATTGTTCGAATTTATTCGATCGAAAATACGTAATTTTTCTCGTTGTGCACGCGCCATTTTATATTGAAATGGTACAAATGCATGCCGTAATCTTTATCCATGTGCGCATCTTTCTGATACGCGGGCCGCGGATCTTGCGCTAACACTTCGGTAATAAACTCACGCAGCTGTGGATATTCAGATTGTTGCTGCATAAAGGCTTCTGCAGCGTCGCTGAAGGCTATACCCAATCCAGTATCTGGCCGCTCGTCGGCAAAGCCTCCCAATGCCCCTGGATGCGCATCGGCGTAAGGTAGATAGGGCTTGATATCAAGTACCGGGGTACCATCGAGCAAATCTAACCCACGCACATGTATGCGGCTCTTGCCCTCTTGCTGTTCGATGCGAACTACCTCGACCACCGATAAGCCCATGGGGTTCGGACGAAACGTCGAGCGTGTCGCAAATACCCCTTTGCGCTGATTTCCCCCTAAACGAGGAGGGCGGACGAGAGGGCTCCATCCCTTATCTGCGGTTTCATGAAACACAAACTGAATCCACACATGGCTAAACGCATCTAATCCACGCAAAAAATCCGGATGGGAAAACTCTGGGAGCATCTCAATCACGCCATAGGCGTGCTTCACTAATCCCGGTTGGCGGGGAATCGCAAATTTTTGTTTATACGGCGAGGAAACCATGGCGATCGTTTGCATGTTCCAGTGCTGATGCTCTGACATAAGGCAATTTCTGTGCTAATTAAGATTAGTGTATTTCACCACAACGCCGTGGATTACGCCATCTTATCAGGCTTTGCATTTGGAAAAGAAATTAAAGATCAATTGGTTATGAAACTGGCATGAGGATTGCTTATATTTCTATTGAGTGTTTTATAGAACAACTTATAAAAAATTTGGGTATCCATGTATACAAACGCATTTTTTAGCGACACGCGACGCTATTAAAAGCGTTCATGACAATAACCAGCGTGACGCTGGACACCATCAGGAGTGTAATCACAATGACAACGGCAACAACTCATAATCACGAAATGCGCGGACATTTCTTCAAACATATAGCCTTTATGGCGTTACTGCTCGGCGGACTTTTAATTGCCGACAGCGCTATTGCCGCCGAAAAAGAAGTAACTCATAGTATCGACTTGGCAGGTATTGAACGTATTGAAATTCACAATGGGGTTGGGACGGTACACATTCGTCGCGCCCAAGGTGAGACGGCTGAGTTAAAAGTTGAGTTCGAAGGCAAACGCAGTGGGTTGATGCGACGCAAAAAAGATGTGTCGCGTATGGATGTTGAAATTCGGACGCGCGGCGATCGGCTGAGTATCTCTTTTCAAGAAAATAACGTCGAAGCCACCATGTACCTTACTTTGCCAGACCCATCTGTACTCGATATCCATGTTGGCGTTGGTGTCATTGACGCAGAAGTAGGGGAAAGCTCTGTCACTGCGAGCATGGGCGTGGGTGATGTGACCATTCGCGGCTTGGTTGACTATGCAGGTGATATTTCCGTGGACGCCGGTGTTGGTGCTGCTCGCATTACGGGTGGTGACAATGTATCTAGTTCGCGGGCGATTGTGTCGGAAAAGGCGTCTGGCCGGGGAAAGGGAACATTTCCAATTAAGGCCGATGTAGGGGTTGGCGACGTGAAAGTGATTTTAAATTAAACGCTGGAAAAGTGACTGAAATAAAAAGCGCATCGACTGTTCACAGTGGATGCGCTTTTTTAATACGTTTACCAATAAACGAATGGTTTATTTAATCAAGAAACTCTCTAAAGATTTGCCTTGATTTAGTGCTTTTTGAATTGGCTTAGGCATACGGCCTTGACCTGTCCAAGTTCTGCGCTCACCATTGCTCATCGTGTATTCATACTTAGGTGGCTTTGGCGCACGCTTACGTTGTGACCGTTTTACCGGGGCGCGGCCAGAAGCACCAAGAATATCTTCCGGGTTTAAGCCAGCGGCTTGAATATCTTTGCGAATCCGTTCAATGTCTGCCAGTTTAGCGGCTTCTGCACGCTTTAGCTCAGCTTCTTCTTCCTTGCGTTGTTCAATCACGTTATCTAGCTTCACAGCTACTTCTTGTAACTCGGCTACTGATAAGTCTTTCGTTGCTGCATTCAAGCGACGCGCATGGGTAAGAATATCTGTAAATTCGCTCATTTAAGTTCCTATTAAAATTTCTGCTTTCAGGGTGAACTATAAATATTGATTCATGGGATGATTACATCCGCACGCTTTTATTTTACAACATATAGGTTTAAATAGTTCAATAATTTATATGTAAATTTTATATTTAGCTATTTTACGCAATTGCGTATGAATTGAGCTGGTTCTTTTATTTTTAACTGCGCATATTTTTCCGTTATATCATCGCTGTAACAACCTGTGCCCACAAATGCGTAACCTCATTATTCGTGCTATGTTTTTATCAAGCAATAATTGGTTTGGGTAGGCACCGTCTATTCATTTAATGGGACCAGATGATTTGGAGGTGCAGAGTGTCTGTATTTAAGCAAAGCGTGTGGCTAGGTTCGTTAGCTGGGGTTTGTCTTTTATTTTCTCTGCAAGGTTTTGCATCGGATTATCAGCGGCAGTTGGTATACCAATGCCTAAATGCGTGGGCGACCGCTGAAAAGATTCAAACCGAGGATGCAGAAATGGCTCCGGAGCAACGGCGATTGAGATCGCGATATGAAACGGCAGAGCGAGAGATTCGAGAACTGGATCGGGAGCTGGAGCACAAACAACGACGGGCGAATAATTGTGATCGCCAATACAGTCCGGTTTTTTGTAATCACCTAGATAATGAAGCGCGAATTGTTCGAAATGAGCGGCGTGATATTGTTGAAATTAGCAATCGGCTTGCAGCAGAATTGAATAGAATTAATGACCGAGCCACTGAATTAAAACCCCAACTGACCGCAGCTGCTGAGCTTGCAGACGCCAGTTGTGGCGAGGCTTTAGAAATGAGAGTGCCAAACTCTATATTTCGACAGCAATGCCGACATGTTGATTTTGAGCCAGGCAGTTCAATTCTAGAAAAGCTTCAAAGTAGAAATATGTGCGAATAGCGGTTGCTTCAAAATTGTTCTTTACGTTTTCAAGCAACCGCGTTGGTTTTACATATTCGGGTAATTCGGACCGCCAGTGCCTTCTGGGGTTACCCAGCGAATATTCTGGCTTGGGTCCTTAATATCGCACGTTTTACAGTGAATACAGTTCTGCGCGTTAATTTGGAAACGCTTTTCTCCGGAATCACTGGTCACCACCTCATACACACCCGCAGGGCAGTATCGTTGGGCTGGCTCATCGTATAAGGGCAAGTTCACGTCAATTGGAATAGACGCATCTTTTAATTGCAAATGACAAGGTTGATCTTCTTCGTGGTTAGTATTGGATAGATATACCGACGAATTACGATCAAAAGTGAGTTTGCCATCAGGTTTCGGATACTCAATTTTTGCCGCCGCGTCAGCTTTTTGCATGCCGACGTGATCCGGCTGTGTATCTTTGAAGGTAAACGGCAATTTACCACCGAACCAGTTTTGGTCGATGGTGTTATACGCACCGCCACCCCACATGCCCCATTTATGAATGACAGGACCAAAGTTACGCGAGCGATACAGTTCATCATAGACCCAAGAGTTTTTAAAACGCTCTGTATAATCGGTGAGATCGCTCCCGAGCTGTTCGTTACTCAGGGCTTCAAAAATGCTTTCTGCAGCCAACATACCACTCTTCATGGCGGTATGATTGCCTTTGATTTTGGCAAAGTTTAACGTGCCGGCGTTACAGCCCACCATAAGTGCGCCTGGCATGGTCATTTTTGGTAGCGAATAGAAACCACCTTTGGCGATGGCGCGTGCGCCATAACTTACACGCTTACCACCACTCAGATATTTCTGAATCTCTGGATGCGTTTTGTAACGCTGAAACTCCGCAAAGGGGTTCACGTGTGGGTTGGTGTAGTTCAAATCGATGATTAAGCCAACGAATACTTGTCCGTTTTCTGCGTGATATAAATAACCGCCACCTGTGGCGTTATCCTTTAATGGCCAACCGGCTGTATGAACAACGAGCCCAGGCTTGTGTTGTTCAGCGGGGATATCCCAAATTTCTTTAAAACCAATGGCGTAATGTTGCGGCGTGGCATCTTTATCAAGCTCGTACTTGGCAATTAGCTCTTTTCCTAAGTGACCACGGCAACCTTCAGCAAATACAGTGTACTTGGCCCGTAGCTCCATACCCGGCATGTAGCTGTCTTTGGCTTCGCCGTCAGCACCCACACCCATATCACCGGTGATAACACCTGCAACAGCGCCGTTGTCATCATATATGACACTAGCGGCGGCGAAGCCGGGGAACACTTCAACGCCCATCGCTTCGGCTTGCTCCGCCAACCAACGACACACGTTGCCCATACTGACAATATAGTTACCGTCGTTATGAAATGTTTTCGGCACCATAAAGTTTGGCATTTTGCTGGCACTAGTGTCGTTTTTGAGCATGTAGATATCATCACCGATAACCTCGGTGTTGAGAGGCGCACCGCGCTCTTTCCAATCAGGGAACAATTCATTCAGTGCTTTTGGTTCAAGCACGGCCCCAGAAAGAATATGCGCACCTACTTCCGAGCCTTTTTCGATGACGCATATTTGTAGATCTTGTTCTTTTTCCTGAGCGAGTTGAGCGAGTCTGCAGGCGGTACTTAAACCGGATGGGCCAGCACCGACGATCAAGACATCGAACTCCATACTTTCGCGTTCCACAGCTTGGTCCGCCATAGTGAAAACTCCTACATAGTTCTTCGAAAAACTGACAATTAGCTTATTTTAACAGGAATTACGCCATCTGGCTGCGTCAGTAATTGAGTGAGTTCATCCGCTGGGAGCGGACGACTGTAATAAAAGCCCTGACCGATAGTACAACCGCGGGCGATTAAGAAATCGGCTTGTTCCTGAGTTTCTACCCCTTCAGCAACAATACCTATGTCTAAATTTCTAGCGAGGCTCACAATGGTTTGCGTAATCGTTGCGTCATCTTTGTCATCGGGAAGATCTTTAACAAATGATCGATCAATTTTTAGGGCGTTAATCGGGAAGTGTTTGAGGTATGACAACGACGAATAACCCACACCAAAATCATCGATGGCTAACGTAATGCCGTTATCACGCATATCGTGCATAAATTGAGTATGGGCGCTGCTATTCTCAATAAGTACTTGTTCGGTGAGCTCCAGCTCTAAGAAAGCCGTTGGAATACCGGCACTCTTCACGGCAAACAGAATTTGCTCGGTCAGATCGGGCAGTTGGAAGAGGCGACCGGAAATATTCACGGAGACGCGTAAATCATTAAAACCAAGATCGCGCCAGCGGGCTAGTTGACGGCACGCGGTTTGCAAAACGAATTCGGAAATTGGCACGATCAGTCCTGAATCTTCGGCGATAGGAATGAAGCGATCGGGGCCAATCATACTGCCATCATCTTCAATCCAACGCACGAGGGCCTCAACGCCAATCACTTTGCGCGTGGTCATATCAACTTGCGGCTGGTAATAAACCACTAATTTATTCTGTTCAATGGCGTAGCGTAACTTCTTCGACAGATCCAGTCGTTCGCTGAGCTCATCATGAAGTTCTTGGCTATACACATGCCAAATATTCCGGCCTTTATCTTTTGCTCGGTACAGTGCGGTGTCTGCGTGCCGCATAAGTTCCTCGGCGTCTTCTTCACCGGTTTGGGTTAATGAAATCCCAATACTACCGGTGACAAATATTTCATAGCCTTCCACATGAAACGCGGTATCGAGGGCAGCAATCACTTCGTCAGCGAAGTCTTCTAAATCTTTTTGCTCTTGTAAGTCGCTTACTAAAATTGCAAATTCGTCACCACCGAGCCGCGCAAGCAAGGAGCGCCCAACATGCAATTCGGATAACCGTGCTGCCACTTGTTTGAGTAGGGCATCACCAATGTTGTGTCCGAGGGTATCGTTAACTTCTTTAAAGTGATCGAGATCGATCAGAAGCACACCAATTAACTCTTTCTGTTCACGCAACCGCATGATTTCAGACTTCAGGTGGGCGATAACTGCATTGCGATTTGCTAAGCCGGTGAGAGAATCGTGCTCTGCAAGGTAGGCGACGCGTTTTTCAATCTTTTCACGCTCTTCGATTTCGTCATAAAGCTCTCGATTGGCTTCTTTGAGCATGCGCTCACGCACACGACTCACTCCGAGCAAGTACAACACAAAAGTCATGAGGGTGGTGACGAGAGCACCAGAAATAAGCACCAACAGGGGAAGTTTGCTACGCATGCTTTGCAGGCGAGCTGGAGAGGGCCAGAGCTCCATGTGCCAGCTTTCACCGAACAATTGGAATACGCGATCAGAGCCCCACTGAACCCGCAAACTATCATCATTGGCGTAATTAAATAGAATCCCACCGTCCGATTGACGCATCACCCGAAATTGAGAGCCTTCGACAATATGGCGGCCGACAATGAGGTGAAGGAGACGATTGGTATCTAGTAGACCCGCATAATATCCATTCGGCTCCGTTTCTAATTGGGGAACAATTAACAGCAGATCTGCAGGGTGCTCGCCCATACCATCAGCGGAGATGAGATAGCGCACCCCGTGATTAAATTTAGGCAACCAAAGCTGGATGTCTTGAGGAACCTGCGACGGTGTTTGCACAGCAGGATAGCGAGCGCTAATGTCGCCGGTTGGCGTAATCCAATACAAGGTGCGGAAATGACGATAATAGGAGGTGATGGTTTCACCTTCAGACACCCACGCTGGGCCATTCAGCCCTTGTCGACTTATCCAGGTGAATCCGAACATATGAGACTGCAGTTCACGGCGTACTTCAAGCTGCAGTGAATAAAGCTCGGCATCCAGTTGATCGCGAATATTGACGTTATCTGCATAGCGCAACGAGAAGGTCAGAAGTAGTGTAAGCACTACTCCTGTTAGCCCGGCAATAATGGCTTCCCTGTGTTTTCTCAGTTTGCGCATGTTGTTATTATCATTATGTTTGTTTGAGCCATTTCCATCATTACGCAAATAAAGAAAGAACGCAATCGTGCATCACGTTCTTTAAGTTTTTTACGCAAATAGCAGCTGTTAGTCTCTCGTTTACGACAGTTCAGCGCGGTTTTTAAAATAGGCGAGCGCTTCTGGGTTCGCCAGAGCGTCGGTATTTTTCACGGTTTCTCCGTGTACAACTTGCCGAACAGCTAACTCAACGATTTTTCCGCTGATTGTCCGAGGTATATCGGCCACTTGCAGAATAACTGAAGGAACATGTCGCGGCGTTGCATTGGCGCGAATCACACGTTTGATTTCATGACGTAATTCATCGGTTAATTCGATGCCGTCCCGAAGTTTTACAAACAAAACGATGCGCTCGTCGTCTTGCCAGCGCTGACCAATGGCAATGCTCTCAAGTACCGCATCTACTTTCTCTACTTGCCGATAGATCTCTGCAGTACCAATGCGCACGCCGCCGGGGTTAAGCACCGCATCGGAGCGTCCATAGATAATCACGCCTTGCTGCGGGGTCAGTTCCGCATAATCACCATGGGCCCAAATATTGTCGAAGCGATCAAAGTAAGCGCTGTGGTATTTGCTGCCATCGCTATCGTTCCAAAACCCGGTAGGCATACAAGGAAAGCTCTGTTCGCAGACCAATTCGCCTTTCTCAGCAATCACCGGCTCGCCGGCGTCATTATAGACATTGACGGCTAAGCCGAGGCCTCTGCATTGTAGTTGCCCTCGGTAGACCGGCAGGTTCGGATTACCAAGTGCAAAGCACGAAACGATATCAGTGCCACCAGAAATGGAGCTTAAGCACAGGTCTGGCTTGATATCGCGATAAACATAATCGAAGCTTTCAGGCGCCAGTACAGAGCCGGTGGTGAGGATGCTACGAAGTTGCGATAGCTGGTGGCTTTGTCGTGGTTTTTCACCGGCTTTTTCTAATGCAGCTAGATACTTGGCACTGGTTCCAAATACGCTGATACCTTCGCGATCAATAAGATCGGGCATCGCCGCTGGAGAAGGGTAGAAAGGAGAACCATCAAAGAGCGCTAAACGTGCACCTAATGCGAGTCCAGAAACCAGCCAATTCCACATCATCCAGCCACAGGTGGTGAAGTAAAAGAAGGTATCATCGCGCGTAATATCGGTGTGTAACGCTTGTTCTTTGATATGTTGCAGTAATGTTCCGCCAATACCGTGCACGATACATTTAGGGACGCCGGTCGTGCCGGAGCTAAACATAATATAAAGCGGATCGTTAAACCGGCGCGGCACAAAATGGATGTCCTTCGCGTCGGAAATTAAATAATCGTTCCAAGCCACTGCGTTAGTAATGGTGTGGGCGTCTGGGGTAAAGGCAATGACGACTAAGGTTTCTAGGGTGGGCAACTGTGCCCGAATTCCGTTTACTTTGTCGCTTATATCAATGGTTTTGCCGTTGTAATAATAACCGTTCACGGCGAGCATCACTTTGGGCTCAACCTGTCCAAACCGGTCTAATACCCCTTGCTCCCCGAAATCCGGTGAACAGCTCGACCACACCGCACCCAAACTGGTGGTGGCTAACATGGCAATAATGGTTTCAATGCAGTTGGGTAACATACCTGCAACTCTATCGCCAGCGACTACCCCTTGCTGCTTGAGCGCTGCCGCGAGTTGAGCGGTACGTTGATATAGCGCTTGATAGGTGATCTCGGTTCGCTCGCCAAGCTCGTTGGTAAAAACAACGGCAGGGCGGTCATCGCGATAGCGTAAAAGATTCTCTGCGAAATTTAACGAGGCCTCGGGAAACCATTGTGCGCCTGGCATTTTGTGGCCATCGCGCAGAATCGTATGTCCTTTTTCTCCGATGACATCAAAATGATCCCACAGGAACGACCAAAACTGCTCTTTTTCACTCACCGACCATTGATAAAACGAGTGATAGTCACCGGCAAATGAAACCCCATATTGTTTTTCGATAGCACGCATAAATTGGGTCATTTGCGTTTTTTCGATCGCTTCCGGCTTGGGGGCCCATAATTGGGTTGCATTCGTTGTCATCACGGCTCTCTTTTTATTATTCGTTGGAGGATGAAGATGTCGTGCCTGTGGCCAAGCGCGCTAGGCTCACGTTAGAACGGGGCTTGTTGCCAAGGGCCGCACAAATATCATGGCCCGCTGTAATCACAGCGTCCAAATCTATACCGGTCTCGATGCCCATACCCTCAAGCATGTAGAGCACATCTTCAGTGGCAACATTACCACTGGCACCTTTGGCATAAGGACAACCGCCAAGACCAGCTACCGCACTATCAATCACATGCACGCCCATAGGTAAACAGGCCGCAATGTTTGCTAACGCCTGGCCGTAGGTATTATGGAAGTGCAGGGCCAGATGGTGCATAGGTACTTCTTTGGCAACCGCCTCTAACATGCGTTGGGCCGCTAACGGGGTTCCAACGCCAATGGTATCACCAAGGGATATTTCGTAGCAGCCCATGTCGTAGAGCGCTTTGGACACACGCACTACATCGGCGATGGGCACTTCACCTTGATAGGGGCAACCGAGCACACAAGAAACATAACCGCGCACGGGAATGTCTTGGGCTTTCGCCGCCGCAATCACAGGGGCAAAACGCTCTAGTGATTCAGCGATAGAACAGTTAATATTTTTTTGACTAAAGGCTTCTGATGCCGCGCCAAAAATAGCCACTTCGTCGGCCTGAGCTTCCATCGCAAGCTCAAATCCTTTCAGATTCGGGGTGAGCGCGGTATAGCGTATACCGGCGTGGCGTTTTATAGCCCGCATCACATCACCACTGTCCGCCATCTGTGGCACCCATTTAGGGCTTACAAAACTGCCCGCTTCGATCGTTTGATAACCGGCGCCACTTAAGGCGTTAATCAGGGCGACTTTGGCGTCGCTCGACACCGCTTTTTCATTTTGTAGACCATCGCGCGGGCCTACTTCAACGATGCGAACTTGCGTTGGTAATGCCATAGTTACTCCGCAGCTGTGAGGCTAATGAGTTCCGCGCCATCGCTTACGAGTTCGCCGGCGGCAAAGAATACGTTGTCGACACTGCCGTTAAAGGGCGCGCGAATGGTGTACTCCATTTTCATGGCTTCCATAATCACTAAAGCTTGGCCTTCCGTGACGGTATCGCCTGCTTTTACATTGACAGCGACTATAGTGCCATTCATCGGCGCTGTCAGTGCTCCGGCCTCTTCTTCGTGAATCAGTTCCGCAACTGCATCATAGCGACGGGCGTCGAAACGGCCATAATCACTAAACAAGGTAAGGGCAGTACCCACTTCAGCCACTTCCGGCGTAAAGCGCTTATTGCCAACCGCAACAGCGCCATGGGGCAGCAGGGTAATTGTCCGGTCTGCGTCGGCCCAATGAATGGTATTCCCGTCTTGGGTTAAATTCATTTTCACCGGGGTGTCTGAGTTATTTGGTAGCAATTCAATGTGTTGCTTGGCCGCGGCATTCACTCGCCAACCGCTCGCCTGACTCCAAGGGTCTTGGCCATGGTTTGCTTGTTGCTGGCGAATGATATGTGCAGCAAGTACTAACAGTGCGTCCTGTTCATCAAGATCAGGAGCCTGCGCGAGCAATGCATCACCATATTGTTCGATAAAGCGGGTGGTCACTGCGCCGTCACGAAATGCTTGATGATCCGCAATGCGATACAAATAATCCGTATTGGTGGTCACACCCGCGATACGGGTATCGCGTAGTGCATGGCGAAGACGGCGGAGGGCTGAATCGCGATCTTCATCCCAAACGATAAGCTTGGCAATCATCGGATCATAAAATGCAGTCACATCGTCCCCTTGAATAATCCCGCTGTCCCAACGGCTGTAGGGGGAATTTTCAGGATGACGCAAGAAGGTGACGTTGCCGGTACTCGGCATAAAATTTTCATTAGCATTTTCTGCGTAGATTCGCGCTTCAAAGGCATGGCCATCTAGCTCGATATCATCTTGTTCGAGCGGTAACACATCGCCCGCAGCAACACGAATTTGCCAATCCACAAGGTCGATACCGGTAATCATTTCAGTGACCGGATGCTCTACCTGCAAGCGCGTATTCATTTCCATAAAGTAGAAGTCTTGGCGCTCATCAAACAGGAATTCCACGGTGCCCGCGCCAACATAGTCGATGGCTTGCGCGGCGCGCACGGCAGCTTCGCCCATTGCTTTGCGTAACTCAGGCGTTAAGCCTGGTGCGGGGGCTTCTTCAATCACTTTTTGGTGGCGCCGTTGCACCGAGCAGTCACGCTCTGCTAAATACAGGGCGTTGCCGTGTTGGTCGCAGAACACTTGAATTTCCACATGGCGAGGCTGCGTTATAAACTTCTCCACCAACATTTTATCGTTGCCGAATCCTGCTTTGGCTTCACGCCGAGCAGACGCCAAGGCTTCATGAAATTCACTGGCGGTTTCCACCACGCGCATGCCTTTACCACCGCCGCCATATGCGGCTTTTAAAAGCACGGGGTAGCCAATTTTTTCTGCTTCAGCCGCGAGTAAGTCATCGCTTTGGTCGTCGCCATGATAGCCCGGGACCAAAGGCACACCGGCTTCGTGCATAATTTTCTTAGCTGCACTTTTCGAGCCCATTGCGGCAATTGCGGCGACCGGAGGACCAATAAAAATCAGGCCGGCGTCGCTTAAGGCGCTCGCAAAGTCTTCGTTCTCAGAGAGAAATCCATAGCCAGGGTGAACTGCTTGGGCGCCTGTTTCTTGGGCTGCTGCAATAATGCGTTCGGCGCGCAAGTAAGATTCGCTGCTTGCGCTACCGCCGATGTATACGGCTTCATCTGCTTGAATCACGTGCTGAGCATTACGATCCGCATCTGAGTAGACAGCAACGGTTTTGATGCCCATTTCGCGCGCAGTTCGTATCACCCGACATGCAATTTCACCTCGGTTTGCGATCAATATTTTTGAAATTGGCGTTACTGTGGTCATCTTATTGTTTTCCGTCTGATTGTTTGGATTGCCATGCAGGTTGCCGCTTTTCTAAAAATGCGGTTAGCCCTTCTTGGCCTTCTTCAGAGACGCGAATCTGCGCAATGCGACGTGCGGTTTCTTGCACGAGCGCTTCATCAAGCGGGTGTTGGCTGACGTGCGCGATTAACGATTTACACGCTTGTAGCGCCGCGGGTCCATTATTCAGTAAGGCATCGATCAAAGGTTGCGCGGTCGCTAAAAGATCCTCGTCACCGTCCTCTAATACCGCAGTGACTAAGCCGTGTTGCAGGGCTGTTTTCGCACTAAAACGCTCAGCAGTGAGCATATATCGACGCGCTGCTGGCTCGCCAAGCGCTCGCACCACATAAGGACTGATCACGGCTGGAATTAATCCAATTTTCACTTCCGATAGACAAAAACTTGCACGCGCGGTGGCGATAGCCATATCACAGCAGGCGACCAGGCCAACAGCCCCGCCAAATGCAGCGCCATTGACAAGAGCGAGGGTAGGCAAGGGGAGATGATCCAACTCCCACATGAGCGCACCTAGTTCACCCGCATCGGCGACGTTCTCATCAAAGTTCTTCTCTGCCATCGAACGCATCCAGTTTAGATCCGCGCCGGCAGAAAAGTTTTTGCCTTGCGCTTGTAACACTAGAACACGTGCTTTTGGGCTATCTGCAGCTTGTTTTAGGGCTGCCCGTAACTGTGTAATCATGCGATCGTCGAAGGCGTTATGCACATCGGGACGATTCATGGTCAGCCAAGCAATACCTTGGGCATCGATAGACAGCTCTACATAGTTGTTTGACATGGTTTGCTCCCTTACATCCGGAACACGCCAAAGCGTGTGTCGGCAATAGGTGCATTGAGTGCGGCACTAATACTTAAACCCAGTACAGTACGAGTTTGCGCAGGGTCAATAATGCCGTCATCCCATAGTCGACCAGAGGCGTAGTAGGGATGGCCTTGATGTTCATAGGTGTCAACAATCGGCTGTTTAAAGGCTTTTTCTTCATCGGCAGTCCAAGTTTCACCCTTACGTTCTTTGCCGTCTCGGGTCACTTGTGCCATGACGCCTGCCGCTTGTTCTCCACCCATGACCGAAATGCGCGCGTTTGGCCACATAAACATCAAGGTTGGATCGTAAGCGCGTCCGCACATGCCGTAGTTACCGGCACCATAGCTGCCGCCAATCAGCACGGTAAATTTAGGCACTTGGGCACAACTTACTGCGGTCACCATTTTCGCCCCGTGCTTTGCAATACCTTCCGCTTCGTATTTTTTACCGACCATAAAGCCGGTAATATTCTGTAAAAATACCAAGGGGATTTTACGCTGCGCGCACAGCTCTATAAAGTGCGCGCCTTTTTGCGCTGACTCCGAAAATAGAATGCCGTTATTCGCGATAATACCGACCAGATATCCATGAATTCGTGCAAATCCGGTCACTAGGGTATTGCCGTAATTTTGCTTGAACTCATCAAAATCAGAGTCATCGACAATACGGGCAATCACTTCTCGAACATCGTATGGCTTACGCAAATCGGTTCCAACAATGCCATAAATTTCCTCGGCAGCGTAGCGCGGTGGTTTCACCTCAGCCACGTCAAGGTTGGCTTTTTGCGGACGATTTAAACGAGCCACGGAGCGGCGCGCGAGGTCGAGTGCATGCTCATCGTTTACAGCAAAGTGATCAGCGACGCCGGAAATCCGGGTATGGACATCGGCACCGCCTAACTCTTCGGCGCTGACTTCTTCACCGGTGGCAGCTTTTACGAGGGGCGGGCCGGCAAGGAATATAGTGCCTTGTTCCTTCACGATAATGGATTCATCGGCCATGGCGGGAACATAAGCGCCGCCGGCGGTACATAAACCCATGACCACAGCGATTTGCGGAATGCCTTTCGACGACATATTGGCTTGGTTGAAAAAGATCCGTCCGAAATGATCCCGGTCAGGGAATACTTCGTCTTGACGCGGCAAATTAGCACCGCCGGAATCGACCAAATAAATGCAGGGAAGGTGACAGCGCTCGGCAATCTCTTGGGCGCGCAAGTGCTTCTTCACGGTCAGTGGATAGTAGGTGCCACCCTTTACGGTGGCATCATTGGCCACAATCATACATTCCACACCACTGACGCGGCCAATCCCGGCAACGACGCCTGCGGCAGGCACGTAATCTTCGTACACGTCCCATGCGGCAAACTGGCCGATTTCTAAGAATGGGCTTCCGGCATCAAGCAGCCGCTGAATGCGATCCCGAGCAAGCAATTTGCCTCGGGAAACATGGCGCTCTTGATAACTTTTACCGCCGCCTTGTTTGATTTGGTCTGCTTTCTCGCGTAAGTCGGCGAGAACCTCCTGCATGGCCTTCTCATTGGTGAGAAAGCCCTCATCGCGGGTATTTACTTTACTGGAGAGGATTGCCACAACGAGGCTCCTTTTGCATTAATCGTTTATTTTGATTCGGCAAAAATTTCGCGACCGATCAGCATCCGGCGAATTTCTGAAGTACCAGCGCCAATTTCGTATAGCTTAGCATCTCGCAGCAAACGCCCGGTTGGGTATTCGTTGATATAGCCGTTACCCCCTAATAGCTGAATGGCATCAAGGGCAAGTTTAGTGGCTAACTCAGCAGCATAGAGAATGGCGCCTGCGGCATCTTTACGGGTGGTTTCACCGCGATCGCAGGCTTTCGCAACGGCGTAAACATAAGCGCGGGCAGCATTCATCTGAGTGTACATATCGGCAACTTTGCCTTGTACCAATTGGAATTCGCCAATGGCTTTACCAAACTGCTCACGTTCGTGAATATAAGGGACAACGACATCCATACAGGCCTGCATAATACCAATGGGGCCCGCAGCAAGTACGGCACGCTCGTAATCAAGACCGCTCATCAGTACTTTCACACCTTGGTTCAGTTCTCCCAAAATGTTTTCAGCGGGTACACGGCAATCTTCAAACACGAGTTCACATGTATTTGAACCACGCATGCCTAACTTATCAAGTTTTTGCGCAGTACTAAAACCAGGCATATCTTTCTCAATAATAAAGGCGGTGATTCCTTTTGAGCCAGCTCGGGGATCGGTTTTCGCATAAACAACCAGTACGTGGGCATCGGGCCCATTGGTGATCCACATTTTGTTGCCGTTTAGAATAAAGTGGTCACCGTCTTTCTTTGCGGTAAGTTTCATGCTGACCACATCAGAACCTGCATTTGGCTCACTCATCGCAAGTGCGCCTACATGTTCGCCGCTGATTAACTTTGGTAAGTACTTGTGCTTTTGTTCTGTGGAGCCGTTAATTTTAATCTGGTTGACGCACAAGTTGGAGTGAGCGCCATAGCTAAGGCCTACTGACGCCGATGCGCGGCTAATTTCTTCCATGGCAATCACATGCTCAAGGTAGCCCATTCCGGCACCGCCAAACTCTTCAGGGACGGTAATTCCGAGTAGGCCCATATCACCAAACTTCTGCCATAAGTCAGCGGGGAACTCATTCTTTTCATCAATTTCAGCTGCGCGTGGGGCTATTTCATCACGGGCAAACGCATTGACATGGTCTCGTAACATGTCGGCGGTTTCGCCCAAATCGAAATTAAAGGTTTTGTACGTGCTTAACATAAATACTCCTGAAAATTAGTTCGCGCTGCTGGCTGTTTTGGTTGCAAGTTCGGTGCGACAACCGGTCTCGACGGCACTTAATTCGTGTAATACGACTTTGATATCTTCTAGTTGTTGGCGCAGGGCGCTTTTCTTCTCTTCAATTAAGGCAAGCATGGTTTGCAACTGATTGACGCTGCTGCCATCACGTTCATACATATCAAAAAGAGTTTTAGTTTCCGCAAGGGTAAAGCCGAGTCGCTTGCCGCGCAGAATCAGTTTTAATCGTACCCGATCTTTTTGTTTATAGATGCGAGTTTGACCACGTCGCTCTGGAATGATGAGACCCTGATCTTCGTAAAAACGAATACTTCGGGTAGTAATGTCAAATTCACGGGATAGATCACCAATGGTGAAGGTGTCTTGAGTTCGACGAACTCTCTCGGGGCTCATTGCAAATTCTTCGCTCATAATGGTCGCACCTTGCCATGCCTTATTGTTACAAGGTAAGCTATCATGAAGTTTACGTTAACGTAAAGTGCGCTAGGTGAATTGACCTAGCTGTGAGGCGGGCAGGTGGAAGCCTTCATTTACGCCCACCTCAAGGGCTCTGTGGCCCATAAATTAGCGATCGAGCGTGTTATTCTCCACAATAACGCCCTCGACACCCATCACGTCCTTACTTTTGGACGCTTTGATCTAGCTGGAGATACAACCTATGAGTTCTGATGCAATTGTAATTGTCAGTGCGACACGTACGCCAATGGGCGGCTTTATGGGCGAATTAAGCCCCGTAACCGCGCCAGAATTAGGAGCCACCGCCATTCGCGCTGCTGTGGCCTCCGCCGGAATTCAGGGTGACGATGTAAACGAAGTGATTATGGGCTGTGTATTACCAGCTGGACTGAAGCAAGCCCCTGCGCGCCAAGCGATGCTTGGCGCGGGCCTACCGCTCGGTACCGGTGCGACCACCATTAATAAAGTGTGTGGCTCAGGTTTAAAAACAGTAATGTTCGGTCACGATCTAATTAAAGCAGGTTCGGCTGATGTTGTGGTGGCAGGCGGCATGGAAAGCATGTCGAATGCTCCTTATTTGTTAGACAAGGCACGCAGCGGCTATCGGATGGGGCACGGCCAAGTCATTGACCACATGATGTATGATGGCCTGCAGGATGCCTATGAAGGCAAGGCAATGGGATGTTACGCTCAAGATACTGCAAATGAGTACGGGTTTACCCGAGAAGATATGGACGCTTTTGCGATTCGTTCATTGGAACGTGCTCAAAAAGCCATTACTGAGGGCTGGTTTGAGAAAGAAATCACAGCGGTCACTTATTCAGATCGTAAAGGCGACGTAACCGTTGCTGTGGATGAACAGCCGGGGAAAGCGCGTATCGACAAGATTCCTTCGCTGCGTTCTGCATTTGCCAAAGATGGCACAGTGACTGCCGCAAACTCGAGTTCTATTTCAGACGGTGCTGCAGCATTGGTATTGATGCGCGAGAGTGACGCTAAAGCACGCGGTTTAACGCCGTTGGCACGCATTACTGCCCATGCGACACATTCACAGAAACCTTCTGAATTTACCATGGCACCCGTGGGTGCGATGAATAAAGCGCTAGAAAAAGCCGGTTGGACAAAAGACGATGTTGATTTGTGGGAAATTAACGAAGCTTTCGCCATGGTGACTATGATTGCCTTGAAGGATATGAATCTGGATCCTGAAAAAGTAAATGTGAATGGTGGTGCTTGTGCTCTAGGTCATCCTATCGGTGCTTCAGGTGCGCGCTTGCTAGTCACGCTCATTCATGCACTAAAGCAGCGTCACTTGCACAAAGGAATGACGTCACTGTGTATTGGCGGTGGCGAGGCTGTAGCCCTAGCGGTTGAAGTTATTTAAGATTTCATTTCCGCGTCTATCCACATATTTTGGAGAAGCGAGGCATCGTTATGATGCCTCGCTTTTTTTATAAGTGAGCTATTTACTAAATTTAAGCGTATAAGTAACTGACACAAATGTTTGTGCGTCGAGCCCATGGGAAGTTTATGCAATTACACATTGATGAAAAGCAAGGACAAGGGTTTGCAGATGCTGCACGCGATGTTCTTAAATTTCTTCGGCATCGATTTGATTTTGCATTGTGGATGGTAACCCGTGTTGAGGGTGACGATTGGATTGTTCTTGATGTGGAAGATAGTCATTACGGTGTTGAGCCTGGCAATGTGATGCGCTGGGAGGATTCTTATTGTTCGCGTATGGTGCAAGGAAAGGGGCCTCAGGTTGCACCTGATGCTCGTAAAGTGCCAGCCTACGTCGAAGCGAAAATTAATGAGTTGATTCCTATTCGGGCCTATGTGGGTATTCCTTTGACCCATGAAGATGGAACTGTGTTTGGTACTTTATGTGCGGTAGACGCGCAACCGAAAGATCAAAGCCTAGAAAACGAAACAGAGATGGTGCAGATGTTTGCTCGATTGCTAAGTTCCATATTGCAATACGAACTGGCACTGGAAAAGCAGCAGCGGGAAAACGAGCGTTTGGAGTTTGAAGCACAAACGGATCTGATGACAGGTATTTTCAACCGCAATGCATGGGAAACAATGCTGGCAAGAGAGGAGAACCGATGTCGTCGATTTGGCCACGCCGCTGGAGTTTTGGTTATCGATTTAGATCGCCTGAAAGAAACTAACGATACCTATGGTCACAGTAAAGGGGATGAACTCCTAAAACGTACAGCCGAGGTATTGCAAGAGGTGAGCCGAAAAGCGGATGTAGTGGCGCGTCTTGGCGGTGATGAGTTCGGTATTATCGCGGTAGAAACTGATGCTAAGGGTTTAGACCGACTTGCTCAGCGTGTGCGGCGTAAGCTAAGTGATGCTGGCGTGTTTGCCTCCGTGGGTGTGGCGAAACGCGTGTCTGAGGTTAGAGGATTACAACATGCTTGGGACTTGGCGGATAAATATATGTATGAGGAAAAGCGGCAGAATCAAAAACGTACCGCCAGCTAATTGCGCTATCGCAGTTATTTGCGAGCGCGCTCATACAAAAAAGGCCTTAATGTGGGTTGGGACTCACAAAAAGGCCTTTTCATTGTTCGGTGTAGCGCCATCTTGTTACAACACGTATGCGTATAGATAGGCAGCTCCAACAAATACTCCAATGATCGACAAGATGCCGGGGACAATTACATTGGCTAATAAGTTTTTGCGGATTTCTTCATTCATGGCTCACTCCTTGCTCGCGCCTCTCTTGCAGCGAGCATTAATAAATAATATTAACTTGAACCAGAGCTCTGTTTTCTCTCAATCCCTTAAGGTGCGCTAATTATACCTAGACGCAATACTGAATTGGGAAAAATTCGCATGAAATCGTTTTATGGATAACCTGAGTTAGATTAGGGCAAAAATTAACCAATTTAAAAAGCGGCTCCGAAGGAGCCGCTTTTGTTTTTAGATATTCGCGGGTATTAGCGGGTGTTACATTCGGTACAGCGAAGGTAAATCCCTTGAGGATCATTGAATTCACTAAACAAAGACCAAGATGACAGGGCCTCATGCACTAATGTTTCAAGCTCCGTTGACGATGGACCGCGGCTATTAAAGAGTTGGTTAAGCAATTGATCGCGGAATGATAATTCTTGTTCTGGCCACAATACAGCATAGTTATCTAAACCGGCTTGTTCAGCGGCCCGGACAATGGCGGTGTCGATACCGGCAATTTCATCCACTAGCCCCAACTCGAACGCTTGGGCGCCAGACCATACTTGACCTTGAGCTACTGCATGTACTTGCTCAATAGTCATGCTGCGAGCGTCAGACACTAGTTCCAAGAACTCTGAATAGATTTTATCAACACCAGATTGCATCATTGATTTAAACGCAGGCGTTAATGGCTTAGTGATGGTCATAAATGGAAGTTCGGTAGTTTTCACGCCATCATAGTTAATTCCAATATCCGCCAATGCTTCATCGACGATGGGCAACATACCGAAGACGCCAATTGAACCGGTAATGGTGGTTGCCTCGGCGATAATTTTGTCAGCGCCTGCGGCAATCCAATAACCACCAGAGGCAGCAACAGAACTCATAGACGCCACCACGGGCTTGCCCGCTTCGCGCAGCAAGAGAATTTCTTGACGGATAATTTCAGATGCAAATGCGCTGCCACCGGGACTATCAATACGCAATACTACAGCTTTTACTTTGTCGTTGTGACGGGCTTCGCGAAGTTCTTGTGCGAGTCGGTCACCCCCAATTTCATGAACACTGCCGCGACCATCAACAATAACACCGGTAGCCTGAATGACAGCAACTTGGGTTGATTCCGTCAGGGTGGGTAAATTACGATTTTGCTCACGGGCAGGCAATGTCGATAGATAGTCTTTGTGACGAATACTACGGAAGCTATTGCTATCTTCGTCTAAACCGACAATATCAATTAAATATTGGGTCATTTCATGGCGATGTTTCAAGCCATCTACATAACCACCGTTGACCGCAAGCCGTGATAAGTTTTGATCACTTTCGGCAAATATATTAAGAAAATCTTGCTCAGTTCCCGATGCCACGCGCGCATCTAAGGTACGATTGCGCTGAACCGTATTTAAGTATTCTTGCCAAAGTTCTCCTAACCACAAGGAAAGGTTTTCCCGCGCTTCGTCAGACATGCCCTCAAGCATGTAGGGTTCTACTGCGGATTTGAAGTCGCCAACACGGAACACGTGAACATTAATATTGAGTTTATCGAGCAACCCTTTGTAATAGGGGCGTAGGCTTTCTAAACCGGTCGCATCGACCATGCCCAATGGGTTTAAGTATAGTTCCGACGCTTGGCTAGCTAACAAGTAAGGGCCTTGCATGTAAAAATCAGCGTAGGCGTATACCGGCTTACCCGAGGCTTTAAATGCGTCAATGGCATCGGCGACACGAATCAATTTGCTGACACCACCGCCGCCAAAATTACGTAAGTCGAGGTAGACACCGTGAATGCGATCGTCGGTTGCGGCATGCTGTAACACGCGCTCTAGCTCATGGACCGGCTGTTGGGTCGGAGGCGAACCAAAAAATAGGGTGTCTGGCAGTGAATCCAGCGGGTTGATACTCGCGGCTTCATCGACCAAAACACCGGTAGGAGCAAGTACAAGTAGGCCACCTTCAGGCACTTTTACTTTATCACTCGTAGAAAATATGGCTGTTAACACCAACACCAACACAATGATGGTTAACATATGAGCGGTGTATCGGCGAATAGCCGATAGGATAATTCCAATTCGACCAAATACTTTTTTTAGTAAGTCCATGACTAGCTCCAGAATTTAAACGCAGCGCATTTTATTATAATGAGCTCTAGTGTGCGTTAAAATTTTGTAACAAGCTATTTCATCTGTCTAGAAATATTCCGATGAAGCTACCATTTGCTGAGTTACTCGGGCTGTTTCCTATGCACATGCGAGCGCAATATTTCATGATCCTTGAACCAAAGCATGGCATGCTTACTCGAACCAACAGAAATCCCGTGAACAGCCATGGGCGAGGGTGTTTGAGCAGATGCAGCGATTTGGCAGTGTAGGAATGCAAACGATAGCCGTTGTTGGCGTTATTGCGCTTTTATTGGCGCTAAGCCTCGGTCAGGCGTATGTGTACTTAAATGCCATCGGGCTGCTATTTATTCTTAGCTTATTTGCGGTATTTGCCTTTGCTTACGTCAATGATATCCGCCTACTGCGCCGCCATGCACTGTTGGCCTATGTGTTCAGTTCCACGAGCAAAACTAAGCGCCTGCTATGGGACGGTTTCTTTACACAACTGATCCACGCCATTCTGGGTTGGGGGATCGCCCTGAGTGCCTTTATTTTAACCTTACGTCTGACGCTTTTTGAGTGGGCTGCGTTCGTCCTTACGGTACCGCTGTTTGTCTTTATTTTTAGACGATTGCGTCAGCGAGTAGGGAAGGAACTCCATGAGCGTTTTCAGATTACGCTGGTGAGCCGCGCCGCGCTTTGGTTAACGGTGTTATGCAGTGCAGCCATCCTTTCGTTGCTACAGGTGTTTTTCCTCGATGTAGCCGACACCCGCCACCTTCAATATAGTCAGATTGCATTGCAGCATTGGCAAGCGCGTCCAGACACGGCATTACCGTGGTTAGGCTATCTGGTGGCTGCACTCGATGTGATTTACGCAAGTCTATGGCACAGTTTGCAAGTCGCAAGTTCGCTTCCCACGGGATTAAATGCGGGTGGGCTATTCGCAATTTGGTTGGCCTTCTTGATTTTAAACGGACTGCAAATCGGCCTGATATTTACCTTGATCATGGGGCTTCTGGCTCTATTCAACCGCGCCCACCATATGCACGGGGCCAAAGCGCTGATGGGGGCGTGTAAACCAGGCATTGTCATCGGTGTATTGGGGCCTGCACTGCTGCTATGCGTGCTGCTTAATGTTGCACAGCGCCCAGCGTTATGGTCTGCAGCGGATCCCGTAAGCGATGAGACAGTCGCGCTCGATCCGTGTCAGATGCCCTCAGTACGAAGGGAGGTGGATACCTTAGAAGAGGCTGCCGAAGCGCGCCTAAGCGAGTACGCGATAGGCTTGGAAACGGCGATTGAACGTCGCTTGCGTGTCGGTTTGCAGCACGCTTTTATGCAAGCAGAGCCGGCCGTTGATCGATTTCTCGATTGGAATTACAGCATTCGTGGTCAGTATCAACAGCTCGCATTGTTGGCTGCTGCCAGTGTGAGCGAACAGGTATTCGCTGACGCCCTTGCGCAACGTTTGGAAAAGGATCTTGCGGAATTTTTGGAGCCTGCCTTGCTCACGCTTAATGAACAAGTGGATGCGGAAGTGGCGCTTGCATTACAGGGATTGCTAGCACAACAGCAGGGTTGGTTGGCCCAAGCGCAATCTCACATACGTTGTGAGATTGCGACGATAGATTTAACGCCGATTCGAGAGCAACTAAATCAGTCTGGCGTCGGGGCCGGTGCGGTTGGTGGTGTATTGGTTTGGCGCTTGGCTGCGGGCGCAGGAACTCGAGCCGCGTCAAGAACGGGAGTACGGCGTGCCTTTGCTGGGCTATTTTCACGGGCGGGTACTCGCGTTGCCGCCGCCAGCGGCAGCGCTGCTGCTGGCAGTTTCTGTGGACCCATGGCTTGGCTGTGTGTTCCCGTTTTAGTGGGAGGCTCATGGTTGGCGGTAGATTACACCATGGTTGAAATTGACGAGCGGATGCATCGTGACACCATGCGCGCCGCTATTTTAGATTCTCTGAACGAAGAACAAGAGCGTATTTATCAAGGCTTACGGCAACATTATCAGCAAGAACTCGATGCTGTACTGGCGCTTATTTCTCGCCAGCAGGGGGAGCAATTTAATATCTGGCGCGATGGCTTAGGCCGTGAGGCTAAGGATACACGGCCAAAAAATGATCGTCGTTAAGTTCGGATTCGCCTTGCCACCGATAGGCCGTCAATGGGCCATCGCGACCTGCGGAATAATCGACGCAGGCACAGTATTTCGACTGCGCTTGAGGCGTTCCCGTTAGCCAATAATGCCCAAAGAAAACCGGCTTATTGCCCTGATAAGAAAATTCTCGTAATACCCGTGGGTCGGCGCTTAGCTTTGCCAATGCAGCAAGGGCTTTCTGGTTTTTACTGGGATTAGGGATGTGCGCGATTGCCGCCAAAGACTCCGGTGCTGATTCCCACCAAGAAATTCGAACCTGGAAGCGTTCCTTTCCTTTGTGGTCAAAGAATGAAGTATTCTCGGGTAAATCTACTTCCACGCCTTTTAATACGGTTTCAGTGGCTTTAAAAAGCGGGTGCGACTCGGTAAACGCAGGCACCCACGCGTCTTCTCGCAAACTATGATCAGCATGAAGATAGGGCGAAAGCACGTCCATGGAAGGCTCGTGCCAACAGGCATGGACAACGCGAAATGGACCCAGATCCAGGAACAACGGCAAGGTTTTAAACCAATCAAGCCAATTTTGGCGTTCTTGTGGATCGGGGATTTCTTCTAGAAACTCAATGTGATGGGCACGGTTCTGCGCCGTGTGTTCGCGCAAAAAACCATCGCCATCGGGTTTGGGGATCGCCCAACCCACGGCGTTAAACTCGTGATTTCCCATAACAACGTGAGCATTGCCAGCTTCGTGCATGGCTTTCACTAGGGTCATCACTTCGCGATTACTGCGCCCGTTATCGATAAGATCGCCAACAAACACAGCCTTACGCTCGGGGTGTCGATATACGCCTTGTTCAGACGCGTAGCCAAGCGCATCCAAGAGTGCAATTAATTTGTCTGCGTGGCCATGAATATCGCCAATAATGTCGTATCCGGTGGGTAATCGCTTTCCCTGATTAGTATCTGTCATGCTCGCTCCATCGGTCATCAAGATAATGATTTTGGTACAGAATATCCTGATAAACCGATGACGGGCAAGGGCAATAGCGCCTTTAACAGCCTACGAGTAGGTTTTTGGCTTAGGTTTTTTGGGTCGCTTTGGTTTGGCAGGTGCTGGGGTTGCACGCGCTGGAAGCGACACTGGGGTAAAGCCTGGAAGTGTTTTCTCGATAATGGTCTGCTGAATCAAACGCTCAATGGCCTTGATTTGCTTTACATCTTCATCGGTGACGAGAGAAATGGCTAAACCACTGGCTCCCGCGCGCGCCGTGCGGCCGATTCGATGTACGTAATCTTCCGGCACTTGCGGTAAGTCGTAATTTAACACCAAGGGTAATTGGTTAATATCGAGACCGCGGGCAGCAATATCGGTTGCCACAAGAATTTGTACTCGACCCGATTTAAAATCATCCAATGCTTTGGTGCGTGCACCTTGGCTCTTATTGCCATGAATTGCAGCGGCCAAAAAGCCTACTTTATCCAACTGTTTCACGAGGCGGTTAGCCCCATGTTTGGTGCGCGAGAATACCAATGTTTGCGGAATATCATGCGCCCGAATCAAGGCCGCCAACATCGCTGGCTTTTCACCTTTTACTACGGTGTAGACATGTTGCTCGACGCGATCTGCGGTGGCGTTTGCAGGAGCGACAGAGATTTCAACGGGATTTACCACCAAGCCTTGGGCTAAGGCGCGAATCGGAGCTGAGAAAGTAGCAGAGAACAACAAATTCTGACGCTTGGCCGGAAGCAGTTTAAAAATGCGCTTAATATCGTGAATAAAGCCCATATCCAGCATACGGTCGGCTTCGTCAAGCACCAGAATTTCTAATTTCGGAAAGCGTATCGCTTTTTGCTGATGCAAATCGAGTAAGCGGCCTGGTGTTGCCACTAAGATATCGACCCCTTTGCGCAGCTTCATCATCTGTGGATTAATCTTCACACCGCCAAACACCACGGCATGGGACAGATTCATATTACGACTGTAGGTGGCAACACTTTCGGCGACTTGTGCGGCAAGCTCACGGGTGGGCGTAAGAATGAGAACGCGGGCCTCATTCGGTTGTGCACGCACACCATCTGCGAGGCGCTCTAAAATTGGTAAGGTAAAGCCGGCTGTTTTCCCTGTGCCGGTCTGGGCCGCAGCCATCACGTCTTTCCCGTCAAGAACAGCCGGTATTGCAGCTTCTTGAATAGGGGTTGGTTGGGTGTAACCCGTGTGGGCGATGGCGTCAAGTATGTCGGCACGAAGGCCAAGGTCGGCAAATGTCATGAACTAGCAGATACTCAGAGGGGAAAAGAGGGCGCAGCATACAGGAGTTACCTGCGCCCTGCAAATTCACAGCCGTTATGGCGTGCGTTGAAAGCGAGAGGCCAGCCACACCGAGAGAAGAATAATGACACCGCCGAGAAACAGATTCGGCCAATTTACATCTTGTCCCCAAAGTAAGAAATTCACCAACAATCCCGCCGGAATCAAGGCGTTATTCATAGTGGCTAATTGGGCAATATTGACGCGCTTGCTGGCTATACTCCAAAGCATGTATCCGACACCGGAGGCACCTAATCCTAGCCACACTAATATCGCCCATTGGGTGGTGCTATTGGGCAGGCGATTGAAGTCTGCGAACAACAGCATGCCGATGCCGCTGACGATACTGGCTCCAATAAAGAACATCGCATATTGCTGAACCTGAGCTCGGGCTGGACCTAGTGACAGGCGCTTGTAGGCTACCTGACCAAAGGCAAAGCAGAGGTTGGCTCCTTGAATGAGCAGAAAGCCGGTCCAAAATCCGCTGGATACACCTTGGTAGCGAATCAAACCCGCGCCAATGACGGATAGCAATGCCGCAAGCCACCAAATCAACGGCAGCACTTTGCGGTTAAGAACGCGCTCATCAAGCAGCGTAATGTACAGTGGCGTAAAGATAGTAAATAGGAGCACTTCGGCGACACTGATGTGTAAAAATGCGTGATACAGCAACAGATACATCAGACCGATTTGAATTGCGCCAATGCCCATGAGTTGCCATTGGCGTTGGCGCGGCATGCGGGTAACACGTAAAAATGGCAACAGCAATGCAGTAGCAAGCAGCATCCGAATAAAAACGGCGACATAGGCATCCACTTCAGGCGCCAGATAAACTCCAATCAAAGAAAAACTAAACGCCCAAATCAGGGTGATGGCAACTAAGATAAGCATAACGATTGGAACTCCAGCACGTGAGTGTAACGCAGCGCTCAAGTATACGGAGGTTTTCCCAGTGAGAGAAGTGCTTGCTGTAGACAGATTCAGGCGCGGCCTAGGCCGCACCTGAGATTTTTAAATTATGCTGGGCGACGACTGAGTGGGTGGCGTGCATGACGCCACACGCGACCCCAATAGGCGCGCCACGCCAGCAAGCGACTATAGGCATGCGGCACGAAATAAAGGCTCGTCACGGTTGAGACAATTAAGCCACTGATAATGGTAATCGCCATAGGAGCATAGGGAGGACCGTCGCCACCTATCTGAGTACTGCCAAGCGCCAATGGCAGCATGCCTAATACCGTGGTTGCTACTGTCATCAGAATTGGCCTTACCCGACGCGACGACGCTTCTAACAATGCCTCTTCTAAACTTTGCCCGGCATCCCGTTGCTGGTTTATGGCATCGACAAGTACGATGCCATTGTTCACCACAATTCCCATGAGAATAAGTAGGCCAATCAAGGCCATAATATCCAAACTGGTTCCGGTGAACATTAATCCCCAGAATGCACCTGCGATAGCCATCAGCAGCGAACCGATGACGGCAGAGGGTAGCAGTAACGACTCGAACAGAGCGGCCATCACCATATAAACCAAGGCAATAGCGAGCACCATATTTATCAGCATCAACTGATTTTGCTCTTGCTGGGCGCGAAAACCGCCATCAAGAGACCAACGCACGCCCGCTGGAAGTTCCAACGCGTTCATTAGTTCGGTGAGCTGGGTACGGGCTTCACCCATGGTAAGGTCTTCTAGGTTCGCGGTAATGCGCACAGCGGTTTGTCGATCAACGCGGCGAATCGTGCCAAGTTGCGGGATCCGCTCGATGGTAGCGACTTGATCAAGGGTGACCCATTGGCCGTTATGCTGGCCGATGATCATAGTGGCAAACTCTCGATAATCGCGCTGAATACTCTCTGGGAATGTCAGTTGAATGCGCATATCACCCTCAGGATGATGCCGAAATGATCGCAGATTTCGGCCCCGTAAGGCGACTGAGATTTGTTCCGCGACAGCTTGGCTATTTAAGCCAAAGCGCTCTGCTTGGACGCGATCAATAGTAACCCGCATTTCATCGAGCGCTTGGCGCGATGCTGTTTGCACATCAACGAGTCCGTCTACACGAGAAAGCACAGGAATTAACTGGTCAGCGACTTGTTCAAGCTCTGCTGTTGAACGTCCTTGCAGCGTCAATTGTACGCCACCGCTATTCCCACCGCGGAATCCAAAAACCGGACGCGAGCGAGCCAGAGGTGGCATGTCTTCCCGAATACGGCGTTGAATCTCAGCAACCGACAGTGTCCGTTCCGATTTCAACATTAGAATCGAGATGGCGTAGCCCGGTGTGTAATAGCTGTATACATGCTCAAGATCAAACTTGTCTTTATTCGCGTAAAGATAGTCCTCCATTGCCGTGACATCGCGTTCAACTTGTTCAAGTGTGTACTGCCCGGTGACAAAGTAATTAAGAAACAAGCGATCATTAAACGCGGTTTCTGTTTGATCGCCACTGACCTGTGAAAACGGAAAGGCAGTGCTTGCGACGATCGCGAGCATAATGAGCGTGGTCCACCGCGGATGACGATGACTCCAGCGCAATGAGCGTAAATAGCCACGGCGTAATATCCCCGGCTGACTGCCTTGCGGATTGGCCTTAGGTGTTAATTTACTCATCAGCAAGGGAATCAAGGTTTGCGCGATTAATAACGAAGTCAGCAATGAAATACAGATGGCAACGGCAACATGCTCAAGAAATATGGTGATTTCTTGTTTTTCCCCAAAAATATTGGGTAGGAACACGATTGCGGTAGTGAGGGTACCGGCAATAATTGCCAACGACACACGCCCAGCGCCTAATTCAATGGTTTTTTCTGTGGGGGCTTCGCCCCGTTCCATACAATCTTGTTGCTCTTGTTTAATACTCTCAGATACAACCACGGCATTATCGATGAGCATCCCGACCGCCAGCATAAGCCCCATCATGGATAGAATATTCAGGCTGTAGCCAAGCAGGTACATGACGCCCAAGGTTAGGAAGATTGCGATAGGCACTGATACCACGATGATGAGTGTGGCGCGCCAATCTCGGATAAATAAATAGAGCACGATGATGGATAATACCGCGCCAATTAATCCGGCAGAGAGGAGATCCCGTAGCGACGTGGTAACGCTTTCGGCCGTGTTGTCCATGGTCATTAGGTAAATGCCGGCAAATTCTGGGCTACCATCCGCCTGCGCGATTACAGTACTGGCAAGCCGCGCCACATCCACCAAATTGGCACTGCTATCTTTGAAAATATCAATACCAATGGCGTACGTTTGATTGAAATGGCGCCCTGCACGGGCCTCCGGCAATTCATACCCAACGCTGGCGATGTCCGCTAGCGTCAAGTATCGGGTTACCGGTAATCTGCGGATATCATCAAGACTGCGAAACTCACCCACGGGTTTTACCTGAATGCGGTCGCGTGCGCTTTCCACGTAACCTGCGCTCAAAGTAAAGTTTGCTTGATTTAGAATGTGTGTCACGGCACTGGCATTTAATTGTGCCGATGCCATTGCTTCGGGGTCGAGGCGAATCATAATTTCTGGTTGATCAACCCCATACAATTGCACCCGCGATACGCCTGGAACGCGTTCGAGGGGTTGCTTTAAATTACGGTTGATCAAATCGTAAGCCATCGACAAGTCGCGGTCACTGGAAATGCGGAGCTGCATCACCGCCATGTCATCGGTGTTGAATTGATAAACAAATACTCGCTCAACATCGCTCGGTAAGGTGTGGCGCACACTATCAATGGCCTCCCTCACTTCGATACCCCGTGCGGAAATTGAATCATTCCAATTAAAATCAAGGCTAATTTGAGCTTGATTATCACTGGAATCGGAGCGCATTTCGTTGAGGCCGCCGATGGTAGCAAGAGCCTCTTCTAATGGGCGAGTAATCAGTCGTTCCACTTCGGCTGGGGTGGCTCCCGGATAAGGAACAACCACAGCGATTTGAGGAATATCGATACCGGGAAACTTTTCCAGCGGGAGCAGCCGACTTGAAATTAACCCAAGTAACAAAAATGACAGAAAGATCATGCATACCGTTACCGGGCGACGAAGTGCAAAACGCGCGAGAGGCGCCGAGAAAGTAGCGACATTAAGCATCGGCCACCTCCACCTTAAACTGTTTGCGGTCGAACAACTGATATACCAAAGGGATAAACAGCAGGGTGAGTAAGGTGGCAAAGAGCAGTCCGCTGATGACCGCAATTGCCATGCTTGCGCTAAGTTCTGCGCCTTCACCAATACCCAGTGCCAAGGGGAGCAATCCGAGTACAGTGGTAAGCGTAGTCATCAGAATCGGGCGTAGCCGTTGGCTTGCCGCTGTACGAATTGCACGTGTTTTCTCCATGCCTTCGAGACGTAACTGGTTGATTCGGTCAACCAAGACAATGGCGTTATTTACGACAATACCGCACAACATAATTAAGCCGATGAAAACGACCACACTGAGCGGCGTATTGGTAAGCCAAAGCCCGACCACGGATCCAGCAACAGCTAAGGGGACTGAAAACATGATAAGCAGTGGGTGGCCAAAGCTTTCAAACTGAGACGCCATTACCAGGTACACCAAGAATACCGCCAGAGCGAGAGCAAGCATCATCGAAGAATAGCTTTCTTCTAACAACTCACTTTGACCACCGATGCGGGCACTCACTCCTGGTGGGAAGGTGCTGCTATCGATGAGCTGTAACAACTGCTGCTGTGCTTGACGAACATCGATACCGCTGGCGCGGGCACTGATTAAAGCAACGCGTTGCTGACCCAGGCGAGTAATCTCGCTTGGGCCGATGGCGCGATGAATTGTGGCAACGGCCGACAAGGGAATTTCGACTTCAGCCCCTGGGTTTACAATCAGATCGCCAAGGCGTTCTGGTTGTTGACGGGCTGCATCGGGTAGACGAACTCGGATATCGATTTGGCGATCCATCATGTTGTAACGGGTCGCTACTTGGCCCCCAATGTGGGTGCTCACCAAACGCGCAACATCGGGCGCTGATAAACCAGCCCAAGCAAGGCGAGCGTGGTCAAATTCGATTTCGAGTTCCGGTTGCCCAGCCGTCAGGCCATTGCGAATATCGGTAAAATTCTCGTGCTCTTCAAGTTGGCGCGCGACATGTTCGGCGGCAATTTGTAGCCGATCCAGATCGTAACCAACGAGCTCTACCATTAACGGCATATCTACCGTCACGAGTTCAGGATAATCGACACGGGCTTGAACATCTGGCTGACGGGATAAGTAATCACGACTTTCTTGAATTACTGCATCCCGTTCCACCGGACTTAACCCGTGCTTTAAGACAACGTGTATACGACCCCAAAAGTCACCGCCTTGATTTGCCTGCACTTGCATAAGGCTTCCGGTACCGGCCACTGAGTAGGTTTTTTCAACGCGCGCATCCGCCGCTAACATTTCCGCGAAATCAGCCATAAAGCGATCAGTACGGGTAATCGGTGTGCCCCGTGGTAGCTGCACATCAACGTAAAACTCGCGCTGTTCCATTTGTGGAATAAGTTCAGCACCAATACGAGGGAGCAAGCTAAAGCAGGCGAGGGTTACGGTGGCAAAAATAACGAAATACATGCCAGGGCTTTTCTGCATGCGGCCCAACACACGGTTATGTGTATTTGCCGTCGCTGTTAAACCACTTTCAAATCCTTTTAAAATAGGACGGCTGAGCCATTGCGCGGCACGAGATATGGCACGGCCTATCGCTCTTCCTCCGCCCAGAAGCATGACAGGCAGCCAGTAAAACAGGGCTAGGAATAGGGTTTTAAATGGCCAAGAAACCCAGTACCAGAAGCCTCGACGGGTTGGGGGCGTCGGGCTCTGGTCTGGGACTGAAAGACTGTCTTGGGCTTGAAATTGACGACTCGCCAGCATTGGAATCAGGGTTAGTGCAACCAATAGTGAGGCGATGAGGGCCACACTCACGGTAATGGCTTGGTCGGTAAATAACTGGCCAGCCATACCGCTGACGAAGATAAGCGGTACGAATACTGCCAAGGTGGTTAAGGTTGCCGCGGTGACAGCACCAGTCACTTCTTTCGTGCCCTGAATCGCAGCGTCAGGAATGGAATCCCCTTGCTCGCGGCGCCGAGATATATTTTCCAACACAACGATGGCGTTATCTACCAATAAGCCCACGGCGAGTGCGATGCCGCCCAGCGACATCATGTTTAAGCTCAGGTTACCCATGAACATAAAGAGAAAAGTAGCCACAATCGACACTGGAATGGCTACAGAGATAATTAATGTCGGCCGCAGATGACGCAGGAATAACAAAATGACTAACATGGCTAATACGCCGCCAATAAGCGCGTTTTGTTTTACTGCTTGGATGGCATTGCGAATAAACCCAGACTGGTCATTGAGCAATTGAAGCTGGTAGCCATCGGGAAGTTGCCGCGTGATCGACGGGATGCGACGACGTACTTCGTCGGCGACCTGTACGGTATTTGCATCACCTTCTCGGTATAGATTTAGTTCAATGGACTCGAGTCCGTTAACACGGCTCATCGAGGTACGATCACGGTAGCCGTGACGAATCTCCGCGATATCTTTCAGTTGAATCGGAGTGCCATTGCGGGTGGCTATATAAATAGCGCCGATGTCCTCTAGGCTTTGAAATTGGTTCACCGTGCGCACTAAAAACTCGAGTGTGCTGGTCTCGATGCGGCCACTGGCTTGGTTTACGTTTTCGGCGCGTAACCGTTGCACAATGGTTTGTACATCGATGTTCAGTTGGCTCGCCCGATGTTCATCGATAAGGACTTGGATTTCGTCTTCGAGGCCGCCACCTACACGTACCGCAGCGATACCCGGTATGCTTTCTAGTTGCCGTTTCAGTTCCTCGTCGGCATAGCGGCGCATATTCTGTAATTCAGCCGCACTAAGCGCCTGCTCGCGGTTGAGAGCAAAGCGCATAATGGGTTCCATATTGGGGTTGAAGCGGAGAATCACCGGCTTTTCGATATCTACTGGAAGCCAAACGGTATCAAGCTTCTCCCGTACTTCTAAGCCCGCCATATCCATGTTGGTGCCCCAAGCAAACTCAAGCACGATATCCGATTGACCTGCACGGGCGTAGGAGGTAATGGTACGGACACCGCGCACGGTGCCGAGGGATTCCTCAATAGGACGATTAATAAGTTGTTCAATCTCGGTGGGCGCAGCGCCAATATATGCGGTGCGCACAGTGAGGGTCGGGTAGCTTAAATCGGGGAGTAGATTCACCGGTAATCGACCAAGACTAACCATTCCAAACAGAATAATGGCAAGCGTGATCATTACGATGGTGACTGGGCGGCGCACTGCCAGCGCCGCGATTCCTTTATTATTTTTGTTTTTCATCACAGATCTCACAATGCAATAACTTCAACCAAGGCGTCTTCGCGCAGCGTGTTTTGTCCGGTAATCACTAAGGTTTCGCCGGAGTCGATGCCATCGACAATTTCGATCCATCCGTTTTCACGCAGGCCTAAGTGAACTTCTTTACGCACGGCTTTCTCATCTTTTACGACGTAGACATAAGCACTTTGATCGATTCGAATCAGCGCTTGGTGCGGAATACGCACAACGTTGTCTTTCTCTGCATAGTGCAGCAACACCCGTGAGAACATACCCGCGCGGTATCTGTGTTCCTGATTAGGAATGGTTAAAACAACCCGAAAGGTACCTGTGGTTGAGTCGACCGTAGGGCTAATGCGCGCCACTTGGGCAACGAGCTTTTGAATGTCTCCGGTACCTTGCAGCATGAGCTCAGCGTTCTGGCCCACAGCCACTTGCCGCAATGCCTGCTCTGGTAAGTTAAGCGTGGCCCGCAAGGTGGTATCGTTAACAATATGGAACAGCGCTTTCGACTGATAGGCTTGGATCATATTGCCTTGCTTCACAAAGCGATGGGCAATGTGGCCGCTGATGGGGGCGCGAATCACTGTTTCATGCAAATCTAGGTCGGCTAGTTTCAGTTGTGCCGTTAAGCTGTCATGGCGTGTCTGTAAGCGCTCAATCGTTTCTTGGCTCACCATCTGTTGCGTCGCTAAGCGCTGCATGCGCTCTAACTCTTGTTTAACGCCATTTAACTCAGCGGCGATTTGGTCTCGGCTGTATTGGTAGCGCGCCGATTCCATCCGAGCGAGTGCTTGACCTTGCTCCACGTAATCGCCTTCTTCGACCAATACCTGCTCAATTACTCCGCTAACACGGGCAATTACATCGGTTTCCTCTTCTGCTTCGAGCACGGTGCTCGCTTGGAAGCTAGCGCGCACTAAACCGCGCTCCACCGTTACCGCTTCCACTGGAATGCCGCGTTCCCGCGCTTCCGCTGAGCTTTCTACATGCGTTGCCGAGGAGTTACCACAACCACTGACAAGTAGTGCGGCGCAAAATCCAACGAGTAAAGATAGTTTTGTGTTCATAGCAAAGTCCCTGATAAACGGTCGAACCCAACAAAATAAAGATACTCAGATTAATGCTATATCCGTGCCAGAAATATTAACTAATTGAAAAACAAAGAAATTAGAGATAGTTGGAGCGAGAGTGTGGCGAAACAAACAGCAGTGTTGGTGAAACTCGCCACTTGCTTTGACAAATGCAGCCAAGAAATTAGCAAAATTATCAAAATCATATATAGACATTTAGACGTCTAAACGTTTAGAATTCCAGAAAAGTGTTGCGGATAATTATTCTGGAGGAAGACCCATGCGACTCGAATCACTAGCTTTACACCATGGCTATAGCGCCGAAGCGACGACGCGCGCGGCGGCTGTCCCTATCTATCAAACCACCTCGTTTACTTTCGAAAATACCCAGCATGGCGCTGATTTGTTCGACCTTAAGGTGGAGGGGAATATCTACTCGCGCATTATGAATCCAACTAACGCGGTGCTTGAGGAGCGTCTGGCGGCCATTGAGGGGGGAATTGCGGGGCTTGCGGTGGCGTCTGGCATGGCGGCGATTCATTACAGTATTCAAACGATAGCCGGTGTCGGCGATAACATTGTCAGTATTAGCCAGTTGTATGGGGGTACCTATAATTTGTTTGCCCATACCCTACCGCAACAAGGCATTGATGTGCGTTTTGCCGACGCCGACGATTTTGCTGGGCTAACGGCGCTAATCGATGACCGTACTAAACTTCTTTTCTGTGAATCCATTGGTAATCCCGCTGGCAATATCGTTGATATCGCGCGCCTTGCTGATATTGCTCATGCCCATGGTATTCCTCTAGTGGTCGACAATACCGTGGCGACACCGGTGTTATGCCGTCCGATTGACCTAGGTGCCGACATTGTTGTGCATTCCTTGACGAAATATATTGGCGGGCATGGCACAACCGTGGGTGGGCTTATTGTGGATAGTGGTAAGTTTGATTGGGCGGCACAGCCTGAGCGCTTCCCACAATTAAATACACCGGATCCGTCCTATCACGGTGTGGTGTACACAGAAGCCCTTGGTCCCGCTGCCTTTATTGGGCGTTGTCGGGTCGTTCCATTACGTAACACGGGGGCGGCATTATCGGCGCAAAGTGCATTTAACATTCTTCAGGGATTGGAAACCTTGTCGCTTCGGGTGGAACGCCACTGTGAAAACGCACTGAAGGTTGCAGAGTACTTGCAGCAACATCCCGATGTGGCCTGGGTTAAATATGCAGGGCTTCCCGGTGATAAGTATCATGGGCTGGCGCAGCGAGTGACCCAAGGACAAGGCTCGGGCATTTTAAGCTTTGGCATTCATGGAGGGAAAGAGGCTGCAGTACAGTTTATTGATGCACTGCAACTGTTCTTAAGGCTGGTTAACATCGGTGATGCCAAATCGTTAGCCTGTCATCCTGCGTCGACCACTCATCGTCAGCTATCGCCACTTGAGTTGGGCAAAGCAGGGGTGTCAGAAGATTTGGTGCGGCTATCGGTGGGTATCGAACATATCGATGATCTTATCGCTGATTTAGATCAGGCACTTGCGGCCGCACATCAGAAATTGCGAGTGGCTTCCTGATTTAAACCACCCAATGGTTTATCCAATTACGCAGAATGGCGACCCCATGGGATTGCCAATCTGGCGTAGGGAGTACCCCCGGCTGGTCATCTTGGTAATAAAATTCCGGCGGGGGTGTATCCGGATTGTTTTGCTTGTCTCGCTCAAATTCGTTGTGCAGCGTATCTGCTTCGTACTCTGGATGGCCGAGCAAAAACAAGCGCTTACGCACGGGGTCAATGGCGGCAAACGCACCTGCTTTGCGCGAGTCGACAAGCACTCTAAGTTCGGGATGGGCATAAAGTTGATTTTGTCGCGCTTCAGCATAGCGAGAGTGGGGAAAGCGTGCCTCTCGATGAATGGACTCGGTAATCGGATGTTTGCGCATAATGCGGTGTTCATAAACCCCGCTAATTTTTCGGCTTCGTTGTACCCGAGGAATCCCGTAATGATGATGTAAGGCGGCGTTTGCAGCCCAACACAGATAGAGCACGCTGTTGTAGTCTAATGTGGCGCTATCAAGAATATCGCGGAGCTCATACCAATAACCCACATCTTCATAATCCATGGTGCCTAGAGGAGCGCCGGTAATAATTAAACCATCAAGGTCAGTCAGGCTATCCCAGTCCTCGTAATAACGCTCCATGTGATCTTTTGAAGTGGTTTTAGACACCCAAGACTTTAAACGAAGAAGGTGGACTTCAATGTTGAGCCCGGTTTGCGCTAACAATCGCAGCCAATGACGTTCGGCGACGACCTTTTCAGGCATTAAATTTAAGAAGCCAAGCTTTATCGTGCCGCGTTCGCTAGGTGCGAAGCGAATATCCAAACCTTCATCCTGAAGTGCGGTAATCACGGGCAGTGGGCGATGTAAGATAAGGGCCATAGATAAATAGAGTGCGCGCTGGAAAAAGTTGTTTACGAAACAGTGTGTTGTTTTTCTGTTGGCATCATGACATTCCGCTTCTTTGAATACAATACCCACAAAAAAGCCGCCCTGAGAATGACGCTCTGGACGGCTTTCGTATTCTAGTGTTGGAACCTGCTTACTTTTTAATCGGCGAGAAGTCGCGTTGCGCTTCACCGGTATAAAGTTGGCGAGGACGCCCGATCTTCTGGCTGCTTTCACTGAGCATTTCGTGCCAGTGAGAGATCCAACCGACGGTACGTGACAATGCAAAAATCACGGTAAACATGTTGGTTGGAATGCCAATCGCTTTCAGAATAATACCCGAGTAGAAATCAACATTTGGGTACAGCTTCTTGGATACGAAATACTCGTCTTCCAATGCAATGCGCTCAAGTTCCATTGCCACGTCAAGCAATGGGTCGTTGATTTCAAGCTCACTTAATACTTCATGGCAGGTATCACGCATCACTTTCGCACGCGGATCGAAGTTCTTGTATACCCGGTGGCCAAAGCCCATCAGACGGAATGGGTCGTTTTTATCTTTGGCTTTCTCAATAAACTCAGGGATACGATCAACAGAACCAATTTCCGCCAACATTTTCAAACAGGCTTCATTGGCGCCACCATGCGCTGGGCCCCACAATGATGCAACACCTGCAGCGATACACGCATACGGATTGGCACCGGAGGATCCCGCTAAACGAACCGTTGAGGTTGATGCGTTTTGCTCGTGATCAGCATGAAGGGTAAAAATACGATCCATGGCTTTGGCAACCACTGGACGCACTTCATAATCTTCCGCTGGCACAGAGAACATCATGTTTAAGAAGTTTTCAGAGAAACTTAAACTGTTTTGCGGATAAACAAACGGTTGTCCCATGTTGTGCTTGTAACACATGGCGGCAATCGTTGGCATTTTTGCGATCAAACGATAGGCACTGCGTACCCGTTGTTTCGGATCGGCAATATTTAAGTCGTCGTGATAGAACGAAGAAAGCGCGCCGGTAACCGCACAGAGCATAGCCATAGGGTGCGCATCGCGACGGAAACCACCGAAGAACTCATGAATACCTTGATGAACCATGGTGTGCTTGGTAATGGTTTGCTTAAATTTTTGATACGCTTCGGCGCTTGGTGCTTCGCCGTGAATCAGCATATAACAAACTTCAAGGTAGTCCGCTTCGGTTGCTAATTGCTCAATCGGATAGCCGCGGTGCAAAAGCACACCGTTCTCACCATCAATATAGGTAATTTTAGACTCACAAGAGCCAGTAGCGAGGAAGCCTGGGTCGAACGTGAAGTAGCCGTGCTTGCCTAAGGTCCGTACATCAATTACATCGTGACCGGCGGTGCCTGAAAGCACCGGCAGCTCGATACTCTTGCCATCAATTTGAATAGTGGCTTTACGCTCAGCCATGGAAATCTCCTTGTCTTCTGTGCGTCATCGGTCAAAAAAGTGGGCTATTTGTACTTGATCTTGGGGTGATCTGTCAATTTAACGTAAACGGTAGGCGATTGGATGACTACTACTTTTCCGCTACTACTTTAGTCTAATTGTTATACTTCCGACAGAAATCGAAGCCACATTATTACAGGGATATAACCTAATTTACTGACTTAGGATTTGAACCGTATTTTGCGCATGTCAGTAATTGTAATTGTAAACCGTGCCCGATATACTTGGCGCACTGATTTCAACAGCGTTTTCAGATAAGGCAACAGTTGTGAAAAAACAAAGACCTGTTAACCTGGAGCTGACCACAATCAGCTTTCCACCTTCTGCAATCGCCTCCATTTTGCACCGCGTGTCGGGTGTTATTATGTTGGTTCTCGTCGGGCTTCTTGTCTGGCTTTTAGCTATTTCACTGCGTTCCTATGAAGGGTTCGTTCAGGCGCAAAACGTGCTTGCAAATCCGGTGATTAAATTCGTGATTTGGGGTTTCATGACAGCGCTTGGCTACCATATATTGGCTGGTTTACGCCACATGGTGATGGACCTTGGATTTTGGGAAGAGCTTGATTCGGGCAACACGAGTGCCGTGGTGACCGTTATCCTGGCCGTTGTTCTCTCCGTACTAGCAGGGATTTGGTTATGGTAAATATTGCTTCTACTTTTGGTCGTAGCGGAACGCACGACTTTATTCTGCTGCGCGCTAGTGCGCTGGTTCTCGCGTCTTATGCAGTGTTCATGATTGCTTGGTTAGTGTGCAATCCAGGCCTAAGCTATGAAACTTGGGTTGGCTTTTTTGGCCACGTTGGCGTGAAAGTTTATACGTTGTTAGCTCTGACGGGACTCCTAATCCACGCGTGGATTGGAATCTGGCAAGTGCTGACCGACTACGTTAAAGGCGCGTTATTACGCGGCCTCATTCAATATGTAGTGGTGCTAGCACTCATTGTCTACTGGTTCACCGGCTTATTTGTATTGTGGGGTGTCTAAGTGAGCAACATAAAAGAATTACAATTTGATGCAGTTGTTATCGGCGCCGGCGGCGCGGGTATGCGAGCAGCATTACAAATTTCTGAAAACGGCATGAGCTGTGCGCTTATGTCGAAAGTATTCCCAACCCGTTCACACACGGTATCGGCACAGGGCGGTATTACCGTTGCGTTAGGCAATGCCCACGAAGATAACTGGGAATGGCACATGTTTGATACGGTCAAGGGTTCCGACTACATCGGTGACCAAGACGCGATTGAATATATGTGTAAAACCGGACCAGAAGCCATTTTAGAGTTGGAAAATATGGGTTTACCTTTCTCTCGTTTTGAGAATGGTAAAGTTTATCAACGTCCATTTGGCGGTCAGTCCAAGAATTTCGGTGGCGAGCAAGCGGCGCGTACTGCTGCCGCGGCCGACCGTACCGGTCACGCTTTATTGCACCTTTTGTATCAGCAAAACGTAAAAAACAAGACCACCGTGTTATCAGAGTGGTATGCGCTTGATTTGGTGAAAAACCAAGACGGCGTGGTTACTGGTGTGACTGCACTGGAAATTGAAACCGGTGAGATTTATCACATTCGCGCCAAGGCCGTTGTGCTAGCAACCGGTGGCGCCGGGCGTATTTACGCTTCAACCACGAACGCGCACATTAATACCGGTGACGGCGTGGGTATGGCATTACGTGCAGGCGTGCCTGTGCAAGATATGGAAATGTGGCAATTCCACCCAACCGGCATTGCCGGCGCTGGTTCATTGGTAACCGAAGGCTGTCGTGGTGAAGGTGGATATCTACTGAACAAAGACGGCGAACGCTTTATGGAGCGCTACGCGCCGAACGCAAAAGATCTTGCGGGTCGTGATGTTGTGGCCCGTGCCATGATGACCGAAATTCGCGAAGGTCGTGGTTGCGAAGGCCCTTGGGGTACCCACATTAAGCTGAAGCTAGACCATTTGGGGCGCGAAACGTTAGAATCTCGCTTACCTGGCGTGTGCGATTTGGCCAAAACCTTTGCCCACGTAGATCCAGCAGAAGAGCCAATTCCAGTTATTCCAACCTGTCATTATATGATGGGTGGTATCCCAACTGACGTAAACGGTCAGTGTCTGCAAGTCGACAGCAAAGGGAACGTGCAACCGATTCAAGGCTTATTCGCTTGTGGCGAAATCGCCTGTGTATCCGTGCATGGTGCCAACCGCTTAGGGGGTAATTCATTACTCGATTTGGTGGTCTTTGGTCGGGCAACAGGCTTGCACTTAGGCGAAGCCTTGGCTGCTACGGCAGAATCGCGTGCAGCAAGCAGTAGCGATGTCGATGCGGCATTAGCACGCGTTAATCGTTGGAATGAAACGCCGAAAGGCGAAGACCCGTATCAAATTCGTAAAGACCTGCAGAAATGCATGCAGCTGAATTTCTCGGTTTTCCGGGAAGGCGAAGCGATGGAGCAGGGCTTAGGTGAGTTACGTGAAATTCGTGAGCGCCTGAATCATGCACGTCTTGACGATACCAGTAAAGATTTCAATACCGCACGTATTGAGTGTCTTGAGCTCGATAACCTGATGGAAACGGCTTACTCAACGGCGGTTTCTGCAAGCTTCCGTAAGGAAAGCCGCGGCGCTCATAGCCGTGCTGACTATCCAGAGCGGGACGATGATAACTGGCTGTGTCATACCGTGTATCGTCCAGTAGACGAAAGCATGACGACACGTACGGTTAACATGGCACCTAAATTGCGCGAGGCGTTCCCGCCGAAAGCGCGGACGTATTAAGGGGTTTGTAGGATGAAAAAATTAACGTTTTCGATCTATCGCTACAATCCAGACGTAGATACCAAGCCGCGGATGCAGGACTACACGCTGGAACTGGAAGATAACCAGGATCTCATGGTGCTGGAAGCGCTGATCAAAATTAAAGAAGAGCAGGATCCGAGCTTATCCTTCCGTCGTTCATGCCGGGAAGGGGTTTGTGGTTCGGATGGCTTGAATATGAACGGTAAAAACGGATTAGCTTGTATTACTAACTTGTCGTCGTTGAAGTCGAACAAAGTTGTGATTCGTCCCCTGCCTGGATTGCCAGTTATGCGCGACCTTATCGTCGACATGACTCAGTTCTATAAGCAATACGAAAAAGTGAAGCCGTTTTTGATCAATGATGATAAAACGCCACCTGCCCGTGAGCGTTTGCAAAGCCCAGAAGATCGGGCCAAGCTCGACGGCTTGTACGAGTGTATCTTGTGTGCGTGCTGTTCAACCTCGTGCCCTTCGTTTTGGTGGAATCCAGACAAGTTTGTCGGTCCAGCAGGCTTACTGCACGCGTACCGTTTCTTGGCGGATAGCCGCGATACGGCAACCGAAGAACGTTTGGATGATCTGGACGATGCGTTTAGCGTGTTCCGGTGCCACGGCATCATGAATTGCGTCAGCGTTTGTCCAAAAGGATTAAATCCAACGAAGGCTATTGGTCACATCAAGTCGATGCTGTTGAGCCGCGCTGTTTAGCGAAAACAGGCGGTTTCTGATATAGTATTGTTTTAGTTGTACAAATAGCCATCCCGCTACGGATGGCTATTTTTTTAAAAATAGACGCTAACCATTAACGCGTGCCTGCTGTTTTTCGCAGTCCGAACCAGTGAAAGGAAAAGCAATGCAAGAAGGCGCAATGCAAGCCTGGATTGAGTCCTCTCCATTTGCGGGAGGAAACGCAGCTTACATCGAAGAGCTGTTTGAGCTTTATCTCGACGACCCAACTGCTGTTCCAGCCGATTGGCGCGAGGTGTTTGATAGCCTGCCGAAAGGCGCGCTCGATGTTAAACACAGCGAAATTCGCGAACAGTTTCGAGAAGCTGCCAAACATAAACTGAAGCAAGCCGGTTCCGGCTCCTTAAATTCAGAGCTTGCTGAAAAGCAAGTTCGCGTGCTTCAGCTCATCAACGCCTACCGCTTCCGCGGTCACCAACATGCTTCACTTGACCCGCTTGGTTTATGGAAGCAAGAGACGGTGCCTGATCTCGACCCTGAGTTCCACGGTTTAAGCAAAGAGGATATGGGCCTTGAGTTTAACGTAGGCTCACTTGTGATCGGCAAAGAAACCGCGAAACTCAGCGACATACATAAAGCACTGGATGCCATTTACTGTGGTTCTATTGGTGCCGAGTATATGCATATTGTGTCTACCGATGAAAAGCGGTGGATTCAACAGCGTTTAGAATCCCAATTAGGCCAGCCTAAATTTGGTGCAGAAGACCGTAAACGCATGCTGAAAGAGCTGGTTGCCGCCGATGGTCTAGAAAAATATTTAGGCTCGAAGTTTCCTGGTGCGAAACGATTTTCACTGGAAGGGGGCGACGCTCTCGTACCTTTGATGAAATCTTTGATTCGCCGGGCAGGAAGCCAAGGTGCCAAAGAAGTGGTTATCGGCATGGCTCACCGTGGTCGCCTGAATCTATTAATCAACGTGCTCGGTAAACATCCGCAAGAGTTATTTGACGAGTTTGCTGGGAAGAACACCACGGATAAAGCAGGTGATGTGAAATATCACATGGGCTTTAGTTCCGATTTTGAAACCGAAGGCGGTAACGTTCACTTAGCCCTCGCGTTTAACCCATCACACCTTGAGATCGTTAACCCTGTAGTCATGGGCTCGGTGCGCGCGCGTATGGATCGCCGAGGCTGTAAAGACGGTAGTAAAGCGTTGCCGATTACCATTCATGGTGATGCCGCGATTGCCGGCCAAGGTGTGGTCCAAGAAACCTTTAACTTGTCGAAGACTCGCGCCTTTGGTGTGGGTGGTAGCGTTCGCGTCGTGGTCAATAACCAAGTTGGTTTCACCACATCAAAGCAGGAAGATGCGCGTTCGACGCAGTACTGTACCGATATCGCAAAAATGGTGCAGGCACCTATCTTCCATGTTAATGCCGACGATCCGGAAGCAGTATTGTTTGTGGCCCAGTTGGCCGTTGACTATCGCAATACCTTCAAGCGTGATGTAGTGATTGATCTGGTATGTTATCGCCGCCACGGCCATAACGAGGCCGATGAACCGAACGCAACGCAGCCGTTGATGTACCAAAAAATCAAAAAGCATCCAGTGCCGCGGGAAATTTACGCGAAGCGCTTAATTGATGAAGGCGTGGTTGATGAAGATACCGTCAAATCGCTGGTAGCAGATTATCGAGATGCCCTCGATAAAGGTGACTGCGTTGTGGACGAGTGGCGTCCGATGACGGCGCACTCGGTAGATTGGTCGCCCTATATTGATAAAGATTGGGATGTTGAGTACAACGCGTCTATTTCGGTGAAAGAACTGCAGGATTTGGGTGAAAAGCTCACGGCAATTCCACAGGGATTTAAGCTGAACGCGCGCGTGGCCAAAGTATATGAAGAACGCGTGAAGATGACTAAAGGCGAACGTTCTCTTGATTGGGGAATGGCAGAAACCTTAGCGTACGCGTCTTTGGTGAAGCACGGTTATCGCATTCGTATCACCGGACAAGATTGTGGGCGTGGCACCTTCTTCCATCGTCATGCGGTGCTGCATAACCAAAAAGATGCGGCAACCTTCCTGCCACTCACCAAAATTGATGAAAAACAGGCGCCGATCGAAATTTACGATTCGGTCTTGTCAGAAGAAGCCGTCATGGCATTTGAATACGGTTATGCCACAGCAGAGCCGAACACCATGGTGATTTGGGAAGCGCAGTTTGGTGATTTCGCCAACGGTGCGCAAGTGGTTATCGACCAATTCTTAAGTTCCGGTGAGCAAAAATGGGGCCGTTTGTGCGGATTAACCCTGTTGTTGCCACATGGTTACGAAGGGCAGGGGCCAGAACATAGCTCGGCACGCTTAGAGCGTTTCTTGCAGTTGTCTGCAGACCATAACTGGTCGGTCTGTATTCCTAGTACACCGGCACAGGTATTTAATATGATTCGTCGCCAACAATTACGGCCCGTTCGTCGGCCACTGATTGTGATGACGCCGAAATCATTGTTGCGACATGCGGATGCAGTTTCTACCCTTGAAGAGTTGGCAGAAGCCAAGTTCCATAATGTCATCGGAGAAATCGATAAGATTAATCCGAAAAAAGTAAAACGCGTGGTGTTCTGTAGTGGTAAAGTCTACTACGATTTGCTTTCGGCGCGCCGCGAGCAAGAAATGGATAACGTAGCGATAATTCGTATTGAGCAGTTGTATCCGTTCCCTCACGAAGAAATGGCCGAAGTGCTGAAGGAATATCAGCACGTGAAAGAGTTTGTCTGGTGTCAGGAAGAGCCGCAAAACCAAGGCGCTTGGTATTGCAGCCAGCACCACTTTCACGCGGCGATTCCGGACGGTGCGAAATTGACCTATGCAGGTCGCCCGGCATCAGCATCGCCGGCAGTGGGATATGCATCCGTGCATAAGGAACAACAAGAAAAACTCGTGCACGAAGCACTCAGTATTTAACAGGTGAGACTTAATCATGGCGATTGAAATCAAAGTACCCGAATTACCAGAATCCGTAGCGGACGGAACTATCGCAACTTGGCATGTGAAGGAAGGCGATACTGTAAGCCGTGACCAAAACCTGGTGGATATCGAAACCGATAAAGTTGTGCTTGAAGTCGTTGCTGAGGCAGACGGCGTGATTGGAAAAATCAGCGCGCAAGAAGGCGATACTGTGAAAAGCCAAGAAGTTATCGGTAGTATCGATGAAGGCGACGGTGGCTCTGAGAAAAAAGAGAAGAGCGACGATTCTGACAAGAAAGACAAGTCCGACAAAAAAGATAAGTCGGACAAAAAAGATAAGTCGGACAAGAAAGACGACTCGGATGACGATTCCGATGACAAAGACGATTCCGATGACAAAGACGATTCCGATGACAAAGACGATTCCGATGACAAAGACGACTCGGATGACAAAGACGATTCGGATAAGAAAGACTCGAAATCCAAAAAAGATGATAAAAAATCTGACGACAGTTCAGACGATTCGGGCGAGTCTATCGAAGTAAAAGTACCAGAACTTCCAGAATCGGTATCGGAAGCAACTATCGCGACCTGGCACGTAAAAGCGGGTGAAAAAGTAACTCGGGATCAAAACCTAGTTGATATCGAAACCGATAAAGTTGTTCTTGAAGTGGTTGCTGAGGCCGATGGCGTGTTGGCCGAAATCATTCATGACGAAGGCGCCAATGTTGGTGCGAAAGATGTGATTGGTAAAATTAGTAAAGGCGGTTCGCCGTCAGCTACGCCTAACGACGATGCAGACGATTCTGACGACTCTGACGATTCTAATGGTGACGACGATGGCGATGCAGATCGCGGTTCTGATGCAGTGAGCCCATCGGTGCGTCGTTTATTGGCAGAACACGATTTGTCGGCAAGCGCTGTAAAAGGCACGGGCAAAGATGGTCGTATTACCAAAGAAGATGTGGAGAAACACGTGAAGTCTGCCGGTGACAAAAAATCGGAAAGTAAAACAGAGAGCAAGTCGACAAGCAGCCAGCAAGCCGTATCCGGTGATCGCACTCAAAAACGTGTGCCTATGACCCGTTTGCGCAAAACCATTGCGAAGCGTCTGCTTGAAGCGAAAAACTCGACGGCCATGTTAACCACCTTCAATGAAGTGAACATGAAGCCGATTATGGATTTGCGTAAGACGTACCAAAAAGAATTCGAAGACCGTCATGGTATTCGTTTAGGCTTTATGTCGTTCTACGTGAAATCTGTTGTAGAAGCCTTAAAGCGTTTCCCTGAAGTGAATGCATCAATCGATGGCGATGACATCGTTTATCACAATTATTTTGACGTTAGCATTGCGGTATCGACACCTCGTGGTTTGGTAACTCCGGTGCTGCGTGATTGCGATAAATTGAGCTTGGCAGAAATTGAGCAAGGCATCAGAGATCTGGCGATTAAAGGCCGTGATGGTAAGTTAACCCTCGATGAAATGCAGGGCGGTAACTTCACTATTACCAACGGTGGGGTATTTGGTTCGTTGTTATCAACGCCTATTTTAAACCCACCACAAAGTGCCATCTTGGGCATGCATAAGATTCAAGATCGTCCTATGGCGGTTGATGGCAAAGTTGAAATCTTGCCAATGATGTATCTTGCGCTGTCCTACGATCACCGCATTGTCGACGGTAAAGAGTCGGTAGGCTTCTTGGTGACCGTGAAGAACTTGCTGGAAGATCCACAGCGTCTGTTGTTGGATATCTAATAGCACTAAAAGCGGCAGCCTATTACATGCTGCCGCTGTCATTTGCGCGGTAAAACACGTATAATCCCGCGCGAAAATTCGGGTAAGCAGCCGTCGGCTGCTTTCGTTTTGAATGAACAAACGGAAAAAGCATCATGAATTTGCATGAGTATCAAGCAAAACAGCTTTTCAGAGAGTTCGGCTTGCCAGTATCAGAAGGCTTCGCTGTAGACACTCCTGAAGAAGCTGTCGAAGCGGCCAAAAAGATTGGCGGCGACAAGTGGGTTGTTAAATGTCAGGTTCACGCTGGTGGCCGCGGTAAAGCGGGCGGCGTAAAGCTGGTGAGCAGCCACGATGAAGTACGTGCATTCGCTGAGCACTGGGTTGGTAAAAACTTAGTGACGTATCAAACAGACGCAAACGGTCAGCCAGTTGCTAAAATTTTAGTTGAGAGCTGCACTGATATCGCCCAAGAGCTTTATCTTGGTGCGGTTGTAGACCGTGCGACCCGTAAAATTGTATTCATGGCATCGACAGAAGGTGGTGTGGAGATCGAGAAAGTTGCGGAAGAAACGCCAGAGAAGATCTTGAAGGCGATTATCGACCCAACCGTTGGTCCACAACCTTTCCAAGGCCGTGATTTAGCATTCCAGTTGGGCTTAAACCCTGATCAAGTGAAGCAGTTCACTAAGATCTTCTTAGGCTTGGCAAAAATGTTCGAACAGTATGATTTCGCGCTGTTAGAAATTAACCCGTTGGTCATCACCGACGAAGGCAACTTGCATTGCTTGGATGGCAAAATCAATATCGATAGCAATGCTATGTACCGTCAGCCAAAAATCAAAGAAATGCACGATCCTTCACAAGAAGATGCCCGTGAAGCCCATGCTGCGAAGTTTGAGCTGAACTACGTTGCTCTAGATGGCAATATCGGCTGCATGGTGAATGGTGCTGGTTTGGCCATGGGTACCATGGACATCGTGAAGTTGAGCGGCGGTGAGCCAGCGAACTTCCTTGATGTAGGTGGTGGTGCGACCAAAGAGCGCGTATCTGAAGCATTTAAGATCATTTTGTCGGATGACAAAGTAAAAGCTGTATTCGTAAACATCTTCGGCGGTATCGTGCGTTGTGACATGATCGCAGAAGGGATTATCGGCGCAGTTGAAGAAGTAGGCGTGAAGGTTCCTGTGGTGGTTCGCCTCGAAGGTAACAACGCTGAATTGGGTACGCAGAAATTGGCTGAAAGTGGCTTGAACATTGAAGCGGCTACCAGTTTGACTGACGCAGCACAGAAAGTTGTTGCTGCAGCGGGAGGTCAATAATGTCTATTTTGATCGATAAGAATACAAAAGTTATCTGCCAAGGTTTTACGGGTGGACAAGGTACCTTCCATTCTGAGCAAGCCATTGCTTATGGTACGCAGATGGTCGGTGGTGTAACCCCTGGTAAAGGTGGTCAAACACACTTAGGTTTACCGGTATTCAACACGGTAAAAGAAGCGGTTGCGAAAACAGGTGCAACAGCATCAGTTATTTACGTACCAGCACCTTTCTGTAAAGACTCAATCATTGAAGCTGCCGATGCTGGCATCGAACTGATTGTGTGCATTACCGAAGGTATTCCTACCTTAGATATGCTGTATGTGAAAGAGTACCTGACGCACAAAGGTGTGCGCATGATTGGTCCAAACTGCCCAGGTGTTATCACCCCGGGTGAGTGTAAGATTGGTATCATGCCAGGTCATATTCACAAGCCAGGTCGCGTAGGTATCGTTTCACGTTCAGGTACTCTAACCTATGAAGCTGTGAAGCAAACTACCGACGAAGGTTTTGGTCAGTCTACTTGTGTAGGTATCGGCGGCGATCCAATTCCTGGTTCAAACTTTATCGATATCCTTGAGATGTTCGAGAAAGATCCGAAGACTGAAGCCATCGTGATGATCGGCGAAATCGGCGGTACTGCAGAAGAAGAAGCGGCTGAGTTCATCAAGAACAATGTCACTAAGCCTGTGGTTTCTTACATTGCGGGCGTAACGGCTCCTCCAGGGAAGCGTATGGGCCACGCCGGTGCCATTATCTCTGGCGGTAAAGGAACTGCAGACGAGAAATTTGCAGCTCTGGAAGCAGCTGGTGTGAAAACCGTACGTAGCCTTGCTGATATCGGCGCTGCGTTGCGTGAAAAGACAGGTTGGTAGTCACCAGCTAGATTGTCTTAAGCATATAAAAACGGCCCTCTTATAGGGCCGTTTTTTTGTGTAATATTCTCGATAGAGTCTATTGCCAAACCTTGCTCGTTTAACGCAACCCTGCCTAACGCACCGCGTTGGTATCGAGAAACCACCCCCGATGCGCTGATAGCACGTAACCAACGCAATGCGTTGGTATCGAGAAACCACCTGCGATGCGCTGATAGCACGTAACCAACGCAATGCGTTGGCTACTCGCGAATCGTTGAGAAATCATTAATGCCACCCGCGCCCCGACGGGGATTTGCATTGCTTGAGACTGATTCGGTGTGCAAGTAGGCTTCATTTTGTAACAGCAATTCCACGCCCCTGCGATATACCTGATTAATCGCTTGCTGATCCTGAGAGCTAATGCCACAACTGCGGTAGAAATGGCCGAGGGTAGTACTGAAGTATTCATCCAGCATATGAACCTGAGCGCCATGGCGGACAAAGATCTCTTGGAACCAAGTTTCTTCAGCTAAGCGGGGCAGATCATTGGCGAGTGTCCACGCATGAGCGGTGGCCATCCGCGGTGGGCATTCAGCGATGGTGTCGGGCAATTCCATATGTTCGGTGTAGACGAATACAGGAAAGCCATCCGCTTGTCGCTCAAACGGATGAATAAAAGCAACGTGCATATACGCCGGCGCATAATCTTGATGTCGCGCTTCCAGTAAATAGCCCTCACGATAGGTGCCGCCAACTGTGGGCAAGCGCCAATCGGTGCGCTCTTCCTCCCATAATGGAATCAAAAACGGGCCAACCGACTCACTTAAAATCGGCGTGTCTGGATAAATTTTGCTTTCCCGTAAATGTGCTTGTAGCGCGATGTTACCGAGCGGTTGTCCGGTTTCTGCGGCCCACACCGAGCCCGTAGTCTGCGGCACAATCACCACATTTTGACGCACAGGAATACAGGCGCTCATGAAGAACGCTACCGAAGCGACCAGTGCCAAACGCAGCGTCGTTGAGACTGACTGAGATATCACCATTGCTCTTAACCCATTCTCGTGGATGATTTTTAACCAACATTGACAGTATAGAACAACTCTTACGCTGAAAGCACCAGAATGGACGACCAATTGTTAAAATTATTATTTGTTATTTAATATGTTATCTTATAACATTACTGCATTCGATAATGCTATGTCGATTCACCGGCAAATATGATGAAGAACTAGGGAAGCGATGAATATGAAGTTAACGACTTTACCGGCAATCAAAATGAGTGCACTCGCGGTAGCAGCCGCACTCACACTCTCGGCTTGTGGCGAGAATCTTTCAGTCGAGTTAACCAACCCACCGGTCGGTGGAGGTGACGGCCATGACCATGGTGATGATCACGATCGTTCGGGACGTTTGGTATTCACTTCACATGACTCGGATCATGCATATGTATTGGATCTGCACGACGAAGTCATTATTGCGGATTTCCATCTTACCGGTCCGGCGGCGCGTATCTATCCAAGCCCGGGCTACCGTTATGCTATCGCCATTGAGCGTAGCGCAGGCGTGGTCAGCTTTATTGATAGTGGGTTTGAAACAGAAGCGCATGGTGATCATGGTCACTATCACGAACATGATCCATCACTGATTGATTTCCAACTCTTCGGTGAATTACCGACCCACTATGATTGGTTTGAAACTCGCGGTGCTGTGTTCTTTGATGGTGTTTCTGGCGTGCCTGCAAAAGTTGACGCGTTAAGTGACCACAGCTTGAGTGAAGGTCGCGTGTTGGCGTCTCTTGAGCTAGAGCGCAATCAGCATGGAGCAGCAGAGATTCGTGGTAATGATTTGTTTGTAAGCTATCGCAGCGCTGACGTTGATGGTGTGCTGCCAGATTTCGTAGAAGTTTATGAGCGTCACAGCGATCACTTTGATTTTGTTCAGCGTTTTGAAGAGCCCTGTCTTGGTTTGCACGGAAGTGCGGTAACAAGTGTATATGTCACTTTTGGCTGCCGTGATGGCGTGTTAGTCATTACTGAAGATGATGCTGGCTTTACCGCTGCAAAATTGGCAAACCCAGCATCAATAACCGAAGCGAATAGCCGCGTAGGTACCATTTATGCGCACGACAACACTCAGAACTTTGTCGGCCGTGCGGGTCACGAATTGTATTGGTTACATTTAGATGATGGTGACATGCATCATATCGAATGGCGCGGGGAAGAAAATGCTGATGCGCACATCCATGCTGCTGGCTTTAATTATAGTGGTAACCGCTTTGCCATTTTAGATAGCACAGGCCATCTCACCATCGTTCGTTTCCGAACGGACCATTACGAAATTCAAAGTGAAATGCATGTGATTGATGAAATGGGCGAGCATGCCCCGACGATGGCCTTTAGCCCAATTAGCCATGACGCATTTATTACCGATCCACTTGCGCAAGAAGTGATTATTGTGGATTTGCATGATGGTCTGGTGGAAGACCGAATTTCTCTGGAATTTTCGCCTGCCGGTGTCAGCTGGCATGGATTCCTCGAAGAAGACGACCACAATCACTAAGTGACCTTGTTGTGTGACTAAGCAGCGCGACTAGCGGTGTTTGGTGTGTGTGTAGCCGCGGCTCTCTCATGGAGGGGGTCGCGGTTTTTTATTGGCTGCTAGTGCGTTGGTTACTCACTTGCTAGAACATCGTGTACGCGTTGGAATAGCCATTGTAAGGCCGGATCTGTGGCATGGGCGTCATGCCAATACATTTGCAAGCGGGTGGCGACTTGAATCTCCACCGGCATCTCCCACAAACGAACTGAAAATTGCGTCACTAAGCGTTCGGCGATGCGTCGTGGCAAGGTGAGATAATGTCCGCTAATGGAAACCAAATGACCAGCGGTTTGATAGCTTTGCACGCGCATAGCTAAACGCCGCTCAACACCTAACTCACGCAGCAAATAGTCTTCAAGTACAGTGCCTTTTGCCCGCGCTGACACAGCGATATGCTGGGCCGCCAAATACCGATCTTTAGTAAGAAGCTGTTTGTTATCACGTTTGCCCAATACAACAAAATCTTCCGCATACAAAGGCCGTTGGTGCACTGGTGCTGCAAGAGGAAGCGGCACGTCAATGGCAAGATCCGCCTGCCGGTTTAATAGGAAATCGCCGAGTTGGGCGTGGGGTATAGCGATACTCTCAACCCGAGCATGGGGAGCAAAACGGATGATTTCACGAAAAATCCGAGGAAATATTTCGGCTTCGATAGCCTCAGGAATGCCTAATCGAAAACTACGCCGGGTATCCGCTGGATTAAAATGACGACCACTTTCAATGACCCCTTGCATGCGCATTAGGAGTTCATGCACGTCGGGGGCAATTTTATCGCACAGCGCGGTGGGGCGTAACACGCGACCATGGCGCACAAATAATGGATCATCAAATTGTTCACGCAATCGTCGCAATGCATGACTAATCGCCGAAGGGGTGAGAGAGAGTTCCACGGCAGCGCGGCTTAACTGACGCTCGCGATAAATAGCCGCCAATACCCGCAATAGGTTTAGGTCTGTTTTAAGATGAATTAGATTCATGTTAGTCCGTTAATAAAATTCACTTCATTCATGTTAAGAAACTTCGTAGGATGAGCCAACCTATTTCTCTATCTTTTTGCACAGGAATTCCTATGTTCGGACGTTCAGAGTTGTCGCAACAGTATCTAAGCCGTGTAAAAGCCTTTATGGCAGAGCACATCGAGCCGGTCGAAGCTGAGATTATGCAGCGCATCCTGCGCGATCAGGGGCACGGCAATTGGCGGGAATGGTCAGTTCCTGAGGACATTCTCGCCTTAAAAGAGAAAGCCAAGGGCGAGGGATTGTGGAATTTGTTTTTGCCTGACGCACGACTCGGGCAGGGCTTAAGTACTTTAGATTACGCACCATTAGCTGAACATATGGGCCGCTCATTTATTGCGCCTGAGATTTTTAATTGTAATGCACCAGATACCGGCAATATGGAAGTGCTTTACCATTACGGCAGTGATGCACAGCGAAAAACCTGGTTGCAGCCCTTGTTACAGGGCGAAATTCGTTCCGTTTTTGCAATGACCGAACCGCAAGTGGCTAGTTCCGATGCAACCAACATGGAAACGCGTATAACCGCCGATGGTGACGACGTTGTGATTCACGGGCGCAAATGGTGGACTACAGGTTTAGGACATCCGGATGCGAAAATTGCCATTGTGATGGGATTAACGGATCCCGATGCTGAGCGCCATAAACGTCATACCATGGTGTTGGTCCCCCTTGATGCCCCCGGGGTTACTATTGAACGTATGTTGCCAGTTTTTGGTGACTACGATGCTCCTTATGGGCATGGGGAGGTGAGTTTCAATCAGGTGCGGGTTCCGAAATCTAATGTTATTGGCGGTCTCGGATACGGGTTTGCGATTGCCCAAGGGCGTTTGGGTCCGGGGCGAATCCATCATTGCATGCGGGCCTTAGGTGCCGCCGAACGTTGTTTGGAATTAATGATACAACGTGGCATGCAGCGGGTGGCGTTTGGGCAGCCTTTACTTAAACTTGGTGATAACGGTACGCGTATTGCAAAACATCGAATGGCGATCGACCAAGCGCGCCTCTACACTTTGTATACTGCAGGCGTGATTGATAACCAAGGCGTGCGCGCTGCGGCCAGTGAAATCGCTGGGATTAAAGCGGTGGTACCGACCGTGTTACAGAACGTGGTCGACGATGCCATTCAAATGTATGGCGGAGGTGGTTTGAGTCATGATCACCCACTTACAGGCTTCTATGCTATTGCGCGAGCCTTACGACTCGCTGATGGTCCCGATGAAGTGCATCAAGCGATGGTATTACGCCAGGAGTTGCGTAAATACCGAACCAAAGGTGATGGTTCATGAGCAATAAGAAAGCGAGTGCAGTAATTGACCGCGGCGTGGAGGTACGTGCCGAGGAACAATTTGATCTCGATGCTGTTGATCAATGGATTAAACAACGTCGACCTGACATTACAGGTCAGCCTGAGTTAACCCAGTTTCCCGGCGGTGCCTCGAATTGGACTTATCGTTTAGCCTATACCAACGCTGATTTAATTCTGCGACGGCCTCCAGCGGGCACGAAAGCAAAGTCGGCGCACAATATGCAGCGAGAGCACGACTTGCAATTGATGTTGAAAAAGCACTATCCAGTGGTCCCTAAAATGGTGGGTTACTGCGAGGATACATCATTAATTGGGGTCGATTTTTATGTGATGGAGCGGATAGAGGGGATTATTCCGCGCAAGAATATGCCGCGTGAACTCAATCTCAGCGAAGCTCAAGTTCGCCAGTTGTGTACCGCCATGATTGACCAGTTAATTGCGCTTCATCAGGTGAACTATGTTGCCGCAGGCTTGGAAAGTATGGGCAAAGGCGGCGGCTACATTGAGCGCCAAGTAGAAGGCTGGATTGGCCGTTATGACAAAGCAAAAACATGGAATGTACCCAGTGCCAAAGGCATTAAACGATGGCTACGCGAGAACAAACCGACCCAAGAACGTTTGTGTTTAACCCATAATGATTTTCGCTTCGATAACCTAATCCTTAATCCAGAAGATCCCACAGAAATTCTGGCTGTGTTAGATTGGGAACTGGCGACGATAGGTGATCCCTTGGTGGAACTGGGTAATATGCTTGCTTATTGGGTGCAAGCCGACGACGATCGAATTGCGCAGGCGACTCGGCGTCAGCCGACCCATTTAAAAGGGATGTTCAGCCGCCAAGAAGTGATTGATTATTACTGCGAGCAGATGGGTATTAAGAATGTTGATATGACATTCTACGAAGTGTTTGGCTTATTTCGATTATCTGTTATTGCCCAACAAATTTACTATCGCTATCACCACAAGCAAACGCGCAATCCGGCGTTCAAAAATTTTTGGTTGATAGTGCATTATTTACATTGGCGCTGTAAGCGCCTGATAAAACAACGAAGACGGGAGCGTTAATGGCTTTAGTGACCTTGGTTCGACATGGTCAGGCATCATTTGGAACCGCGGATTACGATAACCTTTCTGACATCGGCTACCAGCAGTTGCAGCAGTTAGGCGCGCAACTCGCAGCGCAGGAAGAAAGCTTCGATATCTTGGTGCGGGGAACCTTAAAGCGTCATCAACAGTCATTAGATGCCCTCGTGGACGGCTATGGCGATGATTTGCGAGAGGTAAATGTTATTTCCGATCCCACCTGGAACGAGTTTGATCATCGCGCCATTATGCGCACCTTAGGCAATGCCCAACCGGAACTGCAAAAACTCTTTGCCAGTGATGGTACGCCGCAAATTAGTCCCGATGATGTGATGACTATTTTTCTGCAATCGGTGCGACGTTGGCAAAGCGGGGCCCACGACGATGAATACCCCGAATCTTGGCCGCAATTTGTAGCCCGTGTCGAACTAGCCTGGCAGCGTTTGAGAGATTGGCTTTCCCATAAGCGTATTTTGGTGATGACCTCAGGCGGGCCCATCGCGCTCTCTGCCGCGGGTGCTATGGGCTTACCCATCCCCAATATGATGACAATTAACGCCCAGTTGGTAAACAGTGGGTTTTCACGCTTTCTATGTAAAGCGAAAGGCTCCGGTGATGTGGACCGCAAGCTAATTAGTTTAAACGAGCATACGCATGTGAGTGGGCGCAATAAGCATTTACTCACCTACCGTTAAGTAAGGTTATCCCCATGAGAAAAACAATTGTAATTACCGGCGCAAGTTCCGGCTTAGGTGCCGAGATGGCCCGTCAGTTTGCGGCGTTAGGGCGTAATTTAGGCTTGTGCGCACGGCGTACCGAGCGTCTTGAGTCGCTCAAGCAAGAACTAGAAACGCAATATCCGAACATTCAGGTGTCGTTAAAAGCCCTCGATGTGAACGATCACGATGCCGTGTTTCGAGTATTTGCAGAATTTAAGCAAGAGTTTGGCAGTATCGACCGTATTATTGTAAATGCAGGTATGGGTAAAGGTGGCCCGCTGGGAACCGGCTTGTTTAAGTACAATAAGATGACGGCAGAAACGAACTACATTGCGGCGTTAGCCCAATGTGAGGCTGCTTTGGAGATCTTCTACGAACAGAAATCAGGCCATTTAGTTACCATCGCCTCAATTAGTGCGTTGCGCGGAATGCCCCGAGCGCTCACTGCTTATGCGTCAAGCAAAGCCGCTTTGGTGAACTTAACCGAAGGGATTCGCGCCGATTTAATGCGCCAAAATAGCCCCATTAAAACCAGTTGTATTTTACCTGGATTCATTCGTTCTGAAATTAATGAAAAAGTGAAGAACACGCCTTTTATGTGCGATACGGTACCCGGCGTGCGCAGTATGGTGCGCGCTATTGAGAAAGAAAAAGTGCAGGCATACGTGCCCGGCTGGCCGTGGGTCCTGGTCGCTTTCTTGCTCAAGCGGTTGCCACTAAAACAGACATTAAAGCTAGGGTAGAGGTCGCAGTTTCTCTCTGAGTGCATGATATTCGGCTCATTTTTGCGACAATTTACAGTAGCATTTGCTAGGCTATAGCCAAACAATCATGGCGTTTAGAGGGATATATGGATATTAAGCTTTATCAAGTTGATGCGTTTACTGATCGTGTGTTTGGTGGCAATCCTGCGGCCGTGTGCCCATTGGGTGCGTGGCCAGAAGATGGGTTGTTACAAGCCATTGCGGACGAGAATAACCTTTCTGAAACGGCCTTCTTTGTGCCTGAGGGAGCCGGCTTTCGGCTGCGTTGGTTTACCCCGGAAGCGGAAGTGGATTTGTGTGGCCACGCAACGCTTGCGACAGCCCATGTTATTTTCTCCCATTTAAACTATCCCGAGCAGGAAATTTGCTTCTATACCCGCAGTGGCGAGCTTCGCGTGCAACGCCATGACGGCGGCTATTCTATGGATTTCCCCGCGTCTATGCCAGAGACTGTGGATCCGCCCCAAGCCTTAATGCAAGGATTAGGTGTTGTTCCAAAAGCGGTCTATGCTTCATACGATTACGTCGTGGTGCTGGAATCTGAAGAGGCGGTACGGGCGGTGAAGCCGAATTTTACCACCTTATGTGAACTTGATGGCCGCGGCGTTCTCATTACGGCACCGGGCAATGACTGTGATTTTGTCAGTCGCTGCTTTTTCCCTAAATTACGGGTCAATGAAGATCCTGTCACCGGTTCAGCACATTGTGAGTTGGCGCCGTTTTGGGCTGCTCAATTGGATAAAACCAGCTTAACCGCCAAGCAGTTATCGCGTCGAGGCGGACAGTTACGATGTGAAGTGTTTACCAGCGACAAGAACAGCCAACGAGTCCACTTGATGGGGCAGGTCGCTGATTTTTGTGAAGGAATGCTCAATATTCCTGATGAGATTGTGTTTTAGTAAGGCGCTTGCCGCTTAGTGAAGGCTAAGCAACGTTCTACCGAGTTCATTGCCGACGCATACCAAAGCAGGGTACACCGTACCTTGCTCTATAAGGATCGATACGCATGAGAGTTTTACGCTGGTTTGGTTTTTCCATCATCGCTCTGCTAATTGCGGTGGTGATTTTTGTGTTCTATTCCCATTTTAAGCACTTCGACGAGTCGTATACGCTCAATAGCGAACGTCGTGCGGAAGCCCCCGGTCAGTTTGTTGAACTCAGCCAAGGTTATACCCATTACCATGTGAGCGGCCCCTCGGATGGTCCGGTAGTGGTGCTGATTCACGGTTTTAGTATCCCCTCAGAAGTATGGGGCGATACCGATGATGCTCTGGCGGAAGCAGGGTTTCGAGTGATTCGCTACGACTTATTTGGGCGCGGCTATTCGGATCGTCCTCGTGTGCGCTACACCCACGCGATTTTTGTCGATCAGCTCATCGAGTTACTTGATGCCCTTGCTATTAATGAGCCGGTGCAAGTGGTTGGCTTATCCATGGGCGGCGCCGTTACCATGCACGCGGCAGCCTTGCATCCGGATCGGATTAAAGCGGCAGCACTGATTGCGCCTTTACATCAGCCGTTGCAGCCACCACCGATGCCGGAACGGATGGGGCATTATATGATTTCCGGATTTTATGTACCGGGGTTAAGAGCAAGTTTAGAGGCGGATTATCTACGTCCGGAACAACAGGCTAGTTTGCAGGCAGCCTATGCGGCGCAAATGAAGTTTAGGGGGTTCACGCGGGCACTGACCTCGTCGTTTTACGCATTTACCACCGAAGATCATCCAAGCCGGTATCGGCAGACCAAAGCTAACGGAATGCCGGTGATGTTAGTGTGGGGGACCCAGGATACGATCGTGCCCTATCGGCAGCATGAAGCTGTGATTGAAGATGCTCATATTGTGAACTTCTTAACGGTTGACGGGGCAGGTCATACACCCCATTTAGAGCAACCTGACGCGGTGAATTACGCACTAGTTCGCTTTTTAGGACGAGTACTCTAACGTATTTACTCGCCCTAAAAAGCGCTATATTTCCGAGCTAATCCCAGCTCGGACTGCGCAAGCGGGCGGGGCCACTGCCGTACTGGGTATATTGGGTGACCGTCCCAAAGCGTTCATCTTCAAGATTCCATTCTCGCGCTGCTTGCTTCAGTGTGTCTTCATCCATCGCCACGAAGTTCCAAAACATTTTTACTGGTTGTGCAAAGGGCTTGCCGCCGATAATAAACAGCTTGCCCGCCCCTGAAAAAGCGACAGACGTTTGTCCCGGACCGACAACATAACCTTCTTGGGTCTGTATGGTATCTTCTTTTACCGACACAGAGCCTTTTCCCGCGTATATCAGGTATTCGAATTCAGGGTTGAGGGGCAGCTCGCAGTTACCTTCGCCATCAAGCTCAAACGCAACCGCAGGGGAACGTGTTGGTACTGCCGAATGGTGTTGATCGAGCTCGCCTAAAATAAGTGTTCCCTGAAAGTCGCCAAAGCGAATGCTAGGAAGGTCAGCAACATGCTCAAATTCGGGCTCGCAATCCATTTGGTCGGGAGGCAGCGCAAGCCACAGTTGAATACCGTGCAAGGAATCATTGGACTGGCGACCTGCTGGAATCACTTCGGCGTGGCATAAACCTTTACCGGAAGTCATTAAATTTACCTCACCGGGGCGTAGCCATTGTTCATACCCTAAACTATCAAGGTGGAGAATAGTTCCTGACCACAGCCAAGAAAGGGTTTGCAGTCCGATATGAGGGTGAGGGGGAATATCGAATTCGACCGTTTTATCCGGCTCGGTGGGGCCAAAATGATCGAAAAAGCAAAATGGCCCAATCATTCGCTGTTGCCGTTGAGGCAGAATGCGGGCCACGCTGAGCTCTGGAGTCAGTTGGCTTTCCTTGCTGGCGAGGTGGCGTCCCCGGCTTTCTTCGGGCGCACAGGTAGCGTGTTTATCCTGAGTACTCATGATTCCTCCGGCTGCAGGTTTTAGCGCAGATTTGCCCTTAAAATTGTAGAGCAAAAACTACGACATTGGTCTGGTTTCTTTCCCATTGGGTATCTGGCATCATCATGGGTGATTTTTCATGAAATTGGAATGAATTATGGCAAAGAATGAACAGCCTGGACAGTCGTTACGACCACACATACAACGTGTTATTGCGTTGGTGACCGCTCCGGTCGGACTTATCTTTTTACTGTCCGATGAACAAAGTTTATTGGCGTTTATTCGGGCGACGGAGCTGAGTTGGTATGCTGTTTTTGCACCCGTAGCCTGGGGCATTATGCTCGGTGCTTTAGCGGGTTTATTGCGCCTCGACTGGGTACAAAAAGTGTCTGAATACGGGGTGTGGGTGAGTACCGCGTTGATGACCTTTGGTGCCATAGGCTCTCTGGCTATCTATTTTGAACACCGAGTGTGGTATCTGGCATGGCCTACCATGTGGCTAGCGGTGTTGGGGTTAGGGATTTTTGCGTTCTTTGCCATGCAGGTGCGTTTTTCGAGTAAAGTTGAAGCGTCCGCAAAGGGGAAAGCAGACAAATGAGCAAATCCTTGCGCTTAAATTGTGATTTAGGGGAAAGCTTCGGTGCATGGTCGATGGGCAATGACGCTGAAATGATGCCTTTGATCGATTGCGCAAATATTGCCTGTGGATTCCATGGCGGCGACCCGATGGTGATGGCACGGACTGTGGCATTAGCGGCACAGCACCACGTCTGGATTGGGGCGCATCCTAGCTATCCCGATTTGGTCGGCTTTGGCCGCCGTTCTATGGCATTGAGTCCGGCCGAAGTGACCGCGACCGTGCTTTATCAATTAGGCGCGCTGTCAGCCTTTTGCCGGCAACACAACACCCAGATTCGTTACGTAAAGCCCCACGGGGCGCTGTATCACGATATGTTGAAAAACGACCAAACTTTTGCAGCCGTTTTAGCAGCGGTGAATCACTTTGATAGTCAATTGCCGTTAGTCATGCTCGCTCATCCTAAGCCTTCCCATTGGCAGGATATGGCCGATGCAGCCGGTATTACCTTGTGGTTCGAAGCATTTGCGGATCGCGCCTATCGTGCCGATGGTGCATTGGTGCCCCGTTCACAGCCCGGAGCGGTGTTGGCAAGCGCTGATGCAATGAGCAAGCAAGCATTACAAATTGCCCAAGAAGGTTCGGTAACAAGCGTTGATGGTACCGTGATTTCACTGAATGCCCATACGCTATGCGTGCATGGGGATACGCCTTCGGCGCTAGCCGCCGTGCGGAAAATCAGACAGTATTTAGACGAACATCAACAAGCAACATCAGGAGGGCCGTTATGAGTTCTGAATCGAGCCCTTTAACCGACCGCCCAGAATTAACCTTTGCCGCTGCTGGTGTCGATGCGCTTTTGATGCAGTTTGGGCAAACCATGGATCCCTGCTTACCGGGATTTTTAGCACAATTAAGGCAACGTATTTTGAGCGAATTGGCCGACGTTGTGCATGAGGTGGTTCCCGCATACTCCAGTTTGCTGGTGTATTATGAACCCCGCGCCGTGCGTACTTTTGATTTGGAGCAGGCGTTGGAGCAGTTAAGTCAGGATGTGCCTTGGTTGTGTAGCCCTTGGTCGACTGATGCCGATACCCCAGGACAATTGGTGAAGGTGCCGGTTTGCTACGACCCACGCTGTGCTCCAGACCTTGAGTCGGTGATGGCCCTTACCAAGCTTTCGGCTGAGGACATCATTGCCTTACACAGTGACAAAGATTATCAGGTGTATGCCCTTGGCTTCGCGCCAGGCTTTGCCTATCTAGGGGCGCTAGATGAACAGCTGCAAGTACCGCGAATGAAGAATCCACGAACCCATGTGCCGGCAGGGGCTGTTGGTATTGCCGGGCAACAAACGGCGGTATACCCATTAGAATCCCCTGGCGGCTGGCATTTAATCGGTGCCAGCCCGTTTGTCTGGTTTCGTGCCGACCGCGAGCCAATGACACCGGTGCAAGTGGGTGATCGCATACGTTTTTACGCGATTGATTATGCAACCTATGAAGATCTGTTAGCAGAGAACGAGAAGGCCAGATCGGGGGCGCAGCAATGACAGGGTTTCGGGTTCTTAAAAGCGGTATTTTAGCCTTGGTGCAAGACACCGGTCGGCTTGGTTATCAGCACCTTGGGGTGACACGCGGCGGACCATTAGACGCGCGTTCAGCGTACTGGGCAAACCGGCTGTTGGATAACGAAGCAAATGCCGCGGTGCTGGAAATTACCGCAGGTGGTTTGGAAATGGAAGCGCAAACCCAAACCATGGTAGCGCTTGCCGGTGGCGATCTTAACCTGACTGTGAACGGCGAACCGCAAGTGCCTTGGCGCAGCTTCTGGGTACGCCAAGGGGATCGTTTAAAATTCGGGACGCCACGCTATGGGTTTCGTGCTTATCTCGCCGTAAGCGGCGGTTTTACCACGCAACCGATTCTCGGCAGTCGTGCCACAGTGATGCGGGACCGGCTTGGCGGGGTGCATGGGCAAGGCCGCCCGTTGCAAGATGATGACTATTTACCCTGTAAGCATTTGTCGGAAGAGGGGATTTCCCGGCAAATTCCACAGAATTATCTGCCCCAGTTAGGCAAACAAATTATCTTGCATTTATTGCCCGGCTACCAACAGCACGAATTCTCGAAAGAGGCATGGAAGCAGGTATTTCAGCAGGAGTTTACGCTATCCAACGATAGTAATCGGATGGGCGCGCGCTTAACCGGTGAGCCGATTGCGGTGCCTGAACGTGAATTTCTGTCGGAAGGTATTAGTTATGGGGCAGTGCAGGTACCCGCAAATGGCCAACCGATTATTATGCTCGACGATCGACAAACCTTAGGTGGTTACCCCAAGCTTGGAAATATCCTACCGCTCGATGGTTTTCAGCTGGCTCAATGTGCCCCTGGCGCTAAAATTCGTTTTAAGCCGATTCATCTTGCAGAAGCTCAGCAACAGATGCGACGTTATCTTCGCTTTTTCGGCTTGTAAGCAACGCGTATAATTGCGATCATAGCGCTCATTTTGCAGCATAGACATTTACGGAGAGCATGTTAATGGCCGAAAGCGCCTCGCGTCCGACCAATTTTATTCGCAAGATCATCGATCAAGATTTGCACTCGGGTAAACATCAGAGCGTTCACACGCGCTTTCCACCCGAGCCTAATGGCTATCTGCATATTGGTCATGCGAAGTCGATTGTATTGAACTTTGGCATTGCCGATGATTATCAGGGCACCTGTAATCTTCGTTTTGACGATACCAACCCCCTTAAAGAGAGCCAAGAATACGTCAGTGCCATTAAAGAAGATGTGCGCTGGTTAGGTTACGAGTGGGGTGGTAAAGAGCGCTATTCATCAGATTACTTCGCAGCCTTGCATGGCTTCGCCATTGAATTGATTGAAAAAGGCCTCGCCTATGTCGATTTCAATTCTCAGGACGATATTCGTGCGTTACGGGGGACCTTAACGGAACCTGGAGTGAATAGTCCTTATCGGGATACCGACGTAGCGACCAACTTGGACGAATTTGCGAAAATGACCGCGGGTGAATATCCGGAAGGTCACTGTTCATTGCGCGCAAAAATCGATATGGCGTCGCCCTTTATGTGCATGCGGGATCCGGTGATTTATCGGATACGCCACGTTCACCACCATCAAACCGGTGATCAGTGGTGTGTGTACCCGATGTACGATTTTACCCATTGTATTTCCGATGCCCTCGAAGGTATTACGCACTCATTGTGTACCTTAGAGTTCCAAGATAACCGTCGTTTGTACGATTGGATTTTGGATAACATCACGATTCCATGCCATCCACAGCAAATTGAGTTTTCGCGTCTAAACCTAGAATACACGGTGATGAGTAAGCGAAAGTTAAACCTGTTGGTGACGGAAGGTCATGTAAACGGTTGGGATGACCCGCGTATGCCTACCATTGCAGGGCTGCGTCGTCGTGGCTACACCCCGGCGTCGATCCGTGAGTTTGCGCATCGCATCGGTGTAACGAAAATGGATAACATGGTGGAAATGGGGATTTTAGAATCCTGTATCCGCGATGACTTAAATGAAAATGCTCCCCGCGCTATGGCGGTATTAGATCCAGTGAAGTTGGTGATAGAAAATTACCCTACAGGCGAGAGTGAAATTCTACAATCCCCAAATCATCCAAACCGTGAAGAACTTGGAACCCGCGACGTTCCCTTTAGTGGCGAGTTATATATTGAACGGGAAGATTTCAAAGAAGAAGCGAACAAGAAGTTCAAGCGTTTGGTTCTCGGCAAGGAAGTGCGTTTACGCAACGCCTATGTGGTGAAAGCCGAGCGTGTTGAAAAAGATAGTAACGGTGAGATTACCACTATCTATTGCAGTTATGACGCGGATACCTTAGGTAAAGATCCCGCCGATGGTCGCAAGGTAAAAGGTGTGATTCACTGGGTATCGGCAGCACATGCTCTCCCTGCAGAAATTCGGTTGTATGATCGCTTGTTTAATATCCCGAATCCAGGTGCGGCAGAAACCTTAGATGAGGCGATTAATCCGGAGTCGTTAGTTGTAAAACAAGGCTTTGTGGAGCCTTCGTTGGCAGCTGCGAAGCCTGAGCAGGGTTTTCAGTTTGAGCGAACAGGTTATTTCTGTTTGGATAATCGCGATAGCACGCCAGAGCGGTTGGTATTTAATCGTACGGTGGGCTTACGTGACTCTTGGGCGAAAATAAGCGGCGACGATTAATTACCTAGAAACCCGCTTGGTTCACCGTAATCATTAAAAAACGCGATGCATGGCATCGCGTTTTTTTATAATAAATCCAATTGTGAAGGACCTTGATTCTCTTCTTGTTCTTGTTTGGCTTGCTGCCGCAAAAAGGCTTCCTTGCGTTTTTGACGGTCTGCGAGTAGTCGCAAGATACGGGCACGCTCCGCCTCTGGCTTTTCATGCCAATTAAAGCGCTCGTCTCGAGAGCGCAAACAGCCACGGCAATAGCCCCGGGGCCCTGATTCGCACACGCCGATACAAGGATTAGGCAGGTCAAACATTTCAAGTTGATTGATCGCCATAATCAGTTAAGCCCTTCCCGATAGTGCTGTGGTGATAACCCCACGACCTTCTTAAACAACCGAGAAAAATAGTAGGGGTCGTCGAAGCCAAAGGCTAACGCAACTTGGCGAACGCTGTGTTGAGTTTCCTCGAGCATCTTTCGTGCCGCCTGCATTTTCATCTCATTAAAGTAGCGTATAGGGGGTGTCCCTGTCAGTTCCCGAAAACGCTTACTGAAATAATAGCGGGAAAGGCCCGTAAATGCTGCAAAATCATCGAGTTCTAATTGCCGGTGACTATTGTCACGCATAAACCGATCAAGGGTCGTTAAATTAAATCCTGTGTCACTTTTATCCGGATCGGTACTCAACAACGGCAGTTGCGTGATTAGCTTACGGAGCAAGGAGGCGGCGAGCATAGCCCGTTCGAAGGTGAGGCGTTGATGCTGTAAATTGAGCAGCTCGGTCACATCCGGCAACAAGGCTTGCCAGCGCCGCAGAGAGATGACCGGCGCTTGCTGCATATTAGGGCGAATCCCAATATAGTCCATGAAACGCTCGGTTTGCTCACCGGCAAAGTGAGTCCAGTAGATACTCCATGGTTGCGCCGGATCACTGTGATAGCTATGGGATACTCCTTTTGGCAGAAATAGCACTTGGCCCGCACTAATCACCCCTTGATGATGCTCAGTGCGATAGAAACCGCGGCCAGCGTGGCAAAAAATTAAGAGATGATCGGTGTGAATGGTTCGTCGTACCCGATGGTCTCGAGCATCTAAATAATGTCCGTAGGAAATCGGATATAATTCCTGACTGAGGGGGTGTTCAGCGAGCTGTCGTGTTATATTACGTGGGAGCAGCAGGCGTGAACTGCCAGCCGGTAACGGCCAATTTGACGGTTGACTCATAAACCATGACGCTCATCGTAGAAAGCAATATTGTCCATTATACAGGCAATTTTATCGATTCTAAAGTGCAGCAAGCTTTGCTCTAATGCAGTGCAGCATAAAACAACCGCATTTTATGAGAACTGGTGCCCGCAAGATTGCGTATTTGATGCAGCGGGCTGGGCACGGGTTTTGTTAATTTGATTGAATAACCGGGGCCCATTGCATAACGGCTCCTTGAGAGGAAGTAATGAGCAAGAATTTGAAAGTAAAACTGTTTATCGATGGTGAGTTTGTACAATCAGAAGCCACCAAATATATTCCGGTCACGAATCCAGCGACCCAAGAAGTGATTGCAGAAGCGCCATGTGCGACGCCTGCTGAGATTGATCGTGCGATTGCTAGCGCCAAAGAAGCGTTCAAAACATGGCGTGAAGTGCCTGTGTCTGAGCGGGCGCGTCTGATGATGCGCTATCAAGCTTTGTTGAAAAAGCACCATGACGAATTGGCGACAATTTTGGCAAAAGAAACCGGCAAAACTTTTGATGATGCAAAAGGTGACGTGTGGCGCGGTATCGAAGTTGTTGAGCAAGCAGCCAATATTCCAGCATTGATGATGGGTGAAACCGCGGAAAACGTCGCACGCGGCATTGATACGTATAGCTACGTTCAGCCTTTGGGCGTTTGTGCAGGTATTACCCCGTTTAACTTCCCAGCCATGATTCCGTTGTGGATGTTCCCCATGGCGATAGCCTGCGGTAACACCTTTATTTTGAAGCCGTCTGAGCAGGATCCGCTCACACCAACCCGTTTGGTTGAATTATTTGAAGAAGCGGGCGCTCCGAAAGGCGTATTACAGATGATTCACGGTGGCAAAGAGCAAGTTGATGTATTGCTTCGTGACCCAGAAGTAAAAGCATTATCATTCGTGGGCTCTGTGCCAGTAGCTGAGTACATCTACCGTACCGGTACTGAACACCTAAAACGGGTGCAAGCATTTGCTGGCGCGAAAAACCACAGTGTGATTATGCCTGATTCTAATAAGCAAACTGTGATTAACAACTTGGTGGGTGCTTCTGTAGGCGCTGCAGGCCAACGTTGTATGGCTATTTCAGTGGCTGTGTTTGTGGGCAAATCGAAAGAGTGGATTCCAGAATTGGCTGAGCAGCTGGCCAAAGTGAAGCCAGGTGCTTGGGACAACAAAGATGCAGCCTATGGACCTTTGATCAGTCCACAAGCTAAGCAACGGGTTGTTTCCATGATCGAACAAGGCAAGAAAGAAGGCGCCGAGTGTTTGGTTGATGGTACCAACTGCGTGGTTGAAGGTTACCCAGACGGAAACTGGGTAGGCCCGACGTTCTTTAGTAAAGTGACTGCAGACATGAGCATTTACCAGCAGGAGATTTTTGGTCCTGTGTTGTGTGCTGTTGAAGTAGAAACCCTTGAGGAAGCGATTGCCTTGGTGAATGCAAACCCATTTGGTAACGGTACCTCTATCTTTACCGCCAATGGTGCCGCAGCGCGTAAATACCAGCACGAAGTGGAAGTAGGTCAGGTGGGCATTAACATTCCAATTCCTGTGCCATTGCCTTTCTTCTCGTTCACCGGTTGGAAGAACTCGTTCTTTGGTGATTTGCACGCCTATGGTAAGCAAGCGATTCGTTTCTACACAGAAACCAAAACCATTACTGCACGTTGGCCAGAAAGTGAAATCGATAACGGCCCGAACATGACTATTAAGCTGCAGTAACAGCAGGAGATTCGTTGTGAATTTTAACTTAACTGATGATCAACAAGCCTTTGTTGATACAGCTCGTGCCTTTGCTGAGAAGGAAATGGCACCCTATGCGGCAAAGTGGGATGCAGAGCACCATTTCCCTGTTGAGGTGTTTCGTAAGGCCGGTGAAATGGGCTTTATGGGAATGTATACCCCAGAAAGCGCGGGTGGTTTTGGCATGTCTCGGCTTGATTCAGCGCTCATTTTTGAGCAGTTAGCCATGGGCTGTACAGCAACTACCGCAATGATGACCATTCACAACATGGTCACTTGGATGATTGGATCCTTCGCTAAGCCAGACATGATTGATCAGTGGGTTCCTGAGCTGGTGGCCGGTGAAAAGCTTGGCTCTTACTGCTTAACCGAGCCAGGTTCAGGTTCTGACGCGGCAAGTTTGCGCACCAGTGCTAAGAAAGACGGTGACGACTATGTGCTCAACGGCGCAAAAATGTTTATTTCCGGTGCTGGTGAAACCGACGTATTGGTCGTGATGGCACGTACTGGTGGGGAAGGCGCGCGTGGAATCTCTGCGTTTATCGTGCCTGCCGATGCCGCCGGGGTAAGCTATGGAAAAGCGGAAGAGAAAATGGGTTGGAATGCACAGCCCACGCGTCTTGTCACCTTTGAAGACGTGCGTATTCCGGCCAATCATTTACTTGGCGAAGAAGGCGAAGGCTTTAAGTTTGCCATGATGGGACTGGATGGCGGTCGTATTAACATTGCAGTGTGTTCGGTTGGAACCGCGCAAGCGGCGTTAAACACAGCCCGTGACTATATGCATGAGCGCAGTCAATTTGGTAAACCACTGGCAGCATTCCAAGCCATGCAGTTTAAGTTAGCGGATATGGCGACTGAGCTGGTGGCGGCGCGACAAATGGTGCGTATGGCGGCGTTTAAAGTAGATGAGAACGACGCTGATAAGACCGCTTACTGTGCGATGGCCAAACGTTTTGCGACGGATATTGGCTTCCAAGTCTGTAACGAAGCGTTGCAAATTCATGGTGGGTACGGCTATATCAAGGAATATCCATTGGAGCGTCATGTGCGTGATGTACGTGTGCACCAAATCTTGGAAGGCACCAATGAGATTATGCGCCTGATCATAGCGCGTCGTTTGTTAGCCGATGGCGCAGCTGAGCTACTGTAACACCCGAGAGCAACCATAATTAAGGAGTGATCATGGCACAACCGCAGCAATTTGATCTTGATGCAGTAAATAATCCTGACGCGGTTTTATTCTCTGAGATGGATACCGTGAGCGGCAAGAAAATCGGGGTAGCCTGTTTAAACGCAGAGCGTTCGCTGAACGCGCTTAGCCTCGATATGATTAACTTACTCCATCCACAGTTGATGGCGTGGCAGGATGATCCGGATATTGCCTGCGTGTGGCTTGAAGGCGCTGGCGAGAAAGCATTTTGTGCCGGTGGCGATATTGTTGCCATGTATCAGGCCATGAAGGCCATGCCGAATAGCGCTGTTCCTGAAGTTGTTGGCTTCTTCAGTAAGGAATATCAACTCGACTATCTTATCCAAACCTACCGTAAACCTATGGTGGTGTGGGCCGATGGTTTTGTGATGGGCGGTGGCATGGGGCTTATGAATGGCGCTTCTCATCGTGTGGTTACGGAACGTTCGCGGTTGGCCATGCCGGAAATTAGCATTGGCCTCTATCCGGATGTGGGTGCGACTTATTTTCTCGGGCGCTTGCCAGATCACATGGGATTGTTTCTCGGATTAACGGCAGCTCAAGTGAATGCCGCAGATGCGCTGTATCTCGGGATGGCGGACTATGCCCTCCCGAGTAGTGGTCGCGACGGCATGAAACATGCTTTGGTCAACGCAAGCTGGACTGACGATTTGGATCTGAACCTAGCAACCTTAAGCGATGCTTTGACCTCGCGTTCGCTAGCGACAGACGATTTGCCAGACGCGGAATTGGCCGCGCGCAAAGATGAGATTTCCAAGCTTATGACCGGCGATAGCATTACGGCGGTAAGCGAACAGTTTTTAGCGTACAACACTGAGGATGCATTACTCAGCAGAGCGCAGAAAACCCTCCAGCGTGGTTGTCCGATGACGGCGCACATTGTGTGGCAACAATTACAGTTTGGCACCGATTTAAGCCTTGAGGATGCATTTCGCTTGGAATTAACCCTGTCAGTGAATTGCGCTGTGAAAGGTGATTTTGCTGAAGGCGTTCGGGCCTTGCTGATTGATAAAGATCGGAACCCGCAGTGGTCGCACGACACTATCGCAGCGGTTACACAAGAAGAACTCGATGACATGTTCACTGCCCCTTGGGCTGAAGGTGCTCATCCACTTGAGAATTTAAACTAAGGAGCGACAAATGGCGCGGATTGGTTTTATTGGATTAGGCAATATGGGTGGCCCGATGGCGACCAACTTGGTGAAAGCCGGCCATGATGTTCAAGTTTTTGATTTATCTGAAGACGCATTGAAGCGCCTGCAAGCAGCCGGTGCACAGGTTGCAACAAGCGCTGCCGATGCGGTGAAGAATGTAGATGTTGTGGTGTCGATGCTGCCTGCGGATAAGCATGTTAAGTCGCTTTATTTGGGCGATTCGGGCATTGCCGCAACTATTGCAAAGGGCACGCTGATTATTGATTCAAGTACGATTTCTGCGGAAATGGCGCGAGAATTGGCAGCCGCGCTTACCGCACAAGGACTTCGTTTTATTGATGCCCCTGTATCTGGTGGCGTGGGTGGCGCGAAAGCGGGCACGTTAACCTTTATATGCGGCGGTGATGCGGCAGATATTGAAGAAGCACGCCCCATTCTTGATGATATGGGTAAAAACGTATTTCGTGCGGGTGAGCATGGCGCGGGTCAAGTTGCGAAGATTTGCAATAATATGCTGCTCGCAGTACTTATGGCGGGAACCTCCGAGGCATTGGCGCTCGGCAGAGCGCAAGGTTTGGATCCGGCGGTATTGTCGAACATTATGCTACAAAGCTCAGGTCGCAACTGGACCTTGGAAGTGTATAATCCGTGCCCAGGCGTGATGGAAGGGGTGCCTTCGAGCAATAATTATGACGGCGGCTTCTTAGTGGACCTGATGATTAAAGATTTGGGCTTGGCGCAGAGTACCGCAGCCAATACCCAATCCGCCACGCCGATGGGAAATCTTGCCACCGAACTTTTCCGCCAACACAGTGAACATGGCCACGGCGCTAAAGATTTTTCTAGTATCTTCAAGTTATTTGAACAGAAAGGAAACTAAACTCGATGCAAATTCAAGATTCAGTCGTGGTGATTACGGGGGGCGCACAAGGCCTCGGACGTTCTATGGCGGAAGATTTTGCGGCCCGTGGAGCGCGCTTAGCGTTGATCGACATGAACGATGAGATGTTGCACGACGCGGCGGCTCAGTGTCAGTCACTGGGTGCAGCAGATGTGCAAACATACAACGTGAATGTAACCGATGAAGCAGCCGTTGAAGCGGCATTTGCCGGAATTGATAGCTACTTTGGTGGCTTGGATGTGCTGATTAACAATGCTGGAATTCTTCGCGATGGCATGCTGATTAAGTGCAAAAACGGTGAAGTAACCCACAAAATGCCATTACAGCAGTGGCAATCGGTAATCGACGTAAACCTGACGGGTACCTTTTTGTGCGGTCGTGAAGCTTCCGCTGTTATGGCTAAGCGTGAGCGCAAAGGTGTGATTATCAACATCTCCAGTGTCGCCCGTGCCGGTAATATAGGCCAAACCAACTACGCGGCAACGAAAGCGGGAGTGGTGGCAATGACAGTGACCTGGGCACGCGAATTGGGTCGCTTTGGTATTCGCTGCGGTGCAATTGCACCTGGCTTTATTGAAACTCCTATGACGGCGCAAATGAAACCGGAAGCCATTGAACGAGCACTTTCAATGGTGCCATTGCGGCGCTGGGGCCAGCCATCTGAAGTGGCAGATTCAGCGCGTTTTATCATTGAAAACGACTTTTTCAGTGGCCGCGTGATTGAAATTGATGGTGGCGTTCGCCTCTAAAATGAGCAAGCACCGGCATTTAACTATTGTTCTATGCCGGTGCTTCTGATATTTCTGTTTTATGCTGTAGATAAATGGGAAAACGTCAGTGATGAAACAGATTGTTCAATTGAATAGATTTATCCAGTGTCGTCTTCTAATACCCTGTCTGTTCGGTATGCTGGCACTTTCTGGTTGTGCGACTACCGCAATTGATGATTCTTCCGATTACGTTGCCTACGATGGCGTAAGTCAAGTTGAAGCCCTCCTAGAATTTCGAGATCAAAATGCCCTTGAAGAACTGTGTTGGGATCTTCCATGTCGCGAAGATTTTGATTTACTGGTTCGCTTTGAAGATGGCACCCTCGATACCCGTTTGCCCTTGTATTGGCCTCAGATACAAAAAGAGACGGTGAGTGTGATGCCCAATGAAACCTTGTATGTCGAATTGGTGGAGTCGGGGGACTTTCTTGTGCCTATCGCGGTGCATAAGCAGCAAGATGAATATAAAAGTTATATGCGCGTGCGTATGTCGCAGGGGGAAAGTGGGACAGGGACGATGATTACCCTATCCAATCCGTTCGAGCAAACCTTGAAAATACATGCCCACGTCGTTGATGCTAGTGGGCAGGTTTTTCCAATACGTAGTTGCAGCGTGGTGCCGAGCAGCTCTTCATATAACTCAATGCCGCATCCTATTACCGAATACTTTATTACCCATATTCGCTTGCTCCCGATGAACGCAATTTTCTGCGCGTATTAGGGCTTACGAACCCATTCGCCATCTACTTCAATGTAATGGCCAGTCTGGGTTCGCTGGATAGCGCGCTGCCCAGCTAATGCCTCAATCTCAGCAACAGGCACATTATTTTCTTTTGCTAATCGAATATATTCTTCACGGCGTACTTCATTGATTAAGCGTGCAACCTCTTCAGCATGTTCTTGCGCGCGAACCACGCCAACATAACCTGTTCGGGTTTCGCCGATATAGCCGCGATCTTTGTATTCACGAATTAAATTTGCTGCGTCTTGCATTGTAATGCTGCTTGCAACAAAGGCGGAACTGGTCACAGATACGTGCGCAGGGGTGAACGCAGCGCTTGGCTGGGCAATGGCGTGGCTACTAAGCAAGGCGCTTGCACATAGGCTCATAAGACCGATTCGCACTGCAGTGGGGAATAAAGTCATAACTGGCATCCTTGATTAAAATAGACCGCTTGATTCACTGAACATCTCATCAAGTTCGCGGGCAACGCGAATATAGATTTCATGCTCAATTTTTACGTTCAAATTGATAGTGATAGGTTCGGGTGTTGCAACTTGCACTGTCGGTGTACAACCAACGGTGCCGAGACTGAACACAGCAAACCCAAGAGCTGCAAGCATACTGACGCGCACACCCGTGGTGCGGGAGCGGCGGCGAGCCTGATTCAGTTGGCGACGGACAGGTTCCATAAATCCTCACTGGTTTTGCGATGTCTTCGCATGCGTGACTATCGCAATGATTCCAAAAACTTCTGTTGTACCCGTTGATGAATAATGTCATTCACTTTATTGGATAATTGTAAGCCAGTTATAAGTGCTGGCAAGTTTTCTTCGAGTCTTAAGTTCAAATGAATGGGCCGACTGCCAAGCATCTGTGGATTTTGACCATGCAATCGCAGGACAAGTTCCAAGGCCCCATCTTCTTGATAAATAACCTCACCGTCGAGGCGCTCATATTCGAAGTGATCGAACGCATCAGTAAGGATGCGCATGGCCGGATTCGAGCGCCCCAGAGCAGCAGCCCGCTCAGAGCGATAATTTAAAACACCGCCGGGCGGAATTGCTGAAATAATACCTCGTTCAATACTCACGCCGTGGGCTGATACGCGCAGCGGCAACGTACCAGAAAATCGCCCCGTGCCCGTCAGATCGGGGGCGGGGTATTGAGTGAGCACTTGGCTTAAATCAAGCTCGAGTAGTTCGATAGGAATGGTAAAGGCTTCTCCCACCAACGAGAAATGGGCGTTCTGAACCCGCGCGTAGCCGCCAAATAGACCCAGCGCTAACTCGTCAACATATAACTCACCGTGGGGCAGAAGGTTATCCTCAATTAGCATTGCTTGCAGTTGCGGGTAGGTGCCTTGATAGCTACCCCGCAAGGCAAAGGGGCCTAGTTCGATACCCTGATTTATCCGCAGCACCCGCAGATTGTCGGTGAGCAGTCCCACACCACTATTATCGAGCTGCAGTTGCACCTCGCCATTGAGTCCGCCAAAGCTCGTGGTGTCGTAAACGCCAACAACGTCCATAAAATTCAGTGTCGCGTTTAGGTTAAATGCGGGTGCCGATGTCTGAAAGCTTCCGCTGACCTGTCCGGACGCGCCCATGCGCCCGCGTTGCAGCTGGAGTAACTCGGGCCAATCCGCCCACGTCCGCACGATCGGGTTGCCGGCTAGAAAGAATATATCCGTCATATTCCAGTCGACCAACCATCCTTGCTCATCCATACGTCCATGATGTTGCACACGCAAGCCATGGCTATTACTTAACTCTGCGCGTTCAAACCTAAATTGGAATGGAGCTGACTGTAGTTGCGTATTGGCTTGCCAACGCCACGTTTGAGCAAGCAACGGGTCGAAGGCCAAATTAGGCAGTGCAAGCTCACTACGACCATCGCTCTCAATGCCTTGCTCGCCCCAAAAAATAGAATCCGTTCGATAGTTAAATGTAAAAGGAGTGCGAAGTAAGGGCGTCTCGTCGCCAGCAAAAACAACATGACCGCTCAGTTGCAGTGGTTCGTTGAGGCTTAACTGCCATCCAGCTTGCCGCGGCTGTATGGCCCCTGAGAGGCTTAACCTCGGTGATTCGAGGCTCAGGCTAGGGTCTAAATCAATACGCTCTTGGCGCCACACTAAGCGTATATCCGACTGTTCGAAACGGATCCAATGTTGCACAGGGTTTAGGTTATCGGTCTGGTTCTCACTGAGTGTGGGGTTTAGGGTAAATTGAAAAGGCATTTCGAGCTCAAGATGAGAGGCGGCATCTGTCGTCTCGATAGAGCCTGCGTTCAGCTGTCCTTGCCATTGCGACGCCTCAGACAGGCTGTCAGATGCAACTAACGGGAAAGACAAAGCAGATGTGTTTGCTATCGACAGTGACCAATTCAGCGATGAAAACGGCCAGTGCAACGGCTGTTGCTGTTGCACAATGCGCATATCGGTCATTTGGCCGTTGGCATCCATTCGAGCCTGAGTAATGACGTTATCACGCAGACTCAGGGTGGTGGCTAGGGAGGCGTTGGTACATCCATAATCGGGTAGCGCAATAGTGAAAGGGGCGTCGGTGTGACTGTGAATTGTGCCATTCCAACTCGCGCTATCTTGTTGCCAATCGAGTTGCCAATTGGCTGTTAGCAACGAAGGAACGTCAATATTGTCTTCATCAATGTGCGGCTCACGGTCATCTAATCTTTCAGGTAACAGGTGAGCAATCGCCGGCCAGCGCGCTCTTAGTTGGGCTAACGTAAGATGAGCTTCGCTCTCTTGCGCCACCGTAAATTGCCCTTGCAACTGGGCGTGTTGGTCAACGGGCGTTAAGGTGTTTTGGATAGAAAAATGGCCTATTGGGGTATCCCGTAGCATGATCTGGAGGGAACCCTGAGTTGATTGTGGCCATTGTCTTAACGGGCTGTGTATGTGTGAGGTTAGCTCGGCGTGTAAGCTAAATTCGCTGTTCTCAGAGCTTGGGAAATCATGCAGCAATTGGGCTATATCAGCAAAAAGCGGATAGGTTTCACTGAGTGCGGCCACGGACATCGTTACATCGTTCACTTGTAAATGAGTGTCTAGCTGAAATGCAATGGTGTCTAAAGGAGCCTGCGTGCTGTTTTGGTAGTTGAGATCGATTCTAAAATCAAATGGAAGGGATGGGTTGCCGAGCTCAACCTGATGGGTAGATGTGACTTGTGCGCCGCTCGCGCCCCGTTTTTTCCATGTAAATTGATGCTCCGACTGCAACGAAGGAAGATAGTCTTGTTTGGGTACATCGATTTGCAACTGAATCTCAGATGCGGACTCACGCAGAAGTGCCAGAGAAAAATGGAACTGATACGAAGGACGCTCCGAAAATTCATTGTCAGGCGCGATAGCGAGCTGCGCATGTTCCAAGTGTGCTTGGCTAAAGCCGTCAAGGTACCTGTTGTTTTGATCAAACGGATGTAACCAATCAGCGTGATGTAAGAAAGCTGGCAACATATCCATGAGCGTGTCCGCATCAGCACGTTCCTCCGCAGCAAATAGCGACGCCGGCAGGGTTACATTGGGGCGATAGATATGGGCTGAAGTCAGCGCCGGTAAGGGTAAGAAGCGGGTGGCACTCCAGTGCCACTTTACCTGCAGCTGTTCAGCGGCAATAGGAATGGTACCTGCGTCGGTTAAATAATCGAAGGAAATGTCGGATAGCTGTAGTTGCGTTAAGCGTACTTTGTCGATGCGATACTCCACCGCTTGCACGCCCACTTCGTTAAGCTGCTGAAACACCCACGCACGAAGCGCGTACAGGCCCAAGAGTGCCACTACAATAAGAATGACAAGGATGAGTAGGCCGCGAACCACCAGGGGAAATAAAATCCGCGATGTCATCAACCCACCTTAGTGAATGTTAGTTGCTTGAATGTGCATTCCTTTACGACAACGGGTTCCATTATAGTGTTCCTTTAGGTCGCATGTTCACTATTTTCAATATTTGCTCATAGTTTAGCAATGGAGTCACGAGATAGCCTGTTCAACGCTTAGAAAAAATGTAAACTGTTCGCTTCGATGATCAGCCTTGAAAGAACAAGCGAGTATGCACAACGACAATCGAGAGTCAGCACAGTACGATCGGAAGTTAATCATCACCCAGAATTGGCTGGAGCGGGTTGTGGTGGCGCACAATTTTTGCCCTTTCGCAAAGCCCGTTTTACGCGCAGAACGTATACGGTACCGCTTGTTAAAGGCCACAACCGTAGTCGATTTATTGCGAGAAATTCGCGACGAGTGTATCTACCTTGATGAACATGAAACGACCGCCACAAGTCTGTTGGTGTTAGAACACATGGGAACTGATTTTTACGATTACTTAGATATCGTTGCCGATGCCGACGCTTGGCTTGCCCAAGCAAATTATGAGGGCATATACCAAATAGCCAGCTTTCATCCTGACTATGTATTTGCCGGAACTCAGGCATCGGATCCTTCGAATTTTACCAATCGTTCCCCGTTTCCGTTACTGCACATCTTGCGCGAAGATGATGTCAGCGCTGCACTTGAGGACTGGCGCGACCCAGAGAATATTCCACAACGTAACATTCGCCATGCCCGCGCCCTTGGTGCACCGTATTTTCAGAAACTACTGCTTGAGATAAACGCAGATAAAAACTAGAAAATCGCTTAATCCGGTTTTTATTGCAATCACTTTGCAGGGTTTTTGCTGATCGTGTAGGGTTTAATGTACAGGCATGAGCAGCGAGGGGAGATGTGCTAGTGTAGGTTATTATTCACTACGTGCAGCGCGTTGTGCCGCTATTCATTCGATCATGGGGATATGTGTGCTATGCATAATTTGCTCGACACCTTGGCGCAAGTCGTCGAAGACCAAGGAGCGGATGAGTCAGACTTAGAGCATTTTGTCAGGCCCTTGTTAGGCTTGTTGTCGGACGTGACGGGTTTGGAGTCGACGTACTTAACGTCGATCGATCAAGAGCGGGCCTTCCAAAAGATTATGTTCGCAACAAATACAAATGACGAGCCCTTAATTCCTGAGGGACTGCAAGTGCCTTGGCGGGATACCCTTTGCAAGCGCTCGTTAGATGACGGGCGGATATTTACCGGAAACGTGGCCGGTGTCTGGGGTGATTCCGATGCGGCGCGCGAGCTTGGGATTACCACTTATGTGAGCCAACCGGTGCAAGGCGTAAATGGCGAGGTTGTAGGGACGCTCTGTGGCGCTAGTCGCACATCTCAAGACGTGGGTGAGGAAGCTCTGCGTTTATTAGGTGTCTGTGCCAAGCTCATTAGTTGGCAGTTGCAGCGCTCAGAGCTTATTGCAAAATTACACGAACAAAACCAAGCTTACGCCGCTTCTGCGCTGCTCGATCCGTTAACAGGCGTGTTCAATCGTCGCGGATTAGAGAAAGAAATGAAGCGAGCGCAATCGGTTGTAAAACGAACCTCACAGCCGTTTCATTTAGCCTTTATTGATTTAGATAACTTTAAATATATTAACGATACCTATGGCCATGATGCGGGGGACCGGTTTTTACTGCAGTTGTGCGAGCGTTTGCGGACCATATTGCGTCAAGGCGATGTATTAGCACGGGTTGGTGGCGACGAATTTGTGGTACTTGGTTGGCCTTCAACGATGCAAGTCGATGATCTCCCTGCATTTAAAGAACGTCTCTCACAGGCGATTATTGGTACTTATCTTCTTGAGGATAAGGTCGTTGATTACGCGGGAGCCAGTATTGGGGTGGTGTCTGCCCAATTTGATGAGTCTGATGAAGCAATTTTGGAGCGTGCTGATGCCGAGATGTACGCTGATAAAAAACGCCGTAAAAGTAAAACAAAGGCTACTACATAGGCATTCTGTGAGCGCACTGGTACACTAGGCCAAAGAAAATCGAGCACGGAGTGCCTGCATGCGTAAATTACCCCCTCTGAACGCACTCAAATCATTTGAAGCTGCGGCTCGTCACCTGAGTTTTACAAAAGCGGCCGAAGAGTTATTTGTGACTCAGGCGGCAGTTTCTCATCAGGTAAAAACTCTGGAAGAGTATCTGGGAATTGCGTTGTTTATTCGGCGCAATCGCGCGCTGTTGCTTACTGAAGCAGGGCAGAGCTACTACTTAGATATTCGTCAAATGTTTGAACAACTCACCCTTGCCACATCGAAGATTATGTTAGCGAGTGAGCAGGGAGCGTTAACTGTGTGTGTTCCTCCGGGGTTTGCCATCTTATGGTTGGTTCCACGCCTTAGTCGATTTCATGAAGCGCACCCGGAAATTGACGTACGCTTAAAGGCAGTGGATGAAATTACCGGATCGCTAACAGACCATGTGGATGTCGCTATTTACTATGGTCGTGGCACTTGGCCTGGCGTTACATCATATCGATTACATAAAGAATACCTGATTCCGGTATGTTCGCCGTTACTGTTAAATGGTCCGAAAGCATTGAAGACGCCTGCAGACTTAAAGCAGCACACGTTGCTGCACGATGAAACGCGAAATGCGTGGCGGGAATGGTTTTTATTGGTGCAAGAAGAGCCTCCGATTAAGAAGGCTGGCCCCGTGTTTTCACACTCGGCGTTAGCTTTGAAAGCCGCCGTGCACGGGCAAGGTGTGGCGCTCGCGAATAGCGTGTTGGCTAAACCTGAATTGGATTCCGGTCATCTGGTAAAGGTATTTCCGCAGGCACTGCCCACCGCCGACGCATTTTATATGGTGTGCCGGGAAACCCAAGCGGATGTCGGAAAGGTGGCACGTTTTCGTGATTGGATTTTGTCGGAAGTGACTCGAGACGAACAAGAGAGCGCAGAACTAAACGCTAATGCGGATTAAATTGAAACGGAACGGGTTATGGTACATATCGCATTTGCCCACGGCGCTGGCGCCGGGCACGACAGCGACTTTATGCGGAACATAAGTCGGCTATTAGAAGATAAAGGCTATATAGTTCAACGGGTCACCTTTCCTTACTGGCAAAAAGTGCAACAAACTGGTAAAAAGCGTCCTCCAGATCGTGCCGCCATCCTTGATCAGCACTTTATTGATGTAGTCCAACAGCGTCGGGATGATACACAACCGTTGTTTGTGATGGGAAAATCCATGGGTGCTCGTGTGGCAGCTCGCACCGCGAAGACATTGAATGCCCAGGGCATGATTGGTTTAGGTTTTCCTTTTCATCCACCGGGAAAGCAAGAACGGCACCGTATTGATGATTTAGCCTGTGCCGAGGTGCCGAGTTTAATTATTCAGGGCAGTCGGGATCCCTTTGGTAATGCATCATGGGTGACATCACAAACCCTGCCTAAATTTGCTAGCGTGCATTGGGTGGACGCTGCAAATCACGATTTAGTGGCCCCGAAGCGAACTGGAGTGAGCCCGGAAGCAGGTTGGCAGCAGGTTGTGGCGATGATCGATCAATTTATTCAAGAACGAATTAACTAGAGAAATACTTATGTCTGTTGTGTTGTATTGCCGCGCGGGATTTGAAGGTGAGTGCGCCGCTGAAATTCAAGAGCGCGCAGGTGCTTTAGGTGTGTATGGCTTTTGCAAAACGCAACCGAACTCAGCCCTGGTTATCTTTGAATGCAAATCGGAAGAAGGCGATCACTTGGCTCGCAAACTGCCGGTGGCCGATCTTATTTTTGTGCGTCAGCTATTTGTCAAAGTCGGGGAGTTAAATAACTTACCTGTTGATGATCGTATTAGTCCCATGGTGGACGCTTTTCAAGGTGTTCAATTGGCCGGTCGTCTTTGGCTTGAAACCACGGATACCAATGATGGTCGTGCGTTATCACCATTGTGCAAAAAGATTGCTCACCCATTTGAAAATGCATTGCGCGCTGCTGACTTATTAACGAAGGATGAAGTGGCTAATCGTCCGGTATTGCATGTGTTGTTTCGGAGTACTCATGCGGTCATGTTGGGCTATTCCTATAGCTACAATCACGCCCCTTTTCCTATGGGGATTCCTAGAATTCGCACCCCAAAAGGCGCTCCGTCGCGTTCAGCAGCAAAATTGGCAGAAGGCTTTAAAGTGATGATCCCGGCGCAAGAGCTAGAAAAGCGTGTGGAGCCTGGTATGCGCGCGGTGGATCTTGGCGCCAGTCCGGGCGGATGGACCTCGGTATTGGTCTATCACAATATGATGGTTGCCGCTGTGGATAATGGTCCTATGGATCAGGGGTTAATGGACTCAGGACAAGTAAATCATTATCGCGAAGATGGCTTTACTTTCTTACCTAAGCGCAAGAACGTACGCTGGTTAGTATGCGATATGGTAGAAAAACCTGTGCGTGTAGCGCACCTTATGGCGGACTGGTTTATTGGTGAATGGTGCCATGACGCTATGTTTAACCTAAAACTCCCAATGAAGAAGCGTTACGGGGCAGTGCAACAATATATGCAGGCGATTCGTGATCGCTTAGATGAAGCCGAAGTGTGGGGATACGAATTAAGTGCCAAGCATCTTTATCACGACCGTGAAGAGATCACAGTTTATTTGCGGCGCAAACTGAAAACTTAAGCGTTGCACCGCAACTTCGAGCATAAAAAAGACCACGCGAGCGTGGTCTTTTTTCAATATTCAATCGCTTATAAGCGGTCAAGAATCGCTTGAGTAAAATCTGTGGTACCGTGCTTTCCGCCAAGGTCGCGGGTCGTGCGGTCACCAGATTCAATCACATCCCGCAATGCGTTGAGAATATTCTCGGCTTGCTCATGCATACCCAAGTGTTCCAGCATTTGAATAGAGGCAAGAATGACGGAGCTTGGATTTGCTAAGTTCTGACCGGCGATATCCGGAGCAGAGCCGTGAACCGCTTCAAAAATCGCACATTTTTCACCAATGTTTGCGCCTGGCGCCATGCCTAAGCCACCCACTAAGCCTGCACATAGATCCGAAAGGATGTCACCAAACAGGTTAGTCGTGACGATCACATCAAAGATCTCTGGGCTCATCACCAGCTTCATGCAGGTTGCGTCGACGATCATTTCTTCAAACGCAATCTCAGGATAATCTTTGGCGATTTGCCGGGCGACCGCGAGGAACATGCCCGAGGTGGTTTTCAGAATATTGGCTTTGTGAACTGCGGTCACTTTTTTGCGGTTCTCACGCTTGGCAAGTTCAAACGCAAATCGAACGATACGCTCACAGCCAATCCGCGTCACTTTACTCATGGCTTCTGCTTCGCTGCCATCATCGGAAGTACGCTGACCTAGACCTGAGTACATGCCTTCGGTGTTTTCACGAATGGTTATGATATCAATGTTGTCGTAACGAGCTTTGGTGCCTTTAAACGAATTGACTGGGCGCACATTGGCATATAAACCGAAGTGCTTGCGCAAAGTCACGTTAATCGAGGTGAAACCACCACCTACAGGTGTTGTTAAAGGGCCTTTTAAGGCGATGCCGTTGCGCTCAATTGCTTCGAGGGTTTGCGCGGGGAGTAATTCACCGTGCTTTTCTAAGGCAACTAAACCTGCATCAGCAAACTCGTAGGTAAAACCGCAGCCGGCTTTATCCATAATTTTAAGCGCTGATTCTATAATATCCGGGCCGATGCCATCGCCTGGAATAACCGTAATCGTTTGACTCATTCAGTAACCCTTACTGTACAACTTGATGAATGTCGTGATCCGAAATTTGGGGGGCTTTTATACCATTATTCCGCTGCGCGCTCCAGATACGAGCCGCGCAAAAGGATGCGACTATAGTAGCAGATCCTTGTAAAGCGTAGTTACGCACGGGGTTTATAGCCAGCATAGATGGCGGGAATTTAAGGGAGTACTTCGTTCTCGGTAGCGGTGTCGATTATTGACCGAATTCAGCTTCGTACGCTGTATCGCCCCACGCAAAGAGCAAGTCATGGACAAATAGCAGCGGGGTGGTTTCGTCGCGGGTTGTCATGCCATCGGACTTCACGTGATGCGTGCGATAAAACAAAATGAGGATATCGCCACGTTCATTGGTGCGCGCTTCACTAATATCTGGAGGACCGAGCAAGCGTAAAACTTCATCGCGGTGGGTGCCAATTTTAAGCCGCCCTATGTACTTGCGATTGAATATTTCACGCTCGCGCCAGGTCATGGTTTCTGGATTTGCCGTATAGAATTGCTGCATGCCCACGAAAACGAGGGCATACAGGACAAAACCGACAATCATGATCAGAAACCCTTTTTTCACGTTTAATCCTTCACCACACGGTAGCATGGTTGATATTTTGTCCCACCTGGAAGTTTCATGCGATCCTGTTTAACGAAGCTTTCGAGCAGCTCGTCGAGTTCGTGCATCAGATCTTTGTCACCATGAATCAAATAGGGGCCATGTTTGCGAATTTCTCGTAATCCAGGTTCTTTCACATTACCTGCGACAATGGATGAAAATGCCCGGCGTAAATCCGCTGCCAATCGTTCTTTGGGCTGGTTTTTACTCAAATTTAACGAGGCAACATTGGCATGGGTAGGTTCGAAGGGCTGTTGGAACTGCTCTTCAATATATAAAGTCCAGTTGAAATGATAGGCATCCCCGCTATCTTGACGATAACGTTTCAGACCTGCCATGCCGGTTTGCACGTGTTGTGCCACGGCCACCGGATCATCGACAATAATCTTGTAATACTTGGTCGCGTCGTCGCCTAAGGTATTCTTGATAAAGCGATCCACATGCTCCCAATACGCTTTGGCGTGACTAGGGCCGGTAAGAATTACGGGGAGTACCTGATGCTGATTCTCAGGATGCATAAGAATTCCCAACAGATACAAGAGTTCTTCCGCTGTTCCGGCTCCGCCAGGGAAGATGATAATAGAATGGGCACACCGAACAAAGGCTTCTAAGCGCTTTTCGATGTCTGGCATAATCACCAACTCGTTAACGATTGGGTTAGGCGGCTCAGCGGCAATAATTCCAGGTTCAGTCAGGCCGAAATAACGAGCGTCTTTTACGCGTTGTTTAGCATGACCAATAGTGGCGCCTTTCATTGGGCCTTTCATGGCGCCTGGTCCACAACCGGTGCATACATTGAAGCCCCGTAAGCCGAGCTCGTAGCCAACGACTTTGGTGTATTTGTATTCAGTTTCAGAGATGGAATGGCCGCCCCAGCAAACCACCATGTCAGGTTCGAGAATCGGTTTAACGACACCGGCGTTGCGCAAAATATCGAAGACAACGTGGGTAAGGTGGCGAGTACTCATGTCATGGAGTACATCCGCAGGGTATTTCTCCCCTACGAACAGAATGTCACGTAAAACAGCTTCAACGTGCTCACGAATACCTACGATGAGTTCACCGTCGACAAAGGCAGAAGGGGGAGGATTAATCAGCTCCAACTTCACACCCCGTTCACGACGGAGAACATTGACTTCAAAGTCAGTAAATTGGTCAAAAATATCGGCACTGTTATCGGTGTGGCTGCCCACGTTGAGAACCGCAAGGACACAGTTGCGGAATAAACGGTACAGGGGGCTATCGGTTGATTGCTGTAACCGATCGATCTCAACTTGCGAGAGCAGCGACATGCTGCCCTGAGGTGATAATGAAATTCTCATGTTATGTTCTTTCTCCTTGGTCCTCTTGATTCTCGAGTCCCTCTTTTCATTTTTTATACGTTTTTCTGCTAGGGCTAGATTATCAGACATAAATGCAAAGAGCATCTAGTTCGGTGTTCACCAAGCGACTAGGTTTTCGCGTGCGTGGTGAATACGTTGTTGAGTACATTGTTGAGTACATTGTTGAGTGCGTTGTTGAATACGTAACTAAGTAAGATCGTGTGCGTTGCAAGCAATTAGCCTTCCCTTATTGCCGTGCCAAGCGGCCACGAAGTAACTTTGTTGGATCGGGCAACAATGTTTGCTTGGGAGTGGCGCGTAAGGGGTTAATGTCAAGTCCGCCACGGCGGGTATAACGGGCGCACACGAGCAGTTCTTCGCAGCGCCCATACTGCATTAAATCGGTAAAGATGCGCTCCACGCATTGCTCGTGAAACTCGTTGTGATTTCTAAACGAGATTAAATACTTGAGCAGGGTTGCCGAGCTCATTTTGGGTCCACGGTAAGCAATAAATACGGAACCCCAATCTGGTTGGTTTGTAATTAAACAGTTCGATTTCAACAGGTGGCTATGCAGCTGTTCAGTCACGGTTAGATCTTTCATTGGACAGAGATCATTGAGAATGTCCGGCGTGTAGTCGTAACAGTCGGTAGTAATATCCTCGTGATCGATACAGTGTCCATGCCAGTGCTCGAGGCCGTGCTGAGTATAGTCGTCGAGCGGGTAAATGCGGACACTAACAGATTCCCCCGCACACTGTGATAAATCGTTTTGTAGTTGCTCCGCGACCGTTTCATGACTTGTGAACACACTTTGATTGAAGCTGTTGAGGTAGAGCTTAAACGATTTAGACTCAATTAAGTTAGGGCTAGTGGCAGGGACTTCGACTTCGATGATCGCCACCGCAGGAACGCCAGAGGGCTGCAACCAGGATAACTCATAGCCGGTCCAGAGATCGCGACCGACAAAAGGCAAAGCACTGTCGCTCAATCCAATCTGAGTGCGATTCAAGTGTCTAGGAACTGCCTGCAACAATTGGGCATCGTAAACTGTTGGATACTCAGTCGCTTGGCCTAAGGTGAGGTGTTGCATCAGTGATTCTGGGTTTTCTGGCATTACGTCTATCCTCTGCGTAGAATGCTCTTATTGTAAGAGGAAACAGCTTTGGAGACCAGATGAACTCTGTGAGAATGGCGCTAGAGGCGCTACATGAACGATACGCGGCCTGTTATCAGGAGCGGGATACGTTGCCCACCACCGAGTACATCAGTGGCTGGGATGCCCCTTGTTACCGGGGTAAACCGAAATCTGGAGACATCGGTTGGCAAGCAGTTGTGCAAGATCCTCCCCTTGAATTTGGCAATGTTGAAGAGGCACTCGAGTTGCCCTTAGATGAGAGCGTAAAAACCTTTTATCGAACCTTCTATGCAGGCGATATGTACGTTGAATTTCGCGGGCAACCGTTGGTTCTTTTGCAGGTGTTGCATCCTGAAGATGGAGAACGTTTACAAAAGAATTTGATTGGCCATGTCATGATGAAACAGCGATTAGAACAGGCGGTTACTCTATTTATTGGCATTACCGATGAAGATGATTTAATGCTCACGGTAGATAATCACACCGGGGCCGTGGGTTTAGAGTATGTCGGTAAACCGCAGCATGAAATTCTCGCGGGCGATATGGAGTCGTTTTTGGAGCGACTCACACCGGTGTTTGCTGAAGGCGCAGTGTGATTGCGGCATGACAATTTGCAGTCGCTAGTTTAGAGTGACAAAACGTTCATTTAGATAAGAGAGTTGATATGTCTTCGATGATGGAAGATACCGACATCGACAACCCGACGACTGACAATTCACTGGGAGTGTTGCAGTACTTGGGGCATGAACATCTTGCACCGGCAGCTTCTTTGCTGCTTACCGCATATACCGACGATCCCTTGTTTCAGGCGATCTTTCAGGCCAACAAAGAGGGTTACGAACAGCGCTTACGGGCAGCCATTCGCGAGGAGCTAGCTGCTTTTTTTGAAGCCGGACAACCTATGTTTGGTCTGTTTGAAGGAGATACCCTAGAGGGCGTTGTGTGCATGACGAGAGCGCATTCAGGTAACGCACTGCAGCGCTTTTGGCACTGGCGTTTACGTATGCTATTAACCGCAGGCATTGTCAGTACGCGGCAAATGCTTGAAAAAGAGCGGGTGATTGCAGAAGCAATGCCCGTTGCAGACTATCACATGCTGTCATTTATTGCGGTGCATCCGCGTTATCAGCAACGTGGATTAGGGCAACTGCTAGTGCAGGCTGCCGATAATGTACTGGAAGACGATGAAGAATCAGCGGGAATTGCCGTTTATGCGACGCGGCCCCAATACGCTCGGTTTTTTGAGCAACGCGGCTATACCCAATTACGTGACGTTCAAGTGGGTGAGTTACGCGGACAATTGCTGTTTCACACGCGCAACGATTAAGCAGGGTGAGAAGGTCCCATCGTTGGTCGTAAAATAGTCGATCGCCACGCACCGACGTTGACATCAAAGCGAAGATCCTGTCAAATTCGGCCCCTAATATTAGCGCTCTATTTGCAGCCTAATATACCAGAAGAGGTGCGTTACCCAGGTAGGTTGTAGGAGGGCTCCAGAGCCCCGAGAGCACAACTGAGGGGGCGTAACGCCGAGGTCAAAACGCGTTCTGGACGCTATTTGATCGGTCTGCAGGGCTGAATCCCTGGGGCTGTCACCTAAATTAACAGGTGGAGAGCTTCTGGAGCGATGCCTCAACCGAGAACCATCGGTTTTGTTCCGTTCCCGAACTCTCCGAACAAACAAAGGTTCGGAGCATGATTACAAACACGCAAAGCAATCACTTCACGCACGCTCATCCCTTAATTGTGGCCAAGTTTGGCGGCACGTCGGTGGCTGATTACGCCGCCTTAACACGATGTGCGCATATTATCGAAAATAGCCCCGCCACGCGGGTGGTGGTGGTCAGTGCTGCCGCCGGCGTGACCAACCGATTAGCGGCTCTATCAGCAGGGATTAGCGACGAAGCTGAGCGGCAACAGTTACTCACTGAAATTATGCATATTCAGCACGCAATTACCCGTGAACTGCAACCGAGTGCAGAAGTGAATGCGCAATTGCGTGACTACCTTGCGGAAATGGCCCATTACAGCACCCTTATTGCTGAGCAGAAAGGCGACGGCGGCACGCCAGATGCGTTGTTAGCCATGGGTGAACGTTGCTCGAGCCTGTTACTCGCAGAAGTGTTGCGTCAGCGCCATGTACGTGCGCTTGATTTTGATGCCTGCCAAGTGATTCGTACCGACAGCCATTTTGGCCATGCGGAACCGAGACCGAAACGGATAGGAATGCTTGCTGGGGAATACTTACAGCCCAAAATTGATGAAGCGGTTGTTGTCACCCAGGGTTTTATCGGCGCCGATGCGGCCATGCGCACAACGACATTGGGGCGCGGTGGCTCCGATTACAGTGCGGCCTTATTTGCAGAGGCCTTGCAAGCAACCGCATTGGAAATTTGGACCGATGTGGATGGTATTTATACCTGTGATCCGCGCCAAGTGCCCAAGGCTCGACCCATTCCTGAGCTGACGTTTGCGGAAGCCGCGGAGATGGCAACCTTTGGTGCCAAAATACTTCACCCCGCCACCTTATTGCCTGCGCAACGGGGGAAAATTCCAGTGTTTGTGGGCTGCACCCGTGAGCCAGAGAAGGCGGGCACATGGATACGCAATCAGACGGATAGCCGACCTGTCTGTCGCGCATTGAGTATACGTCGAGGACAGACCTTGCTGACAGTGCGTAGCCTACACATGCTGCACGCCCGTGGTTTTCTTGCGGAGCTATTTGCTATTCTCGCCCGCCACCGTATTTCCGTGGATTTAATTACAACATCGGAAGTGTCGGTCGCACTTACCCTCGACCCGACGGGCTCCCATTCTTCAGGGCGCCGACTTGTGACCCCACAATTGCTCACGGAACTGGAAAAACACTGTGATGTAAGTGTGGAGGAAGGGTTGGCGTTAATTGCTGTGATTGGCCATCAATTAACCTCTACCCCGGAAGTCGCGAGTCGACTGTTTTCCATGATTGGAAAACGCAATATTCGCATGGTGAGTCATGGCGCAAGCCCAAATAACTTGTGTTTTCTGGTGCAAGAAGAGGATGCCACTGAGGTGTTACAAACCTTACATCAGGGGTTTTTGGAAAGCCATGATTAAACAACACTGAGAATGAACGATAACGGTCTAACCGAGTCCATCCTCTGTGTTGTTGGCGCCGTTTACAAAAGGTTGAATCGGCGTTGTTTGATCCTGTTTAAATACAGCGTCAACGATTTCCTCGCTGGGCTCTACACGCTGGTGGGTTTTTACATGCTCGGGAGTTGGCGCCGGTACGCCATAGCTAACGCGTATTTGTTGCGCGGGTTTGGTTTTTTCCGGCGTTGCGCTTTGCGCACTCGAGTGAGAGGCCGGCGAGGCAGCTAAATCGCTCGCTTGCGGTTCCGTCGCGGTGCGGTAGGTGGGGAGACTATAATCGCGTAGATGACGGTTGAGGAGCATGATTTCTCCTTCATAGCGCGATTGAGTATCGCTACTAAACCCAAATACAAAGCGCGCTTCCCAACCTGGCTTAGGACTGAAGCGCGGACGACCTGAAGAACGGGCGATATCAAGGAATTGAATATCGTGCCGCTTACACAGCATTTCTGCGTGCTTGCGCGCAAACTCTTCCTGTAACCGCCACTGCCAGAATAGGTACCCAAACAACAGAAGCGCGAGAAGAGCCACTAGCTCCATTAGGTTAATATTCATTGACCGCTCCGCGTATGTGCAATTAAGGCCTGTATTGCATCTTGCAGTACTGGGCTTAAGTCGTCTTTCCGTAAAATATTAAGCAGGAGAGGGCGCAACTCAGGCAGCATGACTAAGTCACGAAACGCTTGAATAAAAATTGTCTCGGACGTGGTTGCCAGCTGTTCGAGATACAGCTGTAAATTGCCGTAGTCGATTAACGCAGGCCACGCGCGCGCACCAATCGTCAGTAGCAGATCGGTGTCATTGGGGTAGGTTTTTAATAATCTCAACACGAGTTGCTGATAGCGATTTGACAAGGCTTGTGCGGAGGTCGCCCGTAGTAGCGCGAAGTGACTATCGCTGAGGGCATCTTCAAACATACCCTCAAGGGCTGCCAACAAGTTGTTCTGCAGGGCTGCAGGTAATTGCCGATGTTCCATCGCCTCGGTTAAAGTTTGTTGAATTGGCCCCGGCCAGTTTAGAAAGTCTTGAGCAAGACGTTTATGCAAAAGTTGTTGGCCCGGTTGGTCTGGATGGCTGAGACGCGCAATAACATCGTGAATACCTTGTACGCCTAAAGATTCCCATTCAACAGGGCTGTCTTCTTGGCTGAAAAATGACTGCGCGTCTTCGTAGTATATTGATGGTGGTAAGCCTAAATCACGGCGTACCAACGCATGAAAGGCTGCTCGGCGCGCTTCGTCAGGCTGAAAAACATAAGGGTTGTCTTGCAAACGCTTTTCTTGCTCGGCACTCGGTGCACTATTGAGGTCGGTGCCTAAGGCATCCACAATAATACTTAAAAAGTGTTGTCGGGCCGCATGCTGAAAAAGTGAGCGCTCATCAAGAGGGAGCTTCACAAACCAGATATAAGGATCATTTTGCTGTTGCTCAGACCAAAACACGATGCCTAACCATGCATGCTGCTGGCGAGGCGCTGGGAAGGGGCGTTCATTACGCTCGATCGCGGCAAAATCCGCTAACCCAAGCGCTTGCACGCGACGGCTTAAATCATAAATACGAAAACGGGCTCCTTTAGAACCCTGTTGCTGTTCAGCGGCATGTCCTGCGGCTGTAAGAAAATCGGTGATAGTGTCGATAGACTGCATGGTTTTCCGTTATACTTCCGCTTCTAGCGATTGAATTCATTTATGGGTGCACGGGAATAGGTGCACGGGGTTTTGCGTATATTACGCCCGTTGTACCCGAGAGCTTCCGAGAACACAAGCATATGGTTAAATCCTCAAAAAAAGCGGGCGCGGCGCAAAGCACATCAGGCTCCCTCGCTGAGCAAACCGCGCATCTATTGAACGAGCTAGAAGCCGCACTCAAAGATCAAGAACTATGGGATGCTCATAGGCCGGCGCCGGAAAAGCTGCAAAGCACCACACCTTTTGCCTCTGATACGCTGGATTTTTATCAATGGTTGCAGTTTATCATGATCCCAACATTACGGCAGCGAATTGAACAACGCGAAGCGCTACCGAATAAAATTGCTGTGCATCCAATGGCCATTGAAGTCTGGCGTGGACAGTTGCGAGAACATAAACACATTATATTGTCACTAAAAGCGATTGATTCGCTTTTGGATGGGCATCATGATCGCCACTGAAGCGCCGGCCATCGACATTTGCTACGAAGATGAAGCGCTCGTTGCAATCAACAAACCATCAGGGCTTCTGGTGCACCGTTCAGCATTAGCGCGGGGTGAGAAATGGTTTGCCATGCAGCTGTTGCGGGACCACATCGGGCAGCACGTGTTTCCGCTGCATCGGTTAGATAGGCCTACGTCCGGTATTCTGCTATTTGCAAAATCGGCAGAGGTGGCACGCACTATGATGGAAACCTTTGGCGAGCATGAAGTGCGCAAAATATATCATGCGGTGGTGCGAGGCTACATTCCCGACCATGGTCGGGTTGATTATCCACTCCGTGAAGAACTCGATAAAATTGCTGACAAAATGGCGCGGCAAGATAAAGAAGCACAAGAAGCGGTTACTGACTTTCTCAGAATTGATCAGGTTGAACTTCCTTATGCGGTGAGTAAGCGTCACGCCACCTCGCGTTATTCGCTGGTGCAATTATCGCCAAAAACCGGTCGTAAACATCAGTTGCGCCGGCATATGGCTCATCTTCGTCATCCCATTGTGGGTGATACGAACCACGGAGATGGTCGCCATAATCGCTTTTTTCGGGAACATTTTAATATTCATCGATTATTGTTGGCCGCAACGTCACTGAGTTTTCCGCATCCTGAGAGCAAAACCATGGTGCATATAGATATTCCTGTTCCAGCGGAGTTCTATCGCGCTTTTCAAAAAGAACCATTTACCGCAGATGGGGCTGACTGACTCTTTTCCAGCACCGTATAAAAAAACAGCCAAGGGTTTGGCACCACCTTGGCTGTTTTTTATGTGCGATTTAGACGAGTTACGCAGATTCAGTAGCGCCTCGCAGCAACTCATTAATGCCTACTTTTGCACGGGTTTTGGCGTCAACTTTTTTAACGATAACTGCTGCATAGAGAGAATGACTGCCATCTTTTGCAGGAAGTGAGCCAGATACAACAACGGAACCTGCAGGCACGCGACCATAATGGATTTCCCCGGTTTCACGGTCATAAATGCGAGTGCTTTGGCCGATATAAACGCCCATCGAAATAACCGAGCCTTCTTCGACAATAACTCCTTCCACAACTTCTGAACGCGCGCCGATAAAGCAGTTATCTTCGATAATCGTTGGGTTAGCCTGCAGGGGTTCAAGTACGCCACCGATGCCAACACCGCCGCTTAAATGCACGTTTTTACCAATTTGTGCGCATGAGCCGACCGTTGCCCAAGTATCGACCATACTGCCGCTATCCACATACGCACCAATGTTGACGTAAGAGGGCATGACCACCACATTTTTACCAACGAAGGCGCCGCGACGAACCATGGCAGGAGGCACGATACGCACGCCATCCGCGATAAACTGGGCTTCGGTGTAATTTGCGTACTTGCTTGGAACTTTGTCAAAGAATTTGGTTTCGGCACCGTCCATCATGACATTATCATTGAGACGGAATGAGAGTAGAACAGCCTTCTTCACCCATTCATGGACAACCCAAGCATTGTCAATTTTTTCAGCCACGCGCAAGGTACCCGCATCAAGACCAGCCAATACTTCAGCAACGGCGTTGCGTACCTGCTCTGGTGCCTGCTTTGGGCTGTATTCATTGCGGTTTTCAAAAGCGGTTTCGATGGTTTGCTGCAAACTACTCATGGCTATTCCTTCTTTCATTTCAATTTATTCGACATCGAGGGCGTCTATAATAGCTTTTTTCAGAACGTCACGCTCGCTTTCCGTCAGGGCTTCCTGTTGATTCGACGCAACAATAAATAGATCTTCTGCCTGCTCGCCGACAGTCGTGATTTTCGCCGCCATCAAGTTGATATCTAACCGTTGTAAGACATGCGCGAGACGCGCAATTAAGCCGGGGCGATCTAATGCAATCAATTCAAATGTAGTACGCCGTTGATTCTTCAGGTTGATAAATTTCACTTTCGTCGGTACCTGAAAATTGCGCATGCGCCGCGATAATGGTCGATAGCCCTTGGGAACTTCTTTGCGCTTGCGCAGTACATCGTGCAGGTGCTGATGAACCTCTTCGATACGTTGCACATCGGCAAGGGGACGGCCGTCCCGTTGCAGCACAATAAAGGTATCCATGACGTAGCCATCGCGGGTATTCAAAATTTGTGCATCGTGGATACTTAATTGTTCATTATCGAGCACTGCCGCCACTTTGGCGAATAGGTTGCTCTCTTCCGTGTGATAAATAAACAGCTCAGTGGTGCCATTATTGTTTTCGTCACCTATGAGTACCAACGGTAATTGGTGCTCCTGAACATGCATGATGTGCTGTGAATGCCAGGCAATTTGTTCTGGGGTATGGCGGAAAAAATAGTCGGCGGTGAAACGTCCCCAAAGTTGGCTGATGTCGTCAACTTGGAAGCCCGCACTTAACAAAAGAGCCATCGCATTTTGGCGATTTTCGAGCATGCGCTCGCGCACATCAATGGTTTTCCGATCTGTCTTTTCCAACACATCGCAAGTGGCGCGATAGAGCTCTTCTAACAGAGTGGCCTTCCAGTTGTTCCATAAATTTGAATTGGTGGCGCGAATATCGGCAACCGTCAAGCAATACAGGTAGTCGAGTCGCGTGCGGGTTTGGCAGGCTTCGGCAAAACGAGCGATCACATCGGGATCATAAATATCCCGCTTTTGCGCAGTGACTGACATTAAAAGGTGCTTTTCCACCAACCATGCTATGAGATCAATGCCTTCTTGCGGTAGGCCATGTTGTTCTCCGAATTCTCGTGCATCGACGGCCCCGAGCTCAGAATGATCGCCTCCTCGTCCTTTAGCAATATCATGAAAAATACCGGCCAAGAATAACCATTCCGGGTGCTTCATTTGCTCCACTAACTCAACACACAACGGGAAACGTTCAGCGGTTTCCGGCAGTGTGAACCGGTACAGATTACGAACCAGTCGGTACGTGTGCTCGTCTACTGTATAGGCATGAAACAAGTCGAATTGCATCTGACCAACAATATGATCCCAAGCAGGCAGGTAGCGCGCCATAACCCCGTAACGGTGCATTAATTCAAATGCTAATCCGAATCCACGCGGGTGCTTTATTAACTTAAGAAAGCGGGCGCGCGCTTCTGCATCTTCCGACAAAGGTTGGGTGATATCCCGACGCGCATTGCGCAATAGGCGGATGGTGTGGGAATGCACGCTCTCAATCACCGGATATTCGGCCACGTAGCAAAAGAACTGCATGATTTGCTGTGGCGTGCTAAAAGCCTTGTCATGCAACGCCATGATTTGTACACCAGAGAGGGCAAAATCCGCATCTAGCGGTTGCGGCTCAATGAGCTCCATCGGCCCGAGGATAGCCTGCTCAAAGAATTGCAAGAGCATGCGGTTAAGCTCGCCCACGCGCAATACAACTTTGAAGTAGTCTTTCATCATGCGCTCGACGGCTACTTTTCCGTCCTGGCCATAACCAAGTAACTGTGCGACATCCGGTTGATAGTCAAACAGCAGACGGTCTTCGCACTTGCGGGCGGCTAAATGCAGCGCAAAACGAACTCGCCATAGGAAATGCGTGCACTCTTTCAGTTCGATAAACTCATCTGCCGTAATGTAGTTAAACTCGACCAAGCTCTCGTCTGTGCGCGTGTTAAAATGTTGTTTGGCTATCCAGCTTATGGTTTGAATATCCCGCAAGCCGCCGGGCGATGCTTTGATATTGGGTTCAAGATTGTAGGCGGTGCCATGAAAGTGCTGGTGGCGTTCAATTTGCTCATCTTTTTTAGCCTGATAAAAATCTCGGCTGTTCCATGGAAACTGATGAAAGACTTCTTGCTCAAGTTCACTGGTTAGTTCAGCGTCACCGATCAGAAGACGGCTTTCAATTAAGCTGGTGGCTACGGTAATTTCGTTTGCCGCTTCGTTCATGCAGTCCTCGATAGTACGAACCGCATGCCCTACTTGCAGACGCAAATCCCAGAGCAGGGTTGTTAGCTGACCGATTTTATCGGCGTGATCAGCATCAGGTGCTCGTGCCACAAGAAATAGAAGGTCGATATCGGAGTGGGGGTGCAGCGCGGCGCGGCCGTAACCGCCCACAGCAAGCAAGGCCATCTCTTGCTCAGGGAGTTCAAGGAGATGCCAAAGCTTGCTGATAAGGGCGTCCATGAAGTCGGCACGTGCTGACACTAAGCTTTCAATATCGGCGCTGACAAATTGTTCAGCGGACCATGTATCAAAGGCCTTTAGTTGCTGCCGCCAGGCAGCCGTATCTGAGAGACTGTCGGGCCAAGCAGCAGCGTAACTCATGAATGGGAGATCACTCGCGGCAAGGTTTCGTCGGAGCGTAGCGTAAGTACTTCAACACCGTTGTCGGTAACAAGCAGAGTATGCTCCCACTGGGCGCTTAAACTGCGATCCTTAGTCAGTACCGTCCAGCCGTCACCCAGAATCTTAGTATGGGGCTTGCCCGCGTTAATCATGGGCTCAATGGTCAAGCACATGCCCGCTTGCAAGGTTTCGCCGGTACCCGGTTTGCCGTAATGCAATACTTGTGGTTCTTCATGAAACTCATCGCCAATTCCATGCCCACAAAATTCCCGGACAATCGAATAACCGAAGCTTTCACCGTACTTTTGAATCTCAGCGCCGATATCCCCTAAACGCACGCCGGGCTTAACCATTTGAATCGCGCGGTAAAGCGCTTCTTGGGTTACCTTAACTAACCGATTCGCCAAAATAGAGCCTTCACCAACGATGAACATTTTGCTGGTATCGCCGTGATATCCGTCTTTGCGCACCGTGACGTCGATATTGATAATATCTCCGTTTTTCAGCGGTTTATCATTGGGGATGCCATGACACACACAATGATTGACCGAGGTGCAGATGGATTTAGGAAAACCATGGTAGTTAAGCGGAGCAGGGTATGCGTCCTGAGCCACAATATAATCATGACAAATGGTATTGAGCTCGTCGGTGGTAATGCCCGCCTGAACGTGCGGCGTGATCATTTCCAATACGTCTGCTGCCATTTTTCCAGCGATGCGCATTTTCTCGATTTCTTCGGGGGTTTTGATTTTCGCGGCCATGACTGTCCTACTGCGTTGATTCTATTGACGGGAGTAGTGTATCAGAAAGTGACGAAATCTTGTATCGTATTGATCTTACACATGTTGGTTAATCGCAACCACGAGATATCATAATCATTCTCCGATATGTTGTTGGTGCTAATTTACCTAAGGAATGTTTGATATCGACCGAGGCTGTTGTATCCGGATATGTTCGCGGTGAAGGTGGAGAATTTGCGCCATTTCTGGAAACCACCGATGCTGGAGGGTATTGGCCAAGATGTGTTGTTAGGCTTGTCGGGAACGAGCGTATGGCAGGTACGTATGGCGGATATCCCTTGCACGTCCTGATATCTTTCTAGCCGCAAGTAATGGGGAGACTCCGCACTTTATCGAAACGAGTCACCCCGTTGTTTGCCTATCATCTTTTTCTCTCCCGCAGCTTGCAGCGAGCCTATGATTTGTGGCATAATTCGCGCCGCCTGAAGTCGCTGTGTTCAGCGTTTCAAGGCAAATAACTTTTACTTAAATAACACACACATATCGACACATGCGTGCGGGGTGCCTACGAAAGTGGGTCGCAACATGGGATATGTGGAGGCCTAACCCCTAAAAAGGAAACTTATCATGGCAAACGTGTCAATGCGTGACATGCTTAAAGCTGGTGTCCACTTCGGTCACCAAACCCGTTATTGGAACCCAAAAATGAAGCCTTTCATTTTTGGCGCTCGCAACAAAATCCATATCATCAATCTTGAAGAAACCGTGCCTATGTTTAACAAAGCACTGGATTTCTTACAGCATACTGCATCAAACGGCGGCAAAATTTTGTTCGTTGGCACGAAGCGTGCAGCGTCTGAGCAGGTTGATTTGGCTGCAAAAGCAAGCAATCAGTATTACGTAAATCACCGTTGGTTAGGTGGCATGCTGACGAACTGGAAAACTGTTCGCCAGTCAATCAAGCGTTTGAAAGAGCTTGAGACGCAAAGCCAAGATGGTACTTTTGAAAAGCTGACCAAGAAAGAAGCGCTGATGCATTCGCGCGAAATGGAAAAGCTAGAGAAGAGCCTTGGCGGTATTAAGAACATGGGCGGTTTGCCTGACGCATTGTTTGTGATCGATGCCGATCATGAACACATTGCAATTAAAGAAGCAAACAACCTGGGTATTCCAGTGGTTGCGGTTGTTGATACGAACTCTTCACCTGACGGTGTTGATTACATCGTACCAGGTAACGACGATGCAATCCGTGCAATCCAGCTGTACTTATCTGCTGCTGCGACTGCAATTAACGAAGGTCGTCAAAAAGGTGGTGCTGAAGTGAGCCCAGCTGATGATTTCGTTGAAGCTGCTGAAGAAGCAAGCGACGCCGAGTAAGTTAAAAACGGCCTGAAAAAGGCCGTTTTTTTAAGTATTTCGCGGGGCTCGAATTGACTCGAGCCAGACATGACTCCTGAATACAGAGGATCGAATCATGGCAATTACAGCCGCAATGGTTAAAGAACTGCGTGAGCGTACTGGCGCAGGCATGATGGATTGTAAAAAAGCACTCGAAGAAGCGAATGGCGATATCGAGCTTGCGATTGAAAACATGCGTAAGAGTGGACAAGCGAAAGCAGCTAAAAAAGCTGGTCGTATCGCTGCTGAAGGCGTGATTTTAGTAAAAACTGAAGGCAATGTAGGTACTTTGGTTGAATTGAACTGTGAAACCGATTTCGTTGCTCGTGATGCTAGCTTCTTAGCAATGGGTGAGAAAATTGTTAATGCAGCTTTTGCCAACAAAGAAACTGACGTTGAGAAACTAAACAACACCCAGATCGATGGTGGTACAGTTGAAGAAGTGCGTTCTACGCTGGTTGCTAAGATTGGTGAGAACATGGCCGTACGCCGTGTTATGACCATCGAAGGCGGCGATGTAGCAGCTTCTTACGTTCACAGCGGCCGTATCGGTGTATTGGTATTGTTGAGTGGCGGTAACGAAGAATTAGGTAAAGATATCGCAATGCACGTTGCGGCAAGCAACCCTCAATTCGTGAAGCCAGAAGACGTTGCAGCTGACGTGATTGCAAAAGAGCGTGATATTCAAATCGACATCGCCATGCAATCAGGTAAGCCAAAAGAGATCGCTGAGAAGATGGTTGAAGGCCGTATGAAGAAATTCACCGGCGAAATCAGCTTGACCGGTCAGCCGTTCGTTAAAGATCCTTCTAAATCAGTGGGCGAGCTTCTAAAAGAAGCCGGTGCTGACGTAGTTACTTTCGTTCGCTTTGAAGTGGGTGAAGGTATCGAGAAGAAATCTGAAGATTTTGCAGCGGAAGTTCAAGCTCAGGTTGCTGCGGCGAAAAAAGGTTAATTTTACTGTGGCCTTTACGCCTACAACGAGAACGACCTAAATCGAGACCGCGCTTTGCTGGTACAGCAGGCGCGGTTTTTTTTGACCTGAAAACGGGAAGCCAGAGAAATGAGTACAAATCCGAAACCAAGTTATCGACGCATTTTACTTAAGCTCAGCGGTGAAGCGCTCATGGGAGATGAGCCCTTTGGCATTGATGCCAAAGTACTAGACCGCATGGCGCAGGAAATCAAAGAAATTTTAGAGCTCGGCATTCAGGTTGGTATTGTCATAGGGGGCGGAAACTTATTCCGTGGCGAAGGCTTGGCGAAAGCGGGCATGAATCGTGTGGTCGGGGATCACATGGGCATGTTGGCGACCGTCATGAATGGACTCGCCATGCGTGATGCTCTGCACCGCACTTATGTTAATGCGCGTTTGATGTCAGCAATTGAGCTAGCTGGCGTATGTGATAGCTACAACTGGGCTGAGGCGATTAGCTTATTAAAATCGGGCCGTGTAGTCATCTTTTCCGCAGGGACGGGTAACCCGTTCTTTACCACTGATTCGGCCGCATGCTTGCGCGGTATTGAAATTGAAGCCGATGTGGTGTTAAAAGCCACTAAAGTTGATGGGGTTTATAGTGCCGATCCGGTAAAAAATCCTGAAGCAACTAAATATGATCTGTTAGATTACGATGATGTGCTAAAAAATGAACTAAAAGTCATGGATTTAGCTGCCTTTACCCTGGCGCGTGATCATTCGTTACCGATTCGCGTGTTTAATATGAATAAGCCAGGTGCACTGAAAGCCGTGATTATGGGTGAAGATGAAGGTACACTGATCACCCATGTGAATAACACCACTGAATAAATAAGAAAGAGGAACTCACAGTGATCGACGAGATTATCGCTGATGCGAAAGACCGCATGAAGAAGAGTGTTGAAGCGCTTGCCACACAGATGTCAAAAATTCGCACAGGACGCGCGCACCCAAGTTTATTAGATGGTGTGATGGTTCCTTATTATGGAACGGATACGCCACTGAAGCAGTTGGCTAACATTACCGTGGAAGATTCTCGCACGCTGAGTATCATGGTATTTGATAAGAGTTCTTCAGGTGCTGTTGAGAAAGCGATTCTCACCTCTGATTTAGGACTGAATCCAGCGGCTGCAGGAAATGTTATCCGAGTTCCGTTACCGGCACTCACAGAAGAACGGCGCCGGGACTTAGTGAAAGTTGTACGTGCGGAAGCAGAGCAGGGCCGTGTAGCGGTGCGCAATATTCGTCGTGATGCCAACAGTGATATCAAAGAGCTGTTGAAAGACAAAGAGATTACCGAAGACGACGATCGTCGCGCGCAAGACAGTATCCAGAAAATTACAGATGAAGCCGTAAAGAAAATTGATGAGCTTTTGGCTGCGAAAGAAGCCGAGTTGATGGAAGTTTAATCACTCATTAACTTCCCTCGTTGGAGGACAACGCCGTGTCGGGTATACTTGCGCGGCGTTTATTTTTTGTGGATGTAGCATGACAGGGATTGAAACAGAACAGTTAGCGATTCGTCTCCCACGCCACGTGGCTATTATTATGGATGGTAATGGACGCTGGGCAGAAAAACAGGGGAAACGACGTACACATGGGCACCGAGCCGGCGCTGAATCAGTGCGCCGTGCGATTACTTTTGCTCGACGCAACGGTATTGAAGCACTTACATTATTTGCATTTAGCAGTGAAAATTGGAATCGCCCAGCGCAAGAAGTGAATCTTCTCATGGAATTGTTCATGGGGGTGCTTAAGCGTGAGGTTGCTGAACTCGCTGCCCATGATATCCGCTTGCGGGTCATCGGAGATGTAACGCGTTTTAATAGTCGTTTACAAAAGCGGATTAAGGAAGCAGAAGCAGCAACGGCCCATAACAGTGCGCTGACACTGAATATCGCTGCAAATTATGGCGGGCGCTGGGATATTACTCAAGCGACCCAGCAACTTGCGGAAGAGGTAGCCCAAGGGCGCATCGCAGCAAGTGATATTACCGAAACAATGATTTCGGAACATCTGAGTTTGGCCTCAGGACCTGAACCGGATCTATTGATTCGGACTGGGGGGGAAATCCGCATCAGTAACTTTTTGTTATGGCAATTAGCCTATGCAGAATTATATTTTACTGATGTACTCTGGCCAGACTTTGATGAAATGACGTTTGCCGAAGCAGTCGACTCTTTTGTCCGTCGGGAACGTAGATTTGGCCTCACTAGCGCACAAATACAACAATTAGCTGGTGCAGGTGCTTTGCAAGAGGATTAATTTTGCTGAAACAACGAATTGGTACCGCCATTGTTTTATTGCCTGTGGCTTTTGGGATTATATTTGCCCTTCCGTTAGAATGGTTTGCATTGGCGGTTATGCTGGTGTTGTTACTGGCCGCTTGGGAATGGTCTCCGTTAATGAAAGTGTGTCATTTGTGGGGCCGCCTCGCTTATGTCGTGCTGGTGGGCATTGCTATCGGTGGCCTGTTTTGGTTTCTTGATTTTGACACCCTCTGGATCCAAGGTCAGATTCATTCGGTTCTGTTTTATATTAGTTTAATCGGCGCACTATGGTGGATTCTAGCCACTTTACTGGTATGTAACTTCCCACGAAGCCAACGCCTGTGGGTTCGTAGCCGCATTTTTGTTGGTATTTTTGGCTTTCTTATTCTCGTTCCTACATGGACAGCGGCATTGGCCGTTCGCTCATTGCACTTTGAGACAAATCCATTGTTTGGCGCCTGGACCTTATTGTTCGTACTCGGTTTGGTGTGGGCCGCCGATATTGGCGCCTATTTTACCGGCAAGAAGTTCGGAAAACGCAAATTAATGCCCCATGTGAGCCCAGGTAAGACCCTAGAAGGTTTATATGGTGGTGTGGCGCTCGCTTTGGTAGTGATGGGCACGGTCGCTTGGGCCCTCCCCATCGAAGCTGATTTACTCTTTGGCTATTTTTTAGTGGGCTTGATAACCGTATTGGTCTCGGTGTTTGGCGATCTCAATGAGAGTATGTTTAAGCGCTGCGCGGGTGTAAAAGACAGCGGGTCAATTTTGCCCGGCCATGGCGGCATTTTAGATCGTATCGATTCCTTAACATCGGCGTTGCCGGTTTTCTTAATTGGTTACCTTTGGTTGGTTGGCTAAATGTCGTTTCCTGGGGTTCAAGCGTTACCACCTAAGCGCGCCGATGGGTTGCGGAGGCTCAGCATATTGGGCGCAACCGGCTCGATCGGTGCAAGCACGTTAGCCGTTGTCGCAGCACACCCTGAAACATTTTCTGTTTATGCTCTGACCGCCCATAGCAACGTAGATGGGATGTTCGCGTTGTGTCAGCAACATCGTCCTGATATCGCGGTAATGACGAACCCGAAGGCGGCGCAGGCACTCGAACAACGTATCGTTAGCGCCAACCTCAATATTGAGGTTCTCGCAGGCGAGCAGGCCTTGTGCGACGTTGCTGCGGCAACGGAAGTCGATATGGTGATGGCGGCTATTGTTGGTGCAGCCGGTTTGTTGCCTACGCTCGCGGCAGTAAAAGCCGGTAAGCAGGTATTATTAGCCAATAAAGAAGCCTTGGTGATGAGCGGTCAGCTATTTATGGATGCGGTGCATCAGTCTGGCGCGCAATTGTTACCCGTAGACAGTGAGCACAATGCGATTTTTCAGGCGTTACCTTTTGCAGTACAACAGGGTGCTGGGCGGGTTCATTTAAGTGACCATGGGGTGAGTCAAATTCTATTAACAGGATCCGGTGGTCCGTTTCGAGAAACCCCCTTAATAGAATTGCCGACACAAACGCCGCAAGCGGCGTGTAATCATCCTAATTGGTCGATGGGACAGAAAATTTCCGTCGATTCAGCCACCATGCTGAATAAGGGATTGGAGTACATCGAAGCAAAATGGCTGTTTAACTGCCAACGACATGAACTTGATGTGGTGATTCACCCTCAAAGCGTGATTCATTCAATGGTACAATACGTGGATGGCTCAGTAATAGCGCAAATGGGGCAGCCGGATATGCGCACGCCTATTGCTCATTGCTTGGGTTTTCCAGAACGTATTAGCAGTGGTGTGGCTCCTTTGAATTTTGCAACATTAGGGGCACTTACATTCACCGCCCCGGATTCGGCACGGTATCCCTGTTTGCAGCTCGCGATTGATGCGTGCTGGGCTGGGCAAGCGGCAACGACCACGCTCAACGCTGCGAATGAAGTAGCGGTGGCGGCGTTTTTGGATGGACGTATCCAATTTGGTGATATTGCCAACCTGTGTGGGCAAGTGTTAGAACGCGTACAGCTGCCGAAAGTGAGCCAGTTGGATGAAATTTTGGCATGTGATGAAGAAGCACGTGCCATGGCGATGCAACAGATGTCGAGGTTTTAATCGATGGAACAGTTTTTGTGGTCGATTGGTGCATTTATTGTTGCTTTGGGTTTAGTGGTGACCTTTCATGAGTTTGGTCATTTTTGGGTTGCTCGCCGCTGCGGTGTGAAAGTGGTGACCTTTTCCATTGGTTTTGGTAAACCCCTATTTACGTGGCGGGGCAAAGACGGCACTAACTATCAGATAGCGGCAATTCCTCTGGGCGGCTACGTGCGAATGCTGGATCATGAAATTGATCCAGTTTCAGAGCAGGAAATGTCTGGAAGCTTCCGGGCGAAGCCGGTAAAGCAACGCTTTGCTATTGTTTTGGCGGGGCCTGTCGCGAACTTTATCTTCGCTATCGCTGCCCTGTGGCTGATGCTCATGATTGGGATGCCGGCGGTAAAGCCCATCATAGGCGATGTCGCTAGCGCGAGTGTTGCAGAGCGGGCTGGCCTCACCGCGGGCAGCGAAATCATTGCCATTGATCAGCGCCCGGTGCAAGATTGGCAAGATGTGAATTTAGCGCTAGTTAGGCGGATGGGGTCCGACGCAACGGTATTTCGAGTCGTTGATGTGCAAGGGCAGACCCGCGATGTGCGTATACCTTTGCAAGATTGGCAATTTGATCCTGATAAAGAATCAACCATTGGTAGTTTGGGGTTGGATGTCTACCGTCCAGAAATCATCGCTCGGGTCACCGAAATAGAGGCTGATTCTCCGGCTGCACGCAGTGATTTGCGCATTGGCGATAAAATTATTGGATTCAATGGAACTCAAAGCGCCAATTGGGAACAAATAAGGAGCTTTATTGCAAGTCACGCTAATGAGCGCGTTACTTTTTACGTTGAGCGTAACGGTGAAACACGTTCATTAGAGGTGAGGGTAGGCGAACGGGATGGGCGCGGTTATCTCGGCATTGTGCCAGAGGTTGAAGCGTATCCGGAAGAATACCGCTTTACCTTGCAATATGGCCCCATAGAAGCGCTACAAGGGGGCGTCGCGCGGACATGGAACCTGATGGGGCTCACCGTAAATATGGTGGGTAAGTTGGTTACAGGCGATGTGTCTGTAAAAAACTTAAGTGGCCCGGTAGGGATCGCTCAAGGAGCAGGAGCCCATGCCAGTTATGGGTTGGTTTATTTTCTTAGTTTTCTCGCGTTAATCAGTGTGAGCCTAGGAATACTGAACTTGTTGCCGATTCCAATGCTCGATGGTGGGCATTTAGTATTTTATGTAATTGAATGGATCCGTGGAAAGCCTGTACCTGAGCGGATTCAAGAAATGAGTTTTCGGGTCGGATTACTGCTGCTAATGGTGTTACTAAGCGTGACATTGTTTAATGATCTTGGCAGACTCTTCTCGTGAAAAAATTATCTAACAATAAGACGTGTTGCATGACATTGAAAAAGCTGTTTATTGGAGTGGTACTCGCAGGAACTGGATTGAGCTTAAACGCTCAGGCATCCGATTCATTCGTTGTTGATGATATTCAAATTCGCGGTTTGCAGCGGGTTGGTTTAGGCGCAGCATTAACTTACGTACCTGTTCGTGTGGGTGAGGAAGCCGACGCACAACGGATACGCCAGATCATTCATGAGCTCTATTCATCAAGCCATTTTGACGATGTGCGGGTATATCGCGATGGTGACGCGTTAGTGATCCGTGTCACTGAGCGCCCAACCATTACGAATATTGTCTTTGATGGCAACCGCGATCTTAAAGATGATCAACTACTTGATAGTTTGGCTAACAACGGGATTGCGGAAGGTGAATCACTGGATCGCACCGTTGTGTCCATGCTCGAGAAGAATCTTGAGGATTTTTACCACAGCGTTGGCAAATACAATGCCCAGGTAGAGATTCAAGTGGTGAATTTACCTCGGAACCGTGTTGAATTGCGCTTTAACTTCCGCGAAGGACCTGCCGCGGTGGTCGAGCAAATTAACTTTATCGGTAATGATACCTTTGAGCGCCGTGAACTGACGCGTTTAATGGAATTGCGTGACGAACTCCCGTGGTGGAATATCCTAGGTAAACGTAATTATCAGCAGCAGCAGTTGATGGGCGATTTGGAAGAAGTCGAGTCGTTCTATCGTGATCAAGGTTTTCTACGCTTTAACATTGAGTCTGTGCAGGTTGCTATTACGCCAGAGCTCGAAGGTATTTACATTGCCGTAAATGTAAATGAAGGTGACCGCTACGATATTAAAGATGCGCGTGCCATCGGTGAACTCCGTGACCATGAAGAGTTTTTAAACCGATTCGTAAAAGCCTTGGAAGGTCGCCGCTATAATCAAGCGGAAGTAACCGATATTGAAGAAACCATTAAGCGTTACTTCGGTCGCTTTGGTTTTGCGCGCACCGAAGTGCGTGCGGTTCCAGATATTGATGATGACAATAAAGTGGTCAGTTTGACCTTCTCGATTGATCCAGGCCAGCGTATTTATGTTCGCCGAGTCAATTTTGAAGGGAACGATGCAACGAAAGATGAAGTACTTCGTCGCGAAATGCGCCAAATTGAAGGTTCTTGGTTGTCAGAACAAACGGTTGAATTCGGCAAAGTGCGCTTGGAACGTTTGGGCTACTTTGAAACCGTTGATGTTGAGACGATTCCTGTACCCGGTGAACCGGATCAGGTGGATATCGTATATCGCGTGAAGGAACAACCATCGGGTACCATTTCTGCCGGTATCGGTTATGGTGATTTCGCAGGTTTGAGCTTAAATGCGGCGGTTAGTCAGGAGAATTTCCTTGGCTCAGGTAACCGTGTATCTTTCTCTGTCGACACCAACCGTTACTCACGTAATGTTCAATTGAACTATGTGGATAACTACTTTACCGATGATGGTGTGAGCTTAGGTGGCAACATTTTCTATACGGATTTTGACGCACGCCAAGCCAACCTTTCGCGATTTAACCAACGTTCGTGGGGTATCGGCAGTGATCTTGGATTCCCTGTAAACGAATACAATCGTCTTAACTTTGGGGTTGGTTTCCGCAATACCGGTATTACTCAGCGGGAAATTTTTGAACAGATTCGTAGCTTCTATAATCGCTACGCGGATCCCGATGACCCGTTTGGATCACTGAACTTTAAAACCTATGATTTAACGGCGTCTTGGACACGCAACACATTAAACCGTGGTGTGTTTCCAACGGCGGGTAGCATGAATCGCTTGAGTGGTAAAATCACGACACCAAATAGTGATTTACAGTATTTCAAGCTTGATTATCGCTTCCGTTATTATCGTCCATTCGATCGCGACCATGAGTTTGTTTTATTAACCCGTCTAAATGCCGGTTACGGAAATGGGTATGGTCAAGACGAAAGCGGTGCAGATTATCGATTACCTTTCTGGGAAAATTTCTATGGGGGTGGTACTGATAACCTGCGTGGCTTTGAGGCGAATCGAGTAGGTCCGCGTGGAATCACACGTCGTCCGCAATATATATTGGGTCCGCCGGATGCCGATGGGAACCGTGAACAAATTGCCCTAGGTCCAGAATTTGATCGCATTGAAGTATCACGATTTGCTTCTATTGGCGGTAACGCTCAAGTAAATGGCGGTTTCGAACTTATTTTCCCAACACCGTTCGTTGGTGAAGAAACCTCGCGTGCAGTACGTACGAGTGCCTTTATTGATGTGGGTGTGGTTTGGGATACCGAGTTTAATTACGATCAATACCGTGATTTAGAGGTTATTGGTGACGCACAATTCTGGGATTACAGTAGTCCACGGAATTATCAGGCATCTTATGGTGTCTCAGTACAGTGGCTGTCACCAATGGGTGTGTTGTCCTTTAGTTTAGGATTCCCAATTCGCTCATTAGATCGGACATTAGAAGATAAATTTACATTTAATATTGGTACATCGTTTTAATTTTGCGTTAGCCGATTTAAGCTAACCGAATAAGAACGTTGGGCAAGTTAAGTCACTTAGAGAAATGAGGATAGTCCTTTGAAAGCAGTATTTACAAGTGTAATCGTTTTGTTCGCTTTGGTATTCAGTGCCATGCCTGCGCACGCAGCAGACATGAAAATTGGTACTGTGAACATCAATAAAGTTTTACAAAACATGCCGGAGCTTGAAGAAGTATCCGCCGCTATTAGTGAAGAGTTTGCAGAGCCGATTCAACGTTTATCGCAGCTAGAAGAAGAGTTTGAGGCCTTGCGTGAGCGGGTAGCGCGCGATGAGTCTATTATGACTGAAGAGCAGTTGAATGAAGCAAACCAGGAACTGCGCGCTCGCGCGATGGGTTTGCAGCGTAGCAATGAGCAGCTCAATCAGTACATTCAGATGCGTGAAACAGAAGAACGTAATCGCTTATTGCAAAAGATCTACACAGCGATTGAAGCCTATGCAGAAGCAAATGGCTATGATCTAATCCTCGACTATAACCGCGTGCCTTTTTCTCGCGAGTCGATGGACGTGTCTGATCAAATTCTCGAGCGTCTGCTAGACTAAACCTCAATTCGTTGTTGATTTGAGTTTATCTTGAACGTAAAGGATATCGAATGACGCTCAGTGAATTAGCGATGCTAATTGGGGCGGAGGTACGCGGCAATGGCGATACTTCCGTCTCAAGTTTAGCCACACTGGCAAATGCCGGCCCTGATCAGGTCGGCTTTCTTGCTAATGACAAGTACAGAAACCTGCTACAAAATACGCAAGCTGGCGCGGTGATTTTAAAAGCCGAACATGATGACCCGTCACTGATTAAAAATGCGTTGATTACCAACAATCCCTACCTTGCTTATGCGCGTGCTGCGCAAGCGTTTGACACAACCCCCGTACCCAAACCGCGTATCGATGCGAGAGCTTCCGTGGCGGAAACGGTTATCCTTGGCAACGATGTGAGCATCGGGCCGGGCGCGGTGATTGCGGACAGCGCAGTGATTGGTGATGGCGCAATTATTGGGGCCAATTGCTATGTCGGTGAGGAAGCCAAAATCGGTGCTGGAACGCGTTTGTGGCCAAGTGTGCAGGTGTATCATCGCGTGCAAATTGGCGAGCGCTGTACAATTCATTCAGGGGCTGTGATTGGTGCCGATGGCTTTGGTTGGGCCAGTGATAACGGAAAATGGGTTAAAATCCCTCAGCTCGGTCGAGTAGTGATTGGCGACGATGTAGAAATCGGCGCGAACACCACCATTGATCGAGGCGCACTGGACGACACTGTCATTAGTTCAAACTGCATTATTGATAACCTCTGTTTGATTGCGCATAACGTACATATCGGTGAAGGCACTGCGATAGCAGGGCACACCGGAATTGCGGGAAGTGCAAAAATTGGGCGTTATTGTTTGATTGGCGGTGCAACTGCGATTAACGGGCACATTACTATTGGTGATGGTGCGCAGATCCATGGTATGACGATGGTCACCAAGGATTTGCCCGGTAAAGGCGTGTACGCCTCTGGATTGCCTGTCGTTGATCAAGTGACTTGGGCGAAGTCCGGGGCACGAGTACGTCAGTTACCGGAGTTATTCCTACGTGTTCGGGCGCTAGAACGCAAATTAGATAAACCGAACGATTAACGGAGGAACTCCTTTGAACGAGAATGCTCAACCGGGATTTGATATCCAGGAAATTCAGAAAATCTTACCCCACCGCTATCCCTTTGCTTTAATTGATCGGGTTATTTCATACGTTCCGAATACGTCATTACATGCGATTAAGAACATTACCATGAATGAGCCGGTATTTATGGGGCATTTCCCTGGAAATCCTATTTTCCCGGGCGTATTGCTACTTGAAGCCATGGCTCAGGCAACTGGCTTGCTTGGCTTTAAAATGATGGAAAACGTAGCGGAAGACGAAATATACTTGTTTGCAGGAATTGATAACGCGCGCTTTAAGCGTCAAGTTATTCCAGGCGACCGCGTTGATTTTCATGTAGAATTTGTTAAAGAAAAGCGTGGCATCTGGAAGTTTAAAGGCCGTGCAGAGGTGGACGGTAAGCTCGCTTGTGAAGCCGATATTATGTGTGCAAGAAGGACAACTTAATTGATTCATGCATCCGCGATAATTGATCCTAAAGCTCGGATTGGAAAAAACGTAAGCATTGGCCCATGGACCTACGTGGGCCCCGATGTGGATATTGGCGATGACTGTGTTATCCATTCTCACGTCGTGATTAAAGGACCAACCCGCATAGGGCGTGGTAATCGTATTTTTCAGTTTTGCTCGATAGGCGAAGATTGTCAGGACAAGAAGTATAAGGGCGAGCCGACCGAGCTTGTGGTCGGTGATCGCAATGTGTTTCGTGAAGGATGCACGATTCATCGCGGTACTATCCAAGACAACAGTTTGACGCAAATAGGCAACGACAATTTGTTTATGGCGTATGTCCATGTTGCTCACGATTGCATGATTGGTTCGAACAATATTCTTGCTAACAACGCAACATTAGCGGGCCATGTGCACATGGGCGATTTCGTGATTCTAGGCGGCTTTACCGGTGTGCATCAGTTTTGTCGTATTGGCTCTCATAGCTTTGCCGCAGTAAGTTCCGTTGTGGTGCAAGATATTCCGCCGTTTGTGATGTGTCAGGGCCATAATGCCGTTCCGCGAACTATAAATAGCGAAGGATTGAAGCGCCGAGGCTTTAGTGCCGACAGCATCAATAACATCAAGAAAGCCTACCGTTTGTTGTATCGCAGTGGCCTCACCGTTGCTGAAGCATCAGACGCGATAACCGCCCTTGAAGAGCCAGCCCTAAACGGATTCGTTGACTTTATTAGCGATTCGGAGCGCGGAATTATCCGGCCATGAGTGATTCCGGCGATAGAGCGAATAATTCTTCAGCGGGCGCACATCAGCGCCCGTTACTTATTGGCATTGTCGCAGGTGAAGCGTCGGGGGACATCCTTGGCGCAAATCTTATGCTGGCCTTGCGTGATATGCATAGAGACATTCAGTTTGTGGGCGTTGGCGGTGAGCGTATGAAGAACGCGGGTCTCGCATCGCTATTTCCGATGGAAACCCTCTCTGTGATGGGTATTGTCGATGTTCTCAAACAACTTCCAAGTTTACTCCGGGCCCGTAAACAGGTGGTGCAAACCATGCTGGATAGACAACCGGATGTGTTTATAGGCGTTGACGCGCCAGATTTTAATCTCCCTATCGAGAAAAAGCTTAAGCGCGCAGGCATTCCAACCGTCCATTATGTGAGCCCCTCGGTATGGGCGTGGCGGCCTAAGCGCATTTACGGTATTGCTGAAGCCACAGAACTGGTTTTGGGGATTTTACCGTTTGAGCAGGATTTCTATAAAAAATACCAGGTGCCGTATCAGTTTGTTGGCCACCCTTTAGCTGATGAGATTCCTATGCAATGGTCTCATCAGAGTGCTCGAGAGCAACTCAACTTAGCCTTGGATAAACGTTACGTTGGCATTTTGCCGGGCAGTCGGGGGAGTGAAGTGGGATTGCTAGCGGAACCTTTTATCGACGCAGCGATTCGCTTACAGCAACAACAGCCCGAGCTTGAGTTTCTCATTGCATTTGCCAGCGAAAAGCGTCGCGATCAGTTTCTTGCGGTGCTTGAAAAGCGTGGTCAGCCGTTGCGGTTACATCCCTTCTTAGGACAATCGCAAACGGTGATTGCTGCAAGTGATGCGACTATGTTGGCCTCGGGAACTGTGTCCCTCGAAACCATGCTGATCAAGCGGCCGATGATTGTTTGTTATCGGTTTGGTTGGTTGAACTACCAAATTTTACGCCATTTTGTGCGTTTGCCTCATTTCTCCTTACCAAACTTACTAGAAGGGGGTCCCTTGGTTCTTGAGTTATTACAAACTGAGGTGACCGGAGCGCGTATTGCGCAAGAGGTATCAGATCTGCTCGAGAATGACCAGTCGGCCACGCTCAATCGGTTTAGCGAACACCATGTGATGCTACGCCGCAATGCCGGCAAAGAGGCGGCTAAGGCCGTTACAGCGCTTATTCGCCGCTAATCCCCGTATTTGCCCGACACCTTCTCTTATTATCCATTTTTTAGCTTCTATTAAGCATCGCTATTCGCTAAGTGAATAATGGTATTGCAGTGACCGATTTGAGGGGGATTGATCGCTCCCGCTATACTCATGGTCATTCAATTAAGGAGGACCTATGGGTTTATTAGTAGACGGACAATGGCAGGACAAGTGGTATGACACCAGTAAGAGTGGTGGCCGCTTTGAGCGATCCGAGTCGCAGTTTCGCAATTGGGTGACAACCAAAGGTGAAGCAGGCCCCACCGGCGATGGTGGCTTTGAAGCCGAGTCTGGGCGCTATCACTTATTTGTATCCTATGCCTGCCCCTGGGCCCACCGAACCTTGATTTTTCGCAAGTTAAAGGGCTTAGAAGCGCACATTTCGTATTCTGCGGTAGCACCGAAGATGTTGGAAAACGGCTGGGAGTTCGGGGCTGGTGAGCTCGCTGATCCGCTGTATGATAGTGACTTTATGCATCAAATCTATACCCGTGCCGATAGTAACTACAGCGGTCGGGTAACGGTTCCCGTGTTGTGGGACAAAAAGCGAAACACCATTGTCAGTAATGAATCTGCAGATATTATTCGGATGTTTAATTCTGCATTTGATCATATTGCAGGGAATCATTTGGACTTTTATCCGGAAGCGTTGCGCAGTGACATCGATCAAATCAACGAGCTGGTCTATGACAACGTCAATAACGGTGTTTACAAGAGTGGCTTTGCAACCACGCAAGAGGCGTATGAAGAAGCGTTTGATGCACTCTTTGCTGCCTTAGATGAACTTGAACAACGGTTATCGAAGCATCGTTATTTAGCGGGTTCGCAAATAACCGAAGCAGATTGGCGTCTGTTTACCACCTTAGTTCGATTTGATGCGGTGTATGTCGGTCACTTCAAATGTAATTTAAAACGTATCGTCGATTATCCAAATTTATCGGGCTATGTGCGGGAATTGTATCAAGTTGCTGGGGTCGCTGACACAGTCCGTATGGACCACATTAAAACCCACTACTATGTAAGTCATGACATGATTAATCCAACGGGTGTGGTGCCCAAAGGCCCGGAGCTAGATTTTTTAGCGCCTCATAACCGTGACAATTAAGTGTTGAGAGAGGTAAAACATGAGTGCAATTGTAAAACATCGGGTTCGCGGTATGCCCGCACAAGATGGTGCTGGCGTTCGTCTGAGTCGCGTGATCAATCAACCGGCGTTTCGCCACAAAGATCCGATATTAATGTTAGATGAGTTCAAATCGGATGATCCGAACGATTATATCGCCGGCTTTCCACCGCATCCGCACCGTGGCTTTTGTACGCTGACATATATGCTTGCGGGCAATATGGCGCACAAAGATTCAACGGGCAATGAGGGTGAAATTAGTACGGGCGGTTTGCAATGGATGAAAGCTGCCCGAGGCATTATCCACTCAGAAATGCCGAAGCAAAAAGACGGTATGATGTGGGGTTTTCAGCTGTGGCTAAATCTTCCGGCAGCCGAGAAGATGGATGATCCGGAATACGCAGATATCCCCGGTGGTGACGTGCCTGAAGTAGCCTATGAAGGTGGCAAGGTACGGGTGCTTTCGGGTGAGTTTGCGGGTCAAACGGGACCGGTTAAAGCGCCGGGGCGGGAGTTTTTGTATCTGGATTTCCGCATGCCGCAATCTGCAACTTTTGAGCTTCCCCATCAAGGTCAAGAAACGCGGTTGTTGTATGTATACCAAGGGGCGATTACTATTGATGGTATCACTGCCGAGGCAGGCGAACTGATGGAACTTGATGCTGACGCGAAAGTACCGCTTTCCATAGAACGGGAAGGGCACTTTTTGTTAATGGCAGCCAAACCAATCGGAGAGCCCATTGCCCAGTACGGTCCATTTGTGATGAACAATGAAGCGGAGCTGCGGCAAGCGTTTACGGACTATCAAAATGGCACCTTAACGCAATAAACTCTGCCAAGTTTGCTAACGCCGCACCATGATGCGGCGTTTTTATATGTGCCTTTGAATGAGAGCTTTATGGATACCTTGCAACACCTAGATCGCTTTTTAGACCGTTTATGGTTGCAGCAAGGTGTGAGTCAACACACCCTAAGCGCCTATCGCAGCGATCTCACCCACTTTGCACGTTGGTTGCAGCAAAGCGCCATTCCTTTAGAGCAGGCGGCAGTGTCACACATCGAAAGCTATTTAAGCCATCTTCATGACCAGGGACGCAATCCACGAACGCTTGCGCGTTTTCTCAGCGCAGCCCGTAAGTTTTACGGCTGGTTGTTGCATGAGCAGATTCGCAGTGATGACCCGACCAACCATGTACGGACACCGAAACAACCGCGCTCTTTACCGAAATCATTAAGTGAGGAAGCGGTAAGTGCGCTTCTCGCGGCACCAGATTCAGAATCCGCATTAGGTTTGCGCGACAAGGCCATGTTAGAAGTTCTCTATGCGTCGGGCCTGCGAATTAGTGAGTTAGTGCAATTGCAAATGAATCAATTGAGTGTTCGACAGGGTTTAGTAAGAGTGATCGGGAAGGGCGATAAAGAGCGTTTAGTTCCTCTCGGCGAGGAAGCCTTACACGCACTTGAGCGCTATTTACGGTATGGGCGCCCTGAGTTACTTGTCAAACCGGTAGATGTTGTGTTTTTATCCACGCGCGGAACGCAAATGACGCGGCAAACGTTCTGGCATCGAATTCGCCAGCATAGCCGAACAGCGGGGCTGCCGGATGATGTATCGCCGCATCGACTAAGACACGCGTTCGCAACGCATTTATTGAACCACGGGGCCGATTTACGCGCGCTACAAATGCTGCTTGGTCATGCAGATATTTCAACAACACAAATTTATACGCAAGTGGCAAAAGCACGCTTAAAACAATTACACGCAGCCCATCACCCTCGGGGCTAGAACCAATGACAGGAAATTGAAGTTCTACTATGACGAAAATTGAAGTCCGTCGTCGCACACCATCGGGTGCTATCCGTTCAAATACCGATTTACCGCCACTACTTCGGCATATCTATGCTTGTCGCGGAGTGAACTCGGTGGATGAGCTATCTCTCAGCGCTACAGGACTGCTGCATTTTAATCAATTAACCGACTGTGAGTACGCCGCTGAGCGCGTCGCAAAGGCAATTGCGCAGCAAGAATCCATTTGTATTTGTGGTGATTTTGATGCTGATGGCGCCACTAGTGTGGCATTGTTGATGCAGGGACTCAGTGCGTTTGGGGCGGCTAAGCTATTTTATTTAGTTCCCAATCGGTTTACCGATGGTTACGGACTTTCTGCAAGTTTAGTGGAAGCGGCTCGGCGTGAAGGTGCGCAACTGATCATCACTGTAGATAACGGTGTGAGTAGTCATGAAGGTGTCGAGCGTGCGAACAGCTTAGGCATGGATGTCATTATTACCGACCATCATTTACCCAGTGATAGCTTGCCAAATGCCTATGCGGTGGTTAATCCCAATCGTCGCGACTGCGCGTTTGCAAGTAAGCATCTAGCCGGCGTAGGGGTGGCTTTCTATTTACTTCTTGCGCTTCGAGCTTACTACCGTAAACATGATCCACAAAGCTCGGCGGCGCAGGTGAAAGTGGCTCAGTTTTTGGATTATGTAGCGGTTGGCACTGTTGCTGATGTGGTATCTCTCGATTATAACAACCGAATCTTGGTGCAGCAGGGATTAGCTCGTATTCGCCAAGGGTTATGTGCTCCTGGTATTCGTGCCTTGCTTGATGTCGCCGGGCGAGCGCCTGGGTCATTGCAAGCCCGCGATCTTGGATTCACCGTAGGACCTCGGATTAATGCGGCCGGACGTCTTGAAGATATCCAAATGGGGATTGAGTGCTTATTGAGCCAAGACCCGCAGCAGGCCCAAATGTTGGCATTACGCTTAGATGAATTAAATCGACAACGGCGAACCATTGAACAGGATATGCAGCGCGATGCGGAGCGTTTACTGGCGCAAGTGCAATGGACTGAGCAAAGCTTGCCGGCGGTCGTGGCTATGCGCAATCAGGATTGGCATCAGGGAGTCATTGGTATTTTAGCTGGCCGGTTGAAGGAACGATTACATCGACCTGTGATGACTTTCGCCCCCGATGACGAAGGTTTTTTAAAAGGATCGTGCCGCTCTGTGCCGGGAATTCACATTCGTGACTTTTTAGAGCAAGTATCGGCCCATACGCCGGGTTGCATTCGCCGTTTTGGCGGTCATGCGATGGCTGCTGGCCTCACAGTGCCGGCCGCCGCATGGGACGACTTTTATGACGCGGTTCAGGTGGTCGCTTCCCGTTGGATCGACAAGGACGCCTTAGAACAAATTATTTGGAGTGACGGTGAACTTACTGCGTCTGATCTCAATGTGGAAACGGCAGAAAGCTTGCAACAAGCCGGTCCTTTTGGACAGGGTTTTCCCGCACCGCTGTTTGATGGCGACTTTAGAGTGGTGCAGGCCCGCTGGTTGAAAGATGCACATCTTAAACTCGTGGTGCAACCCCAAGGCTCGAATGACGTCTTCGACGCCATCGCCTTTAACGCGAAGCGAGCCCCTTGGCAGTGGCAGGGGCAGGAACAGGTGCATCTCACCTACCAACTTGACATCAATGAATTTCGTGGTCAGCGCACAGTACAGCTCATGATTCAATCTGTGCTTTGAAATTGCGAACAGTGGTCTGTTGTTTAAGGTGAATTTCCGCTAAAATACGCGCCCATTTTGAATACATTTATTCTGGTGCAATCGGAATGTTTTCGGTAGGTTGCGCAGAAGGATACGATCTAGGAATCATAGCATGCTGGAAAGCAACGCAGTTGCCTATCAAATCGATGACCTAAAGCAGCGCATGGCGCAGCTTAGGGGGTATCTTTGACTTAGAGACGAAAACGGAACGTCTCGAAGAAGTTGAGCGTGAGCTCGAAAACCCCGCGGTATGGAATGATCCAGAGAAAGCCCAAGCGCTTGGCAAAGAACGGGCATCGTTAGAAGAAGTGGTGCATACCTTTCGTGATCTCGCGCGAGGGTTAGACGATGCCGCTGGTTTTCTGGATATGGCTATCGAAGAGCAAGACGAAGATATTCTTGCCGAAGCAGAGAAAGAACTTGTGCAGTGGCAAACTGCGCTGGAAAAGCTCGAGTTCCGTCGTATGTTCTCGGGTCCGAATGATGCCAACGACTGCTATTTGGATTTGCAATCAGGTTCGGGCGGAACTGAAGCACAAGATTGGTGCTCTATGCTGCTGCGTATGTACCTGCGGTGGGGTGAAGCCCATGGTATGAAAACTGAAATTACGGAACTTTCAGAAGGTGAAGTCGCGGGTATCAAATCGGCGACCATTCGCTTTCAAGGGGACTATGCGTTTGGCTGGTTACGTACCGAAACTGGTGTACATCGGCTCGTTCGCAAATCGCCATTCGATTCGGGTAATCGACGCCATACATCGTTTGCGTCGGCGTTTGCATACCCTGAAATTGATGATGATATTGAAATTGAGATCAACCCTTCGGATCTTCGTATCGATACCTATCGTGCGTCTGGGGCCGGTGGTCAGCACGTCAACCGAACCGACTCTGCTGTGCGTATCACTCACGAACCTTCAGGAATTGTAGTGCAGTGTCAAAGTGATCGTTCTCAGCACAAGAACAAAGATTTCGCCATGAAGCAATTACGCGCGAAGTTATACGAGATGGAAATTCAAAAACAGAACGAAGCGAAACAGGTGATGGAAGATAATAAATCGGATATCGGCTGGGGAAGTCAAATTCGTTCTTATGTACTCGACGATTCACGCATTAAAGATTTGCGCACTGGTGTTGAAACACGCAATACGCAAGCAGTGCTAGATGGCGACCTTGATCGCTTTATTGAAGCTAGCCTGAAGTCTGGGCTTTAATTGACAGCCCGACGGGAAAAGAGGATTTAAAATGACCGACAAGCAGCAACCCGAAACTCAAGACCTGAATCAACAGATTCGCGAGCGTAAGCAGAAATTAGCGGCATTGCGCGAGCACGGTATCGCGTTTCCTAATGATTTTCGTCGCGAGCATCTCGCTGCAGAGTTGCATGCTGAGTTTGATGATGTCGACGGTGAAGCGCTGCAGGCACAAGGCATTCGCGTAAGCATTGCGGGACGTATGATGTTACGCCGCATTATGGGCAAAGCGAGTTTTGCGACCTTGCAAGATATGAGTGGTCAGATTCAGGTGTATGTCGCGCGCGATAATTTGCCAGAAGGCGTGTATAACGACGGCTTTAAGAAATGGGATCTGGGTGACATTATTGGTGCATCAGGCACTTTATTTGTGACGCGCACCGGTGAATTAACGGTTCAGGTTGACGAGATTCGTCTGCTCACCAAGGCGCTGCGGCCCTTGCCAGATAAGTTTCATGGTCTTTCCGATCAAGAAACCCGTTACCGCCAACGCTATCTTGATCTCATCGTGAATGAACAGAGTCGCAATACATTTGTGATGCGTTCACGCGCTGTTGATTACATTCGCCGCTTCTTAACAGAGCGCGCGTTTTTGGAAGTTGAAACGCCGATGATGCAAACCATTCCAGGTGGTGCATCAGCGCGTCCCTTTGTTACTCATCACAATGCCCTAGATATGGATCTGTATCTGCGGATCGCGCCGGAACTTTACTTGAAGCGCCTTGTGGTTGGTGGCTTTGAAAAAGTATTCGAAATCAATCGTAACTTCCGTAACGAAGGCTTATCAACGCGCCATAACCCTGAATTTACCATGCTTGAGTTCTACTGGGGTTATGCCGACTATAAAGACTTAATGGATCTGACCGAAACTATGGTGCGGGGCTTATGTACTGAGCTGCTCGGAAGCACCACGGTGAATTACCAAGGTGCAACCTTTGATTTTGGTCAGCCGTTCACGCGTATGACGGTGGTTGAAGCTATTTTGCATTACAATCCGGAAGTGAAAGCAGAACAGCTACAGGATCGCGCGGCAGCGGAAGCATTGGCTCTTTCCTTGGGTTTGCAGGTTCACAAAAGTTGGGGACTTGGCAAAATTCAAATCGAAATTTTTGAAGCCACGGCTGAGCATAAATTAATGCAACCGACCTTTATCACCGCTTATCCTGCAGAAGTATCGCCGTTGGCCCGTCGCAATGACAACGACCCATTTGTGACTGACCGCTTTGAGTTCTTCGTCGGCGGCCGTGAAATAGCCAATGGCTTCTCGGAGTTAAATGACGCGGAAGATCAAGCTGAGCGGTTCCGTCAGCAAGTGGAACAAAAAGAAGCGGGTGATGCAGAAGCTATGTTTTATGATGCGGACTACGTGACTGCATTGGAGTATGGTATGCCACCGACGGCAGGTGAGGGGATCGGCATCGACCGTTTGGTGATGTTGCTTACCGATTCTGCCTCTATTCGCGATGTGCTGTTATTCCCGCACATGCGCCCCCAGCAAAAGCAGGACTAAACCCTAGAACTTTTCTTGTGCTTGCGCTGAGGTATGTGAATGCTGTCTCAGCCAAGCTTCAAGTGCAGAAGCCGACATAGGGTGGGCAATATAATAGCCTTGTGCCATATCAAAGCCTAATAACTTAATATGCTCCATGGTCTCTTCCGTTTCGACCCCTTCGGCGGTGGCCAAAATGCCACTTTGGTTGGCGAGTTTTAGTGCTGCCTTGGCGAGAAACTCAGCCTCTTTCGATGTTTTGATGGCCTTAATGACAGCGACGTCAATTTTGATTTCGCTGAGCTTTAATTTTTCGATCATTAATGCATTGGATTCACCGGTGCCAAAATCATCGAGCGCAATTCGAAAGCCCGCGCGTTGATAACGCATTAAGCTTTCTGCAAATACTTCCATGTTTTGGTAAATCTCAAGTTCAGGGAACTCGAGAATAATTTGTGACGGTGCTAAGTCGAAGGCAACGCAACTTTCCAGCAAGCGTTGCAGGAAATCGCTATGGGTAAAAGAGACGGGACTAATATTTACCGATAAAGATAGGTTTGGGATGCGTTTGGCTATCTCTGCAAACACCGGTAAGCCCGCGTTAAGCACTTCTTGCGTTAAGGTATCAATGAGTTCACGCTTTTTTGCGAGCTGAATAAACTCTATCGGTGAAATATAACCGAGTTCTTCATGATTCCAGCGGGCATAGATTTCAAAGCCAGTGAGTCTTCCAGTCGTGACAATAACTCGAGGTTGAAACGCGACCTCGAAGCCATGCTCATCTAGCACTTTGCGTAAGTGCTCTGCATTTAAGGGCATATTAAAAATGCCTTTAGCGCTTGCCGCCATCGCTTTTGCCATATACCGGGTTGTCCTTGTGAGATCCTGCGGGCTAGTCCGTGAGCGCCTTAAGGGGTATAAATGTATTCGTTGATGATATTTTGGTCGATCAATGATATTTACGCAATATCGCAAAGGCTCGAATAAGCGTGCTAAGTGTCCTTAATTCGATTTTTTTGGGGTTTTCAAGGCGAATTCGTCGTGTAGGCAAAAAAAAGAGCGCATAAAGCGCTCCTTACTTGATGTATAAAACCTTTGGCTTTAGTGGTCAACGCCGCCTGGACCATGAACGTGACCATGCGCAAGTTCTTCTTCCGTCGCGTCGCGAACATCTACAACGGTGACGTCAAAACTTAAATCTACGCCGGCCAGTGGATGGTTGCCATCGACGGTGACCGTTTCATCGGTTACTTCGATAACCATCACAGACTGTTCACCATTGTCAGTGGTTGCACGGAACTGCATGCCTGGATTAACTTCTTGCTCACCAAACAGATTACGAGGAACGGTTTGGATCAATCCGTCATGACGCTCACCGTATGCATCTGCAGCGGGGATTTCAGCGCTCAGCTCATCGCCAGCGGCTTTCCCTGTCAGTACATTTTCTAATCCCGGGATCAGCATGCCACGACCAAAAATAAAGGCCAGCGGACGCTCTTCCGAAGATTGATCTAAGGTGACGCCATCACTGTTTTTAACCACATAATGGATGGTGACTGCTTTATCTTGACTAATGGTTTGACTCATTCTTTGATTCCGTTGTCTCTAATTGCGGACAGGGGGGTGAATTGACTGTCGTCCTGTCCTTTAATGCGCAGTGGGCTTGACTCATCCAAATCAACTGGAAGAATTGCCTGAACTGCAACGACTTCACTATCATAACGCACTGAGCTAAGAACTGCACCTGCTCGGCGCCAGTTGTCGCCAACCTGTCGCTCAACAACATCGTTTTCCGTGGGGATTTCTGTACATTTGCCCACGAGAAGCTGCATTCGCCGCTTGGTTTGGCCCTTGTAATGCATGCGGGCGATAGTTTCCTGACCAATATAACAGCCTTTTTTAAAGCTCACTGCACCTAGCTGATCGAGATTAAGTGTTTGTGGTATATGTTCTTGTTGTTGACTGCTGGCTACCAGTGGCCAGCCCAATTGCATGTCAATGATGGCCGCCTGCTCAGACGGCAACGTTGTGTTAATGGGCGTTCCATTGGCGGGCAGCAATGCCAGTACGATGCCCTTGTCTAGATGCAACAGGCAGCCGCTAGAGTCAGAATGCATTGCTCGGGCATCTTGCGGAATAGCGGAGAAACCATGATCCCGAGCAGCTTTGTCACCGAGAAACAGATAACTCCGCCATTGTTCACTTTCGTCGGTAAATTCAACTTTATTGAAGACGCTAAATTTCTTAAGTTCGGCGAGGGATTTAGGCAAGAGCTCGCTGTTCATCAGTAGCATAAAGCCCTGATCGTGGCGAAAAATTCGAAATACGCTCCATAACTTTCCTTTGGCATCGCAATGGCCGCCTGGAAGCCAATGGTGTTCGTCCAGTGTACGCAAATCGCACGTCAGTTGCGCTTGCAGAAATTGCTCTGCATCAGCACCGGATGCGCTGATAACACCGAGATTTTGATGCTCAATAACGCCTTCTTGCGCAAACTGCAGCCGGGCGTTTAAGTTGCCATGGGTGTCATTCGGATCCACGTGACCTTCCTTTTCGAAAAACAACGGTTCAATGCTGCAACTATGGTGGCGGCGATTGCGTATTTCAAGCACTGGTAGCTGACTGTGTCGTTAAAATATAGGGAAGTTCGACGAGAACTGATACAATTCAGCCGGTATTTTAAGAGCATAAAGAGGTAAACCGTGGATTTTCTAAAGCAGTCTGAAGATGCGTTGAAAGATAAGCGTCGCATGCGCTGGGCATGTCGTCGCGGCATGTTAGAACTCGACGTTTTATTCGCACCTTTTGTGGAAGAGGCCTACGATGACCTCACGCCAGAGCAGCAAGCTGTTTTTCGGCGGCTTTTAACCTGTGACGATCCAGACTTATTTGCGTGGTTTATGGGGCATACCTCATGTCCTGACCCGGAACTGGCAGATATGGTTGCGCTGATGTTACGCCGGGTGAAAGTCTAGTAGTGCAATGAATCAGGGCTATTCCATGGATTGGCGGCCGTCTAAAATTGCATTCAAGCTGCGACGCTTCCGCTGGGTTTTGCTCTTTGCTTTGCTGATCTGGGCGGGAATTGATCCGCACGTGTGGTGGTTACTAAGCCTTATCGCCTTGATGCTCGCCATAAATTGGCTTATCCCATCTCCGAGTGCAGATCTGCGCAATCCTGTTTGGCTAAACGAGCGAGGAGTGGGCTTCGATTATGCGGATCAGGAAATAGCCTTAGTGACTCCCTTTATTTTATTGCCGGGATTGTGCATTTGTCGGATACAGCAGGTGAGCAATGATAGCGACAAGGGAGCCCCAGCGCCGCTATGGTTATGGCGCTGGGCTGATCAATGCGATCCAGATTCGTGGACGCGCTTTTGCCGGATTGTATGCCATTGTCGACAGCAACCCACTGCGATAAGCCGTTACTGATCTTCCTTGCTGCCGGGATAGCGCTTGGGCGTAAGAATGGTCGGTAGCGACTGCGATAATGGTTCTGGGTAGTCTAAGGTGTAGTGCAACCCTCGGCTTTCTTTGCGCTGAATAGCGCTTTGGATAATAAGCTGCGCAACCTGAGCCAAGTTACGCAATTCCAGTAAATTGCTAGTCACCCTGAAATTGGCGTAATACTCATGAATTTCTTGCTGCAAAAGCTCAACGCGGCGAAGGGCACGCTCCAGTCGTTTCGTGGTGCGCACAATACCCACGTAATCCCACATAAATAGCCGCAGTTCATGCCAGTTGTGCTGAATGATGACTTCCTCATCGGAATCAGTCACCTTACTTTCATCCCATGGCCGAATGGCGGTTGTGAGTGTAACCGCAGCCATGTGTTTCGTCATATCGGCCGCTGCGGCGCGAGCAAATACAACGCATTCAAGCAGGGAATTACTGGCCATTCGATTGGCACCGTGCAATCCGGTATAGGCAACTTCGCCAATGGCATACAGACCGGCAACGTCGGTGCGAGCATCGAGATTCGTCATCACACCACCACAGGTGTAATGAGCCGCTGGCACGATAGGCATGGGTTCTTGGGTAATATCAATGCCCAAGCTTAAACATTTCTCATAAATGGTTGGGAAATGTTGCCGCACGAAATCTGCCGGTTGGTGGGAAATATCGAGGTACATGCAATCTGCACCAAGTCGCTTCATCTCATAATCAATGGCGCGGGCAACAACATCGCGTGGTGCCAGCTCTGCTAACTCATGAAACTCGGGCATAAAACGACTACCGTCGGGACGTTTCAAATGAGCGCCTTCGCCCCTTAGTGCTTCTGTCAGCAAGAAGTTGTGAGCATTGGGATGAAACAAGCAGGTCGGATGAAATTGATTAAACTCCATGTTGGCTACGCGGCATCCGGCGCGCCAGGCCATGGCAATACCATCGCCACTGGCAACGTCTGGATTTGATGTATATTGATATACCTTGCTCGCACCCCCGGTGCACAAGGCAGTAAACTTGGCGCTGATGGTGAGTACATGTTGATGATTCAAGCTCCAAACGTAGGCACCTACACAGCGAAGTTCGTGATGTTCCGACTGCGTAATTAAATCTATCGCATTGGTGTACTCGAGTACTTTAATATTTGGGTGATTAAGCGCTTGTGAGGTGAGGGTGCTCTGCACGGCGCGCCCGGTGGCATCCGCAGCATGCAAAATACGACGGTGGGAATGTCCGCCTTCGCGGGTTAAGTGAAACCGAGTGTTGCCCTCGGGGTCAGACTCTTGATCGAAAGCGACGCCGAGTTCAATTAACCACTGTAAACTTTCCTTTGCGCGTTCTGCTGTATAACGAACAACTTGTTCGTCACAAAGGCCTCCACCAGCCACCAAAGTATCGGCTACATGAGATTCAATGCTATCATTCTCATCAAATACTGCGGCTATGCCGCCTTGTGCGTAATAGGTGGATCCCTCAGCAAGAGGACCTTTACTCAAGACGATGACTTGATAAGATTTAGCCAGCTGCAATGCTAGCGATAGCCCGGCAGCACCGCTGCCGATAATCAAAACGTCGCAGGAAATCGTGGCGTCAGAAGTCATGTTATTTTATCGTTGTTGGGTTAATACATTGAATTTTACCGTTGTTATGAACTAATTTGCGAACTTTTTCCAAAACCATTGGTCTAGCTACTAGAGAGAACATGCGGGCCCAAAGCAAAAGAGTCATGGACAGGGTTATAACAGAGAGTGGGCTCGAATGAGCGAACAGGAAATTGATCAAGAGCTGGTAGAGCGTGTACAGCGCGGCGATCAAAGAGCATTTGATGTGTTGGTCAAGAAATATCAGCACAAAATAATGAGCCTCGTTGCACGTTATGTAAAACATCCGGGCGATGTGCCGGATGTTGCGCAAGAAGCATTTATAAAAGCGTATCGAGCCTTACCTAACTTTCGAGGCGATAGTGCGTTTTATACGTGGTTGTACCGAATCGCAGTGAATACTGCGAAAAATTATTTGGTGTCGAAAGGACGAAAACCACCGTCTTCAGACATTGACGCACAAGATGCGGAATTTTTAGATAATGGACATGGTCTGAAGGATATTGCTTCACCGGAGCACCTGTTGTTGTCCGAGGAAATCAGGCAAACCGTGATGGATGTGATTGATGGTTTACCTGATGATTTAAAGCAGGCAATTACGCTGCGCGAGCTCGATGGAATGGGCTATGAAGAAATTGCGCAAACGATGGATTGTCCAATTGGAACAGTGCGGTCTCGGATTTTCCGAGCTCGGGAAGCGATTGATAAAGTGCTACAACCGTTGCTGGAACAAAATTAGGCTAACAAAGGATACACTCTGATGACAGAACACCAGAATGAAAAACTGTCGGCACTCGTGGATGGTGAGCAAGACCAAGAAACGATGCAGGCCCTGGTGGAAAACGCAAGCCATCGTGAACGTTGGTTCCGCTATCAACTAGCAAGTGCGGTTGTGCGTGGCGATGCCATCGCTGGCCATCGTTTCGATATATCAGCAGCCGTGGCCGCTGAGGTTGCAAAATCACCGGTACTAGCGCCTGCTAAAGTATCTGCGCTCGCTGGGCTGCAACGTTGGTTGCAACGCTCTGGTTGGATGCGCCCAGCTGCGAGTATGGCTGTTGCTGCAAGTGTTGCGGTAGTTACTGTGATTTCCGTGCAACAGTTGCAAGCACCAACAGAAGTAACCAATCCGGCACCGCAAGGGCGCTCTGTTTCCACCTTGGAAACCATGCCTATCGGTGGGGTTGTAAATCCGGTGAGTTTTAACACCGTACATACACCTTCGGAGCAAATGGACGTGGGCGTTGAGCGTCGTTTATTGCAGTCTTTTATGATGGATCATCAACAACAGTTGCAACTCAGTCAGCAGCAAGAAGTGGCGACTTTAGAAGCGGAAGCTGAAGTAACTCCGGAGCAACCGGAGCCTGATTCTCAGTAGTAGGAATACGGAATGATGCGAGTCAGTAATGCTATGCTAGCAATTGTGGTACTGGCATGGTTAGGAGCCTCGCCCGCCAATGCGGCACGGGATGGCGTAGGGCAGCAGGCTGAAACCACGCAATCGGCTCCACAGACCGTGACCGAGCAACAAATTCGAGACGGTGTTGCTTGGTTTAATCGTATGCAACAAGCCCTGCGCAATGAAAACTTTAATGCGTCAATGGTGCAAGTTCAAGGACAGCGAGTAGAGCTTTTTAGTTGGCTGCACGGGCGTACCGAAGAGGGGACTGAACTTGAACTGTTATACAGTTTAAATGGTCCCGACTCCTATTTAGTTCGGCAAAACCAGCAAGTTTCCTATTTCCATCCGATGATTTCTCCATACAGCATGCAATCACGTGCGCTGTTTGGCCCTATCCCGAGTGCCTTTTACGAGTCGTATGCGGAGATCGAACCTTCTTACAGTGCCGTCGCCATGGGCGGTGGTCGAGTGCTTGATCGTCCCGCAAAACATGTGCGTTTAATTCCCCGTGATCAGCAGCGCTTTAGCTATTCGCTATGGCTGGATCGGGCGTCTGGCATGCTATTGCGTTTGGCAACGGTTTCTCCAAATGGCGATATACTTGAACTGGTCCAGTTAACCTCGTTGGAGATCACCCCTGAGGTAGCCGCTGATTTGATGCAAATGCATAACTCGCCAATGCCGCCATTAATTAAAGATCCGAATGTAGATACCCGTATCGAGCATGATTGGCAACAAACCTGGTTACCCGAAGGGTTTCATCAAGTACGCTCCAACCATCATAGCCTGCCGATGACTGGCATTGCGGCGGACTATTTTCTTTATTCGGATGGTCTAACACGGGTTTCGGTGTATGTATCGCAAGATCCGCGTGCAGCTACGTCGATTCAATATGAAGGGTTAGAGTCTCTGTATACTCATCGTCACCGCGATTTTAGTGTTACTGTGGTAGGCCGACTTCCGATGGAAACCCTACAACGCATCGCGGCATCTGTTACCCGCTAAGGTCTATTTGGAATGCTTCTGTCATGATTCGTGAGTTGGGTGAAGTAATTGACATTGACGGTCATGCGGTAACTGTCGCCACGCAGCTAAAGCAGGGATGTGGTGGTTGTCAGCAACAGAACCATTGCGGTGCCGGATTATTGTCGAAAGCGTTTCCTACCCGCCAAGGAACCTTGTCCATATGGATGGAGAAAGTCCCAAATTTAGGTGATAGCGTGGAAATTCTGTTACCTGAACAGGTGATGGTGCGTTTCTCGTTGTTACTGTATCTGGTTCCTCTCATTGCGCTTTTCATCGGCGCTTGGCTCGGAAATAGTCTTCTTGGAAGCGAAGGCGTCAGTATTTTGCTTGGGTTTTCTGCGTTTGCATTAAGTTTTTTTGTTTTAAAGCAATGGCTGAAAATACGCGATATTCGCGTCCGCAAGCTGATTCAAGTGAATGTTGTTGCCGCAGAAACGCTCTCTTCTGCAGAACCTAACCACTCCCGCAGCGATGGTTGATTGTTTGTCAGCCCAAAAGTAAGTAAAATTCCCGCCATACATGCTGTAATGGAGTCGGCTCGGTGAGACGAGTCGCATATTGAGGTGTTCATGAGCCAAACTGGCATTCCCAAAAAGAATATTCGCAACTTTTCAATTATTGCCCATATCGATCATGGGAAATCGACGCTATCGGATCGGTTAATTCAGGTTTGTGGTGGCCTAACTGAACGGGAAATGGCGGAGCAAGTACTTGACTCAATGGATATTGAGCGTGAGCGCGGTATTACCATTAAGGCTCAAAGTGTAACGCTTTATTACACGGCGCAAGATGGCGAGCGTTATCAGCTAAATTTCATTGATACCCCAGGTCACGTGGATTTCTCATACGAAGTATCCCGCAGCTTAGCCGGTTGTGAAGGGGCGTTGTTAGTGGTAGATGCGGCGCAAGGGGTAGAAGCGCAAACCCTAGCAAATTGTTATACCGCCATTGATATGGACCTCGAAGTCGTTCCGATTTTAAACAAAATTGATTTGCCGCAAGCGGAACCTGAACGTGTTGCTCAGGAAATCGAAGATATCGTGGGCCTTCAGGCGATAGACGCGGTGCGTTGTTCTGCGAAAACCGGCATTGGTATTGATGAAGTTCTTGAACGCATCGTCAAGCAAATCCCTTCACCGAAAGATGAAGCGGATGATGCATCGCCTCTGCAAGCGCTAATTATCGACTCTTGGTTTGACAATTATCAGGGTGTGGTCTCCTTGGTACGAATCAAGAAAGGTGTACTGCGCACTGGTGAGAAAATGAAAGTTATGTCGACCGGTCATGACCATATTGTTGATAAAGTGGGTGTGTTTACGCCCAAACCTTTGGAAACAGGCGTGTTGCGGGCAGGCGAAGTGGGCTACGTGATTGCGGGTATTAAAGACATTCATGGCGCGCCCGTCGGGGATACTTTGACACACGCAAAAGCGGGTGCGACATCGCCGTTACCTGGCTTTAAACGGGTTAAACCGCAAGTTTATGCGGGCATGTTCCCGATCTCGTCTGACGATTATGAAAGTTTCCGTGATGCCCTTGATAAACTTAGCTTAAATGATGCTTCGTTGTTCTTTGAACCGGAAAATTCCGGGGCACTTGGTTTTGGCTTCCGTTGCGGCTTCCTTGGTATGCTCCACATGGAGATTATCCAAGAACGCTTGGAGCGGGAATATGACATTGATTTGATCACAACGGCGCCAACCGTGGTTTATAAAGTTGAAACCACTAAAGGTGAAGTGCGAATGGTTGATAACCCCGCAGCTTTGCCGCCGGTCAATGAGATTGAAACGATTTATGAGCCAATTGTTGAGGCCAATATTCTAGTGCCACAAGAACATGTGGGGAATGTTATCACCTTGTGTATCGAAAAACGGGGTGTGCAAACCAACATGGTTTATCATGGTAAACAAGTGGCGCTCACTTACGAATTACCCATGGCTGAAGTGGTGATGGATTTCTTCGACCGTTTGAAATCTACCAGTCGTGGCTATGCGTCACTCGATTACAGCTTTAAGCGCTTCGATGAGTCAGATATGGTGCGGGTCGATATTCTCATCAATGCTGAACGTGTTGATGCGTTGGCGATGATCTTACACCGCAGTCAGGCCCAATACCGTGGGCGTGAAGTGGTGGATAAAATGCGCGAGCTTATTCCACGGCAAATGTTTGATATCGCAATTCAAGCCACGATTGGCAATCACGTGATTGCGCGCAGCACCGTAAAACAGCTTCGGAAAAACGTAACAGCGAAATGTTACGGTGGCGATGTTAGCCGAAAGAAAAAGCTGCTGCAGAAGCAAAAGGAAGGTAAGAAACGCATGAAGCAGCTAGGTAACGTGGAAGTGCCACAAGAGGCATTCCTCGCTGTTTTACGCACCGGGAAGTAAATCATGTGGCGTAGGCTGTTCCTACGCCATATATGAACAACTCAACAGGATGCACGCATGACGACGTATTATTTCTCATTGTTGCTGGTTTTCGGCACGCTGATCACCGGCATCATTTGGGCGATCGATCATTGGGTATGGAAACCAAAACGCCAAGCTAAAATTGCTGAAGCAGAAGCGAAAAGTGGATTAAAACTCAATCCTGAGCAAGCCCAACACCTGGCCCCGCAATCGGCCCTCGCTGACTTCTCACAAGCAGCATTTCCAGTATTGCTGGTTATCTTGGTGTTGCGTTCGTTTATTTACGAGCCTTTCCGAATTCCATCAGGATCCATGATGCCGACCTTGTTGGTGGGCGATTTTATAATGGTGGAGAAGTTCCGCTATGGCTTGCGCGAACCAGTTACCCGTCATGAATTTTTGCGAACTGGCCGCCCTAATCGGGGTGAAATAGCCGTGTTTAAATATCCGGTAGAGCCGGATGTAGACTATATTAAACGAGTGATCGGGTTGCCTGGTGATCGCGTGGTGTATAGTGACAAAGCATTCTATATTTATGCTAGCTGCGCTCCCGACTGCGATGGCGTGGAACCGAAAAAAATTGTTCAAAGCGAGCAGCCAAATGCTGATTTTTATCGGAATCAGTTACCGTTACGCCGATTTACTGAAGAAGTCGATGAACGTCATTACGATATTCTCGTGGATCCAGGCCGAAACGTTATGAATCATGACTTAGCATGGGATGTGCCTGAAGGGCATTATTTCTTTGTTGGCGATAACCGTGACAATAGTCTGGATAGCCGTTATTGGGGTTTTGTTCACGAAGATCTATTGGTTGGCCGCGCTGTATTTGTTTGGTTGAGTCTGGAGTTTGAACGGGATCCTGATAGTTGGCTACCCAATTGGGTGCCAACCCGAGTTCGTTTTGATCGTTTAGGGAGAATTGAGTGAGCTTGACCGAACCACAGCGTCGCCAACTGGAACGTCGGATTGGGTATAGCTTTAATGATATTGGGTATTTGCAACAGGCGCTGACCCATCGTAGTGCATCAAATGCCCATTATGAGCGTTTGGAGTTTCTCGGCGATTCAATTCTAAGCGTGGTTATTGCAGAAGCGCTTTATCATCAGTTCCCAAAGGCAGCGGAAGGCGATTTAAGCCGGATGCGGGCAACCCTCGTGTGTGGTCCCATGTTGGCGAAAATTGCCCGCCAATTCGATCTCGGCGAATTTCTTATTCTCGGTCCCGGGGAAATGAAGAGTGGCGGCCATCGTCGCGAATCTATTCTTTCGGACACGGTTGAAGCGATTATCGGTGCCATTTTCCTCGACAGTAATATGGAAACCGCCCAAGAAATGGTTCGTCAATGGTTTCAACCCCGATTGAAAGATATTCAACCGGGAGATAACCAGAAAGACCCGAAAACCCGTTTACAGGAATTTTTGCAAGGCCGCCAATGTGCGTTGCCTGTTTATGAAGTGGAGCGCACTGAAGGGCAGGCTCATAATCAAAAATTCACCGTGCGCTGCAGTATCGAGTTGCTGGACGAACCGGTGTTAGCCACCGGTACCAGCCGTCGCAAAGCTGAGCAAGCTGCTGCAGCCCAAACCATTGAATTGCTAGCGGAACAAACCGATAGCAAGGAGTTATCATGACTGAGTCAACGGCCGATAGTTATAACGGATTTGTGGCCATCGTAGGCCGCCCCAATGTGGGTAAATCTACGTTGCTTAATCAATTATTAGGCCAGAAAGTAAGTATTACCTCGAAAAAAGCCCAAACAACACGGCATCGTATTCTCGGTATTGATACCGAAGGCCCGCACCAAACCATTTATGTGGATACACCTGGATTACATAAGGAAGAAAAGCGCGCTATCAACCGCTTAATGAATCGAGCAGCAAGCTCCTCAATTGGTGACGTTGATCTGGTACTTTTCGTGGTTGAAGGGACCCATTGGACCGACGATGACGAAATGGTGTTGGGCAAAATTAAACGCGCAAATCGCCCCACCATGTTGGTGATTAATAAAATTGATCAGGTGAAAAACAAGGGTGAGTTATTGCCCCATATTCAGCGCTTAAACGCTGAGTTTGGTTTTGTGGATATTTTTCCGCTAACAGCGCTATCGCCAGAATCAATGCCTAAGCTGAAATCTCTTGTGCGTAAATTTTTGCAGCCCGGTATTCACTTTTATCCCGCCGACTATGTGACGGATCGCAGTGTGCGCTTTATGGCCGCTGAAATAGTGCGTGAAAAATTGATGCGTTATACCGGTGAAGAACTGCCTTATTCAACGACGGTGGAAATTGAGAAGTATGAACAAGGCGACAACGGTGTTGTGCATATTCATGCCTTAATTCTGGTAGAGCGTGAAGGGCAAAAACGGATGGTGATTGGCAACAAAGGTTCCAAGCTGAAAACTATAGGCGCGGAAGCGCGCCGAGATATAGAGCATTTATTATCGGCACGGGTAAACCTGCAGCTTTGGGTAAAGGTGAAATCGGGCTGGGCCGATGATGAACGTGCGTTGCGTAGCCTAGGTTACGGAGAAGAGTAATGCAACGGGCCTTCGTGCTGCATCGTTGGCCCTGGCAAGAGCATGGTTTATTGCTCGATTTGCTTACCGAGCACGATGGTCGTATTCGGGTTGTTTCCAAATATGCCCGAAGTCGCAAGAGTACTCTGCGATCGACACTGCAACCGTTTAATTTGATCATGCTTGAGTTAAGCGGCCGTGGCGAGGTAAAAAACCTGCGCAAGGCGGAGCTAGAGTGCAGTTTTCCATTGCAAGGCGAGCGCGTTTATAGTGGTTTGTACATGAATGAACTGCTGCAACGACTTGTCCGCGAGCAGCTCGAAGTACAAGGGCTTTTTGATGCTTATCAGCAAGCGTTAACGTTATTGCATCAAGATGTCGATGAGGCGTTGCTGCTGAGGCGCTATGAATGGCAATTGCTGAATGCCTTAGATTTGCTCGATTCCTTTAGCCATGAGGCGAGGGCAGGTGAACCCATTCAAGCCCAAGCCGTATATACTTATGTGGCAGGCACCGGTTTCCTGGAAACAGCCGAGCTGATGGCGGATCGATTATGTATGTATGGCGAGGATATTCTTGCCATGGCCCAGTTTGATATCGATACACCACAACGTTACCGCCTATTTCGCCAGGTGATGCGTGCAGCGTTAGCGCCTCACCTAGGGGATAAACCCCTGCAGAGCCGAGCACTGCGGGCCGCTGCGCAAGAAGCTAAATTTGGAAAACCCATAGTTTAATTCAGGAGATATTATGCGATTGCACGATCAGTTACCCATGGGCCCAGCGTTGCTTGGCGTCAATATTGATCACATCGCAACTTTGCGCAATGCGCGCGGCGTGGCTTATCCCGAGCCTGTGCAGGCTGCCGCTATCGCAGAACAAGCGGGCGCGGATGGCATTACCATTCACTTGCGGGAAGACCGTCGCCATATCACAGATCGTGATGTACGCCTGTTAGCGGAAACCATTCAAACGCGCATGAACCTAGAAATGGCCATGACTTCAGAAATGGTGCAAATCGCCCTGCAAACCAAACCAACCTATGTGTGCTTAGTTCCTGAAAAACGGGAGGAATTAACCACCGAAGGGGGCTTAGATGTGGTCGGTCAGCTAGAACGCTGTCGGGATATTGTTGCAGAGCTTTCTGAAGCCGGTATTTTAGTGTCGTTGTTTATTGATGCAGAGCCGCAACAAATTGAGGCAGCGGTAGCGGTTAAGGCGCCTTATATCGAGTTGCATACGGGCCATTACGCAGAAACGCATGGGCGAGCCCAAGAAACGGCGTTAGCCCAGATTGAAGCGGGCGCTCAAATGGCGCATCAGGCCGGGCTTATCGTGAATGCAGGGCATGGATTGCATTACCACAACACCGCAGCCATTGCCCGCATTCCTGAACTGTACGAGTTGAATATTGGCCATGCCATTATTGGTCGTGCGGTATTTAGCGGTCTTCACCAAGCGGTTGTTGATATGAAAGCTATTTTACAGGCGGCACGGCCATGGCAATCTTAGGTATCGGCACGGACATTATTGAAATTGCGCGAATAAAAGCGGCGATGGAAAAACAGCCGGGCTTTGCGCAACGGGTACTTACCGACAATGAAATGGCGGAAATGGACGCGGTACGATTTCCAGAACGTTTTTTAGCGAAGCGGTTTGCCGCAAAAGAAGCGGCGCTGAAGGCGTTAGGCACCGGTTTGGCGCAAGGAATACGTTGGCAGGAATTGGAGATCGGCCATACCGATGCAGGCCAGCCTATATTGCGTCTGTTTGGCGAAGCGGCCCGCCATGCAAATACCTTGGGCGTACAACATAGTCATATATCGTTAAGTGATGAAGCGCACTACGCGCAAGCGATGGTGGTTCTTGAGAGCGCCTAAAATTGGCAAAGTCGATTGACACTCGGGGCAAGATTTCGCACATTGAACCCCTGAGTCGTGGTAAGGGGCCATCATGGTACAAGTTCGTAACGTACACGTTGATAAAAAAAGCATTGCGCCGAGCGAATGGCAGGCGGAATCTGTGCCATCTGAACACCAAAAAGCGCTGTTAGCGCTATCTGAACAGCTGCTCAAACTCTCTCATCAACAACCAGGCCATGCCGACTTGCTTTTAAAAGGGCAAGAAATGGTGGAGATCCTGTCTGCCTTAAACCTCGACGTGAAGGGCCTCAAAGCCGCTCTTTGTTTTCCTTTCTATGAAGCGAAGTCAATTGATGATGCATGGGTAGAGACCCATTTGTCAGCGGATATCGCGCAGCTATTGGCGACGGTTCTGCAGATGAACAGTATCAGTGAGCTGCAGCATTTCCGTCATGGCCGACCTGGCGAAGCGCAAATTGACGTGGTGCGGCGTATGTTGCTGGCGATGGTTGAGGACGTTCGCGCCGTGCTTATTAAGCTGGCAGAGCGGATTTGTCAGCTCCGGCAAGTAAAAGCGTTAGATGAAGAAACCCGGGTACTTATTGCGAAGGAATGCAGTGAAATTTATGCTCCCTTAGCGAACCGGTTAGGGGTTGGGCAGCTCAAGTGGGAACTTGAAGACCTCGCGTTTCGCTACCTGCATCCCGATATCTATATCACCATTGCCCGCCAGCTTGACGAGAAGCGCTGGCAGCGGGAACATTACATTGATGCCTTTGTCACCGACTTGCAGTCTTCCTTAAACCAGCAACACATTGACGCGGAAGTATACGGCCGCCCTAAACATATCTTTAGTATCTGGAAAAAAATGCAGAAGAAAAATCTGCGTTTCGATGAGCTATTTGATATTCGGGCTGTGCGGGTGATTACCAAGTCCCTAAAAGATTGTTACGGGGCCTTAGGTATCGTGCACAGTAAATGGCGCCATTTAGCGTCTGAATTTGACGACTACGTGGCCACGCCGAAACCAAATGGTTACCAGTCTATTCATACAGTGGTGATTGGTCCGGAACACAAGAATGTTGAAATCCAAATTCGCTCTGAGCAAATGCATGATGATGCAGAGCTAGGGGTTGCGGCCCATTGGGTTTACAAAGAAGGTCAACAAACCGGTCGCGCCCAGAGCTACGAAGAGAAAATATCATGGCTACGTAAGCTGTTGGCGTGGCATGAAGACATGGCTGAGAACGAAGATCTGGTGCAAGAGATTCGCAGTCAGGTGTTTGAAGACCGGGTGTATGTATTTACTCCGAAAGGCGATGTTATCGACTTGCCGATGGGCTCAACGCCGCTTGATTTTGCCTACTACATTCATTCGCAAATTGGCCATCGGTGTATTGGTGCTAAGGTCGATGGTCGCATCGTCCCCTTCACCTATGTCCTGCAAAACGCTGAACGAGTGGAGATCCTGACCCAGAAAGAGCCAAGCCCCAAACGGGACTGGATGAATCCAGGATTAGGCTATCTTAAGTCTGCTCGGGCTCGCAGCAAAGTCCACGCCTATTTTAAAAAGCAAGATCGCGAGCAAAACCTAAGCCAAGGGCGGGAAATACTGGAAGTGGAACTGACGAAGTCGAAGTTGGCCATGGCCGATGTAACCCCAGCCATTGCTCGATTTAATATGACCAATTTGGATGATTTGGTTGCTGCCATTGGTGCCGGTGATATTGGCTTACACCAAGTAATGAACTTTATCAAAACGCCAGCAAGCGATGATGCAAACGAGGAGTTGGAAAAACTTACTGCGCGCAAACGTGCCCCGGCAAAAAATCAGAAAAACCGGGATGGTGTGAAGGTAGGTGGAATTGGCAACCTGATGATGAATTTTGCCAAGTGCTGCCAACCACTACCTGGTGACCCTATTATCGGATATGTTACACAGGGACGCGGCGTGTCGGTGCATCATGAAGACTGTGAACAACTGCAGGTACTTTTGGATCAAAATCCGGCGCGTGCTATTGATGTATCATGGGTGGATGATCCGCAACATAGTTATGCCACGCGTTTATTGATTGCTGCCGATGATCGGCCTGGGCTATTGCATGACATCACCAGCATTATCAGTCACGAAAAGCTAAACGTGAACGATGTAAGCGCACGTTTCGATAAAGATACCCAGACGGTGTTGATCGAACTTGAAGTGATGGTTCGCAATAACCACGAAATTCAACGTCTGTTAGGACGTATTCAACAAGTGAGTCATGTTCGCCGTGCCCAACGAAAATAATTCGATGACGCTGCCGCAAATGCAGCGATTGCTAAACATCATGCAGGATCTGCGGGATCCTAAACATGGCTGCCCGTGGGATCGCGAGCAAACCATGGACACATTAATTCCCTATACGATTGAAGAAGCCTATGAAGTCGCTGATGCAATCACCAAGGGCGATATGCGTGGCATTCGCGATGAATTGGGCGATTTACTGTTTCAGGTGGTTTTTTATGCGCAGCTTGGCAATGAGCAGGGCAAGTTTGACTTTGATGATGTTGCTGCGGGAATCAGTGATAAGCTAGTGCGTCGACACCCTCACGTATTTGGCGATCTGGATGCGGCGGATTCCGCAGAGGTATTGCGAAACTGGGAACAAATTAAACGACAAGAACGGCAAGGCAACGACGTTGAAGAGGCGAGCGTGTTAGCGGGTATCCCTTCTAACCTGCCGGCACTGATGCAAGCAAGTAAGATTCAGAAACGTTGCGCTACAGTGGGCTTTGATTGGGCGGAGCCGGCGCCGGTACTGGCAAAAATTAATGAAGAAGTGGAGGAGGTTCGTGTTGAGTTAGCTCGAAACGAACCGAATCAAGCGGCGATTGAAGAAGAAATCGGGGATTTACTCTTTGCTGTGGTAAATCTGGCGCGCCATTGTCATGTCAATCCAGAGACGGCATTGCGCAAAGCCAATGAAAAATTCACGAACCGCTTTAAAAAACTAGAGAAATTAGCAGAAAAGAAAGGTATCTCCGTGGAAAAGGCATCGCTAGATTCACTGGAGGATTTGTGGGGAAAGGTGAAGTCTACAGAAAAAAGCGAAAATCCTGTCGATTCTTAATTGTTGCCAAGGCCGCGCTCGGGTATACTGTTTTCCCGTCTTTGAAGTCCTTTTCCTTGATTCATTTACCCTGACGCAGCAGGTTTTTGCATGGCGACTAAATATATTTTCGTAACCGGCGGTGTAGTATCTTCGCTGGGGAAAGGTATTGCGGCGGCTTCGTTAGCTTCCATTTTGGAAGCGCGCGGATTGAACGTCACGATTATGAAACTGGATCCCTACATTAATGTGGATCCAGGAACTATGAGTCCAATTCAACACGGCGAAGTATTCGTTACTGTTGATGGGGCTGAAACCGATCTAGATTTGGGTCACTACGAGCGTTTTATCCGTACTCGTATGACAAAAAAGAACAACTTCACCACAGGTCGTGTTTACGAGGATATTATTCGTCGTGAACGCCGTGGCGACTTCCTCGGCGCAACCATCCAGGTTATTCCGCATATCACCAATGAAATCAAACGACGCATTATTGATGGCGCCGAGGGCTATGATATTGCCTTAATTGAAATTGGCGGTACGGTTGGGGATATCGAGTCACAGCCATTTTTAGAAGCCATACGCCAGTTAGCAACTGAGGTGGGGCGTCATCGTACCTTGTTCATTCACTTAACCTTGGTGCCTTTCTTAGGTGCCGCGGGGGAAGTGAAAACCAAACCCACCCAGCACTCGGTAAAAGAGCTTCGTTCAATTGGCATTCAGCCCGACATTTTAATTTGTCGTTCTGATCGGTTAATTCCTGCGAATGAGCGGGCGAAGATTGCATTGTTTACCAATGTTCCTGAGCGCGCGGTTATTTCCCTTAAAGATGTGCCAAGTATCTATAAGATTCCGGCAATTCTTAAATCGCAAGGCATTGATGAATTTGTGCTTGAGCGTTTTGGTATCGATTGTCCTGAAGCAGATTTGGCCGAGTGGGAAAAAGTACTCTATTTGGAATCAAATCCAGGTGGCGAGATCACGATTGGTTTTGTTGGCAAATACGTTGAGCTTCCGGATGCCTATAAATCTGTAAATGAAGCACTGGCGCATGCAGGTTTACATAATCGCGTGACAGTAAATATACGCTATATTGATTCTCAAGATTTAGAAGCGAAAGGCGTGAGCCGTCTAGAAGGCGTTGACGCAATTTTGGTGCCTGGGGGCTTTGGCGGGCGCGGTATTGAAGGCAAGATTATGGCCGCCCGTTATGCCCGAGAGAAGAAAATTCCTTATTTAGGAATTTGCTTGGGTATGCAGGTTGCGCTCATTGAGTTTGCCCGTAATGTGGCGAATCTAACTGCAGCGAACAGCACTGAGTTTGACGAGCAAACTGAACATCCTGTGGTGGGTTTGATCACAGAGTGGATGGATGAGAGCGGTCAAAAAGCGTATCGCGAGGCTGGCGGCGATTTAGGTGGAACCATGCGCTTAGGTGCGCAAACCTGTCATTTATTGCCCAATACGCAAGTGCAAGGCATTTACGGAGCTGATGCCATTGAAGAACGCCATCGTCATCGCTATGAAGTGAATAACAATTACCGTGATCAGCTGTCGAAAGCAGGCCTTGTGTTTAGTGGTCTATCGGCGGATAAACGCTTAGTCGAGGTTATTGAAAACCCAGATCACCCTTGGTTTGTTGCAGTTCAATTCCATCCGGAATTTACATCAACACCCCGTGACGGCCACAAGTTGTTTGAGAGTTTTGTGCAAGCGGCCCGAGATTACCAGCAAGCACATCGTGGTTAATTAGCATTGAAGGAATTGTGAGCATGAGCAAGATTGTAAAAGTTATTGGTCGTGAAATCATGGACTCCCGGGGTAATCCCACGGTGGAAGCCGATGTTTATTTAGACGACGGAAGCATGGGACGTGCTGCTGCGCCAAGTGGCGCCTCAACAGGGAGTCGTGAAGCTCTTGAGTTGCGTGACGGGGACGCGGGTCGCTATCTTGGTAAAGGCGTAACGACAGCAGTAAAGCATATCAATGACGCCATCGCCGAAGCGTTAAAAGGCATGGATGCGACGCATCAGCAAGCCATAGACGACGCTATGTTAAAGCTCGATGGAACCGAGAACAAAGAAAAACTGGGTGCCAATGCCATTCTGGCGGTATCACTTGCAGTAGCGAAAGCCGCAGCGGCCAGCAAGAAGGTAGCTTTGTTTGAACATATCGCTGACTTAAATGGTACTTCGGGTAGCTACAGTATGCCGTTACCTATGATGAATATCTTGAATGGCGGGGAACATGCAGATAATAACGTCGATATTCAAGAGTTTATGGTGCAGCCAGTGGGGGCGAGATCCTTTGCTGAAGGCTTACGCATGGGCGCTGAGATATTTCATGCTCTAAAAGCGGTTTTAAAAGCCCGTGGCTTAAGCACTGCGGTGGGCGATGAAGGTGGTTTTGCGCCGAATCTGAGCTCGAACGAAGAAGCCTTAACGGTCATTGTTGAAGCAGTAAAAAATGCCGGCTACAGCTTAGGTTCGGATGTAACCTTAGCGCTTGATTGCGCCGCGTCTGAGTTCTACCGGGATGGGAAATACCATTTAAGTGGCGAAGGAAAATCCTTTGATGCTGCTGGGTTTGCCGATTATTTGGCGGATTTATGCGCCCGTTACCCGATTGTATCTATCGAAGATGGTTTAGATGAAAGCGATTGGGACGGTTGGAAAGTGCTCACCGAAAAACTGGGTGAGAAAGTACAGTTAGTGGGTGATGATCTATTTGTAACCAATACCAAGATTCTGCAACGGGGTATTCGGGAGAATATCGGCAATTCAATTTTGATTAAGTTTAATCAAATTGGTAGTTTGTCGGAAACCCTTGCAGCCATTCGAATGGCGCAAGAAGCAGGTTTTACCGCGGTTATTTCTCATCGTTCAGGTGAGACAGAAGATGCAACCATTGCTGATCTGGCCGTAGGTACTGCAGCGGGACAGATCAAAACGGGCAGCTTATGTCGTTCTGATCGGGTCGCGAAATACAATCAGTTGCTTCGCATTGAGGAGCAACTTGGCAATGTCGCCTATCGTGGGCTGGCTGAAGTAAAGGGCCAGTAAGGTTGAGGCAGTGAGCACTCAGTCAGATATTTTTAGTCTTCGCAGTGTGAGTCAAGCCGGAAGCTCAGCTGAATTTGCTGAGCTTTGTAATACGCTGTACGAATCAGAACTAAAAATACTGGCGGAATCCTCGCTCGACGATACCCGGGCGCTAAAGCGCCGTTTAGGCTCTATAGGGCATTATGTTCGTCGCGCTGCTCAGGCTTTGCTTGTAGCAGCGCATCGGCCCGACAACCCCCTTCAATTCGATGTGCAGAATGCGTGTTGGTTATCGCGGCAGCGTCCACGTCCGCCCATTCCAAAACTCTCTCCTACAGCCTGGTTACAGAAACATGCGCAGCTTGCCATGCCGCTACCCGTGTGGGAACGGCTGCCGATGCAGCAGGGTGCAATCGAATCAATTCGGTTAGATACCGTGGATGAGATAGATATTACTGGGGAGCGTATTCATCTAAACCAATCGGGCTGGTTTGAATTTTCCGGCATGCACGAATCGGCAAACGATGAACGCAGCTTGCAACTTCTTCGTCCGGACAAGGCCTCTATGGTTGCGGCTTGTGCTGGCCATCGTTGGGGCCCAGCAGGGCGTTTGGCACCTCACCCGTTATCATTGCGAGAGCTTTTACTCACCACCACGGTGAGTTGGGGAGGATTTAATGAGGTTCAGCGATTACCGTTTTGAGACAGGGTTTTCAGGAGCTCAATAAGCCGTCATAATAATAAGATGTTTGCTTGGGTTGGAATGGCCAATCGTCCAAGATAACAAGGCAGGAGCACGTCATGCGGGTTTTAACCATTATCGTCATTGCGATCGTTTTGATGCTGCAATATCGCGTCTGGTTTGGTCAGAATGGCATGAGTGATCTGCGTCAATTACATCAAGAAGTAGCTCGGCAAGAACAAGCCAATCAATCCTTACAACAGCGAAATCAATTACTTGCCGCTGATATCGATGATTTGCGCTCCGCACTCGAAGCGGTTGAAGAGCGCGCCCGTAACGAACTTGGTTTGGTCCATCCGGATGAAACCTTTTTTCGATTAATTCCTCGTGATGAAGAGGACTCAGGTACATGATTGCAATTGTGCCGGCAGCGGGTATCGGGCAACGCATGCAAGCGACCATACCCAAGCAATATCTAAAAATTGCCGGTCGATACATTCTTGATCACAGTATTTCGGCCCTTTTTCGCGATCCACGTATCACTCATGTCATTGTTGCACTGCATCCCCAAGACACTCTTTTTGGTAAGAGCGCGTTTGCCAACAACGACAAGGTGATTCGGGTGGAAGGGGGCGCATCCCGCGCCCAATCGGTTCTCAATGCTTTGGCTTTTGCTCAGCAACGGTGGGACGAAGAAACCTTGGTGGCTGTGCACGATGCCGCGCGCCCTGGTTTACCGGCACAACACCTGCAACAGCTACTCGATCGTGCGCAAGCCGTACCAGAGCAGGGCGCTATACTCGCATTGCCCGCGCGGGATACACTGAAAGTTGCAACGGCACAGCATCAGGTGGAAAAAACCTTAGATCGCACGCTGGTGTGGCAGGCGCAGACGCCTCAAGTATTTCAACTTGGACATCTTCAGCACGGCTTGCAGGCGGCTCTTGAAGCCGGTGTCGATGTCACCGATGAATGCTCGGCCATGGAGTTTTTAGGTATTCAACCGCAATTGGTGATGGGATCACGGGCGGCATTAAAAGTGACGGATCCTGAGGATCTTGAACTTATTGCGTTTTATTTGCAGTCAAATTTAATTACAGAAGGTTCTTAAGTGAGAGTAGGCCAGGGGTTCGATGTACACAAATTTGGAGGTGAAGGTCCACTGCGACTCGCAGGTGTGACTGTCCCTCATGATGTTGGGTTACTTGCGCATTCCGATGGGGATGTCGCCTTACATGCACTAACGGATGCTTTGCTTGGCGCTGTTGGACTGGGCGATATTGGCCATTGGTTTCCGGATAATGATCCGACATTTGCGGGAGCCGATTCCGCTGAGTTGCTGAAAACGGCCTACCGGGAAGTGCAAGCGCAAGGGTTTACCTTAGAGAATGCTGATCTAACCATTATTTGTGAGCGTCCGAAAATAGGCCCGTTTCGAGAGCAAATGCGCGCACGCGTTGCCGAGCTTTTCGCGGTGCCGTTAACCCACATTAATATTAAAGGCACCACCACTGAACGTTTAGGTTTTACTGGGCGTGGAGAAGGGATTGCAAGTATGGCCGTGGTATTATTGCGTCCATCTCAGGACGCTACTAATGAGTGAGAATCCTTACAGCTACGTTGAGTCAGAGTTACCGCGATTACTTGGCAACAGTTCCGTATCAGGCGTGTATAAGAATAAGCCAGAGGACTTTGAAGTGATTGAAGTCTTGGGTTTTTCACCCGAAGTGGTGGAAAAAGGCCAACAACATTGGCTGCGCATTCGAAAAGTGGGAGTGAATACGGCTGCGATTGAAAAGCAACTTTCGCGCGCTTTGAAGATACATCCGCGCGATATTGGTTACTCGGGAATGAAAGATCGCATGGCGGTGACCGAACAGTGGTTTTCTGTGCAACTCCCAGCTTTACAATCAATGGATTGGCCTGCTTGGTTTGCTGAGCATATGCACGCAGAGGTTTTTCCCGGCGGTCAGGTGACGCTGTTAGAAGCGGTGCGCAGTCACCGAAAATTACGTCGCGGCGTTCACAAAGCGAACCACTTTCGATTGCGTTTAAAAGCGGTGGAAAACGCCGACGATCTCACTCAACGAGTACAACAACTGGTTGCAGGCGGCGCCGTTGCGAACTACTTTGGCCCGCAACGTTTTGGTAAGCACGGTGATAACGTGGGCCAAGCAATGCGCATGATACAAGGTGAGTTTCAGGTTCGTGATCGCAAGTTACGCAGCATTTTGCTTAGCAGTGTCCGTTCTTTTTTGTTTAACCAGTATCTCGCCCAACGTATTCAGAGTAATCTGCCTTATGTAAACGAGGGCGATGTGCTCATTCTTGAAGGTAGCCAATCGTACTTTACAGTGTCTGCTGATGACAAAGACATCGTAGAGCGTGTTCAATCAGGTGATGTGCATGTTTCCGGACCGATGTTTGGGGAAGCACCATCGCCTGCAAAAGGGCGCCCAGCCGAGCTTGAGCAGCATGTGTTGGATCAGTTCCCAGCACTTTATGAGGGCTTATGTGCAGCACGCATGGGGCACGAGCGACGTCCGCTCTGGTTACGAATTTCAGACCTTGCTTTAACATGGCCCGAAGAGACCGTTGCCGAGCTAAGTTTTACGCTTCCGGCGGGCGCGTTCGCAACGTCGGTATTGGCAGAGTTAGGACAGTTTACGGAGGGAGAACATGCGAATTCTACTGAGTAACGATGATGGTGTCCGTGCGCCAGGATTGGCGGCTTTGTACAAAGCACTGAGTAAAACGGCAAAGGTTACGGTGATTGCGCCAGACCGAAATTGCAGCGGTGCCAGCAATAGCCTGACGCTACACAATCCATTGCGAGTGGAACAGTTAGAAAACGGATTCTATTCAGTGAATGGAACGCCGACCGACTGTGTCCATATTGGAACAAACTCGCCCTTAGGCGAAGCGCCCGATCTTGTGGTGTCTGGAATCAATGACGCGCCTAACATGGGTGATGACGTGATTTACTCAGGTACTGTCGCGGCGGCAACGGAAGGGCGTTTTGTTGGCCTTCCCGCCATCGCGGTTTCCATGGGTGAACACGGACACGACTATTACGACACGGCGGCGCAAGTGGTCGCTGATTTAGTGAAGCGCCTAGAAAAAGAACCGCTGACATCAGACTTTGTGCTGAATGTGAATGTGCCCTATTTACCTTATAAGCAAATCAAGGGCATTAAAATGACCCGGTTGGGTAGACGCCATCGCGCCGAACACATGGTAAGGGGCTCAGATCCTTGGGGGCGTGAGATATTTTGGTATGGTCCGGTGGGACCACAACGTGATGATGGTCCGGGTACTGATTTCGCGGCTGTTGCGGAGGGTTATGTATCGATAACACCGTTGACAGTTGATATGACCGCACGCGATGATCAGGAACGCATACAGGAGTGGTTGGATAAATAAGCATGAAAGTAATGAATCATCATGGCATGGCCAAACGTTTGGTGCAGCGGCTGAAAGAATTAGGTATTGAAAATGATGCCGTGTTGGATGTTATTCAACGCACGCCGCGGCAAGAGTTTATGCCAGAATCACTCGCTCACAAAGCTTATGAGAATACAGCCTTGCCTATCGGTAATGGACAGACGATTTCGCAACCCTTGATTGTGGCGAAAATGACCAGCCTGATTCTTGAGTCTTCACCGCAACGGGTCTTGGAAATTGGCACCGGCTCTGGATATCAAACAGCGGTGCTAGCGGCGTTGGTGAAACATGTGTTCTCGGTAGAGCGAATTATACAGCTGCAATACCAAGCACAACGCCGGATTAAACGTTTAGACTTGCATAATGTTGCGATGCGCCATGGGGATGGATGGCAGGGCTGGCCTAGCAAAGCGCCGTTTGATGGCATTATTGTCACCGCTGCGGCAGCGCGCATTCCCGAAGCGTTATTAGAACAGTTAAACCCAGACGGTGGACGACTCGTGATCCCCGTCGGAGAACTTCAACAAGAATTATTGGTGGTTGAGCGCCAAGGAGAGGAATATATGCAACGGAGTGAAGGTGCAGTGCGGTTTGTCCCTTTAGTGCAAGGTGATCTCGCGTGAAGATATTTACTTCTCTGTATGATAGAGCGTTGATTTGGTCTCGTCATAAAAATGCCCCTGCTATTTTGTCCGGTGTGAGCTTTGCTGAATCGGTTATTTTCCCAATTCCGGTTGATGTGATGCTTGCGCCTATGGCGATTGCCCAGCCGTCACGGGCTATGTACTTTGCCATGTTAACGACCATTTTCTCGGTGCTTGGGGGCATGGCCGGTTATTTATTGGGGTACTTAGCCTTTGAGCCCATTGTATTACCTGCGCTGGATTATTTTGGTCGTATGGATACCTTTGAATTAGCGCAAGGATGGTTCAATGATTGGGGCTTCTGGGTGATTTTTTTGGCAGGGTTTTCACCTATCCCGTATAAAGTATTTACGGTGACAGCGGGCGTGATGGCGATTGCCTTCTTACCTTTTGTGCTTGCTTCGATTATTGGGCGCGGTATGCGCTTTTTCCTCGTTGCTTGGTTAATGCGTTGGGGCGGGCCTATTATGGAAAAGCATGTACGCCAGCATATGGATACAATCGGTTGGGGTGTGGTCATACTCGCCGTGGCCGCGTATTTTATCTTTCGTTGAAATCATAGGAATGTGAATGCGATTTCTTTGCTTACTAGGATTATTAGTAGCAATGCTGTTAGTACTTCAAGGTTGCAGTGCTCGCCCTGAGCCTGCACCTGTGGAGCGCCTCTATCGGGGCAAAACAGTTCACGACTATGAACGCGCATCACTCAATCAAGCCACCCATCAAGTTCAAGCGGGCGAGACCCTATACTCCATTGCATTTCGCGCCAATATGGATTTACGTGATATCGCGCGGATCAATAATCTACAGCCTCCCTATACTATTTTTGTTGGCCAAACATTGCGCTTACGTCCCAATGAAGCGGGTGCAAGGGGCACCACTACAGCCACCGGCACCGCAAGTTCGACCACGAGCGGACCTTCAGAAACCGCGACTTCTTCGCAGGAACAAAGACTTGCGAGTAGCAAAACGAAAGAGTATGGTGTAACAACTAGTCAACAAAAATCACAATCAGCAACAACGTCGAATGAAACGCAACAAGTCACGGTAAATCCAACGCAGCGCAGTGTGCCAAGTGGTGATTTACGGTGGCAATGGCCAAGCCAAGGACGAATCTTACGGCGTTTTTCTACCCACGAGGCCGGTGGGCGCGGTATGGAATTTGGAGGTAGCCGAGGTGATCCGGTTATCGCTGCAGCCGCAGGTCGAGTGGTCTATGTAGGAAGCGCATTACGTGGCTATGGGCAGTTAATCATTTTGAAACATAACGATGATTACATTACTGCGTATGGTCACAATGACCGACTGCTGGTCAGTGAGCAACAGTGGGTTGAAGCAGGTCAGCAGATAGCGACAATGGGTAGTTCCGGCCGGGAGGATGTCCGGTTAAGGTTCGAGCTAAGGTTTCGCGGTAATTCAGTCAATCCGGAGAATTATCTACCGCGATCACGTTAGCGACAATCGATAGGATATAGGAGTAATGTCGATGCGTGAACAGGAAGATCAAATAAAGGACGACGATTCAGACGTAGCAGAGGACCTGGAATTCTCTGAAGATGAAAGCGCTACCGATCGTGATCGTGAAGTTATAGATGCAGAACTTGAAGAGGCACTTGCGAATAAAAGCAAGTATCAGCGCAAGCTTGATGCCACTCAAATGTATCTCAGTGAGATAGGCTTTTCGCCGCTTCTTACCGCCGAAGAAGAGGTTTACTTTGCGCGCAAAGCGCTCAAAGGTGACCTTAAATCCCGCCAACGAATGATTGAAAGCAATTTGCGCCTCGTGGTGAAAATTGCCCGTCGTTACCACAATCGCGGCTTAGCCCTGCTTGATTTGATTGAAGAAGGCAACTTAGGCTTAATTCGCGCTGTTGAAAAATTTGATCCAGAGCGGGGATTCCGTTTCTCTACCTATGCGACATGGTGGATTCGGCAAACTATCGAACGGGCCATTATGAATCAAACGCGCACCATCCGTTTGCCGATTCATGTGGTAAAAGAACTGAATATTTATCTGCGAGCCGCTCGGGAATTAGCGCAGAAACTTGAGCATGAGCCTACAGCGGAAGATATCGCACGTAGTTTAGAGCGGCCGGTGGATGATGTTAGCAAAATGCTGCGGTTAAACGAACGTATTGCTTCTGTGGATACGCCTTTGGCTGGCGACAGCGAAAAAGGCTTGTTGGACATTATCGCTGATGAAAATGAAGGCGGTCCAGAAGGTGTGCTGCAAGATGAAGATATGCGTGAACGTCTTCTAGGTTGGCTGGATTTGCTGAATCCGAAGCAAAAAGAAGTGCTAGCCCGTCGCTTTGGATTGCTAGGATATGAACCATCAACGCTCGAAGATGTTGGGCGAGAGATTGGATTAACGCGTGAGCGAGTACGCCAAATCCAAGTAGAGGCACTTCGCCGCTTGAAAGAAGTGATGGAGCAGCAAGGTTTATCCAACGATTCCATCTTTACTCATGAATAGTGCGATTACCAACACAGGGTAAAGCAAAAATAGAAGCGACAAGACCTAGTTATCTAGGCCTTGTTTTTTTGAGTCAGGGTATAAAGAACCTCTAACGCCTCGCGCGGTGATAATTGATCGGGGTCGAGTTCGTCAAGTAGCTGTATACGACGATCTACAGCGACCGGGTCGGGTACACTTAAATTCAATTGTGCTTGATTTGGCGGCGGTGATGTATTGCCAACCTGTTGTTGCTCAAGCTCCGTTAAACGGGCTTTTGCCCGCGCGATCACACGATCGGGTAAGCCGGCTAAGCGCGCCACTTGAATACCAAAACTCTTACTCGCTGCACCTTCCTTCACATGATACAAAAACGCGATGGTGTCACCGTGCTCTGTTGCATCAACATGGACATTCACGGTGTTTTCACAATGACTGTCCAATTGCGTAAGTTCAAAGTAGTGAGTAGCGAATAGTGTCATAGAACCACGTTCAGCAAGGGCTTCTGCTGACGCCCAGGCCAGTGACATGCCATCATAGGTTGACGTGCCGCGACCAATTTCATCCATTAAAACCAATGATCGCTCGGTGGCGTGATGCAATATCACCGCCGTTTCCGTCATTTCAACCATAAAGGTAGAGCGCCCGGATGCCAGTTCATCGGCGGCACCGATTCGGGTAAAGATACGATCCATAGGGCCAATTTTAGCCTGTGCTGCAGGGACATAGCTTCCCGTATGCGCAAGCAGGGCGATAAGGGCCGTTTGGCGCATGTACGTAGATTTACCGCCCATATTCGGACCAGTAATGACATGCAAGCGCCGGTTTTTATCGAAATGCACCGAGTTGGCGATAAAAGGATGATCGGCAAAGGCTTCCACCACCGGGTGGCGACCGTCAATAATAGTTAGTTCGTTGTTCTCGGTGAACTCGGGGCGGCAGTAATTGAGGCTTACTGCGCGTTCGGCGAAACAACAGTAGACATCCAACGCGGCAAGGGCTTGGGCTGTCGATTGTAACTCTGCCAGCGGCGCCAATAGTTGCTGGAGAATATCCTGATAGAGCTGCTTTTCAATGGCAAGTGCCCGGCTTTGGCTTTGTAACACTTGTTCTTCAAAGGTTTTTAACTCAGGAATAATATAGCGCTCTGCATTTTTTAGCGTTTGTCTGCGTTGATACTCGGCAGGCACGCGGTCTGCTGCCAACCGACTGAGTTCAATATAAAAGCCGTGAACTTTGTTATAGCCAATTTTTAAATTCTGAATACCGGTACGTTCGCGTTCTCGCTGCTCGAGGGCTTCCAGTTGCTCGTTACCACCTGCACTCAGGGCGCGAAACTCATCAAGTTCTTTGTGATAGCCAGGCGCAATGACGCCGCCATCGCGAATCAACACCGGAGGATTATCAACAATAGCCGCTTCTAACAACTTGGCCAGATCGGGAAACTCACGAATAGGTTGCGTGTAGCTAAGCTGTTGCTCGCGAATACGTTGATTCAGTGTCGGAATGCAAAATAGTGCATGGCGTAAACGAGATAGATCCCGAGGGCGGGCTGATTGCAGGGCAACCCTAGCCAAAATGCGCTCAACATCGCCAATTTCACGCAAAATGCTTTGAATGTCGCTAAAAGCGGATTGATCAATAAGTTCGTTAACGTGGTTTAGTCGATGCTGAAGCTGTTCTTGATCCCGCAGCGGCCGATGCAACCAACGTTTAAGTAAGCGGCTCCCCATTGGGGTTTTGCAGCGGTCCAGCACGGAGGCGAGGGTGTGCTGCTCATTGCCCTGCAAGTTTTCAGTAAGCTCTAGGTTACGTCGGGTGCTGGAATCGAGATGAATTGCCTCATCAGAGCGTTCCTGCTGTAACCGGCGTAAATGGGGCAGTGCACCGCGTTGGGTATCTTTTATATATTGCAGTACGCATCCTGCGACCCCGAGTGTGGGGTCGTGACGGTCAATGCCAAAACCCAATAAATCGTGGGTAGCAAACTGTCGTGTTAAGGCAGTAAATGCACTATCTGCATCAAAATCCCACTCAGGTCGCTTACGCATTCCTGCGCGTTGATGTATCGATGCCGGTAGCTGCAAACCTTCTGGATACAGTAATTCCGCGGGACGGAGCCGTTCCAACTCGTTGTTTAATGCTTGTTCAGTATCGAGTAGGCTGACGAAAAATCGGCCACTGCTCATATCAGCGCCGGCTAGTGTCCACTGCTGTTGCTGTGGTTGAATGGCAACAAGTAGATTCTCTCTATGGGAATCAAGCAGAGCTTCATCGGTTAGTGTGCCTGGGGTAATAATTCGAACGACTTTGCGCTCCACCGGACCTTTACTGGTTGCCGGATCGCCTATCTGTTCGCAAATCGCAACGGATTCGCCTAACTTCACCAATTTAGCGAGATAGGTATCCACTGCATGATAAGGAACACCAGCCATGGGAATAGGGCGGCCCCCGGATTGTCCTCGCTGAGTTAAGGATATATCCATCAGGTCGGCGGCGCGTTCCGCATCATCATAAAATAGCTCGTAGAAATCACCCATCCGATAGAACAATAGGATGTCTGGATGCTCGGCTTTAATCGCCAAATACTGTTGCATCATCGGCGTGTGCGCGCTTGCTGATTTGCTCATGAGTCCCTGTTATTCTTATTTAAAACGTAGGCAATTGCGTCATGATCCTGAATTTAGTCGCAAAAGCCAAGTATGAATCGCATAATTGATGGCAAAGGTGCATTAAGCCTACAGGAAATCGACAAGTGACTACAGATCAGATGATAGCAAATCAGGTACAAGAGCTCGCCGCGATATTAACAGGGCGCGGATACCGCATGGCGACGGCGGAGTCGTGTACGGCAGGCGGTATTGCTTATCATTGTACCGAGTTAGCCGGTAGTTCGGAGTGGTTTGAAGGGGGCGTGGTTTGTTACAGTAATGCCATTAAAGAAAACGTATTAGGTGTTTCCCCAGAGATTTTAGAGCAAGAGGGGGCTGTATCTGAGCGCTGTGCTGAGGCCCTCGCGAAAGGGGTCAAGCATCTATGCAATGTGGATGTTGCGCTGAGTGTAACGGGTATAGCTGGGCCTGGAGGAGGTCGAAAAGATAAACCTGTTGGCATGGTTTGTTTTGGATTCCAGATTGGTAAAAACACATGGACTGATATCCAGTACTTCTCTGGTGACAGGGCCGAGGTGCGGACCCAAAGTATCCACCACGCCCTTCAAGAAGTAATTAATTATTTTATAAATAACAGATAGTTAACTTTGTGTTGTGGGTTTTTTAATAGTTTTATTACGATCATGCCTTGATACTGTATAGATAAACAGTATACTGAGGTCATTCAATACGGTACGAATCTGGAGCGACCAACATGAGCAATGAAAATAAACAAAAAGCACTGACTGCAGCCCTTGGCCAAATTGAACGCCAGTTTGGGAAAGGAGCTATTATGCGTCTTGGCGATAATCGGGCCATGGATGTTGAGTCAATTTCAACAGGATCGCTGAGCCTCGACATTGCATTAGGGATAGGCGGTTTACCCTGTGGTCGTGTTATTGAAATTTTCGGTCCAGAATCGAGTGGTAAAACGACATTAACGCTGCAAGTAATTGCCGAAGCGCAGAAGAACGGCAAAACCTGTGCGTTTGTGGATGCAGAGCATGCACTTGACCCACTGTACGCTGAAAAACTAGGGGTGAATGTAGACGAGCTGCTAGTGTCGCAACCAGATACGGGTGAACAAGCCCTAGAGATTTGCGATATGTTGGTGCGTTCAGCGGCGGTAGATGTGGTTATTGTCGACTCAGTTGCCGCATTGACGCCACGTGCTGAGATTGAAGGCGAAATGGGTGATAGTCACGTGGGCTTGCAAGCACGTTTGATGTCTCAAGCATTGCGTAAGCTAACGGCAAACATTAAGAAATCGAACACCATGTGTATTTTCATTAACCAGATTCGAATGAAAATCGGTGTCATGTTTGGTAACCCAGAAACGACCACTGGTGGTAATGCGCTCAAATTCTATTCGTCGGTACGTCTTGATATTCGCCGTACAGGTGCGTTGAAAGAAGGCGATGAAGTGGTGGGTAACGAAACCCGCGTAAAAGTAGTTAAAAACAAAGTGGCGCCGCCTTTCAAACAAGCGGAATTCCAGATTATGTACGGAACTGGTATTTCAAAAGAAGGCGAACTAATTGATTTGGGTGTGAAGCATAAGATTGTTGAAAAATCTGGTGCTTGGTACAGCTATAAAGGCGACAAGATCGGTCAAGGTAAAGCGAATTCAATGAAGTTCCTTGCTGAGAACACATCAATTGCCAACGAAATAGAGAAGAGATTACGGGATATGTTGCTATTAAAGCCATCCGCAGCTGCAGATGAAGTTGCTGTTGCGCCTGAGGCAACTGATAGCGAATAACATGGCCCGTAAGTGCCCGCGTTGTTGGTAGAAAATCGCGTATTTTGAAGAAACCCCCAATAGTTGGAGATTCCAATTACTGGGGGTTTTTTTATGGTTTCGATGTGTTGTATAAGCGTTAAGCAGGGTATGCTATGAATACCCTTGTATCTGTTTATGTGTTGGCATGAAGCCAATAATGAAAGGAGTTTTCATCGTGACGGTGCTTCGTAAAATATCGGGCGTGTTTGGTTTAGGCGTTTTGCTGATCTTCATGGTGGGCTGTTCGCCAAGTTCTGATCGCCAAATGGCACAGAAGGCAGAGGATGTCGGCAAGTTTCTTGAGCAGACTTATGCTGAATACACAGAAGCGATGTTGGCCTTAGAGCCCTTGCAAGCCACGTTTCGTGGGGTTACCACCTATAACGATCAGCTTCCGAATATTTTTAGTGCGGAACATCAAGAACGTCGGAAAATGTTGGAAGAAGAATACATCGCGATACTAAAACGGGTTAATCCGGAAATATTGTCTTACGATGACCGCCTCAGTTACGACATGTTCCTGTACCAACGAGAAATGCAGTTAGCCCGCTTTGAATATCCAGAAACACTGCTGCCACTGAATCAGTTTTACAATGTAACAAACACCTTTGCGATGCTTGGCTCTGGAACGTCCGCACAGCCGTTTAAGACCGTTCGGGATTATGATAATTGGGCGGCGCGCATGCGTCAGATACCCACTTTGACCCGGCAAATCATTGAGAATATGAATGAAGGGATTGATGCAGATGTTGTGCAACCAAGAGTTCTCATGGAGCGGGTGTTAGGTCAGCTAAATGCACATCTAGTTGATGATCTCGCTGATAGCTTATTTATGCGTCCGATACGCGAGTTTCCTGAGGATATGCCGACAACCGAGCAGGAGCGCTTAGCCAGTCTTTACGAAGAACTTATCACGGAAGTTGTGCTGCCCGCGTATCAAGAACTACATGATTATGTTGACCGTGTTTACCTAAACTATGCACGCACCGATAGTTACGGATTAGGTGCATTGCCGAATGGGCAGGCATGGTATCAGTTCCTTGTGTCATGGCACACCACGACCGATTTAACCGCAGCGGAAGTTCATGCTTTGGGCCTGTCTGAAGTGGCACGTATTCAACAGGAAATTGAAGACATTATGGGACAGGTAAACTTTGATGGAAGTTTGCAGGAGTTTTTTGCCTTTACCCGAGACGATCCGCAATTTCATTACGACAGTCGCGAAGCCATGTTAGAGGATTATCGTGCGTTTGCGGCAGAAGCGGAGGCTCAGTCTGAGCGTTTGTTTTTCCCAGAGATGTTACCTAAAGCCGGATATGAGATTCGTCCGGTGGAGCAGTTCCGTGAGCGCAGTGCCAGTTCAGGCTCTTACTCACGGCCTAGTGAAGATGGGTCACGTCCCGGAATATTTTATCTAAATACGTACGATCTGAGTGCCCGACCTACTTGGGCAAAAGGGGCTTTAACACTGCATGAGGCGGTACCAGGCCATCATTACCAGATTGCGCTACAGCAAGAACTCACCCATTTGCCGGATTTTCGGCGCTTTGGAACGATTACGGCGTATGTTGAAGGTTGGGGCTTGTATGCTGAATCATTGGGTGATGAGCTCGGTGTGTATGGGCCTTACGACCGCTATGGTGCATTAATTGCAGAGCTATGGCGGGCCATTCGATTAGTGGTTGATACCGGTATTCACGCCAAAGGGTGGTCACGGGAGCAAGTACTTTCCTATATGGCTGAGAATGCGCCGGTTAATGAGGCCCGCCGAGTTTCCGAAGCTGAGCGCTATATGGCGTTACCTGGGCAGGCGTTAGCTTATAAAGTAGGTCAGTTGCGCATTCAGCAACTGCGTGAACGTGCAGAGTCTGCATTGGGTGATCGTTTTGATGTGCGGGAGTTCCATCAGCAGGTACTTCAGCACGGTTCAATTCCATTAACTATTCTTGAGCGTGAAATTGATGCATGGATCGCACGAGAGTTAGCGGTAGCGGGATAGCAAGAAGGAGTTTAAAGCCGATGAAACCGTTGAAAATTGGATTGGCACTAGGGTCTGGCGCCGCCCGAGGCTGGGCCCATATCGGTGTAATTAAAGCGCTAAAGGATATGGGAATCGAAGTGGATATCGTCACCGGTACTTCTATCGGCTCTCTGGTCGGTGGTGCTTTTGCCGCTGATAAACTCGATGAACTCGAGCAGTGGGTGCTCGATATGGATAGATGGACGGTGTTTAACCTGCTCGACTTTGGTTTTTCGAGTGGGGGCATGGTTTCGGGGAAGAAAGTATTCGAGCAGGCCCGGGAGCGCTTTGGAAAAATAGACGTACAAGATCTGCATCGTAAATATGCAGCGATCGCCACCGATCTCTATACCGGCAAGGAAATCTGGTTACGTGAGGGTGATTTGTTTAGCGTGGCCAGGGCGTCTTGTGCCATGCCCGGATTGCTTGCGCCGCGTGCCTTTGATGGCCGTTGGTTGGTCGATGGCGCCCTAGTGAATCCGGTTCCCGTATCATTAGCACGTGCGCTTGAAGCTGATTTTGTCATTGCTGTGCATCTGAATTCGCAAGTTCACGTAGATGATGATTTTGATGAGCTGCCACCGCACGATCAGTCACCACAGAGTGAAAACGATCAGCGCTCAAAAGAGGTGGTCGCTCGAAAAGATGATCATGACGATGATGAACAAAATATTTTTCAGAGCTTCCTGGCAAAAAGCAGCCTGTACTTGGATCAGATTCGCAGTAAATTTAACAAGGAGCCGCGTTCCCCAAGCATGTTGGGGGTAATGGCCGGCTCTATTGATATTATGCAAGAGCGGATTACCAAAGCACGGATGGCGGGAGATCCTCCGGATATCTTACTGCAACCAAAGCTCGGTGGAATTGGTCTGCTCGAGTTTGATCAGGGCGAAGAAGCCATTCGCATCGGTTATGAAACGACAATGCGACTGAAAGACCTTATTTTGGATGAAATTCGCATCATGTATAAGCGTCGAAATGGCGGTCCGCAACATGCTCCGCCAGCAAAACGCAAAGGTTAAGCTGAACCTACCGTATTGCGCCCTGTAAATATGCATTCCACTGGGCAGACTGGAATGCATTGCGGGCGCTCATAATATCCTTCGCATTCAGTACATAACGCGGGGTTGATCAGGTAGTGAGTCTGTCCGAAGTATATTGCATCATTTGGACATTCCGGCACGCACATATCGCAGTTAATGCAGTCTTCTGTAATCATTAAGGTCATCTAACGCACCTCCTGCACAATCACGCTATCGATGCGATCAGGAGCCTGCACTTTGTGTGTTTTAACCAACATAACTGCATGATAAGAGCCGCATTGAAGGGCGCGTGGGGCAGGGATCCAGACAACGTAACCTGAGCCTGGGGCTGAAGCGATATGCGTAAGTTCATGGTCGCGAAGATCTGTGCACCTTGCCACTACATTGCCTTGCGGGTGCATCCACTCGAGTTCATCTCCGATACACAGTTTATTCTTAATCGTTAGTTCAACAAAGACTTCACCGCCGAGCAGGCGTACTTGGCCTGTTGCCTCAGCGACGAGCTGCTGCTCGCCATTACTGTGGCTCGTCGCATAATTTTGTAATTCCGATTGTGGAACATGACGGCGTAAGAAACCTTCGGTAAAGCCTCTATTCGCCATACCATCAAGGGCACGCAGTAAATCATTGGAGAAAGGTCGGCCGGCAGCGGCATCATCAATTGCTTGCCGATACACCTGGGCGGTTCGCGCAACGTAGTATGATGATTTGGTGCGACCTTCAATTTTTAGCGAATGTACCCCTAGTTTGGAAAGAGCGGCAACGTGCTGGATCGCTCGTAAGTCCTTTGAGTTCATAATATAGGTGCCGTGGAGATCCTCAAACATTGGCATATATTCGCCAGGACGTTTGGGCTCTTCTACCATTACAGCCTCTTGCACAGGTATCGGATTGAGTTGCCCCACGGCATCTTCATAGGCGGGCGTGACTCGATATTCCCAACGACAAGCATTGGTGCATGCGCCTTGATTTGAATCTCGTTTATTAAAATATCCGGATAACAGGCATCGACCACTGTAAGCCATGCAGAGGGCGCCGTGGACAAAAACTTCAATTTCCATATCAGGAACGCGCGTGCGGATCTCCGCAATTTCTTCTAAACCTAACTCTCGCGATAAAATAATGCGCGTGATACCCATTTGCTGCCAAAACTTCACCGCGGCCCAGTTTACTGTGTTGGCCTGAACTGACAGATGCAAGGTGATGTCGGGGAAATGTTTGCGAAGAAGGTAAATCACCCCAGGATCAGACACAATTAATGCATCTGGTTGCAATGCCACCACGGGTCGCATGTCTTCAATAAATCGCACGAGCTTGGCGTTATGCGGTGCGATATTACAGACCACATAAAACTTCTTGCCGTGCGCGTGGGCTTCTTGAATGCCAATAGCTAAAGTGGCGAGATCGAATTCATTGTTGCGCACGCGAAGGCTGAATCGGGGCTGGCCCGCGTAAACGGCATCAGCACCGTAAGCAAATGCCATGCGCATAGCCTGCAAACTGCCGGCAGGGGATAGAAGTTCAGGTTTAAACACGGTGTCTCCACGTGAATCGATGATCACAATGGGGCGAAGTGTACTTAGATTGGATCGAAACTCTTTGATCCAGACCAAGTTAATGTCGTTCTAGGTCCAGAGATACCCCACAAGGAGTAGTAAACCACCTCTTACCGGTAATGATAATTTCTTTGCAAACGCCCTATCATGTCTCCCGTACGCCGAGCACGATGTTCTAAGTCTTCGATTGTTGCAGATAGGAACCCGTTGCCGTGGCAATTAGGCCACCAGGGTATCACTGGAAACGGTGCTACCTCCCGAATTTTGGAAAGGTGTGAAGATGCTTACTGATCGCTACGAACGTCGATTTCGTTATCTGCGGCTCTCCATTACTGAGAGTTGTAATTTTAAGTGTGACTATTGCCTCCCCGATGGGCCGGACTGCAGTTCTCGCCGTCATGAATTAACATTAGCCGAAATAAAGCGGCTAGTGCGTGCATTCGCGCAAGCAGGCACAGAGAAAGTGCGCATTACCGGCGGTGAGCCAGCCTTGCGCCGGGATCTCACGGAAATTATTGCAGCCTGCAAAAATACCCCGGGTATTAAAGAAGTTGCCATCACAACAAACGGCTATCGATTGGAACGTGATATTGAAGCATGGCGAGATGCCGGCTTGGATGCCGTGAACGTAAGCGTTGATAGTTTTAACCCCGGTACCTTTCAATTAATTACCGGTGATAGTCGCCTCCCATCGATTCTGCGCGGTATTGATAAGGCCATTGCGTTGGGCCTGAAACGGGTGAAAATCAATGCGGTGCTGCTGCGTGGCTATAACTTTGCTGAATACAATACCTTCCTCGACTATGTAAAATTCCACCCAGTATCGCTGCGGTTTATCGAGCTGATGCTTACTGGCGACAATCGCGATTATTATAAGCACCACCATGTGGGTGGTGATGTGATTCAGCGTAAATTGCTGCAAGAAGGCTGGGAAAGCACCAGAAAGGGAATTACTGCGGGACCAGCCCTAGAATATCAACATCCTGATTACGCGGGAAAAATGGGGCTTATCATGCCCTATAGTAAAGACTTCTGTAATGACTGTAATCGCCTCCGCATTTCTAGTCGGGGTCAGTTATTTATGTGTTTGTTTGCTTCGCAACATCAAGACCTACGACATCTGTTACAAGACGACGCGCCGGAACCTGTTATTCAATTTCTGCAAGATACCTTGCAAGGAAAAGAAGCCTCTCATCATCTTCACGAGGAGTTTACTGGGTCTACCCGCCATCTGGCGATGATTGGAGGCTAATTATGGGCACTGCACTTAATGTCAGCTGCATTCTACTGGCAGGTGGTAAATCGTCGCGTATGGGTGTCGACAAAGCGTTGCTTTCCATAGAGTCTGAATGTCAGGGTGAACCCATAACCTTACTTGAATACATGCAAAGGTTAATCAGCGACAGCGGCATCCATGATCTGGTCGTGAGTCGAAGCAATCAATTACCGGGCCCAAGAAATGCTCGCTATCCATGGATTGATGACACCTTACCGAATCGCGGCCCATTGAGTGGAATACGTAGTTGTTTGCCTCATTGCAAACACGCGCGAGTTTTAGTGTTGCCGGTCGATATGCCAGATATCACTGTGCCCCAGCTACGTCAGCTGGCACGGGCGCCAACACCGGGGTTTTTCCTGCAATCGGCCTTACCTTGCATTCTAGAGAACGACGCTACCTTGATGAAAACCCTAAGCGAGCTGCTCGATGCAACAGAGCGGGGCGCATCGGTTAGGGCGTTACTTCATGCGTTGCATGGAAAAGCCCTGGCGACCCCTGAAGAGACAATGGATTTACCTAATTTAAATACCCCCTCGCAATGGGATGCCTTCATGCAACGCAGCAGAGGACGTTTGCCTTATGAGTCAACCTAAAAAAGCATTTAAGCCATTAGGCATTGCTGTTCTAACCATATCCGATAGTCGCTCAGGCGCTTCTGATACCACCGGTAATTACTTAGTTGAAGTGAGCTCTGGAGCGGGACATCAGGTGCAGTGGCAGCAAGTAATACCGCACAACAAATATAGGATTCGTGACGTGTTAAGTGGATTAATTGTGCGTCCTGATATCGCAGTTGTGTTGGTCAATGGCGGGACTGGATTTGCTGAGGATAACCAGACTATTGCGGCGATCAAACCTTTACTGGATACCGAAATTAATGGCTTCGGAGAAATTTTCCGGCAATTAAGCTTTGCGGATATCGGCGCTGCAAGCATGCAAAGTCAGGCTTTGGCGGGACTTGCGAACCGTACCTTGATTTTTGCTATGCCAGGCTCCGGTGGGGCCGCTAAATTGGCGTGGGAGCGGTTAATTGAACCGCAAATTGATGCTCGCCAAGGTCCGTGTAATTTTACGCCACATCTGACCGATGTGACTTGTAATCACGCAGCATCTGAGCGCAGCTGTACTGACTAAATTGAGGACATTAACTATGGCGAATGCCTTTACTCACTTAGATGCGCAGGGTCAAGCCATCATGGTGGATATTAGTGAGAAGAAAGTCACCACCCGGGAAGCCGTTGCCGGAGCGCGTTTAACAACGCAAGGGCAAGTCATTGGGTTACTCGAGCAAGCAGCAAAGAAAAAAGGCGACGTATTTGCAACAGCACGTGTTGCGGGAATCATGGCAGCAAAACGAACCAGTGATTTGATTCCTCTGTGCCATCCCCTTGCATTGAGTAAAGTCACTGTCGAGTTTGTGATTGATCAGAAAGCACAGACGATAGATGTGTTGGCAACGTGCGTGGTTGAAGGCAAAACCGGCGTCGAGATGGAAGCGCTCACTGCAGCGAGTGTTGCCGCGCTTACCCTCTACGATATGTGTAAAGCGGTGGATCCTGAAATGGTGATTGGTGAGATTAAGTTATTAAAAAAGACCGGTGGCAAAAGCGGTATTTGGCAGAGAAAAGGAGCCATTAATGATTAAAGTTCGCTTTTTTGCACTCTTGCGTGAACGTTTAGGGACGTCAGACTTAGAGCTTGCAATAGATCATATTGAAACCGTCAGTGATGCGATTCAAACGTTAAAGCAGCGGTCAGAACGGTGGCAAGTCGTGTTTGAGGATCAGGAAGTGATCGCGGCGGTCAATCAGCAGCTCGTCGATAAAGCACATCCACTGCAAGCCGATGATGAATTGGCGTTATTTCCACCGGTCACTGGAGGCTGATAGATGGGCTATCAAGTGTCTGTGCAAGAAGGACCTTTTAATGTGGGTTCGGAGTACGACGCGCTGGCGACGGATCCAAACTGTGGCGCGGTCGTAACCTTCACCGGCTTAGTGCGGGATTTACCAGAAGGTGGGTTAGACGCGATCGAACTTGAGCATTATCCGGAAATGACACATTCCTTATTAGAAGCTTTGTGCGAGCGCGCGCTCGACCGTTGGAAGGTAAAATCAATACGTCTGATCCATCGTATTGGCAAAATCAACTTAAATGAAGGGATTGTTTTTTTGGGGGTTGCCTCTGCACATCGCAGTGAAGCATTTGCCGCTGGCCAATTTATTATGGACTACCTCAAGACACAGGCGCCGTTTTGGAAGAAAGAGCATAGCGAAAGGGGCAGTGTATGGGTAGAAGCGAAAGCGTCTGATCGAACGGCCGCTTCACGTTGGCAAGAGCCGGAATAGGGGATATGCGATGAAATGGCTTTTATGTTGCTTGCTCGTATCTTTGTTTGCAGGCGTTAGCCAAGCGAGTGAACGCCTCACTATTGCGGCGGCATCAGATCTTCGTTTTGCTCTGAATGATATTGTTCAGCGCTATCAGTCCGAGTTTCCAAACGCGGATATTCAGGTGATTTACGGCTCATCCGGTAAGATGACAACGCAAATTATGCATGGCGCGCCCTACGATATTTTCTTCTCGGCAGATATTGCTTTCCCACAACAACTCGAGGCCGCTGGCTTTACTGCATCGACGCCTGAAGTGTATGGCATTGGCAGAATCGTTATTTGGAGTGCGCGCTATCAGGTTGAGAACTGGACGTTGCAGGACTTGCTAAATCCCGATATTCGTCGCATAGCCATCGCACAGCCTACGCATGCTCCCTACGGAATGCGAGCAAAAGAGGCTATGCAAAGTGAAGGCGTGTGGGAGCAACTCGCCGCTAAAATGGTGTATGGGGAGAACATTGCGCAAGCGGCGCAAATGGCGCAATCAGGTGCAGCAGATGTAGCCATTATTGCGCTGGCGTTAGCAAAAGGAAGCCAATTATCAGGAGTAGGCTATGGATTGATTGACGCAGAGTTACATGAGCCGCTTACGCAAGGCTTTGTCATCACTAAACGCGCAGAGAAAAACGCGCTTGCCCGTCATTTTGCAGCGTATATGCAAAGTTGCGTTGCCCGCGAACTCATGCAGCATTATGGGTTTGTGCTTTCTCGGCATGATGTGGAAGTGGAAATGCCATGTGGGGATTAGCGCCCAGTGACTGGCAGGCTATTCAGCTCACCATTAAGTTGTGTACCTACACAACCCTAATACTTCTGTGTATCGCAACACCGCTGGCCTGGTGGCTAAGTCGTGGTCGGAGTGCTTTGCGTACTGTGGTTCAATCTATTGTGGCGTTACCGTTGGTTTTGCCACCTACGGTATTAGGGTTCTATCTCCTAATCGCACTTGGTCCTCAGGGTTTCATTGGGGGGCCCCTTGAGAACATCGGGTTACAGCATTTAGCGTTTAGTTTCGAGGGGATACTTTTTGCGTCGGTACTGTACTCAATGCCTTTTGCGGTGCAGCCATTACAGGAGTCTTTCACACGCTTAGGCAGTCATCCGTTGGATATCGCCGCCAGCTTAGGAGCTGGTCCATTGGATCGCTTTTTTACTGTAGTGATGCCGATGTGTCGCGGTGGTTTTGTGGTTGCGGCCACTTTATCGTTTGCCCATACCATTGGTGAGTTCGGTGTCATTTTAATGTTGGGTGGCAGTATCCCTGGTGAAACCAAGGTACTGTCGGTGCTTATTTATGATCATACCGAAGCGATGAACTACAGCGCAGCCCATCAACTATCGCTGCTGCTATTGGTGTTCTCATTCTTAGTGTTGTTTGTGGTGTATGCCGTCAATAAACGATTCGAGGTAGCAAAAGTATGAGCCTGCACATCCGCACGGACTGGCAGCGAACCGACTTTCTGTTATCGGTAAATTGCAGCATTCCAACATCGGGTATTACTGCATTATTTGGTCGCTCAGGCTGCGGCAAAACAACCTTGTTGCGTATTATTGCGGGACTAGAGCCGGCAGCGCCCGCTGAAGTGCAATTTAAGCATAAGGTGTGGCAAGACGGGAAACATTGTATTCCTCTGCACCAACGGCGTATTGGCTTAGTGTTCCAAGAACCCAGCCTGTTACCCCATTTAAATGTGAGGAATAATCTGCTCTATGGCTATAAGCGTACGCCTCAGGAGGAGAGACGCCTAACATTAGCCGCGGTTACCCAAGTACTAGACATTGCGAGCCTACTCGAACGCCCTGTGGCAGCATTGTCGGGTGGGCAAAAGCAACGGGTGGCGTTAGGAAGAGCGTTATTAGCCAGCCCACATCTACTGCTCTTAGATGAGCCTTTTGCAGCCCTAGATACTCAGACTAAAGCGGAAATATTGCCATACATTCGTAAGCTCGCGGATGAGTTTTCTGTGCCCGTTATTTTTATTAGCCATGATGTGCGAGAAATTCAGAAATTAGCGGACCACATTGTATTTATGGAACACGGAAGTGTCAGTGCAACGACGAGTATTAAGGCAGCCTGTGCAGACAGGCACAGCCCATTCTTTAGTAAAGATACGCCGTCAGCACTGTTTGAGGGCCAGCTAAATGCCACTGACACCAAAGGTCGTTACCTATTCTCAGATGAGCAGATCCAGTTACGTTTAACGTTGCCTAACCCCATTGAAGTCACGCAGAAGTATCGGGTGCGCATTCTAGCCACCGATGTTGCACTCGCGTTGCAACCACTTATAGGCGTGAGTTTTCAAAATCAATTAAAGGCGCGCGTTGCCAGTATCTCGCCATATCATTCCCATTGTTTAATCACACTGGCATTAGCAGAAAATGCGTCATTGTTTGCCGAGGTTAGTCGCCAAGCTGTGGATGATCTCTATTTGCAGGAGGGGAGTGAGGTTGTTGCGTTAATTAAAGCTGCTGCGCTGGTTGAATAACATGAGAGCGCTCTTTTTGGCGACGTACGCCGCCATCAGAGTCGCTCTGGGTTTTATAGCATGTGTATTAGCGAAAGGGCTTTTCGAGCACCTGAACCCGTACTAATTCACCGCGTTCTAGTGTGCCTTGTTCTGCATCGAGCAAAATAAGACAGTTTGCTTTTGCGACGGAACTTAACATGCCTGAACCTTGGTTCCCTGCACTAAACACTTGGGTAATGCCATTCTCAGTACGCAATATTCCCCGTTGGAAATCAGCGCGGCCTGGGCGTTTTTTTAGTGTCTCGCCAGCTGTTACAACGATTTCTAAAGGCTCAACACTGCGCCGCCCCGCGAGCTGATAAAGGGCCGGTAGTGCTAATTGCTGCAGCGTAATGGTTGCTGACACGGGGTTGCCCGGTAAGCCGAAAAACCAACTCCCGTTTACTTTGCCGAACGCAAATGGTTTACCTGGCTTCATCGCCACTTTCCAGAAACCGACGTCGCCATGGGCATCAATCACTTGTTTGGTATAATCTGCATCCCCCACAGAAACTCCGCCGGAGCATATAATGGCATCAGCTTGGGTTGATGCTTGCATGAAGGCATCGGCAATTTCTTGCTTATTGTCCGGAATCAAACCGAGATTCAACACACTGAAGCCAGCACGCTCAAGCATCGCGTGCAGCACAAAACGATTGCTATCGTAAATTTGATCGGGTCTTCGCGTTTGACCTGGCAAAACGAGTTCATCCCCAGTTGAGAATAGAGCAACCTGGAGGCGTTTAAACACATCAATTTTTGCAACGCCTAGGGATGCCAGTAATCCAATGTCGACGGGCGTTAATTGATGGCCTGTACTAAATACGGTAGCCCCACAGACTAACTCTTCACCGCGTTTGCGAATGTGTGCATGAAGTTGGGCTGGATTGAATAGCCGCACCTGTTCGCCTTCTTTATCTTGCTCAGTATTTTCTATTGGGACCACGGCATTGGCTCCCTGAGGCACCTGAGCGCCTGTCATAATGCGAATGGCTTGACCGGGTACGAGTTGACCTTGAAAAGGGTGGCCGGCAAGTGCCTGACCTACAACCGTAAAACCTGTTTGGTTTGGCTCAGTTAAGTGCAGTGCAAAGCCATCCATTGCGGAATTATCGTAGGCAGGAATATCCACAGTTGAAAGCACATCTTGCGCCAAAATACGATCAACACCCGCATCTATGGAAAGGGTTTCAGACTCGGTAACCGGATGAACCGATTTAAGCATGTGCTGAATGGCTTCTTTTACCGAAAGCATTACTGAGTCCCTTGTTGATTTACCATCCAAACGGCGGCTTCAACGCGCGAGCGCAACCCTAATTTTTTCAAGAGATGTTTCACATGCACCTTCACCGTACCATCAGAAATATCGAGTTCTCGTGCGATCAGTTTGTTGCTCATGCCTTTTGCGATCAAGCTGAGAATCTCATACTCACGATTGGTTAGATTGTTCAGATCTGCTTTATATCGCGCCGCAGGCTTGCGAAGCGCACTCGCCAAAATCTCAGTGACCGCTTCACTCATCACCATTTTACCGGTGAGGGATTTTTTAAGTTGCTCAACAAGTTGTTCTGGATCCATATCTTTGAGCAGATATCCATCGGCTCCCGCGCTAATGGCGTCAACTACATCTTCATCGGCATCGGATACGGTGAGCATAACGATTCGCGAGGTAACGCCGGCATCACGCATCGATTTGAGGGTTTCGATGCCATCCATACCTTGCATATTCAGATCAAGAACGATGAGGTCCGGATCTAAATCTGCTGCCCGTGCAACCGCCTCTTTGCCATTATTAACCTCTCCAACAACGGTAATATTCTCTTCAAACTCGAGGAGCTGCTTTAATCCTTTAATTAAAAGAGGGTGGTCATCAACAAGCAGCACACTATATTGTTCTGACATGGTTTTCTCCGTTTGCCTTGCCGTAGTTGGGCGCATTGGGATGCGCCAACATCTTTTGGTGATACTTCCTATTAGCGCTGATTCTCTTCCTAAAAACATTGACCTACATCATGTTTCGCCAGCGCGATACCTGCAGGGTAGTTTCATTTTAAGACTGGATTGCGCCGTCCATGAACGTAAGTTAATGATAGACCATATAAAAAATGATAGAGGTGATCGATATACCACTTTATGAGTACCCCTGAGTTTCCGAGGCTGCTGTATCACGCCGGTATTGTCCGCACAAACACGCCACATCTGAAATCATGTCTATTTGTGAGTACCCCTTTTGTTATTGGGCAGCGATGATCGATATTGGATTCTTCGTTTTGCACAGCATTTGTAATAAAAATCAAATAATTAGAAAAGCACTCTGCTACCAAGTTGGAAGTATTCCCCATACATATCAGGGATTTCAGGGACGATTACGCTTGATCTCTATCAAGGTATGATGCCTCGGTATTGCTATGTTAGCGCTGAAATATGCGTCAGACGCTTACGTCTTAGACCCTGCTGGAGAACCATAATGAATCGATCTGCACCTTTGCAACCTCGGCGTTCTAAACGTCGAAATGCTGACATTGAACAGTGGGATGTTGAAAATCCCCAATTCTGGGAAAACACCGGTAAACAGGTGGCCACCCGAAACTTGTGGATTTCCATTCCAAATCTATTGTGTGGTTTTGCCGTATGGATGATGTGGGGAATTATCACCGTTCAGATGCTGAACTTAGGTTTCCCTTTTGAGCCCGCGGAATTATTTACGTTAACTGCGATTGCAGGGTTATCTGGAGCAACCCTTCGAATTCCTGCGTCTTTTATGATTCGAATTGCGGGCGGACGTAATACGGTATTCTTAACCACTGCGTTGCTATTGATTCCAGCCCTTGGCTCAGGGATCGCACTGCAAAATGCAGAAACACCGTTGTGGGTATTCCAAATTCTAGCGCTTCTATCGGGTATTGGTGGCGGTAATTTTGCAGCATCCATGAGCAATATCAGTACCTTCTATCCGAAAAGCCAACAGGGCCTTGCTCTGGGAATGAACGCAGGATTGGGGAATTTCGGTGTCACCACCATGCAAATTTTAATTCCAGCGGTGATGACTATTGGCCTCTTCACATGGCTTGGGGCCGGTGAGAGCATGACGTTACTGCGCGATAGCGGTACCTTGATAGGGCGTATTGAAGCAGGTTCTGAAACCTATATTCAGAACGCTGGCTTTATCTGGGTTGTGATTTTAATCCCATTGGTGATAGCGGCATGGTTTGGAATGAATAACCTGCGCACAATTACACCTGAGTTAAAATCTACCCCCACCGCATTTGCGCAGGTTTTAGGATTATACGGGATAGGGCTTATTACTGCAGGCGCGGGCCTGTATCTCTATCTTCCTGCGCCAACAGGCCTTGGTATTCTTAATCCTTGGATCGCCGTGGTTCTCATTACCGTTGCTACCTTAGGTTTAATGCGGATTATGCCAGGCCGTATTGGTGAAAACTCAAAACGCCAATTTACAATATTTAAGAACAAGCACACTTGGTCAATGACGATTCTCTATATCCTAACTTTTGGAAGCTTTATCGGGTTTTCCATGGCGCTTCCATTGTCAATTACGGTTATCTTCGGATCGGCAACTGTTGAGGTGAATGGTGTTATCGAGCGCGTGTCGAACCCGAACGCGCCCAGCGCCCTTACATGGGCGTGGATTGGACCTTTTGTGGGCGCCCTAATTCGTCCGCTAGGCGGTTGGATTTCTGATAAATGGGGTGGTTCCATTGTCACCCAATGGATTGCCATTGTGATGGTATTCGCATCGGCTGCCGTAGGCTACGTTATGATGTTGGCCTATCAATCAGCCACACCGGAACAGTACTTTTTGAGCTTTATTGTGCTGTTTATTGTGATATTTGCTGCCACTGGTATTGGTAATGGCTCAACGTTTAGAACCATTGGGGTTGTATTTAACCAAGAACAGAAAGGCCCTGTATTGGGTTGGACGTCTGCGGTGGCGGGTTTTGGTGCCTTTATCGCGCCGATGGTTATCGGTGATCAGATTCGCGGCGGTACACCTGAATACGCCATGTATGGCTTTGCGGTGTTCTACACACTCTGCTTAATTCTGAATTGGTGGTTCTATTTGCGTAAATCTGCGGAAATAAAGAATCCGTAAACACCAGAGTACATACGAGACGTTAAAAAGCCTGATATCCAGAACCATTGGAATCAGGCTTTTTTCTTAGTAAGCTTCAGCTTTAGCGGAGTCTGACGTCATATACTGGGGAGAAAACTCAAAGTAGACACCGGTTCCGCCTTCTGCGCGTCGCTCGATACGTGCCTCGCCGCCGAGATGCTTTCCGCGCTCGCGAATAATCGCTAAACCATAGTGATTTAACTTCTCAGGTGAATCCGGAATACCCACGCCATCATCTTCTACAGTGAGCTGGATGCGATGTTCATCCAAAGGCTGAAGACGAATCCAAATATGTTGGCCCTGACTATGATGCATGGCGTTTTGACTCGCCTCACGAATAATTTGCAGCAAGTGAATTTCCTCATGAGGGGCCAGATGCGCGTTATTAATACGAAAATCCAAGTGAATGGTTTGCTCGGTTTGGCCTTGCAACTGGCTCACGGTATTCTGTACTGCTTCCACGAAGCCACCGTCATCTACTTTAAGACGGAAGGTGGTGAGGAGCTCCCTCAGTTGACGGTAAGCAGCATCGAGACCTTGTTTTAACTCAGACGACACGTCTTCGATCATAGCTTGGTTATTAATCGCCAAAGCTTTGTTAAGGCGTGTTACTTGGATTTTCAAATAGGACAGTGCTTGCGCAAGCGAATCGTGTAACTCCCGTGCTATCACGGTGCGTTCTTTCATTAAGGTTAAACGGCGTACTTGATCTTCTTCGTTGCGCACACTCAATGCCAGTGCAAGCTGCTCAGAAACCGAGCGTAGGAGTTGATATTGCCAGTCTGCGATGGTTTCACCGGGCTCAAGTCGACACACCAGCACGCCAAAATTCTGCTGTTCGCGGCGCAACGGGAAGCGATAGATGCGTTTGCCATTTTCTTCACTACAAACTTCATCGCCAAACATACAATCATCACAATTCAAGCTAACACAGCGGGAATTATCTGGATTTCCTTGCACTTGTAGATAGGGTGCATTGCCAAGGTCGGTGAGTAGGCACAATTCAATATCAGGGACATTCAGAAGACTGCGAAGGCGCTGAATAATCTTCTCAAAGTTATCGAAATCGACGGCTTTCTCATTGGTTTTCTGAGCAATGTCATACAAGAACATCAGGGTAGTATGGCTATGTTGTAGCGCTTCTGTTTGCTCCTGCACGCGCTGTTCAAGGCGACCGTACATAAAGCCAATGGTGTCGCTCATTTTATTGATGGTTTTTGCTAAAGAACCGAGTTCGTCTTGATGGGGAATATTAACCCGCGTTGTAAAATCACCGCCGCCAATTCGCTTAGCGGCAGCGCTTAGGTGCAGAAGGGGCTGCTCAAAACGCGTTTTCAATGAGTACATCACAATTGATGCAACGAGAACCGTAACAATCAGCGACACAATGAGCCAGACACGTAGGTTTGAAATTTTGGCTTCCGCATCTTGCTGAATATGGGTGACAACTTGCTCTATGCGCAGAACTTGTTCATTGACTGCGTTGGTCACTTGCCGTTGAGTGGGGTTTGGTTGCAACAAAATGGTCTGTAGTTCTTGCCATCCTTGATAGGCATTCTGATAACTCTCCCGCACCGCTGAATCACCGTATGAAAAACGTCGAAAGGTTGGATGCTCCCAGGTATTTTGCAGCCGCGCGGTAACTTGCGCTAGCTCTGTCTGCGCCTCAGGGCCTTGCATCGCTAATAATCCCGCATGGTAGGTCTGCATGCGCAGGGAACCCGCAATGTTCATCGCTTGTGGATCTTGGTTAACGCGCTCGGAAAGCCAATAAGAAGCAACCAGCGTGACGACAGAAAGCGTCACGATTAAGAGCAATCCTAAACTAATGCGAGTGACCAGCGACATCGGATGTCTGTTCACGGGGAATACCTCTTTTTTGTTTGGGAGTAAATTTCAACCCGAATCTAAGTCTAGCTGATCATGAAAATCTTAATAGCTATGAGTACGTTAGCTATTTTAAGCGCCTACCACTTTGGGAGTAGAGCCCGCGTATTCTGCGGAATTCACGCACTTTTCGCATTGATTTAGATCAAGCATCATCTAGTCCTAATCACATAGTGTACGCCATGAAACATGTATGCAGTAGCTGGACTGGAGTCTGAAAAATGAGTCATTTACTCGATAAACTGCGCTTCTTCAAATTGAAGAAAGAACCTTTCTCACATGGTCACGGGGTTCTGACCAACGAAGATCGCTCCTGGGAACAAGGGTACCGCCAACGCTGGCAACATGACAAGGTGGTGCGTTCCACCCATGGAGTGAATTGTACCGGATCCTGTAGTTGGAAAATCTACGTGAAAGATGGTTTGGTCACGTGGGAAACCCAACAAACGGATTATCCACGCACACGCCCTGATCTGCCAAATCATGAACCGCGCGGCTGTCCGCGTGGTGCGAGCTATTCTTGGTATATTTACAGCGCCAACCGTCTGAAATATCCAAAAGTGCGCAAGCAGCTCATGAAGCTATGGCGGGAAGCGCGCAGCAAGCATAGTGACCCAGTCAACGCTTGGGAATCAATCGTTTCCGATCCGGCAAAAGCGAAGAGCTATAAAGAGCGTCGGGGTTTGGGCGGTTTTGTGCGCGCATCTTGGGATGAAGTAAACGAACTCATCGCTGCCTCTAACGTGTATACCACCAAAGCCTATGGTCCTGATCGTGTTACTGGGTTCTCTCCAATTCCAGCCATGTCCATGGTGTCTTATGCTGCTGGCGCCCGCTATTTATCATTAATTGGCGGCAATTGTTTGAGTTTCTATGATTGGTATTGTGATTTGCCACCGGCATCACCGCAAATATGGGGTGAGCAAACCGACGTGCCTGAGTCGGCCGATTGGTATAACTCCAACTACATCATCGTATGGGGCTCGAATGTTCCCCAGACCCGTACGCCTGATGCTCACTTCCTCACAGAAGTTCGCTATAAGGGGACCAAAACCTGCGTAATCACCTCTGATTACTCAGAAGCGTCTAAATTTGGCGACACCTGGCTCGCACCGCGTCAAGGTACCGACGCCGCGTTAGCCATGGCATTTGGCCACGTTATTTTAAAAGAATTTCATGTAAATAAGCCGAGCGACTATTTTACCGACTACGTGCGCCGTTATACGGACATGCCTATGTTGGTTATGCTCGAGGAATCTGAAGGAAAATTAACCCAAGGCCGTTTCTTGCGTGCGGCAGATCTCGTCGACAACCTAGGTGAAGACAACAATCCAGATTGGAAAACCATTGCCATTGATCGCAACGGTGACCGTCTTGTTAGCCCAAATGGTGCTATCGGTTATCGCTGGGGCCAGAAAGGCAAGTGGAACCTCGAACAGAAAGATCAGAAGGGCGATGTCGATTTGCATCTATCCCTGAAAGATCATGCGGACGAAGTGGTCGATGTGGCGTTCCCATACTTTGGTGGCAAGCCACATGAGTATGAGTACTTCCAGCACACAGATCACGATGAAATCCAGATGCGCCGTATTCCAGCCAAGAAAGTCACCTTGGCCAATGGAGACACCGCGTTAGTGGCCACGGTATTTGACCTCATGTTGGCAAACTACGGTGTTGATAACGGTCTGAACGATCCAAATCGGGCGCAAAGCTACGAGGATGACGTGCCATATACGCCTGCATGGCAACAAGCGATTACTGGTGTTGATCCGAAAGATGTTGTGCGGGTCGCCACTGAGTTTGGTCGCAATGCCGATAAAACCAAGGGCCGTTCCATGGTGATTGTGGGGGCAGCACTGAACCACTGGTATCACATGGACATGAATTATCGTGGTCTGATCAATATGCTCATGATGTGTGGCTGTATCGGTCAAAGCGGTGGTGGTTGGGCGCATTATGTCGGCCAAGAAAAACTGCGTCCGCAAACGGGCTGGGCACCGCTGGCATTTGGCTTGGATTGGCAACGTCCGCCGCGCCACATGAACGGGACTTCATTCTTCTATAACCATTCGAGCCAATGGCGTTACGAGAAGCTCGAAATGACAGAAGTGATTTCGCCGCTAGCCAACCCGAACAAATGGAAATCGAGCATTATCGACTTTAATACCCGTGCAGAGCGCATGGGCTGGCTACCCAGTGCGCCCCAGTTAGGGACTAATCCATTAGGACTCGTCGCGGCTGCTAAACAAGCAGGCATGGATGTGAAGTCTTACGTGGTTGATCAATTGAAAAAGGGCAGTTTGAAGTTTGCTTGTGAGCAGCCAGAGAACCCACAGAACTTCCCGCGAAACATGTTTATCTGGCGCTCAAACCTTCTTGGGTCATCAGGTAAAGGGCATGAATACATGCTTAAGCACTTGCTGGGAACCAAGCATGGTTTGTTAGGTAAGGATCTCGGTGAATTTGGTGGTCAGAAGCCAGATGACGTGGAATGGAGTGAGGCGGGCGCCGAAGGTGCTGAAGGTAAAGTGGATCTGTGGGTCACGCTCGACTTCCGCATGTCAACAACCTGTTTGTACTCAGACATCGTTTTGCCGACCGCGACTTGGTATGAAAAAGACGACATGAACACATCGGATATGCATCCATTTATTCACCCACTAACCGCGGCAGTTGACCCTGTGTGGGAAGCGCGCAGTGACTGGGAGATCTTTAAAGGAATCGCGAAGGAGTTCTCTCGGGTGTGTCAAGGTCACCTAGGCGTTGAGCAGGACGTGGTGACCGTCCCTATGCAGCACGATACACCCAATGAGCTGGCACAGCCTTATGGGGTAAAAGCATGGTGGAAAGGTGAGTGTGACCCTATTCCAGGCCAAACCATGCCCAATATTGTGCAGGTTGAGCGGGATTACCCAAATACCTACCAACGCTTTACCTCACTGGGACCACTGATGGACTCACTGGGCAACGGTGGCAAGGGAATTAGCTGGGATACCAAAGAGGAAGTGGAGTTCTTAGGCAAACTCAATCGCAAGCATGTGAATGAAGGCGCGAATCAAGGGCGTCCGAAGATCGAAACCGCCATTGATGCGTGTGAGGTGATTTTATCCCTTGCTCCAGAAACCAATGGTCATGTGGCGGTGAAGGCATGGGGCGCGCTCAGTGAGTTTACCGGTCGCGACCATACTCATCTGGCGATACCAAAGGAAGAGGAAAAAATTCGCTTCCACGACATCGTGGCTCAGCCGCGTAAGATTATTTCATCGCCCACTTGGTCCGGGCTGGAAGATGAGCATGTGTCTTACAACGCGGGTTACACCAACGTTCATGAGTTGATTCCATGGCGCACCATTACGGGCCGCCAGCAGTTCTATCAAGATCATGAGTGGATGCGTGATTTCGGAGAAACCTTATGTGTGTATAAGCCACCGATTAACTTGAAAACGGTAGAGCCGATTCTGAATAAGAAATCGAACGGCAATAAAGAAATCGTTCTGAACTGGATTACGCCGCATCAGAAGTGGGGTATTCACAGCACCTATTCAGATAACTTACTGATGCTCACGCTATCTCGTGGTGGTCCTATCGTCTGGTTGAGTGAAACTGATGCCAAGGCCGCCGATATCGAAGATAACGACTGGATCGAAATTTTTAATGTTAACGGCTCGATTTCCGCGCGGGCAGTGGTATCACAGCGGGTACCTGAGGGTATGAGCATGATGTATCACGCGCAGGAACGGATCATTAACACCCCGGGGTCGGAAATGACCGGCACCCGTGGCGGGATCCATAACTCAGTTACCCGTGCGGTCATGAAACCGACCCATATGATTGGTGGCTACGCCCAGCAAAGTTACGGATTTAACTACTACGGAACTGTTGGTTGTAACCGGGATGAATTTGTCATCGTACGGAAGATGGACAAAGTTGATTGGTTAGATACCCCTTAATACGCAACAGAGCTTCGGCAGCAGCATTTGCCGAAGCTCGCTTCGCGCTGCGGCGCTAATGAAGTGATTTTGCGGATTTCACCGAATTTAGGAAGACGATTATGAAAGTTAGAGCTCAGATAGGCATGGTGTTGAACCTCGACAAGTGTATTGGTTGTCATACGTGTTCAATTACCTGTAAGAACGTCTGGACCTCTCGGGAAGGGGTGGAGTATGCCTGGTTTAACAACGTGGAAACCAAGCCTGGCGTAGGATTCCCAAAAGAGTGGGAGAACCAAGACGTATGGAATGGCGGTTGGGAGCGTACCAAGAAGGGCAAGCTACAACTGAAAATGGGTGGCAAGCTGCGGATTCTAGCAAATATTTTTGCAAATCCAGATCTTCCTCAGATCGATGACTATTACGAGCCGTTTGACTTTGATTACCAGCATTTACATACCGCTGGTGATACCAAACATCAGCCAGTCGCTCGTCCGCGCTCACTGATTAGTGGTAAGCGCATGGAGAAAATCGAATGGGGACCAAACTGGGAAGAAATTCTTGGTACTGAGTTTGCCAAACGTAAAAAAGACAAAAACTTCGATGAAGTGGTGCAAAAAGACATTTACGGTCAGTTTGAAAAGACCTTCATGATGTATTTACCACGCCTTTGTGAACACTGTTTGAATCCCGCATGTGTTGCTGCCTGTCCTTCAGGTGCAATTTATAAACGGGAAGAAGACGGCATCGTTTTGATCGACCAAGATAAGTGTCGTGGCTGGCGCATGTGTGTGTCCGGTTGCCCATACAAGAAAATCTATTACAACTGGAAAACCGGAAAATCAGAGAAATGTACTTTCTGCTATCCACGCATTGAGGCAGGCCAACCCACCACGTGCTCTGAAACATGTGTGGGTCGTATCCGCTACTTGGGCGTCTTGTTGTATGACGCTGATAAGATCGAAGCAGCGGCTAATACACCGAATGAGAAAGATCTATATCAGGCCCAACTCGACCTGTTCTTGGACCCATTTGATCCTGAGGTCATCGCAGCGGCAAAAGCTGAAGGTATTCCAGAAAACTGGTTGAAAGCCGCCCAGCGTTCGCCAGTCTACATGATGGCCATGGAATGGAAAGTGGCTTTACCGTTGCATCCAGAATATCGGACCTTGCCCATGGTTTGGTATGTACCACCACTGTCGCCTATTCAAACAGCGGTTGAAGCAGGCCATGTGGGAATGAATGGTGAAATTCCAGACTTGAAATCGCTGCGTATTCCATTGCGCTACTTGGCCAACATGCTTACTGCTGGCGACGAAGCGCCGGTTGTGCGCGCTTTAGAACGCATGATTGCCATGCGTGCGTACAAGCGTTCGCAAAATGTGGACGGCGTAGAAGATTTTGAGGTGCTCAAGCAAGTAGGGCTTACCCCGAATCAAGTTGAAGAAATGTATCGCTATATGGCGTTGGCAAATTTCGAAGACCGCTTTGTGATTCCAACAAGTGCCAGAGCCTATGCCGAAAATGCCTACGACCTGAAAGGTGACTGTGGTTTCTCATTCGGAAATGGCTGTGGTAACGGCGAAAGTGGATTGAATCTATTTGGCGGCGACAAAAAAGGCGTCCGCAAAGTGATTCCAGTGGTTATGAAGGATTAATCGAGATGCAAATAGTCAATGTAATATCGCTGTTACTCGATTACCCCACAGCGGGTTTAATCGAAGCGCAGAACGACCTTCTCGATATCATCGAGAACTCAACCTTGCCAGCTTCGGAAAAACAGGGGTTAGCGACGTTCGTTCAAGAACGTTGCGCCACTGAGTTGATGGATTGGCAGGCCGAATACGATGCCATGTTTGAGCGTGGCAGAGCCTTGTCATTATTGCTGTTTGAGCACGTGCACGGAGAGTCGCGTGACCGTGGGCAGGCGATGGTAAACCTGATGAAGCAATATAAGGATGCTGGACTCGAGCTTGATGTGCGTGAGCTACCTGACTACATCCCCCTGTACCTTGAGTTCTTATCCACTCAAGGTGAAGAGAACTTGCAACTCGGTTTGCAGGAAGTTGCCCACATCTTAGCACTGCTGGCAGCGCGATTGGAGACGCGGGAGAGTAACTATGCGGCACTTATGCATGCGTTGATTCACCTTTCAGGCGTGACTGTCGATGTGGATGATGTTCGAGAACAGATTGCAAATGAAGAGCGCGATGACACCAAAGAAGCGCTTGATAAAGTGTGGGAAGAGGAAATGGTGACCTTCGGGCCAGATTCTAGCGCTGATGGTTGTAGTAGCGCTGTGACAAAACCGTCTGAATCCCAACGCAAGGATCAATTAGTGCCGATAACCTGGTCTGATTTTAAAGATGCAGGCCAAACTGAAGTGCAGCGAGGAAACTAACCATGAACTTCACCGACATGCTACTTTTTGGGATTTATCCCTATATCGCCTCCGTCATATTCTTTGTCGGTAGTGCACTTCGCTATGACCGTGAACAGTTCACGTGGAAAGCCCAGTCGAGTCAGATTTTGGATAAGACCTATTTCCGAACTGCGAGCGTGCTATTCCACGTTGGCATCATCATGATCTTCTTTGGTCATTTTGCGGGTTTGGTCATGCCCTATGAAGTTTGGAGTTTCTTGGGAATTACCTTGGCTCAGAAGCAAATTATTGCCATGGGGGTAGGTGGTTTCTTTGGAGCATTGTGCTTCGTTGGGCTCACTATGCTGGTATGGCGCCGATTGTTTAACCCTCGGGTTCGTGCCAGTAGCTCGGTGATGGACACCCTGATACTGCTATTAATCTATTGGCAGTTAATTCTCGGTATTCTGACCATCTTTGTATCAACCGGCCACATGGACGGTTATGTGATGCAAGATTTGATGAGCTGGTCACGCTATCTACTGACATTCCGCCCAGCGGACGCCATTGAGTTTATGGCCGACATCCACTGGATTTATAAAGCACACGTGTTCTGGGGTATCACTCTATTTGTGTTGTTCCCATTTAGTCGCCTCGTTCACATTTGGAGTGTGCCAGTTAAATTCTTGGGTCGCAGCCAGCAAATCGTGCGTCGTCGGTTTTAATATGTGGGGTATAGAGCGGTGTAAAAACCGCTCTATACCTATCAATCGGGAACCTAGAATTCGTGATTGATGAGTGAGGAATTATGATTCAAGTAAATGATACAACGATTACCGAACAGGCAATCTCTGAAGAAACTCAGTACCATCCTGCCGACTCTAAAGACGCAGCAATGAAACAAGCAGCGGAAGCATTGATCATCGGAGCATTGCTAAAGCAAAGAGCACGGGAATTAGGGATTAAGGTAACGAGTGCAAAAGCAAGTGCTGCAGAGCATGACTACATTGAGCAACTGATCGACAAAGATGTGCATATTCCACAAGCTGACGATCACGAGTGTGAGCAATACTTTCGGGGTAATAAGGATCGCTTCACAACATCACCCTTGTTAGAAGTTCGCCATATATTGATTGCTGCGGCACCGGATGACTCACAGGCGCGCATGGAATCACTGGCGATGGCGGAGGCAGTTATCGAGAAACTAAATGCGGGTGGTGACTTTAACGGTCTTGCTCGTGACTACTCGGCATGCCCTTCGAAATCAACCGGTGGGAGTTTAGGGCAATTAAGCCGAGGTCAAACGGTTCCTGAGTTTGAACGCGTTGTTTTTGCGTTAGAACCTGGCTTATATAATTCTCCCGTTGAATCTCGTTATGGCTTTCATGTGGTTTGGGTAGAACGCAAGATACCAGGACAACCACTGGAGTACGCGCAAGTAAAGGATAAAATCCGAGACTACTTAAACGAGAAGGTACGGCATAAAGCGATTGCACAATATATTCAAACGCTCATTGTTGGTGCCGAAATTAAAGGCTACGAATTTGCATTAGACGAATCACCCTTAATGCAATAAAAACTATCGTCTTGAATGAGGCTCTGGGCTAGCCGTCACTTCTCATGTGAACGGATACCAGAGCCTTCTTTTTTGCTACCTCTCTGGAGGTAATCGATCTATATCCCTCAAAAATCAACAAAATAACACTTGTGCGCCGCATGGCGGACACTACCACTCGATATAATATCCCTACCTTTCTTGGGTCTTACCACCCAACACATTCCGGGAGTTTTTATGCTGAATCAAGTGATAAAGAATAAAGCGTTAGTTTTGTTTGCGAGCATACCGGTTATGCTATTTGCATCGCCTCAGGTTTACGGCAATAGCGAGGTGGTAACGGATCCAAACAAAATTGCCATCGACTTTAGATATCGTCTCGAGCATGTTGATCAAGCGAACCCCTTGAAAAACGCACTCGCATCGACATTGCGTACCCGAGTCAATGCACAACGGACATTGCACCCGAGGGTATCGATGGTGTTGGAGGTCGACCATGTCGAAGTGCTTGGTGATAAAAGCTACAACAGTACGGTGAACCAGCGAACTCACTATTCGGTTGTGGCTGATCCGCGCGGGACGGATATTAATCAAGCATACCTCCGTGTAAAAATGCCAGATCAAGCGGCCACGCTCGATGTTGGTCGTATTCGAATGAATCAGCTTAATCAGCGCTTCCTTGGGGGGGTAGGTTGGCGTCAAAATGAACAAACGTTTGATGGTCTTCGTTGGCAGCAGAAGTTCAGCGATTGGAGTGCTGACATTGCTTATATTCAAAATGTGAACCGCATTTTTGGACCTAAAGGGCCAGCTGCGAATGAGCGCGGGACGCTGTTTGCTGGTGTGTTGCAATGGCAAGTTACTGAGCACCATGAATTACGTGGATTTATCTATGACTTCGATTTCAACGATTGGCACGTGCGAGATAGCCGGACTCTAGGTGTGGATTACCAAAGTAAGTGGCTGTTGGCGTCTCGCCAGGTACAAGTTCAGGCCACTTTGGCACGACAAGAAGACGCTCACCAACAACCACAATCGTTCTCCCATAATTACCACCGATTTAGTATCAGCGCCCCTATTAGCGAGGATATAAAACTCGCGATAGGAAGCGAACGTCTTGCCGGGGATGGGGTAAGCGCACTACAAACACCTTTGGCAACACTGCATGCGTTTCAAGGGTTCACCGATTTATTCTTGGTTACCCCTAACGATGGCATACGGGATCACTTTGTTACATTGAGTTTGCCAATCGGGAAACTGCCCATAAGTGTCGGGTATCACCAGTTTAAGGCAGATACAGACCGGCGCAGTTATGGCAATGAATGGAACTTAACAGCGTCATATCGCTTCGCAAATGGTGTTCACGTACTTGGTAAGTTTGCTGATTACTCCGCTAAACAGCATGCAGTGGACACGCAAAAGGCTTGGCTGATGGTGTCCTACGCGCTGTAGTCATAACGCCAAACCCAATCCACAAAGTAGGAAAAAGGCACTGCCACGGCAGTGCTTTTTGTTTGTTCCTACCTCTTGGTTGTACCTCAATTTGGGCGCATACCCCTCAAGGGGTAAAGGATCCCACAATAATGCATGCTCGCGGCGAGGCCCTTTGATCCTTGATACGGATCCTTGATCCAGATCAAGTGAAACATGTCTCAATTGGTTAGCGTAGATACTATATATAGTGCTTAAGAGTGATTTCAAACACAAGATATGGTGATTATGCGTTTTTCTGAAGAACAGATTGTATGGCAGGAAGTACCTGGGCAGACATCATTAGCTTACACCATCACCGGATGCAACATTGGCTGCAAGGGTTGCCATAGCACCCATACATGGCCGATCGGAAGTGGTGAACTACTCAGCGAGCGCTATTTTCGTACGCGTCTCGATGCCTATGACGGGTTAATAACCTGCGTGCTCTTTCTCGGAGGGGAGTGGCATCAGGCTGGTTTGATAAAACTCCTTAAGATCGCACGTGAAAAGAGACTAAAAACCTGTTTGTACACAGGATTAGAAAGAGTGCCGGCGACACTCTTAAACTACTTAGATTACGTCAAGCTTGGACCTTGGATGGCAAGTCGAGGAGGGCTTGCTGAACGGGGAACAAATCAAACATTTATCAATGTGATCACGGGTGATGTTGAGAACTATAAGTTCTGGTCTTAATCACCTACACCAATAAAAAAGCAAAAAAGGGGATCGTTATGTTGCGCTTACTTCCACACCAAATTGATAAAAAAATCCAGTTTATTCATGACTATTTGCACGCGGAGAATGCCGCTGATGGCTCCAAAATGGATGCTAACGCGAACGTTACCCAAAAGAATGTGGCAACCCTCGAAGCGGAAATTATGAAAGATTTCTTTGTGCAGGTAAATCGTGGCCTAGTCCAGAAAAAAATTGGCGAATTATTCGGCGATGATTTAGCCAATGAATATGTACGCCAGATTGAAGAACATGAGATTTACGTACACGACGAAACAAGCCTGAAGCCATATTGTGTCTCGGTCACCATGTATCCGTTCTTACGTGATGGGCTAACGAAACTGGGCGGAGAGTCGCGTGGACCTAAACACATTGAATCGTTTTGCGGTACCTTTGTGAACTTTGTGTTTGCGGTAAGTTCGCAGTTCGCGGGCGCCGTAGCGACGGTGGAATTTCTCACCTATTTCGATTATTTTGCGCGCAAAGATTATGGTGACAACTATCTCGAGACACATCGTCATGAGATCGCAAATCATCTGCAGCACGTGGTTTATGCGCTCAATCAACCGGCAGCAGCCAGAGGCTATCAGAGTGTGTTCTGGAATATTTCAATCTATGACCAACACTATTTTGATAGCATGTTTGGTGAGTTTGTTTTCCCTGATTTTAGCCGTCCAAGCTGGCGCTCCGTTGAGCAATTACAAGATTTCTTCTTGGATTGGTTTAACCGGGAGCGTGAAAAAACCGTATTAACCTTTCCAGTGGTCACTGTGGCTATGTTGACGGAGCAGGGCGCGTGCAAGGATCAACAGTTTGCGCGGTCAATGGCACGCCATATGGCTGAAGGCAGCTCTTTCTTTGTATATCTATCGGACAACGCAGACAGTTTGGCTAGTTGTTGCCGACTACGTAGTGAAATTGCTGATAACACCTTCTCCTATACGCTCGGTGCTGGCGGGGTTGCCACCGGTTCAATCAATGTGATTACCATCAATATGAACCGATTAGTTCAGGACGGACGAAATCTAGAGGCAGAAATCCGTAAGATTCATCAGTACCAAGTTGCCTATCGACGTCTTATGGAAGAATATCTTGCGGCCGGTTTACTGACTGTTTATGACGCCGGCTTCATCAGCTTAGACAAGCAGTTCCTAACCATCGGTATCAATGGCATGGTGGAAGCGGCCGAGTCTCAGGGCATCCAAGTGGGTAACAACGAAGACTATAAGCAATTTGTGCAGTCGCACCTCAAAGTGATTTACGATGCCAACAAGCAAGCGCGGCAAGAATTTGGTTATATGTTTAATACGGAATTTGTGCCTGCAGAGAATCTCGGCGTGAAGAACGCGAATTGGGATCGCAGCGACGGCTATGTTGTTACCCGGGATTGTTATAACAGTTACTTCTATACCGTTGAGGATGAACGGATCAATGCATTGGATAAGTTTGTCCTGCATGGTCGTGAACTGATCGAGTACTTAGACGGTGGTTCAGCATTGCATCTAAATCTTGATGAAAAGATGGGGACTGACGGCTACCTGACCCTATTTAATCTAGCGGCACGAACGGGCTGTAACTATTTCTGCATCAATGTTCGCATTACCATCTGTAATCAATGTGAAGGGATTGATAAACGGACTCTTGCCTCATGTTCTCACTGTGGTTCCGACGATGTTGACCATGGCACGCGAGTGATAGGCTACTTAAAGCGCGTGTCCGCCTTTAGTGAAGGTCGCAGAAAGGAACATGCACTGCGACACTACCACCGGGAGCGGCAAGGTGCGCTCAAGAGCGCAGTAAAAGAAATCCACACTAAGCAAACGGTAGAAGCGTAAACTACCTACGAAGAGGGAGTTTGCTCCCTCTTTTGTCCTCAATTCCCTCGCGCTATGTTTGCTAAACTGCGGGCTGTAGGTTTGTGATCAAAAAGGACACCCCATGCAGCTTAGCAGTTACGCAGATTTTATTCAGGCCGCGAAAACACAATCGGAACCGCAGCGTTTGCTATTTGTGTTTACCAAAGCGGTAATGCCGGAAAAAGCAACATCTGAACAGCAACAGCGCTTTGGTGCTGGCGAAGGCGGAAATTTAGAGCCTGTTCTTTGTGTTGATAAGCTCCCAGAGGAGGTTGAGGATTTTCAGGTGCTACTCGACGAATCAGCTGCGACAGGAGTGGAATGGGATATTGCCTTTGCCGCCAGTATGAGCGGTGCGGTGGGGATAGCGCCAACCTCCGAGCAAGCTGAGCAACCCTTAAAAATGATGGTAGAAAGTATTAAGGGCGGCAATGTGGCCAATTTTCTCGCCTTCAACCGCAATGCAGAGTTACTTCGTATACTCTGAATTGTCGGTTCGACCGCCCAGTCACGTTGCGCGTTCTGGGCGGTTTTTTATTTCCTCAGGGTGACGACTTTGCGCTAGCGTAAGTCTGATACGCTTCGATACTCTCCGCGACCTGATTAAACAAGGCCAATAGTCGGCTCGGTAGCTGAGCGGGCATATCGACAGTATCTAATAAGTTTTTCACGCCTAAACCTAATTCTGTATCGCCGTGAATCCGTAACTTCCGACGGAAGAAGAGGGTGTCTGGATCTACGCGTTGCGCAATCATTAAAAAGAAATCTTCGGTGTTGCCTGAAAGTTGGACATCGCACTTGGCGAACCCTGTTGGCTCACAACTCAGTTTGACCTGCAGGGGCATAAAGGATGCTTTTTGCAAGGTCACTTGCATGAACAAGCCAATATCTTCAAACCCAATCACGACCGCGGTGTTGGTAAGAAAATCTAGCTCGCCTGCCTCTAGCTGGTCTGAAAATACGTGCTTGAGAAGCTGCTGACTTAGCTGCTCCATGGGCCATTTGGGGCTGTATTTTAACCCTGTCTTTGTCCATCCAGGGAGTTTGGGTATCACCTTGTGAGTAACTCGTTTTATATCGAACATTCAGTAACTTCCGTCGTTTGATCGCGTAAAATAAGGATACGTTTGCTACCGCATCGGCAGCTTAATCTACATCAATAAAGCGCGAGATTTTACGATGGCTTCACAGCATCAAAATGCGCGTTAAATGATTATTAAAAGCGTGGAATTATTATGGAGTTATTATGTCCAGCCGGAAGTTTACCTGCCCTCAAAGCGGCACTTAAGCATGGCGCAGATGCCGTGTATGTGGGTTTGAAAAATCAAACAAACGCACGCCATTTTGCCGGGTTAAATTTCGCTGAAGGTACGCTGCAACAAGCTGTTGCTGAAACACATGGTCATGGTAAGAAAATTCATGTCGCCATTAATACGTTCGCGCATCCGGAGCAATGGACGCATTGGGCGCAGGCCGTCGACGATTCAATTCGCTGTGGCGTTGATGTCTTGATTGTGGCGGATATATCCATTCTCCATTACATCCGTAGCACGTACCCTGAACAAGAAGTGCACCTTTCAGTTCAGGCATCAGCCACGAATCAAGCGGCAATCGCTTACTATCAACAGCATTTTGGTGTCCAGCGCGTGGTACTGCCACGTGTATTAGCGATGAATCAAGTGCGTGCATTGGCGCGTTCAACAACCGTTGATTTGGAAGTGTTCGCCTTTGGCAGCCTGTGTATTATGGCTGAAGGTCGATGCTACCTGAGTTCCTACATGACGGGTGAATCACCAAATACAGCGGGCGCGTGCTCTCCAGCCGCTTATGTGCGATGGGAAGACGAGGGCGACTATTTGGAATCGCGCCTAAACGGCGTGGTCATCGACCGATTTGCGCCAAATGAAACCGCAGGCTATCCAACCTTATGCAAAGGTCGCTTCGATGTGGACGGTCAGCGTTACCACCCTCTGGAAGAACCTACTAGTCTAAATACCCTTGATTTACTTCCAGAATTGTATCGGGAGGGCATCACCTCGTTAAAGATCGAGGGGCGACAACGAAGTCCTGCCTATGTCGCTAACATTACCCGAGTCTGGCGAGCCGCTATTGACCACGTGCTTACGTCCCCCGAACGATTTCAGGTGCAAGCAGAGTGGAATGCAGTGTTGGCGTCTTTGTCTGAGGGTAGCCAGACCACCATTGGTGCCTATCACCGCAGTTGGAAATAGGAGTAATCATGCAATATTCATTAGGCCCGGTACTATATTTTTGGCCCAAAGCCACCATGCAAGCATTTTATCGGCAAGCCATTGAGCAACCACTCGATGTGGTTTATCTCGGTGAAACCGTGTGTAGTAAACGCCGAGAGTTAAAGTTGGCTGATTATATGAGCATTGCCCATGAACTTCGGGAGGCGGGAAAACAGGTATGTTTATCGACCATGACACTGTTAGAGGCACCGTCAGAATTACGGGAACTTAAACGCTATTGCGAAAACGGTGAATTTCTCCTTGAGGCCAACGATATGAGTGCCGTGCAAATGCTGCATGAAGCCGGGCTGCCATTTGTTGGAGGGGCGGCTATCAATTGCTACAATCAGCACACGTTATCATTGTTGATTGATCAGGGCATGATCCGTTGGCTTATGCCGGTGGAGCTTTCAGGAGATTGGCTTGCCAGTATCTTGCGGCAGCCAGAGATTCAGCAGCGGCGGCATTTGTTCGCGACAGAAGTGTTCGCTTTTGGTCATCTTCCGCTGGCTTGGTCCGCTCGATGCTTCACAGCGCGTTCTGAAAATAGACACAAAGACCAGTGTGAGCTGTGTTGTATTCGTTATCCGAAGGGGCGAACGGTGACGAGCCAGGATGGTCGCGATGTGTTTGTACTCAATGGAATACAAACCCAATCAGGGGAGCGCTATAACCTTGTGAATCAGTTACCCGGGATGCATTCACAGGTAGATATGGTGCGACTTAGCCCCGAAATTGACGATACATGGGTGTGGCTAGAGCGATTTCGGGCTAATGAACAGGGCGAAGCTCCGGTGGCGCTAGCGAATAATGAGTGCAACGGATATTGGCTCAAACTCGCCGGAATGATGCAGCAATAGCAGACAGCAATGGCGTGAAGTATAGGTGCGCGGCGAAACTAAAGGACATCACAAGTTATGAGTAATCAAGAAAACACATCAGCCCGAATTGGGGTTCTAACGGTCAGTGACCGAGCCAGTGCAGGTGTTTATGAAGATATCTCCGGTCAAGCCATCATCGATACGCTAACCGACTATATTCATTCACCGTTTGAGGTATGTTATCGGGTTATTCCCGACGAACAGGCACTCATTGAAAAAACCTTAATTGAGCTTGCTGATCATGAAGGCTGCTGTTTAATCGTAACCACAGGCGGAACAGGGCCAGCGAAACGGGATGTTACGCCTGAAGCAACGGAAGCTGTATGCGATCGGATGATGCCGGGCTTTGGTGAACTCATGCGTACCGAGTCGCTTAAATACGTGCCAACGGCTATTTTATCGCGGCAAACAGCCGGCCTTCGCCAGCAGACTCTGATCGTAAATCTACCCGGTAAACCAAAAGCAATTCGGCAATGCCTTGATGCGGTATTTCCGGCCATTCCTTATTGCATCGATCTGATGGAAGGGCCGTATTTACAATGCGATGAGGATGTAATTTCGGTTTTTCGCCCTAAGAGTTAACCACTGCCGCGCTTTAGTTTTGGTTAAGAACAAACAAATAGATCACCAATAAAAGCGTGACAAACCAAAACCCTGAAAGCAGTTGCCAGAATAGCAGGCTACTACTGCGGCTGCGTTGTTTCACCTCTTCTCGGAGAAAGTCGGGATTTGGGTGCTTTAGATCTCGAATTAAACTGTTAAGGCTGCGATAACGCTGGTTTAAGTCGAAACTCACGCCTTTTTCTAAGGCGCGGTCGAACCAGACCGGTATCGCCGGATTATGTTTGCGCGCACTGATATAGCGCAAGCGATCATAGTCACTTGGAGTTTTACACTCTTCAATCCCATCCCCGTACGGTAGTTTGCCGGTAAACATTTCGTAGCAAATCGTGGCCAACGCATACACATCACCTTGAATACCGGAATTACGACCGGTGAGATACTGAGGATCGGAGTAGGCGGCCGTGCCTAACACGGATGAATGATCGATGGGAACGAATATCTCAGCAACGCCAGCAACATATACGCTGCCGAAATCCACGATTTTAATGGTTTCCTTGGACGACACTGGATCGGTTGAAACAATGATGTTTCCGGGTTTTAAATCTTGATGAACCGCTTCGCAGTCATGAAATGCCTGAATGCCCTCAACTACTTGTTCAATCAAGCGAATGGCACGTCCAGGTTTTACTGGTAAATTGTTCTCAAGCCATTTTTCCAGACTCACGCCATCAACGTACTCCATTAAGTAATACAGGAAACTTCGCGGGCGCGATTGCCGAATTATTTTTACCACATGAGGACTATCAACCCGGCTACCAATCCATTCTTCCCGAATAAAACGCTCGATATAGCTGCTGTCGTCCTCAAAGTTTGCCGAGGGTGTTTTCATTACCGCTCGTTGCCCTGTATCGATATCCCGCACCAAATATAAATGACTTCGACTGCTTGCAAAGAGTTCTTGAATAATCTCGAGGCCATCCACCTTCATGCCGGCTTTAAATGCTGGCGGGAAGGGGAGTTCGGTAAGCTGATCATGGAAATCATCAATGTCGGTATTGGGCAAGGCAATGATCTCAGCAACCACGGCGCTTATATTATCGTCACATCCTTGTTGCAGGGCGAGTTGTTTTAATTGCTCGCAGATCTCCGGTAGCGATTGGTTACTTCCTAAGGCTTCTTGCAATTGCGTCTCGCTGACAAAATCATGGATACCATCGGAGGTCAGTAAGAAACGATCGCCCACACAGATTTCCTGTTTTCCATGATCGAGCTGTAGTTGCCCATCCATGCCAAGTGCACGTGCTAAGAACTGACGTTCATGATTAAGTTGAGCAGTGTGGTCAGTGGTGAGCTGGCGTAGAAATCCGCTTCGCCAATGATATACACGACTGTCGCCGACATGAAAAAAATGCGCGGTATGCGATTTAATAATCACCGAACTAAAGGTACAGAGTTGTCCCTTCATTTCATTTTTAAATACGTGGCTGTGGCGAAATAACCGTAAGTTAATGGTGGAAAGCACCTGGCTTGCGCTATGGGCGACAGACCAAGTGTCCGGCGTCGAGAAAAAATCCCGTAGAAACATGCGTACCGCTGTTTCGCTTGCTTCTTGTCCTGCTTCCGCGCTGCTTACACCGTCTGCGATAGCGAGAATAGCACCTTTATAGGTAAGCACATGCGCATCTTCGGGAACACGGACGCCAACGGCATCTTCGTTTCCTTCTTTGCCACCTTCTACGCACACAGTGGCGTAGTTAAGCTGTAAATGTGCAGTGCTTACCGGCTGACTCATTACTTGTGGCCCACCTCAATGGTATGTACGGTGCCGTCAGGCATTACTTCAGCAATATGGCCACGAGGATTATCCATAAACCATACTGCAACCAAACCGAGTAGGGCGGAAGCGGCAATGACGTAGAAGAACGTGCTATAGGTAACAAAACTAAGAACGGTAAGGTAGATCACCGCCCCGACGTTACCATAGGCACCAGCCATTCCAGCAATTTGCCCAGTCATGCTGCGTTTAATCAATGGAATCATGGCGAATACGGCACCCTCGCCAGCTTGGACGAAGAACGAACAAGCCATAGTGACTAATACCGCTAAAATAATCCACCAATGAGAGTCAATTAGACCCATCATAAAGTAGCCTAGCGCCAACCCGGAAATCATAAATAGCAAACTGCGACGGCGACCGAATCGATCTGAGAACCAACCACCCATAGGGCGAGATACCAGATTCATAAAAGCAAATGCCGATGCAAGCAAACCTGCGGTCACGGCAGTAAGGCCTTCAAAGGTTTGTAAGAAATAGAGTGGCAACATAGAGACAACCGCAAGCTCAGAGCCGAAGGTTGCAAAATAAGCGATATTAAGAATCCCCACCTGCTTAAATGAATACTTTTCTAGCTCAGGAACACCCGCGCGTAGATGCTCAGCGTTAACCGCATAGGTGGTCCAAGTGTGATAGATAAAAATCACCACCAGCGAAATGAAGAAGATATACATCATGTTTTCGCTGAATAGGTGCACGCCAGAGGGTGATAACCGCCAAGCTAAGATACCAAGGGCCAGATACATGGGAATGTTCATGAGGATCAACGCCCAGAGCGCGCCCCAAGACGATACCAGCATAGCCCCATTCTTTTTAGGCTTGAAGTAGATAGAGCCTTTTGGTGTATTGCGTGCGTATTTATAGAACACTAAGCCGTAGATACCACAGAGAATCCCGACCAGTGCGATCGCATAACGCCAGCCATCATCGCCGCCAAAGGCAAGCGCAAGGGTAGGTAAGAGCATCGCTGCCGCTGCAGAGCCAAAATTACCCCAGCCGCCGTAGATTCCTTCCGCAGTTCCCACTTGATGGGCAGGAAACCATTCGCTCACCAAGCGAATACCAATCACGAAGCCCGCACCAACAAAGCCAAGCAAGAAGCGGAAGATCGCAAGCGATGTATAGGTGTTCGCGAAAGCAAAACCAATACATAAGAATGCGGAAATGATAAGAAGAATGGCATAGATAAGTCGCGGGCCGTAGCGGTCAACTAGCATGCCGACAATAATCCGTGCAGGAATTGTGATGGCAACGTTCAAGATGAGCAGGGCTCGAATTTGCGCATCGGTAAGATCCAGTGAATGCTGAATCGATGCCAGTAGTGGGGCATGCGCAAACCAAACTGCGAAGGTCAAAAAGAAAGCAAACCATGTTAAATGGAGCGTTTTTATCTTTGGATCGCTAAAACGTAGTAGGTTTAAGCCGGTGCCAGCAGACGCGGTTGACATAATAAAACCTCAATTAAAGTAAGGGAATCTGGGCGGCAGTGTGCGCACTATTGAGGCTAGCTTGCTTGATCTACATCAATAAGGCTAATGCTCTGTTTTTACAAAGAAAAAACGGCCTACCTAGAAAGGAGTAATGGACTCATGGCGGAATCCCAGGCACAGCAAGGAGGCTTTACCTCTTTGGGGGTAGGGTAAGCGCACCATGTCGTTGGCGGAGTGATTTGTGAGTATCCCTAGCGTTCCCTGTGCCGAACGCAGAAACTCGTTAAGATGCATGCTATTGGTTTATCGGAGTGACTTAAATGGACGCTACTTTACCTCGCGCGTGGCAGGCTCTGACTATGGCCACCCTTGCCTTTGCCGCTAATTTCTCGGTGTGGATCTTGTATGCTGTTCTCGCCATTAATATTCAAAAACAGCTGAGTCTCACAGGGGTAGAGTTAGGGATATTACTATCCGCACCGATGCTGACCGGTGCGATTTTGCGTATTCCTGTGGGTATTCTTTGCGAGTATGTCTCTGCACGGCGTTTGTGGATTATACAAATGCTTCTCACGATTCCAGCGTTACTGCTGTTGCCATTTGTAACCAGTTTTATTGGCTTTATTGTGATTGGTCTGTGGATTGGCTTGAGTGGCGTTTCTTTTATTCTAGGCGTACGTTACGTCACCGATTGGTTTTCCCGTTCACAACAAGGTTTAGCGCTCGGAATATTTGGCGCCGGTAATGCTGGCGCTGCTATTTCCTTCGTAGTTCTCCCATTGTTTATTATTTGGTTTGATTGGCCTTGGACGGGGCCTCTCTATGCTGCAGGTTTAACCCTGATGTTGTTTGCTTTTATTCTATTCGCGCCGGTAACTCCAAATTATGTACCGCGGCATACACCGCCATGGAAACAGCAGCTTCAGCCACTGAAAGACTTCCGTGTATGGCGCTTTGGTCTCTATTATTACTTTGTGTTTGGTAGCTTTCTGGCGCTTATCATGTGGTTACCCCACTATTACATGCAAGCGTATCAATTGGAGTTTGGCCAAGCGATGGCGTTCACGCTCTTCTTTGTAACGACCTCAAGCATGGTCAGGGCGCTGGGCGGTTGGTTAGCCGACCGCTACGGCGGCCAGTTGGTTAACTGGAGCGTATTTTGGGTCTGTCTTGTATGCCTATTTTTCTTGAGTTATCCGCCCACCACGATGACGATTCACGGCATTGAACGAGACGTGATTCTAAATATAGAGATTAACCTATGGGTGTTTACGGCACTCATGTTTGTTATTGGCATTGCGCAAGGATTGGGTAGAGCGAGTGTATTTAAAGTGATTCACAATCACTACCCGAAACAAATGGGTTCAGTTGGCGGTATTGTAGCGGCCATCGGCGGACTCGGTGGCTTTACACTGCCCATAGTGTTCGGCCTAAGTCAGGACATGCTTGGTATTTCAAGTGCTGCATTTATGGTGTTGTACGCGGTTTTGGCGATGTGTATGACGGTTATGTTTCTTGCGCTAAGGGCAGAACGGTATCGTCGTGAGTTAGAGCAGGCACAAACACAAAATTTCTTCGAAGAGTAGTGAAAAGGGGTTCGAACAATGCAAGTTACCCATGAACAAAAAGAGCAGCAAATATTCCCACTGTGGCGGCAGGCGTTTCGTCCGTTTTTTCTTTTGGGCGCGCTCTTTAGTGCAATTGCTATGTCGCTTTGGGGACTTGTATTGGCAGGTCACATCTCATTGAATCCGTATCATAATGTAATGTTCTGGCATCAGCATGAAATGTTGTTTGGATTTGTGGTTGCCATTATCTTGGGATTTCTTCTCACTGCGGTGCAAAACTGGACAGGGCTTCGTTCTACGCATGGCGGCACTCTAGCCATACTTGTTGGTCTGTGGCTAAGTGCGCGGGTGTTGATGTTGTTTGGGGCATTGGCACCCGCATGGCTTGTCATCATCGTAGATCTTGCATTGTTGCCGGTGGCTGCTTTGTTATTTGCACGCTTACTGGTCAACGCCAAGCAATCAAGAAACCTATTTTTTGTGCCTATTTTACTGGCACTTGCAGCCATGAATGCGGCCACTCACGCAGGGGTAGTGTATGGGCGCTTTGATTGGATTCAATACGGAACTAATAATGCGGTCTGGTTGATCACCCTCATTATGGTGGTCATTTCCGGTCGTGTATTACCGATGTTTACTGCCAATGGGACACAAACCGAACGGGTTCAACCGAAAGCTTGGATTGAGTTAGGTGCGTTATGTTCTGTTTGGCTCATTGTGGTACTGCATGTCTTTGCTCTTACTGCTTATCTCCCAGACCGTGCATTCGCAGTGCTTTTTGCATTTGCTGCGGTTATGACGGCAATTCGACTTATTCGACTGCGTTTCTGGATCACCTTACGCACACCACTGCTGTGGTCGCTCCATCTATCTGTGGCCTTTATCCCCTTAGCATTTGCGCTGTTTGCGCTGCGCTATGCGGGAATTGAACTCAGTAATAGTATTAGTCATAGTACCGCCATTCATACACTGACTGTCGGTGCGATGGGAGTGATGATTCTTTCCATGATGGCGCGGGTATCACTGGGCCATAGCGGTCGGCCTCTAAAGCCAAGCCCGCTTATGTCTGTCGCATTTTTGTTCGTCATTGCCGCTGCTTTAGTTCGGATCGGGGCAAATTGGGGACCCATTGCCGATATGATCACTTGGTATCAATGGGCTGTAGTTTCGTGGGTTCTGGCGTTCGTTATTTTTATCGTTCTCTACCTTCCAGTGTTTCTCACGCCACGGGCTGACGGACGCCCTGGCTAGTGAGGGGAAGATATCCTCGCTACTCTTTGTGGGTAGTTGAAGATTTGTTCAACGGGCATTGATGCATATCAAAATATCTTTATAACGAGTCGCTACACTGTGGGCTCGTTATTAAGGGCGAGATAGAATCATGTCGGTAAACATCAAAATATCGGAAAGTAAATCGGACAAACCACTGGTGTATTCATGCTCTGGTTGCTCCAATGTTGCCCAACTCGCTAACGATATTGCCGTACGTTTAAGCCGCGATGGTATTGCAGAAATGTCATGTATTGCCGGTGTCGGTGGGAATGTACGCCCGCTCGTGCGTACCGCTTGTTCCGGGCGCAATATCATTGCCCTGGATGGCTGTCCCTTAGCCTGTGTGAAACATTCCTTAAAACGAGTTGGCGTTGAGCCTACCTGGCACATTGAACTTACCCGCATGGGGTTAAAGAAACAAGACCACCAAGATTGCTCGATTCAAGAGACTTTTCAAGCGCTATCTTATGTTTATCAGCAGCTTGGCGTGAAGTCGCCGGACTGATCTGCTATTTAGCGCATACCGGACAGTTGGCGGCTTTGCTAAACCCAAATCGCTGCCACTCGCTGGTGAAACCATCGAAATGGTGCAGTTGCCCACTTTCACTGGGCCCAATATTTATTAAAAGTTTTAACGCTTCTAATGCTTGCAAAGTGCCAATAACGCCGACTATTGGTGAGAGTACACCAGCGCTCATGCAGGTCAGTTCTTGCTCCCCAAATAAACGACTAAAACACTGATAACAGGGCGCATCAACAGTCATGGGCAATACCACGACCTGTCCTTCCATCCGAATGGCAGCACCCGACACCAGAGGCACCTGTTGTGCACAGCATAGTTCATTAATCAGATTTCTCGTCGCTAAATTATCAGAACAATCGAGTACGAGATCGATATCAGCGAGTAAAGAAGTTAACAGCGACGCGTCCACCCGTTGTGGAATTTCATGGATCTGGATATCGCTATTTTGGGCGCGTAGTTGATCGGCGACAGCGGCAACTTTAGATCGACCGATATCGGATTCTCTAAATGTAATTTGGCGTTGTAGATTGCTTAATTCAACAGAATCATCATCTGCTAAGTACAAAGTACCCACGCCGGCAGCGGCAAGGTAGGGGGCTGCCGCGTTTCCGAGCCCTCCAAGACCAACGATGAGTACCCGAGCGGCGAGTAAACGCTCTTGCCCGGCAAAGTCAACGGACGGAAGCAAGATATGACGTGCGTACCGTTTCGTTTGTTGCTCTGTGAGTGGCGGCAGTTGTGTACTTACTTTTTTGTTCATGGGCGCGCTATTGTCAGTCATCTACTTATGGTGGGTAGAAGCTTATCACAAACGAAACAGAGCCCCTATGTACCATCAGGGGTACTCCTTATGCCCGCTTGTTGTTATGGCATCAAGCCAGTACTTTGAGCGCATATTAACTAGCAAAGCGTTCGCTACAGCGTTTGCTTTGAGGAGCCTCTATGCAGTACTCAGCCGTAACAATATCGTTAGATCAGCAACCTATAAAGGAGTTGCGCAATCGCAGCAATCAAGAATTGGTGAGTTATGTTTTGGAGCGTTTTCACCAAGTTCATCGTTTGCAATTGGAAGAGTTACTCCTATTAGCTGCGAAGGTTGAACAAGCCCACGGTGATCATGAAGCGTGTCCATCGGGCTTATTTCTTTTACTCGAACGGATACAACGTGAGCTTGAACAGCACATGTTAAAAGAGGAACAAATCCTGTTTCCGATGCTCCTTAATGGGCAGTATCCACGCGGACCAATTGCTGTGATGGAAAGTGAGCATGAGGAACATGAAGCGGCAATTGCCGAGTTATTGGCAGTAACCCACAATTTAACACTACCCGCCGGTGCCTGCGGTACGTGGCAGGCACTGTATGGTAAATTGAATGAGTTTATTCAAGACATTCGCAGTCACATTGAGATTGAAAACAATGTCCTGTTTGTTTCTGAGCATGCCCGTTCGGGGCAATGCTGTGGAGGTTGTCAGTAAAACGTAACTGGTATTTTTTTTATATGAAAAGGCCCGCATCAAGCGGGCCTTCTTCGTAACAATGGTTGTGTAGGTTTATTCTGCGTTTTGCTGAATTTCACCTTCCATTTCTTCAAACTCACGGCCAACGGACGATTGCGGTTGTGCTGTGATACGGCTCACCACAATTATCGCCAAGGTTGCCATAATTACCCCAGGCACCATTTCATATAAATGGGTGGAAAGTGGGGCACCGGCAATAGGCACATAGATCCAGAACAATACTGTGAATGTTCCCGTAACCATGCCTGCTAAAGCACCCCAGCGTGTCATCCGCTTCCAGTACAAACTTAAGATAATTAATGGACCAAAGGCAGCACCGAAGCCAGCCCAGGCATTACCTACCTGTGATAACAAGTTTTGACTAGGATTGAGCGATAGCGACACTGCAACAATTGCGACCAGAAGTACGGAAACGCGACCTGCTAACACTTGCTCTTTATCTGACGCGTTACGGCGCAAGAAGGCTTTATAAAAGTCTTGTGTAAGCGAGCTTGACGTCACTAGCAATTGCGAAGAAATCGTACTCATAATTGCGGCCAAAATTGCTGCAAGTAAGAAGCCGCCGACCAAGGGGTGGAACAGAATTTGCGACAACACAATAAAGATGGTTTCGCTATCCGCAAGTTGTCCGCTTTCGGTCAGATATGCGGCTGGACCGAGATCACCAGAGTGGGTCGCCATATAGGCTGCACCAATAATCCCGGTAAACATGGCGCCGATCAGGGCGATAATCATCCAACTCATCCCAATCCGGCGTGCCATTTTAAAGTCGCTTAGGGATTTAATCGCCATAAAACGAACGATAATATGAGGTTGGCCAAAGTAGCCTAAGCCCCAAGCCAGCAGAGAGATTACACCGAGTACTGTGGCACCGTAGAACGGATTGAGCATGGCCGGGCTAATTTGCGTTACTTCGGCAATCACTGGCGCCGAGCCACCCATAATTGATAATGCCGCAATGGGCACCATGATTAAGGCGATAAACATAATACAGCCTTGCACAAAGTCGGTCATACTTACCGCAAGGAAGCCACCAATGAGCGTGTAGGCGACGACCACACCTGCAGTGAGTAATAAGCCGTACTCGTAATTAAGTCCGAATGCGTTCTGGAATAGTGTGCCTCCGGCGTACACGCCAGCGGCTGTATAGAGCGTAAAGAAGATAATAATCACTAAAGCGGAAACCAAGCGGAGTGCGCGCGAGGTATCTGCAAAACGATTTTCAAAGTAGTCAGGTAGAGTAATGGAATCTTTGGCAATGTAAGTGTAGCTGCGCAGGCGAGGGGCGACGACGCGATAGTTTACATAAGCGCCGATGACCAAGCCGATGGCAATCCAGATCTCACTAAAACCGGCCACAAAAAAGGCGCCTGGAAGACCCATTAGCATCCACCCGCTCATGTCCGAGGCACCTGCCGATAAAGCGGTCACACCAGGGCCCAAGCGGCGTCCACCTAACATATAGTCGGAAAGGTCGCTGGTGGATTTGAAATAGCCATAAACGCCAATACCGAGCATGGCTATAAAGTACAGCACTAGGGAAATTATTGTTCCGGTTTCCACATTAAAACTCCTGTGTTGTGTCGCATTTATTATCGTTATTAAACGTGCGAATCGTTGTTGCACTTCGTGGCGCTCGCAGCTTGAAACACTGTAAACACGCGCAAAACGGGCCTTACGCTATCAAATCAACAGGTTTTCCTCAAGGTAAGTATTCCTGATTGCGCCATACGTCCATCTGAGTGCGCTCATCGCCTGACCAGATTACGAGAGATTTAACTCCGAGAGCAATAGACTTTGCGTATAGCGATGTTCAGGAGCGTTAAAGATATCATCGACGTGACCGTGTTCTAAGATTTCACCATCTTGCATAATAATTACATCGTCTGCTAAGTGGCGCACAATCTCTGGGCTTTGACTGATAAACACATAGGACATTTTCAAGTCGCTTTGCAGGTCAAGCAGCAGATTTATGATTTGCGCACGCACCGATGAATCAAGCGTAGCAAGGGCTTCGTCGGCAACCAACAGCTGCGGATTTAATATGATGGCCCGGGCAATACTCACTCGCTGCTTTTGGCCAGTGGACATCATATGTGGGTAGAAAACCATGTGCTCCGCAAGCAAACCTACTTGTTGTAAGGTATGAATGACGCGCTCTCGCCGCTGATTATGATTGAGCCCTGTATTAAATTTCAAAGGCTCTTCAAGTTGATCACCAATGGTTAAATGGGGGTTAAGTGACGCCTCGGCATCCTGAAATACCATGCGAATATGTTGCGCACGTTGGCGATAGTTATCTGCCTGCAAGCGCTGTCCATTTAAGATAATTTCGCCCCGGGTCGGCTGAATGGCACCGGAAATCAATCCAGCTAAGGTTGACTTGCCCGAACCATTTGCCCCCATAATTGCGAGTGTTTTGCCTGCTTCAACATTAAAGCTGGTTGGCTTTAAGGCCTCTATTTTCTTGCGCTTTAGCAAGCCTGAACGCTGGATATAGGTCTTCGCAAGATCGCGGACTTCGAGTAAAGGCTTCATGCGTCGTCCTCTAGGTTCAAGGGATAGTGACAGGCAAAACCACGGTCACGCTTTTTACTGAAGCCTGGTGTTTGTACACATTTTGGACGGGCATAAGCGCAACGCGGGCCGAGGCGACAGCCGATCGGCAAATGCTGCATGCTTGGCTCAGTGCCCGCGAGGGTAGGTAGCCGTGAACGCGGCGGACGCTGCGCTTGCCGATAAAGTGAGGTATTCAGTAGGGCTTCAGTGTACGGATGATGGGGTTGATCGAGCAACTCTCGGGTATTGCCGGATTCCATCACCTGACCACTATAAATCATAGTTAAGCGTTCAGTTTCTTTCATAATCGCGCCAAGATCTTGGCTGATCAATAAGATCGACATACCGTAACGGGCATGGAATTGCGCAAGTAAACGATATATTTGTTGGCGGGTAGCCGGTTCCATGGTGCTTGTCGGTTCGTCGGCAATAAGTAGTTTAGGGCGGTGCGCAATAGCACTGGCAATCATAATCTTTTGTGCCGCGCCTTCCGAAAGCTCATGAGGGTAACTCTCGAGCATATTGCTGTGTTCTTTAATGCCCACCCGATGCAATAGCTGAACCACACGCTCTTTACGTTGCTTGCGCCGCGCTAGGAATCCGCCCGTTAAATCTTGATCAAGCACCGCTTCTTGCAACTGTTCACTTATGGTCAAATTCGGGTCCAAATAGCTCTTCGCATCTTGAAATATCATAGCGATATCGACACCGATAATGGCGCGTCGCTGCTTGGCTGTGAGGTTCAATAGGTCGTGTTCTTCAAACCACAATCGATCCGCTTGAATATGCCAACTATCGCTTAGAAAGCCCATTATGGCACGTGCGATAAGGCTTTTTCCGGAACCGGATTCACCCACTAAGGTGTGAATTTCACCTTCATTTATTTGCAGATTAACGCGCTCAAGAACGTTCACCCGACCCGTTGGCGTATCTTTGGCAATGGTTAGATTGCGAATATCCAACAACATATTAGCGCTCCAACTGACGGTTGATAGCGACTCGTAGGGTTTCGCCAACGAGATTTACACTGACTAGTGTAAGAAATAGAGCCAATCCGGGTAACGCCATAATCCATGGGGATACGTAGGCGACTTCTAAACTTTGTGCCAGCATGGATCCCCATTCTGGGGTGGGCGCTTGCGCACCCAATCGGAGGAAACCGAGCGCAGCAATGTCGAGGATGGCGACGGATAGGCCAATGGTAAATTGGACCACAAGCACTTTAATAATGTTGGGGAATATCACATGGGACAATAGATAAAACTGGCTAACACCATTGAGCTTACTTGCCGTGACATAGGCACGTTTCTGCTCATCATGAACCGCGTTTCTGGTGACGTGCAAAAACTGAGGAATAAGCACTAAGCCGATAGCAATTAACGCATTGTTGAGTCCGGGGCCTAATATTGCCACGATAATGAGCGCTAGCAGCAACGATGGAATGGACATTAAGACATCAAGTAGATGTTTTAATGTTGAACTCTTCACACCCACGGTCATTGCGGCCGCTGCTCCTAGGGCAATACCGATGGTGGCTGAGATTAATACCACCAAAATAGGCAGCCCAAAGCTATAGCGGGCACCATAGATGATGCGGGTAACCATATCGCGCCCGAGTTCATCGGTACCCAAGAGGAACCGGATATTTCCCGATTCTGACCAAGCGGGTGGTAATGAGATTGCGTCTATAAACTGTTCATTGGCACCATAGGGGGTAAGCAACGGCCCGATAAGGGTCAGCACGCTAATAAATAACAGCATGTACAGCGCGGCCATTGCTAAAGGTTTGCTTTTAAACTCCAGCCAGACCATTTCCAACGGGGCTGGGCTGCGCTCTTCGTAATACAGGTTAGTTTGCGCCATACAAATCCTTCCTTACTTGCGGATAGCGCCATGCGTGAAAGATATTAAGTGCTATCGTAATCAGCAAGATCACTGCAGAGATAACTAACAAGCCCCCTTGAATCACCGGATAATCCCGCTCATAAATACTGCGAACAAGCCAGCTGCCAAGCCCAGGCCACGAGAAGATAACTTCGATAATCATGGTATTGGTGATCAGCAAGCTAATTAAGGCACCAATTTGCCGCATAACATGCTGCATCGCATTAGGTAGCGCATGATTCCACAGGACACGGGCGATCGATAGGCCTTTTGCATAACCCGAGGTGATATAGTTTTGGCTTAACACATCAAGCATCGAGTTCCGCATCAGGCGAATAATCAGCATCATGGGCATGATGGCAAGAATACACACGGGCAATATCATGTGCAGGAAAGCACTGTGAAGCGCCTCGGTCATGTGTTCGGGTTGTTCCAAAAGAATATCAAGGATTATAGAGCCGCTGCGTGGGGTGATTTCATAAAGCGGATTGATCTGTCCGGCTATGGGCACAAGACCCCATTGAATCGCTATGATCAGAATAGCGATTTGTGCGAACCAAAATACGGGAATGGAATAACCGGACAAACTAATGGTGAGTATGGTGTGGTCAACCGCTTTACGGAAATAAAGGGCGGCAAGGACACCGAGAGGAATACCTAACACAATCGCGATAACAAAAGCGATAAGAGCGATTTCTAACGTTGCCCCAAAGCGCAAGGCAATTTGCTCAAATACAGGTTCACCATCCAACAAGGATAGTCCCCAGTCACCGCGAAAGAGGTGGCCGAGATAGGCTGTGTACTGATTCACGATACCCGCTTCAGCTGCCCGAGCCTCCGCAGTTTCGGCAAATCGAATATCTTCTGGGAAAATACCACTGGTGTTGGTAATAAAATCACCGGAAAACCAATGACCAAGGCTAAAAGCCAGAAGCGTCAGTAACCATAGAGTGACTAGCAGCAAGCTTAGTTGCCTTAGCAGATAGCGACTCATGGTTGCGACTCCTCAGATTCCGGAAGCTGCGGCAAAGTGCGATAAATACCGCGCAACTGGACACCACCAAAGGGCGACAGTGCGGTACCTTGTAAATCATTGCGAACTGCTTGGAATCGAATGCTGTGGGCAATGGGCACTAACGGAATCTCAACCGCTAAATATTCTTGGGCTTGTCGGTAGAAATGGCTTCGTACCGATTGATTGGTACTGCGAATCGCTGCATTTAATAATTCATCGAACATGGGGTCACACCACAAAGCTCGATTCGCGCCACTTTCTTTTGCAGCACAGCTCAATAGTGGTCGGAAGAAATTATCCGGATCAGCATGATCAGCAGACCATCCTATCAACACACTGTCGTGTTCACCTTCTGCCAGACGGCGACGAAAGGTCGACCACTCGTAGGTGACAATTTGCGCTTGAATCCCAACCCGTGCGAGATCAGATTGGATTCGTTCAGCCATCAATCGCGCATTTGGGTTATAGGCTCGCTGAACCGGTAAGGCCCAAATTGACATGCTGAAACCATTGGGATAACCGGCTTCGGCAAGTAATCGACGCGCTCGCTCCGGATCATACGTATAGGCATCGGGTTGTGGTGCATGCGCCCACGATGAATCGGGTAAAATGGAATCGGCGCGCACCGCATGGCCAAAATAAACGGCACGGAGCAGTGAGTCGCGGTCAATGGCATGGGCCAAAGCTTGCCGCACTAAGGGATCATCAAAAGGCTCTCGAGTTGTATTAAAGGCCCAAAACGCAGTGTTCGGACTCGTCGTTTGCTGCACATCAATAGCGGCTTGCTGTTTTAACCAATCCACGTCGCGGGCTGGGGGATAGGGGGAAATGTCGCAATCGCCAGTAAGGAGCATCAACATGCGCTTGTGGTCACTTTGGGTGATGCGAAATACCAATTGTTTCATTAGCGGAACTGACCGCCAATATTCGTCATTACGGTAGTAACGCACATAGACATCTTTGCGAAAACCGGCAAACTTGAACGGACCAGTGCCCACTGGGTATTGATCAATTAACTCCGGCGTTCCTTCTGCGAGCAAATGCTCCCCGTATTCAGCGGACAACACTATAGCGAAATCAGACGCTAAATTGGCTAAAAACGAGCTGTCGGGTTGTTTTAAGCGAATCACCAAGGTATCGCTCGTGGGAGCGTCGATGGATTCAATTAAGCTTGGGACACCGGAACTGGTAAAGAACGGATAACCGCGACCTGAAACAAAATGATACGGATGCTCACGATCAAACCAGCGCGAGAAAGAAAACAGCACATCTTCTGAGGTTAATGGCCGATTCGGCGTAAAATAGGGGGTTGTATGAAACTGAACATCGTCACGCAGGCTAAATTGATATACCAACCCATCGTCTGAGACGTGCCAGTCATGCGCTAAGCCGGCGACAAAATCTTGTGCTTCAGCATCGTATTCAATCAGCCGATCATACAGTTGCGCGGCGGTCATATCGAGGGTGGTGCCGGAGGTGACTAATTGCGGGTTGAACGATTCAGGATTGCCTTCAGCACAATAAAGTAAGCCGTCTTGGGCCATCGGGTGCTCGGAAGGAGAACATCCACTCAAAGCAAAGCCAAAACAACAAACGGCAACGGCTTGTTTTAGATGGCGGGGGAGGCGGGTCATGGTGCCGTGCATATTAATCATCTTTGCCGGTGGCCTCGAGCAATTGGTACTTTTTTAAGTATCCGCGTAGTTGATGATAGGTTAAACCAAGCAACTCTGCTGTCTTCTTTTGATTAAATTGGCAATGGGAAAGGGCATCGTTAAGCACCTGAGTTTCGAAATTCTGGGTGAGTTCTTTGAAATCAACCGGTGTGTGGATTTCAGGCAATGCAAAACCGCGGCCATTCGTTAAGGATCCTGCGTGCGTTACAGTCGCACTATCGGCTTCTGTCGGCGTCTTCTGCCCCTGCGGCTCTTCGGGTTTCTGAGCGCCGTTCGATGGCTCGCTCGCTATTGCAGCGCGCTTACGAATGGCTTCAGTGGGACGCCAAGGACTCGCAAAAGGATCGAAAATAATGTCATGTAGTGGCAGTTGCGCTGAGTTTAGCCGATAAAGACTGCGCTCGATGACATTTTTTAATTCCCGTACATTGCCGGGCCATGCGTAATCAAGTAACGCATCTTTCGCCTGTTGGGTAAATCCAGCAAAGCACTCCATGCCTAACTCGCGGGCCATTTGGATTGCGAAATGTTCAGCCAAAATAAGAATATCCTCGCGACGGTGGCGAAGCGGTGGCAGGGTAATGACATCAAAGGCTAAACGATCTAAGAGATCCGCGCGAAATTCTTGACGGGCCGCAAGGGCAGGTAAATCTTCGTTAGTTGCAGCAATAAGACGGACATCGACTTTTACCGGGCGACTGCCACCGACACGCTCAAACTCACCATATTCAATAACGCGCAGGAGTTTTTCCTGTACGGAAGGAGAGGTATTGGCAAGTTCATCAAGAAACAGAGTGCCTTTATCCGCACGCTCAAACCGCCCTTCATGTTTCTTGGACGCGCCCGTAAAGGCACCGGATTCATGGCCAAACAGTTCACTTTCCAGGAGGTTCTCGTTGAGTGCAGCACAGTTGAGCTTGAGATAGGCTTGTTCCCAACGACTCGACAGATAGTGGAGGCGGGCGGCAATAAGCTCTTTGCCGGTACCACGCTCACCAATAATCAACACGGGTTTGTCGAGGGGCGCTAAGCGCGACACATGCTCGAGCATTTCAAGAAAGCTATTGGATTCCCCAATAAGATTTTCGTTATCACGAAAACGGGCCATCGCTGACGTCCTAGTTGGCTAAATTCACTAATTATTAGTCTAATTGTTTATCTTTCACAATGCTTGTGTTCCATGTATTTTTTTAAGCTACACAGTGAAACCTACATTTTTTCAGTGTTTTATTGGTATTTTTAAAAGTTGGCACGCTTCCTGCTAGTACTCTTTAGTGAAGGGCCATTTTATTAAATCCATGGCCTTACAAATTAAAGAGCACTTAGACGAGGTAAATATTATGGGTATTTTTTCACGCTTCACAGATATCGTAAATGCGAATTTGAACGCATTATTGGATAAAGCAGAAGATCCACAAAAAATGGTGCGTCTGATCATTCAGGAAATGGAAGACACATTGGTGGAAGTACGTTCAGTGTCTGCTAAAACACTTTCTGAAAAGAAAGATTTGAATCGCCAACTTACTCGTCTTGAAAACGAAGTAGTTGAATGGGAACGCCGTGCTGAACTTGCATTAGGTAAAGAGCGCGAAGATTTAGCGCGCCAGGCATTGCTTGAGAAAGCAAAACTGGAGGAAACTATCAATGCGCTACACGATGAGATTCAGCGGGTAGATGACCATGTTGAACGCTTGTCCGGTGAGATTGGCCAATTGCAGGAAAAATTGTCTGATGCAAAAGCCCGTCAGAAATCGATTCTTATGCGCGAGCGCACCGTAAGTTCACGCTTATCGGTGAAGAAAACGCTTGATAGTGGCAAGGTTGATGATGCCATGTACAAGTTCGAGCGCTATGAAGCCAAGATCGATGACCTAGAATCACAAGTAGACGCTTATGATTTGGGTAAGAAGACCTTAGCTGATGAATTCCGTGCGTTAGAAAGCGAGAATCGTGTTGATGCTGAGCTTGAAGCGCTAAAAGAAAAGCTAAAAGGTAAGAAATCAGACTAAACTTACGGTTCTGGAGCAGGATTAGCTGCTCCAGCCCATATCAAACATAAGAAAAGGGGTTAGGGCGATGGGTGAGATGGAAGTTGCAGTGTTTGGCATGATCATGACGCCGCTTATACTCTTTGTTATTTTTGTGGCACCCATTTGGGTCATTCTCCACTATCGGAGTAAGCGCAAAATTAGCGAAGGGATGAGTCAGGAAGACGCAGAACTGGTGCGTGAACTAGCCGCCAAAGCTGAAGATATGAAAGAGCGCATCCGTACGCTAGAGAGCTTACTCGATGCCGAGCACGCGAACTGGCGTAAAGATAACCGTTAAGGAGCGAGCAATGACTGAACGTAAAAAAACGCTGCTGCGGGATCCGAAACGAGGCAAAATCGGTGGTGTATGTGCAGGCTTGGCGCGCCATTTCGGCTGGGAGCTGTGGGTTGTACGCATTATCGCTGTTACCGCTCTCGTACTGGCTTCAAAAGTAACCTTAGTGGCCTATATCATTGCCTGGGTAGTGCTCGATAAGGGCACCGATAGCGTAAGTTCACCGCCGGAACCACGCACACTGAGAGAAGAAACACGGATTGAGCAAACCGCGGATGGCCGGACTATTGAAGTAAAAACGAAAGTGTGGGAAGCGGGTAAACCACCCCGCGAGGCCTTAGGCCAGATCGCAAAACAGTTCTCCGAGATGGAAACATCGGTTCGCAAAATGGAAGAATACGTTACATCGTCGGAATTCCGTGTACGACAGGAAATTAACCGCCTGTAGGCCGATACCCGCTGGCCGACTAAGAAAAACCCCGCCTCTTGAGCGGGGCTTTTTATTTCTGGGTGGAAATTAAACCTTACAGTTATAGCTGGTAGGAACACTGTGCTTTTATTGCTGAGGTTCGAACCGCTGCCTTAAGCTAGGCGTCCTACATAATAATAACAACCCTTAAAGTTGAGACAACGGCATGGCGAAAGGTAGTTCGATGCATCAAGATACATTGGTTATTCATGGTGGTGAATATATTCAGGAGCCGTATGGTTCACTGACCACGCCCTTGTATCAAACTTCCACCTTTGTATTCCCTGATGCAGAAACAGGTGGGCGACGTTTCGCTGGCGAAGAATCCGGCTATATGTATTCGCGTTTGGGTAACCCGACGGTGAATCAACTAGAAAGTCGCGTGGCCGCGCTGGAAGGGATGGAGGCTGGTGCTGCAGCAGCAACAGGGATGGGCGCCGTTTCAGCCGCTACCTTAGCGTTCCTCAAGGCCGGCGACCACGTAATCGCCTCCGACTGCATTTACGGTTGCAGCTTCGCGTTATTTAGTCATTTGTTTGAACGCTTTGGTATTCATGTTGATTTTGTCGATATGACCGACCAGCATGCCTTGGAAAGCGCCTTTCGTGACAACACCAAAATCGTATTTTTAGAGACGCCCGCTAACCCGCACCTGCGCTTAATTGATTTAACCATGGTGGGCGACGTTTGCCGCTCGCATCCGCAGGTACGTATGGTGGTTGATAATACCTTTATGACCCCATTGTTGCAGCGCCCAGGCGAGTTTGGCGCGCATATCGTGGTGCATAGTGCGACCAAATATTTAAATGGGCATGGCGATGTGGTTGCTGGCGTAATTACGGGCTCTGCTGAAGATATTCACCTGATTAAAATGACCACATTGAAAGACATGGGCGCAACGATGTCACCCCATGATGCATGGTTAATTATTCGTGGTCTGAAAACTCTGTCGGTGCGTATGGAAAAGCATTGTGAGAATGCGCGCCACGTCGCTAATTTCTTAAGAGATTACCCTGGCGTCAGCCAAGTTTTTTACCCTGGATTTAACGATCATCCAGGACATGAGTTGATCGGTCGACAGATGAAGAGCGCAGGGGCGGTGATTGCGTTTGAATTAGACGCCGGCTATAACGCCGCTGTGCAAGTACTTAATAAGTTAGAAATGATTCGTGTCGCTGTAAGTTTAGGCGATGCCGAGAGCTTGATTCAGCATCCGGCATCCATGACACATTCGCCACTCAGCCCTGACGCGCGTGCGCGTGCAGGTATCACTGATGGCTTAATTCGTATCTCAGTTGGGCTTGAGCATGTGGACGACATTATTGCTGATTTACAGCAAAGCCTTGATCGCGCTTTAAATGCGCCACACGCGAAACTAACAGCAGTATAGGAAGGAGTTATGGGTAAAAAGAACAGCAAATACGTTTCTCGGCAGCCTGACGAACAGGGCATTATTCACTGGAGCGATGAAGAGAACCAGGTGTGGCACGATCTTGTCCAGCGTCAGTTGGAGATTATTCCTGGAAAGGCCTGTGATGAGTACATGGAAGGTTTACGCCTGCTTGATATGCCGATGGATCGCATTCCGCAGCTCCATGAGATTAATAAAGTACTGATGGAAACGACGGGTTGGCAAGTGGCTCAGGTGCCCGCGTTGATCCCGTTCGACGAATTCTTTCGGTTACTTGCGAATAAGCAATTTCCTGTAGCGACATTTATTCGCACCCGGGAAGAATTTGATTACCTGCAAGAACCCGATATTTTTCACGAAATATTCGGTCATTGCCCACTGCTGACGAACCCAGCATTTGCCCACTTTACCCATCAATACGGTAAGCTAGGCTATGCAGCGTCGCCAAAAGAGCGCGTTTACTTGGCGCGCCTGTACTGGTTCACGGTGGAATTCGGACTGTTAAAAACCAAAGAAGGGCTGCGCATTTATGGTGGGGGCATTATATCGTCTCCGGGCGAAACCCGTTATGCGCTCGAAAGCGATACGCCAGAGCGCAAGCCACTGAAGCCGCTTGATGCGTTACGCACGCCATATCGCATTGATATTATGCAGCCGATCTATTACACCATTAATGATGTAAACGAGCTGTTTGAAATAGCGGATATGGATATTATGGCCATGGTGGAGGAAGCAATGGAGTTAGGTTTGTTCGAGCCTAAGTTTCCACCGAAACCCAAAGATGCCGCTTAAGTCATTTGTTTTAGTATAATTGTGTTTAACGCGATTAATTATCTCAATAGATGGTGTGCTAGCGCGCATCGAAACAGGAAAAAAGCATGTCTGATTTAAAAGAAATGAAGTGTGAGGCCTGTCAGGCCGGTGCGCCTAAGGTCAGTGACGACGAACTGAAAACTTTGATGCGCGAAATCCCTGATTGGGCGCCCATCGTGCGTGATGATGTAATGCAACTGGAGCGTGTGTATAAGTTTAAAAACTTTAAGCAGGCTTTGGCATTTACCAATAAGCTAGCGGAACTGGCGGAAGCTGAATTCCATCACCCAGGTATTTTCCTTGAGTGGGGCAAAGTGACCGTTACTTGGTGGACCCACGCGATTGGTGGCTTACATAAAAATGATTTTATTATGGCTGCCAAAACGGATGCGCTTTTAAACGACTAAGCGCACATGTCATTCGTCGAAAATCAGCAGCAAGCGATCCGCTTCTGCTGATTTTTTGTTGCTGAACCTGTATAATTTTATTTACAGTTAATTCAGGAACTCGATACTTACATGCGTTTGGAAATCACCTGTTCAGATCGTCTAGGCCTATGTCAGGATATTCTGACAATTTTGCGTGAAAATGAAATTGATCTTAAGGGTATTGAGGTCGATCCTGTTGGCAAAATATTTCTAAGTTTCCCCACCATTGAGTTTTCTGAATTTCAGATGCTCATGTCGAAAATTCGACGTATTCCCAATGTGCAAGATGTGAAAACCATTCCTTACATGCCCACCGAGCGTGAACATTACGAATTTAATTTGCTCCTGTCGACGTTACCCAATCCCGTGATATCCCTTGATTCCCGCGGCCGGGTAGACATCATTAATAGTGCGGCTGCGACCTTGCTCGATGCGGACAAAGAGGAATTACGCGGTGAACAAGTCAACGATCTGTTAGGTGGGTTCAATTTACAGCGTTGGCTGGAAAAAGAGCCTTCTGAGCCGACTACCGATTATATCCGCATCGGATCGGCGAATTATCGTGCAAGCGTTTTACCCATTTGGGTGAATGACGCTGAGGGTGAGCCCGCATTTGCCGGTGCAGTCTTGCATTGTCAATCTGAACCTATGCCGACAAGACCTGGCAACACAGGCTCGGTATCACCCTTTAGTCATGTGCTTACCCAACACGCGAGTATTAAGCGTTTAGTGAAAGACGCCGAACGTATGGCTCAGCTCGATGTGCCTTTGTTGATTGAAGGGGAAACCGGGGTTGGTAAGGAATTGATAGCGCGGGCGTGCCATCAAGCCGGCAATCGGAGTCAGCAGCCTTTTCTGGCGGTAAATTGCGGCGCCTTGCCTGACAACGTGGCAGAAAGTGAGTTATTTGGTTACGGTGCCGGCGTGTTTAATCACCATCCCCAAGGCAAAAAAGGGATTTTCGAGCAAGCCAATGGCGGCACTGTGCTGCTTGATTCTGTCGGTGATATGTCACAAGAGCTGCAAGCGAAGCTCTTGCGCTTCTTGGAAGATGGAACCTTTCGTCGAATTGGCGAAGAACAAATGGTGGCGGTCGATGTGCGTCTTGTTTGTCTGGCACGGGGCGAACTGTTTGAGCGGGTTGAGGATGGAAGCTTCCGAGAAGATCTGTATTACCGGCTGAACGTATTATCGTTGCAGTTGCCACCCTTGCGTGAGCGAAAGGGTGACGTACTCTTGCTTGCTGAGCACTTTGTCCAGAAGTTCTGTCAGCAGCTACAGCGTGCACCGATACGCCTGTCCGCGTCCTGCAAAGATTATTTAAACCAATACAGTTGGCCGGGCAATGTACGGCAGCTCGAAAACACGCTATTTCGCTCTATCTCTATGCTCGAACGAGACACCCTCGAACCCAGTGATATTAATTTGCCCGACGTGCCTGCCATTGCCGAGTCATTGGCTATCGATCTGGATGAAGGTAGTCTGGAGGATGCAGTAAAGCGGTTTGAAAGTACTTTATTACGTCGTCTCTATCCAAGCTATCCGAGCACGCGTCAGCTTGCGCGCAAGTTGGGGCTAAGCCACACAGCAATTGCAAACAAGCTACGGGATTACGGAATCGGCAAGCAACGTAAGCGTTAGTGGGAAACGCAAGCTGTAACAACGTACACAATTCATGCCACTTCGGAACGCTTTTGTAATGATTTATTTACAAAAGTAACCCGAAGTGCTGCATTCTCACCTGAAGTAAACTAATGTTTACATATGTCTTAGTGTCACGCTGTCGCACTTTCATTGGCGCCCCCTAGCCGTGATGGGGCCGTTCGCGATACAACAACAGTGCGAACTTATAACTAAAGCGGTATGCCTACGGGGGTATCGCACATAAAGAGAGGAATACTCGTCATGACTGATCATACAATTAATCCTTTAGGTACCGATGGATTTGAATTCGTTGAGTACACAGCGGCAGATGCCAAGGGCATCGATGCGCTTAAAACGCTTTTCACCCAACTTGGTTTTACAGAAGTTGCTAAACATCGCCGCAAAGACGTGTGGTTGTTTAAGCAAAACGACATTAACTTCATTGTGAATGCGCAGCCATCATCGCAGGCAGAGAGCTTTGCCCGTGAGCATGGTCCAAGCGTATGCGGAATGGCATTTCGAGTGGCTGATGCAAATAAAGCAATGGCCCATGCTCTTGCCAACGGCGCGAAAGAATTTAAGCCAGATGTTGGCGCCATGGAATTGAATATTCCAGCGATTTATGGCATCGGCGAGAGCGCCCTGTACTTTGTTGACCGTTACGGTGATAAAACCATTTATGATGTGGATTTCCAGTTCTATGACAACTGGGAAGCGTCAATGAATGACCACGAAGTAGGCATGGACTATGTCGATCATCTCACCCATAACGTATTCCGTGGCAACATGGACGTGTGGGCAGGCTTCTACGAGCGGATTGGTAACTTCCGTGAAGTGCGTTATTTCGATATCGAGGGCAAACTGACCGGATTATTGAGCCGCGCCATGACCTCTCCTTGCGGAAAGATTCGTATACCTATTAATGAATCCCATGATGACAAGTCGCAAATTGAAGAATATTTGAAAGATTACAACGGCGAAGGCATTCAGCATATCGCCATGTCTACCGACGATATCTACCACACAGTGCGTACTTTACGTGAGCGTGGTATGGAGTTTATGTCGACGCCAGATACTTACTACGACAAGATTGATGAGCGTGTAGAAGGTCATTCAGAAAGTGTTGATGAGTTGCGTGACCTGCGCATTCTTATCGATGGCGCGCCCATGAAAGATGGTATTTTACTGCAGATCTTTACCAAAACTGTGATTGGTCCGGTGTTTTTCGAGATCATTCAGCGCAAGGGTAACGAAGGATTTGGTGAGGGTAACTTCAAAGCACTGTTCGAGTCGATCGAGGAAGATCAGATTCGTCGAGGAGTATTAAGCGATGCGTAAGTGGATCTCTTTCCCGAAGCAGGTGGGCACGGCGTCACGCCAAGCGCACGCTGACTTCCCGAAGGAAGCGATTTACGAACGAGAAGCTGGCCGCAGTGGTTTTTTCGGACCAGCAACGCACTTCCATCACACCCATGCCCCGACGGGCTGGAGTGATTGGGAAGGGCCGTTACGTCCACGCTGCTTCGATTTTAACCAGCTCAATGGTACAGATACGGCGTCGCCTTGGTCGGCGCCGAACTTGCTCTTTAATGCACATTGCAAGTTTCGAATCTGGCACTTAGATGCGCCGATGAAACGTTTGGCGCGTAATGCTGATGGCGATGATTTACTTTTTGTGCACGAGGGCGCAGGCGAACTCTTTTGCGATTATGGTCATCTGACGTTGCGGGATGGCGACTATGTTGTGATTCCTCGTTCCACGAACTGGCGCATTGAACCGACATCGCCCATGCAGTTACTGATGATTGAAGCCACCAATGGTGCCTACCAATTACCGGAAAAAGGGCTGGTGGGAAATCATGCGATTTTCGATCCCGCATGCCTTGATATCCCAGAAATTGATGAGGCTTTTAAAGCCCAGTACTCGGAAGACGAATGGCAAATTGAAGTAAAGCGCCATGGTCAAGTGTCGTTGGTGACCTTCCCGTATAATCCACTGGATGCAGTGGGTTGGCACGGTGACTTAGCCCCAGTACGAATTAATTGGCGGGATATTCGGCCATTAATGAGTCACCGCTATCATTTGCCACCATCGGCCCACACGACCTTTGTGGCGGAGCGGTTTGTGGTGTGTACATTTGTACCACGTCCGATTGAAAGCGACCCAGGTGCGCTTAAAGTGCCGTTTTATCATAACAACGACGATTATGATGAGGTGCTATTTTACCATGCGGGTGACTTCTTTAGTCGAGACAATATTGACCGCGGTATGGTCACGTTCCATCCGGCTGGTTTTACCCACGGTCCGCACCCGAAGGCCTTTAAAGCAGGTCAGGAATATAAAAAGAAATTCACCGACGAAGTTGCTGTCATGCTCGATACGCGCGATTCATTAGAAGTGGGCGAGCCGGCAGTGAGCGTTGAAAATCCAGACTACGTGAATAGCTGGAAGGAGAAAAAGGAATGAAATTAGCCACGTATCGTGACGGTACCCGAGATGGCAAACTTGTTGTGGTGAGCCGCGACTTATCCCGTGCAGTTGCTGTTCCTGAAATCGCAGCGACTATGCAAATGGCGATTGATCGTTGGAACGATCTAGAAAGCAAACTAAAAGAAGTGTACATCGCGCTAAATAACGGCAAATTAAGCGATGACATGGCGTTTGATGAGAGTCAATGCGAAAGCCCGCTGCCAAGGGCTTTCCAATGGGCTGATGGTAGTGCTTATGTCAATCATGTGGAGTTAGTTCGTAAAGCCCGTGGTGCTGAAATGCCACCCAGCTTTTGGGAAGACCCTCTGATGTATCAAGGCGGTTCTGACGCTTTTATTGGTCCGCGTCAAGATATAGAGCTCGGCTCAGAAGATTGGGGCATCGATTTTGAAGGTGAGGTTGCGATTATCACCGATGATGTACCTATGGGTATTCAGGCCGAAAATGCGCGCCAGCACATTCGCCTGTTGATGTTGGTGAATGACGTGTCATTGCGCGGTTTAATTCCAAATGAATTGGCAAAAGGCTTCGGCTTTTTCCACTCCAAGCCGAGTTCGGTTTTTTCACCTGTCGCGGTCACGCCCGATGAGCTTGGGGCATCGTGGCAAGACGGGAAAGTTCATCTGCCTCTGCGGTCTACTTACAATGGCGAATTATTTGGCTATCCGAACGCCGGTGAAGATATGACGTTTAATTTCGATCGCTTAGTACAGCACGCAGCGGCAACGCGTCCATTGTGTGCCGGCACTATTATTGGCTCAGGCACAGTATCGAACAAGCAGGGCACAGAACACGGCAGCGCCGTTCCTGAAGGGGGTGTCGGCTACAGTTGTATCGCTGAGATTCGCATGATCGAAACCATTCGTGATGGCAAACCCAGTACGCCCTTTATGAAATTTGGCGATACCATTCGCATCGAAATGCTGGATGGCGAAGGCCAGAGTATTTTCGGCGCAATCGACCAAAAAGTTGTGAAATACGCAGGGCCTGATGCATGAAGTTATACGGCTACTGGCGCTCTTCGGCAAGTTACCGAGTGCGGATTGCATTGAATCTCAAACAGATTCCTTACCTAACCGTGCCGGTACATTTGCTAAAAGACGGTGGCGAGCAAAAGTCCGCCGCTTATCAGCAGCTCAATCCGGCCCGTTTAGTGCCAACATTGGTCACCCCAGAAGGGGAGCACCTCAACCAATCACTCGCTATTATCGAGTATTTGGAAGCGCTATGTCCTGAGCCGCGATTGATCCCTGCGGACCCATTGATGGCGGCTCGGGTGCGTACCCTTGCGCTGGATATGAGTGCCGACTTACAACCCATTACCAATTTGCGTATCCTGCAATTTCTCACAGGTGAGTTAAAGCAAACGGACGACGTTAAGTTGAACTGGATTCATCATTGGGTAGGGCAGGCGTTTACGGCGTTCGAGCAGCGATTAGTTGACACCGCTGGGCGCTATTGCGTGGGTGATGAAGTGACGTTGGCGGATATTTGTTTAATACCGCAGGTGTACAATGCTGAGCGATTTGGCATTGATATGGCAAAGTACCCGCGAATTCAACAGATTGCGGCGGCACTCAATGAGCTTCCCGCGTTTATTGCAGCGCGTCCTGAAGCACAAGTGGATGCAAACACATAGAAATTACAGCGTATTCTCGAATCTTCGGTGATTTAACGCACATTTCACTCAAAATAGCCCGTGATGACTCGTCATTTACGGGCGTTTTTGCTTAAATAGCGTTGAAAACTCTGAACTTCAGACTTATTCCCATTACAAGGAATGCAGGAATGAAAACAAAAATTACAATAGCCATTGCCGCGGCTCTCATGACGGTCGCGTGTGCCGGCTCAGAGCCTCTGGCACAAGGGTCATCACAGACCGCGTCGACAACGCCACAAATGGCATCACAAACGGTAACCATCAGCGCTCAGGATTACGCTGAGAACACTGCACCTATTACCATGACACAAATCATGGCTGATCCGGACTGGCTGGGCCGTGCTCCAGAGAACGCTTATTGGTCGTGGGATGGACGCCATGTATTATTTGACCGTAAGCGCGAGGGCAGCCCCCAGCGTGACCGTTTTATCCGTTCTTTAACGGAGGGTGGTAATGGCTCCGCTGTGCCTCTTTCCGATTTGCATCAACATGCGTATGCAAGTGGTGTGTACAACCAAGAGCGCACCCTTAAAGCGTATATTTTTGAGCGCAATATCTATCTTCTAAGCACAGAGACAGGTTCAGTTACGCAACTCACGCGGGACAGTGCCAATAAAGCAGACGTGCAATTCCTTGTAGATGGTCGCTTAAGCTACCGCTCGGGCAACGATTTCTATGCCGTGAACCTGGCGACTGGCTTTACCGAGCAATTGGCATCGTTGCAGTTACAAGATGCACCAAAACCGGTGAAAGATCCTGCGGATATTTTGATGCAGGAAGAAATTGACCTGATTGAATATAATCGTATTCAACGCCGGATACAGCAGGAACGCTTTGATGACCAACAGCGTTTGCAGCAAGAAAACCCGAGTCTGGCACCGTCGCCCATCTATCTTGGACGAAATCAGCAGATCGTTGAAGTAAGTTTAGCGCCTACGGGGGATCGCTTAATTGTGGCTCTGACCGAACCACAAACTTGGCGTGACGACGGTGATCTGATGCCTCGTTACGTGACCGAGACTGGACGCATTGAGAACCAAGATGTGCGCCGTCGAGTTGCCGATGCAAAACCTGTGCATCACAAACTGTTCCTAATTGATTTGACGACCGGTGAGAAATCGGAACTAAGTTACGAATCACTGCCAGGTTGGAACGAAGATGTATTGCGTTCTGTCCGTGAGGAAAACTACGCGGCCCGCGGTGAAACTTACGTGAGTGAGCGTAAGCCTCGTGCTATTGGCGTGATGCCGCGCTGGTCAGCGCCAGAAGGAAACATTATCTGGAATGCAGACGGCAGTGCGGTGGTCATGATGTTACGGGCATGGGATAACAAAGATCGTTGGATCGCGACCGTTGATTTACGCCGAGGCCAACTACAGTCGCAACACCGCTTGCATGACGAGGCGTGGATTAATCGCGACTTCAATGCCTTTAACTGGTTGCCTGACAGCAATCAAATTTGGTTTTTGTCGGAAGAATCAAATTATTCTCACTTGTATATCCGTGATTTAGATCGCGGTACCACGCGAGCGGTCACGTCAGGTCGCTATCTTGTGGATCAAGTTACTTTAAATCGTGCAGCGGATACCTTCTACTTCCAAGCCAACAAAGAACATCCGGGAATTTTTGAGATTTACCGAGTGCCTGTTGCTGGTGGCGATGTTGAACGTTTAACGCACCTTGAAGGTATCACCAGCTATGCCCTTAGCCCGGATGAGTCACGTTTATTGCTAACTCACAGTAGCGCATTGTTACCGCCTGAACTCTATGTACAAACCACGGAGTCGGGCGCTACCGTAACGCGGTTAACGGAAACGGTAACCGATGAATTTTTGGCGATGCCTTGGCCTGCACCTGAAATCGTACCGGTGCCTTCAAGCCACGTCGAAGATCCCATCTATAGCCGCGTGTATGTTCCAGATAATTTTGACCCAAATCGCGCGGAACCCTATCCAGCCGTTGTCTTTATCCACGGTGCAGGCTATTTGCAAAATGCGCATGCAGGTTGGTCGAATTACTTCCGCGAGTTTATGTTCCACAGTAAGTTAACTCAGCAAGGCTACGTGGTTCTCGATCTCGATTTCCGTGGCTCTGCCGGCTATGGAAGAGATTGGCGCACCGCTGTGTATCGTCAAATGGGTACGCCGGAAGTAGAGGATCTTGTTGATGTGGTTGCCTGGATGGGTGAGCATCGCAATGTAGACGTCGAACGTGTGGGCACTTATGGTGGTTCATACGGTGGCTTCCTCACCTTTATGGCCCTGTTTAATGAACCAGGCTTATTCAAGGCAGGTGCGGCGTTACGGCCGGTGACGGATTGGGCTCATTACAATACCGGCTACACATCAAACATCCTGAACTTACCTCAGGACGATATGATTGCCTATCGTCGCAGTTCACCAATTTACTTCGCTGAAGGTCTCGAAGACGCCTTATTGATTAGTGCGCCTATGGTTGATGCGAATGTATTTTTCCAAGATTCAGTGCGCTTAGTTCAGCGCTTGATTGAGCTGGAAAAAGAGAATTTTGAAACCGCTATCTTCCCAGTGGAAGACCATGGCTTTGTGCAACCATCCAGTTGGTTGGATCAATACCGCCGCATCTATAAGTTGTTTGAAGATAACTTAAAATAAAGTGCGGTAGCCGCTACGACGGTGTAAGCAATACAAGCAAAAGGCCCGCTGCAAAGTGAAGCGGGCCTTTTTTGATTGTTGCATAGCAATAAAGGAATGCTTAAGAGCGAAGTACGTCTTTGGGCCGTCGCTGCAAGCCAGGAACCGCAACCAGTCCGCCTAAAGCACCGCCAAGATGCGCAAGATAGGCGATTTCTGCATCTAGATAAGGGTCATATTGACCTGCACCCATCATATCCACCACCAGTTTCGCCACTAAACCCGCCAATACCGCGAAACCCCATTTATTCTTACGGCGCACCATGACAGCACCGGCATAAGCAACGATACCGTGAATAATGCCGGAAAAGCCGACAAAGTAAGGGGTGTCTGATAACACCAATGGCAACAGCGCGGCAAACAAGGCAGAAAATGCCACCACATTGACAAGTAAACGCCCGTGAACAACGGGCTTAAAGATGATGGCAACCAAGATAAAGGCCAGTACATTCATGAATAAATGGAAGCTGTTCAAATGCACCAAGTGAGTGGTAAATAAGCGCCATGCTTGGCTAAATACGCCTTCCTGTTGCAGGCTCAGTGCCGCGTGAGTGGCAGGTAAAATGTGAATAACGAAAAGGACTAAAACAATGATTGCGGGAGCTAAGTATGGACGGAGCAAAGAAATAAGTGAGTTCATAGTTATTTTACCTACAGGAATAATTATCCCTATGATAACTTTAATTACAAAGGTTCCGCAAAAGCATAAGTGAGGTTTGTGTATGTTGAAATTCTGGTTTGGGCACCGCGCCAATGGCAATCGTCTTTTTATCATCGGTGCGGGAGTGTTTGCTCTATTGTTAAGTGCTTGCACGCCGACCACGGAACAACGCGAGGCTTATGAACCAGAAGCTGCGACGGGATGGGAAACACGAACTGCCACAACAGCACAGCAGCACATGGTCGCTGCTGCCAATCCGTTGGCTGTTGAAGCAGGATTAGCCGTGCTCCGCGAGGGCGGCACCGCCATTGATGCTGCGGTCGCGGTCCAAGCCATGTTAACTCTCGTCGAACCCCAATCATCAGGTATTGGTGGTGGGGCATTTCTATTGTACTGGGATAATGAATCCCAGCAATTGCACTCGTTAGATGCCCGTGAAACCGCGCCCATGGCGGCAACTCCTGAATTATTCTTAGACGATGAGGGGAATGCACCACGCTGGATAGATGCTGTTGTCGGTGGCCGCTCGGTGGGAACACCATCGGTCATGCGCGGGTTAGAAGCTGCTCACCAACGCTGGGGGCAATTGCAATGGTCGCGTCTATTCGATGAGAGTATTGCGCTTGCGGACGCCGGTTTTGAAGTGTCGCCACGCTTAGCGCAATTAATCGCGCTGGAATTTAATCCAGGACTAGGAAAGATGCCAGCAAGCCGAGCGTACTTCTTTCCTGACGGGCAACCTTTACAGGCAGGCCAGCGTCGCGATAACCCTGAACTCGCCAATACATTCCGAGCATTAGCAGAGCAGGGGGCGGATGCCCTACACACGGGACCTATTGCAGAAGATATCGTGCGCGCTGTACAAGAAAGCCCAATTGCGCCCGGTTTACTGAGTATGGAAGATCTTGCCGCTTACCAACCGGTGTGGCGGGAACCTGTATGTGGGCGCTATCGCGTATACCAGATTTGTTCCATGGGGCCACCTAGCTCAGGTGGCATTACCTTGCTACAAACCATGGGCTTGTTGGAACCATTTGCTTTGCATCAGTTACCCGTCAACGGTGAAGAGGCCCTGCATTACTTTACACAGGCATCCCGGCTTGCCTTCGCAGATCGTAATCGCTATATCGCCGATGAAGACTACGTTGAAGTGCCCTTAACTGCATTGCTTGATCGGGATTATTTGGCGATTCGCTCTCAGTTAATTGGCGAGCGGGATATGGGGCTGGCCCAGCCAGGGGAACTTGCTGACCTTGCCCGTAGCGACGATCAATCGCTCGAACTGCCGAGCACTAGCCATTTTAGTATTATTGACCAATACGGGAATGCTGTATCCATGACCACCACCATTGAAATGGGATTCGGCTCAACCGTCATGACGCGCGGCTTCCTGCTTAATAATCAACTGACCGATTTCTCCTTGGTTCCCGAAGTAGATGGGGTTCCCGTAGCGAACCGGGTCGAGCCCGGCAAACGACCCCGTAGTTCGATGTCGCCGGTGATCGTATTTAGTGGAGAGGACAAGGAGCTGTTACATGTACTTGGGTCCCCGGGTGGCCCCCGAATTATAAATTATGTAACGCAAACCCTTATTGGGGTGCTTGATTGGGATTTAGATATCCAGCAAGCCATGGATCTACCGCGCGTGACCAATATGAATGGCGTAACCAGTTTAGAAACCGATGCCAATATGGAAGCCATTCAACAAGCGCTAGAAGCGCGAGGGCATCGGGTCGAGATCAGAAGTTTGAATAGCGGCCTGCATGGAATCTCAGTTACCGCAGATGGCCTGGTTGGCGGTGCAGATCCTCGCCGTGAAGGCAGCGCACAGGGTGATTAATGCCCTCAAATACTGAGATAGGTTTAACAAATAAGTAAGGGAAACAGACAATGAGTGAGACCATTTTTACAAAGATTATTAATCGAGAAATCCCCGCGGATATCGTCTATGAAGACGATCGGGCGTTGGCATTTAAAGATATTAATCCGCAAGCGCCCGTTCATTTATTGATTATCCCCAAGCAGCCGATTGCCACGGCAAATGCGATCACGCAGGATGATCGGGAAGTTGTTGGGCATTTGTATTGGGTGGCTGGAGAAATAGCGCGCCGGGATGGTTTTGCCGACGATGGTTATCGTTTGGTGATGAACTGCAATGATGATGGTGGCCAAACCGTTTATCATATCCACGTGCATTTGCTCGCAGGTAAACCGTTAGGCTGGCCACCGTATCAGGAAAGAAAGAAATCAGCGCTTTAGAACCAGCCCCTTCAAGTACCACCCCTCGGGATAATGAATTCCGACGGGGTGATCAGGCGCTTGTTGCGTGCGGTCGATAATTTTTAGGTCAACCTTAGCGTCTAAGCAGCCATCTGCAACGACTTTTTGGAACAGTTCGGAACTCAGTAGGCCCGAGCAAGAAAATGTCATCAGGATGCCGCCAGGGTTTAATAAGCTCGCTGCTAACCGGTTGATGTCTTTATAGCCGCGACATGCGCGATTCAGGCTTTGCTTGGAATCGACAAACTTTGGCGGATCAAGAACAATGACATCAAAGGTTTCGCCTTCATCTACAAATCGACGTAGCTGCTCAAATACGTCCGCTTTTAAATATTCAATCACACCTTCGCGTATGGGGTTTAGACTCTCGTTGAAGCGCGCCATCTCAAGGGCATCTTCAGATACATCAACGTTGATCACGCGATGGGCACCAGCAAGGGCCGCATACAGGCCAAATCCACCGGTATAGCTAAAGCAGTTAAGCACCGTTTTACCCTTGGCGTATTGCTGCACCTTTTTGCGGGCATCACGCTGGTCGAGGTAATAACCGGTTTTGTGCCCAGAGCGCACGTCGACTGCCAGTTTTACACCGTATTCGTCGATGACGATGGGCGCAATGTCGCTGCGCCCACGGCGTGGGCCAGTTGCTTTGGCGAGGCCTTCCTTACTGCGCACGTCAACATCAGATCGTTCATACACGGCGCAATCTGGAAAGAGCTCAGCAAGGGCATCGTAGATCGCTTCTTCCCAGGTAGCGGCACCGGCGGAGAGCAATTGCACGACTAACACATCATCATAGCGGTCAATAGTTACACCGGGTAAACCGTCAGACTCCCCAGCGACCACGCGATATGCATTGGTATAGGGGCATACCTCGCGCTCGCGCAAGCGGTGGGCGGTTTGGATGCGATCAATAAAAAAATCGGCATTGATGTGCCGGCCCCGAGTGAAACTCCATACTCGGGCTCTAATTTGCGATGAGGGCGAGTACGCCGCAACCGCTAACCATTCGCCTTTGTCTGAATAGACATCGACGGTCTCGCCTAGTGTCGGTTTGCCGACTATTTTTGCGATGGCACCACTGAAAATCCACGGATGCCGCCGCAGAAGTGACTTCTCTCGACCTGGCTTAATAATAATGCGGTTGCTCATCGCTGTGTCCTACATCACACGCTGGCCAGGAAGGGCACCATCATGTGGATTGAGTATGTAAATTTCTTTGCCGCCTGGTCCTGCGGCTAGCACCATGCCTTCCGATAAGCCAAAGCGCATTTTCCGCGGTTTCAGGTTTGCGACCATCACCGTAAGTTGACCAATCAGCTGCTCTGGCGTGTATGCGGACTTAATGCCGGCAAATACTTGCCGAGTTTCTGAGCCGATATCTAAAGTGAGCTTAAGTAATTTATCTGCTCCCTCAACAGCTTCGGCATTAACGATTTTGGCAACACGCAAATCAACTTTGGCAAAATCGGGAAACTCGATTTCCTCTGCAAGTGGCTCGATCGCGACAGCTTCGTTTGCTGTGTTGGCAGTGTCTGCGGCTTGCGCAGCAGGTGCAGTTGCGGTTTTTGAAGCGTCTAACATAGCGTCAATTTTCTCTGTTGGAACCCGCTGCATGAGCGGTTTGAATTTGTTGATGGTGTGGTTGGTTAGCGTCGTTTGAGCAGAATCCCAACGGAACTCATCATTTAAAAACTCCTGAGCAGATGCCGCTAAATTTGGCACCACCGGGGTCAAATAAATCATGATCAGACGGAACAGATGAATGCCCATTGAACAGACATCATGCACTTCTTGTGCCTTGTCCTCGTGTTTGGCTAGTTGCCATGGCTCTTTGACCGCTATGTATTCGTTGGCCCGATCCGCCAATTTCATAATATCGCGCATGGCCCGAGAGAATTCGCGCTGTTCGTAGGCGTCCGCCAAGGTGTCTGCGGCCTGTTGGAAATCGGCAAGCATGTCAGGTTCAGCAATGTTCGCCGACAGTTGTCCGTTAAATTTCTTGCTAATAAAGCCGGCGCAGCGACTCGCAATATTCACCACTTTACCCACTAAATCTGCGTTAACCCGTTGTGCGAAGTCCGTCAGATTAAGATCGAGATCGTCAATTCGCGAGGTCAATTTAGCGGCAAAGTAATAACGCAAATACTCAGGATCAAGATGATCAAGGTAAGTACGGGCCATAATAAATGTGCCCTTAGACTTCGACATCTTGGTTCCATTCACGGTAATAAAACCGTGAGCCCATACATTCGTGGGTTGCCGGAAATCGGCGCCTTTAAGCATGGCTGGCCAAAACAAACTATGAAAATAGATAATGTCTTTGCCGATAAAGTGATAAACCTCAGCGTCGCTATCTGATTTCCAGAAATCTTCAAATTCAAGATCGTCCCGCTGATCGCAGAAATTCTTAAAGCTACTCATGTAGCCGATAGGGGCATCAAGCCAGACGTAAAAGTATTTGCCTGGGGCATCAGGAATCTCAAAGCCAAAATAAGGCTTATCGCGACTAATATCCCATTGCTGCAGACCTTGCTCGAACCATTCATTCAGCTTATTGGCCATTTCCGGCTGTAATGAACCCGACCGCGTCCAAGCTTTTAACATGTCGCCAAATGCCGGCAGGTCGAAGAAATAATGCTCAGACTCGCGCAACTCAGGAGTAGCCCCGGATACGGCAGAACGTGGGTTCTTTAGCTCTGTGGGGGAATAGGTGGCGCCACAAACGTCGCAGTTATCACCATACTGATCAACGGCACCGCAGCTTGGGCAATCTCCTTTAACAAAGCGATCTGGTAAGAACATTTCCCGCTCTGGATCATAGAGCTGTTCGATAACCCGCGTGTGAATGAAACCATTTTCTCGCAGGCGAGTGTAAATCAGCGTGGCAAGCTCTTTATTCTCAGGGCTATGGGTTGAGTGATAGTTATCAAAGGAAACTGAGAAATCGGCGAAATCACGTTGGTGTTCGCTATTCATCGCGTCGATCATGGCTTCTGGGCTGATACCCAGTTGCTGGGCTTTCAACATGATCGGGGTTCCGTGAGCGTCGTCGGCACAAACGAAATGGCACTCGTGGCCTTTTAGCCGCTGAAAACGCACCCAAATATCCGCTTGAATATAGCCTAGCAAATGACCAATATGAATCGGGCCATTGGCATAGGGAAGGGCATTGGTTACCAGAATACGACGCTGCGTTGCTGTCATAAATACTCTCAGAATTCGCTTAAGAGTGATGCCAAATCACGGCCACTCAGTCGTTAAAGAAAAGAGGCTTATCGTAAACGAAAAGTCGCTAATTTTCACCCGTAAACATAGCGATTTAGGTGGAAAGGCCGTAATATTTGCTTTCGAGTCTGGATCCTTACGCTTTTACATTCAGATGTTGACGCAGAAAGGAGTAGTTATCGATGTCGAGCGAGCTCATCGCATACTGTGAACGATTACGAAGTGACTTGTTCCCGAGCGGGTTGCTCGCGGATTGGCTTGAAATTGATGGGCCAGTTATTCATGTGACACTTCCGTTTCCAGCCGGGCCCGGTTTACGCGAATTGGTAGCAACTGATTCCATGCTTCGCTCCTACACTTGGGATATAGAAGTTGCGGTGCAACCGTTGCCCCCTCAGCGGCGCCCGGAACTTAGCAGTGCCTATGCAAAGAATGCCTCACAAGGTCCCAAAAATGTTATTGCCGTTGCAAGTGGCAAAGGCGGTGTTGGCAAATCGGCTGTTACCTTGAGCCTTGCGTACGCGCTTGCGCAAATGGGGGCGAAAGTTGGCGTGCTTGACGGCGATATTTATGGGCCAAGTTTGCCTATTATGTTGGGGAATGTGAACGATAAGCTGACCTTCACTCCGAATCGAAAAATGTTACCTATTCGCAAAAATGGGATTGAAGCGAATTCGTTAGGCTATTTAGTCGATGAGGGTGACGCCACTATCTGGCGTGGACCTATGGCAAGCCGAGCGTTAGAGCAGCTATTTTTTGATACTCAATGGTCTGCCCTCGATTATTTACTCATTGATATGCCGCCGGGTACGGGAGATCTGCAGCTCACTTTGGCTCAGAAATTGCCTGTAACAGCGGCGGTGGTGGTGACAACACCGCAGAATATTGCCCTTAGCGACGCGGAAAAGGGCATTCGCATGTTCAGAAAAGTGGGTGTGCCTGTTATTGGTGTGATTGAAAATATGAGTTTTCACGAATGCGAGAATTGCGGACACCATAATTTAATTTTCGGTGAGGGCGGCGCGGATCGGTTAAGTGCCGATGAAAGTGTGCCTGTTTTAGGGCATTGGCCGCTACTTACACAAATGCGCGCAGCGCTTGATGAGGGCATTCCGTTTCATGAAGGTCACGCAGACCATCCCGCGGTAAAAATTCAACAGGAAAGCGCGCAACGTCTGGTTGCCAATGCGTGGGATCTTCTCCATGATGAACCCGTCGTACCCGAATAATAGAGGAATAATCCATGCGTTTAACGGATGAGCAGATTGAAAGTTATTTAGATGAAGGAAGGATCGCGATTGAACCTCGACCTGTTAGCAAGGACATTACCGGGGTTACCGTGGATATTCACTTAGGTGAGAGCTTTCGGGTGTTACAAGATCATGCGGCACCTTTTATTGATATCAGCGGGACCCGCGAAGATATCGACGCGGCTATTCAGCGTGTGATGAGCGAAGAAATTCGTATTGTTGATGGCGATGCATTTTTTATTCACCCCGGCGAGTTTGCGTTAGCGGTAACTCATGAGTCGGTAACTTTGCCCGCAGATGTTGTCGGCTGGTTAGACGGTCGTTCATCGCTGGCGAGGCTGGGTTTAATGGTGCATGTAACGGCCCATCGTATTGATCCAGGTTGGTCTGGACAAATAGTGCTTGAGTTCTTCAATAGTGGAAAGTTACCCCTTGCGTTGCGTCCCATGATGAAAATCGGTGCCTTGAGCTTTGAAGTACTGACGCAACCATGTGCGCGCCCTTATAGCCGTCGAGAAGATGCAAAGTATAAGGATCAACGAGGTGCCGTTGCCAGTCGCATTAGCAATGATAAATAAACAAAGAAAGCGCTGATATACAGCGCTTTCTTTGTTATGCCTTGGGTTTTCGATTGGTACTATTGGTACTTACATAGGGGGTGGACGTCTACCACCGACAAAGAAAATAACAGCAAGTACTAAACCAACAACAAAGAGAATCCAAGCGATGTTTGTGGCCATCCCGGCAATTCCTGATAAACCGAGCACACCGGCAATAATTGCGATCACTAGAAACACAAGCGCCCATGAAAACATAGGTTGATTCCTTTTTTTGTGACGATTTAAACAGTGCAACCACTGTTTCCCTTAACTACCGCTGTTAAGCTTAGTAAATATCTGAATATATGCTAATTCTTGACTGTCAAAAGCAGGTAAAGAAAAGGGGCCGGAGCCCCTTTATGGATTATGTCGATCAAACCAGTCGATAATTCGATTGAGGCGTTCCACCAAATTAATTGGGCGGCCAGCACGGCTTAAACCATGACCTTCTCCAGAGAAGATAACCATTTCTACCGGAACATCGTTGGCTTTCAGCGCAAAGAACCATTCTTCGCCCTGTCCAATCGGGGTAATGTGATCATCGGTGCTGTGAATAATCAGCGTCGGGGTGGTGACGCGGTCCGCATATTTAAGGGGTGACCGATCCCAGTAGTAATCGTAATTTTCCCAAATAGTGCCGCCAAATTCGACTTTCATCGACAGGGGTGGGAAAGCTTGTGTACCCGCCTCAGAAATCCAGTTGCTAACGCTGCGCTGCGTGACTGCGGCTCTAAACTGATTAGTCTGGGTTGTAATCCAATTGGTTAAGAAGCCACCGTGGCTGCCGCCAGTGACATACAAGCGGTCTGTATCAATCCAAAGGTGTTGTTCGAGCGCGGCAGCTAATGCATGCATGTTGTCGCGGTAATCAGCACCGCCATAATCCATCCGCACTTGCATGGCAAAATCATGGCCGTAACCCGAGCTTCCGCGGTAGTTCACGAACACCACAGCGTAGCCGCGTGCCCGCAAAAGCTGGTTTTCTGGGAACCACTGATGCCCCCACATTCCGCCTGGCCCGCCCTTAATGTTGAGCACAAGAGGGTAAGTTTGCCCGTCCTGTTGGTCCAAAGGCGGCAGGAAGAATACATCGAGGACATCGCCGCGTTCGTTTTCCGCGGTAAAAACCTCATAGGGCTGCAAATCAAGACTGGCCACAAGTGCGTCATTGAAATGGGTGAGGGTGTGAGCAGACGCCTGAGCATCACTGGCAATGCGAATACGCGGCGCTGTGACTTCGTTTTCTTCAACCCAGACCAAACCCGTATGGTTTGATGCCGTGCTTAATTGACTGAGGCTATAGCCGACACCGCGCACGCGTTGGTAACCAGAGCCATCTAAACTAAGTTGGAACAAGGGACGACTGCCCCGATCATCGGCGATAAACCAGAGCGCGCCTTGGTGATATTGCAGATCGCTTGGACCATGATCCATGGTTTCAGCGATAAGTTGGGTTGAGCCTGAACGATGGTCGATGAGGAATACCGACGGGGCGGCATAGTTATCAGCCCGATGCACAAATGCCAACTGCTCGTCATTTACCCAAACCGGACTGCCAGCCCATCCTTCCGGTGAATGCAATTCGCGCTCGTTGTCGTCATCGTCGCAGCGCACGTAAACACGTGAGTGAAACGCGCCGTCGTGGGCCTGCTCATGACGATTGCTTTGAAACGCGATACATTCGCCACTTGGGGAATAAGAGGCGTTTGACTCGTTCCAATCGGTTTGGCCGGTCAAGGATGTGAGCTGATCCTCGGCGATGTTGTACAACCAAAGCCCAGAACGTGATTCATCGAGATAACCCCCTTGGCGCTTGTAAACAGCCTGAGTCACTACGGTGATATCTGGCTTAGTTTCGCTATTATCAGACTTTTCACGAAGATCCTCGACGTCAGGTTTGACGCGCACGTTGAGAAGCAGGGTGTTGCCGCTTGGATGCCACTGCAGGTTGTTGATACTGCCTTGCTCTAGTGACAGCAACGATTTCGCCTCGCCACCGGTTAGGGATATTTGATAAAGGGCTGAACCATTATCCCGACCAGAGAAAAACACCATGGATTGACTATCTGGAGCAAACAGCGGTGCTGATTCACCTTTATGACTGGTAAACTGAACCGGTGCCTCGCCATTGCGACTTAGCCACAACGTACGATCGCGACCCCGTTTATCATCGTTCACCGTGCTTTTTATGAATGCAACATAGGTGCCGTCAGGACTGATGGTGAGATCCTGTAAAAACACCATGTCGTAGTAATCTTCAGCGGTAATCGCCCGTGGTTCTTCAGCAGCTACAGGCAGAGCGCTCAAACCAAGGAGCAGGCCGGTACTGCATAATAACGTTGTCTTCAATTTCATAGGTTGTCGTCCTTGATGGTTAGCGAACCGGATTCGCATGCGCGGCGCCACGGAAAATAGCGTTCATCAATAGCACGTGCTGACCATCAAGGTAAGCACGGAAATTTGGTTCTTGAGTAAAGCTTATCACCATGCCACGGCCTTGCGGTTGTACCATTAAATAAGGCTTATAGGCGACTTGCTCTTTATTCTCAGCCCACATATAACCACTGGCGAGCAATTCCTCCTTGCCTGCATAGTTCACCACATTGCGGCCATCGCTAATCCGCAGCGGTGTGTAGATATCACTGCCAATAAACATGGCGTGGAGACGCGAATGAATACCCGCGGTGAGCCAATGCTCTTGGTCAACGTCGGTGCGTGTGATGACGCCAGAAACCCAATCAGGATTTGCTGCGGGATCTCGAATATAACGCTGATGGTCTTCTGCATCGGTGATTAAAACCCCGTCGACGCGTTGGCCGTTGGCGCGGGGGGCTAAATCATCGACCTGCGCCTTACGCTCTAACGCGCTCGCAAGCAGCGGTTCCTCGCCACTTACGGCAAAACGGGTGGCATTGCCTAAGGTGATGAGAACACCGCCACGTTGTACCCATTGGCGTAGATTCTCGCGGCCGCGCTCACCTAAAGCTTGTTCATAGCTGCCTTGGCCAGTTGCGGGGAGAATGAGCACTTGGTAACGGCTTAAATCGGCACTCTGTAGTTGGGCTGGACGAATCGCCGTGACTGGATAATTGAACTCGCGTTCAATGATAAAACGCGTGCTGCCGGCACTCAGTACGTTGGTTGGAAGGTCCCATGCCATCGCAATATTGGGCGCATGCATGCGTTTCACGTTCACTGAGCCAACGTTTGGACCATCTTGCATCCAACTGCGGTCTAAGCCAACCGCAGTGGCACCACTTGTGCTTGCGAGGTTGGCAACTATCTGATTAAGGTTTTCGGGGTTTCCAGCCCGAGGCACAATTAAACTGCCGGCTGGAAACTCACGACCAGAGGCATGTTTAAACGCTAAGTCTGAACTGCGAACGAGCAAACCTTCACGCAGTGCTGCCGTTAAGAAACGGCCCGTGTTCATATCACCCCAGGCCAAGGCGAAACCAAAGCTGGCATCCCCATCGATGACGTCACCGGGAACGATCCGCTCTGAACCGACCGCTTGGGTAGCGACACGGGGTTGTTGGTTACATACGGTCATATCGACATTAAACATCAAAGGCAATGACCATGCGGTGACATCGTAAATTTGGTCGCGAAGATTGTTGGCCCGTAATCGCTCTTGTTCAACAAGAAAGTCTTCATCCATAGGCACATGCTCGTCAAGGAGGGTGCGAATGAGGTGATAGGCAGGCTGAGAGGCTTGAACAACAAAAGCGCCTTGCTGATATTGGGTGCCACAGGCGCGGAAGTTTTCGGTGGCTTGGCCTACTTCAATGCCTTGTTCGGCAAGTACGGCTGCTAACTTACGATTTCCGGCACGATCACGGGTATTCGGGAATATATAGCTTCGAGTATCACCACGACGCCCTTTTTCGATACCGCTCTTCCGGTATTCATAGAATTTTTGCAAAAGCGCTTCACGGCGCTTAGAGGCTGTTTCTATGGTGGCCATAAAAGCGACAAAATTCTGTTGCACACCGTCTGCGTAGGTAAGAATCTCCCCCTCATTGGTACGGAATTTATGCCCCCGGGAGGATCCCATCTCGTAAGTGCTGGCTAAACTGCCGTGGTATAGAGGCCAACTTGCGCCATAGCCTGGATAAAAGGCATCAAAAATTTCACGAGTAAAGTAGTCGTAACCAAAACTGTCGAAATATTTTGCGTTATTCTCGCCAATCCAATTCAGTCCTTCACGCTGCTCGTTAGTAATAAAGGGGTTATAGGGGTGTGCTTCTGGCGTGAAGTAGTAGGGCAAATCACCGCCCATTTCATGAGAATCGACAAAAATGAGAGGGAAGGTTTGCAACAGAGCAGCAATGCGACCGCGCGTTTCCGGCTGTGTTAATGCTAGCCAATCGCGATTCATATCAAATAAATAGTGATTGGTGCGGCCGTTTGGCCAAGGTTCGTTGTGCTCAGCTGAAATCCGATCATCGGAGGCTTCTAGACCCAAATTCGCATAGTAGCGACTGACAAACCGGGCACGTCCGTCTGGGTTTTGTAATGGGTCGAGATAAATAATAGTGTTTTCAAGCAAGGTCTTTGTTTCGTCGGTACTGTCGGCCAATAAGTGCCAAGCTGTAACCATGGACGATTCCGCCGGCGATATCTCATTGCCGTGCACGCTGTTTGCGATCCATACAGAACTAGGTAGATCTTGCATTAGTTCCCGCGCCTGACGGTCGTTCAATTCGCGGGGATCGGCTAGTCGGCGCATGCCGGCTTCAATATCGGCTAAGCGTTGCATATTTTGAGGTGCTGAGATTGCCACGTAAAAGAGTGGCCGCCCTTGCCAGGTTTCACCATATTCAAACAATTGGACTCTGTCAGGGTGCGCATCTGCAAGTGCTTGAAAGTACTGACGTATCTGTTCTGGGCTCGAAATACGTGCCCCCGCTGGGTAGCCGAGCACCTGTTCTACCGTAGGTGTATCTTGATAATCTGCGTTTGGCCATACCGGAACACTTGTTTCTGAGGCCATCGACGCCGCGGTAAAGGAGCCCGCGATACATAGAGCGAGTAAAGTACGTTTCATAGTTAGTCCTGATTGTTGTTTTTACAGCACGTCAGTTGAGGCTGTGGTTACCCGTTGCGGCCAAAGCATCGACACGGCTTGATTTAATGCCTGCAGCAGCGAGTCTTGCTGATGTCTGTGGGCAACACGGGCATCGGCGATCACGTTATTCACAATGGGCATAGGAATATCGGTATCCTGATGTGGCGATATAACGATATCCACTGGCTGAAAATTCAACTGTTTTTCAAGCCAATTGAGCCGTTCAGAGAGCGATAAGTATCCTGCCGGGCTTGGTTCTTGGGTGAGATTATCAATAAAAATAACTTTTGCTGAGGAATTCGCGATAGCATGAGCGATATCACCGACTAACAGCGGCGGCAGAATCGACGTAAGGAAACTCCCCGGGCCTAGAATGATTAAGTCTGAACTTTGAATATGGCGTATTGCCTCAGGAGTGGCCGTGACTTGGGGAGATAGCGCCATCAGCTTCGGCATTTGGTTTAGCTCATCAACGCGTATTTCCCCGAAACACTGCATATCGTTCTCAAGAACGGCGACCAAGTCGGTAGGGGATTCCGCCATCGGTAAAATGCGGTTCTGTACTTTCAACAAGCGACTTAGCAGTTGAATACCATCCACCGGCCGCGCGCTCAGTGCATCAAGGGTATACAAGAGCAAGTTACCCATGCTGTGGCCGGATAATGCGCTACTCTCATCAAAGCGAAAGTTTAATACTTCAGCCGCTAAGGGTTGATTGGCTAACTGCGACATACAATTTCGAATATCGCCCCAGGCGATACACTGGTGGGCGTTACGTAGCTGACCGGTGGAGCCACCATTATCGGTGGTCGCGACAATACCAACGAGACGGGAGCGCATGAAGGACAAAGTCGACATCACACGACCCAAACCATGACCGCCACCGATGGCGGTGACATTGAGGGAATCAAATTGGTGCGGGCCTTTTCGTGACCGTAACGCAGCACTCATAATAACTCACGTTCCTTAGTGTTTAGCTGACTATATCCCGACAATAGAAGTGAGTGAACCTATTTGCTCTGATTTCATAGGCAAAACCTCCTATTTTCTGGCAAGATAACGGCGTTCACTGAAATCAGGAAGCCTATGCAAAGTTCCATATCGACAACTGGCGTTCGTGTATACAACGTCTTACTCTATCTCTTCACGCCATTGATCATGCTCTATTTTGGTTGGCAAAGCCGAAAAAATCCAGAGTACCGAGGACGCATGGGTGAACGATTCGCCCGCCAAAGGATACCCCGTGAAGTGGAAGGCGCGGTACTTTTTCACTGTGTTTCGGTGGGAGAGTTTATGGCTGCGCGCCCGCTCATTGAACGGTTTTTGCAAGAAGGTCCCGATCGTCCGGTGGCTATTACGTGTATGACACCTACTGCTTCAGCATTGGTTCGCAAGGTGTTTGGTGACAAGGTATACCACTGTTATTTGCCTTTGGATCTCCCCGGTGTAATGAAACGGTTTCTTGATGCCCTGAAGCCTCGGGCGTTAGTGATTCTTGAAACAGAGCTGTGGCCTAACTTGGTGCTGCAAAGCCGAGCAAAGAATATTCCGGTGGCCTTGGTAAATGGCCGCATGTCGGCCCAGTCAGCGCGTGGATACATTCGGTTAGCATGGCTTTTCCGCCCAGTCTGGGAAGCGCTTACCTATTGCGGGGCACAAACAGAAACAGCCGCGACACGCTTTTTGGATGTAGGGGTGCGGCCCACAGCACTAGACGTGGCGGGAAATCTAAAATTTGATATCCATGTTCCCGCGCAAACCCGCGATGAAGTGAATGATTTTAAGACCTTGCTCGGCAAGCGGCCGGTGATTACGGCAGGCAGTACGCACGAGGGCGAAGAAACGCAAATTTTGGATGCGTTCACGCAGTTATTACCAAGTAAGCCAAATACGCTGCTCATTTTGGTGCCGCGTCATCAGGAGCGTTTCGATGATGTGGCGAGAAAGCTTGATGCTAGCGGATTACGCTACGTGCGCCGTAGTAGCGGTCGTCCTATCACTGCTGACACGCAAGTTTTATTGGCCGATAGCATGGGTGAATTACTTATTTGGTATGGGTTGGCCACCGTTGCCTTTATTGGCGGTTCGCTTATCGAGCGCGGCGGGCATAATCCGCTGGAGCCCATGGCATTTGGCGTACCGGTGGTTTCCGGCCGACATGTATTTAACTTCGCGGAAGTATTTCAACAGCTCGATCAACGACAAGCGGTGCGTTGGGTGGAAGATGCTGATAGTTTGTACGCCACTCTCAGTGGTTTGCTGACGACCATAGAAACGGCTCAGCGCTTAGGGGCACAAGCACAACAGATATTTGCCCAGCATCGCGGGGCAACAGCGCGAACGAAATCTCGTATTGAACAATTGATAAGCCATAATTAGGTAAAAGTTAGGCAAGAATTAGGTGAGAACTAGGCAAGAGTGAGGGGCAGAGGTATGGATAAAACACAATGCCGACAACAGGGGTTGTTAACACGAATCAGTATTTTCGCCGTAGCCGCCTTGATCATGTCTGGCTGTGTTAAAGCAGAGGCGCCTGCGCCAAGTGAACCTTTGTTTGCGGCCTGTCTCGTAGGGCCCAATCAAGACACTGAACAAGCGCTGGCGCTAGAGCTTGCCTTAACCGCTGATGAGCGCAGCCGAGGCCTTATGTTTCGAGAGGATTTACCCGATCAACAGGGGATGCTGTTTGTGTATCCAGAGCCGCGGCAATTGAGTTTCTGGATGTACAACACCCGCATTCCGCTAGATATTGCCTATATGAATGACCGCTTTGAGATCCTTGAGATCCTGTCTATGGAGCCGTGCCCACACACGATTGCTGCACTTTGTCCCTCCTATCCATCGTCACAATCAGGCTCGGTGGCACTCGAAGTGAATCAGGGGCAATTCGCAAAGTGGGGTGTCAGTGTTGGGCACAGACTCTATAATGAAGATTGCGAGTCCCCCTTAGAGGTGTCGCATTTATTCTCCTCAAGGAATGGGTCTCCCAAGAATGATGTTTCCGGGACATCTCAACACAGGAATTAGCGCGATGAGCTTAATGAAAAGCACGACTCACAGGATACTGTTCGCTGCAGGGTTGGGCGCGATAATCGCTCTTTCTGGTTGCACAACGACAGAAACGAGCTCGCAAAGCCAGAATATTCCCACTCAAGCTCAGCAACAACGAACGAATCCTGAGCAACCGCGCTCAAGTACGCCTTCGTTGGCGCACTTAACTTATCAGAATGCGGACTTCCACCTTATCGTCAACCGCACCACCATGAGTGATGTTCAGCGCTGGTGGGGACCTGCCCACGGACGAGGGCATAGCGGCGAGTTTATGTTTCTCAATTACACCGATGTGATGCAGGACGACGTTCGCAGTCGCATGCTGATGATGACCCTATACTTCTCTCCTCAAGGCCTTTTGCAGGATTACGATCTGCAAATTCATGAGTTTGAGAAATAGGCTGTATATCAGTTGTTTAACGCTTTCTAAGATTACCTTTAATTATTTAGTTGTGAGTTAATGTAATGGATGTATGGGTCCAGTTTTTTGGCGCAGCAGCGCTCGTTTTAAATTTTATTGGTTACCGCCAGGAAACCGTCAACCGCTATCGATTTGTAACCGCCTTTGCGCTTGCATCTTTGAGTGTTCATTTTTTTATGCTGGGTGCAATGGCCGCTGGTATTGGCCTCGCTATTGGTGCTGTCCGCAATATTGTAGCCATGCGCTTCCAGAGCATGCCGGTGTTAATTGGCTTTGTGTTGATTAACGTGGTGTTCTGTTTAATTGAGTGGTTTATCTTAAAAAATCCGGCCACGTTATTTATCGCTTATACTGCATCTTTAATCTTTACCGTCGGTTCGGTCATTCTAAAGAGTGCGGATACCATTCGAAAATGGTTTATTGTGGCCGAGTCGCTCATGTTTATTTACGCATTCTTGGTATTTTCACCCTTTGGGATGCTGTTTAACGTAAGTAATTTAACCAGTATTTTCTTAAAACTACGCAGCGATAGGCGTCGAATTCAAGCAGAGCGCGCCTTAGCAAAAGCCGCGAAAGACGAATAGTCTGCGCTTGGTCGCAGCCTAGTTGCCTTTAACCGCTGCTGCATTGTAAAGCGCCGAGGGATTGGCGACACTCGATAACGATAAGTTACACAACGATATTAAAACAGGAACTCCCATGAAACATCTTTCCACTGTTGCAATAAGTGTGGCCCTTGCATTGGGCCTAGCGGCGTGTTCAGACGCGCCACGTGAAACCGTAGAGACAGAGCAGGCACAACAGCAGCTTGTTTCCGGAATTGAAACGCACAATATGGACACATCAGTACGTCCACAAGATAATTTTTTCCGGTATGTGAACGGTGGTTGGCTAGCAAACACTGAAATTCCAAGTGATCGTGCGCGCTGGGGTAGCTTCGATGAGCTGCGTGAAGCCGCAGAGGAACACGTACAAGCAATCGTCCAGGAATTTGCTGCGGCCACCGCAGAAAAAGGCTCTAATCAGCAGAAGATTGGCGATCTCTACCGTTCTTATATGGACGAAGAGCGCATTGAAGCACTGGGTCTATCGCCGTTAGATACTGACTTTGAAACCATTGCAGCGCTGTCTAGCCATGATGAACTCGTGCGTTTTTGGGGCGAGCAACAGCGGTTTCGTATCGGTACCCCTTTTGCCATCTTTGTTGGCCAAGACCAAATGCAGTCGGATCAGCATATTACAGCTATCTCGCAAGCGGGCTTAGGTTTACCTGATCGCGAGTATTACGTGGCCAGCGATGATCGTAACGCGCAGATTCGTGATGCCTATACGGCATTTATTGCCGAATTGTGGGACGCCGCTGAGTGGGAAGGGGGTGAAGACGCTGCCCAACGTATTCTTGCGGTGGAAACGGCTATGGCGGAGCACCACTGGACTCGCATTCAAAACCGGGATCGTCTCGCCACTTATAATAAGTTGACCATTGCTGAGTTAAACGAGCAAGCACCGGGAATCGCTTGGGACCAAGTGTTTGCGCATGCTGATCTAGACATTGACGAAGTTGTTGTTCGTCAACCTGCTTATTTGGCGAGTTTTGCCCAGTTGTATCGGGATATCCCGGTGGCAGATTGGCAAGATTATCTACGTTTCCATACGCTGCGCGCTACCGCCAGCATGTTGCCTGAAGCCTTTGCTTCTGCGAGCTTTGATTTCTATGGCCGCACATTACAGGGCTTACAGGAACAGCGTAGCCGTGAGCGTTTAGCAGTTGGCACAGTTGAAAGCGTATTAGGCTTTATGGTTGGCGAAGAGTATGTGGCACGCCACTATCAGCCGGAAGCTGAAGTTCGCATGGCCGAAATGGTCGATAATATTTTGGTGGCCTTTGGCGAAGCCATTGACGATCTGGATTGGATGACCGAAGACACTAAAAAAGAAGCCCATGCCAAGTTGGCGACCTTTAATACTAAAATTGGCTATCCGGAAGTATGGCGCGATTATGACTGCGTTACTATCGATGCCACAGACCTTGTCGGCAACATGCGTCGTGCTTCTTCGTGTGAATATGACCGTAATATCGCGCGTTTAGGGGAAGAGGTTGACCCAACAGATTGGGGAATGACGCCGCAAACGGTGAATGCGTATTATCGTGCGACTATGAACGAAATTGTTTTCCCAGCCGCTATTTTGCAACCACCATTCTTTAACGTTGATGCCGACGACGCCGTGAACTACGGTGCTATTGGCGCGGTAATCGGTCATGAGATCGTACATGGATTCGATGACCAAGGTCGTCGTTCTGATGGCGAAGGAAATCTACGTGATTGGTGGAGCCCGGTGGATGAAGAACGCTTCCGTGCGCGCGCTGACCTGATGGTTGAGCAGTTTAACGCCTTTAACCCAATCGACGATTTACACCTACAAGGTGCGCTTATGTTGGGTGAAAACATTGCCGATTTAGGTGGTTTAAACGTCGCATTACGGGCGTATCGTAAGTCGTTAGAAGGTAACGAAGCGCCTATGATCGACGGTTTTACCGGCGAACAACGCTTCTTTGCAGGCTGGGGCCAGATTTGGCGGATTAAATTCCGTGATGAAGCCCTCCGTCGTCAGGTTATCGTTGGACCGCACAGCCCAGGCAAATACCGGGTACTCGGCCCCTTGTCGAATATGCCGGAATTCTACGAGGCATTTGATGTTGAGCAGGGCGATCCGATGTACCGTCACGAAGAAGTGCGCGTAAAAATCTGGTAACCAACACACCGCGTTGGTAAAGATAGAGCACAAAATAAAAATGCCGGCCCCCTTATCAAGGAGCCGGCATTTTCGTAAGCTAAGACAACATCATAAGAGACTGCCCTATGAAATGGATTGATCTACGCAGTGACACCGTCACCCAACCAACCGAAGCCATGCGCGCGGCGATGGCACGTGCTGTCACGGGCGATGACGTCTATGGCGAAGACCCCACGGTAAATGCACTTGAAGCCCGCGTCGCAACGCTTACCGGTAAAGAGGCAGCGCTACTATGCAGCAGCGGCACCCAAAGTAACCTACTGGGGCTGCTAAGTCATTGTCAGCGGGGCGAAGAATACCTTGTTGGTGAGGAATACCACACCTATCGCTACGAAGCAGGTGGGGCTGCGGTTCTTGGTGGCATTGTGCCGCAAACCCTACCCATCAATAGCGATGGAAGCCTCGATTTATCCCTATTGCGCGGCAAGATTAAAGCGGATGATCCCCACTTCCCAATAACGCGACTGATTGCACTAGAAAACACGCATACGGGCAAAGTGATGCCGGCGGATTTTGTCAGCAAGGTTCGCGTACTAGCAGATGAGTTTGGCCTATCTGTGCATTTGGATGGAGCGCGGTTATGGAATGCACATATCGCCACGGGACAAAGTATCGAAAACCTCTGTGCTGAGGTGGACTCCGTATCCCTGTGCTTTTCAAAAGGCTTAGGAACGCCAATAGGTTCGGTGCTTGCAGGAAGTCACTCGCTCATTCAGCGTGCACGTCGTTGGCGAAAAATGTTAGGCGGTGGCATGCGTCAAGCAGGTTTACTTGCCGCTAGCCTCGATTATGCACTTGATCACAATATTACCCGATTGGCAGATGATCATGATCGCGCCAAAACCCTTGCAAAGGGGTTGGCGGCATTATCAGACCTTACCGTAGAGCCGGTTCAAACCAATATGGTATACCTGAATTGGGATAGTGCGGAAAAGGCCAAGCAAGTGCAGATCCATTTGCAAAAATCGGGCATTAAGGTGCCTTCATCGCAACGTATGCGCTTGGTGACCCATCTTGATATTTGTGATGCGGATGTAAAGCGGGTCATTGCTGCATTTAAGGAAGCGGCAGATTATTTATCCGCGGGCTGAAGAAACCACATAATAATGGCGATGACAATAATTAAGGTGAATAACTCAGGGGTCATCACCAGCCATAAAATAAGGCCAATAAATAGGTAGTGGAATAGGAACATGGGCGTCCCCCTTGTGCGTTGTATCAAAAACATTGTAGCTTATGCGTTTGATGCGACATGAGATGTCGCAGTTAGATGTTTGGGTGCATTGGCAACGCCCACCATAGTCAACTCACATTGGGAACACAGAATGAACGACAAACACCATAAAGTTCTTATCCCAGCGCTCGCCCTTAGTTATGTGATTGTGTTGCTTGTGTTAGAGCACGCACGGGGCGGGGTGGCTAGCCACTATCTGCTGAACAATCCTGATTTACCTGCCATTTCAAACTATTGGGGGCTGTTAACCTTACCCCTGTTAGGGCTTGTATTTGCCGTCAGGCTTACACGCCAGAGCAGGGCAGCCGTGAAGTCTATGATGGTTGCCCTGATTAGCGCTTTTGGTTATGGCGTATTGATGGCCATGTCATTTGCTTTTGGCGCCGAGATAATAACCTCGGTCGCCTTGCTTCTGGCCTTTGCGCTAGGGATATTCCTACCCATTTATCGGATTGAGTATGTATTTGGCTTTGTGGCGGGGATGACCTTTACCTTCGGCGGCGTTCTGCCTTTAGTTGTGGCGTTGGTTCTGGCGGTATTTTCGTTCCTAGTGCGCTACTTTGGTTGTAAGCTGTTAGCGGTGATTCATAAGAAACGAACTTAGGGTTTACGCTAGGGCAGAAAAAAAGGCGCACCAAAATGGTGCGCCTTTCTCGTTTTAATAAGTTGGTCGGCGTGAGAGGATTTGAACCTCCGACCCCTGACACCCCATAGCCGCCACACGAAATCGCTGGAAGCAGCATAAACAAAGGCTTAGCCCTTTATTTTCAAGGCTTTCGGCCTAGTTGTTAGTTATTGCTATTGTAGCCTTTTGTAGCTTGATGTAGCCGTTTATTGCTTTATACTGGCTACATATCGGCTACACGAAGCAAGGCGGCTACATGAAAACTTCAATCAGCACCACAGCAGCTAACCAGTTCGCTAAGATAGCGCAACCGCGCCAGCAGCTAACCTGTAAAACCATTAAAGGCTTTCACTTGTTACGTTTGCAAGGCGTTTCATCGTGGCGTTATCGCTATACAGACGCGACAGGAAAACGCAGAACGCTAACTATTGGCGAGTACCCAGCATTAAAGCCGCAGGAAGCTGCAGAAATAGCCCTAGAATGGCGCGTAGGGATCACAAAGGGCGAAGCTGACCCAATGGCGAAGCGACAAGCGATAGCGGCGCAGAAGCGCGCACAGGATCAGCAACAGGCACAACGCGAAAACTTAAAGCTGGGGCGCTTTTTCGACCATTACCGCAAAGTGCTAAAAGATAGCCCGGACGTTCTAGGGAAAGTTAGCCTGGCTTTTAGTTTTCTGTTTGACCGTGATATGGACATGATAACCCCACACGATATAGACAAGTGGTATCAGGAAAAACGCGAAGCTGGGCTAAAGCGTTCTACCCTCGTAGGTTACTTTGGCGCGTTAAAGGCAATGCTTAACTATGCTGCAGGTACGAAAAAAGGGCAGTCAAACCATGATCCAGTTTTATCTACGAACCCTTTAGCTGGCTATACGTTGCCGCAGCTAACCAAAGAAGAACGCAAAGCATTACGCCAAGAAGATAATAAAATGATGGCAATGCGTGACATATTCAGCCCCGAAGTAAAGAGGGCAATCCTTAAAGGCTTAGACCTTTACGCCGAGGAATTGAGAGCGAAGCGCCGTAGAAGTTTGCGCCTTGAAAAGAACCAGCACCTAGCCAGCCTTGATAAAGTAGCTTTTCCGCATTGGTTTATGCCGTTTACACAAATTGCCATGATGACAGGAATGCGCCCCGGTGATATTTACGCCCTTAGCTGGGAGAACCTAGATCATAACCCCTTTAATGGTAAGTACACGCTGATCTACACCCCAAAGAAAACCGAGCATAAAGGCGATGACCCTATAAAGGTGGTCTTTAACTTAGGTACACAGCACCCCCTTATTGAAACCTTAACGACTTGGCGCAAGCAGCAAGGCAACCCTAAGACCGGGCTTATATTCCCGTCCGAGCGTGTTAACGGTGAGATGGATAGAAAAGCACACCTAAAGCACTGGAAACACGTTAAAGCGCTTGGCGGCGTTCCTGATGGGCTGCAGTTCTATTCATTCCGTCATAACTTTATCAGCGACCTAGTAAGAAAAGGGAAATCACCGGAGCTTATACGCAAGCTAGTAGGCCACGCTGACACTAGCATGATTACTAAAAACTATATGAGAACAGAAGATCACGACATGGAAGCGTTAACCGCTATGGCCGCTGATAGCTGGAATAGTGAACACACAAGCCCGGCCAAAGCCGTAGGGGGTGAATAATGAAATTAGAGGAAGTTATCTTAGACAAGGTGATCGATGATGATTACCTTAAAAACGGCGATTTTGCACCACTACAGGATTACTTAGACCGAAACCCGGAGCAGTTGCAAAACGAACGGGTAAAAGCCTTGTTTTATGGCTTGCTGGAGGGAGATATTAAGCGTCCAAAAAAACGCCCTAAAGTTCAGTCCAAAGAGTCAAAGCGCCAGCATGTGATAAACCTAGTTTTTTATTTTATTGGGCAGGGCTTAGATTTTAGCAACGCTTGTGGAATGGCTGCAAAGGTAAAAGGTATTGGATTAGAGGGGAACACGGTAGCCAAAGAGTACGCTAGACCAAGATTTAAAAAGTACGGCGAGAACCCTGTCAAGATTTCAGAGCGACAAGCCTATTTTGACGGTTTCATAAAACGCGCTGAAGTAAGAGATAACCCAGAGCTGATAAAAAATGCATTTTTATCAATTTGGGGATTCGAATTATCAGATGAGGAATTTGAGCTAATGAATCAGAATGCGGAAACAATGGGGGAGAAGTAGCTATTTCTCTCCTAAGCTATTGATATACTTTGATTTAAATGTGCATAACATAGGTAAGGCCTATCAACTTTTACAAGGTCTTACTTATGATACATGCAAACCACAACCCAACCCCAGCAAGCGACTTACTGCGGCCTAAGCAAGCTGCAGCTTATCTAAATATGCACCGGGTAACGCTCCACAACCTAAGCGAGCGAGATTCAACTTTCCCACGAAAAATAAAAGCTGGCCAGCGCCTTTGCTATTACCGCAAAAGCGAACTTGAAGCATGGCTACAGAGCCGGGAGGTGTAACATGGATTTTACCGTACCCGATAGCTACGACCCACGACCAAGCCGCCGCAAGTGGTTAAAAGAAGCGATGAACCGCACGAACGCAAACGCAGCGCTATTGAGTTTCATTGTTTGTCGTCTAGGCCGGGGGAAATTAACGCATAAAACAATCATTAAACTTTGCTCAAAGCAAGGCTTTACACCAAGCGAAGCCCGACACGCTTTAGGACGCTTAATGGAAGCTGGTTTGATCGAATACAACCATATTGACCCCGATGTTTTCGTGATCTTTAACGAAGCTGGCGAGAAGTTCGCCCAGGAGGTGCAGGCATGAGTAATAGCACCGTTAAAGCATTTCTAAGACGTTTACATAGTGGCTCAGTCCACTGTGACACCAAACCAGCGAAAAGCACCCTAGACGCGTTAATGCGCGCTCAACAGACGTTCTATTGTCATAGCAACAGCGGCAACGCTAAAGCAGCGCACGAAGCATGGCAGAACGTGGAGATGTTAGCGCATGAAGTGGAACAGTTAGTTCTAGGCGGCGTGATCGAGTTGTACGAGGGGGATTTATGAGCGAACAAAAAAAAGCCCCGGCGGCAACCGAGGCGAGCGATTTAACTAAACTTGATAGCTCAAATATTAACCTATGTTCGGGCTTTGGGCAATACCACAGCGCCAACAATAAGCGCGATCCTAAAGCCTATGTAGGGATAACGCTTAAACAAGTTACCGATATGCTCGCAACCCCACCAAGTACGGCTAAAGAGCAAGGCCAATGGGCTATTTTCTCTAACCTTGCAAGCCGTGACGTTATAGAGCAGCGCAAAAGCGGTGAGTTTTACGCGCTATGGGCTGATATTGACGACCCAGGCGGTGAGCCGTTTCAAGATATGTTTAGCCTTGCTTGTAAAGTGCTAGACGTTGATTTGATGGGCTACACCAGTCGCAGTGCTACCGAGGAAAAGCAGAAATGCCGCTTTATCGTTCCGCTGGCGCACCCGGTAAACGGTAATGACTTTGAGATCATGCAAAAGATACTCAATGACAAGCTAGAAGCGGCTGGCATTATGCCCGACCGCAAAACCGAAACCGCCAATCAGATTTGCTACCTACCCAACAAAGGCGAGTTCTACGACTGGCACGAAAACCCGTTCAGCGGCCTATTGTCGGTTGATACATGGGGCGATGAGTTCCACGCAGAGCTAGAAGCCCTAGAAGCTGCAGAGCGCGAACGTGGCGAACGCTTAGAGCAGAGCAAGCGCAAAGCCTACGAGCGTATGCAAAGCGGCGTAAAAAGCCCTATAGACGCGTTTAATGCGACCTATAGTACCGTTGACTTGCTGCAGCAGTACGGCGGCAAGGTGAAAGCTGATCGCGCCGTTTCGCCCTTGTCTGAAAGCGGTAATGCTCAAATGACAATACAGGATAACGGCAAGCTATTAAGCCACCACGGTAGCGACAAGGAAGCAGGTTTAGGCAAAACGGCGCAAAGCGGTAAAGCCCAAATTATTGATCCGTGGGATTTGTTCAAGTTCTTTGAGCATGGCAACGATGAAAGCCTGGCACTTAAAGCCGCTGGCGAAATGTTCACGGACGCAAACGGCGTAAGCATTACCACGCAAAACCAGCGCGACTATATGGAAAAGCAGAGCGCAAGCCCGGAAGCAATAGAAGCGGTGAATGCCATGTTTGAGAAAGTTAACCCTAGCCCGGCTGAATTGAAGCAACCAGACCAGACGCCAAAGTTCGACTTTAAGAAGTTTGCCTTAAATGGAGATTCCGAAAAGATGCAAGCGCAAATGCTCGAAGATAAATTCGTTTTAGAGGGGTTGGCGATACTAGGCCAAGCAACGGCGTTCTATGCAAAACCCAACAGCGGTAAAACCTTGCTCGCTTTATACTTGCTTTGTGATGGTATCAAGCGCGGCGAGATAGAAGCCGAGGACGTTTTTTATATTAACGCCGATGATAACTATAAAGGCCTTGTAACAAAGCTGCAGATTGCCGAGAAATACGGCTTTAACATGGTAGCACCGGGCTTTAATGAGTTCAGTGTAAACGAGTTCGCGCTATATATCGCCGCAATGATTAAAGCTGACGATTGCCGGGGTAAAGTGATCATACTCGACACCCTAAAGAAGTTCACAAATATCATGGACAAAAAGGTAGCGAGTGACTTTGGCAAGTATATGCGCGGATTTGTGAGTAAAGGCGGCACTATGATATTGCTGGCGCACACTAACAAGAACCGCGACCTGGAAGGCAAAGTAGTATTTTCGGGAACGAGCGATATTGTGGACGATGTAGATTGCGCCTATACGATAGACGTTACCGAGAGCAGCGACTTTAGCAAAACCGTTCTATTCGAGAATATCAAAAGCCGAGGTGATGTAGAGCAGGAAGTAGCCTATAGCTATGCTAACAATATCACCGGGGCAACAGGGGGCTATATTGCTTTGCTCGATTCAGTGCAAAAGGTAAGCACTGCAGACGCAGAGGAAGCGAAACGCCAGCGCGGTATTATGGATCAGTTAGAGAAGAACAGCTTAATCATTGAAGCCATACAGGAAGCCTTAGCAGGTGGTGAGATGAAGAAAACTGACCTGATAGACGAAGCGCATAAGCTATCCGGCGTTTCAAAAGAGCGAGTGACTAAAACCCTTAACGCCCACACAGGGCAAGACTGGAGCAAAGGCCACCGCTGGACACGCCGCAAAGGTGAGAAGCATAGCTACTTTTACAGGGCGCTACACTACACAGACCCAGCTTTAGGGCTTTACGAAAAACTAAGCAACGGCGAATAACTGAAAGCCCCTTAATTGGGGCTTTTTTATGCCTGACCCACACACACTGGAAAATTAGAAAATTTAAGAAATTAGAATTGAGGGGTAAAGCATGGGGGCGAAAGGAGGTTGTTTTTTAGCCGCGCTGGGTTGTTTGACCACGCTACAGGCCACGCCCTGTCTTAATTTCTTAAATTTTCCTAATTACTCTAATTTCTCAAAAATATTAAATATTCTGTATTTTCTAAATAGTGGGATAGGGCAGAAGTTTAACAACCAAGCAGGGCTAAAATATAAGGGGGAAAATATCCAGCCCTAAACCCCGGCTACCCCCTCAAAACCCCCTAAAACAGCCCTTAACTAGCGCACCCTGTCTATAAGTGGCAGTTCTAAAGGTATTTAACCTGTTGTTTTTAAGCTTTTTGTTGTTGCCGTTTGTTGTCATGTAGCCAATATGTAGCCAATAAGCGCTATTATAGGCACTAGATACACAGCAAATAGGCGGTAGTTATGAGCAAAGAAGATATTAAACAAGTGGCGTTCTATTCCTTTTTCGGAGCAGTCATTTCTCTATCTACCATCGCGATCCTTTTGATAGCAGTAGCGGCGGCCACAGCATGAGCAAAACCCAGCAGATACCCCCTAAATACTCGCATGATTGGCTTGAAAAGCTAGACGGGCGCACAGCCATAGCTAAAGCACTGCAGCAGCGCCACGGTGAGCTAGTGAATGATTTAGGCGGCCAGCCAGCCCTAAGCTATCAGCGGTTAAGCCTAACCCGGCGAGCTATTCACATGGAAGCGGTTATAGAGCAGCAAGAGCAAGCCCTAGCGCGTGGTGAGGACGTAGACACCGGGAAGCTAACCCAAAGCATAAACAGCCTTATCGGTCTTTATAAAACACTAGGCCTAGACCGTGTAGCCCGTGACGCTTCATTGTCTGCAATCATTCAGCAGAGTAAGGCCGCTAAATAATGAACGTCTTAGAGTTTATGAAGAACCCCGACCTATGCGGCGGTAGCTTTACCGGGGATAGCTGGCAAGCGTGGGAAGCGGTACTAAGCGGCGCGTTTGCTCTACCGATGGACGATGACACCCTAGAAAAGTTTAAGGCACTAGCAGGCGATAGAGAGCCACCAGCGGAGCGCGTCCGGGAGCTATGGGTAATCGCTGGCAGACGTTCAGCAAAGAGCCATGTAGCGAGCGCTATAGCTGTTTACCTTGCAACCGTGGGCGTAGAGTTGGAGAACCTAACAGAACGGCTAAGTATTGGTGAGCGTGGTGTAATTGCGGTAATTGCGAACACTAAGGAACAGGCAGGCGTAGCCTTTGGTTATATGCGCGGCCTGTTTGAGTACAGTCCAGCATTATCTAGCATGGTGACACGCTACACGACTGACAGCATAGAGCTAAATAACCGGGTAACGATCCGAGTAACTGCAGCGAGTTATAGAACGGTGCGCTCTGCTACCTTGCTGGCGGTTCTATTCGATGAAGCGGCGTTTTTCCGCAGTGAATCAACCGCATTACCAGACGAGGAATTGTACCGGGCTGCAGTGCCAGGTTTAGCGACTACTGGCGGCTTGCTTATTGGTATTAGTTCACCCTATGCAAAGCGCGGCCTGATGTACCGTAAGTTTCAAAAGCACTACGGTAAAAACGATGATGTTCTATTCGTTAAAGGCGGTACAAAGGATTTTAACCCCACGCTAGATAAAAGCGTTATAGACCGGGATTTAGAGCAAGACCCGGAAGCCGCAGCCGCTGAATGGCTCGGAGAGTTCCGCAGTGATATAGCGTCATTTATTGACCGCGAATTGATTAGCGAGCTAATGCGCTCGAAGCCCGTAGAATTACCGTTTGACCGTTCAAAAACCTATGTAGGATTTGCTGACCCTGCAGGTGGTGGTAAAGACACCTATACGCTTGCTATTGGACACCGAGAGCCAGACGGATCGGTAGTAGTGGACGTTCTACGCGGCATGAAAGGCCAGCCAGCAGAGATAACCGCCGTTTATGCTGAATTGCTCAAAGAATACAAAGTTCGGCTAATCCATTCAGATGGTTACGCCGGAAGCTGGCCAGCCGATGAGTTCAAGAAACACGGGATCACGCTTGTTAAGTCTGACGAGTTCCGCACCGGGCTTTATCAGTTCGCTTTGCCCGTTCTCAATACGGGGCGTGTAGAGCTACCCCCTAGCCAAACTTTATTAAACGAGTTCGCCAACCTGGAACGCCGCATAAGACCCAGCGGCCAAATGGTAATAGATCACCCCAAAGGCTTACACGATGACCACGCGAACGCCGTAGCTGGCTTGATCTATGTAGCGAGCAAGAAACGACAACCCACAAGTTCAGTAAGAATTGCATTTTAACTAAACGAGGTAACACCCATGACTTATAGAACAGATGTAGAAATGAAAAACGGTAAGATGGCAGTGCGCGAACAAAACCGCACCGCTGACAACAGTTTTAAGCTACCAGAAGTAAAACTACCAGCCCGGCTAAGTAGCGATAAGTGGGACGTTACAATTCGCCAAGAATTGAAGCCCTACGAATTGGACAATGACGCGCATTTAGTGGGCGCATTACGCACACAGAAAAACATGGTTGAATCAGCGAAAAGCCTTTTACAGTTGCGTGATAACCAAAACCCACGCGAAACCCAAGCGGCGCACCTAGAGCGCGTGGCGGTATCGTATGACAAGCGCTCGAAGCAGTTGCAACAAGAGTATGACCGGGCGCGAAACAGCGTAAACCTGCGAATGCAAAGCATTGAATCAGAAGCCGCAAGCACAGTGGGCTTAAAAGACCATGATTCGAGTTTGATTAAACAAACCTTGTCGATGATGGATAAAGACGATCGGCACACGGAAATTATGGAAGCAATCCATAACAAAGATGGTGCGTTTCTCTATGCGGTCTTTAATGCACACCCGAAAGCTATCGGCCTAAGCAGTTCACAGGTTGAAAACTATCGCCGCTTAATGCTGCAAAAACACCGTCCAGATTTGCTTGCACTAAGAGATCAGCTAACGAAAACCGAAGCGTTGCTAGTTGGCACGTATTCGGACTTTTTAGACGCTGGCGATACGCTGACAGCGGCAGAAGTACGGGCTAAATATGCCGAGCTTGAACGAAAGGCAGCGGAAGCACAGCAAACCAAGTGGGGCGAGTAATCGCCCTTTATGGACATTCCAACCCGAGATGACTCAAGAGCCGTACCGCCAGAGTTAAAGCTGGTAAGGGCGGCGCTTGATTTACTTATCAAGGACGGTATGGATTACCTGACCAAGTGCGACAGCAAGCCAGTAAAACCGCCGCCGCTTTGGTTCGACCAACGACGAGCCTTTAACGACCTTTGCAAGTGCGGCCACATGACGAAGCGCCTTGCTGACCTTAACGACCTGGACGCGGTTTATATCAGCGAGAGGTTTCGTGCTTATGTTCGCCGTTACTACGCCGCTTTAGATTCTCAATCTGAGTAGTTAGCGCAACGATGTGATCACGGGCGTTATTAAGTGACCATTCCCACGTTTCGCGTTTGCGTTCCAATTCTTCTATTTCTCTTTGCATTGGCTTTACTCCCTTTGGTGGAAGTCATAAGCTAACACGAAGTCAGGCTAGGTCGTGGAGCATTTTTGTACGCTATCGCTGAAATAATGTAGCCAACAAACGGCTACATATCGGCTACACGTTATAATAAAATATTCTAAGGGCATAAAAAAAGGACTTAGACGTTAGCCTAAACCCTTGATTTATATTGATATATTGGTCGGCGTGAGAGGATTTGAACCTCCGACCCCTGACACCCCATGACAGTGCGCTACCAAGCTGCGCCACACGCCGACCGCAGCGCGTATGTTACTCGGTTGACGAAAAATGGCAAGCGCGAAAGCGGTGAAAAGCAAACGTTTGGCTCTTTTTTAAACAAATCTGTGTCGCTTTATTCAACCTGATTTCCAAATCGCTGTAGATCCCGTAATGCCTGAATAAACACTGGCGTTGCTGGAACCCCGCCGGGTACAAGTTCGCCACGTTCATTGTACAGTTGCAGTTCACCATTCTGATCGAGAATGGTGAGTTGGTGCGCCTCAAATAGATAGATAAAAGGACGAATGCTTTGCGCCCGTGGATAGACACGTTCCCGATGCAGTAGATTGCGTCCCGTTGTAAATGCCGCGAATTCATCCGTACAGGACATATAGAACGACAGTACCGTCGGCATTATGTCATCAAGGTGCGTGAGCGAGCGCTGTGCAATGGGTATGCCAAAGGTCCACATGGGAACTTGTACCCGGTCTGGCGCCGCCACATTGAGTTCTAATGGCTGTACATGTGAATTGACTAGGCCTGTGACTAAAATACGAATGTCACGCTGCTCGCGCAGGCTGAGAAGTTCTTCGATGACCCGATCCGCGTCTTTTTCTGAAACAAGACGCAGAACCACACCATCGACCCCCTGATTGAGCATGCCATTGCCTTGCACATGGTCATGGAGAAACTCAGGGAAAGTTGCCCGGGCGTAGTGCTCACTGTGCTGGGCAATAAACGGAGTATTGTAATCTGCCAGCACACGCCAATAGGCAGGCTTCAATGCCTGATCGAATAAACTTTCTTTGTATAAATCTGGAATGCCGTAGAGCAGGCTGAAAAGCGCAGATTCTTGGTCACGATGACCAAGGTGCATGCCGGTAAATTCTGTGAGCTCTGGAATTTGTTGGTTAATGCGAATGCGCAATTCGGGGCTAATTTGGTCGAATGCAATAATCACGGTTTGCCCTGGTTGCGACTCTCGGGCGCATAGCAAGGGGGCTTGCGGATAGCGTACCGTGAGGGTTTCATCGCCAGTAAGGCGATCACGCTGGCTCTGATAACGCTCTACCGTGATCCAGCCATGCCGTGCCATCAAGGTTTTGGCCGTAGTAGGGTAGCTCAGTGGAAACAAATCATCTTGTTGCGTAATCGGGGTATAAAGCACCGCGTCCGCCCAAATATGGGTACTATGGCTTGCTAAAAAGCTCATGATAAAGACGGCAATTACCGGTTTTGAATAGCGTGCTTTCTGTAAGCTCTCTAATCGTTTCCAGCTTAAATTAGCCAATACTAGCTGGCTTCCAAAAATAAACAGAAACGCGAAAATGATCAGTGCCAGTAACAGGAAACTTCCCCCAGCAAATAGGTTTTCAGCATCGCTGGCAAGCTGGGCAAGGGAGTAGGTGTTTAAATGAAAACCGTAGCTGCGGAAAAATATAACGTCGAAGAGTAGCGCGAATACACCGACGGTTGCTATTAGCGCGGCGTAACCGCGCAACACCCGAGAAAACGGGATAAGAATACAAAACGGAAAGAGTAGAACAATAAAAATAACGAAAGGTAAGAAGGCAAAGTGACCCAGCCAACTAATGAATAGATAGCCGGCTGCGGGCCAGGTTTCGGCTGGCAGCGCAGTTTCAACATAGAGTAAACCAATCAGAAGGCACAGAATGATATTCCAAAAGGTAAACCAGTGCCCCCAGCTGACAAGTCGTGCGATGCGGTCTCGATGTTGGTGTTTGCCCATGATGTCGTGATTCCAAGCCTGTGCTTATTGTTAGAGTAATCAGGAACCTTGTTGTGTCACTGACTGTAGCAGAATTTGACCGAATTGTCGGGCCACTGCTTCACGTTTTTCCGGGGCCACGTGCGTATTAAGAATATGGGTGGCTACATTACCAAGGGTCATTAGGGCTAAATCCTGCGGTGCTTCATCGGTAGCGAGGATTTCAAGGATTGTATCCATCAGACGTTCTTGGCGGGCGACGTCATATTTTGAAATGATTGGCATTCGGCTCTCTCTTGCAACGTGATAAACTAAACGCAGTTTATCATAAATCAGATAGTTGCATAGCGAGAGGCCCATGAATCTGACGGTTACAGCGAGTATTGTTCACCATGTTTACCAAGATCCCGACGGGAAGTTTGGCTTAAGATTTTCCCCTGCAGCCCTGAATGTTGATGCTGAAGTGACAACCTTGCTGCAGGAGTTAAATGAGGTATATAACGCCAAACCCGCGAAAGGCTACGCCAGTTTTGTTGGCATGGATGAGCTGCAAAACGAGGGCGATGGTGAATCGGCGGAAGCGATCCCGGAGCCATTATTCGTAAAGCTTTTGGATGACTGGCTGCATGAAAATACATCGTTTGTAGATTTTTCAAAAGAAGTGGCAAACCTGCTTCAAGAAGAACTAACAAAATACGCATTTACTGATTCAGGTTTCTTGTTGCTTGCTGATTATGAGCATAGCGGCGACCGCTTTTTGGTGGTGAGCTTTTTGCCCGTTCGCGAAGGGGTGATGGTACAGCCAGATTTAAGTGTGCATAAATCGGCCCAGCTCGATATCACGAAAATTCAGCTAGCGGCGCGGATTAACCTTACCGAATATCAAGCCAAGATGGGCGATAGCTATTATGTGTCCTTTATAAAAGGTCGTGCCGGACGCAAAGTGAGCGAGTTCTTCCTTGATTTTCTTGGCTGTAAAGAGCGGGTAAATTCGAAAGCAAGCACGCGCCACTTGGTGGATACGGTGCAAGCCTTCGTTAAAGAATCGGAATTGGAAGATGATTCTGCCCATTCAGTCCGGCGTGAGGTATATGATTACTGCGGCGAGCGTTGGCAGCAGGGTGAGCATGTCAGTATGGATGAGTTGGATACGCGCCTGAGTGAAAAAGGCTCACCATCGATTAAGCGTTTCACCGAAAGTAAAGGCGTGGAGTTACCCGAACAGTTTCCAGCAGATCGGGCAAGTCTGCGGCAGTTAATTAAATTTCAAGGCCAAGGCGGGGGCTTGAGCGTAGCGTTTGATCAGAACATGTTTGGTCAGCGGGTTAGCTACGACGCCGATACAGACACTCTCACCATTAAGGGGACACCGCCAAACCTGCGGGATCAGTTACGTCGTTATCTTGGCTACAACGATTGATAGGCTGAACAATTGATATAAAAAATGCCAGCATGTGCTGGCATTTTGTGATTTGTCTACCGAGAAGGAAGACAAAGCAGAGCGGTAAGCCGTGGTTACGACTTAGTCTCTGATACGTGCGGAACAATTTGAGTTGCGTGCAACCCTTTCGGGCCTTCTTCTAGCTCAAAGTCGACTTCCTGGCCTGCTTTTAAGGTGCGGTAGCCTTCCATTTGAATCGTTGAATAGTGCGCGAAAATGTCACCACTCCGATCAGTCGACTCAATAAATCCAAAACCTTTCGAGTTATTGAACCATTTGACTTTACCGGTAGCCATACTTCTACTTCCTTCTTGCATGTGAGATGTTATTTTAGTCTTTTAAGCGCCTGTTATTATTGTTGGGGCGCAGACGGTTTCGGTCAGCCTTGAAATTCGGCCATAGCGGAACCACTTCTTAATGTAGATAAGACTAAAAAATAGTCAAGCGCGGAAAGTTAATTTGATTACATTTTTTTAACGTTGTTATCGGTAAAAGCGTGAAATTGCGCTTCCACTTGCTAGAATTCTGGCTATAGTTAATAAGGTACAGATAAGATTTATGTCGAAGTACAGTGATTCCATTCCTGAGCACCACCTTGCCGATGAGACGGATATTCATCTGCAACCACCGCGTATGTATTCGGTGATGCTCAATAATGATGATTACACCCCCATGGATTTTGTGATCGAGGTGTTAATTCGTTTCTTTCGTCTTGATCAGGAAAAGGCAACAAATGTTATGTTGCAAGTCCACGAGCAGGGAAAAGCCGTATGTGGCGTATATTCTGCAGAAATAGCAGAAACGAAGGTGGTTCAGGTTAATCAATATGCCCGCGAACACCAGCATCCGCTGCTCTGCACTATGGAGCAAGCATGATTTGTGAAGTAAGGAGAGTTGTATGCTGAACAAAGCACTCGAGATTTCATTGAATGATGCGTTTCGTCTGGCACGCGAGCGTCAGCATGAACTCATGACAGTGGAACATCTATTAGTTGCCTTACTCGATAATCCGGAAGCGTCAGAAGCGCTGCGCGCTTGTGGGGTGAATTTTTCTTCGCTCAAAGATGAACTGGTAAAATATATTGAGCGCAGCACGCCAAAATTTGATACCGATGAGCATAATGACACCCAGCCAACACTCGGCTTTCAACGGGTTCTTCAGCGCGCGGTGTTCCACGTGCAATCGTCGGGCAACTCTGAAGTAACCGGCGCTAATGTGTTAGTGGCGATTTTCAGTGAGCAAGAATCGCAAGCGGTATATTTACTGAACAAACATGAAGTAACTCGGCTCGATGTGGTTAATTTCATCTCTCACGGCATCTCTCGGGTTGAGGAAGAGAAAGCGCAACCTGCAGAGAATCCAGAAAGTGATGGTGACGATCAAGAAGCCAGTTACTTGGCACGTTTTTGTGTCAACCTTAATGCGCGAGCAAAACAGGGCAAAATTGATCCCTTAATTGGCCGTGATGCGGAGCTTGAACGCTGCGTTCAGGTGCTTTGTCGCCGCCGCAAAAATAATCCGTTACTCGTGGGTGAAGCGGGGGTGGGGAAAACAGCCATTGCTGAGGGTTTGGCCTATCGCATTATTAAAGATGAAGTGCCGGAAGTTATATCCGACGCGGTTATCTTTAGTTTAGATATGGGCGGATTGCTCGCGGGTACCAAATATCGAGGCGATTTCGAAAAACGCTTTAAGGCCTTGCTGAAGGAAGTAAGCAAGCATCCCCATGCGATTTTATTTATTGATGAGATCCACACCATTGTCGGTGCTGGGGCGGCTTCAGGCGGCGTTATGGACGCCTCAAACCTGTTAAAACCGCTGTTATCAAGCGGTGATCTTAAGTGCATCGGTTCTACCACCTATCAAGAATTTAAAAACATCTTTGAGAAAGATCGGGCCTTAGTGCGCCGTTTTCAGAAGATTGATGTAACCGAACCTACCGTTGAAGATACCACCCGTATTTTAATGGGACTGCGCGAAAGGTATGAAGCGCATCACGGCATTCGTTACACCCAGCCGGCGATTCGTGCGGCAGCGGAGTTAGCGGCAAAGTACATTAACGAACGCCATTTACCCGATAAAGCGATTGATGTTTTAGATGAGGCGGGGGCAAGTCAACGCCTGTTGCCACCATCAAAGCGAAAGAAGACCGTCGGCGTGGCCGATATCGAAGCAATTATCGCGCGAATCGCACGCGTACCCGCGCAATCGGTTTCACGCAATGACCAAAGTATGTTGAAGCAATTGGACCGCAACCTAAAAATGGTGGTGTTTGGTCAGGACTCTGCGATTGATAGCCTAGTGTCAGCCATTCGGTTATCACGCTCGGGTTTAGGCGGTGAACATCAACCGGTGGGTTCGTTTTTATTCGCAGGTCCTACGGGTGTTGGGAAAACCGAGGTCACCCAGCAATTAGCCAAAGCAATGGGTGTGGAATTGCTCCGTTTTGATATGTCCGAATATATGGAACGTCATGCGGTAAGCCGTTTGATCGGTGCGCCTCCCGGATATGTAGGCTATGAGCAAGGTGGTTTGCTTACAGAAGCGGTGATTAAACACCCTTACAGTGTTGTACTGCTCGATGAAATTGAAAAAGCCCACAGTGATATCTTCAATATATTATTGCAGGTTATGGATAACGGCACCTTAACCGATAATAACGGACGTAAGGCCGATTTTCGTAACGTGGTATTGGTGATGACCACCAATGCGGGTGTGCGGGAAACGGAGCGTCAGTCGATTGGTTTCCAAGAGCAGGATCACAAATTTGATGCGCTGTCGGAGATCAATAAAATATTTACCCCAGAATTCCGCAACCGCCTTGACGGTATTATTTGGTTTAATCATCTGAATACCGACATTATCATGCAGGTTGTGGATAAGTTTATCTGCGAGCTACAAGCGCAATTGGATAAGAAGGGTGTGTCTTTAGAAGTGTCAAAAGCAGCACTTGCCTGGCTCGCTGAGAAGGGCTATGACCGGGCCATGGGCGCGCGACCTATGACACGCATCATTCAAGAACATCTAAAGAAACCGCTCGCCAATGAAATTTTGTTCGGGAAATTAAGCCAAGGTGGCAATGTATTGACCGAATTAAACGAGGCGGGTGATGAACTCACCTTTGTTTACGACAATGCCAGCGAGGCCATTAGCTAACACAGCCGATGGTCTTGGCTATCTAAACGAGCCAAGGTTCAATAACTAACACGCAAAAAGCCCAGCTCTTGAAAGCTGGGCTTTTATTTGTCTTTGTGACTTTAATTGGCGTGAACCGTGGGCTCGATTACCGCGAGCGAAATACGATACGTCCCTTGCTTAAATCGTAAGGGGTTAGCTGAACGGTGACTTTATCGCCAGTCAGAATTCGAATGTAATTTTTACGCATTTTTCCAGAAATATGCGCAGTAACCACGTGCCCGTTTTCTAGTTCAACGCGAAACATGGTGTTTGGCAGGGTATCAAGGATCGTGCCCTGCATTTCAATGCTATCTTCTTTCGCCATTAAATCCTCTGTCTTTTTTGGTCTGGCTAATTCTAAAGCGCGGCGATTTTACCGCTTTTTAACAAGGAATGCCAACATCTGAGAAATTCAATTTCTGCGGTTGTAAAATTTTAGCAGGAATTTGCACAAAATCCTCACGTAAATAGCTAACGTAATCTTCGCGATGGACGTGTTGTGCGCCCAAGCTTTCGAGATGGTCATTCATGATTTGGCAATCGATCAAACGCAAGCCGTGAGGCCACAATGCTTGGATAAGTGCCACTAAAGCCAATTTCGATGCATTCGGTTGCAAGGAAAACATGCTCTCTCCTGCAAACACGCTGCCGACAAGAATACCGTATAAGCCACCGATCAGCTGGCCGTTTTGCCATACCTCAACGGAATGGGCATGTCCTTGCTGGTGTAGCTGAATATAAGCCTGACACATCTGTGGGGTAATCCACGTGCCGTTGTCAGGGCCTCGCGGTACCGATGCACACAGATGTATTACCTCTGCAAAATTGTTATTTAACGTGACCTGATAATCACATTTCTTGAGAAACTTACGAAAGCTACGATTACAGCGCATTTGCTCAGGCAAAAGTACCGCACGCACGACCGGGTTCCACCAAAGCAAGGGATCGCCTTCCGAGAACCATGGGAAAACACCCTGTTTGTAAGCGTTGAGTATGCGCTGTGCTGACAAACAACCACCCTGCGCAATGAGCCCGCCATGGCGGTCGCCTGCTGCGTGGGGCGCGGGGAAGGGGGAAAAGGGGTCCGCATTAAGTTCAGGAATATCGGTGAGGTTCATAACCGGTTCCGACAAAAAAATGGCCTGCAATAGCAGGCCATCATTTGCTTACTTAACGATAGCATCAAGGAAACGCTCGGCATCGAGCGCTGCCATACATCCGGTGCCTGCTGATGTGATGGCTTGACGATAGATATGGTCACTGACATCACCGGCAGCGAATACGCCGGGGATAGAGGTTTGCGTGGCATTGCCGTTTAAACCCGTTTGCACCTTGATGTAACCATTTTCCATATTCAGTTGGCCTTCAAACATCTGCGTGTTTGGACTATGACCAATGGCAATAAAGACGCCTTGCAGTTCAAGGTTCTCAGTGCTGCCGTCACGGGCATCTTTAATGCGAATACCGGTTACGCCCATATTGTCGCCGAGCACTTCATCTAAGGTTTTGTGCAAGTGTAAAATAATTTTACCTTCTTTGGCTTTTGCCATCATGCGATCGATCAAGATCTTCTCTGCGCGGAAAGTATCCCGACGATGAATTACATGAACTTCTTCCGCAATGTTCGACAGATATAGGGCTTCTTCGACAGCAGTATTCCCGCCACCGACAACACAAACTTTCTGACCGCGGTAGAAGAACCCGTCGCAGGTTGCACAGGCGCTTACGCCTTTGCCTTTAAATGCATCTTCAGAAGGTAGGCCTAAATACTTAGCCGATGCGCCTGTGGCAATGATAAGGGCGTCACAGGTGTACTCTTTTTCACCTTTTAAGCGGAAAGGGCGCTCGGAAAGCTCTACCGAGTTAATGTGGTCGAACAGAATTTCGGTATTGAAACGCTCAGCGTGTTGTTGCATGCGCACCATTAAGTCTGGGCCGGTTAACCCTTCTGGATCGCCTGGCCAGTTTTCAACATCGGTGGTGGTTGTTAATTGACCACCTTGCTGCATGCCAGTTACTAGCACAGGATTTAGGTTAGCACGGGCGGCGTAAACTGCGGCGGTATAGCCGGCAGGGCCTGAGCCAAGAATTAAAAGTTTAGAATGCTTTACTTCAGCCATGGAACAACGACTCCGGTGTTTGCTGGCCTGCTTACAGCACAGGCAATAATTTTAAGAATAAATAAGGACCGCTATTGTAGGGAGTTGTTACAAATGCGTAAAGAGCCGGCGTATGCCGGCTCTCTGGTTTACCTAGATTTTAATCGCAGAAAGTGGCTCGAGATACTCAAGGCCAAGTTTCGCGCCTAGATCATCGTGCACTGCCTTATAGGTGATATAGCCTTTGTGCATGTTCAAACCATTGCGCAGGTTTGCGTCATTTTCTAACGCAGTAAGGCCTTTATTTGCCAGCGCCAAACCATGAGGCAGGGTGGCGTTGTTTAAGGCAATCGTCGATGTGCGCGCAACACCGCCTGGCATGTTAGCTACACAGTAATGAACTACTTCATCCACAATGTAGGTTGGATCTTGATGTGTTGTTGCCTTTGAGGTTTCAAAACAGCCCCCCTGATCGATGGCAACATCTACGAGAACCGAACCTGGCTTCATGTTTTTGATGTGTTCACGGGTGAGTAGTTTTGGAGCAGCAGCACCAGGAATAAGCACAGCACCTACAACCAAATCCGCTTCACGTGAATAGAGGTCAATGGCATCAACTGTTGAGTAAACGGTTTTCACGCGACCGCCAAAGATATCGTCCAGTTCACGTAAGCGAGGTAAAGAGCGATCCAAAATAGTCACATTTGCGCCCATACCAATAGCCATTTTGGCCGCTTGGGTACCTACAACACCACCCCCGATAATCAACACTTTGCCTGGAGCAACGCCTGGCACGCCGCCAAGTAACGTACCCGAGCCGCCATTCGCTTTTTCCAAATGATGGGCGCCCGCTTGAATTGACATACGACCCGCAACTTCGCTCATGGGTGCGAGCAATGGCAAACCACCGCGGTTGTCAGTCACAGTTTCATAAGCAATCGCAGTTACGCCAGCTTCCGCCAATAAGCGCGTTTGCTCAGGATCAGGTGCAAGGTGCAGGTAGGTGTAAAGGATTTGACCTTCACGTAACATCTTGCACTCGTTCGGCTGGGGCTCTTTTACCTTCACGATCATATCCGCTGTTGCGAAAATTTCTTCTGGTGTATCGATAATGCGCGCGCCAGCAGCTTCATAGTCTTCATTGGTAAACCCAATGGCCACACCGCCATCGCGCTGAACCATTACGTCATGACCGTGTTCAACATATTCACGGACTGCCGCAGGTGATAAGCCGATACGGTATTCATGGTTTTTAATTTCTTTAGGTACACCAATCAACATAAGAAAACGCCTCTTGAGCTTAAGAAAAGGGCGTATGTGGTGTGATTAAACGCGCACATGCCCTTGGTAAAATTTGGGCAAAGTATAACGCAGGGAGAACTGGCGTGACTTACTTTTTTTGCGTGATAATTTAGATAAAGATGCTAAAATAATCGCACAATACAGTTTTAAATTCTGGTTTTTGGAATGAGTAAAGAAAAAGTCACTATTGATAGAATCGACCGGAAGATTCTGCGCATTTTACAAGAGCGAGGGCGTATATCGAATGTTGCGCTGGCGCGAGAGGTTGGCTTAAGCCCGACACCATGTCTAGAACGAGTGCGTAAGCTTGAGCGTGATGGCGTGATTAAAGGCTACAATGCCCGTATCGACCCAGATAAGCTAGGGACGCCGTTACTTGTATTTGTCGAGATCACTCTGAGTAAGACCTCGTCTGATGTTTTTGCCGAGTTTAGTGATGCTGCCCGCAAAACCGAAGAGATACTGGAGTGTCACTTAGTCTCTGGCGACTTCGATTTTCTGTTAAAAGCCCGAGTGGCGGATATGGCTGCCTACCGCAAGTTGTTGGGAGAGACACTGCTAAACATGCCGGGGGTAAATGAATCGCGAACCTATGTGGTGATGGAAGCAGTGAAACAAGAAAATAAAGTAGTGATTAAAGGCTGAATTCAGTAGGAAATTAGTTACAATCAGATTTATGCTTGTTTCGTTGCGCCCTGGGTAAACCGTAAAAATAGCGGAAATCCAGTTACATTGGCGATTGAATACGATAAAAACAAAGGTCAAAACGGCATAGCATCAGGCCGTGCCGAGTCCGATTGAAAGACAACAATAAAGATACGGAGCACTATGACAGGCGTACAGCGATTACTGGAAACCGGCTTGATTCTGTGCGGTGCGTTAGCAATCTTCTTGCTGACCGCATTACTGACACATAGTCCGGCAGATCCCGGTTGGTCACAAACCGGTCATACACAAGACATTCAGAATGCAGCCGGAGCAATTGGCGCTTGGTTTGCCGACATTCTGTTGTTTGCCCTCGGTATTATGGCCTACAGCATGCCTTTTGTTGTGGCTGGCTTTGGTTATGTGATGTTCCACCGGCCACGCCAATTATTAAGTCTTGATTATTTAAGCCTTGGCTTGCGCTTGATCGGGATCTTACTGTTTCTGGCAGGAAGCACCGGACTTGCCACGTTAAATCTGTCGAGCATTGAATTTTACTCTGCTGGCGGCTTAGTTGGCGACGTGATTACTGGCGCCATGCTGCCTTACTTTAGTTTGATTGGCACCACCTTAATTCTGCTGACCTTTGTGTTGACAGGGATTACCTTAGTCACTGGGTTATCATGGTTTGTACTTATTGATCGTATCGGCGCATATACCATTGCTACCGTTACCTGGTTTTTCCAAACCATCAAAGGATGGTTTTCAGGGTCCGACAAACCAGCGGCTGCAAAATCAGCGGTTACCGATAATCGTAAGGCGCAAAAGCAACTTAGCTCAAATCAAGAGCGCGCTCATAGCGACGATGACGCCGATGAGGATGCGGATGATGACGACGTGCGTCATAAGCCAAGCTTTTGGTCGCGACTCGGTTCCGGTATTGCTGGATTATTCTTTCTTGGAAAAAGCAAAGAAGGAAAGGCAGAACGGTCTGAGGCCACAGACGATGCAGACGATTGGGATGATTTGCCACTTGGCCGCGAGCCGATGCAATCTGAGCCCGAAGATCTGCCGTCGATATCGACCCGCACTGAGCCTGATATTGACGAAGATGCGCTGTGGGAAGATATCGATGATGACGTACCCTTTACGCCTGATCAGCCAGCAACGCCGAAAAAGCCAGCAGCTTCAACTGTGGCACCGAAACAGTTTGCCAAGAAAACAACGGCAAGTAGTGCCGAGGAACGCCCAGAGTGGGTATCCGAGCTGCCTTCCATAGCATTGCTGGATCGGGCCAACCGTACCACCAACCCAATTAGCCAGGAAGAGCTCGACCAAGTAAGCCGGACGGTAGAATCGGTGCTCAAAGATTTCGGTGTCGATGTGCAAGTGGCAGGAGTACAACCTGGACCTGTGGTTACCCGGTTCGAGCTGGATTTAGCCCCAGGGGTAAAAGTCAGTAAAATTTCGAATTTGTCTAAGGATATTGCGCGCTCACTGTCGGCGATTGCGGTCCGGGTTGTCGAAGTGATTCCGGGTAAATCGTATGTTGGATTGGAGTTACCGAATAAAAATCGGGAGATCGTGCGCTTAAGTGAAGTGCTTGAGAGTGAGAGTTTCGCTAAATCAGGATCGCCGTTATCCATGGTGTTGGGTAAGGATATCGCCGGAAAGCCGGTTACCGTTGATTTAGCGAAAATGCCACACTTGTTGGTCGCAGGTACGACCGGTTCAGGGAAATCGGTGGGTATTAACGTCATGATTCTCAGTATGCTGTATAAATCCCAGCCTGAAGACGTACGCATGATTATGATCGACCCGAAAATGCTCGAACTCTCCGTGTACGATGGCATTCCTCATCTATTAACTGAAGTAGTGACCGATATGAAAGATGCGGCGAACGCGTTGCGTTGGTGCGTCGGTGAGATGGAACGTCGCTACAAGCTGATGTCGGCCTTAGGAGTGCGTAACTTAAAAGGTTATAACCAGAAAGTAGCAGAAGCCGCTGCGAGTGGGGAACCTCTCAAAGATCCTATCTGGAAGCCAGGAGATAGTATGGATGAGTTTCCACCGGAGTTGGAAAAGCTTCCTTACATAGTCGTGGTGGTGGATGAGCTCGCTGACATGATGATGATTGTCGGCAAGAAAGTGGAAGAGTTGATTGCACGCATTGCCCAAAAAGCGCGGGCAGCGGGGATTCATTTAATTCTTGCTACACAACGGCCTTCGGTTGATGTGATTACAGGCTTGATAAAGGCCAATATTCCGACTCGGATTTCATTTCAAGTGTCATCCAAGATTGATTCGCGCACCATTCTTGATCAAAGCGGTGCTGAGCACTTGCTTGGACAAGGGGATATGCTCTATATGCCGCCGGGTTCAGGCGTGCCTGTGCGTATCCACGGCGCCTTTGTTGACGATCATGAAGTGCATGCGGTGGTGGGCGATTGGAAGGCCCGTGGTCGCCCCAACTATATCGATGAAATTCTTAGTGGCGATCAAGGGGAAGAAGGTTTGTTACCGGGGGAGTCAGGAGACCCGGATGGCGAGTCTGATCCTTTATATGACGAAGCGGTAGCCTTTGTGACGGAAACACGCCGAGTATCGGTATCTAGCGTCCAGCGAAAATTTAGGATTGGTTACAATCGTGCTGCACGCATTGTCGAACAAATGGAACATTCTGGTGTCGTATCTGCAGCAGGACACAACGGTGCGAGAGAAGTAATCGCACCGAAACCATCGTAGCCAACGCAACACGTTGGTGATAGCGATAGACAACGAAATTAAAACCGAGGGATTTATGGCGTACATCGGGAATTCATGGGTGTTGAAGCGCCTATGGCTGATCACTGTTCCAGCACTCTTATTGCTACAAACTGCAACTGCGGACACCGCCACAGAGGATCCGAAAAGGGCGTTGCAGGCGAAGCTTGCGAATTTAAATACCTTCCAAGGTGAGTTCATTCAAGAAGTGTACGATGGTGATGAATTGATTCAAGAAGGCACCGGTTATTTCTACTTGGAGCGTCCAGCAAAGCTGCGTTGGGTTACAGATGCACCCGATGAATCGACACTGGTTGCCGACGGTGAAACACTTTGGTATTACAATCCCTTTATTGAACAAGTCACCCTGTTTCGCCAATCTGAAGCGATGCAAGCCAATCCGCTGTTATTACTGCTCGATGCAGAACAGGCAAACTGGGATGCGTTTTCGGTAAGTTATGACGGCAAGAAGCTCTGGACCGTGGAAGATAGCGATAAAGCTGCTGCAGGCATGGGAAGCGTTCTTCATTTGGCGTTTTTGGATGCGGTCAGTGATGACCCAGCGGTTCAAGATATGCTTTATAAACTAATTCTGGAAGATGGGCACGGCCAGCGCAGCGTATTTAGTTTACAGGATATGCAAAAAAATCAACCGCTGCCGGCACAAGCGTTTATTTTTTCCATCCCAGAGGGCACTGACATTGACGATCAACGGGACTAATTAGCACCAGTGCGACAAATTGATTTTATGAGTGATGCATCCCCCGCACTCGACAGTATGCCGTTAGCGGCGCGTATGCGCCCGCGTCATATTAGCGAGTACATTGGCCAAAGCCACATCCTCGGCCCTGATAAACCCCTGCGTATTGCAGTGGAGCAGGGCCAGCTCCATTCGATGATTCTATGGGGCCCGCCGGGCACCGGAAAAACCACCTTAGCTGAACTTTTTGCCCGTTCTGCAGATGCTCATGTGAGTCGACTTTCTGCGGTAACATCAGGCGTGAAAGATATTCGCGCCGCCATCGATGAAGCAAAGCAGCGACGGCCTGTTCAACGTACCTTGCTGTTTGTTGATGAAGTTCACCGGTTTAATAAGAGTCAGCAAGACGCATTTTTACCCTATATCGAAGATGGCACGATTCTGTTTGTTGGAGCGACCACGGAAAACCCCGGTTTCGCATTAAATAATGCGCTATTAAGTCGTGCCCGAGTGTACCGCTTAACGCCTTTAAGCGAGCAAGAGTTAGCGCACATCATGCAGCAAGCGCTGACCGATAGGGAAAGAGGACTGGCAGACCGTGACCTCATGCTCTCGGAAGACGCCCAAGCATATTTGCTGCGCAGCGCCGAAGGAGATGCGCGCCGTTTACTCAACTACTTAGAAATCGCGGCCGACTTTGCGACACCTGATCAGCCGTTATCGGCGGCGAAACTCGCTGAAATTGTAGGTGAGAAGGGCACTGCTTTTGATCGCCAGGGTGATCTTTATTACGATTTGCTGTCTGCCTTTCATAAATCAGTGCGCGGCTCCTCGCCGGATGGTGCATTGTACTGGTATTGTCGTATTCTTGCGGGCGGGGGCGATCCCTTGATTGTCGCGCGGCGTTTGCTGGCAATTGCCTCGGAAGACATTGGCAATGCGGATCCACGGGCCCTTGAGATTGCCTTAAACGCATGGGATACCTTTCAACGAGTGGGGCCAGCTGAGGGTGAGCGGGCGATAGCACAAGCCACCATCTATTGCGCCTGCGCCGCCAAAAGTAATGCGGTCTATAGTGCATTTAATCAAATGCTTGCGCTGGCTAAAGACGGGCCCTCCTATCCGGTACCTGAACATCTTCGTAATGCGCCCACCAAAGTACATAAAGAGGAAGGTTTCGGCGCTGAATATCAGTATGCCCACAATCATCCGAATGCCTATGTGGCCGGTGAAACCTATTTACCCCCAGAGCTAGCGAACGAACGCTACTATCAACCTGCAGAGCGCGGCTTAGAAAGCAAAATCAAAGAAAAGCTAGAGCGGTTAAACGCGCTTGATCAAGCAAGTAACTGGCGTCGCGGGGAAGAGTCATGAGCTTAGTGGCGCTATGGCTGCTCGTTGCGATAGGGGGTTCCCTTGGTGCGCTCTTACGTTTTTGGCTAAGTCGCTTTAGTGCCTGGCGCTGGGGAACGGCGATTCCTGCGACATTAACGGTAAATGTTGTGGGGAGTATCATACTCGGCATTGGCTTGGCCATATCCAGTTATTACCAGAGCATGCCCTGTGGCGACAATGAGATAAATTGGTCTAGTTACGCCATGTTAGAGCTCGGGTTTGTCGGGGGATTTACTACTTTTTCTGCGTTTGCAGTTGAGCTTCGTGGCCTTGTGCCAACCTATTGGGTTCGAGCATTGTTGTACATGTTGGCAAGTGTGCTGGGCAGCGTTGCAGGTTTGATTATCGGCTATATCGTCGGTGGAACGGTGATGTATGGATAAGTCGTTGCGCCGCATACTCGTGCTTTCAGGCGCAGTGATGGTCGGTGGCGCCCTTGGCGCGGTATGTCGCGTACTTATCGCTTCGGCGATTCATGGCCAGGGCTTGGATTTCACCACGATCCAGATGCAAGGAAATTTCCCTTTTGCGACACTGATCGTTAACATAGTAGGCAGTTTCGGATTAGGACTCATCGTGGGTCTGTATGCAAGTCAATCGCAACGGTCAGAAAACGCGCGAGAAACCTGGTTGATCGTCATGGGAGCGGGGTTTTTCGGCTCGTTTACAACCTTTTCCGCGTTTACCTATGAGCTTGTCAATCTTTGGTCATGGCACGAGCACGCCTATGCTATATCAAATCAGGCACTGGTTGTTGTGAGTGGCCTTACACACTTGGCAGGTGGGTTATTTGCGGCGAGTATGGGGTTTGTCGTGGCGATGAAATGGCGCCTATCCGGTGGCGAATAACTTTTTGTTGTAACTTATAGAGAGAATCGTTCATGTTAGACGCGAAACATTTTCGTGAAGGGATTGAAGAAACTGCGGCGCAGCTGCAGAAACGTGGTTTTCAACTCGATGTTGACGCTGTGAATGCACTTGAAGCTAAGCGCAAGGACGTCCAAGTACGCACAGAGTCGCTGCAAAGTGAACGTAATTCCCGCTCTAAATCAATCGGCCAAGCGAAAGCTCGGGGCGAAGATATTGCACCACTTCTGGCGGAAGTAGGTAGCTTAGGTGATCAGCTTGAAGCAGCGAAGGAAGAATTGGCTGAAATTCAGCATGGATTACAAAGCCTGATTGCTGGGGTGCCCAATATTCCTGATGCCAGCGTACCTGCAGGGGCAGATGAAAACGAAAATGTGGAAGTCAGTCGCTTTGGTCAGCCGCCGCAGTTTGATTTTGACGTAAAAGATCATGTGGATGTGGCTGAAGGACTCAATCGCGGCTTAGATTTCGAAGCTGCCGCAAAGTTAACCGGTGCACGTTTTGTCGTGATGAAAGGCGGCATTGCGCGTTTGAATCGCGCGATTGCCCAATTTATGTTGGATTTGCACACGGATCAACATGGTTACTCGGAAACCTATGTGCCGTATCTGGTAAACCATGACAGTTTGTTTGGTACCGGTCAGTTGCCTAAGTTTGGCAAAGACTTATTTCATGTGGAAGGTGAAAGCCAGGACGCAGTGGCGCTTTCTTTGATTCCAACGGCAGAAGTACCGTTAACCAATCTCGCCCGAGATGAAATTCTGGACGAGGCGGAATTGCCCCTAAAATTAACGGCGTTCACCCCCTGTTTTCGCAGTGAGGCCGGCTCTCATGGGCGGGATACCCGTGGCTTAATTCGTCAGCATCAGTTCGACAAAGTTGAATTGGTGCAACTGGTTAAGCCCGAGGACTCCATGGACGCGTTAGAAGCGTTAACCAGCCATGCGGAGAAAGTATTGCAACTTCTTGAGTTACCTTATCGGAAAATGCTCTTATGCACGGGCGATATGGGCTTCGGTGCCTGCAAGACATACGATTTAGAAGTCTGGTTGCCGGCCCAGAACACATATCGCGAAATCAGCTCCTGTTCTAATATGGGCGATTTCCAGGCCCGCCGTATGCAAGCGCGTTTTCGCCGAAAAGGCGCGAAAAAGCCAGAGCTGTTGCACACATTGAACGGATCAGGATTGGCTGTGGGCCGCACTTTGGTTGCAATTCTTGAGAATTATCAGCAAGCCGACGGCTCAGTAGTGGTACCCGAGGTGCTACGTCCATATATGGGCGGCCTGGACAAGCTTACCGCAACAGCAAAGTAAGTTAGATACACTTGGCCGGTTTGGGTAAGCCAGCAATGCGAGTGGCTTGTTTGGCCGGCCCTTTAGGGAACAGTTTGTATAGATAACGACTGTTCCCTTTCTCTTCTCCTAATGACTTTCCAACCGCTTTGACGAGAATACGCATGGCGGGGCTAGTGTCGTACGTTTGATAAAAATCTCTCACGAAATGGACAACTTCCCAGTGGGCGGGTGTCATCTCGATCCCTTCAAGCTCAGCGATATGCGCTGCTAATTGCGGATTCCAATCATCCAGATTGAGCAGATAATTATGCTTATCGGTTGCGTACTGCTTGCCATTAAATTCAATCATAAATACTTAATTGTGCTGTTGAGGCTCGCGCCCAAAACTTATGCGATGTTTGCTGTCGCGATGTAACAACGCATCCACTTCGCTTGCAGAGAGAATTGTGACCGGCACCCGTAGGTGGTTCTCGCTTAACCCGGCATTGGTCAGTGAATCTTGTGTGGTGTAAAAGCGCTCAAACTCAAAAAGATTTGGGAGTAAACCGATTTTTTTGAGCGGATCCGGCTGGTTGACAGGTTCCACTAATTGCCAAATACCTTCACCGACAAAGAGCGCGCTACTCGGCTGCTCTAAAGTCACCAACATAAGTAACATATCTAAACCATGGCGGGCGCTTGGGTGATGTGGACGCTCATTAAAAATTAACGTGATCATAATCGCCCTTAATACTGATGGAGCTGGTCAGCATTGCTGAGCTGCTCTACAAACTCAGCTAAACCACCTGCAACAAAGCCTGCAGCGAGATTTCCTATAGGCGGGGGCTCGGCGCGGACGCCATACTGCATGCCTGCTGTGCTGCAAACTACCAAAGGCACCTTGTTGTTACGGGAGAATGCGCGCCACGCTCCTTGTAAGTTCAACAATCCCGATGGGAACTCTAGATGTTCATTTGCATAAAGGGTGCCTGGGCCGTAAAAAAACACCTGACGAATGATGTAACCATCATTCATAAAGCTCTGAGCGTCCTGCAACGCACGCTCGCCCGGCTCGTAATAATCTGGACCAGAGTAGATCATCAGTACTAAAGAGGGCGCTTGGGCCATGACTATCCTTATACCTTTGTGCGAAAGCCAATAAATAAGAGTAGGGAAGAGTATAACGAAAAACGCCCCATAGAGTCATCTATGGGGCGTTTTGATTGTTCAATGCAAGGTTGTGCTTAGTCGTCGCCACCTGCAAAAGCCATCAGTAAGTTAATCAGGCTGAGGAAGATGTTGTAGAGCGATACGAATAAGGTCACAGTCGCGAGAATGTAATTACGTTCACCGCCGTTGACGATAGCGCTGGTCTGCATCAGGATAGCGCCTGAAGAGAACAGGATGAACAGTGCGCTTAACGCGAGATGGAATGCAGGAAGCTGCAGGAATAGATTGGCGACAAAACCAACCACGATCACTACAAACCCAGCGACCATCATGCCACCTAAGAATGACATATCTTTCTTCGTGGTTAAGATATAGGCAGACAGGGCAAAGAATATCGCTGCAGTACCGCCCATCGCTAACATGATGATGTCACTACCACCGGCAGCCACGACCATATTTAGAATAGGGCCAATGGTGTAACCCATAAAGCCGGTAAGCGCGAAAACCATAACTAGACCCATCGCGCTGTTTGCAGTTTTGTGAACCGCAAATAAAAGGCCATAAAACCCCACCAAGGTAATGAGTATGCCAGGGTGTGGCAGGTTCATCATCCCGGTCATGGCAGCGACTAACGCACTAAATGCCAAAGTGAGGGCAAGCAGTGAGTAGGTGTTGCGCAGTACCTTATTGACTTCGATACTGGTATCGCGACGCGCTGTTTGTACAGTTGGGTTATGCATCGTTATCGTTCTCCCGGTTAATTAACTTCTTAGCCCGTATTCTACACGCTTTTGCAATAAAAGCGTGCGCGAATGCAAAACTTAGAACGTTGAATTTTATAATGGTTCTACTATACCTCAGGATATGGGGGCTATTTCAATAAAATTCGATGATTCCTTACCCTATCTTGAGTGCGAGCGGCTAATTTTGCAGCAAACGAACCAAATTGTTACATTTTTTGCTTTACAAGCGGAATCCCGATCTTTATCATTCGCCTCGTTCTACACAAGAACACGCAACAATTTGGAGAGGTGGCAGAGCTCGGTTTAATGCACCTGACTTGAAATCAGGCGTAGGTTCATCCCTACCGGGGGTTCGAATCCCTCCCTCTCCGCCAAATTCGAAAAGCCCGCATCCTTGATGCGGGCTTTTTTCGTTCTACCGCCTAGGCATGGTGAAAACCTTCAAGCAGTGATAATTTAACCACATAGAGAAAGCATCAAATAGCCATGAGGGAGCGATTGCGTGCAAGGATTTAATTTTATACTGACAGGGCCAACCTATGCAGCAATTTGATTCGATGCGTAACGCGTTAACCACCGAAGTGATGCGTTTGCATGAGCTGCGCGCCCATGAAAGGGGGGAGCCAGCTATTGATGATCACGATGCGGTTGCTCAAGCCCAGCAGCATGATGAATTGCATCAACAAATTGACGAACGCGCCCGTATTTTAGCCGACCCCTTAGGATACCCAGTACTGATCGCGCGCATGTTTGCTTCTTTGCGCATGGTCGCTGCGATTATGGTTCTATTTATGTTCTTAGCGGGAGTAGGGTTAGCGGGACGATTGTTAGCAGGCAGTTCGATAAATTTATTTACCCTGATTATTTTAATGATCGGCCTTAACTGGTTGATGTTGCTCATCTGGCTGATCGCCGCTGCGCGTCAAATTTACCGCGGTTCTAACGAAGCGGCAGGCGTGGGATCTTGGTTGTTTCATATCGGGTCATGGTTGAAACGAGATAAGCCCATTGCCATCGTGATTGAAGGCTTTATTCATACCCTAATTTACGGCCGTATGAGCTTTGCCTATTTCAGTCGCTTCACCCATGGCCTTTGGTTTGTCTTTAGCCTGGGTACGCTGCTATGCACTTATGTGCTGCTTATTTCAAAAGGCTATAGCTTTCATTGGGAAACCACGATTTTATCGAGCGACGTTCAAAGGGCCTTGCTTGGGATATTCGCTTGGATGCCGGAGTTACTTGGCGTAAGTCGGCCTGTGTTCGTAGAAGGGGTCGCCATCACGGATCGCCAAAGCATAGGGATCTGGTTGTTGGCGGTGATTGCATTATACAGTGTCTTACCACGCTTCTTGTTGTGGTGGGGCAGCGCGCTTCTTTTGCGAGCGCGGGTTAAGAAATTGCAGACGGACCCGCAGCGGGTAGGTTTAAGCCATTTAGCGCAGCGTTTACGTCAGCGCGCGACGGTGGTTGTTGATCCTGCACCGGATCACATCGCGCATCCGGTTGCTGGGCGTCAGGCTCAATTTGAGTCAGTGGATGCGGTTGTGTCTTTAGACCACGCGACAGCGGCCGATAAACTGCAACAGCACGACAACTATTGGGGTGTTATCGATAGCGTAGAGACTAAACGACAATTTCTGGGGCATATCACTGGGATTGGGGCAAAACACGTTTGCATCCGTGTGGATAGCGCCATTAGCCCCGATAGAGGAAGCCTGCGCACGCTTACCGATATTGCCAATGCGACATCTATCCATGTGGCACTTGTTTTGCAAAACCGTGCGCCCGAACGCATTGAGGCGTGGCGAGAAGCGCTACGTGAAAGCAATATTCCATTCGAGGAAGTAAGTGATGAGTAGTTATGAGCAGGAGCGCCCACTGCAAATCGCCGTTGTTGGTCATACCAACACCGGTAAAACCTCGTTATTGCGTACGTTATTGCAAGACGTTGGCTTCGGCCATATTTCTGATCGGCCGGCAACCACTCGCGATGTTCGCGCTGCAACGATTAGCAGCCAAGGTAAACCCTTGATTACGTTGTTTGACACCCCTGGACTGGAAGATGGGATGGGGTTGTTTGCTTGGCTGGAAGAACATGTGCAGGGGGTGAGCAAACATGATGGCCCTAGCAGAATCAAACATTTCTTAGAAAGTGCAGAAGCAGGACAGGAATTTGAGCAAGAAGCCAAAGTACTTCGGCAGTTGCTTGTCAGCGATGCCGCTTTCTATGTCGTGGATGTGCGGGATCCCGTGCTCAATAAGTATTTGGATGAGCTTGCGGTGTTGCGCTTGTGTGGCCGACCCATTGTTCCTGTGTTGAATTTTACCGCGGCGGCAGCGCATCATACGGATGCCTGGCAAGCGGCGTTTGCTCAGGTCAATCTGCATGGCTGGGTTTCGTTTGATACCGTATCACCGCCTGAGCATGGTGAAACCCAACTGTACGACCACCTCGTAGCTGTTTTACCGCAAGCACGATCCGCATTGAAGGTGTTAACCCAAGAACGGACACGGGAGCGAGAACAACGGGAATTGGCGGCCCTGCGTTGGCTTGCAGAGCTAATTATTGATGTTGCTGCAGCTCAGAAGCAGGTAAACAGCGCCTTAGCCTCTGAGGTGGAAAGAGCGACAACTGAATTGCAACGACGCGTTGTACGTCACGAGCAAAGCTGCCTGTTGCATGTATTGCAGATATACGGATTTCGTTCAGATGACGCCCGCTTAGCGGACGTGCCAGTGCGGGCAGGTCAATGGCAAGACGATTTATTCCATCCTGATTCGCTAAAAGAGTTTGGTATTGAGGCGAGTAAAGGCATTGTGGCCGGGGGCACGGCAGGAGCCGGGTTAGATATTATGACGGGCGGCTTGTCGCTCGGTGCCGGTACCTTGATTGGCGCAGCCGCAGGCGGAATTTGGCAAGGGTGGCAACGCTATGGGCAGCCGATACAGAATAAACTCCAGGGCTATGTTGTGATTCGCATTGAAAACTCCGTGCTCGAACTATTGGCAAAACGACAACTAGGCTTAATTAAAGCGCTGCAACGGCGTGGACATGCTGCAGTAGAACCAATTTCCACAGCGGAGTTGACCGACTTATTTCCTGAGCAGGCATTTCAAGCCTTAGTGAAAACCGCGCGTAAACATCCACGCTGGAGTGCATTACCGGGGATGCAATTCCAAGATTCGTTAGAACGGCAACGGGCGATCGATTTGTTTATCCATAGTACACTTCAGGAAACGGCAGGTGGTTAAAAAATAACCATTTGTTTCTGCCGGTTCTCTTCGTTTTATTCTGTAATTGATTGATTTGGCGGAATTTAATGATAAGTCATTTGCGTACGTCGGCGGCTGTGAAACCCCTATAATATAAGCGATTCGATGATTGCTCTTATATCGTTAAGTATATGCGGTTTGTCGTAGTTCCCCATTAAGATCCCCACACTCGATGTGAATTCAAGTTGAATTAGGCTTGCACATATTCCCGTGCATAAGCGATTAATATGGTCCGTTGTTTACAGGAGGTACAACGGAGGAGTGAAGTATACAACCATGATTAGACTAAGGATGGATATCATGAGCGACATTATTCTCGCTTTACGGTCTCGGATTCGACAAGCTGGATTACTTAGCGAACTGAGTAAATTACGCCATAACGTGGTGACTGCCAGTCATCATCGCAATGATCTATTAAACGCTGCGCAACCTTACACAGTGCCGGTCCTGATATTTGATGAGGGGAACGCCGATGTGTCATTACGGGCGCTTGCACGGAGCTTAAAGCAACAACATAAGCGCTTTCGTATTCTGGCATGGTGCGACAATCTCAGCCATGCCATGGATTTACGTTTACATGAAAAAGCCATCGATGGTTTTTTGCTATCCCACAGCGAAATTGATGAGATTGAGAAAGCGGTACGAACAGTGACTATGGGATCCACGTATGTACCGTCGTTGCTTAACGAGGCAACCAAGCGTTACCGCAAGCTGAACGAGATACATCCTCTGTTCAGTGGCCTCAGTCGGCGTGAGAGTCAAATATTCCAATTGATCGCAACCGGCCTTACGGTACCGGAAATTGCCACGCGGTTATTTATTTCACGGAAAACTGTAAATACGTTTCGTTATCGATTGTTTCGTAAGCTCCATGTTGAAGGGGATGTGCAACTGGCGCACCTGGCCTATCAACACGGTTTACTCACACCGTCATTGCTAAAACGGCTTGCGATGTATCCACAACCACCACAACCGCTTGTTACGGAACGGGTTGCTCAATTAGTTGCGGATACAACAAGCCAGGACTATCAGCCATAAGGCCGCGCACTGCAAGACAATTGTTTGGTGGTCTGGTACTCTTATTCTATGACTCATAGGATAAAGCAGACTCCATTTTTGCATGGCTTCTCAATTAAAACCGACACCGTTTAACGCGTCTGAATTTCTGCAAAACCTGACACATCAACCGGGTGTGTATCGTATGTACGATGACGCCGGTGACGTTATTTACGTGGGAAAAGCGAAAGATTTGCGGAAACGGGTGGGGAGCTATTTTCGAAGCCAAGTAGATTCGGTAAAAACCCAAGCGTTAGTGAAGCAAATCGCAAGAATTGAAGTGACTGTAACCAATAGCGAAGCGGAAGCTTTGATTTTGGAAAATAGCTTTATTAAAAAATATCGTCCTCGTTACAACGTGCTTTTGCGGGACGATAAATCCTATCCCTATATTTTTATTTCCGATCATCAACATCCACGTATCGCTTTTCACCGCGGGGTGCGCAGGGAGAAGGGTGAATACTTTGGCCCATTTCCAAACGGGACGGCGGTGCGAGAAAGCTTACGATTGCTGCAGAAACTCTTCCCGGTGCGTCAGTGCGATGATAGTTACTACCGTGCGCGCAGTCGTCCGTGTTTGCAGCATCAGATGAAGCGCTGCTTGGCTCCCTGTGTCAATTTGCCCAGTGACGAAGCCTATATGGAGCAAGTACGCCTTGCCAAGCTGTTCTTACGGGGAAAGAACAATGAGGTCGTGGAGCAACTGATCGCTGCTATGGAAAGCGCAAGCGCTGGGCTAGAGTTCGAGCGCGCAGCGCAGCTCCGTGATCAAATCGGGGCGTTACGGGCGGTGCAAGAGCGGAATGCGGTCAGTGGTAGTCATCATGAAATGGATGTCATTGGCTTGTATCGTGAATCGGGCTTCACCTGTATTCACATGTTGTCGATACGACAGAACGCGGTGCAGGGCAGCCGTAACTACTTTCCGAAGGTACCGCAACATACCCAAGATTCAGAAATTATTGAATCCTTCCTATTGCAGTATTATCTCAACCGTCAACACGGCCAGCGTTCTCCAGCGGAAATAGTGGTTCCAGACAGCCTTGAAAACCGCAGTCAATTTAACGAACAGCTAAAAAGTGTGTCTGATTCGAATGTACGGGTATTGCAACCAAAGCGCGGCGAGCGCTATCAGTACCGAGCGCTCGCAACAAAGAATGCAATGAATGCGGTGCAATCGAAATTGGGCACCCAGTCAACCATGCAAAGTAGGTTGCAGGCCTTATATCGATTACTCGAGCGTAATGAACCGGTGATGCGTATTGAGTGTTTCGATATCTCGCACACCATGGGTGATCAGACGGTCGCTTCCTGTGTTGTATTTAATCAAGAAGGCCCGAATAAGTCAGAATATCGCCGCTATAATATAGAAGGTATCGTCGGTGGTGATGATTACGCGGCGATGGCACAAGCGCTCTCTCGACGTTATAAACAGGCCATTGAGCGCGACAACGTGCCGGATGTGCTTTTGATTGATGGCGGCAAAGGGCAATTAACCCAAGCCGAAGCATACTTCCAAGATTGGCCACACCCACCCATTTTGTTAGGTGTGGCTAAGGGCGAAAGTCGCAAACCTGGGTTAGAGACCTTAATCTTTGGTTTCAGTCGGCGCACCGTGCAATTACCTGCGGATGACGCCGGTTTGCACTTAATTCAACATATTCGGGATGAAGCACATCGCTTCGCGATTACCGGACATCGACAACGTCGAGCAAAAGTAAAGAAAACCTCGACTCTGGAAGAAATTCCAGCGGTAGGCGCGAAACGTCGGCAAAATTTATTAAAATATCTTGGTGGATTACAGCAGGTGAAAAGCGCTAGTATAGAGCAGCTTGCCAATGTTCCTGGAATCAGTCGTTCCTTGGCGGAAACTATCTATTATGCGCTTCGTGATGAATAACATTGTCGCAGCTGCTCAATCCTAGATTACCAATGAACCCAGCGAATATCGCGGTGAAGAAGAAGAGAAAAACTATGTGGAGCATTCCTAATATTTTAACGTCGTTCCGGATTCTATTAATTCCGGTGTTTTTGGCAGTGTTCTATCTTCCGATCGAAAATGCTCACTTTTATGCAGCGTTGATATTTGTGCTTGCCGCCATTACCGATGCCCTTGATGGCTATATTGCACGCAAATTTGAGCAACACACAAAGTTTGGTGAGTTTCTCGATCCGGTGGCCGATAAAATTATGGTGGCTGCAGCCCTTATCGTCGTTGTCGAGTTTCATAATACCCTGTGGATCACAATTCCCGCGCTCATCATCATTAGTAGAGAACTGATTATTTCCGCCTTACGGGAATGGATGGCGGAAATTGGCAAACGTGAAAGTGTTGCCGTGTCGTCTTTGGGGAAAGTGAAAACTGTGATGCAAATGATTGCGCTTACCGGCTTACTCTGGAGTGCTAATGTGTTTGTTATGGGGGTTGCCACGATCGCTATTTACATCGCAGCTATTTTAACGCTTTGGTCGATGTACGTGTATCTTACTGCGGCTTGGGCAGATTTAACCCACGATAGCTAATTCATAGCGACAGGCAGTGATTGACAGATAGAAAGGGGCGTTCTTCGAACGCTCTTTTTTTTGCGTAACAAAACCTAATATACAGGTTATAGCTGCAGGACACACAGAGCATACTTTATCAGGGAAGCTCTTATCAGGGACTTGGGATTTAGAGTAGGGGATGGCGCAGAAATGGTGCCCGGGGCCGGACTCGAACCGGCACGACCGTTAAGTCGAGGGATTTTAAATCCCTTGTGTCTACCAATTTCACCACCCGGGCTAACCTAGTAGGCACTACTTCTGCGAAGAATATGTTTTTAGAAACACATTCTGATTTACACATGCTGTGTAAAGAAACTGGAGGCGGGTCCCGGAGTCGAACCGAGATCCACGGATTTGCAATCCGCTGCATAGCCATTCTGCCAACCCGCCGGCGGGTTAAAACGTGGAGCGGGAAACGAGACTCGAACTCGCGACCCCAACCTTGGCAAGGTTGTGCTCTACCAACTGAGCTATTCCCGCACTGCTTTAACACTTCCGGAGCCGTGCTCCAGTGGCTCGCCATTCTACCTGCACGGGCTTCTCAGTCAACAAGAAATTTTGAAAATCCGACTGTTTGTCTGTTTTTTGACTAATTTGCCGATCATCAGTGCATTAGCTTGGTTGTAAAAGCAGCAATGTCCCTATTATTTCTTCTGAATGTCTGCCACATGTCGCATCCAATTCACTAAAGCGACGATGGCCATTTCTTTTTGACTCTCTCGACGAACCGATAAGTGCAAGCCTTGGCGACCGCTTAGATCAAAGCCTTCCACATGGATTAAGCCGCTTTGAGTGGCAGCCCGTTGATAACAGTCAGGTAATAGCATCAAACGATCAGTATATTGTGCTAACTCGACCGCCATACTGGTATTGTTGACCAACTGAATATGTTCCGCGGGCACCTTGGTATCATGCTCGCGAACCCAACGGTCCCAATCTTTATTGGTATTGACCGCGACATACTTATAGTTGGGCAAGGTATCTTCCGTGGGCACCGGCAAGCTTTCTGGGCGCACTAAAATTAATTTGGTATCGGTGAGCTTCCAGTTTGATATGGCTTTTTGTGCTGGCGCTGAAAAGGTCAGAAGGGCATCGAGCTCCCCGTGCAACAGCTCATGACTTAACGCGCCTTCGTTCTGACGGCTTAAATATTCAGGAACTTGTACACAATGGAGTTCCAGATGAGGGTAGAGTTGGTTAAACTCATCAAGTACTGGACCTAACCACCAACGTAACAGCTCACTGCTGATACCTAAGGTAAGTGTTCGGCGCGCATGTTCACCATTTTTCATGGTACGTTTGACTAAACGTTCGATCTGGCGAAATACCCGTGATAGCTCGGGGGCAAGTGCGTCACCTGCAGGTGTCAGCGCATGAACACGATTATCTCGCTGGATGAGACGAATACCCAGCTGCTCTTCAAGGGCAGTGATTTGCCGGCTAATGGCAGATTGTGTCACGGCGAGTTCCGCGGCGGCCGATTTAAAGCTACCTAGTCGAGATACTGCTTCGAAGACCCGCAATGCGTTTAGCGAAGGGAAATTATTATTTTTCATAATGCTCATCATGCTTTGAGTTTAAATCACCTTAATTTATATTTTAGAGTTTTGCAATATTTCAATGAATTCAACACTCCTGGAGCATTAAGTTATGTTGGAAGCGCTTTTTAGTTCACGCTACCTCGCCGAATTCGTTGCGATGGCTATTGCGCACGCCGTCGCCGTGGCAAGCCCAGGACCTGATTTCGCGGTGGTGAGCCGGTATAGCGTGCGCTACGGTGCAAGAGTGGCGGTATGGGTAAGTCTTGGGATCGCATTAGGAATCCTCATTCATGTAACCTATTCGGTATTGGGTTTAGCCATCATCATTAGTACAACCCCGTGGCTATATTCATTGTTATTGCTCACAGCGGCCTTGTACTTCTTCTATTTGGGATATGGCGCTATGCGTTCCGCGCCCATGAACGGAAGCGCAGATAAGGGGCCGAATCGAACCCTCGCGGTGGCAACCATCAGTGTGCGCCGGGCCGTAGGGATTGGTTTTCTTACCAATGGCTTGAATATTAAAGCCACCATGTTCTTCTTGGCGTTGTTTACCTCAATTATTTCGCCGGCAACGCCCATTGCGGTAAAAGCGGGCTATGGTGTGTACTTGGCAATAGCTACTTTCGCATGGTTTGCCACACTGTCGCTTTTACTCGGAAAAACCAAGATTCGGGAGTTATTGTTGGCGAAAGGGTATTGGTTTGATCGGGTCATGGGCCTTATCTTGTGGTTATTGGCAGCAAACCTGCTGTTTCAGTGGTGGAAGCTAGCGTGAGTCCGCTATAATGGCGATGATTTCTATTTTTAAATTACAGGCTTTTTCATGCAGTTATTTGTAAACGACCTTACCGTCATCGATTTTTCCTACTTGTGCCCAGAACGAGGCATCGTGGGAGAAAGTTGGATTGTCGATATCCTGTTAGATGGGTCCCTGAATGACCAGTCGATGGTGTTAGATTTTGGTCGCGTTAAAAAGCAAGTGAAAGCCATTATTGATCAATCGGTTGATCATAAGCTGTTGATACCGACCGAACATCCCTATACCCAGGTGACGCCCCATGCCAATGAAACCCATTACTGGGTAGATTTTATGCGGCCTGAGCGGAGCGTTCATTTGTATTGTCCGTCTGATGCATACGCGTTTATCGATGCGGTCCAGATCGATATGACTGAAACCATCCGTTACTTGCAAGCGGCGATTAAGCGCGAGCTACCCACCAATGTGCAGGGCATTACGCTGACCTTGCGGAGCGAAGATATTTCAGGTTTCTACTATCATTATACCCACGGATTAAAGAAGCATGATGGGAACTGCCAGCGCATTGCCCATGGTCACCGCTCGGCAATTCAAGTATTCATCGATGGTATGCGCAGTCCGGCTTGGGAACAGCGCTGGAGTCGACGCTGGGAAGATATTTACGTGGGTACCCGCGAGGATTTGACTAGCCAAGAAAAACTGACGTTAAGCCCGTTGGCGGCGAAAGCTATTGGCCCGCAGCATGTGTGCTACAGTTATGTGGCAGAGCAGGGTGTGTTTGAGTTACTTTTGCCTGCCGAAGAAAACGAAGTGATGGAAAAGGATACGACGGTTGAATGCATCGCTGAGTACATCGCTCAAGAAATTAAAGATTCATTAAACGATTCTGAGTATGGCTCTGCACCGCAAGTGCGTGTTATTGCATTTGAAGGTGTGGGCAAAGGAGCAATTGGTTATGCGTAAAGGAATAGGTATTGCAGTTGCCGCTATCTGCGTAAGTTTTTTGATGTTGGCGTCAAACGCAGTGGCGGTAGAACCGGAACTGAAAGGTGAGTTTGTGCAAGGAGGCCTGATTGTTGGCCGTACTAGTCCAGATGCACGTATTACATATAATGGCGATGGGGTAAAAGTTGGCCCTTATGGTCATTTTGTGTTTGGCATTGGTCGCGATGAGGAAGGTCCTGCACGACTACAGATTCAAGGTGCCAACGGTGAGCGCTGGTCTCAGGAATTTGCTGTAAGCAGTCGCGAGTTTGATATTCAGCGGGTGGATGGATTGCCGCAACAAACGGTAACGCCTGATCCTGAAACCCAAGAACGCATTCGTGCTGATAACGTCCGAATTGGTGCGGCACGTAATGTGGATAGTGATTACTTTGCGTTTGCTGGTGACTTTGAATGGCCGGCGCAAGGGCGCGTGACGGGTGTTTATGGCAGTCAACGCATTTTGAACGGTGTTCCTGGTGCTATTCATTGGGGCTTAGATATTGCAGCGCCTACGGGCACGGCAGTATATGCGCCTGCGGCCGGCGAAGTACGCTTAACCGCACCTGATATGGTGTTGTCCGGTGGGACGATTATTATCGACCATGGCCATGAAGTGTTCTCAAGCTTTCTACACTTGCATGCGATTCACGTTGAAGAAGGTCAATTCGTTGAGCAAGGCGAGCTCATCGGTGAGATTGGAGCTACTGGCCGAGCCACAGGCCCACATCTAGACTGGCGCATGAATTGGCGTGGGGTCCGCGTGGATCCTTGGTTACTGCTCGAGCATCATGGCGATTAAAACGTACTAGGGTTGCCAAGGGCTTGCTTGCACCTAGCAAGTAGGCCCGAATACCTTGAGTAAATATACGAGCGCGCGTTGGCTACGAGAGCCATACGCGCGCTTTTTCTTGGTCGCGAATAGCCAATCGATAGCCATCCGCGACCGGAGCCTGCCATTGCAATGGACGGGTTACCAATGTGTCCCGTCGAAAGTAATGTAAGGTTGCTGTTGTGCCAGGTTGGTAGCGCTGAAACGCGCGCATGATATTAGCCCGCGAAGCTTCAATGTGATCAATAGCAACCAAACGATCCCCTTTCGCAAGGCCTGCTTTTGCCGCGGGGCTATCTTCCCATACTCGTTGCACCATCACACCCTGTGCTGTTTCTTGCAGCGCGGCGCCAAAACTAACCGAAGCCTCTCGGCTGGACGTCAAGGTAGGTTGTTGACTAAAGGGGTCCACCGATGTGGGTAACCATTCAATGCCAACTTCAGCAAATAACGGGGAGAGGTCGATAGCCTCCGTTGTCAGCACCGCTCGCTTTACAATTTCCTCTAAAGGTTTGCCGCCTACCTCTGCAAAGACACTGAATAAATCGTTCAGTGTGGTGCCCTGATGGCGATGGTTGCGGTAGGCAAGGCGCATAATGTCATCGAGGCTTTTTTCGGGATGCTTGCTGCGTACATAGAGGTCGGCCATTAATGCCACCACTGCGCCTTTACTGTAGTAACTCGCAATGGCATTCGCGGCGTTCTCATTTTGCTGATAGAACGTAGTCCACGCCAGTTGGCTCGATTCGGCGATACTTTGTCGTTGCGGACCTTTTCCCCGAAGTGCGCGAGTTAAGGACTGGCTTAACCGATTAAGAAAACTTTGTTGCGTCATGGCTCCTGAACGGTACACCATCCAGTCGTCATAATAGGAGGTCATGCCTTCATAAAACCAAAGCTGCTCTGTGTATTGCTCTTGCTGAAGTTGGTACGGATGAAACTCTTGTGGCCGTAATGATTTAATGTTCCAGCTATGAAAATACTCATGGCTACATAAGCTTAAAAATGTGAGGTAGTCGTCTTCTGGTTGTTGCTCAGAACCAGGCTCTAAGGTGTGACGGCTGCATAACAGCGCCGTTGAATTGCGATGTTCTAAACCACCAAAACCATCACCTACAACCATGGTAAGAAACTGGTAGTTGTCAAATGGTGGGGGTGTTCCATCGTCGCTAAATAATTCAAGCTGGGCTTCACATATGCGCTTTAAATCTCGAGAGAGGGCGTCTGTATCAGCAAAATGGGGTTGGGTAAGAACCAAGGCGTGCGATATGCCCTTTGCTGAGAACTCGACGACGGTGAGCTCCCCGAGCAAGAATGGAAAATCAATCAGAACCTCGTAGGATTCCGCGCTATACGTGTGATTTGCATGACTCGCGTTCATCCCGGTTCGAACTTGCCATTGGCTTGGCAGATTATTGAGCGTGATCTGATGCTGGGATTGGTTGTGGTTGACCGCTTCTAAGCACAGGGCGCTGGGGTTAAAGAAACCAAATTCTTCAGCAAGGTAGCTGGTGCGCACCGATAAATCGAATGCATATACGGTGTACCTTATCACCACTTCGCCACCATCACTATGCACCAACCAGCTGTTTTTATCCGGACGTTCGCTGTCGAGCGCACCTTCAGTGCCGGTTGCCGAAAAGGCAACTACATGCTTCGCAAAATCACGTATCATATAACTGCCAGGTAACCATGCAGGCAAGCGTAGCAACAACGTATTTGTTGTAGCAGCGGGAATGCGCATGGTGACATGGAAGTAATGATGCGCAAGATCCGGTGTGATTTCGTAAGCGACAACGGCGGGAACGGCAGTGGACATAGGTTCTCCATGGCTAAGTTGATTCCATCCTGAGTTTATCACGGAGTGCGACCAAGCGTCTGCATCCCTCGACTAATGCGCGAGCATGTTGCCGATTAGTCACGTATCATTGTTAATAAATTGTAATAAGTTCGTGGGTGGGTAGCTGTTTGAATTGGCGTTCATACTTTGAAGATCGCAACAAAATGTTCTGGGCTCTGCAAATAGCAGGCTGGTTAGGGTATGCCTTAGTGCAGTACATGGGCTCCCTAATGCATGAAATGCGCGATATCTTTCTCGTTATCATCTTACTCGGCGCCTACGCTGGCTTTTTGCTGACGGTTCCCATGCGTTACATTTATCGAGCGATTTGGAACGCGCCACCTATAGTCCATGTGATTGTTGTGGTAGCGATTTCCTATTTTGCCGCTGCAATTTGGGCCGTTATAGACAACCTCACGCACTGGGAAATTTATAAGTTCGGCTATCGCCCGAATAATCTCCTGTTTTACTTCCAACACAGCGTCGCGAAATTCTATATTATGCTGACGTGGAGCGTTTTGTACTTTGTTATTAAGTACTATCAATTGCTGCAAGATGAACGCCAAAAGGCGTTAACAGCGGTGTCTATGGCGCACCAATCACAGCTTAAAATGCTGCGCTATCAACTCAATCCGCACTTTTTGTTTAATACCCTCAATGCTATTTCAACACTCATTCTGGTGAATGAAACGAAAGCAGCAAACCAGATGATGACCAAGCTGAGTCGATTTTTACGTTTTTCCCTGGATAACGAACCGATCAAGCGGATTACGCTTAAGAAAGAAATTGATGCGGTCATGTTGTATTTAGATATTGAAAAAGTACGCTTTGGGGATCGCTTAGAAATCAATGTTGATGCTTCCGAACAGGCCTTAAAAGGGCTGGTACCGAGCTTATTGCTGCAGCCGTTAATCGAAAACGCGATTAAATACGCGATTGCACGAACGGAGACAACCGGCACCATAGATATCCATGCCTTTGTAGAGGGTGACATGCTCAAGATCACTATTGCGGATAATGGTCCACAACCCTTTGATCCGGCTCGGGTGAAGGTGCGCGGCTCTGGTGTTGGCTTAGCAAATACAGAAGAACGCTTGAAAGCCTTGTATGGTAAGCAGTACTCCTTTAATCTGTCTGCTAATATGCCCTCGGGTTGCGTGGTGAGTATCGCCATGCCGTGGCAACCCGAAGATTGAAAACTTGACGCTAATATGAGTTGAAGTAACGCCATGCAGCAAATAATCCGTGCGGTTATCGTTGATGATGAACCCCTTGCCCGTAAAGGCTTAAGAATCCGGCTTGAGCAGTTTCAATCGATCGACATTGTTGCCGAAGGTTCTAGTGGCAGAGAGGCTGTTGAGCTTATTTTGCAAGAAAAGCCTGACCTTGTATTTCTTGATATCCAGATGCCCGGGATGAATGGCTTCGATGTTTTGCGAAGCTTACGTGAGCGTGCCGACACCATGCCTGCGGTTGTTTTTGTAACCGCTTATGATCAATATGCAATTCGAGCTTTCGATGTTCGCGCACTGGATTATCTACTAAAACCGGTGGATGAAGATCGCTTGAAAGAAGCGATTGACCGCATTAGCGAAGAATTAAATACAGAGAAAGCGCGTCAGTATCAGGATCGGTTGGTGGAGTTAGTTAGCGAAATTACAGGCGAAGATTGCGAAGATATCTTACGCCAGTTAGCAGAAGGTAAGCATCCAAAGTTTGACCATTATCCCGAGCATTTGGCCATTAAAGATAGTGGAGAAATTACCCGAGTTGCGATGAATTCGATCGAGTGGATCGATGCGGCAGGGGATTACATGTGTATTCATGCGGGTAATCAAACGCACATATTGCGCAAAACCATGAAGGAACTCGAGCAAGAGCTGAATCCGAGGATTTTTCAACGCATTCACCGCTCCGCGATCGTCAATCTTGCTCAGGTCGAAAAACTCTGCAGTCGACAGAATGGTGAATACCATCTGGTCTTACAAAATGGACAAGAGCTGAAAGTTAGCCGAAGCTATAAAGATCGGATCAAACAGCTTATTTTAGGTAACTCATAACCTCCGTCAGACGTTATAAGCAGTGATCACATTCACTGCTTTTTTCGTAATGGGGCGTATAGATTTACCTGTTTTGCTCAATCAAGGAATGAAATGCATATTAAACGCTGGTTAGTCGCCTTAGTGACGGTGCTGGTTGCCGTCTTGGTGTTATCCGCTTGTTCGAGTCGTCAGCTTGGTTACCGTTATGCCGAACAGTTGGTGTCGTGGCAGGTGGGGCGAATTGTGTCGCTCACGTCGGAACAACGACAACAGCTTCGCAGTGAGACGGATGCGTTATTGCAATGGCATGCAGAAACTCAACTTCCCGAATATATGCTCGTGTTAAATCGGGCCTATCGTGATGCCAACTCAAAAGAGATAAGTACAGAGGATCTCGAATACTACGAAGAACAACTGTACGTATTCTGGCTGGCTGTTCGAAAAGCGCTCGTTGAACCCTCGGTGCGCCTTCTTAAAACACTCTCCGACGAACAAGTAGCAGAGCTCATCGACCATATACAAGAGCGGCGCAACGAGCGGGCCGAGGAAAATCTCGACTTGAGTGACAGTGAACGGGTAGCGAAGCGTAAGGATCGAATGCTGGACCAGATTCGCGATAATATGGGACGTCCTACGCGCCAGCAACAAGAGATTGTCGCGCTATGGGCGCAGGAACTCCCAGACACCTCTGAACTTTGGATTGAATACAATCAGGCGTGGTTTGCTGCGTTCGTCGACGCCTTAGCCTTGCGCCATGACCATGATGCATTTAGTCAGCGCATCGAGAGTTTATGGATCGAACCTGAACAATTTCGCTCGGAGACGATGCAAGAGGTGCTTATGGAACACCGTGCGGTCAGTATGGAAATGATGATAAAGGTGCATGGCGCCATGACAGATCGTCAACGGCAACGGCTGATGCGCACCATCGACGGCTATCGCCGTGATGTGATTGGCATGATGCGGCAGCGGGATGCCGTGCCGCAATCATGACAGGGACACTTACACTTGAATAATTTTACTGGTATTGGTTTTGCCAATGGTTTCCATCACATCACCATGGGTGATGATCACCATATCGCCTTTAGCAATATGTCCTGCTTTTTCAATCATTTTGATGGCATCACGCAAAACCGTTGTAGGCGTTGACTTGGTAGAGTCAAAGTACAAGGGATAGACACCGCGATATAAGTTGCCAATGTTTAACGACTTTTGGTGCCGCGATAGGGCAAAAATGGGCAAATCAGTATGAATACGCGACATCAACTTCGCCGTGTGGCCAGATTCAGTGAGTGCAATAATAGCCGTAACACCTTCTAAATGATTGGCGGTATACATGGCAGAGAGCGCAGTTGCCTGAGATACTGAAGAGACAGAATCCTGCTCATTGTTACGGGTTAAGCGCAACGCTGGGTATTCTTCCGCACCTTGGCAAATTTCCGCCATCGCTTTTACGGTCTCAATTGGGTAGGAGCCGGCTGCGGTTTCTGCCGACAGCATCACCGCATCGGTACCATCGAGCACCGCATTGGCGACATCCATCACTTCTGCACGGGTCGGCATTGAGTTATCAATCATCGACTCCATCATTTGTGTCGCCGTGATGACCACGCGATTTAACTCACGAGCCCGTTGAATGATTCGTTTTTGTTGACCAACAAGCTGCGCATCGCCGATTTCGACGCCCAGATCGCCGCGTGCCACCATCACCACATCGGAATGCTCAATTACATCGTCAAGGGCGGCGTCGGAAGCGACGGTTTCTGCTCGTTCAATCTTGGCGCAGATAGCACCATTACAGCCGGCCTTATTTAGCAGGGCGCGGGCTAATTGAAGATCAGAGCCGGAGCGCGGGAAAGATACGGCAAGAATATCAACATCAATCTCCGCCGCAGTTTCAATATCGCGGAAATCTTTATCGGTTAGTGCGGAAGCAGATAGCCCGCCACCTTGACGATTGATCCCTTTATTGTTGGAAAGCGTGCCTGCAACCGTTACTTTGGTGTGTACCTTGGTCCCTGACACATGAGTTACTTGAAGACGAATTCTGCCGTCGTCTAGTAACAAAACATCGCCACTACTTACATCTTTAGGTAACTCTTTATAATCGAGTCCTACCGCATTTTCGTCGCCTTGGCTGCCATCCATGGCCGCATCGAGCACAAAATCTTGACCTTCGGTCAGTTGAACCTTGCTGTTTTTAAATCGTGCGACGCGAATTTTTGGACCTTGTAAATCGCCTAGAATCGCCACATGACGGTTTAACCGCTGAGCAATTTCTCGCACTTGCGTGGCGCGTTCTTTGTGGTCGGCAGCATCACCGTGGGAGAAATTAAGACGTACAACGTTGGCACCGGCTTTAATCAGCGCTTCTAAGACACCAGGCTTATCTGTGGCGGGGCCGAGGGTAGTGACGATTTTTGTGCGACGTAGCATCGAATAACGTTCCCTAATACTTGATCGAATGTGCGCTATATTAACATAGTCAGACAAAGGTAAGTATGACAGAACATATATTTTCAGAGGGGTTTTATGAAAAATAATGAGTCAGAAAGAATACCAACCAGTGAAGAGGAATGGCGAGAACGCCTCAGTCCAGAACAATATGCGATATTACGAGGGCACGGCACTGAACGGCCATTTTCCGGCACCTTATTATATGAGAACAGAGAAGGGGACTACTGTTGTGCAGGGTGTGGCTTACCGCTGTTTCCGGCGGACACAAAGTTTGATGCTGGCTGCGGTTGGCCGAGTTTTTATCAGGCATTACCCAATGCGATTCGTTATCTAAAGGATAGCTCCCACGGGATGAGCCGTACGGAGATCCGCTGCGCACGCTGTGATGGGCACCTCGGGCATGTGTTTAATGATGGTCCGGCACCCAGTGGCCAGCGTTATTGTTTGAATTCTCGAGCGATGACCTTTATCGCTACCGACGGCAGTGCAACGCAGGGTTGACATGAAAAACGGGGTATTACGGAGTTATTACGATCGGAAACTAGCCGCCTACGCTCATTTTGAGTACAATAGCCGCCGAATTTAAAGCTGTGCCCATAAGGTGTACAGATCCGTTTCATTCGAATAGCTGGGAAAGGTTTTCCAATGACTGATGCGCATAATGATACAACGTTAAGAAGCTGGGAAGAACGTCAAGAATACGCGGAAATGATGCAGCCGTTGATTGGCCGTTTGTACCGTACCAAGGGAGTGGAGATTCTGGTCTATGGTCGGAGTCTGTTAAATGGATCAACGATTGATATTATTAAAACGCATCGTTTAGTGCGCCAGCACGAAGACCACAAGTTACGCCTGCGCGAAAGTTACCCGTTTCTTGCTGCTTTAGCTGAAATGGATATCGCACCAGCACGCATCGATTTAGGGAAGCTAGCCTTTGCTTATCATTTCGGTGGCGAGCGCCAAAACAACGAGTCAGTGCAAGAGTATTTGAACCGTAAGCTGGTTGATATTGTCGGTAAAGCTGACGAAATTGAGCCTCGTGATGTGGTGCTTTACGGTTTTGGTCGGATTGGTCGCTTACTTGCGCGGTTACTGATTGAACGAAACGGAAAGAACAATAAATTACGTTTACGCGCCATTGTTGTGCGCGGAGGCGGTGAGGGCGATTTAGAGAAACGGGCGAGTCTGCTTCGTCGTGACTCTATTCACGGCCCATTTAATGGTTCAATTACTGTTGATCACAAGAACAACTCGATTAAAGCAAATGGTACCCAAATTCAGGTGATTTACGCCAATTCGCCTGATCAGGTGGATTACACCGCATTTGGTATCAAAGATGCGATCATCGTCGATAATACCGGCGTATGGAAAGACGAAGCCGGCCTGGGACTGCACTTAAAAGCCAAAGGTTCTCAGAAGGTTCTGCTTACCGCCCCGGCTAAGGGCGATATTAAGAATATCGTACACGGCGTGAACCACGCAGATATCCTCCCTGACGATTTAATTGTGTCTGCTGCCAGCTGCACCACCAACGCCATTACACCCGTACTAAAAGCGGTGAATGACGAGTTCGGTATTAAAAATGGCCACGTTGAGACGGTACATGCCTATACCAACGATCAAAACCTCATTGATAACTATCATAAAGCAGAACGCCGTGGCCGCTCAGCGCCGCTGAATATGGTGATCACCTCAACGGGTGCGGCGAAAGCCGTGGCGAAAGCCTTACCTGAGTTAAAAGGTAAATTGACCGGGAATGCTATCCGGGTACCCACGCCGAACGTGTCTATGGCGATTATGAACCTGAATTTAGAGCGGGAAACAGATCGGGAAGGCTTAAATGATTTCCTACGCCATGCTGCGCTTCATTCAGATTTGCAAAACCAAATTGATTTCACTTCGTCTACTGAAATTGTATCGTCTGATCTGGTTGGCAGCCGCTATGCGGGTATTGTTGATTCTCAGGCCACGATTGTGGATGGAGACCGTGCGGTGTTGTACGTTTGGTATGACAATGAATTTGGCTATAGCTGTCAGGTTCTACGGGTAATTCAGGATATGGCCGGTTTAACGGTACCTAACATCCCAGCATAATGATTGACGTTCGTAAAGAAGCGCCCAGGAGGCGCTTCTTTTGTCTGCGGCATGCTTATGTCGCAAGAGAAAAAGATGTAACGAGGAGAATATATGTTCATTTCTACCGCATTCGATAGCGGCAATATAGAAGTTATTCGCGCTGACCGCCCCGATGATATCCGCTTAAACATTCGCAAAGATCACGCGTCTGATTTCTATCAGTGGTTTCATTTTAAGTTACTAAGCACGGCAGAGATTGAACACAGACTCGTGATTGAGAATGCGTCCGGCTCAGCCTATCCAAAAGGTTGGGAAGGGTATCAAGCCTTTGCAAGTTATGACCGCGATACCTGGTTCCGAGTGCCTACGTCGTTTGATGGCACTGCAGTGACTATTGAATTCACCCCTGAGCAAGAAAGTGTGTTTCTTGCCTATTTTGTTCCATACAGCTGGGAACGCCATCTTGATCTTGTGCAGTGGGCTCAGCAGAGTGCCTGGGTAGAGCAAAAGGTGGTGGGAACAACACTTGATGGACGTGACATGAATGTGTTGGTTATTGGTGAGCCTAGTGAGGAAAAACGGTCGATTTGGATTACCGCGCGTCAGCACCCTGGTGAAACCATGGCTGAGTGGTTTGTGGAAGGACTGCTCGAGCATTTGCTCAATGAAGACGAGCCGGTAGCGCGTCAGCTTCTTGAGCAATGTGTATTCTATGTTGTGCCGAATATGAATCCTGATGGCAGCGTGCGCGGCCATTTGCGTACCAATGCAGCAGGTGTAAACCTAAATCGTGAATGGGCAACGCCAAGCGTTGAGAAAAGTCCGGAAGTGTTTCATGTATTAAACATGATGGATGAGGTGGGTGTCGACATGTACCTCGATATCCATGGTGATGAAAATATCCCCTACAACTTTATTGCCGGCGCAGAGGGAATTCCTTCCTATGACGAGCGTCATGCGCAGCTCGAAGCAAAGTTTCGCGCCGCGTATTTGCAGGCGACAGCAGAATTCCAAACCACCTATGGCTACGATAAAGACGAGCCTGGGAAAGCAAATTTAACTGTGGCTAGTAATGCAGTTGCGGAGCGCTTCCGCTGTCTGGCGTTTACGGTCGAAATGCCGTTTAAAGATAACGATGATTTACCCGATCCTTATCAGCAATGGTCTGATGTACGATCACAGCAATTAGGCCGAGACACCTTGCGGGCTATTTTGGCAGTTGTGCCCACCTTGCGTTAAGACAGTTGGGTGATAAAAAAACGGAGGCCTACAGCCTCCGTTTTTTATTGCCATTGGGTTTCCCCGTCAGCGTCGATTAAGCGTCTGGTTTATCGCTCTTTGCCGCAGCACTTGCCGCTGCTTCCGCTTTTTGGCGAGCTAATCGCTTCTCCCAAAACTCCGCCTTCTGAATGCCTAGTTTCTGAGGATCAAAAACGATAGGACCGCCGGCTTTCTTTTGGGCTTCGTAATCGCGTAAACACATAATTGCTGGTTTCGCGACAAAGAAGATGGCCAAGATCCCGAGAATGTTAATCCAGGCCATTAACCCGACCCCAATGTCACCGAGGTTCCAGATATAGCCGGAGCTATTCACCGTTCCGTAAGCCACCATAAACATAATGACGAGCTTCACCAACGTGAGCGAAATCTTGCCCTTAAAGTAACGATTGAGATACGACACATTGGTTTCAGCAATGTAGTAGTAGGCCAATATCGTCGTAAAGGCGAAGAAGAAGATAGCTATACCCACAAAACCTTGGCCGAAATCACCAAACACGCTCGATAGGGCAAGTTGGGTAAATGCAGGGGAGGCAACCTCTGTGGCCGCATCAACATTTTGTACAATCATGGTGCCGGTTCCAGCAATGGCGCTGAAATCTTCAGTCTGAATGTTAAATTGCTGGGTAATCAGAATCATTAACGCTGTTGCTGTACACACAAACAAGGTATCAACATAAACCGAGAATGCCTGTACCAAGCCTTGTTGGGCAGGGTGGTCGACTTCTGCAGCTGATGAAGCGTGTGGACCTGTACCTTGACCGGCTTCATTCGAATAGATTCCGCGCCGCACACCCCAACCAATAGCCGCCCCGAAGCCTGCCTGAGCAGTAAAGGCGTCGGTTATGATCAGGGAGAATATAGCCGGTACTTGATTGAAGTTTAAAAATACAATCACGAGCGCCATAATAATGTAGGCAAGGGCCATAAAGGGCACAACGATTTGGGTGAAGTTCGCGATACGTTTAATACCGCCGAAAATAATAAAGCCCAAAACGATAAGAATGATCGCAAGTGCAATCAGTTTATTAGAGCCTACCTCACCGTAATCGGTGGTGACTAAGTTGCCGTCGCCAAATACGTGGGTTACCGCATTACCCACCGCGTTTGCTTGAATCCCGGGTAAGAAAATACCGCAGGCTATGATGGCAGATACTGCAAATAGGATGGCAAGCCACTTTTGACCCAGTGCTTTTTCAAAATAGTAAGCCGGGCCACCACGATATTGGCCGTCTTCTTCTACTTTGTAAATTTGCCCTAGCGTTGACTCAGCATAGGCTGTAGACGCACCAAGAAAGGCAACGACCCACATCCAAAATACCGCGCCCGGACCACCAAAACCGATAGCCGCCGCAACACCGGCGATGTTACCGACGCCGACACGGCCAGAGAGCGTGACCGCAAGTGCCTGAAATGATGAAATCCCTTGCTTCGATGCGTTGCCGCTAAACAGCAAACGAACCATCTCGCGAAAGTGACGAACCTGCGCAAAACGCGTCAGAATGGAGTAGAACAACCCTGCGGATAGACACAACACAATAAGTGCTGGGCTCCAGACGATGTTATTCACACTATTGACCAGTGCTTCCATTGGTTTCCCCTGATTGTTATGGAATTGTTGTTTTTAACCCTGCATACTCTGCCATAGTTCATTTAAAAGCTCTACGGCTAGAAGGGGCATTAATAGCATTGGATCGCACTTTGGTCGAAAACTTAGTGCAAAACAGCTGATTTTCACGCAATGGGCCATGACAGTGGATGAATATGGAAGGCGGCACTGTTATCATGAGCGCAGGAAAGACGTGAAGGAGTTCGAGATGGCGATCATTAGTTGCCCTGGCTGTGGTAAGAAAGTATCGGATAAAGCGGCAACGTGTGAACATTGCGGGTTTATGTTGAGCGCGCATGACAGCGAGAGTTTGGTACGAAAATCACGCTTGCAGCGGTCACAGCAATTAAGCCGCTTAGTAAGTCAGCAGATGTTGGCGATTTTGTTGTTTATTGCGGGTATCGGCGCTTTTTTTTATGATTGGGGTAATACCGGCATCGGGCCATGGGTACCTTATATCGGCGGTTCTGTTGCCGCGATTAGTTTCGTTTGGTATCTCATTACCCGCGGAAGAATTTATATGTTAAAGAAACAGCGGTAACCGAATTTATGCAGTACGATGATGTTTTACGAGCTGTTACACCCGATATCTACGAGCGCATGAAAGAAGCGGTCGAGACTGGGCGCTGGCCTGATGGGCAGAAGCTGACAGAGTCGCAACGTGAGAACGCAATGGAAATTGTCATGGTGTATCAAGCGCGTCGACTCAATCAAACCGATCATTTCTCTATCGATAGTAAAGGTGAGCTGGTGTTCAAGACCAAAGGCGATTTACGCCGAGAGCTTCGCGACCGAGCCGGCTTACCTTCAGATGACGCTGAAATAGCACGTTTCCCATTAAACAAAGATTCAGACGCGGAGGCTTCGTAATGTTTGTAGTTGAAGCGCATTCGGATAAAGAAAGTAGCGAATTTTATGTAAGCCTCGGGAAGCAGCTAAGCGCGTTAACGTCGGAAGAATCCGACTTAATTGCAAACCTTGCTAACATCAGTGCTGTGTTATACGACCAGATCGACCGCTTAAATTGGTTAGGATTCTACTTAGTAAAACAAGACGAATTAGTGCTCGGGCCATTCCAAGGGAAGGTTGCATGTGTTCGTATTGGCCATGGCAAAGGCGTTTGTGGTGCGGCGTGGGCAACCGGGGAGACCCAGCGGATTGACGATGTACACGCATTTCCTGGGCATATTGCCTGTGATAGCGCAAGTAACTCTGAGCTCGTGGTGCCTATTTTCCATCAGGGACGCGTGGTTGCAGTGCTCGATATTGATAGTCCTGAATCGGCTCGCTTTAGCGAGGTAGATCAAGCGGGTATTGAAGGGCTACTGCCGATGCTTGAGCGGTTAGCTTGGGATCAGGTTTCAATGTGATGCGCGAGGGCGATAGCGTGGATCTCGAATTCGATGTGCGACCGTATCTAGTATCCGTGTCGGATATGGAGTTTTTTGAGGAAGATGCAGAACAAGCAGCAGATCATTTAAATGGGATGCTTTATGCTATTCACAAGGAAACCGCTCATGGCGGATTCTGGACGCATGAAAAAATTGAACAGCTGGTGATTGAGATTTCCGATCTATGGTTAAGAGAACCTGGGTTGTTAGAATCGGATCCGGATGAATTAGAAGACTATATTACTCATTTGGTGCAGCGAATTGAGCAAGACGCTGAATCGGATGACTCAACTGAAGTGCTAGACGAAGGTTAAACAATGGAAAAAACGGCAAAATTCTCTACCAGTAAAGAAGTGATTGCATATCTGGCAGAGCAGTTCCCAGCATGTTTCACACTGGATGGAGATGCGCGCCCACTGAAAATCGGAATTTTCGAGGATCTTGCGGCTCGTTTGGCAGACGATGAGAACGTGAGCAAAACGCGTATTCGTTCAGCACTGCGGTTGTATACGAGTTCGTGGCGCTACTTGCGCGGCGTGAAAGCGGGAACTCAGCGTGTTGATTTAGATGGCGCGGACGCCGGCTTAGTGGAGGCGGATCACGAAGCGCATGCAGTTGAACAACTGCAGGCATCGCAGGCGCGTGCTAAGGCCCGTAAAGCAGAATCTGCGGCAGAAGGTAAACCTGCTGCGACTAAAGCCCGTAAGCAACAGAACAAACCAGCAAATACGAAGGTCAAACCGAAGAAGGCTCATGCCGTGAACAAGTCACGCACGCGCCAAGCTGATGCACCAAAACGACCACAAGGTCCGTTAACGGCTGTAAACCCTGATGCAGTGACTGTAGGGCAGCAGGTTCAAATTCAGCTCGGTAGCTTGCCGGTTCAAGGTGTTGTAACTGACCTCGAAAAAAGTGATGCGCAAGTTCAGCTGCCTTCAGGGATGACGGTTCGAGTTCCGGTAGCTGAATTATTTCGCGTTTGATAGGAGTTCGAATGATTAAGCAAGCAGTTCAGAAAATCGCATTTGTCGCCTTATTTTGTGCGGTAAGTGTTAGTGCGGTTGCCAGTGACTACACGGTTTCAGATATTCCGAAACTGGCGCCAGAGTCACAACATAAAGCTGCGAGCCGTCGTATCGCATCCTACTTTACTCGCTACCACTATAGCCAAGTGGAGCTGGATGAAGCGATGTCGCAACAAATCTTCGACCGCTATTTTGAACAGCTCGATTATAATCGTATGTTCCTTCTAGCCAGTGATGTTGAACGTTTTCAGAAATATCGAAACACATTTCATGAAAAGTTAATTGCTGGAGAGCTAGAAGTTGCCTACGCCATTCATCAAGTGAATTTAGAACGCCGGCTAGAGCGTTTCTCCTATGCCTTGTCGCTCCTCGACTCTGAATCTTTCGATTTTGAAGAAGAGGGGACATTTGAGTTTGACCGTTCTGAATCGCCTTGGGCGACCACCTCTGAACAACTCGATGAAATTTGGAGCAAGCGGGTTCGCAACGATGCGCTTAATTTAGCGATGGCTGGGCGTGAAGATGAAGAAATCGTTGAGAATTTAAAACGGCGCTACACTGCAGCGCTACAGCGTATCACCCAAGCGCAAAGCGAAGATGCATTCCAAGTGGTGATGAATGCTTTTGCCCGCAGCGTGGACGCCCACACCAGTTATTTATCTCCGCGCAACGCCGAGCGCTTCCAACAGAATATGAACCTGTCGTTGGAAGGTATAGGTGCGTTGTTGCAATCTGAATATGACTACACGGTTATTCGCTCACTTGTTCCGGGCGGCCCAGCAGAGCAATCTGGTCAATTATCGCCAAATGATCGCATCATCGGTGTCGCCCAAGGCGATCAAGAATTCGTTGATATCATCGGTATGCGTCTAGATGATGTTGTGCAGCTCATTACAGGTCCGAAAGGAAGTGTTGTTCGCTTGCAGGTACTGCGGGACGGTCAAGGTGCCGGTGCGGCGCCTGAAATCATCGAGATTACCCGTGATGAGGTTCGCCTTGAAGATCGCGAAGCAAAACTTCGAGTAGAAACTACCCGTGATGAACAGCGGGTTGCTGTGATTGAAATTCCTAGCTTCTACAACAACCTCACGGAGCACGTGAAGAAGCATTTGTTGGCATTGCAAGATGATCCGGTAGATGCCCTGATTATCGATTTACGCGGTAATGGCGGTGGTGCCTTGAATGAATCAATCACCCTTACGGGGCTATTCTTGCCAAGCGGCCCTGTGGTTCAGGTACGGGAAAGTTCTGGGCGTATCGAAGTCAGCACGGATAATGACGTCAATGTTTACTACAACGGTCCTATGGTGGTGATGGTTGATCGTTTTAGTGCATCGGCATCTGAGATCTTTGCAGCGGCCATGCAAGACTATGAGCGGGCACTGGTGATCGGTGAGAACACCTTTGGTAAAGGTACGGTTCAGCAACACCGCGGATTGCAGCGGCGCTTTGATCTGCACCAAAACCCAATGGGTAGCGTGCAGTACACGATGGCTAAGTTCTATCGCATTACCGGCGGCTCTACGCAACATAAAGGCGTTGTTCCTGATATTACCTTCCCAACCTTGATGGATCCCGAGGAGTTTGGTGAAAGTCGTGCTGAGAACGCCTTACCGTGGGATCAAATCGAACCTGTAGAGTTCCGTGGCTTTGGTTTGGTGAATGAAGAACTGATCGATGCCTTGGCTCAGCAATATCAAGAGCGCATTGAAAGCAACCCTGAGTTTGCTTACATCTATCAAGATATCGAACGCTATCAACAGTTGCGTGAACGTACTTCGATTACCTTAGTAAAGGCAGAACGAGAAGCGGAATCGAAACGGGATCGCGAGCGTAATCTAGCGCGGGTGAATGAACGCCTGCAGCGGGCAGGAAAAGAGCCAGTCGATTCAATTGATGATGTCGACAGCGAATTCCTTGAGCCGGATCCTCTAATGGACGAGGCATTGCTGATTACCTTAGATTATCTTGAAAAACTGCGTGCGGCGGACAGTAATCTTGCAATCCGCTAACAAGCAGAGGTAAGGTACATCTCGATTCTGAAATAGGGGCCTGGTAACACAGGCCCTTTGTTCTGCTATAAAGCATTAGATAAATATAATAATTAAAACTCAAACAAGAACGTTATACCCAAACAATAACGTCACTATAACGGTTAATTTTTATGACAACAGAACGCGCAACGCACAACCGCTGGTCCAGTAATTTCTCCTTTGTTCTTGCAGCCACAGCAGCGGCTGTAGGCCTCGGTAACATTTGGAAATTCCCCTATATTATGGGTGAAAATGGCGGTGGCGCTTTTGTGCTGCTCTATCTGTTATTTATCTTCTTAATCGGTGTGCCTGTGTTAATGGCAGAAGTATTAATAGGCCGACGTGGTCGCACATCGCCAGGCTATGCAGCGGCGAAGCTCGCCCGCGAATCAGGCGTTAGCCCCGCGTGGCAAATTACTGGCTGGATGGGGTTGAGTGCCGGTTATATCATCTTAACCTTTTATGCGGTTATCGCAGGTTGGGCGTTATCTTATGTATTTAAAAGCGCATCTGGGGCTTTTGTGGATGCGACACCGGCGTCGGTCGCTGCCGTGTTTGGCGGTATGGTTACCTCGGCTAGTGAACTCTTATTCTTTAGTACCTTACTTATTGTGGCCACGGTATTTGTAGTAGGCAAAGGGTTTAAGAACGGTCTCGAGCGGGCGGTTAAATACCTGATGCCCGTATTACTAATTCTTCTTGTTATCATTGCGATTTATTCGGGAATGATTGGTGATTTTGGGCGTGCCGTTAGCTTTATGTTCCGCCCTGATTTCTCAGCCCTGACGACCCAAGGTGCGTTGATTGCGCTAGGCCATGCGTTCTTTACCTTATCTCTGGCCTCTGGTGTGATGATTATTTACGGTGCATACCTTCCTAAAGGCACCTCAATTGCGCGTACCTCAATTTGGATTGCGTTAGCAGATACCTTGGTGGCGCTTGTTGCTGGCCTTGCTATCTTCCCCATTGTATTTGGTTTTGGCTTAGCACCGGGTGAAGGCCCTGGACTAATCTTCCAAACCCTCCCATTGGCGTTTACGCACATGCCAATGACATCACTTACGGCAACAGTTTTCTTTGTTATGCTGGTGTTGGCTGCATTTACCTCTGCTATCGCAATGATTGAAGCATCGGTGGCCTTTGCTGAAGAGAAGTTGCAAGTATCTCGCTGGAAAGCGTCTATCGCTTCCGGTTTATTGTTGTGGACCTTAAGTTTGGCAACGGTATTCTCCTTTGCAGGTGCTGGCTGGACGCAGCTCAATTGGAACTTCTTTGGCAAAGAATTGGCGACGATTTTTGACGCCATCGATCACTTGGCTTCGAACATTCTGCTACCGCTGGGCGGATTGTTGGCAGCGCTCTTTACCGGTTGGGTAATGAAGCGTCGCTTCACTGAGGAAGAATTAAACACAAGTGCGCGCGTGTACGCAATCTGGCGGTTCTGTGTGCGTTATTTAGCACCAATTGCTATTATTGCAATCTTTCTACAGCTACTTGGAATTGTTCAGTTTTAACAATTGATAATAATAAAGGGCCCCGTAAAGGGGCCCACTAGCATGGATTAGACATGATGACGGAAACCACAAAACGTCCTTCCTATCTACAGGCACTGATTCCTTTGCTCGCGCTTGTTGCGATGCTGGGCAGCTCTGTGTATTTATTTGGTGAAGATTCGTCCTACGGGCCAAATCAGATTGCCTTGCTTATCGCTGCAGCTATTGCTACCACAATCGCCTTCTTTAACGGTTACCGTTGGGGGGATATTGAGGCGGGCATCACCAAAGGCATCTCTGTTGCGTTAGGCGCCATTCTAATCATCCTTATGGTGGGCTCGCTGATTGGTACCTGGCTGCTTGCAGGTATTGTACCGACCATGATTTATTATGGGTTGGAATTACTAAGCCCAACCTGGTTTTATGCAGCGTCCTGTTTAATTTGTGCCATTGTTGCCATCTCTATCGGCAGTTCCTGGACCACCGCGGCCACCATCGGTGTGGCATTAATTGGGGTCGCTACCGGCATGGATTTATCGTTGCCAATTACAGCCGGGGCGGTCATTTCGGGGGCGTACTTCGGCGATAAGATGTCGCCTTTATCCGACACCACCAATTTAGCGCCTGCAGTGGCAGGTACAGAGTTATTTGCGCATATCCGCTATATGACGTTAACCGCCGTTCCTGCGCTGATTATCTCTTTGATTCTCTTTACGATCCTAGGATTTACCGGCACGGGTGTGGCAAACATTGATAGCCTAATGGTGATGCAGAATGATCTGGACGCCATTTTTAATATCAGTCCAGTGATGTTAATCCCGTTAGCCGTATTATTCACACTCGCCGCGACTCGCAAGCCAGCATTGCCTACGATTCTTATTGGTGCGTTGCTCGGGGGTGTATGGGCGTTATTGTTCCAATCAGACGTGGTGGCAAGTTTGACCCCGATTGCGCGTCCTTCCGCGTTCGTGGGTAACCTCGAAGTAGTGTGGGTGGCCTTAGCGAATGGCGTCAGTATTCCGACCGATAATCCCGATTTACAAAGCTTGATTAGTGGCGGCGGCATGGAAAGCATGACCAATACTGTATGGCTGATTCTTGCTGCCATGACATTCGGTGCGGTCATGGAAACCACAGGATTATTACAGAAAATTATCAGCGGTATTTTAAAAGTGGTTCACTCTACCGGCTCTTTGGTAACGGCAACCGTATTTACCTGTTTTGGTGCCAACGTACTTACCGCCGATCAGTATATGGCTATTGTATTGCCGGGACGGATGTTTCGTGAAGCCTATGCGAATGAAGGTCTAGATCCGCGCGTCTTATCTCGCACCCTTGAATCCAGCGGCACTATTACCTCACCGCTAATTCCGTGGAATACCTGTGGCGCATTTATGTTCAGTGTGTTGGGTGTGTATCCGTTGCATTACGCACCTTTTGCGTTCTTCCTATTCTTAGTCCCTATTATTACCATCATATACGCCTATACGAACTTCAAAATTTTGCGGCTTGAAGATTCCCAAAGCGATATGCAAACCGCAGGGTAAGAAAGAAACGCAGGCATCGCCTGCGTTTTTTTATGTCGCATTGAATAGTGGCTGCATCAAGCCTGTTTTCTAACTGCCGTTTTGATAGGATAGGGCCCATATTACTTTGTTGATGTCTCGGAGAAACCATGTCAGACGCGCCCGCGAGCACCCCGCAAGCTAAGTACCGCAAAGATTACCATGCTCCAGCTTTTACTATTTCGACAACAGATCTCGTGTTTGAGCTTGATGATCACAAAACCAAAGTGACCAATACCATGCAATTGGAACGCCAGCGGGCGGGGGAACCTTTGGTTTTAGTGGGTGAGAGCCTACGCCTGCTGAGTGTTTCCCTCGACGGCGAGGCGTTGTCGGCGTCCGAATTTACCAGCGATGGGGCGCTGACCATTAACGACGTACCCGATAAATTTTCGCTCACTGTTGTGACTGAGATTGATCCTGCTAATAACTCCGCGCTTGAGGGTTTATATAAATCCGCGGGAACCTTTTGTACCCAATGTGAAGCGGAAGGGTTTCGACGTATCACGTACTATCTTGATCGCCCAGACGTGTTATCGGTTTTTACCACCACTATTATTGCTCCCCAACAAGGGTTCCCATACTTACTATCAAACGGAAATCCGGTATCAACAGAGTCCGATGGCACTAAACATTCGGTCACCTGGCATGATCCTCACCCGAAACCGGCATACTTGTTTGCGTTAGTGGCGGGCGATTTTGACCTCCTTGAAGATCACTTCATCACCCGTGATGGACGTGATGTATTACTCCAGATTTTCGTAGATAAGGGAAATTTATCCAGAGCCGAATATGCAATGGGCGCGCTGAAACGTTCGATGCAGTGGGATGAAGAGCGTTTTGGTTTGGTCTACGATCTCGACATCTACATGATTGTTGCAGTCGATTTTTTCAATATGGGGGCGATGGAAAACAAAGGCCTTAATATTTTTAATTCCAAATATGTATTGGCGGATGCCGAAACCGCAACGGATCAAGATTTTATGAACGTTGAATCGGTGATCGGGCATGAATACTTTCATAACTGGACGGGCAATCGAATCACCTGTCGTGATTGGTTTCAGCTGTCCCTTAAAGAAGGGCTCACTGTCTTTAGGGATCAGGAGTTTAGTGCTGATCTCGGCATGCGCGCGGTACAACGCATTCAAGATGTCCGTATTATCCGGACCCATCAGTTCGAGGAAGATGCCGGTCCTATGGCGCACCCCATCCGCCCCGACAGAGTGATGGAGATGAATAACTTCTACACGGTGACGGTATACAATAAGGGCGCTGAAGTTATTCGTATGATCCATACCTTATTAGGGGAGGAGGGTTTCCAGAAGGGCATGCAGCTCTATATCAAGCGCCATGACGGCCAAGCCGTGACCTGTGAAGACTTTATTCAGGCGATGGAAGATGCGAACGGCGCCGATTTGGGTCAGTTCAGACATTGGTATGCCTACGCCGGAACGCCTCAAGTGCAAGTCACTTACACCTATAATGACGCCGCCAAAGAAGGAAAATTAACCTTTTCCCAGCAGGTACCGGACAGCGGCGAACAAACAGATAAGCCAGCATTTCATATTCCAATTCAAGTGGAATTTGTCGATGAACATGGGCAGTCGATGGATGTATTGGCTGACGGCAAGTCTTTGAATTTAATTGAATTAACTCAGCCTCAGCAAGAAATTAGCTTCACAAGTTCGGCAACACGTCCGGTACCTGCGTTGTTAGCCAATTTCTCAGCGCCGATTAAACTCCATTTCGAACAGAGCGAAGATGAGTTGTTAGCTATTATGAATGGCGCCACCGACGCCTTTCTGCGCTGGGATGCGAGTCAACGTATCTATCGCCACGCCATGCTGCAAGCAATCGCCGGCAAGACCGATGTCAGCCTTTCAGAAACCATGATTGATACCTTGGCAACGGCGCTGAAAGATAAAGAACAAGACGCGGCCTTGTGCGCGTTACTGCTGCAAATTCCCAATGAGGAATCGTTAGCGCAAGAATTCGAGATTATTCCTGTCGCTGAGGTTGGTCGGGTGGTAAGCGAAATGCGCGTGCTCATCGCACTGGCGCTAAAGGACGAATTGCTTTCTGCTTGGAAACGCACCGAGTTAGACAATGCTGGCTTAAGCTCAGCACTTATTTCGCAGCGTATGCTTGCAAATACAGCCCTTGGTTATCTCGCGCACCATCAAGATGATAGCGACATTACCACCATTATTGAGCGGCAATTTAAAGCGGATGGGAGCATGACATTAAGCTTCGGTGCCCTTGCTGCGGCTGTGCACACGGATCATCCGTTATGCGAACGCCTACTTGAAGACTTTGCCCGCACCTGGCAGGGAAATACCTTGGTGATGGACAAATGGCTAGCGGTACAAGCGAGTGCCCCTGACTTCGGTAATGCGGAGCGGGTGACCTATTTAACACACCACAGTGCCTTTAATTGGGCAAATCCCAATCGAATTTATGCATTATTGGCGAGTTTCACCCATAATTTAGGGCAATTACATGCAGAAGACGGGGCTGGGTATCAGTTGCTCGAAGATGCTATTTCACGCTTGAATGCATCAAATCCGCAGGTAGCATCTCGTTTATTGTCACCGCTACTGAAGTGGAAACGGCTACCTGAAGCACTACAGACGCCCTTGCATCAAACGCTTTTACGTTTGCGTCAGCTGAATAATTTAGCACCTGATTTGCATGAAAAATTGAGCCAGGCGTTGGGCGAAAAATAACTCCTCGCACCAGCGCAGAATACGTTGATTTTACTAGCGTAAAGGCCGAGAATAAGAGGGTTTACACCCCGCCGCGCTTTGCGGCTGGCGAGCCACTTTTTTTCGCCTGCAGACAAGGATCTATCATCATGGCATCGGTCAATAGTCAACCTCCAGTGATTCTCGAGAAAGTTTCTGAAACGATCCGTCAGAAATTGCCGTCTGAGATCGCGCAGTTGGTTGATGAATTTGCTCATCGTTTGTATCGAAACGTGTCCCGCGATGATTTCGCGGGTCGTGATCATAGTAATATTTACGGGGCTATAGTTGGGCTTTGGCATAGTTTTAGTAAGTATGAGTCCAATAGTAAGGCCACCATCAAGGTATATAACCCAGAAGTCGCGAAATACGGCTGGGAATCGCCACATACCATTATTGAAATTATTCAAACCGATATGCCGTTTATGGTGGATTCGGTGCGCATGGCGTTAAACCGGTTGGGTATTAACTCGCAACTGCTGTTACATGCACCGCTGGTTCATCGTCGGAACAGTGACGGTAGCGTGCGTGAGATCCTGCCGGCCGGGGAAGTTGATGCGAAAGCGCAAACAGATACGGTGTTCCTTATCGAAGTTGATCGCCAGAACACCTCGGAAGAATTAAAAACGTTAAAGAAAGAACTTACCTCGGTTATGGAGGAAGTATCTCTCGCGGTAGGCGATTGGCAGCCAATGCGTCAACGTTTAGAGGATATCGTTGCCTCCCTGGAAAAACGCAATTTTCCAGGGAGTGACGAGCAGTTAGAACAAGCAAAACGCTTTTTAGGTTGGCTTGCGAACGACAACTTCACTTTGATGGGATATCGCAGCTATACCCTTACACCAGTAGAAGGCGATTACGAACTGACCCAAGATCAAGGAAGCAGCTTGGGCTTGTTACGAGCATCAGAGAGCAAGCAAGGGCGTCGCTTATCGGAAATGACCAAGCTCGCCCGGACAACGGCACTTGCCAACAACGAACTGTTGTTGCTCACCAAAACCAATGCGAAATCACGGGTTCATCGTCCTGCTTACAATGATTACATTGGTATTAAACGCTTTGACAAGAAAGGCCGAGTTATTGGTGAAGATCGATTCATCGGTTTGTACGCGGCAAGTTTCTACAATGACAGCGTGATGGACATTCCATTAGTCAGCGATAAAGTATCGGCGGTATTGAAGAATAGCCGTCACGCGCGGGGAACTCACGCAAGTAAAGCGCTGTTGAATATCATGCAAACCTACCCACGCGACGAAATCGTTCAGTCGAATGTCGACGATTTGCTCACCACTGCGCTGGGGGTGTTACAGATTCAAGAACGGGATATTACTCGGGTATTCTTACGTCGGGATATCTTTGGACGATTTATTACCGCCATGGTGTATGTTCCAAAAGAGCGCTACAACACCTTATTGCGGATGAAAACACAGCAAATCCTCGCACGTACGCTTGGTGGGGCCGAGGATGTTGACTTTACCACGTATTTTTCAGAATCGGTACTCGCGCGGACGCAATATACCGTGCGTGTAGAAGATAGCGGACAGGAAATTAATGTGAAAGAACTTGAAGAAAACCTCACAGAAGCATCGCGCACTTGGGAAGATAACCTCGAGCGGTTGCTCATTACCGGTAAAGGTGAAGCGCGGGCCCGTGAGTTAGTCCGCCGCTATTCAGACGGTTTCTCTAGAGCGTATAAAGAAGATATCCTGCCGTCCGTTGCCATTGCCGATATTGAGCAGCTAGAAGCGCTCGACGATGATCATCGTCTCGGCATGTTGTTTTATCGCGCACAAGAAGTGCAAGACGATTCGAACCGCGTGAAGCTTAAGCTATTCCATCGCGATGAACCGATCCATTTGTCTGATGTATTGCCGATGCTGGAAAACTTTGGTCTGCGCGTCATTAACGAATCGCCTTATCAAATTAAAACCAACGACGGTCATGTCTATTGGGTTCTTGATTTCTTTATGTTGCATACCGCCGGCAAACTCGATTTAGAGAATAGCCGCGACAATTTCCAGAATGCCTTTGCCAAAGTGTGGACCGGTGATTACGAAGATGATGGCTTTAACCGCTTAATTCTGGGTGCCGGTATGGAAGGCCGCCATGTTGTGATTTTGCGTATGTTTGCAAAATACATGCGACAAATTGGCGTGACCTTTAGCCAAAGCTATATCGAAAGTACCTTTACCCGCTATCCCAAGATTGCCAAGCTGCTTGTGAAGTTGTTCTACTTGCGCTTTGAGCCAGGCACGAAGTTAACGGCAAAGAAATTGGATACCTTGGTGCAGCGTATTCAAGGCGAATTGGAGAATGTTGCCAGCCTTGATGACGACCGAATCATTTGTCGCTATTTGGATCTTATCCAAGCGGCACTTCGCACCAACTTCTTCCAAACAGATGCCGAAGGTAAAGAAAAGCCTTATGTATCGGTGAAGTTTTTGCCGGAACTGATCTCGGAAATGCCATTGCCGCTGCCGAAATACGAAATATTCGTATATTCACCGCGCGTTGAAGGGGTCCATCTGCGTGGTGGTAAGGTCGCCCGTGGTGGTTTACGTTGGTCTGATCGCCGTGAAGATTTCCGGACCGAAGTTCTGGGTTTGGTAAAAGCACAGCAGGTAAAAAACACTGTTATCGTTCCTGTGGGCGCGAAAGGTGGCTTTGTTTGTAAGCAACTCCCGGAAGAACGTGATGCCATGTTCGAGGAAGGGAAAGCCTGCTATCGCACCTTTATTCGTGCGCTTCTTGATATTACCGATAATATCATTGATGGCGAGATTGTTTATCCAGAGAACGTGGTACGTCATGATGACGACGACCCGTATTTAGTAGTTGCTGCCGATAAAGGGACAGCAACTTTCTCGGATATTGCCAATGGCATATCAGCGGAATACAAACATTGGCTTGGCGATGCATTTGCGTCTGGTGGCTCCGTGGGCTACGACCACAAGAAAATGGGAATTACTGCGCGTGGCGGTTGGGAATCGGTTAAACGCCACTTCCGGGAAATGGGCATCGATTGTCAAACCACGGATTTTACCTGCGTGGGCATTGGTGACATGGGTGGGGATGTGTTCGGTAACGGTATGTTACTGTCGAAACACACCAAATTAGTGGCCGCCTTTAACCACATGCATATCTTTATCGATCCAGAGCCAAATCCAGCCAAGTCGTTTAAAGAACGTGAGCGTTTATTCAATATGCCGCGCTCAAGCTGGGACGATTACGATCGGAGCTTGATTAGCGAGGGCGGCGGGATTTTCTTGCGCAGCGCGAAATCAATTGAGCTGACCACGCAAATGAAGCGTTTGCTTGGTACGCAAAAGCGCAGCATGACGCCGACGGAGTTGATCAAGTCACTGCTTACCGCAGAAGTTGATTTATTATGGAATGGCGGTATCGGAACCTATGTGAAAGGTAGCAAGGAAACCGACGCGGATGTAGGCGATCGTGCAAACGATGCCCTGCGCGTGAACGGCAAGGAATTGCGGGCGAAAGTGGTCGGTGAGGGCGGTAACCTCGGTTGCACGCAACTGGGTCGAATTGAATATGCCATGCGTGGTGGCCGCATTAACACCGACTTTATCGATAACGTGGGTGGGGTAGATTGTTCAGATAATGAAGTGAACATCAAAATCCTTCTCAATGGCTTGGTAAGCCAAGGTAAATTGACGAAAACACAACGGGACCAGTTACTCTTTGAGATGACTGACCAGGTGTCTGAAATCGTATTACATGACTGTAATCGCCAGACCCAATCAATCTCTGTGACCTTATTGCGCGGTGTTGACCAGATTAAGGAAATGCAACGTTTTATTCATCATTTAGAGAAAGAAGGCCTGCTCGATCGGGCTCTGGAGTTCTTGCCAGATGATGATGAATTGGCTGAGCGTACTGCCGCTGGGAAAGGTTTAACGCGTCCTGAACTTGCTGTATTGAACGCCTACGGCAAAATGGTTCTGAAAGAAGAGCTGGTGTGTGATGAGATCACGCAAGACCCATTCCATCAGCGCGAACTGGTCGCAGCTTTCCCACGCGAGCTTCAGGAGCAGTTTAAAGAAGACATGAACGATCATCCATTGAAAGGCGAGATTATTGCGACCAAGTTGGCCAATAATATTGTCAATGATATGGGCCCGAACTTCGTGTACCGCAAGCAAGAAGCGACCGGGGCGACTGTGGCAGAAATTGCGGCAGCCTATATAACTTCCCGTGAAGTGTTCGGTAGCCGTTCAATTTGGCAACAGGTGGAGAAACTTAATAATAAGATCTCGGCCGATACGCAAAATCACATGTTGTTCCAGGTGCGCCGTATGGTTCGCCGCGCCACGCGCTGGTTCTTACGTCATAAGAATCCAGAGTTTAGCAGTATCCAAGAACATATCGATTTTTACTCGAAGTCGTTTAACGACCTGCGTAAAAATGTTCTGAACTATCTGAGCGACGCTGAAAAAACTGCGATTAGTGGTCAGATTGAAAAACTGGTTGAGCAGGGCGTTCCTAAAGATCTGGCGCATCAAATTGGTATTTTGAGCACCGTGTTCTCAGCCATGGATATTGCTGAAGTTGCCGCGTTGACGAAGCAGAAGATTTCTGTAGTTTCTGAGACTTACTTCCGCTTGGGTGCAGAATTAAGCATTCACTGGTTCCTCGACCAAGTGAACCGGCAACCTGTAGCCAATCATTGGCAAGCCCTTGCCCGTGCAGCTTTCCGGGAAGAGCTTGATTGGCAGCAACGGCTGTTAACCCTAACCGTATTAAAATATGCCGGTGAGGATAAATCCGCTGAAGATATGCTAAACCGCTGGATGGAAGACAATAAAGCCTATGTTGAGCGCTGGAAGCAAACCCTGGCAGACTTCAAAACCACGAAGAGCCATGAGTTTGCGAAATTCTCAGTTGCTTTACGCGAGCTCACGCTACTGGGACAAAAAAGCGGAAATAATCACTAATGAATGTGTATCCGCTGATTCGCTCTGCGTTGTTTAAGGGCGATCCTGAGTGGTCGCACGATTTCACGTTGAATCAACTAGAGCGCATGGGAAAAAATCCCATGCGCTGTTTGTTGCAACAAAAAATCGCCGACAAGCCGGTACAGGTGCTCGGCCTTCAGTTTCCAAATCCGGTGGGCCTAGCTGCCGGCTTAGATAAAGACGCACGCTGTATTGATGCTTTTGCGGCGATGGGTTTTGGATTTATCGAGGTGGGAACCATTACGCCTAAACCTCAGCCGGGCAATCCTAAACCGCGCATGTTTCGTTTGCCGGAGCATCAGGCATTGATTAACCGCATGGGCTTTAACAACCAGGGTGTTGAAGCGCTCGTGGCGCGGATTAAGGCTTCAAATTATCGTGGCATTCTTGGCGTTAATATTGGCAAGAACAAAGACACACCAGAAGAGCAGGGTAGTGCCGACTATTTGTACTGCATGGAACGTGTCTATTCGGTGGCAAGTTATATTGCTGTGAATATTTCATCGCCTAATACGCCGGGTTTGCGGGCTTTTCAGCATGGCGACGTTCTCAACGGTTTGTTAGCCGCCCTAAAGAAAAAGCAACAAGAGTTGGCAACGCAACACGGCAAGTACGTTCCGCTGCTGGTGAAAATTGCCCCTGATATGGATCAATCGGAAACCGAACGTTTCGCTCAGGGCATTATTACACATGGCATAGATGGGGTTATCGCGACCAATACAACCACGGAACGAACGGCGGTACGTGGGCATACTCATGAGCACGAAGCAGGTGGATTAAGTGGTGCCCCGGTAAGTGAAGCCTCAACGCAGGTGATTCGCTGGCTACGTGCGGCTTTGCCGGATTCAGTTCCGATTATTGGCGTTGGTGGGATTATGAGCGGTGATGATGCGAAAGCCAAAATCGATGCCGGGGCAAGTTTAGTACAAGTGTACACAGGCTTTATATATAAAGGCCCTGAGCTGATTCGGGAGATTGTTGAAAACTTGTAATCTTATTAAAAAAAGCGTATCGTGGCCTCGATCGAGTATATAGGGAAAATTTCGATGCAACATTGGCAATGGCGTTTGCAGGATTCACAAACGCTTGTTATAGAATTAGATAAGAAGCTCACGCGTCCGCTCGAGTTTAAGCGGAGCTTTTTACGTGATCGTCTGCCAGATTCGGTCTCTTTTTCGATGGACGATGCCGGTGCCTTTCAACGCTTTGCCGATTACCTTGACGAACATAGTGCGCTATCTGCTACGGAGCAGTTTGATATTGCCTTGCACGCGACCGCCTTGGTTCGATTTGGCAAAATCATGTTGCCACAGAGTTGGTATTTCCAATTTGGTCCTTTCTCTGAGGAGAAGCCGTGGCCACAAACCCATTTGTTTTGTTCATTAATTTCAGGCCCGTCCCAGGCTGACTTTCTTGTGGTTGAACAAGACGAACGCTGCTCATTATGTATGCTGGTCGATGAGACATTTGAGTTAGGTGGGTTTAAAACCATGCGACGCTTTGAAGTAACCCGGGTGCTGAATGACCGACTGCAAGAATCGTTGCGTCATCCCATGCCACGTATGGGTGGCCACTCAAAGCAGTGGGCTTAAGAAATACATAAAGCGTTCTGCGACGCGATGTAATCGAGAGCGCGCCTTCCAGTCTTTATATTCGATGGCCTTACTTTGATTTCTATAGCTGTGCAATAATTCGCACACTTGCTTACAACTATCCTCGTTATACAGCGCAAAACTCAGCTCAAAATTGAGTTGCAGGCTACGCATATCTAAATTCATACTTCCGACGATTGCTAACTCACCGTCAACTACCATGGCTTTGCTATGGAGTAATCCCTTCTCGAATAGTCGGATTTCGACACCAGCGGCTAGGAGATTTTCATAATAGGAACGGCTTGCAAACGCAGCGATGCGCGAATCACTAACCGCAGGTAACAGCAGGCAAACGGAAACGCCGCGTTTACCTGCGTGTACTAAGGCTTCATAGATGGCTTCGCTCGGCACAAAGTAGGGTGTGGCAATAATGAGGCTTTCATCTGCCCGGTGGATTAACGACAGCATCAGCTGATGCACCACATCAACGTGAATCCCTGGACCCGATGGAATAATAGAAAGCCACTGCTTACTATGGGGAAGCGGATTATCGAGTTCCGGGAAATTGCGTTCGCCGGTTTCTAATTCCCAATCCCATGAAAATACCTTAGAAACACCAAAAGCCGCAGCTCCATCGAAACGAATGACCATATCGATCCACGGGCCAAAGCGCCGACCTTGGTTAAAGTAACGGGGGTCTGCCATATTCATAGAACCGCTGTAACAGATGGAATGGTCTATGAGCAGCATCTTCCGATGCAAGCGTAAATCGGCGCGCCGAAATAAGTTACGAAATAGGTTTACCGGTAGTGCTGATAGGAAGCGAATACCTGCATTGCGCATTAACTTAAGATCTTTATTCCAGAGAAAGAAGCGCCAGCTACCAGCATGGTCAATAAGCACTTCGACAATCACACCGCGTTCTGCTGCTTTGATGAGGGCTTGCGTCACTTCAGACACACGTCCATAAGGGTGCCAGATGTAAAATTCCATGCGAATATTTTTCTGCGCACGATTGATATCCTCAATCCAGGCATCAAAAATTTTGTCGGGATCACTGAGAACATTTAGGTTGTCATAGCCAAAGGCGCCAATGCCATCACGGCGTTTCATCAAATTATAGATGGCGCCCGCAGCGACGTTTTCTGGGACTTTGGGTTTATGATCATGTAAATGGGAGAGGAAATTATCGGTAAACGGCTTGTGCATGGCCTCTGCTCGCCGAACTCTGCGTTTTCCTAATTGAACCTCTCCAAAAAAGAGATAAATCAGAGCGCCGATAAAGGGAATGATAATGATGATCAAAACCCACGCGAGCGACGCGCTCACAGGACGCCGTTTAAAGATAATTCGAATAAATACCGAAGCAATCAGAAGCCAGTAAAGTAAGACAAGGAGATCGGTAAACTGCACGAAACACACTCGTTATTGTGATTGTGATAGCCTAACTATAGAAACAAGTGGGATTTTTTTCAATAAATGGGGTAGGACACCCAGAATAGCATCGGAAATTGGTTGCGGGGGCAGGATTTGAACCTACGACCTTCGGGTTATGAGCCCGACGAGCTACCAGACTGCTCCACCCCGCGTCCGATGTGGGGCGTATCATAACAGCACCCATCCTTTTTGCAAGGCTAAACATCTACTTTTCGATGTTTTATGGCCAGAATCATGTCAACCGCTTAAAAATGATACAATTCGTTGGTTTTGTGGCCTATAGATTAAAGAAAGGAAGTAAGACAGGGGCCCGCTGCATAAGATATACTAGGGGAAATTACGGAATTCTATGCTTCACACACGAAAATCTCTGGAATAGTTATATTCATGCAGTCATATCAATTTTTTGTTCCATGCGCCCTCGGCTTAGAAGAACTCCTTGCCCAAGAGCTATCGTCTTTAGGGGCCGGCGATGTTAAGCCGACTAATTCCGGCGTTACCTGCAGCGGTGATATCGAACTGGGCTACCGCTTATGCTTATGGTCTCGTTTGGGTAGCCGCGTTCTATTAAAATTAATAACTGCAGAAGTACACGACCGTTTTGGCTTGGAAAAACTCTCTAGCGATTACCCTTGGCACGATGTTTTTAATGAGCGTAATACCTTTTCCGTGCGTTTCAACGGCACGAGCCAAACACTAAGAAACACCCAATTTTCGGCACAAGTCGTGAAAGACGGAATCGTCGATGCATTTCGGCGTACCGGTGATAAACGTCCTACCGTCGATGCCAAACAAGCAGATATTCAAATTCAAGGGTATCTGAACAAAGGCGAAGTAACTCTTTATTTGGATTTGGCAGGGGCAGGTTTACATGAACGCGGCTATCGACAAGCGAAGGGTGCTGCGCCGATACGAGAAACGTTAGCGGCAGCTATGATTATGCGCGCGGGCTTAAACGGAAGTGTTGTTGACAGCGACAATTGGCCAGCAGTCATTGCTGATCCTACCTGTGGCTCGGGCACTCTATTGATAGAAGCAGCATTGATGGCCACAGATCGTGCGCCAGGGTTAGGGCGAACGCGCTGGGGTTTTAGCGCCTGGCGGGCACATCGTGCTGAGATTTGGAATCGTCTTAAGGAAGAAGCCGAAACCCGCTTTGATAAAGGGCGGACAGCTTGTAATACTCAGTTTCATGGGGTTGATGTAGACCCAGAAGTCGTTGCGGCAGCTCAGCAAAACGTTGCCGGACTCGGACTTACGGATCTCATTAAGATTGAAGAAGGGGACTTTAACTCCCCTTGGCTCATGAAACGTTATCGAGCGAGTGCGTCTGGTTTGATCGTAAGTAATCCACCCTATGGTGAGCGCTTAGGTAGTCCGTTTGCGGCGTGGCAGTTTTATCGTAAGCTCGGTGCCTGGCTGCAACCGGGCATTCCCAATTGGCGAGCGGCGATTCTCACGCCAGATGAGACCATGATTCGTGCCATGCGGTTACGTACGGATAAGAAGTACAAGCTCAATAATGGCGGCATTCCGGTGCTTTTAGCCATGATTAATTTGCACGAACCGCAAACACAGTTTGCCCGACCTGAACTCGAATCTCTTTCTAATCGATTACAGAAGAATTGGAAACAGCGAGAAAAATGGGCACGTAATGAAGGCGTGAATTGCTTTCGCGTGTATGACGCAGATATTCCAGAGTTTAATGCCGCAATCGATTTTTATGATGGCGCATTAGTTATTCAAGAATATGCAGCGCCAAGTACAATTCCTGAGGCCGTTGCAGAGAAACGCTGGTGGCAGGTGATTGAAGCCGCTTTAGATGGCCTTCCAATCGACCCGGCTCAAGTATATACGCGGCAACGGAAGCGGCAAAAGGGAGAGCAGCAATACAACCGTGTGTCAGATGAGAGTGTTGTCATTGAGGTTCAAGAGTATAACGCGAAATTTTTCGTCAACCTCACGGATTATCTGGACACAGGGATTTTCCTTGATCACCGCTGGGTGCGAAAAGACATTCAAGCACGATCGCGGGATAAGCGAGTACTAAATTTATTTGCTTATACAGGCACCGCGTCGGTGCACGCTGGCTTAGGTGGTGCGTCTGAAGTGACCACCGTGGATATGTCGAAAACTTATTTAAACTGGGCCAAGGACAATTTCCGCCTTAACCATTTAACGATTTCTCGGCACCCATTTATTCAAACAGATTGCATGCAATGGTTGGCTACTGAAGCAGCAAAAGCGGTTCCTGAGCAATGGGATGTGATTTTCATTGATCCGCCTACCTTCTCGAATTCAAAGCGCATGGATACAGTGTTTGATGTGCAGCGAGATCATGGGGCACTCTTGGCCCAAGCGAAGCGGCTTTTAGCCCCGGGTGGGCTCATTATTTTCACCAATAATAAACGCGGGTTTAAGCTCGACCAAACGGCGGTAGCAGAGCTTGGTTTTGTTGCCGAAGACAAAACTCGGGAATCGATACCACCGGATTTTGAGAAGCAACGGGCTGTTCACGTATGTTGGTATTTGCGTCATGCCTGAGTTTTATCTGTTAACGAAAGATAATTGCGCGTTGTGTGTGCATGCCGTGGAATTAATTTACCAACAACAGTTACCCGAGCCTATTCAACTGCATATGGTGGATATAAGCCATGATGCAGCGTTACTCGCAGAGTACGGTCTATTAGTTCCTGTGCTCGTGCGCGATGCCGATGACGCAGAATTAAAATGGCCCTTTGAAGCAGAACAATTGCAGGAATTTCTATCACAATGAGTGTTGTTTTAAGACTCACCAATGCCCGTTTAGCGTTCGGTTCAGCGCCTATTTTAAATAGTGCGGAATTTACCGTGGGAACACAGGAACGGGTATGTATTACAGGGCGTAATGGCGCCGGTAAATCAAGTTTGCTCAAGGTTCTTGATGGCAGTATTACCCTTGATGAGGGTAACCTCCAGCGCGTCGGTGAAGCCAAGGTAGCGATGCTGCCGCAAGACCCGCCACGCCACATGGAAGGCTGTGTTTACGACTACGTGGCGGCTGCATTTGCCGAAACTGGACGTCATATTGCGACCTATCACGAATTATCACAACAATTAGCGACAGATCCGGAAAACGAAGCCTTGCTTGCTCGTCTCATGCGCGCGCAACAGCTATTAGATGCCAACGATGGCTGGCAGGTGCAAAACCAGATTGAACAAATTTTAAGTCGGTTGCATCTAGACGGTGATCAACAAATGACGCACTTGTCTGGGGGCTGGCTACGCAGAGTGGCCTTAGCTCGGGCGTTGGTCATTCAACCGGATGTACTGCTCCTCGACGAGCCTACCAACCATCTGGATGTTGATACGGTGATGTGGCTCGAACAAATGTTGCTAGATTTCCGTGGTTCAATCGTTTTTATCAGTCACGATCGCGCGTTTATACGTGCATTGGCAACCCGTATTGTCGATCTCGATCGGGGCGTGTTGACATCATTTCCGGGCAACTACGACGCTTATCTAGAAGAAAAACAACGATTGCTCGAAGTAGAGCAAATGCAGGCAGCTGAATTTGATAAAAAGTTAGCACAAGAAGAAGCCTGGATTCGACAAGGCGTTAAAGCCCGCCGCACCCGGAATGAAGGGCGCGTTCGCGCGCTGCAGGAGTTGCGGAAAGAGCGCGCGCAAAGACGCTCCCGTCAAGGACAAGTGAATATTGATCTAGGCGCCGGAGAGCGCTCGGGCAAAATCGTGTTTGAAGCACAGGATTTAGGGCTGACACTCGGTGATAAGCGGTTGATTGCCCACTTGAATTTGGTGATACAACGGGGTGATAAACTCGCCTTTGTTGGCCCCAATGGGTGCGGTAAAAGCTCGCTTATCCGTCTCATCACTGGTGAAATTCAAGCCACGAGCGGCTTGTGTAAGCTAGGCACGAACCTAAGTATTGCGTACTTTGATCAACATCGTCAGTTGCTTGATCTTGATGCAACGGTGGCCGACAACGTTGGTGAAGGAAAGGTCGATGTTACTCACCGTGGCCGAACGCGTCATATATACAGCTATTTACAAGACTTTTTGTTCTCGCCCCAGCAAGCGCGGACACCGGTCAGTGCGTTGTCCGGTGGAGAGAAAAACCGCGTGATGCTGGCCAAGATTTTATTGCGAGACAGCAACCTATTAATTCTCGATGAACCAACCAACGACCTAGATATTGATACCCTAGAGTTATTGGAGCAAGTGGTGGTGGACTACCCAGGTACCGTGCTTATGGTGAGCCATGATCGGGAGTTTATCGATCATGCAGCGACGTCGGTCTTGTTGTTTGAAGGTGAGGGCAAGGTGACGGAAATCGTCGGTGGTTTCGACGAGGTGCGGCATTATCAAGCGAAACAAGCCAATGCGCCTGAACCAACCACAAATAAAATTCGCGAAAATAGTGAGCTGTCGGGAACTTCTGAGGGAAAACAGCACTCAGAGAGCGAGTCCGCTTTAGCTCAGAAGACGAACAAGTTATCATACAAATTAAAACGAGAGCTCGAGTCGCTTCCCGGACAAATAGAATCGCTCGAAACAGAATTAAACGATTTACAACAACATATAAATAATCCTGAGTTTTTTCGAAAACCGATCACCGAAACCCAACCTGTTATGGATCGGTTAAGTGAGCTAGAAGAGGCGTTAATGCATGCTTTGGAACGCTGGGATTATTTAGAAAACTTACAAGGTAATTGAATGCGCAATAACAAATTAGCTATCGCTATCTCAACAGCACTGGTTTGGGGAATTGGAACTGCGGGTGCAGACGCTCTTCCGCAAGGTTATACAGTGACTGAGATCGGTTCATTGCCGCAAGCGCGCAATGTTGTGCCGCGCGCCATAAATGAGCAAGGTCATGCAGTAGGTGTCCTTAGCGACTTGGTTGGCCAGAATATCCGTCTAGATTTGCTCGATCCAGAAGACTTCCCGGATGTTGATGATATTATGAATCCGACGGACGCTGAGCTTCGGCGCATTCGTGATCGTTTGATTGCCGGCGAAGCTGTTTCGACCAGCCCGAGAAATCAGAAGCTGGCCACTGAACTTGCGTTTCTGTTTGATGGCGAAATGCAAGAGCTGGACGGTTACGATACGCTTGATGATGAGACCGGCGAGCGCACAGATAGCGCTGATTTTCGCGCGATTGGCATGAACAATCACGGTATTGTGGTGGGCCAAGCGGGCTTACCTTACCATCGCATTGACGGGCAGGACAGTCAGGGCGAAGACGCCACTTTCTTTACCCGCGAAACCTTTCCGATTGGCGCATGGACTGACGGTGTGAATTATCGCACGGTCGGTGGCGCTGATGACCTCATTCAAGGCGGAACCGCAAGTCTTTATGCCATTAACGATGCAAACCTTGCTGTTGGCTATGCCAGTGTTGCTGATGGTTGGCGCTTAGAGGAAATCTACGAGCGCTGCACAACAGCAGAAGATGAAGAGGGTGAACCGATTCATTTAGAACCCGTATCCGTGTGTTTGTGGCGGTTCTGGTTTGCCAATAGCGGTATTCGCGAAGGCGCCCGCACGCCATTTACCGATGAAGAAGCCTTCTATTGGCAGTTTGATGCTCAAGGTAACGTTGTTGAGAAGGGGGCTTTAGGTATTCCGTTTGATAAAGAAGCGGACGCCGAAGACGGATTCTCCACCATTCGTTACACTTCTATTGCCAGAGATGTTAACAATCAGGGTGATATCGTTGGTGTGTCACGCCGTGCTATTCAAGGAGCGCATCTTCGCAAGGCCACCTGGTTCAATAGCCCAGAAGGCCCTAAAGACGTTCGCGCCGGATCTGGTGACGGTAACATCAGTGAACTGGTAGCAGTGAATGATCAACGCATTGCCGTTGGTTTTAGCCAGCGATTTATCGAGCAAGAACAACGCTCACGTCTGTTTTACATCGACTTAGACGATCCTGAGCTCAATGCCGTGTATCCCGTGGGCTTCTCTACTGTGGGTATTTGGCAACCACGCGCAATAAACAACCATAACGTTGTTGTAGGCCGTGCGGAAGTTGAGATCAATGCTAGGAGTAACCGTCGCTTTTCAGGCTTCGCCTTCGACATTAACTCCGGCGTCGTGATGAATTTAGACGATTACTTGCCTTGTGATTCAGGGCTGCGCATTGTCGAAGCGGTGGATATCAATAATTCTGGTGAGATACTGGCTATCGCCATGGTTACCAGCACCTTTGAAGAAGACGGTGAAACGCGTAACTACAATGCACTTCGCGCTGTGGTAATGAGCCCGACTGACCAAGAGCCTACGCCGTGCACGCCACCGGGCAGCAGCGAGGATCCAAATACACGTCAGGGCGCATTCATGCACCCAATTTTGGTGGGTATGTTGAGTCTTTTAGCGCTTATTACTCTACGCCGCAGAAAGACTTCTTAACATTCGATTTTCATCTAAATTAAAAACATCCCGACTCTCAGCGCCTTAACTCTTTTAGGTGCTGGTAGTCGGGATTTTTAATTGAACTTTAATGCATTTGTCACTATCCATAGTATACGAGCACAGAAAAAAGCTCGTCGCATCTGAAATGCTCTTCAGAAACAGCGTAAAAAAATGTAGCAAAATACACTTACCTGTTTTTGAACCATAGATCGCGTTGATTTAGTAAGGCACGGCAGCACAGCTTGTTGTGGCACTATTTCAACTGGCTAAAAGCGACAAAGAGGAAAGTGAAGATGAGAAGACAAAAACGTGACCGTTTAGAGCGTGCACATTCTCAAGGTTTCAAAGCAGGGGTTTCTGGACGTTCTAAAGAAACCTGTCCCTACCAAAGCAACGAAATACGCTCACAATGGCTCGGCGGATGGCGAGATGCCATAGAAGCCCGAACCGATGGTTTATATCGACTGTAATAGATAACGGTCACTATAAAAAAGCCCCCTGAGATGGGGGCTTTGTGGTTCTGGGCTTCTGGTCTTTAGAAGCCCGACGTGTCGGTAAATAATCCTACTTTCAAATCTTTCGCTTCGTAGATTAAGCGACCATCCACTTCCACATAGCCATCACCGATGCCCATGAACAGACGACGCTTTACAACACGCTTCATGTGAATTTTATAGGTAACCTTCTTGGCGGTAGGTAATACTTGTCCGGTAAATTTCACTTCGCCCACGCCTAGGGCGCGACCGCGTCCCGGACCGCCAGAGCAGGCGAGGAAGAAACCTAGGGTTTGCCACAAGGCATCAAGACCAAGGCAACCAGGCATGACAGGGTCACCAGGAAAATGACAGGCAAAAAACCATAAATCTGGATGAATATCGAGCTCGGCTTCAATGTAGCCCAAACCGAAGTCGCCGCCATCATCGTTCATGATGGTAATTCGATCCATCATAAGCATATTTGGTGCAGGTAACTGGCTATTTCCAGGACCAAACATTTCGCCACGGCTGCACGCCAATAATTCTTCCCGAGTATAACTAGATTGCATGTTTAACACCTTGTTGTTGGACCTCGTCGATATGGGCCAATTTTTAAAATTGCCGCTAGCTTAGCGAACAGGTGTACGCTAGACAAGTCCGAACAGTTATCTTTCGCGCTCTCAGCTAAGCGGATCGGCCGAACCAGCGCTTCCAAAACGAAGGACGAGCAGGGTGCTGTTGTGCAAGCGCATCTTGAAGGCGGTGATGCACACGGCCAAAGAGCGTTTCATTGTCGTCACTGAGTGGTTCACCACAGGCGGTGCCCATTAAGAGCTCAAATGCTTCAGTGGCATGATTCACCGCGTAAATAGCAAATTGCCCAGCAGCCACGGCGTCGACGACGTCTTGGCGTAAATGTAAATTAATCATATTTGACTTAGGTACAATGACACCATGATGCCTGCTTAACCCGCGTAACTTACAAATCTCAAAATAACCATGAATTTTCTCATTAATACCGCCAATCGCTTGCACATTTCCAAACTGATCAATGGCGCCGGTTACCGCAATGCTTTGATCGATCGGGGTTTCGCTTAACGCTGACATGAGGCAACATAGTTCAGCCAAGGAAGCTGAGTCACCGTCTACCTCATGGTAAGATTGCTCAAATACCAAGGTGGCGGACAAGGGCATCGGCTCTTGTCGGGCAAACAAATTGGCAAGATAGGCCGTTAAAATCATGATGCCTTTGGTATGGATAGACCCAGATAGCTCCGCTTTGCGTTCGATATCTATAATGTCGCCTTCACCATAATGCACGGTTGCGGTAATTCGCGATGGTTCACCAAATTCAATTCCAGCCATAGAAACAACGGTAAGCCCGTTAATCTGGCCGATTGCTTCACCTTCCGTATCAATAATGATCTGCCGCTCAAGAATCGATTGCCAATTTAACTCGGCAAGGAGACGCTCTCGTTGCTCGGCATCGTTGATGGCTTTTTCAATCATAGGCCCGGTAATGCGTTGCTCGCCCGCTTCTTGGGCAATGGCGTCAGCCTCTTCCAGGACCTGTACTAAGGCGACGGCGTCTAAACTCAACTCATTTTGATGCTCTGCCATCTCCGCGCTAAAGTTTAACAGTGATAAGCGGGCACACGCTGCTAGAGGGACGCAACGTGCGGTGTTCTCGAGATAGCTAAGAAACGCACCGTAAGGCGCGGCACCAAATTGATGCACTGGGTAGAAGCTGCGAAACTCAGCAAAATAGGGGAAAAAGTTGGAAAATTCAGCGTCAATATCACGCAATTGCGAGAACAAGTCTCGGGATCCGACCAAAATTAACTTTATATCGATGGGAATAGGCTCAGGTTCATAGTGCAGGGTGCCATAAGACGATGTTGGCGCTTGCCGCCACTGATACCGGCCGGAGCGGATAACATGTTTCAGTTGCCGCCATAATTCTGGTTGCGTTAATAGCTCATTGGCTTGTATCAGCAAGGTCCCACCATTCGCTTCTAGCAACGCACCCGAGCGTATCAAATGGAGTTCGGTGTTTAACTGGCCTTCAATATTTTGAACACGAATATCTCCAAACAGCGTGGCCGCGGTGACGTGCTCACAAAACACCCAAGGCTGCGGCTCGCTGTGGCTCACAATAATGTTGGACAGGGCGTTGCCAGGGATATCTTCAAAGGCTTTATCTGCTATGCGCTGTAGATAATGTCGATAGCCGGCAGAGTTGTATTTGTCGGCAAGGGAGTCGGTCATTCCTTCCCGCTTGCTGATCTCCGTGTTGAGAAACTCCCACAAATCCAAAAGCGCTTGCTCTGCCGTGCCTGCCGGTAAATTAACACACAGCGGTGCACGCTCATCTTCAGGATTGGCCAGATACACCCAGTCTTGCATTCCCTGGCTCGACCATTGCTGCTCAACACTAAGTTGCTGAATGACATCGTACGGGATAACGCCGGCTGGTAGCGACATGTATACGTGAGAGTAGGGGGAACGCTGCTGCTGTGCCCGTGCAATTGCGGAAACAGCACGTTCTTGGCCGACAAGGGCGTTCGGCTCATGACTTGCATCCATACTCTGTAACCAAGGCTCAGCATCAGATTTTAACTGCTTGGGAGCCAGCAAAAGGTGAGCGGCTTGGTGTCGCGCCATCGATTTATCATTCATGGGGTGATCTAAATTCAATTAACTGAGAATATATACATCATACGTGATTGCCGTTACGCGGTGAAGCGAACTAGGAGATAAGGATGGTCAATACATTACAACCCTTAACGTTTACGTTGTCTCGTGCCAAGGTCCTGTCGGCTGCTTGTCTGAGTGCACTGGTTAGCGTAAACGTGTATGCCGATGAAGTGGAGCCTAGCGGGCCGCCCCTTGGCTGGAGCTTTGGTGCGGCAGTGATTAGCAATGACTTGAGCTACCGGGGAGTCGACTCCGACGTGATTGTCGTTCCCGCTGTCGGATACGAGGGCGAAGACTACTTTATTCGTGGTCTTACCGCAGGGCGCCACCTTTATCGTGACAGAACGCATCAGGTATGGGCGATGATCAATTTGGATCTTTCACGATTTAAACCCTCGGAAAGTAGCGACGCGGCTATGGCGCAGCTTGATGCCCGCGATCGCAGCGCAAATATTGGCATTGGTTATCGCTATTCGCCGAATCGTTGGGTCATGGTGAGCGCTAATGCAAATACGGATATTACCGGGCGTCACAATGGCCAAAGAGCGCAACTGCAATACAGTTTGCCGCTAAACCGTCCCATGCAGGCTTGGCAGATCTCACCGCAAATTGGCGTTAATTATATGAGTAAGGATTATGTCGATTACTACTTTGGGATCAGCGAAACAGAAGCAGGGCGCTCAGGTTTGCCTGCGTATACCGGCAAGCATAGTGTGAATCCATTTATTGGTATCAGCGGGTATCAGTATTTTACCGAGCATCTCAGTTTTGCCGCGGGTTATCAATATGCTCGCACTGCAAGTGGCATTGCCGACAGTCCCATGGCAACTCAACGCAGTTATCGCACTATATTTGCAACGATTTTGTATCGCTGGTAAACAAGAATGACAAAAAAGCCCGCACAAGGCGGGCTTTGATGTCTGTGATAAGCTTAGAATCGGTATTGGACACCGACGCGAAATTCATTACTGACGCTACGGTTATTTAAGCTGTAGCTTCCCGTTACCGCCAAATTATTATCTAACTTGTAAGCTAGACCACTGCGAAAGCGGAAAAAACCATCAAGCGCCGTATCATGTACTAGCTCAAATTTACCATCAAAACGCGGATCAAACGCGTAAGTGATACCCGCACCAAAGTAGACACCATCATCTACAGAGTAATCAGAGTAACCACCTGATACAAACAAGGGAGCATCCCCGAGCGCGGCTTCTGTTAAGTACACACCGCCAACACGGAAAATAGTATCGAAGGTATCGCCAATTTCTGCATTGAGCACGAAACGATCTGCAACATGGGTTGAACCTTCAAGATAAAATCCATTATCGCCGAAATCGTAATAACCACCACCCACGTAATTCCACGGTGATGCGGAAGCAGGAGCAACTGCGCCAAAGGAGAGGGCGCCGGCAGCTGCTGCACACATAAGTACCGATTTAACTGACTTCAATTTCATAGGTTAGGTTCCTTTTTGCTGATAACTACGTCCTGAAATATAGGTAAAATGACTTACCTTTACAAAGGGACGTCCAGTAAAAACAGTGTAAAGCAGTCAGGCTTGCTGTAATAACACACTGATTTTTGGCCAATATTGGCCTAGCTTTTGGAATCCTGGCCGATCATTTCTTTAATTTTTGATTTGAATTCATCATCTTGAGGCGATACTGAACTACGAAATCCCTCAACCCGCGTGCCGTCTGCGTTAATAAGGTATTTATGGAAGTTCCAGCGTGGTGCTTCGCCGGTAACATCAGTTAATGCCTGATGAATCGAATTTGCGGTGTCGCCACGCACATGAGTTGTCGACATCATTGGGAAGTTCACGCCAAAGTTACGAAAACAGACCTCGGCGGTATCAGCTTCGTCTTGATGTTCTTGGCGAAAACTGTCCGAAGGAAAACCGAGAATGACGAAGGGCGAATCTTTATATTCTTGATACAAAGATTCTAAGTCTGCAAATTGCCCAGTAAAACCACATTGACTTGCCGTATTCACAACGAGAACCACACGGTCACGAGTAAGCTCGCATAAGTTATGATAATCGCTGGAGTGCAAGGCGCGCATTTCAGTATCGAAAATGCTCAAACAGCCATTGTCGGAGACAGTGAGTGGCTGGGCAATCTTGTTTGTTTCATCTAATGCTGTCGCTGTCATCGGAAATGTAACAACAATAGCGTACAAACAAACTGCTGCCGTGAGCCGTAACATAACTTCTATCCGTGGTATTAAATTGTTCATCGTGGTCGTGCTCCTGAAGCAGCGTTAAAACATTAAAGGTGTGACTCATGGTATACGAGCGCATCCGTTAGGACGATCAAGCGCGTACGAAATTTGCTATGCACATGGTTAACGTTTTTGGCTTACGTTATAGGTAAAGGCCACATGGCCCTTAGACGACAAAGACTCGCATAGCATAAGAGAGTACCAGCAAGTCTAGCCTATATGTCCCGAATAAGCACTTTAATTCGCATAATGTATATTATGTTAAATTAAGTGTGATGCCAATAGTGCGCTGCCAATATTGAGCTTACATCAGACCTCTTCCCTGCGACGCTAAACAAAGGTTAACGCTAAAGCCAGTAAGCGAAATAGAAGTAAAGGCATTCCTCTATTACAGCAATGCCTCATCTCTTCATGGGTTCGACAACGCCGTGAGTGCTTGAATGGCCATCTCATCTCCGAGCTCCGCGGCCCGGCGCAGATAGTCCATACCTTGGGCTTTGGTTGTCTCATCAGTGCCATGACGGACAAGGAGAATTCCTCTATGGGCCATTACACGCCCATCGCCACGATCAATATAATATTGCGCCCAAGGCGATGTTAGCGGACGGCTCAGTGCAAACGTGAGTTGTTGGAAAGGATCACCATTTGCTGCCGCCTGAACACGCCAATAATTTTGGCTTACCCACTTTGAATGATACAAGGGTTCTTTGAACCGTATCTTTCCTTCCTTAACATCCAACGAAACCACGTAATCACCATCACTAAACCGTCTGCTCCGCATTCGTCTCTGAATATCACTCATAAGCTCCGGTAGTGTCTCGATCATGGCTTGTTGTCCTTCATCGAGATTATCCGTTTCATCTAACCAGTGGCTAAATGTGGTGTCGCGGTTCACTCGTGTAACGATAAAACGAGGGAATGCGTCTGGAACATCGTAACTCAAGCGTGATCTATTTAACGTCGGGTATTCTCTTTGAGCGTTATGGTCCATGTAATAAGGCTCAGGGGGTTGCTCGTTTAATTTCGGATCCAAAATAAACTCATAAGCCATTTGGTGAGTACGAACAGTTCTCTTCATAATCGTTAAGCTCGTTTGCGCGATTTCGTTACCCAATATGGCTGGTGAAAAATAATCGTCGACTAATTGATTAAAGCGCTCAGTGCCTATCTCACTCATACCCGTTGTAAATTCGAAAGAAATCGTTCTCGCATCAGGCCCATCGCTCTCCTCGAAGCGCCAACCGCGCGTTCCTCGTTCCACTGCGGATACGAAAGCTCTGCTGTAAAACCCTTCATAATCGTGTGCCGAGGTTGTGCCGTCAGGATGAATGAGATAACTCATTATAAAGGTAGTGATTTTACCGAATTCACTAGGCGGAAAGCGGATGGAGGGTTCCTTGACCCTCGCTCTGATTGGCCAATCCGTATCAATGTTATATGGCAGTTCAAGAGTGTTTGTTTCGCCATAAAGCACAACACGAACTTCTTGTTTTAAGCCCTCCGCACGTTGATGGGTTTGGGCGACGACGTCGTCATTCACGGACTCCCGCCAAGCATCAAGATATTGTTTTGCTCTATGATCGCCCCACTCGTCGGCAATGAGTAAATAAGCGTACCCTCTTTCAATATCTACACCAACGCCGTCGCCATTGATGTACATAACACCGAGCATTAATGCGGCATGTTTACTTGAGGTTTTAAAACGGTAATCAAAAATGGTGTATGCGCGCTCATAATCTTCGTTTGCATAAGCTTGTAGTCCTTGGCTCATCAGGTGTTCTTTAGCACTTGCTGAGCCAAAGAAAGTAAGACCACTCACTATTGATAAACAAATAAAGGCTTTCTTCATTCCATCCTCCATGACGCATAGGCCAACACTTATAAATATGTTAATTAATTCACATTCATCATCGTTAATGCTTCGATGGCCATGGGCTCGCCCGCCTCGGCTGCTCGCTGCAAATAGTCCAACCCTTGCGCAATGGTGTCGTCATCTTGACCGTAGCGCATTAAGAAGAGTCCGCGATGGGACATCATTAATGTATCCCCTTTTTCGACCAAATAATGAGCCCAAGAAGACGATGCTGGATTCCTCAGTGCGTAACGCAGCTGATGAAAGTAGGAGCCATTGGTCGCAGCTTGCCAGTCCCAATAGCCATGGGTTGATGTCGCAGGCTGGTACTGAGGCTTACGAAACTCAAAAACATTACCTGTCGCGTTATAGGTCACTATGTATTCACCATCGTCGAAGCGACGACTGCGCAAATGCCGGTATATCCGTGGCATGATTTGTTCTACCGTTGTTTGGTAGCTGGCATCTTCATCGTGTTTCGACGCGTCGAGCCAACGGTCAAATACAGAGTCTCTATTTTCGCGGCGCACAACAAACTTCGGCAAATCGTCGGGAATCTCGCCTTGAATGCGGCGCGCGCTGAGATCCCTTTTCTCGTCAAAAGCATCATTATGGATGAAATAAGGTTTAGGGTCTTCGATATTAAGGTCGGAAACGTACACCATTTCCCAGGCATTTGTCCGTCTCGCGTTTTGCATAAAGATTGCCATACTATATTGCGCCTCTTCATCCCCCATGAGGGCACGTGGAAAGCGATCAGTTAAGCGGCGATTAAATTCCCTAACTCCGTCTTTGCTTAAGCCTGAGATAAAGGAAAAAGAAACGCGTGCGGGGCTTGGCAAGGCCTCCTGTTCGTATTTCCAATTTGTGATATCACGCTCAACAGCTGAACGAAAGTCGCGAATAGACCACCCGATATGACGAATGGCTGAAGTTGAGCCCTCTGGTGAAATTAAAAAACTGGTCAGAAACGAGGTGAGCGCGCCAGATCTAAAAACCGGATACGAAACAGATGGCCTTGAAATACGCGTTCGATCATCAGGATTGCGCTCAACATTATAGCGCCAGTCGAGCTCATCCAACGCTTTGTTCGGTGAAATCTCAATCAGTCGCTTGAGTTCATCTGCGCGGCGGCGAACTTGCTCTATCGTTTGATCGTCCGTTTCATTCAACCAGAGCTCTAGCATTTCCGTCGCGCGATGCTCAGAATGATCACTAGCGACCTGTAAATAGGCATAACCCTCAGTTGGGTTAGCAGACACCCCTTCCCCGCGTATATACATATTCGCGAGCATGTAGGCGGCATGCTTACTTCTGGTGCGAAAGCGATATTGAAATATTTCGTAGGCTGTTCGGAAGTCTTCCTGCTCGTATGCTTGCAGCCCTTTACTCATTGGCTGTGCTTGCGCAGTGATGGTTAAACCAAGGCCAAAAAGGCAAAAAAGGCAAAAAAGAGCTACGAATTTTAATGGTAGGTTCATCCTATCCCCCTATTCTTTTCATTTGTCCAAAACAAGGCCAAGAGTTTTCATTGTCGATAAAGATGACAAAAAAGTAAGCCTAAGATACCTATTTATCACATAATTTCAACAAAAAAAGCAGCGGTAATAACCGCTGCTTTTTAAGGTGCGCACCTATTCGGTATGCTTTTTCGACGGGTGCAACCCTTCCAGAGAAACCACTATTTTGAGTGTTTCAATACTTCCGTTAAACCAGCAACAGCACCACCGATATTGCTCAGCTCTGCGGGTAGAATTAAGGTGTTGGTTTCTTTTGCTAAGTTACCAAACTCTTTCACATACTGTTCAGCAACCCGCAAATTCACGGCTTCTTTCCCACCTGGTTCATTAATGGCCATGGCAATTTTACGCAAGCCTTCCGCTGTAGCCGAGGCAATTAGCTCGATTTCCTGAGCGCGACCTTCCGCTTCGTTAATTTGCTTCTGTTTCTCTGCTTCTGAAAGGTTAATCACTTCCTGACGGTTACCTTCAGATACGTTGATCAGCGCCTGACGCTCACCTTCTGATTTAGCAATCGCTGCGCGACGCTCCCGCTCAGCACGCATTTGCTGCTCGAGCGCATCTTTAATCGATGCGGGTAATTCAATATCAGAAATTTCATAACGCAGAACCTTGATACCCCAAGGCGATGCAGCCTCATCGAGCGCGCGGACTACTTCTTCATTAATGGCAGCACGTTCCTCAAAAGTTTTATCGAGGTCGGTTTGTCCAATAACTGAACGCATCGTGGTTTGCGCTAGTTGCGACGCAGCATAACGGTAATCGTTAATGCCATAAGAGGCTTTATAGGCGTCGATTACCTGAATATAAAGCACGCCATTGATACCTACTTGGATGTTATCTTTCGTAACACAGGCTTGGCGCTCAACGTCAATTACTTCTTCTTTTAAGGTGTGAACGTAGGACACTTTATCGATAAAAGGGATCAGAATGTGAAATCCTGAATCGAGAGTGCGGGAGTATTTACCTAAGCGTTCGATGACAAAATTTGATCGTTGCGGGACGATGCGTGCCGTTTTTACGATGGTAATGATAACGGCAATGGCAAAACCTATTGATAAAATTGTACCAATGTTAATCTCTTCCACGGAGTTCTCCTCATCATATAGAGCTTAGCGCTCTAAAATTTCATTGTTTTGTTGTTTAAGTGCTATTTAGTTTTAGGTGTAACTTGTGGGCGGTGCGCGCTTACTGTGAGTCGAATGCCTTCATTACGAACAACCCAAGCCACATCGCCTTTCTTTAACGGATCGTCGGAAAGTGCATCCCATGCAACCCCATTGAGTACAACGCGCCCTGCCCCTTGCTCAAAATCTGTTTGAACAGTCACACGTTCGCCTAGATCTTTTTGAAATACAGTGCCATGTTCGCCGTCCTTATCTGCGGTAAAACCGGAGAACCAGCGTTTGAACTTGCCACGTGCGGTAACAAGCAAGGTGATACTCACAATACCAAACAAGGTGTATTGTGCGGTTGTTGTCTCTATCAGACCTATATGTAATGCAAGCCCGGTAATAATAGCCGCCAGCCCCAAAAACACGGCAATAATACTGGTCGCAAGCAGTTCGGTAATAATCAGAACTACCCCTATTAAAATCCACCACATGGCTGTTGTCATGATTTTTCCTTCTCAACGTTAAGAACAAAGGTTCCATCTAAGTATGCGCGCTGAGCAAGCGCGTCTGTGACCATCAGGTCACCGCCATTACTGTTCAAGCGGTAATGAAATGCAGCTTCCGCAGGCAAAATTAAAGGCCGACGAAACGCGATATCCATGGTGCTAACTTCCGCACCTAATTGCCGTTCTAATTCGGCTTGGGCATAGGCCACTGAATACATGCCATGGATAATGGGTCGCTCAAAGCCGAACCAACGGGATAACCAAGGATGTAGATGAATCGGATTATAATCACCGCTCAAATTGGCGTAAGAGCGCCCGAGTTCGCTGCTCATTTGCCATAGTGCGGTATGTTTGTAATCAGACAGATCTGGCGCAGGTAAGGTGCGCTTGCGACCGCGAGGTGGTGGCTCGCCTGCACCAACCTGATAGGTGCTTAGGCATTGGGCACGCAATACATCCTCTTGATAGAAATTCACTTCATATATAGGACGGACACGCTTGCGGGTTGCCGCGCGTTCTGGCATTTGAATCCGAACCTGTAATTGGAACGGCACGTCCTTCAGAATTGGCGCACATAACGTCATTTTATTGGCAACGTGGACCATCCCCAAAATTGGCCACGGGAAACGCTCATCGAGCATCGCGGCAAGGTGAGCGCGTTGTGCGATTAAATACAAATAGGTTAGCGGAATGTCGCTCTTAAAGCCTTGAAATGCATTGTGATAACGGGCTAAGTGCTCATTCTCTATAGCGTCGACTGCGAAATGAAAATCGATATCTTCCGGCTCTGATTCTGGACCTCGACGGCGAATCATGGTTGGGACCGCCTTCAACAACATCATAGGAAGGCCAGGCAGCGCATGTCGTGCTGTACCACGCGCAGTGGCGGACTCATGTAACGTCGACATAAACCAGACTCCATTCAAACCCAATAAAACGCTCCTAGAATAGCAAACTTGCATTACCGGGGTGTAATTATTTTGTTAGCAATTGTATCTGTTAGTGAACAACCCTGCGCGCTATTTTTAGTGTAACGGCGTACGATTTGAGAGCAACGCGGAAATCTCGTATGCTGTTTCACAGAAATAAAACCAATAATCAAGGATTCTCTTTATGCTCAGCGTGCTAAGTACCACCCTCAGTGCTGCTCTATTGACGTCAGCCGCCACCGTGTCCATCCCATCTCACGATGCATTTTTTGATAACATTCGCCAATATTGCGGACAAGCGTTTGAAGGCCGTGTGGTCGAAGACAACTTTACTGGTGTTGAGAACTTTAAAGAAAACCGGTTGGTTATGCATGTTCGCAAATGCTCGGAAAATGAACTGCAGATCCCGTTTCACATTGGCGATAATCACTCGCGTACATGGATTCTAACCAAAACCGGTTCAGGCATTAGCTTGAAGCACGATCATCGAAACCCGGATGGTAGCGATGATGATGGAACTATGTATGGTGGGCATACAGTTGACGCAGGGTGGGAATTTGCCCAGTCATTTCCCGTCGATCAGTATTCAAAGGAAGATTTTATTCGCCGTAAGATTCCCCAAAGCATCTGGAATACCTGGCATATGTATATCTACCCGGACGATTTCTTCAGCTATCGCTTAACCCGCGAGGGACGTGAACTGCGCGTTGATTTTGACCTGACTAACCCAGTCGACCTACCCCCTACGCCTTGGGGTTACGAAGACACCGAGTAATTCGAACGCTTGTCAAAAAACAGAAAGCCGGCATCAGTGAACTGAGCCGGCTTTTTCGTACTTTACGCTTGTGCTAAGCCGGAGCAATCTTAATAACTAGATGCAGTCCGCTCGGTTGGCATAAGGACAGTGTCAATGACATGAATAACGCCATTGTCCGCTTCAATATCGGCGGTAACCACGCGGGCATTGCCGTTAATTCGGACACCATACCCTGTTGCATCAATTGCTAACGACTGACCTTGCAACGTATCTGCATAGAGCGATTGATCGGCAATGTCGTCACTAGAAACAGCGCCTGACACCACGTGATAGGTTAAAATAGAGGCTAACTGCTCACGGTTTTCAGGTTGTAGCAGCGAGTCTAAAGTCCCCTCTGGAAGTGCCGCAAATGCCTCATCCGTCGGTGCAAATACGGTAAAGGGACCATCACCACCCAAAATCTCTGCTAAATCAGCTGCTTCAAGTGCTGCAACCAGCGTGCTGAACTGGCTATTTTCCGATGCAATATCGACAATTGAGCCTTTCTTGTCACTGTAACTAGAATAATCGCTCTTATCCTTATCTTTGTCGCCGCCATGATTATGGGCGAGGGTTGCACCACTGAGTGCAAATAAAGAAACAAACGCGGTAGTCAGTACATTGCGAGTAAACTTATTCATGTATCTTTCCTCCAGTTTCTTTTCATCCACCGCGCACAATGACATTTTAGTGCACGGGATAGGCAGCGCGTATTAACGCTGCTCAGTCATGGAGGTATACGCAGGAAACATCAGAAATGGACGGGCCTAGCGTCCATTTCTACCCTAAGTAATTGCTTTAGCGCAAAAAGAAGTTGCCTTATAACGAGGACCCATTGGCTTGTTGCCGGGCATTTTCTAGGGTTTCTGTGAGTGCTTCACCCAGGTGTTCCACCATAATGTCGCGATATCTTGGTGTGTTCCGATATCCGCCATCAGCGGCAAAGAAGGCTGTCATTAAGGTAGCCCAATCATTGCTGTGTGGCATGATAATGCCAAAGGTTTCGCCGTGTTCATCGGCTAACGGATGATGACGTAGGGGCGCGCCCTGCTCCACCGCGCGCCAATAATTATACGCATCAATATAGCTGTACATATTCTCATTACTTACTGCATCAATTATTTGCGGATTGCTTTCAGCAGGATGAATTGAAGCGCCTGGTTGGAAACGATCACGGATATCCACAATACGCTCTTCATGCAAGGTGCCGCTAAACGCCATAGGTTCCAGCCCCGCAAACACTTCCGGGAACGCCATCCAATCGGTGAGCTCTGGAACATCTTCGTGGGTGACAAGCACGGCGACATTATTAAGATACGCTGGCGAGAACTGAAGTTCTTGCCGACGTCTATCTGTGATAGTGACATTGCCAAGACCAAATACTCCACCATGTGCATCGACGATGCGTTGATAGAATCGTTGCCAGTTGTCTTCCTCAACGAATGTTAATTCAACTCGTACAGCATGATAACGCTCAAACCAAGCGACAAAGTCGCGCATAATTTCAACGCTAACGCCGGTGAGTTCCCCGGTTTCATCGGTGTAAGCAAACCCATCCGCTGCCACATACAAAACACGTAGTTCAGCCATTCCCGCTTCTCGCGCTTGCGCCCGAGTGGTCCCCTGATCCTCAGTAGTGACCACAGTTTGTGCACTGTCTGCGCAGGCGGAAAGCAGTAAGGTGAGCACTAAACATATACTTAATTTCTTCAAATTCATGGGGTTACCTATGGGATTGAAATGTCAGGTGAAGCCAAATCCTATCACTTTCCGACGGTGGATTCACTTCACTGTGTGTGAATTGTATCCGTAATGCCCATACCATCTGAGGATCGGTACAGGCACCCAGATAAACATCTGCTTGTTGATAGTCCGACCCTTCAGGCTGTGACCAGAACACCGGTATTCTGCCCATGTACATGCTCTCACCAACAATCTCACTAGCCACGATGGCCACATTTTCAGGTAGCTTTAAGTACAAAGTGACTGGTGTTTCAAAGGGCATATAAGGGTTGCTTGAGCGAATATAAACAAAGCTATCTTCATCTAAATTCGCTAACGAGTAGCGGCAATGGTCTATATTTTCGTCAGTTACCGAACAAAAAGACGCTGCCAAGGCCGTTTGACGGTTTTCTGTACAGGCAGAAACCGAGAGCAGCGAAAGAAACGTAATAAGCAGCAGAAAAAGTCGAAAATTTTGCCTATGCTTAGTTTTTGAACAAGCGGTAAATAACATTTGTTAACGCCCAATTTTAATACGCTACATTATCGTTACAGAATCGATATTTGTTTGATCTCGGTCATAGGAATTGACCGCTAATACTCTGTATTTTCGGCCCTAAAACCCGTACAATCCAGCCAGGTTTCGTTCTTTAGGAGTACGCCACTTGGGGGATTCTAAGAACGATGTCGTCACCGATGTCCTGCAACTACAGCGGATTTAAAAATAATGAGTACAACTACCAATCAACCTGTTGAGTATAACCTGAAGGTGGTCAAGCAGTTCACCATAATGACCATTATTTGGGGAATTATCGGTATGGCTGTGGGAGTGTTAATTGCAGCGCAGCTCGTATGGCCTGCGCTTAACTTTGATACCCCTTGGCTTACCTATTCACGACTTCGTCCACTTCACACCAATGCGGTTATCTTCGCATTTGGTACCAGTGCCCTCTTCGCCACCGCTTATTATATCGTTCAGCGAACCTGTCAGGTACGGCTGTTCTCGGATAAGTTGGCCGCCTTCACCTTCTGGGGATGGCAGGCTGTCATTGTTGGCGCAGTGATTACCCTTCCCATGGGTATTACCACCAGTAAAGAATACGCAGAACTGGAATGGCCTATTTCAATTCTAATCGTACTGGTTTGGATTGCCTTTATTATTGTGTTCTTTGGTACCTTAGCGATTCGCCGAACCTCCCACATCTATGTGGCGAACTGGTTCTATGGTGCGTTTATTATCGCTGTTGCCATGCTGCACATTGGTAATAACTTGGCAATTCCAGTGTCGTTTACCAAGTCTTACTCAATTTATGCAGGTGCCGTAGATGCCATGATGCAGTGGTGGTACGGTCATAATGCTGTAGGCTTCCTGCTTACCGCAGGCTTCTTGGGGATGATGTACTACTTTGTTCCGAAACAAGCGGAACGACCGGTTTATTCGTATCGCCTCTCAATTGTGCATTTTTGGGCGTTAATTACGATCTACATTTGGGCTGGTCCTCACCACTTGCATTGGACCGCTTTGCCAGACTGGGCGCAGAATGTGGGCATGGTGATGTCGGTGATTCTGTTCGTTCCCTCTTGGGGTGGCATGATCAATGGTATTATGACCCTCTCTGGGGCGTGGCATAAATTGCGCACCGATCCTATTTTGCGCTTCCTTATCGTGTCACTTTCCTTCTACGGTATGTCGACGTTTGAAGGGCCAATGATGGCCATTAAGTCGGTGAACGCGCTATCTCACTACACTGACTGGACCATTGGACATGTGCACTCAGGTGCACTTGGTTGGGTGGCCATGATTACCATTGGTGCCATCTATCACCTTATTCCGATCTTATTTGACCGGGAGCGCATGTATAGCATCCGCTTAATCAACACCCATTTCTGGTTACACACTATTGGCGTCGTGCTTTATATCGTTGCCATGTGGATCTCCGGTGTGACTCAAGGGTTGATGTGGCGTGCTGTGAACTCAGATGGAACACTCACCTATAGTTTCGTGGAAAGTTTAGAAGCGTCGTATCCGTTCTACTTCGTCCGCTTTGTCGGTGGTGTCTTTGTCGTAGCCGGTATGTTGGTCATGGCGTACAACGTCTGGAAGACCATTCGCAGTGAACAGGTTCGTGCGAGCGAACCCCTAGTCACGCAGCCGGCGTAAGGAGACTCTTGCAATGAGTAAAACTAAGAACAAACATGAACTCGTAGAAAAGCACGTCGGTTGGCTCGCCGTCTTTGCGCTTATCGCAATTTCTATCGGTGGATTGGTTGAAATAACGCCGCTGTTGTTCCAAAAGCAAGTGCAGGAGCCTGTGAAAGATCTGCGTCCCTACACTGCATTGGAGCTTGAGGGCCGTGATATCTACATCCGCGAGGGTTGTGTTGGTTGCCATAGCCAGATGATTCGCCCTTTCCGGGCCGAAACGGAACGTTATGGTCACTATTCAGTTGCCGGCGAATCTGTATGGGAGCATCCGTTCCTATGGGGTTCTAAACGCACGGGTCCCGATTTGGCCCGTGTGGGTGGTCGTTATAGTGATGAATGGCATTACGTTCACCTCATCGATCCACGTGCCGTGGTACCTGAATCAAATATGCCCGCCTATCCGTGGTTAGCGGAACGTACCTTAGATGGCCGTTTAACGGAACGTAAGATGCGCGCATTTCAACGGCTTGGCGTTCCATACACTGACGAGGATATCGAAGGTGCAGGCGAACGCGTACGTGGCAAAACGGAAATGGAAGCCCTGATTGCTTATCTGCAATCTTTAGGCACAGCATTGAGGTAATTATGGGCGGTCCAGGGTTTCAAGCACTGTATACGCTACTGGTTTTTGGCGTCATTATCATCGTAATTGGATGGGCATACTGGCCGAAAAACAAAGATAAATTTGAGCGCAAAGGTGAATCTATATTTGAGGACGGCGAAATTGACCGTTCACCTGAGCGCAAGAAACAGGAGTCAAGCAAAGATGAGTAGCTTCTGGAGCTGGTGGATTATTGTTCTTACCCTCGGGTCCTTAGTAGCGATTGCAGCGTTACTTTGGTGGAACATGAAAAACTTCACGGATGTTGAAGAAGGCGAATCAATGGGCCACGAGTTCGACGGTATTGTCGAACTGAACAATCCCTTGCCAAGATGGTGGACCATCTTGTTTTGGATTTGTTTGGCGTGGGGGCTTTTATACCTCATCCTCTACCCTGGCTTGGGTAACTTTCAAGGATTGCTCGGTTGGTCGAGTTCAAACCAGCATGTACGTTCTTTAGAAGAGTCTAGACAAGCTGTGATCGATGCCCGTGAAGCTGGACTTAATGTGGCATACGATCGTGAGCGAGCACGTGCTGAAGAAGTGTATGGTCCGATTTTCCAGCAATATGCCTCGTTGGAAATCACCGAAATCGCTGAAAACCGTGAAGCACTCCGTATTGGCCAGCGTTTGTTCCTACAAAACTGCGCCCAGTGCCATGGCTCTGATGCACGTGGTTCACTAGGGTTCCCTAATCTTACTGATGGTGTTTTCAATTGGGGTGGCTCAGCAGAACATATATACACTACTTTGATGCAAGGCCGCGAAGGACAAATGCCAAGTTTCTACGACCAGCTAGGTGACCAAGGCATTCGGGAAATGACAGCCTATGTGTTATCCCTCAGTGGCCGTACCGTCGATCGCGATTTAGCGCGAGCTGGCGAACAAAACTGGGTGGTCTGTGCTGCCTGCCACGGTCCGGATGGACGCGGCAATATTGCCTTAGGTGCGCCTGATTTAACCAACAATGTGTGGTTATATGGAGGCTCACAACGGGCGATTGAAGAAACACTTCGCTACGGCCGCAACGGGGTAATGCCGCGCTGGGATGCCATTTTGGGTGAAGATAAAGTGAAAATCCTGTCAGGCTATATACTTAGCTTGAACGCTGATTAATGTAAAACGCTGATTTGGCAAGGAAAGCCCCCTCTAGCGGGGCTTTTTTGTCAAAAGGAGTATGGGTTGAGATGGCTGTAGATTCCCAACAAAAGACACCGTGGTATAAAGTAGGCTGGGTGTGGTACATCATTTTTATGAAGTTTGCCGTAATCACCGCCTGTATCATTACCGCGGTATTGATTTATCGTAATCCAATCTCCATGGTGGTGGATGACTACTATCGAGAAGGACGCTCGATCAACTTGCAACTACAAAAAGTCGCAGAAGCAGAGAATAGAGACCTGTCGTTTTATCTCGATATCGATGAGGCGCAAGTATCAATGCGCTTTCGTACCGGTGAGGCCGACGATAACACGGCGCTGTCGCTGATTTTTTACCATCCTACGATGCATGAATTCGACTTTACGTTGCGGTTGCCTCGCGGCGCCGATGGCGTGTACCGGCAACAGTTACCAGAACCCATCAAAGGCCACTGGCGAGTTGATATTCAGCCGTTAGACGATAGTTGGCGCGTCAGCCAGAATATTCATTTGCCCGCTGCAGAAACCATTGTTATGTTGCCTGTGAATTACGGTATCTGATGCAAGAGATTAACATTGCTCACGAAGAGAACACATCGTTGCGGTCAGAGCCGCCGGTGTGTTTTCATTGTTTTGAGCCGGTACCACAAGGTTTAGATTTAACCGTAACCATTGATGGTAGCGAACAACCCATGTGTTGTTATGGCTGCCAATCAGTTGCTGAGACAATTGTTGAACAAGGGCTCACCCATTTCTACAAGTATCGAGACACGAGCAAAACCGATATCAAGCTCATTCCCGATGAGCTCAGCCAAATAGATGAGCAACTTAAGAAATACGACGACCCTGACATTCAGCGTGAATTTGTACGGAGTAATGCACACCAGCAATCCGCCACCCTCGCCATCGAAGGGATGACATGTGCGGCCTGCGCTTGGCTCATTGAGAAACAGCTCCATAATGCTTCTGGCGTAACCAAAGTTGTTGTGAACTCAGCAACAGAGCGCGTGCAAGTGATCTGGGATGATCGTCATATTCAACTGAGTCAAATTTTATCCGCGATATACGCGGTTGGTTACAAAGCACTTCCCTTTCAGCAAGCTGATATCGAAGCCTCCTACGAACGAAAAAGACGCGGCTATATACGACGCCTTGGCGTTGCCGGCATTGCATCCATGCAAACCATGATGGTGGCCTTTGGCTTGTATTTTGAAGATATCGACGAAACCACAAAGCTTTACTTCTGGTGGCTATCGTTGCTGTTTACCGCGCCAGTGATTGTGTATAGCTGCCAACCTTTCTTTGCAAATGCCCTTCGCGCTCTCAAAGCGCGCACCTTGAATATGGATGTGCCCGTTGCCTTGGCCATGGCCATAATGTTCATTGCCAGTTTCTATGCGACAGTCACAGACACCGGAGATGTCTACTATGAATGTGTCACTATGTTCGCATTCTTTTTGCTGTCGGGTCGCTTTTTGGAGTTGCAAGCACGGCATAAAGCTGTGGCCAATGCGGCAAACCTGATGAAGCTGATTCCCGCAATCGCTGAACGCCAAACCAGCGAAGGTGAGTGGGAACAAGTGATGGTAAAGTACTTAGAGGCAGGCGACATCATTCGCGTTCGCCCTGGCGATACCATTCCGGTGGATGGGCATTTAGAGAGCGATACCGCCTGGTGCGATGAATCCTTGTTAACCGGCGAAAGTCGACCTGTGGCAAAACGGCCCCAAGAGGTTTTGTATGCCGGATCGGTAAACCAAGAACAAGCCATCTTATTAAGGGTATCAGCAACACGGCAAGACACCCTGCTCTCGAGCATTATCCATATGCAGGACAGCGCCATGGAACAAAAGCCGTCGTTTGTGCGCATTGCCGATGTGGTGAGTCGTTATTTTATCGCCGCCATGCTTATAGTTACTGCCCTAACTTATGGTGCGTGGTGGTTTATTGACCAAGATCGGGCGTTCTGGGTGACCTTAGCGGTATTGGTTGCCACCTGCCCTTGCGCGCTTTCTTTGGCGGCGCCCACAGCCATGAGCGGAGCCGTCAGTCGGTTAAATCGCGTCGGAATTTTATTAAAACAGGCCGCATTAATTGAACGTTTGCCGAGTATGAAAACGATTTGTGTCGACAAAACGGGCACACTCACCCAAGGTAAATTCTCCATCGTCAATGAATGGTTGCTCAGTGATGACCTATCCGATAACGAGATTCTTCGGCTTGCAGCGAGTTTAGAACAAGCCTCCGAACATCCTCTTTCACGGCCATTTAGACAGCGCGCAGCGGTGCTGCCAAATGTCACCACCGAAAATCACCCGGGCGCTGGAATTATCGGTCGGTACCACAAGGTAACTTACCGTATCGGTAGCTTTGAATTTATCAAACAAATCGCACCACAGGTGGAATCGCCAGATTCCCGCGCCAATGTGTTTCTTGCCAATAGCGAGGGTTTAATTGCGGCTTGGCAAGTGGATGACCAAGCACGCCCCGATGCGGCCGAAACCATCGCTTGGTGCAGCCAACAAGGCTATCAGGTTGTTATGTTAACTGGGGATTCCTCGGAACGAGCGCAGGCAATGGCCGAAAAATTAGGAATTCATCAAGTTTTCGCTGAGCTTAAACCGGCTGATAAACTGTGGCATTTACAAGCGTTACAAGTGAATGGGCCTGTGCTGATGATTGGCGACGGCATCAATGATGGCCCGGTGCTTGCGGCGGCCGATGGTTCCATTACCTTTGCATCAGGTTCCGATTTAGCCCAATCCGGCAGTGATGTGGTGATTCTAACCGGCGATCTCGGCGCATTACGCAGACTCCAAGAAACATCACAATTAACACGACGCATCATTCGGCAAAACTTTGCTTGGGCGTTAGGATATAATCTCACCATCTTACCATTGGCGGTCACTGGCCAAGTGGGCCCTTTGCTGGCTATGCTTGGAATGTCGATGAGTTCTTTGATCGTCATGACAAACTCATTACGCTTAATGCGTGATGTGCGTTAACGGAAGGTAATTATGGAAATTCTGCATTTAATGGTGCCCATAGCGATTATTCTCGTCATCATCGCCATCGCACTATTCTTCTGGGCAGTGCGAACCGGGCAATTCGATGATTTAGAGCGCCAAGGTTATAACATTCTCCTCGATGATGAAACGAAGCAAAACAAGCACAGAAATGAAAACAAAAAAAGTAAAGCGAAAGGTAAGAATGAGCAAACCTCCGATGTGTCCGCTCGGGATACCCAAAATAAATGACTGAAACGCTTCCCTTCCTGTTAACGGCTCTAGTCATGGGGCTTGCAGGTAGTGGCCATTGCTTGGCGATGTGCGGTGGGCTTGCGGCCGCCATGGGTATGCATCACTCAGCAGCCCGTCTCTTCCTTTATAACTTAGGGCGTATTTCTAGCTACGCTATCGCCGGCGCTATTGTTGGCGCCGCCCTATTCTCTGCCGCCGCCCTGTATCCAAATTTGTTGATCGGGTTTCGTATTCTCGCAGGCGTGTTTATGCTGTTGCTCGGCCTGTATTTTATCCGCTGGCGACGGGTTTTACTTTGGATTGAGCGGCTTGGTAGTGTGCTTTGGCGCGTAATCCAGCCCTTATCGAAAAAACTACCCGCGCAAAAAACCAATACTCAGGTGTTTTTAGCCGGTATGATTTGGGGATGGTTACCCTGCGGCTTAGTGTACAGTGCCTTGGCTTGGTCAGCGCTGTCGGCGTCTCCGATGCAAGGCGCCGCTTTTATGCTAGTGTTTGGCGCAGGAACACTCCCAGCGATGTTTCTCACCGGTGTATTTAGTCATAAATTACAAGGCTTTTTGCAATCCAGAGGCTTTCGTTGGATTGCAGGACTGGTTATGATCGGTTACGGTATAGCCACTCTGGTTATTGCGGCTAAGCAACTCCATATGGTCTCTTAAGGAACTTGCATGGAACGTTCGTCAAATCTGGTGAATCACATCAACTGCCAAAACTGCAGCATTAGCCAGTTATGCTTACCGTTTACGCTTGATCAGGGCTCGCTCGAACGCCTAGATTCAATGATTGAACGCAAGCGTCCCTATCAACGGGGCGATACCTTGTTCCGAGCGGGTGAGAACCTTGCAAGCCTTTATGCTGTCCGCTCGGGTAGTGTCAAAAGCTATGCCCTGAACGATCACGGCGAGCTGCAAATTACGTCGTTTCATCTGCCCGGTGATTTAGTGGGTTTTGAGGCTATTAGTACCGGCAAGCACCACAGCTATGCAGAAGCCATGGAAACCTCCATGATTTGCGAAATACCTTACGCGAATCTAGAGTCTCTTACCGGCCAGATTCCTGCGTTACGTCGCCAACTTATGCGGTTAATGAGTGAAGAGATTAACGCCGACAAGCGGATGCTCACACTATTAAACACCCGTACCGCAGAACAACGCTTGGCCACCTTTTTGGTAGAGCTTTCCGCGCGTTTTCGGGCTCGCGGACTGTCTTCACGTGAGTTTCGCCTCACTATGACACGCGCTGAAATTGGCAATTATCTCGGACTTACCGTAGAAACCGTAAGCCGCCTATTCGGCAAGTTTCAAAAGGCTGACTTAATTAGCGTGGAAGGTCGTTTAGTGGCGATCACGCAGCCGGAAAAGCTTGCTGAAACGGCCGGGCTCCCAGCAACAGCCTGCCTTTAAATCAATTGCGAAATTCGTGCGTTTTCCTAAACTTACGCTACACTGAACGAAGTAATAATTCGTTCAGGAGCAGAACCTATGTACGACAAGCTTCTCGTTGTTCTCGACCCAGCTCAAGAGACCCAAAAAGCGCTAAGCCGCGCGCTACATTTGGCTCGGATCCAACCCACAAAGCTAACGCTCTTTGTATCTATCTACGACTTTGCCTATGAGATGACAACCATGCTCTCCGGTGAAGAGCGAGAGCAAATGCGTCAAAGCTTGATACACGATCAGGAAGCGTGGATACGCGATCAGCTTAGAAATTATTCAACAGACGGCGTTGTCATCGATATTGTCGTGGTGTGGCACCATCGTCCTTTCGAAGCCATCATTCGTCACGCGATCGACGGCGACTATGATCTTATCGTGAAGGGAACACAAAAACACGACACCCTTCAGAGTGTCATTTTCACGCCCACCGATTGGCACCTGTTGCGAAAAGCACCAAGCCCGGTGTTGCTGGTGAAAGACCACGACTGGCCGCAGCATGGCAGCGTGCTGGCCGCAGTTAACGCAGCCTCCGATAGTGACGTTCATCAAGGATTAAATCGAAAGATCTTGAAGGCCTCCGGCTACATAAGCAAAAAACTCAACTCACATTTACATATTGTAAACTGCTTTCCGGGCGCGCCTGCCTCTATAGCCGTTGAAATACCAGAGTTTGACACCCATCAATACCAAGAGAGCGTCCGTGAACATCACGAAGCGAGCTTGATGGCTATTGCGCAGGAAGTGGACGTTGAGTTCGCTGGTTTACACCTTCGGGAGGGCTTGCCGGATGACGAGGTTCCACGCGTGGCCAACGAATTAGATGCAGAGCTAGTCGTATTAGGCACCATTGGTCGAACCGGTATAACGGCTGCCCTATTGGGCAACACCGCTGAGCATGTCATCGAGCAACTGAACTGTGACCTTCTTGCAGTGAAGCCGGAGGGCTTTAAGTCGCCGCTGGCGAAAGACTAACGATTCATGCCGCCAAGACGCGGTGGTCACCATTGCATCATCCTAAGGCCGGCAGTTATAATTGCCGGCCTTTTTTATTGCTGTTGTTTAAATGGAAAATTGTCATGTCTGTTGAGTTTATGTCCGCGCCTACCGCTGGTTCCGAATCCGCCCGACCGAAGGCTGCGGCAAAGCAATCATACAGCATCAATAAGCTGGAAAAACGTATTCGCCGAGCAGCCGGTAAAGCGATCGAAGATTTCAATATGATCGAACAAGGCGACCGCATTATGGTTTGCCTATCTGGCGGTAAGGATAGCTACACGTTATTAAGCACCCTGCGCTATCTGCAGCGGGTTGCGCCGGTTCAGTTTGAATTAATTGCAGTCAATCTCGACCAGAAACAACCGGGCTTCCCAGCGCACGTGTTACCGGAGTATCTCACCGCCGAAGGTGTGCCCTATCGCATAGTAAATGAAGATACTTATAGCATCGTTAAAGAGAAAGTACCTGAAGGTAAGACCACCTGTGCCCTATGTTCACGGTTACGCCGAGGGATCCTTTATCGCACGGCGAAAGAGCTCGGCGCTACCAAAATTGCGCTAGGCCATCATCGCGACGACCTTATTGAGACCATGTTACTGAACATGTTCTACGGGGGGACCTTGAAGTCGATGCCGCCTAAACTTGTGAGTGATAACGGAGAGCACGTTGTGATTAGGCCATTGGCTTATGTACGTGAGAAAGATATCAAACGGTATGCGACGGCAAAGCAATATCCGATTATTCCCTGCAATCTTTGTGGCTCGCAGGAAAACCTTCAGCGAAAAGTGATTAAGGAGATGCTGCAAACTTGGGACAGGCAATACCCTGGACGAATTGAAAGTATGTTCAAGGCGATGACTCAGGTTGTCCCTAGCCACCTCGCGGATTCCACATTGTTTAATTTTCAGGGGCTGGCAGCTACTGGCATTGCAGATCCAAATGGGGATACAGCGTTTGACCCACCTTCCTTAGGTGAGCCAAGCCGATTTATTCAAGATGATGACACCGCGCATGTAAATGCCATTGAAATTCCGACGTTACAGATCAAATGACGTCATCATGCGAGCATCTTGTATGACCGCGCGGTTTACTCGAATCATTTGATTAAGTTCAGCGATATAGTCTTCACCCCGCTCCGAGTAGCTGAGTAAACCAAGTGTGAGCGGTTGAGCCGTGATAGGAATGCCTTGGCGGCGCAAATCGGCACGAATTGACCGCAGGTCATAGTATGCCGGATGCGTGTTTAGGTTTCGCATGTAGGCGCGTACAGACGCTTCAACGCTATCAAAATACTGGACCTCATGGACAGCGCCCTCTGGGCGGGCCGCTGGCACTATTCCACAGCCTTCATTCCAACACCACTGACCAAAAAAGTTACGGGCATCTAATGCGAAGCGTGAAGTACCCCAGCCTGATTCATTTGCTGCTTGAATCAGCACTAAGGTATCGGGGATAACATCAACCCGACGTAACAGCGTTAACAGCTTTTCTTCCCGTTGCCGTTGCGTTACGCGATAGTAACGCGCCATATCATTCACCCAACGCTGCTCCGCAGCGCTAAAACTTTGCCGACTTCGATGCTTTTGTAAGAGCAGCTCTAAGTGACGCCGTTGCTCGAGTAATACGCTATTTTCGTAATCGATCGCAGGTAACAAATAGCTGAAAAACTCAATTTTACGGGCATTGATATCATGAATAGAACCAAAATCAGGTACATCAACGGTTTCACTGTGGAGGCGCGCTTGCACAGGCGGAAGCCGATCAGAGGTTTCCATCTGATAAGACCGCTCGCGATCTTTATACCCGTGCTCAAGATAAAATGGCACTAGCACAGCGACAGCAACCACCACCAATGATAGACCTTGAAATATGCGTACTTTATTCATTAAACAAACATGCCCCGTGCTTTATTCGTATCTATTATACACAACGATTAGGCCCGAAAATCATCCGGCTTATTTGTGTCTGTGTCGGCATCACGCGGTGTACCTTCGTCTTTCGATGATTCAGCCGAGTCGTCTTGGTCTACGTTGACCACCGGGTTATTACCATCAACACTGTTTGCGTCTTGAGACGGAGAAATGCCAAATAGAATACGATACATTTCGGCAATGGTGAAAAAATACAGAGGGATAACCCGAGTAAACAACACATAGGTTAATGCAAGCCCGCCGAGAATCGCGGCAACCATTCCAGCACTACCTGCCTGAGCAAAGGTGATGAGAATAACAACACCAATTCCGATCAACATATAGAAGGCAAATAAAACAAGATGGAAGATAAAAAACGCGCCGATGTTCTGCCATGCCAGTTGCATTGACCCTATTACTGCCGCAAATGGTTTTGCCTGATAAAGCGCAGCCATAGGGATTGCGAGGGTAAATAAAATCTGGGTAATTGCCATCCAAATCAAACCAATCGCAGTTCCAAATACAAGCCCAACTTGTGTAAACAGCGCAATGACGATAGCCGTCCCAATAATTCGCCAAGGATTCTGGAAGTATAAGAAGAAATCTTCTCTGGTCGGTTTGATGGTTAATGTGGTTTTCAAACTCACCAAATAGAGGCCCGCTACACAAGGCGCAAGAATAAGGGTTTGAATTGCTATGCCGAGGATTTCTTCGACCCTTTCATTTATTTCAATGGAGAGTACTTGAATTAACACACCCACAAACAACACCGCGGCAAATAACAGAAGAAGAGTCCATGCAAACGCTCCCATAAATGGCCCACGCCGTGTTTTTACATGCTCATAAGCGCCTTTCATAATGGTATTTATATCGAGCTTTTGGGTATGGGATTTGGCGTGCTGATAGGAGCCGCGAAACTGTTCCTGCATAGTTATATCTCTAATTATATAATGCTGAAAGATGGCGATACTTCGAGAAAAGTACGAAACATCGGCTTAGTGAATACCCTATGGTACAATGACACGCATATTTCTCAAACTGTTCTGAGTGTTATGGCTTACAAATCTCGCCACAAAGGCACTGCAACAAACCGCGCCAAAACCTCTCCTCAGCTATCTGGCAGCGCAACACCGAAAGGTGCGCGGCGCACTGCTCTCGCGCCAGAAAGACGCCTAATCCTCTTTAACAAACCCATGCATGTGTTGTGTCAGTTCACAGGTGAAGCCGGCGACCGCACCCTTAAAGACTTTATTGATATACCTCACGTTTATGCGGCAGGTCGGTTAGATAAAGATAGTGAAGGGCTTCTTGTACTTACCAATGATGGTCAGTTACAGGCAAAGATTTCATCACCAAAGTTTAAACAGGCGAAAGTCTATTACGTGTTAGTCGAAGGCCAGCCCAGCGCAGAGGCCCTAACAGCACTGGCTGCAGGGGTTGAGCTTAACGATGGCAAAACCTTACCTGCCGAAGTGGAAGCCGTTTCCGAGCCTGAATGGATATGGCCACGGACACCCCCAGTGCGGGTTCGCAAACACATTGTAGATACATGGTTACGGATCACCTTAAAGGAAGGAAGAAACCGTCAGGTTCGACGAATGACAGCCCATATTGGGCATCCAACCTTACGCCTTATTCGATGGCAAATTGGGCCTTGGACAATCGCTGACTTACCCCCTGGAAGCTATCGGGAAGTTACACTTTAACTGGCCCAATAGCCTGAAAAAATGCTAGAATTCGCGTCAATTCGTTCTCGGTGAAAAATCTTGGCAAATAGAACCAACCCTATGCATAACTCCATGGCTGACTCTGCCTCAAAACGCGTGATCGTCGGTATGTCTGGCGGTGTCGACTCTTCCGTTTCTGCTTACTTGCTCATCCAGCAAGGTTATCAAGTAGAAGGCTTGTTTATGAAAAACTGGGAAGAAGATGATACCGATGAGTATTGTTCCGCCGCCACTGACCTCGCAGATGCAGAAGCAGTGTGTGAGACCTTAGGCATTCCTCTACATACGGTTAATTTTGCATCAGAATACTGGGATAACGTGTTTGAACATTTTCTTACCGAGTATCGGGCGGGTCGAACGCCCAACCCAGATATTATGTGTAATAAAGAAATTAAATTTAAAGCATTTTTGGAGTTTGCCGCAGAAGAGCTTCGCGCAGATTATATTGCCACTGGGCACTACTGCCAAAGACGATTGGGCGACGATGGTCGTTGGCAATTGATACGTGGTCACGACAATAACAAAGATCAGAGCTATTTTCTTTATACGCTATCCCATGAGCACATTGCCCAAACTCTTTTCCCAGTGGGCGAGCTCGAAAAACCCGAGGTTCGTGCAATCGCTGAAGCACAAGGTCTGGTCACAGCTGGAAAGAAAGACTCTACCGGCATTTGTTTTATTGGTGAGCGTAAGTTTAAGGATTTCCTACAACAATATCTTCCGGCTCAGCCGGGGTTGATTAAAGATGTCGATGGCAATGAATTAGGCCAACACGAAGGCTTGATGTATCACACCATAGGCCAACGTAAAGGCCTTCACATTGGCGGCTTAGCCAATGCTGGCGACGAACCTTGGTATGTTGTCGATAAGGATGTGGCCAACAACAACTTGATCGTTGCTCAAGGAAGCGACCACCCTCGCCTGTTTTCTAACGGTCTCATTGCAGCTCAGCTGCACTGGGTAAATCGCCAAGAGCCAACCACAACGTTCCACTGCGTGGTTAAAACCCGCTATCGCCAACAGGATATCCCCTGTGTTGTTGAGCCGCTAGAGAATGGTCAAATCCGGGTTACCTTTGATGCACCAGTAGCGGCGGTGACCCCCGGTCAGTCTGCCGTATTCTACCAAGACGACGTGTGTCTTGGCGGAGGTATTATTGAGCAGCGATTAACCGACTTTGAGGTTGCCCTGTAATGACTTCTGGCAACGCGCTTCCGACAATTTGGCATGACCGTATGCTGGCTTTTGGTGGTATCGGCTTGGCTGCGATATGTGCACAGCAACTAGCGCGCCGCGGCGAAGTCTACCCTGTCGATTACAGCGATACTCTGATTCATAGTTTATTAGAAACCGATCCTGAGAATACGTTAGCGGTATATGGCAGCGTGCAGGCGTTGCAGCCAGCGCTACGGGTGTTATTAGGCCAACTCAACGGCCAAGGTGCGAAAGATGTCGAGCAAACCCGATATGTGGTTGGTATTCTCGCACTTGAACGGCATTTAATGAAAAACCCAAAGGCGTTACATGCACTGAGCCGTGGACTTACGCAAATTAAACGGCAGCGGGATGAGTTTGATTTTGACCATCACCGTATCGTTGAGCATTTAGGTCAGCTTTATAGCGATGTGATTAGTCCCCTTGGCCCTCGCATTCAAGTGCATGGCAAACCCGAATGTTTGCAACGTCCAGAAGTGCAGCACCATATTCGGGCGATGTTGCTCGCCGGCATTCGCAGTGCCGTTTTGTGGCGCCAACTCGGTGGTAAACGGCGACAAATTATATTTTCAAGAAAGCGGCTACTGAAAGCATTAGAGCAGTTACTAAACGCATAATTCTAAACTCTGGGGTGTCCTCTCGTTGGTCGCCTCTGAACTTAACCAATGGAGTAAATAAGCATGGTGCGTACATCCCACCTTCCCCTTTCGGAACTTACCGCGATTAGCCCAGTTGACGGTCGTTATGGTGCGAAATCTGCGGCATTGCGTGCTTATGTGAGTGAATTCGGATTAATCCATCAACGTGTGCTTGTTGAAGTACGTTGGCTCCAGAAGTTGGCAGAGATTCCACAGATTAACGAAGTGCCAAAGTTATCCAGTGATGCCAATGCCTTTCTTGATGCTATTGTGGCTAACTTTAGCGAAGCAGATGCCGCGCGAGTTAAAGAGATTGAGCGTACAACCAATCATGATGTAAAGGCAGTTGAATACTTTTTGAAAGAGAAAGTAGCTGCCCATGCAGAACTCAACGCTGTGAGTGAGTTCATTCATTTTGCCTGTACCTCAGAAGATATTAATAACCTGTCCCATGCATTGATGCTTAATAACGCCAATGACCAAGTTATCTATCCGCTATTGAGCGACGTGTTGCATGCACTAGTCGCGCACGCTCAAGAATACCGGGACATCCCGATGATGGCGCGTACCCACGGTCAACCTGCAACCCCAACCACCATGGGTAAAGAGTTCGCCAACGTCGCCGTGCGCCTGGATCGACAGCTTAGCGCACTCAAGCAAGTGCAATTCCTCGGTAAAATTAATGGTGCCGTAGGCAACTATAACGCCCATTTAAGCGCTTATCCCGATGTCGACTGGCATCAAGTGGCCGAATCCTTTGTGACCTCTTTAGGCCTCACCTGGAATCCCTATACCACACAGATTGAGCCCCATGATTATATCGCCGAATGGTTTGATGCACTTTGCCGGGCCAACACTATTTTAATCGATTTGGACCGCGATCTTTGGGGCTATATTGCCTTGAATCATTTCAAGCAGAAAACCGTTGAAGGCGAAGTGGGCTCTTCGACTATGCCTCATAAGGTGAATCCGATTGATTTCGAAAACTCCGAAGGAAACTTAGGGCTAGCAAACGCCGTACTAGGTCACCTATCGGCGAAACTTCCTGTTTCTCGTTGGCAACGGGATCTCACCGACTCCACGGTTTTACGTAACCTTGGTGTTGGCTTGGGCTACGCGGTAATTGCCTATCAAGCCACCTTGAAAGGATTATCAAAACTTGAAGTAAATGAAGCTGTTCTGCGCAACGAGCTGGATAACAACTGGGAGTTATTGGCAGAACCGGTGCAAACCGTAATGCGTCGTTACGGGATTGAAAAACCGTACGAAAAGCTAAAATCACTGACCCGCGGAAAGCGTATTAGCCAAGCAGACCTGGCGCATTTTATAGATACGCTCAACCTTCCAGCAGCGGTGCAAGAGGATTTAAAAGCCCTTACCCCAGCCAACTATATTGGACGAGCTAGCCGCTTTGTTGACGAGCTTCCAGATTATTTGGAAAACCTCTAATGTCTGAACCTAGCTTCGTTCTTAACCACTTTGCATGGGATCCTGTCGCATTCTTGCGCGATCATTGGCAACAAAAGCCTGTTGTTATTCGCCAAGCCTTTGTCGATTTTAGCGATCCCTTAGCACCGGAAGAACTTGCTGGGTTAGCTATGGATCATGGCGTCGATTCTCGTTTGGTTATTCAAGAAGCGCAGCGTTGGCACGTTGCTCATGGTCCATTTGAGCACTTTGATGAGCTGCCGGAACAAGGCTGGAGTTTATTGGTGCAGGCAGTAAATGAACATGTTCCCGATGCTCAGGCACTGCTAAGAGCGTTCCGATTTTTGCCCGATTGGCGTATTGATGATCTGATGGTGAGCTATTCAACGCCACAAGGAGGCGTCGGGCCGCATGTAGACCAATACGATGTATTTATTATCCAAGGTCAAGGCCAACGGCGCTGGCAAGTGGGCGATAAACAGCCATTGGCGACCGTTTTGCCCCACCCAGACCTAAAGCAAACGGAACCTTTTCAGGCCATTATTGATGAGGTGTTGGAACCCGGCGACATGATCTACATCCCTGCTGGGTTTCCTCACGCGGGCGATACTTTAGCGTCGGCGATGAACTATTCGGTGGGGTTTCGCGCACCGAGCCAAGCCGAGCTTCTTTCCGCATGTGCCGATCATGCCCTAGAACATGAAATATGGCAGCAGCGCTTTTCTGACCAAACAGCGCAATTATTAACAGCCTCTCGCACGGAACTGGTCGACGTTGATCCTTGGCACTTACCCGAAGCAGTCATTGACGATTTTCAAGCACTGATTAGAAAGGCTGTGGATGATAAGGCGCAACTTCATCGGATTATCGCTGAGCTGCTTTCAAAGAACCCGCGACCGCCTCTGCCTGAATGGCCTGAATTACCGCTCACGGAAAGTCGTCTACCTTACGTTGTCGTACAACAGCCTTTTCTGTTTAAAGCCGTTGGGGTACGGATGCTCACCACCGTGATTGAAGAACGCCTCTACGCAGTAGTCCAAGGGCAATGGTTTGAACTTGATGACGATGCCGAAGCGCTATTTGTGATTCTTAACGAAATGTCAGATTGCATTGAAAGCGCTATTCTTCTGGAGTATCTAGACAGCCCCCTAGCGCGACAACTTGTCTGTGGCGTGGTTAATGAAGGCTTGTTTATCTTCTCGAACGAAGAAAACTAAACGGCGTTTGCGACTCATTACAGCAGCCAAGCCGCCGGCGCTTGGCAAAAAAAAGGTGAACAACGGAATGAACCTGTTCACCTTTTTTATTATTCGTTGTCGTTGGTTGCTTTTAACGCGCTAAGCTCTGCCACAACTCATCATTTTGTACCAAATCGTAACAAGCTTCAGCGTGGACAATGAGCATTCCCGCAAATTTGCGCTGGGTTTCATCGCTTGCCTTGTTGTTCAAAATCTCTTCGGCGCGCAGCTGCCAACGTAAACTAAAATGACGTAAAGCATCCCGCGGGTTCTCTGCAACTTTCGCATCCACATGATCGGTAGGCACAACACCAGAAATGGCCCATACTTTTTCGGTGACGCCTTTTAAGGTGAATTTCCAAACGGCTATTTGCGGTACCAAATAGAGTGATTCTTTAGTGAGAACTTGATCGGTAATCATGCCCTTTTCAACAAGGTAGCCATTGGCTTTTTGAAATTGCTCGCGCACCCAATCGTTTTGTTGTTCTTCTGTCATTACGGGTTGATCATTCATATTTTACTCTCATTTTATACAACTGACCTGCAACTAGGCCGCTTACTTTGCTTAAATCAATCGATTGCTAACTGTGTGCAACGAAAATTATGCTGCTCATAGTAGCAGGGAAATGCGTACAGGAAAACCTCACAGAGTGCATCAGAGTGGGGGATCCATGACATTCTGGACTGACCAGAAGCGTGTAAAGACAAGTTGATAGTTTGCGTTAAAAAAAGACCGTTTTTTGCCTTAAGGTCACTGGTAACAGTTAACGTAAAGTGTTAGTTTACGCTCCGATTTTGTGTCTAAGACAACAATGAGGTTAGCCGTTATGGCGCTATTCGAGCATATTGAATATGACAACCACGAACAGATCGTGTTTTGTCATGACAAGGTAACCGGACTTAAAGCAATTATAGCTGTGCATGATACTACGATGGGCCCTTCCCTTGGCGGAACCCGGATGTGGAACTATGCGAGCTCAGAAGATGCTTTAACCGATGTTTTGCGTCTCTCGCGCGGTATGACGTACAAGAGCGCATTGGCAGGATTGCCACTCGGTGGTGGAAAAGCGGTCATCATTGGTGACGCGAAAACTGACAAAAGTGAAGAATTATTTAAAGCCTATGGTCGTTTTGTTAACGCCCTGGGCGGCAAGTATATTACGGCTGAAGACGTCAATATTCGCACAGCCGACATCGGTATTGTCGCAACCGAAACACCTTACGTTGCAGGTACCGCAGAAAAAGCTGGCGATCCGTCGCCACATACAGCACTGGGTTCGTATTTGGGCGTGAAGGCTGCTGCTAAGCATGCGTTTGGTTCAGATGAGCTAAAAGGGCTACGCGTTAGTGTTCAAGGTCTTGGTGCGGTTGGCTACGATTTTGCTAAGTACCTGGCCGATGAAGGCGCACAATTGATTGTTTGCGATGTGAACCAAGAAAGCGTTGACCGCGCGGTAAAAGAGCTTGGCGCAACAGCGGTATCCATCGATGAAATCTATGATGCGGACGTTGACGTATATGCACCATGTGCTTTAGGTGCAACCATTAATGACGCGACATTAAAGCGTATTAAAGCGAAAGTCATTGCTGGAAGTGCCAATAACCAATTAGCCACCCCTGCCCACGATAAAATCGTGAAAGATATGGGCATTCTGTATGCACCTGATTACGTAATCAACGCCGGCGGCGTGATCCACGTTTGTTCAGAAGCGGCTAATTTTACGTTGGAAGAAACATCGTCACGTATCAAGAATATCTATAACACCTTAGATAAAATCTTCACTCGTGCAAAAGATGAAAATCGTCCAACCGGTGAAATCGCCGATGAGATGGCGCGTGAAATCTTAGCTAAAAAATTAGCAGAGAAAAAAGCGGCTTTATAATTACCGCTTAAACTAAAAAGCCGGTACTTTTTCTAAGTGCCGGCTTTTTTGTGTCTATATGACCATCAGATAGAGTTTAGAGTTGTTGCGCCAACAAGGAGATTGGATGCAGTAAATCTGAGCTGCTCATACGTTTGCCCTGGCACCGACAGGAAAACCCAGTCGCCAAGGTAACTCCCTGCCCTTGCGCCGCTATTTTCGGCTGCCAACTCATGTCCCAAAGCTGCTTGCTTGTCTCTTGATGGATACGTTCGTGGCCAAAAGTGCCCGCCATGCCGCAACAACCCACCGCAGGCGCCTGCGCTTCATATCCCAAGTTCGACAAGATCTGACGCCATTCCGTTCGACTATTCGCAAGCATCGATTGCTCAGTACAATGTACCAGTACCCGCACCGACTGTGCATGCTTGTTCGTCGCTTTGGCCGCGAGTGCGTCTGCATGAGTAAGCAACCATTCATGCATCAGTTGCACATCAAATTCATTCGCATGGGCTACACCGAGCTTGCGATACTCATCCCGGAATACTAAGCCACTTGCAGCGTCCATGGCGACTAAAGGTGACTTAAACTGGCGCTGCACCTGCCCATAAAACGTACTTGCTCCTTCGGCTTTTTTATAAAAACTCCGCAGAAAGCCCTTCACATGCGCCGCCTTGCCATTCTCAATGAACGGCAGCAACACGGGTTCTTTGCCTAATTTTCGCGCCACCTGGGCAAAGTCAGCAACAACCTGAGCGTCAAACGCCGAGGTATAAGCATCTTGAACAATAAACACATGGGATTCAGGATCCCACTGCCCACTATCGAGCTTCTGTTGCGCCTGCGTAAAAGACATCACTTGCAATAATTGGCAGTGCGTTCGCAACGATGGAACTGAGAATCGCGGCGTATCTTGATAGCCAATCCCCACCTTTTGCAACCAGCGTGTCAGTGGGTTTTGCAAGAATAGATTCGCTATCCGCGGGAAGCGCGCGAACCTTACCACGCTTCCCTCGCTTCGTTGCACCACGAAATCTTTTAAGGGTCGCTTAAAACGAGTGTGATAGAGGCTGTAAAACAATGAGCGGTGACTTGGAATATCTACTTTTACCGGGCACTGGCTGCTACATGCTTTGCAGGCTAAACAATTGTCCAAGGCTTCACGCACTTCATGGTTAAAATCGTCACCCTGTGCTTTTGCTAACCACATATTCGCCAACATACCCGGTTCTTTGCGGCTAGATTGAGCAGCAAAAGACGGCGGCGTTTCCTGCGCACTATGCAAGCGCAACCATTCCCGCAGCAAGGTCGCTCTGCCTTTAGGGGAATAACGACGATCACCAGTAGCCCGATAAGAAGGACACATGGTAGCGTCGGCATCAAAGTTAAAGCACAGGCCATTGCCATTGCAATCCATCACGCCTTGGAATTGCGCTTGTGTGTTTTCGGGAATTTCGCGATCGAAGGTTCCCCGCAATGGGCCTTCAATGGTGACTAACGATTCATCACGTTTAATCGGTGTACAAATCTTACCGGGGTTTAATTGATTTCGCGGATCAAACGCCCCTTTGATTTTGCGTAACTCCGCAAACAGTGCTTCGCCAAAAAACTCGGGGCCATATTCGGAGCGAAATCCTTTGCCATGCTCACCCCACATTAAACCACCGAAACGCGCTGTTAATGCCACGACCTCGTCGCTAACGTCACGAATCAATTGAACACTTTCTGGGCGTTGCATGTTTAATGCCGGACGTACGTGTAACACGCCCGCATCGACATGGCCAAACATGCCGTAGGTGAGCCCATACCGGTCGAGAATAGCGCGAAACTCCATGATGTAATCAGCAAGATGCTCTGGGGGAACCGCGGTATCTTCCACAAAGGCAACGGGTTTGGCTTTGCCTTGAGTCGCACCCAGCAAACCCACTGCCTTTTTGCGCATACTGTAGATTTTCTCGATGCTGCTCGCTTCACGACAGATTTGATAACCAATCACACCTGTTCTGTGGGGATCCAATTGATCAAGTTCAGTACAAAGGCGCTTTAGTTTACCGCCTATTTCCTGCTGGGTGGTCCCAGTAAACTCGAGAATATTGATGCCATCCATTCGGTACGGTGGAACATCTGTCAGCAAATCTTTTACTTCATTCCAGACCACGTCGCTGCGGGCAAGATCAAGAACGTTGCTATCGATGGTTTCAACCGAGGTTGCTTGCGCCGCCACTAAACTAGGAGCGTGCCGCAGTGCCGCTTGAAAATCTTGGTACTTTACGTTCACTAACACCTTGAAGGTGGGCAACGGGGTGATGTTGAGCTTGCACTCAGTGACCACCGCTAAGGTGCCTTCTGCACCACATATTAGGCGACCGATATCGATGCTATTGCTGGTCTCATCGTAAGCATGCGCCAGATCATAACCCGTTAAAAATCGATTAAGCGGCGGGAATTTAGCCTTGATTGCATCTCGCATACCCACGCAGCTTGCAATGACTTGGCGATAAATTTCAGCAACGGCGCTCTCGCCTTCCGCCATCTTCTCAGCGTCGCTAAGTGGCATCGGTGCTGTACGTATTTCATCGCCATTGGCAAGAAAACCGCGAAGGGCCAATACGTGATCGCTTGTTTTCCCATATACAAGTGAACCTTGGCCTGACGCATCGGTGGCAACCATGCCGCCGATGGTACAGCGGTTACTGGTGGATGTATCGGGTGCGAAAAAATAGCCATGGGCCGCCAATTCCGCATTCAATGCATCTTTGACGATGCCTGCTTCAACACGAGCCCAGCCTTCTTTCAGGTTAACCTCGAGAACACGGGTGAGATAACGGCTGAGATCAATGACAATCCCTGGCGTTAATGACTGCCCATTAGTGCCTGTACCGCCACCCCGTGGCGCAAAGCGAATATGGCGAAAGGCTTTTTGCTGAGCAACTTTCAATGCACAGGCTACATCACGCTGACTGCGTGGATAAAGAACCGCTTGAGGAAGCTGCTGATAGATACTGTTATCCGTGGCCGCAATTAAGCGACCACTGTAGGACACATCAATGTCTCCGATAAATCCGGATTTTCGTAACGCATCTAAATAAGGGTGCGTTGCAGCCACCACGGCATCGTCAGGAGAAATCGTCGTAAGCGTTTTGCTCACTCGCGCGCACCTCATGTACTGCTATAAGGGGCACTGATTGCCCCCTTTGTTGAAAAGTTACTGCACGTGTTTACTCAAATAAAGCCACGTATCCACCACAGTGTCAGGATTCAGGGATACAGAATCAATACCTTGATCCACAAGCCACTGGGCAAAATCTGGATGATCAGACGGACCCTGACCACAAATCCCGACGTATTTGCCCCGTTTCTTAGCCGTTTGAATGGCCATTTCTAACAAGGCTTTCACCGCAGGATCACGCTCGTCGAATAAGTGAGCGATAAGACCAGAATCACGGTCAAGGCCCAGGGTTAATTGGGTTAAATCGTTCGAACCAATCGAGAACCCATCGAAAATATCTAAGAATTGATCGGCCAACACGGCATTGGAGGGTAATTCGCACATCATAATCACCCGCAGGCCATTCTCACCCTTACGCAGTCCGTGCTTAGCAAGTAAATCGATCACCTTGCGCCCTTCATCAAGCGTGCGTACGAATGGAATCATAATCTCCACGTTCGTCAGTCCCATATCGTTACGAACCCGTTTAATAGCCTCGCACTCTAGGGCAAAACATTCCACGAAATCACTCGACAAGTAACGGGAAGCGCCCCGGAAACCTAACATAGGATTCTCTTCTTCCGGTTCATACTGGCGTCCACCAATTAAATTGGCATATTCATTCGATTTAAAGTCAGACATCCGCACAATCACCCGCTCAGGTGCAAATGATGCACCAATGGTGGCAATGCCTTCTACCAAGCGCTGAATGTAGAACTCTTTTGGATTCTCATAGCCTGCGATCGTTTCTTTAATTAAGGCTTGGAGTTCTGGCGTCTGATCATCAAAATGTAATAACGCTTTTGGATGCACACCAATCATTCGATTGATAATAAACTCCAGACGGGCGAGACCAACCCCGGCGTGCGGCAGCCGAGCAAAGTCGAAAGCCCGATCTGGGTTGCCCACGTTTTGCATAATCTTGAGCGGTAACGGTGGCATGTTTCCCACTTCCGACTGGGTCACCTCAAATTCTAATAGGCCACGATAAACCATGCCGGTATCACCTTCAGCGCAACTAATGGTAACTGGCTCACCATCCACAATAGCCTTGGTTGCGTCACTACAGCCAACGATCGCTGGAATACCTAGCTCACGGGCAATGATTGCCGCATGACAGGTGCGACCGCCGCGATTCGTAACAATCGCAGCAGCCCGCTTCATAATGGGCTCCCAATCTGGATCTGTCATATCAGTGACAAGAACGTCCCCTGCTTGAACTTGATCCATTTCCGCAATGGAACTGAGTACCCGAGCCTTGCCCGCTCCGATCTTTTGGCCAATCGCGCGACCCGTCGTGATCACGTCTGATTGCGCTTTAAGATTAAAACGTTCAATACTATTGGAGTTTTCATTGGAACGAACGGTTTCGGGACGCGCTTGCACGATATACAGCTTGCCATCAAGCCCATCTTTGGCCCACTCAATATCCATCGGGCGGCCATAATGCTTTTCAATCGTGACAGCTTGGCGAGCAAGTTCCATCACTTCATCATTGGAAATTGAAAACGCCCGAGCGCGCGTCACATCAACATCCTGAATCGTTACTTGCTTGCCGTGCTCCTGCGATTCGGCATACACCATTTCAATCTTTTTAGACCCCATGGTGCGGCGAATTACTGCAGGCCGCCCTGCCGCCAATGTAGGCTTGTGAACATGAAACTCGTCAGGATTTACAGCCCCCTGCACAACCATTTCGCCTAAGCCATAAGACGAGGTAATAAACACAACTTGGTCGAAACCAGATTCGGTATCGATGGAAAACATGACACCCGATGACGCGAGATCACTGCGAACCATGCGCTGAACGCCTGCCGATAACGCGACGCCGCGATGGTCATAGCCCTGGTGCACCCGATAGGAAATGGCACGATCATTGAAGAGCGATGCGAAGACGTGTTTGATTGCTTCCATGATGGCATCAATGCCTTTCACATTCAGAAAGGTTTCTTGCTGCCCTGCGAAGGACGCATCAGGCATATCCTCAGCGGTTGCCGAACTGCGAACCGCAAAGCTTGTCTCGTCATCGCCGCCGCTAAGCTTCGCGTAAGATGAGCGAATAGCGGCATCCAGTTCGGATGTGAATGGCGTGTCGATAATCCACTGGCGAATATTCGCGCCAGCAACTGCCAATGCCTTTACATCATCGACATCTAGATCGTCGAGGACTTCATAAATTTTTGCGTTGAGGCCACTTTGCTCGAGGAAGGTATTGAAGGCATGGGAGGTGGTCGCGAAACCGCCGGGAACAGTAACACCAAGACCGGCAAGGTTACTAATCATTTCACCGAGTGAGGCATTTTTACCACCCACTCGATTCACATCGTTCATACCGAGTTCTTCATACCAAAGTACGTAATCTTGCACGGTGTAATCCTTTTCCATTTGTAAGGTTGAGGGTTGGGCTAGCTTGCTGCATTCAAAACGCAACCACGAGGGCTACAACGAAGGTTATTTTACACATCCCTGCCGAACAAGTTAACATTTGTGTCACTTTCTAAGAGAACATTTTCTTATGCGCACAGCTTATTACATTTCAGACGGTACCGCACTGACCTCAGAAACCTTTGGGCACGCGATATTGTCGCTGTTTCCAGTGACGTTTCAGCACAAAACGCTGCCTTTTATCGATGATGAGGATAAGGCGCTAAGAGCAGTCGAGGAAATTAATCAGTCTTATGCAGAGACGGGCGAACGTCCCTTGATATTTCACACCTTCGTTAATCCGGGTATTAAGCGCATTATTGTTAAAAGTGAAGGTGTTAGTTACGACTTTCTCGACCATTACGTCGCTCCTGTGCAAGCCGAGCTTGGGGTTGAAGCGCAACCGAAAACGAACCGCACTCACGGCATAAGTGCCGATTACAATTTTCGGATTGATGCCATTAACTACACACTCGAGAACGATGATGGAGTAACCACACGTAACTATGGGGAAGCTGATATCATTTTAATTGGCGCATCGCGAACGGGGAAAACACCCACCTGTCTATATTTGGCGTTGCAATACGGTATTAAGGCTGCGAACTACCCGATTACCGAAGATGACATGGATAACTTAGAGCTTACTTATGATTTAAAAATGCATCGTCATAAGTTATTTGGTCTCACCATTGATCCTGACCGTTTACAAAGTATTCGGGAAGCGCGGCGCGCCGGCTCCCGCTATGCGTCTCAGAAACAGTGTGAATTTGAAATAGCAGAAATTGAAGCCTTGTATCGTCGCGAGGCAATCCCCTATCTTAACTCGACCTATGCATCGGTTGAGGAGATTGCCGCGAAGATTATGACCACAGCAAACCTAAAACGGCATCGTTATTAAAAAACCGTTATTTGCTGTGGGTACTCTCAAATATCTTATCGGCGGAGGCGGCAACAAAGCCTGTGTAAAGTTTACCTGGCGCTAATTCATAACGCTTGGCAAATTCATAGAAGCAGCTCGGGATGCGGGCTGCTTTATCTTTAAAACGCACTTCCGCATGATCCGCCATAGTTGAAGACTGCTCTAGATACACTTCAGGAGAGCCTTTAATTTCGCCCCCGGAGCTATTAAGGGTAAAGCCAGCATCTTTGAGCTTGGCATTCACACTTTCTAGGGTGCTATAGCCAGGTAATGCATTCACACTCACGGTAAAGTGGTTGGCGCAGAAGCCAAATGCACTCATCCATGCCGCATATTCACTCTCTGCGAGAAGCTGCTGATACTCAGCATAAGTGATATCCCAATGGGTTCCCGAGTATAAAAAGGCAGGCTCAGTGACGTGCGTGGCGTCAATACCGGTAACCATTCGCTGAATTATGTCTTGTACCTCAGGGGAAAACTCTTCCACCAGCAACTCACTGACAAACACTTTGGGTAAGCTTGGATCTGCGTGCTCAAAATGTTTTGCCCGTAACTTTTTCTCGGTGAACTCATAATCACCATTGGCAAAGTATCCCATACTCTCGATAATTTTAGTCAGGGCTTCAAGATTCACCGGCGCCAAGTTAAAAGTACGAAAAGCGACATGATCATTAATGATTGAATGCCCTTGCCCCAACACCTGATGAACTTTGTCAGCTGAAGGTGTGCGCTGGATATAGTCTTGCCAGAGGTTTTCAAAAAATTGATGAACTTGCTTAGACATGGAACGAACTCCTGTTTCCACTGCCAGTACGACGAGCAAACCACGTTCGACTGCAGGAATAACCTTGATAAAAGCCAAATGGCCCTATCAAACCTACGAAAAGACAGGCTCGAAAGCCTGTCTATACAATGTGCTTATTATCGCATATTAAAACGTCAATTGACTAGCATCGGTTACACACTTTTGCCATGACGAGCGCGGGTTAAGGTCTCTGACACCAAAAACGCCAACTCCAATACTTGATCCGCATTCAAGCGAGGATCGCATTGGGTTAAATAACGCTGCTCGAGATCGTTTTCGGAGATTTGGTAGGCACCGCCAGTGCATTCAGTAACATTTTCCCCGGTCATTTCTAAGTGAATGCCGCCCGCATGGCTGCCTTCTGCTTGGTGTATAGCAAAGAATTGCCGAATTTCCCGGATGATCGCATCAAAGTTACGAGTTTTGTAACCGTTATCCGCTTTCATGGTATTGCCGTGCATCGGATCGCTTGACCAAACTACGTGGCGCCCTTCTGCTTGAACGCGACGAATCAATGGCGGAAGGTTTTCGGCTAAGTTATCCGCCCCCATACGCGTGATCAGGGTCAGGCGACCCGGCACGTTATTAGGATTGAGCGCATCGATTATCGCCATGAGCTCATCAGCAGTCGCCTTAGGTCCAATTTTTACGCCAATGGGGTTATGAATACCCCGGAAAAACTCGACGTGAGCATGATCGAGTTGACGTGTCCGTTCCCCCATCCACACCATATGAGCCGAACAATTGTAGGGTAAACCCGTTAAGCTATCAGTACGGGTCAATGCTTCCTCATAAGGCAACAACAAGGCCTCATGGGAGGTAAATAACTCGGTCTCATGAATAGTTGGGTGCGTCTCAGCAGTAATGCCCAACACTTCCATAAAGCGCAATGCTTCTTCAATGCGCTCTGACACTTTTTGATACTTTTCCTTCATCGGATTGGCAGCGATAAAGCCCATATTCCACTTGTGTACTTTGTGCAGATCGGCGAAACCACCTTGAGCGAAAGCACGCAGTAAGTTAAGCGTTGCAGCTGAATGATGATAAGCAGTAAACATCCGCTTAGGATCAGGCTCACGGGCTTCTGGGGTAAATTCTGCGCCATTTATAATATCGCCGCGATAGCTCGGTAAGGATACGCCACCGATGGTTTCAAGATCACTTGAACGGGGTTTCGCAAATTGCCCTGCCATGCGCGCCACTTTAGTCACCGGAACGGAGCCGGCAAAAGTAAGCACGATGGCCATTTGCAGCATGACTTTAAAGGTGTCGCGAATTTTCGGTGCGGTGAAATCTCGGAACGATTCCGCACAATCACCGCCCTGCAGTAGAAAGCCACGGCCTTGGCAAACATCCCCTAGGTGCTCTTGTAAACGACGAATTTCCTCAGCAAACACCAAAGGCGGATATTGCTTGAGTTGTTGCTCAACTTCGGCCAATGCGTCTTTATCAGCATAGTTGGGCTGTTGCTGGATGGGGAATTGTCGCCAGCTATCGGGAGTCCATTTCATTCGTTTTTCCTCGTTACTTCATGAAGAAAAGCTGAATACGGGCCCTGCTTTCAATGCGAAGCAAAAGAATGTACTCAAGGGCTTTCCAAGCAAATTAATCTAAGACTCTTAAATGTATAGAGCAGGCGTGAGGAATGCAACGCAAAATGCCGGGAAAAAAGCGCTTAACCCAAGCGATTTTTTATTTTGGCCGCGGAACCGTCAAAACCGTGCCTAAACTACCGTATTGATCAGCCCCTAAGCGTGATAACGGATTAACTTTCATGGCATCCACTGTGAGCCGCTCTGTTTCAGTACCATCGGATTTTTTATGCAGGGTACTCTGCGCAACTGCATCATCCATATACACGTGCTCAATCTCACCAAAAATAAGATCTTGTGGCGCCCCTGGTATTGAATGAATGTGATGCAGCCGACAGGCAAAGGCGATTGCGCAAGAGGCTATGCGCGGTACCGGAAAGTTTTCAAAAGGAACCGTGTCCAGACCAAGTAGCTGCAACTCAGATTCATCGGCCGGAAGCGCCCTTGAACTATCGGTGACCGCTTGGGCATGCTCTAGGGACGGAATATGAACCACAAAGCGCTCATTCTGGCGTATGTTTACTTTTGTATCTTTGCCCTCACCCGCTGCTTTATTCCCCACCGAAAGCATCAATAACGGCGGCGCGCTGCTTATCGCAGTGAAATAACTGAACGGCGCCAAATTTAAATGCCCGTCTTTATGTTCACTGAGCACCCAGGCAATTGGCCTAGGAATCAGGGTTTGCGTCATCAAGTGATAAATTTGCGGCGCTGGCGTATCTGATAGTGACAGAATCATTTAAACCGTCCTTGCTGAAGCGCGTCTATACGCTTCTCAATAGGTGGATGTGTCATCATTAACTCAGACCTGGACAACTTGCCCTTAATACCGAATGCCATCATCCGGTCATCTAGCTGGGATTCGCGCCCTTGCTGTAAGCGACGCAGTGCAGCGATCATTTTTTGCGGGCCGACTAAACGCGCCGCACCCGCATCGGCACGATATTCGCGCTGGCGCGAGAAATAAAACACAATAACCTGCGCCAACATACCAAATAGAATTTCAAATAAAATGACCAAGCCAAAGTAAGCAAAGCCCCCACCGCCGGTGCGCGAACCGCCTTGATTGCCCCGTAGAGCATTATTGATTAACCCGGCCACAACTCGCGCCAAGAAAATCACAAAGGTATTCACAACGCCCTGAATCAAAGTCAGAGTGACCATATCACCATTGGCTACATGGCTAACTTCATGGGCAAGTACCGCTTCCACTTCGTCTTTATTCATTGACCGTAATAGGCCGGTTGAAACCGCCACAAGCGAATTATTCTTGCTCGGGCCAGTTGCAAAAGCATTAGGCTCTGGAGAATCGTAAACCGCCACTTCTGGCATTTTAATGCCCGCTTTGCGCGCTTGTGCGGACACGGTATCTAACAACCAGCGCTCTGCTTCGTTACGTGGCTGTTCAATTACCCGTGCGCCGGTACTCCGTTTTGCCATCCATTTTGATATAGCCAGTGAGATAAACGCCCCACCAAAGCCAAACAAGGCAGCAAATATGAGCAAGCCTTGATAGCTACCGAAATCAATACCAAATACAGCCATTAGGATATTGAGCACGATGCTCAAAACCACTATTACCGCTAAATTAGTGGCCAAAAACAAAACGATACGGTTCATACAGTACTACCTCTAAGGGACGTTCAATTCTTCGAATATTGGGATTTGGCAATAATTTTTCAAGCATTTGAGAAACAATTGAGCCGTATTTAGCGCAATGTTATGCTGATTTCACAGTGTAATTTATTCAGGATACCTACGATTTCTATGACCGAACCTCATGAGTCACATCAACGCAACTTACTGCTATTGAGCAGTTCAAAAGCGGGCGATTCCGATTACTTGGTGCATAGTAAGTTTTGGCTTAAATCCCATTTTTCCCATGCACAAACCATTGTATTTATTCCTTATGCAGGGGTGACCCAATCGTATGCCGATTATAGCGCGCGGGTAAATGCCGCGCTTGCTGATATGGGCATGCATATTCGTGGTATCGAGAGTTACGCCAACCCGCGTGATGCAATTGCTCAAGCGGACGGAGTGATTGTTGGTGGCGGCAACAGCTTCGTACTTCTCAACACCCTGTATCACTATGGTTTGTTAGATCCGTTACGTAAACGCATTAACGGCGGTATGCCCTACGCCGGCTGGAGCGCAGGTGCGAATATTGCGGGTCTGAGTATAAAAACAACCAATGATATGCCGATTATCGAACCGCCCTCATTCACCGCCCTTGGGGTGGTTCCGTTCCAGCTCAATCCCCATTATATCGATCAACACCCACCCGGCTTTCACGGTGAAACCCGCGCTCAGCGCTTGACCGAATTTATGCATGTCAATGCGCATACGACAACCATTGCTTTGCGTGAAGGTACAGGGCTAAAAATTGAAGGTAAAACCATGCGTTTGTTAGGCACGCTTGATGCCGTCGCATTTTCTGACGGCAAAGCCCAACCGCTTGCAGCGGGAAGTGCCCTAAATCAGTACTTATAAGGCTGCGTTCGCGGTTATAAATCCAAACGCGGGTGCGCTGCTGCTAACCACTGAGTAGCGCTATCTTCGTTCTCCAAGAAAGGCACTTCTGCAAGCAACGGGGCCTGAATGCGGGCTTTCAAGGTTTCGATGTTTTCTCGGTAATAAGGCATGGGTTCAGGAGACAGCTGGTTCGCAATCCAGCCACGTAGATGGCAACCACTTTGCGCAATGGCTGCCACAGTCAACAATGCGTGGTTCAAGCAGCCGAGCTTCATTCCAACCACAAGAATGACCTCTTGATTTGTTTCACGCACAAATTGAGGCATGACGTCGCCCTGATCCAGAGGCAACATCCACCCGCCAGCGCCTTCACTTAAGAGGACATCCGGCGCACGGTCATAGAGCGTTTGCCACGCCATGGTCGAGCGCATTAATAAGCCATGTTCATCGACCAGTTCTGCAGCAATGTGCGGTGCGATGGGCGGTGCTAAGGCAATTGGATTAACTTCATGATAATCGACGCTAATCGTCGCTGCCGCCTGCAGCGTAAGTGCGTCACTATTTTCAAGCCGTTGGCTTTCCTCATTCCAGGTGCAGCCTGCGGAAATGGGTTTCATAGCCAAGGTCGACAAGTTACGCTGGCGCCAGTACTGCAAGAGTAATTCCGATACTCTTGTTTTACCGGAGTCGGTATCTGTGCCTGTGATAAAAATGCATTTCGTCATGAGTTATACGCAACTTATATATATTTACTGAATTGATTTATAAGCAATAACAAAACCAACGTTATATGTGAGAGGCAAAAACCCTTGATTGCGATAGGCTTCATATTCCTGTGTCAGGAAGAGAAGTTCCGAACGGCTTAGGCTGCGTGTTGGGGTTGCTTGATAATCCGCGCCAATACCGGACACACTGCGTATTAGGGTCGCTACATCGTCGAATTCTCCTACCACCGCTTCACTCTGGGCTAGTTGAATAGAAAAGCCTGCGGCTGTCAGTGCAGATTGCCATTCATCCAACGATTTATGCGCATTTGTTCCCGCCCCTACCCGACCTGTCATCTGTCCGTAACGCGCACGCAATTGTGCCAAGGGCATAAGGCTATCATCGAGCACTGTGGAAAAAACAAAGCTCCCACCCGGGGCCAATACACGCCACGCCTCAGCGCAAAGGGCCTGAAGTGAATTTGCCCACTGCACGGCAAGATTTGAATAAATGAGCGTCGCCATGCTCGCATGAAAAGGAAGTGCTTCCATATCCGCCAGTACGAACTTCAACGACGGGCAAGCACGCTGCGCCTGGGCTAACATCGGTGTCGCAATGTCCACACCCACGTAGCGCTGTGCCCGCGCCGACAATGCATCTGCAAAGATCGCGGGGCCGCAACCTAGATCAAGCACGGTGCCCTGATTTTGTTCAGATACATGCGTCGAAGCCAGACGCAACAGAGCCTCGCCGGTATGTTTTTGCACGTTGGCCAGTTGCTTATAACGCTGAGCAGCGCGGCCAAAATGTGCTGCAACTTCTGATTTATCGTACAACGCAGGCCTCATAAAGAGATTTATTGGATTTAAAAATACGCACTAATGCAGTGAATAACTCATCGATATCCGATTCACTATGTCCAGCAGATAACGTAAAGCGTAATCGCTCGGTGCCCTTTGGAACCGTTGGTGCGCGTATCGCAATACAGCGAATGTGGTGTTCCTTTAAAGCGCGCGCGAGCGCCAAAGCCGCGGATGCCGAGCCCACCAATAAAGGCTGAATCGGGGTATCAGAGGGCAACATCCGTAAATTTAACTGGGCCGCGAAGTCCTGAAAGCGCGCAATATTCCGTGCCAGCATACCGCGACGCTCTGGCTCTGACTGGATAATCTGCAAGCTCGCGTGAATGGCATGCGCCTGTGCACCGGAAAAAGCGGTCGAATAAATCAGGTGCCGGCATTTTTGCACGAGAAAGTCGGAAATTTGTTGATCGGACGCCACAAATGCACCGCCAAGGCCAAAGGCTTTGCCGAAGGTACCGGTTAGAATGTCCACAGATTTAGCATCGTGCATATCCATCGCACCGCGGCCATGCATCCCGCGCACCCCTAGCCCATGAGCGTCATCAAGGAAAAACAACCCATTCTGCGCCCGTGCCAACGCACTCAACTCAGATACCGGGGCTAAGTCGCCATCCATACTAAACACCCCTTCACTCACAATGACGGGTGTGGCCTCTGGTTGCGCTTGTTTCAATGCCGACACTTGCTTAGAAGCATGGACGACATCGTTATGATGAAAACGACGAATTGACGAACCTTTCGCCCCATCATACAAGGAGGCGTGGGAGAGTCGATCAAGGACAGGAACCCCACCTAGCGTTTGCAACGCGTGCAGCGTTCCTTGATTGGCCGCGTAACCACTGCTAAATAGCAATACTCGCGGGTAACCTAACCAATCGCCAAGCGCTTCACTTAATTTGTGATGGGCGCTGGAGTATCCCGACACCAAAGGGCTTGCACCACTACCTGCTCCCCACTCGATTAAACCCTCGCGAAAGGCTTCAAGCACCTGTGGGTGAGAACGTAAAGCCAAGTAATCATTATTGGCAAACTGGCCGCGAAACGAATCGGCAGGATATGGCCAAGGCTCGAGCTGCCGCCATTGGTCTGCTGCCGCGACCGTATCCAATGTTTGGCTTATGCGTTCACGTAACATACTAGGCAGTGGCCGTTGCGCCCTGCTCGCGCGCTGTCGCATCATAGAATAAGGGCTTCGATTCTTTGCGCTGCTCCGGTGTTAATCCCAGACGCTCGAATAGCTTAAGATCTGCTTCAGCGACCGGATTTGCTGTTGTAAGCAGCTTCTCACCATAGAAAATTGAGTTGGCACCAGCAAAGAAACACAAGGCCTGTAGCTCATCACTCATGGTTTCCCGTCCAGCCGACAAGCGCACATGAGACGTTGGCATCAAAATGCGCGCTACTGCGATACAGCGAACAAACTCAAATGGGTCTAAATCTTCAAGATGATCGAGCGGCGTGCCCTCTACTTTCACCAATTGGTTGATTGGCACGCTCTCTGGCGGCACTGGCATATTTGCAAGCTGTTGCAACAAACCAACCCGATCCGATTGTTCTTCACCCATGCCGACAATCCCACCTGAACACACCTTCATACCTGCGGTGCGAACATTACTTAAGGTATCTAAGCGATCCTTATAGGTGCGCGTGGTAATAATATCTCCATAATACTCAGGCGATGTGTCGAGATTATGGTTGTAATAATCCAGTCCCGCTTCGGCTAGCTTGGCCGCCTGTGCTGAATCCAGCATGCCCAAAGTCATGCATGTTTCCAGTCCGAGTTCACGTACCCCTTGGATCATGGCGATGATTTTCGGCATATCACGCTCTTTCGGGTTGCGCCATGCGGCACCCATGCAAAAACGCGAGGCACCTGTGTGCTTAGCCCGTTGTGCTTGCTCTAACACTTTTTGAACTTCCATCAATTGCTCTTTCTCAAGACCGGTATCGTAGCGCGCACTTTGCGGGCAATATTTGCAGTCTTCTGGACAGGCCCCAGTTTTGATGGATAACAAGGTGCTCACTTGCACCTCATTTGGGTTGAAATGAGCGCGATGGACGCTTTGCGCTTTAAATAGTAAATCATTGAAAGGCATATCAAAAAGCGCTTGAATATCTGCGCGTGACCAAGTTTCACGTGTGCTAAGTTGAGCCATGAGAATTCCGCATTTTCATTGAATAAAGACTCGACTAGCTTAGTGCCACCGCTTACACTGTCAACTAAATAGAGTTATTAAATCTTACAAATGGTTAAATTTTAATCTATGCAGCCTATAGATCTCGCTTTCGACCAGCGCCACATCTGGCATCCGTACACATCTCTGACCTCTCCGTTGCCAACCTACCCCGTTGCATCCGCGAGCGGAGTCGAGATTGTCCTTGAGGACGGCCGACACCTTATTGACGGCATGGCAAGCTGGTGGTCGGCAGTACACGGCTACAACCATCCAGAACTTAACCAAGCGGCCCATACACAGATTGATCGCATGGCCCATGTGATGTTTGGTGGCATTACTCACGGCCCTGCCATCGACCTAGCCAAACAGTTGGTGGCAATGACCCCTGAGGGCCTTGATGCGGTGTTCTTAGCAGACTCTGGTTCAATTAGCGTAGAAGTCGCTATTAAGATGGCGCTCCAATACCAAGTAAGTCGCGGTCTTCAAGGTAAGAACCAATTACTAACCATTCGTCAGGGCTACCATGGTGATACCTTCGCTGCGATGTCTGTGTGTGATCCCATCAACGGCATGCATGAACTATTCACTGGCATCCTAGCCAAGCATCATTTTGCGCCAGCCCCGACTATCAAGCCTTGGGAAGCCTGGCACGATAGTGAAACCGATGCCCTAGAAGCATTATTTGAGCAACACCATGATCGTATCGCGGCGTTTATACTTGAGCCTATTGTGCAAGGCGCCGGTGGCATGCGGTTTTACCACCCGAATTATCTTCGCAAAGCACGGGCGTTGTGTGATCAGTATGATGTGCTGCTGATTGCTGACGAAATTGCAACGGGCTTCGGTCGCACCGGACGCTTATTCGCATGTGAGCATGCCAATGTCGTTCCAGATATTATGTGTGTCGGTAAGGCCCTAAGTGGTGGTTATATGACGCTAGCCGCGACCATCGCCACCCGCCACATTGCAGAGACCATTGGTGCTGGCCCTGGCGGCGGTGCTTTAATGCATGGCCCAACCTTTATGGGTAATCCACTTGCGTGCGCAGTGGCGGCGCAAAGTTTGGGTATGATTCAACGGGGCGATTGGCAAGAGCAAGTAGACGCGATCGCACTGCAGCTCAAACAAGAATTAACCCCCTTACACGCATGTGCCGGCGTTGCCGATGTTCGTTGCTTCGGGGCCATTGGTGTCGTAGAAATGCATTCGCCAGTAGACGTAGCAGAAGCGCAAAAATTCTTTGTCGATTTAGGGGTCTGGATTCGACCCTTTGGGCGGTTAATTTATGTGATGCCCCCATACATCATAAAACCTGCGCAACTGAGTCAGCTAACCCATGCCATAAGCGCATGGTGTCAGCGCGGGAAATAAACCCAAAAGCACGATTTCACATTGCGTCAGTGCCCACAAAAAAGTAACATGTCCGCCTTAATTTGCGTGCAATTTCAATGTTTGGCACCGATGTTATTTGGCGAAGCGTTTCGGAGAATAAAAACCCATGACGATTGCGGTTATAAAAGATGTATTAGGCGGAAAATTCGCACTTGGTGATACCGTCACTGTGCGTGGTTGGGTGCGTACTCGACGCGATTCAAAAGCAGGTATTTCGTTTATCAATGTGCACGATGGTTCGTGTTTTGATGCGATTCAAGCGGTCGCCCCTAATACATTGGAAAACTACAATCACGAAATCACGCGCTTAACCACAGGCTGCTCCGTAATGGTTACCGGCACTGTGGCTGAATCTGCAGGTCAAGGTCAAGCATTTGAATTACAGGCCACTGCGGTTGAAGTAGTGGGCTGGGTGGAAGATCCAGATACCTATCCGATGGCACCGAAACGCCACAGTATGGAATATTTGCGTGAATTCGCGCATCTACGTCCTCGTACCAATATTTCTGGTGCTGTTACACGCGTTCGGCATTGTTTAGCACAAGCGGTACACCGTTTTTTCCACGAGCGCGGTTTCTATTGGATCAGCACCCCTATTATTACCACCAGTGACGCAGAAGGCGCAGGCGAACTGTTCCGTGTATCCACATTGGATATGATGAACCTCCCTCGTACCGACGATGGCAAGGTTGATTACAAAGAAGATTTCTTTGGAAAAGAGGCGTTCTTAACTGTATCGGGACAACTTAACGTGGAAACCTATGCGTGTGCTCTATCCAATGTGTACACCTTTGGCCCCACGTTCCGCGCAGAAAACTCAAACACCAGTCGCCACTTGGCCGAATTTTGGATGATTGAGCCGGAAGTGGCCTTTGCTGATCTTGATGATATGGCAGCCCTCGCGGAAGATATGCTCAAGTATGTATTTCAAGCGGTACTCAATGAGCGTGCAGATGATATGGCATTCTTTGCAGAGCGCGTTGATAAAGAAGCGATTAGCCGTTTACAGCATGTAATCGATAATAAATTCGTCCACATGGATTACACCGATGCTATCGAGATTCTGCAAAAGTGCGGCAAGGAATTTAGCTACCCAGTTGCTTGGGGCGTTGATTTACAATCGGAACACGAACGGTATCTGGCCGAAGAGCATGTAGGCGCGCCGGTTATTCTGAAAAACTACCCGCGTGATATTAAGGCCTTTTATATGCGCCAAAACGACGATGGCAAGACCGTTGCGGCAATGGACGTTCTGGCTCCTGGCATTGGCGAAATCATCGGTGGTAGCGCTCGGGAAGAGCGTTTAGATTTGCTTGATCAGCGCTTAGAAGACATGAAGTTACCAAAAGAAGAGTACAGCTGGTATCGCGATCTACGGCGCTATGGCACCGTGCCTCACGCAGGTTTTGGCCTTGGCTTTGAGCGTTTAGTTGCGTATGTCACTGGAGTTCAAAATATTCGGGATGTTATCCCCTTCCCGCGTTCACCCAACAACGCAGACTTCTAACAGTAGCCGAGTTCTGAATGTAAGAAAACGGATGATAGGCATCGCACCTATCATCCGTTTCTTTTTTTTGGGGGGGGTTACAGGTATTCCCGTTTCGATCGCTACAAACGTATCTCTAAGCCGGTTTCGTCACAGGCATGTTTACGCGGGCAGAACTCGCAATCCTTCATTACTTTCTCTGGCCAACGACTTTTATCCGCGATGGTAAAACCGAGCTTTGCGAAGAATGCTGGGGCGCGGGTCAGTGCAATAACGCGCGCTATGCCCAAATGACGCGCTTGATCGAGCAGAAAGTTCACCAATTCAGCGCCCATTCCCTTGCCTTGCAGCCCTTCTTGTAATCCCAACGATCGGATCTCCGCAAGACCAGTTCCGAACACGTATAATGCGCCACAACCAACAATCTCACCGTCAATTTCAGCAACAGCAAATTGGTGAATCGCTTGCATGATGTCTTGTTCTTGGCGCGGCAAATGCTCTCCTTTCGCAGCCCAATAGCGAATTAATTCCGCTATTTTGGGTACGTCCGTTAGCTTTGCTTGGCGCACGTGGGTAAGAGCCGCCGCATGGGCCTGGGAGCGCTGGCGCGCTCGGCGTAGCGCCGAGTGCACTTTTACTGGGGCAGTTCCCCCCAACGCCGAGCGACGACTCATACCGGCGGACAGGGCCAAGGCCGCGTAAACATCGTCACTAATAGCCGCACTCACCGATTGCATATCCGCTAAGGATAATCCCTCGAGTGGTACCCCTTGTTGGATTGCCAACAACACCAGTTTGCCGCTGAGTTCATGGGCATCACGAAATGCAATGCCATGGCCCACTAAATAATCGGCTAAATCAGTAGCATTCGAATAGCCAAGGGCCGCGGCCTGCTGAGCCGCTTGCATATCGACCTGAAGATGCGGCAACGCGTACGCCACAATGGCCAAGCATTGTTGCCACTGCTCCAAACCATCGAAAAAGCCCTCTTTGTCCTCTTGCATATCTTTGTTATAGGCAAGGGGTAATCCTTTTACCGTCATCATCATGGCCTGCAAGTGGCCGGCGACGCGTCCGGTTTTTCCCCGGATGAGTTCGAAAACATCTGGGTTTTTCTTTTGTGGCATGAGCGATGACCCGCTCGAAATTGCATCCCCAAGCAAAAATAGACCCGCCTCTCCAGAGCAATAGAAAACAATATCCTCGGATAAACGAGACAGATGCACCATGCTTAAACTTGCGGTTGCGAGCAACTCAATCACAAAGTCGCGGTCGGATACCGCATCTAAACTGTTACGACAAGGACCATTAAAGCCCAACTCCGTGGCAATATCATGGCGCTCCACGGCAATTCCCGACCCCGCTAAGGCGCCGCACCCAAGTGGTGATTGCGACAGCCGTTCCCGAGACTGGGTTAATCGCTCTAAATCACGCTCAAGCATTTCCACATAGGCTAACGCCCAATGACTCACTAACACCGGTTGCGCCCGTTGTAAGTGGGTATAGCCTGGCATTACCGCCTCTTCATAGCGTTCTGCAAAAGCCAGCAACGCATCAATTGCTGCGAGCAAATGCTCACCTATGGTATGCGTTTTCGCCAGCGACCAGAGCCGCAAATCGGTGGCGACAAGATCATTACGCGAGCGGCCTGTATGGAGCTTTCGAGCCACTGAACCAATAATAGATTGCAGCTCGGCTTCCACCCAGCTATGAATATCTTCTTCGTTGGAAGCGAGCGGTGCAGCAGGATTTTCCTCCACGCGTTGCATCAGGGTATCAAGCCCTGATAACAGAGCCGCTTGCTCATCTTTAGTCAGCAGCTGTTGCTGGGTAAGCGCGTTAACCCATGCTTTACTCGCCTGAATATCAAAAGGCGCCAGCACGTAATCAAATTTCAAAGAGTCATTAAAGGCTCTAAACTCGCCAGCGCTGGCTTGTTCAAAGCGGCCGCCCCACATACTCATTGTAAGCCTCCCTGTTTTAATGCCCGAATGCGGCTAGATAAGCTAAACAATCGAATAAATCCGGCAGCATCTTTTTGCTGATACACTTCGTCTTCTTCAAAGGTAGCAAAAGCTTCCGAATACAAACTCAACTCTGATTTCCGTCCGAGTACGGTAATATTCCCTTTGTATAGCCCGAGGCGCACGGTACCCGTAAGCTTTTGCGCAAGCACGGCAACGGCAGCGAGCAATGCTTCTCGTACCGGTGTAAACCATTGCCCATCGTACAACAGATCAGCTAATTGCTGGCCTAAGCGATGGCGCAGACGTTGACAGGGACGATCGTGGACCAGCTCTTCTAGCCCACGCAATGCTTGATACCACAGGGCGCCGCCCGGCGTTTCATAGCAGCCTCGAGATTTCATCCCAACCAAGCGGTTCTCTACAATATCAATACGTCCAATACCATGGGCCGCACCCAACCGGTTTAACGTAATTAACGCTTCTGTCTGGCTCATCGTCGTTCCATTTACCTGCGTTAGCACGCCATGTTCAAAGGCCAGCTCCACAATTTCGCTGTGATCAGGTGCTTGCTGGGGCGACACAGACATGGTCCAAACCTGATCTGTCGGGGCTTGCCACGGATCTTCAAGCTCTCCCCCTTCATGGGAAATATGCCAAAGGTTAGCATCACGGCTGTAAATCTTGGTGGCGCTTGCTGATGTTTTAATGTTGCGCTCCGCCAAGTAGTTTAGTAAATCTTGCCGCGAACGCATGCTCCATTCCCGCCAGGGCGCAATCACAGTGAGATGTGGCGCCAATGCTGCAAAAGTACTTTCAAAGCGAACTTGATCATTGCCTTTACCGGTACAGCCATGACACACAGCGTCGGCACCGACTTCGAGCGCTACCCTTACCTGCGCCTCAGCGATGACCGGACGTGCCAACGCCGTGCCGAGCAGGTATTGCTCCTCATAAATACAACCTGCCTGCATTGCGGGCGCAATCAATTCATCCACGAATTTGTCTTTCAGATCGACAATGTAGCAAGCGGAAGCACCGGACTTTAGGGCTTTCGCTTCGATGCCTTCGAGCTCTTCGTCGCCCTGACCTACATCGGCCACAAAAGCAATGACTTCACAATTATAGGTTTCCCGTAACCAAGGCACGATGGCTGATGTATCTAACCCGCCTGAATAGGCAAGAACAACTTTATTCACTGAAGGGTTAGGGGTTGTATGTGCTTGACTCATAACTGTGATGACTCCTCGAAAAGGTGATGAAATACTGCTTTCTGTACATATAAACGGTTTTCGGCTTGTTGCAAAACGGCACTAATCGGGCCATCCATAACCTCATCGGTAATCTCGTCGTTGCGATGGGCCGGTAGACAATGCATAACCGTGGTCGCCGCTAACCGTTTAACTAAGGCTTGGTTTACTTGATAAGGCGCAAAGATGTCACAGGTTTTTTGATAGTCCCGTGAGTCTCCCATAGAGAGCCAAGTGTCGGTATAAATCACATCGGCGTGTTTCACCGCTGATAAGTCGGTTCCGATGGTGATCTTATGCTTCGGGTAACGTTGCTGCAGCTCGTCTAAAAAGCTTTGTTTTGGTCCATAGCTTGGCGGACAAATAACCGTCAGCTTTAAATCTAAAGCGGCAGCACCCACCATGAAGCTTTGACATACGTTGTTGCCCTCACCCACATAGAGAATGTCGACTACTTTCATATCAATGGGATAGCGTTCTTGAATAGTGAGTAGATCCGCCAATGTCTGGCAAGGATGGTGAACGTCACACAGGGCATTTATCACTGGTATCTTCGCTGCGGAAAGCTTGTGCAAGGTTTCATGCTTAAATACGCGGGCGACAATTCCGTGGGTCCAACAGGCCAAGTTACGGGCAATGTCTTCTACCGATTCACGCTGCCCAGGCTGCACCATCTGCGCATCGAGATAGATAGGTTGCGCACCTAACTGATGAATGCCCACCTCGAAGCTTACCCGTGTACGCAAACTCGGTTTTTCAAACAGCATGGCTATTGATCTGTTTTTTAAAGAGTTTTGAAAGCTCGCAGGATGGGCCTTCATGTAGCCTGCCAGCGTGAGCATATGAGTAATCTGCGTGGCGTTCACGTCAAATAACGATAATAAATGCATAAATGTTATCTCTAAATATAAAAGAAGTGCGCTTTTTTCAGGCGGCTAGACTGCGGGCAATATACAGGTGCCCCGCATTTCACCTTGGAGGAGTGCGATCACTGACTCGGGGTTACCCCACCCAGTAATCGCCGTCATTCGTCGTGAGCGCTCGGCAGCATGGAGTGCGGCCGCAAGCTTTACTTTCATGCCACCAACAATAAAGTTTTCTGAAAGGAGATCCCTTGCCTGATGAAATTCAAGCACAGCCAGAGGTGTGCCCGTAGCATCGCGTATGGCGTCAACGTCGCTGAGCAAAATAAGTCGCGCAGACAATTGGTTCGCGAGCGCCGCCGCCGCATAATCTGCGTTCACATTTAATAGCTGGCCCTGATGGTCAATACCAATCGAGCTAACAACAGGTAGAATTCCCTGCCTTAATAACAGAGGAAGGATATGACCGCCGATGCCTTCAGTTGTGTCCGCGATGGGTTCACCGACACGGCCCAATGCGGGATTTTGCTGCACGTAAAGAAGTGGACCATCCGCTAAGCTAAGGCCAAGGGCACTGAAACCGGCCTGTTGCGCTACGGCAACGATTTGTTTATTTGCAGCACCAGCGAGGGCGCCGGTGACAACGTTAATTTGGGATTCTGGCGTAATCCGTTGGCCGTCTTTCTTTTCACTGCTAAAGCCTGCTTGCAGCAACATGTGATCCGTTAAACTGCCACCACCGTGAACCAGAACAAACGGCAGTTGGGCTTGGTACAGGGCTACGAGGAGTGCCTGCAAGGAATCTTGATTATCAAGTATCGCGCCGCCTACCTTAATCACCGAGATTGCATGCGTCATTCGCCACACTCCTGAATAAATGGAGCAAAGCCGGAATGGACCGGAAACGCAAATACGACATTGGCCGCTTGAACCGCTTGTGATGCCGCCCCTTTTAAGAGGTTGTCGATGGCACTGATGACAACGAGGTTTTGCCCTTCGACTGCAATATAGATATGGCAATAAGGCGTGCCAGCGACGTGGGCAACGGCTGGTGGCTCGGCCACGATACGCACAAATGGTTGCCCCTGATAGCTGCGCTGATAAACAGCATGTACCTCCTCTGCAGTCACGCCAGCATTTAACTGCGCGACACAGGTGGCAATAATCCCCCGCGGGTAAGGTCCCAATATCGGTGTAAATACGACTGAGCGAGCAAGATTATTGCTAATTTCCGGAGTATGCCGGTGATTTAGAACGCCGTAAGGCTGTACGCTCACCTCACAAAATGAGGTGCGTGGGTTTGCTCCTCGCCCGGCGCCAGAGACACCACTGATTGCCGTGATGACTGGAACTGACGCCGGTTCGAGAAGCGCGCTCTCACACGCAGGCTGCAATGCTAGTGTGGCTGCGGTTGGATAACAGCCAGGAATAGCAAAAAGAGTTCCGCTTGGTTCTAACCCAACAAGCTCCATCAACGCATATTGCGCGTGGTTTAAAAGTTCGGGATGTGGATGCTCAAATCCATAGGTTGTTGCAAATTGTTCCGCGTCGCGGAAACGATATGCACCGGATAGGTCGAAAACTTTGCTGCCCAATGCGATAAGCTTAGGGGCGATGGCTGCACTCGCTTCATGGGGCAACGCTAGAAAGACAGCGTCACAGTTAGCTAGATCCGCCAGCGCATGGTCAGTCCAAGGTTGGATAATAAGTTCGCTATCACCCGCTGCGGCTGGCGCAATCTCGCGCCACCGCTGCGCTGCTGAACGCTCGGATGAATATGCAGCAACCACATCAACAAATGCATGGTTATGCAATATTCTAAGCAGCTCGGAACCGCTATACCCGGAAGCACCCAGAACCGCGACTTTCACTTTAGTCGCGGGTATTGGGTGTGCTATTTGGTTCGCTGCGCTTACGGTCTTCATTAAATTCGATACAATCCATCATTAGCTTGCGTTACTGCGACCTGACCCAGACAACGGACATGCGCAACAGATGTCGTCTATGCTAACCAAGAGTGATGACGAATTCAATATATTTATGCTCTATTTATGCATATAAATGCAAATACATGCAAATACCTTTATTCCTAGTCTCCATAAAAAAATATCGACTTTTCCTTAGCTGGTTTTATCGGCGTGGGGACCGCCGGGGTGCCAACGTAAAGAAAGCCGACAATATCATTTTCCAGAGACACGCCTAGCTCCGCCTTCATATGTTCAGATTCCGCGTACACGCCAGTTCGCCACACAGCGCCTAAACCCAACGCAAATGCCATTTGTTGCATGGCCATGGTGGCACAAGACGCCGAGGCAAATTGTTCCTGTCGCGGCACCTTGGCATGATCAACATAATCGGTGACCACCACAATGACGCAAGGCGCACGTAGCGGCAACTGGGGCGCGCGTTGTTTTTCTGCCTCGGGTAATCCTTCCAGTTGAGCTACTGCAGCGAAAGTTTCGCTGAGACCTTGCAAACGATCGGTGCTAAAAACCTCACATCGGTATGGCGTGAGGCCCATATGATCAGGAACCCGTAACGCTGCTTTTTGCAACAAGTCTAAAGCTGCTGCATCGGGACCTGGCGCGGTTAACCGAGGCATTGAGGAACGGGTAAGCAGAAGTTCAACGGCATCCATGAAAGGTCCTTTGTTTGCGTTTTTATTCAACTGAAAAATCGCGATAATTGAGATACATTTGGCGCTACGCATCAGCGTCAGAACCAGTTACACTATGCAACACTCTACCATTGCGGTAAAAAAGTCTCCAAGCCTGTTGGAACCAAATCATGAAATTTTTAGGCAAGATACTTCGTCCTTTAGGGACCTTTCTCAATAACACCCGAAAAATCATTGTGAATGTTGTATTTTTCGCACTGCTTATTGGTGTCTTTCTTATTATCGTTCATGAGGAAGATTTGCCTGAATACGCTTCCGGCGCATTTCTCTTGGTGAACCCGCAGGGCGTGTTAGTCGAGGAGCTTACCTACGTATCACCAGCAGATCGGTTTATGCAGCGCTCTATGGGTAACCATCCTGTTCCAGAAGTCGATTTCCACCAGTTACTGGCGACACTGGATGCCGCTATTAATGACCCTGACATTGGTGGGATTCTTCTCGACCTGCGTTATTTTTGGGGAGGAGGTTTATCGAAACTGTCGGCTCTCGGCGATCGCCTTGCCCAGTTCCGTGACACCGGTCGTCCCGTGTTTGCCTATGGTGATTATTACTCCCAGAGTCAATATTACTTAGCTGCCCATGCAGATCATGTGTATTTACACCCCCATGGCTCTGTTGCGTTTGATGGGTATCACTCCTATCAAAATTACTTTCGCGATCTGCTCTCAAAACTACATATCCAACCCCATATATTTCGGGTTGGGGAATATAAAAGTGCTGTTGAGCCCTACTCTCTTAATGCGATGTCCGATGAAGCCCGAGAAGCGAATCAAGCATGGATTGATACGCTCTGGGCTGAGTATTTAAAAGGCGTAAATACACAGCGTCAGCTCTCGGCGCGACTGCTCAGTGGCCGTATCGACGATTTCGAGGACGCCTTTACTGATGCGAACTATTCCCATGCTGAACTTGCTCTGAACGAAGGCTTGGTTGATCAACTATTAGATAGTGATGCCATGCGACAACTGCTGATTGAACATGCAGGGGAGACCAAGGACGGGCACAGCTTTAATAACATTGGTTGGCAGGATTATCACTACCTGAGCGAGCACCAGAAGCGTAATAACCTGTATCCAGATGCTCAGGTTCGCTTGATTATTGCGCGAGGCACTATTCACGAGGGCGATCGCCAAGCAGGAGCCATTGGTGCTGATCGCCTCGTACGGCAACTGCGAGCTGCGCGCTTAGACGACCATGTGAAATCTGTTGTTATACGTATTGATAGCCCCGGCGGAAGTGCGTTTGCGTCGGAAAAAATTCGGGAAGAACTGGTGCGCTTGCGCGAAGCAGATAAACCGGTTGTCGCATCGCTTAGCTCAGTTGCCGCCTCTGGCGGATACTGGATAGCCTCTGGCGCCGACAAAATATTCGCAGCGCCGTCAACAATCACTGGGTCTATCGGTGTTTTCGGGCTTTTCCTCACAGCGGACGAAGGCTTTAGTAAACTTGGTATTTATTCCGACGGTGTAAGCTCAACTGAGATGCCCTATATTGATTCTAACCGCCCGCTCAGCGCTGGAGCGGAAAGACTTATTCAGCAAAATATAGAACGCATATATCGAGATTTTATTGCCATTGTCGCACAGAGTCGTGATCTCTCCGTTGAAGCCGTGGATGAAGTAGCCCGCGGCCGTGTCTGGATGGGAAAAGATGCACTTGATCATGGTTTAATTGACGGTCTGGGCGATCTAAATGAAGCCATCGTCGAAGCAGCGCTGCTTGCTGGAATCGATAGCTACCAGGTGACCCGCGCCACAAGTGAAACCCGAGGAATTCATGCGGTTATCGAGCGTATGTTTAATAGTGCCCTGTTGCCCTATGCGCCATCAGAACAACCGCTATCCCCTCTCGGCCAACGCCTTATTCAGCAAGTGTGGCACGATATACAGGTGCTAGACGATTTTAACGATGCTCGAGGCGTTTATAGTCGTTGCCTCGAATGCGAACCGGTATTCAATTAAGAAAGGGATTCAAATGAGCCGTTCAACAGCCCGTAAACGCATTTACATCGCATACACCGGAGGCACCATCGGTATGATGAAGTCCGCCCATGGCTATGTGCCTGCGCCAGGATTTCTTGCCGAAAGCATTAAGGGGATGCCTGAGTTTTATCGTCCGGAAATGCCGGAGTTTACGCTGTGTGAATATGCACCGTTAATGGACTCGTCGGATATGACGCCCCACGATTGGCAACGCATTGCGCAAGACATTCAAGAGCATTATGCCGACTATGATGGATTTGTCATCTTGCATGGCACTGATACCATGGCCTACACCGCATCGGCGCTGTCATTTATGTTCGCGAATTTGGGTAAGCCAGTGATTGTCACCGGCTCTCAGATACCTTTGGCTGCGCTTCGTTCTGATGGGCAAACTAATCTGCTCAATGCGCTTTATTTAGCCGCGCATTACCCCATACACGAAGTCACCTTATTTTTTAATAATCGTCTATTTCGAGGGAATCGTGCGACAAAAGCCGATGCAGATGGCTTTGATGCCTTTGCGTCGCCCAACTTTCCCGCACTCTTAGAAGCCGGCATTGATATTGAAATGATCGCTGGTGAAGTTGAACCTATTCGACATACACCACTTGAGGTTGCCAGTATTGCGGCGCAAGAAATTGGCGTGGTTACCTTGTATCCGGGGATGAGCGAGAAAATTATTGATAATCTAGTGCAGCACCCAGTAAAAGCACTGATATTGCAAAGTTACGGTGTTGGGAATGCTCCACAGCATGGCGCCCTCATTAAGTCCCTTAAGCGCGCTATCCAAGCAGGCGTCATTGTACTCAATTGCACCCAGTGCTTTAAAGGGACGGTCAATATGCAGGGATACGCAACGGGCAACGCCTTGGCCGACATTGGCGTTACCGCAGGATACGACCTCACTATTGAAGCCGCACTTACCAAGCTGCATTATTTGTTGTCCATTGAAACCGATACGGATGAGATTAAGCGTGCCTTGGCGGAGAATTTACGCGGCGAACTGACGGCACCAAACGTCGCGATAACCGACTAAAGCAACCACGTTTACAGCAACAAGTCTTCAAACACCCGATTGCGGCCTGCGTGTTTGGCCGCATAAGCTGCTTTATCTGCACGACGCACCAGCTCATCAAAATCAGAATCATCGTCTCGCAAGTCGGTAAGACCAATGCTTGCAGTAACTCCAGGGCAATTTAGGGTGACATGGATATTACCAATGTCATGGGTGATGCGATCCGCAATTTCTCGAGCTCGGTTCAAAGGACATTTAGGTAAAATAACAATGAATTCGTCACCCCCCATACGCCCGATAAAATCAGTTTCACGGGTGTTCTTCACAAGCTGTTGAGCGACCTCTTTTAACATCTGGTCGCCCATGTCGTGCCCTACTTCATCATTAACTGCCTTAAAACCATCTAAATCGATCACCAGCACAATTAATTTGTCGTTGAATAGACGAGCGTTCATGATGGCCTTGGTTAGCGCCTGTTCTTGCCCCCGTCGATTTAAAAGCCCGGTAAGGGAATCAATAGTGGCAAGTGTACGCAGATTTTCTATTTCAGCGTAAGAGGAGGTAACGTCACGCACAGAACCAACATGACCTAAACATTTCCCTTGATTAAACACCGGCGTGGTTTCCACATGCAGCCATATCACACCCCCATCTTTTCGTGTAAAACGAAAATCTATTTCCGAGGGGACTGATTCTTTAATCACCTTGGTCCAGGCTTCAACCACTTTGGGAACATCTTCCTCAATAATATGGACGCGCATTCCAGTATTGCGCAATTCTGCTAGGGTAAAGCCAGTCAGCTCCTCGAGTTTCTTGTTAATAAACTCGAACTTACCACTCGGCTCTGTCATAAACTGTCCGATAGGCGAGGTTTGCAGCACAGTGTCGAAGTAAATTTTGCGTTCTTCAAGCGTACGCTTTTGCGTAATATTCTGCATTAATAGGGAATTAAAGCGTTCTACTAGAGGACGTAATTCAATTAATTTAGGCACCACTAAGAATTGTGCTTTGCCAGCAATAATACGTTCGGTTTGTTTGCTCAAGGTTCGAATGGGTCGTATTTGGAAGTAAATTAAAATAACAAATAGCAGAATAGCAATCGAACCGCCCAGCCCAAATACCTGAAGTTGTGTCCTGCGAAGGTCATGCATTGGAGCATATACCCCCTCTTCGGGCTGAACTACCGCAACATACCACTGGGTGACACTAAAGCGATTGACACTAATAATACTCGGCACATCATTGAAGCTATTCATGTGTACGACTCGAGAATTGCCTTCAGCCACATCCGAGAAACGAGCAAATTTATGTTCCGGTAAACGGGTTAAAGTTGTATTTGGATTCGGGTGCACCAACACAGTTCCGTTGTGCGACACAATGGATAAATACCCTCCATTACCGATTTCAAGATTTGATAACCGCCGAAATAAATCATGTTCTTGGAGTAACATATTTCCCACGACAACGCCGAGAAATTCCTGATCATCTTTTAATCGATAGGCAAACTGAAGGACTGGGGGGTAGCCGATATAGTTGTCGACAGGATCAGAGATAATAATAGTGTCACTTTCCCGAGCCGCTTGAAATACCGCGCTATCGGCGAGTGATGGCATGTCAGCCAACGCGGCTTCGCGGTTGGCATCTACATCCCAATAATCAATGAGGGTACCTTCGCGGTCAATAAGCCAAAGACTATCGAATAATACCTTCAAGCCTGATTCATCTCTTAATTCTGGATGCGGTTCTTGCCATTTAATTAAATTCTGTTTGAGTACGCGCAAGGCTTTGATGCGCGTATTAATGGCGAGATCCAGTTGAATTTGTTGGCTTGCAGCAAATTGCTTGGCTCGCTCGGCCGCCTGCGCACGCAGAGTATCCTCTTGCATACGTAAGGTGATAGCCATACTTACCAAAAGCATAATGAGCAGCGCTGTTGTGAGCGACAGGACTAATCGAATTGTGAGCCGATTATGCAACACGCAAACAAGACCTCGTTGGCTAAGAATAATTTAACTGTAAGAAGTAGTCTAAATCTTATGTAATTTTTACATAATAAGAGTGAATAGTGTAATCCATTGTCTAATTTTTGATCAGGATCTGGCAATCGCCATTTCTTCGGCTACTATTAAAGACAAGGTAACAACTTTTTGGGCCAACTGGATATTTCGTCCCCTAAGGAAATATTCAGTCTGGTAATAGCGCACGGCTCTTTCGAGAGCCCTTCCCCTAAGCTCGGAACACCTCCCCCCTTGGTTCCGAGCTTTTCTTTATCTGTAACTCAGTAAAGTTTAACGTTTGGCCGACAGTGGTGTTGGGGGAATTTGAAATAGTGAATAGAAATTTTCTCGCGTCACGGCTGCAACTTCTTCCACACTTACATTCTTTAATTGCGCCACGCATTCGGCCACATGCTGCACGAAGCCTGGTTGGTTCTCTTTGCCGCGATGAGGCACAGGGGCAAGCCATGGCGAATCGGTTTCAATCAGTAACCGTTCAAGCGGCACGCGGCGCACCACCTCGCGTAATTCCTCAGCATTGGCAAAGGTCACAATGCCTGAAATCGAGATATAGAATCCAAGCGCCATGGCTTGTTCAGCCATAGCAAAGCTTTCCGTAAAACAATGCATAACGCCACCGCACTTTTCCGCGTGACCATTTTTTAGAATCGCGATGGTATCGGCTTGTGCGTCTCGGGTATGAATAATTAATGGCTTATGTAACGTTGTCGCAATATCAACATGACACGCAAAGCTCTCTTGCTGAATCTGGTGGTGATCTTTATCGTAAAAATAATCGAGCCCGGTTTCACCCACTGCGACTACATCATTGCGTTGACATAATTGACGCAGCGCATCGGCGTCAAATCCATGTTTGGCCACATATAATGGATGAACGCCCGAGGAAAAGCTGACCTGTGGTTGTTCTCCCACAATAGTCTGCATTTCATGAAAATCATCCAAGGTTACACCGATGCAAAGCATGTGTTCTACCTGTGCTTTCTGCGCTTCGCTAAGCACATGAGAAATGCCCTTACTTGCGGTCAGTTTTAGCTTATCTAGATGGCAATGGGAATCGACAAACATGATCACCCTTTTTTAAATAATGAATAGTGGCTGAACGAGGCGAAGCTGTTCTATCTTGCACTTTAATTAACATGTTAACTGGCTGCGACAATCATGCAACCAACGTTGTGTTAGTAGGTTGGCATTCAAACCCGGACCTTGCAAATCATTACGCAAATGAATGCCCGCTTGATAACAGTCCGAAATAGCTTGGGCAAATCGTTCCTTGGGTAGCGATTGAAAACGAGTAGCCCATTCTGGTAACGCGTTGCGCTCGTAATAGTCACGTAAGATAAGATGCAGCGATTCTAGAATTGTTTTGACTAGTTGCGCTATTGCGTCTGCATCTTTCGGCAGTTGCACCGTCCCGCAAAGCAGATCATCCAGCATGGCTTGTGGCAGCGGTTGGTGTTCCCGCAGCAACTGTAAGGCTGTGAGTGGTCGTTTTTGCGCGTAATTGAGCATGGCCGATGTCAATTCAGATTCTGGAGCCAGTTCTGCGAACCACGTCCGAAGCATTGCTGTGTCCGGGCGCGGCATAGGAAACATCATCAATCGACTGCGTACCGTCGGTAATAACAGAGAAAACTGTGCCGCGCTGACGATCAAGAAGGTGTCTGCCGGGGGTTCCTCTAAGGTCTTCAGTAAACTGTTGGCAGCGGCCAAGGTCATTGCGTCCGCTTGCAGTACCTGAATAACTTTATTGCCTCCTTGCGCAGAACGTTGTTGAACGAATGCACCCACTTTGCGAATGGCGTCAACGCCAAGCTGTTTACCCGGTTCTGGTGCAACGCGCAATATATCTGGGTGGGTGCCAGCTTTGTACAAAAGGCATTGCTTACATTGGCCACAGGCGCGGATAGCCTTCGAATCCTTGATCGGTTGCTGACATAACAACAAACGCGATAGTTGCTCAAGCAGCTGCTCGCTGCCGAGCTCGGGCTGGAATTCAATGCCGACACCATGGGCCAACGTACCGGCAAGGCTCGCCTCGCTCAGTTGCTGCCAAAGTGGACGAATCCAAGGAAAGCTTACCCGGGCCATTGTTGCTCCAATACCCGCGTAATGTCGGCTTGCACCCTCGTCATATCTTGCCCTGCATCAATCACAGAGATCCCCGTTTCCCGTGTTGCAATATCTAAATAGCGCGCGCGGGTCCGCTGAAAGAACGTTAAGGCCTCTTTTTCAATGCGATCTAAATCACCGCGCTGAACCGCACGCTGTAAACCCACTTCCGGGTCAATGTCCAAATACAACGTTAAATCAGGCAAGAAATCGCCCAAAGTGAGCTGCTTGAGCTGTTGTAGTTGACTGTCGCCGAGTTCACGACCGCCTCCCTGGTAAGCGCGGGAAGATAGATCATGGCGATCGCCGACAACCCAATCTCCCCTGTCTAATGCAGGTTTAATGACGTTATCTACCAACTGAACACGAGCAGCATACATTAGCAAAAGCTCGGCTTGGGCCGTGATATGTTCTTGCCAATCTTGCTTCACTAACTCACGCAGCGCTTCTGCGAAGGGCGTTCCACCCGGCTCACGCACGCAAATATAAGACTGCTGACGTGCTTTTAACCACGCCGTCACCGTCGCCACCGCTGAGCTTTTTCCGGCACCTTCAAGTCCTTCAATTACGATAAAGCGTCCTTTCATCGGTTCCTCTGATATTTATTAACCGCGCGGTTATGTTCCGCAAGGGTGCGCGAAAAAACGTGCGTACCATCGTTTCTGCTCACGAAATAGAAATAATCGGAAGCCTCGGGTTGTAAGGTCGCGGCAATCGCAGCCGCACCAGGCATCGCGATTGGCGTCGGTGGTAGCCCATCAATTCGATATGTATTATATGGCGTATGCTCTTGAATGTCAGATCGATAAATCACGCCGCGGTAACGCTCCCCGAGCCCATAAATGATGGTTGGATCGGATTGCAAACGCATTCCTGTTTGCAATCGATTTACAAACACACTGGCCACTAAGCCACGTTCATGAGCGGCCCCTGTTTCTCGTTCCACGATGGAGGCAAGAATCAAGGCTTCGTAGGGGGTTTGAACCGGTACTGTTCGATCACGTTGCGCCCATTCTCGCTCCAGTACCCCCTGCATACGCTGCATTGCCTGCTGGTATATACGTAAATCGCTAGTACCGGCGTAAAACCGATAGGTATCCGGAAACAACAACCCTTCAGGATGGGTGTAGTCGCTCTCCAATAACCTCATAATCTCCGCGATAGGCGTATCAACTAACTGGGACCTAATATATGGGTGGGCTGCCAATTGCGCTTGCCAATGCCGAAATTCACTCCCTTCGACAAAGGTAATTGAAAACAGATGTTGCTCACCACGGGCAAAACGCGACCACAATGTGGCCGGTGTTTCACCTTCGTGTACCGCATACACACCCGCTTGCAACCGAATATTTGGCATAAACAAACGAACCGCTAACTGATTCCAGTGATGTGGCGCGAGCAAACCCTTTGCTTCAAGTTCACGTGCCACCAAACGCCGATGTGCGCCTCTTGGAATTTCAAATAGTAAGGGACCGTCTTGAGTAGCCTGAGCAAGAATCATCTCTTCGCTAACATCAGGGGTGTCCGACGGAAACGCTGCCGACGTGACCTGCACTGTAGCCCCATGGTGGAACCACCAGTAAAGCCCACCATAGGCAGCGCCAAGCGCTAAACCAGCAAAGATGACAAGGGCAAAAATAATAAAAATTAAGCGACGCAACATAAATCTCGAATCATATAATAAGGGTCCATTTAAAGGGGCAACTCACCGGTTTCTACACATGCCCCATAGGATCGAAACCGAGGCAATTGACGGCTATCAATTGCGCGCACGGGCACAAGGCCCATCAATGCATTACAAACAAACAGCTCTTGGGCCTCATCGAGAACTGAGACAGGTTCGCGCACAACCTGTATGTTGGGATTGTGCCTGATCAGCCATTGCCGCACTACCCCGTCAATGCCCGCATGGCTCACGCTAGGTGTATACCACGTGCCGTTTCGCTGCCAAAAAAGATTACCTGCGCTCGCCTCCACGAGGTAGCCTTGGGTATCTTGCACTAAAAGATCATCACAATCAGTCGCAGCTAATTCTCGCTTAATCGCAACCTGCTCCAATCGATTTAAAGTTTTTAGGCCGGCAAAAGCAGGCTGTATTCCCAACCGAAATTTCGCAACGTGCATCGTTATGCCCTGCTGTTGCCAAATTTTATAGTGTTCAGGCCACTCACTGATCTTAAATATAAGCGTGGGCGTGCAGTTCTCAACCGGGCTATATCCACTCCCACCTTGACCACGTGTCACCGTAATGCGAAGTACCGCGGCGTTCAGGTCTGCGGGAATTGCCGCTTGCCGCAACACATGCTCAACTGCAAATTCCAGATCCAACGGCAGTGAAAACCCTAAGCGCGCACAGGTGTGTTTAAGCCGCGCTTGATGATAGGGCCAAAGTGCACATTGCCAACCCGCTGAGCCACTTCTCACTAAACGAATGGTGGTAAAACAGCCATCACCGAAGTTGAGGCCGCGGTCATGCAAAGACAGCGCTTCCCCAAGCTCACCGCTTTGCCAAATATACGCAAGGGGCTTCATAGGCCTTTAAATACCAAGCTGCCATTGGTACCACCAAAGCCAAAGGAATTACATAAAGAAACCTTCACTTTGGCGTCACGCGCGCTGTGGGGCACATAATCCAAATCACATTCGGGATCAGGGTTATCTAGGTTAATCGTGGGTGGTAACTTGTTATCGCGAATTGCGAGCACCGAAAAGATTGCTTCAACCGCCCCTGCTGCCCCAAGTAAGTGGCCTGTCATCGATTTCGTTGAGCTCACCGGCACGTGTTTCGCGCGGACTCCAAAGACGCTTTTAATGGCCCGTGTTTCGGCAATATCCCCGGCAGGCGTTGAGGTGCCATGGGCATTAATATAATCCACTGCATCCGTGCTAATTCCTGCATCCGCCAGAGCATGGCGCATGGATGCTGCCGCCCCTCGGCCGTCTTCCGGCGGCGCGGTCATGTGAAACGCATCGGCACTCATGCCAAAGCCGGTAAGCTCCGCGTAAATTTTAGCGCCCCGGGCCTTTGCGTGCTCATAACATTCAAGCACCATCACACCAGCGCCATCACCCAGTACAAAACCATCTCGGTCTTTATCCCAGGGTCGGCTTGCTTGTGCTGGGGCATCATTGCGCGTTGATAGAGCCCGCGCTGCTGCAAACCCGGCCATGCCTAGCGGCGTAGACGCTTTTTCCGCGCCACCTGCTAGCATCACGTCGGCATCACCGTAGGCAATGACACGTGCGGCTTGGCCAATATTATGTACACCGCTTGTGCAGGCAGTAACGATCGCCATATTGGGTCCCGTTAAACCATACATCATGGATATTTGTCCGGAAATCATATTTATTATTGAGCTTGGCACAAAGAACGGGGAGACACGACGCGGGCCCCCATCGAGTAATTTCTGATGGTTCTCTTCAATGCCTTGCAGACCGCCAATTCCGGATGAAATCATAACACCACAACGATGGGCATTGGCTTCCCCAAAACTGAGGCCCGAATCGTTAATTGCTTGCTGTGCTGCAACAACGCCATACTGGATAAAGGTATCCATTTTTCTTGCTTCTTTCGCCGGCATGTAGTCACTTGCCTCGAAGCCTTTTACTAAACAAGCAAACTGAGTGCCGTAGCCTTCTGAGTTAAAATGCGCTATCGGCCCTGCGCCGGATTCACCTTCGATAATCGACGCCCAGGTTTTCTCAGTGTTTAAACCATTCGGGGTCACCATGCCTAAGCCAGTCACGACAACTCTACGTTTGCTCATTCTTGTAATCCTTGTTTTACCACGTTCTTAGCCTTGGTTTACCAAAGTTGGTAACTTATCCTGATTGTATTACGGATCAACAATTAAATTAAGCCCATAAAAAAAGGCGGAATTTTCATTCCGCCTTTCTTACAACCAAGCTTTACTTACGAAGAATGCTTGTTGATGTAGTCGATTGCTGCTTGAACCGTACGGATCTTTTCAGCTTCTTCATCTGGAATCTCAGTTTCAAACTCTTCTTCCAGAGCCATTACTAATTCAACTGTATCCAGTGAGTCTGCACCCAGGTCGTTTTCAAATGAAGCTTCAGGCTTCACTTCTTCTTCTTTAACACCGAGTTGCTCAATGATGATTTTCTTTACGCGTTCTTCGATAGTGCTCATGTTTAACCCTCAAATAAAGGTATCTTTAATAAATTTGCGTGTAGTGTAGTCAATCAGACACTACGATTAAAGCAAAAATTTATCTAAATGGTTGAGGTCTTACCTCGTAAACCTAAATTTTGCTGAGATTTTCGGCGATTACGCCATGTTCATGCCGCCATTCACATGAATTGTTTCACCGGTCACGTAGGCTGCGCCAGGTGATGCCAAGAATAAAACCGCCGCGGCAATTTCTTCAGGCTTCCCTAAACGAGCCGCCGGAATAGTATCAAAAATACGCTCCCGTTGATCATCGGTCAATGCCTTCGTCATATCGGTATCAATAAACCCAGGGGCAACTGCATTTACCGTTACCCCACGCGAGGCAATTTCTTTCGCCAGTGCTTTACTAAAACCAATCAAACCTGCTTTAGCTGCGCAATAATTTGCCTGCCCAGGATTACCCGTGGTACCCACGACAGAGCCAATATTAATGATACGCCCATGCCGATTTTTCATCATACCACGCATGGCTGCTTTACAGATCTTAAATACCGCAGTTAAGTTGGTATTGAGTACCTGTTCCCACTCATCTTCTTTCATTCGCATCAACAGATTGTCACGGGTAATGCCCGCGTTGTTCACGAGAATATCGATTTTACCATAGTTACTTTGCACATCAGCAATAAGGGCTTCAATCGCGCCCTCTGCCGTCACGTCCAATACTTTTCCTGTGCCTTTGTCGCCAAGGTAGCTAGAAATCGTTGCTGCACCATTTTCGCTGGTGGCAGTGCCTATCACCGTGGCCCCCGCTGCAACAAAGGCCTCTGCGATTGCTTTACCTATACCCCGAGTCGCGCCTGTCACCAATGCCACTTGGCCATCAAGGTTGCCGATTAATGGAGAAGTCATAAATGCTCCTAATGATAATTAATTAAGCGAGATCAGTAACTGCATCAGGGGCATTCACCGCTGTACAGTTAACATCGCTATGAATTCGTTTTGCTAAACCAGACAATACCTTGCCCGGGCCTAGCTCATAATGGCTGTGCACGCCCTGTTCAGCGAGCCAAGTTACCGTTTCAGTCCAACGCACCGGGGAATACAATTGCGCCACTAGCGCCTCACGAATCGCTTCTGAGGTGGTTGCAATACCCACATTGACATTATGAATGACTGGAATACTTGGAATTTTAACCTCAATGTCGTCCAGCGCGTTAGCAAGCTTTTCTGCTGCTGGTGCCATCAACGCACAGTGCGACGGTACACTCACCGGCAACGGTAACGCCCGTTTTGCGCCCGCCGCTTTACATGCTTCGCCGGCACGGCTAACCGCATCCTTATCACCCGCGATAACCACTTGCCCTGGCGAATTGAAATTTACTGCAGAGACTACTTGCCCTTGTGCTGCTTCTGCACAGGCCGCAATCACGGCATCGTCGTCAAGACCAATGATCGCCGCCATGGCTCCCTGCCCTTCAGGAACCGCTTCTTGCATTGCCTTTCCGCGCAGTTCAACTAAGCGAATAGCATCTCCGAAGTCCAGAGCGCCTGCACATACCAGAGCCGAATATTCACCTAGGCTATGGCCTGCCATATAGGTGGGTTTCAGTGTTGCAGGCATGCACCGAAAAATCGCTACGCTCGCTGCTAACAAAGCCGGCTGGGTTACTTCAGTTTGATTCAACCGACCCTGCGGGTCTTCTTGGACAACCTTCCATAAATCATAACCGAGTACTTGTGAAGCCTCAGCAAAAGTAGCTTCAACTTGGGGAAATTCGCTGGCGAGCTCGGCAAGCATGCCGACACTTTGCGAACCCTGTCCTGGAAAAACGAAAGCACAGGTTTGTGTCATAAGAAGTCCTTATTATTCTTTCATTTGTAAACTAAAAGTAGCGAGCAACAGGCTCGCCCTTACACTAATAACGAATTAATGCCGAACCCCAGGCAAAACCGCCACCAAAGGCCTCTAGCAATAATGTCTGCCCCGGCTGAATGCGACCGTCACGAATGGCCACGTCAAGGGCAATAGGCACCGAAGCGGCAGAGGTATTTCCCGTTTTTTCAAGGGTCATGACCACTTGCGCCATCGGCATATTTAATTTTCGCGCAGTCGCCTGAATAATCCGATAATTGGCCTGATGCGGAATTAACCAGTCTAGCTCAGTTGCCTTCATTTGATGAAACGCCAGCGTATGTTCAACTAATTCGGCGAGTTTTTCTACCGCAACTTTAAACACTTCGCGACCACGCATATATAACCAGGCTTCTTGTTGAAAGGCTTCATCACTGCGATTTGGATGATCGGCGCCTAATAAGGAAGCAAATTCGCCCGCACTATAAATATGGGTAGAAAGAATGCCTGGCTCAGTTGATGCTGACAATACGGCAGCTCCGGCCCCATCGCCAAAAAGAATAATTGTATTACGGTCATCTGGATTACACATGCGGGTTAAAGCATCGCTGCCAATCACAAGCACATGCTTAGCGGCGCCGCTAACAATATATTTTTCAGCGACAGATAAGGCAAATAGAAAACCGGAGCATGCGGCTGCCACATCAAACGCGGGCGTGTCGGTGATACCTAACGCATGTTGAACTTCACAGGCCGCACTAGGGAACGCGCGATCGGCTGAAGTGGTTGCGACCACGATTAAATCAAGGTGTTCAGCGGGTAAATCAGCGGCGGCTAACGCACGTTTCGCCGCTTCCGTCGCCATAGAAACAACAGACTCATCGGCACTACACACGCGCCGCTCTCGAATACCCGTACGCTCGCGAATCCAAGCATCACTTGTATCCACGCGGCGTTCAAGCTCCGCATTGGTTAAGATGTGTTCAGGTAAAAAATGGCCGGTTCCGGCTAATCGTGCAAACATGCGACTCCTTGAACTACATGAGCCGCGACGCGACTCTTAAGAATGCTGTTCGGACAGCACTTGTTCAACTCGGTCGTGAATGCGTTTTGGCAAATCTGATTCTGCTTCTGCGATTGCATGTGCAATTGCACTATAGAATGCATTGGCCGACGCATTGCCATGGCTTTTCACGACAACTCCGCGCAATCCTATCAAACTTGCGCCGTTGTACTGGTCGGGGTTGAGCCAAGACCATGCTTTGCGTTGGCGTCGGTATAGCAGCCAAGCCATCGCTTGACTCAGCCAGTGGGATTTAAGACTACGTTTCAGATGGTCGTACACCATACGCGCCATGCCTTCGCAGCTCTTCAACGCAATATTTCCGGTAAAACCGTCACATACAATCACATCGGCTTTGCCAGAGAATAAATCGTTACCTTCTAGAAAGCCTTGATAGTGCACTTGTTGCGAGGCGGCCAGTAGCACGGCAGCCTGACGCACCACATCAGGTCCTTTGATGTCTTCCGTCCCCATATTGAGCAGCGCCACCCGAGGTTCGCTCACGTGTAACAGCTCCTGGGCAATAACAGAGCCCATCACGCCGAACTGAAACAACGTATCTGCATCACATTGCGGGTTTGCGCCTAAATCAAGCAGTAAACTTTGTACACCTTGCTCGTTAGGAATGGGGGCGATCAATGCTGGCCTTAGTACACCGGGTAATACTTTCAGGCGTAAATAGGCCATTGCCATTAACGCACCCGTATTGCCGGCACTAACCACGGCTTGCGCACGCTCTTCAGCGATGAGATCTATCGCCACACGCATGGAAGAATCTGTTTTATGACGGAGGCACTGGCTAGGTTTGTCATCCATTTGCACAATTTGGGTGGTGTGTTGGATGGTCACGCGCGCTCGATCTGCGGCCTTTAGATGTTTGGCTTCTCGATTGAGCAAAGCCTTAAGACGAGGCTCGTCCCCGGTGAGGATAAAGTCAACCTCCGGAAACGACTGCAGCGCTCGGATGAGCGCTGCAACAACGATGGAGGGACCGCGGTCACCACCCATCGCATCAATGGCAAGAGTTAACTTCGCCATACGCCCTTAGCCGGCGATGACTTTCTTACCTTTGTAGTAACCGTCAGCGGTTACGTGATGACGAACGTGAGTTTCACCGCTAGTCTGATCGACAGATAAAGCAGCACCACTCAGTGCATCATGTGAACGACGCATTCCACGCTTTGAGCGGGTTTTGCGGTTTTTTTGTACAGCCATTTGACTCGTCTCCTGAATCGTTTATTTCTTAAGCTTTTGTAACACAGCGAATGGATTTGGCTTTTCTGCTTCCTTTGGAAGCTCGCCCCAGCTCATTGCGTCACTCTTAATCGCACAGTCCTGCTCGGTATGCTTCGCCACAAGTGGCAATGCGACCAGCAGCTCGTCTTCAACTAGGGGATGGAGCAGCACCTCTCCTAGCTCATTTAACGCAGCTGCCTCGTAATGCTCCGGTAAGTCATCGGCGGTTTGTCGCCGTGTTATCGGTGCATACTGAAACTCAGTCTCTAACTCCCAAGGCATGGATTCACCACACCGTTGGCAAGATAGCTCGACGCTTGCTCTCGCTTGACCACGAAAATAGTGAATCTTTTGCTCATCTGTATCAAACGTTAGCGTGACCTCTACGTCTGAACAGGGTGATGCCAGTACTTCATTAAAACGTGGCAAATTCTTAGATGGGATAACTCCATCAAAAGAAAGCCGTTTACCTGAATTTCGTACTGGGTCAACCGAAAGCGGTATACGAACCTTTTGCATAGCGCGCGAATGATAATGGTTGAAAGGTGGATAGTCAAAGAAATTTCGCGTGCAAACCTCTGTTTTCACGAATTTCTCACCAGTTTTGCCAGAACCCTACACTGAATGTATCGTTCTTTGTGTCAAAATAGCCACAGACCCCTAGTTTACCATATAGTTATCGACTGCACACGAGAGGAATGCACAAAATGACGTTGCCAATTGTACTCGCTTCAAGTTCTCCCTATCGGCGCGAACTGCTCGCACGACTTGACCTAGAATTTTCTCATGGCGCGCCGGATATTGATGAAAGCCCAATCGAGGGCGAGTGCGCACAAGCATTGGTGGAGCGTTTGGCGATACAAAAAGCCAGCGCCTTAATAAAGGATTACCCCGCGCACCTTATTATTGGCTCGGATCAGGTTGCGGTAAACGAAGGCCGGATTCTTGGCAAACCCCACACCCGCGAGCGGGCCATCGCACAACTGCAAGAATGCCGAGGCAAGAAAGTTACTTTTTATACGGGGTTGGCTGTCCTGAACTCAAAAACGGGAAGCTGCTTTTCTTGTGTCGAACCCTTTTCTGTTTACTTTCGCCAGTTAAGCGACGAGCAAATTGAGCGTTATATTGATAAAGAACAACCGCTCAATTGTGCGGGTAGCTTTAAGAGTGAAGGTTTGGGAATTACCTTATTCGCCCGTATGCAAGGCGATGATCCAAATGCTTTAATCGGCTTACCCCTTATTCGACTCATTGATTTGCTGGCACGACACGGCACCTTGTTACCCTAACGCTCGCTTTGGTGCTTGAGTGAGCAACTCCGGCAATTCCTGAACATGGGATAATAGCGCGAGTGGCGATTCTTGTTGCAACCGCGCTGCATCGTGAACGCCGCAGAGCACGCCTACCGAAGCCATGCCTGCATTGTTTGCCATTTGCAGATCGTAACGCGAATCGCCAATCATTACTGCGCGCTGAGGTGAGATTTTCGTGCTCGCGAGAATATCTTGGAGCATCTGAGGGTGTGGCTTTGACTCTGCTTCATCGGCACAACGAGAGGCAATAAAATAATGCCCAGTATTGGTTTCCCGCCACGCTCGCTCTAAACCTTGGCGCGCTTTTCCTGTTGCCACTGCCATCTGATAGCCTTGGCTATGCAGATCCGCGAGAACCTCTTCGACGCCCTCAAATAATGGCGATGGCGTGGCATCGGTGTGGACATAAAGCTCACGATACACTGCGATAAGCTTCTGTTGTTCAACCGCATCGTGACAGTCAAACAAGCGCTCTAGCGCCACCCACAAACTTAAACCGATAATATCTTTTACCGCTGACTCAGCGGGCACCGGCAAGCCCGTTTGCTGAGCCATCTTCTGCATGCACGACACAATGCGTGGCACCGAATCCATTAAGGTGCCATCCCAATCGAATACTAAGAGTGTAAAGCGAGGATCATGCTGCATGAAGTCGGTGTCCTTTGTTATTAGTAATAGCCATACGTTTACGTTGGCTGTTTTACACCTTTACGCAGCTTTAAGATCACCTGCTGCAGGCTGTTATCTAAGGGGGCATGAAATTGCATTGATTCCCCGCTTATCGGATGCCTAATCGAGAGGCGTTCCGCGTGGAGGAATAATCGATCTAAACCTAGGCTTTTTAACTGCTCATCAAAGCCTCGTACACCATACTTGCTATCCATCGCGATAGGATGACCCACACATTGCGTATGCACTCTGATTTGATGCGTTCGCCCTGTTACGGGCGAAGCCTCTACTAATGTGGCTGAAATAGCACTGTCTGGGTAACGTTCGCGCACCTTAAATCGTGTTAACGACGCTTTTCCGTCTGAATCGGTTCGTACTAACCGCTCGCCCGATTGCAGGGTGTTCTTTTGCAGCGGTTGATCCACTTTCTTTATCTTACCCGGCCAGGATCCGAACACCAACGCGACATAGGTTTTATCCATGTCTTTATCGCGCAACTGTTCGTGCAAGGCGCGCAGTGCAGAGCGCTTCTTTGCAACCATAAGCAATCCTGAGGTATCCCGATCTAAACGATGCACTAACTCAAGGAACTTTGCTTGCGGTCGCAATGCACGCAATCCTTCGATAAGACCATAATTTAAGCCACTCCCTCCATGAACCGCCATTCCAGCGGGCTTATTAACCACTAACATGGCGTCATCCTCGTAGATAATCGCATGTTCTAAACCCGCAATTTTGTCCAGCTTGGGATTGGGTAAGGCTTGTTTTTCAGCAACACGGACAGGCGGGATACGAACATCATCACCTTCGCACAGACGATACTCCGGCTTAATTCGCTTTTTATTAACGCGCACTTCACCTTTACGCACAATCCGATAAATCATGCTCTTCGGCACACCTTTGAGCTGACTCAGGAGGAAATTGTCAATGCGTTGCCCCGCTTCATCAGCACTGATTTGATGAAAGCGAACTTGTGGTTGTGAATCACTCATAAGGGAAAGGTTACGGCCTATGTGCAAGATGAATTAAAGGCTGTATTTTATCATGGCGGCTGGAGGAACGCACGGTCTCTCAACGCTGTACGCGACAAATGCCGCTTGTCAGACGTCGTGGTAAATGCGACAATACGATGTCGGACTCGATAGGTCTGATATAAATATTTTTTCTCGATGAATTTTTCTCGAACGCACAACACTGAAAGATGTAGTGAACGCCTGTTTCGGCATGTAAGAAATTTATTGTTACACGTAACCACCGTCACCGCGATCGGTCACGGAAGTGATACGGGTAACTTCGTAGCGGATTCCAGTGAATCACTACGGTAAAAGATAAGTACAGTAAACATTAAAAAGCATTGGCTTTGTCGTACAACAGAAGAGAGCGCACCACCCAACGATACGGTGCCAGACGACAGACTGTGCAACGGAACAGGACCGTTAACAGCGGTACAGTGTTGTGATTTCGTACCTTTTAAACGTATGAGTCACAATCTATGAAAAGAATGCTAATAAATGCCACGCAACAGGAAGAGCTCCGCGTTGCGCTGGTGGATGGTCAGAAATTATTCGACTTGGATATCGAAAGCCCAGGTCACGAACAAAAGAAATCAAACATTTACAAGGGTAAAATTACCCGCGTTGAGCCTAGCTTAGAAGCTGCTTTTGTTGACTATGGCGCAGAGCGTCATGGCTTCCTTCCGTTAAAAGAAATTGCCCGCACTTACTTCCCTAAAAACTACAAATTCGATGGCCGTCCGAATATTCGTGATGTTGTCAAAGAAGGTCAGGAAGTAATTGTTCAGGTCGATAAAGAAGAGCGTGGCCAGAAAGGCGCAGCGCTAACCACCTTTATTTCCCTTGCAGGCAGTTATCTTGTTTTGATGCCCAACAACCCTCGGGCTGGCGGAATTTCACGCCGTATCGAAGGCGACGAGCGCACCCAATTAAAAGATGCCCTGTCAACGTTGGAAGTGCCTGAAGGCATGGGTTTAATCGTGCGTACCGCGGGCGTAGGCAAATCAGCAGAAGAGTTGGCTTGGGACTTAAACGTCTTAATGCACCACTGGACAGCGATTGAGCAAGTGTCTTCCACGCGCCCTGCTCCATTCCTCGTTCACCAAGAATCAAATGTTATCTTCCGCGCAATTCGAGATTACCTGCGACGCGATATCGGCGAGATTCTTATCGATGACGAGAGTATCTTTGAGCAATCCCGTGAACATATTAAAGTTGTGCGTCCAGACTTTATGAGTCGGGTAAAGCTGTATAAAGGTGACATTCCTTTATTTAGCCATTACCAAATTGAAAGCCAAATTGAATCTGCATTCCAGCGTGAAGTTCGTTTGCCTTCAGGCGGTTCTATTGTTATCGACCCAACTGAAGCCCTGACCTCCATCGATATTAACTCTGCCAAAGCAACAAAAGGCGGCGATATCGAAGAGACAGCGCTACAAACGAACTTAGAAGCAGCGGATGAAATCGCGCGCCAATTACGCTTGCGTGATGTTGGTGGCCTGATTGTTATCGACTTTATCGATATGACCCCGCCTAAGCATCAGCGTGAAGTAGAGAACCGCTTACGTGAAGCGCTTAAGCAAGACCGCGCGCGCGTGCAAACGGCGCGTATTTCTCGGTTTGGCCTTCTAGAAATGTCGCGGCAACGACTCCGTCCTTCTCTCGGCGAGTCTGCAAATCATGTGTGCCCGCGCTGTGATGGGCAAGGCACCATCCGCAGCGACGAGTCATTATCATTATCTGTGTTGCGTTTGATCGAAGAAGAAGCGCTCAAGGACAACACTGCACAAGTAAATGCTCAGGTCCCTGTGACAGTGGCCACCTACTTGCTGAACGAAAAGCGGGCAGCGTTACGCACAATTGAACAGCGTAATGGTGTGATTGTTTTAGTTATACCAAATCAGCATTTAGAAACACCGCATTTTGATGTGGCGCGCCTGCGCAAAGACGAAATTGCTGATATTCAAAGCTACCGTCTCATTCAAGCCGCAGAGATAAAAGATATTGAATTCGCAGCGCCAAAAGAAAAAATGGCCGACGAGCCTGCGTTAAAGTCGCTCAATGCGCCTGCGCCCGCTCCCGTCGCTGCCCCTGCCCCGCAGAAGCAAAGCGAACCTAAAGGTCCAGGTTTGTTTGCCAAGTTAGGTAAATGGTTATCTGCCTTGGTATCGAGTGACGAAGATACGAGCGAGAAAAAAGAAGATAAGAAGCCTGCCCGTCAAGGCCAAGCGGGTCGTGATGACCGCCGTCGTCGTGGTAATGGAAATCGCAATCGTCGCGGTGGTAGTCAGCGCTCAGGACGCGGTCAGCAAGACGATCGCAACGTTAAAGCTGCTGAGCAGGCTGAAAAACCAGTCGATAATCGTGAGCAGCAAGACAAACAAGATCAGAAATCAGGCGAGCGCTCGAGCGAAAATCGTCCACGCCGTAATCGTCGACGTCGCGGAGGCCGCTCACAAAACGAGCAAGCCGCGAAAGTGAACGAGAATCAAGCCGCTGCCGCGCAGGAAGAAGAGAAGTCTTCGGCCCAGGCCGAAAGCGGACAACCTCCCCGTGAGCGTCGTGAACGCCGTCAGTTGGAAAAAAGTGTTCGACTCGGTAAAGGGGCTGCGCCGGCAAGCGTAGAACCGAAGACAACCGATACTAGCACCGCCAAAGATGACACAGATTCGACGCAGGTCGCTGCAGAGCAAAGTAATGCTGCGGATTCGATGTCCACAGAACAGGCACCACAAGAAACCGCTAAGCAGGATGTGGTGCAGTCTAATGGTGACGAAAACACTGCCGCAGAACAAGAAAGTGCTGAAGTAGCGGCAACAGAAGCCACCACTGAGAAGAAACCACGTCGTCGCACACGTCGTAAGTCTGAAAAGAAAGACGATGGACAGACCGAAGTAGCTTCAGCTTCAGAAGATACGACAACGGCGGACGCAAAATCAGAGAATAGCGCCCAAGCAGCGGTACCTGATGAGAGTTCGGATCAGGCAGAGTCAGTAGAAGCGCCCGTAGATGCTGAAAAGCCAAAACGTGGCCGCCCTGCCAAGAAAAAAGCTGAGGCTGAGCAAGCCGACACTGATGCAGTTGTTGAAGCTGAATCTGCCACTGAAACCGATGCGAAAGCTGATGTCGATGTGAACCCTGATGCTGTTGCAAAAACTGTGGCTGATACGAATGCTGATGTGGATGCACAAGCTGAAGAAACCTCAGCGGTGACTGAGCCAACAGAAACAGCAGACGCAGCCGAAACCAAGCCTGCGCAGGTGCAACCACAAGAAGAAGTGGCAAGCACAACAGCAGACGCTGAACAGCCAGTGGCAAAGGCTGAGAGTGAGTCAACTTCCCCAGAGCCTGTAAGCTCTGTAGTTGATAAGCCTGTCGCTAAGCCAGTAGCGAAACCTGCGCAAATATTGCGGGCAAGCGCTGCTATGACTAAGGCCCCAGCGGTACCCGTTGCTACCGATGTTCAGTTTCCAAGTGGTCGCAATGAATCAGAACGGCCGGCAGTAACCCACTCTGGGCGAGCGTCGGGTATTTCAGGAGCAGTCAACTCGGCAACCTCAGAGATGACGCGCTGCCAAGCTGATTAAGCGCATGTAGAAAACAAACGCCTTTATTGCCTAGCAAAAACAGAACGCCGGTTTATTTAGATAAGCCGGCGTTTTTATTTGGCTATTACACTTAAAGAATAATGCGCTCTCGGTTTTCGTTCAGAACTTTAATGCCTAAGCCACGTACCTGTAGTAGCTGATCAATGTCGGTAAACCCACCCAATGTTTCCCGCAGTTCAATGATCGCTCGTGCACGCGCCAAACCCACACCGCGCAGCTTTGCCGCGAGCTCTTCCACACTCGCGCGATTAATGTTCACCGTTTCTTGTTGGGCTTCGTTGTTCAGTACTTGCGTATGGGGCAACATAGAAGTGTATGCCACTGTACTTGCGGATGCCGACATCATGTGTAGCGATGAAGACGCAATCAGTGCCGTAAACACAATTGATAAAACACGTTTTTGATAGTGCATAGGTAATCCCTCTTAAGTTAGAACGCAGCATTCCGTGCTACGTTCTCTTAGTATATATGGAGGGATTTCTAGGAGGCTAGGATAGAACTTGGGATATTTCGTGGTTAATTGCGGAAAGCATGTCATTTGGTGTTGCGCTCTCGCGAATGGGTCGCCCCATCACGAGATAATCCACACCCGCTTCAATTGCAGCGCTAGGCGTCATCACCCGATGCTGATCATGACTGTCACTACCTGCCGGACGAATTCCCGGAGTCACTAACAGAAAGTCATCACCCAATGCGGCTTTTAACATCAATGCTTCACGTGCTGAACATACAACACCGTCAAGTCCGCTCTCTTTGGCCAATTCAGCCAGGGCCAATACGTGCTCATTCAAACTACGCTCAATGCCCAAACTGGCAAGTGTGTCATTATCCATGCTGGTTAATACGGTTACCGCAATAAGCTTAGGCGCTTTATCGCCATAAGGACTTAATGCAGCCTTGGCCGCGTCTAACATGGCCTTGCCGCCGCTTGCATGCACATTCACCATCCAAACCCCGAGTTCCGCCGCTGCTTTCACCGCTTTTGCCACGGTATGGGGAATATCGTGAAACTTCAGATCAAGGAACACCTCAAACCCGCGCCGGTGCAGATCCCGAATAAAGTCTGGGCCCGCGACTGTGAATAGCTCTTTGCCGACTTTCAGTCGACACTCTTCTGGATTAATGGTTGAGACACAATTGAGTGCATCGGGAACGTTATCAAAATCAAGTGCTAATATGATTCGTTTTTCTCTCATTCGCCGTCGAGTCCTCGCGTTGGTTTAATGGTTCCCCAGGATTTACAAGATGGGCAGTGCCAATACAAAGTTTGACCAGAAAATCCGCAGTGCCTGCAGCGATACCGTGAACGCTGCTTTAGTTGCTCAGAGACCATGGTGGCCAACATATGCAGGCTCTTTTTGGCTTTACCTGAATCGGCTGATGCGACATTAAATTCAATAAGTTTATGAAAGGCGCGCATGGTTGGATTTTTCTGTAGCGCAACCATCATAAACTGTTCCGCAGCTTCCCTGTCATTGCGTTTAGCGATGATATCGGCAAGCATCACGACGGCGCTCGCACAGGGCTTCTCCATCACAATATCATGCAGAAAACTCACCAAGCCTTCTTGATCATCTAAATCATCGTAGGCGGTGCGTAATAATGGCAGAACTTCGGGTATAAAATCGGGGTCTGCGTCGGCAATTGGCAACAAATAGGCTAACGCTTTCTTCGCTTTCTTCTCACCTAACCACCAGCGGCCTAACGACAAGCGCGCACGAATGCAGCCTTTGTCGTGCTTCAGTGCTTTTTCATAGAACTTTAAGGTAGCTTGGGCATCACCTTGTGCATCGGCCAATTCACAATAGAGTTGGGCAACAATAGGCAAAACAGATTTATCTTGTTTGGAGAGTTTTAATGCAACCCAAATGGCTTTATCCCATTCATGGGTGGCCTCATAGAGCGATAACAAATTAGTTAAACTCTCTGCTTGATAACTCGAATGTTGCTGCAATTCCGAAAACATTTTTTCTGCACGATCATATAAGCCGGCAGACAAATAATCTTGGCCTAACTCAAACATTGCGTGATGGCGTTCTTGTTCGGATAGTGAAGGACGGGAGATTAAATTCTGATGGATGCGAATGGCCCGCTCTACTTCCCCACGGCGGCGAAATAGTTTTCCGAGCGTCCAGTGCGTTTCAATAGTTTCACTATCAATATCAAGCATATCGATAAAGAGATCGACTGCTTTGTCGCTCTGCTCTGAGAGCAACAAATTGATACCAGTAACATAGTTACGGGAGAATTCTTCCTGCTCTTTGCGCTGCTCAACGCGAACACTGTTTCTGCCCATGAACCAGCCATAGGCAGCAGCGACCGGCAATAGCAGAAACAGCAGTTCAAGCATGTGCTATTTGGCTCCAGCAGATTTAACTAATGCTTTTTTGAGCCGACGAACTTGCCATTTGAGCCGCCAATATCCGAGCGACACTGTAAGTAAACCAAGCACAAAACCAATGGCGAGTGTCACGCCCAATATACTCGCAACAGAAAAGGTACGTTCGACCACGAGCAGATTTAAAGACACCTCTTGCGCATTATGTTTACCAATCACAAATGCCAATAAAAACAACAGTATAATAGGTATCAAAATTAAGATTACACGAGCCATAGCAAATCCCTGAACGGCGCTGCAAATAAAAAAGGCACGCCATTATAGCATGCCTTTTTGAAATTACGTCTAACCGACAACGGCTAACCTTGAATTGATTCGTTGACTCGTTCCCGCAACGCTTTTCCCGGTTTGAAATGGGGAACATACTTGCCCCCCAAATCCACTTGCTCGCCGGTTTTAGGATTACGGCCAACCCGAGGTCTGCGGAAATGAAGTGAAAAACTTCCAAATCCACGAATTTCAATGCGGTCTCCATCGGCCAAAGCGTGAACCATGACTTCGAGAATCTCCCGAACACCGCGCTCCACATCTTTAGGCTGCAGCTCAGGCTGCTTCGCAATCAAAATCTCAATCAGTTCAGACTTCGTCATAACAGATCCTTAATGATTCACAAAGCAGCCAATTTTTGGCGATGATTAATCGTCAGTTTTTGCTGCTTTGAACGCTTCTGCCATTGCGCTACTAAACGCATTGTCTTCAGTTGCGTTAACACTTTCCATTGCCGCTTTCTCTTCAGCTTCGTCTTTCGCTTTGATAGACAGGCTGATTACGCGATTCTTGCGGTCGATTCCCATGTACCGAGCTTCAATGCTGTCGCCAACATTTAGTACAGTAGATGCGTCTTCAACACGATCACGAGAGATATCAGATGCACGAACGTAACCTTCTACGCCGTCGGCCAAACTAACAGTTGCGCCCTTGGCGTCAACTTCAGTGACCTTACCTGTAACAATAGCACCCTTCTTGTGAGCCGCAAGGAAGTTATTCACTGGATCTTCAGAAATCTGCTTGATGCCCAGAGAGATACGCTCGCGCTCTGCGTCAACTTGAAGAACAACGGCTTCAACTTCTTCGCCTTTCTTAAAGTCACGTACGGCTTCTTCGCCGGCAGCGTTCCAAGAAATATCAGATAAGTGAACTAGTCCGTCGATGTTGCCATCAAGACCGATAAAGATACCGAAGTCAGTAATTGACTTGATCTTACCGCTGACTTTGTCACCTTTCTGATGGTTCTTCGCAAATTCTTCCCATGGGTTCGGTTTACATTGCTTGATACCCAGAGAAATACGACGACGTTCTTCGTCGATTTCAAGAACCATAACTTCAACCACGTCATCTAAATTAACAATTTTAGATGGGTGAACGTTTTTGTTGGTCCAATCCATTTCAGACACGTGAACCAAACCTTCAACGCCTTCTTCCAGTTCAACAAAGCAACCGTAGTCGGTAAGGTTGGTAACGCGACCTTGCAGGGTTGAGTTTTCTGGGTAACGCGCAGAGATATCGCTCCACGGATCTTCGCCAAGCTGTTTTAGACCTAAAGAAACACGGGTACGGTCACGATCGAATTTCAGAACCTTACAGGTGATTTCATCGCCAACATTCACGATTTCGCTTGGATGCTTAACGCGCTTCCATGCCATATCAGTGATGTGCAACAAGCCGTCAACGCCACCTAAATCTACGAATGCACCGTAGTCGGTTAGGTTCTTAACGATACCTGTAACTTCTTGACCTTCCTGAAGGTTTTCAAGCAATTGATCACGCTCTGCACTGTTCTCTTTCTCGATAACAGCACGACGAGAAACAACAACGTTGTTGCGCTTCTGGTCAAGCTTGATCACTTTGAATTCCAAGTCACGGTTTTCAAGGTGAGCTGTGTCACGGATAGGACGTACATCAACCAAAGAACCTGGTAAGAATGCGCGTACACCGTTCAGGTCAACTGTGAAGCCGCCTTTTACTTTACCGCTGATAATACCGATAACAGTTTCGTCATTTTCATGAGCAGCTTCAAGCTGTACCCATGCTTCGAAACGCTTCGCTTTCTCACGAGAAAGAATCGTTTCTCCGAAACCGTCTTCTACTGCGTCAAGAGCCACTTCTACGGTATCGCCTACAGCGATTTCAAGTACACCGTCAGCGTTCATGAACTGTTCAGCAGGGATGGCACTTTCAGATTTCAGGCCGGCGTCTACCAGTACAAGATCTTTCTCAATGGCAACAACAGTGCCTTTTACGATAGAACCAGGACGGGTTTCGATTTCTTTGAGGCTTTCCTCAAACAGCTGGGCAAAATTTTCAGTCATAAGTTTAATTAACTTCGCTTTAAATACATCCACCGAACATCCGTGGCGGCGGGGTTGTTTTACTTTGTTAGCGCATTCCGTCGCACTAACCCTTGAACGGCCCTTTGGCCTTCAAATTCTTTCCTTTGTGGCTGCTAAGCTGATGAAACTGATAGCTTTTCATGTGCAAACTGAAGCACTTGCGCAACCACTTCTTCAATGGTTAAATCGGTAGAGTCTAGAAACAACGAATCCTCCGCTGGCTTCAGTGGAGCCACAGAGCGATTCATATCGCGATCATCCCGATCTTTAATTTCACTGATTAATTCGTCGATATTAGCATCAAAGCCCTTTTCCTGCAATTGCTGATAGCGACGATTCGCCCGTTCTTCGGCGCTTGCAGTAAGGAATATCTTCGCTTCCGCATCTGGGAAAACCACGGTTCCCATATCGCGACCGTCTGCTACCAATCCTGGCATTTCCCGAAAGGCCCGCTGACGGCGCAACAGGGCTTCGCGCACACGCGGTAAAGCGGCAATTTTAGACGCGTCGGCACCCACTTGTTCGGTGCGAATCGTCATCGTGATATCTTCACCTTCAAGGATAACGTGGGTTAAGCCCGTTTCTTCATTAGCTAAAAATTCCACGTCGAGATCCGTCGCCAATGCCACCAAACTATCTTCGTCTGACGGCTCAAAATCGTGGTGCATCGCGGCGATGGCCAACACGCGGTAGATAGCGCCGCTATCTAAGAGATGCCAACCTAATGTCTCCGCCAGTAAACGACACACGGTGCCCTTACCCGAACCGCCTGGTCCGTCAATGGTAATCACCGGAGCAAGGCGTTCTGCCGCAGCGGTCGTTTTGCCTGGTTCGATATCCGACATGTCTACCTCAATTGCTACCAATAGTTGAGCGCAACCGCGTCAAATCGATTGCGCATAATAAAATCAAGCGCCAAAATTATACGGATTTGGCAGAAAATTGCATCTTAAATTACGCAATATCGCTCGTTTTCTGTGCAGAACTGCACGAGGGGCCCATTACCGGGTGGAACTCAACAGGGATGAAAACTCGGAAAAGTAAGAAGGAAATGTCTTCCGACAACAGTCAGGATCTTCAATAGTTACGCTATTGCTGGCAAATGCGAGCAACGAAAAGCACATCGCCATGCGGTGGTCATCATAGGTTGCAATACGGGCATGGCGAATTACTTGCGGTGGCGTGATCACAATGAAATCGTCGCCCTCTTCCACCCTAGCACCGGTTTTGCGCAGTTCTGTCGCCATGGCATGCAGTCGATCGGTTTCTTTTAAGCGCCAATTGTAGATATTACCAATGCGCGTTGTGCCTTTCGCGAACAAGGCTGTTGTTGCTATCGTCATCGCCGCGTCTGGGATGTCGTTTAAATCAAAATCGCCCCCACGCAGGTCACTTCCGCGTCGCACGGTAATCTCACGCTCACTGTACTCAACCTGAGCCCCCATGCTGGCTAATACTTCAGCGAACCGCTTATCTCCCTGCAAACTTGCAGAACCGACACCTTCCACGGTCACAGGTCCGCCAGCAATGGCTGCAGCCGCTAGGAAGTACGAGGCAGATGATGCATCTCCCTCAATCCAATACACGCCAGGGCTTCGATAGCGTTGCCCGCCCTGCACTTGATAGTGTCCGAGACGAGAACTCTGCACATCAACGCCGAAACTTTGCATCATCGCAAGGGTAAGTTGAATATATGGTGCCGATACTATCTCGCCACTCAGCACCAACTCCGAATCCTGTCCAAGCAACGGCAGCAACATAAGAATGGCGGAAACATATTGGCTCGATAAGCTGCCATCGAGGTGAATTACGCCACCACGTAAAGGCTTACCTTGAATCCGCAAGGGCGGAAAGCCGGGCTCACCTAGATAGTCAATCTGCGCGCCCATCGCTTTCAGAGCGTCTATTTGTGGACCAATCGGGCGCTCATACATCCGTGGCTCGCCGGTGAGCATAAATTCCCCCTCGGCAGCCGCTAACATAGCGGCAAGAGGTCGCATCGCGGTACCCGCATTGCCGAGGAATAGTTCAAGGGGTTGTCGACTTTTAAATAAGCCGCCATTACCCTGCACCACAAACTGGGTATCGCTGTCACCATCCGCTACCCCAATCCCTAACGCAGTAAGTGCTTCACGCATGCGCTGAGTATCGTCACTCAGCAACATGTTATCTAAGCGCGTCTCGCCCTCGGCAAGCGCGGCAAGAAGCAGTGCCCGATTAGCGATACTCTTAGAACCGGGCAAGATCACCCGGCCCGAGCAAGCATTTGCGTGGGGTAAAGTCAGTGTGGTGACGGTCATATTATTGCCCGTTCAGAATTTCCGCCATCGCGTTACAGAAGGCGTCATTCTCTTGCGGTAAGCCGATGCTCACTCGCAAGTGATTAGGCAGCTCATAGCCTGCTACAGGGCGCACAATCACCCCTTTGTGCAATAGCTTGGTAAATATTTCCGCAGATTCAGAGCCGGTCTCAATGGTTAAGAAGTTTCCATAAGACGGAATATAGTCAAGACCGTGATGTTCACAGAAACGAATCAGTTGCTGCATGCCGTCACTGTTCACTTCAACCGAACGTTCGATAAAGTCGTCATCTTTAAGCGCGGCCATACTCGCAGTCAGAGCAAGCTCATTCATATTGAAAGGCTGACGAATGCGGTTCATTAAATCCGCAACCGCCGGGTGACTCACCATATAGCCCGCGCGCAAACCAGCTAATCCATAAGCCTTTGAAAAGGTGCGGCTGACCACGAGGTTTGGATATGCTTGGATCCACTCAAAGCTTGGTGCCCGTTCAGCTTCAGGGACATACTCGTAATAAGCCTCGTCGAGTACAACCAACACGTGCTTTGGCACCTGCTTAATAAAATCTTCCAATGCCTCTTTGGTTAAAAAAGTTCCCGTTGGATTATTCGGGTTCGCAATAAACACCATCCGCGTTTTGTCAGTGATAGCGGCCAACATCGCCGGTAAGTCGTGGCCATAATCTTTCGCGGGTACGGCAACGGGTGTCGCCCCAATCGCTTTCGTCACTAACGGATATACAACAAATGCATGCTGCGAAAAAATGACTTCATTGGCAGGTGTAACATAGGTGCGGGCTAACAATTCGAGCACATCATTGGAGCCGTTCCCGAGCGTAATTTGTTTCGCTGAGACGGCAAATTTATCAGCAATCGCTTGTTTCAAATAAAAGCCATTTGCATCGGGGTAACGAGCTAGCTCACTAATTCGTGCAGCGAGAGCGTCACGAACCTTCGGACTAACCCCCAGCGGGTTTTCATTTGATGCAAGCTTTACGATATTACGGATACCAAGCTCACGTTCAACTTCCTCGATGGGCTTGCCTGCTTGATATGGCTGAAGCTCGCGAATACCGGGTAATGCTAAACGTGCTGCGTCAAACTCTTGCATGGGATTCCTCAATTACTCATTGTACGTTTTTATAAATTATCGCCCATCGACTGTGGACGTTACTGATATTCTTTTGCAAAACGGGTCATAAAATCGACCAATGCCTTTGCACCGTCATAAGGCATCGCGTTATACAGACTTGCTCGCATACCGCCGACAAAACGATGGCCTTTTAATGACATCAAACCTTCTTTCTCAGCCCGGCGCAGAAACTCCTCGTCGAGGGCTGGATTCACCAATTGAAACGGAATATTCATTCGCGATCGGTTCTGTGGTGCGATGGTATTGTGATAGAACGACGAATTATCCACGCACTCATAAATTAACTCTGATTTGCGTTGATTTAATTCCGCCATTGCGGGAAGGCCACCTTCCGCTTTTAACCACTTAAATACTTCCGCCGCCAGATACCAAGCAAAGGTATTTGGCGTGTTATACATAGATTTCTCTGCCGCCTGAATTTTATAATTCATCACCGTGCATACTTGATTCTGCGCAGTGGCTTCAAGCAAATCGTTGCGGATAATCACGACGGATAAACCGGAAGGACCTATGTTTTTCTGGGCACCTGCGTAAATAATCCCAAACCGACTGACATCAAGGGGCTCAGAGAGTATCGACGAGGACATGTCCGCAACCACGGGAACCGTTACATCAGGAACCTCATGCAGAGCCATACCATCGACCGTTTCGTTTGGACAATAATGTAAATAGCTGGCATTCGGAGATAACGACCAATCGGATAACGGCGGAATTATTTTTCCGTCCGGGCCGTCGATCACATGTGCTACTTCATTCACGACGCGCACATATTTTTTGGCTTCTCGAATAGCATATCCAGACCAAATACCGGAGTTGAGGTAATCGACCGTTGCATCCGAACTAGCAATATTCAGAGGAACAGCAGAGAATTGACCGCGCCCTCCGCCATGCATAAATAACACAGAATAGTTATTTGGAATGCTCATGAGATCGCGAAGATCTTGCTCCGCTTCCTCAGTCATTTTTACGTAAACTGGATCCCGGTGGCTGATCTCCATGACGGAAATTCCTAGCCCCTGCCAATTAACAAGCTCGCGTTGTGCCTTTTCTAAAACAGGGGCCGGCAACATCGCCGGCCCCGCTGAGAAGTTAAAGATCATCACCCGTAGCTCCGGAACCTGAATCTTCATCCACGTCTGGCGCGTCTACATCAGTATTCGCTTCGGTGTCCGTGCTTTCATCAGCGTCGGCATCCACCAACCCTTCTTCAAGCTCTTCTTCCATTTCAGCGATACGTGCCATACCTACCACCACTTCATCAGTACCGGTACGAATTAGGGTCACACCTTGTGTATTGCGCCCTACCGTTGATACTTCATCAACGCGAGTACGCACCAAAGTACCACGATTACTGATTAGCATGAGGTGTTCACCAGGAACCACTTCAAGGGCCCCCACCACAGCGCCATTACGTTCCGACACCTTAATGGAAACAACCCCCATGGTTGCCCGAGACTTGGCAGGATAATCGGCGAGCGGTGTGCGCTTACCAAACCCGTTTTCAGTCACCGTAAGAATGGCGCTTTCAGCACTGCGCGGCACAATCAAAGACACAATACGTTGGTCTGGAGGAATGCGCATGCCGCGAACACCCGTAGCTGTCCGCCCCATCGAGCGTACGTGATTTTCGCTAAAGCGAACCACTTTACCCGCATCCGAGAAGAGCAGAATCTCTGAATCACCTTGAGTGAGGTCAACGCCAATCAGCTCATCACCATCATTTAGATTCAACGCGATAATGCCGCTGGTCCGTGGACGTGAATATTCGACCAATGGTGTTTTCTTCACGGTTCCCATACGCGTTGCCATAAACACAAAGCGCTCTTCTGAGAAGTCAGAGACCGGCAAAATAGCGGTAATTCGTTCGTTATCTTCAAGCGGTAACAGGTTCACAATCGGCTTACCGCGCGCAGCACGGCTCGCATACGGAAGTTGGTAAGTTTTCATCCAATACACGCGGCCACGACTTGAGAAGCAAAGAATCATATCGTGGGTGTTGGCCACCAATAAACGTTCGATGAAATCTTCATCTTTCATTTTGGTTGCTGCTTTGCCTTTACCGCCCCGTTTCTGCGCTTCGTATTCTTTCAACGATTGATACTTTACGTAGCCTTGGTGTGACAAGGTCACCACAACATCTTCTTGTTCAATCAAGTCTTCCATATTGATGTCATGGCTGGCAGCAGTAATTTCGGTGCGACGTTCGTCACCGAACTCAGCCTTTGCTGCGACTAGCTCTTCACGAATCACTTCCATCAAACGCTCAGAACTTGCCAAGATGTGCATCAGCTCAGCAATAGTATCGAGAAGTCCTTTATATTCTGTCAGGATTTTCTCGTGCTCAAGCCCAGTTAACTTATGCAAACGCAAATCTAGAATCGCTTGGGCTTGTACTTCAGTGAGTCGATAATCGCTACCGATGACACCAAAGCCCTCTTCCACCCAATCAGGACGCGCGGCATCAACACCAGCACGCTCCAACATCACCGCGACATCACCTAGGCTCCACATCTGCTCAATCAGTTGCGCTTTTGCTTCTGCTGGGGACGGTGAACGCTTAATTAGCTCAATAATCTCATTAATATTCGCCAGAGCAACAGCTAACCCTTCCAGGGTATGAGCACGCTCTCGGGCTTTACGCAATTCAAATACGGTACGACGCGTAACAACTTCACGGCGGTGTGTAATGAAGGCTTCAATCATTTCACGCAGGGTAAACAACTTCGGCTGGCCCTTATCTAGCGCCACCATGTTGAAACCAAACGCGACTTGCATCTGCGTATTTTGATAGAGGTGGTTGAGCATGACTTCGCCCGACTCGCCCCGCTTCAATTCAATCACCACGCGCATACCGTCTTTATCAGACTCATCGCGCAGCGCACTAATACCTTCAATGCGCTTGTCTTTTACCAACTCAGCAATTTTCTCAATGAGCTTGGCTTTATTCACCTGATAGGGAAGCTCATGCACGACAATGGTGTCACGACCGTTGTTTTCGTCAGTGATTACATCGGCACGTGCACGAATGTAAATCTTTCCACGGCCTGTCCGATACGCATCAATGATGCCCTGGCGACCCGATAGGATACCCGCAGTTGGGAAATCTGGACCTGGAATGTGCTCCATCAGCTCTTCAAGCTGAATGTCAGGATTGTCGACCATGGCCAAACAGCCATTAATCACTTCCGTCAGGTTATGTGGCGGAATATTCGTTGCCATACCAACGGCGATACCTGATGAGCCATTGGCTAACAAGTTAGGAATACGCGTGGGCAGCACTTCAGGGATAAACTCGGTGCCATCGTAGTTGGGTACGAAGTCGACGGTTTCTTTGTCTAGATCAGCAAGTAACTGATGGGCAATTTTTGACATCCGCACTTCGGTATAACGCATGGCCGCTGCAGAGTCGCCATCGACGGAACCGAAGTTTCCTTGGCCGTCGGCAAGCATGTATCGAAGTGAGAACGGCTGCGCCATTCGTACGATGGTATCGTAAACCGCAGAGTCACCATGAGGATGGTATTTACCAATCACATCACCCACAACCCGGGCTGACTTCTTGTAAGGTTTATTAAAATCATTTCCAAGTACATTCATCGCGAACAAAACGCGACGGTGCACCGGTTTTAAACCATCCCTAACGTCCGGTAACGCGCGCCCGATAATAACGCTCATTGCGTAATCGAGATACGAATTCTTCAGTTCATCCTCGATGTTAATCGGCATGATTTCTTTGGCAAGATCGCTCATATTTTTTCCCTAACCAGTACTCTTTGTATCGTTATAGTTCTCGAGTAAATCGCCTATCTTTTTAACCGAAGCAGAATATCACAGGGATCGGCTTTTGACGACTCCCTTGCATGCTTTCAGATAACTTTAGCTAGGCACACACAAAGACTGGTAGAGCCGATGCGCTTTGGGTACACTTTGTTCCCATAAATCTTTACTGCTCAGGAATGACCATGCAAGCGAAGGCCACAAACCCGAACGTCGACCCCGCTGAAATTGAAAAATTTAATAGTATGGCCACACGTTGGTGGGATCCCGATGGCGATTTTCGTCCATTACATCAGATTAATCCGCTGCGGTTGGAGTTTATTGATTTGTATGGGCTTGGGCTTGCTGGCCGAAAAGTCGTTGATGTAGGTTGTGGCGGCGGACTGCTAACGGAAGCAATGGCAAAGGCAGGCGCTCAGGTCACCGGTATTGATATGAGCCCTGATGCTTTAGGGGTTGCCCGTTTGCACGCGCTAGATTCTGAGTTAACCATCGATTACCAACAAACTACCGCGGAAGACTTTGCGATGGCGCACGCCGGACAATTCGATGTGGTCACATGCATGGAAATGCTTGAGCATGTGCCCGACCCCGCCGCTGTAGTGCGTGCTTGCGCAACGCTGGTAAAACCGGGTGGCCGCTTAGTTTTTTCAACCTTAAATCGCACCCTAAAAGCCAAGTTATTGGGTGTTTTTGTCGCAGAATATGTCTTACGTTGGGTCCCCAAAGGCACCCACGATGCAGAGAAGTTCATTCGTCCTTCTGAGCTTATTCGTTTTGCTGAAGACGCGGGCCTTAAAGAGATTGCCGCCACCGGAATTCATTACAATCCGCTGCTTAGTCAGTTCTTTTTGAGTGACCGCAACTTAGATGTGAACTATATCGTTGCTTGTGAACGGCCTGCTGCCGAACAACCGTCCGCCTAATCATTGAATCAGGGAAACTATGACCACGCGCGAATCCAAACCCGCAATCCTTTTTGATCTTGACGGCACGCTTTTAGATACAGCCCCTGATCTTGGCTTTGCCTTAAACGAAGTGCTCAAGCGTTATGAATTCCCCGAGAAAACCGCACATGAGATTCGCCCGCATGCATCTCACGGTTCCTATGGCCTGTTGCGGTTAGGTTTTGGCGATGCCTTTGAACGTTTTAACACACAGGCGCTACGGCAGGAATTTCTCGACATTTACGAAGCGCATACCTGCGTGCACACCGTCTTATTTCCCGGCGTTGCCGACACGCTGGCCGCCTTGAAGAAAAAAGGAATTCGACTCGGTATCGTCACCAACAAACCCACTCTCTATACCAAGCTCGTGGTGCAAGAGTTCGCACCCCTTGCGGAAATCGATGTGTTGGTATGTGGCGATACGCTCGCCGTAAACAAACCCCACCCTGACCCCCTCTTGCTTGCCGCTAAACAACTTCAGGTAAAGCCACAGGATTGTTTTTATGTGGGTGATGCCGAACGTGACATCGAAGCAGGCCGACGGGCATCGATGGAAACCATACTCGCTGCTTATGGGTATCTTGGTGACCATGATGTTGTTCATGACTGGGGCGCCGACCATCACATCGACGCTTTTCAGGATCTCCTTCAGTGGTATAAAAATTAACCACCAGGGCGAAAGTGCTCGTTGTTGTCACAGCTAAAAATTCAAGAAACAGCACGAACTTGGCGATTTCATCGACAGCACGAATCGCATATACTTTTTAATATCGTATTAGCGATTGTAAATAACTAATAATTCTAAAATCACAAATTTGCCTGTACGCCTTGAGATTGTTGAAATTTATGATTTGCAACCCTCGGCCCTGCGAAAAAATGCAAATTCTTGTCTTGATCAACGACGCACTCGTGACTAGCATACGTTTTAAACCGCAACACTATATATTGTGTGAAAACCCATCAAGCACGATCTATGACCACAAGATATAGTGATAAGAAAAACCACCTGCGAGGGTTATATGAGCCAGTCAATTAATGTCACAAAGCGCGATGGTACTACTGAAGCGCTTGATTTAGATAAAATCCATCGTGTCATCAGTTGGGCCTCCGAAGGTCTGCGTAACGTTTCTGTCTCGCAGGTTGAGTTGAAATCACGCATTCAATTCTACGATGGCATCAAAACTGCCGACATTCATGAAACCATTATCCGCGCAGCGGCTGAACTTATCAGTGATGAAGTACCTGACTATCAGTTCTTAGCGGCGCGCTTAGCTATTTTCCATTTGCGCAAAAAGGCTTTCGGCGAATTTGAACCGCCGCATTTGTACGACCATGTCAGTAAACTGGTCGGCATGAATCGTTACGATAAGCATTTGCTCGAAGATTACAGTCGCGAAGAATTCGAGGAAATGAACGGCTACCTCGATCACAGCCGTGACCTGAACTTTTCTTATGCAGCGGTGAAACAGCTCGAAGGCAAATATTTAGTGCAAAACCGGGTTACCGGTGATGTGTATGAGAGTGCGCAATTTCTCTATATTTTGGTTGCTGCTTGTTTGTTTGCAACCTATCCAAAAGAAAAGCGCTTGGATTATATCCGTCGTTTTTACGATGCGACCTCTCTTTTCAAATTATCACTGCCAACCCCCATTATGTCTGGGGTTCGCACACCTACGCGGCAATTCAGCTCATGCGTACTCATTGAGTGTGGCGACAGCCTCGATTCCATTAACGCCACCGCCAGTGCCATTGTGAAGTACGTATCCCAGCGTGCCGGTATCGGTATTAATGCAGGTCGTATCCGTGCGTTAGGCAGCCCTATTCGTAACGGCGAAGCATTCCACACCGGATGTATTCCATTCTTTAAATACTTCCAAACAGCGGTAAAGAGCTGTTCACAAGGGGGTGTTCGAGGTGGGGCCGCTACCCTCTTCTACCCGCTTTGGCACTTGGAAGTCGAATCATTGTTGGTGTTGAAGAATAACCGTGGTGTGGAAGAAAACCGCGTCCGTCATCTTGATTACGGCGTGCAATTTAACAAGCTGATGTATCAACGTTTGGTGAAAGATCAATATATCACCCTGTTTAGTCCGTCTGACGTTCCTGGGTTATACGATGCGTTCTTTGCCGATCAAGACGAATTTGAGCGCTTGTACGTTCAGTATGAGGCGGATGACAGTATTCGCAAAAAACGGATTAAAGCCATTGAGCTCTTTAGTTTGTTCATGCAAGAGCGGGCCAGCACCGGTCGGATTTACTTACAAAACGTCGACCACACCAACAATCACAGCCCATTCAATCCGAAATTAGCACCGGTTCGGCAGAGTAACTTGTGCTTGGAGATCGCATTACCAACGAAGCCACTTCAGCACATCAACGATGCAGAAGGGGAAATTGCCCTCTGTACGCTGTCGGCATTCAACCTTGGCGCCATCAAATCGCTAGACGACTTTGAAGAACTCGCTGATTTAGCCGTGCGCGCCCTCGATAGCCTGTTGGATTACCAAGATTATCCGGTTCCTGCAGCCTTTAATGCGTCCATGGCCCGTCGTACGCTTGGTATCGGCGTGATTAACTTCGCCTATTATTTAGCGAAAAACGGCGTGCGCTACAGCGATGGCAGTGCAAATAATCTGGTGCATCGTACCTTCGAAGCCATGCAGTATTATTTAATGAAAGCTTCAAATGAACTCGCGAAAGAAAAAGGCGCATGTGCCAAATTTAACGAAACCACCTATTCCGAAGGTATCATGCCCATCGATACCTATAAAAAGGATCTGGATGCAATTTGCTCGGAACCACTGCATTACGATTGGGAAGCCTTGCGTGAGTCGGTGAAAACCCATGGTTTACGCAACTCCACGTTATCTGCGTTAATGCCGTCGGAAACCTCCTCGCAAATTTCCAATGCGACCAATGGTATTGAACCTCCTCGCGGTCATGTGAGCGTTAAATCCTCCAAAGACGGCGTGATGAAGCAAGTTGTTCCAGAATATGAGCGCTTAAAAGATCAGTATGAGCTACTGTGGAGTATTCCAAATAATAAAGGCTATTTGGAATTGGTTGGTATTATGCAGAAGTTCGTCGACCAAACCATTTCTGCAAACACCAACTACGATCCGTCCAAGTTTGAAGGCGGTCGGGTGCCGATGAAGCAGTTATTACAAGATCTGCTGTATGCCTATAAGTTAGGCGTAAAAACCATGTACTATCACAATACTCGGGACGGCGCATCTGACAGCCAGATCGATATGAGTTCTAGCATCCGGAAAAAACTCGAAGAAAGCGCCAAGCAAGGCGAAGCGGTCACTGCAGTCATTGAAGAAGATGATGATTGCGCTGGCGGTGCATGCAAAATTTGAGGTAATCATGCGATATTCCACATTTAATCAGACCAACGTGAATCCACTTGGGGAACCGATGTTTTTCGGTAACCCAGTGAACGTGGCCCGCTACGACCAACAGCGGCACCCTATTTTCGAGAAACTGATTGAAAAACAACTGAGCTTTTTCTGGCGTCCGGAAGAAGTTGATGTAAGTCGTGATCGTGTCGACTTTCAGAAAGTGTCGGAAAGCGAAAAGCATATCTTTATTTCGAACTTGAAGTATCAGACATTGCTTGATTCTGTGCAGGGTCGCAGCCCAAATATTGCTCTTCTTCCGATTGTTTCTTTACCTGAGCTAGAAACTTGGATCGAAACCTGGGCTTTTTCTGAAACAATTCATTCACGCTCGTACACGCATATTCTACGTAACTTATTTAGTGACCCAAGTGCAGTGTTCGATGACATCGTGAGTAACGAGGAAATTCAAAAGCGCGCGACTGATATCTCCAAATACTACGATGACCTCATTTTCCATACACAGCTTTGGCAAACGTACGGCGAAGGTGAAGTGACATTGGATGGGGAAACCTATCATGTGAATATCCGGAATCTAAAGAAGAAGCTTTATTTGTGCATTAACTCGGTCAATGCCCTTGAAGCTATTCGCTTTTACGTAAGCTTTGCCTGTTCGTTCGCTTTTGCCGAACGCGAGCTGATGGAAGGGAATGCGAAGATTATCCGCTTGATTGCGCGCGATGAAAACCTTCACCTAACCTCAACGCAGCACATCATTAATTTGTGGCAACATGGTGAAGATGATCCTGAAATGCAGGAAATTGCAGCGGAATGTCGAGAAGAAGCGCTTGAGATTTTCCGCAAGGCCGTTGCCCAAGAGAAAGCCTGGGCCACCTACCTATTTCAACATGGTTCTATGATCGGGTTGAACGAGCAAATCCTGTGTCAATATGTGGAATATATCGCCAACTTGCGCATGCAAGCCATTGGCTTTGAGCCAGAGTACGACCAAAAGAATAATCCGTTGCCATGGATGAATAAGTATCTGGTATCCGACAACGTACAAGTGGCGCCTCAAGAAGCTGAAATCAGCTCCTATCTGGTGGGCCAAATAGACAGTCAAGTGAGTGTTGACGACTTCGGAGATTTCGATCTGTAATTCTCATGACTCGGTTCCGTATTCGAATTAATGAAGAGATAGACATAGAGGTCGAGGCGGATGCCCCGACCTCTTTGCTTGAAGTTATGGAAGCCTCGGGACTTGAAGCACGCTACCATTGTCGTAACGGGTTTTGCGGCGCATGTCGTACCAAACTTATCTCGGGCAGTATTGAGTACACAACGGAACCACTCGCCTATGTCCGATCTGGCGATATCCTTCCATGCGTATGTCTGCCAACCTCGGATCTTCATTTAGAACACAAATAAAAGGGAACCGAACAGGGGTATCGCTTTAATCGATTTCACTTTACCCTGTGCTTTTGGCATACTTCGCGCCATTGAAGTGTGCTTACAGGTTTTTAGGAGTAGCGGATGTTAACTGTAATTTTTGGCCGGCCGGGCTGCCCATTTTGCGTACGCGCAGAACAAATTGCCGATAAACTTTCAAAGGATCGCGATGATTTTGAGTATCGCTATGTCGATATGATGCAAGAAGGTATCAGCAAAGCGGATCTTGAAAAAACCATCGGTAAGCCAGTCATGACGGTTCCGCAGATTTTTGTCGATGAGCTGCACGTGGGTGGATGTACGGAATTTGAAGCCTACGCCAAGGCAAACTTAGGCCTGTACGCAAACGCTTAAGGACACCACCGACACCTATAAAAATGCCCGCTGATTGCGGGCATTTTTTTTATGATTGAATGTCACCAGACAGATAAAACCAGACACCATCTTCACGCACAAAGGTTGAGTGTTCTGCGAGCATTCCTAGTTCACCCTGAACACGGTAGAACGCCCGAAAATGGACATGACCTTGGTCGCCCTGCTGCCCTGCTGCCAGAATTTCAAGTTTTACCCACTCTGGGTTATCATCCAGTTTCAATGCAGGTCGTGTACGTTCATGCCACGTTGCCAACAAATACTGGCTATTTCCCATGGCAAAGGCACTGTAACGGGAGCGCATTAATTGCTCCGGTGTTTGCGCATTCGCTCCTTGATGAAACACCCCACAGCAATCAGCATAATCGCGCTCAGAACCACACGGACATTTCATTAGAACGAATCACCCGGGATCCGTACCCAACCTTCCATGAGAATTCGTGCGCTACGGCTCATGAGTGCTTTCGTTGCTGTCCATTGGCCCTTCACTTGAGCCACTTCCGCACCTACCCGTAAAGTACCCGATGGGTGCCCAAAAGTGACTTCTGTCCGATCACCACCACCCGCCGCTAAATTCACGATAGTTCCGGGAACTGCGGCTGCTGCACCGATAGCCACTGCAGCAGTGCCCATCATGGCATGGTGTAGTTTGCCCATGGACAGCGCACGCACCACCAAATCAATATCCGATGCTGCCACCGTTTTACCGCTCGACGTAGTGTAGCTTTGCGGCCCTGCAACAAACGCAACTTTTGGCGTGTGTTGCCGTGATTCCGCTTCACTTAAGGTAGTGATTAAACCCATCTTGACTGCGCCATGGGCTCGTATTAACTCAAACATTGCCAAGGCTTTGGGATCTTCGTTAATCGCACCTTGCAGCTCTACACCGGTATAGCCTAAGGCTTCTGCATGGACAAAAATGGTTGGAATACCTGCGTTAATGAAGGTCGCTTCCAAAGTGCCAATGCCCGGAACCTCGAGTTGATCACGTAAATTTCCAGTAGGAAACATAGCACCGCTATCACCGTCATCCGCTGCCGGGTCCATAAACTCCACAGGCACTTCCGCGGCTGGGAAAGTAACGCCATCGAGTTCAAAGTCACCCGTTTCTTGCACTTCACCATTGCGAATCGGAACATGGGCGACAATGGTTTTACCAATATTGACCTGCCAAATCCGCACAGTGACGGTACCGTTCTCAGGGATACGATCCGCTGAAATCAAACCACTGTGAACCGCAAAAGGCCCAACGGCGGCGGATAAGTTACCGCAGTTGCCACTCCAATCGACAAAAGCTTTATCAATAGAAACTTGACCAAACAGGTAGTCTACATCGTGCCCTGGCTGCTCACTTTTCGACACAATCACCGACTTACTGGTGCTTGAGGTGGCCCCCCCCATACCATCGATTTGCTTTTGATATGGATCAGGACTACCAATGACCCGTAACAGCATGGCGTCCCTTGCCTTACCAGGCTGTTGCGCCACTTCCGGCAACTGATCGCGCCTGAAGAACACCCCTTTGCTAGTCCCGCCACGCATATAGGTGGCGGGGATTTTTACTTGTGCTGCATGACTCATGGAGTTACGCCTCAGACTCTAAGAAATCTTTTGCGAAACGTTGCAACACACCGCCCGCTGAATAGATCTCCAATTCTTCTGCAGTATCTAACCGGCATTTCACAGGCACTTTAGACACATCACCACTATGACGATGTATCACCAGCGTCAAGGTAGCACCAGGAGAAGCTTCGCCTTCTACATCGAACACTTCTGTGCCATCGATGTGTAAGGTTTTGCGTGTGGTGCCTGGCTCAAACTCAAGCGGCATGACGCCCATACCAATCAAGTTGGTACGGTGAATACGCTCAAAACCTTCGGCAACAATGGCTTCGACGCCAGCTAAGCGAACACCCTTCGCGGCCCAATCACGTGAAGAACCTTGCCCGTAATCGGCACCCGCCACAATGATCAGCGGTTGTTTACGTTCCATATAGGTTTCAATCGCTTCCCACATGCGAACCACTTCACCGTCAGGCTCAATACGTGCCAGCGAGCCTTGTTTTACTTTGCCGTCCTCTAATACCATTTCGTTAAACAGTTTTGGATTCGCAAAGGTTGCCCGCTGTGCTGTGAGATGATCACCGCGGTGGGTTGCATAAGAGTTAAAGTCTTCCTCAGGAACACCCATGCTCGCCAAGTATTCACCGGCCGCACTATCCAACATAATGGCGTTCGACGGCGATAGGTGATCGGTAGTGATATTGTCCCCTAACACTGCTAACGGCCGCATTCCTTTCAGGGTCGGTTTGTGCGCTAGCGCACCTTCCCAATAAGGAGGGCGACGGATATAGGTGCTTTGCGGACGCCAATCATAAAGAGGACTAATATCGTCGCCATAGTCGACGCTTAGATTAAACATGGGGTCGTAGGTTTTCTTATATTGCTCAGGTTTAACCGCTTGCTTCACAATTGCATCGATTTCTTCATCACTGGGCCAGATATCTTTGAGGGTAATTGGATTCCCTTCCGCATCTGTTCCTAATGCATCGGTTTCAATATCAAAGCGGATGGTTCCCGCAATCGCATAGGCAACCACTAATGGTGGCGACGCTAAGAATGCTTGCTTGGCGTAAGGGTGGATCCGACCATCGAAGTTACGATTGCCCGACAACACCGCCGTTGCGTATAGATCACGCTCAACCACTTCTTTTTCGATAACCGGGTCAAGTGCACCACTCATACCGTTACAGGTGGTACAGGCAAAGCCAACAACACCAAAGCCAAGTTGCTCTAACTCAGGCAGCAGTTTCGCTTCTTCCAAATACATCTTCACCGTTTTTGAACCCGGTGCTAACGATGTTTTCACCCAAGGTTTGCGCGTTAATCCTAATTTATTGGCATTTCGCGCAATAAGACCCGCAGCAATCATGTTGCGCGGATTACTGGTATTGGTACAAGACGTAATGGCGGCAATAATACAGGCGCCATCGGGCATTTTGCCCTCTTCCTGATCCCATTTACCGGCGATACCGCGGCTCGTAAGTTCCCGCGCTGGTAATAGCGAATGAGGATTTGAAGGGCCCGCTAGGTTGCGCTCAACAGCGCTCAAGTCAAACGTTAATACCCGCTCGTATTCCGCAGATTTCAGGCTGTCCGCCCATAAACCTGTTTCTTTCGCGTAGGTTTCAACCAGTGCCACTTGTTTGTCATCGCGTCCGGTGAGCTTCAGATAATCAATGGTTTGCTCATCGATATAGAACATAGCCGCAGTCGCACCATACTCAGGCGTCATATTGGAAATCGTCGCACGATCACCAATAGATAGCCCGTCGGCACCTTCGCCAAAGAACTCAAGGTAGGCGCCAACCACGCGCTCGCGACGCAAGAACTCAGTAATCGCCAATACTAAATCGGTGCTGTTGATTCCTGGCTGTAATTTGCCGGTAAGCTCAACACCAATAATGTCGGGTAAACGCATATACGAAGCGCGACCGAGCATCACGCTCTCGGCTTCAAGGCCACCCACACCTACGGATATCACGCCTAAGGCATCAACCATGGGGGTATGACTATCAGTACCGACACAGGTATCCGGGAACGCCACACCATCACGTACCTGCACCACCGGAGACATCTTCTCCAGATTGATTTGGTGCATAATGCCATTCCCAGGAGGAATCACATCCACGTTTTTGAAGGCCGTTTTGGTCCAGTTGATAAAGTGGAAACGGTCATCGTTGCGACGGTCTTCTATCGCCCGGTTTTTCTCAAAGGCGTCTTTATCAAAGCCAGCATGTTCAACCGCTAATGAATGGTCGACGATCAACTGCGTGGGCACCACCGGATTTACTTTAGCTGGGTCGCCACCTTGCGCAGCAATGGCGTCCCGCAATCCAGCCAAATCCACTAACGCCGTTTGCCCGAGTATATCGTGACACACGACGCGTGCAGGGAACCACGGGAAATCTAAGTCGCGTTTGCGTTCGATAAACTGCAACAAGCTCTCACGCAGCATATCCGGTTCACAACGCCGCACTAGATTCTCAGCGAGAATTCGCGATGTATACGGGAGCTTAGCAAAAGCTCCCGGCTGAATAGCTTCCACGGCTTCGCGAGTATCGAAATACTCGAGATTGGTGCCGGGCAAGCGTTTACGATATTGCGTATTCATAGCTCTCTTACCGTTTGTTTAATGCAGGAACTGAGCGTGGTGCTGGGCCCGTGTAATCTGCACTAGGACGAATGATACGATTATTTGCCCGCTGTTCTTTCACGTGCGCTGTCCAGCCCGTTACCCGCGACATCACAAAGATAGGCGTGAATAACTTGGTAGGAATGCCCATGTAGTGATACGCCGATGCGTGGAAGAAGTCAGCATTCGGGAACAGTTTCTTCTCCCGCCACATCACCTCTTCACAGCGGACAGACACGTCGTATAAGCGACGATCACCGAATTCATCAGCTAGCTTTTCTGACCAGCCTTTAATGATATCGTTACGCGGATCAAACTCGCGGTATACCGCATGGCCAAAGCCCATGATTTTTTCTTTACGGGCTAACATTTCCATCAATGTTCTTTCAGCATGATCCGGATCTTTCATATCCTGAATCAGGTCCATTGCTGCTTCGTTCGCACCACCGTGCAGTGGACCGCGCAGTGAACCGATCGCACCGGTGACACAAGAAAAAATATCGGAAAGCGTTGATGCGCACACACGCGCCGTAAACGTCGATGCGTTAAATTCATGCTCCGCGTAGAGAATAAGTGACGTATTCATCACTGCAGCATGCAAATCCGATGGCTTTTTGTCGTGCAATAGATGCAAGAAGTGTGCACCTACCGACTCATCGTCAGTTTCTGTATCAATGCGCACGTTATCATGAGTAAAGCGATACCAATACAGCAGAATACTTGGGAAAACAGCGATTAAACGCTCAATTTTATCGTCTGCTTGGCTGAAGTCTTCTTCGCCTTCTAGGTTCCCTAAAAACGAGCAACCGGTGCGCATAACATCCATGGGATGTGCATCCGCTGGAATGCGTTCAAGCACGTCTTTCAAGGCTTGTGGCAAGCCACGCAGGGTTTTCAGGCGCCCACGGTAAGCAATTAATTGATCGTTGTTCGGTAAATCACCATGAGCCAGCAAATAAGCGACTTCTTCAAAACTCACCTTGTCTGCTAATTCTTTAATGTCATACCCGTAATACGTTAATCCTGAGCCACTCTGCCCGACTGTACATAACGCTGTTTGTCCTGCGACCTGACCGCGCAAACCTGCGCCACCTAGTTTCTTATCGACCATGTTTAACTCCTTAACTTGCAATGTTTAAAATTCTTATTTCTTGGTGAAAAGCGCATCTAGCTTTTCTTCAAACGCGTGATAATTCAAAAAGTCATACAGTTCTGCGCGGGTTTGCATCGTATCAATCACGTCTTTTTGGTCGCCCGTCGCCAAAATATTCTCATAAACATTCAATGCCGCTTTGTTCATGGCACGGAATGCACTTAACGGATACAGCACCATCTCGACACCCACTTCTGCTAACTCACGACGATTAAACAGAGGGGTGGCGCCAAACTCAGTAATATTGGCCAACACCGGTACGTTCAGTGCATCGGTAAACGCTTTGTATTGCTCCAACGTATGAACGGCCTCGGCAAAAATCGCGTCAGCGCCCGCCTCAACACAGGCATGAGCGCGCTCGATAGCAGCTTCTAAGCCTTCTTGTTGCAACGCATCGGTGCGCGCCATAATTAAAAACTGGTCATCTGTGCGGGCATCTACTGCCGCTTTCACCCGATCAACCATTTCACCTTGGGAAACAATTTCTTTATTCGGACGATGTCCACAGCGCTTTTGGGCCACCTGATCTTCAATATGAAACCCTGCAGCGCCAGCACGCGTCATCTCTTTCACGGTGCGAGCAATATTAAATGCGCCACCCCACCCGGTGTCTGCATCCACTAACAATGGCAGGTCAGTGGCACCGGTAATACGACGAATATCTTCACAAACATCGTTTAACGAGGTCATACCCAAATCAGGTAAACCAAATGAGGCATTTGCGACACCTGCACCTGACAAGTATAGGGCTTTATGACCAACCCGCTCAGCCATCATGGCAGTATAGGCATTAATGGTACCTACAATCTGTAAAGGTTGGTTTTCAGCAATGGCTTGACGCAATTTGGCGCCTGCGCTCTCAGTTCGGCTCATGGGAATTCCTTGTAGTTTCCAGTTGAATTTCAATATTACGACGTGATGCCCCAATATGGCGGCGCATCAAAAGATCGGCTAATTCACCATCGCGATTGGCGATAGCCTGAAGAATTGCTTTATGTTCGTCAAATGCCCGTGATACCCGCGGCCCATTCATACCCATCTGTACGCGATACATACGCACAAGAAAATAGAGCTCGTCACAGAGTATATTAATTAAATACGGATTTTTGCTACCAAGGATAATTCGATAATGAAAATCTAAATCCCCGGCTTCTTGATAATAACTTTCGCCCTCACGCACACGTTGGCTTTGCAAGTGCTTATCGAGCAGGGCCTGCATCTCTTCAATTTCTGCCTGTGGCATATGTTCTGCAGCTAAACGACACGCCAAGCCTTCTAACTCTTCTCGCAATTGATAAAGAGAAAGCAAGCCTGATACCGAAAGCGTAACCACGCGCGCGCCTGCGTTTGGTGTGCGCTCGATCAAATGACAGCGCTCAAGCCGTGCTAACGCTTCACGCAATGGCGCACGGCTCACCGCAAAACGGCGCGCGAGCTCTGGCTCACTAATTTTACTTCCCGCCGCAATTTCACCTTCGACAATGGCCCGTTGAATCTCAAAGAGAACACGGTCAGAACTTGTGACGGGTGATTTCCACGTAGGGGCATAGGTCATTGATTGTCGACACCGAGCTAGAAAGAGACGCCATAATACCCGTGAAACATGACATTTTCAAGAAAACCCGCCCCACATTGTCGACAATTGGTCGCCTTGTAACAGGACGCTAATTTTTGTTGTATCGTACAAAATTTCTGTCTATATTTTAAACGATTACATCCCTGTTCGAGGCCACTATGAAGCGCACGTTCATTTCTCTAGCTGCAGTAACCTGTGCCGCATTAACTAGCATTCAGCTCACGGGCTGTGATGCTACCGATGCGGCCTACTTTAATTTGGCTGCACAATGTTACAGCCGTTATCCCAACGATTCTTGGGCCCAACAACAATGTGTCGATCAAGGTTCCGCCATCATTAGTGATTATCAGGCTGAGCAGCAATGTGATAATGAAGTGGCTTTTCACGATCGTCAGCTCAATTACTATTGGGATATGGGGGATGCCAACCGCCGGTTACAAGACGAAACCTATAATATGGTTGCTGCCTATTCCGGCACTATTCAACAATGCTTGCGCCAGCGCAGCTATAACGAGTGCTATCAGCAACATACAGGGCCCACACTCACGCAAATAAGCCAAACCCGCAATTACCTAAACCAATTTCACGAGTACCAAAATACAGTGATGGACTATCGTCAGGGTTTAATCAACCGCTGTTCGCGCTACTATACGTTCGGTCGGGTTACTTTTGAAAACAGCAGTTACTTTACTGAGAATCATAATGTCTATAATGCATGGCAGAGTTCGGTAACGGATCGCACTGATTACTGGCGACGTTACTACAACCGATAAACAGCCGGAGCTTATTATGCAACCCAAGCACATTGCTTGGCTTCTATTTCTTATCCCCCTTATTGCCGCAAATGGTGCCTATCTTATCGGTCGCATGGAAGGTGTGGCCTATGAGTGTATTCCCTATATTCACGGCTGCACTTCAATTAGTCGTGCAGCGCGTTTAGGTAGCGCAATCTTTCTATTTCGCGGCCTGATGATGCCCCTCGCTGTATTTCTCCTCGCATTTTGGTATTTACATTACCATTGGCTCCGGAAAATTACCGGCAAACGCCCTTTTCACGTGCTTATTAGCGGGGCTATAGGTGCATTATTTCTCGTGCTCTATGTCGATTTTCTAGGAACTGAAGGTGATTTCTATCGCTTTATGCGTGAGCAAGGAATAATGTTTTACTTTGCTTTCACCGCCCTTGCACAAATGTTTAGTATTCATTGGCTGCACGGTGCGCGCGCGCACCTCGACCGACGGCTTAGCCGGTACCTCAACGCTCAGGCAGTCATTATCATCATCGCCTGGGTCATTGCGATGGTTCAGTTAACGGTAAAGACCATGGACCTGAGCTGGGCCAACAATATGGAGAACGCGGCCGCTTGGAATATTTCTTTTTTGATGTCTTTGTTTTACTGCTTTACAGCCTTGATGTGGAGTCGTACCCAGTATCGTTGGCAATTCAACATGAAGGCATAATGTGCTGCCTTACCTGCTTATATTCGCTTTAGTGCCGCCTCAATCTCGTCGAGTCGCTGTTTCAGGCGCTGCTCAGACACAGGAAAACGGGTACCGAGCTGTTGCGCAAACGTAGAGACGCGAAATTCCTCTAAGTACCAGCGAAACTCCTGCAAGTCAGAGGGGACTGGCTCGCCTTTAGGCACTTTCTTAAGTAAATCCTGCCAACGATTTTCTAATTTCTCAAACAACAAAGAACGCAGCCGATCTTTATTCGGATCCACCGGTAATTTCTCTACCCGTTGCGCTAAAGCCTTCAAGTAGCGTTCAGCATCGACCAAGCGTTCCTCGCCAAAATCACTGACAAATCCAGGATAAATCAAACGTTGTAAATGGGCTTTCACATCGTTATAGGAATTAATTAAGGGTAAAGGGATTTTACCCTTGAGTTGTTTTTGAATCTGGTGACTCAACAATAAACAGCGTTCAACCTGTTGTGCAATGGCTAGGGTACGCTCATTGAGTTGCGCCCGGATGCGTTGGGTTAGCGCTCGAAACTCTGCTTCATTGCTAGGCTCTGTATCGCCAATTAAGGCATCAATAGCGGCCAACATGCAATCTTCAATAAGTGCCTCTACTTTACCCCAAGGGTTAAAATACATGGCTAATTTTGCTTTGTTCGGTAGTTTTTCCCGCAGGTAACTTACCGGCGAGGGAATTTGTAGAAGAACGAGCTTACGTAAGCCCTGACGATGAGCGCGTTCTGCATCCGCCTGATTATCAAATACGCGGATAGCAACGGATTTACCCTCGTCCTTGAGAGCTGGAAATGCCTGAATCGAAAAGCGACCGGTATTTTTCTCAACGGGCTTTGGCGCTTCCCCAAAGGACCAGTCCGTCAACCCCTCTTGCTCCACATCATCACCAGCAGTGGCCACCAATGTTTCTGTAAGCGTTGGCTGCATTTTCTGCTGCAGTTGCTTTAAATCACGTGCCCGTGCCATTACCTTCCCCGTCTCATCAAGGACACGAAAGTTCACCCGTAGATGTTCGGGAACTTGGGATAGCTGCCAAGCGTCGCTGGGGATGTCAATGCCGCTCATGCGCTTGAAGCGCTGCGTCATGGCTTCAAGCATCGACGTATCGCTACCAATCAGGGAGGCATCGACACTTTCCAAGAACGCACGCGCATAATTAGGGGCCGGCACAAAATTGCGGCGCCATTGCTTCGGAAGCGATTTGATCCATGCCGTGACTAGGGCTTCTCGCAATGCGGGAACTTGCCAATCAAATCCAACCGAGGTGACTTGATTTAACATGGGCAGTGGAATATCCACAGAAACCCCATCGTCTACATGACCGGGCTCAAACACGTATGTAAGCGGCAGTCGTAGGCGCCCTTGTAGCCACTGATCTGGATAATCTAAATCAGTGATATGACTGGCATCTTGCTGCATCAGCTGTTCACGCTTAAAGTGCAATACCTTAGGGTTCGCCTGCTGCGCTTTTTTCAACCAGCTTAATAGACTTCGATCGTCATAAATATCCGCCGGAAGGTGATCTGCATACGCCTGATATAAAGCTTCTTCGTCAATCAATATGTCACGGCGACGAGATTTCTCTTCTAGCCCCCGCACGTCGCTAATTAAGGTTAAGTTGGCATGTAAGAATGGAGGCGGTTGCTTCATTTGCGCCTGAACTAATGCTTCGCGAATAAACACGTCGCGCGCCACGACTGGGTCCACACGGCTATATTGAATGGTTCGACCCGGTACGATGAGCAATCCATACAACGTCACTTGTTCAGTAGCCACCACGGCTCCGCGCTTTTTCGAATAACGGGGTTCATGGTAGTTACGTCGTACTAAGTGTTGTGCAACCGGCTCAATCCATTCAGGTTCAATGCTGGCGAGGTAGCGTCCATAAAGTTTCGTGGTTTCCACTAACTCCGCACTCATTAACCATTTCGGTTTACTAGAAAATAAGCCTGATCCCGGAAATATAAAGAACCGGGTTTGCCGCGCACCGAGGTATTGATGCTTCTCATCCTTTTGCCCAATCTGTGAGAGCAATCCGGTAAGCATCGCCTGATGCACCTGTGCGTAGGTTGCTTCCTCATCATTGATACGAATGCCGAGTTCACGCACGCTTTGTCGCAGTTGGGTATACACATCTTGCCACTCACGCAGGCGCAAGTAGTGAATAAATTCCTGTTTACATTGCTTCCGGAATTGATTCGAAGACAGTGCTGTCTGTTGTTCTTGAAGATAATTCCAGAGTTTTAGCCACGAGACAAAGTCTGAGCGGTCATCGCTAAAGCGGCGATGCAACTCATCGGCTTTTTGCTGTTTGTCATGAGGCCGTTCCCGTGGATCTTGAATACTCAGAGCGGCGGTGATGATGAGTACTTCACGCACTGAATGAAAATCTTGTGCCGCTAGCACCATTCGCCCTAAACGCGGATCAATGGGTAAACGGCCTAAGGAGCGACCAATCACGGTTAGCTTTCGCGGACCTTTGCGTCCGGCACGCTGCATCGCACCGAGCTCTTCAAGCAGTCGCATACCGTCATTAATGTAGCGGTCGTCTGGACGCTGTAAGAATGGGAATTTCCGGATATCCCCGAGCTTTAAGGTAGCCATCTGCAAAATGACAGACGCCAAATTCGTACGTAAAATTTCCGGATCGGTGAATTCCGGACGATTCATAAAATCTTCTTCACTATACAGGCGAATACAAATACCCGGCCCCACCCGACCACAACGGCCTGCCCGTTGATTGGCACTGGCCTGGGAAATATTTTCGATGGGTAAGCGCTGCACTTTGGTGCGATAACTGTAACGTGAAATCCGCGCTGTGCCGGGATCGATCACATAGCGGATGCCCGGCACCGTTAACGACGTCTCCGCCACGTTGGTTGCGAGGACAATGCGGCGCCCTTGCGATGGTTGAAAGATCTTGTTTTGGTCGCTTGCGCTCAGACGAGCATACAGAGGCACAATGTCTAGTTGCTGCCGCGAGTCTTCATGAAACTCGCGCAATGCATCTGCGCTATCGCGAATTTCCCGTTCCCCACTAAGAAAAACAAGAATATCTCCTGGGCCTTCCCGCATCAGCTCCGCTGATGCCTCGCAGATGCCCTGATACATATCTACTTCACGATCATCACTGTCGTCGTTGAGCAGAGGTTGATATCGCACCTCTACCGGAAAGGTACGTCCGCTGACTTCGATTACGGGTGCATTGTTAAAGTGTTTCGAGAAACGCTCTGTCTCAATAGTGGCAGAGGTAATGATCACTTTAAGATCGGGACGTTTATCGATAAGCTGGCGCAAAACCCCAAGCAGAAAGTCGATGTTAAGCGACCGTTCGTGCGCCTCATCAATAATAATTGCGCTATAACGCTTGAGTAATCGATCCCGTTGTAATTCGGCGAGCAAAATACCGTCGGTCATTAGCTTTATTGCCGTGTGCTCCGATGATTCATCCTGAAAACGAATCTTAAAGCCCACCCGGTGCCCTAAAGGCTCTTCGAGTTCATCGGCTATACGTCGTGCCACTGAACGCGCGGCTAATCGACGCGGCTGAGTATGTCCAATGATGCCATTTTCCGCAAAGCCCATCTCTAAAAGCATTTTGGGTAACTGTGTGGTTTTCCCTGACCCTGTTTCTCCGGCTAAAACCACCACTTGATGATCGCGAATAGCCGCCTGAATACGACATTTTTCCGCAACAACAGGGAGTTGTTCCGGGAACTTAATTGCGGGTTTAGGTAGATTCGACACGTCAGACATGAATACTGCAATTACTCACTATACAAAAAGGCTGACAAGTTTAACAAACCTGCCAGCCCTCGCCTACGATAACACTTCATTAGTGATTTGCGTACGAATCTCGCAAATGCAAATCAATGGCTCTGAGCACATCAGTACGACTGATGACACCCACTAACTGTTTCGCATAATCTACCACGGGATAGACCTTAGGGCGCTTATGCCCAAGCTGCTGCGCCAAATCCAGAATAGCCATATCCGAATTCACGGTAAGCACTTCGTTTGCCATACAGTCGGCGACTGTAGCCGACTGTTCTTTGTGATACGTACCTTCTAACATCATGGCCAAACAGTCTTGTTCTGACAGAAAACCAATAACTTGTTTGTCGTCATCAACAACAGGACCACCGCTCTGGTTCGCTGCGATTAACATCGCAACGGCTGTTTCCACAGGCATATCGCGCGTGAACTTTACCGGATGCCGGTTCATATAATCCTGTACTTTCATCGACCGCATAGCTTACTCCTCTTCAGAATAAATCCCGATCACAGTACCGAGGCGACTAGTGCGCGCGCCACGATACATTCCTTCTGTATTAAATGGCATGCTTACATTGCCTTGCGCATCCATAATAATGACACCGCCGGTGCCGCCTGCAGGTAACAGTTCCTCATGAATGACATAATTTCCCGCAGCTTCAATAGATTCACCAAGATACTTCACACGGCTACAAATTTGAGCAGATACATTGTAGCGAATAAAGTACTCTCCGTGTCCCGTCGCCGATACGCCGCAACTGGCGTTATCTGCCCAAGTGCCGGCGCCAATAATTGGCGAGTCTCCTATACGATTATAGCGCTTCGCTGTCATTCCGCCTGTCGAAGTGCCGGCAACAATATTGCCTTGCTGATCTAATGCTACGGCACCAACGGTGCCCATATCAAATGCACTATCCCAGTCTGCATTGGCAATGTGATCCCCGGTTCGATCTTGTTCTCGTAATAACTCAAGCGCGCGCTGCAGCTGTTCAAAGCGGTGCTCGGTATTAAAATAGCTGTTATCCACCAACTCTAAACCTTGCTCCACCGCAAATTGCTCCGCGCCCGCGGCACTGAGCATGACATGACGACTATTTTCCATGACTTCGCGAGCCAAGGCGATCGGACTGCGCACCGTACGCACACCGGATACAGCGCCTGCATCTAAGGTGCCGCCATGCATCAAGGACGCATCAAGCTCATGGCCACCGTCATACGTGTAGACAGCCCCACGACCGGCATTAAACAGGGGTTCTTCTTCCATCAGCTGAATTGCTGCAATAACCGCATCCATACTGTCGCCACCGGCGTCTAAAATCTCATAACCCGCATCAAGTGCCGCGGTAAGCGCGGCAGTAAAGGCCGCTTCTCGTTCTGGGGTCATGTTCTCTCGGGTAATAGTGCCTGCACCACCATGAATCACAATACCTATGGGTGCTCTCTCAGCTGCGTTTGCCGTACCGCTAGTCTGGGTGTCTGATTGAGTCGCTTCGCCACATGCCGCAAGGCTAAAAAGCGCGGCGGCAACGAGAGATAATCGAGCCTGAATTGTCATGGTTTTCTCCTGAGTTTCTTATCATTTGAGTATGCAAGATGAAACGTTGATGTACCATTATGAACACGAGCGGAACTCGCATACAAGTCTACAGCGGTGATATGCTTAGCTGAACCGTTCAATGGAATAAGAATAATCATGACAGCTTCAATATATTGGCACGATTACGAGGCTGGGGGCGTGAACCCCCGCGCCGACCGTCCTATGCAATTTGCCGGGGTGCGAACAGATCGGGATCTCAATATTATTGGCAAGCCTTTATCGATGTATTGCCAACTATCCACTGACTACCTGCCTCATCCGCAGGCTTGCCTTGTCACCGGAATTACGCCACAGACCGCTAATCAACGTGGGCTCCCAGAAGTTGAGTTTGCCCGTCGAATTTTGCGCGAGTTCTCACAGCGAGAAACCACCATTTGTGGCTATAACAATATTCGTTATGACGATGAAATGACGCGTTTTCTGCTTTACCGCAATTTTCTTGATCCTTACGCTTACAGCTGGCAGAACGATAATTCACGGTGGGATTTACTCACCCTCACGCGTGCAGCTTGGGCACTGCGCCCAGAAGGTATTCAGTGGCCGCAAAACGACGCCGGCCGCGTGGTCTTAAAGCTCGACCAATTAGCGCCTGCAAATGGTATTGAGCATACCCATGCCCATGACGCACTTGCTGATGTGTATGCCAGCATTGAACTCGCTAAGAAAATTAAAACGGCGCAACCCAAACTCTACGACTTTTGCTTTGATATCCGTCGTAAACAGCAATTGGCCGCTATTGTCGACAAAGCAATCGCCGGACAAACCCTGTTAGTCCATGTCTCCGGTCATTATGGTGCCGACGCCGGCTATGTGCGTTGGATTATGCCATTGGGATATGCACCGAACCAAGCGAATCAACTGGTTGCGTGGCGTATGGATTGCGATCCTGAACAGTTTGCCCACCTTTCTGCGGAAGAAATTCACGCACTGTGGATGACGCCGGTCGCGGACCTCGCAGACCAACCGCGACCAGGGCTGGTGACTATCGCCCTCAATCAGTGCCCGTTCCTTGCACCACCGATGACCTTGAGTGATGCACGGGCAGCGGATTTTGGCTTAGACCGCGCATCAGCAAACGCGGCGCGCGCACAGCTGCACGCCAATGAGCCCTTGCGTGATCGCTTTATGCAAGCAGCCACCCTGCCTCGCGTATACGAGGAAGATGGGCAAAATGCACAGGATGTTGACGTTGCATTGTATTCCGGTGGTTTTTTCAGTCAGCAAGCCCGTAGTCATATGGATGTGATTCATCATGCCGACCCAGAACAACTGGCGGCCCTCGATCTACCATTCGACGATACGCGCATACCAGCATTGCTGTTCCGCTATCGAGCCCGCAATTTTCCTCATACACTATCGAGCTCAGAGCAAGAAAAGTGGCGGCGATTTTGTCAGGAACGATTACAACAAGGTGGAAAGGATTACCTAAGCCTTGAAGAATACGCACTGGAAATCGAGAATTTGGCTCATGAGCATGAACAAGATGAGAACAAAATTCGAATTCTAAAAGCCCTATACCAGTATGCCCAATCCCTCTAACAGGTTACCTCGTCGCTAACAAAGCAGACATAAAAAAAGCGCGGCCCTCAGTGAGCGCCGCGCTTTTGCCGTTCAGCGATCAAACCTTACCCATTATCTGCGCCTAAGGGCTTGGGTTCAGACTTCGGACCCACCCGAAATAAGCGAGCCAAGGCTGGAATTAAGATTAACGCACCCAACATATTCCACAGGAACATAAATGTCAGCAATAGACCCATATCCGCTTGGAACTTAATCGGAGACCACATCCAAGTTGCCACACCGATAGCCAAGGTTAAGCCAGTAAAGCCAACCGCTTTACCGGTTTTAGATAAGGCATACAGGTAGCTTTCCGCCAAATCCATACCTTGATTCAAGGCTTCGCGAATCTTCGAATAGATATAGATGCCATAATCCACCCCGATACCGACACCCAAGGCAATTACTGGTAAAGTCGCCACTTTCACACCAATGCCGAGCTTCGCCATCAGCGCCTGACTCATCACGGTAGTAAACATCAGCGGCAGCACGATACACAGTACCGTTCGAATACTGCGGAAGGTAATTAGACATAGAGCAATCACCACGCCGTATACCCATAGCAGCATGCGGAATTGCGCTTCTTCGATAACCTTATTGGTGGCCGCTTCAATCCCTGCATTACCCGCTGCCATCAAGAACTCCACCTCGTCGGAAGGGAATTCAGCAGCAAAGTTGCGCACTTCATTAACCACGCGGTTTAATGTGTCAGCCTTATGATCGTTCAGATACAAAATGATCGGAGCCATTGAGCATTCGCCATTGAACAAGCCGCTAGGACGTTGACCAATTGAGGCGTTAATCACAAAATTATCGCGATTAACGCTGCCCCATTTCAGGTTACCTTCATTAATACCGGCCATCCCAAGCTTGGATACGTACACAATGGAGCGAACACTTTGCACCCCAGGTACGTTTTCCATATGCCACTGGAAGCGGTCCATCAACGCCATATTGTTGTACTGAATACATTGGCCTGGCGCCGTTTCCACCATGACAACAAAGATATCAGTACTGGCACTGTAGTTCGCCACCTGAAACGCGTTATCAAGGTTGTAGCGCGAATCAGCACGAAGCTCCGGCGCGCCACTGTCGAGATCGCCAATTTGTAGGTTTTGAGATTGATACACGCCCCAAACTGTCATCAGTGCCGCCACCGCTACTGCACCGATAGCCCATTTAGGCTGGGTAAAACGCCCAAATAAGGTAAGCACCGGGTGGGATTTCTGACGGACTTTATGAAGATACTCAATGCCTCCTTTAGAGACATCCAGATACGATGTCAGAATCGGTAACAACCCAAGATTGGTTAGTACGATGACTGCAACACCGATACTGGCTGCAATAGCCAGTTCTTTAATCACTTCAACATCGATCACCATCAAGGTGGTAAAACCGATTGCGTCCGACGCCAGTGCGGTTAAACCTGCCACGTAGAGGCCGCGGAATGCCAAGCGTGCCGCATTGATTTTATCTTCGCCATCGGCACGGTTCGCCATTACCGCATTAATAATTTGTACGCCATGGCTCACCCCTATCGCGAACACCAAAAAGGGAACCAGCATGGAGTATGGATTAATGCCGCTGCCGATCAGCTTAATAATGCCTAGTTGCCAGATCACGGCAACAATTGAGCAAAGCAATACCACCAACGAACTTCGTAGACAGCGACTATATAAAAACAGCATGCCTAAGGTGATAAACATCGCCAGAATAAAGAAGCCACCAACCAGCATCGCCCCGTCGATCAGATCCCCGACAACCTTGGCGAACCCGACAATTTGTATATTAATGGTGTCAGATTCAAAGCGTTCCCGAATATCACGCTCTAAACGTTGACCAAACTCGTGGTAATCCAAGCGCTCGCCTGTTTCTGGATCGATTTCATTGAGCGGCACATAGATTAATGCAGAGCGGAAATTATTGGCGACCAAGTCGCCCACGGTGCCAGAACGCAGAATGTTCTGTCGGAGTTGCTCTAACGATTCTTGTGAGCCATCGTAGGTGTCCGGAATAACCGGGCCGCCCACGAACCCCTCTTCTGTTACCTCCGACCAGCGCACGTTTGGTGTCCAGATGGAACGCATGCCGGAGCGATTAACGCCCCGCACAAACGACAGCTCATCAGTCACTTCCCGCAGTAATTCTTGGTACTCTGCGTCAAAAATGGTGCCATCGGTGGTTTCCACGGACACGCGGATCGCATTGCCCATGGTGGCTAAATCATCTTCGTACTTGAAAAAGTTCTGCACAAACTGGTGATTGGCAGGAATCATTTTTCGAAATGACGCGTCCGGTCGCACTTGTGCCGCGTGATACAGCAGAAATGCCGTAAGGCCGGCAAAAATAAGCACCCAAACTAAACGGTATTTAAACAGCAAGTTCTCGGCCATTGAGGCTTTGCCATGATGTGAAGTTTTTAGTTGTTCTTGCATGAGTTCCAAATCCCCTTAGTGGCCAATGCGTGCAGGCAATTGGAAGGTTTGCAGACCCGCGCGTCCTACCAAGATTAATGTGTTATCTGCGCTTTCACGCACACCAGAGAGAGGTGAGTTGGTTTCGTGAGAATACAGGGTGCTTTCATAACTGTCTGGGTCGATCACAATAATAACGCCAGAGTGACCAACGAGTACCACACGGCCATCGGCCAATACGGTGCCACTGTTAATATTGTATCGTGTGTTTACCTGAACATCGGTAAAACTCTCGCCATCGTCGTCAGAAACGAACACATTTCCACGCAACCCATACACCCATAATTGGTTTTCTTGATCAAACAAAGCACCAAACAAGGAACCATGGTAAGGCGATTCAAGCATGTCAAATGTTTCGCCCTGATCATCACTGCGCGCTAAGAGTCCAGATTCCCCAACAAGTATTAAGGTGTCATCGGGGGCCAACACTAATTTATTGGGGTGATAACCCACGGGATTATCAATTGCAGCATTTTTTACGTCCCAGCTTTCACCCCCATCAGTCGTTCTTAAAATCGTGCCGTACGCACCTATAACGACACCAACATCACGATTGAAAAAAAGCACATCTAAAAACGGTTTGGTGGGGCCTACTTCAAACTGAATCTCGGCACCACCAATATGAAACATGAGTTCATCGAGTCGAAACTCCAAATCTTCACGCTCATAGTCGTCTTCGGCATCAGCGATTGCGTCTTCAAGGTAGATTTCTCGCTCTTGTAACCAAGCATATTCCATATCCAAAAGCTGATGTCCGTCGAGACGAAACTCCCAGCTCTCACCGCCGTCGGTGCTTTGCAAAATAACACCCTCATGACCCACGGCCCAGATGTGCTCTTGATCCACCGCATAAACGGCTGTGAGCAACACACTTGTTGGAATTTCTTTTTGAACCCAGTCGCCCTCACCGTGATATTTCACCACAGTACCCAGGGCACCTACCGCAAAAAAGTCTCCATTCACTTGCTCAAGCCCTACCAGCTTACCTTCGGTTGCAAGGCGTGCCTGTGGTGCCGGCGTGAATAGCGGATCATAACGCTCCACCTCGGCCTCCGCGAACGCGTGCGGACCTGTGAGGATGGCAGCTACTAGCCCAGCCAACGCAATCCGTTTCATAGAATTACTCCAGTCGTTTAATTAAATCGGCGAACCGACCTTTCTTTGTTATTCTTCCGATTGTATAGTCTAACAGGCGTTTGAAAACCCCTGAGACCAAATTTTTCTTACTTTCACTAGTATTTAATACAAAAATTCTACATATTTTATTTTTGCAGAATTTGGTGTAGCTTAGGTGTAACTCCATTCGGAACTAAAATCCGGACTGGTGTTCCAATTAAAAGAATGTACAGGAACTAAGGACAACGACAATGAAGAAAATCATGCTTACTGCTGGAGTCATGGCGTTATCGCTTGTCTCTGCAAGCGTCAGTGCGGCGGTTTCTGCAGAAGAAGCTGCGCGATTGGGTCAAGACTTGACTCCATTAGGCGCTGAGCGTGCCGGAAGCGCTGATGGACGTATTCCGGAGTGGACAGGCGGATATAGTCGTCCTGGTGAAGACGTACGCCGTCCGCAAAATCCGTTTCCGGATGACGAAATTCTTTACACCATAACCCGTGCTAACCTCGATGAGCACCGCGAGCGCCTGAGCCCAGGCCAAATCGCGATGTTCGAGCGGTATGACACGTACAAAATGAATATTTACCAAACACGCCGCACTGCTGCATATCCGCAAGAGATTTACGATATCGTAAAACAAAACGCGACTAATGCTAGCTTAGTTGAAGGCGGGTCTGGTTTAGATGGCTTCCAAGGCTATGTGCCCTTCCCGATTCCATCAAGTGGATTGGAAGTGATCTGGAACCACTTAACACGTTACCGTGGTGGTGCCGTTCAGCGTACTGTGGGTCAATTCCCCGTACAAACAAACGGTCGTTTTGAAATGGTCCGTTTACGTGAGCAACTTGTTTGGCCTGAAAACCTTCAAGGTGGCCGCGATGAGCGCGCTGACGACAACATTTTGTTCTACTTCTTGCAAGAAGTTCTCGCACCTGCATCGCAGACCGGTAACATCCTGCTTGTACACGACACTATCAACCAAGTAAAAGAAGTGCGTCGCGCATGGCTTTACAATGCGGGTCAGCGCCGTGTTCGTCGGGCTCCAAGTGTTGCCTATGACGGACCAGGTACTGCCGCTGACGGTCTTCGTACCTCTGATGGTTTGGATATGTTCAACGGTGCTCCAGACAAATATGACTGGAAGCTGGTAGGCAAAAAAGAAATGTATATCCCGTATAACAACTACAAGTTGTTAGATGATAGCTTGCGCTATACCGATATCATTCAGCCTGGCCACATGAACCAAGATTATGTGCGTTATGAACTCCATCGTGTGTGGGTTGTAGAGGGTACTCTGAAAGACGGCGAGCGCCATATCTATGCGAAGCGTAACTTCTTTATCGACGAAGATACGTGGACAGCGTCAGTCATTGACCATTACGACGGTCGTGGTCAGCTGTGGCGTGTAGGTGAAGCATACAACGTGCAGTACTACGGAAATGACGTACCTTGGATGTCAGCAGAAGCCTTGTATGACCTTAACAATGGTCGTTACCTTGTGCTTGGCTTGGCAAACGAAGAAGGTGATTTCATGAACTTTGATATCACACCACGTCGTTCTGACTTCACCACGCAAGCACTCCGCCGTATGGGCGTTCGTTAATCTAACGACATCAATTATAGCGAGCAAACACAAAACCCCGCTTTTAAAGCGGGGTTTTTTTATGGCGTTTCCGGCACAAAAGCAGCTTATTTCAGGCGGGTGATCAAACTGCTAGTATCCCAACGTTGTCCGCCAGATTGTTGAACATCGGCATAGAACTGATCAATCAACGCGGTTACCGGTAAACGTGCACCATTGCGATTCGCTTCGGCGAGCGCTATGCCAAGATCCTTGCGCATCCAATCCACGGCAAAGCCAAATTCAAACTCATCATTCCACATGGTTTGCGACCGATTTTCCATTTGCCAACTACCTGCTGAGCCCTTACTGATCGCAGCCACCAGTTTGTCAGGATCTAAGCCAGCGCGTTTGGCAAAGGCAAGCCCCTCAGATAATCCTTGAACGACGCCCGCAATACAAATTTGATTCACCATTTTAGCCAACTGGCCACTGCCCACAGGCCCTTGCAACCCAACAAACTTTGAAAAGGTGTCTAACAAGGGCTGAACTTGATTTAGCACCGATGCTTCGCCGCCAACCATGACCGTAAGTTGGCCATTTTCCGCGCCAATTTGTCCTCCAGAAACTGGGGCATCGAGGAATGCTGCGCCTCGTTCTGCGACCGCGTTGCCCAATTCTCGTGCCAAATCTGCAGAGGCTGTGGTGTGATCCACTAACACGGCACCTTGCTGTAGCCCGGCTAAAATACCTGCGTCCCCATAAGCCACACTGCGCACATCGTCATCGTTGCCGACACACACAAATACAGCGTCTTTGTGTTCTGCAGCTGCTTTCGGCGACGTCGCAAAGTGACCACCAAACTCATCGGCCCACTGCTCCGCTTTCGCTTGGGTCCGATTATAAACAGTCACTTCATATCCGGCTTGGGCAAGATGGCCTGCCATCGGATAACCCATAACACCCATTCCGATAAACGCGACCTTAAGCTTTTTCGCAGGGGACTGACTCATAGTGACTCCTTTTTAAATAACGTATGTTGATATCGCCCTAAAGCACGATATGGCTCTTGTTGGCGATAGCGTAACTCAAGCTGCAATAACTTCTCAAAATCAAATTCAGGGGGACGTAAATAGTCGTGGAAGCAGCGTACACCGCTATGGCAAAACAAGGTGAGTGGATACTGTTGCATGCGCGATAATACGGCAGTCGGATCGAGGGGGTGATTTGGACTAAAGCGCACTTTCTTTTTAACTTGTAAGTCGTTGGCAACATAATCAAAATTGCCGTATACCATATTTGCCATGCGCTTTGCGTGGATATTATAAAACATAAGAGATAGCCAGCCGCCTGAAGCCACATGTTGCTCAAGTAGCGATAGGGCTGCATAAGGCTTCGCTAACCACTCCAACACGGCATGACACAGCACGACATCAAATGTCTCGTTGGCAAGTAACGCCGACAGCGATTGCAAGTCTGCCACGTGATAACGATAGCGATCCGCGAGTCCAAGTGCATGATGACGTGCTTGCGCCTTTGCCACCATATCATCCGAAATATCGGTGTGTGTTACCTCATGTCCTGCCGCCGCAAACCAACTGTTTACTTGGCCTAAACCAGCCCCCACATCCAATACCCGCAATGGTTCAGGATGCTGGATCAGGTGCGCAAGATCGGCACGCAGCACCGCTTCCCGAACTTTCCCCTTGCCAGTGGCATATATATTTCGATCAAATTCATCCACGTCGCTGGCAAATGCACGGTCGTGAGGCGTTCGCTCAGTCATTAGGCAGGATTATCCATATCTACGAAGTCGACGCGAACGCCGGACTCTTTCTGTAACCGTTCCCCCAACGCCTTCACCCCATACCTTTCTGTGGCATGGTGACCTGCCGCGAAGAACTGAATGCCACACTCCCGGGCCACATGAATAGTTTGTTCACTCACTTCCCCTGTAATAAAGGCGTCAACGCCAGCGTCGACAGCGTGTTCAATAAAGCCTTGGCCACCCCCAGTACACACGGCGATGCGCGAAATAGGTTGCTCATTTAAGGCTACGGCAACCAGTGTTCTTTGCAGAATGGTTTCGATCGCATCAGCAAGCTCATATCCACTTTTCGGGCTTTGTAGCCTGCCCGACATAAGTATCCCTGGCGGACTCACATCAGCCACCGCGTCTACGGAGCTTGCACCTAATAAACGAAGGAGCTCAGCGTTATTTCCAAACTCAGGGTGAATATCAAGCGGCAGATGGTAACCAATTAGGTTGATATCATGGGCCAGTAACGTTTTTAAGCGTCGCTGTTTCATTCCAATCACGCGGGCATCTTCCCCTTTCCAAAAGTAGCCGTGATGCACTAAAAGCGTGTCTGCCCCCAGACGCACTGCTTCATCAATTAATTGCTGACTAGCGGTAACGCCCGTGATCACATGCTGAATATCGCTGCGACCTTCAACCTGTAGTCCATTTGGGCAATAATCTTGAACGAGCTGCGGTTGTAACCAACCATCGAGTATGGCAATAACATCTGTGCGCAACACAAAAATACCCCTTTTACTGAGTAACTAGCCGTGCTGGATTAGACAGTGGCGGCAAAGTTCGGTATAAAAATATGGTAAACACATTAATCTATGTTACCACACAGGGAAACAACGATGAGCAAACTCGACAAAGAGCAGGTGCTTGCCGATTTTACAGCAGCCTACGAAAAGGCCAACGGCAAAAAGCCCAAAATTGAAGACAACAACGGCTGGTTTAGTGTTGATGGCGGAAAGAATGTGCGCCTCGCTCAACTTGCTGAGGAAGCGCAATCTTTAGGTGGCGCGAAAAAAGCGGCAGCCGCTAAAAAAGCGCCTGCGAAGAAAGCAGCAACCACGGCTAAAAAATCTCCGACCAAAAAGGCCCCAGCGAAGAAAGCTGCCCCAGCGAAGAAAGCGCCCGCAGCGAAGAAAGGTACAGGGGCTAAAAAGCCAGCTGCGAAAAAGTCGTCCGGCGGCGGACTCACTGCCAAAGAACTATGGAAGCAAAAATTAGAAGAGCAAACCGCAGCGCGTCTGCCCCGCGGCATGCAAGAGTGAGATATGTAATGAGTAGCTGCGCACGCGGCTACTCTTTTCTTTCAATAAAAATGGTAATCTCACCTACTCTAAAACCGAACTTTCGCATTTCTGTTTTATTCACTAAACGATTCTCATCCAATAGGAACATCCAGTCGTCTAAGGTAATGGCAATGGTACTATCGCGCCAGGGCACTTCTAATTGGTACACCCAATGCAATGCATTGCCCGCTGTGGTTCCGCGTGCCGTGCCAACGACATCACCTGCGGTTCCCTCATAAGAATTTGGACCTGTTTTTGTAATTTCCCACACCCGTGTTTGTTCGCGACCATCATCCCAGTAAAAAACTTCGTCCAGTACGCCCTCATTGCCTTCCCAGGTTGCCACAATATCGGCACGAAAGCGTTGAGTAACTTTACCGGAACGGTCTTGCACCATGCCGTAGGCCACTAGATCACCAACGAAAAACTCATCTAAGGCTAACTGTGGCTCTACCCCATCGTAGTCTGAGATCTGTGTAGAGCATGCGCTCAACAATAAGGTTAATCCGGCAAACCACCATTTTTTCATCGTCATATCTCCCTGTATATTCAACAAATATGAGCTCGCTATGCCTGTACTTAATCGGAAATGCCTACCAACTCATCTCGATTTGAACGAAATCGGGCATCTTCAGATAACCAAATACCAAGAAAACGTTCAGCAAATTCCTCTGCGTCGATCACACCTAAAAACCCCTGTTGGCCGTGAAAAAAGGTTTGTCCATTACCGAAAGTGTGCGCAACAATACATTCGCCCCGCCCCACGTCTGGCCAAATACCGGATAAGGTTTCGAGCCATTCTTGCTTCTGGGCATCAATGCTATAACCCATCCGCTCCCATTCGTCTCGGGTCTGCTCGACGAGATCCGAAGCGCTGAAGGAGCGGGCATAATTAATTTTTAGTGCTAGTGCCTGCGCATCTTCATAGTCACCTGTATCCGAGTAAAGCGCGGCATCGTAAATACGAAAGAACATAACGCGTAGTCGGGTTTCCCCAACTTTATGAAACTCCACTTGAGTATCTCCGTCCTCCCATAGTTTTTCAGCACAGGGACCTAAATCGGATGCGGCCGGACTTGCAACGACCGAGCCGGCAGCAAATATGAAGGGCGTAAGCAACGATATAAAGCGAGCCATGGTTCCTCCCACGCGCACCATGCGCATGATTCATCATGATTCTACTTACGTGACTTTAAGGCTTCTGGATTGACGAGATGAGCGATAAAGATCATGAGCAAGGCCCACGCAATCGCATAGACCGCAATTATCGCTGGGGTAACGAGCAACAATTCAGCCGCGCCGAAACGTGCGCCGGCAAGATAAGTCACAGGACCGAATATAGCGCCGGCAATCGCCGCCAGAAGATAACGACGATGTAACCAGTCAAATACCACCAGAGCCATGCCGGTAAAGCCAATCCAAAGCATATATAGCCAGGCTGGAATACCCGAGGTTCCGGTAAACTGAATTACTCCTGCAATGACAGTGGCCCATTCAATCGCCAGACCCACCACAAGAATGGCGAAAAAGGCGCGTCGTTGCTGCCACAAAACTTTCGGTGCGGACGCGAACATCAGGCCAATCAGTAATGCCGTGAGCCAAAGCCACGACTCTCTTCCCCAGACCGCGCTCAACCAAACGAAGTCAAATACAACGAAGGCAACAATGCGCGGGTTCATGTTAGTTCGACCGCTGCGCTTTTGTTGCTTTTAACTGCACCGCACTAATGGTCCGTTGCAAAAAGCCACCTTCACAATAACAAAGGTAATAATTCCACAAACGGGCAAAGCGGTCGTCATAGCCAAACTCTTTTAAGGCTTCGGCATTGCTATTGAAGCGCGAGCGCCAATCGCGGAGCGTGTGCGCGTAATCAAAACCGATATCCGCCAGCTCCCGCACTACTAACTGAGTATGCTTGCGGAACATCCGGCTTACTAGTTCAATGGAAGGTAAATAACCACCGGGGAAAATATGCTTTTGAATAAAATCCACATTGCGGTTGTAGTTATCTAAGCGTTGATCAGCAATGGTAATAGCCTGCAACACCATAGTGCCACCAGGTTTGATTAAATCGTTACACTTCTTGAAGAATGTCGGCATATATTCGGCACCGACGGCTTCAATCATTTCTACCGATACAAGCTTGTCGAACTGCCCTTCAAGATCTCGGTAATCTTGCTTAAGTAGTGTAATTTTATCTTCAAGGCCTTGCTCACGAACCAATTCCTGAGCATGTTGATATTGCGCCTCAGAGATGGTCGTCGTGGTAACACGGCAGCCATAACGTTGGGCTGCAAAAATCGCAAGCCCAGCCCAGCCAGTACCTATTTCGATAAGATGATCGCTTGGTTGCAACTCCAGCATATCGCATAAACGCGTTAGCTTGGTTTCTTGCGCTTGATCAAGCGTCGCAGTCACCCTGGGATAGACCGCACTGGAATACTGCATACGGCTATCAAGAAAACGTTCATAGAGTTCATTGCCCAAATCATAATGGGCCGCAATATTTTCTTTCGCGCGAGTTTTACTGTTTCGTCGACGTAAGTGATTAATCCGTTGGAGTGGCCAACTTAACCAAGCCAGTTTTTTCTCAAGACGGTCCATCACATGCAAATTCGCGGCAAATACTTCAATCACTTTGGTCAGGTCAGGAGACACCCATTCGCCCGCAACATAAGATTCCCCTGCCCCTATATCGCCTTCAAATACAAAACGCCGATATGTGGCAGGCGATTGAATATCGATAACCGCAGAGGGTGTGGCACCACGAGCACCAAAACGCCCTACTTCTTTGCCTTGTTCGAGAATGCGTAGTTCACCTTCGGCAAGGTGATTCAGCATTTTAAACAGCAGTTGCCGGGTAAATCGCTCAATGCGCGTCATTGACCCGGTGTCCATCATTGCGGTATTTCCTTGCGATATTCTCATACTAAGGTTCCTTGGAGCGGTTGTAACCACCGCTAAATTTATTTGTTCGGGGGCGTGTCACCCGGATGCCCATAAAATGGCACGCGCTTCAAAAATAGTTTTACGGCTTGCCAATAAATGCCACCGACTATTTTCAGCACCATAAATGGATGTTTCTTAAATACGTGACGAACCGTACTCTGGTTCAATGGTGATCGTTGCAGCATTAAACTCGCATCAAAATGCTTGGTATCCACATGACATTCAATATGCACTAACAGCCGACTGTTCTCGGCCAACGAAGGTTGGCTTAAACGCCAGTGATAGCGCATGTCCATGGGATTAAAGGGCGATACATGGAAGGCTTTGTCGTGGTCACGAACATTCTCAAGCTCGAGCAGGTAGTAATGTCGTTCATTCCACGGGGTATTACTCACCTCCGCCAACATATGGGTAAAAGCGCCGTTGCTCTGGCGAAGGTAATAGCAGTTTATCGGGCTAAAGAAGAGCCCTAAAGTGCGAATATTGCCCAAGAAAAACACATCACCAGACAGCTTTTTATCCGCCAGAGTCGACATTTTCAAACGCACAGCATCTGCCAGTGTCTGGCATTTTGTGGCGTTATCCCTTCTCGATATGCTGGGCAAATAATCATCTGCACGAAAATGAAACAATGCGCGTTTGTTGGACGTAGATAACAGCTTGCTCACCTGATCCGCTGAATCCAACGCATCTAAATGAAACCACCATTGCATTAATGAATAGCTAAAGTAGTGCTTCTTTGGGGTAAAGCGGCGATGGCGCACCTTTCCCCAATAAACACCATGCTGCGCGATTGCGTCGGCGCTTTCCATCGTTATGCGCTCACTTCGCTATGGTTGAGTGCGGCACTGCCCGCATCATCGGGCCCTGCGATTCCAAACCGATGGGCCACATCCACAGCACTTCGCACACCATCCTCATGAAAGCCACTGTACCAATAGGCGCCGCAAAAATGCGTACGGCGGTGGCCACAGATCTCTTGGCGGCGTTTGCGTTTTGCAAATGAGTCGATGGAATACACCGGATGTGCGTATGAAAATGTGCGCAAAATGCAATCAGGATTAATGGCGTGAGTATTGTTCAACGTTACGCAGAAGGTTTCGGAAGGGTGTTGGAGCCCTTGTAAGATATTCATATTATAGGTCACTGTGGCGGGCTTGGTTTCACCGCTCTTGTTCTTAGGTAACAGATAATTCCAGCTCGCCCAGGCCGAGCGGCGCTTAGGTAATTGTGATCGATCCGTATGCAACACTACTTCGTTCGCCTGATAGGGAATTCCCCCTAAAATATCTCGCTCTTCTGCAGATGGATCAGCAAGCAAAGCAAGCGCTTGATCACTATGACATGCAAAAACAACTTCATCAAAAGATTCTTCGCGACCATCACTAAACACAATCGTAACTGCCGTATCGCTGCGCAGCACGTGTTGAATATTGGCGTTAAGCCGGATGCGATCGGCGAAAGGCGCTGTTAGTGCCGGGATATAGGAGCGAGAGCCGCCCTCAATGACATGCCACTGAGGGCGGTCGCTCACATTCAGCAAACCGTGATTCATAAAGAAGCGTAGAAAAAATTGCAATGGAAACTCGGCCGCTTCACGTAAACTCGCTGACCAAATAGCCGCACACATTGGATAGAGGTAGTTATGGCTAAAGGCCTCACCGAGGTTCAATTCACGGACAAAGTCACCGAGTGTGACCTGTTCAAGCGCGCGGCCACCGCGTTCTTCAAAAGCCCGCTTTGCCGCTTTATTAAAGCGCACGATATCCAGTAGCATGCGGTAGAAGCTTGGTTTAACTAAGTTTCTCTTTTGCGCAAACAGTGTCCACAAGCTGTGTCCGTTGTACTCTAAACCGGTATTGGGGTTTTGCACACTAAACGACATCTCGGTGTCTTTCCATGGCACATTATTGGCCCTTAGCAAGGCCTTGAAATGGGGATAGGTACGGTCATTAAAGACGATAAAACCGGTGTCGATAGCCAAGTTTTTGCCCTGAACCTCAACATCGACAGTCGCGGTGTGGCCACCGATATAACTATTTTTTTCAAACAAAAACACCTCGTGCTTTTGCGAGAGTAAGTGGGCCGCTGTTATCCCTGCGATCCCGCCCCCGATTACTGCTATTTTCATACCTTTTCCTGTGTCAAAACGCCGCAATCCGAACGCGTGCTACTGCCTAAACCACACGCCGTTGCCTAAGACTCTTTCATACGTTTTGCCAGGTAGTTTTGGATCCCTTGCGGAAGTCGTTCAAGCAAAGAAAGAATGCTACCGAAGATACTGGGAAAGCGAATATGGGATTTTCCTTTTGCTAATCCTCGCCGTATTGCGCGCGATGCGTGTTCAACGGACACGCGCATGGGCATTTCAAAATCATTTTTATCGGTCAGGGGCGTTTTCACGAAACCAGGCGAGATAGTCACGATTTGAATCTTGCTCGATGCAATATCGGCTTTCAACGAGCGTGCAAAATAGTGAATTGCCGCTTTGCTTGCCCCATAGGCTTCCGCCCGTACGAAGGGGAACTGACGTGCCATGCTGTCAACAATCGCGATTTTAGTACCTTGCTGTACCCGAGGTAGTAAGGCCTCCAAGCAATACACCACGCCGAAAAAGTTTGCGGCAAACACCCGTTCAACCAATGCCGCATCGAAATTTAGCGCATCATCAATATATTCACATACGCCTGCATTTAAAATCGCAACGGAGAGCGAATGGGTACTTAAAAACTCGCTTAATACCTGCGTGGTCTGGGCGCGGTCGGTGACATCAAACGCCAGCGTCATCACCTTGCCGGGATGTGAGGCACACTTATCTTGCAGGGCTGCTAATTTCTCACGATTACGGCCACAGGCAACCACATCCTCTCCTGCCCGACTATAATCTTCCGCCAACTGCTGACCAATTCCCGATGTAGCCCCGGTAATAAGTATCATTCGAAATCCACCATACGTTGACGTACCTTGCCCAAAATCCAACCCAATACCGGCACATGTTCATAAACCATGGCACCGAGATCGTAATAATCCACCTGATGTCGGATAGAGTGACTATCCTCGGAAAACACCAAATGGCTGGTGCCAGGCACGACAATTTCGAGTCCGCCTGCCAGTTTCTCGTGGTGTAAACGCATCTGCCAGACCACAAATGCCTGCTTTTGATTTACCATTTCCTCGTAAATCGCAAAGTGGCAGGAACTCACGTTTGCTAAACCGTGATTCAGATAACTTTTCAAGTCGTCTAGGCCATTCACTTGTGTCACGGGATCCACAAAACTCACATCATCATGATAGATATCACTAAGGTTCTTCAGTGAATCCAAGCTTAAATCATCGTAAAACGCCTTAAACTTTTCCAACAGGTCACGTCTTTCCTTCGTCTTTATCTTAGCCATTTTTCACCTGCTTAAAGTTCGCTATAAATATCTCACGAGCGTGCTTATGATCGACGATAGGAGCTGGGTATGTTGTGTTTTGGTCATGTTGCTTTAACCACCCATGGGGTTCGTGAATATGTTTATCCGGAACCTCGGCGAGTTCTTCAACCCATGTACGAATGTACGCTCCTTTCGGATCCACTTTCTCACTTTGTCGCGTTGGATTAAACACCCGAAAATACGGAACCGCATCGGTTCCTGTCGATGCACTCCACTGCCAACCGCCATTATTTGCCGGAAAGCTTCCGTCGATCAGGTTTTGCATAAACCAGCGTTCACCGAGCCGCCAATCTATATGCAAATCTTTGGTGAGAAAGTTCGCCACAATCATGCGAACACGGTTATGCATCCAGCCGGTTGCGGCGAGCTGACGCATACCTGCATCGACTATCGGATAGCCAGTGCGCCCCTCGCACCACGCGTTATAATGGTCTTGATCATCGCGCCATGGATATGCGTCTGTTTCTTGTTGGAATGGTTTGTGTTTTGACAGGCGCGGAACATGAAACATCAAGTGCTGATAGAACTCACGCCACGCTAATTCAGACAACCATGTATGCATACCCTCTGAGAGTCCTGCTGGGAACTCGGGAGACTGCTTTTGCAGAAAGTGTGCGGCGATTCTCGGCGAAATAGCCCCTATCTCCCAGTAAGGCGATAACTTTGAAGTGCCTGGCTCACTGGGTACATCTCGGGTTTTATGATATGCAGAAGCTTTATCGCGCACATAGTCAGATACCCGCTGCCGGATTTTCGCCTCACCTACCGGCCAATCTTCGCTGTTGCGGCAGCGTCCCGGCAAATCCTCGGGCACGCTGTCATCAATCTTTGGCGCCTTACATGAGTCGCGCTTTTCAAGCACAGAGCGTTGGTACGGACGCGGCACGCCCGCTTTTGTTAATTCGTCTTTCCATGCTCGGAAAAAAGGCGTAAACATCCGGTAATAGCTTCCCGATCCCGACTGAATGCGTTCAGGCGCGACCAACAATTGACTATCGCAGGTGATAAGCTCAATGTTCGCAGCCTGAGCCTTTTCCGCTAGGCGTTTGTCTCGCGCCATCTCATGCACGGGATATTCCCGATTGATATATATCGATGACGCCTCTACTTGTTTGGCATATTTAAGAACGCAATCAACGCTTTCACTAAAATTTGTAACCGTATGAACCTGAAGTTGATAGCCCCGCTCTGCCAAATCATCTGCGAGTGTTTGTAGATGGCGATGATACAAAGACCATTTGATTGGTGCCCAATCGTGATTCCGCCATGTTTCAGGCGTGCGCACAACGATAAACTCGCAGTGTTTATGAGTAGTGGCTGCGGCGTACACTGCATCATTATCAAGAAGCCGTAAATCGTTTCTCAGCCAAACCAAGGCTGTCGTGTTAGAGACCATAACGTAACTTCAAATCATGTGGATATGGATTAAAGTAAGACTGGGATTGCAAATACGCATCTGGGTACTGCCGCAAATAGCTATTCATCAATGTTAACGGCGCCGCTAAGGGTTCTTCGCCCCGTCGGTATTGTAAAATAATTTCGGTAAGTTCTTGCCGTTGTACATCATTCAATTCTTTTGAGAAGTATCCCTGCACATGCTGCAACACATTAGTGTGATCGCGTCGACTTGCCGGTTTACTCAACGCGTGCATCAAGGTTTCAATGTAGTACGTGGTAAACGCCTCGGTTACATCGTTGGTTTCGGCTAACTCCCGCCCTAAACGGCGATACGTGGGTTGGTCATGAGCCAACAATAGAAGTTTATGCCGCGCATGGAAGTCATAAATTGATTTCATGGTCAGTGGGCGCGGGAGTGATTGCCAATCGTGATACACATAAAGTCTGAGAACAAAATTCTCTCGAAGTAAGGGATCATTTAAGCGTCCATCTTCCTCCATCGGCAACGCGGGAAACATCCGTTTTAACTCTGCTGCAAAAATGCCCACCCCTTCTTTTTTATTGGCATTGGAATCTTCGTCGTACACCCGCACCCGTTCCATCCCGCAACTGGGTGATTTAGCGCACAAAACATAGCCGCTTAAACTACGTAACTGGCGTTCACGGATACGTGCAAACTCCGCCAACTTAGACGTCACATTTTCACCGGTCTTTTGGACCACCGCGTGCGGCGCATCTGCATCGCCCACCAAGCGGATGGTAGGCCGCGGCACGGACATGCCAATTCCCACCTCTGGACACAGTGGTAAATACTCCACATGCTTGCCCAAATCATGCTGGCAAAACGACGACGCCTTGTGGCCGCCATCGTAGCGGACTTTTTGTCCTAATAAGCAGGCGCTAATACCCACGAAAATCACGCTAAACGCTCCTTTTATTTGGATCTACCGGCAGATTTTTCTGCGTTTATACAACGATAGAATGATTTACGCCGATTTACACCTCTCAGATTGCTTGAATTGAAGAAAAATAATCATTGGCAAGAGATCCGCTCACTATTTATTCACGTACTCGTCTTCGAATCGTCACAAAAGCGCCAGGGTTCTGGTGATCTTGAAGTACTGTGGGCAACTAGTTATGAACAACAATCGCAAACAAACGTTAGGTTTATTCCCTCTTACCTCGCATGTGTTGCCAGGTGGACGGATGCAATTGCGAGTCTATGAACCGCGCTATTTGCGTCTCGTACGTGACTCCTTGCGCGCGCAGCAGGGATTTGGTCTGTGTATGCTTAACCCGAACGGCAGCAAGGAAGAGAATAAACACATCTACCCGGTGGGTACATTAGTGCGCATCATCGATTTTGAAAGCCTCCAAGATGGCTGCCTAGGTATTACCATCGAAGGTAATCAATTGTTCGATATCGAATCAATTCGCACTGAGTCTGACGGCCTGCGTATCGGCGAGGTGCAGTTACGACAACCTATCAACGGCGTGCATGAGAGCGAACAAGATCGCGAATTGCGATCGCGTCTGCAGGAGGTTTTTGAGTCTTACCCCGAGTTTGCACACTTGTATCCGCACAAGCAGCTCGACGATCCGCTCTGGGTCTATCATCGCTGGTTGGAGATATTGCCGTTACAACCGGACACCAAACAAGACCTGTTAAAAGACAATTACAGCCAGTCTGTGCGCGTTTTTCTGCAAGAATTATTCGAGCAAAACCAATAGGCTACCTTTTAACCTTGGCATTTATTTCAAAACGCCCAATAAAATTAGTGCAGTAGTGATCCACACATCTTGTCCCTACGTTTAAAGGTCATGTGAAATTGGTGCTGTTGGGAAATAGGGCGTACACTACTATGCAAGTCATGCCAGAAAAGCGGAATACGCGTCAGTACATGAGCACAGTACGAAGGGAACCCCAGGAAATGACACCGGAACATTTGGGTCAGCTACTAGCCGAAGTTGCGAAGTCACGCTCGCGTATCGCGTTCGGTGAATTATTTCGCCATTTCGCTCCCCGCTTGCAATCCTTTGCAACGCGTCAGTTTGGTAACGAGCAAACAGCCATGGATCTGGTGCAAGAAACCATGACCAACGTGTGGCATAAAGCGCATTTGTTCAGCCCAGAGAAAGGTTCCCCGACCACGTGGATTTTCACCATCGCGAGAAACATTCGATTCGATATTCTGCGTAAAAACAAACATCGTCAAAATGATGTAAGCGCGGAAGACCTGTGGCCTGTCCTTTCCGAGGAGATGTCTGACAGCGACGAAGAGTTTGCACTCGACAAGAATATTCTATTGCAGGAGATCGGTGAGTACTATCTGCAATTACCAGATGCTCAGCGGGAAGTGGTTGAGCAGATTTATATCGAAGGGAAGTCGCAGCAAGAAGTATCCGACACCTTAGGCATACCGCTAGGCACGGTGAAGTCACGCACACGGCTTGCGTTGCAAAAATTGAGAGAGTTAATTAGTGAGCAAAATTAAATTTCATCCCTCAGAAGAGTTACTCGTGAACTACGTGAGCGGGCAACTAAATGCAGCACTCGCTGTGGTAGTGGGAACGCATCTTGATATGTGTCCCCGTTGCCGCTCTGTTGTTCATGATATTGAAGTACATCTGGCCACACGAGAGCTTCACCAGACATCCCCCATGGCAGAGCCTGAATTGGCGGCCATGCTTGAGTCGATTCTGGCATCGGAGGCGCCGATGGTTGCACCAAAATCGGCCCCAGAAGAGAATATTATTCTCGAGAGCAAATCATTTAAGGTGCCGCCATCGCTTGGTCGTCATGCGTCTCGTATGGGCCCATGGAGCAAGATGCCGGGTGGCCTTTGGCGAGCGCCATTGGAATTGAATGCCGACGAGCGTATGCACTTAATTTACATGCAAGAAAATGCATCAGTGCCTGAACATACCCACCGCGGTAGTGAAGCAACCTTGGTGCTAGACGGTGTATTCAGTGATGAGCATGATGAGTACCGCGATGGCGACTTTATTTTCCTTGATGCCACGCAACAACATACACCCCATACCACCGATGAAAGCTGTTTAACCCTTGCTTTCCTTGATGCCCCGCTTCACTTTACGTCGGGTGTAGCACGATTACTTAATCCCTTTAGTAGTCTGTTTTTTCGCTAAACGATACGCCGTAACACGAGCATAAAAAAACACTGGCATTACGCCAGTGTTTTTTTGTTTTACTCACAACCCCTAAAATTACTCTTTGTCTTTAGGTGTTGCATCTTCTACCCGAGCTTTGAATTTCTGTCCCGGCTTAAAGGTGACCACTCTGCGAGCGGAAATTGGTATATCTTCACCTGTTTTCGGGTTACGACCAGGACGTTCGGCTTTGTCTCTCAAATCAAAATTTCCAAAACCAGAGATTTTCACCTGTTGACCGCTTTCAAGTGTTGTGCGAATTTCTTCAAAAAATTGCTCAACAAGCTCTTTCGCGTCGCGGCGATTAATTCCAACTTTCTCAAACAAGTGCTCTGCAATTTCTGCTTTGGTCAGCGCCATATTAACTGTCCCTCAACACCGCATTAAATTCATTTTTCAATTCCTGCACGACCGTATGCATGATGTCGTTCACTTCCTGATCTTCCAACGTACGGTCTACAGCTTGAAGCGTTAAAGCAATCGCCAGACTCTTTTTATTCTCTGGCAGATTAGCCCCCGTATAAACGTCAAATAAGTTTAGGTCAACTAACTGATTTGCGCCAATTTTCCGAATAGATTCAAGGATATTACCCGCAAGTACCTGTTCATCAACCACGATCGCGATGTCGCGGCGAATCGATGGATAACGAGAAACAGGCCCTGCCAAGGGAATCTCACGGGCGCGAATCACGTTAAGAGCCAACTCAAATACAAATGCACGTCCTTTAATACCAAAGGTTTTTTCAAACTGCGGATGGAGCGCGCCAACAAACCCAACCTGCTGCTCGCCACGATATATGGCCGCACTTTGGCCAGGATGAAGCGCGCTATGGGTTTGCACCTCAAAACGGTACTCGCTGTCTACACCTGTGGCGCCTAGCAAGCGCTCAACGTGACCTTTCACGTCATAGAAATCAACCGCCCGGGTTCCATCAGACCAGTGCTCTCCTTGCACACTTCCGGTGATTACGCCAGCAAGCATGGGCTCCTGACGAATTCCATTCTCTGCATCTGAGTCAGGCACAAAACGTAAACCAGATTCAAATAGACGCACATTCGGTTGCTGTCGTTTTTGGTTGTAACCTGCGGCTACAAGCAAGCCCGGCCACAAACCAAGGCGCATCGACGACATATCCACAGATATGGGGTGCGGTAAAGTTAACGCTTCTAAATCTGGATATAATTGCGCTTGGTGTTTTGGATCGACAAAGCTATAGGTAATGGCTTCTTGATACCCTTGCGCCATTAATATGTGCTTAAATACCCGCAACGATACATTTGATTCTTCCGTACGTTGCATACGCAGCGCTGCCTGAGGCGCTTCGGTGGGAATATTATTGTAGCCATACACGCGCGCCACTTCTTCAATTAAATCTTCTTCAATTGCGATATCAAAACGATAGGTCGGAACCACCACATCCCAACCTTCAGCACTTTTAGTCACAGCAAAACCCAACCGGGTAAGCATGTTCTCTACATCCTGCGCTGGCACCGTAATGCCCAATAAACGCGCTAAACGAGACGCACGCAACGTAATGTGTGCAGGCTTTGGTAAATGAGCTGGGGAACAGGCTTCGATAACAGGCCCTGCTTCGCCACCACAAATATCAAGAATCAGCGCGGTCGCTCGCTCCATGGCCGTTGCTTGCAATTCCGGATCGACACCCCGCTCATAGCGATGAGAGGCGTCCGTATGTAAGCCAAAACGACGCGCCTTGCCCATAATGGCATCGGGTGCGAAAAATGCGCTCTCTAAGAAAATATGCTTGGTGGTATCAGTAACACCACTGCCCTCGCCACCAAAAATCCCCGCCATAGCTAATGCTTTTTTCTCATCAGCAATCAGCAAGATGTCATCTTGTAATGTGACGGTTTGGCCATCAAGTAAGGTGATTTCTTCTTTGTCTTTGGCCCAGCGTACATGAACATCGCCATCGATGGCGTTAAGATCAAAGCCGTGCATAGGGTGACCAAGCTCCAACAGCACGTAGTTGGTGACATCAACAACAGCATCAATAGAGCGAATGCCACTACGACGTAACCGTTCCTGTAACCATAAGGGTGACGCAACGGAAACATCAATATTGCGAATCACACGACCTAAATAGCGTGGGCAGCCCTCAGGGGCATCTAAATGAATTGCCCGTTGCTCGTCGCATACAGCGGCAACGGCCTCAATTTTAGGTTCTCGCACGTCGAGCTGGTTTAATACGCCCACCTCTCTGGCAAGCCCCTTCACACCCAGACAGTCTGCTCGGTTCGGCGTTAAGTCAATATCAAGAGCATGATCATTTAATCCCAACCACCGGCGAAAATCTTCACCGACGGGGGCATCTGCAGGTAATTCCATAATACCATCATGATCATCGCTTAATTCGAGTTCCGATGCCGAACAAAGCATGCCATGGGATGGTTCACCCCGCAGTTTGCTTTTCTTAATCTTAAAGTCGCCGGGTAGCACAGCACCAACGGTGGCTACCGCTACTTTAATGCCGGTACGGCAGTTAGCAGCACCGCACACAATATCCAAATGTTCTTCAGCACCAATATCAACCTTAGTGACACGGAGTTTATCGGCATTGGGGTGTTGTTCACAGGCAACAACCTGCCCCACCACTACGCCGTTGAACTCACCTGCAACAGGCTCGACACCATCAACTTCCAATCCGGCCATACTGAGTTGTTCAGCTAAGGCTTCGGTGCTCAGTTCTGGGCTTACCCATTCACGTAACCACTGTTCACTGAATTTCATGTTTCTGTCACCTTACTACTTAGCTAAATTGTTTAAGAAAACGAAGATCGTTTTCAAAGAAAGCACGGAGGTCATTTACCCCATAACGAATCATGGTTAAGCGTTCAACGCCCATTCCAAAGGCAAAGCCAGTGTATTCTTCGGGATCAATACCAACCGCTTTAAGCACATTAGGGTGCACCATGCCGCAGCCTAATACTTCCAACCATTTACCGTCTTTACGGCGTACATCTACTTCGGCAGAAGGCTCAGTAAACGGGAAATAGGAAGGACGAAAACGTATATCAAGATCTTCTTCAAAAAAGTGATGAAGAAAATCGTGCAAAATGCCTTTTAACTCGGTAAAGCTCACATTTTTATCGACCATTAAGCCCTCTACCTGATGAAACATCGGCGTATGGGTTTGGTCATAATCGTTGCGATACACGCGGCCTGGCGAAATAATGCGTAAGGGGGGCTTCTCTACTTCCATGGTACGAATTTGTACGCCTGAGGTTTGCGTGCGTAACATGGTTTGCGGCGTGAAATAGAAGGTGTCGTGATCCGCGCGAGCTGGATGTTGAGCTGGGATATTCAGTGCATCGAAGTTATGGAAATCATCTTCCACTTCAGGGCCTTCTTTCACTGCAAAACCGAGCTGACCAAAATAATCTTCAATACGCTGGATGGTGCGGGTCACCGGATGCACACCGCCGTACTGGCTCAGTCGCCCTGCCAAAGTGACATCAATTCGCTCCGCCTCTAGGCGCGCATTCAGCTCGGCATCCTTCAGCGCATCGCGACGTTCGTTAAGCAACTCTTGCAGCTCGTGCTTGACCTGATTAATCAACTGCCCAGCCTTGGGACGCTCTTCTGGGCTTAATTTACCCAAGCTTTTTAGTTGCTCAGTGAGCCGGCCTTTCTTACCCATAAACTCAACGCGGACATCCTCGATATCTGCAGGAGTTTGGGCGGCATTTGCGGCGGCAGTGCCTGCCTCTAGAATTTCCGCAAGATTTGCTTGTAGATCCATGTAATCCTCAACTACTCATACACCTTTAATGACAGGCGTTCAGCGCTTATTTTCAAAGGCGCAATCATAGCATAAAAATAACATTGGGTAAGGCCCATATATATCGATGAGTGATTGGATTTTAAACAAAAAAAGCCAGCTTCCGGGGAAGCTGGCAATACACTCCTGAGGATACAGGGGTTGGAAACTTAATAGAACGCTTTATGCAAACGGGTCGCTGCGACAGCATAGTCGGCACGGGTAGTACGTTTGCCTGGCTCGAACGTTGCCGTAATGGTTGGTTCTAAGTCGAGCAAGCCTTGCTGGATATGGAAGCGAACTGGCAGCAAGCCTGCTTCAATAGACGCCTGAACATAGCCGCGTAACGCCGCTGGAATTTGACCCGCGTCAGTAACAGGAACCGGCTCGCCATTGAAATAAGCCACAACATCGCCGTCAAAGCCCGCTACTTCGGCGCCCAAACCTAAGGATTGCACCAAGGTATAAGCTAATTCGGCTTTAGTCACCCGTCCATTAGGATTGAACTTGTCACCCTGAGTAAGAATAACGCCAGGCTCAAATTGAGCACGGTCTTTCAGTGCTGCACCTCGGGCCGTAGTTGCCTCAGCTAATAGTGCTGAGAAGCCACTAACATCACTAAAACGGGGCGATAGCGGAAGGAACTGGCGGATACCACCACCCATCACTTGAAAGTCCGCTAGCTCGAGACGACGCAATTCGCGATCTGGATTGAAGTTATTACCCATACTATCAACCAAGCGGTTCTGTACTGCATACTCAATAAATCCTTGGGCTGGATGGCCGTGAATATCATTCAGACCTGAGAATGCACCTGCACGCTCCTGAACAACACGTACGTTGATATCCCCTGGAACACCATAGCCGTTAGTGACGCCTAGCGGATCCAGTGCGACACCGGAGAGGCCCCCGACACCGCGAACTTCAAGTGTCCATTCACCGGCTACGCCTGGCGCAGTCGCGGCAATATTTTGCCCCAACACTGGCAAAGACACACCAGAGCCATAACGATTACCATTTGGATCGGTCAGCACGATGGCAACCGTATTCTCGGCAACGTTGGCGCTTGCAGACACGAGCGTAATGTCATTATCTACGTTAAAGCTATAGCGCTCTGGTTCTCCAACCGGAGAGAAAAATGCAGTAATGGTTTCTTCATTACCCACTTCAATACTTGCCGAAGCATTAAAATCACGGTCTAAGTTGTTCAAACCACTGGGGTCAACCGCTAAACTCGCCGCCATTTTTACCGCTTCATAAGCGTTCACGTAGCCCGCACCGACTTCCCAATCTTCGCGGCCTGGCATGTTGGTGGCGGTATGCTGAAGTATCGCTTTCACTTCACGCCATTCTAAAGACGGGTTCACCTCAAGCATTAGGGCAACGATACCCGCTGCATGTGGTGCTGCCATTGAGGTTCCGCTTTTCGCCGTGTAGTAAGGCAGATGACCAACTTCAATGCGCTCTGCATCTGATGTTGCGCCCAAACCACCTAGGGGATCTGATTGCACACGTGCAGAAATAACGCCAACACCCGGTGCTGTGATGGTCGGACGGTCATCCCAACGGAATGTCTCGCCTTGAATTGTTACATCACCACCGCGATTCCGTTCACCACGGCTTGAGAACGATGCTAGATTACCATCCGCATCCCCCGCAGCTACCGTGATCACCCAAGGCGCTTTTTTAAAGTTACCGGTAATGGTACCTGCGCCTGATCCTGAGTTACCCGCGGAGAACACCACGATAACGCCGCGGTCGGCTAGCTTCTTGGTGGCAATATTGGTTGGGTGATTAGGATCAAAATCAGTACCCGTATCACCGGTCGAACCAAACGAATTGGTTATAACGCGAATATCATAACGAGTTTGATTGGCTAAGGCGTAATCAAAACCACCTAGCGTATCAAGGAGGAACAGTGCTGCACCTGAGCCGTAGCCAATAAGATTGGCGCCAGGAGCAACCCCTTCATATAGGCCGCCTGACATTACCCCATCACCACCTACTGTGGCTGCGACATGAGTTCCATGACCGCCAAGTTGGTCTGTAGTGGTGAGGTTTTCTTGATATGTGATGGGCAGTAATGGCGAAAAGCTATTTAAGTTAATTGCCGCCGCCACGTTCTGAATTGTGCGTGTTGGATATTCTACGTCACGATGCAAGCCATCGATGCCTGAGTCATTTACCACAACACCGACGCCACGGCCTGTTACGGGGAAACCGTTCACCCGCAAGTCACGGTCTGTGCGTACTCGATTGACGCCAGTTAACTCCGTTTCTTCGGCGTTTTCGTAGCTCATTTGCTGGTTTAAGTACACCGAACGGACGTCGGGTAACGCTGTAATGGCATGAATCTGCGGCAGGCTCGCCACAACGCCAGCGATCGGCAATTGCTGGAACGTAGTGCCAGTAACACCCAAGTTTTCCAGTGCAAGCATTTGATCACGTGTTAGCGGTCCATCGCCTTCAAAGCTCACCACAAGTTCCACTGTGCCGGTCAATTGATCCGCATCTAAAATAGATTGGAGTTGTGGACCAATAGTGGTTGCATGAGCGCTCACAGCAAACAGCGTCGCTGCTGCTACTGATGCGAGTTTAAATGATGTTGAGATAGTGCGTTTCATATGTGTGTCCTCTGTAACACGAATTTAACAAGGACACATTTACATGGTTGGCGATGGCTTTATATCAGGGAAATCCCCGAACTTTATCAACGGTTCAGTTAGAGAACCCGGCTAAATATTGTAAATTACTGATATATATTCATTTTCACTGCAATGCGAATCAGTTCAGCCGTACTGGTCACATTGAATTTTTGCAATACCTTGCCCCGATGGTGTTCAGCAGTCTTGGTTGCCATATTTAATAATCGACCAATTTCTTTGGTGGGATGGCCCTGCACAACCAAGTGAAACACTTCACGTTCTCGACGCGTTAGATGGTCCAAACTCGGCACCACACTGCCCTGCTTCAAGGCGTCTTGAAGCACCTCAGGAAACACTCTTTTGCCAGCGTAAACAGCGCAAATCGCTTGGTATAGTTCCTCGCCCGTGGCATCTTTTAATAAATAGCCTGCCGCACCCGAGTGATAAAAAGCTTCCATGTACTCCAGTTCATTATGCATGGTTAACACTAATACTTTCGCTTCTGGGCGCTGCAGCAGGATTTTTTCAATAGCCACTAGCCCATTCATCCGTGGCATCGCGATATCCATAAGAATCACATCAGGTTTATGCCGCAACACGGCATTCGTGAGGGCGGCACCATCCTCGCATTCTGCCAACACCTGAATGTCGTCATACACGTCAAGCATTCTGACAACACCTTGTCGCATCAACGTATGATCATCGGCGATCACTAAGGTAATCGGTGTACTCATAAACGCACCTGCAGCGTAATTTGTGTGCCATTCTCTGGTCGCGTTTGTAACTCAAGGGTGGCATCAAACGCCGCTGCTCGGTCGAACATGCTGCTCAACCCAACCCCTTTCTCCACCGCGTCATACACAAACCCTTTGCCATCATCGATAATGTCCATGCGAAATGCTTGACCATTGCGACAGGCGAATACGCGTACTTCCGACGCTTGTGCATGCTTCAAGGTGTTGGTAAACGCCTCTTGGGCAATACGAAACACCATAATGTTCAAATCAGTAGGCAATTGCTCGGGCACGTCTACATCAATTTCAAAACGAATACCTTCCTGCTCAAACATGGTACGTGCGAGCCACTTAAGCGCTGCATGCAAACCGAGATCATCCAGTACAGTTGGACGCATGAGTCGCGCTAGCGTGCGTATATCCTCCATCGCATTATTGGCGAGTTGATATAAGTTTTCGTCATCTTCAGAATCGTCACGACGAAGTTTTAAACGCCGAGATAAAATTGCCAACGATTGGCCAACGCCATCATGAAGATCGCGCGCGAGTTGATTGCGCTCTAATTCTTGCTGACTCCAAACGCGTTTGGCGAGATCACGAAGCTCCCTCTGCTCTTGCATAAGGAGCGAACGTAATTGTTGTTGAACTTGCCAAAGGGATTCGAGCTTATTGCTCACGCTCACACTCCATTAAAAACCAGCAACGATAACGCTCGGCCTGCTCAGGCGAAAGTACTTCAAACCACGCCTGCTGCATATCAGCTATCTCATCAGGTGATGCTCCTGATAATGTCACAAACAAGTGATTGCGCCAATGTTCGGGATGCCGTGAAATGAGTGACGCCAACAGCTCGGAGCTTTCCATTCCGTCTCTGATAAGCAAATACTGGATGTGTAGTGACTCTTTGTAATAGGACGATCGTACCCGGGCCCGTAACTGTTGCTTTTGCAAGCTATCGAATACATCAGGCACAAACTCCCACAAGGATAAGCGGATTTTCAGCTCTGTGTGCAGCGGTAAATTGACCTGTTCTAGCTCCTGTATAAGCGTCTGAAGGCCTACGGTGCTCTCACGCCCCGCTAGCATGAACTGATAACTCCAGTCTAACCAAGCGAATACAGCCGCTTGCTCTTGAGTAAAGCCATCTTGCTGATCCGTTAACGACACATGATGACGTTGCAAACAGTCCAGATTCGCAAGCCAGAAACACATTTCAAATTGCCATAACGAATTTTCAATCATCGCCCGATAATCTTGAATTGCGCTGGCTTGCTCAATGGCGAGCGCTATATTGTCACGGGCCACGTCAACACGACCGAGTCCAAAGTTACGATGACTAAGAACATAATTCAGAAATGCCTGTTCAATCGGGCGATTATCATCAATATTGGCACCAACGCGGGCAAGAATACGGGTTGCCATTTGGTACTCACCCCGATGCAAATGCAAATTTGCTAACTGCAATTCGGTACGCAACATACCGCTTTGGTGCCCAATGCGTTCAAAAAGGGTGTAGGCCTGACGTAAAAAGATATCCGCTTGACTAAAATCGCCTGACAAAAAGTAGACAAAAGCAACATTACTAATGCTCTCGGCCTGCTCACTGGTGCTTCCGTAGCGCATCCGCAAATCGAGCGCATCACGAAAATAACGCACTGCATCTTCGTACAATCCCTGCTCCTCAGCAACATAACCGCGATCATTCATTACTTGTGCGATTCCGCGGTGGTCATTCATGGTCGCAAAGATATCGGCAGCACGACTTAACTGCATATCTGCTTCCGCGTATTCCTGCATAATCGACAAAACGTTCGCCAGATTACCCAGTGTCACTGCTTGCCCTGCTAAGTCATTGCTGCGCTCTCGCATAACCAATGCTTCTTCAAAATAGCGACGCGAACTGTCAAGGTTACCCAAGCGCAAGTAGGCGACACCAAAGGCATTGAGAATCATCCCCTGGCCGAATAGATCTTCCTGCTGACGAAAGCGAACTAACCCCTGCGCTAATTCGTGATGAATGGCACTTTGGATATCCCCTTGATTGATACGCAAACGCCCAAGTTCAAACCAGCGATAGCCGGAATTAGGATCGATTTCCAACGCCCGTTCCAGTAACTGCTCGGCAAGAGTGATATCGTCGAGTTGCTGTGCAATATGGGCGCGGCGCTCAAGTAAATCGGGCCGTTCCGGGAAACCTCGCAAAAGCTGGTCTAGCGCGATTGCTGCCGACTCAAGATCACCGTCGAGATCCGCTTCTAGCACTCGACCTTGCAGTACCCAATAGCTGATATCCTCCTGTTGAGGTATCGCAAATAACTGCATCAAATAGCGACGAACAGCGGCATCATCTTCGTTAAAGTAAGCCCATTCGGCCAAGGCAAACCAAAACCCGGGCGCCTGCTCAAACTGTGCCTCATATTCGGCAACAAGTGTGTGGATTTCTTGCTCATCATCAGCATGCTGAATGCGCAGCAGAGCTTGCGTCAGTTCCGCCGAAAGATCATCACGAGTTACAGCGTCGAAGCGTCGACCTAACTGTTCCTCCAGATGCCCTCGAACCTGTTGAAATGCTGTCAACGAACCATGCTCAAGGGTAAAGGCGTCCACCCCAAACACTCGGTTTTCAGGAAAATGGCTTACATAAACTTGCAGATACTGCGGTGGTGCATCGCCATCGGATGGTGCTTCAAGAAATACCAAGGTTGACACATTCAACAGATTCGCCAAACGCTGCCGATCGCGCTCTTGCTGGAAGGGATTTAGCCCTAACTGACGCAAAAGGTCATCAACACGTTCCGGAGCAATCACAGAGAACCCAGGTTCTGCGGTAAAACTCAGGGTTAGCATTTGCACAATCCGATCTGTCTCCGCAACGCCCCGAGGTTTCACAAATGCAAGTCGTGTCGGAACAGCGGCATCATCAACAAAGGCTTCTGGCGTTATATCTGATGTATCGCGATAGACATGATAAATAGCGGTAAGGGTGAGCATCATCACAATAAATCCAGCCAACAAAACCGAGGGGCGTATAGGCTGCGATTCAGTTAATTGCTGCAAGGCTGACATTGAAATGCGAACATTTGGGTTCGGGTGCAGCATTTTTTGTACTAATTGCCGCCAGCGCTTGCGCCACAGCAAGGTTCGTAAATCCCGGCCCGGCACGGCGCTCACGATGCGCTCTATCACTTTGCCAAGGGCGTAAATATCGATGGCTTGGGTCGCCCCTTCACCCGCGTCCAATTCCGGTGCGCGATAGCCCTCAGTACCACTGAACGCAGTCGATGCAGAATCGGTCGGTGCACTAATGCCAAAATCGGCAACAATTAACTCTTGTTTCTCATTGATCAACAGATTGGCAGGCTTTATGTCACCGTGAATCAATTGGCCCCGATGACAGGCTCGAATACCTTGGATCAATTGCCGAATCCAGCGATCTGCAAGATGCAGCGTGCATGATTCCTGAAGGCGTTTAGAAAGCGTCGTGCCTTCAATGCAGTCCATGGTGTAAAAAACATAAGCGTCGTCACGATAAAATTCATGAACGCGAATGATGTGTGGATCAGAAATTTGACGCGCAACGAGAAGTTCGTCGCGCAATCGTTGTATTGCGGCTTCAGACAGTTCAGAACGGCGCGCTAATACTTTGATAGCAACTGTTTTGTCAGTCACCTCATCGTGAGCTCGATAAACCTGAGCTTGCCCGCCTTGTCCGAGTGCTTCCCCAATGACAAAACGTTGCGCTAAGCGCGTACCCGCCGTGATCCCTGTGTCGGTAATTACCGTGGTGCGAACGTCATCCTGATTCCCGTCTTGTGGGTTCGAAACATCCACCTTAGCTCCTACCTCTCATGCATAAGGATTATTCTCATTGTACGGACATCGAGGGGGTTTTATAGGTAACCGAAAACAGCCTCCTATGTAATCTTTACACTATAGCGGTAACGACGAATTAGCAAGTTCTTGATCAATCTCGCGTAATCCAAAAACGATACCCAACTGGCGCGCATAGGAGGTGATCACGCGAAGGTCTATTTCTGTGAATGGACGGGATACTTCGGTGCTATCGGCATATAACACTGCATAAATGTGCCGATTAAAGGTGACAGGTACACAAATTAAGGAATTGATCCCTTGCTGCACGACGCTATCAGCAGCGCTAAGAACGCTATCGTCTTGAATGTTGGCTAGAGCCACCGGCTGCTGCGTTTGCACCGCTCGGGAAATGGCCGTACGGCTACCAGCAAAATCATGGCTATTTACCCAGTCTGGGTTCCCACAGGCTTGAGTGAGCTCACCTTGCTCATTAAGTATTAGGAGTGCGGCACGCTCTCGAGGAAATAAGTTTTGTAATATTTCGGTCGCAAAATTAGCAAAGGTTTCCAAATCCATGGGCTGCATTAATTCAGGTGTGCTGTTCTGCACCTGCTTTAATTGCCAGCTCGCGTGGCTTTCGCTCATCACCGCATCGCGATAAGGCACCCACTCTGCCACACAGTTTACCTGCCCCATACGGAAGATCATGGGTTCTGTGTTGAGGTGCCATTGCGCTACGCGTTTTTGATTAACATAACAACCACTGCTGCTATTTAAATCCTGAACTTGCCAAGCACCTTCGCGGTAGTGAAACTTTGCGTGAATTCGCGATACCGCGGGGTGGTTTAACCGAATATCTGCCGCTGAGCCCCGTCCTACGACATAAGGCCGCCCTTCTAGCAGAAGGGCAACCTGACTCGGTTGGTCGGTAAGGTTCATGTGTAAACGCAGCGGCATTTGAAAGACCTCGGTTAAAGAATACGCAAGCTGTAGCGCAGGGATCGCGCTTGTGCCAGTAATGTACCAGACACATTTTCTAGATCGCGCGATGAACGCCAAATCGAAGGCATGGCGGCACCATCGGCGGTTTCTAGAATGGATATAAAGCTATTGACCGTACTTTGGGCACCGGCGTAATTACCGTTGCTCACTTGCGACTGAAGGGTCGACATGGCGGCAGCAAGTAAATTGTATGTGGGTGAATCAATCGTGGTTGACTGCGCTTGCAGGTAATCTGCCAACGTACTCACTTTCTGAGAAATAACAGCGGTTGGTGAACGCAAATCTGCAACAATCAAGAAGTCAGAAAAGGTGCCCATGTTACCGCGCGCCCGATAACTGCCCGCCCCTGTAGTGACTGTAATATCTTTAAACTGCTCACCATTTGAACTGTGGAATAAGCGTAGTGGCGAACCGGGAACATAGTGAAGATTCTTGGTGTACACTTCAATTTCAGCAACGCCAGCAAAGCTAAAGCCACGGTCTGTCTTCGGCTGTATTGAAATAAGTACTGGAAAATCGGTAGGCAGCGTCACCAGAGTTCCAGGTAACCGATTCACAACACCCGTATTTAATGGCGACACCAGTTGGAAATTCAAATCGAAATTTTCCGCCGATACCCCGATTGCATCCTCAAAACGAACAGCAACTTCAAGCTCGATTAGGCTGGTTAACTGCACCTGGGCGGTAAATCCATCATTGGTATAAGTCACATCCACTTGTGTTGCAGATTGTGATGGTGCGCTAAACATTAAAGCGGCTACACAAAAAATCAACGCACCGAATAGGTGCAACGATCGTGATTTTTTGGGCATCGTACGATTGGCTGAGACAATCATCATCTTGCTCCTCATGTGAAACAATTTGTTACAAACTCAGTGACACAACTGTAACGCTTGTTATAGATATAATCAATCGGGTCACGTCCTGTTGACCCGATTCCCTTGTTCTCAGTTAAGTTTTACTGAAAGTATCCATCAAATAGACGGCTCGCCCACACGGAATATTCCGCGCGCGTGATCGTTTTTTCTGGATCAAAGGTGGCTGTAATGGTCGGTTGTAAATCCAATAAGCCTTGTTTTATATCAAAACGAACATTGGCCAGTGACAAATTCAACGCCATTTGCACATGCCCGCGCAACTCGCGAGGAATCGCATCTTGGTCACTAATCGCGATGGTTTCACCTTGGTACGTCACCGTAATAGGCTGGTCTGGATCAAATGCTTCAGCCGCCGCCTGTAAACCAAGAGATTGGACAAAACTGTAGGCTAAATCCAATTTAGTTACTGCATCACGGGGTGCAAATTGACCGTTCACGATGCGCATCACTGATTGTTGCGAGTAATCGGTATCGCGTAACGCACCACCCGTTTGACTCGCTGCCAAGGCAAAGCTTTCTTTACCACGGGGAAGCTGGCCTACAGTTGGTTTAGGTTCATTCAGTAAATCACGATACTGACGTACTGCCGACCCCATCACTAGGTACTCGGCTAATTGTTGGCGTTGCAAGTTCGCATCAGGACGGAAACGACCATTATTTAATCCATCCACCAAACGCCGACTAACTGCATATTCAATAGCACCCTGCAAAGGGTGACCTTCGATATCATCAACACCCTCATAACCGGCTGATTCAACAAACTCGATATGCCCTGAGATGAGTTCTGGTACACCCGGCCCATTGGTTAAACCGAGCGGATCTGCCTCTACCCCAGAAAGTGAGGTTAAGCCATAGGCATAAATTGTCCAAGTACCCGCTTGCCCAGGTGCAGACACGCGCATAGCGGTTTCTAGCGCTGGAAGCGTCAAGTTGCCAGAGTACTCAGTACCATCTGGCGCAACGAGCATAAGCTTCACTGTATTGGCCAGTGAATCAGCGCTTGCCTTCACCCACGCGGTCGAATCATCCACATCAAAGGTATAAGTATCTGGCGTACCGACTGGGCTGTATAGAACTTCAAAGTTTTCCACGCGATCACTAATGGACGTTAGCGCATTGGCGTTAAAGTCACGCATGCTGTTTACATTCTGGCTATAGTCTAAGTTCTCACCGAACACTGCCGACAGCGCAGCGCGCGCGTTAATATAACCTGCACCTACTTCCCAAGTTTCCCGTCCAGGCATATTGGTCGCCGTTTGCTTCAGCAATTCCACATAGTCGAGAGGCTGCAAGCGTGGATTCGCTTCCATCATTAACGCCAATACCCCAGAAACGTGAGGAGTAGCCATGGAGGTACCGGAAATCATGGTATAGAAAGGCAAGTATTCTTCTTCGATAACGCCGATATCGTTGGCACCGCCATTCGCGCTTAGGTTAGTGGCCGCACGTGTAGAAATCACATCAACGCCTGGTGCAACAATAGTGACGTCGTTGCTATAGGTCCACTCAGAACCATCTGGCATGGTAAAACTACCGCTCTCGCCAGCTAAACCACGTGATGAGAAGCTTGCTAAATCGCCATCTTTCGTACCTGCACCGACAGAGACACCCCATGGAATTTGCGCGTAAGGATTGTGCGTATCTTCACCAGGTCCAGAGTTCCCCGCAGCAAACACCGATAAAATACCTAACTGATAGGCTTTATAAGTTGCAATAGTGATAGGTCCATTCGGATCGAACTTCCCTGAACTTCCCCAAGAGTTACTAATAATGCGGATGGGGCTATTAAAGGAATACACATTGCTAATGGCGTAATCAAAGCCACCGAGGGCATCAAGAATAGCAATACCGCCACCCGAACCATAACCGACAAGTTCTGCATCCGGTGCCACACCAGCGTACTTACCATTAGACATCACACCATTACCGGCAATTGTACCTGCAACGTGCGTACCGTGACCGGAATTGGTATCTGTATTAACTTGCCCTTCTAGCCAAAAACCATTAGTGCCTAGCAAACGCAATGCTTGGGCATGGGTAAGACCTTGCACGTTTTCTACCACAGTCTCACCGAAAAAGTGGTCTTGGTGGCCCGCATCAATACCGCTGTCATGCACTACAACTGTAACGCCCTTACCGGTAAATTCGAGGCCATTACGGTCAATAAAATCTTGACCCTGCACTTGATCGACGCCAGTAATTTGGCGCGAACCTGCATTAAAGTATTCTAACGGGCGATTCAGCCATACAGAACGCACTTCAGGCTTTAAGCTGATGGCTTCAATCTGAGCTGGATTGGCTAAAACCCCAATAACCGGTAGCGATTGAAATTGCACGCCATCGGTAATGCCAAGATCCAGTAAACGCCCGAGTTGGCTTTCAGATACAGGCTCTAACTGATCATAGGTCACAACAACCATCACTTTATCGCTCGGATCCAGCGTGTCTATGGTGGTTGTAAGCATCTCGCCGAGCACACTGGCTTGGCTGCTATAGGCCATCGTTAACGCAAGGGATGCGCCAATGGCGAGTGAAACGTTGGATTTCTTCATGTCGGTTCCTCCGCGGATCGTTATCACGATCACATGTTATTGAAATGTTACGGAGCTAAGACTGACACTATCCAGTGAAGGCAGGTATAGGGGAGATCCCCGAGATTAACTGTAAGCGCGGCAAACAAAAAGGGAGCCTCGCGGCTCCCCTCTTTCTGACAAACTGAAGCGGCTGCTTACGCGCCCAGACCTTCTTTAGCTTTCGCTACCAACGCAGAGAAACCTGCTTGGTCGTGAACAGCGATATCCGCCAGGATCTTACGGTCGATTTCAACAGATGCTTTCTTAAGACCGTTGATAAAACGGCTGTAAGATAAACCACCTTGACGCGCCGCAGCGTTAATCCGAACAATCCATAATTGACGGAACTGACGCTTTTTCGCACGACGGTCACGGTATGCATATTGACCGGCCTTGATTACTGCTTGTTTCGCTACGCGGAATACGCGAGAGCGAGCACCATAGTAACCTTTTGCTTGCTTCAGGATTTTCTTGTGACGCGCACGCGCCATCACACCACGTTTTACTCGTGCCATGGATCAATCTCCTCTCTTATGCGTACGGTAACATGCGATCAACTAATGCAACATCGCTCTTATGAACCATGCTCTTAGCCCGCAAGTGACGTTTACGCTTAGAGCTCTTCTTGGTCAGAATGTGACGCAAGTGAGACTGCTTGCACTTGTATCCGCCTGAAGCGGTTTTCTTAAAGCGCTTAGTAGCACTTTTAACACTTTTCATTTTTGGCATTTGTCGTACTCCGCATTGGATAGCCAATTGAAATAACCAGGTGAACGTTCGGAATAAACGTTACTTGTAAACCTAAATTACTTCTTACTTTCTGGTGCCAGAACCATAATCATCTGACGACCTTCGGCCCGTCGAGGGAACGATTCGCAGGTTGAAACTTCCTCGAGGTCGGTTTTTATCCGCTCCAACAAGTCAATTCCAATCTCCTGATGCGCCATTTCCCGGCCACGGAAACGAATGGTAACTTTTGCTTTGTCACCACCCTCAAGAAAGCGACGCAGGTTGCGCAGTTTTACCTGGTAATCGCCTTCATCTGTTCCAGGTCGGAATTTAACTTCCTTAACCTGAATCTGTTTTTGTTTCTTTTTCTGCTCTTTCTGTTGCTTACTTTTCTCGTAAAGGAACTTTCCATAGTCCATTACACGACACACAGGCGGCTCAGCATTCGGACTGATCTCTACCAGATCCAGCCCAGCTTCTGCAGCAACGTCTAGAGCTTCATTTAAAGTAACAACACCCCGTTGTTCGCCTTCTGCGTCAATCAAGCGAATTTCTTGCGCGGTGATATTGTCATTTATACGTGTTTTGTCGACCTTTTGGCCTTTTTTTCCGCCTTTAATTGTGTCTTCCTCCAAGCAGTTTAAGAAATTACGCGGGATGTCACATCGCCACGCAGACGAGCAATGAAGTCGGCAACCGCAAACTTGCCAAGGTCTTCACCTCGTCGGGTCCGTACCGCGACTTGTCCTTCTTCGACTTCGCGATCACCGACCACCAATAAATACGGCACGCGCTTAAGCGTGTGCTCGCGGATTTTAAAGCCTATCTTCTCATTTCTCAAGTCGGCTTTTGCTCTAAAGCCATGTTTTTTCAATTCTGAGACCAAATTTTGCGCATATTCGGCCTGATTATCGGTAATATTCATGACGACAACTTGAGTTGGCGCTAACCATACTGGGAAAAACCCAGCATATTCTTCAATGAGAATCCCCATAAAGCGTTCAAGTGAACCTAAAATAGCGCGGTGAATCATCACCGGCACGTGGCGCTCGTTGTCTTCGCCAACGTAAGTTGCACCTAAACGATTCGGGAGGGCAAAATCCAACTGTATTGTACCACACTGCCAAGCGCGACCTAAGCAATCGAATAAAGTAAATTCAATTTTAGGTCCGTAAAATGCGCCCTCGCCTGGTAAATACTCAAATTCGATACCGTGACTCTTCAATGCTTCAGCTAATGCCGCTTCGGAACGATCCCATGTTGCATCGTCGCCCAAGCGTTTTTCAGGGCGTGTCGATAGCTTCACCACGATCTTATCAAAGCCAAAGGTTCGGTAGGTTTCATAAACCATCCGAATACAGCCAGCCACCTCTTCTTGCACCTGTTCTTCAGTACAGAAAATATGGGCATCGTCTTGCGTGAAACCACGAACCCGCATTAATCCGTGTAACGCACCAGAGGGTTCATTGCGATGACAACAGCCAAACTCGGCCATTCGCAGTGGCAAATCACGGTAGGATTTTAATCCTTGGTTAAAGATCTGCACATGGCCGGGGCAATTCATCGGTTTCACGGCGTATTCGCGGTTCTCCGAAGACGTGGTGAACATCAATTCTGAGAACTTTTCCCAGTGACCTGAACGTTCCCATAACACCCGGTCCATCATGAGCGGACCTTTTACTTCCTGATAGTCATACTCGTTCAATTTCTCTCGAACGTAGCGCTCTAGTTCCTGAAAAATAGACCAACCATTGTGATGCCAAAACACCATTCCTGGTGCTTCTTCTTGCCAATGAAATAGATCTTGGGCCTTGCCAATCTTCCGATGATCGCGTTTTTCAGCTTCTTCTAAACGCTGCAAATAAGCTTTTAACTCTTTTTTATCGGTCCATGCGGTACCATAAATGCGTTGCAACATCTTATTGTCGGAATCGCCACGCCAATAGGCGCCCGCTACCTTCATAATTTTAAAGTGCTTACAGAAACGCATATTGGGCACGTGTGGGCCACGGCACATATCCACGTATTCTTCGTGATGATAAAGGCCAGGACGATCCGACTTCGCTACATTTTCGTCCAGAATCTCAACTTTATAGCTCTCACCACGCTCAACAAAGGTTTCCCGAGCTTCTTCCCAACTCACCTTCTTTTTGATGACATCGTATTCGGTTTTCGCCAACTCGTTCATGCGTTTTTCAATCGCATCAAGGTCATCTTGGGACAACGGGCGATCGATATCTACGTCGTAGTAAAAGCCGTTTTCTATCACCGGGCCAATGGCCATCTTGGTTTGTGGCCATAATTGTTTAATCGCATGACCAAGCAAATGCGCGCATGAGTGACGGATCACTTCCAAGCCTTCGGCATTCTTCGGGGTGATAATTTCTAAGGAGGCGTTTTCTTCAATCAGGTCACTGGCATCAACTAAAGTACCGTTTACCCGTCCTGCAACCGTTGCTTTGGCTAAACCAGGGCCAATATCATTGGCAACATCAAGGACAGATACGGCGTGGTCAAATTCGCGTTGACTACCATCGGGGAGCGTAATTACAGGCATGCTACTTCCTTTCTACAGTGGTGACACCTACCAAGTGCCACTTGTATGTTTTGGTTATGTTCTGCGTGAGGTCGCTATACAGCGTTCGGTGCGAACTACGGTTCAATAAAACCCGTGAATCATAACGGTTTATAGCCGCAAGCGCAACGTAACCGGCGGAATCTACAGGGTTATCGTAAAAACAGCAGAGCAATGCCGGCCATTGCTATCAGGGTGCCCAGCAAGGCCCGAAAACTTACACGGCGACCGCGGATAAAGTTCAACGACAACATAAATAACGGTGCCGTGGATAACAGCGTCTGTGCAATACCTGGCGTAACATAGGCAATCGCCAATTGTTGCAGCCAAATAGCCACGAAGGTGCCGAGCAGAATGGCCGTAATCAACACCGAAATGCGGGTCGCTCGCAGCCCCTGCGCTGTGGCCATCAACATTTTCGGACGAATGAGCAATAACGCGAGCGTAAGGGCAATGGTGCCCGCTGATAGTCGAATCATCGCGGCCTGTAAGGCGCTGACATCAAATTGCTGGAATGCATGAAAGGCCATCACCAAACCTATGGCCTGGCACAGGGCAGCTGCAACACCAAACCAAACGCCCGAACGGCTTAAAGGAATACCCGCAACCGGTTGCCGCTCTGTCAGTACCGTTAGTACCCCCAGCAAAACCACAAGCCCTGCGGCGATTTCAAAAACACTGAGGGTTTCCGAGAGGAACAACCAAGCGATGATGGCCGCAAATGGAGGAGCCAAGTACTCGAGTAATATGGTGTGCGCCGGACCTAATCGGCGCAATGCAGAAAAATAGCAGGTGTCACCGATGGTGATACCAATAACGCCGCTCAATGCGAGCATGAGTACCGGAACTAATGTCCAAGCCAAAGCTTGGACATCTGTGCTCAGCCACAACCCTAAAAGCAATAAGGGAGATGCGACAATTCCCTTCACCAAATTGAGCTGTGCCGCCGACAAATGGTGACTGCTACGGCTATACATTAGCGTGGCTAATGCCCAACTTAACGCGGCAGCCAAGGCCGCGAGTTGGCCCCAGTAAATACTCATAAATATCGGCTCATACGACTAGCTTCACCCACTCTTTTGGTCTCTTTCGATGAATATCTTTGGCAGAAAATTCCTTGCTTTCCTGCAGATTTACCCGCTTCTCGCGCCTGAACCCCTGTGGTTGCCCGCAGTATTGCTATATTAAGGGTAAATCGAGTTCAGTATTCAACACGTCGGGATTCCCCAACGGGAGGCTAACAACACAACAACTAAGGATAAGAATATGGACGACGCAAAATTATGTGATGCCCGAGTTCATTGTCCCTATTGTGGACACACACTGCATCTTAACGTCGATACATCGGAAGATGATCAAAACTATCAAGATGAATGTCCCAATTGTGGTGATGCACTTTATATCACCCTACATCGGGATATCAGTGATGATAAAATTCATCTGCGAGTTCATTCAGGAGATGAACAATACTATTGATTTTGACGCGCTAATACACGACGAACAGTCTCAACGATGGTCATCGTTTGCTGGTCTGCTTCAATATTCACGCGCTGACCTGGCTGCGTGTCACCTAAAATCGTGATTGCGAGCGTTTCTGGGATTAAATGCAACCAAAACCCCGTCGCTGTCACATCACCTACCGTAAGGCTTGCGCCATCAACGGCTATAAATCCTTTGGCGAGAATATAATCAAGCCATTTCGGGGCTAACTCAAAATACATACGACAATTATTCGGACTATCAATCCGTTCTTTCAGCACAGCCGTTGTATGAATATGGCCGGATACAATATGGCCCCCTAACTCACGCCCTAAGGTAAGGGAACGTTCGAAATTCACCCCATCGCCGATCTGTAGATCACCCAGATTGGTTAAACGTAAGGTCTCGTCGATAATGTCAAAACGGACTAAACTATCATGAGGAAATGCAGAGGGCTCAAGTTCAAACCCGGTGACGGTGAGGCAACAGCCATTCACCGCAATGCTGGCACCGGTTTCTACCGCCTGCAAATGTTCGCGGCCGACACGAAGTTCGAGTTGGCGAAATAAACCCTTATCAAGAATGTTGTTCACGACAGCTTGAGTTTGAACAATACCTGTAAACATGAAATCACCTATGCAAAAACGCGCAGTTTTAAAACACGCACACCAGACGTTGCAAGCGAAGATATTTCGTCGCCTAGGCGTTGTTTTCTCTTATCCACGAAGTGTAACCGAAAAAAACCGGTCAGAACACCGTCCTTCGGCGCTATTACTCCTGTTTGTGTTGTTCCTTAGCGCTTGGCTAAGTGGTTGCAGTAGAGCCATTGATCACGATTTTAAAGACTATCAACAGCGTCTTGGACGCCTCTTGGATGAGCCGGTCACCACAGTTGAACTTCCCGCTAATCCGCGCATGCCGCGCGTGCACGAAGTACAACAACCTATCCCCGAAATATCCATTAGCTTGCTCGACAGCATGCGTCTTGATCGCTGTCGAGTCGGCCAATTAATCGCTGCACGCAACAGTTCCCTAGGTCGGGTACAAAGCACGCAAGCTCGCGTTCTCTATGAGATTCAAATGATTACGGCCCTGCAGGAGTGCTTACAGACTTCCGCAGCTGATGATGCCCGACTTGCTGAACTATTAACAACGGCCCTTGAACACAAAGTTGATACCTTGCCGCTTTGGATCAACCGTTTCCTCACCAATGAAGATGTCATTCGCGAACGGTTTCGGGTTTCACGGTCGCCATTGACGCTAGAGGCCTCAGAGGAAGGCAGTGCAAGTATCGCCGCCCTGACCTATTTTGCCGATGTGTTTACCGCACTGCATGATGACCCACTGCACTATACGGTTGATGAAAGCGCATGGAACGATCATATCCGCACTTTAGGACAGCGTCACTTTTTAAGTGATTTCTGGCGTACTCAACAGGTCACCTTAGGCTATTTAAAGTCACTCAATCTTATGCTCTCCGATGCGGGTGACAAAATCGGATGCCGCAATCGTTCTGTTCCGCAACAAGCTGAATTTCTTCAGAATGTGATGATCAATATATGGGTTTCAAGTTTGCAACCGAAACTGGCGCGCTTACAGGGCTATGAAACCCAAGTGTATGGGCAACTCGTGCGCTTGCAGGAGTTTGTGCTTGATGAAGCCTGGAATAATTACCTTGATCAACTTATGAATGAAGAGAGTCATGGCGTCGGTATTCGTCAACACAGCCGACGTCACGCAGAGTTATATCAGGCATTTTTGCAACAGTGCGGCCTCAGTATTGAGGGCAACTAATGGTTAATAGGTAGGAAGTTCCAAAGAAGCATCTTTGTTTCGCAGCGGTCGCCCGCGTACTAAACATGCGGCCGGAATCGTTCGAACAAATGCCGGCGTTTCACCTAAGTATTCTCCGTCTACTTCAATGGGCAGCCCAACAGTTTGTACCTGTAGGGCATGGAGCTGTCCACAATGCACTTGCGAAAAATCCACATGCTTCCCGCGATAAATCTTAGTTAATGCTCGAAGCTTGCGGAAGAAGCCAACATGCTCAACAAAACAGTAGGCCAATACGCCATCATTAACTTGTGCATGGGGCGCTATCTTCATGCCATTTCCAAAGTAAGGGCCATTGGCGAAATTAAGCATAAAACAAGGACGACTTGAGAGTGCCAGAAGTTTTTGCGAACTCCCGGACAATTCAATCGTATGATCTTTTGCCCGCATTAAGGTGCGTACTGCCGCGAACAGGTAACTTAAACGCGGAAACCAACCTTTGCGCCCTTTCATATGGCGCACGACGTCACCATCAAAACCAACGCCGGCCACATTAATAAAATAGCGTTGATTAATTTGGCCTAAATCGATGGCGTGTATATCGCCGCCGATAGCTTGTTGAACCCAAGTCTCAAGCGATTGTTGTTTGAAGGTTTTACCAAAGTAACCGCGAGCAAAATCGTTTCCGGTACCACAAGGAATGTAGCCAATGGGAAGGCGATAACCCGCTAGGGCATTGACCGCTTGATGTAGGGTCCCATCGCCGCCCACAACAATAACATCGGAAACAGCGTGCGCACGCAGCTGTTCTTCAACGGCATTCATGGTTTGCTTGATATGTTGATGGGTTTCTAAACGAACGAAGGGTATGACGCGTTGCTCTAACTCCGCCATTAACGCATCGACCACCTGCCGACGATAGCGAGAACTCGCGGGATTAATGAGTAACAGAATGTGTCGAGCGTCACCTATATCTGCCATTCATTTCTCCCGCGGTTAATGTACAGAAAACGTGCTGTCCATTTATACTAGCGGTTTATCTTTGATTTTCAATGCAATATTAAATTTCTCAGGCACTTATCAGAGTGTCTGATCGCTTATTGGGCTAGTTACTCGGTTCTGGTTTTAAGTTTTCATAAACTTCGCGGGCATCAAAGGTTTGCCCATCCTCTGGACGGACACCCCGGCCCATTCGCACTTCCAATATAGTTTCAATCACGCTGCGATCATCGCCTAAGCTCATGCCGAGATGGTAATTACGTACCGGGCGCCGATATACTCGACAGCCCAGCGGCGTGCAGTCGCGAATGGTTTCATAGCCTGCGCCAGCACCAAAACTGCTCCCTGAACTTACCCGCTCACGATTCACAAAGGTTTCCCGATTCACAACTTGAAACCAATCATACGCTTGCTCTAAGGTGACCTCGCTTGCCCTTAGCAACGCGTAGTCCATTGCTCTGCTGGTATCATCACCGCGCGCCTTAAAGTTCACCCGATAGTGATTTTCAGTGATTTTGCGTTCACTGTAACCAAAACCGCTACCTTCAGCAGCCCGGTACGGTGATGCACTCGAACAACCTATGAGGGCCCATGCCAGCAACAATAATGCCAGCATTTGTAACAGACGTAACATGCCCATCGTATCTTGAGTAGGCTCCATTCTTCGTGATGTTGCTTCGGTATTCATAACATCTACCTCCATCCTAATGTCTTTAAAGTCTAGTTGCTAAACCCTTAAACCGTAACTCACGGGTCGCATTCAATGCGTGATCGCTTAGTCACCGGCCGATAAACGACGCTGTTCCTCGCTTAATGACAAGGCTTCGCTTCCCTGTAATGCCATCAAGGTCGCGTCCATCAGCTGATTGGCTGAGGCCGCCGCGTATTCGCCTGTCGCAACATTCTCTTTATATGCCGTTGCTATCGGTGACCACTGTCCTTCTTGACGGCAGGCAATTTCATCACGATGCAGAGTGCCTTGAACACTGTAACTGCGGCACAATCGACCATCGCCGGCGATAAAACTAAAATAGGGTTGCAGCACCTCTCCACTTGCGAGCGCAATCTGCTGCCCACTCGGGGTTTGGTTTAAGGCTGCACTTACATGTGTCCACTGGGTTGCGCCAGGTTCCTCGGAACCAAAGGGAATCCATTGCCCAGCCCCGACACCAATCAGAAGTGCTACCCCAGCCGCTAAGGCCACATGCTCACGAACACCCTGCCGCGCTCGTTGCCACACGGATAACGAAATAATATCCGCGCTCGTTGCGGATTCTTGCTGAGTATCGTCATCGCGTAATAACGCCAATATGGAATCCGGCGCTTGTGTTGCATCAATGCCTTTGGCAAAGCGCTGCACGGAATCGTCAACCTGACTGAGAACGGCAACACGATCTGCTAAGTCCTCATTCTGCACAAGCGCATTACGAATATGTTCCATCTCGTTTTGCGGTAACTCATTATCGAGAAATGCCGAGAGTTTTTCGTCGCTGATATGCATTAGTGTAACTCCTTTGATTTTCCATAAAGCTGCTCTGCCAATGCCGTGCGGGCCCGTGCTAAACGACTCATCACCGTACCGATGGGAATGTCCAACGATTCCGAAACTTCTCGATATGACATGCCTTGCACAGCGACCATCGCTAGCACTTCATGCTGATCGGCAGGTAAACGTTTCATAGCGATACCTACATGATTCAGTTCCATCTGACTCTCAAGTATCCCGGTGCCATCCACCTGCTGGGTCTGTTGCAGATCGGTGTTCATCGTGGCGTTTTCTCGAACTCGGCGAGCACGATATTCATCAATCCAAAGATTGCGACATACGCGGAACGCCCACTTCAGCAAAACCACATCCTCAGGAATCGGGCGCGTTAAAATGCGCTCAATGGTTTGTTGAACGAGATCATCCGCATCGGGCATGGATGTTGTGAGCGAAAAGGCAAATCTGCGCAAGGGGGGCAGCAAACTTGCCAGTTCGGCTTTAAGCCGTGAGGCTCCAGTCATAAAAGACATCTCCTGCGTGTTTATTTCCCACATTCAGCTTGTTAACGAAGGTCACTTTGAATTTATTCCATTATGAATGCAAAAAATGAAATAGATCCTTGTCTTAAACGTTACTATAGTAAGACGATAAATTTGTTTCTGAACCAGAGGTACAGAATATCATGCCATGGCTTGCCCGAACCCTCTATTTTACCGCAGCTGCCAGTTTGGCGGTGTTGCCCCACCTTGCCAGCAGCCAACAAGTGCCCAAGGTACCAGTGGTCAACCCGGCTGAGCGCGCTATTGAACGGCAAATAGAGCGAGCCACACGGCAGGCGGAACGCCTCGAACGCAATTTACCGAGCGCTGCTGAACTTGGCCAAGCCCGCGCACTTGAGCAAATCACAAGCAATACGGAACGTGCTTTAACACGACTCACGCAGTCCGATCTGTTAGCACGCCTCCCCGAGCGCTTATCGATTAAAGACATCAATGGCGTAGAACGTTTTGTGGATATCGAAGTGGAACCAGGTCGGCGAGCCATTGAGCGGCAATGGGTTCTGATGCTGGAACGGGATTGGGCCGCGCAACTGCCGCAACTTGCGCCTGAACTTTGGCAATACCTATCAGAAAACGAGGTGCTCGGTGGTTTAAATCAACAGATCCTGACTTTTACCGTGCCGCGTCACTTGGATAATCGCGACGGTGTTGAACGCCTCCTTCCCGCGCGGTTTCACCCATTTCTTGACCGAAACCATATTTATCAAGCAAGTAGTGAGTCTGAGTTAGCCTTAGAACCAGACCTATCTTCGGACTCGGCTCCCGCCATTGAGCTACGTTGGCCGGCGCGCTCAGCGTGCACCGAAGCCATCCGTATTGGCGTCGTGGACACCGGTATCCAACAGCAGCATCCGGCTTTCGCACAAGCAATATCAGAAGGACGTTTAATTCAACGTGGTTTTTTGGATGAGGCCATTCCCCAACCTGGCCATCACGGTACCGCCGTAACCGGCATTCTTATTGGAACCCATGACGAGCAGTCGGCACTATTGCCTAATGCTACCGTCTATCACGCTGAAGTGTTTTATCAACAGTCCGCGTATCATCAAGGGGCATCACTTACCCATCTTATTCGTGGGTTAAATTGGCTAAGTGAACAACATGTTGAAGCGATTAACCTTAGTCTCACTGGGCCGGCGAATCGATTGCTCGCGCGGACCGTTCGTCAGTTGTACCAAGCCAACATTGTTGTTGTGGCCGCAGTGGGTAACGAAGGTCCCCATGCACCAGCTTTATATCCAGCCGCATACAACGAAGTAATCGGTGCGACAGCGGTGGATCGCTTTGGCGGTATTTATCGCTGGGCGAATCAGGGTGATTATGTGGAGTATTCAGGATTTGGCGTGTCTGTTTTAACGCCTCGTGCCGACCATCGGTGGGGATATGAAACCGGTACCTCCATGGCAGCGCCCTTTATTACCGCCCATGCAGCCTGTGTGGCACAGAACTCCGTAGCCGACACCCGAGCTGAATTAAAAAAGCGGGCTTACGTCCAAGATCAGACTGAACGCAATCCCACTTTCGGTTTCGGTGTATTGCATCCTGCACTCGTCATCAATGGCGTGTTAGCGGTGACTGATTAAAAGCGCTGAGCACAGAATAATTCGCCATTAAAAGCGCAGGCGTACACCAATAGATGCACGGGTTTCATCATAGTCAGCGGAATCGAGATTGGACGAATAGTCGCCTCGTTCAACCTGACCTATGAGTGACAGCTGACGCCAAACAGGCACTTCAACGCGGGCATCAATCACTTGATGTCTATCCGACCGCGCTTGACCAATAGCCGCGCTTATCCCTTCATAATCTCGGTCATGCCAACGATAGCCCAGTTGGAAACGACCATCGCCCGAGGCAAAAGCAAAGCGTGTGGAGTAACGCACTCGCAGTGTATTCGCTTGATAAGAGAACTCGTTGTTACGCGCATCTTCATCGTCATGGTTGGCACCGAACAGAAGAAAACTTCTTCCTTCATTAAAGAAGTAGAAAAGATCGATAGCGCCGCCCAGGGTGTCTGCATCCCGCTCCGAAAAGTCAGCAAAGGTCTTCTCAGATTGATTCAAGGCAAACCGGGCGTAGAATTGGTCACCTAACATGCGCGCAAGGTACACCGAGCGCTGATGCAAATCCAAAAACGAATCTCCACCTAAGTTGGCGTCGGCAAAATAGTAATTTGCTCCCACCGTGTATACATCAAAGTCATAACTGACATCTGCATAAATCAGGTGCATGGCCAGATCGAACTCACTGAATTCATGATAACGACGGTCGCTGTAGCTGTAACCACCATCAATATTCCATGATTCCGCAGGTTGCCATTGCGCGTCCAGCGCTAGCTCTATGAGCGTTGCGGTATCAGACTCGCCAATGGCAGTCTCTAATTCACTGACACTGACATTACTATTATGCTCACCCGAGACATCAACTCGAGCCGAAAAGGAAAATGAATCTGAGGCGTCTTGCGCGGAACTTACGCCAGCGCTTAATGCACAGGCAAGAGCCAGTGCTATCGGGCTAATTTTTAATCGTATGTGATTCATAGAATTCTCCAACGCTATTCACCCATTGCTGGGGAATGCACGCTTCGTCAATGGATTCATTGTTTCTGGACGCTAAGTATAGTTACATATTAAGAAACAGAAAAAGAGGGGGAGATCCCCCTCTTTTATTGGTGACTGTTATCCACCATTAGGGCGAATACGAGTACGGATATTGTCACGAACATTTTCGCGGACACCGCCTCGAACTGTTTCTGATACCGTTGACCGCACGCTTTCAGAAACTGTTGCACCGACTTGGCCGGCAACCTCAGCACTCACTTGCGCACCAACATTACCTGCTGCTTCCGAGCGAACTAAGTCGGTCATCACACCACGCATCTCTGCTGCGGTTGAGGTGGCCAGCTCTGCAGTTGCATTACCGGTTGCCTCAATGCGTCCTTCAGCCTCTTCCCGGATCATCTCAGCACGCTCTTGGCCTGCTTCGATTTCTTGTTCTGCGCGACCTTGCGCACGAGCTGTGGTGTTACCCAATGCTTCTAAAGCGGCTTCAGCAACAGACGTGCCCTCTTCCTGAGCTTGCTGAACTGCACTTGCTACATTTAAGCCAACTTCGGCATTCGCATTAGCTTCTGCACGAGCTTCTGCAGATGCTTCCGATTGCGCCTCAGACTCCGTTGTTTGCTCTTGCTCTGCGTCAGCAGAAGATGACTGAGAAGCTTGGGCCCGCGCATTCACTGAAGCTGATACAGCGACGCGCGCTTCGGCGTCAACATTTGCATCCTGTTCATCCGCAATCGCCGCTGGTGCTGAAATACCTACAGCAAACGCACAGGCTAAAGCGAGAATCGATGGTTTGTATAATGTTTTCATGATCGTTACCTCCGTTTGTCACAAATGACACTGAGATAACGACACAGAATGAAGATTTATTCCGTAAAGAAAGGGTAAGGCCACGTAAGAGGTGCTTTATTCGCCGTGGAGCTCTTTGTGCAACGCACGCCAATTCGGGATCGCGTCTTCCATAAATTGATAGAAACGCCGGTTATGGCCTGGCTCTCGCAGATGGACTAATTCATGCACTAGAACATACTCAAGTAAGGTATCGGTTCTGTCAGCCAGCATCATACTCAGTGCTATTTTCTTTGTTCGAATATTGCAACTGCCCCAACGGCTCTTCATTAAACGCACACTATAACTTGATGCTTTGACACCTAAATGCTGTTCCCATTGCGGAGCCAATCGCTGCACCCGTTCAAGTAATGCTTTGCGTGCCTTCGACGAATTATCAATGGGCTTGGCTTGAGGTAATCCTTTTGCCCGCTCCCGTTGTTTTAAAATCCAAGCTTCCCGCTCTTGTACAAAAGCATATAGCACGCGTTCTGACACATGGTAAGGGGCTGATAGATGAACGCTTGCGTCGGTCGCTTTAATGCGTAGGCGAATTGACTTCATTCTTTTTCGCGTGACTGAGATAGGTATTCCCGACGCTGTTCGCATATTGCGCTCCATGGTACTCACTGCAATACTGAGCTTAACACACACATTGGGAGTCAAATAGATGAAGTATGTATTAATCAGCACGCTCGCCATCGTCATGCTCGCAAGTGCGCCTATAGCGCACGCCGAATCGCCCGCAAAGGTCACCATCAACCAAGAGTTAGAGCAAAAAGTAATTGAATGGCGGCGGGATATTCATCAACATCCCGAGTTGAGCAATCGCGAGTTTCGCACCGCAGGCGTTGTTGCAGAACACCTACGCAGCCTAGGTATGGAGGTAACCACTGAAATTGCCCATACCGGTGTCGTCGGAATACTGCGCGGTGGTCGACCGGGCCCCACCATCGCTCTGCGCGCAGATATGGATGCGCTTCCAGTGCAAGAACTTACGGATGTTCCATTTGCCTCAACAGCAACGGGCGAGTATCGCGGGCGTGAAGTACCCGTGATGCACGCCTGTGGGCACGACCTTCACGTCGCGATGTTAATGGGTGCTGCGGAGTATCTTGCTGGCATGCAAGGGCAGCTTGAAGGCACCGTGATGTTTATTTTCCAGCCGGCAGAGGAAGGCGCACCGGAAGGCGAAGAAGGCGGTGCGGAACTGATGCTAAAAGAAGGTCTTTTCGAGAGTGTGAAACCAGAAGCGGTTCTGGGAATCCATGTTTGGTCAGCGGCAACAACGGGCCATATCGGTTATCGTAAAGGCCCACTAATGGCTTCATCCGATAGGTTTGAGATTCGTGTCCGCGGTGAGCAAACGCATGGTTCACGGCCTTGGGGTGGTGTTGATCCCATTGTAGCAGCGAGTCAAATTATCAATAATGTACAAACCATTGTCAGTCGCCAAGTGAATATCACTAAAGCCCCTGCTGTGGTCAGTTTTGGCATTGTAGAAGGCGGGGTGCGCAATAATATTATTCCTGATGAAGTGTACCTCGAGGGCACAATCCGGAACTTCGATATGGGTATCCGTGATCAGATTTTCGAGAAGTTGACCACCACCGCGCAAATGACTGCGGCTGCTAGCGGTGCCAGTGCTGATGTAACCATTCATGAGGGTTACCCTGTTACCGTCAATGATCCTGAGCTCGTCGCTCGCATGATGCCGACCACCCAACGCGTCGTCGGTAACGAGCATATTTATGAAGCCGATTTAGTAACAGGTGCCGAGGATTTCTCATTCTACGCGATGGAAGTCCCGGGTATGTTTGTATTTTTGGGGATTACCCCGCCGGAGCAAGATCCAGCAACAGCGCCGAGCAACCACTCGCCCTATTTCTATGCCGACGAAGCGGCACTGCGGGTGGGTACTGAGTTGTTTATCAACTGGGTTTTAGACTATCCAAGCGCGCCTTAACGCATCAAAAAAGCCGAGCAAGGGACATAAAAGGCCCCTGCTCGGCTTTTAACTTAGCTTACCAAGCAGTCAAAGCAGACCGTTATCGGCGTATTGCTGCCTTCGCTTGATCAGGCGGCCATACCACTACTTTTTCACCTTCCTGCCACTGAATGATAACGCCTTGATTTGCCTCTTGATAACCCCGCTCATCAACACGAAAGCGTCCGAAGACCGTAAATATATCCATATCCAAGAGCTCTCTGCGCACAGAGTCGGCGGTAAGTGAGTTTGCTCGGCGTACGGCCTCTGTCCATATTTGACACGTGCCATAGGCGCCCGCGGCATGAAAACTCGGTTCACGATCAAAACGATCACGGTAACTTTGGGTAAATTCATCAACCCCCGGGTTATCCAAGGTAGGTTCCCAAGCCGATAATCCCAACACGCCTTCAGCTCGCTCCCCTAATGCATCGTAAAACTCTTGCACCGCACCAGACGTACCAAAGAATGCCAATTCTACGCCGTGATCGGTTAACGCATTTTGCATCGCAATAAAGTCATCTAAGGCACTGGCTGCCATCGCCACCACTTCTGCGCCCGATGCTGCAATCGCATCTGCTAAATCGGAAAAATCGCTTAAACCACTGGGGTAGGTTTCATGTAACACGAGCGACATGTCGCGCTCAGTGACCTCTTCTGACGCCCCTTGTCCCGCTGCCCGCGGAAACAGTTGGTCTTCCTGAATCACCGCAATCTTTTCCAAGCCATGCTGTTCTGCAATGGCAATCACACCGGTTAAAAATACTTCTGCTGGCGGAAGCACCATAAATAAGTATTCTCGCCCTTGTTCCCAAATCGATGTCGTGGCAGCCAATGGTGACACATGAACCATCCGATGCGCCTCGGTTATCGGCGCAACAGCTTCAGTCAGTGTCGAACCATAAGGCCCCCATATTGCATCCACCTGATCCTCTTCGATAAGCTTGCTATACAGTTCCTGTGCTCGTGCAGCGTTCGATTCATCATCATAAACAATGAGTTCAATGGGGCGCTGTAACACACCACCGCTAGAGTTCAAATGCGCTTCACACAACCGATAGCCATTCAGTGCAGCGCTGCCTTGTGTGGCATAGGCACCTGTTTGCGACATAGTCGCTCCGATCTTAATAGGTGTGGTTTCCTCAAATAAATTAATCGGCGTGTCGGGAGTACACCCCAACAAAACTGCTGCAGACACGATCGAAACCGAACGTGTGATAAATGCACGTGCCACCATCTCATCTCCTCTGCCCTAAGAACCATTTGGAATATGGAAAAGCTCGACATCTGAGCCTACTCGCTTCACCATAACATAATCATTCGCTAGTCAGGCAACTGAGGGATATCGGAACCGTTCATGACTTCAACAAAGACAAGGTTTCAACACAGCTATGGTCAACTCGGAAACTTCTTTAGCCGGGTCACCCAGCCAACGCCCGTGCAAGCGCCGCAATGGATTGCGTTTAATCAAGCGTTAGCAGATAGCCTTAGTTTGCCGGAAGCATTACAAGAATCCGAGACGGCGTTGCTTCTCTACGCCGGGAACTTAGAAGATGAACGGTGGCGTGACAGCGACGCGGCTAATGTCATTGAGCCGCGCGCTCTTGCTTACGCAGGACACCAGTTTGGCCATTTCGTACCGCAACTTGGCGACGGCCGTGCATTATTGCTTACGGAAGTGGTGCCTGAGGATTCGCCCCATAAAACGTTCGATATCCAGCTCAAAGGTGCCGGTCCCACTGCATTCTCCCGTGGGGGCGATGGCCGTTCCCCCCTCGGTCCTGTGCTAAGGGAGTATCTAGTCAGTGAGGCCATGCACCACCTAGGTGTACCCACAACCCGTGCTTTGGCAGCCGTTGCTAGCGGTGAGTATGTATATCGTGATAGCCCTTTGCCTGGCGCTATTCTTACTCGTGTTGCAAGCAGCCATATCCGCGTTGGAACCTTTCAATTTGCGGCCGCCCATGGGGGCGTTGAGCACGTGAAAAAATTGGCTGACTACACCATAAAACGTCATTTTCCGGAACTTCTTGAAGGCCCTTCTGGCGGCCCTCGCTATCTGGCATTACTGCAACAGGTTATGCAACGCCAAGCCCACCTCATTGCCGAGTGGACGCGTGTAGGATTCGTTCATGGTGTAATGAATACTGACAACACCAGTATTTGCGGAGAGACTATTGATTACGGTCCCTGCGCATTTCTGGATACCTTTATTAACGATAAAGTGTTCAGTTCTATCGACCGAAATGGCCGCTATCGCTTTTCAAATCAACCGCGCATTGCTCAATGGAATTTAGCTCGGCTTGCGGAAACCCTATTGCCTCTTATCGATGATAAAGCACCAAACAGTGACGAACGAACCGTGGCACTCCTCACTGACATTATTCGTGATTTCCCACACGTTTATGCGCAGAAGCGAGACCATAGCCTAGCGCGGAAATTCGGCATCGCGTCCATTGGTGATCTTGATGAGCACGGGAAAACAGACTTGCTTGCCCTTATGGACGAGTTCTACCAAGCCACAGAAGCGGATGAGTTGGATCATACGCTTGCTTTTTCATCTTTAACGCAACAAGCAGACCGAGCTGAAGGTCCATTCTCAGAGCTTGCAAAAACCACCAAAAATGCGGCGCACTGGCCGTTGTGGCGTAAACGCTGGTTAACCCTACTTAACCAAGCACACGCAAAACAGCCATTTAGCGTGATGGCTCAAGCCAATCCGCGTTTAATTCCTCGCAACCATCGGGTACAGCAAATCATTCATCAGGCCGAGGAAAGTGGCGACTTAACCGAGTTCTTTCGTTGTCATCGCGCTTGGAGCAATCCGTATAACTATGCCGATCTTGGAGACAATAAAGACCTCTTGCTTCCGCCCGAACCGAACGAACAGGTAACCCGCACCTTTTGTGGCACCTGATACATTGCCCAATTCCAAATCTCGTGCCAACATAATCAGGTAACCATACGGAAGGAACCTCAGCATGGTGGGTGTACGCAAGCGACGCGGTATCTTTAGCCGTACATTAGCACGACGTCTACTCGTTCGAATCATTATCGCCTCCGGTGTCCTTATTGCGCTGGCGACTTTGATTGGCTTTTATTTTTCCTATCAGCAAGCGTTCGAGCAGCAAGTTGAACATCTTATTTACGACAGCAATCAACGGATTGAGCGCGAGACTAGCGTGTTTGAACAGGCTGAAGCAACGGCTGCGCTGTTGGGTGAGTATTTTGTTGCGAGCTATCAGCGCAAGGCGGAGTCTTCAGAAGAAGTGAGTCGGCTATTTGATGATTGGTTCGAAGAAACAGATCCCAACGTGTATCGGTTACGCCAAACCTTTTTTGATGGCTATCGACCAAACCCGGATACCTATACTGGGCCTTATGGCTCGGAGTTTAAGCACCTATCAGTTTTCGTGGGTGACAGTTCAGCGCCATTAGATCACGAACGTAAAATGCGAATTGTGGTGGCCTTAAAAGTCGTCCATCGATTAGCACCTAGCTGGCAGCAATTGTATGAAAACACCCATATCAGCATGCCTGAAAACGCCCTTATCCATTACTCTTTAAATCACCCTTGGGGCCGGCAAGCACGGCATGATTTAGATATGACCCAATATGCGGTCGTACGCTCTACCCTTCAATCAGCAAATCCAGAACGAGAAGGTGCCTGGACCGGTTTATATTTTGATTTATCTTCAAACCAGTGGGTCATCACCTATCAAGTGCCTGTCGATTTGGATGGTCGGCATTTAGGCACCCCAAGCCACGATGTCAACCTTGATGATATGCTCAAGCGATTGATTGATTCCCACGACTCGAAAGCCACCCATTTGGTGATCAACAACCGAGCGCAATTCATTGCCGCCCCCACCACTGTGGTTGAACCCCATCGTCAAGATGGCATTGTTCACGTCGAACAGATCGACAATGCGCTCTACAGCCATATATGGAACCAACTCGAACACGTCCACGATGATCAGGTGTTTACGCTTGATGAAAAGGATATGCTGGTCATCGCCCAAAAAATTACCGGGCCAGACTGGTGGTATGTCACCGCCTACCCCCTGCGCGAAATTAAAAGTCAGGCATTCAAGTCGCCCATTCGCTTTGTCGTTCTCAGTGTTGGTTTCTTTATGTTACTGCTCATTATTCTGTACGTATTTATGAACCAACATATTTCTCGCCCCTTGCGTCACCTGGCACATCTGGCACAAGAGGTCGGAAACAAGCGTTATGAGGCGGTAACACAATTAAAAATTGAGCCACAATATCAACGCAGTGAAATAGGTATGCTTATTCGGTCTATGCAGGAAATGGCTCAGAGTATTTTGACTCATCAACAAACCTTAGAAGGTGAAGTGGAGAAACGAACCTCGGAACTGGCAGCGGCTAATAAGCGATTAGACAACATGGCCCACATAGACGGACTGACCGGCCTGCTAAATCGCAGGGCACTCCATCGCGATATGCAATTTCTATTAAGCGATGAAAATACCAAATCGCATGCCTTTATGCTGGCCGATGTGGATTATTTCAAAGCCTTTAATGATCATTATGGGCATTTAGATGGGGATCAGGTTTTAAAAGAAATTTGTACCTTACTCGCGCATCAATGTGAAGGACGCGCCTACCGATATGGTGGTGAGGAAATCGTTTGCATGCTTCCCGCCGATGATCTGGCCGATGCCATAGCAGCGGCTGAGCTACTCAAAGAAGGAATTGCTGATGTTGGCCGTGCTCATAAGGGCTCGCCGCTGCAATACGTGACCATTAGCATCGGTGTCACCATGATGGTTCCGGGTGAAGCACCGAATCACATTATTGAGCGTGCCGATAAATACCTGTATCAAGCCAAAAATGAGGGGCGCAATTGCGTGCGTGGCGGTTAACCTGCGCAGCGCCCCTATCGTTTATGCGTTAGCCGTACCCTGCCTGTCTTTGGCGAGATATAGGTACATGGCAGGCAGTACAAACAACGTAAACAACGTACCAATGGTCATGCCGGTGAAAATAATCAAGCCCATAGCATAGCGTGCACCGCCACCAGGACCGCTTGCAATTAATAGTGGTACGACCGCAAGCACCGTCGCCGCTGTTGTCATTAAGATAGGCCGCAAACGAATTCCCGCCGCCTCTTCGATAGCCTCACGCTTGCTTCGACCATCTTGTTGTAACCGGTTGGCAAACTCAACTATCAAGATACCATGCTTCGCAATAAGGCCTATCAGCGTGACTAGACCGACCTGAGTATAGATATTCAGGGAGGTAAAGCCCAAGCTGACAAAGATCAGTGCCCCACAAATACTCATAGGCACCGTCACTAATACGATAATTGCGTCTCGGAACGACTCAAACTGAGCCGCCAACACCAAGAAGATAATTAACAAGGCAAAGAAAAAGGTGACAAGCAGTTGCTGTCCCTCGGTCATAAACTGTCTTGATTGCCCCGCATAATCAACCACCACGCCATCGGGCAAGCGTTCTGCCGCAATCGACTGGAGCACACCTAAGGCTTCCCCAAGCGACACACCCGGTCGTGGAACCCCTTCAACTTTAACCGCATTGAGCTGCTGAAAACGATTTAATTGACGCGGTTGAACCGACTCTTCCAAGCGCACCAAGGTCGATAACGGAACCAGTTCACCCGCTCGGTTGCGAGTATAAAACTCCGTTAATTGATCGGCGGTTAACCGTTCACTTCGGCGTATCTGCGGAATAACACGATACGAGCGATTTTCCATCGCGAAACGTCCAACATAGGCACCTGCCATCAAAGAAGAGACATCCGCCGTGATTTGTGCCATATCGACACCCATTAATGCTGCTTTTTCACGATCTATCTGAATGGTTTGGCGCGGTCGATCGATGCGCAGATCCGTATCGAGGAATATAAAGCGTCCAGATTCCATGGCTTGGTTACGAATATCGTCAGCAATCTCTTGAAGATTTTCGACCGGTTGGGTGGAGCTAATCACAAACTCCACCGGTAATCCGCCCCCTGGGCTTGGCAATGACGGCGGAACAATAGCAAACACATTAAGGCCAGGGATCTGCTCCAAGAAAGGAGTGATATCTTGTTCCAATACCTCTTGGGTGCTGCGCTCACGGTCACCCCAGGGGCTCAAGCCAATCCCGGTGCCCACACTTCCTGGGCCTAGCATGCCGTTGATCACGAATGCCATGTCAATTTCATCGACATTTTGTTGTAATTGCGCCATCCGCTGGGAGTTTTGCTCAATATAATCCAACGTGGCGTAGCCATCTGCGGTGCCAATCACAAACACAAAACCGAGATCTTCTTCCGGTTCCAGCTCTGAACTACTCGTGATAAACAAGAAGTAGCAGGACACCAAAACGATAGCGCCAAATACAGCCAGAACGGATTTAGTTTCCAAGGCGCCGTGCAATCGAGTTTGGTACCACTCTCGTAAGCGGTTAAATCGATCATCAAGCCAGGCCTCTAAGCGCGGCCGCTTGCTGCCATCGCGCCGTGAACGCAAAATTCGCGAACACATCATTGGCGATAACGTAAGGGCAACCAAACCTGAAAGAATTACAGTACTCGCCAGGGTAAACGCAAACTCAACGAACAAAGTGCCGGTTAAGCCGCCGATAAAGCCAATAGGAACAAACACAGCCACCAGTGTTGTCGACATGACAATGACGGGACCGGCAAGTTGCCGTGCCCCCAATATCGAGGCGTCAAGGCGCGACATGCCCTCTTCCAAATGGCGTTGAATGTTCTCAAGCATGATGATGGCATCATCGACCACAATTCCAATGGCCAAAACCATCGCCAGCAGCGTCAGTAAGTTAATTGAAAAACCGAGCGCCAGCATCATTAAAAAGGTGCCGATCAAAGACAAGGGTACAGCAACTGCAGGAATCACCACTGAACGTAACGATCCTAAAAACGCATAAATCACCGCCAACACGATAACCAGTGCCAATACGATTGTGAGCACTACCTCATCGATGGCATTCTGAATATACTCAGTCGAGTCATAGGAAATACTGGCATCCAGGCCTTCGGGCAATTGCGGAATAATATCGCGATCCCAAACCTGACGAACCTCCTCAATCACGTCTAGCGCGTTCGCATCAGGAGAGATTTCAATGCCAATAAAGGTCGCCGGTTCTCCGTTATATGAGGCGGAGCTATCATAGGACTCAGATCCAAGTTCTACTTCTGCAATATCGCGCAAGCGCACAACCGAACCGTTATCCGCACGAATAATTAAAGACTCAAAAGCTTCGGGAGAACGTAAATCTGTGTCCGCATTCAGGTCAATCGCTACTCGCGACCCTTTAGTACGCCCGACCGCACTGAGCACGTTGTTTGCCCTAAGGGCGCTCATCACATCAGCACCCGTAACGTTCAATGCCGTCATCTGCCCCGAATCTAACCAGATGCGCATGGCAAATGTTTGCGCCCCAAGAATTTGGGCGCGCTGCACGCCCGCGATGGTTGCCAGTTGTGGCTCAACAACGCGCACGAGGTAATCGGTGATTTGATTGCTATCAAGAATATCGCTGTAAAACGATAAATACATGGATGCTACATCCTGTCCGACCGAAAGTTCGACCACAGGATCCATGGCATTTTCAGGTAAGTCAGAGCGTAGCTTATTGACTTGCGCGGCAATCTGCGTGAGTGCCGCATTTGGGTCGTAATCTAAGCGCAGGTAGGCAGTAATGGTACTGACCCCTGACATCGACGACGATACGATATAATCGATGCCCTCTGCGGCTGCAATTTCGCGCTCTAATGGCGTGGTAATAAAACCTTGAATCAGCTCAGCATCAGCGCCGATGTATGTGGTCGAGACAGTGACTGCGGCATTTTTAATTTCTGGAAACTGACGTACATTCAAGTCGAACGCAGCGCGCAAGCCAAGCAGAAGAATCAACAAGCTTATAACTGTGGCTAATACCGGCTTTTTAATAAAGATATCGGTAAACTTCATTGAATATCTCCGGCGTTAGCGATTAATGGGCTGTGGATCTTGTTCAGCAGGCGGCTGCACATCCTCATCGTCAGTCACTTCAACAGCGCTATTGTTGCGCAATTTAAGCAATCCTGAAGTGGCGACGCGATCACCCTGCTCCAAACCTTCCGTAACCTCAATTAAATCGCCCCGGGTTTGCCCCGTTCGAATTAAGCGCTGACGAACCCGCAAGGTGCCGTCATCATCGATAAGCAAGTAAACAACATTACCAAAGGGGTTAAATTGAACCGCTGTGCGCGGAATAACGTTGATTTCCCGAGGCTCTCCATAGGTCATACGCACCCGACCGAACATACCAGGGCGCAGCTCACCGTCGGGGTTATCTAAAGTGGCCTGCACTTCAATGGTGCGCGTGCTTTCATGCACACGTGGCTCAATGGCCGTTACCTCACCACTGAACGTAAGATCAGGTTGAGAATCAACCGTTACATCAATAGGATGGCCAGGGGCCACGCGACTAAGATGTTGTTCCGCTAAACTGAAATTCAAATAGATGGGTGAAAACGAGGTCACTGACACCAACGACGTGCCCGGCTGCACAAATTGACCAAGGTTTACCGTCCGCAGGCCAGCGACACCGGCAAAGGGAGCACGAATCGTTTTTTGCCGTATCAGTGCCCGCTGAGTGCCCAACATCGCCTGCGCCTGCGCCGCCTCACTGCGAGCGCGGTCTAGTTCAGACTCGGAGACATTTTGCGATGCTTGCAAACGCTCAAGACGACGTGCTTCGGTTTGGGCTATCTGCAGTGCTACTTCTAAGCGTTCAAGTTCCGCTTCTTCAACATCGGTATCTAGTTGAAACAAGAGCTGCCCCTGTTCAACCTGCTCACCGTTCTTAAAGCCAATTTCCGTAATCACACCCGCCACTTGATTCGAGAGCATGGTTCCGTCAACCGCGACAAAGTTACCCACAGAAGTGAGCGTCTGACTCCAACGCTCCTGTTTCACGTCAGTCGCTGTAATAGTTGCAGTGGATTCCGGCATATTATCGAAGAAGTCGTTCATGAAATAATTGCCGATCGCTTTGTAACCAAAAATAAGCCCAAAGACCAAGCCGGTCACTAGCAACATCAAAAACATTCGTAAACGCATGGGGATCCCTTTCGCCAGGCTAAAGCTAAAAAAATTAAACGTGTGCGGATTCTACCAGTATTCTAACTGATTTATAGGCTTAACGGTTCACTTTGGCAGACAAGACTTGTGTAAGGTATGGGTAAAATAACGCGCATTGAACGAGCGACAATCTGAACCGAAAGTATATAAAAACCTAGAACCCAGTAATTACTAAACCAACTGGTGCAGTAATTATGCCGTTCCTCGTCTAAGCCGTCAACAACGCTGCTGAACATTGAATAAACAGCCTAAAACTGACATACTACGGCGCGAACTTTTCCATCACATTGCACGACCATGGGCCATGTTAAGTAACCTAGGCTGCCACGGTGATTAACCAATAGGAATGACAATGTCGACTGATAAATCTACGATTATTTATACCGAAACAGATGAAGCGCCGCGCCTTGCCACGTATTCTCTGCTGCCCATTATTCAAGCCTTTACCAAAGCGGCAGGCATTTCGGTTGAAACCCGTGATATCTCCCTTGCAGGTCGCATTATTGCCAATTTTCCAGAATACCTGAATGAAGATCAGCGTATCGGCGATGCACTTGCTGAACTGGGCGAAATGGCGAAGACGCCTGAAGCAAACATTATTAAGCTTCCTAATATTAGCGCATCGATTCCTCAGCTCATCGCAGCCATCAAAGAGCTGCAAGCGCAGGGTTATGCACTTCCAAATTATCCGCATGAACCAAAAACTGATGAAGAGCGTGACATAAAGAATCGTTACGACAAAATTAAAGGCAGTGCTGTAAACCCAGTATTGCGCGAAGGTAATTCAGATCGCCGCGCACCGACTGCCGTGAAAAATTACGCCAAAAAACACCCTCACCGCATGGGCGCGTGGACTAAAGACTCCAAAACGCATGTAGCGCACATGGAAGATGGTGATTTTTATGCCAGCGAGCAATCGACCACGTTTGATAATGCAGATAGCCTCAAAGTTGTTCTGAAAGCAAACAGCGGCGAAGAAACCGTTTTAAAAGATGGCATCAAAGTACAAGCCGGCGAAGTTGTTGATGCGGCGACCATGAACGCGGCCAAGCTACAGGCCTTCTATGCGAAAGAAACCGCTGCGGCCAAAGCAGAAAATGTGTTGCTGTCGCTGCACTTAAAAGCAACCATGATGAAAGTGTCTGATCCCATCCTATTTGGCCACGCAGTGAAAGTATATTTCGCTGATTTATTTGCTAAACACGGTGATACATTCAAAGACATCGGGGTTGATTTAACCAATGGCTTTGGCGATGTGGTGGCGAAAATAGCTGAATTGCCTGCTGAGAAGCGCGCTGAAATTGAAGCGGATATCGCCGCCGTGTATGACAACCAACCAGAGTTGGCGATGGTGAACTCTGACAAAGGCATTACCAATCTTCATGTACCTAGCGATGTGATTATCGACGCATCAATGCCAGCCATGATCCGAGATGGCGGCAAAATGTGGAACCGCGCTGGTAAGCAAGCAGATACGAAAGCGATGATTCCTGATCGCTGCTATGCCGGTGTCTACCAAGAAACCATCAACTTCTGTAAAGAAAATGGTGCTTTCGATCCAGCGACCATGGGCACAGTTCCGAACGTCGGACTGATGGCACAAAAAGCTGAAGAGTATGGTTCACATGATAAAACCTTTGAAATTCCAGCGGCAGGCACTGTGCAAGTGACCAATACTGCAGGCGAAATCGTATTTTCACACACGGTTGAAAAAGGCGACCTATGGCGTATGTGCCAAGTGAAAGACGCCCCTATTCAAGATTGGGTGAAATTGGCAGTAAACCGCTCGAAGCAAAGTGGCATGCCAGCGATTTTCTGGCTGGATAGCGACCGTGCTCACGACCGTGAGTTAATCGCGAAGGTTGATACCTACTTACAAGATCACGACACCAATGGTCTGGACATTCAGATCATGGCACCGGTCGAAGCAACTCGTTATTCGTTACAGCGCATGAAAGAAGGCAAAGATACCATCTCTGTAACCGGTAACGTATTGCGCGACTACTTAACCGATTTGTTCCCGATTCTTGAGCTCAACACCAGTGCTAAAATGCTGTCTATTGTGCCACTAATGAATGGTGGCGGTTTGTTTGAAACCGGTGCTGGTGGTTCAGCGCCTAAGCACGTACAACAGTTCGTTGAAGAAAATCACCTACGCTGGGATTCACTGGGTGAGTTTTTAGCACTAGCCGCCTCACTTGAGCATTTGAGCCAAGTGACTGGTAATGCACGAGCGCAAGTGTTAGCCGATACCCTAGACCAAGCAACAGCCAAGTTTTTAGAAACGAACAAATCACCGTCTCGCAAAGTTGGCGAAATTGATAATCGCGGTAGCCACTTCTATCTGGCGATGTATTGGGCGGAAGCACTCGCAGCGCAAACCAGCGATAGCGAATTACAGCAACGTTTTACAAAGTTAGCTGAAGCCTTAACAAGCAATGAAGATGCTATTGTAAACACGCTAAACGAAGTGCAAGGTGTCGCTGTGGAAATCGGTGGTTACTACCAACCCAATGCAGAGCTAGTAAGCAAGGCCATGCGCCCAAGTAAACTACTCAATGATTTGCTAGCGAGTTTATAAGCGCTGATTATCCCTGCCAATGCACAACGAAGGCAGAATAAAAAATAGGCTCCTCGGAGCCTATTTTTTTATGCGAGAATCACGTGAACCATTTTTTTTCTTCTCGGTTTTAGTGAACGTTGAACGCACTATCTATTTTCGCGTGGCTCGAACACCGGGAACACAGTACGTCCGCGATGCGAGCCAGGCGTTCCACCATCTATTTTTCTAAGTCCCCGATTACCTTGCTGTAAATATGATTCATATACAGGTTTGTGTCTATCCCGCGCCGTATTTAGGCAAAGGGTTGATTGCTCTACTGCCTCACAAGCGTCTGTTTTATGACGCGAAAATAAAGCATTGGTTTCATCCGATTCCGGCACCGGAATTGATGCCATAAAGCTTTTACAACTGCCATCGCTCACTCCGGGCGCATTATGCTCAACACGCTCCGCGTGGTTAAACAAAAACGCCCGAATTAAATCAACTTCCTGAATGTCGTCACCATCGGACATCCCCGCTAGCCGATCCAACGTCTCTGCCGTTTTTACAAAAAGCATACTGTGATGAGGTACCGGTTCTTCATGAATGCCTAGATCATCAACAAATCTTTCGCAACGTCGATGAACTGTGTCCATTCGTTCTTTAACTTTCAGTGCCAGAAGTTCAGCGCGACGAAGCTTTGAGAAATCATCGTTATTCCAACCCATAGGGTCCTCGAAATTGATATGGATAATCCCAGCAGAATTCACTTTAAGATAGCGTGTAAAATCGATGCTCGTGTAGGCCCATACCGTTGCTGACATCCCAATAATTAAAATTAGCAGGATGGAACCACCGAGAAATAATGTCTTAGCATGATGCATGTGAAGTTCACCTTATCCTCTTATTTAAATCGGACGCTATCGCCCACATGAATGACAAAGCATAAGCCACTGCCATTAAGAACTCCAATTTCGAGACATACGAAACCAACGCCTTGATGACAAGGGATCGGGGGATGCTCAGTGACTGGCGGGTGTGCGCGGCATGGATGCCGCGCCCAAGCTTACAGGGATGTACTTGCAGCGTCCCGCAAGGCGCTGAACATCGCACGGGCCCCCTCCATCGGTACGGCACCCGGCCAACGCAATGCGTTGGTTTCACATATGCCTTGATGACAAGGGATCGGGGGATGCTCAGTGACTGGCGGGTGTGCGCGGCATGGATGCCGCGCCCAAGCTTACAGGGATGTACTTGCAGCGTCCCGCAAGGCGCTGAACATCGCACGGGCCCCCTCCATCGGTACGGCACCCGGCCAACGCAATGCGTTGGTTTCACATATGCCTTGATGACAAGGGATCGGGGGATGCTCAGTGACTGGCGGGTGTGCGCGGCATGGATGCCGCGCCCAAGCTTACAGGGATGTACTTGCAGCGTCCCGCAAGGCGCTGAACATCGCACGGGCCCCTCCATCGGTACGGCACCCGTCCAACGCAATGCGTTGGTTTCACATACGCCTTGATGACAAGGGATCGGGGGATGCTCAGTGACTGACGGGTGTGCGCGGCATGGATGCCGCGCCCAAGCTTACAGGGATGTACTTGCAGCGTCCCGCAAGGCGCTGAACATCGCACGGGCCCCCTCCATCGATACGGCACCCGGCCAACGCAATGCGTTGGTTTCACATACGCCTTGATGACAAGGGATCGGGGGATGCTCAGTGACTGGCGGGTGTGCGCGGCATGGATGCCGCGCCCAAGCTTACAGGGATGTACTTGCAGCGTCCCGCAAGGCGCTGAACATCGCACGGACCCTCTACGTCGGTACGGCACCAAACCAGCGCATCGCGTTGATTACGGAGCTGAAAAAACAAAAGGCAGCCCGGAGGCTGCCTTTCTAAATTCGGTTTTGAACCTATTGCTTACAGAGCAACGATGTTCTCAGCCTGAGGACCTTTCTGACCTTGAGTCACAGTGAAAGATACCTTTTGGCCTTCTGCCAGAGTTTTAAAACCGTTACCCTGGATAGCACTGAAGTGTGCGAATACATCTGGACCGCCTTCGCGCTCGATGAAACCAAAGCCTTTAGACTCGTTGAACCACTTAACAGTACCAGTAATAGTATTAGACATAATCTTTAAATCCTGAAATTTCTTAATTTGATAAAGTGCGCCTATTGGCTGCACAGGTCATGCGAGAAAAATAGTGTCAAACTTAAGGAACTTCAGAACGTAGGCTTTCAACGACGAGGCGTATGGTGCAACTAACGTGTGGAGTATTAAATCAATATCTTTCGAGCACAGTGGTTAGGATACAGCATTCTTACGGAATAGCAATCTATTTTGCTGAAAACAACGGATAAACTTGTGTGCTCATCGCTGAAATCATCTCCTCCAGTTTACAGAATTGCACTTTTCGTTATAGTAAGGCCTGTTTTGCTCATATCTGAGCTTACGCATAGGAGACAGCAATGAAACGTTTTGCCCTTATACTTCTGCTATTTACCCTGCCCTTTACGGCAGTAGCAGAAGAAAAGAATGTTCTATCCGTTGAACTCATGTGGGAGTTACAACGCATCGGCTCTCCGGTGATATCACCGAACGGTGAACATATTGTTGCGCCCGTAACGCGCTTTGATATGGACAAAGACCGTGGCCACACCCAACTGTACTTATTTTCAGCGGATGGACAAACTCAGCGTCCTCTTACATTGCAAGGAATGCGGGCCAGCGAAGCTACCTTTTCTCCCGATGGAAGTACCCTTGCCTTTATCAGCCAACGCGATGGCGACGACGCCGGTCAGATCTATTTATTACCCATGGATAAGCCCGGTGAAGCAACACGCCTTACCTCCGTGCCTACCGGCGTTTATGGCATAAAGTGGAAAGGTGATCACCTGTACTTTATTTCTCGCATTTGGCCAGGCAAAGATTGGGATGATATGGCTGAGCAGTTGAAGAAAGAGAAGGCCAGCAATGTGTCTGCAAAGAAATGGACAGCGCTGCCCTTCTCTCATTTCGACCACTGGCTCGATGAAAATCGACAAGCCCATGTCTTCCGTATTGCTGTTAAGGGCGGTGATATCGAAGCCGTGACACAGAACTTTAATCGTGAATTGCCGCGCTCATCACAAAGCAGTGGTAGTTACGATGTCGACCCAAGCGGCACTTGGATTGCTTTTACCAGTGATAGCAAAAATGATGGTGTCGACCCGGAAATCGATCTGTTCTTAGGTCGCATCGGTTCAAACGAAGCGCAGAACATTACAGAAGAAAACCCTGGCTCCGACGGCAGCCCGATGTTTAGTCCGAACGGACAAACATTAGCTTATACCCGTCAGCTTATTCCTGGATTCTATGCTGACAATATCAACATTGTTCTGTTTGATATGGAGCGTCGTACCCATCGTGAAATCACATCAAACTGGGATCGGTCGGCAACAGGCCTCGTATGGACGCCCGATAGCCAAGGCTTCTTCGGTGCTATCGATGACGCCGCCACGGTGCGTGTTTATCATATCAATGCGCGCAATGGCCAAGTTCGCCCTGTCACCGGTGAGACTAACTTTGGTGGTCTAAGTATTGCCGACAACGGCACTTTAGTGGGCACCAACGAGAGCTTCTTGCATCCGGCACAATTGGTAAAGATCAATCCAAACGACGGTTCCACGACACGTTTAGATACCTTCAACGATGACATTTTGGCCTCCGTTGACTTCGGTACCTACGAGTCCGTTACTTATGAAGGTTACAACGGCCAGGAAATCCAAATGTGGATTCACTACCCGCCCGGATTTGATCCAGAGAAAAAATACCCGTTGTTCCTGTTAATCCATGGTGGTCCGCATAATGCCATTAGTAATGGTTTCCATTATCGTTGGAATGCGCAAACCTTTGCATCATGGGGCTATGTTACCGCATGGCATAATTTCCATGGTTCCAGTGGCTTTGGCCAGGAATTTACCGATAGCATTAACCCTGATTGGAAAACGGCGCCCTATGCCGACACTATTGCTGCCGCTGAATGGTTCAAAGAACAGCCGTGGATCGATAGCGAACGTATGGTCGCCGGTGGCGCTAGCTATGGCGGGTATCTGAGCTCCATACTTTTGGGGAAAGAGCATCCATTTAACGCTTTATTGATTCATGCAGCCGTATACAACATGTATTCACAAATGGCGGCAGATTTTGCCGTGCATTCTGTGCGTTTTGGCAACTATTGGGATAATCCGGAAATCTATAAAGAAATTTCTCCCCACTATTTTGCTGAGAACTTCAATACACCAGCGCTGATCATTCATGGCCAACTTGATTATCGCGTGCCAGTGGGACAAGGCTTTGAGTTATTCAGAACCTTGCAAAGCCGTGGTATTGAATCGCGCATGATTTATTTCCCAGATGAGAATCACTGGATTCTGAAACCAAATAATTCAGTTTATTGGTACAACGAAGTGAAAGATTGGGTAACCCGCTTTGCAGAACCGGGCGGGCGGTAACGCCAACGCGCGCTTAACGCCAAGGCCAACGCATCGCGTTGGCCTTTTCTATTCTGGCCCCAACCCAATGCGTTGGTGACACCACATTGCGTTAGCTAGGGGCTTCAACGTAATATGATTTTCACATAAACCACAGGAGTTCTTTTATGGCCAATTCTCCCCATGCGGATATTGTCACGTTCACCATGAACCCTGCTATTGATATCTTTGGTGCAACCGATACGCTTTTCGACGACAGTAAAAGCCGTTGCGAGAAAGCCTTACAGCAACCTGGCGGTGGCGGTATCAATGTAGCTCGGAATATCGCCCGCATGGGCGGTGATGCGCTGGTCGTCTATCCGGCGGGCGGACCCAACGGTGCGCTATTAGAAAGCCTCCTTAACGATGAAGGTACGCGCCAAATTGTGGTTAAGATTGCCGATCACACGCGGCAAAATATGGCCATTACCGAGCTTTCTAGCGGTAAATTCTTCCACTTTGTGTTCCCCGGACCCAGTTTAACGAACCCAGAGCAACAGGCTTGCTTTGACGCAATTTTCAGCTGCCAACCCCCACCGCGCTTTCTGGTGCTCAGTGGCAGTCTACCGAAAACGGTGCCTGAAGACTTTTACGGTAAAATCACACGGCAAGCCAATCAGAACAATAGTAAAGTGATTCTCGACACCTCCGGCCCGGCGTTAAAGAACGCGCTTTATCAAGGAGCCTGGTTAGCCAAGTTGAATCGCAAAGAATTTGCTTCGCTGGGTTTCCCTGAAGATGACTCTATCGAGTCGTTACGAGATAACATGAAGACTGCAGTGGACAAAGGCGCAGCAGAACACCTCATTGTCACCTTAAGCCGTGGCGGAGCAGTGTTAGTTTCGCGCCAGCATGAGCCACTCTATGTAACCGCCCCTAAAGTGACCATCGTGTCTCATGTCGGTGCTGGTGATAGTTTTGTTTCCGCACTAACTTATCAGCTTGCTCAGGGGCAGCCGCTCGCCACTGCATTTCGGTATGGGGTTGCTGCGGCCAGTGTGACGGTGCAGACGGAAGGAAATCAACTTACTGACTTCGAAAAGCTTGAGCGTACCCTTGAGCAATGCCAGGTTCAGCCTTTCGCTGACAGTTAGTATGAAAAAATGAGGTTAATTTAAACATAACTTATGTGCTAAAGAATACGGCACAATCAATCTGTGCTACCTTGAACGTGAGGTTGTTGCACAAGGATTTTCAACATGCAGGAAGACAGAGTCCCGAGCGCTCGTGTGGAAAACAACGCACTCATGCTCGAAGGCGAATGGACGATTGCCCAGTTTTCGCGTGTACAACATGCACTATCACAGTTAAACCAGCAGGATTTAACTGATTTGCAGTCGTTGTCTATCGACAAGCTCCATAGCATCGACTGTTCTGCGGCCACCGAGTTAATGGTACATGTGTCACCCAAGCAAATTCTCGCCTTATCCAATGCAGATCACAGCGACAATACCACCCCTGAATTGACACAGAGCCGAGCACGGCATGTGCGTCTGTTGCATACCGTGGCAGAGTCATTAGACGCTGAAGACAGCACGCAGCCTCGTAAATACCGTTTCGGTGATGGTCTAGCGCGCTTTGGCCAATGGGTAAGCGAAACAACGCAGCACCAATGGCAACAAACGACACTGCTTTTGTCGTTTATCGGCCTTACCTTGGTGCGCACTCTGACCTTGATATTCTTGCCCCATCGGTGGCGTATCACTTCGTTTTTTGTGCACGTGCAACAAGCTGGATTACAAGCGATTCCAATCGTTGCATTGTTAACTTTTCTGGTCGGCGCCGTGGTCGCTTTTTTGGGAGCGACCGTATTACAAGATTTTGGCGCAACCATCTACACTGTTGATCTGGTTGCCTACGCCTTTATGCGCGAGCTCGGAGTTTTGCTTGCCGCTATTTTATTAGCGGGACGAACCGCGAGCTCATTTACCGCGCAAATTGGGGCGATGAAAGTGAATCAAGAAGTGGATGCCCTGCGCGTTCAGGGTATCGATCCTATTGAAGTATTAGTCATCCCGCGCTTGCTCGCCTTATTGATCATGCTGCCCTTGCTCACTTTTGTTGGTATTGTTTCGGGTATCGTTGGCGGCATGATGGTTGCAGCAATTTCCCTCGACATCTCAGTCGCTCAGTTTTTACGCATTGTACAAGAAATTCCCGAGCGCCACCTTTACTTAGGGTTAGCGAAAGCCCCCATATTTGCTGCTGTGATTGCCATCATAGGCTGTTTGGAAGGATTTAAGGTTAAAGGCAACGCCCGCTCCGTCGGTGAACACACAACCTCTTCTGTGGTGCAGGCCATTTTTATTGTAATTTTATTGAATGCCATTGCCGCTTTATTTTTCATGGAAATGGGGTGGTAACCGCGATGAACAATTCCGTGATAGAAGTAACCGGCCTAGTGAACCAATTTGGGAGCCACGTGGTGCACGATGCGTTAGATCTCACCATTCAACGAGGTGACATAACCGGGATCGTTGGCGGCTCCGGCTCTGGCAAATCGGTTCTGATGCGTTCCATTATTGGTTTACAGAAACCGGTGGCAGGCACAATTTCAGTGCTCGGCGAACGAGTTGGCCCAGAAGGCGTTCAACGGGGTAGCTTGTTAAGCAAGAAAATGGGCGTCCTGTTTCAATCTGGCGCCTTGCTATCATCACTAACCGTGCTTGAAAATATCGCCATGCCGTTGCTAGAGCATACCGCAATTAACAAATCAGATGCCCTGCGGTTAGCTCGGATGAAGTTATCTTTAGTGGGTTTGCCTACGCATGCCGCAAGTTTATTTCCTTCCGAGTTATCCGGTGGCATGGTAAAACGCGCCGCTTTGGCCCGTGCATTGGCACTGGAGCCCGAGCTTTTATTCCTCGATGAGCCAACCGCAGGTTTAGATCCCATTAGTGCAGCGGCATTTGATGAACTACTGGTCACCTTACGTAATGCGCTTGGGTTTACCGTTTTTCTGGTCACCCACGATCTCGATACGCTCTATCAAAGTTGCGATCGTATCGCCGTCATTGCAGAAAAGAAAATTATTATCCATGATACCTTAGAGCAGGTCGTCGCCTTTGATCACCCGTGGCTAAAAGACTATTTCCACGGCCCGCGCGGCCGTTCAGCCGCCGCAACCTCTCGCCAAAACCAGGAGCGATAACACCATGGAAACGCGCGCCAATTACATTGTCATCGGCTTACTCGCCATTCTCCTTATGTTCGGAAGCGTGGCGGGTGTTTTATGGTTAAGCAAAAAGAGTGATATCAGCCAGTACGCTCGGTACGAAGTGCTGTTTAGCGAGCCTGTGTCTGGCTTGAGCACCGGAAGCCCGGTACAGTTTAGTGGTATCCGCGTCGGCGAAGTGGAATCACTTCGGCTTGACCCCAACGATGCCCGCATCGTTCGCGCGCGCATTCAAATCACTGCGTCAACGCCGGTCGATTCAAATACCCGGGCGCGTCTCACTCTTCTCAATATCACCGGTGCCAGCGGTATTGAATTACAACCCGGCAGAGAACTCGCCGACCCTCAATATACATCGCAAAGTGTCGATGTCATTGAAGCGGAACCTTCGCCGTTTACTCGCTTACGTTTAAGCTCTGAAGAGCTATTGGTGAAACTCGGGGCTTTTTTAGATAGCACAATTGAGCTGGTGTCGGAAGAAAATACAGAAAAGCTTAGCAACATCTTAAGCAACCTTGAGGAATTCAGCGGCAACTTAAATGAGAGCACCGCCAAGTTCGATAACACCCTCGAGGAAGTGAACCGCGTTTTTGTTCAATTTAGCGAGGTCGCAGATAAAATTAACGTGCTTATCGATGATGAGGGTGAAGCCACCTTAGCCGATGCGCGCGAGGCTTTAACCCAGTTCACTGTGCTTGCACAGCGACTAAATACAGTCATCCAAGCCAATGAAGATTCCATTCAAAGTGGATTCGATGGCCTCAATGAATTCGGCCCCACTGTCAGTGAGCTTCGCAACGCGATTGCAACCCTGGGTATGATTCTTCAGCAGGTAGACCAAGATCCTGCTGCGTATCTGTTTGGACGCGAGAAGCTTAAGGAGATTCAGGAATGAAAATCATGGGATCCGTTCGTCTCATCGCCCTATTGATGTTATCCACTTCAGCGCTCATGGCCTGCACGCTCATGCCTGAAGCGGAAGAAGTTGCCAGTTACCGCTTAACTCCAGCCACAATTACACAAACAAGTACTGACGTTAGCGCCCGCAGCATTCAGGTAAAGCGCCCACTCGCGGTCGACTTATTTGCCGGCGACCGTTTATTACGCTTGCAAGATGATGGCAGTTTTAATGCGATTGCCGGCGCACGCTGGAATAACCCTATCCCCATTTTATGGCGAGATTGGGTTATCGACGCCCTGTGGCGCGATCCGCGTTTCCAAGCGATTAGCTCCGACAGCGAGCAATTGCGCAGTGATTACCAACTGATAGGCACCCTGCGCAGCTTTCATGTGCAAGGACAAGAAGCCGAGATCCGCTTTGATGCTCAGCTTATTCAAAGTACCGAACGCCGAGTGGTTGCGGAACATAGCTTTGTTGTGCGCCAAGCTGTGCGCGGACGCGGTGCCAGTGCTGTCGCCTCTTCTCTCAGCGAGGCGGCTAACCGCTTAAATCAAGATTTGCGCGAATGGCTATTAACCCATGCGCAACCACTCTAGGCGCGGGGGTTTAAAACCACGCCTCCTCCATCTGCATGCAGGTGTCATCTAGCTGTGCCATCCGTTCAAGCTCAGCGGGCACTGACGCTAACTCCCACCGCATAAAGTACTGTGCCGATTGCAGCTTGCCTGCTGTAAAGTTGGAGTCTTCTGATGTGGCAAGGGCACGCTCGGCCATGCGTAGCCATAACCAACCGACGACCATTTTCCCCATAACATCCAAGAACACAGAGGCATTGCCTAACACATGAGCGGCCTTGCCCCCTACAAACGCCTCACCTAATTTGAGCAAGGTATCCATAAAAGGTTTTAAGACGTCTTGGTAGCGACGCAGCGGTTCACTCAGTTCAGGGTGTTGCTGGCACGCGCTTAAGGTGGCTTGAATCTCACGCAGTAGCAGTTTTTGTCCGGTACCATTGTGCTGCCAAAGTTTACGGCCCAACAAATCTAACCCTTGAATTCCGTGAGTTCCCTCGTGGATTGGATTTAAACGATTATCTCGATAGCATTGCTCCACGGGATATTCTCGTGTGTAACCGGCGCCGCCGAGTACCTGAATGGCTAAATCGTTCGCTTTAGGGCCGTACCAAGAAGGATAAGACTTCACAATTGGGGTTAATAAATCAACTAAGATACCGCTATTTTCGTCACCTTCTGCTTCATGGGCATCGACGAGTCGAGCCGCGTATAAACACAAGGCTAAACTGCCCTCACTCCAAACTTTTTGTTGAAGCAGCATGCGCTTCACATCCGTGTGTTGAATGATCATCACTGGCTTGCTGCGTGGGTCTCTATCGCTCATTGATCTGCCCTGAGGCCGCTGCCGCGCATAATCTAACGACGCTAAATAGCCACGGTAACCTATCATAGCAGCGCCAAGACCAACCCCTATGCGAGCTTCATTCATCATCTTAAACATATACTGAAGGCCTTTGCCGGGCTCGCCAACAATCGTGCCTTCGCAGTCGTTGTGTTCACCAAAGGAAAGCACCGTCGAGGTTGTTCCGCGATAGCCCATTTTGTGCAACAGTCCCGCTAAAGTGACATCATTTGGTTGCGCAAATTCCCCCTTAGCGTTCTGTCGAAACTTGGGAACCACAAACAATGAAATACCCTTAACACCCTGCTCTGCCCCTTCAATTCGAGCCAACACCAAATGCACAATGTTCTCGGTGATGTCTTGATCACCACCAGAGATATACATTTTCTGGCCGCGAATGTTGTAACGCTGGCCATCGATGGGGATCGCCTTGGTGGTAAGGTCACCTAACGATGAACCTACATCGGGTTCGGTCAGTGCCATAGTACCGGCGAAGTCGCCCGAAAACATCGCAGGCAAGAAACTGGCTTTTTGCGTCTCGGAGCCGAACGCATGAATAAGGTTGGCCGCTGCACTGGTGAGAAATGGATATGCTGCTGTGGATGGATTGGCCGCCATAAACCAAGCATTGCAGGCAGCGTGGATCAAGGCTGGCAATTGCATGCCGCCGTTTTCAACATCATGGCGCGCCGCGAGTAAGCCCGCATCGGCAAAAGCCCGCCATGCGCGCTTTACTTCAGGAATAGTAACTACTGATGTGCCATCAAATTGTGGCTCATTCGCATCCGCCTTTTGATTGTGAGGAAGAAACTGCTCCTCAGCGATGCGCGCCGCTGTATCAATAATGGATTGAAATGACTCATAGTCATAATCCTGATAACGCTCGGCATTGGGCAAATCCCTTGCTCCAAGCACGTCATAGAGTAGGAAGTCGAGATCGCGACGATTTAATAATTGCGTCATGGAAAACCCCAAAGTAAAACGCTTGTTCGAATTTATCGCTATCCTGCCATAAATATGCGGACAAATCTCGCGTTGTTACTTCGGGAATATGCGAGGTTAGCTCTGAACGCTGGGGTATTTTTTACCCATTAAAAAAGCGTAAGCCACGACAAACGCCGTTTCCTGAAAACCTTTTAGTCCGGTGTCGGCAAAATCAACAGGAATCGGATTCCGTTTTAAAACGTCTTTTTGATAGCTCCCCGCCATGATGTCGACCTGAACAGACTCAATCAGCTGCAATGCGGCTTCAATTTTAAAACCAAGTGCACTGCCCGCAAACTTTCCTTTTTGGGGGCGTTCTTTAATCGCAACATGGGTAACTCGATAATCTGTAAACAGCTTACTCAACGCAAACTGAAGCTTTTGCATCGACTCTTGATCGCCCGTTTTACTCAACTGGAATCGCGTTTGCCGACAATCAGGAATTTGCACCAAATCACCATCGAGCTCCATTAAACAAATAATGGCTTCATTGCTTTTTATCTCAACGCCACATACACGCATAGTTACCTTTCCTCTCGTTGGTGTTTTGCTGTCAGCGCGCATTAAACCTTAGCGTCGCTCGACTGGCAACCCTCGTCATTGATAATCACTAAGTTTCCATAAAAATTACAGGCCACTAGCACTTTATCTTTTTCCCAAGTAACCTTAGTTGTTGCAGCAATCACACACAAGGACTCTGTTTTTTATGCGACCCCTATTTTTTATCTTTGTCGCCAGTTTATTGCTACTCAGCGCCGCCGCTATACCCCAAGAGCCATTAGCAGGCTCTCATGCCAATGAAATCGCCGTCCTTGAAAGCGAACGCTTGGCGCTGCGGGAAACAATCAATGAGCTTGAACACAATAAAGCGGATCTAGAAACCCAGTATCAGAGCCTTTCTGGAAGTCGATTACTGCATCGGGTTCTGCAAGAACAACGGGCAATGCTGCCGGATGTAAGAACCACCGACTATCAGGATCGTCTCGCAGAACTGCGCTTACAACTATTCTACACACAGCGACAGTTACGTGATGCAGAACACCTGCAAACTGCTCAGGCAGCTGCCTTGTTGCAAGAAAAAGAGATGCTCGAGCGCCACATTGATCTTATTGTCGACGTCCAAGCCAAGCAGTTGCACCTATCCAACATTCGAAACGAGTTTTCTAATCAGCTCGAAGAGTACCTATTCTGGACACCGAGTAATCCGGCCATGAATTGGAACTGGTGGCTTTCGGTACCGGACATGCTTCAAGCCCAATTCGCCACGATGCAAAGCGCAGCGCGTTCCATGATTGAACACACCCAAGCGCGAATAACGCTCTATGTGTTTTTCTTAATTATCGCCTTGATCGCAGTAACCTATAAACGGCCATTTTTAAAACGAAAAATCGACGCCTATCAAGCGCATGTGAAAGACCCAGAGTTAGCCGCATCGCCTTGGGTGGTTCCTGGAGCATTGGCTAAAATCGCCCTCTATGTGCTACCGGGAACCTTGGTTTTACTCATCATTGGGCAATTCATTCAAGCCCCACCGGATGCGGTTCATCTTAATCCGGGCGCAGCCTTTACGGCATTAGCATTTGCTTGGTTTGTTTTAAGCTTCCTACATAAACTGACAAAACCAACGGGATTCGCCCATCTGTACTTCGATTGGCCCCAGGAAACCTGTGCATCGGTACGCAAATTTATTCGCCTCTTCGGCGCTGTATTACTGCCCCTCACCTTTATTTTGGCATTTGCCACACAGCAAACCAGTTTGTACGCGCAGGATGTAATTGGCAGTCTCGCATTGCTATTTTCAAGTATTTATCTTCTGGTACTGGTGCTCTGGATTTTCCGGCGGTTACCGCCACTGTATGACTCGCCGTATATTCATCGCTCAATTGCGGCCGTGCTCTTATTGTTGCCTGTGTCACTCATTTATATGGTTTCGACCGGATACTACTTTACGGCATTGAAGCTAAGCGGCTATTACTTGGCTACTTTCTACGTTCTCTCCGCGTGGATTATCAGTGAAGCCAGTATTTATCGGGCAATTAGCTTTTCAACCCAACGATTACAAAAGCAACAAGAAGAGATACAAGCACAAGCACTCGCTGAAATCGACGACGACACAGAGCGGGCCAAAGAGATTCCTGAGCCGGATGTTGATCCACTGCGTGCACATCAACAAGCAATACGATTGGCGCGTTTCTTGCTGCTGATTATTTTCGCATTTGTGCTGTATGCGGTCTGGTCAGACGCAATGGTGGCATTGCACTATCTAGATACGCAGTTTATTTTTCAAGATGGCGAAGAGTTGAGCGTGATGCCAATTAGCTTTGGCGCCATTTTCTCTACCCTATTTATTATTCTCGTCAGCGTCATACTTGTGCGTAATTTGCCGGGCTTACTTGAAATGCTGGTGCTATCTCGCCTGAATTTAGAGATGGGTACGTCTTACGCAGTTACCTCGTTATTAAATTACGTACTCGTGGGTATCGCTGTAGTTTCGGTATTTGCCACCCTAGGTGTGCAATGGAGTCAGTTACAATGGCTTGCCGCAGGTTTAACCGTTGGTTTAGGTTTTGGCTTGCAAGCAATCTTCGCAAACTTTATCTCGGGTTTGATTTTATTCTTTGAGCGCCCGGTGCGGGTTGGCGATATCGTTACTCTTGATAATTTATCCGGCCGTGTGAGTAAAATCCGTATTCGCGCAACCGTAATTACAGATTTTGATCGCCGCGATATTGTCGTGCCTAATCAGAACTTTATTACCAGCAAGTTCGTCAATTGGTCATTAAGTAACACCGTGACTCGGATTACCATTAAGGTCGGCGTGGCCTATGGCTCGGATCTTGAGAAAACACGAACAATTTTGTTAGACATCGCCGAGAAAGAACCTCGGATTTTAGACGATCCGCCTCCGCAAATTCTTTTCCTAAGCTTTGGTGAAAGTACCCTGGATCACGAAATTCGCGTGCACGTGGGCGCACTGAAAGATCGCAACCCCACAATCGATGCGGTTAATCGAGAAATCGATCGCCGCTTTAAAGAGGCCGGTATCGAAATTGCCTTCAATCAGATTGATGTACACTTTAGAAACGAATTGGGCATCGAAAAGCTTGTTGAACAACGAGGTCCAGAACCCAAACAAGAACCCCAACAAGACGCTCCTGCGGATAAGTAATGGAGAAGGCCACCGAGTATTTCCCGGTGGCCTAATACGTTTACGCCGAATTATGGAGAATTGAAGTTATCTAAGCGTGACATTTAGACTGTCTTCGCCTTTCTTAATCAGGTAAGAAACATTGAGGTTCGCGTCTCGAGAGGTTGTCACCGTAGCAACACATAACAACTCGCCTTCAAGATAATTTCTTCTGATCTGCCGGGTGCCAGAAATTTTAATACGGCTCGCATCAGATCGCGCTCGCTCAAATAGCTCGCGAGTATCCGCGATTTCCTCTTCCGAATATTCACGCAGAAGCTGGGCGGTAAAACGGTCTTTACTCGCTTTAAGAACTTGATCCCGGACAGGCTCTGATCCACATTTAAAATTCGAATCTGTACATGCGCTTGTTGCAAAAACGATAGCAAGTACCAGCGTGTAGCGACTCACCTTTTTTATCTGCATTTGAGCGTTCTCCATTAGCGTTTTTATTGGCGAGATCCATACACAGATGGTACAGAAGTTAAATGTAAAGACAAAAACTAAAACTTTATAGAAATCAGACACAAATAAAATTCAACATTAATTTAATATAATCATGAAGATTACATTTAATCACACTTAATGGAGCGATCCGAGGTGCCTTTAAAGTGGGGCTGTGCTGAAATTGTCATATTTTTCTGATACCTTTCAAGCACATTAAAAATTGGAAGAGAAATATGGCACACACACATAGTCTGCGCGCTTCTTTGGTTACTGCGGTAGCAGCCACCACCCTTCTTGCCTGTACTGATACATCAACCGACCTTACCGTTGAACAGGATCAGGGACAACCCCGCGCTATTCTGGTTAGCATTGACTCTATCAATGAGACGATTATGCGAAACAGCTTGAGTGAGGCCCAAGTGCCTGCGTTTTATAATATGTTTAATCAAGGCGCATGTAGCGAAGGCACGCAACCTTCCTTTCCTTCCCTAACAGCTGCAGGCCACTCTGCTCTATGGACAGGTGCCTACGGCAATATCAGCAATATTTCTGGTAACACAGTGCATCCGTTGCCGCGAGATCAACACACAGTGCTCGCCTCTGCCTCAGGTTATTCACCGGATAACTCTGCGGCAGAACCCATTTGGATTACGGCGGGTTACCAAGGTTTAACCGCGGGTGGGCACCATGTAACGCAAGCCCCCGGCAAGCCAGGCTTTCCATCAGCCGTAGGGGAGCGCACGGAAGAAAACGAAGCGGCACGCCAGCGCGTGATCGATGGCTATAGCAAGGATAACGTCATTGTGATGAATGGTTACAATGATCAAATTCAAGGCGATGCAATGCTCACCGCCGCCCATGTCGATTGGGATGAACAAATACCCTGGAATCAGGTGGAATTGCTCGAATCTAACGTAGCCCCTCGTTATTTTTCATTTAATAACCAAGCAGGCACCTTTTATGCGGCCTTATTCGGCAACGATGAATATGATCATATTGCCGTAAATACAGTTCCCGATGCACAAGGCGCCGTGATCGCTTATGCGGCGGACGTGGAGCAAGCAGATTATAACGATCGCGAGCTCGCCCGCCATTTCTCCGAACCGCTGCGAGTGAGCCACGAACGGGGCACCCTGTTCTTGCGTGTCCGCTTATTCGAGGTTGCGGCCGATGGCAGCGATTTCATGCTGTTCCATCCACCCATGCACATCATCGAAGTAAATCACGCAGACGCGCAAGTAGCGTATGAGGATTACGTACAAGGCTGGTTTGGTAACTCCTCGACTCGCATGTATTCGCGCGGCGAATTCGGTAAGCCCTTTTACAATGGTGGCGATGGCCTTGCTGAAGCTCGGTATTTAGAAACCGCGGAGCTCGAAACCAAGCTATTTAATCTTGGCTCTAGCTGGTTTTGGCAAGAACAGAACGTTGATTTACTTGTCGATTACTTCCCGCTTGGCGATTCTATCGATCACAGCATTAAAGCGTACACCTACGAAAACTATCCAGCATTTAATCCTGAGTTTGCGGAGAAAGCCCATGATTTACGCGGCCGCGCCTGGGAGTTAGTCAATATACGTCTGCAGCACTTGATGGACCTTGCCGACAGTGACAATGCCGCATTATTTTTAGTCGGTGATCACGGCATGCGTACAAGTTGGATGGAGTTTCGTCCCAATGTTCTGTTGCAACAAGCGAGTCTGCAGTTCCTTGATGCCAACGGCATGATCGATTTAACCCGGAGCAAAGCGGTATCGAACACCGGCAACTGGATTACCGTGAACACAACTGATTGGCGCGGCGGTATTGTTCCACCCGAACAGAAAGACGATGTCGTTGCAAAAATCGTTGCCGCCCTAAGTACGGTTGTTGATGCCAACGGAATGTCTGTGATCGACCGTATCTATGTGGCAAGCGAACACCCCGAACTGGGGATTGGCGGGCCTGCCGGTGGTGACGTGTACTGGGCGGAGGCACATGGCTATCGTAGTGGCCGCAGCCATAGTGCTGATGCGGCAACAGGTCCGATTCGGCTATGGGCAACACATTCCCATGCATCGACAGAGCCATTAATGCAAACGGTCACCTGTGCCTGGGGCGGCGGCTTTCAGCCCAATCGTATTCCGCGCAGTCGTCAAATTGATGTAGCACCCACCGTGGCTGATTATTTAGGGATTAGCGCACCACCCCATGCGGTCGGCCGTTCGCTGTTGCATGAGCTGCGCCCTCATTAAGAACTCAAAGCCTAAAAAAAACGCCAGCAATTGCTGGCGTTCTTGTGTGTGCTTCGCTGTCTATTCAGCGTTTTCAATTAAGGCGACGGCTACACCATAGCGACTATGTTCAGGCGCTAACATTTGCGCCATTTCTGCAGAAAGAATGGCTTCATCGCGCTTGCCTTGACGAAGAAGTGCCCAGGCTAAGTTAAAGAATACAGCCGGCTCTTCCGATGCTAACTCGGTGGCATGATAATAATGCATCTCGGCATCCGCATAACGGCCTTGTTGGTAGGCAATATTGCCCAACCCGAAAGCCGGGGTATATTCAGACGGCCAACGCCGCTGCGCGGCCTCATAGCCTCGAATGGCGGCAGCAAAGCGTTGTTGCTGCTCCAATGCCGAAACCGCCGCCAGATAGCGTACAGGCTCTGCTGTCACTGGAATAGCTTCCGGCTCGGTAACCACAATTCCCCAATAAGAACCGAATTGCCAGGTTTGCTCAAATCGTCGCAACGACATCATTTCTCGCTTTGTTGTCCCAGAGCGCAAGATTACCTGTTCCCGGACGGGATCAAACCCAATCACCACGGCGTAATGCCAGCGAGGCCAGCGGGGAATTCCTAAATTTTGCAATACAAGCACAGGATGCCCTGCTTCAACCTCTGCAAACAGGGCCGACAACTGGGGTTGAATGATATAAGGAATACGATCAGCACGGCGGGCCGCTCCGAGCAGCTCGGGCTGCAAACTTCCCTCGCGCTCCGGTAAGTAAACCTGAGGTTTTAAATTTTCAGGGGTCGCTTCACCAACACCGCTAGTCACTAACACAGTGGCAAGTGCAGCAGGACCACACTGATATGCCTCTTGCGGAAAAAACGGTGTATCAACAAGTTCAACGGCTTGGAGTTCGGCCGTATTTAGTGAGCGGTATTGCATCGGCGCGGTGGCACACCCGGTTAAATGATTTAATCCAAGCAACACCACCAAAATTAGAATTATTCGTGCAGTCACCCAAGCACTCCATTCCATCTCAAAAGGGTCATAAAAAAACGCCCGGAAACAATACCGGGCGTTTATGGAGTTTCTATTAACGGAAGAATATAAGCCAAATAAGAATGGCGATCAAAATAACGCTGACACTCACGCTGACACCAGCACCTGCTGGCATTTGTTCAATTCCTGCAGTGAGTTCCATCACTTCCTGATCAGTCATCGATGCGACTCGAGCAATCGCCTCTTCTGGATCAACCCCGAAGCGCACGAGCTGTTCACGCACGTCTTCACGTTGCAACTGTTCCGTCAATTGAGCTCGATTTAAGCCCGACTGTTGCTCTGCAACGACCTCATGGGTGGCTACGATATCCGCATTGGCAGTCGACATCACTGCTGGATTTAAGATAACCGAAGACAAAATGAGGGATGTACCTAAAACAATAGATTTGTTCATGACAGATCTCCATGTTAATTGTCACTTTTAAAAGTAGACCATAGGACCATAAATGTCAGCCTGAACGCCGTAAATACTTTGAAAAAACAACGGGAATACAAAAATATATAACAAAATCAAAAGCGCAGCTCACCGTCCTGAATACGTTCGAGAATGCCCGCATCTAAAGGTTGGTATCCCTGCTCTCGATTCACTAACACGTAGATGGGCTCTTGGCCGTCTTGAATTCGAAAACCTTGTTGCTTCAACTCCGTCTTTTTAATTTTCAAAGTCGCAGTTGTATCGTGGTAGCCTTGTCGCAAGCGCACGAACAATGGGATCGCATAATCCGGTAGCCTGTCTTTCAAATTACGGTAAAACTGCACGGGGTCGAATTCGAGTCCTTGGCGGATGCTTAAAGACACCATGCCCGCCCTTCCTTCGGTATGGGGAACTTGTACCCCGTAAACCACCGCTTCATTAATTTCCTGAAGGGTTTGAATTTCTGCCTCCACTTGGGTAGTGGCCACATTTTCTGATTTCCAACGAAAGGTATCGCCCACCCGGTCAATAAAAGCGATATGTCGAAATCCCTGATCACGCACCAAATCGCCTGTATGAAACCAAGCATCACCAGGCTTAAATACGCCTCGCAGCACCTTGGCGGACGACGCGTCCTGATTATTAGTGTAGCCATCAAACGGCGTATTCTTACTTATTTCAGCCAGCAGTAATCCAACGTCGCCTTTCTGTACCCGTAGCATAAAGCCACGGGTATCCACAATAGGTTGCTCTTTTTCGTAATCAAAACGAACAACGGCAAAACGCATCGGCGAAAATCCAACCGTCCGTTTTAAGTTAAACACATTCACAAAGCCAATATTGCCTTCACTGGCACCATATAGCTCATAGATGTACGGAATCCCAAATCGGTTCTGAAACCTATCCCACACTTCTGCGCGTAACCCATTGCCTAATACGGCCCGAACTTGGTGGGCCTTATCGTCAGGGGCGACAGGTTGATTAAGCAAGTACCGACAGAGCTCACCTATATACACAAAGCTCGTTGCTCCATGCTCCCGAATGTCTTGCCAAAACTCGCTCACGCGAAAACGTCTTGCCAGCGCCAAGGTACTTGCAGTTGCAATCACCGTACTTAACGACGCCGATAGCGCAGTATTGTGATACAAAGGTAAACAACAATAATGGACATCGTCAGCTCTTAAACGCAAGGCCATGCGACCAAAGCCAATACCTGCTTTATACCAACGTAAATGGGTCATCGCGGCAGATTTAGGCATACCTGTTGTGCCGGAAGTAAACACGTAAAAACAGGTTTCTTGAAGCTGAATGGTTTCGGTTACTGCTAGATTGCTATCGGGCATATTACCGGCAAGTGCCGTTAAATCTAACCAGCCTGGACTCGGGCTCGATTCCATGGAAAGACAGGGCACACCATCAAGCAAGTTGTTAGGTAAGTTAGGTAAGCTGGCCAAGGCATCGGCGCAATCGTCCCCCACCACAAAAAGCTTAGGTTGAATAATCGAAATACTGTGCGCTAAAACGGAGTCACGCTGTTTGTAATTCATCATGCCGGCAGTGGCGCCCAATTTATTCACCGCAAATACACACGCAAGCTGCTCTGGCGAATTCTCAAACATGAGCGCCACGCAATCGCCGCGCCCAACACCTTGGCTCGCAAACGCGTGTGCCAGCTGATTAACCCAACGGTTAAATTCAGCATAGCTATACGTAACCCCTTCAAACTTTAGAAAAGTCCGTTCAGGATAGCGTTGAGCGACCTGCTGCAACGACAATCCAGTTGAGCCGATATCGGAGCCGCGTGCTCGCTTAAGTCGAATATTTGCCAACAGGAAAGTAGGAAGACGCGGAATAAACCGAGCGATCGCTTTAACAATATCGAAGAGCCGATGAGTATGAGACATTGAATTTGTTGGCATGACTATCAGGCGTTGTTCAAACGCAGGTTTTAATTATTTTGTAGACAAGATATATCAGAATATAAAGCATCTTCGCAACGAAATTAGCACTGGTTTGGGCGCAAAAAAAGCGCTCCGAAGAGCGCTTTTTAATTCTGAGCAATGAAAATAACGATTAGCGCAAATCGAAGCGATCCGCGTTCATTACTTTCGTCCATGCCTTAACGAAATCGCGCACGAATTTTTCTTGCGCGTCGTCTTGAGCATATACCTCGGAAATGGCACGTAATTGTGAGTTCGCACCGAACACGAGGTCTGCCCGTGTACCGGTCCACTTCACTTTGCCTGAGTTGCGATCAACCCCTTCAAACTCTTCCGCGTCGTCTGACATTGGCCGCCAGGCAATGTCCATACTCGTTAAGTTTGCAAAGAAGTCGTTACTTAAGGTGCCTACACGATCCGTAAACACACCGTGCTTAGTGCCTCCGTAATTTGCTCCCAGTGCGCGCATACCGCCGACCAGCACCGTCATTTCCGGTGCAGTCAAGGTAAGCAACTGGGCGCGGTCTAAGAGTAGCTCTTCGGTAGATACCGAATATTTTTGCTTCAAATAGTTACGGAAACCATCTGCAATCGGCTCAAGCACTTCGAACGACTCCACATCGGTTTGCTCGTCCGTCGCATCAGTGCGGCCCGGTGAAAACGGAACCTTCACATCAAAACCGCCCGCTTTCGCGGCTTTCTCTACAGCGGCAGCACCACCAAGTACAATCAAGTCAGCAAGGGATACCTTCTTGTTACCTGATTGCGCAGAATTGAAATCTTTCTGAATACCCTCGTAGGTAGCCAGTACTTTTTTCAACTGCGCGGGCTGATTTACTTCCCAATCTTTTTGTGGCGCTAAGCGAATACGCGCACCATTGGCGCCACCGCGATTATCTGAGCCACGGAAAGTTGCCGCAGACGACCAAGCGGTATAAACAAGCTCTGACGTCGATAACCCTGACTCTAGAATTGTTTTCTTTAAGCCATCGATATCTTTGTCATTGATAAGCTCGTGATCCACCGCAGGCACGGGATCTTGCCAAATCAAGTCTTCTTCAGGTACTTCAGGCCCCAAATAGCGTGATTTCGGCCCCATATCCCGGTGCGTCAACTTAAACCAAGCGCGGGCAAAGGCATCGGCAAACTCTTCCGGATTCTTGTGGAAGTGCTCGCAGATTTTGCGGTATTCCGGATCTTCCTTCATTGCCATATCGGCAGTGGTCATCATTAAGCCCACTTTCTGAGCCGGCGTTTCCGCATCAGGCGCGTGATCTTCAGGACGGAGATTCTTAGCTTTCCACTGATGCTTACCCGCTGGACTCTTCGTCAGTTCCCATTCATAGCCAAAGAGTACATCAAAGTACTTCATGTCAAACTCAATGGGTGTTGGTGTCCACGCACCTTCAATACCACTGGTAATGGTATCGCGGCCTTTACCACTCTTGAAAGAACTCTTCCAACCGAAACCTAATTGTTCAATAGGCGCACCCTCAGGATCTGGCCCGAGATGCGATTCAAGGCCTGCACCGTGCGATTTGCCGAAGGTATGTCCACCGGCTGTCAGCGCCACTGTTTCATAATCATTCATCGCCATCCGATCAAAGGTCTCACGGATGTCACGGCCAGAACCTTTCGGATCAGGTTCCGAGTCAGGGCCTTCTGGATTCACATAAATCAACCCCATCTGCACTGCGGCCAATGGGTGTTCAAGCTCACGATCTCCGCTATAGCGATTGTTCTCAAGCCACTCGTTTTCTTTACCCCAGTAGATATCCTCTTCTGGCTCCCAGATATCTTCGCGGCCGCCACCGAAACCAAAGGTCTTTAAGCCCATAGATTCAAGGGACACGTTACCGGTGAGGATAAATAAATCAGCCCAAGACAAGCTATTGCCATATTTCTTTTTCACGGGCCATAACAAGCGCCGCGCTTTATCGAGGTTTCCGTTGTCTGGCCAGCTATTTAAAGGCGCAAAACGTTGATTTCCGGTACCGCCACCACCACGGCCATCTGCGGTACGATAGGTACCTGCGGCATGCCAAGCCATCCGGATCATAAACGGCCCATAGTGACCATAATCTGCGGGCCACCACTCTTTTGAATCAGTTAACAGTGCTTCAATGTCTTTTTTAACGGCTGCTAAATCCAACTTCTTGAAGGCTTCACGATAGTTGAAGTCTTCACCGAGTGGATTCGTTTTTTTGTCGTTCTGAGCAAGAATTTTTAAATTGAGTTGATTCGGCCACCAATCTTTATTGTAGGTACCGTTCCCGCCCATTCTGGTGTTACCACCATGCATCACGGGGCACTTTCCAGCCTTATTGTCACTCATGATTTTCTCCTTGTTGTAACGCAATGTCGGCAGGATCAGACACAAACGATCCCACAAACCAAATTTGCTTCATTCATAGGTATAGCAACCGAACCTACCATGTACAAATCGACTAAATAGGTTGCGCTAAACGGTTTTATAAATTGAAAACAATATGTTGCGTAAATCAGCAAGCCAAAAGTGCGTGCAACAACCGACAAACAAAGGGATTCAGCCCAAATGAGAAAGATTATCATTTGCTATTGACAATCATTCTCATTTGCATTTAACATTCACACCGTTCTGGAACAACACTGATTAGGTTGCCGCAGCAACCAACATTCGTAGAGCTAAAAATAAGCAGGTTTATTGCACAACCCTCACCTGCGTTAGACGTGATTCAAACGGAGTATTTATGTCAGCTAGCCCATTTTTGCGCCCTTCTTTACTCGCAACTGCCATTGCCATGGCCCTGCTTCCAGCCAGTATCATGGCAGAGGAAGATACTGACCAAGAAACCAATGCAACAGAGCGTTCAGTGTCTGCACCGCGCATTGAAGTGATTCGTGTTTTTGGTACCCGCAATGCCCATCGTCACGACGAAACCGGCACCGTCGTGGTTTTAGACCGTGACTACATCGAACAACTTCAACCATTATCGACTGAAGACGTTCTACGCCGCGTTCCCGGCATTAATATTAAAGGCGAAGAAGAAACCTCCATTGTATCGAACTTCGGTATTCGCGGGCTGTCGGCCAGCGAGAGTAAATCCTTGGTCTTAGAAGATGGTGTACCGGTCGCGCCCGGACTATTCATCGGCAATGACCGTTACTTCAACCCACGCATTCAGCGCGTTGAGCGGGTTGAAATCCTCAAGGGCTCCGCATCGTTGCGCTACGGCCCATCCACCATTGGTGGCGTGGTGAATTATCAAACGAAAACGCCCGATCACGGTGTTTTGCTTACCGGTCGCGTTGGCTCGTTTAATATGCGTGAAGTAAACGTCGAAGCGGGCAAGCATAGCGATAACTCAGATGCATTTGCTGGTGTCGTGCTGTCTCATGCACGCAGCGATGGCTTTATGGATAAAGCCTATGACATGACTGACCTGATGGTTAAAGCGGGCATGTCGCTTAGTCCTGATCACCGCGTGGGGGTAAAATTCTCGTGGTATGAAAACGACGCAAACATTTCCTACCGTGGTTTGCTTCTCGACGACTATTTAGCCGGCGCAACCTATAACCCAGCACCTGACGACTACTACTTACAAGATCGTGTGTCTTTTGACCTTAATCACGAGTGGCTTGTCTCGCCAAACACCACCTTAAAAACCTTGCTCTATTGGAGCGATGTAAGCCGCGATTACTGGCGCTATAACGTCGATACAGCAGCGTCAAACCAAGCCGGACGTTGGGTATACACCGACGCTCTGACCGGAAACAACCGTTCTTTTGAGCGTTTTGGTATCGAAACTCGTTTGAATGTACATCATGATCTGTTTGGCTTTGATGCTAACAGCGAGCTTGGTTTACGCTATATGCAAGAAGAAAGCGACGATCGCCGCATTCGAGCAACCCGCGATGCCGATCGCACAGGTACGAATGACCGTCATATCGTAGACTCTGCTGAAAGTTACGCTGCCTATGTGCAAAGTCGAATGTATATCACCGATCGTTTAGCCGTTACTCCTGGTGTGCGTATTGAATCGTATCAGCAAGAGCGCGTGGTGCTCACACAAAACAATGCATCGGCAAAAACCACAAATACTGAAGTGTTACCGGGTATTGGGGCCACTTATGAGCTAAGCGCCGGCGCTGAACTTTATGGCGGTGTATACCGGGCATTTTCCCCGGCTTCCAATGGCGTGGCTCTCGATGGTTTAACCGATCAGCAATTAGATGGCGAACGCGCAATTAACTATGAAATCGGTGTACGTGGCCGCAAAGGCGATATGACCTATGAAGTAGCCGCCTTCTATATGGATTTCAGCAACCAAGTGGTTACCGGCAACAGTGATCCTAACCTATCCCAATCAAACGCGGGTAAAACGGAACACTACGGAATGGAATTTGCCTTGGGTTATGTGCTCGGAGGCGGTTTCAGCCTAGACTCAAACGCCACATGGATTCCAACGTCTGAGTTTAAATCAGGAGAATTCCGTGGCAACCGTTTGCCTTACGCACCAGAATGGATGGCGAATGTGGCATTAACCCACCGGTATGATCGGTTAACTACAAGTCTTACCGCCCACTATCGCGGCGAGCAGTTTGGTACACCCGACAACGTTGAACAAATTCCAACTGGCGCTGCCGGTGGTATTTGGAGTGGATTACTCCCTTCATACACAGTGCTTGATTTAATGGCACAGTATCAAGTTAACGATGGCTTCAGCGTATTTGGTTCCATTAAAAACCTAACCGATGAACGCTACATTTCGGGTCTCCGTCAGGGAATTTATGTTGGCCCAGAGCGCTCTTTTGAAATTGGCTTTCGTTACCGTTTCTAATTAGCACGCTCACAAACGAGAATCTTTTCTCCTTGGCGCCCCACGTTAACTTCATTGCGTGGGGCGTTTTTTATTATATTCCCCACGGCACTGAACTTTTTCGCCTATAAATGGATATAAGAAGAGGTCACATCATTGATGCGATAAGAACAATAAGCCACATATTAGGGGCACGAGAATGAGCATGTTATTTACCACACTATTTGTCGCCATGTTGTTGCCGTTCTTGGCGAAAGCGCCACTTGTATTTGCTATGAATCGCGAACCCGGCGGATACGATAATCGCTACCCTCGCGTTCAGCAGCAGAAGCTTACCGGCTTTGGCCAACGCGCGAACGCTGCTCACTACAACAGCTTTGAAGCCTTGCTGATATACGCAAGTGCTGTATTCACGGCCGTTACCTTTGGAACAGTCGACTCGCTTACGGTGATGCTCGGCTGGATATTTATTGGCTCGCGAATTCTGTATTTGTTGTTTTACTGGTACAACAAATCAAGTATCCGCTCGCTCAGTTGGCTCGTCGGGATGGTTGCGAGCTTTGTGATGGCAGGAAGAGCGATTTGGGGAAGTTAACACACGGGCTGTGTTTGCTTTGAAAAAAGGGGCAGGTACACCCTACCCCTACTATTCATTTTAACTACTCTTCAGATTTTTCTTTTGCCGTTGCACCTTGCGTGGCACGAATCTGACGATAATAGTTCTGATACTCTGGGTGGTTTGGACCTGGCGGTAAACCTGTTATTCCACCGTTAAACACTTCATGGTTCGCTTGACGAGTCAGCGGTAGATAATTCGGTGCTGCCCGTTCGATCGCAGCCGTAATTGCCATCGCAATCATGTCGGCAAAAATATTCCCTGAGCTGTTCTGGTTTTGCGGGGAATACATCAAACCCTTGCGAGCCTCCCACAAAGTTTCACCCGCAGCCGATACGAGTTTATACTCGAAGTCGACTTCCGTGGTGGTCGCTAAAATCGCGTAGCGTGCTTCCCACTCATGAATGGTCACGTATAAAATACTGTCGGCACCAAATAACGCCGCCAATGCTTCTGACGGTGCAGCGTGTACTTCTGCCGCCTCATAATAGCCTTCGGCATCGAGCAACGTTTTTACCGTATGCACAGGAAAGACGTAATACCCTTTTTCAGCCAAAACAAAAGGGAGTGTTGCCAGTACTGAGGTAGGCGCCTGCACGTCAATGGTATTATTATTCACAGGCACAATCAGTATTGAATGCAAATCGGCCGTATGCAACGGCTCTAAGTAAGTCGTATCATGGGTGGTCGCACATCCCACCATAAACAGTACCGGTAGCACCACTAAGGCGCGAATCCATCGCTTCATCATAAGGCCACCTCTTGGTCCTGTTGATGGCCCTGAATGCGTAAAATACTCGCAATCAAGGTTTCCATTAACGGCCGACTTTGCGGCCAAAGTTTCGCTTCAAGCTCATAAAAACGAATAGCGCCTTCGAAGTCCCCTGCTTCAAACAAGAAGGTTCCTGCTTCTGCGAATAAACCGGGAGCTACACGTTTACTATCACGAGATGATCGTGCGAGAAAGTCCAGATACTTCTCGAGCATTTCATCTTTCACCGCAGGCTCATGAAAGTAAGTAAACAGAGTTTCTTCGTAGTTACCCCACTGGTACATATGCTGATTGGTCTGGCATCCTGCGAGCAATAGCATAGCGGTGAGGCCAAGTCCGGCAAGTTTGACTGATTGCTTCATGGCCGCACCTCGATCGTTCGATAGGTACCTTGGCTAAAATACACTTGTTCGCTAAATACCACGCGCCCACCATGACGGATTTCAATTAAGTGTTGTCCGGGTAGTAACGACAGTGCCTTGTTAGGGTACACGTACTGTTCTAATGCACCATAAGCCAAACCATCCACCCACAACTCCAATCCTGCAGGCTGCTGAACTTTAAAATTTACCGTCGGCGATGTGTCTTGAATTTCAGTAAACCGACTGGGTTGTTTCGCACAGCCACCCAAAACCACTAAACTGATACACAAAATAAGTAGAATACGCATTAGCGTGCTCCTTGCTGTGCTGTCGTTTGCTCACGAATCTCAAGCTGGCTTAACTCATGCCCTGTCAGTGTTCCATTCGTCAGTGTCGCCATCGCGCCTTGATCTAAATCGGTGGTGCCGAATAGACCAGTGACTCTTAACTCTGCTACTTTACGCCCTGGTAATGTCACCATGGCGCCGGTAGCTTGCGAGCGAATCGTTTGGCCTTTCGTCATTACGTCGAATACCATGCCCGATTTTACGCCCTGATTAGCGCCACCGCTGAAATAAATAATATCTTCCTCAACCGCTAAAATATCCGCTGTCCACGGACGATTGAGTAACAAATGCATCATTTCTTCAACCGCTGCATTTACCGCAGCACCGATTGCTTGGTCATTTAAACTGCCGTCGTAACCTGCTACCGAACCAAATCCCATAGTCCGCGATTGTTCTAACGAAGAACTACCCGTTCCAGTGACAGAGCCGATCACTTGGCCTGTGGCCACATCAACAATACGCAAATCAACGGTCGCAGTAGCTTCTTGCCGACCGCTGGTTGAGAAAAAACCGCGCTCACCCGTATTTGATCGGCCAAATTGAGTCAGCGAGCCCATGACCAAGGTATCAACACCCACTAAATTGTTTTCCTGGCCTAACAGTTTCTGCTCATTACGAATCGCATCAATGTCTTGGCGTTCAAAGACCAAGAACTGCCCTGTATTGGCTACCGACTGGGTAAACATATCTGCGATTTTTTGATCTTCAGCTCCCTGAACAGCTTCGCGCAACAAACTTCGACCATAATTGGTTTCGTTTGTTAATCGGCCGACCGCAAGTTTGCGCTTTAATCCCAGTGGCTGCGGTGCTTGCTGCTGTTGCTGCTGTTGTGCTTGCAACTGTTCCGCGCGAGTAACCGGCGGTGCTTCAACAACGGGTTGTGGGGTTTGCGTTGCGCAACCGGCAAGCGAAATGGCGATCACCCCTGCCATAATTCCTTTTTGATTCATTGGTTAATCCTCGAGGTAGGAACTTCAAATTTATCACGAAAATTAAAATTTACCGAGCGTAAAAATTACAGATTTGTAACGATTTGTAAGTAACTCTTTTACACACACATGTTAAAAATATTTGACATTACAGATTCCTTCGCCATACTAGCCCTTAATTCAGTGTTAAAAATATTTAACATGCATTGAAGGGTATTTCTTTAACCATGCTGAGGAGCAGCGAATATGGCAAACCATGAAAAAACCGCTTGGGTTATGTTAGTTGTGTTATTGATCGCATCAGGCCAGTTATTAAAAAATATCATCCACCATAGTCAGGCCTTGGGAGTATTAGTACCCCCTAACTCCGGCATTTTAATTCAATATGTCATCGCTATCGTGGTTCTGAGTATCATCGGTCACATTGCGCTTGCCGCCACGTCTAAACGCGCATCAACAGCACCCGATGAGCGTGAGCGTCAATTTGATGTTTATGGTGGTCATGTAAGTGGTGTTGTACTTGTTTTGGGATGTGTTGCTGCTCTGGGCCACTACTTGGCGCATTTTGATGGCCATTTGTTGTTCTACTCTGTGTTTGCGGCACTGATCGCCAGCCAAGTTGCCGAATATCTTGTGGTGATCTGGAGGCATCGTCGTGGCTAAGCTGCTGCCTATTACCAATTGCGTGAAAGAGTTACGCGAGGCTGCTGGCATGACGCAAGCAGAGTTAGGCGAGCATGTTGGGGTAACGCGGCAAACCATTGCCGCAATAGAGCAGCGCCGCTACTCGCCGTCGCTGGAAACGGCCTTTCGCATTGCCGTTACTTTCAACACCAACCTCGAAGCCGTGTTTGAATATCAGCCCTAACCTGGCCAACGCAGTGCGTTGGCACAAAGCTTCAGCACTCCGATCACCTCCGTAACCAACACATTGCGTTGGTTACGGTATGCCAACACAGCTATTGAAAACCACCCCTAATAACTGTATAAATAACCAGTAAATCATTTAACGCCACCCACGAGGTACATCATGGCTGTGATCACACAGTACGTAGTTGTTCGCAACGGAGAAGAAAAAATGAAGTTCACCACCAAAGCCGAAGCTGATGCGTACGATAAAATGCTCGACATGGTCGATCAATTGATGCCGTTGCTAGAGCAAAGCGAACTCCTTGGAAATGAACAAGCCTGCGAAGACCTCGCCTTTTATCTGGCCAAGCAGCGCGAGCCGGTGTTAGTTGCCCTAGGCGCGAAAAAGCCGGCAAAGAAGCCGGCTAAAAAAGTCGTAAAGAACACCGATACGCGTGCTACTGAGCTTCCGGCTTCTGACCAGTCTGCTCCAGATACTTCCGCCGCTTAAACCAGAAGATTATTGCGCCCCAAGGCACAGCGGCAGAGATAATCCAAGGGGCGCTAGCCCCCGCTGAGAATGCAGAGGCACCAAAGAACTGAATATTAAACAGCTGAATTGCGTATTCGGCTGTTGTCCAGTTCACTTGTATACTCCCTATACCCACCGCAATAAAAATAATCCACAGCCATTTTTTACTCGGAACGGGCGTTCGAATACAGGCCACAAGCGTCACAAGTATGAAAATAGGAACCGCAATAGCCATTAAAAGCACCGCATATTGAATGGGGCTTTTTTCTGCCAAATCAAAGGCATGTAAAGAACTTTGCGAACCCTCTGTTTGATATACATGAAAGTCGAGAACTTCATATTCGTCCTCTCGAGAATTCAGCACCACATTCACCAAATTCCATCCCGATTCGAATTCATATTCAAAGGTAATGCTCACTTCCCTTAGGTTATTGATTATATATACTTGATAGCCAATGAGTTCTACTGATTTGGGCTCACCTGGGTAGAAGTAATTTGCCACGTCAAGGATCAGCGCATCAGATACTTGCGCGGCTAACTCAGGGGTTAAAAAGCTACGTACATACTCGACATCTTTGGCCTTTAGCCTCGTTAAATACTCTCGTGCAAAATCCGACTCTTGTTCCGACACCAATCTGTCGGTTAGAAATTCTGAACTACAAGACGCAAGAAACAGGGAAAGAAAAGTCGCAGCTAGTATTTTGTAAAAGCGCATGGGGAGTCCTTTTTATTTTTATTTTTCTATAGTTATGGCGTTATCACACCTTTTGATCGAACTTAACCGGGGTTGGAGCCGTATCAACGATCACAACGGTTCCCGCTAATTTGTCATGCCATCCCTGCTTCTTAGCATCAATGCCAATCCAGATAAAACCCAAGCCTAGTGGCAGGCCTGAAATAATGTAGGCAAAGTAGCGCCCAATCGACTGGGCAACCGTAAGCTTATCGCCAGTAACTGCATCAACGACTCTAAGTTTCAGACCCATTTTACCCGGCGTGCCTAGAAACCTCCGCCAGAACCAAATGGTTGCAACGAACGGAAATACATAACTTAGAAGAACATCCCAAGTGCCGTGCACCAGTCTATCGTCGAGCCAGTAATCCACTCCATAGATAAAACTCAGGGGAGTACCGATGACGATAAGAAGAATAATAGTATCAATGACTGCCGCCCCAAGGCGCAGCCAAAAGCCAGCGTAATGGTAATTTTCCATAGTGAATTCCCTCTCAAACTCTAGTTTTTTTTATAATCAGCGACGTTCAGCGGACAAACAGTATAGATTGAGCAACGGCCATATAATGATAGAAATACGTGCCACGAACATTAAACTCACCACCAAATCATTACGTTAATATATCTAGGAACGGCTACAGCGTAAACGAAAATGAATAAGTCTACGACGGCGTTTTGGATTATAGGCGAACCACTACTTTTCCTTTGTGGGCGGCCGCCTCGAAATGGCGAAATGCATCGCGCACGCTAGAGGTGGTGAACTCAAACTCGGAGTCAATCACGGGCTTGAACTTGCCCGCTTCGAAGAGTTCGTTAAAATAAGCGAGTTCGCGATTACTTTGCAGCCCAATAACCTGAAGCTTCTTGTCGCGTGCTCGGTTTATACGCAGGCCTGACAATACTATTTTCAATAAGTGAGATAATCCCCCACCTAAGGTTGCATAAACACCAAAAGGTTTTAAAGCACGTTCATAATCCGAGGGCGATCGATCTGACTTCACATCAATAATTAAATCATAACGTTTTCCAGTGCGGGTGAAATCATCCATGCGATAATCAAGCACATGATCAAACCCCCACCCCCGCATTGCATCCAGCTTCGCTGCACTATCAACACCAGTCACTTCCAGATTCTGACGTTTGAGAAGTTGTATCGCGATACTGCCGACACCACCACCTGCGCCATTAATCAACACTTCTTGTCCTAATTCAAGGTCACCGGCTGCCCTTACCCCTTGCAGGGCCAACATCCCCGCGTGTGGGATGGAAGCAGCTTGCACAAAACTCATCCGTGCAGACTTTAAGCACACTGAGCGTTGCGGTACACACACATACTCTGCAAAGCCACCGAAACCACATCCTGATAAATCGCCGAACACCTCATCGCCTGGCTTATACGCCGTAACCTTATTCCCAACCGCTTCGATGATTCCCGCAACATCGGCACCGAGCACAATACGCGGACGCAATAGACCCGCCATAAGGCGATTAGGAACAAAGGGGGTACCGTGAAGTAATCCCCAATCCCAATCGTTAATCGAGACAGCCTTAATTTTGATAAGCACCTGATCACCCAACGGCCTCGGTGTTGCAACCTCTTCAATGGTGAGAAAGTCCGGCGAACCATAGCGCTTTAGCATCAGTGCTTTCATCTAGCCTGCTCCTCGACAATTGGGTGTGTTCAGGTGCTTGCTTCAATAAATTGTGAAATATACGTCCAGTGCTATTCCTTCTCTAACCGGCGACGTTCGGCAGAAAGTCGAAACACTTTCAACATCGACCACGCAAAAGCGACCTTTAACAAAGGGAGGCTTAAAGAAGTAAAACTAGCGAAAACAAACTATGAGGAAGGCTCTTCCATGAGGAAACTATCTGAGCGGACTCATTAAATTCAGTTGGACGTTGTCTGTCGGCTCGCGTTTTTTATTCTGATTTGAGATTACTAAAAGAGAACACCTTGAACAAGTGAAAGCTTCGCGGAACTGTGTTGACCTTGGACAGGTCTTTCACCCAAATTAATGCACGGCTACAGCGTGTTGTTTGGCCAGAATCAGCCTAAGCGCCTCTAGCGGCTGAGGCCGATGGAGATGAAATCCCTGCACATTTCCTATGCCTAAGCCCATTAGTGTATCGAGTTCGTTTTGAGTCTCGACCCCTTCAGCGATTAATGAACTCTCAATATCTTGAGAGAACTTTACAAGTGAGGTTGCGAGCGCTCGACGGGAAATATCCGTGTCGATATCCCGAACTAGGCTCATATCCAGCTTAATAAAATCTGGCTTGAGGTGCAGGATGTGGCGGAAACTAGCATAGCCGGCGCCGGCGTCATCAATGGCTATTCGTAAACCTTGCTGACGCAAGGGCATCAGGGTTTCGGCGAGTAATCGATAATCGTCGATGATCACATGTTCAGTAATTTCTAATACAAGTCTATGCAATGGCATCTGATGTAATATTTTACCGAATCCCTTCTCTAAGAAAGTAGTGGCAGAAACATTGAAACTTAAATAGAGATCCTCCGGCAGATGTTCCAAAAGCATTAAGGCTTTTTCCACAGCCTTCGCTTCTAGAATCTCGCCCAACCCTACTTCAGCCGCATCATTAAACCAGTCGGCGGGACTTTTGCCCAACTCCGATGAAAAACGCGCGAGTGATTCCACCCCCACAATTCGACCTTGGGTCACATCCACAATGGGTTGCCAGACCATATAAAAACCGTCACTGTCTAACAGTGCGCCGATAGTTTTTTTCTTGGTTTTTTTGCCTTCAGACTGCTCTATACTCTTTTGGATAAGGCCCGAGGCGATATCCGCAAATACATGCATTAACGCTAAATCACGTTGGTTTAGGCTGTAATCGGCATGAAAACTGAAGCTACAGAAAGTACCAAATATCGAGCCATCCTCAAGCCGAATGGGAGCACTCAGATGAGCCCCAATACCTAGCTGCTCAGTGGCAGGGAACTCCATTGCCAGCGGTACCTCCTGAGCATTGCGAATAAGCTCAGGCAACAACCCATCGACGACATATTTGCAATAACTCTCTTCTAAAGGATCACTATTGCCTACTTTTAATAGCAAGTGCTCTTCGCTTTGATCCACATAGCGAAACACTCGGTGTCCATTTTCAAATTCGGAAATAAAGGCAACGTCCATGCCCACATACATTCGAGCCGAATGAAGCAATCGTTGAAGCATAGCTCCAACCGTGGCCTCACTAAGATCAAAAGTACTTTTGAGTAATTCAGATATACCATACTCGGAATTGGCTTCCTTCAATCTATTCACACTAGCCATAATGCCGCTCCTTGTGGTAACTACGAAGTTCTCCAACTCCAAATACAACATATTGCTTAAGGCAGAACTCCTGAGTGCAGAGGTTTATTACATGCAAAATCTTGGTGATACTCCCACCTGAGCATGTCTATAAGTATAGTCTAAATAACGAAAACAGGGGCTCAGCGCCCCGTGGGAAGTGAATTAAGTGGCTTTGTCGTGCATTTTCCTACACTTTTTTCTATCCCAGTGAGCTACAGATTCTGGAATCACGCCTTTGGTTTCAACGTTTTATTAGATTCGTCGGCTATTGCGCTTCCCTAAAGCAACAGCTAGCCTTGTTCATACTATGAAAATTCGCTATTCATCACTGGCTATTTGGTTACTCTTCTATTTTTTGCTTACGCTGCTACCTATGGGCGCTGCACTTGTATTCGATCGTCCTGAACCGCGCGGTTTTCTTGTGGAGTTCGGCTCCCTGCTTGGGTTGCTAGGTTTAGGGGTGCTCGCCATGCAGTTCGTTATTTCCGGCCGGCACCCATGGTTTGCCTCGGGTGTTGGGCAAGATAATTTATTGCAATTTCATCGACAAATGGGTCTCTTTGCTTGGTTGCTGGTACTTGCTCACCCTACGACACTGATGCTCGCAGACCCGCAATTCATGGATTATCTTAATCCGTCTGATCAAACTTTACGGGCGATTTCCTTATCTGCTGTGGTGATCGCAACCACAGTGCTTATTGTAAGCTCTTTGTGGCGCGTTACATTCAAGCTGCAATACGAGTGGTGGCGTGCTTTGCACGGTATTTTATCGCTGTTTATCGTCAGTGCAGGGCTAGGCCACGGGCTACTCGTAGACCATTACACCGCAGGCTGGCCGGTAAAAATCGCACTCTGCGTGCTAATCGGCATTGCTGTGTTGTTACTCATCGAATCTCGTCTGCTACGGCCTTTACGGATGAAGCGTAAGGCCTGGAAAGTCAGTGATGTTGAAGTAGTCGACGGTGACGCAACCCGATTCCTATTGAAGGCGGACAAGCATCAGGGCATGACCTTTATGCCTGGGCAGTATGTATGGATTACCTTGCACCACACCCCTTTCTCCCTGCAGCAACATCCGTTCTCGATTCATTCCGATGCCAATAACCCGACGCACCTCCAGTTCACCGCGAAACATGTGGGCGATTTTACAAAGTCTCTTAAGCATACTGAGGTTGGAAGTAGCGCTTGGGTGGAAGGTCCATACGGCGTTTTCACCATGGATGTTCAGAGTAAACGAGATGCTGTTCTTTTCGCAGGTGGCGTGGGCATCACACCGATCATAGGCATGTTGCGAAGCTGCGTATCCGAAGCTAGTGATAAAAGCCTTACCCTGTTTTATGCTAATCCCGATCGCGATTCAGTCTTGTTCTGGAATGAATTAAACGAGCTCTCGAGTCAACTGAACCTTAAGGTGATTCATGTACTGGAAGATGCACCTGACAATTGGGAAGGCGAAACAGGCCTTATCGATGCAAAACTATTAGAGCGCTATTTACACACAGCTACGGCAGATAGCGATTACTATATTTGCGGGCCCGCACCACTTATGAATTCGGTCGAATCATTTTTGCGAGAGAAACAAATCCCACTTAAATCTATCTATTCTGAACGGTTCGATCTGGTATAACCAACGCCAAGGAGGCTTTTATGGTGCACTTATTTGCAAAACACGCTGGAACCCTCATTGCAGTCGCACTGATTCTAATCACCCTGATAATCGCATGGGTGCTTTAGGCGGTGTGTTTGGCTCCTATCGCGATGGGTTTGAACTCTTTAATCGAGCTCGTTCAAGCGAAAAGCGTATTCAAGTGGTGCAAGGGGCGAGCCACTACGATCTCTATGATCAACCTGAAGCGACCCGCAAGGCATTGGATGAGATAATCCCATTCTTTCGCAATCACCTAGGAGCCTAATCTGATATGAAACGGTATGCGTCCGGCCTGATGATTATCGTCATTGTGAGTATTGGCGTTATGTCAATGTTGCGTTTTAATGTTTTTCAGCCGTCAATTCACAATTACCCATCATCATCGCAATTTGACGACGGACGTTTTCACAATCCTCGCCCGGCTCAGCCGGGCGAGATGCCCACCTCAACCATACGCACATTCTGGGATGTATTTTTCAATAAGCCTGAAGACACAGTGCCGAGCTCTCCTATACCGATTCACCAACTTACCCAAGCAAAGCTCGAAGCAGCGCCTAATCGCAGCTTATACCGATTAGGTCATTCAACAATTCTAATGAAGCTGCAAGATGAATGGTTTCTTATCGATCCTGTGTTCTCCGAGCGCGCCTCTCCAGTCAAGTTTGCTGGGCCGAAGCGTTTTCATCCAGTACCGATAGTCATAGATGACCTCCCCCCCATTCGCGCTGTCATTATCTCCCATGATCACTATGATCATCTTGATCGCGCCACTCTTCGTAGGCTCGATAGTAGAGTGAGCGAGTTTATTACACCGCTAGGTGTCGGCGATCGCCTAGTTCACTGGGGTATTGAAGCAAATAAAGTAAATCAGTTCGATTGGTGGGGCAGCATGAGTATCAATGACATTGCAATCACTGCAACACCCGCACAACACTTCTCTGGGCGTGGTTTAAGAGATGGCAATGCTACGTTATGGGCATCCTGGGTAATTGAAGACAAATCCGAGAACGACACACTGAAGGTGTTTTTTAGTGGTGACACGGGATACTTCGATGGCTTTACTGAAATTGGTGAACGTTTCGGTCCATTCGACATAACGCTCATGGAGACCGGGGCATACAATGAACGATGGTCGTATGCCCATTTGCATCCAGAAGAAAGCGTTCAAGCGCATCTCGATCTTGATGGCCAATGGCTTTTGCCCATTCACAATGGCACTTTCGATCTTGCTTTTCATGCTTGGGATGACCCGTTCGAACAAGTTCTGCATTTTGCCGAAAAACACGGTGTAAAAATAACAACCCCCATGATTGGGGAACGCATTGATATGACAGCTCCGCATCAGGGGGACGCTTGGTGGCGCACGCTAGATCAATGAAGCGACGTTTCCACAGTTTGTGTGGGTTGCTCGGTATTATCAAATGCGGCTAGCGCAAGTGCTTCAGGTCGATGAATTGCATAACCTTGCCCTAGATTAATACCGAGAGAACGCAAGTGCTCGATAAGTTCGGGCTCTTCAATGCGCTCGGCAATGGTAGTGAGGTTCATCACCTGTGCGATATGTTGAATCGATCTAACAATCGCTTGGCTCACTGGGCTGTTAATGACATTTTGAATAAATTCCCCGTCGATCTTTACATAACGAATCGGCAGTTTCTCGAGATAATTAAAGGTGGAAACGCCACTACCAAAATCATCTAGCGCAAATTCAATGCCCCGTTTTTTAATCTCGCCCATCATTTCTGCGGTTTTACGGATATTACTCACTGCCGCAGTTTCTGTAATTTCAATACACACACAATGAACTGGAACCGTTGGGTATTTGGCTAATAACTCATCGATAAAATCAACAAACGTGGGGTTGCTTAATGTAATGCCTGACACATTCACAAAGAGCCGACAACACTCGCCCTTCTCTTCTTTTAATTGCTGGAACACCTTGTTTAAAATATGGCGATCAAGCTTTTCGATTAAACCAAATCGCTCCGCAGCGGAAATAAAGGCGACCGGAGAAACTAAATCACCAGATTCATCCCGCAATCGGCTCAGTACTTCACGATGTACCACAACTCCCGGGTTATCCAGCGCCACAATACTCTGAGCAAACAATACGATCCGATCTTCCCGCATGGCTTTTTTCAACCGATTGGTCCAATCCATATCCTTTCGCTGTTGGCAAACATCAGAATCATTTGGATCGGCAATTTGCACCCGCGCCCTGCCCTTATCTTTGGCCAAGAAAGATGCAGAATCTGCGGCAGCAAGCGCTTCTGATAACGTCATTCCCGATTCGGCGCCAAAGTAGGCAATACCAACACTAGCACTGACACTGAACTGCTGGCCACCACATACAAAAATATGCTCGCTAATAGTCTCAATAAACGACTCGGCGATGGCAACGGATTTCTCTTGAGAGCATTGCTTTAATAGCACCACAAACTCATCGCCACCAACGCGTGCCAGCATGCCACCGTGCGGCACCTTGTCCATAGCGTGCGCTAATTCAATCAGAAGTTGGTCGCCAGCATGATGTCCACAGCGGTCATTCACAATTTTAAAATGATCTAGATCGATATAAAGAACGGCGTGGGTTCCTTTGGTTTTCTCCAATCTCGCACTGTGTTGCTCCAGTTCTCGACGATTGAATAACCCCGTTAATGGGTCGTGCATCGCTTGATAGCGTACCTGCTGAGTCATCAAATGCGCTTGCGTCACATCGTAACCTTGCACAAAAACCCCGGTGATTTCGTCGAGGTGGTTACGCATGGGTTGATAAACAAAATCTATGTAGACGACGTCACGGGTACTGCTTCCACTGCGGTGCAGCTTCACTGGAACGGCATTTCCTACAAAAGGCTCACCACTTTCAAATACACGATTCAGCAGCCCTATAAATCCTTGGTCAAGTAGCTCCGGCATTACTTCGGCTACACTTTTGCCAATGATATCGTTACGGCCGATTAATTGAAGATAAGCTTGATTGGTGATTTCGAAGATATGATCCTTCCCTTTCACCACACATAAGAAACCTGGTGCTTGTTGAAAAAGAGAATTCACCCGTGTTCTTTCTTTTTGAAGAATTGCATCAATGTATTGGTCTGTATCGAGCGTTACTGGCTCTGTTTCCATCACTATTTCATTTTCAATTTCCATGTCGCTCTCCCAACTTCCATTCAACCAATAAGCACAACGAATAACATTCATTTTTGTAAAGTCGAGCGTAACCAAAACTCAACAATGAACCAAGACTATTTGTAAAGAAAGTCGATAATCAGCTGAATATGCGAGATTAATTTATTAGCCGAGAGTGGTTTTAGTGGGAAAATCGAAGGTGAATGCTTAATTTTTGTGCAAAAAACAATCACAATAGGTTTGCGCTTATCCGCGGGGGAGAAACTGAAGCCGTCGGGGCGGCCTCATTCCATCTTAACCTCGTATCTGGCTACTCTGAAGCCGTGTCAGCGCTTGACTGAGCAGGTACATACTCCACGGATAGTCCTCGAAATAAGGAATATACCCTAAGCCCGACATAGGTGAATAGCGACGAGAATAGGCCGAACACCACCCCAAAGAAAGCCCCTATAAAGGGTGATGTTATAAGGGCCTTTATTCCTGTAACGTACTGCCCATTCCATTGCAGAACCTCTGCACCAAATAGAGCTGCTATTCCGAAAAGCGTGGTGATAGCGCTACAGCCGACAACAGAGCCCAACACAATAAGCTTCACGATAGACGATCCACGAACTCTTGACACTACCAGTGTTTCCGTATTCTTCATTATTGATTCCCTCTAACAACAAAATACAACAAAGACCGCCCGCATTGTTCACCTATCGCCTTTTGTTAATGGGCAAGTGGCTCAGCCACTTGTCCCAAAGCCCCGAAGGGGCGATTGAACAGATTGTTATACGTCGTGGTGATCATCCTGCAAGTACTCAAAGCCTTCAATATTCAAAAACTCCTTAACTCCCTCTTCGCGAATCGCATCTAGAGCAGCTTCAACTGCACGATCCTTCGATTCAAAAAACTCATTCCAGTTAGATGCAATGCCAATCTCGTTCACAACGGAAAGCGACCATTCATCCTTTCTGAGTTCAGTTACAACAATTTCTAGCCTGACTCCCTCTCCTATAAAGGTCTGGCGGTGCTCAAGGGCGATTTTCCCAGTTCCCTCACTTTTCATAATTCATCCTTCCTTGGTTCATCGTTGCGATACTTTGCTCCCTGCATTCGCGCGATGCGAATTGTGCGTGCTCATTTAGAACGGCGCACTTGCCTAATCATTTTTCTTTAAAGCTGAAGATAGTGAGAACCATGAGATTAGGCAAGATGATATTGCGTATTCTTTTACCGGGTTCATAGGTATCTATTGTTTAATAAATCAGGGCATCGCGCTACGCATACGAAAAAACCCGCAGCGTTTGCACATTGCGGGTTTCTTTTGAATTCGTGGTGCGTCCGAGTAGACTCGAACTACCGACCCCCACCATGTCAAGGTGGTGCTCTAACCAACTGAGCTACGGACGCACATCTTGTTTTGCTCGCTTGCGCGAACGGGCGCTATATTAGTAATTCCCCTGCTCTGGCGCAAGTGTTTTTTCAGTGCCCTGCCTTCTGCCGCTGCTTAATCGTTGAGTTTTTGCACGATTCACTGGATTGGGCAAAAAACTGCATGTAATTCACATCAGTTTTCGCCTTTATTCGCCATGTCTTGCTAAAGGGGTTATAACCCAACCCTGCTTGGCGAACCAGTTGCAGTTCGTGGGCCGCTACCCATGCAACCATTTCCTTGGGATTTACAAATAAGGCCTGCACCGCAACCGACATCGAGAATGCGCAAGCCTTGAAGGGGTTGTTCGGTATCTGCGTTGAGATAAGTGCGTTCGTTTTTCTCTAACTTAGGTTCGCGATGCCGCCTTTGGGTTCGGGCCAAGCCAGTGCCTTGGCCCCAAAACATGAATCACATTCATGTATATACGCAAAAAGCATGAATGGTATTCATGCTCTTAGTCCAACGCAGTGGGTTGATTACCGCAAGTTACTCGCATGAAAGCGCAAGTGCTCTTCAATAAAGGTGGCGATGAAATAGTAGCTGTGGTCATAACCTGGTTGCATACGAATTTGTGCTCCTGCGCCGGCGTCTTTGTTTGCGGTACGGAAATAATCGGTGCGCAAATGCTCGTCGAGAAACTGATCTGCATCTCCCTGATCAATGAGTATCGGGGGCAGATCCTGACCTGCAAGCTCTTCGAGCAAACAGGTCGCATCGTAATTGCGCCAGGTGTTTTCATCAGTTCCCAAATAGCCGGTGAACGCTTTTTTACCCCAAGGCACTTGGCTTGGATGTACGATCGGTGAAAATGCCGAAATCGATGCGTAGCGCTGCGCATTTCGTAGCCCAATGACCAGTGCGCCATGTCCACCCATCGAGTGACCAGAAATCGCGCGCTCGTCGGTGAGAGGTAAATTCGCCTCCACCAGATCCGGTAGCTCTTTCACGATATAGTCATACATTTGATAATGGGTGCGCCATGGTTCTTCAGTGGCATTCACGTAAAAGCCTGCACCCTTACCAAAGTCATAGGCGCCATCGGCATCATCAGGTACTTCTTCACCGCGCGGGCTGGTATCAGGGATAACCAGTGCCAACCCCAGCTCAGCTGCCACCCGTTGAGCGCCTGCTTTGCTGGAGAAGTTTTCATCGGTACAGGTGAGTCCCGATAGCCAATACACTGTGGGGACATCGCCCTGCTCGGCTTGCGGAGGTAAGAACACGGAAAACTGCATGGTGCAATTGAGCACATCGGATTCGTGCTCAAAGCGCAGTTGGCGACCACCAAATACTTTCTTTTCGTCTTTTAGCTCCATCTCCATAACAACCCTCCTCGTTAAAAATGAATCACGCTACGAATCGATTTACCTTCGTGCATCAAATCAAACGCGTCATTAATGTCTTCAAGCGGCATGGTGTGGGTAATAAAGGTGTCTAACTCAAACTCACCCTGAAGATAACGCTGCACATAGTCTGGTAATTGCGTGCGCCCTTTTACACCGCCAAAGGCACTACCACGCCAAACTCGTCCGGTAACGAGCTGGAATGGACGGGTGCTAATTTCTTCGCCGGCACCGGCCACACCAATGATTACCGATTCCCCCCACCCTTTGTGGGCGCACTCAAGTGCTGCACGCATCACTTTAACATTGCCGATGCATTCAAAAGAGAAATCAACACCACCGTCGGTCATATCAACAATAACTTCTTGAATCGGTTTATCGAATTTGCTTGGATTCACCACATCAGTGGCGCCAAGCTTCTTGGCGATATCGAATTTATCTTCGTTAATATCGATGGCAATAATTCGAGATGCTTTTGCCATTACCGCCCCGATGATCACCGACAAGCCAATACCGCCAAGCCCAAATACCGCGACGGTATCGCCTGGCTGAACGTTGGCGGTATTCTTCACAGCCCCCATCCCGGTCGTCACACCACAACCCAGCAAACAAACTTTCTCTAACGGCGCTTCTTTGGGGATCTTAGCAAGGGCAATCTCAGGCACCACCGTGTGCTCTGCAAAGGTGGAGGTACCCATGTAGTGAAAAATAGGTTGGCCGTCTTTTGAAAAACGGCTGGTTCCATCAGGCATGAGGCCTTTGCCTTGGGTGGCGCGAATAGCCTGACACAAATTCGTTTTACCGGAGGTACAAAACTTACAGGTACCGCACTCTGGGGTGTACAGAGGAATCACGTGATCGCCCACTGCAACCGAAGTAACCCCCTCGCCGATGGCTTCAACAATACCTGCGCCCTCGTGCCCTAAAATGGCGGGAAAAATGCCCTCAGGATCAGCACCAGAAAGCGTATAGGCGTCCGTATGACACACTCCACTGGCCACAATGCGAATAAGTACCTCGCCTTTTTGTGGTGGCTGCAGATCAACCTCTTCAATGGTTAAGGGTTTTCCGGCTTCCCACGCAACCGCGGCCCGTGTTTTGATGGTTTCCATTATCCGTCCTTTTATTCGTGTGTGGTGTGTACGTAAAACAAAGCTTAGCTCATTGTAATTATTTCTTTTGCTTTATTAATCAGCCAATATAAAATTCACCTTTTCATTTTTGCAATAATAGGTCGTACAGGATGAAGCATTGGCAAGGTATTTCAGAATTTGTCGCTGTGGCTGAGCACAATAGCTTTACTCAGGCCGCGCAGCATCTGCACATATCCGTTGCTCAGGTATCACGCAACATCGCAGAACTTGAAGCGCGGCTCGGCTTAAAATTGCTTTATCGAAGTACGCGCAAAGTCAGTCTAACCGAAGAAGGTCATGTGTATTTAGCCCACTGCCGTCATTTAGTAGACAGTCTTGAACAAGCGAATCAGGCCCTCTCTTCTCTAAAGCAAACGCCGCGCGGGGTATTAAGAATGACGGCGCCTGTGTATTTTGGGGAAAATAAGCTCGCTCCCATACTCACAGAGTTTTTAAATCGTTACCCAGAGGTGGCGTTAGATATACATCTCACCAACGCCAAACTCGATTTAATTCAGGGCGGGTATGATGTAGCCATACGCTTGGGCACCTTGGAAAGTTCATCATTAATTGCACGGCGGCTTGGCACTCGCAATCAATACATTGTAGGCTCACCACGCTATTTCGCCGCGAATGGCATCCCGAAAACCATAGCAGATTTAGCCCAGCATCAATGTTTGCAAGGCAGTTTAGAGCACTGGCGATTCCATTGCCCTGAGCGTGGCCTGCAGCAATTTCGGCCGCAAGGGCGAATTCACTGCAACAGCGGTCCTTTCCTATTGCAGGCTGCGTTAAATGGAATGGGAATAGTGCAATTACCTGATTACTACGTCGACACTGCACTCGATGCAGGCACTTTGATTGCGGTTATGCCGGAGTTTCAACTACCCAACGAAGGAATTTGGGCGGTTTATCCGCAAAACCGTCACCTGTCTGCGAAGGTGCGCCATTTGGTCGATTTTCTTAAGGCGCAACTCAACGTCGAACGTTAGCTCTGCAATCCTTTATTCAGATTCAATTTGTGCCAGTACCTCATCCAGCCACTGATGCAAACGTTGCGGCGGCATGGCGCCGGCAGTGCGAGCAATTTCCTGTTCGCGATAGAACACAATGGTGGTAGGAATGCTGCGTACGTTGTAGCGCTGACCGAGTGTGGTCTCGTTCTGGGTATTAATTTTCGCAAAGCGCGCTTTTTCCGCGAACGGCGCTGCCACCTTCTCGAAAATCGGTGAAAACTGCTTACATGGACCGCACCATGGCGCCCAAAAATCCACCACCACTGGAAAGTCGGCGCTCATATGCCGTTGGTAATTATTTAAGTGCAAGTCAACCGGCACACCGGTGATGAGCGGCTTATCGCAGCTTCCACAATGAGGGTGTTGGTCGATGCGATCATCGGGGACGCGGTTTTTAGTATCACAGTGTGGGCAGGTAATGATCATCAACATCTCACAGAATTTACTTCAGATACTCTGAAGATGAGGCCTGCCTTCGATAATTTCAAGTTACACCGGTTCCGCGGCGATCACATAATCAAAACCGTAAGGAATACTATTGTGCCTTTCCAGAAGCGCTCTGCCCTGCGCCTCTAAAGCCTCAATCTGCGACAATAACCCTGCCCGCAGACGCTCATCTTGAACTAGGTGTAGCCGATCTCGGCACATACCAAGCTGGCTGTGAATAAAACGCTCACCATAGCGGATCGGAAAACGGCGACCTTCAACAGGATTAAACCCAGCCCGCTTGAGGGCGCGTGCCATCCAATCGCTCGGATACTCTCGATAGGGACGATGGCCGACGAGTAACAGCATGGCATCGCGAAAACGTCCAACATCGCCAATATAGCGACCACACTCATCCTTTTCCACGACGGGCACATAGGGTTCCACGGCGGTGATATACATGCGCCCTGTCACATGTGGCCGCAATCGTTCAAAGGCCAGATCTTGCCAATATGGGGCAAAGCCATCGATGGCGCCGATAAAGTAATCCACGAGTACTGTATCGAAAGTTTCCCCAGCCAATAGTTTCGGGTCAACCCAATTACCGACAACGATGCGATCGTTTGCACGCAGTGGCTTTGGATAGGCTTGTTTCGCGTTTTCTGCCATGCCGGGGGATGCAGTAACAGCGGTCCAGCGCTCAGTGTTAAGTGTGCTCAACCATTGCATACTTTTCACCCCGGTGCCCGCGTCTAAAAAACTCCCCCACGACCGGTTTCCGTGGAGGTGTTCAATATATTTAAATAGTCCTGATATCTTTAAATCCATGGTTTGCTACTCTAAACAACACTACTGTTATAAAGTAACAAAAGCTAGGATTATTTAGAAGCCCAGCGGGATACCTAGGGTGAAAAATCCGACTAATAACAAAATCCAAACGCCCATAAACGCTAATGAATAGGGCAACATCATCGCAATCATTTCGCCAAAGCTCAGGTCTTTATTGTACTTGCGCATAAACGCCAAAATAATACCTGCGTAGCTCATCATCGGCGTAATAATATTCGTGGCTGAGTCCGCCACGCGGAACGCAGCAGCCACCAAGTCGGGTGTCATGGCGGGGTTCACCATATACAGCATGGGAATAAAAATGGGACCCAGCAACATCCATTTGGAAGTAAGTCCTCCGACAAATAAATTAATCAGCGCCGTAACAAATACAAAGCCAATCAACAGCAAAACTGGGAAGCTTTGCAAGCCCATACCGGTGAGTAGGTTTGCTCCGAGAAAGGTAATATACGCGCCCAAACCGCTGTAGCTCAAAACGCCTAAAAAGTTGTAACAAAAGAACGTGAGTACCAAAATATAGCCCATGGTATCCATTTGCTTCACCATGGCTTTCACCACATCAAGCATGGAACGGAATTTCCCGCTAGCAACCCCAAACGCCACCCCGATGGCGGTAAACACAAAGGTGATCAGTAAAATGATGTTGTTCAAAAACGGGGTCACTTCAGCCCCTGCTTCATTCTCATAAGGAGCCAGAGGCCCCACTGCCAGACCCCATACGGCCAATAGTGAGAGCACCAAGGCAATGCCCGCCCAACGCAAACCTTTTTGCTCCGCGTCGGTTACATCAAAATCTGAGATTTTTAGTTCCTCTGGAACGCTATACTCTTTTTGCTCTAGGCGCGGACCGACAAACTTCAGCGTCACCCATGCACCCACAGCCGCGAGCACAAATGTCGACACAAAGATAAAGTAGTAATGCATGGTGGCAGGGGTTAATGCCTCCCCTGCTGCATTGACAAACGGAATACCCTGAGCTTCGGCGAATACTTGCGCGTTTACACCAATAATCACATCAATGGGCGTGGCTGGAATTAAGTTGGCGCTAAAGCCAGCGGATACGCCAGCAAAGGCGGCCGCCATGCCAATCAGTGGGTTTTTGCCTATTCCTGCGTACAATAGCCCCGCCAACGGAATCAAAATGAGATAACCGGCGTCGGTGGCAATAGATGACATTATACCCAAGAAAACGAGTAATAAAGGTAACCAACGCACCGGAATACCGCGACTCACCTTCTTTAATATTGCGGCGAAAAGGCCGGAGTTTTCCGCCACCCCCACACCGAGCATGACGATCAAGATCACACCAAGTACGCCACCGCCAAAGCCGAGCCAGTTGGCTAACAATGCATTGTCGAATAGCCAGACCACATGCTCACTTGAGAGCATATTACGGATCTCATGACGCACCGGATCGCCGCCTGCGCCGTAGGTTTCAAAGGTGAGTCCGCCAATCAGCGCTGTCAGCAGCAAAGTACCAACAAGAAACCAAATAAACAAAATAACCGGATCGGGAATACGCCGACCAACACGTTCTACAAAAGCAATAAAGCCCTTTGGGGAGTCTGAGGAGGGAGTCGACACAGCCAGTTCCTATTCTAATTTTTATGGTATGAGCTGAATCCTAAAGCAACTTGCCGATGAAGTCATGCCGATTACCATAGAAACGCGGCAAATTACGCCCGTAGTACCGATAGAATAATCGTTGCCAATAGCATAAGTAAAAGCACAATGAAGTATACGAGGCTAGTCACTGAAAATTTAAAAAACGTCAACGGCCAACTTTGCCGATAAAAGCGCTTTTGTGTACACACCAAATACACTGGAATCCACCACCAAAGTAGCACATAAAGCCAACCCGAAATCACTGCCAACCAAGCAGGTAATGCTAAGCCCATAAAGCTTTTCAGACCCATAATGAACATCAGAGTGAGCAATAGAAACGCATGGGTATGTAAGGCCAAAACCAAATGTTCTACGTAATAGCGGCCGCTAAACGCGTACAACAATTTCAGTAACAGAGCGAATATGGGCAGCATCACGAGCATAAGCTGTGGGGCGAGCGAGAAGAACCGATCCACAAAGACACGCGGGTGCTGCAGTAAAAACTTAAACCGCTCATTTAAGGCAGCGTTGTCGGCTTCACTCAAAAAACCGAGATTAAGCTGACTATCTTCAAACGAGAGTTCAGAAAGCCCAATAGCAGGCTGTTCTTCTCCGTCAACACTGAGCGCGGTTTGATTGTTGCCATTCACACGTTCCGCGTCTATTTGTTGCACAGTCTTACCCAAACTCGCAAATAAGATAAAAGCGATGAGGGATATAAATATATAGAGCCGCAATGGCGGCACATAGGGAATGCGCTTGCCCTTAACATATTGATTGGAGAGGAACGCCGGTCGTGTGAATAATGGAATCAGGGTGCGCCAGAAGCGTCCATCCCAATTTCCCATTTCACCGAACAATTCGGTGATTAATCGAAATACGTTACGGATATAATTCTTATTTTCTTGACCACATTCGTGACAAAACGGCCCTTTTAATTGGGCACCGCAGTTGGCACATTCTCCAGTTGATTCTAATGGCGCAGAAGCCGCACGTGGTTCGGTCGGTTCAGAAGGGCTAGCAGCAGTCATGGGCGTGGCTCATATAATTATTATATCGCCATTTTAGTCGCAATTTACCATTCTGCAATTTGATTTTTTAGACAGCGCAGGGGGTTATTCAGCACGGCCACGATTAATGACATCAACACAGGCGACACCGCGTGGCATGCCGCCATAATTCCATACCTGTCTACTAAGGCGACTTTCACAAAATGCATCCGCCACCGCATTCGGTGCATGTTGAATCAGTAAGCTTGCTTGCAACGCAAGCGCCATGCGATCCGCAAGTTGTCGTGCACGGTAAGGTAAGGCATCGGCATCAGCGAAGGCGGCTTTTAATTCGCCCACGAGGCGGTCAAGGTGGGTATTTTGGCCTTTCGCGTGTGCCACTTCAGAGAAATAGGCCTCAAGCACCGCTGGCTCTTTATCAATCGCCCGTAAAATATCAAGGCACTGAACGTTACCACTACCTTCCCAAATGGCATTAATCGGTGCTTCTCGATACAGACGCGCCATGATATGGGTTTCCATGACACCGGTACCGCCAATGATTTCCATGGCTTCATAGGCATGCTGAGGGGCACGTTTACATATCCAGTATTTGCCAATAGGGGTGGCGATACGCGCTAGCAGGCGTTCTTGTTCATCGTCGTGGTGGTCCATTGCCCGGGCCATGCGCATCATGAAAACCATTGCTGCTTCACTCTCAAGCGCCAAATCAGCAAGCAAGTTCTGCATCAGCGGCTGCTGCGTGAGTGTCGCCCCAAAAGCGGCGCGATGATCGCAATGATGAATCGCTTGCACGGTTGCCTGCCGCATTCCAGCCGATGAACCAATCAGACAGTCATATCGGGTGGCAGCGACCATCTCAATAATGGTGCGGACACCACGGCCTTCTTCGCCGACCATATAGCCATGCGCGCCGCGCAACTCAACTTCGCTTGAGGCGTTCGACACATTCCCCATCTTATTTTTCAGTTGCTGAATTTGCATTGGGTTCTTACTGCCATCGGGACGCCAGCGCGGTACAAAAAAGCAGGATAAGCCATGCTCGGTTTGTGCGAGAACTAAAAACGCGTCACTCATTGGTGCCGAAACAAACCACTTATGTCCCAGAAGTTCATACGCCTGACCAGGCCCCCCTTGTCCGATCGGGAAGGCGCGCGTAGTATTCTGACGCACATCAGAACCGCCCTGCTTCTCGGTCATTGCCATGCCAATGGTTAAGGCGCTTTTTTCATGGGCTGGAATGTTTCTGGGGTCATAGCCTGACGCCATGATTTTATCACCATAGTCGTGCAGTAAATTCGGTTGATGCCGCAATGCAGGAATGGCTGCAAACGTCATGGTCACTGGGCAACCGTGCCCCGCTTCCACCTGTGTATGCAGGTAATACTTCGCTGCGCGGGCCACGTGCGCGCCGGGCTTCGGATCACACCAAGGGCTGCTGTGTAGGCCGTGTTCACAGGACGTTTGCATCAAGCGATGATAGGCAGGATGGTAATCAATTAAATCGACCCTGTGACCAAATCGATCATGGGTGCTTAAAGTCGGTTTATTCGCATTGGCTTGCGCGCCAAGAGCCAGATGTTCAGCTGAGCCGCAAAGTTGGCCAAAGCGCTCTACATCAGCGGTTGCCCAATCAGCCCCTTCGCGCTTGAGTGCTTCTTGCAAGGCAAGATCAGAGGTAAACGAGTTATAGTTCTCAAGCAACGGTGGTACGTTTTTCACCTCATGGGTTTCAGCGTAGAATTGATTATTCATGCATGCTCCCTCGCGCGCTGCCTGCGGGCTTTCGGTTAGGTTTAATCCTCTTTTTTAAACGAATCCTGTCGTTGCTGCTCTTCTTTCCGAAACCACCAAATTAAATAGGCAGCGATACTGGCGATCACAGCCACGGGAATAAATACGAGCAATAAAATTGGTCCAAACCCCATCACAACTACCCTTTTCGTTCAGCCAAATTTGGCAATCGAGGCGTTCACCTGTGTGTTACCTCATGGATACTCTAGAGTGCCATAGTTAACACGGAAAGAAAATGCGCATGGCCGCTACTTGCTAGCTCTGTTACGACAGCCAACGTTGTTCAAATTCTTCCGCGGACACTGGTTTACCGTACATAAAACCTTGCACATGTTGACAACCTAAATCGCGCAACACTTGTGCTTGTTCCTCCGTCTCAACACCTTCAGCAACCACCGTCATTTTCAAGTTTTTTGCCATCGCAATAATCGTCGACACGATCGTGCTGTCATGGTGATCAGTGGTGAGAGCAGTCACAAACGATCGGTCAATCTTAAGTGCGCTCAAAGGAAAGCGCGTTAAGTAGCTCAGCGATGAAAAGCCGGTACCGAAGTCGTCAATAGAAATACTGTAGCCGCGATCCCGTAATCGCCCTAATAACTTCATTGCCTGCTCGGGGTAACGCATCATGATACTTTCGGTAATCTCGATACCCAATTGCTCAGGCGGAATGTCATGGGTGCTTCTTAAAAAATGGTCCACCAAATAAGGGCTATCGAACTGTTGCGCAGATACATTGATCGATAATACCCCTTTAAAATTACGGGATTCTTTAATCCACGTTCTTAGTTGTTCGCTGGCAGTACGCACCACCCAGTCACCTAAGTCACGAATCAATCCACGCTCTTCGGCTAAGGCTATAAATTCCATCGGGCTGATCTGCCCCCACACCTCATCATGCCAGCGGCATAATGCCTCGGCACCGATCAATTCGCCTGTCGTTAAATCGAATTGTGGTTGGTAATGCAAATTTAAACCATCATTGCGAATAGCTTCAGCAAGACGTTGCAGCTTAGATTGCTTTTGTTGCAGAAACTGTCCCATTGACGCATCATAAATTCGGCTGCGGGTCGCTACCCGTTTTGCGTGCTCAAGGGCAATACTCGCATGCTGGAACAAGGTACCGCCTGATTCAGATTCACCGGGATACTGAGCGGCGCCAACGTTCACCTCCACATAGATACTGAGCTTACTGTTGACGCGAATCGGCTCATGGAACGCCGACTTCACTCGTTCAATCGCTAACGGCAAATCCACCCCGCCCAAACCAGGCATCAAAATGGCAAATTCATCACTACCAAAGCGCGCAAGATATTCCCCTTGCTGCGTAAAACTTTGCAAGCGGCGAGCGGCTAACGCAAGCACCGAGTCGCCGATATCATGCCCATGTAGATCATTAATCTCTTTAAATCGACGTAAGTCCAAAACCAGTAGGCTCAAAACTTCAGTGCTACGCATCGCTTCGTACAACTCACTATTGAGCTTCTCTGTAAAAGCGACTCGATTTGGCAACCCGGTAACACCATCTTGATAGGCTAAGTTGCTTATTTGCTTTAACGAGGCTTGTCGCTCTAACTCAACGCCTATTTGCGCACCACACATGCGCAATACATCGCGAGCAACGCTCTCGTTGGTGAGTGTTTCTGAGTGCATGATGCATATCAAACCGAGCTTCTTACCGGCTCGGTTCAAAATGGCATAGCCCATGTAGGATTCAACGCCTAAATCAGATAACAATGTATCTGAGGGAAATTGTTCGGCAACACTTTCTGCAAAGTAGCAGGTATCCTGCCCACGCACGGTTTCACAAGGTGTACCCGCCAGCGCGTAGGCCGATGCTTGTTGGTGACCTCTGGGCGTGTAGAAGCTCATAGGAACACTTTGGTGACGGAAATCATCCAAGCGCGCACAAAGCACGAAATCCACATGGAGAATCTGGGCAACACACTGGGTCAGCCGATCAAAGAAGTTGTCATCACCTACCAGGGTAAATATATCTGCGAGCTGCCTAAACACATAGCTTGCATCTATATTTTTCGCTTGGAAAGCGGGCAGTTCTGAACTCATGGGATATACCGGTTCCATTAAAGTTTAAGCGCTTCTCAAAAACCTTACGCTTTGTAAATAGTGAGAGACTTTCACGCCTCAAGCCTACTTACTATAACGCTCTTATAAATTAGCAGTAATATGCGCTTTAGCAGATGAGGGTTTCCCCTCTATTTTTAAATAAATATACTTTTTTTCAGGTTTTTATGAATCATTTTGCAGAAAAAATGCGCAAATCTGCATAACTATGCTGATTTGGAGCGTTTTCTGATTATAACAGCCAGTCGATAGGCAACCATGAGAGAATCCGCACTGACGTACGCTTGAACAGCGTTGTATTTGGCTCTACATCATGCCGGATGACCTCACCGGGATTACGTTCGAGCCAATAGATTCGTCCGGACGGCGACAGTTTCAGCTCGTATGCCATGTAAGGCATGCGATCCGAGAATGTACCGTCGATACGTTGCGCCAGCGCTTTACTCTCAATGACGAAGCCAAGTTCAGTGTTGAGCGCTACTGAACGCGGATCAAAGTTAAACGAGCCGACAAATACGCGTTCACCATCGATAGCAAATGTTTTCGCGTGTAAGCTAGCAGCGCCACTACCAAAGCGCGCAAGTCGCTCGTCACTTTCTTCATCGCCATTGTTCGCAATACGCCGCATTTCAAAAATTTGAATACCCGCTTCTAAGAGCGGTTTGCGCCACTTTGCGTAGCCTGCATGCACAATAGCCACATCGGTCGCTGCAAGTGAATTTGTAAGAATAGTGATCTCAACGCCACGTTCTGCGAATTCGATCAGTGCATCAACACCTGATCGGGTAGGCACAAAGTACGGCGATACGAGTTCAAAATAACGCTCAGGCTCACCTATGGCTTTATGCAATTGGTGAATGATAAGTTGTCCGCCCGTGGCATTGCCCAGGCCTTTGCCGGGGTCATCACTTACCATAATGGTGTTGGCCCATTCAAACGGCATCAACCCGTCTATTACGGCCTGCATGTGTGACGTGTCCATCACTGAATTCAAATACTCATAGACTTTATCTTGTGACGACATCATCGCAGCAATGGATGTGACAGCATGCTGATCGCCTTTGTTATGGATATCGGCGATAAAGTGCAAAGGATAGGTTGATCCGCTCGACCAAAAGTGATCAAAGTCTAACGAGACTTCCTGAACGACAGGGCCGACTGCGAGCACGTCTAAATCCGCGAATAACAAACCATCGCCGGTCCCAAAATAGCCATCGCCTATATTGCGGCCGCCCACAATGGTGGCTTGATTATCGGCGGTAAACGACTTGTTGTGCATGCGCCGATTTGAGCGATCAAAGTCGGTAATAAACCCCCATATTCGGGAATTTCGTTGTAAAAAGGGATTAAACAACCGTACTTCGATTTGAGGATGCGCGTGCAAATGGTAGAGCACTCCCTCAAGCGGAATGGTGTTGAGATCATCCAGAAGCAAGCGCACCCGTACCCCTCGCTCAGCAGCGTCATATAACGCCGACAGGAGCAGACGTCCGGTTTTATCGTTACGCCAAATATAGTATTGAATGTCGAGGGTTTTCTCAGCCCGCTCGGCCAAGAGAATGCGCGCAGCAAACGCGTCCCACGCGTCATCCAAGGGATAGATACCCGATTTTCCAGGATGTAGGTCGCCTTGCTCTTGAAAGGTTCGTCCGAGGGTCGTGTCGCGTGCGTCTTGCAGATTTAGTGCTGATGTCTCAATACGATCATCAAGCGCAGGTAATGAGCTGCAGCCAGATACCCAGAATAATGTTATGACGATCCACAACAGAACACTTACTTTGATCACGCGCACTGAGAGTTCCTTTCATCAATCCAACTGATGGGATGCGGATTCTAGCAGACTTTGTGCTATTTTGCTGTGCTCGGCAAATAGGTTTCTTCTAGAATATTTAGCGTTTGAGGGCGAGCCAGCAAATAGCCTTGATAATAAGTACAGCCCACCGTTTCTAAAAACTGAACCTGCACCTCTTCTTCGACCCCCTCTGCCACTGTCTTCAGTGACATCTCCTCGGCAATTGCACAGATTGCCCGAATAATACTTTCCTGACGGCTTCCTGTGCCTGCGTCTTGAATAAATGAGCGGTCGATTTTAATAATATCTAACGGTAGCTCGTGGACAAAACGTAAACTGGAATAGCCGGTTCCGAAATCGTCTAAGGCAATCTTAAAGCCCGCTTGGTGAAATTGGTACAACACCGGAATGGCATTGGTAAAATCATCAATAAACACATTTTCAGTAATTTCCAGAATCAAATTGCTTGCCTTGACGTCGTAACGAGCGAGGGCAGCGCGAAAATCCTCGAAAAAATTTGCGCGGCTAAGCTGAACGGGCGAGACATTGACGCTCACGCTTGTCATACCTAATGTCGCCAAGCGCGGATAATCACGACAAACTTGCTCAAAAACCCATTTACCCAGAGGAATGATCTGCCCTGTTTGTTCCGCCAAAGCAATAAACTCCGCGGGCGACATACGCCCTAGCTTGGGATGCTCCCAGCGCACCAGTGCTTCAGCACCAATAACGTTGCGATCATGATTAAAAATAGGTTGGTATTCGAGAAAGAACTCACTGTTCATTAGCGCGTTTTGCATATCATGGCGCAACCGCACCCTGCGTTCTAACTTCTCACCCATGTCGTGGCCAAACCATTCATAATTATTGCTACCCTGACGCTTCGCCTTATACATCGCTATATCGGCTTGCTGGATAAGTTTATTCGGGTCTGAGGCTTTCGAGTCAGTAATGGCAATTCCAATGCTCGCAGTGACCGATATTTCATTCTGATTTAATAGGTAGGGTTCGCTGATAGCCACCAGTAACCGTTTTGCAATCTCGTTGATGTCTGCTGGAATACCTGCATTCGGTAAAATCAATGCGAACTCATCCCCGCCAAAACGTGCCAAGGTATCACCCGCCCGAATAGCCGTTTGGATCCGCAGCGCCACTGCTTTTAGCAATTCATCGCCAACATTATGACCCAAGGTATCGTTAATCGGCTTAAAGCCATCCAAATCAATAAACATCACTGCGAGGGGGTGCTTTAAACGCTTGCATTGACGAAATGCCTGTTGCAGTCGGTCTTCCAACAGCACCCGATTGGGCAATCCGGTTAAGGTATCGTGGGTGGCATGCCAAGATATTTTAGCTTCCTGCTCTTTGCGTGCAGTAATATCATTTTGAATGCCTATAAAGTGCGTTACTTTACCTTCATGATCACGCACAGGAGCAATGTATAAATCGTTCCAAAAAGGCGTGCCATCTTTGCGGTAGTTACGAATTTCGGTTTGCGCTTCTTGCTGTAACGAGAGCCGTTCGCGAATATAGCGAACGCTTTGCATGCTGGAGTCCTTCCCTTGAAGAATAGCGCAGCTCTTGCCAAGCAGTTCGCTGCTTTGGTATCCCGTCATCTTCTCAAATGCAGGATTCACGTAGATTAATGGGCGCCACGGCTGGCTCGCGTCGGCCACAACAATGCCGTTTGAGCTCGCTTCCACACTACGCTTGAGCAGTTTAAGATCTGATTGCTCTTGCTCTCGGGCAAGCATTAAGGTTACGAGGTCGCGTGCCTGCTCGAGTAGGTATAATTCAGGCTTAGTTGGTTTCCGGCATCGCTTAAAGTAAAGGGCAAATGTGCCTAGCACCTCGTTACTCGGTGAAAAACAGGGGGACGACCAGCAGGCGCGTAATTTAAATCGCTCGATTAAGTCTAAATAAGCAGCAAAGCGCGCATCTTTGCGCATATCCGGCACGATAACGTCGCGACCTTTCACCACTGCGTCACCGCAAGCACCATTTCCCTCTGTGATGGGGAAGTTTTTTAACTCGGTGATAAATTCATTAGGAAGGGAACCTGCGACGGCAAGTTTCAAGTGCGTCTTTGCGTCATTAACGAGCATGACTGAACAATGAGCCCCGCTTATCTGGGCTTCGAGAATGCGACAAATCTCCCGCAACTTCTCTTTGAGAGGAGCATCTTTTAACATGAGCGTGAGCGCTTCATGCTCAGCTAACAGCAAGCGCTTGTATTGCAGTAGGCGTCTAGATCCGACGAAAACAGTAATTGCGATTGCCGCAGCAAATACGATGGCAAATGCAAGATACACGCTGACTCCCTCCATAGTTCGAGATCTGCGAACTCGAGTATATAGGGATTCCATGGATAAGTACGAAAAACATCCTTATAGCTCAAGCCACAATGAACTCAATATGATGATAGGCCTCTTCCTTTCTTTAACTGACGACGGCCCCACTTTTCTACTTCTAGAACTGCAAACAATAGCACCCCGACAAACACACAGGCAAATCCGTGGTAAATACTTAAACTCTCCGTGTTAAACCACGTTTGCATGGGCTTGCTGTAGGTGAAAACCAGCTGCAGCACAAACACGATGGCTACGGCAATGAGTACCGGTCGTGTGCCCTTAACCCCCTCTTTAAACAATGAGCCTCTTCGTAAGTAGCGAACACTAAATAGATACCAAACTTCCATGGCAACTAAGGTGTTTACAGCCATAGTACGAGCATACGCTTCCCCTAAACCTTGCGCCAACGCCCATTGGAACACCGCAAAAATACCCGTGGTAAATAGCAACGATACAAACAAGATACGCCAGAGCAAGAAACGCGACAGCAACGGTTCGGAAGACGAGCGCGGCGGCCGCTGCATAATGTCACTTTCACTGGCCTCAAAGGCCAAGGCTAAAGCCAATACAATGGAACTGACCATATTTACCCAAAGTATTTGCAACGGCAGAATCGGTAACGTGAGCGCGAAGATGAGTGCGAGCATAATGGCCAGCGACTCACCGCCATTCACGGGCAATAAGAAGCTGATCGCCTTTTTCAAATTGTCGTAAACAGTGCGCCCTTCTTTCACCGCCGCGACAATGGAGGCAAAATTATCATCGGTTAGCACCATTTCACTGGCTTCGCGCGCCGCATCGGTTCCGCCCTTACCCATTGCGATACCAATATCTGCCCGTTTTAATGCGGGGGCATCATTCACCCCGTCCCCTGTCATCGCAACAACTTTATGGTGGCTCTGTAGCGCTGTCACTAAACGTAGTTTATGTTCAGGGGTAGTGCGAGCGTAAATCGACACATCCTGCACACAGGCTGCTAGCTCCTCATCACTAAGTTGCTCAAGTTCTGTACCGGTAAGTACCTTCTCTGAGCCGATAATTCCAAGGGCTTTGCCAATAGCCGAAGCCGTTGCTGCGTGATCGCCGGTAATCATTTGCACTTGAATGCCCGCGCGTTGACAATCCGCAACTGCTCGAATTGCTTCTTCCCGGGGTGGGTCGATTAACCCCGTAATCCCTAAGAATTTAAGCCCGGTGCCGATGTTGTCGTGACCTAGTGGTTGGTCAGTATCTACACGCTTATAAGCGAATCCCAGAACCCGCTGCCCTCCGGCCGCAATATCATCGATTCGAGCTGTCCATGCGAATTCATCCTCGTCGCAGAGAGTTAGCAGGCGCTCAGGTGCCCCCTTAACGAGAACATAGCTGGTGCCATCGGGTCCACGATGGGTGGTCGCCATGTATTTGTGACGGGAGTCAAAAGGCAAGGCTTCTGTACGGACAAATTGCTTGGCTTCCTGCGACAAAGCAAAATCAGCTTTATCAACTAACACAAGCAGCGCCCCTTCCATAGGATCGCCGACAACCATGCGCTCGGTTTGCGTCGTCTTTATTTCCGAGTCGTTACACAAAGCAGCCACTTTTACTAACCAGGAAAACGCCTCATCATGGCCGCTCGAAGGCGCTATCTCTCCACCGCTGGCGTAACCCACGCCGCTTACTTGATAGGTTTGGATCGCCGTGCGTACCTGCGCCACCATCATTTCGTTACGCGTTAAGGTACCGGTTTTGTCGGAACATATCACCGATACCGCCCCTAAGGTTTCCACTGCTGGAAGTCGCCGAATGATGGCGTGGCGTGATGCCATGCGCATCACACCCATCGCAAGCGCAACCGTGAGAATGGTAGGAAGTCCCTCTGGAATCGCGGCGACCACCAAACTCACAACCGCCATAAACAAATACGTCAGTTCATAGCCTCGCCACCACCCCAATACAAACAGTATGGCGCCAAGGGTTAATATGACGTAGGTGAGGTAGCGAGCAAATATCGCCATTTGTCGCAGGAGTGGCGTCTCAATGGTCACCACCTGTTTGAGCATCTGATTAATGCGACCGAGTTCGGTCTCTGCCCCCGTTGCCGTTACCACGCCACGCCCCTGTCCGAGAGTGACGAGCGTGCCGGCATAAAGCATGCCGGTACGCTCCGCAAGTGGCGTGTCGGCAGGTACTGTCTTCGTCCCTTTCGACACTGGCACCGATTCGCCCGTCAGCGCTGCTTCTTGCGTTTGCAACGATGCATTCTCGAACAATCGAATGTCCGCCGGAACTTTTTGCCCAGCTTCCAGTAAAACGATGTCACCGGGAACAAGGTCCACTGCCATAATCGTCTGGCGTTTACCGTGACGAATGACCCTTGCTTCCGGACTCAGCATGCCTTGAATGGCTTGCAGCGCTCGCTCCGCTTTCCCTTCTTGGACAAAGCCGATCACCGCATTCACAATGACCACGGCAAGAATGACCGCCATATCTAGCCACTCAGCGAGCATTGCCGCAAGGGCTGCAGCAACCAGCAATACATAAATCAAAACATTGTGAAATTGACGCAGTAGTCGTTGCCACCAGGGTGAAATGTGCTTTTCAGGTAGACTGTTCGGACCGAATTGTGTGCGTCTTTTCTCCACTTCAGCGTCACTCAGCCCTTGCTGCATATCCACGGAAAAAGCAGCGAGTACTGTCGATGCATCCTCTGCATGACGCGGTGATACCTGTTTTGGCGTGGGCGTATCCATACTCACCTCTACAAACGCAAGATACTCATATAGTCCGGAATATCCACTTCATAAGGAGAGAACTCCGATAAATAATCGCGAAATTTCTCTAAGGCCTCAGGCTCACCATGCACAAGCTGAATTTTAGTACTCGCAGGCATTTTCGATGCCTCCAACCACTCTTTTAATTCCACATAGTCTGCGTGCCCAGACATACCTTCGAGATTGCGAATCTGTGCGCGAATAGGCACCCATTCCCCATGCAACTTAATATGCTCGACGCCCTGTAGCATTTTGGCACCGCGCGTACCCCCGGCTTGATAGCCTGCAAATAAAACCGTACAGCGATGATCCCCGAGCCAGTTTTTGAAGTGGTGCAGAATTCGGCCACCGGTTGCCATGCCGCTACCAGCGATAATAATGTGCGGCCCCTGCTGATTTGCTATGGCTTTCGATTCATCCACCGAATGAGTGTACTTCACCGCCTGCTCAATCCGTTGACACTGTGTCTCATTTAAACGGTGATGTTCATGATGAGTTCGATAAATTCCCGATACCGAAATCGCCATAGGGCTATCTAAATAAACCGGCATGCGTGGAACGCGCTGTTCATCCATTAATGCCACGATCATGTGTTGTAGTAATTGTGCACGGCCGACAGCAAAGCTTGGAATGAGTAACACCCCTCCCGCCTTGGCGGTGTCATTAATTACTTTTGCTAATTCTGCTTCAAGGTCCGTTTCTTCATGACGACGATCACCGTAGGTAGATTCGAGCATGAGCACGTCGACATGAGGCATGGGTTTCGGTGGTTTCATCAGCAAATCGTTGGTGCGCCCGACATCGCCCGAAAAACCCACACGTTTGCCGTCGGCTTCAACTACCACACTCGCGGCACCGAGAATATGTCCAACCGGAGATAAGGTCACGGTTATATCGCCAATGGAAAAACGCTGCTGAAACTCAACCGGATGCAGCAGCTTGCAGGCATTAACCGCCATATTAGCGGTATACAGGGGTTCTGGCTTTTCATGTTTACTGAGATTATGGCGCTCGAGGTACTTGGCGTCTTCTTCTTGGATTTTGCCGCTATCGGGCCAAAGAATACGACAGAGTTCAGCTGTGGCACTGTGGGTATAAACAGGCTTGCGATAGCCATGTTTATACAACACTGGAACATAGCCTGAATGATCGAGATGAGCGTGGGTTAAAACAATGCCATCTACCTCATCGATTGCCAGAGGGAGCGGTTGCCAGTTGCGCTTGCGGAGCCACTTGTAGCCCTGAAATAAGCCACAATCTACCAAAATACGGGTGGTTTCCGTTTCAACCAAATATTTCGAACCCGTGACTGTTTCCGTTCCACCTAAAAAAACCACTCGCATTCGCTTCACTCCTATGACATCGAATATTGGCTTCAGTGATGTATCACATCAGGTTTTTAATCGTTCTGCTTTGCCCTTGATCAAAGTGTAGTAAGCTTCCGCCGGAGGTAAAGCATCGGCGCTATGTGCCACCATAAAGCATGTTTTACTTGCCAACCAAGTTTCCAGGCGCTGCTTAAGCGTGTTTTGGGTAGCGCGATCAAGGCCGGTAAAGGGTTCGTCTAATATGACACACTCTGGATCCTGCAAGTACAAACGGGCCAGCTGCAATCGACGGGCTTGTCCTCCCGACAGGCGAAATCCACCAGCGCCTGCCAAGGTTTGCAGTTGATCTGGCATGTTTTTTACGGTTTCTGCTAGCTCGGCAAATTCAAGCGCGTCCCATAATTGTGAATCCGTTGCGTGTGGCTTCACGATGCGCAAGTTTTCAGCCAGGCTGCCGGCCAGTACACGAGAGTCTTGTTCAATCACCCCGAGCTTGGTTTTCCAGTGAGCGGACTCATAGCCTAAGCACACCAGCCCTCGATCGGGATAATGTAAGCCGAGCAGCAAACTTATTAATAGACTTTTCCCGACACCGGAGGGTGCCAAAAGGGCGAGGTGTTCACCCCGTTGCACCTGCATGCTTAAATTGGAAAAAATAACCTTGCCACGAAGCTGCACATCAATATGCTCCCACGCCATCGCGGAAACCAGCTCTGCATTGTGAACAACCTCAGGTTCATCGCGCTCGCGGGTAGTCACAGTATTGAGTTGTTCGCTTGCTTGCAGCACTGCTCCCCAATGGCCATTTTGTTCAGGTAAGGACTGAATGAGTTCCCCGTATGCGAGCGCCGCGAAGACCAACAACGCCACTTGCGGACCACTGACTTGCCCTTGCTCAACCAAACTTGCGCCTACCCCAAGCAATAAAATTACCACCACGCCGGACCAGAGAGACACCCAGGAACTCAGCATGCGCTGTTGCTTTAAACGATTTGCCTGGGCCTGAGTGAGCGCGTCACCCACCTGTATCACGTCTTGTTGCGTTGCTGCTGCCGCTTGCGCTGCATCCAGTTCAGCAAGTCCTTCCACATAGTTCTGACCGTGCTCGCGTACCCGTTGGTAATAATACTGCTCTCTGCGCCCGGGCTTTTTAGAGAGGTAACGGGCGCCCCAAATTCCTCCCAACAGGGCGGCGCCATAACAAACCAAGGATAGGATCAAAATGTAAGTGCTTTGATAAACCCAATAGACGGCAACCAACACAGCAATAAGCATGATGATAGCGACCACACTAGGGGCTTTAATGCGCAGATAGAGTGCGTCCAGGGTAGATAAATCGTGGGTTAAACGTTGGCTCAAATCCGCACTTCTTAACTGGCTCACAAATCGTGATGGCTGCCTTACTATTTGCGTAAAAACCTGAACCCGCCACTGCTGTTGCAATCGCAACACCGCATCGTGGTTTATCACTCGTTCGCCATAACGGCCCACAGTACGCAACAATGCGAGCACACGAATCGCCGCTCCGGCGATATAGATATCAAAGTACACCCATGCGCCAGCCGCTAACAAAGCCCCGGTAATACCCGCCCCGACTATAAACCAGCCGGAGATGGCAAGCAGTGCAATGCCAGCAATGGCGGTAAGTAGCATGAGCAACATTCCCGGCAGCGTAAAGCGGCGATGCTTTTGAAGCTCAGCAAGCCATGGGGCCATAATGTCGCGCTCAGAGCGCTTGGTAAAGGAATGCAGATTCATCGTGCAGCGCTAGCCTCCCCTACCTCTAAGTATGTGGTGGCCAGTGCCCGCAAGCGTGCATGAGAGTGCTCGTGCGCTGCAATCACTATGGTTTGGCCTTGCTCATGCTGCCAGCGCAGCCGTTCAATCACACGAGCCGTTGTGGTGTCATCAAGTCCGGCGAATGGCTCATCAAGTACGAGCACAAATTCGGTGATGGGTGCCAGCAAACAACGCGCTAAGGCAATACGCTTTGCTTCGCCTCCAGATATATTTCGTCCTTGCTCGACGATGCTAACATCGGCAAAGCCTGTTAAACCGACATCAGAAAGCACCTGTTCAACCTCAGCGCGACTCACTGTGGCATTGTACAGTTTCAGGTTATCCATCACCGAGCCGGCAAATAGCCAAGGATTCTGCCGCTGCAACGCTATTTTATTGGGGATTTTCAAAAAAGGCTGATTTTCATCGAAGCTGGCAGCATCACTGCCATGGCTAAGTAGCCGTAATAAGGTCGATTTCCCTCCCCCGGAAGGTCCGAAAATCACCATGCATGCGCCTTTCTTTAAGGTGAACGCTGGTATAAAAATAGCGGCTTCCTGGGGTTGATAGCGGTATAGGCCCCCCTGCCAGTGCAGCAATGTTACTTGCTCTGACGCTGGCTTTTTCCGACGCAGAAATAGTTTCGGCAAGGAACCTGGGCTTTTAGACGTCGAAGGCTCCACAGTACCCTCCACCATTAGCTGAGTCGCCGCTCCTAGTGCCGCCGCGCGATCGTGGTAATACTGAGCAAAGTTTCGCAGGGGTTGGAAAAATTCAGGCGCAAGCATCAGAATAAGCAACCCAGAGAAGAGGCTTAGATTTTGGGACGGCCCCCAATCAATATATCCTAACAGCGAAAAACCGATATAAATGGCTAGCGCAGCAATGGCCACTGCAGCAAAAAATTCAAGCACTGCCGAGGAAAGAAACGCAACGCGCAGCGTCTTCATGTTTATCCGCCGATAGTGATCCGCAGCGCGAGACACATGGGCGGTCGCAGCCGCCTCGCGGCCACTGATGTAAAGCAAACTAAGATTACGTAAGCGGTCAATAAATAACGCTGACAGCCGTTGCAGCGTATCCATGTGCTGTTGATTGAGGCGCGCCGCGCCCATGCCCACCAACGTCATAAAGAGTGGGATTAAGGGAGCCGAGATCAGTAAAAATACGCCGGCCACCCAATTTAGGCTAAATACAATCACAAGAATTACCGCCGGAACCAGTACCGCTTGCGTCCGTTGTGGTAGGTAACGGGCAATATAGCCAAATAATGACTCTACGGGTTCTAGCAGCAAGCCTGCCTGCTCCGGTGATTGCTTTCCCGCCCGTTGCACGAGTTGCGTGCGCCAATGTTCGGTGAGTTGCAGGCGCGCCTGTTGGCAGGCGCGTTGGCCTGCTATAGCCGCATAGTGGTCTGCTAGGTTCTGAAATAACACACGACACAATAACGCTGCCGCGGCGGTAGCTAAGGCTTTCGTTAGCGACAGTGCCTGCACATACTCAAAGGTAGGGGCATGATCGAATATTGCACTGAGCGCGAAAGCCAACGCCAGCAACTGCGCTATAAGGCTCAGACTCGCCATCAAGGCAAAGAATTGCACAGCATATAACGAGCGGCCGGTCGCCGCTCGTATCTGTGTCAGGTAGGTGTATTCACGCCTAAATTCACTCACTTAAACACCTATCAATGATACCCCACGCCCGCTTTCACTTTGCCTCGGAACACCCAATAGGTCCATGCGGTATACACCAAGACAATCGGGATCACGAAGAGCAAGCCTAATAGTAAAAACAGCTGAGATTCATGGGCTGAAGAGGCATCCCACAAGGTGTAATCAGGTGGCACCACATAAGGGAACTTACTCGCAATAAGCCCTAAATAGGTAAAAATAAACATGCCCATAGTAGCCACAAACGGGGAACCATCGCGGCGTTGATGCACAGAGCGCATGAGCCAAAAGGCACACAACAAGGCAAGTAGCGGGAGGAGCCAAATATAGCTAATGCCGGAGAACCAACGATCAGCGACAAAGGGGTCTATAAAAGGGGTCCACACGCTCACTATCGCGAAAACCACCAAGACTGCAATTAATAACCAAGGGGTAATGCGATAGGCCCAGTCTTGAATGTCGCCTTCCGATTTCATAATCAGCCAGGTTGAGCCCAGCAATGCGTACCCTGCAACTAAACCTAGTCCGGTAAGCACGGTAAAGGGCGTTAGCCAATCGAACGCGCCTCCGATATAGACAAAGTCAGCTACTGCAAACCCTTGAATATAGGCACCCACCACGGCACCTTGGGCAAAAGCGGCGACCGTTGAGCCAATCGCAAACGACCAGTTCCATACGTAGCGAGAACTTCTTGCTTTGAATCGAAACTCAAAAGCGACACCGCGGAAAATCAAGCCGGCAAGGAGCAAGAACACTCCGATATACAATGCCGGTAAAAACACCGCATACACCAACGGAAATGCAGCGAGTAAACCAGCGCCACCTAAAATGAGCCACGTTTCGTTGCCATCCCATACCGGCGCTACCGAATTCATCATCACATCACGGGCATCCTCAGACGGCGCAAAAGGAAACAAGATCCCCTGGCCCAAGTCGAAGCCGTCCATCAGCACATACATGATAATGCCAAAGGCGATAATCACCGCCCAAATAATGGTTAAATCAAACACCGGATCGCTCATGATGTATGCTCCTCTTCCCAATCAGCATCCGCTGCAGATAGCGGACGCTTTGGCCGTTGATGCGACTGACTTTTACGAATTTCGTTTTCCGACAGAACGCCACTGGCTATCACGCGCAATAGATAATAAACCCCAGCAGCAAACACCATGGCGTACACCATGATGTAGCCGATGAGTGTAAATAACGCCATACCGCCTGTGAGCGAAGGCGTTATCCCCTCACTATGGGTCATCACTTCATAAATAAGCCAAGGGGCGCGCCCTACTTCGGTAACAAACCAACCGGCAAGCACGGCTATAAATGGCGAAAGTGACATCCATTTGAGTCCATTGAGAAACCAAGGGGTTCGCAGGTATGCGTCCTTTCTGCGTAACACTAACCCGGCAATAGCAAAGAACAGCATTATCAGACCAATGCCTACCATAATGCGGAACGCGAAGAATACAATAGCCACCGGTGGCTGCATCTCCCGTGGAATTTCCTTGAGTCCCGGCACCTCACCATCAATGTCATGAGTTAATACCAAACTCGCTAAACCGGGTACCGATACTTCCCAGCGATTGCGCTGATTTTCTTGGTCTGGAATGGCAAACAGAACTAATGGTGCATTCGTTTTTGTTTCCCACGCGCCTTCCATAGCCGCCACTTTCATAGGTTGGTGCTCAAAGGAATTAATACCGTGTGCGTGACCCACGTAAATTTGCGCCGGCACCGCTATTAAAATGAGCCACAACGACATCGATAACGCTTTTTTGTGCACATCAGTGTCTTTCTGACGCAGGATATACCAAGCGCTCACACCACATACCACGAAGGCACCGGTAAGAAATGAAGCGATTCCCATATGGAAGAAGCGCGGCCACAAACTCGGATTAAAAATGGCTTCCGACCAGCTGGTCACATAGATCAGGCCATTCACCATCTCTACGCCAGCGGGCGTGTGCATCCAACTATTCGCCGAGAGAATCCAGAACGATGAAATAAAGGTGCCTAACGCCACCATGATTGCGGAAAGAAAGTGAATTCCTTGCGGGACTTTATCTCTACCAAAGAGTAACACCCCTAAAAATGCCGCTTCCAAGAAAAAGGCTGTAATCACCTCATAACTCAAAACCGGCCCGAGGAAGTTCGCTGAGGTGTAGGAAAACACGCTCCAATTCGTTCCAAACTGGAAGGCCATGACGATGCCTGACACCACCCCCATACCAAACACTACCGCAAACACTTGCACCCAGAACCGCGACAAGCGTTCCCACACGGGATTTTGTGTTTTAAATGAGAGCCCTTCTAAGAGTGCGATGTAAGATGCTAGACCGATAGTGAAAACAGGGAAGATGGCGTGAAACGAGACCACGAACGCAAACTGAATTCGTGATAGCAAGATTGGATCGAGTTCCATTTACAACGCTCCTCTGCGGAAATGAATAGGTAAACCATGCATTATAGTCAGTGATTGTCGTCTGCTTTTAGCATACCCCTTTTGTGGTACTTAATCTTGCGATAGATCAATTAAGGCTAGACCCGCGGACAGAAAAAACAGAAGATAAATCATTAACCTTGAGCGCTAGCTTTGTTATATTAGCATTTCATAATGCAAAGTGCAGCCGAGTCATCCGAAAACGCGAGGAGCAGTATATGGCACCCATCGAGTTCGATACTTTTATCGTGCAGCCATTCTTAGATAAAGACAGCGAAACCTTTTCCTATGTGGTGTTTGAGCGCCAAGGCAAGACTGCTGTCGTGATCGACTCTGTACTCGAGTTTGATGCCGCTTCCGGGCACACCAATACACAGGGTGCCGATCGTATTTTAGCGTTTATCGCTGGACGAAACCTCAAGGTTGCCCACATCTTAGAAACCCATGCCCATGCGGATCATCTTTCTGCAGCGCCCTATCTGCAGCAACACACCGGAGCCCCTATTGGTATTGGACGTCATATTCAAGACGTGCAACGTATATTTAAGGACGTTTTTGATTTTGAAAAAGAGTTTCTTGCCAACGGCGTGCAATTCGACGCACTGTTTAATGACGGCGATTCTATCACCTTTGGATCGCTCCAATTTGACGTCGTTCATTGCCCAGGCCATACCCCGGCCGACTGTGCTTACTTAGTAAATGGCATGGCTTTATTTGTCGGTGATACCTTATTTATGCCGGACGTTGGCACGGCTCGTTGCGACTTCCCCGGAGGTTCGAGTAAAACACTCTATCATTCCATCCGTAAGCTCCTTGCCTACCCCGATGAAACCGCTATATTTGTGTGCCATGATTATCCCCCAGAAAACCGCTCTCATGCCTGCCGAACTTCTGTAGCGGCGCAGCGCGCGGAGAATATTCACATGGCCGATGGCGCGACTGAAACTGAGTTTGTTGCCATGCGTGATAAACGAGATGCCACCTTGGCGATGCCCCGTTTAATCATTCCGTCGGTTCAGGTCAATATTCGCGCTGGTCACTTCCCGCCTGCCGCCGATAATGGTGTCACCTATTTAAAAATACCTATCAACCATTTGCGCTAAAACCATGACCTTTACGTATAGATTCGGCATACTAACAACGCCGTTGACCACGTTTGTCATCTTTATTTATTGCTATTCGTCTGGGAGTTTAACCTTCATATGATGTCCGTCACTCTGGGGCCCTTTGCCTTTGCGACCGTCCACCTTATCTTTTTTCTTGCACTCATGTTGGCCTTCGGCCTTGCCTGGTTGCTTGGTCGCAAGTATCACGTAAACGCGACTGACAGTGTATTTCGAATTCTTGCGGTGGGTCTTTTAGTGGCACGAATGAGCTTTGTCATTCGTTACTTCAGTGATTACGCCAGTAGTCCATGGCAAATTTTGAATGTGCGTGATGGTGGTTTTGACCTCTGGGCCGGTGTGATCGCCGGGGTAGCTTTGGCGGTGTTTGAGATTTTCAAACGGCGTGATTTGCTCAAGCCAGTTGCTATTTCATGTCTTGTTGGGGCTATCGCTTGGACCAGCATGCACGGCATCTATAATCACAAGTATGGCCATGAGCTATTTATTCCTGATGTTCGTGTGAGCACTCTCGACGATCGCCCTGTATTTCTCCATCGTGCATTTCGTGGTCAGCCTGTAGTGATGAATTTATGGGCGACTTGGTGTCCTCCATGTGTTCGTGAAATGCCACTCTTAGAAGAAGCTCAGTCACGTTATCCGGACGTTGCTATTGTAACTGTGAATCAGGGAGAAGATGCCCAGCTAGTGCGAGAGTTTATGGTTCAGCAAGGCCTTTTTATCGAACATACCTTGCTCGATCCAAATAGCGAACTTGGGGTTCGCATCCAATCCTTTGCCCTGCCAACCACATTGTTTTTTGATGCCAACGGCATGTTAATTGACACCCATGTGGGTGAGTTTTCTGCCGCACGTTTAAGCCAAGCTATTCGCAGTATTCGTGCCAGCACGGCACACTCTGACGATGACTAACAGACGCAATGAGCAAGGCTGACTTAGAGCTGCTCAATCGCATCGGTAATTCCATGCACGGTTAACGGAAACATACGGCCGTGCATAATTTGGCGAATCATATCAATGGAGTGATAGTACCGCCAGTGCGCCTGCGGTTGTGGATTGAGCCAGATGGCCTTTGGATATTGGTCTAACAACCGTTCGAGCCACACCTGCCCCGGTTCTTCGTTCCAATGTTCTACACTGCCGCCCGGATAGGCAATTTCGTAGGGCCCCATGGTGGCATCACCCACCAAAATTAATTTATAGTCTGAGCCGTAGGTATGCAGTAAATCGAACACAGAAAATTGCTCTTGCTGGCGCCGTTGATTGGTTTTCCACACACCTTCATAGATGCAGTTGTGAAAGTAGAAAAACTCTAAATGCTTAAATTCTGAGCGGACCGCGGCAAAGAGCTGCTGACACTCATAAATGTAATCATCCATCGAACCGCCCACATCGAACAGAATTAACACTTTCACTGCGTTATGTCGTTCTGGCTGATAACGTAAATCAAGCAAGCCACCCTGACGGCTCGTGGCGCGAATCGTTTCTGATAAATCTAACTCAGTTGCAGCCCCTGTGCGGGCAAATCGACGTAACTTGCGGAGTGCGAGCTTGATGGTCCGATTATTCAGCTCTTCATCACTATCCAAATCTTTAAATTCGCGCTTATCCCATACTTTTACCGCGCGTCGCGCATTACTTCCCTCTTGCCCAATACGAATACCCTCGGGATGGAAACCATAAGCGCCAAACGGCGATGTGCCTCCAGTACCAATCCACTTGTTGCCACCGGCATGACGCTTTTGTTGTTCAGCGAGACGCTCGCGAAACTGGTCGAGTAAGGCTTCTAAGCCCCCTAAACTCTGCAGTTTCGCCTTTTCTTCTTCGCTCAGTTGGCGCTGTAAACTTCGCTCAAGCCATTCCGCTGGAATACTCTGTGCGATATCAACTTCATTGACGCCTTCAAAATAGTCAGCAAAGGCCCGATCAAAACGATCGTAGTAAGTTTCATCCTTCACCAGAGTAAGACGCGCCAAACTATAAAAGGCTTCGATATCGGCAAATACAATCTGCGATTCCAGTGCGCCTAATAGATCAAGCAATTCGGTAATGCTAGCAGGCACACCGTAATCACGTACTTTGAGAAAAAACTGAATGAGCATTTAGCGCCCCTGGCGACGGGTCATAAAGGCCAGCTTTTCCACCAGCTCAACATCTTGCTCGTTCTTCAGTAGTGCACCAAACATGGGCATCAAGCCACCATTGCTTTGCTTTTCTTTTAAATCCGCCGGAGAAATAGATTCCGCGAGCAATAGCTTTAACCAGTCCAGCAACTCTGAGGTGGATGGCTTCTTTTTCAAGTTCGGCACGTCGCGCAATTCAAAGAAAACCTCTAAGGCCTGGCTTAATAGATCTTTGCGAATCGTTGGAAAGTGAACCCGAACAATATCAGCCAAAGTGGATTCATCGGGAAACCGAATATAATGAAAGAAACAGCGGCGCAAAAACGCATCCGGCAGTTCTTTTTCATTGTTTGAGGTGATAATCACAATGGGTCGCTGCTGGGCCACCACTTGTTCCCCTGTTTCATAAACATGAAACTCCATTTGGTCGAGTTCATGCAGAAGATCATTGGGGAACTCAATATCGGCTTTATCGATTTCGTCGATTAACAATACAGGGCGCTTTACCGCAGAAAACGCGTCCCACAACTTCCCTGGCTTTATGTAATTGCCAATATCGTGAACTTTGTCACTACCCAACTGGCTATCGCGCAATCGGGATACCGCATCATACTCATACAGACCTTGCTGCGCCTTGGTGGTGGACTTAATGTGCCAGCGCAATAGATTAGTGCCTAAGCTTGCTGCCAACTCTTCTGCTAATCGGGTTTTACCGGTACCCGGCTCCCCTTTAATTAACAATGGCTTTTCTAGCGTTACCGCAGCATTCACCGCAAGCGCTAATTCTGATGAAACAATATAGCGCTCGGTGCTGGTAAAACGGGTCATGACCACTCCTTAAGGCAAGCAATAAAAAACAAAGGCCATGATAACAAAATCATGGCCTTTGCCGTAAGGTTAACCCTGAAATGAATGGGCGAAGCGCGCTATTTCTTCCCTAAAAACACACCACCAATGCCTACAACAACAAGAATGGCACCAATAATGAGAAACCACATCGCGTTATCAGTAGGTTGACCCGTAAAGGCCTCAGTGACTTCAGATGCAACTGATTGCTTTTCTTGCCAACCGAAATACAACACGATAAGGCCCGCCACCAAAATGGCCAATGACACAATCTTGTTCATTATCGCTATCTCCTTGTAAGTGTCAGAATGACACCACTAAGACTAGACAAGGATGCGTAAATGTCCAATGAACAGCCCCTGCTTCACATGATTTTTTCAAACATGACAACAACCTAGTTGTCCCAATCCGATACCGAATCCCGAATTTTTCCGGTGCTGATCAGCTCTGCAAGCTCATCCGCCATGCGATATCCTGCATCTACCGCTTGCTGCCAGAATTTCTGGCGTGTAGGCACATCCATGTTGGCAAAATCGTGGCGATCAGGGATCTTCTGATAGGGTAAGGCATCAATAAATTTCTGCGTTGGCATCAGAGCTAACGCATTAGGCCAGTCTGCGCCCGATACCCGGCGTTTTAAGTTTTTATCAAACCAGCCTGGAATCACTTCCCGCTGAAAATGAGGATAAAGCACAAGACCTGATTGATCATGAAATGGCAGGTTAAAGTGATAATCAGTTACCCCACCATCACGGTAGACCCCAGGCGGCGCACCGGGAATATCACGCACACCCGCAAGGACCATGGGAATGGAGCCCGTTGCTAACAGCGCATGGCGAAAATTTTCTTGGGTAAGCGCAATATGACGCGTTGGTAAATCGAGCCAGTCTGAACCAAGGGGTGGTTTCGCTTTTGGATGATGAAACACGACCCGTTCAAAGCTATGACGCAAGGTTTTTCGGGAAACCGCATTCAGTGCAGCAGCGCCGAGTAACGAGAGCCCTTGCAGTACACGATTATCAGACGCACCAATACCGCGGCTGCGAACCACAATCATGTGGTGTAAAAAGCGATCCTGCGCAAGGATCTCAGCGATGGCGTCGTCGGTAACGTACTCATTTAACAACTCAATCGCTTTATCGGTGATTTCGCGCACATCCGGTTTTTCGCTATACACAGTGGCACGATAAAGTCGGCAGAATAGCGCACTTGCCTCTGCCGCATCTTCGCGTCCTAAACTGGCGAAACGCCAAGCACCGGCGGAGGTACCAAGCAACTGCATGGGCTGTTGACGTTTGGCAAAAAAATCTCCAAATAGATAGTTATCCAAGCCTTGCAATATAAACCACTTGGGGCCACCTGAAGCGCCCAGCATTAAGCTGATATCATCGGCCTGTAATCCATGCTCTTGAATATGCTCGCGAGCTTTTTTACCGGCGCGCAGATCGATCCATTGCGTCATTCTTTACTTCCTATATGCGTTAACAACCGCGCTTTCGTTCTGCAATCATGCCCAAGACAACCATAATGCCAATCACCAACACGCCAAGATAGCGGGTGGATACTTGCGATAATTGCAGGTGGATAAACGGTGCCATCCAATTCAATAACAAACCGTACCCGAAAGCACACAACAGAACAAATGCCGTGGTGCGAATAATAAAGTGATACTGGATCACTTGATTACGGACAATACGGTTAATGTCGCTACCCCAAATCACCAGCACAGTGGCCGAAATCATCATCGAAATATAAGGTAAGTGGCCACGCATCCAGCTACCCAAAGTGATTAGTACGTCGTTAAGCATGGTTTTTTATTCTCATTCTTCGTAACCCAAAAGGTGGCCTGCAGTATACAAATTAAGGCGTGGAAGTACAGTATCGAAGGAAGCAAACCACGCATTCGTACTGCATCATTCGCGCGGCAATGGTATGCTTTTACTTTATCGACCAAACTAAAGACTAACACCATGAAATTTATTAGTTTTAATATCAATGGCATTCGCGCGCGTTTACACCAGTTGCAAGCCTTGATCGATAAGCATCAACCCGATGTGATTGGCCTGCAAGAGACCAAAGTTCATGATGACGTTTTTCCATTAGCGGATGTAGAAGCAATGGGATATCAGGTTCTCTACTTTGGCCAGAAAGGTCACTATGGCGTCGCCATGCTCTCAAAACTTCCGGTAGAAGATGTAACCTATGGCTGGCCGGGAGACGATTCAGAAGCACAGCGGCGGATGATTATGGCCACTGTGACCGCCTCTTCAGGTGAGAAAATTCGTGTAATGAATGGCTATTTCCCACAAGGGGAATCCCGTGATCACCCGGTCAAATTCCCTGCAAAGGAGAAATTCTACCAAGATCTGATGCAGTACTTAAACGATGAGTTATCACCTGACCAACCGGTGATTTTGATGGGCGATATGAACATTTCGAGCACTGATCTGGATATTGGCATTGGCGAAGAAAACCGCAAACGCTGGTTACGCACAGGGAAATGTAGTTTTCTTCCGGAAGAGCGAGAGTGGTTGCAACGACTGTTGGCGTGGGGATTTACCGACACTTATCGCGAATTGAACCCAGAAACAAATGACCAATTTAGCTGGTTTGATTACCGTTCACGTGGCTTCGATGATAATCGCGGACTGCGTATCGACCTGATCCTTGCCACAGATACGTTAGCTGAACGCTGCGAAGAATCCGGCATCGACTATGAACTACGTGGCATCGATAAGCCGTCTGATCACGCCCCTGTATGGAGCGTGTTTCGGAGCAAATAATAAAAACGAATCAGCACTTATCGTTCTTCCGGTGGAAGTACGGTAAGTGCGGTTCTTAATACCCGCGCTAAATCAATGTAACAGGGGCCTGGTCGGTGACTAGGTAGACGAATATCTTCACCTGAGTCATTGAGCTTTTGTTTCAGCTCGAAGTACCAATGTTTCAGTGGCGGAGGTAACTCGCGATATGCGCGTTGCCCTAGCCAGTAATATCCTTGCAGGGGTAACAACAGAATAAATAGACTTGCGCCAATAATTTGCGGCAAATAATCCATGCCTAAATATTGGAACTGCACAAAGAAGTTTGCCACCGCCGCTATCGGCAAAACACGCGCGCCTAACCGAGTTGCTGGGATGACCTTAGCTTCCGTCATATTGCCAACAACTGCATGATTTGGCCAAACTTTCATGTACTTTATGCCACGCCGAACAGACTTCCACATAAAATATCACCTCACTTTATGCCTTTATGATCGCACAATGCACCCATAAAGATCAAAAAAACAGCATGTGTGCAATTCTCGAACAACGATGCTTTTATATAAAAAACAATAATATAGAGAGTTGAAATCAGCTAATTAACAAGGTTATCCACAGAAAAAGTGGATACCTTTGAATAACTATCCACTCTTTCGTTTTTAGCCTATTTGTGGCACTGTTTTCCCACGTTACCATTGATTGAATAAAGGAACGCATCCATGAGTACTGTTGTGTTCGGCATCACCAACTGCGACACCGTTCGCAAGGCACGGAAATGGCTCAAAGAGCACCAGATTGATTACGAGTTTTCCAACTTAAAAAGCGCCCCTCTCCCTGCGGCTACTATTGAACACTGGATCAATGCCTTAGGTGCGGAGCAGTTGATTAATAAACGCGGAACCACATGGCGTAATCTACCTGACGACGATAAGGGGGAATTAACCCTACCCCGAACTATCCATTTAATACAGCGCCACCCAACCTTGCTGAAGCGTCCCTTAGTTGTACGTGAAGGTGAACTTTTGGTGGGTTTTGATGAAGCTACATGGCAGGGATTCTTTCGTGTCTGATAACCACCCTACACTGCAACTAGCCCGTGAACTTATTAGTCGACCATCCATTACACCTGAAGATGCAGGTTGTCAGACGCTTATGGCAGAGCGCTTAGCCGCCTTAGGCTTTGATATTGAGTCTATGGTGTTTGAAGACACCACCAATATGTGGGCACGACGCAATCAATCTGGCCCGGTATTCTGTTTCGCTGGCCACACCGATGTGGTGCCCCCGGGTGATCGCTCCGATTGGAATACCGACCCCTTCACCCCGACCGATATCGATGGTGTGCTTTTTGGTCGTGGCGCTGCCGACATGAAAGGTTCTCTCGCTGCGATGATTGTTGCGACCGAACGATTTGTGAAGAAACACCCTGATCATGACGGCAGTATTGCTTTTTTAATCACCAGCGACGAAGAAGGCCCTTTCATTAACGGCACCGTCCGTGTGGTCGAAACCCTTGAAGCGCGCTCGGAGAAAATCAACTGGTGCGTGGTTGGCGAGCCCTCATCGACAGAATATGCCGGTGACGTGGTTAAATATGGACGCCGTGGCAGCATGACCGGCTACTTGACCATTGAGGGTGTGCAGGGCCATGTAGCCTATCCTCACCTAGCCCGCAATCCGGTGCACCTAGCGGCACCGGCCATTGCCGAGCTGGCCAGCGAATATTGGGATGATGGCAATGCGGCGTTTCCGCCAACCAGTTTTCAGATCGTTGATATGCGTGCTGGCACCGGCGCCACAAATGTTGTGCCGGGCCGTATGAAAGTAACCTTTAACTTACGTTTTAGCACTGAATCCACCGCTCAGGGACTACAAAAGCGGATTTTAGCCATTCTTGATAAACATGAACTCGTCTATTCCATGGATTGGATTCTCAATGGTGAACCCTTCTTAACTGACCAAGGTCCCTTGGTGGATGCCACAAAAGCCGCGGTAGCCGATGTGATTGGCTCACCACCGGTATTATCAACAGCCGGCGGTACCTCAGACGGGCGCTTTATTGCGCCTACGGGTGCTCAGGTAATTGAACTTGGTCCTGTGAATGCCAGTATTCATAAGGTGAACGAGCACGTTTCTCATCGCGACTTGATTACACTTACCGATATGTATGAGCGTATTTTGGAACGTATATTGGTTCGCTCCAACGGGAATGAGAACAACTAGTATGTCTTCTCCGATGCCGACAGATGCCCAAAGCAATCTCACGACAGCGCAACTTTGTGGTGTCGATAGTGGCCATGTGCAGTCGGTGCCAGGCGAAGCATCACCGCTAATTCGATTGCAACCGGCGGTCGTGCAGGCCTATCAGCGCATGCAAGCGGCCGCAGCTGACGCTGGCATTACGTTGCGCATTGCCAGTGGCTTTCGTAGTTTTGAACGACAGGCGGCTATTTGGGCAAGCAAGTTCGATCAACTGCGTCCACCAATTACCGCCGATGAACTCCATAAAGTGCTGCGCTGGTCTGCCCTTCCTGGGCTTTCCAGACATCACTGGGGCACCGAGTTCGATTGTTATGATCCGGTTGCCCTTAGGGGAGAATCGTTGCAGCTCGAACCATGGGAATACGCCTCTTCCGGGCCGATGGCCGAGTTATTTAACTGGTTGTCGACCCACGCTCATAGTTTTGGGTTCTATCGCCCTTACCTGAGCGACGATGGCCCTGGCGTTGCTGCTGAGCCTTGGCATTGGTCATTCGCGCCACTGGCTTCGTTGTATCAACACCATTACGATAAGCCTCAGGCAATTTTGGATGCGCTTGAGGTGCATTATCGTGACTTCGATGTGGCTGGCCGAGAGCACCTCAACCATCAGTTAGAAAGTTTAGTTGAGCGTTATATGGGCTCAGTTGCAACAATTCCTGAAGCTGCATTGGGCGCCGCGAGCAGAGGAACCTAGCATGTCGATATGGGGAATTATCATTATCGTGCTGGCCATTGGCATTATTTTAAGCAACATTATGTTGGTTAAGAAAACCGCCAATATGAAGATGCCCGAGAGTGTGCTGAAAAAAGCAGAACAGCAGAAGCTACTTGAACAGCAAGAGAAAGATAAAGAAAAGAGCGCGCGTGAAAACCGCTCATCCAATCAGGATGAGCCATAAAAAAACGAGGGCCAAAGCCCTCGTTTCAATCATAATTTACAATGGTATCGCTTAGCTTAACGGAACACCTAAACGCTTGGCCACTTCTTCATAAGCTTCTACCACACCGCCTAAACCTTGACGGAAACGGTCTTTATCAAGTTTTGTGCGTGTGTCTTTATCCCATAGGCGGCAACCATCAGGGCTAAACTCGTCGCCAAGCACAATGCCGCCATCAAATACACCAAACTCAAGCTTATAATCAACGAGCAGCATGCCTGCATTCTCAAACAATGGTTTCAACACATCATTCACAGCGAAGGTTAAGCGTTTCATTTCGGTTAACTGGGCTTGGCTCGCCCAGCCAAAAGCGATCGCATGAGACTCATTCACCATAGGATCGTGCAGCGCATCGTTTTTCAAAAACAATTCAAACGTAGGAGGATTAAGCTCCAACCCTTCTGCTACACCAAGACGGCGCACGAGCGAACCTGCGGCAATGTTGCGCACCACACACTCCACTGGAATCATGTCGAGCTTTTTCACCACACACTCGGTGTTGGATAGCAGGCGTTCCATTTGCGTCGGAATCCCTGCGGCGCTCAACTGCTCCATAATGAAGTGATTGAACTTATTGTTCACCATGCCTTTACGGGCTAGCTGTTCAACTTTTTCACCATCAAACGCAGAGGTGTCATCCCGAAACTCTAAAATAAGATAATCGGGATTATCCGTGGTGAATACTGTTTTTGCCTTACCGCGATACAACTCGTCACGTTTTTCCATTGCCGTTTCTCAGTGATCCTAGGAAATGTTCAGGTTAGTTATTTAAGTTTCTAAAAGCTTCTTCTAGCGCTGGTACCCAAGCGTCTAGCATAGAACGGTCAATCGGATTTCCGTCGATCATCGGCACAACAAATACCAGACCATTCTCCTCATCAACAGAGAAGTTTACTTCGGTACCGCGCGCTAAATCGAGAGGACCACGTTCACCACGACGGAACATGCGTGAGAACCATCCGCGTTTACCGCCTGGCTGGTATTCGCCGTAATACATGCCATCGGTTTGATTCAAATCTTCTACAACAAAGCCTAAATCAGCCATAACCCCAGGCCAGATAATCCAACCCGTGTTGAAATCACCGAAAAAGCGAACTGCTGGGTAGCCGTCTGCGGTTTCAGAAATATCAAATTCCAAGCCTGTTTGAACCGCAGCCACTCGGCCTGCTGTATAACTTTGATTCAAGTTACTGCTCAACGTGTTTAAGAAATCCGCTTCAATATTGCGTTGCAGCATTGCTGGCAAACGATCTTCACGTACCGCACGACCGTCTTCGAGCCAGTTTATCTGATCCGCATTCACGGTAACCGACACAGTGCGACGATGGGAGGGCGCTGTCATAGCAACAGTCAACGTCTGCTCTGATTCTACCGCCACTCGCTGACCACGAATTCGGTTGAAAAATCCGGTGCGAGGAATGGTGTGCTGTTGCATACGAAAGCGATCCGTCACAATAAGACGCTCATCTTCATATTCAGCAAAGTTCGCTCCTGAATCACGCAGGATGCGTTCAACTTCCGACCATACCCAAGCGGGCAAGTCTGATACGCCGTCAACGGCATCAAAAGACAAGGTAGAGGTACGGGAACTCTCTTCCACACGACTTCCTGGCGCAAGCGCAAGGATCTGTCGAGGGGAGCGAATACTTACCGCAGCGCCTTTAGGTGCATTCTGCATCTCTGGCGTTTTTGCAGGTACTTCAAATTGCGTTTGGCTGGGGCGTTCTTCCAAATTTTCTGGAATCACCAATGGGGGGCGTTCCTCCACATCCAGATATCCAAAACCGCCATCCGCAAGGTCACGACTTGACGTACAACCACTCACCATGGCAACACCCATGGCCAGTAAGACTACGTATTTAAACTTCATCCGAACTCCGCTCTTTTAATTGTCCTGAGTTGATTAGTGCCTGTTCGATAACTTTTTCGCTCGCAAGTTCCGGCTCAGTAAGCGGAAGTCGGTAATTTGCTTGAATCCAACCTAGGCGCGCCATTGCCCACTTTACCGGAATGGGGTTGGCTTCGATAAATAATGCTTCGTGTAGAGGTGCTAATTTTCTATCCAGTTCATTGGCCAAATCCACGTCGCCACGGGTTGCCGCATCAACCATACGCTTCATCGTTTGCGGCATTAAATTGGCAGTCACACTAATAACACCATGACCACCGGCTAACATAAATTCCCGCGATGTTGGATCATCACCACTGAGCAGAATGAAATCGTGTCCACAAATGCGTTGTAATTCCGCCACACGTGAAACGTCACCTGTAGCTTCCTTAATGCCTACGATATTTGGCAATTGGGCAAGTTCACCGACCAAGTCAGGCAATAAATCACAGCACGTACGGCCCGGCACATTATATAAGAACTGCGGCAAGTCGCTAGCCTCACCAACGTGCCTATAGTGCTCAATAATGCCGCGTCGACTCGGCTTATTGTAATAAGGCGTGACATTCAAAAAGCCATCTACGCCCAATACCGCAATGCGCTCGGTAAGCTGCACTGCTTCATGAGTGGAGTTTGAGCCATTACCTGCAATCACTTTAATGCGCCCTGCTGCCACCTCTACCGTAGCTCGCACAACGTCTACGTGCTCATCATGGCTCAGGGTTGGAGATTCGCCGGTAGTTCCGACCGAAACAATCGCGTCGGATCCATATTGAATATGAAACTCAACAAGTTCTGTAAGGAGTTTATAATCCACATTACCGTTGCTTGTGAACGGAGTGACAAGCGCCACCATACTGCCGGTCAGCATAGATTCTCCCTCAAAAAATTAGGGCTCAATCTTACTCGCGGAGCACTTCAATGACAAGTCTAGTGCAGCCTTTCCTTACGAGAAATAAACAAATAATTAAAACAGTGCGCAAGCCGATTCCCTTTTGTTCTGTATGAGGACAAGGTATCCTCAGCAATCCTCACTTTGTTACCATTCACGTGTTACATACGACAGGAGCATGTTCATGAAAACATTACAGGTTGGCGATAAAGCCCCCATGTTTACACTGCCGGATCAACAAGGAGAGGCCGTCAGTCTTGAGACGCTTCTCAAACAGAACCGGGTACTCGTTTACTTTTATCCTAAGGCCATGACTCCAGGTTGCACTGTGCAAGCGCAAAACCTTCGGGACACCCGCGACCAACTCGCGAAAAAAGGCGTGGTTGTTGTAGGTATTAGTCCAGATGCGCCGAAACGATTAGCAAAGTTTACCGAGCGTGACTCGCTTAATTTCACATTACTGGGTGATGAAGATCACAAGGTTGCAGATGCTTTTGGTGTCTGGGGCCCGAAAAAGTTTATGGGCCGCGAATACGATGGCATTCACCGAATTAGCTTTTTAGTAGATAAAAACGGAAAAATCGCCCACGTATTTGATAAGTTCAAAACCAAAGATCACCACGAAGTGGTTCTTGAGGCACTTGAGAGCCTCGACAAGTAGCCGAAGCCCCATGCAAAAAGGCCCGCACTCGTCTGAGTCCGGGCCTTTTTCTTATTCTATTCTAGCTTACCTATTCAGTCAGAATTTCCTGCTCATCCCTTCGCGTCGATAACGCAGTAATTACCGCCTTCACCAAGCTTGCGAGTGGAATCGCAAAGAACACGCCCCAGAATCCCCAAATGGCACCAAAGATTAATACGGCGGCAATAATATACACCGGGTGCAAGCTCACTGCTTCTGAGAACAAGATCGGCACTAACACGTTGCCATCGAGCGCCTGAATAATTAGGTAGGCAACAATCAACCAAAGTAAGGTGGCGCTAATTCCAAACTGGAATAACCCGACCAGCGCTACTGGAATGGTTACCACAGCCGCCCCGATATAAGGGACTAACACGGAGAAACCGACCAGAGTTGCCAACAACGCCGCATAGCGTAAATCAAACATCGAAAACACAATATATGTGACCACACCGACAATAACGATTTCCACGGCCTTGCCACGAATATAATTCATGATCTGTAGGTTCATTTCTGAACCCACTTGGCTAATCAAGCGGCGCTGCTCTGGCAGTACCCGATTAAAATGTTCAAGCAACAACACTTTATCTTTAAGCATAAAGAACACAAGTAATGGCACGATAATGAGGTAAACCAACACCACAGCCAACAATACTAACGTATTCAGTGAGCGCTCAAGCAGGCCCTGACCGAACTGCAATAATCGGTCGTTCACTTTATCTGTAAACAACTGCAATTGGCTTGCATCAATAAAGGCCGGGGCAATCTCTTCCACGCCTTCCATCATTTCACGCCAGGCCTGCGCAATTAACGGCAGTTCCGACAGCAAATTAACGCTTTGTTGCCATATCACCGGCATCAGGAACATCACCGACATGAGGGCAAAACTTATAAACAACATAAATACCAATAACACGGCATAAATGCGTTTAAAGCCGATACGCTCAAGCCGACTCACGGGCCATTCAAGCAGGTACGCCAAGGCAATGGCCACTAAAATGGGAGCAAGCACAGTGCCAAACAACACAATCAGGCCAAAACCGATAACTAACAATAACGTTAGTGTGATCGCGTTAGGATCTGAGAATTTGCGAGAAAACCAATCGCGAATATAACCCAACATAAATAGTGCTGCTCCTCTCTGAGCCGAAGATCGCAATCAAGGTTGCGCAGTACTTATTGTATCAAGGGCTGCAACCTTACACCATACGTCCAAAGGTCGACAACCTGCGTACAACCTTTTAGACTCATAAACTAAACCTATGAACGCATTGAACCCAAGTAGTTCTTTAAGGTCTCAAGGATAACCGTGAGTTGCCGTCAGGCCCTTACCCCTAGTCACCTCCGGCTAGATGTAGTTTTGGGTCGATAACTATGGAGTCCATTGGACATGCAAATCAGTTTCCGTGCCCCCGTTGTCAGTATGATATGCACGGCTTTTCTTATTTTTTTCATTGCTTCAAGTCACCAGGCTGCAGCGCACTCACGCACCGACGTGCCGACTATAGGCACGGCCGGCGGTGCCTTTATGTCGATCGAACGGGAACGCCTTTTAGGTGAACACTTTGCCCGTGAAGTTCGCGGCGCGGCTCCAGTGATTGAAGATCCTGTGTTACGAGAATATCTCGAAGGCGTCGGCAACAACTTGGTGCGGCACACAGATAACGTGCGCTACCCATTCAGCTTCTTTTGGATTCGCGACGACAGTATCAATGCGTTCGCCTTTCTCGGTGGCCAAATTGGTATGCATACCGGCCTGCTGATGGAAGCTCAAGATGAATCGGAATTGGCCTCAGTGCTAAGCCATGAGATCGCTCATGTTACACAACGCCACATTGCCCGCAATATGGAGCGTATGACAGCGGCCATGCCGATGACCGTGGCTCAAATCATTGGTGGCATGATCATTGGTGTCATCAACCCTACGTTAGGGATGGCGGTACTCACATCCAATATTGCTGGTTTGCAGCAACGGCAAATTAATTTTACCCGACAGTTCGAGCTCGAGGCGGACCGCATTGGCATGCAGGCGCTCTATCGCGCTGGTTACGATCCAGAAGGTGCCCCTCGCTTCTTTGGTCGCTTGCAAGATCGCTATCGTTATAGCTCAACCTTGCCGCAATTTCTGGTCACCCATCCTTTGCCAGAGTCGCGAATCGCCGACACCCAGTCACGCGCACGCGCGCTCGGCCCGCGCAGCCTGCCACCGAGCCTCGATTTCCAGCTGGCCAAGGCACGGGTGCAGGTCCGTTTTAGCAACCGCCCAGCGCGTGATGTGTTAGCGTCTGTTGAACAGGAATTACGGCGGGAAAGTAATACGACAAAGCAGCATGGACTATTGTACGCGAAAGCACTTGCCCTGCATGAGTTAGAGCGTTACGAAGAAGCCGATCAGATTATTCGCGATCTGCGGAATGCCCATCCCCTCAATTTATTTTTTATCGATACGCAAACAGATATCTGGATTGCGCAAAAACGCTTCGATGAGGTGTTAGAGATGCTGACTACCGAATATTCCCGCCGTCCGAATAATCAGGTGGTTACATTGAACTTTGTCTACGCGGCCAATCATGCAGGTCAATACGCCGTCGCCCGTCGCGTGGTCCAAGATTACTTAATTGAAAACCGGCGCGATGTTTTGGCTTGGCAACTTCTCCATGAAAGCCAGCAAAAATCGGGAAATATTGTGGGTCAACATGAAGCAATGGCAGAAGTGTTAGTGTTGCGCGCAAACTTCAACAGTGCCATTGATGAATTGCATTCTGCCTTTGCCAAATCTGATGAGTCGGATGTTATGAACCGGCAACGGATACAAGCACGTATTCAACAAATCCAAAACTTACAAATTGAGCGCGAACGGGTTTTTGACTTTTAACGAAAACTGAGTACAGTTGCGGGTCACAAATATCGGTTAACTTAAGTTTCAACGATTGCCAACGGGAACTCAGCATGAGCGAAATCACTATTTATCACAATCCGCGCTGCTCCAAGAGCCGCGAAACCCTGAAGTTACTGCAAGACAATGGCATTGAACCTCGGATTGTGGAATATCTAAAACATCCCTTGCTGCCCACAGAATTACTCGATATCGCTGACCAAGTTGGTGTGGCGTTAAGAGATCTGTTACGCACCAAAGAAGAAGCCTATAAAGCACATGATTTTGAGGATGTGCTCGATTCGCCCGAAGAGTTAGCCAAGAAATTAAGCGAGCACATCAAAGTGCTCGAGCGTCCGATTGTCATCAACACCGAAAGTAAACAAGGTCGGGTTGGGCGTCCTCCTCAAAATGTTATGGAGATACTGTGAACACGCCCTTTTATAAAACGGCTAAATTCCATCGCCAACTTACCCTCGTTTGCTACCCCGGCCTACTCGCCTTTGTAGTGCTTTGGCATGGCGTCTTGGCCCCTAATGAGTTTCTGCCGATTTGGCTCACCCTCGTTATTTGGGGTGTTCCTTTGTTGTTTCCGTTAAAAGGCATTCTTCAGGGCAACCCCTACACCCATGCTTGGGCAAACTTCATCCTGATTTTCTATTTTATGCATGGTTTTACCACGCTATATACGCATCCGCAGGAATTAGCCTACGCCCTTATTGAAATTGTGCTTACAACGGGCGCTTTTATTGGGGCGACGTTTTACGCCCGCTATCGCGGACGCGAGTTGGGATTGAGGTTAAAACGAAAGAAAGAAGAAGATGCTGAGTACGACAAAGAAATGCAGGCGTATGTGAGTAATGCGGGCAAACTTCCTCGCAACAAATCGACTGACTAAATCGCCAGCACTTGTTTCACAAAAGGTAAGGTAAGACGGCGCTGACGAGCCATTGATGCTTGATCAAGCTGCTCTAAAGCGCCCATAAGCTCATGTAAATCACGACTGAGCCGTTGTACGATAAATTCCCCCACGCCTTCTGTGAGTTCAAGCCCGCGTTCTTGCGCGTGCTGCTGCAACACCATTACCTTATCTGCATCTGGCAAAGGCCGCAGTTGGTATGGACTCGCCCATTGCATACGTGAGCGTAAATCCGGCAACACAATGGGTAACCGCGCAATTGAATGGTCTGCGGCCAACACCATAAAACCATTCCCAGCATCCTGAACGCGATTAAACAGCGCAAACAGCGCATCGCACCAAATCCCTTGATCACATACCGCCTGAACATCGTCGAGGGCAATCACATCATAGCGTTCCAATCCCTGCAAAATAGAGACGTCATTAACCCCGTGAAATTCACGCAACGATAAATAGATGCTAGTACGGCCCTGCTCTGCACACTGCTCGCACAGAGCACACAGCAGATGGGTTTTCCCGCGTCCTGAGCTGCCAAATAAATAGGTGTATTGGTGTTCAGGGCGCCACGCGGCGCTCGCAATGCGTTGCAGGTGTGCGACGAGTAATGCATGGGCCTCACCCACCTCACCGCTACCCACGACAAAGTTATCAAAGCGTGCATGATCAGGAAGCTGCACCGGAAGTGCTAGCTGGTGATCCGAGTTCATTAACGAACCCATCGAAGCTCCAATGCGATTTCCTGAGCGGCTATATCCGCATCATTATTCAGGGACTCGCGCCGAATGCGCCGATCGAATTCGAGTGCTTGTGCGAGCCAACTAGCGCCCCCGTTAAGCTGCACCGCAAACTCTGCAGTGCCTTGATGATAACGACGAAGTTGGACCCTATACACTTGCCCCTGTTGCTGCAATAGATGTTCAACTTGCAACACATTTGCAAGTTCATTAACGCCAACCACACGCACTAAAATCTCACCGGTGCCTTCCGTGGTGTCACCGATAAATAACGCAGCCACGCGATCAGCAACACGATTCACAAAATCGGTGGCCAAGGCACCTTCATCGGCGGCCTCAATGATTTCAACAAAGCGCATATCACCGACGCTAACGCGCGCTTCCAAGATATAATGATAGGTACGCCCTTCTTCCATTTCCTCAGGCAAGTAATTGGCCGCAGATTCGTCCTCAGGGCCAAGCAAAACACTACTCGAATCATCCGCTAACTGGCGAAACACACGGGCACTCACTACACCTGCGGTAGGATAACGTGCCGATGCATCTAGAATCTCGCGTTCAAAACGGCCCCAAACATCGCGCGGTGTAATCGCCATTTGGTCTTGCAAGTCCATAAGCGGCATCATCATTGGCAAGCCGCGCCGCCGTGAGGCTTCTCTTAACTGTTCGATTAAGGGTCTTGATTCAGCTCTTCCGACCAAACGAACCCCTTGTTCAGGATGGTTTTCTGCAATCCATAAAAGTAGCTCTGGTCGGCGTCCTGTCCATAACGAGAAGCCTGCGCGCTGCAACAACTGACGAATCCGAGTTTCATCAAAGCTCGCCGATAAAAACAATCCTTCCTCATCGCTACGGTATCCAAACTGCAGGAGGTAATCGTTTACATTCCGCAACTCAGCCCGCACTTGGCTATTGTTTAATACTTCTTCTGTGCCGGAAACACGCACAAGCACGTCTGATAGAATCGACGGCAATACTTGCTGACGCTCATTACGAGTTTGCGACTCGACCTTTCGCTCACCCTGCAAAAGTCGCTGAAAATCAGTATTTGCCGCCACGGGAAACGTCATTACCATGGCTAGTGCCATCAGCAATAATGCTCCCCATCCGCTTGCTTTCGCCGGCAACACCCGGGGGCATCGTTTCGTGATGGATTTCGTCGTCAAATATATTCGTTGCACAACAACCGCCTGAATAATAAGTGTGATCGGATAATAAACACGCAAACCGCTCACGGCAAGTGACAACCTGTGGATAAGGCTGGGGGAATTCTGGCGAAAACTATGCCTGAGTGATAAAGTATTGAAAAAATAAACTATGTCACTCACCCTGTGAACACTATCCCAGTGTGTCAGCAATCCTAGGACGCAAACGCCATGCTCAGACAACAAGTTCGCGCTGTCAGTTCGTTATTATCAACCATGACATTGATCGGCTTGTGTGTAGGCATGACCAGTACCTTATTGAGCTTACGCGGCACCATCGAAGGTTTCTCAACCTTTACGATTGGTTTAATAATGTCTGCGTACTTTATCGGCTTCTTATTTGGTACCACGCGGGCTCCCAAAGATATCCGTCGGGTCGGTTACATTCGCGCGTTCGGTGGACTCGCTGCCTTAGGTACGGTTGCCGTATTAGTGCAATCGATTTGGATTGATCCTGTGGTGTGGTTCGTCATGCGCTTTGTCAGTGGTTTTGCCCTTTCCGCTATGTTTGTTATTGCAGAAAGCTGGCTCAACACCATGGCCGATAATCGCAATCGAGGCGCACTGCTGTCGGTATATTTGGTGTTGATTTATGGTGGCCTCATCATTGGACAGCTGTTATTAGGCTTAGTTGATCCTGCAAGCTTTGTTCCCTTCGCCATTATTGCATTGCTTATTAACGTGGCTTTAATTCCAATTCTCGCGAGTGTCACGGTTGAACCGACCACCCATTCGCCGAAGAAAGTGCCGATGAAGTTGCTCATAGAGCAAGCCCCTTTAGGCTTGCTGGCGGCTTTCTTAGCGCAAGGGTGCTACGCCATGTTTTATGGAGTTGGCCCCGTCTATGCCACTATGGTTGGGCTTTCTGTGGGTCAAGTGTCCATTTTTATGGCGGCTTTTATCTTTGGCGGACTGCTTGCCCAAACCCCGGTTGGCTTTCTCTCTGATAAATACGATCGCCGTCTTGTGCTGGCCGCGGTCACCGGTGCCGGCGCCATCGTCGCTCTCGTGTTGTCACAAGTCACCATTACCAACCCGCTCTGGATATATATTGGCATGGGTGTGCTTGGCGGCTGCTTGCTGCCTATCTATTCACTAGCTATGGCGCACACCAATGATTACTTAGAAAAAGATCAAATGATTGGCGCGACTGGCGCCATTATTAAGGTAGGTGGTGTGGGTGCCATTGTAGGCGCACCGCTAGGCGCTGCCTTAATGCAGTATGCCAACGTTAATATGTTTTTCGTATTAATGGCGGTGCTGGCCATGATGATCTCCGGCTATTCCTTATACCGCGTAACACAACGGGCAAAAGCCCCAGATCAAGTACACTCTTCATTGACCAATTTGGCGCCAGCTCAGCCTTCTGAAGAACTGCTAGCGAGCTTAATTGAAGAAGCTAACGAAGATTTTGAAGAACCTGACGGTAAGATACCAGTTAAACCGGGCACTTCGGGCCCGGTTTAAGCCCTAACCTAGATAAACCACAGGCTATAGCCAGGCACTTAGTAAGGCCTGTGCTTCTGTTTGAATTTGCGCTAGGTGCTCGGCACTTTTCAAACTTTCGGCGTAGATTTTATAAACCGGCTCAGTTCCCGATGGACGCACCGCGAACCATCCATTTTCGGTGGTTACTTTGATGCCACCAAATCCGGCTTGGTTCCCAGGTGCTTTCGTCAAAACGGCGGTCACTGCCTCTCCAGCCAAGGTTTCTAGGTACGGAGGCGTCTCCACTAAATGCGCGAAAGCGGCCATCTGGGCAGGCGTCGCCTGACAATCAATGCGGGCATAACTCGCCTGACCGTACTTGGCTTCAAGCTCCTGATAGTAAACGCTCGGCGACTTTCCAGTGACGGCCTGAATTTCCATCGCAAGTAGGCCCAAAAGAATGCCATCTTTATCGGTAGACCAAGGTTGTCCGGCACGATCAATAAAACTCGCGCCGGCACTTTCTTCACCCGCAAAGGCAATGGTTCCGTCGTTCAAACCTTGCGCAAACCACTTAAAGCCGACAGGTACTTCTAGTAACGTACGCCCTACGCCAGCCACAACGCGGTCAATCATGGCGCTCGATACAAGCGTTTTTCCGATGGCGACATCCGCGCTCCAATCACGATGCTGGGCTAAATAGTCTATCGCAACCGCCAAATAATGATTTGGGTTCATTAAGCCCGCAGGAGTAACGATGCCGTGACGATCATAGTCCGGATCATTACCCACCCCGAGATCATAATCGTCTTTAAGGTTTAATAAGTTCGCCATGGCTGCAGGTGAGGAACAATCCATGCGAATGGCACCGTCTTTATCCAGTGTCATAAAGGCGAAAGACGGATCTACATGACCATTTAAAATGGTAAAATCGAGCTTATAGGTATCACGAATGGCGCGCCAATAAGCCACACCAGCGCCACCCATGGCATCAATACCCACTTTTAATCCAGCGTGTTGAATCGCTTCGATATCAATAACATCGGATAAGCTATCGACATAACTGTTAATCCAATCCATTTTCTTAAGTCGGCGCGATTTTTTCGCTTGCGCAAACGACACGACATTTACACCAATGAGCTCACTTGCAAGAATGGCGTTGGCATATTTTTCGATGGTTTTTGTGGTGTCGCCATCTGCCGGCCCGCCATGGGGAGGATTGTATTTAAAGCCTCCATCTTGCGGAGGATTGTGCGAAGGGGTAATCACAACACCATCGGCAAATCCTTCTTTACGGCCGCGATTGTAGCGGATGATTGCATGGCTAATCACGGGTGTTGGCGTGTAGCCCAAATCCGACTGAATATGGACCTCAATACCGTTGCCAATAAAGACTTCAAGGGCCGTAATAAACGCCGCTTCTGATAGCGCGTGGGTGTCTTTTCCCAGCATCAAAGGGCCTGTAATATTCTGCTCTTCACGGTAGGCCACAATCGCTTGGCTAATGGCCAAAATATGAGCTTCATTAAAGGACAAGCGAAGCGCACTACCCCGATGACCTGAAGTTCCAAAACTAACCTGTTGGTTCGCTTTACCAGGATGAGGCTCATTCACATAATAGGCGCTAACAAGGGCCGGAATATTGACTAAATCGCTCGGTTCCGCTGGCTGACCAGCGCGCGGATGCTGACTCATGTTAATAAATCCCTGATTTGTTCTGCTTCGTCTGCAGTATAGCCAAGTTCCCTTGCTACCTGAGTGAGAATCGATTTTTTCTTCGTGGTGTTATTGTTCGTCACCACCCAATACGGCGTATCTGGAATTTGTTTAGGATTGGTACTGGTGCCCGTACTCGTAAGCTCAGTTTCTGACGCTGAGAAATACAAGCGATTACGCCCACGAATATCCAATACCCTGACAAACTGCTCCGGATGGCAGCGATGCAAGGTTGCTAGAATAAATAAAAATCGTCCCACCACACCTTTTTGCGCCGTGAGGTCTTGCCTTGCAACCCGATCAAAAAAGCGGGACGACTCGCCGCTAGTTGCGGCTACGTTGGCTGAGAGCGTGGGTTTTGGTGTAGCACTAAACGCACTTTCTGCCAAAGAATTCGCAGATAGGCCAAGTAAGCGTCGTAGAATAGACGATGCTGATTCGCCGATATGTTGCGTGTGAGAGGCGATGTACGTGTAGAGTTCGTCATCGATTTCTATCTTTTTCATATACTTACTGCTCTGAAATCGGGTGTTACGGAAAGTGGCCGTTAGTATAACTGAGCCCGCTACAGTTTGCACAAAAAGCACTTCCAAGCGACACTATAAACAGACTTTCGCAGTAAGAGATAAAACATGATTCTAAATTATGAGACCTCAGGCAAGAGCAGCCAGCCTGCCATTATTTTAGTGCACGGCCTGTTTGGCGATCTCGACAACTTAAAGAGTATTTCCCGTGCCCTTCAAGATGACTACTATGTCGTAAATATTGAATTGCGCAACCATGGTAACTCGCCATGGACCGACTCGATGGCCCTTGCGGAAATGGCCGAAGACATTCGTGAAGTTATGCAAGAACTTGATATCGAATCCGCCTACTTACTCGGCCATTCCTTGGGCGGCAAAGTTGTAATGGAATTTGCCTTAAAACACCCTGAGCAAACTCGCGCGCTCATCGTCGCCGACATCGCTCCTGTTGCCTACGATGCCCGCCACACAAGTATTCTAGATGCCCTAGAAGCCCTTAACCTCGATACCATTAATAGCCGTCAAGACGCGGATAAACAGCTAGCGGAGCATATCGACGAGCGCGGCGTACGTTCATTCCTGTTGAAAAACTTGCGCAAAGAAGACGACCAATGGCAATGGCGGATGAACCTCGAGGGTTTACGATCATGTTACCCCGATTTAATTGGCGCACCCCAAAACGAAGGAACCTATAAAGGTCCGGTCTTGTTTATTCGTGGCGGGCGCTCCGATTATGTTACCGAAAAGCATCGTCCAGATATTCAAGCGCGCTTTCCCGCTGCCGAATCAAAAACCATTGCTGAGACAGGCCATTGGCTGCACGCAGAAAAGCCACAAGTATTTAATGGCATTGTGCAGCGCTTTCTTGAAGACATTAGATAACGCCTTTGGGAGTTCCACCAATAATGGGTTTTATGGTATCCTCCGCGCGCAGAGGCTGCATTAAGCGCCGATTTCCATCGAGGAGTTCATTATGCTGTCTGAACACTTTGAGCTCATAGAGAGCCTGATGACCAATTTCGCGATTGCGGCTTTGTTTCTGCTGATAGGCTTGGCGATTCAGGATGTGCTTAAAAAAGGTGATGTTCCGAAAATTGGACGTTTCTTTGTATGGCTCGTTTTGTTTCTGGGAATGGCTGGATTTATTGCAAAAGGGATCATTCAGTTCTTTGTTGAGCGTAGCTTGGGTTAACCGCATAATGCACCCGCGCCGCTAGCACCTGAATTCTAACTATGGCGAAAGAAGCAGCAGATAAAATTACTCCCGATTTATTTCAGGCTGAGAAGCGTCCTGGGCGTCCCCGCACGAACCCACTGCCACGCGAGCAACAGCTTCGGTTAAATAAACGCCGACAGCTCCAACGCGATAAAGCAAAAGGGTTGCGTCGGGTGGAATTAAAGCTCGCCGATGAACTCTACAATGCGCTGACTGAGCAAGCAGAAGCACAAGGTATCAGTCGCAGCACCCTGATTGAAAATCTAATTATGAAAGGGATGCGTACCAAGTAACGCTTCTTAACACACTGGTTTAACACGACGTATTGGGAACCACGTAACTATGGCAACCGTTGGATTATTTTTTGGTAGTGATACGGGCAACACAGAAGCCGTCGCACAAATGATTCAGAAAGAACTTGGCAAGCATCTTATCGATGTCAAAGATATCGCCAAGTCGACCAAAGAGGAGATCGCCGAATATGATCTACTGATCTTTGGTATCCCTACTTGGTATTACGGCGAAGCTCAGTGCGATTGGGATGATTTTTTCCCAGAACTTGAGGAAGTCGACTTCGAGGGCAAAGTGGTTGCGATCTTTGGTTGCGGTGACCAAGAGGATTATGCGGAATACTTCCTCGATGCAATGGGCATGATTCGCGATATCGTTGAAGCCCGTGGCGGCATCATTATTGGCCACTGGCCTACGGAAAGCTATCACTTTGAAGCGTCCAAAGGCATGGCCGATGACGACCATTTTGTTGGATTAGGCATTGATGAAGATCGTCAACCTGAACTCACAAAAGATCGGGTAAAAGCATGGTGCGCTCAATTGATGGAAGAAATGGGCTTAGACCAACTCGCATAACCTGAGTAATATTGTGCAAAAAAGCCCCACAGAGTTCATCCCTTGGGGCTTTTTTTGATCCTTTTTGGTGCGATTTGGCTATCGGATAGTCAATGCTGTTTTCATCGCTGCTCGGATGTGTCTATAATCGAAATCAGTTGAACAATCGGAGATCTTGATGACAACGCCAGATGCTCAATTAAAACAAGCCGGGCTAAAGGTAACCTCGCCTCGGATCAAAATTCTTGAAGTCATGAAGAATCCCGCGCACCAACATGTGAGTGCGGAAGAAGTGTATAAGATTCTTCTGGAACAAGGCGAAGAAGTGGGCTTAGCCACCGTTTATCGGGTGCTCAACCAATTTGATGACGCGGGTATTGTTACGCGGCACCACTTCGAAGGCGGTCGTTCCGTGTTTGAGCTGAGCGCAAAATCTCATCATGATCACCTCGTTTGCCTCACCTGCGGTCGCGTTATCGAATTTGAAGACGACACCATTGAACGCCGACAAATACAAGTGGCCACCGAACATGGCTTAAAACTCACGAATCATAGTCTTTACCTATACGGTGAGTGCAAGTACGCAGCCACCTGCGAACATAATCGCGAAGACGCCGATCATCATAGAATCGAGATTTAATATGGAATGGATGATTTACGGAGCAAACGGCTACACCGGAGAGCTGATTGCCCGCCACGCAGTTGAACAAGGCCACCGCCCTATCCTTGCTGGCCGCAATGAAAAAGCCGTTACCGAATTAGCAGAAACGTTAGGATTACCTAGCCGCATATTTGCCTTAGACAGAGCCCCTCAGGTTGCCGAACAGCTCAGTGATATCGATTTAGTTGTGCACTGTGCAGGCCCATTTGAACTTACTGCTGAAGTAATGATGCGTGCCTGTATCGAAAGTAAAACCCATTATTTAGATATCACTGGCGAGTTAGATATTTTTGAACTCGGTGCCAGTTTTAACGCTGCGGCCCAAAGCGCCGGTATTGTGATCTGTCCCGGTGTCGGCTTCGATGTTATTCCCACCGACTGTGTCGCCGCGCAGCTAAAAGCACAACTTCCCGATGCAACCCACTTACGCCTTGGCTTTGACTCTCGCTCACGGATGAGTCGAGGTACCGCAAAAACCAGTGTGCGTCGCATTGGCCAAGGTGGCGCCATTCGCCGCGATGGCAAGATTGTTAGTGTCCCTTTAGCCTATAAAGCGGAGAACATCGATTTTGGCGGTGGCGAAAAAATGGCGATGACCATACCTTGGGGCGATGTATCGACGGCCTATTACAGTACCGGCATCGAAAATATTGAAGTGTATATTCCTGCGTCTCCAAAACTGGTGAAACGCATGCGCAATATGAACTGGGTACGTTGGTTATTCCGCGCCGAATTTATGAAACGCTGGCTTATGCAGAAAATTGACCAGCAACCCGCTGGCCCCGAAGAAAAAGAACGTAAAGCCCATTACACGTGGGTATGGGGAGAGGCCCGCAATGCGCAGGGTGAGGTGGTAACCATCCGTGAGAAGGTGATGAATGGATATACACTCACTGCGCAAGGCGCAGTGACGATGGCGATGCATGTATTAAACCACCCGACCCCCGGGGGCTTTAACACTCCGTCAAAATTATATGGCCCACACCTTATCGAGAAGTTTCGCGTTTAACCATACACCGTCGCTTCGACATAAAAAAGCTAGCATCCGCTAGCTTTTTTTTGGTCTATTTTCGCGCTCTCTCGAGATCTTCGGGGGTATCAATTCCAGCCGGCGGTTCGATTATCGCTTCCGCCACATGAATTTTCTCACCGTGCCAGAGTACCCGCAGTTGCTCAAGTGATTCCAACTGTTCTAACGGACTTGGCTCCCACTCGGCATAGCGCTCAACAAAGCCTGCGCGGTACGCATAAATACCCACATGGCGCCGATACATTCCTAGCATTAACTCAGCGTGATCGCGATTGGCGGTAAAGCGCTCGCGATCCCACGGAATAGCGGCGCGACTGAAATACAGTGCGTAGTTTGAGCCATCCGCCACTACTTTAACGACATTTGGATTAAACAATTCATCGGAGTTGGTTAACGGCACTGACAGAGTTGCCATGGGTGCAGTACGCTGACTTGATAAGTTCTCCGCGACCTGACAAATGATTTCAGGTGGAATAAAGGGTTCATCCCCTTGCACATTGACGACGACTTGATCATCGGCCAAGGCCAATAAATCCACCACTTCCGCCAAACGCTCCGTGCCTGACTGATGATCGCTTGAGGTAAGCATGGCTCTGCCACCGAATCCACTTACAACATCCACTATACGTTGGTCATCTGTGGCAATAATTACTTCTGAAGCCCCACTTTGCACGGCACGTTCATACACATGCTGAATCATGGGTTTGCCATGAATATCTGCAAGAGGCTTGCCCGGTAAACGGGTGGATTGATAGCGCGCTGGAATGACTACCGTGAAACTCATTTTTTTATTTGCTCCAATTCAGCGACCGATAATTCGCGTGCAGCACTTGCGAGTAATGCAGGAATACCTTCCGTTACTGGGTATGCCAATTGCTCGCCACGACATACAAGTTCGCTTTTATCTTGATTCCATACCAACTTACCCTTGCACGAAGGGCAAGCCAAAATAGATAACATATTTGTAGGAATACTCATGCGTTTACTCCCTGCTGTTGAGTCGCAGAAATCTTTTCTGACGCTTGTTGTACGGCACGTAGAAACTGTTCTTCAAAGGTATCTGGAAATTGCGCCGACACCTGCAAATAGTACCAATGAGGACGCGCAAATGAACGGCACTTTATCGCGTCTTTTTCGGTCATGAGAATGGGTACTTCATTGCTGACATCATAAAAATCTTGCGCCGAATAGGCGTGATGATCAGAAAACACTCGGGTTTCTTGGATATCAATGCCATGTTCCATAACAAAATTAAAAAACCGTTCTGGATTCCCAATACCGGCAATGGCCAACACACTCTCGCCATCAGGAACATCAATCTCTGCGCCATCACTGACTCGACGCCATCCTATGGCCGCCAGGGTCATCGGAACTGCTTGCTCAGCACGCTTGAGCTTTAACCCTTCAATGGTAGCCGTTTGCCCGCCATTCACAATCACCCAATTTGTTGTGCGTAGGCGTCTGCGACTTTCCCGTAACGGTCCTACGGGCAAGCGCCAACCATTTCCTAAACCACGTTCACCATCCACCACCGCAATCTCTATATCGCGATCTAAGGCGTAATGCTGTAATCCGTCATCGGCTAAAATAATATCGACCTCACCCGTGGATTCTAGCAGTTGGGCGGCAGTGACTCGCTTTGGTGCCACCACCACCGGAACACCGGTGAGCTCTGCAAGTAACTTAGGCTCATCGCCTACCTGCAAGGGCGAGCTGTTATGATCAACACGCTGAGGGAATGGACCTTCGCCTCCATAACCGCGGCTGACAATGCCGGGGCGATACCCAGCCGCTTGCAGTAATCGCACCAGACCCATCACTGTTGGGGTTTTTCCAGTTCCACCCACGGTGACATTACCGACCACTACCACGGGTATTGCCACTTTCGTGCGACGTTTTAAACGAATTTTATATAAACCACGTCTGAATGCAGCGATGCAGGTAAACAGGCCGCTCAACGGCGCGAGAGGCCATAATGGCAACGCTAGCTTGGGTTGATACCACCAGCGCACGATCTGCTTTTCTTGTTTGCGTTGCTGCATTTGCGGCAACACCTTCCTCTTCGATTTTAATTTCACACTGAATCACTACCAAACTGCATTTGATACAACTGAGCATAAGCCCCATTTTGCTCGATTAGAGTGTCATGGGTACCACGCTCAACCACTTTACCTTGGTCCATCACCAGAATTTCATCGGCAGCCTCAATGGTTGATAACCGATGGGCAATCACTAATGATGTACGATTCTGCTGCAAATTCTCTAACGCTTGTTGAATATGACGTTCAGATTCAGTATCCAATGCCGATGTCGCCTCATCAAGGATGAGTATAGGTGCATCCCGCAATAGCGCACGTGCAATCGCAATCCGCTGGCGTTGACCGCCTGATAACATCACGCCATTTTCACCCACAATGGTATCTAGCCCTTCTGGTAACTTATTTACAAATTCATCAGCGTACGCAAGCTTCAATGCCCGATCGATGTCCGCTTGGCTCACCGAGCGGTTTGCGCCATAGGCAATATTGTTGGCAATGGTATCGTTGAACAAACTGACGCTTTGCGAGACCACAGCAAACTGACGTCGCAACGAGCGCAAATCGTATTCACGAATATCGACGCCATCAAGCTTGATCACACCGGTTTCATAATCATAAAAACGCGTTAATAAACTCGAAATAGTTGATTTACCACTGCCCGAACGCCCCACTAGCGCCAGTGTTTTCCCCGCGGGAATGGTAAAGCTCACGGAATCGAGTGCCGCAGCCTTTTTGCCTGGATAACGAAAGGTGACATTCTCTACTGCGAGATCGCCATTCACTCGGTCCCGCTGCATACGCCCTGTATCTTTTTCTGCTTCCTCATCAAGTACCGTGAAAATACTGGCAGAAGCCGCCAGACCGCGCTGAAAATCAGCATTCACATTGGTTAACTGCTTTAACGGCCGTAATAGCATAATCATACAGGTGAGCAATGTAGTGAAAGCGCCCGGCGTTAACTGATCGAGCATGCTTGGGAAACTCGCAATAAAGAGCACTGCAGCAAGGCTTAACGAGGCGATAAATTGAATGACCGAGGTACTAATAGTGCGAATGTTCACCAACTTCATATTCTGTTGGCGGGTGGAGTTATTCACGTTCGCAAAACGCTCCGACTCTTGTTGTTGGCCTTCAAACATCACCACCACTTGATGACCGTTAATCATCTGCTCGGAGGATGTGGTTACATTCCCCATAGCGGTTTGGATTTTTGAACTGACTTCCCGGAATTTGCGTGAAACCACGGCGACGATTTTGCCAATCGCCGGACCAATGAGCAAAAACACCAACGACAATTGCCAACTGTGATACATCATCAAGCCAAGAAGACCGATTACAAATGCGCCTTCCCGAATCAGGGTAAGAATGGCTCTACTGTTTGCTTCGGCAAGCTGTTGCGTATCGTAGGTTATTTTGGAAATCAGATCCCCAGTAGAAATACGATCATGATAGGACACGGGCAAGCGCATTAAGTGTTCAAATAACTCTTGGCGCATTTTGGTGACAATATGAAACCCCACGTAACTGAGAAAGTACGTCGATATAAAATTAAAAAAGCCCCTGAGGATAAAAATAAGAGGCACAAAAATTGCCCCATAAATGAGAATGGTCGGGTTTCCGGCACCGAGCCCATCATCAATCAAGGTTTCAATGTGGTAGAAAAAGAATGTATCGACGCCAGCGTAACCGAGCATACCAATCACTGCGATAACGAAGGCTAGACGGTATGGCTTTAAGTATTTTAATAACCGTCGGAAATTAGATTTTCGTTTAGGTTGAGAATCCATTGGAATCCATTTTGTTGTGAAATCCATGTCATTGTAACCGTAACCCGAATCTCTTGACCAGTCAGCATTGATGAGCAAGGTGTCAGCAGCAGCATTTTAGTCGGTCTGAATCGGTTGCTGTAAAAACCAAAGCGGCTGAATTGCTTGACGAAATGGCCGCACCTTCCAACTAAAACCGGTATCGGTATTACCAGTGAGTATGACCGATATTTGACCAGAATAGCCAGTATTGAACAGCGGAATATGCCGTTTTTGATAACGTTTTTGTACATCTTTATGAGGCATACCCCATTGATTTAAGAAGCCAGTTCCCACCAAAGCGACTTTCGGAGCAACTCGATCGATAAACTCAAGCTGGCTCGACGTTTGTGAACCGTGATGAGGTACTTGCAACACGTCGGCTTGAAAGCTTCCACTGTAGCGCCCCACCATTCGTAGCTCTGTCAGCCGTTGAATATCCCCAGTGAGCAGCACTCGCTGCCCTGAAAAATCGAGTAATAGGACACAGCTATCGTTATTGGGACCAAATGACGGCCCTGGCATAGGTGCCAACGCCCGAATGAGCACCCCCTGCCAGCGCCAAACCTGGCCCCATTCACAGGGCCAGCGCAAGGTCTGCGCCTGGGCTTCAAGGTCTGAACCCACGTAAACCTCCGGTTGCAGACGCGTTTCTAAAATCTGCACGCTTGGATATGCCCGCTGCACGCTTTCGGCACCGCCCACATGATCTTGATGCGGATGCGATAGAACTAACCACTCGGGTGTTAATCGGTGGTAGCGCAAGAATGGAATCACCACACTCCTTCCTGTATCGAAACCACCTGCAAAGCGCGGGCCTGCGTCGTACACAAGGGCTTTACGGCCCCGTTGAATAACCACCGCATTGCCCTGACCAACGTCGAGCATGTGCACTGCGAATTCATGAGGGGCTGCAGGTTGCAGCCAAAGCAGCAAGGCTACGCTGGTAGCAGTAGCCATTTGCACCCGTTGAGTACGCGTTGCCGGCCAATAGCGCCACACAAACCAAAATGCAGGTATCACACTCCAGCGTTGATCTGCGACCGCATGCCAGTGCATCGGCACATGAGAACTAAGCACAAGTCCGTGCATAACGATATGTAGTGCAATATCCGCTGGATAAAGTATGAAATAGGCCGCCTGCTCGATCGCGTGCCCCGTTCCCCATGTAATCGCCAATACCAATGCCGCTAGCAAGCACAGCGGTAAGATCAACAAGGTGAATATGGGAATCACCCATAGGTTGGTGACAGGAGCTATCCACGGAATACCCGCGAAGTAACGAATCGTGAGGGGAATTAAGGCAAGCGTGAGCAATACTTCCAGTCGCCATAAACTTATTATTTTTTGAACTAGGGGCGCTCCTTGCAAGGCGTCTGATGGCGCCCGCCATTGCCAAAGAAATATGGCAAGAACCGCGCCTACAGACAACCAAAAACCTGGATCTAACCAGGCAAAGGGGTCGACCAGTAAAAGCAAGGCAACACAGCGCAATAAAATACGCAGGGGCGCTATTCTTAACCCGTGGAGGCGCACAACCACAAAAAAACTGACTAGAATCAGCGCCCTTACCGTACTTACCGCAAAGTCAGCGAGGGCGGCATAGCAAAAGGCAACAAGCCACGCGCTGAGCAATGCGTAATGCTCATAGGAGGGTTGCTGTGCCTTGCACTGTATGGCGCTGCCTAGACAACAGCGATAGCTCGCTGCTAGCGAGATCCACAGCACACGGCCAAGCCACCAGGCAAAGCCAAACACCAACGTAAGATGTAATCCGGAAATCGCCATAATATGGGCAACGCCAGTCTGCTGAAATAGATGCCATTGGGCAGACTGAATATCTTGGCGATTGCCCGTCATCAGTGCTAATAGGAATCCGGTGTAATCCAATCCTGTGGGGTTATCGACGCTTCGTTGCCATGGCCGAACTTGCTCGGCGATATAGCTACGCAGTGATGTCGCCGCGGCGGGCTGTATCTTTTCGCCGGATTGAATGTGCACGCTCGCTCTTATGCGGTCGCGCAGCCAACGTAACTGAGCGGGACGGCTGCCCTCATTGGCAAGCCCCGTTGCCGGGCGCGCGCGAACTTGGAACTGCCATATTTCACCAGATTTAGGCGGTGTAACTTCGGTCGGAAAATACCAGTGTAAACGTACTTTCGGGGCCCCCCAACGCCCTACTGCAAAAGGAAGTTGCCAACGCGCTGGCGCGTCAACCAGGCGGCCATCAAACTGCCAACGTTCAGTACTGGCAATGCTTACCGATTCCACCTGTATGCTTATTTCAGCCGGTTGACGCCATTCCGTTGAGGGAAGTTGCCATAAATTCAGCATCTTCACATTGAATAATGACCAACAAATGCCGCACAATAGGGCACTTAGCAATACAGCGGCTAGCGTTGCTGTGGTCTGACTATTGTGACAATACCGATATATACTTATCGCCAGTAGCACAGCAACAAAAAGCGCCAAAAGGCTTAGTGACCACGCGGGGTGCAACCATGGCATTGTCAGCACGCCAGCAATAAAAGCAGCGCACAGGCGATCGAGTGGAAGTGGTATATTCACAAGTAGCATCCATGCAATAAGTGAATAACGTTACTCATCATCCTTTGGAATTGACGAGCACACATGCCAAGAAAATTTCTAAAACGGTTTATGCCCGACATCCACAAGCTAAATGCCTATGGGGTTTTAAAGCCCTTTGGCAAGCTCGCGCATGACCCAAATCTATGGCACCTCAACCGTCGCAGTGCGGCCGGGGCATTTGCTGTAGGGATTTTTCTCGCCTTTATGCCGATGCCGTTTCAAATGGTCGCAGCGGCAGCTGTGGCTATTCTATTGCGGGTAAATTTACCCCTGTCGGTGGCATTAGTGTGGATCAGCAACCCCATTACCATGCCACCCATGCTTTACGGTTCGTACCGCGTCGGTACTTTTTTACTGAATCAACCCTCTGAACCATTCCTATTTGAGCTTTCGTGGGCCTGGTTCCAAGCGAGCGTGTCGTCAATAGTGCCTGCCCTGTTACTCGGCTCTATCGTGGTTGGTGCGATATTTTCCAGTCTTAGTTACCTGGCGGTTCGTAAAATTTGGCGGCAAGCTGTGCAAAGCGCTTGGGACGAACGCATGCGTTTGCGTCGTGAGCGGTTACGCGCCCTTAAAGAAGAATTCAAACAACGCCGGCAAAGTCTGCGTGACGAGGCGGATTAGCGGCCCCGTAACCCATCAACCGGCGCCATGTTTGCGGCCCGCCATGCAGGATAAAGTGTTGCTAGAACGCTCGTCAGCATTGCCACGCCTATCACCACTACAACATCACGCAGCAAGAGTTCCGACGGAATTTGACTGACAAAATATAGTTCATTTGGCAACAGCGAAAAGGCAAACTGACGCTCTAGCAGTGCGAGCATGGCCGGCAAGTAAAGTGCAACTAAGCTGCCAATAACTCCCCCAAGAAGTGCGCCAATAACGCCGTTTAAACTTCCCTGCCAAACAAAGGTATGCAAAATCAGGCGATGATCCGCACCCATAGTCTTCAAGATGGCGATACTGGCTTTTTTCTCCTGCACCACCATCACTAAAGTCGATACAATATTAAAGGATGCTACCGCGAGTACGAGCACCAACACCAGATACATTATTGTACGCACAAGCTGAATGTCGCGGTACAAGTGCCCCTCGGTGCGGGTCCAATCGTGAATATAGGCATATTCATTAATTTGTCGTGCGACCTCATGCGCCACGTGCGGGGCATCGTATACATTATGCAGGGCGAGGCGCACCGCGCTGGCGTCACCATCTAATCGCGCCGCTTCGCGTCCTGTTTGCAAGTGAATATAACCTTGTTGGAAATCCAATTCGCCACCCATGGCAAATATACCCGCCACTTGCGTTGATAGCCTGCGTGGCGCTCGCAAACCGCCGCTATTCTGTAATTGCGGAATCATCACCACCAGATCATCGCCGATACCCACATTGAGCAAGTCTGCCATGCCCTGTCCAAGTAAAATGCCATTCGGCGTTTCTTTAAAATGATTCCAATCGGTATCACTGACGTAGCGGCGCAGACCGGAAACCCTTGCTTCGTAGTCGGGTTCTATCGCACGCAGCTCAAGCCCACGAAATCGCCCCGGTTGCTGGATCATTGCGCTGAGCACGATCACGGGGGCGGCGGCGCGTACCCCTGAATGCTGTTCCGCCACCGCGACCACTTCTTGCCAATCGCGCAAACTTCCGCGCACCGCGCGGTACTCAACGTGGGGAACCAGTGATAGAAAATCTTCTTCAAGCGCTTTTTGAAAGCCATTCATGACCGATAACAGCACAATCAAAATGGCGCAGCCTAAACCAATACCTATGGTTGAGGACGCGGATATAAAACTTAGATAGCGTGTTTTTTCACGACTGCGTCGAAAGCGTTGCGCTAACAACAACGGCAAATTCATGCCACACCCTCCACAAAAACACCGTGATCAAGATGCAATTGCCGAGGCAGCTTTTTCGCCAAGGCGGTATCGTGGGTTACCACAATAAACGCTGTATTAAATTCTTTATTTAACTCCAGCATCAAGTCGTAAATGACCGCAGCGGTGTCTTCATCAAGGTTACCCGTTGGCTCGTCAGCCAGCACTAATGCGGGGTTATTGACTAACGCTCGCGCAATCGCCACCCGTTGCCGCTCACCACCGGACAGCTTCGCCGGCGCATGATGCAAGCGATGGCCCAAACCCACACGCTCAAGCAACGCTTTGGCTTGCTCATGCGCAATCTTGGTTGATTTTCCGGCAATAAGCAGCGGCATCGCCACATTCTCAAGGGCACTAAATTCACCGAGCAAGTGATGAAATTGATAAATAAAGCCAAGGGAACGATTCCGCCATTTCGCTAACGCATTTGCGCTCATCTCAGAGGGCCGCGCTGCCACCACCTCTAAGATGCCCGCGTCAGGGCTATCTAAGCCCCCAAGAATATGCAAGAAAGTACTCTTACCCGAACCCGATGCACCGACGATAGCCAACATTTCACCGGCTTCAAGTTGAAAGTCGAGGTGTTCAAGAACACATACGCGCTGCTCGCCATCTTGATAACTTTTCGATAGTCCTTGAACCTGAATTAACTTATTCATAGCGTAAAATCTCTGCCGGTTGGATACGTGCCGCTCGCCACGCTGGGTATAGTGTCGCGATCATGGTTAAGACAAGCGCTGCCAGCACAATGTCTGCAATTTGGCGCCAGCGCACTTCAAAAGGCATAGCTTGACCATGCATAAAGATATCAATGCCGGCCGTCATTAAAATTGGATTGAGGCTGTAGGTTAATAACACACCTAAAAAGGTTCCCAACAAAATACCGACCACACCGCTATACATGCCCTGAATAATCAAGGTTTGATACAAGCGCGTCCGCGACAGACCTAAGGTTTGTAGCACCGCAATATCGCTGCGTTTATCTTGAATGAGCATCACTAAGGCCGATACCGCATTGAACGCGGCGACAGCAACAATCAGCCCTAGCATCACCATCATCATGCCCTTTTCCATGCGTACCGCCGCGAATAACTGACCAAAGCGTTCTTGCCAATCACGCACATGTAACTGATCCGTCAGCTGCAGTTGCTCGATTTGTCGATTCAGTTGGTTCGCCACATCCCGCGCTTGGAATGCATCATTCAGCCATAACCGAATACCACTCACATTTCCCTCCGGAAAACGAAATAAGCGAGCTGCATCTTGTCCGTGCATCAACACCAACTGCTGATCAATATCGGCCCCTACTTCAAAGATACCGGCCACCGTAAACTGACGTTGTGCGGGCATCACGCCAAGCGGTGTGTGCTGTTGCCCTGCAGCAGCGGTAATACGAATGCGATCACCCACATGGGCTTCCAATTGCATCGCCAAAGGGCGGCCAATAAATACGCGGTATTCTCCGGCCTGCAGATCCGTTAACCGGCCCATTAACAGATGCGCCGCTAAGACGCTATTAGCGGGCTCATGTTCCGGATAAATACCTTGCAGCATCACCGCTTGCAGCTGTCCTTCACCTTGAACTAAGCCTTCCGACTGGACAAACGGACTAACATGCTGAACCTGTTGCGGCCACTGCAATTGTGCGGCTCGCTGGTGCCAATCGGACAGCGAACCTTGTGCCGCATCGATAACGGTCACCTGAGGCACAATGCCTAGTATTCGGGTTTTTAACTCCCGTTCAAAACCATTCATCACTGACATCACAATAATCAATGCCATAACACCTAGCATGATCCCTGCCATGACAAATCGACTAATAAAACGAGTGAAGGACGATCGTTCCCGCGAACGACTGTAACGAAGCGCCAAAAATACGGGGATCGGCAATGAGAATTTCAACACGAATGAATTCCGAATCCAAAAGATGAATAGCAAGGATAATCACAACCGCGTGTCGGTACAACCTGCCCGAAGCAGTTGCTTTGCTGTATAATCGCAAACTTGCCCTGTGCGATGGACAACCATTGAGTATTTCATGAGTCAGATTTCTTTATTAAAGCCCCCTTTTCCAGAGTCGAAACCTGCTGCGAGCGGCAAGGAAATGACATGGCGTCATTTGGCCGGAAGCAGCTTGTCGCTTGCCATAAGCCAATTGCTGCAACAACGCCAAGGCATGCTTTTACTTGTGACTGCCGATGCGCCAAGTGCTTATCGACTTGAAGAAGAATTGCGTTTCTTTGCGCCTCAGTTTGCCAACGACATCCAAGTACTGCCTGATTGGGAAACCTTGCCATACGACAATTTTTCACCCCATCAAGATATTATTTCCGACCGCATTCGGGTTTTAGCGCAATTACCCGGTGCTGAAAACGGAATTCTTATTGTTGCCGCCAATACCTTAATGCACAGATTCGCGCCGCCTTCATATATTGCCGGCCATCGATTTTTACTTGAAAAAGGCCAAGCACAGCCTCTTGAAGGCCTTCGCCATCAACTCGACACCGCCGGTTATCGTCATGTAAATCAAGTGATGGAGCATGGCGAATACTCGTTACGCGGCTCCATTCTCGACGTCTTCCCCATGGGTACAGAAGCGCCGTTACGCATTGACTTCTTCGATGATGAAATTGATAGCATCCGAACCTTTGATACCGACACGCAACTGTCGGACGCTCCGATTGACCGCATTTCATTGTTGCCTGCGCGAGAGTTTCCAACCACCCCCGATGGAATAGAGTTATTTCGCCGCCAATTTCGAGAACAATTTGAGGCGCTCACCTCCCGCGAGTCGGTGTATCAGCAAGTGACTCAGGGCATCATGCCTGCTGGCATCGAATACTATTTCCCGCTGTTCTTTCAAGACACAGCCACTTTATTCGATTATTTACCAAAGGACACCCTGGTACTAACCTACGGGGATCTCACCAAACAAGTACAAAAACTGTGGCATGACTTACAGTTTCGCTATGAAGATCGCCGCTATGATCGGCAAAAGCCGATTTTACCGCCTCAGCAACTGTTTTTGGCAGAGAATGAGTTATTTGAACAGCTAAAACAGTACCCGCGCATTCGTCTTGGCGTGATTGAAGGACAGCGCTCACCAGGGCCCGTTGACTTTAAAACGCGCCCAGTTCCAGACATTAATGTCGATGCCCGGCACAAAGATCCCCTGCATAAAATTCGTGAGCATGTGTCGAGTGCCCGTAACAAGCATCAACGTATTCTATTTTGTGTGGAATCAGCGGGTCGACGTGAGAGTTTGTTAGAACTACTCGGTAAAGCGGCTATCCATCCGGTTGAGCTACACCATTTCGCCGATGCGCTTACCCACGAAAGCCCCGTGGCCATCATGGTAAGTCCGCTCGAGCACTCTTTTTATGCCGATCTGGGCGAGTTACCCGGACTCTGGGTGATTACCGAAACTGATCTGCTCGGTCACCGCGCCCCACAGCGGCGTAAAGTCGATAAGAAAAATGCCCAACAAGCCGATGCACTTATTCGCAACTTGGCAGAGCTTAGCTTAGGCCAGCTCGTTGTTCACGTTGATCATGGTATCGGGCGCTACCAAGGCCTCACCACCTTAGATGCTGGCGGTATCGCCACCGAATTTCTAACCCTTGATTACCACGGCAACACCAAACTTTTTGTCCCGGTATCGTCGCTCCACCTGATCAGCCGCTACAGCGGAGGCGATCAAGATAAGGTACACCTAAGTAAACTTGGCAACGACAGTTGGGAAAAAGCGCGCCGCAAGGCCGCTGAGAAGGTGCGCGATGTCGCCGCTGAACTGCTCGAAGTCTATGCACAACGAGAAGCTAAACCCGGCTATGCATTCCAAGTGAACGACGACGATCACATCCGCTTTGCCGCAGGCTTCCCATTTACAGAAACCGATGACCAACAAGAAGCCATTACTGCCGTGTTACAGGATATGCAAACCCCGCGCGCCATGGATCGTTTGGTCTGTGGTGATGTTGGCTTTGGCAAAACGGAAGTTGCCATGCGTGCTGCGTTTACCGCGGTCAATGATGGAAAGCAGGTTGCGGTATTAGTACCAACCACCCTGTTGGCCCAGCAGCATTTTGATAATTTTCAAAACCGATTTGCCGATTGGCCCGTGCGTATCGAGTTGCTATCGCGCTTTCGCACCGGCAAGCAGACCACCACTACCTTGGCGGCGCTTGAAGAAGGCAAAGTTGATATCGTTATTGGCACTCACAAACTACTCCAGAACGATATTAAATTTAAAGACTTAGGCCTGCTCATTGTCGATGAAGAACATCGTTTTGGCGTGCGACAAAAAGAGCAAATTAAAAAGCTGCGCGCCGATGTGGATATTCTCACCTTAACCGCCACGCCGATTCCGCGAACGCTGAATATGGCCATGAACAATATTCGTGATTTATCCATTATTGCCACCCCACCAGCGCGTCGTCTTGCGGTAAAAACCTTTGTTCGCGAATACGATAAAGCAACTGTGCGTGAGGCAGTACTCCGGGAAATTCTGCGTGGTGGGCAGGTGTATTTTCTTCACAACAATGTGGAAACCATCGAAAAAACCGCGCGCGAACTGTCTGAGCTTGTGCCCGAGGCACAAGTACAAACCGCCCACGGGCAAATGGGCGAGCGCGAGCTTGAGAAAATCATGGCGGATTTTTATCACCAGCGTTTTAATGTTCTGGTGTGTACGACTATCATTGAAACCGGTATCGATGTGCCCACCGCCAATACCATCATCATGGACCGTGCTGACAATTTAGGCTTAGCTCAATTACACCAGCTGCGCGGTCGTGTTGGACGCTCTCATCATCAGGCATACGCCTATCTGCTCACTCCTCATCCGCGCCGGATAACTAAAGATGCCGTAAAGCGCCTTGAAGCTATCTCGCAACTGGAGGATCTTGGTGCCGGCTTTGTGCTGGCAACCCATGATTTGGAAATTCGCGGGGCGGGTGAATTACTTGGTGATGAACAAAGCGGACAAATTGAAACCATTGGTTTTAGCTTGTATATGGATATGTTGGAAAAAGCCGTACAAGCACTGCGAGATGGCAAAGAGCCCTCGCTTGATCAACTTTTAAGCCATCGTACTGAAGTGGATTTACGCATCTCTGCCCTACTTCCAGACGATTATATTCGCGACATTAACATTCGTTTGTCGATGTACAAACGCATTGCCGGTGCCGAATCCACCGAAGCGCTTGACCAGTTACAAGTGGAACTCATTGATCGCTTTGGACTCTTACCAGAACCGGCGAAAAACCTTATTCGGGTAAGTGAAATTCGTTTACAAGCAGATCCCTTGGGCATCAGAAAAATTGAGCTCGGACCTAAAGGAGGTCATGTCGATTTTGCTGAACGCACGCCGGTGGAGCCAGCCACCATTATTCGCATGATTCAACAAGAACCGACGGTGTATGGTATGGAAGGAGCGCAACGGTTAAAGATTCGTCAGGAGACCAACGATACACAGGAACGTATAAAGCTGATACAGTCTTTATTACGCACGCTCACGGCAGAGCAATGATGGTTACACAGACGCACGATCACGCCCCGTTTAATTGTGGAGAACGACATTCATGATAGCTGGCAGACCCATTCGCAAAGGTGCCGCGGTTCTATCAATAGGATTAGCACTGTTGTTTGGCGCGAATGCATTCGCGCAGACAAGCACTGAGGACATTCCAGATCGGGGCCATCGCTGGTTTGAAGTTGAGGTATTGGTATTTCGATATACTGAGCCAACAGCAGTCGATTCTGAGCAATTTGCACTGACGGTCAGTCCAATATCCGTTGAGGGTAGCCGCGATCTCTTCACTCATCGGCTTACACCTGATATTTCACCAATTTATTATGCCCTTCCACAGTGTGAAGATACCCGTGCATACGTGCGACCCATTCGTGAAAAAATTCTCTCGGTTGAGACATTACGTAGCGAAATTGAATTACCCCCTGAGCAATTACTCGGCTGTCGTCGTTTACCCGAAATTCCTTTGGTACCCCACTTTTACTCGGACATTGATGAAAAGCAGCCGGTGTTACCACGTCAACTACCGGTCATTATCAGTGGCAATAAACGCGGCACTCGCGAAGAGATGCTGATCGCTGAAACACCTTTTCTGGTGGTTGAAGATCAGTTTGAGCTTACACCGCTACGCCAGCAAATCCATCGCCGGCGAGACGCGGAGCCCATTTTACATACGGCGTGGCGACAGCCTGTTTTCAGCCGTACCGTCGGTCGCAAACATCGATTAATTGGCGGCCGAAACTTCACCGATGATTTTGAGTATTTTGGCTTCCCCACGACCTCACGATCCGCAGAAATCGTAGCGTCGTTGCAGGATAGTTTGCAATATCACGAGCAAGCAGTAGACACCAGTACCGGTGCTTCCACTGCGGTAGCGAATGTACAACACTTACTTTCGGCAATTGAACGTAATGAATTTACCTTCGCCGCAGACAGCACTCTAGAAGCGCAAGTACCTCAACGCCCCCAACAAGTACCTCGCGGGCTTCCTGAGCACGTATGGGAATTTGATGGCTTGTTACATATCTACTTGGTGGGCAACTATTTGCATATTGATACAGACTTTAATCTGCGTGAAGTTATCCAGCTAGACCCTGCGGCTCTCTCAGTGGCCGAGCAAGTCAGCGACTTTTTAGAGCCCAATGCTCATAACTTGGAGTTCTTGCGCGCCTACCCATTTAAACAGCTGCGTCGGGTGATCTCTCATCAAACCCATTACTTTGATCATCCAAATTACGGCATCGTTGTACAAATTCGACGCACTGAGCTTTCCAATCGTCGTTAATTCTGCGCAGATAATTTAATAAAAAAGCCGGCGTGTCTTCGACACACCGGCTTTACTTTCTTTACACCCCTACTGTTTACGCAATCAACTGTCGTAATACGTGGTGTAAAATACCGCCACTTAAGAAATAGCGCACTTCATTTGCAGTATCGATACGGCATGTCACCACAAATTCAACGTTATCCCCATCGTCTTTTTCGGCGGTTACTTTAATCTGCTGTCCTGGCTTAATGTCATTGCTCAGTCCCTCCAGCTTAAAGCGTTCTGTACCATCTAGCCCTAGGTTTTGGGCACTATCGCCCTCATCGAATTGCAATGGCAATACGCCCATTCCAACTAAGTTCGACCGATGGATACGTTCAAAGCTTTCAGCAATGACAGCTTTTACTCCAAGTAAGCGCGTGCCTTTTGCCGCCCAGTCACGACTTGAACCGGTACCATATTCTTTTCCGGCAATAACCACTAGCGGTGTGTCGTCTTCCTGGTACCGCATAGCGGCATCGTAAATCGACATCGACTCACCAGACGGTACATGTATCGTGTAACCGCCTTCCCGACCTTCGGCCATTAAGTTTTTAATGCGAATATTGGCAAAGGTGCCCCGCATCATCACTTCATGGTTACCGCGACGGGAGCCATAAGAATTAAAATCACGAATGTCTACGCCTTGCTCTTGCAGATATTTGCCTGCGGGAGAGTCTGGCTTTATCGCACCGGCTGGAGAAATGTGATCCGTGGTAATGGTGTCGCCGAAGATCGCAAGAACACGTGCATCTTCAATGTCTTCAAGATCTTCTGGCTCCTCATCAATGCCAAGGAAAAACGGAGGATTTGCCACATAGGTAGATTCATCATTCCATTCGTAGGTCTGACTATCAGGGATTTCCAGCGCTTGCCAATGCTCATCACCATCAAACACATTCGCGTATTGATGACGGAACATGTCGCTGACCACTTTCTTCACCTCTGTTTTAATTTCGTCAGTGCTCGGCCAGATATCTTTTAGATACACCGGATTACCGTCTTTATCTTCTCCCAGAGGCTCTTTGCTTAAATCAATCCGAGTTGTGCCTGCAAGCGCGAAGGCAACCACTAACGGCGGTGACGCCAGCCAGTTTGCTTTCACTTGGGGATGAATACGTCCCTCAAAGTTACGATTACCCGAGAGCACCGAAGACACCACAAGATCACCCTTATCGACGGCAGTAGATACATCATCCGGCAAAGGACCTGAGTTGCCGATACAGGTGGTACATCCGTATCCGACCAAATCAAAGCCGAGCTTGTCCAAGTAGGTGTTGAGGCCCGCCGCGTTCAAGTAATCAGTCACTACTTTCGAGCCCGGCGCCAGCGACGACTTCACCCAGGGTTTTCGCTGCAATCCTTTCTCGAGCGCCTTTTTCGCCACTAAACCCGCCGCCAACATCACACTCGGGTTCGAGGTGTTGGTACAGGAGGTAATGGCTGCGATAACGACATCGCCGTGGCGTAAGCGATGATCCGTTCCTTCCAGAGGAACCAAGGTATCTTCGGTTACTTCTGCACGGCTAAATGACTCCGGTGCGCCCATTTCTGGATCTTCTGCAACGCCGATGGAATCGAGCAACAGATCAAAGCTTTTCGGTAATTGACTGAGGCTTACCCGATCTTGCGGTCGTTTCGGCCCTGCTAACGACGGTACCACCGTGTTCATATTAAGCTCGAGGGTATCCGTGAACACCGGTTCACTATCGTCATCACGCCACATACCTTGAGCTTTTGAGTAGGCTTCAACCAAGGCAATGGTTTCAGCGTCACGGCCCGATAATTCTAGGTAAGTCAGTGTCTCTTGGTCGACTGGGAAAAAGCCACAGGTAGCCCCATATTCCGGGGCCATGTTGGCAATGGTGGCCCGATCCGCAAGGGGTAAGTTGGCCAATCCGGGACCATAAAACTCAACGAATTTGCCGACCACGCCCTTCTTGCGCAGCATTTGTGTCACTGTAAGTACCAAATCTGTTGCGGTAACACCCTCAGGTAAAGCGCCGTCGAGACGAAAGCCGACAACTTCTGGGATCAGCATGGAAATGGGCTGTCCGAGCATCGCAGCCTCCGCTTCGATTCCACCTACGCCCCAACCTAACACGCCCAAACCATTGATCATCGTCGTGTGGGAATCGGTACCCACAAGGGTATCTGGGTAGGCATAGGTTTTTCCGTCTTCTTCACTGCTCCACACCACTTTTGCCAAATACTCTAAGTTAACCTGATGGCAAATGCCGGTGCCCGGAGGAACCACACGGAAATTATCGAACGCTTTTTGCCCCCAGCGTAGAAACTCGTAACGTTCCTTGTTGCGCTCCATTTCGATTTTGACATTCTGTTCGAACGCCTCAGGGCTAGCGAACTTATCCACCATGACCGAATGGTCGATCACTAAATCCACTGCTGATAATGGATTAATTTTATCTGCGGGTAAGCCCGCTTTGGCGACCGCGTCGCGCATTGCTGCTAAATCAACAACGGCTGGCACGCCGGTAAAATCTTGCATCAGTACGCGAGCGGGACGATATTCTATTTCCTTATCCGATTTTCGCTCGTCTAACCAATCGACAATGGCGTTGAAATCTTCTTTCTTTACGGTGCTGCCATCTTCATGACGTAACAAGTTTTCCAATAGAACTTTCATGGAAACCGGCAAGCGGTCAATATCACCGAGTGCTTCTGCAGCCTTAGGGAGACTGTAATAATGGTAGGTTGAACCATTTACCTCGAGTGAGGAATGGGTTTTCAAACTATCTTGGCTAGCCATAGTGTGCTCCTTTCGGAAAAACAAAGCCCACTGTCATCAAGACAGTGAGATTTCATAATATGATGTATCTAAGCTTGGGCTGTATTTGTAAAAATTCAAGCTATAACCGATATATAGCAAACGAATATCACATGGCACTGGGGGAATATTTTCACTAAGTTTCCTCAAAAACTCGCAATTTCACGGTATACTGAGGCCGTTGTTGCAAACGTCGAGAGTGAAATAAAAACTATGAGTCAGGTACTAAACGATTTACTGGAACTACTGCATCTTGAGTCCATCGAGCAAGGCATTTATCGTGGACAGAGCCAAGATTTAGGCTTTCGCGCCGTATTTGGCGGGCAAGTTATGGGGCAAGCACTCTCGGCAGCAAAAGACACCATTCCTGAAGATCGCGCGGTGCACTCGTTTCACAGTTATTTCCTACGGCCCGGCGATGCTAGCAAGCCGATTATTTATGATGTTGAAAATGTACGCGACGGTAAAAGTTTCTCTACCCGCCGGGTCAAAGCGATTCAGTTTGGAAAGCCTATTTTCTACATGACGGCGAGTTACCAAACCCCAGAAAGCGGTGCTGAGCACCAAGACACCATGCCTGAAGTTCCTGGCCCAGAAGGTCTACCCTCAGATCTAGATATCTATCGCGAGCATGCAGAGCTAATCCCAGAGAGTATTCGCAATAAATTTATCAGCGATAAACCTATTCTGATGCGCTTTGTTACCGAATATAACCCGTTTCGTCCGAAGGCCTGTGAACCTAAGCGCTATGTATGGCTAAAATCCAATGGCGCGCTTCCTGATGATCAACGCGTACATCAATATCTACTCGCCTATGCTTCCGATTTTAATTTTTTACCGACATCCTTGCAGCCCCACGGTAAAACCTTCGCGGATCCAAAAATACAAATGGCGACTATTGACCATGCGATGTGGTTCCACCGCCCATTTCGGATGGATGATTGGTTGCTGTACGCCATCGATAGTCCATCGGCGCAGGGTGCTCGCGGGCTTGTTCGGGGACAAATATTTAGCCGTGACGGCACCTTAGTAGCGTCCACGATTCAAGAAGGGTTAATTCGCGAGCGCGACTAAATCGTGGGCACTACTTGCAAAGCCCCTGCAGGCTGTTAGGGTTAATACATGATGCCATGAGGAGTTCATCCGATGATCGCCACCTTTACCTTAGCAGCTCGTGATCCTGCGACCGATACTTATGCCGTGATCACGGCCTCTAACTTTCTGGCCGTGGGTTCATTGGTACCTTGGGTGGACGCCCGCGGCGGCATTGTTGTCTCGCAATCCTTTGCCCATCCCGAATCGGCCAGGTTGGCACTTGATAACCTGCGCCATGAAACACCGCTCGCACGGGTGCTCGAATCTTATTTAGAAGACGACCCTATTGCCTCCAAACGTCAACTTGGCCTGATGAACCGCCATGGCGAATGCTTACTCTATGACGGTCCGGAATGCACTCCAGCGGTGGAGTCGATTCAAGGGGATAATTTCTTTGCCTGCGGCAATATGTTGGTTCAAGGTACTATCGATGTGGTGGCAAGCACCTTTACCGATGCCTTGCGCCATGGTTTAGAACTGGGCGACGCCATGCTCCGAGCTATGCTCGCAGGACAGCAGCATGGCGGTGATTATCGGGGCAAGCTGGCCGCCGCCCTGCTGATAAAACGTCCCGGTGCGGGATACTTGGGAAGCTCCGATACCTTAGTGGATTTGCGCGTAGATGCGTCGGCACACCCCCTTGCCGAATTGCGAGATTTATATAGCTTATTTAAGCTCTATAACCCTCAACACTTTGCCCACAACATGATTCCAGAAGCGCAACTTAGCCCTGCCGATAATAAGTTGCTAGCGTCCATTCTGGCCCTATTAAAACAGTCATCTGAAAGCGTTCCCCATGAGCCGGAACAAGTTTTGACGCTGCTTGCCACACATAACCTAGCGAGTAATTACGATATGAAAAAGAATCGCTTTAGCTCGTTGCTGTTTAGTGAGGGGCACGCATTACTTCGCTTGCTTCGTGTATAGGCGCTTGCGCATTTTAGCGCGCCAGGATTTCAACCACCCTCGGCGTTTTTTCTCGGGTTCAAAATCTTGCCAGTTATCTACTTCAAAGCGGTTCTTATCGCGAATAAAACGCGTACACATCTGCGGCAAAGGTTCATGGGATATGTCTTCTGGTAAGCGATAGCGCTTCACTTCGTTAAAGCGTGCTTGCAACTCGGGTACTTGTCCTCGGGCGATAATGTATAATTCGCAAAAATCCCCTTGCTTACTATCTAATCGAAGCGTTCTTTCTTTGGTAATCACTTCAATAACGCCATCTTTCAAAAAATTCACCTTGGGTGATTTGAAACGCAATCGGAAGCGGCTGGGTACGTAGTTATATGGCAACGGATACATAGAGTCTTGGCCTAACCGCAGCGGGAACGTATTCATGGGGTAGAGCTTTTCAGAATTATCTTCTCGTTTCTTCTCGTAAGTGCGGATAAACGCGGAAAAGCGTAAGTTATACAAGCGCAACGACGACGCGATATAGAAATGAATATTGAGATAGCGGTCATCCCCTTCTTCGAACACATCCGCTTTACTGCGAAACACAATATTATCGCGGCTCAGTACAAAGAATTTATAGATGATAATCCCGAGGAAAATAGACGGCGAGAGCAACGACAAGGTAGCCAGAAACGCCCGAATATTCTGATACATAAATTGATCAGGCAGTGTCCAGCGGGGTTCCTTCCCAAACAACTCGGTATAGATATGATAAAAATAGGTAATGGTATTTTGCACATCACCAATAACAAAGCCGATGATGATTGCCAACAACATCGCGAGCACGGCATTGACGATGATAAAATCGAGCGTGAGCCGCAAAATCGAATGGGAGGCAATATACTGCCGAATTTTAAAATTCTTCCTTGGGTGCATCTATTTATTCTTTTTAGTAACGTGGGGATCGGCTTTACCCTACCCCACTTTTTGTACAAGCGCTAATCTGGGCGCAGATTTTACGCCTTCAGCGCGTACTCAATACCACCCACCACAGCCGCGACCTGGGCCTGTGTACAGATTTCAGGAGTAGCATTGGCGCTATCGGGATACACTTCGGTCGTTGATACAAAAGGTGCGTCAGTTAATCCCATACAAAGGCCATAGCGTTTCCCTGCATAATGAATCAATCCAGGGTAGTCCACAGGCGCACCGATGAGTTCATTGCGCTCATCCGCTTCGGCAATATGGGTTACTTTGCTCACGGATTTAAGAATCGCCTTTTGGAAATCAAGCGTCGGACGCTCACTATCCCCTACCAGATAAAAGCCATCGGGAATATTCCAGTTGGTATTCACCGTCCCTTCACGTGCCGCTAACGCAGGGCGGAACTCGGTATTGTCCGTGTCGGTGGTTTCATGCAAATCGATATGCATAAGGACGGTGCCTTCTAATTTCTCCACCACAGCCATTGCCAGTGCCGCCTCTTGGGCAGGTGAGTCGGCAAGAAATGAACGATTCGGATCCACCGCTAATGGGTTCCAACGATTAATGGTTTCGTATCCCCAAGGACTAATGCACGGGAATACGAGAATGTTTACCGAGGTTTCATAGTGCTTCGCTTTTGTTTGCAGAAAACGTATTGCGCCGTGTACTCCCGATGTTTCATAGCCATGAACGCCTCCGGTAACCACCAGAATCGGTTTCGATTCGTCCCACTGCTTTGATTTCACTAAAAATAGCGGATAATCGCGCCCCACTAAGCTTGCGTACGGCAAGGTCCCATAGCTTTCTACCGCAAAGTCATCACGTAACCCTTCAATAGCGCTAAGAACATCCGTTTCATAGGAGCGACGAATACGTTGACGGGTGAGCCACGCTTGCATATCGGCTTCGTCCCACGGTTGTCCTGGCGTGCCAATTGGATAGGTTTCGTTATGCTTCATATATAACCTCGCTTCAAATTTACGACGATAGCCGACTAACCGCGGCGGCCAACGCCACCACGTATACATCACGGCCAAACAAAAAAGAACGTAGGTGACCATAAACACCCACGCAGGCAAATCAAAATAGATAAACTTGGATACCCAGTGATCAATAAATGAGGCGTCAAAACTGGATTGTCCCGCCGCCAAACGCAAATCGCGTTCAACGTACGTAAGTGGACAATAGCGACCCGACAACGCCTGAATCACCACAATCAAAATAATCACCAAATGCGCTAACCGAAACCAGGTGTTCCTAATCCAACGCCAGCGCTTTATCCCACCGATAATGGTGAGTGGCAGTGCTATGACGACAAACAACACAATAAGCCCGTGCAGCACCATGACGATATCTGCAGCAATGCTTGGATAGGGCACGAAAGCAGTCCACTCGGGTGCGGAAATTAGTTTTGGCATGAATATATCTGGGTTTAGGCGATTAGACTGTCTATACAATAACGTAAAATATCCGCTGAACACACCCCAAACCCGTGCAAATAGACTCAGAATGCATTCAGGTTGTCGTAGCGTATTCTTGCCAAGTTCGTTATAATGAACCTGTTCTAACATCTGGGGCTGATTAGGATTCGACGGGATATATAAAGCTCAAGGTGCATGCCGAGGTGAGGCTGGCCTCGTAAAAAGCCTCAAACTAATAGTTGCAAACGACGACAACTACGCTCTAGCGGCATAATAGCCCGCTAGCTATCCACTGGCGCTTCGTCTGAGAGACCAGGTCTGGATAGTCATCTAAGTCAGACTCGCGTGGCGGCTTCGTCCGGAGCCAAAGCGTTAAAACCAATCGGACTCGCTGCTGAAAAGCCTGCCCCTCGGCGTTTCAGTAGTTAATTAAATGAGACGGCTAAGCATGTAGTACCGAGGGTGGCGATATTGCGGACGGGGGTTCAAATCCCCCCAGCTCCACCAAACACTGAAACCCTGCACTGAAAAGTGCGGGGTTTTTTATTGGGTCTGTCGTAGCCATTGCATCGCGTTGGTCTCTAGCTCCGGGTAGACACGGTGTCAGGAATGTCCCCGTGCGGGACGCCGTAAACCCATCCATGGGGGCTTGGGCGCGGCATCCATGCCGCGCACACCCGCACGGCGCCATATCCTAACCCCGTATTTCCGGCACAGCTTCAAGTATGGTGGTAGCCAACGCACCGCGTTGGTCTCTCGCTCCGGGTAGACACGGGATCAGGAATGTCCCCGTGCTGGACGCCGTAAACCCGTCCATGGGGGTTTGGGCGTTCCCCCCCTCTCTGCCTCAGTTTGCTAAACTACTAGAAACCTTAGTTAATTCACGGGGGTGTTAATGTCCTTAGTCAGGTTTAAGAGTGCCTATAAGAACTCAGGATCGGGAAAAGACATACCGTTATGGATAAAACTCGGCTTTACGGTTATCGCTGTGGTGGTGTTGGTTTTTTGGTGGGATTATATGGGGCCAGCCAATTATCTGTGGTTTTCAGATATTGCGCTGATTTTACTAGTGCCCGCATTATGGTTCGGTAACCGACTGCTCGCAAGTACCATGGCCGTTGCCGTGTTGATACCAGAACTTGTGTGGGTGCTAGATTTTGTCACACTCAGTTATTTTACCGTGATCGCAAGCTATATGTTTGATCCCGACATGGCACTGCATATTCGCTTTCTTTCAGCTACCTTCCATATTGCCCTGCCACTGGTGCTCTTTTATATGCTGTATCAATTTGGTTACGATGAACGAGCGTTACCGCTACAATCTGCCATCGCTCTGGTTGTTTTACCTGTGACTTATTTAGTGAGTGAGCCTTCGGCAAATATTAACTGGGTGTACGGCCCTGGCGCGCCCCAAGATGTAATCAATCCATGGTTGTATTTACTGCTGTTATGGATTGCCTTTGTTGTTGTGATTTATATTCCTACTCATTTGTTACTCAAGCATTTTTTTAATAAATCTAGAGTAGACTAAATAACGCTCGCTATAAAAAAGCCCCGCATGCAGGCATGCGGGGCTTTTAGTACCGTCGTACAGAGGATAATTACCGGCCATTACCCCCACGGTTGCTGTTACCACATTGGGGAACAGGAAGTTGCTTACCACGGGGGTGCGCTGGACGATTACCAATACCAGGCGCGCAGGTAGGAAGCAGATTCAACTCAATGATCAATGGATCATGATCCGATGAACGATAGGGATCCGCATTGTAGAAGCTAGCAGGTTTAAACCATGAGCTTGAAGGTAAGCGCTCTTCATAGTTAAACGCTGGCGTCTCGTCGGAATTGATATGCCAGGCCCGGGCATCAACAACATACTGAGCAAACGCATTGTTCGCATAAGCATGATCAAGCGAGCCCGCCTGTCCCATAAAGGTATAGCTGTACACCTCTGGGCTGCCACCGTTCGCTGCAATTGCGAGGTTCGCGTAACCGGCATCTTTTAGAGCCAGCAATGGGTCTTCCATGGCATAGGCATTAAAATCACCTAAAATGACCACCGCATCAGCGCCTGTTCCGGTCGGATCCGTCTCCATCCAGCGCGTTAGTGCACCAGCAGAGAGCGTACGCCATTCATTCCAACAACCTTGGCCATCACCAGAATCCGCGTTGGGGCCTGAGCCACTTGGGCAGGATGCTTTCGCTCGTAAATGTACCGCCACAGCTGTAAACACTTGACCTGTTGGCGCGCGGAAGCTCTGAGCTAGCGCCGGACGCTGACGCGAGTCATCAAAGTCTGGATCAACAGCCGAGGTAAGTACCGCTAAATCCCCTTCCAGCGCTAAGCTACCGGTCCGATAAATAAATGCTGGTTTAATCGCATCCGTACCAACAAAGCCGGTGGGGATATATGCCCAATCCGCGCGGTTGTCTGCAGCATTCAATGCGCTTACCAACATCGCTAAGGTGGCGTCGTTGCCATCATTCTCGATTTCAACAAGTGCCAGCATATCGGCATTGGTTGCGAGAATGGCGGAGGTTACTTTGTCTAATTGACGATCCAACTCGTTTTGATTTCGGGCACCCCGACAGCCTAACGCATTAGGGCCACAGCTATTCCCTGATTGTTGGAAGGTCGTAAACAAGTTCTCTACGTTGTAGGTACCAATCCGCAGGTTACCGGTTTGCTGCATCTGTGGCTCTTCGCTACGCGCATTTGCGTTGGTATCAAACTCCGGTGTTGCTTCGCTGCGAATGCGATAGGCATTAAATGCATATCCCATAATGCCGCTAAAGCCTGGGTTTACCACGAAGCCATTACGAATTGGATTAGACGCAGAAAGCTCAGAGAAGCCATCAGCACCGGTCATATATGGCGTGCGGTAGGTTCCTGTGCGCGCGTTATCGATTAATAAGCGGTTGCGATCGTTTTCTGCTTGCAGCGCACGGGCATCATCGCCCGCTCGAACGACTTGCGTTGGCTGGAAAATACGCCCTTTAGACACACCGATTTCACCGAACCGCGCCACATTAAACACGTCAGTAACGGTAAGGCTTTGAGTGGTCTCGACCCACATCCCTTCAATTGATTCGAAATCAATCAAACTTGCTGCTGGCAACTCAACCGCTACTGGCGATACTCGGCCCAACTGATTGGTTGCACATACCGCGACATCGGTCACATCTTGAATTTGCGTATGACCAAAGAACTCACCGACCACACCGGCCACCCGTACTTTGTCGCCCACATTAACGTTCACGCCAAAGTTATTGTCGTAAACAAAAATACCTTCAGATGTAAGCGGGTTATCGTCGTGATTCTCATCTGCTTCTTGCAGATAGAAACCACCTAAACCACCATCAAAGGTATCTTGGAACGACGCAGTAACAATGGCTTCCACTTGTACTTGCGCACCTTGCACCGGGCTTTGGAAACCAAATCCTTGTACCCAATGTATGGCATCCGCATGTGCACCACACTGGAACGGAGATTCGTTGTTTTGAACATCTGCCTCAATGGCGAAGTTGGCAATGCGCCATGTGCTGCAATTTCCGCTATCAAAGGCATATCGGAAGGCAACATAACCTAGGCCTGATTCCCCCTGCAATGTGTCAAACGGGCCAAAACTTACCGGCGTATTATTGCTCGAGAAATCGTTGCCCGTAATTTCGGTAATCAGTGTCCAATCGGCCGCATCAATTACACCCGAACCGTCGTAACTGCTTGAGAAATACACTTCAAGACCGTTACTCCCGTTAAATCCGCGTGCCACATCAACCAATAAACGCTCGCCGCTTTGCCGGTCTAAATCAAATGCCGGGGAGATCATCCAGCTATCGGCTTCTGAACAGGAACCACCACTGAAAGTGGAGTAGCTCACATTGGCGAAACTACCGTTCCAATCCCAAGGTACATCTCCCACCACGTTTACTTGCTGCCAACCCCGTGAAAAAGGGTCATCTGCAAAGTCACGATCATAAACCGTCATGCGCGTTAGGCTATCTAAGCTCACGCCTGAAACCAGAATGTTATCGAATCGATTGTTGCCAGATGCATTGGTTGCACCGTCAATGGTGATACGAATATACACCTGATTGTTATCGTTCAGTTCGTTCACATCAGACAAATCATAAGAACGCACAAACCAGCTGCCGCGGCCTTGGTCAGTGGCAAACTCGGTGTAATTCACACCATCCGTTGACCACTCAAATACGCGCGTATCAAAGCCGGTTGCTGTGGTGTTAATGGCCAAGCTAAAGCGAATATCTTGAAAGCCCGTGGTATCTACTTCCATAACAACCTGAGCGCCGTTGTTACTTAAACCCGCGCCCCCTTGAATAGAAAGCGAACCACCGGAAGGATAACTCGTGCTCAAACGGTTTTGCGTGCTGCCGGCAAAGCTTAAAATGCGCTGATAGGCGCCCGCAGACGTTAAGGTTTCATCGAAATTCTGTAAGTACAGAATGCCGGACCCTTCATCCGCTTGCTGTGGAAAGGAATCTGGGCTGAAGCCATTCGAGCCATCAGCTAAGACATTGTCGTTTTGTGCCCAGTAGGCTATTGGTTCCTGCGCCCAGCTCGGCGCAACTGCGATAACCAATAAAATTACCGCAAGTAACATTCTCATGGTGGGAATCCCCATATTTTTATGTAGTTTTTGGTTCAGACGGATGCGGACAACGCGCTCGCACAATTAGCCGTTCAAAGGCTAGGGGATCTTCGTTACATTTGCATGACATTGAAATGAGGGAAAACCCCTATATTTGATCTAACAAAGATCATACACAGGGGCTATTTGCTTAATTTTTCAGCTATTTTTGCAAGGTATTCACCCTGAAAAAATGCACCATTTATTTCATTTTCTGAAGGAAGGCGCGCACCATCACCGCCTACGATAGTGCTGGCCCCATAGGGAGAGCAGCCGGTAATTTCATCAAGCGTCATTTGTCCCTGAAAACTGTATGGTAAACCCACAATCACAAAACCTAAGTGCAATAAAACCGTATGGAAGTTTAATAAAGTGGCCTCTTGGCCTCCATGTTGTGTCGCCGATGCAGTAAAGACACCACCGGCCTTGCCGATCAATTCGCCCTTTGCCCACTGACCGCCACACTGATCGAGAAAGTTCTTCATTTGTGCCGCCATCATGCCAAAGCGTGTCGGCGTGCCAAAAACAATACCGTCGTATTGCGCTAAATCAGAGGGCTTCGCTTCTGGAATTGACTCATTCACCTGATAGCCTGAACGCTCAGCCACTTCCGCCGGCACCAATTCAGGGACACGTTTTATATCAACATCTGCCCCACCCGCTTGGGCGCCACGAGCAACCGCGTGCGCTAGTGTTTCAATGTGACCATAACTGGAGTAATACAACACCAAAACCTTCGCCATGTTTATGTGCTCCTTCGTGTTCTGAGTTTTCTGGTTATCCCGTTGACACGGGTGTGCTTAATACAACAGCCGCCCGCAAACGCGAACTCCCATAAGAAAATGCTTTTTCAAAAATACTACGTGGTATAGGTAAATACTGTCGTTCGGTAATGGTTTGCCACGGCAATAAATCGTCGTCTGGATCGTTAAGATACACGTATTCATCATCAACGGCCGTGAGTAGTACCCAATGAGGGGCCCGTTGCCGATCAAACTGCCAGGTACTGATGAGCGCAACGACAAGCTTGCCTGCATTCAAGTCTTTCTCGAGTCGGCTTAACGCGTAATCACGATGGTGAATTCGCACGCCCGCGCCTTTCAACGCAGCTATGTCTGCCTCTTGAATACGCATCATTACGTTGCGTTTTTGCTCATTGCGCACCGAATCAAGTAAAACCGGACCTGGTTTACTGACATACACTTGCGCATCAAGCCCGCGTCGAATCGCAGCACGGGCTAGGCCATGAGGCCCACAACCACCATGACCGGAGGTCATATAGATAGTGGTCGCCTCACGCCATATCTCTAACTCTTCATGCTGAGGATTAACCGCCGGTTTATCAAACCAAGCCAACGCCATTAATAAGCTTGCTGGGCCACAGGTAAACTCCGTGCTTTGCGTCAGCAACGGAACTAAGCGCGGTACCTTGGCTGAATCAAAATAGTGCAATTGTTTCTGCAGCACTAAGGCGTCTGCGTGATCATCGTAGTAATCGGTACGCAACCCTAGTTGCACAAAACCGAAACGTTCGAAAAAGCTAACGGCACGTTGCTGATCTGCGCGCACTTCCGAACGCAAAAACAAACAATTCTGGTCGCGGGCTTGATCGATACAGTAATCCATTAAATGTTGCCCATAACCTTCCCCCTGAGCCTCAGGTAGAACAGCAAAGGAATAAAGCCGGCACAGTTTGGTGGCTTGCCGGAACAACAAAATGGCGTAACCCACGACATCGCCCGATGCCCCCTCGATGACCACCATGTGCCCCTGTTCATGCTGCATAAAGCGCCGAAAGCTACGGCGACTCATGGCATCATAGGGAAAACATGCTTTATCAATGCGCAGCAACTGATCAAGATGCTCCGCTGTCGCCACCTTAATATCAGCTGCCGACACTGATGCGGATGTCTTCGGTGTTCCTAACTGAGGGGAATACGCCATGAATTCGTGACCTGTGCACGGTGAATTGAAACTTAGCTACTATGTAAGAGTAGAACATTGGACGCTGAAAAAAACTTCGACACAAGCCCTGAGTGAAAAAATTTCGAGAAAGCATTCAAGCGGAGGCCCGCTGCTGTTAAAATATGCGCCCGAGGAAGCCACTCACCCCGCCGACCACCTGAATGTTCAGGTTAAAAGAGGACTCGTCGTGAACGAACAGAAACCTTCACTAAGCTACAAAGATGCCGGTGTTGATATCGATGCAGGCAATGCGCTGGTACAACGAATTAAACACGTGACTAAACGCACCACGCGCCCAGAAGTCATGGGCAGCATTGGTGGCTTTGGTGCCCTGTGCGAAATTCCAGAGGGTTACAAAAAGCCCGTTCTAGTTTCTGGAACCGATGGTGTTGGTACCAAGCTTCGTCTTGCCATCGATTTAGGCAAGCACGACACTGTGGGCATTGATTTGGTGGCCATGTGTGTCAACGATCTGATTGTGCAGGGCGCCGAACCTCTGTTTTTCCTTGATTACTACGCAACCGGAAAGCTCGACGTTGATGTCGCTGCCGATGTAGTTGCCGGAATCGGAGAAGGCTGTGTGCAATCAGGCTGCGCCCTCATTGGCGGGGAAACAGCAGAAATGCCGGGGATGTATGAAGAAGGCGATTACGATCTCGCTGGTTTCTGTGTCGGTGTCGTTGAAAAAGACGACATTATCGATGGTAGCAAAGTGGCTGCCGGTGACGCCCTTATTGCAGTGGCCTCAAGCGGTCCACACTCCAATGGCTACTCACTGATTCGTAAAGTTATCGAAGTGAGCAACGCCGATTTAAATGAGTCTTTTCATGGTCGCCCGTTGGCCGAACATCTGATGGCGCCTACCCGCATTTATGTGAAACCGGTGCTTGAGCTCATTAAAGAAATCGATGTTCACGCCATTTCTCACATTACCGGCGGTGGCTTCCAAGAGAATATTCCACGGGTTCTGCCAGAATCGTGTAAAGCCGTGGTGCAGCGTGATAGCTGGAACTGGCCTGTGATCTTCAATTGGTTGCAAGAAAACGGCAATATTGCTCGGGAAGAAATGTTCCGGACATTCAACTGCGGCGTAGGCCTGGTTATTGCGGTGCCCGCAGAGCAAGCCGAAACGGCAGTAGGCTTTTTAAAGAATCAGGGTGAAGATGCTTGGGTGATTGGTTCTGTGGCTGCCCGTGACGCGCACGAAGCTCAGGTGCAATTCGTCTGATGGGCGCAACGACTCGAAAACGTATTGTGGTTCTTATCTCCGGATCAGGAACCAACATGCTGAACATTGCTCAGGCCTGTGAAAACAACCACATCCATGGTGATGTGGTGGCCGTGATCAGTAATCGCGATCATGTCGGTGGTTTGGAAAAGGCCGCGGATCTTGGCATCCCTACGGAAGTACTCGCCCATCAAGGCTACGACAGTCGTGAAGACTATGATGCAGCTTTAGTGGAATGCGTTAAAGGCTACCAACCTGACTTGGTTGTATTAGCAGGGTTTATGCGCGTACTGACGCCGGTATTTGTCAGTGCGTTTGCCGATCGCATCCTCAATATTCATCCGTCGTTACTGCCTAAATACAAAGGGCTGCACACCCATCAACGGGCACTTGATGCGGGCGATGAAGAACATGGCGTTAGTGTTCACTTTGTGACCGATGAATTAGACGGCGGCCCTGTCGTTTTGCAAGCGCGCATTCCAATCTTTACCGGTGATACCGTGGATGATTTGCAAGAACGTGTGCACGAGCAGGAATACCGAATTTATCCACTGGTCATTCGCTGGTTCTGTGCCGATCGACTCGCTCTCACAGCCGATGGTGCCATGCTTGATAACATCATGCTGGGGCCGCACGGATACGCAGCCGACGATTAATCAGAAAAAGTTAATGATGTGAGGCTGATTAAAGCGGCCTCACGCCCTCCTTCAATTTGCTGCATGCGAACCAGCGTGTAATTCCATTCGGGCGCAAACCAAAAATAGGTTTCTCGGCGATCGTGATCGCGCACTCGGGATACTCGAATGGTTTCAATACGCTCATCGTTCACCACAATAGTTTCCCGTTTATCGACGGCAAATTCATAGGTCGTCAACGAGCCATCGTCGTCGATTAAATGATATTCAAAGGTCTCGTGCGCGCCTACCGCCACATCGATTTGTAGCTGATGCAACACCGCATTCGGATCGAGTAAGTCATCCCGCCATTCCGCTTGGATCGGTTCATCATTGGCCGGACGCAACACTTCCGCGGCGCGATCGAACACCACCGAAAAATGGCGGTTCGAGCCCGTGCCGCGACGTTCGTATTCAAAAGACATCGGCTGCACCTGACCATTGTTTAAGGTAAAGTAGGTGTCGTTAAAACGACGATCAGACAAAAGAAAAATAGAGGCTCGACTAAAGGTTTCATAGCGCCAGTACACGCTGTTATCGTTGTTACTTGCTGTGAGTTCTCGACCCGCACTGCCGTGACTACGACCGCGCCGACTTAAATCATATTCTGCTTTGTAAGGCCGAGTGATCGCGTTGGCCACCTGTTCGCGCTCAGAAGCGCCATCCGAATTTTCTGTATTGGCTGTCGCTGCAAGGCTAGAAACAATAAAACCCATGCAGAATATTCCGATAACAAGCCACCGCCGTTGCAGTCGTGGAAACAAGGGGGGTGAATCCGTCGGGGCGAGCGAGCTTTGTCCCAATTCCTTTAATAACATCACACTACCTTTTATTGGCGCCATCCCATAGCAAATAAGTGATCTATTTCATCGGTTAAGACCTATGATCATAGAACAAGTTCATTGCTTTTGCGTGCTGCTTTGCTTGCAATGCGAGGCGTTTTGTTCTAGTTTAGAGCTACTGGTCAGACCTCAAAACTTAGGAGTTAAAGATGAGTGTCGCTATTTGGTGTATCGCAACCCTGATTGTCCTCGGTGCGTTACTTTATCACCGCGCGTCGCTACGCGCATTTACCGCAGGTGTGGTTGTCATGTTGGCAATCGGCACGACCATTGGTTTATTCGCATGGGTACCATGGGTAATTGCCGGTGTGTTGTTGTTGCCATTAAATATTGGCTTTGTCCGCACTCGCTTCCTCACCAAGCCGATGCTAAAAACCTATCGGGCGATTATGCCTGAGATGTCGCAAACTGAACGTGATGCGATTGAAGCAGGAACCGTATGGTGGGATGGCGAAGTTTTCCGAGGCGAACCAAACTGGAAGAAACTCCATAGTTTTCCAGCACCAAAGCTGACCGCGGAAGAAGAAGCCTTTTTGAATGGTCCCTGTGAAGAAGTGTGCACCATGCTCAACGATTGGGAAGCAACCCATGAGCTGGCGGATATGCCAGAAAACGTTTGGCAATATCTGAAAGATAACAAATTCTTCGCCATGATAATTAAGAAAGAATATGGCGGACTCGAGTTCTCTGCTTATGCCCAATCGCGTATTTTGCAGAAGTTAGCGGGTCACTCCACAATTCTGGCAAGCACCGTTGGTGTACCGAATTCGCTAGGTCCAGGCGAGTTACTTCAGCTGTATGGCACCAAGGAACAGCAAGATTATTACTTGCCGCGTTTAGCAACCGGTGAAGAAATTCCATGTTTCGCCCTAACAAGTCCGGAAGCAGGCTCCGACGCGGGTGCTATTCCCGATACCGGAATTATTTGTAAAGGAACCTGGGAAGGTAAAGAAACCCTCGGCATCCGTTTGAATTTCAATAAGCGCTATATCACCTTGGCACCGATTGCCACTGTGGTTGGTCTTGCATTTAAACTTTATGATCCTGAAAGCCTGATTGGCGAAAAAGAAGATTTAGGCATTACGTGTGCCCTTCTACCGCGGGATCTTGAAGGCATGCAAATCGGACGCCGTCATTTTCCTCTAAACGTGCCATTCCACAATGGTCCGATTCTTGGAAAAGACGTATTTATTCCACTTGATTTCATTATTGGTGGCCAGGAAATGGCGGGCAAAGGCTGGCGCATGCTCGTTGAGTGTTTGTCGGTTGGCCGCGCCATTACCCTACCCTCAAACAGTGCCGGCGGTGCCAAATCGTTAGCGCTGGTAACCGGTGCATACTCACGCATTCGCCGTCAGTTCAAATTGCCTATCGGCAAAATGGAAGGCGTTGAAGAAGCCATGGCGCGCATTGGTGGTAATGCCTATCTGATGGATGCGGTGACCCGTTTCTCAACGACGGGTATCGATCTCGGTGAAAAACCTTCGGTTATTTCAGCCATTGCCAAATACCACATGACTGAGAAATTGCGCGAAGTCATGAACGACGCCATGGATATCCACGGTGGTAAAGGCATATGTTTGGGCCCGAACAATTATCTTGGTCGTGGTTACCAAGGCACCCCTATCGCGATTACCGTTGAAGGTGCCAACATCTTGACTCGCAGCATGATGATCTATGGCCAAGGTGCAATCCGTTGCCATCCGTTTGTGTTAGAAGAAATGGAAGCAGCTTCAATTAAAGGCAAAGAAGGCCTGACTCGCTTTGATAAAGCTGTGTTTGGACATATTGGCTTCGTGTTCGGTAACTTGATCCGGTCGTTCTGGTACGGGTTAGGAGGCGCTCGCTTTGTTAGTGCTCCCGCCAATGACAGCACGGCGATCTACTACCGTCAGATGACACGGTTTAGCACCAACCTCGCCCTTATGTCAGACATTGCCATGGGTGTGTTAGGTGGTGAACTGAAGCGCCGAGAACGCATATCAGCGCGACTTGGCGATATGCTCAGCTACCTATTTATCGGTTCTGCGATTCTTAAGCGCTTCGAAGACGAAGGACGCCAGGTAGAAGACTTACCCTTCGTGCACTGGGCCATGCAAGATACCTTATATAAGCTTCAAGAAAGCCAGCGCGCTATGCTTGAAAACTTTGGCGGGATTGGCGTTTTCTTGAATCGCCTTATGTTCCCATTTGGTCGCATTGTGAAAGCGCCATCGGATAAGCTTGGCCACAAGGTCGCGCGCTTATTGATGTCACCTAATGCTGCTCGTGAGCGCTTGGGTGATGGTCAATTCTTATCGGAAAAAGGCCCGTTCGGTTACGTTGAACAAGTCCTGCGCGATATCATCGCCATCGAGCCCCTGTACGATAAGGTGGTTGCTGCCTCCGGTGAAAAGCTACCGTTCATGCGCTTGCATGAGGTAGGCATCAAGGGCAAGGAGTTGGGCGTACTTAACGACGAAGAAGTCGCCTTGTTTGCACGTGCTGAAGAAGGCCGATTAAAAGTTATCAATGTTGATGATTTCGATTCTGCCGACTTACTTGCGGGCAAAGCCGCTCGTGAGCAAACAATACCCCAACCGATGAAAGCCAAGGCCAAGCCGAAGGCAAAATCAGTTGCTTAACCTTTAGGCTCAACGCGCCGCGTTAGGCAAGCATCACATAAGCCGCTGCATGCATTTTGTAGCGGCTTTTCTTTATCCGTAAAGTTTACGTAAACACCGTCGATAATCTTACTGAATAGGTTATTTTATCCCTGCCGATCGCAATCATCGTGCAACCCTGATTCGCTTTTTCAGGTTTCTTTGTGTCCTTGTGGGGGACCGAAACCAGTGTGTTGTGAAGAAAAAGCGAATGTTGGCGCCTCATCCTCTGAGGCGCTTTTTTTTGATTAATACCATTACGCCTAAAAAAAAGCGGCTGCATAACAATGCAACCGCCCGATGTTTTTATTTCAACAACTTAAGTAGCGTAACTATTTCACCAAACCAATCTCACGCAAACGTTCCATCAGATAATCATCTGCCGTGATAGGTGGGAATTTCTTCGGATTTTCCTCAGTGACACAGTCTGGCAATGCGTCTATCACAACATCCGGATTAAAATGCAAGAAGAACGGAATGGAGTAACGTGATACTTCATTGTATGGCGCTGGTGGGTTGACCACGCGATGCGTTGTAGACGGCAATAAACCATTAGTCAGGCGCTGTAACATATCACCGACGTTACAGATAATCGCACCTTCGATAATGGTCACAGGAACCCAAGCACCGGATTTCGACAATACTTCTAAACCTGGCTCCCGTGAACCAATCAACAATGTAATCACATTGATATCTTCATGGGCGGCAGCACGTACCGACGGGGTCCCTTTATCGATAATAGGTGGGTAGTGCAGTGGTCGTAAAATCGAATTACCTTTGTTCACTCGGGTACGGAAGTAATCACGTGGCTGCCCCAAGTAAACCGCAATACCTTCTAATACTTGATTTCCCAGCTCATCAAGCGCATTAAACAAGGTCGTCATTTTATCTTTAAAAGACGGTAGTTCTGCAGGCCAAATATTTGGAATCAGTTGCGGATAGTCTGCGGTGTTATCAACTTCACGACCGACATGCCAAAATTCCTTTAAATCAACGTGCTTCGCATCCTTGGCAATTTCAGTACCAAACGGCGTATAGCCACGCGCACCACCGATACCCGGGCGATGATACTTTAATTTCACTTCTTCAGGCAAAGCGAAAAGCTCACGCGTTGTATCTAGCGCATCCATAATCACATCGGTTTCGATACCGTGATGAGTAAGAGCAACAAAGCCATTCACTTCATAGCCTTGGCCAATTGTTTGAACAAATCCATCGAAGTCTTTCGCAAACTCCGACATATCAACATGGGGGATAGAGCTCATTTAAATATCCTGCTTGATCACTGGTATTTAGCTTTCCCGCGAATTCAGCGCAAAACACGGGCACAGATCCTTGATCTTAAACCTAGGCCCCGCACCATACAAGAAGTAAGCCTTATAAAACACAATAAATATTGGTTAAGTAAGTAAACACCGAGTTCCAAACCGCAACATCGAGAGCCAGGGGGTAAAAACCCAGCGTACAACTATGTAAATATTCAGCCAAAACATTACGTGTCAATTAAGTTTACCAAGGGTTTATTTACACAGGTCCGATTTGCATGCGAGTTGTAACAAAATGTTTCACCACAATCGGCAGCCAGACCCATTCAAGATATAAAATACTGATTTTACGTGACTTAATTTACAAACATTCGTTATAAATTTGTAAATAAAAATACTACGAAAATACATGTTTATGCATTACTATCAGGGGGCGCGCCCTTTTTGTGCAAACTATACAACTTGTCTGTGACATCAAGGCATCCAGCGTAAAATAAAAAACCATAAGAGGAAGATCTGAGGATGAAGGTAACTAACAAATTACCACGCTACAGTGTGTTGGCGACGCTAGTCGCCTCGGCGGTCGCCTTCGGCGTATCGGCCAATAACACACAGTTCGTGGAAGCGAACCTCGGTGCGGAGACTCTTGAGCAAAATCGATTTGAAAAAACGAATCGCCATGTTCGCGTCGAGTTTCCAAACTACTATATCGTGCAGCTAACAGATGCTCCTGCCGCAACTTATTCAGGTGGTGTTCGTGACTTGCCGGCGACCAGTCGTGCAGTTACGGGTAAAGACCGTCTCGACGTTCAATCTGATGAAGTGAAATCGTACAGCAGCTACCTGTTATCGCAACAAGGTAAGTTTGCTCAGTCACTGCAATCGCGCTTCCCACAAGCGCAAGTTGAACGCAACCTTACCTTATTGATGAACGCCGTTGTGGTGAGCAATGTGGGTGATGACATTGCCAGCCAACTTCGTTCTATGCCAGGTGTAAAGCATGTCTGGGAACATGAAATGTATGATCTCCACATGGATGCTTCAAACAGCCTGATCAACGCGCCTGAAGTATGGGACATGATTGGTAGCCTCGAAGACTCCGGCATGGGTATTAAAGTAGGTATCATCGATAGTGGTATCATGAGTGATCACCCGATGTTTGCCGCCAATGGTCAAACACGCCCTGCTGACGCACCTGACGACGACTATTGTGCCACCGTTGACGCGACGTTCTGTAACGACAAACTTGTCGCTGCGCGTTTCTATGAGCCAACGTTTGAAACCCACCCTTCTGAAGTACTTACACCTTATGATATCAGTGGTCACGGTACCCACGTTGCAGGTACTGCAGCGGGTAACTTTGTCACCACCACTTTCCAAGGTGTTGAGCTATCGTTCTCGGGTGTTGCACCAGGTGCCACGTTATATGCGTACAAAGCTCTGTTTGTAAACACGGAAGGCCGTGGTGGTGGTTCAAACATCATGCTTTCAGCGGCACTTGAAGACGCCGCAGCGGATGGCGTTCACGTAATCAATAACTCATGGGGTGGTGGCGTTGGTGCTAACCCTGCGGGTAGCCCGTACACATCAATTATCGAGAACATTGAAGCGGCGGGTATTTTAAACGTCACTTCTGCAGGTAACAGCGGTCCAGGTTCACAAACCTTAGGCTGCCCAGCTTGTGCGGAAGCGGGTATGGCTGTCGCCTCGACCGAAACTGGTCGTAGCTTCTCAATGCTTGTAAACGCTCCTGGATTAGATGGTGTTCCAGCGTTACCTGGTAGTGAAACCAGTATTTCTGCTCCTATTACTGGCCCATTAATGCCAGCGATGGAAGTAGATGCCGACAACGAGCTCGCCTGTGATGCCTTCCCTGAAGGTTCATTTGAAGGTCACATCGCTGTTGTTTCACGTGGTGTTTGCGGATTCGCTCTGAAAGCAGAAAACTTTCAGAATGCCGGTGCCATCGCGATGATTCTATACAACAACCAAGCTGGCACTATTAGTATGTCGATGCCGGGCGCCACTTTGCCTAGCGTGTCGATTACGCAAGCTGCTGGTCAGGCGTTGTTAGAAGCATGGGTTGAAGGCGACACAGCAACCATTAATCCACCACAAGTGGTTATTAATCCAGATCGCGTCGACATTATGTCGTCGTTCAGTTCACGTGGTCCAAATGCCGATGCTAGCTTCTTGAAGCCTGATATCGCGGCTCCTGGTACTGCAATTCTGTCTGCCTACCCAATCTTGGGTGAGCCTGGGTATGCCACATTAAATGGTACTTCAATGGCAGGTCCTCACGTTGCAGGCGCGGCCGCTTTATTGCGTCAGTTACGCCCTGAGCTTGATGCTTACCAACTGAAGTCGGTGTTAATGACCTCTGCAAACTGGAATGTTCGCAAAGAAAACACCACAACTCACGCAACGCCATTTGATATGGGTGCGGGTCGTATGGATATCGCTGCAGCTGTGAACACGGCAATTGCATTCGATACGGCATCAATCTCACATCCACAATGTATGGCTGAGTGTTCATTTACCCGCACAGTTACTAGCTTGGTCGGCGAAGGTACTGAGTGGACTGCAACCGTTGAGTTCATGAGCGACAACATCTATGGCGAAGTAAGCTTTGATAACCTAGCTCTTGAAGCGGGTGCAAATGCTGAATTCACCGTCACTGTTGATTCGCGCTTTGCATCAAGCGGCTGGCAGTTTGGTCGTGTGTTGTTTACCGATGCGTCTGGCAACTATGCAAACGCGCATATTCCAATTGCCGTGCAAACATCGCGTAGCGACAACAGCTCAATCATCACTACAGGTAGCAGCGCTACTGCGGTTGTATCAGGTTCACCGGTGGATATGCTCACCCGTGTTAACGATCTTAATTTTGACGGTGAAGTCACGATTGAAATCAGTAACCCTGCAGGTGTAAGCATTGGTGAAGACACGATCAACATCGATACCTATCGCGCAGATGGTGAGTTCACCATGAGTGAAGATGGCACCATGACTTGGGTCGGCACTTTCGATAGCGTTCGCGCTAGTGCAGAGATGCAAGAAACAACCTTCGGGTTTGCCGGATTTAACCTGCGAGCGAATGGATTGGGAACACCTGTTAGCTGTCTTGCGACTAGCTGTGATGAAACCCGTATTGGGTTGAACCTTGGCAGCGCAAATACAGGCTTCGGTTTCTATTTCAATAACGCACCGGTAACTTCGGTGGGTATTTCTGATAACGGCTTCCTGAGCATGGGTACGCAAAACCATTCAGGATCGTGGGTGAATCAGAACCTTCCAGATCCAACACCACCCAATGCAATCCTAGGACCATTCTGGACGGATCTTGATGCAGGCGGTGATGCCGGTGGCGATATTCGTTACGGTGCCCTCACTGATGGAAGTGGTCAACGTTGGTTAATCATTGAATGGAACGATGTTCCTGAATGGGCTAACGACTACGACGGTTCAGAAGAGCGCTATAGCTTCTCGATTTGGGTACGTGCCAACACCAGCGACATCTACTTCCAGTATTTCGATACTGGCGCGCAGTTGCCAGACTGGTTAACTGTGGGTTTTGAAGATGTCACCGGTACTATCGGTATGTCTCGCTACTTCGATGGAACGGGTACTGCACCACAAGTGGGCACCGTACTTAGCCCAGTTGTTATCGCAGCAGATACCGGCAACGTTGAAATTGGCTATGAGCTAGCGGCTGAAATCTTCGGTTATGCAAGCTCTGCTGATGCTCACGTGATGCAAGAAAGCTCTGTCGAAATCGACTTAACTGAGTACTTCTCAGAAAGCCGTGCCGATGGTCTGCAAGACGTAACGGTATCAGACGGTGACACCAGCTATCGCGCAATTCAACCGCTGACGTTCGAAGGCAGTGGCGAATATAGCGTAGAAGTTGTAACACAGCCTGCGAATGGAACTCTGTCGGTAAGCACTGAGTCACTCGTTGTGATGTATGTGCCTAACGCCGGTTACTTTGGCGAAGACAGCTTCGACTTCCGTATCGTTGATAGCGAAGGTGCAATGACCTCAACCGCAACAGTAACTGTTGACGTTGAAAAGCTAAACGAACCACCTGTTGCTCATGCACAAGGTCCTGCATTACCAGTAAGTGCTGGTACTACGGTTACCCTTGACGCATCACGCTCAACAGATCCGGACGGCGATGCACTGACCTTTAGCTGGACGCAAGTATCTGGTCCAACGGTCACATTAAACAACGCGGGTTCAGCAGTCGCTTCTTTCAATGCACCACGCTTCAATCAAGATACTAGCCTCGGCTTCCGGGTGTCTGTATCTGACGGTGAGTACACTGATACAGCGGTTGTGAACGTGCAAGTACGCAAGCACAGCAGTAAGAGCTGGTATGAAGGTAGCTTCGGTGGCCTTATCGTACTCTTAGGCTTACCACTGCTTTGGATTCGTCGTCGCAAGCAGGCTTAATTACTGCGCGTCGATATGAATCATAAAGACCAAAGGGGCCTTCGGGCCCCTTTTTAATAAGTAGGAAAGGAAACGTGCTTCGCTAGCGATCTTCTGCTAACGTCACGTTAATGTTGCTCAGTGCGTTTATGAAATAAAGAGGAAGTTCACCATGCGTTACTCTCAACTGTTACCCACATCGGCTAGCCTTAGCGCTGTTATGCTCACCCTATTTCTTGCGGGCTGCACACCGCAGAATGGCCAGCAAGTCGAAGAGACCGATGCTTCATCACCGCTTACGGAAAATGAAGTAGACCAAGAGATGTTGCGTGATGATTTTACATTTGCGGAACTTGAAGCGCTTCGCTTGCAGGTGCATCGTACCATTGGCACGCCCTTCGCCACAGATCCGAGCCAGTGCCGTGTACTTCCCTTTGGCGCCAAGCCATGTGGTGGACCATCACGTTATGTCATTTACTCGATTCAAGAGACGGATCCAGACGTGATCGAGCCATTGGTAGACCAATACAATACATGGTCGGAAATATACAATGAACGTGAAGGGTTAATGTCAGACTGCGCGGTAGTCCCCGAAGTTTCGGCAACGGTGATTAACGGCATTTGTGTTCCCACCGAATACGCGGATCGGTAGTTAGTTACTTAAAGAAAAGAGAAACGGAGCCCTTATTGGCTCCGTTTTTTACGTATAGACCAAATTAACATCGCGAGAGCGACCGTGAGTCCGCCCACCATACCGAAGAAATGTGATGAAGTGGCTAACTGGCTTACTGTGGCGGCGCCTAGCTCAACAGGCCCCTGTAAGTACTCCCACGTCACTTTGAACAGCACACCAATAAGCAGCAACCAGCCGAATTTAATGTTCTTGCTTACATCTAGCAGAGCGCCCCATGCAAATAAACCATAGAGCACACCAGAAAATCCAACATAACGATGGATCTCCGGATCAAACAAATACATACCCAAGTTACTTGCTAGCGCCAAAGCAATGACAAGGCCGCCGTAGCGCCACCCGCTAATGTGTTCAGCAAACAACAAGTACATTACCCAGAGCCCCATCACATTAAGAATCAGATGACTCCAGGTTAAATGCACAAATTGTCCAGTCAGTAATCGCCAAAGTTCGCCTTGCGCAATAAACTCCCGCTCAAACGTCAGCTGAAATAAGTAAGATTCCGGTAACGAAAATATACCTAAAAGAAGTGCTGAGACCCCAAGGGGCCCCAGCACATAGCGACGTTCTAGCGGCAGGTGAATCACCTAGTCACGCTCCGGATAGAGGTGATTCCACCACTGCGGTTGGTCTTTAAGGTGCTTGTCAAAAAACGCCATATAGGTATCCCACCAATGAAAGCGCGCGTCACGCCCCATAATGTGGTGATCTTGACCCATATACTCTACAAGCTCCACTTCGCGCCCAAGTAACTTCAACGCCGTGTACATATTATGGCTTTCACCCGGTGGCACGTTTGTGTCTGCATCACCATGAATAAGTAGCATGGGTGTGGTTACTTTATCAGCACGATATACTGGGCTTTGGCCCACATAAAGATCACGGTTGTTCCAAGGGAAGCTGTTTTTACTCGCTTCACCCGAATACAAGAAGCCCCACCAGCCCTGGCCCCAATACGACGTAATCGCGCTAATTCCCGCATGGGACATTGACGCCGCGTACATATCCGTCATCGTTGCCAAAAGCATGGTCATAAAGCCACCATAACTTGCGCCTAAATGCCCCACTCGCTCAGCGTCTACAAATGGATGTGCCGTCAAGAATTCTTGGGTGCCTTGAATAATGTCTTCGGCAGTGTACTCACCCCATGCATTCACATGGCGCGCTGAGAAATGCTGGCCATAGCCAATCGCACCAGTCGGCTGTAACACATACACCACATAACCTTGCGCGGCCCATTGATTGAACGGATAACGTCCAGTGAACCCGCGTTGCACCGGTGTTGTACCGCCATAATAATAAACCAGCGCTGGATAGCTGCTGTTTGCATCAAAATGAGGTGGGTAGTACACCCGACCTTCAATAGTATCGCCATGCTTATTGGTAAAATTCCATGGCTCCACCGGAACAATCACGTTATGCGCAAAGTAATGGGTTTTGCTATCCCACAACGTCTGCAAGCGTCCTTCAGCAACATCGAGCTGAACAACCTTTTGCGGTGCCGTCACACTCGACCCTGCGAATACGATGCGAGGCAAAGGCCCTTGACTCGCAGTGACTTGGTCCACCACTTCGATATCACTACTGAGCGAAATAAATTGCTCCCGTTGCGGGTTATAGCGATAAAGCTGGGTGCCATCACGTTCTGTCACCCGCAGCAAAATATTGCCGTTCCCCAAAGCCATGGCGCCGCCAATAGCAGGGTCAAACGAACGGCTTAATGGGTGGATGCTGCCGTCTCGTGAGACGCGATATAATTGACCATCATAGTTGTTACTCAATTTGTCGTCGGGCAAACGCGGATCCCGCCCAGCACCGTCTCCAAATTCAGGGCCTGCCAGCATATAGACATCGTTGTTTACATAAAAAGCACCGCTAAAGGTGCGGTGAGAGCCAAAATCATGGCGCTCGCCTGTGTTTACATTGAGTTCAAACACATCCACTAAGAAGTGAGGAGGTGCGGCATAGTCCACTTGGCGCTGAGACAGTAAAATCCGCTCCCCTGCATTGTGCACATCCAGCAAGCTAATAGAGTTTGCGGCGGACGTTAGCTGGCGTAACGCTTTGGTGTCCGTATGCAGGGTAAATACCTGACTGTTGTTACGGAAAGAGCTCCAACGGTCTTCAAGGGCTTGATAACGCTTACTCAGCTCATTGTCTTTCTCGCCGGATTTACTCCAATTAAACACCACCTGTTCGTTGTTTAACCAGCGCAAGCCGCTTAAACCACTCAATTCAGCAGAAATGGGACGCAAGGATAAGTCGTTCAAATCCAGTACATGAATACGTTGCCCACTCACATAGGCCAGTGTGTGTTCTTGCGGATGCCAAGCAAATTGGCTTGCGCTTGCATCGGTGAAACGAAAGACAATACGGCCTTCGGCTAAGTCGCGTATCACTAAGGAACGCTCTGCGCTATTCCCGCTTGCTGGGTTATAACTCGTCTCTCCCCAAACAACGAAACGACCATCGGACGAAATAGTCAGATTGTTTACAGTCGTCGCATCAAACATCTGTTGCTGTGATAAGCGCCATTGATCCGGCCAACTGCTATCAACCACATCGTGTTCTGCCTTTCCAGACCAGGTGAAATCAACATTCGCCCAATCAGATACATCCTCTGCAAGCACAACCAGACTATGATCACCCGTTTGGATATTGACGTCTAACTTGCCCCCAGAAACATTAACCCGTTTGCCATTTAAAAAGGCGGTCACTTGCTCCAATTCATTAAATTCGAGGGTTCCCTGCGTAAAGCGATCAACACGCAATGGCACGCGCAACACAAATGCCGGGGCTTCGCTACCCACAGCATTCACACGGTAGCCCGCGTCGCTAAAATCATTCAACCAGGGCTGAACCAAGCTGTCTCGCACGCTATCTTTCTGCAGCGAGTCATCAATCGTGACTAAGCTATTGCCTTGGTCAACCGGATGTACGCGGATATGCGCTTTGTCGACTGCAAATGCTGCCGAACTTCCAAACACGGCAACCAATGTCGCAGCAACCAGATGTAAACGAGCATTCTTACCGCTCATTTGAGATCGCTTTATCATGAGTATCTTCCTATCATTGTTGTCATCATTGCGCCCTATCTTACCTAATTGCGCTAAGAAGCGAACCCCTGTTCGACGATGCGTACAGAACAGGCGGTAGAAGTCGCTAAATCGCAACCTATTCAAATGCCTGTGAACCATGTATGCTAACTCGGTTTTAGTTGACTCTAACCAAATAAAAACAGTGGATAACCACGGGGAACTCATCTATGAGCGCAGATAATAAGGCCGACCAAGCCAACAGCGGTTTGCTCAACCGTATCCTCAACAAAGTTGAGGTCATTGGTAATAAACTTCCAGATCCAGCCGTGATGTTCGCGGGTTTACTCGTCATTGTCTGGTTCTTGAGCTTAATTTTCGCTCAGTTTTCATACAGCGAATTAGACCCTCGCTCTGGCGCACCCGTTGTTGTGAACAACCTGCTCGCCCCAGACGCAATGGCTAACTTCCTAGCCACCATGGTCACAACCTTTACCTCCTTCGCACCGCTTGGTGTGGTATTGGTTGCCATGTTAGGTATTGGTGTAGCCGAACGCAGTGGCTTCATTAATGTGGGCATCAAGCTGTTATTGAACAACACAGCAAAAATCCTGCTCACACCCATACTCATTCTTGTGGCCATTGTCAGCCACACTGCGGTTGATGCCGGTTATGTGTTGGTTATTCCGCTCGGTGGTATCATTTTCTATGCAGCCGGACGCCATCCGTTGGCCGGAATTGCAGCGGCCTTTGCGGGTGTGTCTGGCGGCTTTAGCGCCAACTTTGTGCCAAGCGCAATCGACCCAATGTTGCAGGGGATTACGCAAGAAGCTGCACGATTATACGACCCCAATATTATCCTCAACCCGTTAAACAACTGGTACTTCACCGCCGCTTCAACCTTAGTGGTAGTGCTGGTAGGTTGGTACCTTACCGATCGCGTGATTGAGCCGCGCTTGGCCGGCACTGAGATTGATGGCGATCCAGCGGAAATGCCTAAAATCGAAGAAGTAACCGATCGTGATCGCAAGGCGTTTATTGCGGGCGGTTTAACCATGATTCTGGGAACCGTATTACTGGTTGCCGCGGTATGGCCAGAAACTTCTGCTTTACGCAGTCCTGAAGGCGAGATTGCCGCGTTTGATGCGCCATTAATGCAATCCATTGTGCCTATTATCTTCTTGCTATTCTGGTTACCCGGGATTGTGCACGGGTTTGTTGCCGGCACCTTTAGAGAATCCAAAGACGTGATTATGGCCATGTCGAAAACCATGGAAACCATGGCCTACTACCTCGTTATGGCATTCTTCTGTGCTCTGTTTATCAAAGCATTTGGCGATTCCAACCTTGGTATTCTGTTGGCGATGAAAGGCGCTGGATTCCTCCAATCTCTGGCGGTACCAGGCCCTGTTACCTTAGTCGGTATCATCATGCTCGTCGCCATCATTAACTTGTTTGTTGGCTCAGCCAGTGCAAAATGGCTACTGATCTCACCCATTTTTGTGCCCATGCTGATGCAGCTCGGTATTTCGCCAGACTTAACTCAGGCAGCATACCGGGTCGGTGATTCGGTGAGTAATATCATCACGCCGTTATTGCCTTACTTCCCATTAGTGGTGGTTTACTGTCAGCGCTATACGAAAGGAACCGGTATCGGTACCCTGGTATCCATGATGCTTCCGTACAGTGTCGCGCTCGGTATTATCTGGACGGCATTCTTACTCCTGTACTGGACCATTGGCATCCCATTAGGGGTACAAGCCAATTACGTATATCCAGCCGGCTAAGTAACCGACGTACCCATCCTGCAAACGGGAGTTGCCACCAGCAACTCCCGTTTTTCTTTGCTCCCGCATTCCCCGTAAGCATGATAGGATTAACTCAGTTCGTTTCATCGGAGTTGTCTATGTCGGCCACCAGCCCCCCAAATTTTATTGAAATGTATCGCCAATTAATTGCAGCACCCTCGGTATCCTGCTTAGAACCACAATGGGATATCTCCAATCGGCAAGTTATCGAATTGCTCGGTCTGTGGTTAACCACGCTCGGATTTAAAGTTGAGATTCAAGAATTGGAGCGGCAGGCTGGGAAATACAATTTATTGGCCACCATGAACCCGATTGATGGGCCATGTGAAGGCGGCTTATTGCTTTCTGGGCATACCGATACAGTGCCATGGGATGAAGGACGCTGGAGCCGTGACCCATTTACCTTAACCGAAGCCAATAATCGACTTTATGGCCTTGGCAGCGCCGATATGAAAGGCTTTTTCGCGTTTGTCATTGAGGCCATCCGCGATTTAGATTTTCGCCGCTTAAAGAAACCCTTGATGATACTTGCCACCGCCGACGAAGAAACTTCTATGGCGGGGGCTCGTGAGTTACGACGCTTCCCTAATTTGCGCCCCGACTACGCCGTAATTGGTGAGCCGACGCTGATGGTTCCAGTGCGCATGCACAAAGGCCACACCACCGATTGTATTCGCGTGACCGGTCGTTCCGGGCATAGCTCCAATCCAGCGGCAGGTGTGAATGCGATAAGTATTATGCATGATGCCATCGGCTACTTGAAAAAACTCGAACAAGACATGCGCGATAGGTTTCATGAGCCCGCTTTTGAAGTGCCCTATCCGACCCTCAATTTCGGTCATATCCACGGCGGTGATGCCGCCAATAGAATTTGTGCGTGCTGTGAATTACATATGGATATGCGCCCATTGCCCGGCATGCATGTGGATACATTAAATGAAATGTTGTCGGCATGCTTAGCACCACTGCAAGAGCGCCATCCCGGAGCCCTAGAAATTATCGCCATGCATGACCCTATTCCCGGGTATGAAACCAAAGCCGACGCCGCCCTCGTGCGCATGGCTGAAGCGATCAGCGGGCACCCAGCCGAACCTGCGAATTACTGCACCGAAGCACCTTTTATTCACGATCTTGGCTGTGAAACCATTGTTATGGGGCCAGGTTCAATTCAACAAGCGCATCAGCCCGATGAATATATCAGCCTATCTCAGATTCGCCCTGGACAAGAGAAAATTCGAGCCCTCATTGAAAAGGCCTGTTGTTCATGATTGAAAAAGCATTATTAGCACCGGCGTTGCTCATTTGTGGCGCCGATGAAGCCGGACGCGGCCCCATTGCTGGACCTGTGGTTGCGGCTGCCGTTATCCTCGATCCGAACAATCCTATTGAAGGTATTACTGATTCAAAAAAAATCAGTGATAAAAAACGGCAAAAGCTCAGCATAGAAATTAAAGAAAAAGCCTACTGTTGGGCTATCGCGCAATGTGACCCAGAAGAAATTGATGAGTTGAATATCCTGCATGCCTCCATGCTCGCAATGAAACGAGCCATCGAGGCACTGCCCGTAACACCGAGTAAAGCACTGATTGATGGTAATCGCGTCCCGCGGCTATCTATTCCCGCAGAAGCCATCGTTCAAGGTGATGCACATGAAGCCTGTATTGGTGCCGCATCAATTTTGGCAAAAGTAGAGCGAGACCGGCAAATGTTGGCTTGGCATGAAACCTATCCCCAATATAACTTTGCGCAGCACAAAGCCTATCCTACAGCTGCCCATTTAGCCGCACTGATTGAGCACGGTGTAAGCCCAATCCACCGTAAAAGCTTTCGCCCAGTGCGAGAACAACTGGTAAAAAGCGAATGATTTAACGAAACCGTGGTCATACTTAAACGCTTTTGCGCCCTTCGATAGACAACAAAAATAATGATTTTTTAAGCAAGGAGTTATGCATGTTAATTACAGGTTTCATTCGGTTCACGCAGCTGGCAATAGCCGCCGGAGCATTGAGCTTAATGACAAGTGGAGCAGCCCTCGCCGCCGATGAACAGCGCCGCTCTCAACATACTTTAGCCTGTGTACAGGAAGCTCAAGAAGCACAACCCTACATATTAGGAACATTTGCCCTTGAACAAATAGTCGAGATTATTCGCAACTACGATGAGACCTTTGGCCACACGGCGGAAGGACGTGAGCAACTTCGTCACATGGTCGCCATGTTTCAGAAATGGGAAGAAATCGGGCAAACCTATACTCATGATGAATTCCTAGCCGAAGGAACCTGCAGCTTCACTGGTGGTTTTGGATTAATTTCTGCACCTGCAGTAGCTGAACACTGCGCACAAGATCAGTTCAATTTCTGGTGCGCCAGTATGATTACTGAATACCAGTTCGCCGCCCCGTTAAGTACGAATGATCCGGCAAACCTCATGTTCGAAGCGCGGGATCAACAATGCCGTTCATTTAATCAGGAGTACATTAGCCTGATGCAGAATGCACAAGATTCCTTGCCTGAGACTGATAACGAACTTATCTCCCTGCAAAATGATATGCACACCATTTTTGAGCGGGCGTTTCAACGTCGACTTTACACCAATGACGAAGAGGCAAAGCGCACCTTTTTGAGCTTTGCCCGTCGCGCCGAGCAGTTTGAAGAAGCACGTTTAAGCCAAGTTTATGGCAACGTTGCCAATGGCATGCGCGCCCTCATGCTTGAGAACACGTACCAATGGGATAGCTGCCTACGCACTGGCGCAGGCCCAGTTCCACAAGAGAACGATGACTTCAAACAGCTTCGTTTTGCCAATGAAATGCAATGGTGCGTTGACGCCTCTACTCGCGAAGAGCGACCTGATAGTTATGCCCAACGCTGCGAAGATATCGTTTTCTTTGAAAATGAATTCATCCACGTATGCTCAGACGCCCAAGACACCCCCTTCTGCGCCGCTTACATCGACGAGTAAGTAGCCAACGCACCGCGTTAGTTGCGACAACAACCAAGTAGCCAACGCACCGCGTTGGTTGCGAGTTCAAAATACAACGACTAGCACATGTCTGCCGCAGAAATGCGGCAGCCAAGCCCTCTTATGAACGAATTCACGACGTCACGCACGAGGGCATTCCAGCCCCCGTGTCTTCGTAGAGCCACGGACCAACGCAGTGCGTTGGCTACCAGTGCGCGCAAGCTGTGCCGGAGATACGGGGGTAGGATATGGCCCTGTGCGGGTGTGCGCGGCAGGGATGCCGCGCCCAAGCCCCCATGGATGGGTTTACGGCGTCCCGCACGGGGACATTCCTGACCCCGTGTCCGCACGTAGCCACGGACCAACGCGGTGCGTTGGCTACCAGCGTACTTGAACCTGTGCCGGAGATACGGGGGTAGGATATGGCGCTGTGCGGGTGTGCGCGGCAGGGATGCCGCGCCCAAGCCCCCATGGATGGGTTTACGGCGTCCCGCACGGGGACATTCCTGATCCCGTGTCTTCGTCGAGCCAGAGACCAACGCGGTGCGTTGGCTACCAGCGTACTTAAAGCCGTGCCGGAGATACGGGGGTAGGATATGGCGCTGTGCGGGTGTGCGCGGCAGGGATGCCGCGCCCAAGCCCCCATGGATGGGTTTACGGCGTCCCGCACGGGGACATTCCTGATCCCGTGTCTACCCGAAGCCAGAGACCAACGCGGTGCGTTGGCTACCAGCGTACTTGAACCTGTGCCGGAGATACGGGAGTAGGATATGGCCCTGTGCGGGTGTGCGCGGCATGGATGCCGCGCCCAAGCCCCCATGGATGGGTTTACGGCGTCCCGCACGGGGACATGCCTGACCCCGTGTCCGCACGGAGCCAGAGACCAACGCGGTGCGTTGGCTACCAGTGCGCGCAAGCTGTGCCGAGGATACGGGGTCAGGATATGGCGCTGTGCGGGTGTGCGCGGCAGGGATGCCGCGCCCAAGCCCCCATGGATGGGTTTACGGCGTCCCGCACGGGGACATTCCTGATCCCGTGTCCGCACGTAGCCACGGACCAACGCGGTGCGTTGGCTACCAGCGTACTTGAACCTGTGCCGGAGATACGGGGGTAGGATATGGCGCCGGGCGGGTGTGCGCGGCATGGATGCCGCGCCCAAGCCCCCATGGATGGGTTTACGGCGTCCCGCACGGGGACATATCCTGCCCCCGTGTCTTCGCCGGCTCAACAGTCAACGCAGTGCGTTGGCTACCGCATGACGGTGAGCATTTGTATCGGGTCTTCGAGGAATTGCTGCCAGCGCTTGTTGAAGTTCGCGATAGTAGCACCGTCAATGATTCGATGATCACCCGACCAACTTGCTGTCATCATGTCGCGAGCAACCACTGCGCCATTGGCATCGAAGCGAGGCAAGCTTTGAACTTTACCTAAGGCAACTATCGCCGCTTCCGGTTTATTGATGATTGGCGTTGTTACCGTTCCGCCAACCACACCAATATTGGAAATGGTAATAGTGCCGCCCTTCATATCCGCTTGCGCCACCTTGCCTTCACGAGCCGACGCTGTCAGACGATTTACTTCCTCAGCGACTTCAAGCAACGACTTTTGATTCACTTGCTTAATATTGGGCACCATCAAACCTACTTTCGTGGCCACTGCCATACCAATATTATGGTCATCAAAGTAAGTAATCTCTGTTGCTTCGTCATTAAGCTGGGCATTCATAATCGGGAATTCGCTCAGGGCCAAAGACATCGCCTTGATAAAGAATGGCATCAAGGTAAGACGAATCCCCTGCTCTGCATATTGCGCCTTTAAACGGGCATGCATCGCACGTAATTCCGTGAGATCGAATTCTTCAGCATAAGTAAAGTGCGGAATTGTGCGTACAGATTCCGCCATTTGTTTCGCCATTGCCGCCCGAACCCCACGCATGGGCTCCGTGCGAGTACCTCCGGCTACCGGAGCTTTTGCTGCCGCAGACGGCTGAGAAGCCGTTTCAGAGGTCTTAGCGCTCGCTGTCGCTTGGCTTAAGTCGTCTTTAAGAATACGACCCTTCTTGCCGCTACCTTGCACTTGCGTGAGATCAATGCCTTGTTCACGGGCACGACGACGAACCGCCGGACTGGCTAATGCCTTACCCGGTGCTGCCGGCTGCGGTGCTTCAAACTCACCGCCCGCATCGCGCACGTTTGCGTTTGCCGCTGACTTAGGTGCGCTTGCTTCAGGCGCATCACTCGATGTCGCCGCATCAGCAGAAGCCGCTTCGGCTCCCGCTTCTGCGAGTGCAAATAATGGCTCGCCCACTTTCGCAATATCGCCCTTCGCGTAATACAGTTTTGCTACAGTACCATCAGATTTCGCCGGAATCTCAACAACGGCTTTGTCCGTCATCACTTCCACAACCACCTGATCTTCAATAACCTCGTCGCCTTCGTTTACACGCCAATCAACAATTTCGCACTCCACAATACCCTCACCAATATCAGGCAGGATAAAGTCACTTAGTGCGCCGTTAGAACTGGCCGTGCTCGGCTTAGATTCAGACTGTTTTACTTGTTTCTTCTCTTCCGCAGATGAGTCCGCAGGTGCTTTTGGTTGCGGCTTACTTTCCGCAGTATCACCCGCGTCGGCACCGTCAGCATCAATTGCAAATAAAGGCTCGCCAACTTTTGCGATATCCCCTTTCGCGTAATAAAGCTTCGTCACCACACCATCAAACTTGGCTGGAATTTCCACCACCGCTTTATCGGTCATGACTTCCACGACCACTTGATCTTCTTGCACTGAATCGCCTTCTTGGACCTGCCATTCGACGATTTCACACTCTACGATACCTTCACCGATATCTGGCAAAATGAAATCCGTGCTCATGTCTGCTCCTATTAGTAATTCAGTGACCGTTTAATAGCTTCATACGTTTTCAGGTGATCAGAGAAGTACTCTTTCTCATGCGCCAATGGATATGGCGTATCTAAGCCTGATGCTCGCATAACCGGGGATTCTAAGTATAAGAAACATTTTTCCTGAATGGTGGCGGCAACTTCACTACCGAACGCCATCGTATGCGGCGCTTCTTGACTCACCACTGCACGCCCGGTTTTCATCACCGACTTCGCCACCGTATCCACGTCCCACGGCAAAATGCTGCGCAAATCAACAATTTCAACACTCACGCCATCTTTTGCAGCCAGCTCCGCGGCACGCTCAATCACTTCAATCTGAGCACCCCAGCCAACAACAGTTACATCCGAACCTTCCTGAACCACTTCCGCTTTACCCAATGGAATCGTGTATTCATCTTCTGGAACTTCGCCCACAGCTGCCCGATAGAGACGCTTAGGCTCCATGAACAACACCGGGTTTGGATCAAAAATAGCACTGAGAAGCAGGCCTTTGGCTTGATACGGATTGCGAGGAATCACGATTTTCAAACCTGGCGTGTGCGCAAAATAGGCTTCCGGCGATTGTGAGTGATAATGACCGCCGTGAATACCACCGCCATAAGGGGTACGAATGGTTAATCCACCGACATTAAATTCATTGCCTGAACGATACCGGAACTTGGCAGTTTCATTCACGATTTGGTCGAACGCAGGGAAAATATAATCACCAAACTGGATTTCAGCGACTGGGAAACTTCCCTGTGCCGCCAACCCATTGGCAAATCCAATAATTCCCTGTTCAACCAACGGGGTGTTAAAACAACGACTGCGCCCGTATTTCTCTTGCAACCCGCTGGTTGCACGGAAAACACCGCCAAAATGGCCGACGTCTTCACCGAAAACGCTCACTTTATCGTTCTTCGCCATCGCCACATCAAGGGCACTATTAATGGCCTGGAGTAAATTCATCTTCGCCATTACTTCACGCCTCCTGAAGTTTTCGGATAGGCATCCGGGTATTTCTTAATATGCGTTTTAAGTTCTTCGAGCTGGTCATAAAGCGCTTGCGTGGGGGTGTCATATACATCCACGATAATTTCTTCAAGCGCTGGCACGGGTACAGTTTCTGCCTTCTTCAATGCCGCTAGCACCGTTTCTTTATGAGACTGTTGCTGCGCATCAGCCTCTTCTTCCGTAATCCAGCCTTTCTTCACCAACCAGTTACGGAAACGCACCATAGGTTCACGTATGCGACGGGCATCTTCTTCTTCCCGTGTCCGGTAACCGGTAGGGTCATCCGATGTAGAGTGACCGGCCATGCGATAGGACATCGCTTCAATGAGAACAGGCTCATTTTCTTCCACTGCCAAACGGCGCGCTTCTTGAGTTGCGGCGTACACAGCAAAAATATCGTTACCATCCACACGAATCGCTTTCATGCCATAACCCGTTGCACGCGGTGCAATTCCATCACCGGCAAATTGTTCATGGGCTGGCGTAGAAATGGCGTATCCATTATTGCGGCAGAAGAAAATCACCGGCACTTTGTATACCGCAGCCATATTCAGGCCCGCATGGAAGTCACCTTCTGACGCGGCACCTTCGCCGAAATAACATAGCGTGCAGGTTTTATCACCGCTTTGCTTTTGACCAAATGCATAACCCGTTGCTTGCGGGATCTGCGTGCCAAGTGGCGAAGATATCGTCATAAAGTTAAGCGCTGCACAGCCGTAATGCACAGGCATTTGGCGTCCTTTACCCAAATCTTTAGCGTTCGAGAACAATTGGTTCATAAACTGTTCAATGGTAAAACCACGGAACGCTAACGCCCCCTGTTCACGATACTGCCCCATGATCATGTCTTCAAATTCAAGGGCCGCGGCAGAGCCAATGGCTGCTGCTTCTTCACCTAAAGAAGACAAGTAAAAGCTAATCCGCCCTTGTCGTTGCGCGGCAATCATGCGCTCATCAAGAACGCGAATAAATTGCATCGTGCTAAACATTTTCAGAGCTAATTCTTTATCGATATCAGGCAGTTTCGCGCCTTTATGCACGCTGCCATCTTCTTTAAGTACCTGAAACATGGGGATATCCAGTGCATTTGCTGGAATCACCTCAAGCTTGGTAGTGACCGCAGTTTTCTGCGGGTCTTTTGCCATTTGCTTTGCCATAGCTTTCTCTCATGGGCTGACATGGTCAGCTCGGTTCTGGAAATAAACTTCTGACTCTTAAGTCGTTGACCGAAGGATAGTGTCACTTCAGGTTAACGCCCAAGAAAATTATTTGGGGCAACTTTACCTTTACGTAAACGGCGATGCAAACACCGAACGCAAGAATCCCCATGATGCAGCGGAATCTTGCGTACAAAAGATGATACACCCGCTCTACTCCACCATGCTTTTGCGCCAGTAGTGCAGCAAAAAAGGCCGCTTAGTTTCTCATAAAAGGCGTCTTTTCTCCTAAACCAGTGCCGCTGCTCAGACCAGACTGATACTGTCGAGTGGGATCGCATGCACCGTGAGAAGCGCTCGTTGCCCTAGTGCCACTTTTGCGTTGGGAAATATAATTGATTCGCCAGTTTGTTCTGCGTAGTAGTAAGTATCGCCATCCCTTGCTAATAAATCCCCCTTCTCAAACGGGGTAAAGTTAGCAACGTCATCGGGAAAGTGAAGCTCGAAATCTTCTTGGGTTCGATTAATCACCCGCAAAACTTGGTAAATACGATGGTCGTCCTCTGAAAAATCACCGTCTACCGTGCTGCCTTCACTAATCAGTCGTATTAATTGCGCTTTAGTTTTCGCAAAGCGGCTCATGTCATTCTGGCCAAATGGACGTACCTTACCTAACTCCACCGTAAAGCCATGGGCTTGAAATTGATTCACTGAAAAGTAAGAAAACGTTGTGGTAGGGCCATCGTTTAACAATACCGTGGGTACATCAAGCTGCTTGAGTAATTGCAGGTGTTTTTTGCTGTACGGACGGCCATCTTGATATGGATATACCGCGAACTTTTCATGACGAGAATCGCGAATTGCCGTATGCATATCATAATGAATGCGTTCGCGTTCCCCTGCTGGGGCTTCCGTAAAGAATCGCGTCACATAACCTTCAATCTGTTTAGCTCTCTTACGCTCAGGGTTGACTAAGCCCGGGCCTTTGCTATGCGCTCCCGAGAATAGCCGATTCATATTCTCTTCAATAAAACGCGTTCCCTTGTTCATCGCTGCCGGATTCGCAATCAAAAAAAGGACACGGCAGCTCGGTACGAGATCCCCCGTACGCAAACGCTCGATAAGCTCATCAACAATTTCAATTGGCGCCGTTTCATCGCCGTGCACGGCGCAACTCAGCACTAAATCCATCTGGGAGGGTTTGGCGGGCGTAAACACCATCACGCCACTATCCCATACCTCAACTGTTACACCATGGGCTAAAACCTGCTTCGCGTTGATATCAACGCCCCACTCGTGGGTTCGGGTAAAATCGAGAAAGTTACCGCCGGGGATTTCACGTAATACGTCTGACACAACCACTCCTTATAAATCTCCCTGCTGTTTCGGACCAGGCTCGTAACCATGGGTCGCCAGTAATGCTCTTAGCACCCGGGAATTGTATTCACGACGATAGAGCACCGCGACCACAATAATGCTTGAGGTGATTAATACCCAAGGCGAAACAAACCAGCACAAATAAGCCAATGCAAAGTAATAAGCGCGCAACCCATAGTTGTATTCATGACCGGCTTGGTCAAGTACCTTGGCTGCATTCAAAGAGAAAGCATCGCGTTGTGCTTTATCCACTGTAGGTCGTGAAATAGACGGCGCCATGCCCAATAAAATTGATACGAAACCAAACTGACGAACCGCCCACGTGAACTTAAAGAAAGCAAACACCATGATGCTGGCGATACCCGCGAGCTTCAATAACACTAACCCATGACTCTGCTCGTAAGCGAACGGCAACTGCTCCAACACCCTAACAAACGCATCGTTTGAGGCAATAACGGTAAGCACACCGGCCAGAACAAAAATAGTTGATGAGGCGAAAAAAGTAACGGTCCGTTCCACGTTACCGACCAAAGCGGCGTCGGCAATGTGATGTTCTTTATGCACCACTGCATCCATCCACTCCACGCGTAAGGTACATAAAATGCTGGATAGGGAATGTTGTGTCTTAGCCCGTCTCCGCGCAAATAGCGAATAGCCGATCCAACAAAACAAAAACCACAAAAAGGCAATTAAATCGAGTAATGGAATTGATAGCATGCAAAGGTATCCTTCGAATGGTTCAGCCGCCTGAATAAACCTGAGCCTTAGTGTAGCTTTTTTCCCATAAGAAAAAAGGGGCAATGCCCCTTTCTTCATCGAACTTTCATTTATTTAGCGCGCTTCTGTCACGCCACCATTCTGTTCTTGCATGGCTGCTAACTGCTCGTCGCTGAGAACTTCTGGGCGACCAAAACCAAAGTAACGTTTGATGTCGTTCTGCACCAAATACAAACATGGAATCAGCAACAAGGTGATTACGGTGGCAAACAAAATACCAAACGCGAGCGATATCGCCATGGGAATTACCATCTGAGCCTGTAAGCTGCGCTCAAGCACGATCGGGGTTAGACCAAGGAAGGTCGTCAGGGACGTCAGCACAATGGCCCTAAAACGCGCGCAACCGGCATTCACGACAGCATCACGTAAATCGGTAAACTGATTCTTGGTTTTATTGACGTAGTCCACCAAAATCAAGCTGTCGTTTACCACAACCCCCGCCAGCGCAATGATCCCGAACAGGCTTAACAAACTTAATGGCATACCCAGCACAAAGTGACCGAAAATGGCGCCGATGATGCCAAACGGAATCACCGACATAATCATCAATGGCTGCCCGTACGATTTAAGTGGAATGGCCATCAGGGCATAAATGCCTAGTAACGCAATCAAGGCGCCAAAGCCCAATGAACGTAGCGCTTGTTGCTGATCTAAGCTTGCCCCTTCCAATCCAAACCGAACATTTGGATACTGCTCGAGAATATTCGGCAAATAATTCTCACGAATATCCCGCACAATCGCACCTGGCTCTACCCGATCTTTGTCGACCCGCGCCCTCACCGTGACCGCGCGTACGCCATTGATACGGTTGATGGTTCCAAAGCCTTCGCCCATGCTCGCACTCGCCACCTCGCGGAATGGGATTTCTCGCCCATCAGCGGTACGCAGCATCATATTCTCTAGGTTGCCAATAGAGCGGCGCTCTGACAGGGGATAACGCACCATTACCCGCACTTCTTCGTCATTGCGAGGGAGACGCTGCGCTTCTGCACCGTAGAAAGCAAACCGCACCTGATTGGCCACATCTTGGAGGGTGAGCCCTAATGCATCCGCCTGAGGTAATAAACTAAGTTGCACTTCTTCGCGTGAAATGCCAAAGGTATCGGAGATATCAAAAACGCCACCGTACTCATTCAGCGCACTGCGTAAATCACGGGAGGCGCCAGCGAGTTCGCTTAGATTAGTTCCGCTGAGCAGAAATTCCACGTCATAGCCAGGCCCACCACCGATGCTGCCGGAGAAGTTGAGATCACGCGCACCCGCCAATTCCGGCACCCGCTCTCGCCATTGATTAATCACGGCGAAGCCATCAACCTCACGGCGTTCACCCTTTTCCATTTCCACCAAAATAGTGCCGGTTTCAGGGCTATTTAAGAAAACGTTCACGTGCCGCACCATGGGGCTGCCATAACGCGCCTCGTATTCATCATTCATTTCAAGCAACACCGACCGAATTGTACGCAAATTATCAATGGTACGATTCTCGTTGGTGCCAGGCTGCATTTCTAAGTTTGCCTGAACAAAATCACTTGGAATGTTCGGGAAGAAGACAAATCGAACATGGCCTCCAGCGAGCAAGCCGAACATCAAGATCATCAGCGCAATAAAGGCAGAAATTGTGGTGTAACGATGCTTAATACAAAGTTCCGCAAAGGGCTTATAACGGGTTTGTACGAATCGTTTCAGGCCGCTTGAGAAATTGTTGCGAAAACGCTGAAAGCCATTTTGTTTACTGTCTGGGGTTTTCGAGTATTTCATGCCATTGATATGAGCTGGCAGAATCCACTTCGACTCAATTAATGAGAAAATTAGACAGAAGATCACCACAAAAGCGATCGACTCCCAAATGGCAGACTGGGTGCCGCCCACAAACAGCATGGGTAAAAATGCCACTATAGTGGTAAGTACCCCGAAGGTTGCGGGAACCGCCACCCGTTTAGCCCCCCGAATCACGTTATCCTCGGATTTTCCGTACTCCTCTATCTCGGAATAGGCGCTTTCCCCGATGATAATGGCATCATCCACCACGATCCCAAGCACCAAGATGAATCCAAAGAGGGAGATCATGTTGATGGATACATCAAACATCGGCAGATTCATCATGGCCAGCGCGCCTAAGAAGCACACTGGCAGGCCAATCATGACCCAAAATGCTAACCGCAGCTGCAAAAACAACGTCAGGGCGATAAATACCAGTGCAATCCCGAAATACATGTTTTTCAACATGAGATCGAGACGTCCTTGCAAATAGTATGATGAGTCACCCCAGTGGGCCAAATGCACCCCTTGCGGCATTGTTTCCGTGCGTTGCTCCACGTATTCCTTCACTACGCGGGCAATGGCTAATTGGTCTTGATCACCCACCGAATCGACGCGTACAAAGGTGGCTCGACTACCATCAAACTCAGCAAATGACCGGCTCTCGACGAAACCATCGGACACCACGGCCACATCACCCAAACGCACCCGCGTGCCGTCGTCGCGACGAAGCAGGATAATGTCTTCAAAATCTCGACCGGTATACCCCTGCCCCTTGGCTCGCAGTAAAATATCGCCGTTTGGGGTACGAATGGTCCCACCGGGAATATCAATTGATGTACCACGCACCGCTTGCACAACATCTTGGAAGGTAAGACCAAACTGACGCAAGTTAAACTCAGAGATTTCAATGGCGATCTCGTCATTACGGGCTCCGACCACCGAAGCACGGGTAACGCCGGGCAAAGAGCGGATATCATCTCGAATCGACTTTGCCAAATTCTTCCGGGATCGCTCATCGATGTCGCCAAACACCGACACCCAAATCACTTGCTGCTGTGGCCGCATTCGATAAACCATGGGCGGTTCAATTTGTGCTGGAAAGCTGGCAATGCCATCCACACTCATGCGCACTTCATCCATCACTTCCTGCACACTGTATCCGCTTTCTACTTCAACAGTGACGGTGCCCATGCCTTCCCGCGCTGTACTGCGGATCGACTTAATGCCCTGTACTTCATCAATGGCATCTTCAACCCGAACAATTACCCCTTGCTCAACTTCCTGAGGCGCGGCTCCAGGATAGATCACTCGAACCGTAATGGTATTGAGGTCAATGGTTGGGAAAATTTGCTTGCGTATCGCAAATACGGAAATGATCCCAGCCACAATAATGAGAATCATCAGTAAGTTGGCAGCAACCCGATTCCGTGTAAACCACGCGATAATACCTGTTTCCCGAGTTTCCATTAGCGATCACCTTGGTCTAATGCTTGTTCTGCGGAGCCCTCGCGCTCCCGAGGCTCTATATCGGCGCTAATACGCACACGGTGACCGGGCAGCGGCGTATCCAATTGGGTTAACATGACGCGCTCTCCGTGCGTCAGTCCATCGCGCACATAGGCATAATCCCGATCAAGGCGAAATACATCCACGTCACGTAACTCTAAAATGCGTTCGTCGGTAATCACCCACACTTGATTATTCGAGTTAATCGCATAGCGCGGTAATCGAATGAGGTCACCCATCTCAATGCCTTCCACAAAGGCTCTTACATAGCGACCAAAGGTGAGTGGCACAGGGTGGATATCCCCTTTGCGGTTATAGGGATCGTCGATTTGAACCACGCCAAAAGTGACACGTGTGCCCATATCTACCATTCCTTCCGTTCTTACCAATGACCCCACCCATTCTTGAGTGCTGCCAGCAACTTCGGCTCGAACGCGCACGCGTGGGCCCGGAAAGCTCTCACTGGTCACCTCTGGAATATCTAAAATCGATAAATCAAAATCTGTGAAAGGGAGGCGGATCTCGGCAATATCGGTACCGAACAAGGTGCCAATATTGGCGTTGACCGAGAGGAACTGACCAAGATTGACATTGCGGCTCTGCAATACACCTGCAAATGGCGCACGCACGCGCGTTCGCTCAAGATTTCGCTCTGCTTGTGCCACCCGAGCCTGAGCACTCTGTAAATTGGCAAGTTCACTGGCTAACTGAGGACGACGCAAGCCCAGTTCTGGAATCTCTCCCGCTTGAATAGAACGCCACTCGCTTTCTGCTACTTGTCCCCGGGCCCGCTCTTCGGCCACTGATGCCTGTGCTCGCGCGAGGTTTGCACGTGCTTCTTGTAAGGCGGTTTCAAAATCAAACTCTTCGATTCGCAGCATCACTTCGCCTTCGTCGAAGTAACCACCAGCGACCAGTTTCGGAGACAGCCAAGCCACCCGCCCACTCACCTCGGTTGTGATCTGAGTGGCAAAGCGCGGGCTCACATTGCCTTGGCTAGGCACCTCAAAACGCACCGTTTCCCGCTCCACTACTTGATAGTCCACGAGCGCGGGTAAACGCTCGCTCGGGGTCCTATCGGGACCAGAGCGCGTCATAACAAACACAATCAGGATGAGGATGGCGGCAACAATGATCAGTACCGGAAGCAGACGAGAAACAGTCTTTGAAGCCATAGCGGCGCATTTCCTTATAGGGGCAGTAACGTTATTAGTATAAAAAATCTAGGATGGCATTATCGCTAAATTTAAGGTTTGCGTCAGCGCAAAAAATGAGGATATTTTGTGCAGTTGCTAATTAAAGTGTAACTAGCTATTTCATAAACCATGTAACTTATTGATTATTATCTTCTATTTTAACTTTCAACCATTTCCTCTGGCGCGCTACAACAGCACTTCCCCAAGCCACGCGAACTTGCTTTCCGCCTTGACTTCGCTGCAGTTGCCTTTGTAACTCTAGCAACACCGCTTGGGAAGGCATGGAAATGCCTTCATGAGCAAGCCAAGCGCGCAGTAATCCACGCTGTAAACGATCATCCAAATTCCACCAGTCAGGTTGCAAACGAAAGCCTTCTGGCTCAAGCCGAGATCGCAATTGCTCCTGCAACAGCAGCTCAAGTAATGCCGATTGCTCTGCACATAAACTCGCTGAGCGGGCAACGGTATGTTGAACTGCCGGCCACCGACGCTCTAATGTCGGCAAAATCTCGTGCCGAATAAAATTACGATCAATATCCGTATCTGTGTTGGTATCGTCTTCAATCCATTTGAGATGTCGGGCTTGGGCGTAGGCATAGATTTGCGCTTTTGTGACCGTGAGTAGCGGCCGTACCAAGCGACGTTGGTTTTTTTCTGACAAATGCTGGCTATATACAGACTTCATGGGTGCAACCGCGGCCATAGCGGCAAGCCCTTTCGGACCCGCGCCTCGCTTCACCTGCAGAAAAAACGTCTCCACCTGATCGGTGCGATGTTGCCCGAGTAAGATAACCGCGTTGCTATCGCTAAGCTCCGCTAAGCGCCGATAGCGGGCGTTGCGCCCTTGCTCCTCTTTGCTTAAACGAGAGCCACTGGGCACCGCTAAGGGCTCAACAATGGCATCGATGGCCACGTCCGCACAGTATTGGCGCAAAAACTCCGCCCACTTTGGCGAATCGGGATGAAAAAAGTGATCAAGATGTATTGCAAGATAACGAAATTCAGGATGGGCCTGACGATAACGCAGAGTCAAATCAAGCACACTCTGGGAGTCCGCGCCGCCGCCTAAAGCGACGATGATTTGCTGACCCGCCTGCAAAGCAAGCGAGTCGAGCATCTCAACATAAAGGGGATAAAGATCATCGGGGAAGCTAGGTTCCCCTTGCACAGTGTCGTGGTTAACAGTAGCCAAAAGACATGAGTTTCCGATAGCGCTTTTCGAGCAGCTCGTCTTTTGATAGGCCCGACAACGATTCCAGATCATCAATTAAGCGACGCTTTAAACGTGCTGCGGTTTCTTGATAATCCCGATGGGCACCACCTAGCGGCTCCGCCACGATTTCATCAATAAGGCCCAACTCCAACGAACGCTGAGCGGTTACACCCATCGCTTCTGCTGCAAGCTCTGCTTTACTGGCGCTTTTCCATAAAATTGATGCACAACCTTCCGGCGAAATGACCGAGTAAGTGCTGTACTGCAGCATGTTAACGCGATCACCCACACCAATCGCTAGTGCTCCACCAGAGCCACCCTCGCCAATCACGGTACATACCGTTGGTACTTTTAAGCGTGACATCACCTTAAGGTTACGAGCAATAGCTTCACTTTGCCCACGCTCTTCGGCACCGATCCCAGGATAAGCTCCCGGGGTATCGATAAAGGTCAGTACCGGCATATTAAAGCGCTCGGCCATTTCCATAAGGCGCATCGCTTTGCGGTACCCTTCCGGCTTTGGCATACCAAAGTTGCGACGTACTTTTTCTTTGGTTTCACGCCCTTTTTGCTGGCCAATAACCATCACCGGAGTCCCATTTAAACGGGCTATGCCACCAACAATAGCTTTATCATCAGCAAAGGCCCGATCGCCTGCCAACTCATCAAATTCGGTAAAGATAAGATCGATGTAATCGAGCGTATAAGGCCGCAATGGATGCCGCGCCAGCTGCGCCACCTGCCACGCACCTAGATCTGAGAAAATCTTTTCGGTTAATTCCAACTTCTTCTTCTGAAGCTGCTTCACTTCCGATTCGAGATCGATATCAAGACCGCCTTTTGCACCCACGGCCCGTAGCTCATCAATTTGCGCTTGTAGCTCTGCAATTGGTTGTTCGAACTCTAAAAAATTCAAATTCATCAGTGCTTCCAAATTTTATTCAAAGTTCAGTCGGACGTTTTCCTCACCCAACTGAGTACGTAATTGATAAATTAGGTCATCGCCAGGTTCAACGTACCATTCGGCACCTGTCTCTAGCGTTGCGCTCGCTCCTTCGATCGCACAAAAAAATCTGACCGGGCATGTTCCACGGGGAGCATCCCGAAGTTTCTCAATCAGCGCCGTTGTTGTAGGCGTTTTCGACCCACGAAAATCCAAAGACACGTCCAACGACCGAACATATTGTGCACGTGCTTGTTCCAACGTCATAATTTCACTGACCGTCATTGTATTGCCCCCGCTGAAAGAATCAAAGCGGACCTCTCCTTTTAACCAAAGGATTTGGTCCTTTTCTAGCAAGGGCACATAACGCTCATATTCCTGATTAAATAAGCGTACATCAATTCGGGCACTTTTGTCGTCTAAGGTAACAATAGCCCAACGTTGGCCTTTTTTGTTCATCATGCTACGTACATCGAGCACTAAACCCGCAACCGACATGGTTTCCGCTTTACGCCGATCGGCAATGTCACATAGCCGACCACTGGTGTAATTCGACAGTTCTTTACGGTAGCGGTTCAATGGATGGCCCGTCAGGTAAAGTCCTAGGGTTTCACGTTCCCCCTCTAACCATACCCCTTCCGGCCAAGGCGCAACCTGTTCAAACTCATGCTCTAAATTATCAGATGATGATGCTAACACACCAAACAAATCATTTTGCCCCATCGCTTCGGCGTGAGCATGTTGTTCGGCTTGGCGCATGGCTTTTTCTAATGTGGCGAGTAGCGCCGCACGATGCGGACCTAGCGAGTCCATCGCGCCGGCCTTGATCAACTTTTCCATCACCCGTCGGTTCAGTTTCTTCAGATCAACCCGACAGCAGAAATCAAACAGATCGGAAAAGGGGCCGTCTTGCTCACGCGCCGCAATAATGGATTCGATTGGTCCTTCACCGACGCCTTTGATGGCACCAATGCCGTACACCACCCGTTGTTCATCATCGACTGTAAACTTATAGCGACCCACATTCACATCAGGGGGTAATATTTTTAACCCCATCCGTTCGCATTCGTCTACCAAGGTTACGATCTTATCGGTGTTATCCATATCCGCCGACATCACCGCTGCCATAAACTCCGCAGGATAATGCACCTTCATCCACAGGGTTTGATAACTCACCAAGGCGTAGGCGGCGGAATGCGATTTATTGAAGCCGTAGCCGGCGAATTTCTCCACCAAGTCGAAGATTTTCATCGCCAATTCAGGATCAATGTTGTTCTTCGCCGCACCTTCACGGAAAATTTCCCGCTGTTTCACCATTTCTTCCGGCTTTTTCTTACCCATCGCACGCCGTAGCAAATCTGCGCCGCCGAGCGTATAACCGGCCATCACCTGAGCAATCTGCATGACCTGCTCTTGATACAAAATAACCCCATATGTGGGTTCAAGTATCGGCCGCAAGCATTCATGCTGCCAGGTGGAGTCCGGGTAGGAGATTTCTTCTCGTCCGTGCTTCCGGTCAATGAAGTTATCCACCATGCCCGACTGCAAAGGCCCCGGACGGAACAAGGCCACCAGTGCGATAATGTCTTCAAAGCTATCGGGCAATAGGCGTTTAATCAGCTCTTTCATACCCCGTGATTCAAGTTGAAATACGGCGGTGGTATCGGCTTTTTTCAGAAGGTCAAAGCAACGTTTGTCGGTTAATGGAATTGATTCAATATAGATCGGGTCTTGATTCACCTCGCGACGACGCGCGTTCACCATATCCAATGCCCATTGAATAATCGTTAACGTGCGTAATCCCAAGAAGTCGAATTTCACCAAACCGGCGGTTTCAACATCGTTTTTATCAAATTGAGTGACGGGGAAGCGTCCTTCCGAATCACAATACAGGGGAGTGAAATCAGTAATTTTAGTCGGGGCAATCACCACCCCACCCGCGTGCTTACCCGCGTTACGTGTCACCCCTTCAAGGCGACGGGCCATATCAATCACTTCCCGCACTTCGTCATCGTCGTCATACAGCTCTTGCAGACGTGGCTCTTCTTCAAACGCTACTTTTAACGTCATGCCGGGTGTGGGTGGAATTAGTTTAGAGATACGGTCCACAAAACCATAGGGATGCCCTAGCACACGCCCTACATCCCGCACGACCGCTTTTGCCGCCATGGTGCCAAAGGTAATAATTTGCGATACCGCTTCGCGACCATAAAGTTCGGCTACGTGATCAATCACCTCATCGCGCCGATCCATACAAAAGTCCACGTCGAAATCCGGCATGGATACCCGTTCTGGGTTTAAAAATCGTTCAAAAAGGAGATCAAACTCTAGGGGATCGAGATCCGTAATTTTTAGCGCATAAGCCACCAATGAGCCCGCACCCGAACCACGGCCCGGACCAACCGGAATGCCGTTGTCTTTACTCCATTGGATAAATTCCATAACGATCAAGAAGTAACCGGGGAATCCCATCTCATTGATCACTTCAAGTTCGATTTTTAAGCGCTCGTCATATTCACCACGGCGCTGAGCTCTCACCTCAGGATCTGGGAATAAAAACTGAAGCCGCGCTTCCAGTCCTTCTTCGGATTTCTTAATTAAATAGTCTTGTTCGCTTAAACCACCCGTGGGGAAGCTCGGCAAGAAGTACTCATTGAGTCGCACCGACACATTACAACGGCGCGCTATTTCGACGGTATTGGCGAGGGCTTCTGGAATATCTGCAAACAACGTCTGCATTTCTTCTTCGGTGCGCAGATACTGTTGGTCACTATACTTCTGCGGTCGACGGGAGTCCGCGAGGGTGTAACCATCATGAATCGCCACGCGAATTTCATGGGCTTCAAAATCTTCTGGCTTGCTAAACACCACTTCGTTCGTCGCCACCACCGGTAGCTCGTATTCTTGCGCCAGTTTCACCGCACCATGCAAATAGCGCTCTTCATCTGGACGCCCGGTGCGCACCAATTCCAAATAAAAACGGTCATGAAAGTGGGCTTGGTAAAATGCGAGCGACTGTTCAAGGGGTTTTTGTTGATTGCGTAACAAGGCGCGACCAATATCCCCGTCTTTGCCACCAGATAATAGAATCAAGCCTTCACCGTGTTCGGCAAGCCATGCTTGGTCAATACAGGGCTTATCAAACTTATGGCCTCGTAAATAGGCCTCGGAAATCAAAATGGTCAGATTTTTATAACCGCTGTCGTTCATCGCCAGCGCAGTGAGGCGGAAAGGTTCGTCAGCGAAATCCTCGCTCAGTACATTCAGATCACAACCAATAATGGGCTTGAGGCCCAGGCCACGCGCAGTTTGGTAATAACGGACCAATCCGCACATATTCATTTCATCGGTGAGCGCCATCGCTGGCATATCCAAATCGGCGACATGCTGACACAATGGTTTCACCTTTTGCAGGCCATCAACCATTGAAAAATCGCTGTGCATACGCAGGTGGACAAAGGCCGCTGCCGTCATAAACTTCGCTCATTCATTTTGATTTTTATTGAGCCGATTATTGTGCCCCTTCCAGCGTCATGCTGCAACAGATGGAATGGATTCGTTCAGCTTGAAAATGCAGTTAATGCGTAAAGATCGCGGTCAATAGAATGTCGCGGAAGAAATTGAGAAAAATCAGAAAACCAGAACCGAACCCACGGGCTTTTGAATCAAGCTAGGTCAAGGGTACCGAAACAGTGAGGGATATATATAGCGTAAAGAAATGGCGGAGCGGACGGGACTCGAACCCGCGACCCCCGGCGTGACAGGCCGGTATTCTAACCAACTGAACTACCGCTCCATTGTTAATTTCGCTGCAGCGGGTAGTTCGACACGTGCGGCGATGTGATATCAAGTCAGCGATTTTGCATGGCTGCAAAATGGCGGAGCGGACGGGACTCGAACCCGCGACCCCCGGCGTGACAGGCCGGTATTCTAACCAACTGAACTACCGCTCCTGACCTGAAATCTGGCTGAGGTGGTTGTTTGCAAAGTGGCGGAGCGGACGGGACTCGAACCCGCGACCCCCGGCGTGACAGGCCGGTATTCTAACCAACTGAACTACCGCTCCACTGGGTTTTGCAATCAACGTGATGTGATACCGTTTAGGCATCCCCTCAACGCGGCGAGGATAATACGAGCCAGACCGCGTAGAGTCAACCCCTTTTTTTACACTTTCGCGACTGATTGCTCAGGAAAAAAGCAATCGTGCAATTAAACAACTTAAATTGCTGCAATTAGCAGCAATTTCGGCCCTAGCCGTTGCCCATTACTGGCTAGGCTCTACCCATTTACGCACGCCGCTCTCTTCTTCAATTTGGGCCAAGTACGCCGCATGGGCTTCTTGCTCCGCGGCACTCGCATGCACCACGCGCAGGGGCTGTCTATCTTCCGCTAAACGCTTAATGCCTTTCTCATGGTCACTTCCCTTCTGAGTTTGCGTGGGCACAAAAAGCTTGCGCTGACCGCCGGTCATCATCAAATAGACGTCGGCGAGAATCTCCGCATCGAGCAATGCGCCGTGCAAGGTACGATGACCATTGTCGACATCGAAACGCTTACATAGGGCATCAAGACTGTTGCGTTGCCCTGGGAATTTTTCGCGAGCATAAGGCAAGGTATCGAACACAGTAGCCACATCTTCGATGCGCCCTTTATGCGATCCAATCAAGGCCAGTTCGCTATTCAAGAAGCCAACATCAAACGGGGCGTTGTGAATAACCAACTCCGCACCCCGAATATACTCAAGGAAATCATCTACTACCTGCGCAAACACCGGCTTATCCTGAAGGAATTCATTGGTAATTCCGTGTACCCTAATGGCTTCTTCTTCCACTAAGCGCTCAGGGTTAAGATACACATGGAAATGATTCCCGGTTAGCTTGCGGCCAATCATCTCAACACAGCCTATTTCAATGATACGGTGACCTTTCGCCGGATCGATGCCGGTGGTCTCTGTATCAAGGATAATCTGACGCTTGGTTTTCGGGTCTTGGTTGTTGTCTATCTGAGTGTGATCCATTTTTTTACGCTGCTCGGTTTGTGCCGCCCACATTGGGCACGTATACTCGCGAAGAATTCACTTATCTTAAAGCATTCACGATACAGAGCAAATGACGAAGAAAAAAGAAGTGATCATTTACACAGATGGTTCCTGTCTCGGAAATCCTGGACCGGGTGGCTATGGTATTGTGATGCGTTATGGTGGTCATCGTAAAGAACTAGCCAAAGGCTATGCCCTCACCACAAACAATCGGATGGAGTTGCTGGCCGCCGCGGTTGCATTAGAAACCCTGACCCGACCTTGCAATGTTGATCTTTATACCGACAGTGAATACGTTCGCCAAGGCATCTTAAGTTGGCTTGCAGGTTGGAAACAAAAAGGCTGGCGTACCAGCCAGAAAAAACCGGTGAAGAACGTGGATTTATGGCAACGTTTAGATGCCGCACAAGCCCGTCATAAGATCACCTGGCATTGGGTAAAAGGACATTCTGGCGATATTGAAAACGAACGCTGTGATGTACTCGCCCGCGACGCTGCAACGCACCAAGCCAGCCATGAAGATACCGGCTATTTAGCCCAAGTAAGCTAAGAGGCGTCGCTCATTCCCCATCACCATTAATCCGAAGAGCGCGTGGAAACCCCGGATGCACCGAGGGCAATGCGTTGTTTTTGACGATTATTTGCGCCCATGCGAACGGGCGTAATTGGCCACTCTCTCTTGCGCGCAATCATGTAATACCCGGCTTGCAATGAAGGCCATTGGCGCATCAGCCAACGCCACCCTTTTTCCGGATCTTTAACTGTTGAGGTGGGAACGCCCGCGGCAAAGTAGCCTTGGTGGATAACCTCATAGTGCATTAAATTCAGCCAGTCGCTAACCCGCGCCTGACTAAACATCCGCGTATTTAACAGTGGCGATTTCCGCCAGGCCGGCCACATCCTCGCAACTGTTGTTGGGCTCCATGGGTTCGTGAGCGCCAGCAAAAGATGGCCGTCGGCGCGCAAAACCCGATCCACTTCACGTAAAATACTATGAGGATCTGATGCATATTCGAGCACATGGGTCAGTAACACCGCGTCGACTGTATTTTCACTAAAGGGCAATGCATTGTATTCCGCATGCACATGCGCTTTTGAGCCGGGCCCGACGCAATATTGCTCGCGGATACGACACCGATTCGGTAAACCATGACTGAGCGGGCCTAACGACAACAGATAGTGTCCAAATAGCGTTTCCCAATGGGGTTCTAGCGCGACCGCCAGCGCATCGCGCCACCAGCCACCGTGGGGTATCTGTTGCCAATGTTGAGGCGCTTTAGGCGCGTTATCGATACGCGCCGGTTTCAACCACATAGAAAATCCCACTATACTGTTGGTGAATTCTAGCTTTAGAAAAGGAATGTCAGGTATGCGAATCCATCCCGTTCCCGCCTTTACAGACAATTATATATGGGTCATCGACCAGCACCAGTCCAAGCAAGATGCGCGGGCATGCGTGATTGTCGATCCGGGCGACGCAACGCCAGTATTTGCCTATCTTGAGCAAGAAAACCTGGTGCCCGAAGCGATTCTGTTAACCCATCATCATTGGGACCATACTGGCGGTGTTGTGGAATTATTGCAACGCTATCCTTGCCCCGTCTATGGGCCTCATAGCGATAACATCGATAGCGTCACGCACCCTTTACGCGAAGGTGACGATATTCAGCTGCTTGATGGCGCCCTGCAATTACGCGTGCTTGAGTGTCCTGGTCATACCCTCGACCATATTGCATTCTATAACGATACCCAGTTATTTTGTGGTGATACATTATTTGCCGCTGGCTGTGGACGCATGTTCGAAGGCAAACCGGATCAGTTTTATCAATCTTTGCAAAAACTGGCCGCACTTCCGGCAAAAATAAAGGTATATTGTGCACACGAATATACAGCTGCTAATTTGCGCTTTGCAGCAGCGGTTGAACCGAATAATCAAGCGATTTCTGAGCGACAACAGCAGGTTGCGCGGTTACGTTCAGAAAACAAGGTAACCTTGCCATCAACATTGGCAGACGAACTGGCAACGAACCCATTTTTACGGGTAGAAAAATCTTTCGTACGTAACGCAGCGGAATCAAAAGAAAAACAGTCGTTAAGTGGCCCCGCAGAGGTATTTGCAAGCATTCGGCGCTGGAAAGATTCGTTTTAAGTGATTAAAATATGCACAATCCAAAAGCTCACACACCTGGCTTGATAACCATGTGCGATGGCTTAACACGTGCGCTACAAACATATAAGTGTTACGAAGCAACGTCTGAGATAACACATTGTGAGTACAGTGAGCCCAACTCACTGCTGTTCATATTTAACGATTATTAAGTTTTAGGGGATATCATGAAGCGAGCCATTCTCGCCGCGTCTGTTGTACTTGGTTTATCTGGGTGTCAGTTAACAAGCACCGCCGATCACGAAGCCGAGCAAGATGTTGCACCTACCACCGAGTATCCATTGCAAGAAGGATTACAGCGCTACGCGTTAGTCCATCCAGTGCAGGCCGACGTTGCTCAGCAAGAAAAAGAGCTACCGCCGCAGTTGCAAGCGGATATCTGGGATCGTGTACGTATGCAAATGGCGATTGAAGTGCCAGATAATAGTTTGGTGCAGAGTCACCGGGACTGGTATTTACGCCATCCAGGCTATATTGATCGGGTCGCTCAACGGGCTGCGCCATTTTTACATCTCATCGTTGAAGAAATTGAGAAGCGTAATCTTCCGCTCGAGCTGGTGTTGGTTCCTGTTGTGGAAAGTGCCTATGACACCTTTGCATACTCCCATGGCCGTGCCAGTGGCATTTGGCAGTTTATTCCGAGTACAGCGCGCCATTACGGCTTAGATATCAACTGGTGGTATGACGGTCGCCGCGATGTGATGGCCGCCACCACGACTGCGTTAGATTACTTTGACCGCTTAGGACAAACCTTTAACGGCGATTGGTTGCTTGCTTTAGCGGCATATAACGGCGGTCAAGGTCGTGTTTTAGGGGCTATGCGGCGCAATGAGCAAGCCGGCAAAGGCACCGATTTCTGGTCACTAGATAATCTGCCGCGGGAAACACGCAACTACGTGCCGAAGATTCTTGCACTGGCAGAGTTGCTTAAAGAAAGTGATACGTGGGCTGTCACTTGGCCTTATATTCCAAACCAACCTGTCACCGAAATAGTCGATGTCGGCCAACAGATTGATCTTGCATTAGCCGCTGAAATGGCAGGCATGAGTTTAGAGGAATTGCACCGCTACAACTCTGGTTATAATCGTTGGGCAACAGCCCCAGATGGGCCACATACCCTGCTGTTACCGTCAGAGCGCGCACGCGATTTTCGCACTGCTATGGCAAACTCAGATCCCAAAGATTGGCTCGCTTGGCAGCGTCATCAAGTACGTTCTGGCGAGAGCTTGATCACCATTGCCCGTCGTTACAATACGACGCCGACCGCCATTCAGCAGTTTAATAATCTGAGCGGCACAATGATTCGCCGTGGCGATTATTTGCTCATTCCGGTCGCCAGTCAGGATTTAGAGCGCTACACCTTAAGCGCTGAACAGCGCCTAGCGTCTGCACAAGGCCGTACAAGCTCTGGCACACGTGTTGAACACCGTGTTGCCCGTGGCGATACCTTGTGGGATTTATCACGCAAATATGGCGTCACCGTGGCTAATTTAGCACGATGGAACAATATGGCGCCGGGCGATATGCTGCGTCCTGGTCAAACTCTCGTGGTTTGGCAGACCCAAGCTACCGCCAGCACGGGCACTACAGCGTCAACAAGCACGCCGGTAGTACGCACTATTCAGTACCAAGTGCGCTCGGGTGATTCGTTAGCCCGTATCGCCTCGCGTTTCCGTGTCTCTATTGCCGATATCGAGCAGTGGAACTCGATTAGTCGTGACCGCTTTTTACAGCCGGGGCAACGCCTGACGCTGCATGTCGATGTCACTCGCGTAAACATTTAAACGCGACGCGTACAGCATACAAAAAAGGGGCTCACTGATTAGTGAGCCCCTTTTAGTATCCGTCATCATGGCATTAGTGCTCACCAAGCAGATCGACCAACTCAGTCTCCGTGAGTACCGGTACGCCTAGGCTTTCTGCTTTCGCCAGCTTCGAGCCCGCAGCGTCACCGGCAATTACCGCCGTTGTTTTCTTCGACACGCTGCCAGACACTTTGGCGCCAAGCGCCTGAAGAGCGGCCTTCGCCTCATCGCGAGTCATTTCCGTTAAGCTGCCGGTAAGTACATAGGTATGCCCCTGCAACGGCAGTTCTTCGGCAGCCTTTACTTCGATATCCGGCCATGACACCGGATTGTCACCGCTCGTTAACGCATCAATCACTTCTCGGTTGTGTGGCTCTCGGAAGAAATTATAAATATGTTCAGCAACAACCACGCCCACATCAGGCACCTCCTTGAGGGCGTCTTCATCGGCTTCCATAATTGCATCTAAGGAGCCAAAGTGAAGTGCCAAAGATTGTGCCGTCGCCTCGCCTACCTCACGAATGCCTAAACTATAAAGAAACCGCGGTAAGGTGGTGCGGCGCGCCTTTTCCAAGGCATCAACTAAGTTGAGGGCGGATTTTGATCCCATACGTGGCAGTGACGCAAACTCGCGCGCACTGAGCTGGAACAGATCAGCGGGATGCTTCACCCATTCACGTTCAACCAATAATTCGACAAGCTTATCCCCAAGCCCATCGATGTCCATGGCTTTGCGCGAGGCAAAGTGTTTGATCGCTTCTTTGCGTTGGGCCGCACAAAATAGGCCTCCGGTGCACCGTGCAACAGCTTCGCCTTCAACCCGTTCCACCGCAGATCCACATACCGGGCAGTGTTCTGGGAAAATAACTGGTTGCGTGTGTTCTGGACGTTCATCCATCAGCACTCCAACAACCTGTGGAATAACATCGCCCGCGCGGCGAACAATCACCCGATCGCCAATACGCACGCCTAGCCGCGCAATTTCATCCGCATTATGCAAGGTAGCGTTCGACACCACCACACCCGCCACTTCCACCGGTTCAAGGCGGGCTACTGGCGTGATGGCACCAGTGCGGCCCACCTGAAAATCCACATCTTTCAACCACGTCAGTTGCTCTTGTGCCGGAAATTTAAACGCAATCGCCCAACGTGGCGCGCGTGATACAAAACCAAGCTGTTCTTGCAAATCTACTGCATCTAACTTAAATACAACCCCATCAATTTCATAGGGGAGTGAATCGCGTTTTTCACCAATGCGTTGGTAGTAATCAAAGCAATCCTCGCTGTGCCCCAGTTGCGCGATTTCAGGACACACAGGGAGTCCCCATTCGCGTAATTGCAATAGACGCTGGTAATGGCTGTCATCATCTAATTGACGCGCTGGCTGCACGGTGCCCATGGCATAGGCGTAAAACTGCAATGGCCGCTTGGCGGTTACACGGGAGTCGAGTTGACGTAGGCTTCCGGCCGCAGCATTACGCGGGTTCGCAAACACTTTTTCACCCGCTGCCAATGCCTGTTCATTCATGCGTTCAAAACCCGCTCGGCTCATAAAGACTTCACCACGTACTTCCACCCGATCAGGGAAGTCGCCCCGCAGCTGTAGAGGAATCGCACGAATGGTTTTTACATTGGCAGTGATATCTTCACCGCGATAACCATCACCACGGGTTGCTCCACGCACTAATTTGCCATGTTCGTACAGCAAACTCACTGCCAGACCATCGAGTTTAGGTTCTGCACACCAACGCAACGCCGCTGCAGACATGCCAGCACGCTCGCTGACGCGACGAATAAAGGCATTCATCTCATCTTCTGCAAATGCATTATCCAGAGACAACATAGGCACTTCGTGTTCCACTTCCGCAAATGCACCACTTGGCGGCGCTCCCACTCGTTGCGTTGGCGAGGTGTCTGAAGCTAATTCTGGATGTTCTGCCTCAATTGCCTGCACCTCGCGAAATATACGATCGTACTCGGCATCAGGCACAGACGGTTGTGCCAACACATAATATTCATAATTGTATTGGTCTAATTGGGCCCGCAACGCCTCAAGTTTGGCGCCGGTTTCATCGTGGTTCGTCTCTGTCATGCAATGCTTCACTCGTGCTTTTGGTCATCTTTAGAATAAAAGAAAGCGGCCGCAGCCGCCTCTTTTCTTATCCGCGTCGTTATGATGAGGACGAGCGCAATCCAGCCAGACGTTGGCGTCGCTCAAACTCGCGAATACGTTGATAGGTATGTTGCACCGATTGTTTGGTCATCGGGTTGCGATTATGATCCAACACCGCCGCTCGTGGCATCGCTTCAGCAATTTTATTTGCGGCGTTGTACATCATGGTGAAAGCTTTGTGACCGTCATACTTAATCGGCAGTGCCATGAATAACACCACACCTCGCGTGCGGAAGTTTTCCAGATCATCTAAATCAAAGGTACCTGGGTTATACATATTGGCCATGCGGAACAACAACGGTCCGCGCCCAGAAGGTTGTTCGTAACGATGGAAAATATCTAACTCGCCAAACTTCAAGCCCAGCTCGGTCACCGTTTGCAATAGAATCGTGCCTTGAATATCACCCGACACGTAAAGTGTAATCACCTCTTCTTTCGGCGGTTCCGCTTCTTCTTCGCTTACTTCAGACTCCGGTAATCCAATATTCAATTGCTCAACGGTTTCGCTTTTTTCGGTGCTCTTGGCTGGCGTATTTGTTGCCGTAGTTGCGGCAGGTACTTCGCCACTTTCATGGCGCTCTGCGCGAATTGGGCTTGCATTCTCCGATGACGCATCGGAGCGCACATCGCGAGGCTCCGCGCGAAACGATGGCAATTCAGGCTCAATATCGTCACTGTGGGTTTGCATCGACGGTGTTTCTATAGATGGCTGCGATTTGGCATCATTGTTTGTACTCATCACTGACGCTTCAGCCTGATCCACGTCTTGCGTTTGCCGAGTACCCTGCTTAGGACGTAAACGCACCTTACTTAAACCTAGCTCATCGAAGGCAGCATGATCGGCGTCGGCATCATCGGCGGCATCAAGCAAATCTGCTTGCGCTCCTTTTTGGCGCTTACTCGACCCGTGTGTTTTCGGGTTCCCGTTGCGTTGTTGGTTACTGCGCAAAGTCCACAACCCGTGCGCAACTAATCCTATAATTAGGGCAATGCCAATTAAAATAAGTATGACTCGTAAACTATCCATTGCTGCTACCTGTTATCCGTCAGCTTCTTTCATTGATTGTAATGGGTTTATTCTGCAATAACACCCGTCGTTCACGGAAATTCTTGTATTTTCTGCGGGCGCTCACCCACTTAGCGCAACCTGCGCTTATATTAAGCCGTTGCATCGGCCATCGCCAATGCCTCATCCACATCCACCGCGACCAATCGCGATACCCCAGGCTCTTGCATGGTGACCCCTGATAAATGGGTGGCCATTTCCATCGCAATTTTATTATGACTAATATAAATAAACTGGACGGTTTCCGACATTTCTTCAACCAAACGGCAGAATCGACCGACGTTAACGTCATCTAACGGTGCATCAACCTCATCTAGCAAACAGAAAGGCGCTGGATTCAGGCGGAATATTGCAAATACCAGTGCCAGCGCAGTTAATGCCTTTTCTCCACCCGAGAGCAGATGAATGGTACTGTTCTTTTTCCCCGGAGGACGCGCCATGATGGTGACCCCCGTTTCTAGCAAATCATCATCGGTCAGTTCTAGGTAAGCATTACCGCCACCAAACACCTTCGGGAACAATTGTTGTAGATCCTGATTGACCTGATCATAAGTTGCTCTGAATCGTTGCCGTGTTTCCCGATCAATTTTCTTAATGGCATCTTCTAAAGTCTGCAATGACGCGGTTAAATCCTCATGCTGCGCATCTAAATAAGACTTACGCTCTGCCTGAACCTCTACCTCTTCGAGAGCTGCCAAGTTTATCGCACCGAGCTGACTTACTTTGCGAATCACCTCATCAAGCTGGTTTTGCCAGCGACCTTCTTCCGCGTCCTCAGGCATCGATTCGAGCACTGATTTTAAACTAACATTCATGTCCTTCAGCGCATCGAGTAACGCATGTCCTCGTTCCCGCGCCGCGGCAAGCTCTAGTTTACCGCTTTGTACTCGTTCCTGCTGCCGAGCAATGCGTTCAAGCACTGCACTTTGACCTTGATTAAGATCTGCCAAATCCGTCGTCACCGCGGCTAATTGTTCGCGCACAGCAGCCAGTTCAGTTTCAATATTTTCTCGTTGCAACAGTTGTATTGCTAGATCTTCTTCAATAAGTGCCACGTCATGGGCCTGCTCATCAGTATGATCGAGTTCCTGTAAACGTTGGGCAATATCTTTCTTTTGTTGCTCAATACGCGCCAGCATCTGTTGCAAATTTTCTTGCTTACTTTGCTGTTGAGACAACACTAATTGCGCTTCGTGCCGTTGCTGCTGCACAATTTGGCATTGTTGATTGGCACTTTGACGTGCCCCCTGCAAGGTCTCACCTTCACGCTGTTGCCGCTCTAATTGCGGAGCAGCATCATTTTGTTGCTGCGATAACTGCGCTAACCGATGCTGTGCCTGTTGCAGTTGGTCACCGAGTGCCGCCAACTGCGTCTGAAGTTCTGCTTGCTCTTGATGTAAGCGTTCACTGCGCAGCGCATGTTGTTTCTGATCGCGTTCGCTACTTTGCTGCCGCTCACTCAAGCGTGCATGAGCTTCTCGTGCTGCTGCCAATGCCTCCTGCTGCTCCGCGATGATTGACTTCGTTTCCGCGATGCGGCGGCGTTGTTCTTCGATCGCCTGTTCTTGCGTATCAATCTGAGCCGAAATGTCTAACGCTAACGCTTGCTGTTGCTGTAACTGCGCTTGCCAATCGAGCGCCGTGTCCTCTCCGTCATTCCCTTTTAATACCCAGTCCCGACTACGGACCTCACCTTCAGGAAGCAGTACTGCCAGAAGTTCTGGATGGCTTGCCAGTGCCTGATCAGCGGCGTCTACATCGTCAGCCACGGCCAGTAACTGTAGAATTGATAAGGGACGTACGCGGGAGTCTGCAAAGGCCGCTATGCTAGCGCTCGCATTATCTGCAGAATTAGACGAGGGGACCACCAAAGCTCCCTGCTGACATGCGCGCTGCGGCAACGGTTGCGTTAGTACCGGTAATGATAACCAAGGCCCCAATACATGTTGCGCGGCCGCTCGGAAGCGCTCTGGAATATCGAGCAGTTCCCGCAGTAAACCCAATGGGTTTTGGTCAGTAACCCACGTATCCGTGGCGGCGGCGGTTTCAGTGGTGGCCAAAAGCTGTTCAAGCGAGGCAATACGTCCTGCGGTTTGTTGCGCCCGATGCTGTTCCTGTTGCAATGCATCTTGCGCCGCTGCTAGCGCATTCTCAAGCTGTTGCAAATTTATCTGGCTCGCTTGCAAATCCTCTTGCACGCTTGCCACTCGCTCACTTTCCGCAGTCACCAAAGCCGATAGCTCGCGTAGAGCCGTATCATCAAACTCGGGAATATCGGCAATCTCAGCGACAATAACCTCTAATCGATGCTCAATGCGCTCTTTTAATGTTTGATTCGATTTAATTTCTGCTGAAAGCAGGGTGAGATCACGATTTCGCTCCGCTTGTTCATCGCGAAATAGCTGGAAGCCTTCCTGCCACGTTTGATACTGCAGCTCTGCTTCTTCTCTGGCAAGCTCAGCAATCTGTAAAGATTCACTGAGTTCATCAAGGGTAAATTGCTGATCGGCAATACGCTCTGCAAGCGTCTGAACATGTTCGCTGTCGGCATCATATTGCGCACTTAATTGTTGCAACTGGGCGCGATATTCATGCCCTTGCCGCTCTCGTTGCTGGCTAAGATGACGAGCATGTTGAATTTGCTGCTCTAACTTAGTGATTTCATTGTTTACCTGATAAAACCGTTGCTGCACTGCATCAAGCTGATTTTTTAAATCCGCTTCGCGCTCCCGCAACTCAGTTTGTCCGCGCTCACTGCCCCGTTGCTCGGCGACCCATTTTTGCAGTTCGGTTTCTTCTTGCTTTACTTGATGCTCAAGCCGGTCACATTCTTGTTGATATTTGGTCCAACGTAATGCCTGTAGTTCTGCCTTTAAGGTGCGCTCTTCGGCTTTTAAAGTTTGATAACGGCGCGCTGCTGCCGCTTGTCGCTGTAGCTTGGCGAGCTGTTGGCCAAGTTCTTCGCGCACATCAGCCAAACGCTCGAGATTGTCGCGGGTGCGATTCATGCGACTCTCTGTTTCTTTGCGCCGTTCTTTGTATTTGGAAATGCCCGCCGCTTCTTCAATAAAAACACGAAGTTCTTGCGGCCGTGATTCAATCAACCGAGAAATCATCCCCTGCTCGATAATCGCATAGCTTCTCGGTCCTAAGCCTGTACCTAAAAACAAATCCGTAATATCTCGGCGGCGGCATTTGGTTCCGTTGAGCAGGTAGGTAGATTGCGCTTCGCGAGTCACGATGCGCTTTACAGAAATTTCATTAAAACTGGCGAACTCGCCCTGGACTCGCCCCGAGCTATTATCAAAAACCAACTCAACACTGGCCTGAGATACCGGCTTGCGCGATTGCGAGCCGTTAAAGATAACGTCGGTCATGGCATCGCCCCGCAAGTTCTTCGCGGAGCTTTCCCCTAGCACCCAGCGCACGGCGTCAATCACGTTGGATTTGCCACAGCCGTTCGGCCCAACAATACAGGTCATTTGCTCGGGAAACGCCACTTTCGTTGGATCAACGAAGGATTTAAAGCCAGCAAGCTTAATATGTTTTAATCGCATGAAATCCGTTTAGGGGGCTGTGCCCTCGTTATACTTATGATTATCATCAGATTTCCAAGCCTCAGCGGAATTGGCCAATGCTTAGTGAATGCTTCTCTAATGCTTCAGTGTAAAGCGAAAAGGTATAATGAGACAACATCTCTACATTTTCCTTACACGATAATTCTTGCGCCCGTCTCCTAGGCCTTTTAAGATCTGGTCTGATCTGGTTTGTGCTAGTCTAAGTACTTGTTATTAACGACGCTGTCAGGCACGGGTTTAAAATGCTTATTGATGTAAGCGATGCGGTAACCCAATTAGGAAGGAAAAGGATCGATTGATGTATCGAAACGGAAGGCGAAAATCTCACTTGGTTGCAGTAATGCTGGCAAGCTCTAGTCTGATCGGCGGAGCTTACGCTTACGATGATCACGCTCATTCCTCGGCAAAAGACTACGAAGACTTTCGTTTTCAGTTGCATACATCGGTATTCACAACGCACTTCAACCCCAAACCAGAACACAATAACCAGCAAGACCTTATTGGTTTAGAGTGGTACGGTGACCGTTTTGAACCCACTTATTTTGAAGGGTTGCATGATTATTTTGGTTACGGGCGACCCTTGGTAGGGGCGGCCTGGTTTCAAAATTCATTTGCTCAAGAATCTATTTATCTCTATGGCGGCGTGCGACAAGATCTCATCCGCTATAACGACATCCAAACCTACGCTAAAATTACCGCCGGCCTGATTCACGGATATCGTGGTGAATACCGCGATAAAATTCCGTTTAATCAGTTTGGTATTGCACCAGCCATTATCCCGATGGTGGGCGCCAATTACGGCTGGGGTGTTGCTGAAGTCACTTTCTTTGGTTTCAGTGGTGTAATGCTCACGTTGGGCGCGCGCTTCTAAAGGCTATCGGCAATCGCGTATTTCTGCCCTTAACTATGTTGCTTGCCATCGTTGCTCGCTATTCTCTAGGTTCATTGACTCATTAACCTATGGATAGCGAGGTAAGGCATGGACGTCTCAATCGCGGAGCACCCTTTCGATAACGCAAGTGTACGGGAACGCCCCTTTCTTTATACAGGGGATCCTAACCGACATCTTATTCACAGCGACCTGCGCAAGCCCTTCGGATTTATTTGCGTCCATGCTCGCACAAACAATGTCATCTTTTGCCCGCGTGCCGCCCAAATTCACGGCGAATGGCGCGCCAGCCGATACTCGCTTCAAGGATTCTCGCAATGGTATGAACCAGAGCAGCGTAATTTGCTGATACAAAGCTTATTGCTTGAGTCAGAGCACACGGGGTTTCAAATTGATTTGCGTATCGCTTGGAATCAACAAGCGATACGCATTTGGTTCTTATCGTGCCGTCTGCACAATGAACTATTCCGCTGCGGATGGGTAAGGCCTTTAATCAGCCATCAATCTTTCGAGGAGGCCTTTGGCAAGGTATCAGGGTCGCTGTCATCGTCCTCATCGTTGAGAAAGGCTTGATCGATGCGCTTGCCTGGATTCACCCCTAACTGGCGAAATTTCTCAACACGGCCAACAATATTACCGCGCCCCGTCGACAATTTATTGAGGGCGCTTTCATAGTGCTTGCGGGTGGTATCCAAGGAGTTACCGATTTTACTCAGGTCCTCTAAAAAGCCCACAAACTTGTCGTACAGCTTACCGGCATCGGCAGCGATCTGTTGGGCATTTTGACTCTGATGCTCATACTGCCAAATATTGTGTACCGTGCGCAGCGCCACCAACAAATTAGTGGGGCTGACCAGCATAATTTGATTATCCAGCGCTAAGCGAATTAATTCAGGATCCCGATCCACCGCTAATAAAAACGCTGGTTCGACTGGCACAAACAGCAACACATAATCAAGTGTACGTACGCCTTCCAGTTGCTGATAATTCTTCTTGCCCAGCTCGCGGATATGATTGCGCAACGAGGTGACATGGTCACTCAATGCTTTCTCCCGCACCACATCATCGTCGGTATTAAAATAGCGCTCATACGCGGCCAAACTCACTTTCGAATCAATGATTACATCCCGTTGATTCGGCAAATGAACGATGACATCCGGTTTGTAACGCTTGCCTTCATCGCTTCGGTGCTGACCTTGGGTATCGTATTCATACCCTTCGCGCAGTCCAGATTGTTCCAGAATTCGCTCAAGCACCAGTTCTCCCCACGCGCCCTGTTGTCGAGAGTCGCCTTTAAGAGCACGGGTAAGGGCTTCTGCCTCACTGGCCATCTGTTGATTCAGTTCTTTCAGGGTTAAAATTTCCCGCTGCAAGCTTGAGCGTTGTTTGGTTTCCTCGGTAAATTGCTCATTCACTTGTTTTCGGAACGTATCTAAATGTTCTTTCAGAGGTTTTAAGGTGGCACTGAGGGTTTGATTTTGCCGGGTTTCAAACGCTGCAGACTTCTGCTCAAAAATTCGATTGGCAAGATTCTCGAACTCTTTTTGTAAACGGGTTTCACTTTGCTGCAGTAGCGCTAATTTCTCTTCTAGGTGTTTTTGCTCTCGCTCCGCTCCCGTGCGTGTTGTTTCCAGCTCGGTAAACCAGCGTTGTGCTTGGCGTTGTTCCTGCTCTAGCTTTTCTTGCAAGGCGCGCAATTCAGCGCGCACTTGTTGCTCACCGGCGCGCACAAATTCCACCTCTTGGCTGGCTCGTGCCACATCAGCGCGCTCCCGTTGCAAAAGCACGCGCATCCCGAGTCCAACAGCAAGCCCACCAATGGCAACACCTATGATGCCCGCTAGCAGTATCCAAATAATTGATTCTACGCTCATCTGCTGTTCTCTTTTTTATGAATCCATGAATGGTGAAGCGTCCCTGCTCCGTAGACAATTGCAGAAATAATTAACTCATTTCAGCAATTTTCACAGCCCACACTGCAGGGCCTGTTTCGTGTGCATTTGCGCCATTGCTATCCACGGCCACCGTCACCGGCATGTCTTCCACTTCAAATTCATAAATGGCTTCCATACCCAAATCTTCGAAAGCGACCACTTTCGCTTGCTTAATCGCTTTCGCCACCAAGTACGCTGCGCCACCAACCGCCATCAAATACACGGCTTTATGCTTTGCGATACTGGCCACGGTAGCTTTACCACGCTCAGCTTTACCAATCATACCAATGATACCGGTTTGCTCGAGCATTAAATCCGTAAACTTATCCATGCGCGTTGCTGTTGTTGGACCAGCAGGCCCCACCACTTCATCACCCACAGGATCAACAGGACCAACGTAATAGATAAATTTATTGGTAAAATCGACCGGTAACGTTTCGCCCTTATCGAGCATGTCCTTAATGCGTTTGTGGGCGGCATCACGACCAGTCAATAACTTGCCGCTGAGCAGTACAGTTTCACCCATCTTCCACTCACGCACATCTTCTGCGGTTAAAGTATCGAGGTTTACACGACGCGCATTATCGCCCACTTCGAAGGTGATATCTGGCCAATCTTCTAATTTTGGCGGCTGCAGCTGTGCTGGCCCACTACCATCTAAGTGAAAATGAACATGGCGTGTCGCCGCGCAGTTTGGAATCATGGTCACCGGCTTCGAGGCCGCGTGTGTGGGCAATGCGCGAATCTTCACATCCACCACCGTAGTTAAGCCACCCAGCCCTTGGGCACCAATGCCCAGCTTGTTTACCCGCTCGTAGATTTCGAGGCGCAGTTTCTCTTCGGCATTTTGTGGTCCACGCGCGATTAATTCTTGAATATCAACTGGGTCCATCAATGATTCTTTTGCCAGAACCGCTGATTTTTCCGCAGTACCACCAATACCAATACCTAGCATTCCTGGTGGACACCAGCCTGCACCCATTTTAGGTAAGGTTTCGACCACCCAATCCGCGATGGAATCACTGGGGTTAAGCATTGCCATTTTAGTTTTATTTTCAGAACCGCCGCCTTTTGCCGCAATCATCACTTCGATGTCACCGCCTGGGACCATATCGATGTGAACCACGGCCGGTGTATTGTCTTTGGTGTTTCTGCGGGCACCTGCAGGATCCGCAACAATAGAGGCGCGTAATGGGTTGTCGGGGTTGTTGTAGGCTCGGCGGGTGCCCTCATCCACCATTTCTTGAACAGTTAAATCGGTTTTATCCCAACGCACATCCATACCGACCTTCACAAAACAAGTCACTATCCCAGTATCTTGGCAAAGGGGACGATGGCCCTGAGCAGACATCCGCGAGTTCACAAGCATTTGCGCAATCGCGTTTTTTGCCGCTTCCGACTGTTCTTTTTCATAGGCTTCGGCAAGGGCGTTCACAAAGTCTAACGGGTGATAATAGGAAATAAACTGAAGCGCATCTTCAATGCTATCAATAAAATCTTGCTGTCGAATCGTTGCCATCGGAAAACCTCTTACGGGCCAATCAATCGTATACTGAAAAAGTGCCCGTTATGATACTCTGTTCTCTATGGTGTCGCCAGTGAACCCAGATAGGAATCATGTTAGAACCTGTTGTTTTTTATGAATTGCCGTACGCTCAATACCATGATGCGCAGCGTCTATTTGCGCCGTTTTGCGACGAGCCCTGGGCGCTTTTTCTCGATTCTGCGAACGCGGAACATCCAAACAGTCGTTTTGATATATTGCTGCGCCAGCCGATTCGTACCTATCGCTATAGCCACACACACACGGATAGCCGCGATCCATTTTCACATTTAAACGCGTGGTTAGGCGCGCGCGCGCCCGTTGCGCCTGAGTATGAGCACCTACCCTTCCAAGGCGGGTTAGCCGGCCTCTTTGGTTACGATGCGGGACGCGCGATTGAGCGCTTGCCCGATACCCACAGCACGGATATTGACATACCTGATATTGCCGTGGGCTACTATGTTCATGCACTGGTGATTGATCATGCACGACAACGCGTCACTGCCATTCATCCGCAGAACTTTCAACAAAGTCCGGAAGCGTTCTGGCAGGACGAGTCACCTAAGCGTCCCTCATTTCGCCTTACCAGCGCTTGGCATAGCAATATGACGCGCTCCGATTACACCCAGAAGATTCAGCAGATTCATGACTATTTGCGCGCCGGCGATTGTTATCAAATTAATCTTGCTCAGCGTTTTCAAGCGGAGTTTCAGGGCCATCCTTGGCATGCTTATGTTGCCTTACGTCAGGCCAATCAAGCGCCGTTTTCAGCTTACTTTAATTTGCCTGAAGGTCAGATTCTCAGTGTTAGTCCTGAGCGTTTTCTGCAAACCCATGCCGATGGTCAGGTAGAAACACGACCTATTAAGGGAACGCGCCCACGCCATCCTGATCCTGAACAGGATCAACGCAATATTGCTCAATTGCAGGCGTCAGAGAAAGACCAAGCAGAGAACTTAATGATTGTGGATCTGCTTCGCAATGACCTAAGCCGAGTATGTTTGCCGGGCAGCGTCCATGTTCCTGAACTCTTTGCCATTGAATCATTTCATGCGGTGCACCACTCAGTGAGTACAGTGCGAGGGCATTTAAATGCCGATAGTTCAGCGCTGGCGCTGTTACGTGCTGCGTTTCCCGGAGGCTCCATTACCGGCGCACCGAAGATTCGAGCCATGGAGATTATCGAGGAATTAGAGCCTCACCGACGCAATGTTTATTGCGGCAGCATAGGCTACTTTAGCCAACATGGGCATAGTGATACCAGTATCACTATTCGCACCCTTTGCTGCAGCAAGGGGCGTATCTATTGCTGGGCTGGCGGCGGTATTGTGATCGATTCAGACGCTGATGCGGAATATCAGGAAACCTTCGATAAAGTTGCCCGAATTTTGCCGGTACTTGAATTTCTCGGCGATGACCCCGAGGTATCCAATACAACGAACACACCCATGCAACGTGAATCGTCCCATGACCCGAAGTGAATTTCTGCGCCGATATTATTTACAACCCGCGCCCGAGGTTTCTTGGCAAGGTCCTCTGTGGGATGATATTCAGCTGCGCCAATCTGCGGTTTTAGTCGCGCTACAAGAGCGGGAACACGGGCTTGACCTTATTCTCACCCGACGTCCTGCACACATGCGCTTTCATGCGCATCAAATATGTTTTGCTGGCGGCCGGAGAGATTCAGACGACCCTTGCTTGCAAGCCACAGCTCTACGCGAGGCAGAGGAAGAACTTGGCCTAGGTCACCAACATGTGGAATTGCTTGGTCCATTACCGCCACAACCTGTGCTGACACGCTTTATGATACATCCGTATTTAGCCTTTATTGATGCAAATGTGCAGTTACAGCCTGACCCAAGCGAAGTTCAAGAGGTGGTGCGAGCCCCCTTGCACCGCGTGCTCGACCACAGTCGCCATTATACTCAGCGCGTTGAGCGCTTGCTTTATCACGAATTAGTGTTTATCCCTGTAGATGGTCAGGTGATTTGGGGCGCAACAGCTGCTATCATCCGTCGCCTTGCGGATCACCTCTACCCGCAACGACGTTCGCTGTACCGACCAGTCCGTTAAGGGCTTGCGAATCAAGCAAAGAGTCACCACACTACACGCAGATAATTGAACGGAGTATTCATTGTTATGATTAGCGTATTCGACATGTACAAAGTTGGAATTGGCCCGTCCAGTTCTCATACCGTGGGCCCTATGCGTGCAGCACGAGAGTTTATGTTACATGTTGAACGAGAGTTCGGGCTCGACGATATCACTCACATCAAAGTCGAGCTTTTTGGCTCACTTGGGCAAACCGGTAAAGGCCACGGCACTGGTAAAGCTGTAATCCTCGGGTTAGCCGGCGAGTCGCCAGAAACCGTTGATACCACAAAGGTGGATCAGTTCCTCAGTGAGGTTTCGGAAAAACAATCGTTATCGCTACTTAGCAAGCACAGCATTGAATTTCCCCGAGAAGGCGCCATCACCTTTCATCGTCGCAAAACGATGCCCAAGCACGCAAATGCGATGGAACTTAAGGTGTTTAAAGGCGATAAAGTGCTGTTTAGTGACCTTTACTACTCTATCGGCGGTGGTTTTATTGTTCGTGATAAGGACTTCGAGGATTCGCTCGAAGAAGCCATTGAACAAGATAGTAAGCCAATCCCCTATCCGTTTAATTCGGCGGCAGAGTTACTGGCACAATGTAAAGAGCACGGCTTGCGGGTAAGTTCGCTGATGCTCAAAAACGAAATGGTATTCCGCTCTGAGCGAGAAATTAAAGACGGACTCATGCATATCTGGAAAACAATGGATGAGTGCATTGATCGCGGTATCCGTACCGAAGGTATTTTGCCGGGTGGCTTAAAAGTGCGTCGGCGCGCTCCCGATTTGTATCAACGTTTGAAAACAGAAAAATCGGCAGACCCAATGCAGGTTATGGATTGGGTCAGCCTTTACGCACTGGCTGTGAATGAAGAAAACGCGGCCGGTGGCCGCGTGGTTACCGCACCTACCAATGGAGCTGCTGGAATCATTCCCGCCGTGATGAAGTACTCGGATAAGTTCATTCAACCGCTTGATGAAGATGCGGTCACCCGTTTTCTGCTGACCTCAGCGGCCATCGGCATTCTTTACAAGAAGAATGCGTCTATTAGTGGCGCAGAGGTAGGCTGTCAGGGTGAAGTGGGTGTCGCCTGCTCAATGGCCGCAGGTGCACTAGCGGAGCTGATGGGCGGCGATGTGATCAAGGTTGAGAACGCGGCCGAGATCGGCATGGAGCATAACCTTGGCCTTACCTGCGATCCCGTTGGTGGACTTGTGCAAGTGCCCTGTATCGAGCGCAATGCGATGGGCGCTGTAAAAGCCATTAACGCTGCTCGACTCGCCTTGCGTGGCAGCGGCGATCACAAGGTATCCCTAGATAAAGTGATTAAAACCATGTGGGATACCGGCAATGATATGAAAACAAAATACAAAGAAACTGCCCGTGGCGGCTTAGCGGTCAATATTATCGAGTGCTAACACCCACCGCGTTGGGGGGTTAGGCTCCGTCTGCCCCCCGTAGCCCACGCACTGCGTTGGCCAAGCTCCGTCTGCCCCCCGTAGCCAACGCACTGCGTTGGCCTGTGCTTCCGCTTAAACACGGAAACTACACAGTCGAACTCGCCATTTTCAAACAAGTTAGATTAATACGTAGGGAGCTGTTTATCTTTAAACATCGCTTCGATTTCATCGTGATGGCGTAATGAAACCGCTTTATCAACCACATCGCGAGTTAGGTGGGGCGCGAACTCTTCAATAAAATCATACATATAACTACGCAAGAAAGTGCCACGGCGAAAGCCAATTTTTGTGGTACTTGGACGAAATAGATGGGCCGCATCAATGGCAACCAAGTCACTGTCTTTTGGTTTTTCATAAGCCATGGTCGCCACGACCCCAATCCCTAATCCCATGCGCACATAGGTCTTTATTACATCCGCATCAGTTGCCGTAAACACGATTTGTGGGCTTAAACCCGCCTCGTTAAAGGCTTGGTCTAAACGCGAGCGACCGGTAAAGCCATAGACATAGGTAACCAGCGGATACTGGGCGACATCTTGGATGGTCACATGATCGCGCTTGGTTAATGGATGATTGGGCGGCACTAGAATACTGCGGTTCCAGTGATAGCAGGGCAGCATAATGAGGTCTTGGTACAGATGTAGGGCTTCAGTCGCAATGGCAAAGTCCGCCTGCCCTTTTGCCGCTGCCTCACTAATCTGTTGCGGTCCCCCTTGGTGCATGTGCAGAGATACCGCTGGATATTTTTCGATAAAGCGCCGAATTACCTTAGGCAACGCATAGCGTGCTTGGGTATGGGTTGTGGCGATATTTAGCTTACCTTGATCAGGGCGCGTATGCTCGGCCGCAACTGCTTTAATACCTTCAACTTTTGATAAGATCTCTTGGGCGATCTTGATCACATCTTGGCCGGCAGGGGTTACATGGGTTAAATGCTTACCACTGCGACCAAATATTTGAATACCAAGCTCATCTTCAAGCATACGCACCTGCTTTGAGATGCCCGGTTGCGAGGTATATAAACTCTCGGCGGTAGCCGAAACATTCAAGTTGTTATTAAGTACTTCAACGATATAACGAAGTTGTTGCAGTTTCATGTGACATGACGTCCATAATTTGCCGAGATGAACGAGCGTAAAATGAAAACTCGTTATTCTTTTATGGACTAAGATTGTCAGTAAGTATGCTTTCTGTCAAACCAAATCCATGGGAATCCTGTTCCCGATCTGGTGTGCGAGTCAGGCTTTCGTTACACTTACCCACAGTGAACCAAAGGAATTGATATATGTCGTTGAAAGACCAGCTTTCCACTTTAGTGTATTCAACCGATAGTGGTCGCGTAAAAGAAACTGTGCAACCCGAACAGGCCCCGGTTGGTGATGGCATTGTCCGCATTAAACGGGAAACCAAAGGCCGCAAGGGCAAAGGAGTAACCACGATTCATGGGGTTCCGGGAACTGAAGCGGAATTAAAAACGCTCGCTAAAGCACTCAAACAACGGTGCGGTGTTGGCGGCAGCGTGAAAGATTTCGTGATTGAGATTCAAGGGGATCAACGGGAAAACTGCAAAAGCTATTTGCAACAACAAGGGTTTACCGTCAAGTTAGCCGGTGGTTGAATCTGGTTATTCGTAGGGTAGTTTGTCCAATGGGAAATTAAACTCAATACAACGGCCATTTTCACTCCAGCGCAAGTCTCTTGTTAACTCCCGAATGAGGTGCAGCCCGCGTCCAAAGGTGTGCTCCTGAGCCATGGGCTGATCCTGATGGTCAAAACGAAAGCCCTTACCTGAATCGCGCACTTTCACTGCAATCACCGCGTCGTCGGGTTTATAGCTAAGTTCAATATCAATCTTTCCTCGTTGGAGTCGCGCTAACCGTCTACTGCGCTCCATATAGTAACTCTCAAACCCCTCACTTGACTGTTTTGGCGCCGAAGACATATTCAACAAGCCGTGCTCTAACGCATTGTTGTAGGCTTCTGAAAGCGCGGTATATAAGCTCGGACGAAACTTCGATAGCCCTTCGACTTGGCACACTCCCCGGATAATCGTGGATACCGGATCCAGTGTGCGTGCTTCATTCGGGCCAATACGCACCTTCATCTCGAACGGAAGCCGCGAACGTTCGTCGTCTTGGTTTGGCTCTTCAAAACCAGTATCACTGCAGCGCAGCATCACGAGTGATAAATCATCATGGGGCTCACGCTCGGTCAGCTCTTTCTCAATGAATTCACATATCCCAGGCATCTTCCACTGCAGTGCTTTGCATTGCTCAAGGAAGCCATCCACACCGAGAGCGTCTTGCTGCGATATGCCAAGCTCAATAACGCCATCGGTATACATCAGCAATTGGCTATTCATGGGAACCCGCGTGGAGGTGATACCACTTTCAAATTCAGCATCTGGAAGAATTCCCAAAGGGAGGTGTTGCGGCTGTAGATAATCACTAGTGTCACCCTTTGGGTTAATAACGACAGCCGGGGGCATCCCCCCACTCCACCAGTTTAATCGATCACCGCGTGCTGAGAGCTCAACAATCAAGCCACAACAGAACATATCCTCAGGGAGTAGTTGATGCAGCTGACGATTCACCTCACGAGCAATTTGGCTTACTGGTCGGCCGCGCTCAGCCATTGCGAAAAACGTTTGCGATGCGGGAATAGTACCAATGGCAGCGGGTAGCCCGTGGCCAGTAAAATCACCTAGAAACAAGTACAGACTGCCAGTGCCGCCTTTCGCGGCGAGAAATAGATCGCCGTTATAACTCGATAAGGGGCGAAGTAGTGTTTGAATATGCGGATCAGACACCAAAGAGCGACTATAAGCATTGGTAAATATATTGTGGACTATTTTCTGTTCTTGGCGAATTCTCTCTTGCTGTAATCCCAGTGCCTTTTTTTGTTCCTGCGCTGCCTTCATTAATTGCTGATGCTCTGCAACACTCTGCAAACGCATTTTGAGCGCTACATCAAACATTGGCAGATACCACACATCAATTGCCTCGGGTGGCAGCTGTGATTGGTCAAGCTCACTCACTTGCGACAGTAAAATCACGACATGTGGGGGGTTCGTCTGAAACACTTGAGATTGGGAATGGCTATCACGGAATGAGAGATAGTGAGCCAATGCCGGTTCAGGAATCAAGATAACCTGAGCAGCGTCGGCGCTGAGAACATTGCTTAACTTATCAATAGAAGCAACTCTGGCGTGCGCAACGTCACATCGCTCTAACTGCTCCCGTAACGCTTGTAGATGTGGTGCGTCATCAGCGAGTGGTGAATCAACCGAAAGAAACCGCACAAATTACTCAATAACGAAAAGTTTATCAAAGCGCGATATGTCGAGAACTTTACGCACATCTGGACGGCAGTTAACCAAGTGAATGCTGCGGCTTCCAGCCCCCAGTGATTTGCGCATATTCAGCAGCATACCAAGCGCTGAACTATCGATATATTCAGTTTCGCGAAAATCCACGATAACGGTTCCAATTTTTTCACTCAAACCTTCGTACGCTTGGCGAAAATCATGAACCACACTGAAATCAAAAGTTCCTTTCACATGGATAATAAAATGTTTGCCATCGTTGGCATATTCAGTAAACAAATTCATTACAGCATCCCTGTTCTGACAGTTATATTTAGTTGTTATAGCATCAATGTAAGATCAAAAGCCACGCTTCGCCAGTGCTTTTAAACCAATTATATACAAACCCTAATGGATGTATAAAAAAGAGCGCTCTGCAGTACAGAGTGCTCTTTTAGTCATATCAGAATTAGGCCGTCAGCTTATACCACCGGAGCTGTTAATACGCAGCTATTAGTCAGCGTTTAAGCGTTCTTGATATTTCTCATACAGCTGACGTTGGCGGTTGCTTAGGTTCACTTCTCGACCATCGATAAACATATAAGTAATGGATTGGCCCAAGTGATCCAGTACATCGCCTTTAGAGACAATCAAGGTTGCTTGCTTCCCTGTTTGCAACGATCCCAACTGCTCCTCTACACCCAGAATTTTGGCCGGCGCGTAGGTGATTGCCGTGATTGCGGCATCATAATCAAGACCAAAGGCCACAGCATGACCCGCTGCAAACGCAAGGTTTCGAGTATCCCAAAAGCCGGGGTAAGCGATGGCAAAATCAACGCCCGCTTCGGCTAGCTTCGCTGGCGTACTAAAGGCCATATCATAGGCGTCATCGACTCTGCTTGGCAGTCCGTAGGGAGCGCCAAAGACCACGGGAACATCCGCTTCTACCAGTGCATCGGCTTCCATCCACGCGTCGCGGCCACCGACAATCACTAAATCAAACCCAAACTCTCGGGTAAACTCCAATGCTTGCACTATTTGGCGGCGATCATCAGCATGTATAAACAGCTTGAGATCACCCGTAAACAGCGCTCGCATCGCTTCCCAACGCTGATCAACGCGGTTCAGTGCACCGGCTAATCGTGCCTGATGATATGCTTTTGCCGTATTAAAGGTATCCCGTAAACGCTCTAACTGTTCCTCATTGGCCTTGCGCTGCGCCTCAGGCGAGCGGCGTTCCCACCAGGCCGTATTTAAACCGGCACGTGGCCAGGTTAAATGCATGCCCACAGGGCCTTTCTCAAGGGCATCTTGCCAATTCCAGCCATCCAATTGCATCAAACTGGATTGTCCGCGCACTAGGGGGCCTTGAGGAACTACTTGAGCGTGGGTAATACCGTTATAGCGGACCGTAGGAATAATTTCCGAGTCTGCATTAAAGGCTTGATGGGCCATAACTTCAGGAGTGACTAATCCCACTTCATTGGTATCCACGGTGGCACGAATCTGTGACATCTCAACCAACCCTAGGGTTGTGTCCATCGCAATCAGACCCGGATACACATGCTGTCCGCTAATGTCGATAACACGTGCACCTTCTGGAACCGCAAGGCCAGTTCCAATTTCGGCAATCTTACCATCCAACATTAGGATATCGGTGTTTTGCAAGGTTCCTTGGGTCACGGTATATAGCGTGCCGCCTTGCAGCAGTACCGCTTGCTCGGGCGATGAACCTGGGGTGACATTGTGTGCCTGAGCAAAAAATGAAGCACTACTAAGTGCAATAACGCATGCTAACTTTTTCATTAGTGTGCTCCTCCAAACTCATGGCCATGATGATGATCGTGATGGTGCTCGCCAAACCAATCGAGCCAGACATCATGGTTATCTTCACAATGCCATGTCGGTTGTTGTTGGCGATAGTTCGAGCGGTTGCCACGCTGGGCTTCGCTGCCGGCGGCTAGCACTTTTTGAATCAAGGCTTGCCGTTCCTGCTCCAATGCTTCGCGTTTCGCCAGATCGTCGGCGCGATCGAAATATTTACGACCTTCGATCCAGGTTTGCTGCACTTGTGCATAAGCCGATAGCGGATGATTATTCCAGAACACTAAATCGGCGTGTTTGCCTGGAGTAATGCTTCCCACATAGCGGTCAATTTCTAGTTGCTGCGCTGGGTAGTAAGTAATCATTTTCAATGCATCATGTTCATCCATACCACAATAGCGCACTGATTTTGCCGCTTCGGTATTCATTCGCCGCTGCAAATCATTACTGTCAGAGTTAATGCTGGTTAGCACGCCGGCCTCCATCATTAAGCACATGTTGTGTGGAATCGCATCAAAGGCTTCGATCTTAAATGCCCACCAATCAGCAAAGCTGGAGGCACGGGCGCCATGCTCACGCATTTCATTGGCAACCTTGTACCCTTCGAGAATGTGAGTAAAGGTATGAATACGGAAACCTAACCGTTCCACCACATCCATCAGCGCCAACACTTCAGAGGCTACATAGGAGTGCACGTGGGTATGGCGATCATTGTTCAAGATCTCCACCAAGGCCTCTAAACGATAATCCGTGCGTGGTGGCGCAGTACGACGGCGATCGGCGCGACTTAGATTTTCATAATCACGCTTTGCCTGCTCGTATTCGCGTGCTTGTTGGAAAGCATCTTGAATGATAGTGGCAACACCCATGCGGGTTTGCGGATAGCGAACCCGATACAGATCGCCCCAGTTACTTTGTTTCACGTTTTCGCCCAAAGCCATTTTGATCGTTGGCGGGGTTTGCGTGAACTTCATGTCCTCGGCAGAAGCGCCCCAACGCAGCTTAATGGTTTGCCCTTGGCCGCCAATTGGGTTGGCAGAGCCATGTAACAAGTGGGCTACTGTAGTGCCACCCGCCAGTGACCGATAGATATGAATGTCATCTGGGTTCACCACATCACCAATACGGGTTTCCGACGTAATAGCCTCGGTGCCTTCGTTCACACCAGCGGAAATGGCGATGTGTGAATGCTCATCGATGATGCCTGGCGTTATATGCATACCTGAGGCATCAATTACTGTATATCCGCGCGGTGTCGATAAATTCTGACCGACACGATGTATCAATCCCGAGCGCACAATAATATCTGCATTCTCTAGAATACCTTGATCATCGGCTGTCCATACCGTCGCATTGCGAATATGAAGATTTTGCTGAGATGGTGCTTCAGTGCGGCCAAAGCCCACATTCGGAAAGGTTAATTGACCAACAAAATCGGCCACTGCACTGGCATCATCACCACCATTTTCGCTAGCCGCTTCGGTGCTGTCAGAATCGGCTTGAGCATTAATGGCGTGTACACGCCCCATGGCATCTTGAACGGTGCCGCGCAATTGTCCAATGGCACTTTGGTTGAGTGAGAAACGGAAAACGCCTGGCATGCCTAAATCCGTTAGATCTGCACTAAAGCGCACCCGCGCGTCGGTTTTCGAAGCATTAAATAGATTAACAGATTCGTCACCAACCGAGAGCTTGCCTTGTATCCGAGTGTTGTCCGTCAATTCTAACGTCAATTCGGCACCGTCAAGCACGAGGCTGTAAGTTCCCGATAGATTACTAGGATGCATCGGCTTAAGTTTAGTCTCTTCACCTTGCAACCACACCGAGACAATTTCACCGTCGCTAAATAAATCACCACGGGCAACCAAGAAGTCTGCATTGTAACCTGCAGCTAAGCGGCCGCTTTCACCCGCAACACCTGCAAAGCGCGCCGGTATCGTGGTCAGAGCAGCAAGTGCTTGGTCCTTGCTCAAGCCGTGAGCCACTGCTTTGCGCACATTAGGCCAAAAATCACCGCGTTTACTCATACCATGCAAAGTGAACGCAAATTCAATGCCTGCTTCCGCTAAAATAGCAGGATTCGCAGGCGCCCGTTCCCAATGGCGTAAATCAGCGACGGAAACATCAAGCTCTGCGAATTGCTCAGACAAATCCGGAGCCGCAGGGAAATCCAAAGGCAGGATTAAACGCGTACCCGATGCTTTAATTTCATCTAGGCGTGAATACTCAAAACCCGAACCCACTGCAGTAATAGGAATTTCAAACTCTGCAAATACACGCGCCGCTCGCAACAGATCTTGCTCATTGTTGCTATGGAAAATGACGCCCTGTTCGGTCAGATTTTGTAACGCCGCCAATGCAGCGTTGAATTCAACACGCCCAGAACCCGTCGTTTTTCCCTGTGCTTCGCCATACCAACGGGCATCGGCCAGAGTCTGGCGGATAAGGGCGATACTCCCCATTAACGAATTCGGATATTGCTGAGTAGAACTGCCCTTATCAAAAGAGGCAAACTGTCGTGTTCGCGCTTGGTAAATTGCATAATTAGGCAAGGTGTCGGCAAGAGACACTGTTGTTGCACGACCTTGGAAAATACCATCGAGACGCGCACTTTGTACGGTAGTAAAACCATGCTCAACGTAAGCTTTGGCGGCGTCCGTATCAGCCTTAAAGGTGCTGTACCAATCTTTCTGCGAATGAATAGCCATATTCGAGGCATTCCCGCCTTCTCGCTCATTGGTATACTCCGGACTTGCACTGCGTCCGGTATTCGCCGAGCGTCCAGCTGCCTCTACACCATAATTGCTGTAGGGATCGATAAATCCTGGATAAAGCGTATAACCCGAGGCATCAATCACTCGCGCCCCAGCAGGCGCACGGTTATTTCGCTCGATAGAACGAATCTTGCCGTGTTCTATCACCAGTGTCGCATTTTCAATTCGTTGACCAGGCTCGGTCACGAGTGTTGCGTTGGTAAGGGCAACGAGGGTGGGGTTATGATGGTGGAGTCCTTGCACTGGGGTTGTTTGCCCCGCTGCGCTCGACCAAGCAACCGTCACCGCGAGTATGCCACTGCTGCAAAGTGCTGCAATTCGCTTCATGCTGTGCATCCTGTGAGTCATCGATGGTTATTTAATATAATTTTAAGCACCCCATTAAAGCGCGTCTAACCTTTACATTCAACGTTCGCAGCGATGAAATGCCCACTTAACCCGACCAAGCTCAATGCTAAATTAACGAAAATAAAACAAAATATCGTTATAGTACGTATGCTATGAATGGTAAGCGCCTCAACAGCGCCAAAATTTAAGTAACCGACACGACTATTCTGGAGTTTGGATTATGTCAATGAAAGCATGGACCATTGCCGCTTCAATCAGCGTTATCGCTATCACGGGACTAGGCATCACTGCCAATCATGCCGCTGCGAGTGCATTTACCACCGCCAGTGATGCCGTTGAATACCGCCAGAAAGCGTTTTCGCTTATTCGCGAAAACTTCGCCTATATGTCTGGCATGGTGCGGGGCGAACGAGATTATGATGCAGACGCCTTCAAGCAACGTGCCCAGGCGCTTTATCACCTGAGCTATATTCCATTTGAAGCCTTTAGCGGTGCAGGCGAAAACGTGACCGCCAATAGCGATGCCCTTCCAGTGATCTGGGAAAATTGGTCTGACTTCGAAGCGAAACGCGACACCTTCCAAGCCGCCGTAAAAGAATTAGTCAATGCCGCTGCCTCAGAAAATATGCGTGAAATTCGTCCAAAATTTATGGATACCGCACGTGGATGCCAGCAGTGCCATCAAGGTTATCGTGCCGACTAATCCGTAGATTCAAGGAGAACGGGGCATGGTTGTCACTCTATGGGATGCCTTTATAAGAGGCTTTCACTGGTTATTGGTGTTGGTTGTAACCGGCCTGTGGTTAACCGGCGGCAACATCACGTACATCGATATTCATCACAAACTTGGACTAGTGGTCCTCGCTTTGCTGCTTACCCGCATCATTTGGGGCTTTGTTGGCAGTGAATCAGCGCGGTTTCGCACCTTTCTTCGTGGGCCGCGCGCAATGATCAGCCATATCCGAAACCCTCTAAAAGGAACCTGGCTCACCCATAACCCAGTGGGTGGTTGGGCGGTTGTGTTGATGATTCTGGCCTTGCTAGCACAAGCGATCACGGGTTTGTTTACCGATGACGCTATCTTCTTTCGCGGACCCCTCGCCCATCTACTCAGCAACGACTGGGTGCGCACGCTAACGAGCTATCACAAGCAGGCTTTCGATTGGATTCTCATCTTATTGGCCATTCATATTCTCGCCAATGCGATCTATTCAATCAAAGGAAAGCGCCTGATGGGGGCCATGGTGACAGGCAAGATAGAGTCGCAAGAGCCTGTAAAACAACCAAAAGTCGTCCATGGCGGCTATGGTTTTGCCCTACTGGCGTTTAATCTCATCTGGATTTTCTGGTGGCTTGGTTAAGCGAACCGGTTCTCTTGTCGCCACGCACTCGCTTCGGGTAAATTGACTCTGAAGCATGTGCATGGCAGTCTGCACTTAAATTCGTTAATCACGGTTCGCTATGTCTACCATCCTTATTGCCGACGACGATTTCATTAGTTTAGAAGTACTCAAAGCGATGCTTAGTGCATTCCCTGTAGAAGTCATTGCAGTCACCAACGGAAGGGATGCCATTGCCCAAGCGCAAGCGCAAAAGCCAGATCTCTTGATTCTCGACTATGAAATGGGTGAACTGACCGGGGCAGAGGTCTGTACAGAGCTACGCAGCCAAGATGCGTTTAAAACCACCCCAATTATCGCCCTCACGGGACATCAAAGCCAAACCGAGCTCGATCACTGCCGCAACGCAGGTATGGACCAAACCATCCATAAACCCGTCGCGCCCGACGTTCTATCCCAACTTCTCACTACCTACAAACTCATCTAATGTACCCAACGCATTGCGTTGGCTACCAATGTCCACCGGACAAGCTAGCTCCTCCGCCCTCGAAGCGCAGGCAGAAGCTTCGAGAGCAAGGCATAATTGGAGCGATTGAGGGAGCGTACCTTAATGGTACGTGACCGATTGAGCTTCAATTATAACGCGGCTATCGGAGTTTCTGACAAGCTAGCCCCTCCGCCCCCGAAGCGCGGGCCGGCGCGCCAATAGCAAGGCGCCGGCCGAATCGAGTGAGGGAGCGTACATAAAGTACGTGACCGAGTGAGTGAGGTCGGCAACGCAGCTAGTGGGGATGCCGGACAAGCTAGCTCCTAGAGTCGGAGGTGTGTTGGAGTAAGTTGACACTCTCCCTCAAAAACTCCTCCGCATGAGGTCCAAACCAAAGTGAAACTTTTTCAAACTCACGGATAAAGCCCTCTCGGCCTTCGCTTTCTAATAGCTGTAATATGTTATCGAAGCGCTTCAAATAGCGCCGCACCATCTTCATTTTATCTTGATCCGAGAGAATAATGTCCGCATAAAGCTCACCGCTTTGCGCGAACAAGCGTCCGACCATCATGAGTTCTAACCGATAGATCGGCGAGCTTAGTTTTAAGAGTTGCTCGAGATCTGCATTCTCTTTACTTAAGTGATAGCCGTATACAAAAGTGGATAAATGTCGCATCACCTGAATCATCGACATCGCCTGATCGTGCTGTTCGGCGCCTATTTCATGTAGTTGTGTGCCCCAAATGGCAAATTGATCAAGCAGCCATTGCGCCGCTTGGCTGTCACGGCCGGGCGCGACCAAGATCGTTTGCTTAGCGAGCGTGGGTACTGACGGCCCGAACATAGGGTGTAAGCCGAGAACAGGCCCGGAATGTTGGCGCAACATGGCCTCAAGCGGTGCGCGTTTAATGGAAGTAACATCGGCCAAAATACAATCGTCGGGAAGATTTGGAAGTTGTTCAATCACATCAACGGTTTTGGTAACAGGCACTGCAACTAAGACCAAGGCTGCATCTCGTACCGCAGATTCCAGTTCATGTTGATTATCAATATCGATCACGCACACACTGTAGTTGGATAATTCTAACCAACGCACAAACAAGCCGCCTAATGCACCACGACCACCAATCACGACGATCGGGCGCTCACCACTACCCGTACGGCGAAAACCTTGGTGTTTTTGTCGTTGATAGGATTCTCGCATGGTACGGCGAAGTACATCTTCAATGAGATCCCCAGGAATACCGGCGGCCTCCGCTTCGTCACGACGCGCCTTAATCAGCTCGGCTTCGCGCTGAGGAACATAAAGAGGTTGCCCGAGCTCGTGTTTAAGCTGGCCAATGGCGCGGGAAATATCCATGCGTTTCGCAAGGAGTCGCACAAGTTCAGAATCGGTGTCGTCTATTTCCTGACGCAAAGCATTTAAACGAGGGTCCATGGCATCCTTCTACAACTCTCCTGACACGGGACTCTCCATACTAGCCAACTCATAGAACGATGCCAATGATTAATAGAGGTACTGCATTTGGATCTGCAGGAACAATCTGTGTTTGCTTTTTACACGTTAGAAATTTGGCAATAAAAAAGGGCCTCCCAATGGGGAAGCCCTTTTCTTGATCCAACAGGACCGGAAGCTTAGTTAAGCTTCTCTTTGATCCGCGCAGATTTACCGCTACGCTCACGGAGGTAGTACAGTTTCGCACGACGAACTGCACCACGACGCTTAACAGTCACGCTGTCGATCAGCGGGCTGTGCGTTTGGAACGTACGCTCAACACCTTCACCGTTCGAAATTTTACGAACCGTAAATGCGCTGTGCAGACCACGGTTACGCTTACGAATCACCACGCCTTCAAAGGCCTGGATACGCTCGCGCTCACCTTCTTTAACCTTTACATTGACGATAACAGTGTCACCAGGAGCAAAGCCTGGGACGTCTTGCTTGAGCTGCTCATCTTCGATTTGCTTCAAGATGTTTTTGTTCACTTTAGCCATGATAATCTCCGCCTAGAATATACTACCCGAGTTTCTTTTCCTGATTGGCAATGTATGCCTCAAGGAGTTTTTGTTGCTCGTCAGTCAGAGCTAGGTTATTTAATAATTCTGGTCGCCGTTGCCAGGTGCGCCCAAGCGCCTCTTGCAACCGCCACCGGCGTATTTCTTCATGGTTACCACTCAGAAGTACTGGTGGAACCTGTTTACCGTCGAGAATTTCTGGCCGCGTATAATGCGGACAATCCAATAATCCATTCACAAAAGAATCTTCTGTGGCGGAATCTTGGTGCCCCAATACACCCGGGACTTCGCGTGCTAACGTATCAATCAGAACCATGGCTGGGAGTTCGCCGCCCGAGAGAACAAAGTCTCCAATCGACCACTCTTCATCAATGTCTGCTTCAATCACACGCTCGTCAATGCCCTCGTAACGTCCGGCTACTAAAACAATACCTTGGTATTGCGATAGCTCCTTCACCCCTTGCTGATCTAACTTTCTACCTTGCGGCGATAAGTAGATTACACGAGGCTCCACGCCAGCTCGCTCCCGGACACCTAACTTGGCATCCTGAATTGCAGCTCGCAGTGGTGCGACCATCATCAGCATTCCTGGGCCACCGCCATAAGGGCGATCATCCACAGTGCGATGTTTGTCAGTGGCATAATCGCGAGGATTCCAAGCGCTTACACTAAGTAAACCATCTTGGACCGCTCGACGTGTTACGCCATACTCAGTAACCGCGGTGAACATCTCTGGAAATAAAGAGACAACACCTACATGCAGCTGTTCAGCCATTAGAAATCCGCTGGCCAGTCTACCGTAATCACCCCTGCTTCCTGATCTACCTTCACAATATATTGTGATTGAATAAACGGAATCAGGCGCTCGCGCTTACCGAATGCATCGTTACGATTTGCATTCACTACCAACACATCATTTGCGACTGTCGGTAGTAAGTGATTGACGGTTCCCATGTCGTAGTTTTCTGTATTCACGACACGAAGACCAATCAAGTCACGCCAATAAAATTCGTCGTCAGTTAATTCGGGCAATTCACTTGCCACGACAGCGATTTCCTTCCCGGTGAACTGCTGTGCAGCCTCTCGGTCGTCAATCTCTGCGAACTTGGCAACAAGGCCGTTATTGTGCCAGCGCCATTGGCTGACTTCGATCTTGTGCCAATCTCCGTTGTGCCCAATGAGCCACGGAGTGTAATCAAAAATGCCTTCTTGATTCTCAGTGTATGCGTTAATCCGCAACCAGCCTTTGATACCGTATACAGCACCAATGGTGCCGAGTACTACATGATCATGCTGCTGAGCATCTGTCATATGCGTTTGACCACCAGGTATTTACGCAGCTTTACGCGCGTCTTTAACCAACTTAGCAACACGATCAGACAAGCTTGCACCTTGACCTACCCAGTGATCAACACGGCTTAGATCGATACGTACTTTCTCTTCCTGACCACGTGCTACCGGGTTAAAGAAACCGACATTCTCAATGAAACGTCCATCACGGGCGTTCCGGCTGTCGGTAACTACCATTTGGTAGAATGGACGCTTTTTCGCGCCACCACGTTGTAAACGAATGGTTACCATTACCGTCCTCTATACTTTTTCAATGTTTTCAAAGGTTAAAGAAACCTACCTGATACTAGATCAGGAGGCCGCATTATTCTACGGATTTCCCCCGCAAATGCAAGAAAGAATGCGCGTTTCAGCGTCCAGGAAACATTCCTGGAGGCATCTTGCCGCCCATTTGACGCATCATTTTCGCCAATCCGCCGCCTTTCATTTTTTTCATCATCTTCTGCATTTGGGTAAATTGCTTAAGCAATTTGTTCACGTCTTGTACTTGGACGCCTGATCCAGTGGCGATCCGACGCTTACGCGAGCCTTTAATAATATCTGGGTATTCGCGCTCTTTTGGGGTCATAGAATTAATAATCGCTTCCATACGAATTGTCGTTTTGTCATCCATCTGACCTTGCATTTTTCCTGCCATCTGGCCCATGCCTGGAAGTTTATCCATCAACCCCATCATACCACCCATACTGCGCATTTGTTGCAGTTGGTCGCGGAAATCTTCAAGGCTAAACTTCCCGCTTTTCATCACTTTTTTCGCAACTTTCTCTGCTTTGTCGCGATCAACCTTAGCTTCAACTTCCTCAATCAGCGACAGGACATCGCCCATCCCGAGGATGCGCGATGCAATCCGATCCGGATGAAAAGGCTCAAGTGCATCGTTCTTCTCGCCAACCCCCAAAAACTTAATCGGCTTGCCGGTAATATGACGAATCGATAATGCCGCACCACCACGGGAGTCACCATCAACCTTGGTCAGAATAACACCGGTTAACGGCAGCGCTTCACCAAAGGCCTTTGCGGTATTTGCCGCATCCTGACCGGTCATGGCGTCAACGACAAACAAAGTTTCAATAGGATTAATCGCCGCATGCAATGCTTTGATTTCATCCATCATGGCTTCATCCACCGCTAATCGACCCGCGGTATCCACGAGCACGACATCGATAAACTTCTTCTTCGCGTATGCGATAGCCGCGTTGGCAATATCAACAGGTTTCTGCTCAACCGTTGACGGAAAGAATTCCACATCCACATCGGCAGCAAGTCGCTCGAGCTGTGCAATGGCGGCGGGACGATACACATCCGCACTCACGACCAATACTTTTTTCTTTTGTTTTTCTTTTAAGAAACGTGCCAATTTACCCACGGAGGTGGTTTTACCCGCCCCTTGCAAACCGGCCATCATCATCACCGCCGGCGGCTGTGTAGCTAGATCCAGTGGAGCATTGCCCTCACCCATCGCCAGCTCAAGTTCCGTGCGTACGATTTTTACAAACACCTGTCCCGGATTTAGGTTTTTATTCACCTCGGCACCGAGTGCCCGTTCTTTTACTTTCGCTATAAAATCTTTGACGACCGGTAATGCAACATCAGCTTCGAGCAATGCCATGCGCACTTCTCGGAGGGTATCTTTGATATTGTCTTCGGTGAGTCGACCTCGCCCACTAATATTTTTTAGTGATTGCGTTAATCGTTCGCTCAGGTTTTCAAACATGCGATCTTCCTGTCAGCAGAGTTTCAGGTATTATAACGGAATAAGGTTGGGTTTGGCGATGCAGACGCCTATGATAGAACAGCAATAAGGGTGACCTGCATATATTTCAAGGCCACTGAGCATTTATCACATGTGACAGAAGGAATCAGGACCCGTGGTTTTTAGCACTCTTACCGTGATTAGTATTGTCGCCTACATTTCCGGCGCGGTGATTCTCAGCCAGCGTATGGCCGGTCCGAATCGAATGCTCCGTCGCTCCCTAGGGCTAAGTGTGATTGCGCTTATCACTCACTTTGCGGTTCTCGCGCTCCAGTTTACTGAAAACGGCTTGGTATACATAAATCTGTTTACAACGCTGGCCATGATTACTTGGCTACTCAGCTTGTTAAACACATTGAGGGGCGATCACCCGGCCAGTCTATTACTCCGCCCTGCCATATTTTCCTTAGCCGCGGTAAGCCTTGTGGCTATGGCACTGGTTCCGGCTGATGTCGGTCGACCTGTGGACATGACCCCAATCTTTGCGTTACACATTAGCTTAGCGCTGCTGGCTTCAGCATTGCTTACCTTAGCAGCCTTCTACGGTGTGCAGTTACTTTATGTGAATCGGTTGTTAAAGGCGCGCAGTGCCAAAGCACTTTCCGAGCGGCTACCACCGTTGATGTCGATCGAACGCTATTTCTTTCACCTGCTAACCGCAGGCACAATTTTACTAACCCTCGCCATAGCCGTTGGATTTATCTATCTCGATAATTGGTTTGCGACAGGGCAATTGCATAAAACAATTTTATCGCTATTAGCCTGGCTCAGCTTTGGCTCCATTGTTATCGTGCATTATTGGCGCGGCCTGCGCGGCCGATTAGCGGTGTACTACACGTTAGGCGCCAGTGCATTGCTAATTCTCGGCTATTTTGGCAGCCGTTTTGTACGCGACATTCTTCTCACTTAATCATATATTTCTTGGCGCAGCCGAGCGACATTACGCTCGGCTGACTTAATTTATTCTTGACTTCGCAGGGCGTGCCCCTACATTAGGAGTCTGAGGCCACAACATAGGGTAATCTCTTGGACGACATAGCGACGAGTACGTTATTTTTCGTACTTTTCATCCTGATTCTAATTTCAGGTTATTTCTCCGGTTCTGAAACTGGCATGATGTCGGTGAACCGGTACAAGCTTCGCCATCTTGCCCAAAGCGGTAATAAATCAGCGAAGCGCGTTGTGCAGATGTTAGAGCGCCCAGATCGCCTGATTGGTCTTATCCTTATCGGCAATAATCTGGTCAACATCGCGGCATCGGCCATTGCTACCATCATCGGACTCCGTTTGTATGGTGATTACGGTATCGCCATAGCCACCTTAGTTCTTACCTTGGTTATTTTGATCTTCGCCGAAGTGACCCCTAAAACAATTGCGGCCCTACATCCAGAACGCGTGGCATTTCCAAGCTCGTTTGTGCTAAACCCGCTGATGAAGATTTTCTACCCGCTAGTGGCGGCAGTAAACTTTATCACCAACAACATTATGCGATTAATGGGTATTAATCCGAATGCGGCAAAAAAAGATACCCTTACCGCAGAGGAGCTGCGCACCGTTGTTCATGAAGCAGGATCGTTAATTCCATCACGCCACCAAGAAATGTTGATCAGTATTCTCGATCTTGAGAAGGTCACGGTGGATGACATCATGATTCCGCGCAATGAAATTGCTGCGATCGACATTAATGACGACCTTCCACTCATTATCAAGCAATTAAGCAATATGCAGCACACCCTAGTGCTGCTGTATCGAGCAGAAATTGACGATGCTATCGGTTTTCTTCACGCCCGCGACATGCTGCGACTACTTACACGCCACCATGCCGAGCCCGACAAGGCTTCTCTAGTTAGGGCGGCGCGTGATATTTACTTTATCCCCGAAGGCACCGCACTGAGCGTGCAGCTAATAAAGTTTCAACACAATAGAGAACGTATCGGATTAGTGGTAGACGAATATGGTGATATTCAAGGCTTAGTAACCCTTGAAGATCTTCTCGAAGAAATTGTCGGTGATTTCACCACGACCATTGGTGGGCAACCTCACGAACATGTGACCCGTTTGGCTGATGGCAACTTCCTTGTAGAAGGAACCGTCAACTTACGTGACCTTAATAAAGAGTTAAAGATTAACCTGCCGATTGATGGACCAAAAACCTTGAACGGCCTTATTATCGAAGAATTCGGTGATATTCCGGAAAATCCAATGTGCGTAAAAATAAATGGTTACGGCATAGAGATTCTTGAAGTGACCGATAATCGCGTTGAGAAAGTACGCATCCAGCCCAAGCCCAAACGCAAACGCAAGAAGTAGCCAACGCATCGCGTTGGCTACTCGATGCCGGACAAGCCCCCCACCGCACTCGAAGCGCAGGCCGGCGCGCCAATAGCAAGGCATAAACCGGCCGATTGAGGGAGCGTACCTTGATGGTACGTGACCGATTGAGGACGGTTTATAACGCAGCTAGTGGTGATGCCGGACAAGCTAGAACCCCACCAAACTAGAAGCGCGGGCAGAAACCTCTAGGGCAAGGCATAATTGGAGCGATTGAGGGAGCGTACCTTGATGGTACGTGACCGATTGAGCTTCAATTATAACGCAGCCATAGAGGCTTTCTGACAAGCTAGAACCCCACCAAACTAGAAGCGCGGGCAGAAACCTCTAGGGCAAGGCATAATTGGAGCGATTGAGGGAGCATACCTTGATGGTATGTGACCGATTGAGCTTCAATTATAACGCAGCCATAGAGGCTTTCTGACAAGCTAGAACAAAAGCCGGCGGAGCCATCCTCGGTCTAGCCTATCCCTACACTCATTCAACTGATGCGCATAGCGATTAGAGCGCGCATCTACCCGGCGAGCAACTTCGAGCAGCCAACCCTTTTGATTGTGGGTTTGCCGTTGATAACCGCCCCAACCTTCGTGGTAGTTGAGATATTGTGCGTAGGCATCGTGTTTAGAGACACCATTTACACGGTGGGTTTTATCGATATACCACCCAATAAAATCAATCGCATCAGCAAACTTGTCGCGGCGCGCACGACGATTTCCTGTTTCTTTAATATAGTCGTCCCATGTCATGGTCTTTGCTTGCGCGTAACCATAGGCATCGCTCATTCGTCCCCAGGGGATAAACCCAAGTACGTAGCGACGAGGCGGTTGTGCCCGCGCTCGGAATGAGCTCTCTTGGTACATAATGGCCATGGGAACATGAATAGGTACATTCCATTCTTTATTCATGGATTTTGCAGCACGCCACCAAGACCGGTGCTCTTCAAAAATCTCGCAAATATTCTCAGGTTCGCGTGGGGGCGAGGTCGCACATCCTGCGCTTAACATGGCAGCGAGAACCAGCACTCCCATACGCAGAAAAACTTTTTTTCGCGATGAATGAAACTTTTTATTTATTGCAGGCTCTGATTGAGTACATGCAAGGTTCATCTCATGTTATCCCCTGGTAAGAATCACTTTACGCGCCTTTATGGCGCGTTTTTTTTAATTAGCGCACGGCGAAAATAATCCGCCAAATAATCTTCGTAGCTACCTTTATCAGCGGCTTCAATTTCAGCTTGTTCAACTTGCGACTGCTCGGCCCAAGTTTTAAATTGTTCGGCCGTGTAATACTCAAATGATGATTCGAGCAAATCCTGCTTATATCTGTTTGCAAAGCCTAAGCCTAGCTGCTGAAAATTAGCAACGGCATTGTGATAATCGTGCAAAATACGTCCTGATAAGGTTTGTTCAGGATCCGTTATGGCCCGCGCGAAACCATCTAACACCCTTTGGTAGGCCTCACTATCGGCACTATTACTCTCGTTTTGGGCCTTACCGTCAAGCATACTTGCAATATCTTTGAGTTCGCCAAACAGGAACTGCAAACGACTTTGCACGCTGTGCTCACCGGATTCATCAACGAGTGTGAGTCCTGGCTCGCGACCGCGAAGCACGACACGGTTCAAGTTTTGCTCGGTCACGCGTTGGGCTTCAAAGCCTAAGGGTGGGCTATCGGTTAATAAACAATAAAGTAAAAATAAATCGAGAAACCGCATTTGCTCTGCGGTAATTCCAACGGCGGTGTATGGATTCACATCGACCGCCCGAACCTCAATATATTGTACCCCGCCGCGCTCAAGTGCTTGCGTGGGCGTTTCACCCGATTGCGCGACACGTTTGGGGCGAATGGGCGAATAGAATTCATTTTCGATTTGGAGAATATTGTCGTTCAACTGACGCCATTGATCGCCGTCGCGAATACCAATGCCCGCAAACTGCTCTGAACGCGTAAATACCGCGTTCCGTAAGCCATCGATATATGCTTCAAGCGAATTGTAAGTAATCTTAAGCGCAGCCTGCTCTTTATTGGTGTATCCCAAATCACTCATGCGTAATGAGGTAGCGTAGGGAACATAAACCATGCCACCACCGAGCTCGCGGAAGTCGAGATCTGCACTACTGTGCTTTAAAAATGATTTGCACAATACCGGCGAAGCGCCGAAGAAATAGGGGATAACCCAAGCCCATCGCTTAAAGTTACGCAACAAGCCAAAATAACCCTGAGAGCGAAATTCAGCGGTATCTTCGCTGCCGTTGCGCGCGGCCAGAATACGCCATAACTCGTCGCTTATCGACCAATTAAAATGCACACCAGAAATGGTTTGCATCACCGCTCCATAGCGATGGGTTAACCCCTGTCGATAAGTGGTTTTCATGCGACCAATATGGGACGTACCATAGTTTGCCAACTCTATGTCTGTCACTTCATTGAGGTAGCAAGGCATGCTTAATGGCCAAAGAAGCTCATCACCAAGTGCCTGATAGGTCGCGCGGTGAATATCGCGCAATTGCATCAAGGTGGTATCGATATCAGTTTCTACAGGCGTAATAAACTCTAACAATGCTTCCGCGTAATCGGTGGTGATGAGTGGGTGCGTAAGCTTAGAGCCGAGTGATTCCGGATGTGGCGTCGTGGCGAGTCGACCTTCCGGTGTAATGCGCAAGCATTCGCGTTCAATCCCGCGATTCATGGTGCGCAAAGCAAGTTGCCCTTCAGCGCTTTGAAGCTGGTCTAAAGATGCGGATAGCAGAATTGACAAGGCTACATCCCGATAATTGTCTGTTATGATGTGGCTAGTGTGCCACATTCAATTGAAAAAAGCAGCGTAAGGGAAGCACTTTGAACGAACGATTTCAGCAATTAAATCAGTGGATTCATCGCTATTTTGGCGTTTTGTTGTTGGTATTAGTGGTTTTGCTTTTATGGTTGCCCGCGCCCTGGCATTTTATTGCCATTTTTATGGGGCTTTTATTGGCGCTTTCACATGGCGTATTCCGTCGCCAAAACGCGGCGGCCATCGCCTCACCCTCCCCCGAAAATGAAACCGCGCAAGCGTCAGATCTTGGCTTCTCTGAAGTGAATGAACAGTTACTGCAACATGTCTTTAATGATTTACCCATCCGCGTGTATTGGCGCGACCGAGATATGCGCTTTATTGGTGCGAATCCCGGCTTTTTGCGGGATTTTGATATTCAAGATATTCGCGGATTGCGGGATGAAGATATCCCTCAACTGAATGCGAACTCTGGCTTGCGCGCGCGTGACTTACAAACTTTTTCCTTACGCAGCGCAGCATGCAACCAAGAAATGCAACTCAACCTTAGCCATGATGAAGCACAAACACGCTGGGTCGAGCATTCCAGTGTCCCTCTGTATGACGAACAAGGTCAAATTGTCGGCGTGCTCGGCAGCTACTACGATATCTCTAGTATTAAACGGGCATCTGAAGAGATGTCTCAGGCTCGGGAAAGCGCCGAAAAAGCCCGTGCTGAAGCGGAAGCGGCAAACTTAGCTAAAAGCGATTTCTTAGCCAACATGAGCCATGAAATTCGCACGCCTATCAACGCGATTGTTGGCATGGCAAATCTTGCCATGAAAACCGATTTAAACGACAAACAACAACGCTATATCAAGGTCATTGACTCCTCATCACAAGCCCTGCTCGGGGTCATTAACGACATCCTTGATTTTTCTAAGATTGAAGCGAACAAGCTCACCATAGAGCGCATTCCCTTTGATTTAGATGAAGTTTTAGGGACCTTGGCGGACATGTTCGCCTACAAAGCCTACGATAAGGGGCTTGAGTTTATTATCAATCTGCCCGCCAACATTCCTACCTTGCTCGTCGGCGACCCGCTGCGCTTACAGCAGGTTTTGATTAACTTGGTAAGCAACGCTATTAAGTTTACCGAAGATGGCGAAATTAATGTTTCTTGTACATTGCTGGATCAGAATGATGAAAAGGTGTGGTTGCGTATTGAAGTAAAAGATACTGGCATGGGCATGACCCCGGAGCAATCGGCGCAACTATTTCAGGCGTTCACTCAGGCGGATTCATCCACTACCCGTAAGTTTGGTGGCACCGGTCTGGGGCTCACTATTTCAAAACGCTTGGTCACCTTAATGCAAGGTGATATTGGGGTCAGCAGTAGCCCGGGTCAAGGCTCTAACTTTTTTATTGAGTTGGTATTACCTCTGCAAGAAAGCCAAGATCGCTCCCATCATCAGCTGTTAATGCAGCGTTTAGAGGGCGTTCGCGTACTTGCGGTAGACGATAACACCAGTACCCGTGAAATGCTCAAAGAAACCCTGCGATCCTACCAAATGGATGCGCATACTTGTCATAGTGCCGAACAGGCACTACGCAAACTGCAGGAAGGAATTGCAACGGAAAAACCATTCCAGCTCGCTCTGATTGACTGGCGCTTGCCCGGCATGGATGGACTTGCATTAGTCGAACAAGTAAAAGAAAAACTTCCCCAAGACTTCCAACCTCGTATGATTCTGGCCACCGGATACTACGCCGAGGAACTGGCTGAGAAAGCGCGACAGGTAGGTACCGATGACTTTATTACAAAACCTTATACCACGGCTACGCTAGCGCGGGTTATGACGTCGGCCCTGTTTGGTGCCCGAGTTGCCGCCAAAGATAGCGCAAAGACCAGCTTGATTCCGGATAACCTGCAAGGAGCACCACTTTTAGTCGTGGAAGATAATGAAATCAATCAGCATGTCGCCAAGGAAATGCTCAGTGGCCATGGATTTCAAGTGGATATTGCCGAAAACGGCGAAGTGGCAGTGCAGAAAGTTCAAGAAAAATCATACGCGTTGGTGTTGATGGATATTCAAATGCCGGTGATGGATGGCTACCGTGCGTCCGAGACGATTCGCCAGTTTTATAGTTATCAACAGTTGCCGATTCTTGCGATGACCGCGAACGCGATGAGCGGCGATGCCGAGCGTTCCCTTGCTGCCGGCATGCAAGGGCATATACCCAAGCCAATTGATGAGCAGCTGCTGCTTTCTCAAATTAGCAAATGGGCACTGGCAGGACCTTATTCTAAACTTACACCGACCTCAGAAACAAAAGAGGCAAAAACAACCGAGCCTAGTTCGCGCCGTTATCCACAAATTAAAGGCATGGATTTGGAGCAAGCGTTGCAACGCTTAAATCATAATGTGGGCCTTTATGTTCGTTTGCTAGAACAGTTGGTGAGTAGCTATCGCGGCAGTGCCATTAAGGTTTCTGAATTTATCAGTCGGGGACAGCACGATGAGGCGCGCCGTTATTTCCATTCGCTGAAAGGAGCGGCTGCCAACCTTGGACTTACCGCCTTAACAAAGAAAGCGGGAACATTGGAAACAGCTATCGTTAATCGCGATGTAGGATTAGTGGCTGATCAAATTACCGGGCTTGAATCGCTGCTCGATTTAGTTGAGCAAGCCATCGAAGATCTACACACGAGCGAAAGTGCAGAAAATTAAGTACCGACTTGGATTTATAAAGAGAGGATATCGCAACTATGATACGTTTTTTGTTCTTGATTCCCGTTGTTCTGATATTGCTGTGGACGTTGTGGTTGCAACTGAATGGCTACCGGGTTCGTGATGGTATTCAAGGATACAAGTACATCCTCATTGTGAGCAGCGTGATTGCTGCGTTTTATGGAATGATGTGGTGGCTCACAAATCTGTGAGCCACCCGCCAATCTCGACTAGAATTAGCCGGCCAAGGCCAAAAGAATACCAGCAGCCACTGCCGAGCCAAGAACACCCGCCACATTAGGTCCCATCGCATGCATCAGCAGGAAGTTATGCTGATCTGCTCTTAGCCCTTCTTTATTTACTACGCGCGCCGCCATGGGCACTGCAGACACGCCTGCGGCACCAATCAGCGGGTTAATCGGCTGCTTGCTAAACAAATTCAGCAACTTCGCCATCACAATGCCCGCAGCGGTACCAAAAACAAAGGCCATGGCCCCTAGCACTAAAATACCTAAGGTTTCGATGGTTAAGAATGAGCTAGCGGTGAGCTGCGCACCCACGGCGAGGCCGAGGAAAATGGTTACCAAGTTAATTAATTCATTCTGAGCCGACTTGCTTAAGCGCTCTACTACGCCAGATTCACGCATTAAGTTGCCTAAACAGAGCATACCCACCAGCGGTGCAGCGGTCGGCAGCAATAGAACGGTGAGCAGTAACACCATGAGTGGAAACAGAATTTTTGCCCGCTTTGACACTGGCTTTAGCTGTTCCATTTTAATGGCACGTTCTTTCTTGGTCGTAAGCAGGCGCATAACCGGCGGTTGTAATACCGGAACCAGTGCCATGTAGGAATATGCCGCCACTGCTATAGCACCGAGTAACTCCGGAGCCAACTGGGAGCTAAGGTATATCGCGGTCGGTCCGTCTGCGCCACCGATGATGGCAATCGCAGCCGCCTGCTGGATAGTAAACTCAACACCGGGTATCCAATTTAAGGCAATAGCACCAATTAAGGTGGCAAAAATACCAAATTGCGCAGCAGCGCCTAGCAATAGCATCCGAGGATTAGCCAATAAGGCGCTAAAATCTGTCATCGCGCCCACACCAAGGAAGATTAGAAGAGGAAATATCCCCGTGGAAATCCCCACTTCATAGAACGCATAGAGAATGCCCCCTGCTTCATTCATGCCCGCCAATGGAATATTGGTAAGAACGGCACCGAAGCCAATCGGGAGCAAAAGTAACGGCTCAAATTTGTGAACAATCGCTAAGTACACCAGCACCAAGCCGACAACTATCATCAACAAGGCACCCCAGCTCATGGCAGACAACCCGGTGCTCTGCCAAAGTGTTAACCATGTTTCCATGTTACTTGCTTCCCTCAAGAGTCAGTAAGGCATCACCCGAGATGACACTGTCCCCTTCCCGCGCGGTCAGTTCAGCAACTACACCATCGCGGTCGGTTCGTACTTCTGTTTCCATTTTCATGGCTTCAAGGATCACCACTACATCCCCGGATTTTACTTTATCCCCAGGCTTCACTTTGTACTTCCACAAGTTTCCGGATAGAGGTGCATTCACCGGCCGTGTGTCACCGCCTGCAGACTTTTTACTCGTCTTCGGTGGTGCTTCAGACTCGTTTTTTTGATCGTCGCCTGCATCCTTATCGGCCGTTTGCGAGGCGCGCAAGCTGCCATCAGGACCCACTTCTACAGAGAAACATTCTCCGGAAATACACACATCGTAACGCTCAATGCTGTTATCACCTGTTTCCGCTTTCGGAACCGGACGATCGGTTTCTACACTTGGAGCGGGTTCAAAGGCATCAGGATTGCCACGATTCTTCAAAAACTTAAGGCCAATTTGTGGAAACAGCGCATAGGTAAGCACGTCATCCACTTCAGAATCAGCCAAGGTAATCGATTCTTTTTTCGCAATGCCACTGAGCTCTTCAGTGAGCTTATCCAATTCATTATCAAGCAAGTCAGCTGGACGGCAGGTAATCGGCTCGGCATCACCCAGAACTGTTTTCTGCAGTTCTTTATTGACCGGCGCAGCAGTTGCCCCATATTCCCCTTTCAGCACGCCTGCCGTTTCTTTAGAGACGGATTTATAGCGTTCGCCCGTGAGCACATTGAGTACCGCTTGTGTGCCTACGATTTGCGATGTCGGTGTTACCAATGGAATAAAACCAAGATCTTCGCGAACCCGAGGGATTTCATTGAGCACTTGATCAAATTTATCCAGCGCCTTTTGCTCACGTAGCTGGTTTTCCATATTGGTCAGCATGCCACCAGGCACCTGCGCAACCAGAATGCGGGCGTCAATGCCCTTTAGTGATCCTTCAAAACGTGCATACTTACGACGCACGCCGCGGAAATATGCCGCAACCTCTTCTAAATCGGTGAGTTTGATGCCGGTATCACGTTCGGTGCCCTCAACCATAGCTACCACGGTTTCCGTCGCGGTATGGCCATAGGTCATACTCATGGAGGAAATAGCTGTATCTAGCATATCGATGCCAGCATCGATTGCTTTTTGGTAGGTTGCTGTACTCAAACCTGTGGTCGCATGGCATTGCATGGCCACGGGCACTTTCAGCTTTTGCTTCAAGGTGCCAATCAGTTCTTCCGCGTCGTAAGGGCGTAACAAACCGGCCATATCTTTAATACAAATAGAGTGACAACCAAGCGCTTCCATTTCTAGCGCCATATCCACCCATTTGTCTAACGTGTGCACTGGGCTCACGGTATAGGATAACGTGCCCTGAGCATGACCATCATTAGCAATCGTTGCTTCAATTGCGGTTTTTAAATTGCGCACATCGTTCATGGCGTCGAAGATACGAAATACATCGACACCGTTCTCACGCGCACGCTCGACAAAACGTTTAACGACGTCGTCGGCGTAATGGCGGTAGCCTAATAAATTTTGTCCGCGCAGTAGCATTTGCTGACGCGTATTAGGCATGGCTTTTTTCAGTTCTCGCAAACGTTCCCACGGGTCTTCGCCCAAATAGCGAATACAGGCGTCAAAGGTTGCGCCGCCCCAAGTTTCCATAGACCAATATCCCGCTTGATCGAGTTTCTCCGCGATCGGAAGCATATCGTCGAGTCGTAATCGCGTTGCCAGCAACGACTGGTGGGCGTCGCGCAACACCAATTCTGTCAACAATAACGGCTTGGCCATAGTTTAATCCTCTGGTTGGTCTGCACGTCCTCGTGCATTGCGGTATTTTTGAACTGCAACAGTCACAGCGGCAAGCTTACTTGCCTGCGAGTTTTCATGATCTTGAGGTGGTGGGTTCGCCGGCGCACGCAACGGCGTGTTCTCCGGACATAGTCGTGTGAGCAGCATCACGGCTACAGTAAGAATGCATAAAAAGATAAAGACAACACTCATGCCCGCGAGCATGAGCTCAAGTGCTTGCAAAAACAAATCCGCCATTGCAATTCCCTGCGCAGTTCACATCTTGTGTGTGAATTATAAATTGTTAGTTAATTGTAGAGTTCTGAGCAGCGAAAAGGAAGCCTTTCCCTATGCAGCACAAAAATAGAGGGTATTTATGAGGGTGTTAGTTGCTGACTCATGCACGCAAACTAGGCGATCACGGGGGGAGATGAGAAGAAATGGCGCGCTCGGGAGGATTCGAACCTCCGACCGCCTGGTTCGTAGCCAGGTACTCTATCCAGCTGAGCTACGAGCGCGCTGTATGATTTTAGGAAAATGGCGCGCTCGGGAGGATTCGAACCTCCGACCGCCTGGTTCGTAGCCAGGTACTCTATCCAGCTGAGCTACGAGCGCGTCGTTTAACCTAAACTTTCTTCACTTGCATGTTGCGGTGACAAATGGCGGTGAGGGAGGGATTCGAACCCTCGATAGGGCTACAAACCCTATACTCCCTTAGCAGGGGAGCGCCTTCAGCCTCTCGGCCACCTCACCGCGACTTGATGGGCGTGAATGATAGCGATTTGTCAGACGTTGTCAAACGCTTTTTGCCCATCCGCTGTCTAACTGCGTCATAATTAAACAGTCTGCGTAGATTTTGACACTTTTTTGCTACTGAAGGCAATTCTACTGAAACCTTTATAGCCACCTAAGGCAAATTGATTCTGCGGTTTGCTCGCGCACAAAAAACAAAAAGCCGGCATCAATGCCGGCTTTTCTGCACGTATATTACTTTACTCAGTGCGCTCGTCGGTATCTTTTTCCGCTTGGATTCGCATATAAATTTCTTCGCGGTGAACCGATACGTCTTTCGGAGCATTGACACCAATACGTACCTGATTTCCTTTGACGCCTAGAACGGTGACGGTGACGTCATCGCCTATCATCAGTGTCTCTCCGACACGTCGCGTTAATATTAGCATCTTCTCTGCTCCTTCGTTTCGACTTCTCATCCTGCGACATGTGGCGACGCATTACTTGGATAAGATTCGCATACTACCAACTTCTCTGAATTCTGCGATATGACAACTCTCATATATTTTACGCAAAATCAAAGCGACAAATCAGACCAAGTTCTTAGCGTTCCAATGCTATCAACTGCGAACGCTAACTTCTTACTATCAGCATAGCACAGCATCAGCAGCGTCACGGTTAATTCATCGTTAATGTGCTAAAAAAATGCGCCTGACTGCACACCAACACGACAATTTATGTCGCAACCTAACGAATCCTTGTCCAAACTAGCGCCAAGTTGGCTTCTAACCGGCTAATTTGTCCTTCAACCATGTTTTCGCACTCGCAAGGGCTGAATCCAAGTGTTCTGGTTCGCTTCCCCCTGCTTGCGCCATATCCGGCCTGCCGCCACCTTTGCCTCCAACGTGCTGAGCAATTAGGTTTACGAGCTCACCGGCCTTCACTTTGCTGGTTAACCCAGGGGTAACACCAACAATCAAGCTTACTTTACCTTCTTGACGCAATCCGAGCACCACCACACCTTCGCCTAAACGGTTCTTTAAATCATCAACCATTTCGCGCAAGGCTTTTGCTTCAACTTGCGTAACTTCTGCCACAATCACTTTGTGGCCACCGATGTCTTCGGCACTATCTGTCAGATTGGCGCCTGCCTGCTGGGATAGCTGACGTTGGAACTCGGCTAATTCTTTCTCTAGCTGCTTTTGGCGCCCTAATAACTGTTCAATACGTTCCGATACTGCGCTTGGATCAGCCTTGAGTGCGCTTGCAATGGCATATAAACGTTGCTGTTGCTGCTGGGTATAGAGTACCGCGTTCGCGCCCGTGGTTGCCTCTACACGACGTACACCCGAGGCAATCCCTTGTTCTGAGAGAATGCGAAAACTGCCGATATCACCAGTACGCTGTACATGGGTTCCGCCACAAAGTTCCAAAGAATAGGGGCCCATCTCAACCACGCGAACGTGATCATCGTACTTCTCGCCAAACAACGCCATTGCGCCCCGAGCTTTCGCTTCTTCAATGGGCAAAACGTCTGTGGTTAATGGCGTGTTTAATCGAATCTGCTCATTCACCTGTGTTTCAATCGACAGCAATTCTGACTGGGTTAACGCCTGCGGATGCGCGAAATCAAACCGCAACCGTTGTTCATCAACCAAAGAGCCCTTTTGCATCACGTGCTCGCCTAATACATTGCGAAGTGCTGCATGAATTAAATGGGTCGCTGAATGGTTACGACGAATGGCCCAACGGCGTTCATCGTCAACCAATGCCAGTACGCTATCGCCCACGCTTAACAGCGCTTCTGCATTGCCATGATGTGCGATGGCTTTGCCAATATACTGGGTATCATTCACCACAAATGCCGGCTCACCATCAACTTCAAAGACGCCAACATCCCCCACCTGACCGCCGCTTTCTGCATAAAAGGGAGTCTGGTCGAGAACGATAATGGCATCTTGGCCGGCGGCTACTTGATCAACCGATTCGCCCTCGACAAAGATCTCACGGATAACCGCATCACTTTCGTAATCGCTGTAGCCTTTAAAATCTGAAATTGTTTCTGCCGCAATGCGATTGCTATAGTCAGCACCAAACTGAGAGGCCTGTTGAGCACGCGTGCGCTGCTCTGCCATTGCAGTATCAAAGCCCGCTTGGTCAAGGGCGAAACCACGCTCTCGCAAAATGTCGGCGGTAAGATCATAAGGGAAGCCGTAGGTATCGTAGAGTTTAAACGCTATCTCGCCAGATAGTGCATCGCCCTCGGCTAAATCCGCCATTGCCTCTTCTAACAAGCTCAAGCCCCGTTGCAAGGTGCGGGCGAACTGTTTTTCTTCTTGTAGTAAAGCTTGTTCTATACGGGTTTGTGCCTGCGCTAACTCAGGGAATGCTTCCCCCATTAATCGCACTAATTCAGCCACTAAGGTATGGAAAAATGGCTCACTGGCACCCAATTTTGAACCGTGGCGCACCGCGCGGCGGATAATCCGACGCAACACATAACCACGGCCTTCATTGGATGGCATCACCCCATCGGCAATCAGGAACGAACAGGAGCGAATGTGATCGGCTATGACACGTAATGATTGCGCTGAACGATCCTCTGTACCCACGGCTTTCGCGGCTGCATCGATTAACTGTACAAAGGTATCGGTTTCGTAGTTTGAGTGCACGCCTTGCAACACCGCAGCAATGCGCTCAAGGCCCATTCCCGTGTCGACAGAAGGCTTCGGCAGTGGTTCAAGGGTGCCGTCAGGCTGGCGGTTAAATTGCATAAACACGAGATTCCAAATCTCGATATAGCGGTCGCCATCTTCCTCAGGTGTTCCCGGAGGACCACCCCAAACATCAGGGCCGTGGTCATAAAAAATTTCAGAGCATGGACCGCAAGGGCCAGTATCGCCCATTTGCCAGAAATTGTCTTTCGCACCAATACGGGAAATTCGATCCCGCGGCACACCAATATCATTGGCCCAAATATCGTAGGCTTCATCGTCTTCTTCAAAAACCGTTACCCAGAGTTTTTCTTTGGGCAATCCCAATTCTTTCGTGAGAAAAGCCCACGCGTAATCGATAGCGTCTTTCTTAAAGTAATCGCCAAAACTGAAGTTACCCAACATTTCAAAAAACGTGTGATGACGTGCGGTGTAGCCCACATTTTCTAGATCGTTATGTTTGCCACCAGCACGCACACAGCGTTGAGAGCTCGTTGCCCGCGTGTAATTGCGCTTGTCCGTGCCCAAAAACACATCTTTAAACGGAACCATTCCGGCGTTAGTAAACAATAAAGTGGCATCGTTTCCAGGAATTAACGATGCACTAGGCACGATCTGATGACCACGCTCAGCAAAGAAGTTCAAAAAGGCTGTACGAATATCGGCACTGGTCATACTCATAAATAATGTCCTGCTATGACTACACGTTTACGGAATAAGATCCGCTCTTAAGAAAGTGGCTAAGATTATCATAATGATGGGTCAGAAAATAGTCGCCAAAGCCTAGTCGTCAGGGTTTTCCTGCGCATTTTCAATGGCCCGACGAATGTGATCTGCGCTGAATCCGCGCTGCGCTAAAAAGCGCATTCGACGCGCGCGTTCTTTTTGATCCCCCGGCGCCACAGGCGACTGCCCAAAACGCCGCTGATAGCGTTCACTAGCAAGGGCCGCCCAATCGGTTGCATAGGTCTCAAAACAGCGCTGAATTTCATCATCGCTAAGGCCTTTTTGCTGCATTTCCTGACGTACTCGGAGTGGTCCATACCCTTGCATCACACGTTGGCGATAAAATACATCGGCGAACCGTGTATCCGATTGCCACTCACGCGCTTCTAGCTTCTGTATCACGCGATCTATCGCGTCGCGAGCAAACCCTTTTTGCTGCAACTTAATGCGCAGTTCAAACATACTGTGTTCTCGGCGACTCAGTAACTGCACCGCGCGCGCTTCAATAACTTGTTCGTCTTCCGGATCAGTAGGGGAAGGTCGCACAGTGCCACCCTCCTCCACCCACCAGCAAATGTCGTGCCGGGGCCAAGATAACCTCAGTTTCAGGCATCAATTGCTGCATTTGATCTCGCGCTTTTTCGTCGCTTGGTAAACCAAACGCCGGCATCACAATCAAATCGCCGTCGGCATAACGAACCCGTAAGAAATTGACATAACTTGCCATCAGTTGCATGCCGGCGATGCGTTTTCGCACGCCTGGCCGATGGGCAATAGCCACTGCTTCTGCAGCGCTCAATCGCGGCGAACGCGGCAGCGGCAAAGTGTGGACTTTGATAGGTCGCCCTTGCGCATCGGTGCTGTTGGCAAGAAAGTCATACACGCGTCGGCAGGTTGCGTAATCCGGGTGCGATGGATCGCCAGTATGGGCAACAACAACTTCACCAGGTCGGATAAAACAGGCCAGATTGTCGACATGACCGCCCGTTTCATCAGCGCTCAGTTTTCCGGGTAACATCAGCAGTTTTTCAATGGCAAACGCCTGCTGCAGATGTTCACGCAAAATTCGGTCCGTGAGTCCTTGGTTACTGGGGCGGTGTAAAATACTACCGGCACACGCTATCGCCGTTCCCTCACCGTCATGATGCAAGGCCCCACCTTCAATCACCCAGTCGTGAGACTCGGTTTTCAAATTCAGCGTATGGCTCAACCAATCCCGAGCACTTCCGTCGAGGGCCTGTTGGTCATCTATGCCACCCCAACCATCAAAATCATAATGCAGAGCGACACCGCCCTTCTGATCAATAAAAGGCGCGCAATCGCGTAACCAAATATCTCCAAAAGCAATTCGATGCACCTGTACGTTGTCCGATAAGTTAGCAGGCATGGGCTCTTCAGGATGTACCTGTAAAGCCACGGGTATATTGCGCTGGGCTAACTCAGATAAAAGCTCACGTACCTCTGCATGGACCGCCTTGCCAGCATCGGGCCAGATATCACGGCGATAGGGCCAGCGCATCCAAACACGCTGACTGGGCGACCATTCGCTACGCCATTGAATTGCCTGACTTGAGGAGACTACCGGTTCACTCATAACTATTTCCGTTTTGTTCCTGCATGTTGTCTCTGCGGGCGGTTACTGCGCGGCTTTTGTGGCCGCTTGTCGCTGCGTTGCTGAGAACGTTCATCTTTGTTGGCGCCTTTGCGGTTATCCTTGCGACTGTCTTTCCCGACCTTACCACTCGTTTCCGATGCAGAGTGGGCACGAGGATCTGGACGAGAACTAGATCCTGTCGCCGCGCGTGGAGATTTCCCCTGCTTGGCTTTTTGCTCATCACGATGACGTCGACTACCGCGGCGAGCTTGCTTAATCTGACGCTCTTGATCATCTTTAGTAATGATTGGTGCAGACTCGAGCAAAGGCAGCTCCACCAAGTTGCGTAAATAATTCACTTCGTCCATGGCAAGCTCAACCCAACCACCTTGCACTAACCCTTTCGGCATGGTGATCTCGCCCATACGCACGCGCATCAAGCGGCTTACGGTGGCACCTTGAGAATCCCACAAACGACGTACTTCGCGGTTGCGACCTTCAGTAAGGGTGACGTGGAACCACTGATTCATGCCTTCGCCACCGCGGCGACGAATACGCTTAAAGCGCGCGACGCCATCTTCTAGTTCAACACCACGCAGCAATTTTTGAATTTGCGCTTCAGTGACTTCTCCAAATACGCGCACCGCATATTCCCGTTCCACTTGATAACTGGGGTGCATAAGGCGATTGGCCAATTCACCATCGGTGGTGAGAAGAAGTAGACCTGAGGTATTGATATCCAGTCGACCAACCGCAATCCAACGAGCGCCCGATAAAGGCGGCATGCGTTCATAAACAGTCGCTCGACCTTCTGGATCTTTTCGGGTAACTAACTCACCCTCGGGCTTGTGATAAACCAACACGCGGCACGGGACGGCGTCTTCGGATTTCACTTTTACAACATGGCCGTCAATACGAATCACCGCATTTGGGCTAACACGTTCCCCTAAAGTGGCTACATGATCGCCAACGCGAATACGCCCATCACTAATCATGGATTCTATTTCACGACGCGAACCGTATCCTGAGCGGGCGAGAATTTTCTGAAGTTTTTCGGTATCTTTCACTGCGAGGTTTCCTCTTGGTTGTCACGCTCCCGCGTGTCATCAGTGTGCAATTCTAATTGATTCTTCGACGATGCAATAGCGCTATTGTCGAAAATTTCCTCAAGTTCAGGTCGGGGCTGAGAAAGCGCCGGAATATCGGCTACCGACTGCAATGCAAAATAGTCTAAAAAAGCCTTTGTGGTGGCGTAAAGGGCCGGACGACCGGGAACCTCTTTATGCCCAACCACTTTCACCCATCCCCGCTCTTGCAGGGTTTTCATAATTTGCGTACTCACCGAGACGCCACGAACCGCTTCAATCTCGCCACGAGTAACCGGCTGTCGCCAGGCAATTAAAGCTAAGGTTTCAAGTAGCGCCGCCGAGTATCGAGGGGCGCGCTCGGGCCACATATGCACCAAGGCAGGGCCAAGTTCTGGTTTGGTTTGAAAGCGCCAGCCCGAAGCCACTTCGACCAATTCAATACCTCGGTCTTTATAATCCTCTTGCAGACCATCTAAGACTTGTCGTAAACGCGGCTTGTTTAAGCGAAAATCGGCAAGCACACCATTGAGGAGCTGATCCAAGGTCACCGGATCTTCTGCGGCAAATATCGCGGCTTCCACCAATTGCTTTAATTGCTGATCAGAAATCATAGCGCTTCCTCTCTGCTCGATTGCTTTGCGCGGCTCACATAGATGGTCGAAAACTCTGTTGCTTGGGTCAGTACAATAAGACCCTCTTTGTTAAGCTCCAAAATAGCCAAGAAACTCACCACCACCCCAGAGCGCCCCTCATTGATAGCAAACAAGCCAGAAAATTCAACGCGCTCGGTAGACTGCAATAAATCGAGCACTCGACTCATGCGTTCCCGGGTGGAAAGAGCTTCGCGTTTAATATGGTGATGGGCTTGTACTTCCACCAACTGCATCACTTTTGCAAGCGCCAAGGTAAGATCTTCCATGCTTACATCCGGTGGCGCTTGCCCAGCCAGATCGCGGGCATCAGTGACCGCATGGGCAGGAAAGAAATCCCGTTCTTGCTGAGGCTGCTGATCCAGCTGGTTCGCCCCTTCACGGATAATCTCGTATTCCTTCAGACGACGTACTAGCTCAGCACGGGGATCGTCTTCATCGTCATCCGTGTCGCTAATCGTCGGCAGTAACATGCGGCTTTTAATTTCCGCCAGCATCGCTGCCATCAGTAGGTAATCTGCGGCTAATTCAAGCTTGAGCTCTCGCATCATATCTACGTACTGCATGTATTGTTCTGTGATTTTCAAGATAGGAAGATCGAGAATATCCATTTTCTGTCGGCGAATCAGATACAACAGCAAGTCCATGGGGCCCGAAAACAAATCGAGCATGAGTTCCAGTGCTTCTGGCGGAATATAGAGATCTTCCGGTTGATCAAAAACCGGCTCTCCGCGTACAAATCCTAAAGGCAGCGATTGCTGCGCTGACACTAAATCACTCATCCGTTGTTTTTCTATACTCTTCCCGTATTCAAGAAATCAGCTCTACTATTGAAACGGTGTTGGATCCCCTTCACCGATACGAATAATTTCCATCTCATCATCAACCAAGTCAACGACGGTGGTCGGTTGTTCCATCAAATGCCCGCCATCAATCACCAAATCCACCAGTTTTTCCAAACGCAGTCGAATTTCATAAGGGTCGGGCTCCGCAAATTCTTCACCAGGGAAAATAAGCGTCGTCGACATCATCGGCTCGCCAATCTCAGTCAATAACGCTTGCGCAATCGCGTTGTCGGGTACCCGCAAACCAATGGTTTTACGCTTTGGATTCATTAAGCGTCTTGGCACTTCCTTTGTGGCCTTTAATACAAACGTATAGGGGCCGGGCGTATTATTCTTAATCAAACGAAATGCCTGATTTCCGACTCGAGCGTACACTGACAGCTCGGTTAAATCTCGGCACATCAAGGTGAAATTATGTTCACTGCCGAGCTGGCGAATCCGTAGAATCCGCTCGACCGCATGTTTATTCTGAAGCTGACAGCCAAGGGCATATCCAGAGTCGGTTGGATAGACAATAACCCCTCCTCCGCGCACGATATCTGCCGCCTGCTGAATGAGACGGTTTTGCGGGTTTTCTGGATGGATTTGAAAAAACTGACTCACCCCTTACTCCTCTATTGCCATAAAGCCCACACCGGGGTTACCCCTTCCGGCGGGCGTAAATTGCGTCCAAGTTCTCGATATTTTCCCGGATGGTGAAAATCAGAACCTACGGACATATAAAAACCATATTCTTGCGCCAACTCAGCGAGCCACTGACGCTGCCAGGGCGCTTGTTGCGACGAAACCACTTCCATCGCTTCAGCACCCGCCTGCTTTAACTCAACGAGTAATTTTCGCAGCCATTTATTACTTAAACTATAAGCGAGGGGATGAGCAAGTCCGGCAACCCCTCCGGCACCACGAATCGCATCAATAGCCTCATCAATGGAACACCACTGACTACTCACATACGCGCACTGGCCCTTACCTAAATAGCGCTCGAACGCACGCTGAATATCTTTACAGTAGTTTGCCTGCACCAAGGCTTGTGCAAAATGTAAGCGAGTCAGCACTTGTCCCGGCGCCATGCTCGTTACATCGGGCAGATCTGCCGCCTGCACTCCCTGTTGCACTAATTTTTCATAAATTGCCACACTGCGTTCGCGGCGCTTGCGTTGTTGATCGTCGATCAACCCTTGCAAAGCACTATTGTCGACCGAAAAATTCCAACCCAAAATATGGATTTCGTAACCATTCCACAAGCAGCTAATTTCAACGCCCGGAATAAGCACCGGCGATGTTAGATCATGCTCCAGTTGTGCTTCACATGCGGCTCGATAACTGCTGAGCGAATCATGATCCGTTAACGCCAGTACCTCAATTTGCATCGTGTGCGCCCGCAGAATTAATTCTGTGGGGGTAAGGCTGCCATCTGACAACTTACTATGACAATGCAAATCAATGCGTTCGGCATGCGCTGGGATCCGCACCAAATCACGATGACTCGCGGCTGAATTTGCTGTTTTAAGGGTATTTTCCATGCAATTATCATACGCCCTTTCGTCGGCTAAAACTAACCTTGGCTGTAATTTTTTCAACTTTCTATTGACACAAAACCTGCTCTGCGTTTACCTTTGCGTCATATCTTATTTTCGTACAAGTAAACTGAAGTTGTATAAACAAATGCGCACACTCATTTCACACCTTACATCCTTGCTTCACACGCCTGTAGTGCGTGCGCATGCTTGGTGGTGGCACTTCCCTCGCGGGTAGTGTTGTGTGACAGCATGTGCCAACGATAAGCAGAAAATTCGCTCTCGTTGACCAAGAATTCACAACAAGCCCGCTCAGTTGAGCGGGCTTGTTTCGTTTAAGGGAAAGGAAAATTTGATGAAACAGTTAGCGGACGATGCCACGTATTCCGTTGCTACCATACGTTTAGGGCTCGATTATCAAGCTGATCCAGTGCAAATGTTTCGCCGTTTAAGCGCAGGCAACACCCCGCAGCGTGGTCGTATATTACTCGAGTCAGCAGAGATTAACTCACGGCAGAACTTAAAAAGCTTGATGATGGTCGATGCCGCATTGGAACTTCGCTGTGATGGACATCGCGTAACCATTCAAGCGCTATCTGACAACGGGGCTGTACTGTTACCGTGGATTGAGCAGCAGCTCTCTGACCATGCAACGGTTTCCATGGATATGCCAAACCAACATTTACGTGTGGACTACGCACCAGCACCGGACAATCTCACTGAAGCTGAACGTCTGGCCTACCCCAGTAATGTCGAACCATTACGGGTACTGCAACACCAGTTAAAAGCGTCCCACGATCATCCATTGGCGGTATTTCTCAGCGGCGTTTTCGCATACGACTTGTTGGCAACCTTCGAGCAGCTTCCAGACGTACCGACTGGCGCCAATACCTGCCCAGATTATTTATTTTACTTGGCAGAAACCTTAGTGGTCGTCGATCATGAGCGAGAGCATACGGAACTGCTTGGTCTGTTACCGGGAGGAAGCGAGCAGTCCGCAAGAAAACAGCAGCTCTGTCAACGCATGGGCGAATTGATGGCCCGACTACAAGCCCCACATGCATCAACTAGTCCGGTACCCTCGGCGGGATTGCGCGCAGCGGCGGATTTCAGTCAGGTTGTCGCCAGTCCATCGCGGGAAGACTATGCGGCTAGTGTGGTGTCACTGAAATCACACATTCAGGCCGGCGATATTTTCCAAGTCGTGCCCGCGCGCAGCTTTACCTTGCCATGTAGCGACGCCCTCGGTAGTTACGAACAGTTAAAATTGAGTAACCCAAGCCCCTACATGTTCTATCTGCAAACACCAGATTTCGAACTCTTTGGCGCCTCGCCCGAATCAGCACTGAAATTTACCGCAGACAGCCGGCAAGTTGAGCTCTATCCAATTGCCGGTACCCGTTCACGCGCTCGCGATCAACAGGGGAATATTTTGCTCGATCACGATAGTCGCATTGAGCTTGCCCTGCGCCAAGACACAAAAGAGCTTGCAGAACACATGATGCTCGTTGATCTGGCGCGCAATGACCTCGCTCGCATCGCCAAAACCGGTAGTCGCTATGTCGCCGATTTACTAAAAGTCGACCGCTACTCTCATGTCATGCACTTAGTATCACGAGTGGTCGCCACCTTAGCTAGCCAGTACGATGCCCTTGATGCCTATCGGGCCTGCATGAATATGGGCACCCTCGTCGGCGCACCCAAAATTAGCGCGGCGCAATTAATTCGTGAGGCCGAGCAGCAGCGCCGCGGCAGTTACGGTGGCGCCGTCGGCTATTTAAATGGGCATGGCGATATGGATACCTGTATTGTGATTCGCTCTGCCTTTGTTCAACATGGCACAGCCACCGTGCAAGCGGGAGCCGGCGTGGTGTTCGATTCTTCACCGGAAGCAGAAGTACGTGAAACCGAGCAAAAAGCAAATGCGGTGATTCAAGCGATCCAGCGTCAACAAGCCCATCTCGATACAGCGGAGGTGACAGTATGAATAAAGGCCACATTATTTTTATCGATAATATTGATAGCTTCACCTACAACTTAGTCGATGAGCTTGCGCAACTTGGCTACAGTCTCGCCGTATATCGCAATACCGTGAGCGCTAATTTCGTTGCCGAGCAGTTGGCCACGGCAGCGCAGCAAGGCCCTGTTATTTTGTGTTTGTCACCGGGCCCAGGTCATCCGCGCGCCGCGGGCAATCTGATGCAGGTGATTGAACACGCGGCAGGGCGCTATCCGATGCTCGGTATTTGCTTAGGCTTTCAAGCGCTGATTGAGTTTTGTGGCGGACAAGTTGATCGTTGTCACGAGACAGTGCACGGCAAAACAAGCTATATCGAATGTGACAATCATTCCATTTTCTCAGGCCTAAGCCACCCCTTACCGGTGGCGCGATATCATTCCTTGCAAGCCATTCGCGTGCCTGATTCCGTCACTATTTTGGCCCATGTCAACGACATTCCAATGGCTTTTGAAGCGACCCATCTGTGTGCAATTGGCTTTCAGTTCCATCCAGAGTCTATTATGACCAGTGAAGGTAGTCAGTTGCTCAAGCAAACCATTGATTATTTATCTCAGTGCAACATGCCATCCCTGACAACAAAAACCCGGCCGCCTAAGGAGTCTGCATGCGCGAACTAGCGAAACTACTCAATGGAGAGGTACTCACGCTCTCGGAAACTGAAAAGCTATTTAAACATTTGCTTGCAGATCAGCTGACTCAAAATCAGATCGCCGCCATGCTCGTAGCAATGAAGGTTCGTGGTGAAACCCCGGCAGAAATTGCCGGGGCAGCAAAAGCGCTCTTAGCTGGGTGCAAACAATTCCCCACGTTAGACTTTCCAGTGGCCGACACTTGCGGTACCGGTGGCGATGGCAGCAACACCATTAATATATCCACCGCAGCGGCTCTGGTATCTGCCAGCATGGGCATTGCTGTGGCCAAACATGGTAATCGCAGCGTGTCGTCACGATCAGGCTCGGCAGATGTACTGGAATCATTAGGGGTACCGCTTGATTTGTCACCGGACGAGAACCATCAGCTACTGAAAGAACATAAATTCTGTTTTTTATTTGCCCCTCATTATCATCCCGGCGTTCGCTACGCGATGCCCGTGCGACAAGAATTGAAAACCCGTACCATGTTTAACTTACTCGGGCCTCTAATTAACCCCGCCCGTCCAAAAGCGCAACTGTTGGGGGTCTACACCCCAGATTTATGCTTACCATTGGCTCAAACCCTGCAATTGCTTGGATGCCCACGCGCCATGGTCGTGCACGGCAGTGGTCTCGACGAAGTGGCGCTGCACGGCCCGACGAAAGTGGCGGAGGTAAACGGGGATCAGATCCGAGAATACGAAATTAGTGCGACCGACTTCGGTTTGCCGGAAGCGGGTCTGAGTTCTTTACGGGGAGGCGATGCAGATCAAAACGCACGCATGTTAAAATATGTCTTCGCCGGACAAGGTGCCGCCGAGCATCGCCACGCCATTGCCATGAACGCCGCGTGTCTGCGCTACTTGTTAGGCTACTCTGAATCACTTGCGGAAGGCACCGACGCGGTTTTGCAGCACCTCACAGAAGGTCATGCCCTCACTCACCTACAGCGGATGCAGGAGGCATTTAAACATGACTAAACCAGAACCAGTATTGCAGCAAGAAAACGCACGTGGATTACAAGAAACCCTAGAAAACGCCCCGTCGGTGTTGCGGAGTATTTGCGAGCAACGGCAAATCAGTTTACAGCGATTGCAGCAACACTACCCTGAAGACATGGTGATGGCCGCTGCTGCCACTCATACTCGGCCCATTCGTGATTTCACCGCCGCGCTTCGACAAGGATCGGCTCAATTTATTTTTGAATGCAAAAAAGCATCGCCTTCGAAAGGATTAATTCGTGAGAGCTTTGATCCCGTTGCCATCGCGCGTATATATGCCAGCTATGGTGCCGCCATTTCTGTGCTGACCGAACCGGATTACTTCCAGGGTGACTTTAGTTATTTGCACGCAGTAAGCCAGCAAGTCACGGTGCCTGTATTGTGCAAAGATTTTATTTTTAGTCGTTATCAGGTGGCGCTCGCGCGCTACTTTGGCGCCGATGCAATTTTATTAATGTTGTCCGTACTTGATGACGCCACATACCAAGATCTTGCGACCTATGCTGAAGAGCTCGGCTTACATATATTAACGGAAGTGAGTGATGCGGACGAAATGGCGCGGGCATCGGCTTTAGCAGCACGCGTGATCGGCATTAATCATCGCAATCTTCGCGATCTATCTGTGGATATTCACCGTAGTGAGAAGCTAGCGCCTCTTGCGCCAAAAGACGCTATCGTGATTGCTGAGTCGGGTATTCATCACCATCGTGATATTCGTCAGATCGCACCTTTTGTGAACGGCTTTTTGGTGGGCAGTTCGCTAACCTCACAAGAGGATATCGATTACGCTTGCCGTGCGTTGGTATATGGCAAACATAAAGTGTGTGGGATTACCTCACAAACGCAGGCCTTGCAGGCAAGGGCAGCAGGCGCGGTATATGCGGGCATGATCTTTGCGCAACGTTCTCCGCGCAGGGTTACCATTGATCAGGCAAAGTTCATTCGCAAAGTGCATGGCTTAACCTATGTCGGCGTGGTCGCGCTAGAGGACTACCCCACGCGCACCCCAACCGAAATTGCGGGGGCCTTGCTTGAACTAGTGAATAGCGCGTCGTTAAATGCCATTCAAGTGCATGATCTTGGCCGTATCGAAGCCCAATCGGCTGACGCTGCCGCGCTTTTTATTCAAGCATTAGGACGCGCTTTACCGCATCAATGTGAATTATGGGTGGCTACTGCTATTGAGGATCTCGAACAGCGGCGCGCTACCTATCCTGATGTACATCGTTGGGTGGTGGATAGTGGCCAAGGCGGCAGCGGCGTGGTCTCTAATTGGCAACAATTACCCACCCACAATAGAGAACAACTTATTTTGGCCGGTGGTTTACATCCAGGCAATGCACAAGCGGCAATGGGCACAGGCGTAGGAAGCTTAGATTTTAACTCTGGTCTTGAGCTTGAACCCGGCCTGAAGTGTCCGCTTAAAACCCGTGCCGCATTTCACCAAATTCGAGAATATGGTCGATCTTAGAGGCGCCTAGCTAAAAGATCCCACAATGTGACGTAACAGGCTCAATCACATTTATTTGAGCCGTAAAAGAGGCAGTAACCATGACGCAATCGAGCCAGGAAACGACCCGCGAGCGCCTTAATCCCTACTTTGGGGATTTCGGTGGCCAGTTCGTCCCTGAAATTTTGCTTCCCGCGCTTGATCAACTTGAGCAAGCCTTTGTGGATGCACAACAGGATCCTGAATTTCAACGGGAATTTCAGCATTTATTAACCACTTATTTGGGGCGCCCCACCCCGCTTTCTTTATGTCAAAACCTCACCAAAGGCTCGCCAGTTAAAATCTATATGAAGCGAGAAGATTTGCTTCACGGTGGTGCCCATAAAACCAATCAAGTACTGGGGCAGGCGCTCTTGGCAAAACGCATGGGTAAGCAGCGCATTATTGCTGAAACTGGTGCAGGTCAGCATGGTACCGCAACGGCCTTAGCCTGCGCACTATTAGGCCTTGAGTGTATTATCTATATGGGCCGCAAAGATGCCGAGCGTCAGCAACCGAACGTATTTCGCATGGAATTAATGGGGGCAAAAGTTGTTCCGGTGGACGCCGGCAGCGGCACATTAAAAGATGCGGTTAATGAAGCGATGCGCGATTGGACAGCAAGTTACCCAACCACCCATTACCTGTTGGGTACCGCTGCGGGCCCACATCCTTTCCCTACCATTGTACGTGAATTTCACCGCATGATTGGCGCCGAAGCAAAGGCGCAAATCCTTGAAGCGGAAGGTCGCTTACCAGACGAAGTGATTGCATGTGTTGGGGGAGGGTCCAACGCCATTGGCATGTTTGCTGAATTTATCGATGAACCCGGCGTGCGCCTAACGGGCGTTGAGCCAGCCGGCAAAGGCGTGGCAACCGGGGAGCATGGCGCCACCTTATCGGCGGGCAAACCGGGCGTGCTACACGGCTGCCGTTCGTTTTTGATGCAAGATGATGACGGTCAAGTGGAGGAGTCTTATTCGGTATCGGCTGGCCTCGACTATCCCGGTGTCGGGCCACAACATGCTTATTTACATGCCATTGGCCGCGCCCAGTACACTAGCGTGACCGACGAAGAGGCCCTTGAAGCCTTTCAACTGATTTCGAGTCACGAAGGAATTATCCCAGCGCTTGAATCTGCTCATGCGATGGCGTACGCCATCCGCCGTGCCAAAGAGTCCGATAAGCCAGAGATTTTGGTCGTCAATTTGTCCGGTCGCGGCGATAAAGATATCGATCACGTTCGTCGAATTTTAGCGCAACGAGGAGCCTAAACATGAGTCAACGCTATAACCACATGTTCGCGGCCCTCAAAGCACGCAATGAAGGGGCATTTGTACCTTTTGTGACGATTGGAGATCCCGACTTAAAGACCAGCGAAGCGATTATTCGAACCTTGATCGAGGCGGGTGCTGACGCCCTCGAACTGGGCCTGCCCTTTTCTGATCCGGTGGCCGATGGCCCGGTGATTCAGGCGGCAAATATTCGTGCACTTAAACATCATATCACCACGCAGCAATGCTTCGAATTGCTTGCCCGTATTCGCGCTGATTACCCCGATATTCCTATTGGGTTATTAGTTTACTGTAATTTGGTGGTGGCAAATGGCACCTCTACTTTCTATCAGCGCGCAGCCGCGGCAGGTGTCGATTCTGTGCTCATTGCAGACGTACCGCTTCGCGAGGGCGTACGTTTTATTCCGGAAGCCCAAGCGCACGGTATTGCGCCTATTTTCATTGCGCCACCCGATGCGAGCGATGCCACTCTCAACGGCGTCGCGCAAGCGAGCGAAGGCTACATTTATTTACTCAGTCGCTCCGGGGTTACCGGCGCCAACGATGCCGTGGCCGCCCCTGCCGAAGCGCTTATACAGACACTTCAGAACGCTGGAGGGGCACCCGCTTTGTTAGGATTTGGTATTGCCCGACCTGAGCACGTAAAAGCCGCCATCGCTGCAGGCGCCGGTGGCGCCATTAGTGGCTCTGCGGTAGTAAAGCTGATTGAGCAACATCAGCAAGCACCGGAAACCATGCTGCAAGCGCTCGCTGAGTTTGTCCGGAGCATGAAAGCGGCCACCCAAGGCGTCTGATCACGCCAAGGGTAATTAGCTTTTGGGCACGTCGGCCTGTGTTTCTTGCAGCGATGTGCCCTCTTCCATCCGATTAATTTCATCACCACTGAGTAAAATAGCCAACCACCGAGTCCCAGGATTTTCTTCAAAACCAATTTTCACCATCATGGTTAAGGGAACGGATAGCAGCATTCCCACCGGTCCTAGCAACCAGCCCCAAAACAGTAACGAGAGAAAAACAATCAGCGTAGATAAGCCAAGGCCCCGTCCCATCACACGCGGCTCAATCACATTACCAATAGACACGTTGATCACTAGATACAGCACGACGACAGCACCGGCCATAATGGGCGAAAATTGAACGAGTGCCATAATCACGGCGGGAATGGCCGCTAAAATAGAGCCTATGTTTGGAATGTAGTTAAACAGAAAAGCGACCACCGCCCACAAAATGAAGTGATCAACGCCAAGTAACCATAAACCAATGCCAACCAATAGCCCGGTCACTAAACTCAGCATTGTTTTTAATGCGAGGTATTTATTAATCGACAGAAGCATCGTACTCATGCGCTGCATTTGTTTTTCGGGATGCGGAAAGGCAAGACCAATCTTACGGGGCATTAACGCAGTTTCACCCAACATAAAGGCGACAATTAATAGAATAAGCACGATATTGGTGAGCATATTGCCCAAGCTCGAAAGAATGTTCACCGCCATCGACATCAGCCGCGACGGATCTAAGTGCTGCTCCAGCAACGAGCTATCAAGATTAATATTAAGCATGCCGGCAATGTGCGTAAGCTCGGAAAATTGCGCCGTCAGCTTTTCCCGATACTCGGGAAGTTTGACGGTGAAATCATTCACCGATTGCATAATCAAGCCAGCGAGTCCAAAGCCCGCAATCAATATCACCAGCAATATGGCGAAGATGGCCACATAGGGAGGTAAGCCCTTATGTTGGAACCAAAGAATCACTGGCTGAAAAATAATTGAAATAAACAGCGCCAAAAGGAATGGCACGACGATAACGCTCGCCGCTTTAATCCCTGCCAAGATAATTATAATTGCGGCCGCCACCAAAATAATTTTACTCACTGGCGATAACATAGTGGGTTGGTCCGTCATGGCCAATTCTCCGTATCCAAAATTCGATGCTAAGCTTAAAACGATACGCCAATGTAACAAGGCTCACAAGCATCTTACTTCAAGGAGCGTTATGAATATTCTCATTACAGGCGGCACTGGCCTCGTTGGCTCGCACTTTATCCAGCGCTATGGTGATGACCATAGTATTACCGTGCTTACGAGACATCCTAAAAATGCACGCAAGAAATTAGGCCCCACCGTCTCCCTTTTAGCGAGCCTCGGTGAATTAGAAAATCTCAATCACTTTGATGCAGTGATCAATTTGGCGGGCGAACCGATTGCAGAGAAGCGCTGGACGGACGCTCAGCGCGAACGCATCGAACAAAGTCGCTGGCATATTACCGAATCCTTAGTCGGTCTATTTGCTGCGTCAGAGACGCCGCCACATACTTTTATATCCGGTTCTGCCATTGGTTATTATGGCCGTCAGGGTACTACCCCAGTCACTGAAGCTGAGCATACGCCAAATGATGAGTTTAGCCATCGATTGTGCAAGCAATGGGAAACCATCGCATTGCGCGCCGAAAGTAGTAAAACGCGCGTGTGTCTATTGCGAACAGGAATTGTACTCTCCCGAAATGGCGGTGCCCTGAAGAAAATGCTGCTTCCGTTTCGTTTAGGATTAGGTGGCCCGATGGGAGACGGCAAGCAAATGATGTCATGGATACACATCCATGACATGACCGCAGGTATTATGTTTTTATTGGAGCATCCGGAGTGTTCAGGCCCCTATAATTTCACCGCACCTAAGCCAGTCAATAACGAAACCTTCAGTAAAACCTTGGGTAAATCCTTGCATCGCCCTGCTTTTTTCCGGGCCCCTGCATTTGTTTTGCGCTTAGCCTTTGGTGAGATGTCAGATCTTATGTTAACGGGTCAAGCTGTCTTGCCTGAGCGATTAGAGCAAGCAGGGTATACGTTTGAATACGGGGAACTGAAAGAGGCATTAGACGCATGTGTGTAATCCACACATGCGTCTTTGCCAAGGCGTTACTGCAGACGACGTATTAAGGTTCCGGTGTGGTGTTGCAGCAAGCGATAACACACCGCCCACCCTAGTGCCGCCACAACAAAGGCACCAATCGTCGGGCCCAGTACCCAAAACCGCCAATGGAATGTTGGTTGCATATTAAACACCTGGGTTTGTAGGGCATACACCGCAACCTCCATGGCAATGGTGGCAATTAAGCCTGCCAATGCGCCGAGCACCACGAATTCGTAACTTACCGCCCGCGACAATAACGATGAACGCGCACCCAAGGTACGTAAAATCACTAATTCCTGCCGCCGCTCATCGAGTGATGCCTGCACTTGCGCAACCAACACTAAGGCGCCGGCAAAAATCACCAGCACCATGACAAAGGTAATCGCCAAGGACACATGGCCAATCACATCGCGAATTTGCGTGAGAATATCTTCCACATCAATCAACGAGGCTTGTGGGAAATCACGGAACAAACGATAGAGCTCTGCCCGCCGCTCTGTCGGCAAGTGGAAGCTGGCGATATAGGTTGCCGGCATCCCTTCTAACAGATCGGGACTAAACACCATGTAGAAATTTGGCTGCATGGTATTCCAATCCACTTCTCGAATACTTGTCACTGGCACGGTAAATTCATCAGCGGCAACCCGGAAGGTCAGCTCATCACCGACGCCCACGTTAATCCGCTCAGCGACCTGCGATTCTACCGAGACGCCCGCTTCTCCAGGCGAAAACCATTGCCCTTGCAAAATGCGATTCTCTGCCGGCAGATTCGCTTGCCAGGTTAATTGCAGTTCGCGCCCGAAGCCTTCTCGAAACTCACTGTCATCGCGTTCTTCTTTCGTTACCGCATCACGTACCATAGTGCCATTAATGGCCACCAAGCGCCCGGGGACAATCGGATAAAGCTCCGTGGCTTGAATCGATTCAGCCTCGAACATGTCCTGCATGGGCTGTACTTGATGGGGGGCAACATTCACCACAAAATAATTGGGGGCATCGTCTGGGAGCTGACTTTGCCAATCATCAAGTAACTCATTGCGTAGTGCCAGCACCAATAAAAGCAGCATAATGGCAATTGAAAAACTGAGCATCTGCATGCTGTTTTGTGCTGCCCGACGTTGTAATCCCGCCATAGCCAAGCGCCAACTACTACCTGCTTGCATCCCAGCGCTGCGGCTTGCCCGAATAAACAACCGACCAATGCCAAGAAGCAAGAGCATGGCCACAAGACCACCGGCGAATAACGCCGATGAGAGCATCAGAGAACCGCTATAAATCACCATGAGTAGGAAAATGGTAGCGCCTGCGATGAGCCAGTGCAGCCATTTTCCCAATCCTTGCGCAGTAATTTCCCGGCGTAAAACTCGCAACGGTGGGATCTTCAACAAGCGCAACAGTGGATACAAGCTGAACATCAACGCACACAGCAGGCCGGTTGCAATGGCTAACACATAAGGCCCACTGCCGCCGCTCGGTAAGGCATAACCTAATTGATCGCTTACCCACCAGATCACCCCGTATTGCAAGGCATTCCCTAGCAGCAAGCCTAATAAGATACTGACCACCGTGAGTAACAGCAGGTGCAAGGTGAAAATGCGCGTAATTTGCGGGGTACGGCCACCTAAGGTTTTCATAATGGCCACGGCATCGAAGTTTCGCTGCGCGTACCGCTGCGCTGCTACCGCCACCGCTGTCGCCGCTAATACTACGCCCAACAAACTTGCCAATAGCATAAATCGCTCGGCGCGATTCAGCGCGGCAGATAACGGTGAATCACCATCTTGAATGCTCGTCCAGCGCTGTGTGACATCGTCGAGCTGAGGAACTAACCAAGTCTCAAAGCGTTGGATATCGCTCGGTTCACCGGCAAATAGGTAATTGTAATTGACACGGCTGCCTGGCTGAATCAACCCAGTTCGGTCAAGCTCGTCAATATGAATCAGTACCGTGGGGCTATCAGTAAATACGTTAAAGCCGGCGTCAGGCTGATGACTTAACACCTGAGTCACCGTGAACTCTGCATCACCGATTTCTAGCACACTGCCAATTTCTAGGTTTAAAGTTTGGAACAAACTACCCTGCACCCACGTTTCACCGGCCTGAGGCAGGTTTTCGACACGCTCACCTTCCGTGTATGGCGCAGACGCCACTTCTAAATGACCACGCAAAGGGTAGCCATCACCCACCGATTTTACATCCACCAAGGTCATTTCGCCGTGGGCAAATGCCATTGAATTAAAGGTGACCCGCTGTGTCCACGCCACGTTGTCTTGATCAGCGCGTTCAAGCCACTCGGTAGGAATTTCCGCACCTCGGGCACGCAGCACGCGATCTGCGGCAAGAAACTCAGAGCTGCGATCGAGCAAGCCTAGCTGCAAACGTTCGCTAAACACTGACAAACTCAGCACCGCGCACACCGCTAGGGCAACGGCCGCCGCCATAATCGTTAACTCACCACGGCGTAACTCGTGTTTTAATAAGCGCCACGAAATCTTAGGCCACATGCTGTTGCTCCACGAGTTGACCGGCATCTAAGCGCAAGGTGCGATCACAGCGCTGCGCCAGCTTATCGTCATGGGTCACCACCACCAGCGTTGTGTTAAATTCACGGTTAAGCTCAAATAACAAGGCCTCGACGCGTTCACCCGTTTTACTATCTAAATTGCCCGTGGGTTCATCAGCAAACAGAATTTGTGGCTGCCCTATAAATGCCCGAGCGATGGCTACGCGCTGTTGTTCGCCGCCCGAGAGTTGGTTTGGATAATGGGTGAGACGCTCACTCAATCCCACTTTGGCCAACAGCTCACGGGCCTCTTGTTCAGGATTAGGACGCCCCGCCAGTTCCGCAGGCAACATCACGTTTTCCAAAGCGGTTAAACTTTGGATCAAAAGAAAGGATTGGAATATAAACCCAATTTTATCGCCACGAAGAATTGCACGCTGCTCTTCATCCAAATCGTTCAAATTTACGTTATCTATAACAACCTGCCCTGTGGATGGCAGATCTAAACCCGCAAGTAACGAGAGTAAAGTTGATTTACCGGAGCCGGATGCCCCTACCACCGCAACCACTTCACCACGGTCGATCGAAAAGCTTAACTCGGATAAAATTTGCAATTCACCGTCGCTGGTCGCAACATTGCGAGAAACTGATTGAACTTGAATAAGTGCCATATGTTTAAAAAATTCCTTTACATCATTGTAGTCATTGGCCTTGCCGTATCTGGTTCAGTACGTGCGGCAGACCAAAATGTATCATTATTAGTTCTCGGTGATAGCCTCAGCGCTGGCTATGGTATCGCAGAAGCGGATACTTGGGTGGCAGAAATTGATCGCACATGGCAAATTCACCATCCTCATTTGCGTATTATCAATGCCAGTATCAGTGGCGAAACCACTCAGGGCGGCCTGTCTCGGCTCGAATCTTTATTAGAACGCCATCAGCCGGATATTGTATTTATTGAGCTCGGCGGTAACGATGGCTTACGTGGGTTTAATCTCAACACCATGGAAGCTAATTTACGGGAGATGGTAAAGATCCTCCAGTCCAGAAACGTTCAAGTGGCGCTGAGCGAGGTGGAAATTCCACCTAATCTCGGACGACGCTACACGCGCATGTTTCGCGATGTGTTCCACACGGTCGCCGAAGACAAAGATATTCCGTTAATCCCGTTCTTTATGCGTGAGGTCGCCTTGAATCCTAATTACATGCAAGCCGACGGTATTCATCCAAATCTAGCGGCACAACCCGTCATAGCCGATTTAATGGAACCCCAGCTACGCGCTCTTCTGGAGGCCCTGTGAGCCAACCTAAGACGTTACACTACTTTTACGTGAGCATCGGTAGCAACCTTGCACCTGAGCGCCACGTTGCTCAGGCTATTGGCGAATTGAGCCAACGCTTTGGTGATGTCTTGGTGTTTCCCATTGTAAAAACCGAGCCATGCGACATCCACACCGATCACCCGTTTTTTAATACCTTAGTGATTTTCGCAGCCCACGACGCTGCGGACACGATCAAACACTGGTTTAATCAACTAGAAGCTGCGCACGGTCGCGACCGTAGCGACCCTATGCGCAGTAAAAAAGACCGTACGCTCGATCTTGATATTTTGCATGTTCAGCAACAACTAGACATGCAGGCAACACGAAGTTTTGATGAACCTTATACACAAGTGTGCATTGATGCGGTCACCTCACCACAAAACACGCAAAGCATTACACTAGGTCGTTTTCAACTAGGCCACCGACCTGCCACCGTCTACACGAAACGAGGCAGCAGTGATGTATTCGTTGTTGAGGATACTCTTAATCGCCTGCTCCAACGCTTCGAAACCACCCTCCACCGGGAGCAAGGTCTCGCTTAACACCTTTTCTTTATCCCCCGAGCTATGTTCAGGAAGAAATTTAATCGGCCCCGGCTGAATCGCGTTCACCCGAACTTTCGGTGCCAAGCGTTTGGCAAAACTAATCATTAAGTTTTCTAATCCTGCTTTCGTAGAACAATACAGGGCATACGCTGGATTGGGGTTGTTTGCGTATATATCGGTGATATGAATCACATTTGCCGTGGGTCGAACGCTATTTTCCAATAGTTTGCGCAGATGAGTGTTCAAGCGTGCCGGCAATTTCATATGGACGTGATAGAGCGCGTCATAGAATTCGCACTCATCTTTTTCGTGGGCAGCGTCTTTTTCATAAATAGAGGCATTGTGCAGCATAAAATCGAGATGTGAGGCTTGCGCTTGAATCGCGCCAATCGCGTTCTCTACACTCTTATCATTCAGCGCATCACAGGTCACTATACTAAGCCCTTGAGCCGTTGCTGCCAGCGCGCCTAGCTCACCATCTTCGCTCCGCGATAACGCTATCACCCGCCAGCCATCAGCCAGCAAGCTACGGGTCATGTGCAGTCCCAAGCGGCGGCCAGCGCCCGTAATCAAAGCAATGGGTTGTGTCGTCATTATCAACTCCGTTAGTTCATGCTGATAGCTTAACGCACTTTACCTCAAATAGGATCATCCACGTAGCCAACGCACCGCGTTGGTCCTCGCTCGAGGCTGACAATGACACCGCACTCACATCCAGAAGCACACGTAGCCAACGCACCGCGTTGGTCTTCGCTCGAGGCTGACAATGACACCGCACTCACATCCAGAAGCACACGTAGCCAACGCACCGCGTTGGTCTTCGCTCGAGGCTGACAATGACACCGCGAGGGACGCCACGAGTGCATCCATGCAGGCTTGGCTGCCGCATCCCTGCGGCAGACACCCTCGCGGTGTCTTTGCGAACCTCGCACTCACATCCAGAAGCACACGTAGCCAACGCATCGCGTTGGCCCAAGATCGGATAAAGATAGTGAACGGCGGACACAAAAAAACCCGCTAACGTAGCAGGTTTCTAAGAATAAGTGGCGTCCCCTAGGGGATTCGAACCCCTGTTACCGCCGTGCCAAAGGTTTAGCGCGGTGTCCTGGGACAGCGCCCGCGCTGGCGTAGCAAGCGCCTCACGGCGGACACAAAAAAACCTGCTAACGTAGCAGGTTTCTAAGAATAAGTGGCGTCCCCTAGGGGATTCGAACCCCTGTTACCGCCGTGCCAAAGGTTTAGCGCGGTGTCCTGGGACAGCGCCCGCGCTGGCGTAGCAAGCGCCTCACGGCGGACACAAAAAAACCCGCTAACGTAGCAGGTTTCTAAGAATAAGTGGCGTCCCCTAGGGGATTCGAACCCCTGTTACCGCCGTGAAAGGGCGGTGTCCTAGGCCTCTAGACGAAGGGGACCCGGAACTTTTACTGCGTCAACGCCTCACGGCGTCAACAAATGCCTATCGGCTCTTCTAAATTAGTGGCGTCCCCTAGGGGATTCGAACCTCTGTTGCCGTCGTGCCAAAGGTTTAGCGCGGTGTCCTTGGACAACGCCTCACGGCGTCAACAAATGCCTATCGGCTCTTTTAAATTAGTGGCGTCCCCTAGGGGATTCGAACCCCTGTTACCGCCGTGAAAGGGCGGTGTCCTAGGCCTCTAGACGAAGGGGACCCGGAACTTACTATCAGTTCTGTTGAAAAAGTGGCGTCCCCTAGGGGATTCGAACTCTTGTTGCCGTCGTGCCAAAGGTTTAGCGCGGTGTCCTTGGACAGCGCCTCACGGCGTCAACAAATGCCTATCAGTTCTGTTGAAAAAGTGGCGTCCCCTAGGGGATTCGAACCCCTGTTACCGCCGTGAAAGGGCGGTGTCCTAGGCCTCTAGACGAAGGGGACGCATTTCTTTTTCTATCCGAAATTTGGTGGAGCTAAGCGGGATCGAACCGCTGACCTCTTGCATGCCATGCAAGCGCTCTCCCAGCTGAGCTATAGCCCCACTATCGGAAATTACTGCTTCGGACTGTGTCCTGACAGCGAGGCGCATTCTAAGAATCCACCGTACCACTGTCAACTGTTTTTTCGGACTTGTGACCTGTTCGGCTATTTTTTTGCCAATATGCACTCTTTTTCAACAATTGGCCTGAATTACTCTTCATCAGATTGTTCATCTGAACAATATTGATAAATAGGTTCAACGCCTTCTTTCCCTGTAATTGTACAGCCCAAATCTTTCAATAACCCATCTTTTACGCTGTAAATCCAGCCATGAATCGACACTTTTCGCCCACGGTCCCATGCTTCCTGAATAATATGATTCCGAGACAAGTTTCTTACTTGTTCAAGTACATTCAATTCGCATAAACGGTCGAAACGAGACGTATATGGCATCTCGCATAGCTGCGGTTCGTTGTGCCGATAGATATCCTTGATCGGGTGCAACCACTGATCGACCAATCCATGACGATTGCTCTCCATGGCGGCGGCCACCCCACCGCATCCATAGTGGCCGACCACCAAAATATGTCGAACCTGCAGATTTACAACCGCGTATTCAAGAACGGCCAGACAATTAAAATCTGTTTGGATCACTTGGTTGGCCACATTGCGATGCACAAATACTTCGCCTGGCGCTAATCCAACGATCTGATTCGCGGGTACTCGGCTATCAGAACAACCAATCCAAAGATACTCTGGGTTCTGTTGTTTCACTAACCGCTCGAAAAACTCTGGGTCTTGCTCCACTTGGGTCTCTGCCCATGCTTTATTATGTGCTAGCAATTCACGAATTTTCGGCATGTTATGCGTTCTCCTCACGCGCTTGAATAAATTGCAGGGCGAGATCAATGCGAGCGACAACTACAGGTTGTGGCAACAACGCCAAGGTGACATCCAACGACGGTGAATTGCCGCCACCTGTGGCGGCAACACGCAGCGGCATGCCGACTTTGCCCATGCCAACGTCTAAGGCGGCACAGGTGTCCTGAATCGCTTGATGAATGGCTTCGGGAGTCCAGTCAGTAAGCTGACTTAAACGCTGCTGAATATCCGCCAAGGGCTCTTTCGCCACCGGCCGTAAGTGCTTTTTCGCCGCATCTGCGTCGAATTCGGTCACTTCTTCAAAGAAATAACGGCTGATCTCGGCCATTTCCCGCAACGTTTTTACTCGATCTGCCTGCAGTTTTACAACCTCGACCAGTGCTGGTCCGCCCTCAGTACTCACGCCTATTTGCTCAAAGTGCCACAGCAATTCTGCAGCGACTTGGGCTGGCGGTAAGGTTTTCATATAGTGCTGGTTCAGCCAGTTAAGCTTCTCGGTATTAAACGCTGATGCCGCTTTGTTAATGTCGCTGAGCTTAAACAAGCGAATCATTTCTTCGAGGGTAAATACTTCCTGATCACCATGGGACCAGCCTAAGCGGACCAAGTAATTCAACATGGCCTCCGGCAAATAGCCTTTATCCCGATACTCGGTAACACTGACAGCTCCATGCCGCTTGGATAATTTTTTACCGTCATCGCCTAAAATCATCGATACATGGGCGTATTCAGGAATGGGGGCGCCGAGCGCTTTGAGGATATTAATTTGACGCGGCGTATTGTTAATATGGTCTTCACCACGTACCACGTGGGTAATACCCATATCCCAATCATCCACAACGACACAGAAGTTGTAAGTTGGCGTTCCATCGGTGCGGGCAAGAATCAAATCGTCGAGTTCTTTATTGGCAATTTCAATGCGACCGCGCACATGATCTTCAAACACCACACTGCCCTCTTGTGGATTACGAAAACGAATCACGTATGGCTGTCCGGGCTTATCTTCAATATCACGACACTTGCCGTCGTAGCGCGGCTTGAGTCCTGCTGCCATTTGCTCTTCACGCATGGTTTCTAAGCGCTCCTGCGAGCAGTAGCACTTGTATGCCTTACCTTCGGCCATCAATTGGTCGATGATTTGCTGATAGCGATCAAAGCGATGGGTTTGAAACACGGGTGTCTCATCCCACGTAAGGCCTAACCACTCCATGCCTGCAAAAATTGCATCAATAGCTTCTTGGGTTGAACGTTCGCGATCGGTGTCTTCAATTCTCAGTACAAATTTACCACCAGCAGCACGAGCAACTAGCCACGCATACAACGCAGTTCGCGCACCACCGACGTGGAGATAACCAGTTGGGCTAGGCGCAAAACGAGAAACAACAGACATGGTTCTTCTTCCTGTGATTGAAGTGCAAAAATCAATAGGCGCAGAGTATACCAGAAAGAAAATCGCGGAGGTATGTAGGAGAAGCTGATGATACAAACGGGGAAAGTACAAGTCTGGGACTGGGGTGCAACATCCTTGTCGCAAAGTCATCCAGGAATTCGTTCATCCTAAACGAGTCGTTCCGCTCATCCAGTGCGGAGAACGCAAAGCAGTGTCTTCAAATCCATTCGAGGAGTTTCATTGCGTAACGGAAGCCATACTAAAGGATAGGTCGGGATTACCCTAGTCAATATTTGTTACAAAATATTTCCCTACGGCGTAAAAAATTAAGAAAGATCAGAAAGAAAGACGTGTGGAGCAATGTTACATTTGGAGTTGAGCGAGGAACTGGCATAAAAAAACTGCCTGAAGGCAGTTAGAAAATGGTGGATGGTACTGGGCTCGAACCAGTGACCCCCGCCTTGTAAGGGCGGTGCTCTCCCAACTGAGCTAACCATCCACGTTGGGGCTTACTTTTTTGCAATGTACTGGTCAATCACTGGTGGATGGTACTGGGCTCGAACCAGTGACCCCCGCCTTGTAAGGGCGGTGCTCTCCCAACTGAGCTAACCATCCATTTGTGGTTGTTCAGTGATTGCATGCAACGCAGTTGATGTTCCCTGTGTTGCGAGGCGCTATTATAGGGCGGTGCTTTGCTCTGTCAACAGGAAATTGTTCAGAGTTTTACTGACTGTTGAAAAAAACGACGCTTCGCCCTAAAAATAGCCGAATTCAGAGTTTATGCATAGGTTTTTAGCTGTTCTCTTAGCTCATGCACTTCATCGCGAATTTTTGCTGCTTTCTCAAATTCCAGGTCTTGAGCGGCCTGATACATTGCCTTTTCTCGTTCTGAAATTGCATCGGCAAGGGCTTTCGGGCTCTTGTACTCGGGAATTTTAATGCCTCGCGCCACTGCCGCAGCCCGTGCTTTATCGCGCTTGCGTTTGCTGGTGTCACCACCTAAATCGAGCACATCGTTTACTTTCTTTATCAGTCCTTGCGGCGTAATACCATGGGCTGTGTTATGTTCAATCTGTTTACTACGGCGCCGCTCGGTTTCATCAATGGCCTTTTGCATCGACTTCGTGATGCGGTCACCATACAGGATAGCTTTACCATTTAGGTTACGTGCCGCCCGACCGATGGTTTGAATAAGCGAACGCTCAGCCCGCAAGAAGCCTTCCTTGTCGGCATCAAGAATCGCGACCAGAGACACTTCTGGCATATCTAAGCCTTCCCGCAACAGGTTAATCCCAATCAGCGCATCAAACTCGCCCAAGCGCAGATCGCGAATAATCTCCATGCGCTCCACGGTATCAATGTCCGAGTGCAAATAACGCACACGAATGCCATGTTCATCGAGATAATCGGCTAAATCCTCCGCCATCTTTTTCGTTAACGTGGTAATTAAGGTGCGCTCGCCCAGCTCAGCGCGCAAACGCACTTCCGACATCACATCGTCTACTTGCGTCGCCACCGGACGTACTTCAATCACAGGGTCAATCAAGCCCGTTGGCCGCACTACCTGTTCAATCACTTCGGTATCTGAGCGGCGAATTTCGTAATCTCCGGGCGTGGCTGACACATAAATAGTTTGCGGAGATATGGCTTCAAATTCTTCAAATTTGAGGGGGCGATTATCCAATGCGGAAGGTAACCGAAAACCGTACCCCACTAAATTTTCTTTACGGGAGCGATCGCCTTTATACATAGCTCCAATTTGCGACACAGTCACATGGGACTCATCGATAATAAGTAAGGCATTATCAGGTAAGTAATCCATGAGCGTCGGCGGTGGCTCGCCAGGCGCACGCCCTGATAAATAGCGTGAGTAGTTCTCAATGCCCGAGCAATAGCCCAACTCCAACATCATCTCAATATCAAATTGGGTACGTTCACGAATGCGCTGCTCTTCAATTAGCTTATGTTCGCCCAAAAACTGCTCTCGGCGCATCTTCAGCTCACCTTTGATGCCTTCAATGGCCTCAATGATTTTTTCCCGAGGGGTCACATAATGGGTTTTTGGATACACGGTAAAACGCGCAATATCCGCTTGGGTCACCTGCCCTGTCAGCGGCTCAAAAATGCTAATGCGCTCAATTTCATCATCAAATAGTTCGATCCGTACCGCCATATCGTCGGATTCTGCCGGGAAGATATCGATCACTTCACCGCGTACCCGGTAGGTACCGCGCGTAAACGCCTGATCATTGCGGGTATACTGCAAGGTCGCAAGGCGCCGCAAAATATCTCGTTGATCAACGATATCGCCTCGGCGTAAGTGCAACATCATTTTCATGTAGGATTCAGGATCACCCAAACCATATATCGCCGACACCGACGCGATCAGCACAACATCGCGACGTTCCATCAACGCTTTTGTCGCAGACAAACGCATTTGCTCGATATGCTCGTTAATGGACGCGTCTTTCTCGATAAAGGTGTCCGTCGTGGGCACGTAGGCTTCAGGTTGGTAATAATCGTAATACGAGACGAAATACTCCACTGCGTTGTTCGGAAAAAACTCTTTCATTTCTCCGTACAGCTGGGCAGCGAGTGTTTTATTGTGGGCAAGGATCAAGGTGGGCCGATTGGTTTGAGCAATCACATTGGCCATGGTGAACGTTTTCCCCGAACCGGTCACCCCCAGTAATGTTTGATGAGCTAATCCAGCGTTTAGATTATCAACCAAGCGATTAATCGCCTTGGGTTGATCACCAGCCGGTTGATACTCAGACACAAGCTTGAAATCACGCGCCATAACGTCCTTCACCTTCTTTACTGCTGGCAGCGGCTAGCGCCTTTACCCGTTCAGCCGCTTCCGCATTTCCACGTTCAGCATCGGTCAAGCGCATAAACCAACGATACGAAATAATAGCGGTGAGTACATTGGCGATAACACCGCCAATAAACAAACCAACTAACCCTGCCAATTGATTTCCCAACCAAGATAAGGGTACGAACATCACAAATAGACGAACGATGCTCAGTAACAATGCCTGGATAGGATGATGCAACGCATTAAAAGCGGAGTTGGTTAAAATAATACAGCCTTGCACACCATAACCAAGCGGCATAATAAATACAAAATAGGCAAGCACTTGCGCCACCGCTTCTTCACGTGCAAAGGCCGCTTGGATCACCGGCAGCATGGCCACCATCACCAAATACATGGCGGCCTGCAATAACAGCACAAACTTCAGGGCCGTCTTATATGCTTCCTGTACGCGTCCGATTTTACCCGCACCAAAGTTTTGACTAATAAACGGCGGAAGCGTCATCGACAGCGCTAAAATCACGATCGATGCAATAGATTCCAAACGCGCGCCGGCTCCAAAAGCCGCTACTGCAGGGGCGCCGTGGGTTGCCACTATCGCTGTTAAGATCCCCAAGGCAATCGGGGTCAACATATTCGCCCCGGCCGCAGGTAAGCCGATCGTCAGTAGCTTTCGCGTGGAATTGAAAAATTCTTTGAGCGATGGCGGCAACGGATCGATTAAACGCCGCTTTTGCACCAACAAGTATATAATCAGCGTAAATCCGACCGCCCAGGCAATCACGCTAGCGAGCGCGGCACCTTGCATACCCATGGCCGGGAACGGGCCAAGACCAAAAATCAGCAGCGGATCAAGCACCGCATTCATCAGGCCGCCGAGGGCCATAATCATGGATGGGGTTTTGGTATCACCGGAGGCCCGCATGATGCTATTACCAATCATCGGAATCACAAGCAGCACGGCACCGGCATACCAGATATTCATATAATCGCGGATCAGTATTTGAATGTCCGCTGAAGCACCTAGCACACTAAAAATCGGATCGGCAAACACCCACCCCAGCAGAGCGAGAGTTCCCACCAAAAGCGCAGACAGCCAGAGTGCCGAACTGCCCACATGGCGTGCCTCTTCGTCCTGATCTGCGCCCAGTTTGCGGGCGATAACGGCACTCGTGCCTATGCCTAAACCAATGGTTAAACTGATCACGGTAAAAGTCACCGGAAAGGTGAAACCAATCGCGGCCAATTCTTCGGTACCAAGCAGGGAGATAAAAAAGGTATCGACAACATTGAAGCTGATTAACGTGGCGATACCGAAAATCATCGGCCAAGTCATGCTCCATAACGTAGGGCCGATGCGCCCGTTGAGCATTTCTTGCTTACGCGAATGCGGGGTTGATTTCTGCTTCGCTCGGTTTGCTCCGGCAGATTCCGGCGGCAGGCCCGAAGATCGCGATGACATCTAGACTCCTCAAGAATTTGCAGATCATGCCGAATTGAACCAGCATAAAAAGGAAGCGCTCAGTATACCCAAAAGTACGTACTCTGACTATGTTAAACCGTGATTCCGGGCGTGAATTGAATGCGACAAGCCGATGGGTTCCTCTAGACTTTTTCACCTCATCCACTTATAGTGACTGCCTTATATTCACCCCAATTTCTCTTTCCAAATAACATACGCAGACAGGTGCTTTGTGGACTACAAACTTTCACAGCGCGTCAACGCCATTAAACCATCACCTACTTTGGCTGTAAGCCAAAAAGCTGCCGAGCTAAAAGCAGCAGGCAAGGATGTGATTGGTCTGGGTGTTGGTGAACCGGATTTCACGACTCCCGAATTTATTTGCAGTGCCGCCAAGGCTGCGATTGATGCAGGCTACACGCGCTATACTGCGGTCGATGGAATTCCCGAGTTAAAAAGGGCCGTATGCGACAAGTTCGCACGGGATAACAATCTGCAGTATGACCCCGCCGAGATATTAGTTTCCGCTGGGGGCAAACACAGCATTTTTAATCTTCTCACTGCTTGGCTCGACGAAGGCGATGAGGTGATTATCCCTGCGCCTTACTGGGTATCATACCCTGATATGACGTTATTGGTGGGAGCACTTCCCGTGGTGATCGAGGCGGGTATCGACCAAGCCTACAAAATCACCGCAAGTCAGCTTGAAGCAGCCATTACGCCGAAAACAAAGTTATTGTTTTTGAATAGCCCTTCAAACCCGACCGGCATGGCCTACTCGGCTGAAGAGTTAGAAGCGTTGGCCGCCGTGCTGCGCAAATACCCTAATATCTTGGTTGCAACGGATGATATGTACGAACATATCCTCTGGACCGAAGAAAAGTTTGTTAACCTGCCAATGGTCGCGCCCGATTTAAAAGATCGCACGGTCATTTTATCGGGTGTGTCTAAAGCTTACGCGATGACCGGTTGGCGCATCGGCTATGCGGCAGGCCCTCGGCCAATTATCGCCGCTATGAAAAAAGTGCAGAGCCAAAGCACCTCAAACCCGGCGTCTATTTCACAGCATGCGGCATTAGCAGCCCTGACCGGCGATCAGTCATTCATTGGCGAAATGGTTACTGAGTTTAAAGCACGCCATGATCGGTTGGTGGCAGGCCTTGCAGCTATCCCCGGACTTAAAGTGCGTTCCGGCGATGGTACTTTTTACGCATTCCCTAATATTGAAGGGTTAATGCAGGCCGTGGGCGTCGATTCCGATATTGAGTTGTGCGAACGTTTGCTGAGCGAAGCCAATGTCGCGCTCGTGCCTGGCTCCGCGTTCGGCGCTCCAGGTCACTTCCGACTGTCGTTTGCCGCAAGCCGGGCAATACTTGATGAAGCTGTGGAACGAATTGCTGCCTTCGCGACGAAATATACAAGGTAGCAGGATCTAACTACCCACATACGTCTCAGAGCGCCTAAAACGCCCGAGATGATGATTTAATAGCGCCAGTGCCTCACGGACTGGCGTTTTCTTTTGCGCGTCTATAAGGCGCGTTTTAGGCCTTTTAGGACTCAATATACTGAATGCCCCAAAAGAGGTAGTTTAAGGAGCAATTTATGCCCTATTTAGTACATAAATACATCGCTGAGATCAAAACGGTAACAATGTAATCGTCAGATGATAGTGCTGGCAGGTTTGCAGTTACTTCGCAGGAAAGCTACGTAAATTTAGGGCTTATGTGAATAAATCTGCGAGAAGTAATTCACAGCATCACCTACAAGCTGTTGTTTTTTCATTCGGGAATCGAGCAAAAACCACACTTTTATTTTACCACTACGTAAGATATTGTTTTTAAAGTATTTTAAAAAGCGTGCCAGTTTTTAATCAGGACTAAAAATCAGCTATAACCTACGTTTTGTAACGGGTCTCACAGACTTAACCACAAGGTTATCCACAGAAAAAGTGGATAAGATCACAGGGGCCAGTAAAACCGCGACTTCAACCGAGTTGTGGATAAAATGTTAACGGAATAAATCAGAAAGTGAGAAAATAAAAACATTGATAATAAGCAAAAAATGATATTCACCGCCCAAAGCCAAGAAAGTCCACAAAAAGTCGAAAATCTGCGCAATTAAACCAATCTCAGAAAATTTATCGGGTTCAGATGTTGACACTTCTCGGGCATCCCATTAAGATTCCGCCCCGTTAAGCGATTCCCCAGTAGCTCAGTTGGTTAGAGCGGTGGACTGTTAATCCATGTGTCGTTGGTTCGAATCCAACCTGGGGAGCCACTTGCTTAACACCCTCAAAATCAAAGCTTTTACGCGAGAACCTTGCGCCAAAGCCTATCAATTCCCCAGTAGCTCAGTTGGTTAGAGCGGTGGACTGTTAATCCATGTGTCGTTGGTTCGAATCCAACCTGGGGAGCCATTTTTCGGCTCCTTTTTTATTTTCCCCGTGACCAACGCGATGCGTTGGCTACAAGCAGGTGGGTGCTTCGTTACCAACGCAATGCGTTGGCTACAGCCAGGTTGGCGATGCGTTGGCTACCTAATTGCAGCGATCAAAACAAAGCGACTACGAGTGCTGCAATCGCCGTCCCTAATATCGCCCCCGCAATTACATCGCTAGGATAATGCACGCCCAATGCCACGCGAGAAATAGCGACTAAGGTGGCCCATCCGTAGAAAAGTGGGGCCCAAACGGGAAAACTGGCGATCACCAATGCCGCAAACAAAAACGCTGCGGTGGCATGGCCTGATGGGAAGGAAAAACGATCAGCGGGTTTTATGACAGGTTTTACTTTACGTCGTAACCAAGGGCGATCCCGCCGTAAGAGATTTTTTAGCCCCATAAATAACGGAATTTCAATTGCAAAAGCCACTAGCGCCCGTTGAATAAACAACAGGCTACCCTCTACTGCTGCAATCGCGGCAAAGAGCGCGAACAAAGCGTAGTAAGGACCATCGCCACTGCGAGATAGCCAAAACGCCAAACGGCTTTTACGAAGGCTGCGGGTTGATCGAAACAACCAATCAAAGGTTAATTCATCAAGCGCGCGCAACCGAGAAAAAAACTGAGTCACACAAACATCCTCGTCATAAAACTAACGCCTTCGCGAGCGCGTGAACCCATCAGTTTACTTGAAACCAGCCCACCTGCCTATGGATTCTCAGTTTTTCCAGAAAAACCTACGTTCTGTAAGTTGTTTCCGAGCGCCTAAAAACGGATAATAGCTAAAATTTTCCGAATTCTCCTGACAATCGGTGCAGCATTGACATGACCGAAATCTTATTGCTCCTGATCGCGACCGTACTTGTGAACAACTTTGTGTTGGTCCAATTCCTCGGCCTGTGCCCGTTTATGGGGGTTTCTAACAAGCTAGAAACCGCTATTGGGATGTCGATGGCGACAACGTTCGTTTTAACATTGGCGTCTGTGAGCAGTTATTTGGTAAACCAATATATCTTGCAGCCTCTCGATTTGATGTCGTTACGGACGCTAAGTTTCATTTTAGTTATCGCCGTGGTGGTTCAGTTCACCGAAATGGTGGTGCATAAAACCAGCCCTACGCTGTATCGCCTCCTCGGCATATTTTTACCTTTGATTACCTCTAACTGCGCGGTGTTGGGTGTGGCCTTGTTAAATGTGAACGAGCAACACAACTTTATCGAATCTATTGTTTATGGATTTGGTGCTGCAGTCGGTTTCTCACTTGTGCTTATCCTGTTCTCAGCCCTGCGCGAGCGCATCGCCGCCGCTGATGTTCCCCTTCCCTTTAAAGGGGCTGCCATCGGGATGATTACTGCTGGCCTGATGTCGCTAGCATTTATGGGCTTTGCCGGCTTGGTGAGCTTCTCATGAGTTGGATCATCGGCATTATTGCCCTATCCGTTCTCGCTCTGGTGGCTGGGTTAATCCTCGGCTTTGCCGCCATTCGGTTTCGCGTGGAAGGGGATCCGATCGTCGAACAAATCGATCAGATTCTCCCGCAAACGCAATGTGGCCAGTGTGGATATCCTGGGTGTCGCCCTTACGCCCAAGCTATTGCGGATGGCGATGAGCTCAATAAGTGTCCCCCTGGCGGACAAGCGACCATCGATCGACTTGCCGACTTACTGGGTCGCGAAGCGAAGCCATTAGACGCCGCTCATGGCGCTGAAGATGTGAAGAAGGTCGCCGTTATTCGTGAAGATGAGTGTATCGGCTGTACCAAGTGTATTCAGGCATGTCCGGTGGATGCCATTATGGGCGCAACACGACAAATGCATACAGTGATTGCCGATGAATGCACCGGCTGTGACCTCTGTGTAGAGCCTTGCCCGGTCGATTGTATCGATATGCTGCCGTTACCGAGCAAACCAGAACGCTGGACTTGGAACCTTGAACAAATTCCGGTTCAGAATATTACCGATGCCGCGACCGCCCAGCAATCTCAGGGAGGTGAGCGATGAGTGCGGTACAGAAGTACAGCGGCAACGACGCAGATATTCGCTTATGGAGTTTTCCCGGCGGCATTCATCCCCCCGAGCGCAAGGCCCCAGCGAACCAAGCACCGATCCAGCGACTTGCTCTCGCTGATGAGTTTATTATTCCACTGCGCCAGCATATCGGTGCCTTAAGCGAGGTGCAGGTTGCAGTCGGCGATCACGTTCTTAAGGGCGATTTACTGAGCGCTCCTGGTATCGAACATGGGCTTCCCGTACATGCGCCAACGTCCGGTGAAATTATCGAGATTGGCGAATTTCCGCTAAATCATCCGTCTGGTCTTTCTGGTCCCGGTATTCGTTTGCGCAGCGATCATCTCGATAGCTGGGGTGAACGCAAGCCTCTTGCCGACTACCAACAGCATAATCATCTGGAAGTTCTGGAACATTTGCAACACATGGGTATTGCAGGCCTGGGTGGGGCTGGATTCCCCACTGCGCGCAAAGTGGCCAGTGCGCAGGGCATTGATTGTTTGATTATCAACGGTGCTGAATGTGAACCATACATTGCTGCCGATGACCGCTTGATGCGCGAGCATGCAGACGAAATTGTTCGCGGCAGCTTAATCTTGCAGTGGCTGACTCACGCCAAATCAATTCTCATCGCGATTGAAGATAACAAGCCTGAGGCTATTGCTGCGATGCGTAATGCTCTCGCGCAAGCAAATGAGAACACGCTTGCAACGCAAGCATCAGAGCTGGCTCTGAAGGTGGTGGTGATTCCCACAAAATATCCTTCAGGTGGCGAGCGCCAGCTCACTCAAATCCTTACCGGTAAACAAGTGCCCGCCAACGGACTGCCGGCAGATATTGGCATTTTAATGCACAATACTGGCACTGCTTGGGCGGTATGTCGGGCGATCGACCATGGCGAGCCCTTGCTTGAACGGGTCGTTACTCTTACCGGAGAGGCGATACGCCGCCCCTGCACCGCATGGGTGCCTTTAGGTACACCCGTTCAGCACTTACTGGAACAAGTCGATTTTCAACCTGAGGCGCAACAGCGAGTCATTATTGGTGGCCCCATGATGGGCTTTACCCTCCCCCACCTTCAGGTACCGGTGATCAAGACCACCAACTGCGTTCTTGCGCCCACGCGCAAAGAATTGCCACCCGCCGGGCCGGAAATGCCCTGTATTCGCTGTGGTGCGTGCGCCGATGTCTGTCCTGCAAGCCTGCTGCCCCAACAACTTTATTGGTTGGCAAATGCCAATGATTACGATGGGCTTAAAGCACATCACTTGGCCGACTGCATCGAGTGTGGTGCCTGCGCGTACGTGTGTCCCAGTGAAATCCCCTTAGTGCAATATTACCGCCAAGCTAAAGCGGAGATGCGTGAACAAGCAATTGAACACCATAAGGCCGAAATTGCACGACAACGTTTTGAAGCACGACAGGCACGGCTTGAACGAGAAAAACAAGAGCGCTTGGAGCGTCATGCTCAGGCTGCAAAAGCACGTGAAGAAGCCTTAGCGGCGCGCAAACAACAACCGCAAGCAAGTGACGATGGTGCACCGCGTACACCAGCTAAGCCAGATGCAAACACCGACCCGGTCGCATCTGCCGTTGCTCGCGCGAAAGCGAGAAAGGCCGAGCGTGAAGCAGCCCGTGCTGAGAGCAAGGAATCACCCGCAGAATCGGCCACAGAGGCAGCGCCCCCTGAGGATCCCAAGAAAGCCGCAGTCGCGGCAGCCATCGCCCGTGCCAAGGCACGCAAGGCTGCAAAACAGAAGGACGAGGATTCATGAGTTTCTTTATCGCCTCCTCACCCCATCATCATTTGCGCCGCAGTACCGCCGATCTGATGCGTTTGGTGCTGATCGCAATGATTCCGGGTGTACTCGCGCAATGGTACTTCTTTGGCTGGGGCGTCATTTTACAGCTAATCCTTGCTATCGGTGTTGCCCTTGCGGCAGAGGCCGTATGTTTGTTGGCGCGCAATCGGGAGCCCAGTAGCGGCTTACGCGATTATACAGCGGTTGTTACCGCAGCACTGCTGGCCGTAAGTATTCCACCACTCGCCCCGTGGTGGGTTATTGTGATTGGTACCTTGTTCTCGATTGTTATCGTTAAGCATCTGTTTGGCGGGGTTGGCCACAATATTTTTAATCCGGCAATGGCCGGTTATGTGCTGTTACTGGTTTCGTTCCCGGTACAAATGACCAGTTGGTTACCTCCTGCAACCATCGCCCAAGAGCTGCCAGGGTTTTGGGATAGCGTTCGTGTGTTGCTGTTTGGCTTTACCGGCGATGGCTATAGCCTCGAGCAAATTCGACGGGTAGACACCGGCGCCATGCTTGATGCTGTGGTCATGGCAACGCCTCTGGATCATATAAAAACCGAATTAGCACAAGGCTATACCCTGTCTGAAGCCAAAAGCGCCATAATTTTTCAGGGCGCCGCCGGCACTGGTTGGCAGTGGGTGAATCTGGCCTACTTAGCCGGTGGTCTATATCTGTTAAAACAACGGGTTATTACTTGGCATATCCCCGGCGCTTTATTGGGAAGTCTCGGGTTGCTCGCATTGATTGGGGCCGTCTTTGCACCAGATTCACTGCCTAACGTGGATATTCATCTTCTCAGCGGTGCAACTATGTTAGCCGCCTTCTTTATTGCCACCGATCCGGTATCGGCTGCAACATCAACCCGGGGCAAGTTGGTCTATGCTGCTTTAATTGGTCTTCTCATCTATGTGATTCGCACCTGGGGCGGTTATCCCGACGCAGTTGCTTTTGCCGTGCTGTTAGCTAATCTTTGCGTGCCGGTGATCGATCAATACACCAGACCCACCGTGTATGGCCACCATGAGGAGCGCCGCTAATGCTAAAAACGATGCAAAAGAACGGCCTCATTCTTGGTGGCTTCGCGGTACTGGCAACCACGTTGATTATTATCGCCCAGTTGTTAACTGCCGACCGTATTGAAGCGCAGCAACGACAAGAGCTCATGCGTACTCTGAATACTCTGATTCCACCCGCTCTACACGATAATGATCTGTATAGCGATTGCATTCTGCTCAATCGACCTGAGGTATTAGGGTTAGCCGAGCAACCGGTGTATCGCGCTCGCATAAATGGCGCGCCGAGCGCTGTAGCTATCCGCACCACGGCTCCAGACGGCTATAGTGGTCAAATCCACTTGCTTGTGGCGCTTACCCCTCAAGGTGTGGTCAAGGGCGTCCGCGTGTTGCAGCATCGAGAAACGCCTGGGCTAGGTGACAAAATTGAAGTGGAACGCAACCCTTGGATTCTGGGTTTTGATAATCAACGCATGCGTAGTGAAAACGACGCCCGTTGGGCAGTCCGCCGCGATGGTGGCATGTTTGATCAGTTTACCGGAGCGACCATTACGCCTCGGGCCGTGGTCAATGCGGTTGCCCGCACCACGTGGTTTGCTCAAAATGAAATGGACGCTTTATTTCAGGCGCCGTCGAATTGCCTAGGTGATCCAGAGCAATGGTTTGAGGAGCAATCATGAGTAGCGAGTACCAAACCTTAACCAAGAATGGCTTGTGGGAAAACAACCCCGCGTTAGTTCAGCTATTGGGGCTTTGTCCGCTGCTTGCAGTGACAGGCACGGTTACCAACGCATTAGGTTTGGGTATTGCCACCATGCTGGTACTGATCGGTTCCAACGTCACTGTCTCTTTAGTGCGTAATTTCGTGCCAAAAGAAATCCGCATTCCAGTTTTTGTGATCGTGATCGCCACCTTCGTTACCCTCGTTGAGCTTCTGATGAACGCCTTTACCTATGGCCTCTATATGGCCTTAGGTATCTTTATCCCACTTATCGTCACTAACTGTGCCATTATTGGCCGAGCTGAGGCCTACGCATCAAAAAATCCGTGGCCGCAGGCTGCTTTTGATGGCTTTATGATGGGCTTGGGTTTTGCCTGCGTATTAGTCGTTCTTGGCGCTATGCGAGAACTGCTGGGTCAAGGCACTTTATTTGATGGGGCTGAAATGCTCCTCGGCGAGTGGGCTCGTGATTTACGCATTCAGCTGGTTCAGTTTGATTATCCACTTTTACTAGCCATCTTACCCCCGGGCGCATTTTTAGGAATGGGTTTTCTGATTGCGGGAAAAAACTGGCTCGATGGACGGCGCCTACAAAAAGCGCAACAATCACCGGTCGTTAAGGCGCAACGCGCTCGGGTAACCACCGTAAACTAATAAACGCTATTTGAAACGCTTATGAACCAACAAAAACGGATTGAAATACTCACGCGATTGCGCGACGCAAATCCGCACCCAACAACCGAATTAAACTTTAGTAACCCGTTTGAGCTGTTAATTGCTGTATTGCTCTCGGCTCAAGCCACTGATGTCGGTGTTAACAAAGCAACGGGTCCCTTATTTGCCGTGGCGAATAACCCAAAAGATATGCTCGCGCTTGGGGTTGCTGGGGTGAAGGACTACATCAAAACCATCGGCTTGTTTAATACTAAAGCTGAGAACGTGATTAAAACGTGTCGGATTCTAGTGGAAAAACATCAGGGCGTGGTACCGGAAGATCGGGAAGCCCTTGAAGCGTTACCGGGCGTGGGCCGAAAAACCGCAAATGTGGTATTGAACACTGCTTTTGGCTGGCCCACCATTGCCGTGGATACCCATATCTTTCGGGTTAGCAACCGTACTAAATTTGCGCCTGGGAAAACCGTGGATGCAGTGGAGCAACGATTGCTCAAAGTAGTCCCCGCGGAATTTAAGGTCGATGTGCACCACTGGCTGATCTTACATGGTCGTTACACCTGTATTGCCCGTAAACCCCGCTGCGGATCCTGTATCATTGAAGATCTGTGTGAATTTAAAGATAAAATCGATATTTAAGGATATTCATGACGACCACTAAACCGCAGATCAAAGATCGCTTTCGCGGCTACCTCCCTGTCGTCATCGACGTTGAAACGGCAGGTTTTCATGCCAGCACCGATGCCTTGTTAGAAATTGCAGCGGTTATTGTTGATTTTAACGAGCAAGGCGAATTAGTGCCTGTGGCTACCCACCACGCGCACGTGGAGCCTTTTGAAGGGGCCAATATTGAACAAGCCGCCATTGAGTTTAATGGCATTGATCCTTTTAACCCGTTACGTGGCGCCGTGTCCGAACGGGATGCCCTGCACAAACTATTTAAAGCCATTCGCAAAGCACAAAAAGAAGCCGGTTGTCAGCGCAGTGTGTTGGTCGGCCATAACGCCACCTTCGATTTGGGCTTTGTTATGGCGGCAGCGGAGCGCGCTGAATTAAAACGAAATCCGTTTCATCCGTTCGTTACCTTTGATACCTCGGCCATGGCCGCCCTTACGCTCGGCCAAACCGTATTAGTAAAAGCCTGCCAAGCGGCGGGTATCCCCTTTGATGGTAAGTCGGCCCATAGCGCGCTGTATGACACTGAGCGCACCGCAGAGCTGTTCTGCTGGATGGTGAATCGATATCAAGCACTCGGCGGCTGGCCGTTAGATACAGAGACCGACAGCGCGTAACCAACGCACCGCGTTGGTCAGCAGCGAATGAAATACCTCGCTGTCGTTCGGGTCGGCTGCCTTACCAGATAAAAAAAACCGCGCCGAAGCGCGGTTTTTTGTGTCCGTTCCACCGTAGCCAACGCATTGCGTTGGTACGCTTTCTCGCGGGAACCAACCCATTGCGTTGGTTCCACTACCTCACTAGCACTTACAGCTTAGCGCTGTTCTTGCTCAGGTATGCAGCAACACCAGCAGCGTCAGCTTTCATGCCTTCGTCGCCTTTGTTCCAACCTGCAGGACACACTTCACCGTGCTCCTGGTGGAATGCCAAGGCATCAACCATACGCAGCATTTCGTCAACGTTACGGCCAAGTGGCAAATCATTGATTACTTGATGACGCACCATGCCTTCCTCGTCGATCAAGAACGATGCACGGAACGCAACGCCTGCTTCTGGATGCTCAACATCATAAGCTTTGCAGATTTCATGTTTTACGTCAGCAACAAGCGGGTATTTCACTTCGCCGATACCGCCCTTGTCTACTGCCGTGTTACGCCATGCGTGATGCGAGAACTGAGAATCGATCGAGACACCGATTACCTGTACACCACGACTTTCAAATTCAGCTAAACGCTTATCGAACGCGATCAGCTCAGAAGGACACACAAAAGTGAAGTCCAACGGATAGAAGAAAACCACTGCTTTCTTACCGCGGATGTGGTCGCTTAACGTGAAGTTGTCAACAATTTCACCGGTACCCAATACTGCAGCAGCAGTAAAGTCAGGGGCCTGGCGGCCAACTAATACAGCCATGTAGATCTCCGTTATTTCAAAAAATATAGTTTTAATAGCACGCCTTCGCAGAACGAAAGCAACGAGTTAAACAATGATGTGTTAGGACGACGCTTCGTCGTCTACCGCTGGAGCCGCTTCGTCGATGAGCGGTTGCAGCTCATTTTGCTGGAACATCTCTAAAATGATGTCGCAGCCACCAATGAGTTCACCTTTTACCCATAACTGAGGGAACGTCGGCCAGTTTGCAATGCGCGGGAGTTCAGCCCGAATATCTGGGTTTTGCAGAATATCCACATACGCAAAGGGTTTGCCACAGGCCATCAGCGCCTGTGATGCCTGAGCAGAAAAACCACAGCTCGGAAGTTTCGGTGAACCCTTCATGTACAACAGCACCGGGTTTTCCTCGATTTGCTGACGAATACGAGCTTCGGTATCTTGCGCTTGATCTGGTTGCATATCTTGCATAATGGCTCCTTCACGCAGTCTGGGTAATTTCGGTACGCAAACATTCATTGTTTGCTACATCCCGACAAAATCGGCGCCGAATTATAACACAAATGCAGTGCAAGGATGAAGCCACCCGTATCCGCAAAAACAAATTTCTGCACCCTTGAAAACCAGATGGAGTAACTCCATGTATATAGAATGGTGAGGGAAAGTGTTTCATTTAAGAAGCGCTCCGCTATACTTACATTATTCACCGACATCGGTATTCTTTTTTTGAGCAAAGCCGATGTCAGCATTTGCACCTAGAAATGGAGAAGCACATCATGGCTTTCGAACTACCCGCTTTGCCTTATGAGAAAAACGCATTGGAACCGCATATCTCTGCCGAGACCCTTGAGTATCATTACGGCAAACATCACCAAACCTACGTAGACAAGCTGAACGGTCTGGTTAAGGATTCAGAGTTTGCGGGTAAGTCTCTTGAAGAAATCGTGAAAACCTCCAGTGGCGGTATGTTTAACAACGCTGCGCAGGTATGGAACCACACCTTCTACTGGCATTCGCTAAGCCCTAATGGCGGTGGCAAGCCTACCGGTGCATTGGCTGAAGCGATTGACGACAAATGGGGCTCATTTGAGAAGTTCCAAGAAGCGTTTAACAACAGCGCGGTGAACAACTTTGGCTCATGCTGGACATGGCTAGTGAAAACGGCCGATGGTAGCTTGGATATCGTTAATACCAGCAATGCAGCAACACCGCTTACGGATGATAACCTTACCCCAATCCTAACGGTCGACTTGTGGGAGCACGCCTACTACATCGATTACCGTAATGCCCGTCCAAAATACTTGGAAGGCTTCTGGGCGTTGGTTAACTGGGAATTTGCTAGCAAAAACTTTGGCTAATCCCCATTAAAAAAACCGCAGAAGTGAATGCTTCTGCGGTTTTTTTGTGCGCGTAGCAACGAGAGCTTTATTCTACCAAGTTCTCAGGAATGGTATCGCGCAAATCTTTCCAAATTGCAGCCGAGTCATAACCATACTGGCGCACTAAATTCGTTGAGCCATTATAGTCTTTCGCTTCAACCAACTTGGTAAGCTCTTTGTAATACTGACGTGCAAGCTCGCGGCCTTTTGCATTTGAGAAGTAGAACTGACCAATGCGCGCGTACAGCCCTTTGAAACCATTTAGGACGAGCACATAAATCGGGTTACCCGATGCGTGGGCGAGTTCATGGTTCAAATGGTAATCAAATTCCGCAAAGGCTTTCGCCGTATCTTCTAATTTCTCTGAATCACGTAACACGCTGAGGGCTTTCTCGCTGTCATTACGGATGGCTTGGCGGATATATATGGCGCTAATATTGGTACGCGCCGATAACAGATGGTCGACCAGATCGGGCATCCCTTCTTCATCTAACCGCGCCAGCGTTTCAAGAATATTTAAGCCCGATGTTTCCCAGAAGTTATTCACGCGGGTGGGTTTACCATGTTGAATCGTCAACCAACCGTCACGTGCCAACCGTTGCAGAACTTCCCGCAACGTTGTTCGAGTTACCCCGATTAGTTCGGATAACTCACGCTCGGCGGGGAGAATAGAACCTGGTGCAAAATCGCCTTTCCAAATTGATTTTACAATAAACTCTTCCGCAAACCCCGCAGGGCTCTTCGCTTTGATAAACATAAATGCCTTTTTTCCATCTAATGGAGTCACGCTAGCGTATTCCAATACGAGTTATTTCCGCTTATGATGCGCTAAGTACTAGCAACGTCATTACCTTGCTATGTCTGCCCGCTCGAGTCAAAGACCGATATGGCAGTAGCATCGTAGAGCAGATGCGTTAAGATGCAGACAGAAAACGATTGTAACGTGCTGCTAATGGTCGGACAAGTTTTATCATACTTACTTCCTACACTTAGAGCACAGTAATTAAATATAGAGACCATTGTGAGTTTAATAAATCTTCATTCCGTTGCCCACTGGCCGCAACAACGTGGCCCTTGGTTAATATTGGCAACCTCAGCCACCATTTTGGTTCTTATTGCCCTCTGGTTTCAGCATGTTCAGGGGCTCGTTCCCTGCGTGCAGTGTATCTATCAACGCACCGCCATGATTGCCATTGCCCTGTTCGGCTGGATTGGCGTGTTGGCACCACACTATTTGACCGTGCGGCTTGTGGCTATGCTAGGTTGGCTCGCAAGCGCCGGCGCCGGGTTTTATTCCGCGCATCATCATATCTACCTGCAAACCAAAGCAAATCCGCTATTCACCAGTTGTAGTCCGTTTCCCGATTTCCCGCAGTGGGCACCATTGCATGAGTGGTTCCCGAATTTGTTCGGCGCGGGCGGGCTATGCACAGATATCGATTGGTCGTTTCTAGGTTTGAGCATGCCGGGCTGGCTGCGCATTATTTTTGCCGTATATTTTATAATTGCCCTGTTTGTTCTCGCCACGCGGTTGGTGCGGCTGCAGCGATTATAGCGGCACGGTTTTCATTAGGGCTGGTATTTTAGCGGCCAGCGCACAATCTCACCGTCTTCAGGGTCACATTCCGTGTCATGCACGAGCCTGTGGCCCACAATCGACATTCCAGCCTTACGCATAGCCTCTTGGCTACCTTGATGTCGTAATGGGTGCCAACTGGGTAAATCATGTCCTTCGTACAGGCGTCGATAAGCGCAGGATGGCGGCATAAAGTGGATTGATTCAAGGTTATCCGGCGTCAGTACAACACAGTCCGGCACTGTTTTCAGCCGATCGGGATAGTCACTACACCGCCCACTGGAATGGTCAAGAAGTTGGCATGTCACATGGGTAAAATGCGCCACTTCATCGGCGCTCATAGGGCGCTGCGGATCGCCCTCGTCAGCGTCAATTAATTTGTGTAAACAACATTTACCACAACCATCGCACAGCGACTCCCATTCCTCGCGAGTCATCTGAGCGAGGCTCTTATGCTCCCAAAATGGCTGTGACTTATTATTCATGGCTTCGCCGCCACAACAACCTGCCATTGCACACATTGTTTGCTGCCTGTCACAAGCTCAAGGGTAAGCTCATCTCCTGCCTGCAATGGTCCCACGCCTGCCGGTGTGCCAGTAAGCACCACATCACCAGGCTCAAGGGAGAACACCTGACCCATCTCACGGATGAGCTGGGCAATAGAGAAAATCATCTGCTTCGCCTCACCCTCTTGCTGCACATGACCATTGCGCAGTAGACGCAAACGCAGGTCCGTCATCGGTCCTGATTGTGCCACGGGTACAAAATCCGTAAGTGGGCAGCTACCGCGAAAGGCCTTGGCCCGCTCCCAAGGCTGGCCCGATTGCTTCAGCGCCGTTTGTACATCACGCAAGGTTAAATCCAGCGCCAACCCGACACCACTAATGGTCGCCAGTAAGGGCGCATCGTTGTTGTCGCCAAGGTGCGCCAACAGCGCTTGATTCACTGGCTTACCTATCAGCAAGGCAATCTCAAGCTCATGATGGCATTCGCCCTGATCGCTCGGAATCTCGATGCTATTAAGTTCACCTTGTAGCAGCTGCTGAAGCGAGGAGGCTGGCTTACTAAACAGTAATGGGGCTTCGGGAACTGCGTTCCCTAACTCGGCGGCGTGGGCGGCGTAATTGCGACCCACACAGTAAAAAGTACCCAAAGAAAACGGCGCCAGCGCACCGTTTATATACACAAGAGAACGACTCACAAACTACCGTCCCATTTGAATGCGGTCAGCAAGATGCCCTACCGCCACCACAAAATAATTTGAGCGGTTCCAACGCATCAATACGTCCCAATTGTGATAGGCCAGATAGATACGACCGGTTTTGTCGTCGGGAATAATCAAAGACGCATTAATATCGCGGGTTGGGAGGTCACTGCCATCGTAACGACGAACCCCTAACTCTTGCCACTCTGAAAGCGATTTTTTGGTCGTAAGACCTGCCACGCTGGTATCAAAATCCGCCGGTAAACGCACCTGACGTCCCCAGGTCTTGCTGTCGTCCCAACCAACCTGTGATAAATAATTGGCCGCCGACGCGAACACATCTGGATAGCTGTTCCAAATATCAATTTTGCCATCGCCATCGTAATCAATCGCGTAGCTTAAGAACGAGCTAGGCATAAATTGGGTTTGTCCCATTGCACCGGCCCAAGAGCCGCGCATTTGCTCCGGTTCAATGTGGCCTGCATCAATAATTTCCAGCGCTTGCATCAATTGACGTTTAAAGAATTCTTCGCGACGGCCTTCGTACGCTAAGGTCGCTAATGCAGAAACAACCCTAAAGTTGCCCGTATAGCCACCATAGTTGGTTTCAATTCCCCACAAAGCGACGATAAAACGCGGCTGCACACCAAATTTCTCGCCAATCTCTTCAAGCAGCTCTCGATGTTCTTGGTATTTGCGGATGCCTTGCTGCACTTTCCAATCTGGCACTGCTCGGGGCAAATAGGTATCCAGTGTGATCGTAAACTCAGGTTGGTTGCGATCAGCGCTCACGGCGCGCGCATAAAATTGCGGATCGGTAAACGCACGTTCAATCGCGTTTTCCGATATACCGTGCTCCCTGGCCGCTTGTTTCAATGTTTCGACATAAGCCGGAAATCCGTCCGGATCCACCGCATGTGCCGCTGGAATCACAAAGCTAGCTGAAGATGCTAATGCCACTGCCCCTATAACAGGCAGGGAAATAAGCCGACGCACACGAGCAAACCATACTTTACGCATCAGGAACACTCCTCTCTGACGGGATCGATAAATCAATCGTTTAATGTTGCCAACATATTCACTGGCGGAGGTGGTATCTGTAGATAGTACCCCTCTGTGCTCAGGTGTTCCAGCAGCTTTACACCGTCTAAACGGGCAAACTTGCGCTCTGGGGTCACCAAGAGACGTGTTACTTCGTGCTCAGGGGTAAATAAGGTTTGCAGTGTATCCGGTAACTCCGACACCAATGCGTCGGCCGGTATAAATAAGTAGGTATCCGCTTTGCGTGGTGAACGCAGGATGCGACACAACATATAACAACTCCGGGCTATTCTAAAATAACGAAATAAAGCCAATTAAAACAATGTTTGCAATGGCTCTTTTAACAGCCTACCGCGCCAACCGCTGTATAAATCCGGTGCGTCAATCTGCTCCCGGGTTGCGGCCGGTGTGAAATGTTCCCACAGGTAAACCTCATTAATCTGTTTGCGCGATCCGAGCATGCTAGCGGGTATGTCATTGGCTTCCGCAATATCTTTCAACAAGGCTTTCGCCGCTTTAAAAAAGCGCTTATAGGCACCATCTTGATCAAAACGTGGAATCGCTTCTGGGTGCTCTGACTCAGGCACCGCCAATCCTTGTTCGACACAGGCTAACAATTCTTTGCTGTAACGGCGCAGCGAAATGGGGTGCAGCTCCTCAATTTGCGATAGCTGATAACGGTTTTGAGCTTCGCTTCGCGCGATTTCGATGAGGGCGTTGTCTTTCGCAATGAATGGCAACGCAATGTTGCGCTCCCGAGCGATGTGCAAACGCCATTTGGTTAGTTCGCGAAGAATAGCGCGTTGTTGGCCATTGAGAACCGATACCCCTCCTACATCGCGCCAGGCAAACTCCGCGTTTACTTCACGTCCGCGCTTCGCGACCTGTTCCGCACACTCGGCAACGACAAGTGCATCCTTGCCCGACTCAATTGCCTTGGCGCGTATCCGCGGATACATTTCTGATAAATATTCCACGTCGGCAGCAGCATAATCGAGTTGTTGTTGCGTCAGCGGACGCTGCAACCAATCGGTGCGAGATTGGCTTTTATCAAGCTCAATATTGAGCATAAGCTCAACCAAACCCGCATAGCCAATTTGTTTGCCATCGGTCAAAAAACCATGGGCAATTTGCGTATCAAATAGATTCGCCGGCGCGCCCTGCGCACGATGGAAGATCTCTAAGTCTTCTCCCGCCGCGTGAACCACGGTAACCATCGTTGGATCGCGTAACAACGACCACAAAGGGGTCAAATCGATATCCAGTAGTGGATCAACCAAAATGAGTTGGTCACCGGCCTTGGCCTGCAACAATCCAAGCTCTGCGTATAAAGTCCGGGTGCGAACAAACTCAGTGTCCACCACTAACCAGCCATGTTGTTTTGCCTGATCGCAAAACGCCACCAGTTCCCCGGTGGCGTTAATTACACGGTACGTTATCGATTCCGTCATTCGTCACGCAGCTCGCGACGAAGAATTTTACCGACATTGGTTTTTGGCAGTTCATCACGGAACTCAACCAATTTAGGTACCTTGTATGCAGTTAGATTTTCGCGACAGTAATCAATGATTTCTTTTTCACTGAGTGAGCTGTCTTTCTTCACCACTACAATTTTCACAACTTCGCCAGACGCTTCGTGCGCAACGCCTACCGCAGCCACTTCCAGCACTTTCGGATGGCTCGCTACAACGTCTTCAATTTCATTCGGGTAGACGTTAAATCCAGACACGAGAATCATGTCTTTCTTACGGTCAACAATTTTGAAGAAGCCATCTTCGTCCACAGTACCCATATCGCCGGTTGCAAACCAACCGTCTTTAATCGCTTCCGCAGTCGCTTCCGGACGACCTAGGTATCCGGCCATCACTTGCGGGCCTTTGACCATAATTTCGCCAGGTTCACCCATGGGCACTTCGTTACCCTCTTCATCGACAACTTTCACATCGGTCGACGGCAGCGGAATACCAATGGAACCGGTATAGTGCTCGATATCAAATGGATTTGCAGTCACCACCGGTGAACATTCTGTAAGGCCGTAACCTTCCAGCAATGCCGAACCTGTCACTTTCTCCCAATTTTCAGCAACCGCACGTTGCACGGCCATACCGCCGCCAAGTGCAATTTTAAGTTCGCTGAAATCAAGATCTTTAAAGCCGGGGGTATTCAACAAACCATTAAACAAGGTATTCACACCAGAGATCATGGTGAACTTATGCTTACCGAGTTCTTTCACAAACGCCGGCATATCACGAGGATTGGTAATCAGAATGTTCTTACCACCAAATTTCAGGAACGCTAAGCAGTTCGCGGTCAGAGCGAAGATATGATAAAGCGGAAGTGCCGTAATCACGACTTCTTGCCCGTCGCTTAAGCGCGGCAAAATGAAAGCCGAAATTTGATCAAGGTTCGCCACCATATTACGGTGCGTGAGCATTGCACCTTTGGAAACGCCTGTGGTTCCGCCGGTATACTGCAAAAACGCCAAGTCGTCGCCCGTCATATTCTCAGGACGCTTGTACGTCGATTTCGCACCCATACTTAAGGTATCGTTAAATTCAACGGTATTGCTTAGGCTGTAGGCGGGTACCATTTTCTTCACGTACTTGACGACGCCATTCACAATCCAGCGCTTCGGCACCGGCATCATATCGCCGATACCCGTCAGCACCACTTTATCGAGCTTCACATCTTTAATGATTTTCTCGAGGGTGTGGGCAAAGTTTTTCAGAATCACAATAACTTTGGTACCCGAGTCGGTCAGCTGGTGTTTCAACTCACGCGCGGTGTACAGCGGATTCACATTTACCACAACCATGCCCGCACGGAGAATTCCAAACAAGGCCACTGGGTACTGCAATAGGTTGGGCATCATTACGGCCACGGGATCGCCTTTTTTCAATCCCAAGCTTTGCAGGTAGGCAGCGAACTGTTCCGTGAGTTGGTCTAATTCTTTGTAGGTGATGTCTTTATCCATGTTCTGGAAAGCCACCTGATCCGCGTATTTCTTTACGCTCTCTTCAAAGATCTCCACCAACGAAGGATAATGATCCGGGTCAATTTCTGTGGGTACGCCATTTGGATAGCGCTTTAGCCAAATCTTTTCCACCTTGATTGCTCCTAATATTTTTTTACTTTTATTCGAGAAGAAAACACGTCATATTCTCATATCGGACCAGTTGATCCTAGTAGTGATCACGACTTTTCAGTGATGCCGCTCACAATTTGTGCTACCTGCTGCGGCTGTTCCATATGAACGTGATGCCCGCCTTGCAGTCGGTGAACCTGAAGTTGTGGAAGGTACGCTTCCCAAATCTTCAATCCGCGCACGATATCCGGTGTGCCTTGGTCACCAAGAATCAAATCCACCGGACATTCAATGTGTTTCAACATATCGACCGCTTGCTCTGCTGTAAAGCGAAATGGTGATGCCAAGCGAACACGGGGATCAACCGTCCACGTATATCCCTGCTCCACCGAAACAAGATTTCGCTCTACAATTAAACGCGCTAAATCTGTATTCAGATTGCTTTTCTCCGCTCGCAGGCGCACCAAACGTTCCTTATCGGAATACACAGGAGGACGTTTCGCCACAAGATTTCTGCGGTCAATCAATGCTTTTTTCAGATGTTCGACAAACTGGCCGCTCGGACTAATCCAGAGTCCAAATGCTTCAATCAATGTTAGTCGAGAAATGCGCTCAGGGCATAATGCAGCAACAACTTGTGCGACAAAACCACCCATACTGTGGCCTAACAAATGAATTGAATGCCAATCTTGCGTCTCTAGCAACTGCACGATGTCGGCCACATATTCGGTAAAGTAATACCAGGCCCCAGCAGCACGATGATCCGATAACCCATGGCCGGCAAAGTCGACCGCAACGGCTTTCTCATCGTTCCACAAAGCAAACAACGGTTGAAAGCTGGCCGCGTTATCGAGCCAGCCATGCAGCGCCAGAATAGAAGGAGAAACAAAGTCGCCGGTAGCTACACCGGCGAGATGAAATGAACGCTGAGCGTCGAGCGGATAGCGAGTCGCGATCACTGTTGCTGACGTATGTCTGTTCGAGATCGCGGGCTCTCGGATTCTACCCGTGGACGTCGCTGCTCAGGAGGACTCGATGGTTCCGGAGCACGCTGAATCGGACGTGTTCCATAAGGGAAATAATAGGGGTGATAGCGATACGGACCGGTGCCATACAAATAATGGCGATACCAAGGCGAGAACGGATCGCGATGCCATACCTCAATGCGCTGCGGATCTTCGCGCCATAGTTGCACGCCCCGCGAACTTACAATCGGAAAGCTAAATTCATACTCGCCGATGAGGTCTGTTTGAAAGCCTGAGAGTTCACCTAACACGGTCACTTCACGACCAACACGGTAAATTTCTGGATCTGCAAACCCATCCACAATAAAGCGAAAGCGTCCTGGGGTTTCATTGCTTACCCAAGGTCGGCCAGTGCCGCGAAGCGTAAAGTAAACCACCTCAATTTCAGAGTGGTCTTTACGATTATGAACCGCCGCAATAACACCACCCCAACGCAGGGACGTCCCTATCGCTTGTTCGCTCTGCTCCACTACCGCCCGGTAGGTCGTGGTTTCGGGGATATCACCACGAATCGGTTCAGGTAAACGGGACGCACAGCCGCTGAGCAACAGCAGTGCTGTCGCTGAGACAATTATCGCTTTCATTACGGTCATGGCTTTCATTTGAGGTTACCTCTACAACTTAAGTGCGCCTATTCGCGCCCGGGCAATTTCTGCCACGTGACTTCATTGCGCACATACTCCACATCAAATTGTTCAGGGCGAACGGCCTTTCCAGCTTGCCACGCCGCCTGCGCTAAAACTAGCATATCTTCAGCGTGCGGGAAGCGCACATCCGCCAAATGTGGAATATGAGCAAGCTCTGATGAAGCCCGCAGTGCTTCCGGCAATTCATTCGCATAGGTTTCAAACCCTGTTCCTACGCCATGCCACTGTGTATCCACCGCTTGATTCGAGGGTACACTCACCTGTGAAGGTGGACATACTCGCGCGGGATCGTCCATAACCATCAGACCATGCTGCAGGGAACAGGTTCCCCAGTACACTTCTCCCATCCGCGCATCAATGGCCGCAGCAACATGATGAACAGCGTGCTTACGATACGCCTGTTGTGCCATTGCCTGTAGGCTAGACACCCCAATCAGAGGAATATTTTGGCTAAACGCCAAGCCTTGGGCAACACCGGCGGCAATACGAACCCCAGTAAAGCTACCAGGACCACTGCCAACAGCAATAGCGTCGAGATCTGCAAGCGTCATTCCCGCTTCTGTCAGTACATCTTGCACATAAGGCAGCAGCAGATTTGCATGTTGCCGGGGCGCTTCTTGCCCCCGCACAAATACCTGATCGCCCTGTTGAATCGCCACAGAACAAAATTCTGTGGCGCTATCAATTGCTAACAGCGTGGGTTTGCCTGCTTTGTTGTTCATTGAATCCTTACCTACTGAGTACGAACGTATCGTTATCGCATTTAGATGTCAGGTGTCGACGTCGACACCGCTTTCAATTCTTCATCCCCTGCCGGGTCATTACTTTGTGGCGGTGGCGCCTTCTGCAAAAAATCTAATGCTTGCTGTAGCGAACGAGTTCGCGCCATCGGTGGCAAGCTGGCAAGAAAGGTCGCCCCGTACTGGCGCGTTACCAAACGATTGTCACAGATAATCAGTACGCCGCGGTCGGTAACATCGCGTACTAATCGTCCCGCGCCCTGTTTCATGGTAATCACTGCTTGCGGAATTTGAATACTGGCAAAAGGATCGAGTCCGCGCAATTTCGCATCTTCCACTCGCGCTTGCAGCAGAGGCTCATCAGGCGAGCTAAAGGGGAGTTTGTCGATCATAACACAGCGCAACGCGTCTCCGCGCACATCTACGCCTTCCCAGAACGAGCTGGTACCCAAAAGTACGCCATTGCCCGCCTCAACAAATTGATTGAGCAGCTCCCGTTTGCTGGTTTGCCCCTGAATTAATACGGGTCGTGAGAGCGTATCTTGAACCAGCCCAGCCACTAATTGCAGCATACGGTGGCTGGTAAACAGTACAAAGGTACCCCCGCTATTGTGAGCAACCACCTGCCTGACAATATCAGCCAGTGCTTGGGGCATTGCGCGTTCGTGAGGTTCGGGTAAATAGCGCGGCAAACACAGCATGGCCTGTTGCTGAAAGTCAAACGGACTATCCAGAATCATGGTGTTTTCATTCGACACACCCAGACGCTCACAAAAATAATCAAACGAGCCATTCACGGTGAGTGTGGCCGACGTAAATACCCAACGGGCATCTTGTTCTGCCAGTTGCTTGCCGAAAGGCTCCGCCACCGATAATGGCGTGCGGTGCATACTGACATGGCGCGGCGTGCTCTCAAACCAATAGCTATAACCGGTTATTTGGGTGGCTTGCAGCAATTCCCAGCGCTTGTGAATAAGCTCTAAGCGCTCATAGCAATTATCTAAATCTTTATCGCGCCCGAGCAATTGTTTGCAAATGGCCCGCGCTCGACTAATCAGTTCCCCCAAGCGTGTGCTCGATTGGCTTAAATCGTCTTTTTGCAGGGCGTCACGCCAGTTCCCACGCTCCGGATCAATCGGGAAACACAGCCTTAAATCACGGGCGGCGCGCTCGAGCTGATCCGCAATCTGTGACAGGCTTCGCGCATCGCGCACCACGGTTTTATACAGAAGCTGAATATCGCGACACCATTCCACGATTTGCCGTGTCGAGACGGTATCACTGAAATACTGGCTGGCGATATCCGGTAATTGATGTGCTTCATCAAATACAATTAAGTCCGCGGCCGGGATCAGCTCACCAAACCCGGTATCTTTCAACACCAAGTCTGCGCAAAATAAATGGTGGTTAACCACAACGATATCGGCTTCTAACGCTTCCTTGCGTGCTTTTACCAGATAGCAGTCTTCATAATGGGGGCATTCACGGCCCAAGCAATTATCAATGGTGCTGGTTACACGGGGCAACACTGGTGCATCTTCGGGAAGAGTGGTCAGTTCGCTCAAGTCACCGCTTTTACTGCGATTGGCCCAGTCGCGCACCGTTTGGAGTTGATCGAGTATTAATTCATCGGCATCCACCGGATGGCGAATATTTTGCTCTAAACGCTGAATGCACAAATAATTGGAGCGTCCTTTTAGTAAGGCCGCCACTGCCCTCGGAGCAAGCGCTTCACGCAAACGCGGCAGATCACGATGAAATAGCTGTTCTTGCAAATTGCGCGTACCGGTCGACAAAATCACTTTGCCGCCTTTCAGTAACGCCGGTGCCAAATAGGCGAATGTTTTGCCAGTGCCCGTTTCCGCTTCCACCACGAGCTGCGCGCCAGCTTTATCTAAAGCCGCAATTGCGGCGGCCATAGCCTGTTGCGCTGGCCGCGGCTGAAAGCCGGGAAGTGACTGACTCAGGGCACCTTCCGGTGCAAAAACTGCGCGAACCTCTGACATCCATTCGTCCTTTGCGATATGCTGTCGGTTATTATTTCATAAGTCGTGTGGGAAACCGAATGTTATGAGGTGTGGGTACATGCTTAAATTACCTTTTAGGGTGCAATTTATCGTGCTCAGCGCACTGTTGCTGAGCGTGCTGTTTACCCCAGTGAGCTATGCGCAAAGCCGCGATAGCTTCTCAGCGGAAGAGCTGCGCGCAGCCTACCTCACCAGTGTTGTGAATTACGTCACTTGGCCCGATGAAGAAAACCGGTCTGAGTTAACCATTGGTATTCTTGGCTATCCCAGCGTGTATGAAGAAATGATCAACGCGCCACTCTCCCCAGTGCGCGGCATGACCTTAAATGTTCGCTCGATAAATCGTGCCTCCCAATTAACCGGCGTCGATTTAGTGTATGTGGGCCCAAGCGCCAGCAATCAGTTAAATGCGGTATTCAATACGGCCCGAATTCGGCCCTTACTCGTCATCTCCGAGCATTCTCAAGTGCGTGAAGATATGATGGTAAACATTATACCCACCACTCAGAACCGCTTGGCATTTCAAGTCAACATGGATCGCATCAACGATACTGGGTTGCGTGCATCCGGTGATTTGTTGATGCTGCGCGGCAGTGAGCTCGAGGCGGCGGTAAATCTTCGCCGCGCGCAAGGGGCCTTGCGCGACATGATATCCGAGCGCCGCCAATTACGGGCAGAGATTGAACAATTAACCCAGCAAAATGCGCAATTGCATAATCGCATCGACGTGCTGGAGCAAACCGTTCGCGAACGCGACTCGGTTTTGCGGGCGCAGCAAGGCACCTTAGAAGACAAACAGCAAGTGATGGAAAGCCAACAGTCGGTTCTTCAAGAGCTTCTTGAAGAGCTTGATGAGCAGCGAGAAATCCTGTTTGAACGAGAAACCCAGCTACAGGAAATTCAACGGGCCTTAAGCGACAGTGAACAAGCGCTGGAAGAACAACAACAGCAATTACGGCAAAAAGAGTTTCAATTACGGCAAAAGCAAGTTGAAAGTGACGACTTAGCCGAGCGTATCGCCACTAACCGTACCGTGTTAGCGGCGCAACAGCAGCAACTTCGTGATCAGCGCACGGCATTGGCCGAACAACTGGCGTTACTGGAGTCTCGAGAGCGTACCATCGACCGCCAACGTCTCTACTTGTGGGCTATCGGCGTGGTGTTCCTATTTGTACTGCTGTTTTTACTCACCACCGTTATCCTCTTTATGAAGAGTCGCAAGCAGGCGAATCAATTGCGTTTAACTCTCGTTGATTTGCATGAAGCGCAAGATAAATTGATCGAATCAGAGAAGATGGCCGCCTTGGGTAACCTGGTTGCCGGCGTCGCCCACGAAGTAAACACGCCGCTGGGTGTCGCCATTACCGGGACATCCATGGTGCATGATCGCCTTACCCTGTTGAATGAACAGCTAGAGCAAGGAAATCTCACCCGCGACAATCTGCAAAGCTTCATTGGCCGGGCGACGGAATCGTTATCTCTCACCCAGAAAAATCTCACCCGCGTGGGTGCCCTGATTACCAACTTCAAGCAAATTGCCGTTGACCAAATGGTCGCGGAGCAACGGGAAATCGATCTGAAAGTGTATCTTGAAGAGGTGATGTCGACGCTCTCAATTGAATTGCGTCGTGCCGGAATTCAATATGAAATCGATATTCCCGATGAATTAAGGATGGTGACGATTCCTGGCGCCATGGCACAAATTATTACCAATTTGGTGACCAATGCCATACGCCATGCCTTCGATGAACCTAGCGGTCAGTTACAGCTAACGGCTGAATCCGTTGCCGGTAATCAGGTAAAACTGATGTTTAGTGATAATGGTAAAGGGATGCCACCGGAAATTCTTAACCGTATTTTCGATCCCTTCTTTACAACCAAGCGTAATGAAGGCGGAACGGGATTAGGGATGCCGATTGTGTACAACTTGGTGCGCCAGAAGCTAAAAGGCGACATCTCCGTGCGCAGCGTTCCAGAGCAAGGCACCACCTTTACCCTCACCTTACCGCGACGCATCTAAAAGGCGCCGGTAAGGTTACACAAAAGAGTGCTTGCTTTTTTATACTTGGCTGATAGAATTCATACAACTTTTTCAGGAAAGACAGAAAATCAAGGCGTAGATGATGAATTATCTATACAACTTCAATCAAGGCATAGTGAACGCATCACCGCGTTCAGGCGTTGTATTGCATCATCATCACCATCCCCACTGAGCGGCCTTTCCACAGTGAGGAAGGACCGTTCCTATCCGGTACCTTCCAGAATCAATCGAAAAAAGCCCCGGAAGCGTACCTTACCGGGGCTTTTTTAATGAATTTGTAAGACCAATACAGGACATACACCATGAGCAACGAACGTTTAACCATCGCGGTACAAAAATCAGGGCGCCTGAGCAAAGAATCAATGAAATTGCTCGAAGCCTGCGGGGTGAAATTTAACCTGCACGAGGCCCGGCTCATGGCCCACAGCACGAGTCATCCGGTCGACTTATTGCGCGTGCGCGATGACGACATTCCTGGCTTAGTGATGGATGGGGTCGTTGATTTAGGTTTAGTGGGCGAGAATGTGTTGGAAGAAGAGCGTCTCGAACGCGCCATTAAACAACAAGCTAACGGCTTTACACCATTACGCCGTCTCGATTTTGGCTTCTGCCGATTGAGTGTGGCGGTTCCGAAAGAAGAGAACTATCAAGGGCTACAGGATCTTAACGGAAAGAAAATTGCCACCACTTACCCACGCTTGCTTGAAAGCTACTTAAAGCAACAAGGCGTTAATGCGCGCACCGTGATGCTCACCGGTTCCGTAGAAGTGGCCCCGCGGGCAGGTCTGGCCGATGCCATCTGTGATTTAGTATCAACCGGCGCAACCTTGGAGGCCAATGGCCTGGTTGAACAGGAGGTCATCTTCCGCTCGCAAGTGCAAATCATCCAACGCTCAGAGGCCTTAAGTGCATCAAAACAAGCCCTCGTGGAGAAACTGCTTACGCGTCTAGATGGCGTGCAACTTGCGAAAGAAAGCAAATACATCATGCTGCACGCACCGAAAGACCGGCTTGAAGAAGTCGAGGCGATTTTACCTGGCGCAGAACGCCCCACCGTGCTGCCATTGAGTCACAGCGACAGCCAAGTTGCGGTTCACGTGGTCAGTACCGAGAACTTGTTCTGGGAAACCATGGAACAACTGAAAGCCTTGGGCTGTAGCTCAATTCTAGTGATGCCGATTGAAAAAATGATGGGGTAAGCCATGCAACAAATTCTGAATTGGCAAACAATGGACTCGGCGCAGCGCACACAATGTTTGCGGCGGCCGGTGCAAGAGGTCAGCGCCGCGCTTCGAGAGCAAGTAGCGACCATTATCGCCGATGTCAGCACCCGTGGCGATGCGGCGCTGCTGGAACTAACTGCCCGTTTTGACAAGGTTCGCCTCACCCAAACGGAATTGCCCATGCGTCGGGTGCGTGCCCTTGCAGAACAAACCCCGAGCAACGTGAAGGCCGCCATTGATACCGCCTACAACAACATTCGCTGTTTCCACGAGGCGCAACAACCCACCGCCGTAAAGGTAGAGACCATGCCGGGCGTGCAATGCGAACAGCGCTTTGCAGCCATGGGTTCGGTAGGTCTTTATATTCCCGGAGGGAGCGCCAGCTTACCCAGCACCGTACTTATGTTGGGGGTGCCGGCGCAAATCGCCAACTGCCCTACCCGTGTCTTAATTAGCCCACCTAATAGTGCCGGCGAATTAACACCAGCGATTTGTTACGCTGCCGTGCAATGTGGTGTCACCGCGGTATATCTTGGCGGCGGAGCACAGGCAATTGCGGCCCTAGCGATGGGTACCGAAACCATTCCAGCGGTAGATAAAATATTTGGCCCTGGTAATAGTTATGTTACCGAAGCCAAGCAACAAGTCAGCCAGCGCGCTGGTGGGCCGGCAATTGATTTACCTGCAGGTCCCTCGGAACTGCTCGTTATCGCAGATGATTCCGCAGAGCCGGCGTTTGTTGCTGCCGATTTACTATCACAAGCAGAACACGGGCCTGATTCACAGGTGATTTGCTTAAGCCCTTCGATGGCATTGCTAGAAGCCGTCCAAGTCGAACTAGAAAGCCAATTACACGCTTTGCCACGACGGGATATCGCCGCCCAAGCCATGGCCGCCAGCAGTTTAATTCGCACCCAAGATCTTGCCGAAGCGGTAGCCATTAGCGAATCTTATGCCCCTGAGCATTTAAGCATTCAACTCTCGGCGCCTGAAACTTGGCTTGATCAACTCACCCGCGCTGGATCTATCTTTGTCGGGCACTACACGCCCGAGTCTGGGGGCGACTATGCCACAGGGACCAACCATGTATTGCCTACCTACGGGTTTGCGCGTAACTACAGCAGCTTAGGATTGCTTGATTTTTACCGCCGCTACACCGTACAAACCGTGAGCGCCCAAGGTTTAGAGGCACTCGGTAGTGCTATTATCGATCTGGCCGCAGAAGAATCTCTCGATGCGCACTTGCGCGCCGTATCCTTGCGTTTAGATAGCGAGCGTTTCAGCAGGGATCGCGCGCAACAGGAGTCACAGTCATGAATCAATTATCTTGGATTCAATCGATGCTGCGTCCACACCTGCGCAGCTTTACCCCCTATGCATCAGCGCGCCGCAGCATGTCGGGCGGTTCAATTTGGCTCAATGCCAATGAATCGCCCTTTGGTCGTGCCTATCAGGTTGCTACGGATGATCTTAATCGTTATCCAGACTTTCAAAATCAAGCACTCAATAAAGCCTATGCGGATTACGCTGGCGTGAACCCAGAGCAAGTGGTAAGCCACCGGGGCAGTGATGAAAGTATAGAGCTACTCATTCGCACCTTTTGCGAGCCTGGCCGCGACCAAATTCTAATTTGTCCGCCTACCTATGGGATGTATGCCATTTCGGCGGCGATTAACCATAACGAAACCATCACAGTGCCACTACAAAAAGAAAATTGGCAACTTGATTTAAAAGGCATCGAAGCGGCGCTAAACGACAGTGCAAATTCGGTGAAAGTCGTGTTTTTGTGCAACCCATCAAACCCGCTAGGTAATCAGTTGCGTCAGCAAGATATGGAAGCCGTGATTGCCATGTGTGCAGGTAAGGCGCTGGTGGTGGTGGATGAAGCCTATATCGAGTTTGTCGATCAACCAGCCTCGACCACTATGGCGCGCTATTTGGACCAATACGAAAACGTGGTAGTGATGCGCACGTTATCGAAAGCCTTCGGGCTTGCGGGAATTCGCGTTGGCTTCACCTTAGCCAATAAATCTATCGTAGATGCGCTGTTGCCTGTGCTAGCTCCCTATCCACTGCCCGATGTGAGTGTGCAAATTGCCCGTCAGGCGCTCAGACTCGATGAACGCTTGGTAACCCGACAAAATACCATTGAGATTGTGGCGGAACGAGAAGCCTTACTGACCGTGCTTCCTACGTTTTCTTGGGTGCGTACCATGGTACCGAGCGTCACCAACTTCATTTTGATTCAGGTGGAAAATGCCGCAGCGCTTATGCAGCACTGTCAGGCAGAAGGTATTCTGCTGCGCAATCAATCGGCGCAACTAGGGCTTAGCGAATGCGTGCGTATTACTGTAGGCAGCCCCGAAGAGAATGAACGATTATTAGAGGTGCTGGCAAACTACGCGCCAGCGGCTTAATCCCGGAGGATTTTATGGCACAGCAAAAGATTTTATTTATCGACCGGGACGGCACCCTGGTAGAAGAACCCCCTATTGATAAGCAACTCGATCGCCTCGATAAGCTGGTGTATGAGCCCCATGTCGTCAATGCATTGCAAGATCTGCAGGCAGCGGGCTATCGCTTGGTTATGGTCAGTAACCAAGACGGTCTGGGAACCGACAGCTTTCCGCAAGCAGACTTTGATGCCCCCCATGACGCCATGATGGCGTTATTTGCAGCCCACGATATCCGCTTTGATGAGGTGCTTATTTGTCCTCACTTTGAGGACGACAACTGCACCTGCCGTAAGCCCAAGCTCGGCTTGGTGCAGCGGTATTTACAGGAAGGATTAGTCGATTTCACCCAATCCGCTGTCATTGGTGATCGTGATACTGATTTGCAATTGGCCGCCAACATGGGCATTAAAGGCATTCGCTATAGCCGTGAAACGAATGGTTGGAAACAGATCGTCGCACACTTAACCTCGGCTCCGCGCACTGCCAAAGTAACCCGTACTACGAAAGAAACTGATATAAACATTGCGGTGAACTTCGACGCCCCCGGCCCTATCGCCATTCACACCGGACTTGGTTTTTTCGACCACATGCTGGAGCAAATCGCCACCCACGGCGGCTTTTCATTGCAAGTGTCGGTAACCGGTGACCTTCACATTGATGATCACCACACCGTGGAAGATACCGCGCTCGCTCTCGGTGAAGCGCTGCACAAAGCATTAGGTGATAAACGCGGAATCGGACGGTTTGGGTTTGTGCTCCCTATGGATGAATGTCGCGCCGAGTGCGTATTGGATATTTCCGGACGACCCTTTCTGGTTTTCGATGCCGACTTTAGCGCGGAAACCGTGGGCCAATTGGGTACGCAGATGGTACCGCACTTTTTCCGAAGCCTATGCGATACCATGAAAATATCGCTGCACTTAAGTACCACCGAAGGCAACGCTCATCACCAGGTTGAAAGCTTGTTTAAAGTATTTGGTAGAGGCCTACGCCAAGCCATTCGTAAGCAAGGCAGCGAAATGCCATCGAGTAAGGGAGTGTTGGCATGAGTCTGGTGATTGTGAACACACGGGTTGCCAATTTGGCCTCAGTCGATTTTGCCTTTCGCCGCTTAGGCGTAACCCCAATCATTAGCGCCGATCCAGAGATTATCCGTAATGCTGAGCGCGTAGTGCTGCCCGGTGTCGGCACGGCAGCCGCAGCAATGCGCTCTTTACATGGGCTTGCCCTAGTTGATACGTTGCGCTCGCTAACCCAGCCAATGCTTGGGGTGTGTTTGGGCATGCAAATGCTAACCGAAAGTTCCGACGAATCTGCTAGCGGACGAATTGATTGCTTAGGTGTTATTCCTGGCAGTATCGAGCGGATGACGACAGCCAAGCATAAGCCGTTACCTCATATGGGGTGGAATCAAACGCAAGTGGGCGATCACCCTCTGTTTGCCGGTTTACAGGACCCTTGGTTCTATTACGTGCACAGTTACGCGGCCCCGGTTTCAGAGTTCACCATTGCCAAATGCGAGTACACGCAAGCGTTCTCGGGGGCCATAGCCCGAGATAATTTTATGGGGGTGCAGTTTCACCCTGAACGTTCAGGCTCCGATGGAGCCCGCGTATTAAAGAATTTTTTGGAGTTATCATGCTGATCCCTGCCTTAGACCTCATTCGTGGCGAAGTGGTGCGTTTATACCAAGGTGATTTTAACCAACAAACTACCTATCATGCTGATCCCATTGCGGTGGCCACAGCCTACCGCGATGCCGGTGCCAAGTTTTTGCATTTAGTGGATTTAGACGGCGCCCGAGATATTGAAAAGCGCCAACTGCCGCTACTACAAGCCATAACCGAAGCCACCGGCTTGCCTATCCAAACCGGCGGAGGCATTCGTACTCGCGATGATGTAGTCGGCCTGCTAGACGCGGGTGTAAAACGTGCGGTGATTGGTTCTAAAGCCGTGAAGGATCCTGAGACGGTGTTGGCTTGGCTGGACGAATTTGGTCCAGAGGCGATTGTACTCGCGCTGGATATCTTTATCGATGACAACGGGCAACGTTGGCTAGCCACAGAGGGTTGGCAAGAGAAAAGTAGCGTTACCCTTGATGATTTGCTCAACCAGTATATAGAACGTGGGCTGCGTCATGTACTTTGCACCGATATTAGCCGCGATGGCACCTTGCAAGGCTCAAATGTGGCACTTTATGCCGACCTCAAAAGTGCTTATCCAAGCATTGTTTGGCAAGCTTCGGGTGGCGTCGCTAGCCTCGATGATCTGGTTCAACTCGCCGCGGTGAATTGCGATAGTGTGATTTTAGGGAAAGCCCTACTAACCGGGAAGTTTACCCTTGAGGAGGCACTCGCATGCTGGCAAAACGCATAATCCCGTGTCTTGATGTGCGCGCCGGTCAGGTGGTGAAAGGCGTGCAATTTCGCAATCATGAAGTGGTTGGCGATATCGTACCCTTGGCCACCCGCTATGCCGCGGAAGGTGCCGATGAACTGGTATTTTACGATATTACCGCCAGCTCCGATAATCGTGTTGTGGATAAGTCCTGGGTGAGTCGTGTGGCGGAAGTGATCAATATTCCGTTTGCAGTGGCCGGCGGTATTCAAAGCGTCGAACAGGCACGGGATATACTGGCCATGGGTGCCGACAAAATTTCGGTGAACTCCCCGGCGCTGCGGCGCCCCGAGCTAATTAATGAATTGGTTGATGAGTTTGGACAGCAATGTGTGGTTATTGGGGTAGATAGCTTCTTTAACGCAGAATCTGGCGAATATGAGGTGTATCAATTTACTGGCGATGAAACCCGAACGCTCAAAACGCAATGGCAAACCGCTGATTGGGTGCAAGAAGTGATTGCGCGTGGTGCCGGTGAAATTGTACTCAATTGCATGAATCAGGATGGCGTTCGGCAAGGCTACGATGTGAAGCAACTTGCCGCAATTCGCGCGCAATGCAGCGTCCCCTTAATTGCATCTGGCGGCGCCGGGGCGATAGAACACTTTATCGATGTTTTTCGTGAAGCCAACGTCGACGGCGCCCTCGCCGCCTCCGTATTTCACAAAGGCATCATCCCCATGGATGAACTCAAACACCAGTTACGCAACGCCGGTATCACCATCCGCGCCTAACAGTTCCGCCCCTGGGGTGGAACTCAACGGCGACACCAAGTTCCACCCCAGGGGCAGAACTCGACGGCAGTGCGTGTTGAAGAACGATTTACACAGAGTCAAAAGGACGATGTTATGAAAATTAACCCAGACAACCTCAATGAGCTGGCATGGGATAAAATGCAAGGGTTACTCCCATGCATGGTGCAGGACTTTGAAAGTGGTCGCTTACTTATGCAAGGCTATATGAATGAAGAAGCACTACAATCAACCTTGAGCAGCGGCAATGTTACCTTCTTCAGCCGCAGTAAACAGCGCCTGTGGACGAAAGGAGAAAGCTCCGGCCATACCCTCAAACTGGTGTCATTAACCGCGGATTGTGATAACGATGCCATTTTGGCGCTTGCCCACCCTCAAGGTCCTACCTGCCACTTAGGCAACGAGTGTTGCTGGTCGCCGGAAGAGCAGCCTGTCGCCAGTGAATTGATTGAGTTAGAACGCACCATTGCTGCGCGCAAAGCGGCATTAGCTGCTGGCGATGCAGGGTCAAGCTATACCGCAAAACTACTTAGCGATGGCATTCGTCGCTGTGCGCAAAAAGTAGGAGAAGAAGGGGTCGAAGTGGCTCTCGCTGCAGTGGCACAAGACGACGACGCCCTACTCAATGAAAGTGCCGATTTGCTTTATCACTTATTGGTCGTGCTGCAAGCGCGCGATCTTTCCCTCACCGACGTCGTCAACACCCTGCGCAGCCGCCGTAAATAGCTCTACCCCTGGGGTGGAACTGTTTGCCAGCGGCGGTGGACGCGGAAGAGGCGGATGGTGAGGAGAACGGCGGCCACGCTGAGGCCTGATATAAAGCCGATCCAGAAGCCAGCGGCACCCATGCGCGGCACCACCCAATCCGTTAATCCCAGAACGACGCCTACAGTTAATCCAAAGGGCCAATAGGCGATTAAGGTAACGATCATCGAAGCGCGGGTATCTTTATACCCCCGCAATGCGCCAATTGAGATGGCTTGAAAGGTGTCAGACACCGTAAAAATGGCGGCCAAGGCTAACAAGGTGCCTGCCAATTCGATGATTTCTCGGTTCTCGGTGTACAAACTTGCCAGCCATTGCCCACCAAGCCACATCCCGAGGCCATTCACGGCAGCAAAAGTCACACCCATCAACATGGCTATCTTATACGCATTCATGGCATCCTCGGGCTTCTGAGCGCCCAGAGCGAAGCCAACCCGCAAGGTGACTGCCATACTTAAGCTCAACGGCACCATATACACCACCGAGGACACGTTTAAAGCGATTTGATGGCCCGACACCATGATGGTGCCTAACGGCGCAATCAGAATAGCCACTGCCGCAAACAAGCTAGTTTCGAAAAATAGCGCCATCGAGATAGGAAAGCCTAAGCGCACAAAGTGCCACATGTCATCCCAGTCCGGCAGATGCCACTTTTGCAGTAAATTGAGTTTACGATAGCGCTGTGAGCACAGCACATACAGCAATAAACTCGCCGCCATTCCCCACAATACAATAGCCGAAGCAATGCCTGCCCCAGCACCACCGAAGGCCGGCATCCCGAACTTGCCGTAAATAAAGATATAGTTGGCTGGAATATTAATCAGCAAGCCTATCACGCCAATGACCAGCGACGGCATGGTGTGCGACAAACCCTCGCAAAAATTGCGCAGCACCACATACACAACGAAGGCTGGCAGCCCCCACAAAATGTAGCGCAAATAATCCATGGTCATGGTCCGAAACGCCGGCTCTACATCCATGACGACCAAAAAATAAGGGGCGAGCAATAATAGTAAACCGGTGAGTACCGCGGAAATCGTGCAGGTATAAAAACTTTGTTGAACATGACGCCCCAGCGCGCTGCGATCGCCAGCACCATCACAATGGGAAATCACTGGCGCTAGCGCCAAGCCCATACCAAACACCAACAGCGTTAACGGGATCCAAATCGCACTACCGACCGCTACCGCGGCTAAATCAGTTGGCCCCACCCGCCCTGCCATCAGGGTATCCACCACGCCCATCAGCATTTGCGTGAGTTGCGCAATCAAAATAGGCCCAGTAAGCAGAGCAAGCTTTTTGGTTTCTGGCCACAAATGGCGCATGTTCATTCTCCGTCGCGCTAACTTAACGCGCGAGCAGCTGTTCGATTGCTTTTACTATATGCGGATTGACCAAGCCTGGCTCGGTTAACGGCGCCATGTGCCCTGCAGGTATTTCAATGCAGTGGCAATTGGGCAGCACTGAGGCTAACAACGCGGCCACAGTTCGGCTCGATAACGGTGATTCGCTGCCATGCAATAAATGCACAGGGCAACTCACACTCTGATAATCAGCTAATCCTGCCGGCTCATCGAGAAGAGCATGAAAATCTGCTTGAACCTTGCGTTGCTGCGCCACCATCATCTCTTTCACTCGCCCAGGCAAGCGCGCAAAATAGCCCGGATGATTCCAGTAATCGACAAAGGCTTCGGTCGCATCGACATCACTGAGTTCATCCATTTTCTGGGCGATGGCAACAATTTCCGCGCGCGCCGGCTCATCTTTGGGTAGTACATGAAAAGCCACCGGCTCATACAAAATAATGCCAAGCACCTGCTTGCCTAGCTCGCGGGCAAGCCGCAGCGCCAGGGCACCACCATAGGAATGACCCAGCAAAACTAACGGCTCATCACCGTGCAAGGAGCCATCGACATGAAGCGCCTTGAGTTCATCATCAAATCGAAACTCATGGGGCGACTTCATCAGTGCGGGCCCTTGCCCGTACCCAATCAAATCAACGGCCTCTAAACGTAACTCTGGCATAGCTGCGTGAAGCGCAGTTTGCAGGCTACGCCATTGGCCACTGTGACTTTGCGAGCTATGCAACGCAAGAATTCTCACATCATTCATGAAACACACATTCCTTGTTTAAAGTTGCGAACCTAACACGTAGCCAATCAAGTAAGCGGCACTTACCAACAACATCACGAAGGTTCCAAGCACACCAATGGTGCGATAAATCGTTGGGCCAATCGAGCGGGTAAGACCAATGGCATGATTAATTCGAGCCACAAATAACAACCCGCCTAGACCATAAAGCAGCATCGCATTGGCCCCGGTAAATTCAATCAACGCCAACAAAATCAATGCAAGCGGAACATACTCGACGAAATTGCCATGAATGCGCACGGCAACTTCTAAATCCTTGCTCTCACCTAGGCCAATGCCCACGCGATGGCGCCAGCGCAGCTGAATAATCCGCACAGATAGTACAATCAATAACAGGGTTAATAGCCCTGCAAATAAACTGGTAATGGGTAACAACATAAAAGCCTCGTTTCTATTTTTTGTGATTAGGGGTGTTGTTTCTACCGCTGCGCCCCGAACTAACAAGCGCTCCAAAGTATACGAGAAATTAACCTAAATAACCGCACGCCGTCACAGATTCCATAAAAAAGGCTGCCCAATGGCAGCCTCTTGGTCAACAGGGGTGGATTATCCCAGCCGCTTTTTCAAATCGGCAGTAACTTCTTCAACAGAGCGGGTGCCATCTACCTTGTGGTACTGCACAACGCCCTGCTCCGCCAGACTTTGATAATAAGAAACCAATGGTTTGGTTTGCTCGTGATAAATCGCCAAACGTTTACGCACTGTGGCTTCTTTATCGTCTTCGCGAATCACTAAGTCGTCGCCGGTGACGTCGTCTTTGCCTTCTACTTTCGGCGGATTATGGTCGACATGGTATACCCGACCTGATCCAGGATGCACACGACGTCCTGCCATGCGCTTCACAATCACGTCATCGGGTACATCGAACTCAAGCACCACATCGACATCGATGCCCGCTTCTTGCATGGCATCTGCTTGGGGAATCGTGCGTGGAAATCCGTCGAGCAAAAAGCCATTTTCACAATCACTTTCGCTAACGCGTTCTTGGACCAAACCAATCATAATATCGTCGGAAACTAACTGCCCCGCATCCATCACTTCCTTGGCTTTTTTGCCCAATTCAGTGCCGGCTTTAATGGCCGCCCGAAGCATATCTCCAGTGGAAATCTGCGGAATATTAAATCGTTTCATCAGAAATTGGGCTTGCGTGCCCTTCCCTGCGCCTGGCGCACCCAGCAGGATGATCCGCATGGTAAGTCCCCTAAAATATTAATCATCGGAAGTATCAAAAAATTATGCGCCCAACTTTACCTTTCAATGCCCCAAATAACAAGGCCGACCATCGTCGACCTTGTGTTAAGAGCAGCTTTTGTGAGACGCTGTTTCGCTGGCTTTGCTTCCCTTTAAACAGCCAGCAGAAGTTTGTTTAATCGGCGAATAAAACTTGCCGGATCTTTCAAACTTCCCCGCTCAGCTAAAGTCGCTTGTTCAAGCAACACTTCAGCCCACTCGCCAAACTGGCTTTCGTCTTGTTCACTCGCAATACGTTGCACCAGCGGATGTTCAGGGTTCAGCTCAAAAATGTACTTGGTTTCCGGTACTTTCTGGCCAGCCGCTTCCATCAGTTTTGCCATTTGCGTCGACATATCATGATCGTCGGTAACGATACAGGCCGGTGAATCCGTCAAGCGGTGGGTAACGCGAACTTTCTTCACTTTATCACCCAATGCTTTGGCAAAACGTTCCCGAGTGCTATCAAAGTCTTTCTCAAGCTTCTCTTGCGCTTCTTTGTCAGCCTCGTCTTCCAGTTCACCTAAATCGAGATCACCGCGAGTAACCGATTGGAACTTCTTCTCTTTGTATTCGTCAATATGGCTCATCAGCCATTCATCAATGCGATCCGACAGCAATAGCACTTCCACGCCTTTCTTGCGAAACACTTCGAGCGCCGGGTTGTTCTTCGCGGCATCATGACTATCGGCAACAATATAGTAAATCGCCTCTTGGCCTTCTTTCATGCGCTCAATGTAGTCATCTAGTGACACCCGCTGTTCGGCGACATCATCATGGGTAGAAGCAAAGCGCAGAAGCTCAGCAATGCGTTCTATGTTGCCCTGATCTTCCGCCGGACCTTCCTTCAACACATTACCGAAGTTGTCCCAAAAGTCATGATACTTTTCAGGCTCATTTTTGGCTAAGCGAGCGAGCGCTTGCAACACCTTTTTGGTGCTTGCACTGCGCATGGCGCGGGTCACTTTATTGTCTTGCAGAATCTCCCGTGAAACATTCAAGGGTAAATCATTGGAATCGACTAAACCGCGCACAAAGCGTAGGTAGGTCGGCATAAATTGCTCAGCGTCATCCATAATGAAGACACGCTGCACATACAACTTAATGCCCTTCTGGCTTTCTCGATTCCACAAATCCCAAGGGGCACGTTTTGGGATATACATCAAACTCGTATATTCGTGCTTCCCTTCCACTTTGCTATGCGTCCACAGCAAGGGCTCATCAAAATCATGGGCCACGGTTTTGTAAAACTCTTTATATTCGTCGTCGCTAATGTCGCTTTTTTCACGTAGCCACAGTGCTTTCCCTGCATTGACCGTTTCCCAATGACCCGGTACCGCTTCAATTTTCTCGCCGTCGGGGCCTTCGCGCTCCTCTTCCGCGTCTTTCCACATCTGCACCGGAATGTTGAGGTGGTCCGAATAGGTTTTAACAATCGAACGCAAGCGCCACGCATCAGCGAATTCCTTCGCATCTTCACGTAAATGCAAGGTGATTTCGGTGCCGCGCTCGGGCTTTGTCACCGGCATAATGGTGAACTCACCGTCGCCCGACGATTCCCACTGAACTGCCTCTTTCTCTCCGGCAGCACGGGTGCGCACCGTTACCCGATCAGCGACGATAAACGCGGAATAGAAACCCACGCCGAACTGACCAATCAGCTGAGAGTCTTTTGCTTGGTCACCGGAAAGTTGGCTAAAGAATTCCTTTGTACCTGATTTAGCGATGGTGCCTAGGTTCGACATCACCTCATCTTTAGTCATGCCAATACCGTTATCTGACACGGTCAGTGTATTTTGCTCGGCATCCACGCTAATCCGCACGCGCAACTCACCGTCCCCTTCCATCAGGTCGTTATTTTGCAGTGCTTTAAAGCGCAATTTGTCGGCAGCATCCGACGCGTTTGAAATCAGCTCCCGAAGAAAAATCTCTTTATTGGAATACAAGGAATGAATCATCAGATGCAAAAGCTGTTTTACTTCTGTCTGAAATCCGTGCTTTTCAGCGTGCTGACTCTCAGCCATGGTGCGTGTTCTCCATTCAGTATCAAGGTAATTCAAGAGCATGCAAACACGAGTTGGCGCGTTGCCAAGCCGGTGTCGCCTGATCATGTTGTCTAAAGGAGTAATGGGGATAGCCCGAGAAAAATTCAACCGTAAATTGAAGGGCTCATTAAAAAATCTAGGGGGGAAACATGCTTAAAGAACGGTTTTACGACCAGAGAAGGCGTGACCCAAGGTGGTATGATCCACATATTCAAGTTCGCCGCCAACAGGCACGCCATGAGCGATGCGCGAAGCTTGGATGCCGTAACGACGCGCCAAATCTGCGATAAAGTGCGCGGTGGTATCGCCTTCAAGGGTTGGGTTGGTCGCCAGAATCGCTTCCCGCACTTGGCCTTGCTGAAAGCGCGCTTCCAAACGGTCCAAACCGATATCTTTTGGACCAATACCATCGAGAGGCGAAAGCCGGCCCATTAGTACAAAATACTGACCTTGGAACTGCCCGGTTTGCTCCACTGCCAATACGTCGGCGGGAGATTCAACAATACAGAGTAAGCCCGCTTCAGCACGCGCTGGGTCGGCACAAATTGGACATTCTGGAGTTTCACTTAAGGTACGGCAGGTCGTGCATCGGCCCACTAGTTCAAGGGCCGAGTGCAGCGCTGTCGCCAGGTGAGCTGCACCCTCCCGTTGCCGGTCCAGCAATTGAAAAGCCATGCGCTGTGCAGTTTTCTGCCCCACACCAGGGAGCACCCGTAGGGCGTCAATCAACGCACTTATCGCTGGACTAAACTTCTTCATGAATCAGACGACTCGATATTAGAACGGCAGCTTCATTCCTGGCGGTAATCCCATACCACCAGCCACTTTACCCATTTTCTCTTTGGTCGTTTCTTCCACGCGACGCACTGCATCATTGGTGGCGGCCGCGATCAGGTCTTCCAACATTTCGCGATCGTCTTCATCACCAAATAAGCTTGGGTCGATGGTGACACGCTTCACATTGTGATTGCCATACATGGTTACTTTCACCATGCCGGCGCCGGCTTCACCGGTCACTTCCATGCTAGCGATTTCCTGTTGCGCACGCTGCATTTGCTCTTGCATCTGCTGCGCTTGCTTCATCATGTTACCCATTCCACCTTTGAACATGTTCTCTTCTCTCTTTCGTTTACAACGTCAACATTAGACGTCCATCTTACCATGAAATTGGTAGCAAACGCCTCTATTCTGGCGTGACCGATTTAACCTCAGCGGAAAATGCACCGAGCAACGCCCGTACCTCAGAGTGAGCAATTACTTTCTCTTCCGCTGCTTTTTGGCGCGCTTGATCAATGGCCTGCTGAATATGAAACGGTGTATTTTCAGGCTTGCCGAACGTAATGGTCAAGGCTCGACCGGCCAATGCCTCGCGCAACAACTGCTGAAGCGCATCATGCATCGCTTCACCAAGCAGGGCTTGTTGGTCTTCATCCACCAAAAGTTCGGCCTCAGCCTCATTCCAGAGTGAATGCAATAGTACCTGCCGCGTTAGACCAATCACATTAAACTGATCAATCTGGGCACTCCAAGCATCTACTTGACGCGCAAAACGCACTTCTTCCGAAGCGGCTAGCAGCGTTTGCGTTGGGGAACCATCCGCTGTTTCCGCTACGGGTGTCGCTAATGCCGTAGGCGTAACTTGGCATTCGGGATCAGCTGCCGATTCCACCGCAACCGGCTCTGTCGGCGCTGTTTGTTGATCGTGCACCGTTTCTTTCGGTGCCGGCGCTTGGTTGTTCGATTCCGTTGGCTCCGGTTCGGTCACTGGCGCCGGTGAGGCCGACTCAGGCTTAGGCTCAGACATAGACACTGTAGGTTCGCGCGCTTCGATATCTAAGCCCGATTTCGCCTCGGCAGCGCCATCGGATTTGCCTTTACCTCGGCGTAATTGCGCCAAGCGATTACGCGTGGCCATCAGCGCGTTTAAGTCAACGGTATCAACCTGCGCTGAGGATTCTTTGCTGGTTGAGGGCTCTTTGTTGGCTGAAGGCTCTTTGTCCGCTGAAGGCTCTTTGTCGGCTGAAGGCTCTTCTCCATCGCGCTTAGGCGATGAGGATACACGTGCAGTCTGAGTCTCTTGTTCTAGCTGCGCTTGTTGCGCATATAAGTCAGCTAAATCATCGTCGTCTTCATCTAGCCACTCAGGAACACTCGGCTCATCGTAGCGGACAGCGTCGTGTTGCTTAGGTTTTTCCGCAGACGCAGGAGAATCTGAAGGTATATCAGGCGTGAGTTGCGTATCTTTTGATTTCGCCGCGTGCTCAGGTTCTGCAGTGGAATGTTCAATTGCTGGGCTTTTCGCAACAGGACTAGGAGAAACTACCGCCGCTACCGGCTCATTTTTTTTTTCGCCGCTGGGCTGCGATTTACTCTGAAGGTCAGGCGCGCCCAATACCGGAATAGATTCAGGTTCCAGTTGAGGGCGGAAGGCAAGTAAACGCAAAATCGTCATTTCTACCCCAGTTAACGCATCTGGAGCAAAGGCGAGTTCTTTACGACCCTCTACCACAAGCCGATAGTACAGGTGCCAAACCGATGCCGGCACAACCTGATTTAGCTTTGCAATATGTTCACGATGGGCCCCAAACTCAACATCCAAATCGTCGGGCAGCGCTTGCGCTAACGCCAATTGATGTAGAGTATTCTGTAATTCGGGAAGTAAGTGACTTATATCCGCTAGCTTATCAACCAACGAGCGCACTTGTGCCAATACATCCGATTGCTGCCCTGCCACAATGGCCGCCAACAACCGCAATATATTATGTGGATCGATACGTCCCAGCATTTGGGCGACCTGATCTTCCCGAAGCTCTTGGTTGCCCTGAGCAATCGCTTGATCCGTGAGGCTCAGCGCATCGCGCATCGAGCCTTGCGCAGAACGTGCTAGCAGCTGCACCGCCGCGGCATCAAAAGGAATCGATTCTGCCTTTAAGATGTGTGCTAACTGGCCACTAATTTCATCACGGGTGAGCGCACGCAAATGAAACTGCAAACAACGCGACAGTACCGTGATTGGCAGCTTATCTGGATCGGTTGTCGCAAGCAGGAAAATAACGTGAGGAGGCGGCTCTTCGAGCGTTTTCAGCAAGGCATTAAAACTGTGTCGCGAGAGCATGTGCACTTCATCAATAAGATACACTTTATAACGCCCAGCGGTTGGCCGGTATTGCACGTTTTCAAGAATCTCGCGAGTATCTTCCACCTTAGTGCGCGACGCCGCATCGATTTCCATTAAATCAACAAAGCGACCTGCATCGATATCCACACAGGCAGAACATTCACCGCAAGGCGTTGCGGTAATGCCAGTGACACAGTTCAGTGAACGGGAAAGGATGCGCGCAATGGTGGTTTTACCGACACCGCGCGTACCCGTAAGCAAGTAAGCATGATGAAGACGCTGGTGCGTAAGCGCATTCGTCAGAGCTTCGAGCACATGTTGTTGCCCGACAACCTCAGAAAAATTACGCGGCCGCCATTTTCGGGCCAGCACCTGATAACTCATCGCGACTCCATTATTATTGTTTTGAGTAGTATTTTGAGTAAATTTACTCCACACGCTTATTTATAACGTGTCTGCTTGCGCAATGCACTCAGCTTCTCAATTATTCGTCAAAAGCGCAAATGGCGTAACTGTTAACACCAATCTTATCCAAGGCTTTACGACCATTGAGATACAATAACTCGCACACAAATGCAGTTTCATAAATCGTCGCTGGGGTTTTTCGCACCAGTTCTACAGCGGCACCCATAGTGCCCCCGGTCGCTAACATGTCATCCATAATAATGACCTTGTCGCGCGCCTTTAACGCATCTTTATGCAATTCTAAAATGTCACCACCGTATTCGAGCATATAGCTTGCTGAAAATACATCGCGCGGCAGCTTGCCAGGCTTACGAATCAAGGTTAAACCAATGCCTAACCGATCCGCTAAGGCCGCAGAGAAAATAAATCCGCGCGCTTCGATGGCAACAACCTGCGTTAAACCCACATTTTCATAACGCTCCGCAAACAAATCAATACTGTTACGTAAGGCGCGGGGATCTTGCAGGGCCGGCGTAATATCGCGAAAACGAATACCCGGTTGTGGAAAATTATCTACCGGCGTAATCCGCCGGGCAATATGATTGCTGCGCATGTCCGCAGCGACATAATGTGTCATTAGGCTACATCGCGTGGTGAAAGTTGGCGTAATTTCCTGAGCAATTCGTCCGAATCGAGCGGTTTACCAAGCACAAGATCTGCGCCCATACGCTCTGCTTTTTTACGAACTTGCTCAGGCTCCGAGGTCGTCATAAACAGAATCGGTGTTTGAGCGTAATCTGCATCATCACGCAGATTCTTAACCAATAAAAGGCCATCCATTAATGGCATTTTATGATCAACCAAGACCACATCAAAACACGCTTTTCTGGCGCGGTTCAAGCCGTCGAGTCCATCAACTGCAATCTCAACCTGATAAGGGGTTTGCGCAAGCATTCCCATAATCTGGTCACGCGTCCGTGCGTTGTCTTCAACCAGTAACAGCGATAATGCCATGTCTTCCTCGTTTTCAAAAGTCTGAATGTTGCTCCTGCACTAATGTGCAGAAATCAACGATTGTTCACCAAGTGAACAAAGGGGGTGAAATTCTCATTACGCGCCTGTTGCAAGCTCAATGACACGCAACACCACAGGTAATAGGGCAATACCTACGAAAATAACGGCAGCTAGCAATAGATGTCTTACACGCGTTTTTTCTTTAAATTCGCCATGTTCAGCCATGGGGCAACTCCTCGTACAACATTATCGAAGGGACGCGATCATATCTGATCCTGAATCCTTTGGAAAGTTCCCTACTTTAGGTTCCGTAATTGCGACTTTGATCTGCAACGTACCCAACGCACCGCGTTGGTCCACCCCCGCCACAACGTACCCAACGCACCGCGTTGGTCCCTTTCTGACGACATGCCCCACAGATTCTCTTCGCACCTGACCAACGCATTGCGTTGGTTACAGATTTCACCCAAAAAAAACCGGAGCACTGGGCTCCGGTTTATTTCTAATGCTAACTACTAAAGCGAACTAGATACTAACTCCGCGGCGCTCTGCCGTGTCCTTAATATAGTTTGCCCAGCTCTCTGCATTGCGACGTGTCGAGGAGAAACGTTGTGCTTGTACAGCTGCTTCATGTGCCTGACGGTACTGATTGCTGTAGAAGAAAGCTTCTGCCAATGACATGTATAAGCGGCCTGCATCTTCACCCCGAGGAAGCAAACGAATCGCTTCTTGGAATGCTGGTGCTGCTTCACGATAACGCTCGGCTAACAGGAGCGCATCACCAATACGGCGATAGTATTCCTGTTGTTGCTCTGAATCATCAGAAGCGGCGATCGCTTGACGATACGCATCTGCTGACTTGCGGAATTCACGTGCAGAATGATACGCACGAGCCGCGTTGGCATAGTTAGACGCAGTAGGCTCCACTTGGCCACGATCGATATGACGTGTCATGATTTCGCCAGCATGAAATGGAATACCGTTGTTGGAGAATAACTGCACCAACGCACGGAAATCATTTTCACGCTCTAGATAACCTGCATCATAAGCGATCTTCATGGTTGCGAGAGCACGATCGTAGTTCTCGTTCAACATGTAGAACATGCCCAACTGCGACCACCAGCCATGTTCACCAGGGAGCACAGTAATACCGCGTTCCAAGGCGTCAATGGCACCCGTCACATTATTTGACTCATAATGTGCGGCGATCATTAGCAAGTACGGATTACGATTAGGAGAATCGTAATGCTTAATCGCTTTCTCAGCAAAGGCAACGACTCGGCTATAGTTTTTAAGTTCCATGTGTGAAGACGCCATACGTACAAGTATGTCTGCGTCCCACTCACCGGTGAACTTTAAATACCGCTCAAACCAAATCAACGCATTCTGATAATCTTCCTGAGTCAGGTAAAGATTCGCAAGCAATTGCAAACCAGCACGTTGGTCATTCCAGCCAAGTACATCTGGAACCACCGCAGCACGCAGGTTTTCAACGGCCAGCGACGGAGCGCGTGGATCGTCTTCTAACGCTGCATACATGGTGCCTTTGAAACGCGCTACATAAGCCCGATCGTAATCGGTACGTAATGTTGCACCTTCCAAGGTTTGAATCGCACCACGGATATCGTCTGCCTCATAAAGCTCAAACGCATCCATAACGCGACGTGCAACACGGTCTCCCAACGCTTGTGAGCGTCGGTTGTCCCGTTGTTCTTGCACCTGCGCTTCGGTTGGAATCGTAAAACCAACATCAATTGATTGCGCGACTGAAGGAGCGGATAGCAAACCCATCGCCACGACCGCAGCACACAGTGTTGTTGTGATTCGTGTTTTCATAGGTTAGTCCATAGTAAAGTCGAGTTGAACAGTAAGCCCTTCTTGACGCTGCGGACGACCATCAACCACTTTCGGCGCATAACGCCAGCGCGCCAATGCTCGGCGAGCTTCCTGGTCAAAGATCCGACGTGGCTGTGCATCAATAATTTCGATGTCAGTCACACCACCCGTTTCGTCAATCGTAAAGCGCAGTCGTACCCATCCTTCAATGCCGTCTCGTGCTGCCGCTGGTGGATAGCGAGGCTCAACCCGTACAATCGGTTGTGCGTCACCATCACGACTTAGCGCACCCGGACCGTCAAGTCCGGTGTTCGCTGAGCCCAGGTCTACACCACCCAGATCCATGCTAAAAGACACGGTATCGTCAGAGGCATCCGGTTCAGTCTGAGGACTTTCCGGTGGTGGCTCTGGCGGCTCTGGTGGCGGTGGAGGCGTCCGACGACGCGTATCCACATCCTGCTCCGGTGGAGCTCCAACAATATCAATCCGTGTTGGAGGCTCAGACGGTTCTGCCCGCTTCTCTCCACCACTGATTAGATATGCCATAAAGACAAACAGCAGGAAGGTAACAGCGGCGCCTAGTAAAATAGATACTAAGATGCGCACCATATTAATCGTTCTCCGCTGCTATCGAAATTTGGGCAATACCAGCTTCTTTAATCTGGTCCATCACTCGCACTACAATGCCGTGACGGGCGCCTTCGTCAGCCTGAATAACCACCATATCGGTAGGTTGTTCTGCCAAGAGACGTTCCAGGTTAGCTGCAACCCGCTCAATATCGACCTGACGGCGGTCCATCCACACTTCACCGTTTTCACGGATCGCGATAAAGATGTTGGCCGAAGGTTTTTGCGTCGCCTGTGAAGCTTCAGGACGATTTACATCGATACCTGCCTCTTTCACGAACGATGTCGTTACGATAAAGAAGATCAACATGATGAACACGATGTCGAGCATCGGAGTCATGTCTAATGTTGCCTCTTCATCTTCGCGTAGACGTTTACGTGCCATAATTCTTCTCTCTTAATGATGTGGCATGTTGTCGATTAAATGCTCTTTTGCTGCCTTGATGCGACCATCAAGACGTTGCGCAAAGAACATCCCGGACAACGCTGCCACCATTCCCGCCATAGTCGGAATCGTAGCCATGGATATACCACCCGCCATGAGACGAGGGTTACCGGTACCTTGAACCGCCATAATTTCAAATACGGCGATCATCCCTGTGACCGTTCCCAAAAGTCCGATCAATGGACAAATGGCGATCATAGTTTTCAGCACCAGCATCCGCGCTGTAAGTTTTTCGGACGCTTCGGAAATCCATGCTTCACGGATTCTATGTGCGTACCAGGAGGTGGTGTCTTGCCGGGCCTTCCAGGCCTCGATGATGCGTTTCTTCTCGCGAGGAAACACACCAAAGAGGAACCAGGCGCGCTCAATCATTACAATCCACATGATCAATAGCGCAATGAACACCAGGTATAAAACGTCACCACCTGTGCCAATAAAATCCCTGACAGTTTCCCAAAGTCCCATCAGGTAAAATTGCATGGCTTACGCTCCCTTCTTCTCAGCGTGAGAAGCGACAATACCTGCAGCCTGTTCGTCCAACACGTGGAGAATAGACTTGCTCTTCGACGCAACAATCGAGTGAATCACGATAAGTGGCAATGCTGCGATTAGACCCATAGCGGTCGTTACGAGAGCCATCGAGATGTCACCGGCCATGATACGTGGATCACCGGTACCGAATAGTGTGATTGATTGGAAGGTACCAATCATACCTACTACCGTACCTAACAGACCCATCAACGGCGCGATTGCAGCAAGAATCTTGATAATGTTTACACCCGCTTCGATGCGCGGCGTTTCACGTAGAATCGCTTCATCGAGCTTGAGTTCAAGGTTCTCAGCGTCGGTATTTGGATTTTCATGGTACACCTTCAAGATACGACCCAGTGGGTTGTTTGAAGAAGGTGAATCTGTGTTCTTCAACTGACGGCGAATCGCACCGCCTACTGCTGTGAGAGTCACAAGCTTGTAGATGGCAATGATGAAACCGAGGATAAGAACAACAGTGATTGCATAACCAACGGTTTGACCTTGGTGATAACGCTCAGACAATGTTGCTTTCTGGGTTAACAAGCTCAAGATTGCACCACGTGAAGGGTCAACAAACACGCCGGCGTAACCGTCGGTGGTGTTTTCAAAGTTACGTGCTGCACGCAGAACGTGGCCTGCTGGCTGACGGCCAAGAGGCTGTACTTGTTGCGTTGCATCGTTGTACAGGAGGTATTCACCGTCAGAAATCAGGTTGAATGCACCGATACGAATGATGTCACGAACTTCTGAACCACCGTCAAGCAGGGTCACTTCGCCTTGATAGCGAGCTACTTTGCCTGATTCAGTCATTTCAGTAAGAAGTGCTAACCACAACTCTTCCAGTTCGTCGATGTTTGGAAGCTCACGTGCTTGTGCCAAGCTTTCCAATACTAAGTGACGGTCTGGGAATTGCGCACTTACGATAGAAGTTGAGATACGACCAATGGTATCTGAGGCTGCACCACGGATTACACCGAAGATTTCACCCAAGGTTCCCACCATGTTGTCGAGCTCGGTTTCTTTATTACCGATATCGATTTCATTTTGTGCATATTGCTCTTGAAGACGCTGACTGCGACGCTCTTCGTTACGCAGGTCTTGTTGCGCCTGACGTAGTAGAGCTTGCTTGTCTGCACGGTCGTCCATAAAACGACGCTCACGCTCTTGGTCAATGCGTTGTGACGCTGCACGCTGCTGTTGAACCTGTTGCAAGAGCTCGTCTAGTGATTTTGCTTCCTGTGCTGACACAGAGAAAGCAGCTGTGGCTGCAAGGCTTAATCCTGCTGCCGCTACCATAATTGTCTTTAATACTTGTTTCATTCTGCAGTCTCCGCGGCAAAGATTGGCAGACGCACCACGTCATACGCAGTTTGACGACGTGACATACGAATAGCCTGTGTGAGAGGGCTCAAGAATGAATCATCAACGCGCATCCACTCACGATTGTCGTTATCCCACAACCATGCATTACGCATATCCAACGATTGTGCCATGAATGCAACACGACCCATGTGGAAATAATCGACCGCGATGTCTTGACCACCGAAGGTTAGGTTTCCTTGATATGCAATCAAGCCCACACCGTAGTCCATCTCGATTTGATAGGCTTCAACGATCTGACGGAATTTCTCAGAGTCAGTGACGTTAGAGCGCGTCATAATCTCACGCAGACGCTCAACTCGACGTTCCCGCTGCTCGCGATGAATTGGAATATCCAGCTGAACGAACTCGTCCAGTGCATCAATCATTTTGTACATCAGAGGTACAACACCCTGACGTGTCTCTTCGATGCCATCGATTTGACGCTGTAACGACTGAAGTGAGTCGTTTTGGTCATCGACCAAACGCTGCACGTGATCGTTATACAACTTCAAAGACTCGTACTGAGCAACAACCGAGCGGTACTCACCAAGGAGTTCACGGCTTTGTTCAAATAAAGAGTCGATGCGCTCTTGAGAAGCAGCTGAAGCGCGACTGGTTTGCATCTGCTCCGACTGTAACTGAGACAGGGACGTATTGCTTGCAAGAGCAACGGTCGTTCCCGTCAGCGCCATCACACCTACCACGGCGGCAGCGATTTTGCTTCGTTTGATTACTGTGGTCATAGTTCCCAACCAATTTGACTTAACTTTATCCTTCGCGGTTAGCAGGCTAGAACGCAGAGAGGTACGTCACCTGGTAATGCTCGGGACCCAGTTGTGTGAGTGATGAAAAAAGACTTTCTACACCAAATATACGCTATTTTCTAAAAATAGCATTGTCTGAATACTCCCACGAAGTCGCGGAGCGTGTCAACCGGGCTTTTTTGATCATCCGATGACCCTGATGTTCAAGATCCGGTACAACAAAAAAAAACCAGCCCCTAAGAGGGGCTGGTTGCTTTCTTACCTGTTGCTTTTAAAGCGTTTCGCTTACGCGAGTTGCTTAGAAGCGTTGCGTGTAACGAACGTAAGTGATACGACCGAACGCGTTGTACAGGTTGAAGTTGTAGTCACGTGAACCACGTGCTGCAGCCGAGGTGCCGAACTGAGGCAGTTTCTCGAATGCGTTCTGAACACCAACGGTGAAGCGGCCATCCCACGGTGCATCATAAGATGCTTGTAAATCGTGAGTTGTCCAAGTACCGATGTGACCTGCACGTACTACACCATCAGGGTTGCTCGCATCAGAAGTAACAGTGTTGTACTGGTTACCGATGATGTTGATGTTCCACGCGAACGTGAAATCACTGAACATGTAGCTGTTGTTGATGTTGATACGCTGACGTGGAACACCTGGGTCGCGAACCAAGTTACGGCCGCCATCTAGGCTGTAGTCAAGCATATGTGACATGTACAGGTTGTTAACTAAGCGACCAGCTGAACCGAAGTCGAAGTTGGTGCGCAAGTTAATGTCGATACCTGAAGTATCCAAATCACCTTCGTTAACGAAACCACGAGTTACAGAAACGATGCGGTTTTGTGCATCGAAGTTTACTTCTGTACCTGGAGGTAAGGCTTCACCGGCACGTGCCAAGTTGATTAGCTGCTGTGAGCTGATAGCACGGATACGGTTTTCGATGTTGATGTTGTAGTAGTCAACTGTGAAGTTCAACCAATCGGTAGGCTGGTAAGCAACACCGAAAGAGTACTGAGTTGAATCTTCTGATTCTAGCTCAGGGTTTGCGATAACAAACGCGTTGATTTGACATACATCAGAAGTACCACCAGTAAACGCCTGACACGTGATCGGGTCATTTACGCTGTCAGCTGAGAATGAACGCTGCTGAGTCAGGATGTCTAGAGTCGGAGCACGGAAGCCCAGACCGTAAGAACCACGAATCAACAAGTTATCCATTGGCTGATAACGGAAGCTTACTTTTGGTGAGAAATCTGAACCGTAGTCAGAGTAGTCATCGAAACGACCTGCTAAAGACAGTTCTAGATCGTAAGTTACTGGTAACAAGAACTCGAAGTACGCAGCAGTTACGTCACGGCTACCACCAGCAGAAGAACCTGATGAACCACCAACTAGACCTGCAGCAGACTGTGAGTCATAGATGTCAGCATAAACTTCTTCACGGTGCTCAAGACCAACGAAACCTTGAATCATACCGCCGCCGATTTCCATTACGTCGAAGCCAGCAGAACCGTAGAACTCATTGATGTCGAAGCTAGAGATGCGTGAAGTAGTTACAACACCAGCGTCAAGAACGTTCTGAGGGTTATCAGAAGGGTTCTGAATGTCATAACCGAAGCGGCATGAATCTGGATCGAATGAACCGTCATCACAGTAGCCTGGGTTAAAGTTGTTTACGTTAGACCAAGCAGTTTGTGCTGCTAAGTAACCATTACCGATTTCGTAAGTTTTGTTACGAACACGACGCCATCCGAAGTCTAAATCAAGACCGAATGCACGACCTTCGAAACCAACTAAGAAGTCAAGGTTTTCGTTGTCTACGTCAGAGTCACGGTTACCCATGGCTGCGAAGCGGTGGTAGATAGCAACTGGTGCTAATGGACCAACAACGTCTGGGTTGTATACAACCGCGTTCGGGTTGTTTGGATCATAGAACCATGAATCTGGGTTCGTTGGGTTGTTGTATGAATCTGTAGGAGTTAACAGATTATCATAGAACACTGGGTGGTTGATGTCTGGGGCTGGTGCATAGCGACCGAAAGACGAAGTCTTCGCAACGCTTGCATTTGAGTAGAAAGACCAGTCATCGTTGATCTGATGATCAGCTTTAACGAATAAAGATTCGTTAGAAGTAGAAGCTTCGTTCGCGTTAGTCGCGTTGAAGTTATACAAACAGCGTGAGCCGTCAGCTGATTCAAAGAAGTTAGCATCATTACAACCGCCAGGGATTGCCGCAGTACGGCCATCACCGAAGTTGATGAAGTTGTTACCATAGGTAGAAGCACCTGGCTGTACCCAAGGGAACGCGTTTTCGAAGATGATTTCACGTTTGTTCCAAGAAACACCACCGATGATGCGTGTAGTATCGCTTGCAGAACCGAAAACAACTGAACCGTTTTCACGGTCGCCGCCTTCACGTGGAACGCTTACTTCAGCAGCACCAATCGTTGCTTCTACGCCGCTGAAATCGCGACGAGTAATTACGTTGATTACACCACCGATAGCGTCAGAACCGTATACCGCTGACGCACCGTCAGACAGGATTTCGATCCGCTCAACTGCACCCATAGGAATTGAGTTCAAATCCTGTGAAGAACCAGTTGAAGGAGACATCGTTAAACGACGGCCGTCAACAAGTACCAAGGTACGGCTAGAGCCAAGACCACGCATGTTGATCATTGACACGCCCTGCGCAGAAGAACCTGACTGCGGACGGAATGAACCAGCGCTGTTGAAAGTTGTGTTACGAAGTAGGTCGGCTACTGAAATCTCACCAGACAGTTCGATTGACTCACGGTCAATAACAGTAACTGGCAATGCGCCTTCCATGTCAGTACGCTGAATGCGCGAACCAGTAACCTGGATCCGCTCAACGCGTTCTGCACGCTCTTCTTCTTCTTGCTGCTCATCTTGAGCGACGGCTGCGCCAGTCACTGCAGTTGCAGCAGCACCAAACATTAGTGCTAAGCGGATAGACTTAGCCAGTTTATTATTGGTGTACATGTATTTTCTCCCTGGATCACTTTTTGTGATTTTTAGGTTTATTGCGCACAAAGGTTTCTTTGTACTTCTGGTAGGGACGCAAATTTACATCCCAATCGTTTCGATACTAATGCAAAAAAAACAGGGGGGCAACACCTTAAATGTACGAATTGTCACAATTTTGTGCACCGGATTGCGGCCTCACAAAGTGACCACGTTCCGTTTCAATTCCCCTGCGGATGTCAGAAATACAGCAGTTTTTATTATTTTTTCAACCACTTACTGCATGATTGCGATGTTTACTAGTGAGCCTTGATAGGTATTCTCAACTCGCTTGCAGACACCGACTTCCCTGCTCTGACGCTCCGAATATAGCAAACCGCATACAGGATGCAAGGGTTTACCCGCAAAAATTGTTAACGTATGTAAACAAATGTGACCAGTTTTGCCCGAAAGAGGCGTTGGTAAAGTGCGTAATCCTGTGCAATCACACAACTTTTGTCGGCGCGAACCACATACTTTCTGCAGTGCGGCGAGATCCGCCGCCTTACCTGACGTGCGGTTAGTTTCGGTACAATGCTTGTACTAAGGCCGTCAGTTGGGCTTGCACCACTTGATTCATATAATCGAATACAGGTGCATCTGGGGGCACTTGCGCCAGTTTATACGCATTGGCTTCAGCTTCTTTGAGGTAATCGTCCACATGCGAACTGCGGGTTTTAAACAACCCGGGTTCAAACCATGCTTCGGTGAGCTCAGGTGGGTGTCGTTGCGCCCGCTCACGCAGTCGTTCAAATACAGCTTCAGTTTTGGCAGTAGATTCGCTAATGCTGGCAAACATAATGTCTCTTCTTTTGTAACCAACCCAGTGCGTTGGGCTGTCTCGATATTGCTGTAACCAACGCAGTGCGTTGGCTACCCGGTATGGCGGCGCAAACTTTGTCGCACCGAGTCTGGTAACGGTGGCAGCGAGGCCTTCGGCAACAAGTAAGTTGCCAAATTCATAAAATCGGCAAAGATACGGTTCTTTTCTGTGGTGCGCTTCAAGTACTCATGGCCAGACGAGCCGCCGGTACCAATCTTCGATCCCAACATGCGTTGCACCATCATGGCATGGCGATAGCGCCAAATGGTTAAATTCTCATCTAAATCTACCAGCGAGTTGAGTACCTGATAGGGCAAGTTAAAGGCCGGTTCTTCTCGGTACATTTCAATAAACAACGCCGCTTGCAGGGCTTTCTGCGACAAGCGCACCCTGCCCTCGTCACGCATTACCTGATACCGTTTGGGATCAAACAAGGCCGCGAAATTCTCACGGGTATTCTCAAGTTCCGCTAACTCTTGGGCGCGCTCTTCATCGCTGAGCAAACCATTCGATTCAACAATGGCGCGGTCCCGCTCAATTTGCTCCTCGATTGCCCTTTCATAATGCTTCCAGAAGCTGAAATCTTGCGTTTCCAAAAAAGGCATACGGGCCAACCACGCATCAACCCGCTCAAACAAATCGGGCTGTTCTTCTAACGATTCCAAATACGCCCGGTCGCTATCATTAATGCGGTTGTAAAACGACGCCTGATCAAACGCGATACGTTTATCCCGTTTTACCCCTAGGCTAATCTCGATTTCTTTAAACTGGATACTCTGAAACCCAGAGGCAGGAACCAAATAATCTCTAAATTCAAGAAAGTCCTGGGCAGTCATGGTTTCCAGCACATCGATTTGATGATTCAGCAACTCTTGGATGGTCACAATGCGCTGCAAACGATGAACGACCGTCATTAAAGCTTCGTCAGGTAAGTGTTCCGCGCGGAATAGCCGTAAAATCGAGCGCATTTCATGAATAATTTGTTTAAACCACAGCTCGTAGGCTTGGTGAACAATAATAAACAGAGTTTCGTCGTGCGCTTCCGGCCCATACTCAGGGCTCACCGGCTTTTGAGCAGACAATAGTTTATCGAGGCCCAAATACGCCCCGTAATACACCGGCTCTTTATTTTTCTTCATAAAATCAATCTCTTTTCAACGCTAACGAAACAACGAGGGAGTTCATTTCTGTGCCTTAAAAGGCATCTTTACGTTTATGCTACGGAAAAACCCACGCGGGAACAACGCTTGTTTCCATTGTTCAGAAAAACAGCAGGCAAACTTGGGTCCCTTGTAATCAATCAAGCCATCAGGGATAATTCGCCGCGGTGGCCCCATTGGTCCCCTCGCAACACGAACCATCGAACCCGGTCAGGCCCGGAAGGGAGCAGCCGTAGGTGGGGTAGTGGGTGCCGAGGTGTGGCTGGTGGGGTCACCCCTTTCTGGCTTGTCAGAAATCCTTTATTGCGGCGTTATAATTGCTGCTCAATCGGTCACATACCATTTAGGTATGCTCCCTCAATCACATCAATTATGCCTCAACAATTACGCCCCAGGGGCGGAACTCTGTTTTGCTTTGTCTATGCTATTTGCCGTTCTGGCCTGACCAGTGTTATCGTTCCCTCACATCTATTTGAGGAATGGTTATATGTCACAACATGAATTTGTTTCAGTTTACGAGCAGGATAAAGTGATTCGTATTCATCTAAATCGCCCTGCCAAGAAAAATGCGCTTACCCAAGATATGTATCAGGTCATGACCGATGCGCTGCGTAACGCCAATGAGCGCGATGATATCGCTGCCGTTGTGATTAGTGGCGAAGGTGATTTGTTTTGCGCGGGCAACGATCTGGGTGATTTCTTGCGTCACGGCGAACTGAAATCGGACTCTCCAGTATTTCAATTCTTAAGCACCATCTCTCAGGTCGATGTCACTGTCGTTGCTGCGGTGCAAGGTGCCGCCATTGGCATCGGCACGACCCTGCTGTTGCACTGCGATCTCATTTACGCGGCCGAAGGCACCACCTTTGTGATGCCCTTTGTCGATATGGGACTCGTTCCTGAAGCAGGTTCAAGCCAGTTAATCCCGTTACTCTGCGGACACGCCAAAGCAGCCGAATTGCTATTACTCGGCGCGCCTTTTGATGCGAAAAAAGCGTATGAGTTAAATATTGTAAATCAGGTGGTTCCGGGAAGTGAATTGTTGAGCACGGTTGAACACGTGGCCTCAGAGCTTGCTAAAAAACCGATTCAGTCTCTGCGTTTATCGAAAAAGCTTCTCAAAGCTCAACCGGAAGCCATTAACGATCGCATTCAACGGGAGCTTAAGGATTTCTTAGTGGTGCTCGCCAGCGACGAAACCCAGCAGATTATCGCGGCCAAAGCCAAGCGTTAAAAAACCAGACGTTGAGGTCACATACTCTGGTGGTATGTGACCGATTGAGGGAGCATACCTTGATGGTATGTGACCGATTGAGCCGCGATTATAACGCAGCTATCGGAGCCTTCTGACAAGCTAGCTCCCTCTGACCACTTCACTCAAAGCGCCGGCAGAAGCTTCGAGAGCAAGGCATAATGGTGGCGATTGAGGGAGCATACCTTGATGGTATGTGACCGATTGAGCCGCGATTATAACGCGGCTATCGGAGCCTTCTGACAAGTTAGCTCCGTTCTTGCCAGGCTCTCTTGGAGCCTTCATACAACGGCAGAATCAAATCAAGAGCCGATTGGTCAGCACCCTGCTCTAGTTCCATTTGGTTGTTGCCTTTTGGGGTGACACGGTCGCCCCACACAATGAGGCCAGCGCCGCACGTTAAGCCACCGCCAAATACCGCAGAAATAATGCTATCGCCCGCTTTCACCATGCCCGTTTCTAGGGCTTCGCAATAAGCAATGGGTAGTGTCGCCGACGATGTGTTGCCGTATTTTTGAATATTAATCATGGTTTTCTCTTCCGGCACCTTGCACATCTTGGCCAGAAAATCGATCAGGCGCTTATTCGCTTGGTGTGGAATGAGTACATCAATATCATTCACGCTGAGGCCGGTTTCTTGAAACACCCCGTCAACTGCAGCACTCATTCCTTTTACCGCACGTTTAAAAATCTCCTGACCTTCAAAGTTAAAATCCATTACCCCATCAAAGTTGTAACGGTCAAAACTCATCCCAAAATCAAGCGAGAGCACATCGCGCGCATCCGCATCGCAGGAAATTTTAGAGCTGATCAAACCCACTGGCTTATCGCTTAATTCAAGCACCATGGCACCCGCGCCATCACCAAAGAGCACCGCGCTTTCACGCTTTGTCCAATCGAGGATGCGGGTTAAACGTTCAGCGCCGATAATCAACACTTTCTTATGCATGCCCATGCGAATCGTAGAGGTAGCGAAGTGCATGGCATAAAAGAAACTGCTGCAGGCTGCGTTTAAATCGAACGCAGCGGCATTTTTGGCACCGATATCTTGTTGCACTTTCGAGGCCACATTGGGAATGATTTCATCCGGGGTGCAGGTGCCCACAATGATGAGGTCAATTTCAGCCGGGTCAACATCTGCCGCAGCCAGCGCATTACGCGCAGCCACTGTCGCCATCGCCGAAGTGCCGACAGCACTCACACGACGCTCTTCAATTCCAGTTCGGGTACGGATCCACTCATCTGAGGTTTCCATAAAGGTCGCCAGATCATTGTTGGTCATAATTGCTGGCGGTACACATTTACCCCAACCGGTAATTTCTGCAAATTTCATTCCCACTACCTTTTCAATTCGTTTTCAGTGTTCCACTGCACTGAGGATGACTCATTCCTTATAATCGTATACCTTATTGGCCAATATCCAAAATACTCTTGGAAGGACCACGCCGTGAAAGCCACGCTGTATTCGATTAAACGCGTTTATTTTTGTGTGTTCGCAGGGCTTTGTTTAAGTGCCTGCACCAGTGCGCCCGCACCAACGCCACCTGCATTACAACTGAGCGTTCAATCATCAGTTGTACTTGCCACACCGCAGCCGATTCAGCTCACCGTGAGCGATCGACGGACACAAAATCATATTTTGCGCATAGAACATTCGTTAGACCATGCCGAGTTTGCCACGTCAACGCAACCGGTGGCTACTCTGATCAGTGAGGAATTGCAGCGAACATTGCCGATCGTCGGACAAGCCGACACCCATTTACACATCTATATCGAACAGGCCTTGGTGCGCGCAGTGCGCCGAGGCAACGAATATGAGCTGCAACATGAGGTTGTATTAAGTGCCGTTGTCACCCAAGGAAATAATGTGGTGCGCAGCGAAATGACCACAACCATGGGCCCGCAAACGGTGCGGCGGTTAGATTATGGTCGCATTGAGCGTGACATTAATCGCAATATTAATGCCACCCTGAGCGCACTTATGAAAGAATCGGAACTTCAGCAGTTTTTATTAGTCGGTTCTCCATAGCGTTGAAAACCTTAGCGCCTTGCCGCTTAGTCATTTTTTAAGTTTGATAGGAGCACACATCCATGACCCGTGTTTTTTCTTTTGTCATGATAACCCTTGTTACTTTGGGGCTTAGCATCGGTGCCACTGCTCATGCAGACGATGCCGATATCCAAAAAGATAATTTGTATCCGAAAGTCCGTTTTGTCACCAGCATGGGTGATATGGTGGTTGAACTTGATCGTTGGCGAGCGCCATATACCGTCGACCACTTCCTGCGCCACGTGGTGAGCGGAAGCTACAACGGCACCTTATTTAATCGCGTCATCGACGATTTCGTCGTACAGGGCGGTGGCTACACCACCGATTGGGAATCGCTGCCAGACGGTCCCACCGTTATTAATGAGTCCGGTAATGGCCTGCGCAACGAGTTTGGCACCATCGCCATGGCTCGGCAAAACGATCCCCACTCCGCCCGCCGTCAGTTCTATTTTAACGCCAAAGATAACGACAGCCTCAACCCTAGCGCGCGTCGCTGGGGTTATGCGGTATTTGGTCGCGTTATCGAAAATGCCGAACTTATCTACGAGATCGCCGCAGTTGAAACCCATACCCACGAAGAAACCGGTTTTCCCGATGTGCCTGTAGAGCCCGTCGAATTGATACGGGTTGAACTTCTGCCCGACGAGCAGTAATTCGTGGCCCGGTACACGGCTCCTGCAGGCGCGCCCAAAGGGTGGCTAGAAATCTTCGAGTTTTACAGCCAACGTCGCCTTGTCACCATATTTCTATTTGGCATCGCCAGCGGCTTTCCCTGGGTGATGATCGGCTCGGGATTAAATGCATGGCTCAATGAGTTAGGTTTTACCCGCTCCATGATTGGCTATTTTGGCGCCGTATTTGCCGTGTACTCCGTAAATTTCCTCTGGTCACCTATTGTCGATCGGGTGCGCGCACCTTTTTTAAGTGCTTGGCTAGGGCACCGACGCGGTTGGATTTTGCTGTGTCAGATAGGCATCATCGGCACCACTATTGCCATCGCCTCGGTTGATTTTCAAACTCAGTTACATTTAGCTGCCATTTTAGCCTTGGCCATCGCTGTATTTTCTTCCACCCAAGATATCGGCATCGACGCCTATCGTATTGATTCTATAGGCGAACATGAAGCCCATGTGCAAAGCGCTGGGGCTGCCATGGCCACCGCTGGGTGGTGGACCGGATTTGCCGGCCTCGGTGCCGTGCCCTTTTTGCTATCCGATTTCCCTGGGTGGGATTGGCCACATGTATACATGGTGCTCGCCGCTATGATGGCTTGCTTAACTCTCGGCGTCTGGCTTGCGCGGGAGCCAAAAACCCAGCGCAACGTGCAACAACAGGAATCTGAACTTCACTATCAACAAGCCGCCGCACGCAGCCCCGGTAAAACCTTGGCCATGACAAGCTTTGCCTTCGCCATGTTAATCGCGATTAGTTTGGCCATCACCGGACAAGTCAGTCACTTTAGCGCGTGGGTCACCGAAGTTACCGCCCTCACGTTGCCTAAAACCATTTGGTTTTTGTGGTTCGGTATTGTTTTGGCGTTTTTAACTGGGTTAGTCATGGCACTGGTTCGACTGCAGCGCGAATCAGAAAAAGCCAGCGCCGCGGAACTGCTCCCGGTTCAGCGTAAACATCGCATTGCCGCTTGGATCATCGTTACCCTTATCGAGCCGTTAGCTGAGTTCTTCCGCCGCAGTGGCCCGCGCTTTGCACTATCGGTGCTGCTGTTCGTCCTGCTATTTAAAATTGGCGAAGCGTTCTTGGGGCGCATGTCGATTGTGTTCTACCAAGAGGTTGGCTTCACCAATACCGATATTGGCCTGTATTCAAAATTGATGAACTGGTGGGTTACCATCGCCTTTGCCCTGATTGGCAGCTACGTGAATATGCGTTTTGGTATTCTTAAAGGCTTGTTTATCGGCGGCTCTGCCATGGCACTGAGTAACCTATTGTTCTCGGCGTTAGCCATTGTCGGCCCGAACAAAGCGCTATTTATTGCCGCCGTGGTCAGCGACGGCTTTACTTCAGCATGGTCTACCGTTGCCTTCGTTGCCCTGATCAGTCTGCTCTGTAACCGAGCCTTTACCGCCACCCAATATGCCTTAATGGCGTCCGTTGGCACCCTAGGACGCACCGTACTTGCCTCCTACAGCGGCGTTGTCGTCGATTGGCTCGACGGCAATTGGGCCCTTTTCTTCTTCCTCACCACCTTGATGGTCATCCCCAGCCTCCTGTTCCTATGGAGCATCCGCAAACCCATCCAGCGCCTCGAAGACGAAAACCACGCCCGCTCCCGCTAAACAGAGTTGCGCCCCTGGGGTGGAACTCTGTTTTGGTTTTGCGTTGGTTGGGGGGCTGGCGTACTATGAGAAGAGTCGGAAATGAGGTGTGAAATGGCAACGTGGGTGGTGGTTGGTTCGGGAGCGTTAGGCTCGTTATGGGCGCTGGGTTTGCAGCGCGCAGGGGCAACTGTAACTATCTACTCGCGTCATCTAGAAGATCACGCTGGATTAACTCTATCGCGCACTTTTGATGCCGAGAAAATAACGGGTGAGTTTCCCGTGATTAACAGCGCAAGCGATGCCCCTGAAGGCGCCATTTGGTTGGTGATGGTTAAGGCATGGCAACTAGCCCCCTTGCTCGAAACGCTGCAACTTCCAGTGAATACCCCTTTGATTGTCAGCCACAATGGCATGGGCGCTGCAGACGATATTTTGCAAGCGCAAGCGCCAGGAACTGTGTTCGATTTAGTGACCACGCACGGGGCTTGGCGGCAGCAACGTACGCACAGTTACCACGCGGGAACTGGACAGAGCTGGATTGGTCCGCGCCACGCGTCGGGTACCCCGCCGCCTTGGCTCGAGGAACTAGAGAAAGCGCTTCCACCGCTGCATTGGCAGCACGATATCGCACACAAACGCTGGCAAAAGCTAGCCATTAACTGCGCCATTAATCCGTTGGCGACCCTCGCCGATGCGGTCAACGGCGTTCTTCGCGATGACATCTACGCACCGCAGTTACGCGCCATCTGCGAAGAAATTGCTAATCTTAACCCAGCGTTAGACGCCGATGAGCTGCTGACGCAAGTTCGCGATGTCATCCGGCATACGGCCGGAAATCGCTGCAGCATGCTGCAAGATATAAGTGCCCAACGACGCACAGAAATTGATTATTTGAATGGATTTGTATGCCGTGAGGGTGAGCGCTTGAATGTGGCGACACGTGAAAACTGTCGCCTGTGGCAAGCCATTAGCGATTTAGAACAAGCCGATAAAAACCTATAAAAAAACCCGCCCTACACTCGGGGCGGGTTGTTCCATCGAACCGCTTATTTGTCTTCGATAAAATCGACAACTTCCAAACCAAACCCAGAAAGCGCCGAGTATTTCTTCGGTGAGCTGAGCAAGCGCATTTGATGCACACCTAAATCCGCCAAAATCTGCGAGCCTACACCCACATTGCGTGATTCGTTGCTCTGGGTCGCGCTTACATGCACTTCCCCTTTGTCTTCCTGCTCAAAAAAACGTACCTGATTAATTAAATCCCGCGGTGTTTGCTGCCGACCGAGCAACACAAACACACCGCCTTCTTCAGCTATTCTTCGCATAGCCCGATACAGCGGCCAACTGCGACGGCTAGCCCGCTCCGTCGCCAATAAATCATTAAAGGTATCTTGCAGATGAACCCGCACGTTGGTCGGTGTTGAGCCGTCAATCTCGCCACTTACCAGCGCAAAATGCACCTGGCCGTCTACCGTATCTTGATACGTCACCAAATCAAATTCACCGTAGGCGGTAGGCAGTTTGCATTGGCCCACACGCTCTACCGTGTGTTCGGTGAGCGAACGGTACTCGATTAAATCAGCAATAGTGCCAATTTTAATACCGTGCTCTGCGGCAAATTTCTCTAAATCCGGACGCCGCGCCATGGTGCCGTCTTCATTCAGAATCTCGACAATTACTGAGGCAGGCTCGTATCCGGCCAAGCGCGCTAAGTCGCAGCCTGCTTCCGTATGCCCAGCACGGTTTAACACGCCACCTTGGCGCGCCTTGAGTGGAAAAATGTGCCCCGGCATCACTAAATCTGTGGGTTTGGCGTCTTTAGCGACAGCTGCACGCACCGTGCGCGCCCGATCTGCCGCCGAAATACCCGTGGTCACCCCTTCTGCTGCTTCAATCGACACCGTGAAATTAGTCGCATAAGGTGAATTATTCTGTCCCACCATTAACGGTAAACGCAGCTGTTGGCAGCGATCTTCGGTAAGGGTTAAGCAAATCAAGCCGCGCCCAAAGCGCGCCATAAAATTAATCGCTTCCGGCGTTACACACTCTGCCGCCATAATGAGGTCGCCCTCATTCTCACGGTCTTCATCGTCCATCAGAATAACCATCTTGCCGGCTTTAATATCCGCAATAATCTCGGCAGTGGTGTTTAAGGTCGACATTTACGATTCCTCGTTAGCTTGGGCAGCATCGGGCTGCCGTAAAATTAGTTTCACATCGGGACCCACACGGGTCGCCTCAACTAGATCCCAGCTTAGCACGTCGTCCATGCGCGTGAATTCTGGGAGTTCCACCAAGCTCAATCCATCCGGCCCTAAAAATTTGGGCGCTTGGTATAAAATTAGTTCATCCACCAGATGCGCCTGCATCAGGCTGCCCGCCAAACGGGCGCCGCTTTCTACCCACAGGGTATGAATGTTGCGCTCGCCAATCTGGGCGAGTAATAGCGGCAAATCAATACGCCCTTGGCTATCGCTTTGGACCACCCATTCCTCCACATGCGCAGGCAGTTTCTGCCCCGAGGGCTGCAATCGCACCAAGCAAACCGGTTCACCATCATTAAGGATACGTGCATCACGCGGTACTTCGGCGCGCGCATCAAGCACAATGCGCAGGGGTTGCCGCACCGGCATATCACCATAACTATGATCGTCGGGGAACTGGTCAACGCGCACATTCAGTTGTGGGTTATCTTTCAGCACTGTGCGCGCACCAGTGAGAATCGCGCCCGCCTGAGCCCGACCCAGCTGCACATCCGCGCGCGCCGCTGGGCTAGTAATCCACTGGCTCTCGCCATTCGCCAAGGCAATCTTACCATCCATACTGGCCGCAAGCTTCACCACCACAAAGGGGCGATTGCGAGCAATGCGAGTGAAAAAACCACGATTGAGCGTGTAGGCTTCATCGCCACACAAGCCTACATCAACGGTAATGCCCGCCTCGCGCAGGCGTGCGATACCGCGCCCTGAAACCTCAGGGAAAGGATCCGTCATAGCCACCACAACCCGGGATACGCCAGCGGCAATTAGGGCATCCGCACAGGGCGGCGTGCGTCCATGATGGCTGCAGGGTTCGAGGGTAACGTACACGGTGGCACCGCTTGCTTGATCCGCCGCAGCTTTTAACGCATACACTTCCGCATGTGGCTCCCCCGCCCGGGCGTGGTAGCCTTCGCCCACGATTGCGTCCGGCCAGCGTTCGTCTTGAACGCGCTCAGGATGCACAATGACGCAGCCAACATTGGGATTGGGATGGGTGGTAAAGCGACCGTAGCTGGCCAAAACCAGCGCACGGCGCATGTAGAAATAGTCGGCAGCTGAAAAGTGGGGGTTAATCGTCAAGACGGGCGATCTCCTCGCCAAAGTCCCGAATATCCTCAAACGACCGATACACCGAGGCGAATCGAATATAAGCGACTTTATCAAGCTGCTTGAGCTGTTCCATCACTAAAGCGCCAATAAGCTTACTGGAAATTTCCCGCTCGCCCGTGGCACGCAGCTTAGACTTAATGCGGTTGATGGTTTTCTCCATCGCTTCCAAACTTACCGGACGCTTTTCCAAAGAACGGAGCAACCCAGCGCGCAACTTGTCTTCGTTAAATGGCTCACGAGCGCCATTGCTTTTAATCACCCGAGGCATGACCAACTCGGCACTTTCAAAGGTGGTAAAACGCTCTTTGCATGCATTACACTCGCGCCGGCGGCGCACAGACATGCCGTCCGCCACCAACCGCGAATCAATAACCTTAGTATCTTGTTCGTCACAAAATGGACAATGCATACACGCCCTTAATTACCGAGTTGCTCGCCGCTTACTTTTTGTAAACTGGGAAGCGAGCGCACAATGCCTTCACTTCGTCACGCACACGCGCTTCAACCGCCGGATCGCTTTCACCACCGTTGCTGGCAAAGCCATCGAGCACGTCACAAATCCAGTTCCCCACCTGCTCCGCTTCCGCTTCTTTAAAGCCCCGACGGGTAATCGCAGGCGTTCCAAGACGCAGACCTGAGGTGACAAACGGCGAACGCGGGTCATTCGGAACCGAATTCTTGTTCACCGTAATATAAGCACGCCCGAGCGCCGCATCGGCGTCTTTGCCGGTAATATCTTTCTTAATTAAATCAACCAAGAACAGGTGATTTTCAGTTCCGCCAGACACAATATCATAGCCGCGTTCTTGCATCACGCGCACCATGGCTTTGGCGTTCTTGAGTACCTGCTGCTGATAGGTTTTAAATTCAGGCTGCAGAGCTTCTTTAAAGGCCACCGCTTTTGCCGCGATCACGTGCATTAACGGGCCACCTTGATTACCCGGGAAAACCGCACTGTTTAATTTCTTATGCAGGTCGGCATCGTCTTTGCCACTCAAAATCAAGCCCGAGCGCGGACCAGCTAGGGTTTTATGGGTTGTGGTCGTAACCACATCAGCGATTGGCACTGGGTTTGGATACAAACCTGCCGCCACTAAGCCCGCGACGTGAGCCATATCCACCAACAAGTAAGCGCCTACTTCATCGGCAATATCACGGAACTGCTGCCAATCGACAATACCCGAATAGGCCGAGAAGCCGGCAATAATCATTTTTGGTTTGTGCTCATGGGCGAGCGTGCGCACCTGAGCGTAATCGATCTCACCGGTAGCTGCGTCTAAACCATACTGCACCGCATGATAGTTAATACCTGAAAAGTTGACGTGAGAGCCGTGTGTGAGATGGCCACCATGGGCCAAGCTCATACCTAGAATAGTGTCGCCCGCTTTACACAGAGCCATAAAAGCAGCGGTATTGGCTTGCGAGCCGGCATGGGGCTGCACGTTGGCATACTTGGCGCCGAATAATTCTTTCGCACGCTCGATGGCCAGATTCTCCGCCACATCTACATGCTCACAACCGCCATAGTAACGCTTACCCGGATAGCCTTCCGCATACTTGTTGGTAAGCTGAGAGCCTTGTGCTTCCAGCACTCGCGGACTTGTGTAGTTTTCTGAAGCGATCAGCTCAATGTGCTCTTCCTGCCGAACCACTTCAGCCTGCATGGCTTCCCACAGCTCCGGATCGAAACCGGCGATAGTCATCTCAGAACCAGACATGCGTACTCCTAGATAAGCAAAAAATAGAGGCGAAAATGTAGCGCTAATACTACCAAACAAGCGACCAAAACAGAACACAGTTTTACCCAACAACAATTCCACCCCAGGGGTACAACTCCAATTTCATCGACGAAACCATAATTGTGCCCCAGGGGCATAACTCTGTTTTCGTCCGACACCCGATCCCCCACAGCCCTTATCCCGCGCAGAAACAACAGTTCCACCCCTGGGGCATAACTCTGTTTTTGTCGGCGGTGTCGAAGTTCCACCCCTGGGGCACAACTCTGTTTTTGTCGGTGAAACCCTGAGTGTGCACAAGCTATGCAGTTTTGCATTTTTATTTTATGCTTGAGAAGTCAGCAACACACTGACTAACAACAACAATAAGGAGTTAACTCATGAGTGAAGTAACTGAAACGGTACCACCAAAAGCACCACCCGGTGGACAGATAGCGCCCATCAGCGTCGGTGATTGGTTTATTACGTTGATTATCACCGCCATCCCACTTATCGGCTTTATTATGCTGTTCGTGTGGGGCTTTGGCAGCAGCACCCATCCGAGTAAGGCCAACTGGGCAAAAGCGACTCTACTGCTCTTCGTCGTCGCCTTCGTTCTGTTCTTTATGTTCTCGTTTATTTTTGGCATTGCCTTCATGGCCAGCGGGTATTAACAGTTCTGCCCCAGGGGTGGAACTCTGTTTTTGTCCGTTGTGGGTTTCGCGGTAGGCGTTGTATGGCGCGGGGTTGGGAGTTGTACCCCTGGGGCGTAACTGTGTTTTTGTCAGTTGTGCCCCTGGGGTGGAACTCGGTTTTTGTCGGGTTAGCGCCAGTGGTAGGAGACGCCGATGCGGAATTGGCGACGGGGCTCGATAAAGCCAGGGCGTTGTTCGTAGCTTTTGTCGAGCATGTTGTCCATGCTCACGTAAAGTTGCCAATTGTAAGCGAGGCTTTGTTCCCAGCGGGCGTTAAGCAGCCAGTAGCCTGCAAAGCGTTCTCCCGTCCAGCTATCGGCTAAGCGCGAGCCGCTCATATAAACATCCGCTGACAGCACGCCCTCCGCAAATCCATAGCTTGCGGTAACGTTAGCAAAACGATGGGCCCGATACAGCAACGGCTCCCCCGTCTCTCTATCCAACGTGTTTTGCACCGTGGCATGGGCCCGCAAACGCCAAACCCCTTGTTGATGTTCCCAACGTCCGGTTAACCCTTGGCTTCGAGCCGACCCAATATTCACGGGCTGCCACAACCAAGGATCATCAGCACTCGGCTGCCACGCAATTAAATCGTTAAACTCATGACGAAACAGCTCAGCTTCCACGTGTCCCGCACCGGTATCATATTGCGCAAACGCCCGATACGAGCGCGAGCGCTCGGTGTTTAAATCTGGATTGCCCCCGGTCGGCCAATACAGATCATTAAAGGTGGGATGGCGGTATCCACTCGCCTGCCCCACGCCAAGGGTCCAGCGCGGTATCTGCACCCAAGCAAAATCCACATGATGAGAACCTTGCAACGAGAACCCCGTGGTATCTTCCACACGCCCACCAAGATTCACTTGCCAATCTGCATAATCCCACTGATATTGCAGCAAAGCGGCCGTGCTGCGGCGCCGCTCTTCTAACAAAGCGACATGACTCAAATCCACTTCTTCTTGTTGCCAATCAAGCCCCAACGACAAGAACTGATTTCCCGCCGCCAAGGTTTGCGTTTGTAACCAGGAAATATGCTGGCGTTCGGTTGCAAACACATCATTCACGCCCGACCATTCAGCATCACGTTGATCCACCGTGCGCATGCGCTCGCGAACCTCGCCGAATTGCCACTCATGGCGCAAACCCGGCCGCCATTGCACCGTCACCCCGCCCTGGGTGCCCTGCTGTCGCGTGCGATTTGCAGGGTGACAGACTTCCCGCTCAAAGGTATCGGCAGAAAAACATGGCTGATCATATTCAGCCACGCTCTGGTTTTGCAGGTAGCGCAAACTAAACGACACCCGTTCTGAGGCGGTAAAAGAATTATTAAACAACAGGTTAGTGGCCTGCGCCCCATCCATGTCTTGGCTGCCAAATTCCGTATCCTGGGTAAGATCATAGCCCTCAAACAAGCGCCGCGACACCGCCAAATGATGCCGACTCATAGAGGTCACATGGCTTGCCGAAGCCGACACTTCTCGATAGTTATGAGCCCCATGACGCACCCTAACTTCGCCGCCAGATTGACGCGCCCGGCGGGTAATAATGTTGACCACCCCGGCCATACTATTCGATCCATACAAGGACGAACGCGCGCCGCGCACAATTTCAATGCGCTCTACTTCGTCAGGATGAATATTCTGTAACGCAGCCGTTCCCAACGTCGGGCTAGTGAACGGCTGACCATCAAGGAGCACCAATACTTGGGCGCTGCTACTGCCTTGCATAAAAATGGAGGTTTGCCCGCCAAAAGCGCCACTGCTATAAACCTCAGCGCCAGCAATTTGTCGTAACAGGGGAAGAATGGAGCCCCCTTGCAAGCGCGCAACTTCATTGCGGGTAATCACTTGCACCGGCACCGGTTGCTCTGTCTGCGCTTGCGGAATCCGAGTTCCCACCACAGAAATACGCTCTAGCTCAGGCGCTGTCGAAACACTTGCGGCCAACAACATCGATAACCACATAAATCCCCCAAATAACGCAAACGACAGATACAAAAACGCTCGTTCCCAGCTTCGCAGGAACGAGCGCTACACCAATCTACTTGGTAATTTTCTTATATTTAATACGATGCGGTTCCATCGCATCAGCACCAAAGGTTTTCTTCATGTAGGCTTCGTAATCGGAGTAGTTACCTTCATAGAAGGTCACATTCCCTTCGTCACGATAATCAAGGATGTGAGTCGCCACCCGATCGAGGAACCAACGGTCATGCGAGATCACTAAGGCTGCACCCGGGAACTCCAACAAGGCTTCTTCCAAGGCCCGTAAGGTTTCCACGTCCAAGTCGTTGGTAGGCTCATCGAGTAGCAATAAGTTACCGCCCGCTTTTAGCAGCTTGGCTAAATGCACCCGGTTACGTTCACCACCCGAGAGCTCGCCAATACGCTTCTGCTGGTCGTTACCGCGGAAGTTAAAACGGCCCACATAAGCCCGGCTCGCTACCTCGTAGTTGCCGATCTTCATGATATCTAAGCCTTCGGAAATTTCTTCCCACACCGTTTTGCTATCATCCATGTGATCACGGAACTGCTCTACGGAGGCCAGCTCAACGGTTTCACCCACTTCAATGGTGCCTGAGTCGGGCTGCTCTTTGCCGCTAATCATGCGGAACAAAGTCGATTTACCGGCACCGTTCGGACCGATAATGCCGACAATGGCGCCCTTAGGCATGCTAAAGGTTAGGTTGTCGATAAGCACCCGCTCTCCGTAGCTCTTACGCAGATTGGTCACATCCAGCACCTTGTCGCCCAAACGCGGTCCAGGCGGAATAAACAGCTCGTTGGTTTCGTTCCGGGCCTGATAATCGTTCGATTGCAGCTCTTCAAAGCGTGACATGCGCGCCTTGCTCTTAGCCTGACGCCCTTTCGGATTCTGGCGAACCCACTCCAACTCTTTCTTAATCGACTTCTGACGCGCCGCTTCAGTGCGCTCTTCTTGTGCCAAGCGCGCTTCTTTTTGCTCCAACCATGACGAATAGTTGCCTTCCCACGGAATACCATAGCCGCGGTCAAGCTCAAGAATCCAACCCGCCACGTTGTCGAGGAAGTAACGGTCATGGGTGATCGCCACTACGGTGCCTTCGTAATCGTGCAAGAAGCGCTCTAACCACGCCACTGATTCGGCGTCCAAATGGTTGGTCGGCTCATCCAGCAAGAGCATATCTGGTTTGTCGAGAAGAAGACGGCAAATCGCTACCCGGCGTCGTTCACCACCAGACAAATGTTCAATTTTGGCATCCCACGGCGGCAGGCGCAGGGCATCGGCAGCACGCTCTAGGGTGTTTTCTAGGTTATGGCCGTCTTTCGCCTGCAAAATAGCTTCCATCTCGCCTTGCTCTTTTGCCAACGCATCAAAGTCTGCGTCTTCTTCGGCATAAGCGGCATAGATAGCATCCAAGCGGTTGAGAGCGTCTTTGACATCCGCAACCGCCTCTTCCACAATTTCCCGCACGGTTTTTGCCGGATCCAGTTGTGGTTCCTGAGGCAAATAACCGATTTTAATTCCCGGTTGCGGCCGTGCTTCACCATCAAACTCTTTATCAACACCGGCCATAATGCGCAGCAAGGTTGATTTACCGGCCCCGTTTAAACCCAACACACCGATTTTCGCGCCTGGGAAGAAGCTCAGTGAAATATCTTTAAGAATGGTACGCTTCGGGGGCACCACTTTGCTCACCCGCAGCATACTGTAAATATATTGCGCCATTACCAATTGGTTCCTGTATTCACATCAGAAAATTGTCGCGATTGTACCATAGCCTGATTCGCCTCGGCACCGCCCTACAACGCGAAAACGATAAATCTTATTTTGTGCCAAAAATTTTATCACCGGCATCGCCTAAGCCCGGCAGAATGTAACCATGCTCATTCAAACGTTCGTCTTGCCCTGCCGCGTAAATCGACACATCCGGGTGCGCATCCAATACCCGCTTAACCCCTTCAGGCGCGGCTACTAGCACCAGTACTCGAATTTCTTGGCAGCCTTTGGCTTTGAGCATATCTAACGTCGCCACCATGGTCCCGCCGGTGGCAAGCATTGGGTCGATCACCAAGGCCATGCGTTCGTGAATACTGCCCGCAAACTTCTCATAGTAAGGCACGGGTTCTAAAGTGGCCTCGTCGCGATAAAGTCCAACCACACTCACCTTAGCACTCGGGATCAGTTGCAACACACCATCTAACATGCCGATGCCCGCACGTAAAATAGGCACCACAGTGACTTTCTTGCCCTTCAGACGCTGCACGGAAATGTCGTCGCCGCCCCAGCTCGTAATGGTTTGCTGCTCAAGCTCTAAATCTTTGGTGGCTTCATAGGTAAGTAAATTGCCCAATTCGTTAGCGAGTTCACGAAAGGCTTTGGTGCTAATGTCCTGCTCCCGCATTAAACCAAGTTTGTGTTGAATAAGCGGGTGGGTGATGACATGCAAGGCCATTATCTGCTTCCTTTTCTTATCTAATTTTAAACATTATAACTGGCGCAGCGCACGGAGGGTATCGCGCACTTCCAGCACTCGTGCGGGCTCATTGCGTTGACCTTGATAGCCATGCAACGGCATATCCGGACTATCGGTTTCTAAGAGTAGACGCTCTAGCGGAACCTGCGCCAATGTGCGGCGGGTTTTTTGCGCCCGTTGATAGGTGATCACACCACCGACCCCGAGATAAAACCCCTGATCAATCCATGCCATCGCTTGCTCATAGCTGCCGCTAAAAGCATGCACCATGCCCTGCTGTATACCGGCTTTGCGCACTGCAGCAAGCATGGTATCGAGGGTTTTGCGGTGATGCAAAATTACCGGTAATTGCTGCTCCGCAGCAATAGCGAGCTGTTGGGTGAATATAAGTTTTTGCTTCTCAAAGTTATCCACTGTGGCATCTAAACCAATCTCACCCACAGCTATCGCACCATGGCTTAACTGCTCCGCTAACGTCTTTAAATCCGCCTCTTCATGGGCATCGATAAAATACGGATGCAAGCCGAAGGCAATCGACCAATCTGTGTATTTGGCGGCCATCGCTTCAAGCCGCGCCCATTGCGATGCTTGTACGCCAGGGACCAAAAACCGCGACACGCCAGCATCCCGGGCACGGGCCAGCATGGCATCGCGGTCGTCATCAAAATCGGGGAAATCGAGGTGACAGTGGGCATCCGTGACCACATCTAAATTGGGACCAGGAAGAAAATCCGCACACCAAACCATGGCGCTACGTCTCGTCGGATTCTACCGGCACCTCAATCGGGCGGCGGCGGCGCAAAATTGCAAATGAAATCAGAATCCCTGCTAAAAATGCCATGGCCAGCATAACAAGTTGGTTTTGCAGTGATGCCCGATGATAGGGCCGTGATTGGGCAGTGATGCGGTCATAATCAAAGGTGATGCGCACAAAGCCAAGCAGCTGTGCGCCAGCCCCGTCGTGGTCCATCACAGTCGCTACCATGGGTACCGCCCAGAGCGAATCAGGAAGGCTCAATAAATAGTGATGAATTGGGAGATCATGCCCTGCACGCACAATCGAGCGACCAAGCTCATCTTGCACACTGACTTCCAAAATGGCCTCTTGCCCCTGTAAGTGGTGGGCAAGACTACGCAAGCCGTCATGGTTATCTTCCAAAAACCAGATACGCGCCTCATGCTCCGCCTGCAGAAGAATTAAGCGCGCTAAATTCTCGGTATGGGCTGCTAGTACGCGGTCACCCTCATCGCGACTTTGCCAATAAGCAGTAGCAATATTCGCCAGCAATAACACGGCTAAAAAACCTAGCAGGCCGCGCCGATACCAACGTTCCCCGCGCACCAGCCACGGGCGTTTTGCTGAAGGCTGGTCAGACGTTAGGGCTTTTGCTGTCGAATGGGGTATATTCATAGCGGCAACTTTAGCTTAGCGCGCGTCTGCAAGCAATAATATCCTCTGCGAGCGCCGCCGCTTTTATACAGGAACCACGGTATGCATGCATTACCCGACATTCATAAGCCCGGTCTCGTTGTGTTCGATATGGACTCCACACTGATTCAGATGGAAAGTATCGACGCTATCGCTGAAGCCGCCGGATTTGGTGAGAAAGTCGCCGCGGTGACAGAAGCGGCGATGCAAGGCGAGTTGGATTTTGTTCAAGCATTACACGCGCGGGTGAAGTATCTCGCTGGTGTGAAAGAATCGCTGATTTGGAAAATGGCAGATAACTTGCCTTATAGCCAAGGCGCCGATGACTTGCTGCGTTTCTTCAAAAAACTGCGCTGGCGAATTGCCATTGTGAGTGGCGGTTTTACTTGGTTTGCCGACAGCGCCAGCATGCGTTTTGGTGCAGATTACGTGGCCTGTAATGTGCTTGAAGTGAAGAACGGCGAACTCACCGGGCGCTTATTGGGGCGAATCATTGATGGTCAAGCCAAAGCCGATGCCCTCAATGCATTGATGATGCAATACGGTATTCCTCGTGAGCAAACCATTGCCGTGGGCGATGGTGCCAATGATATTCCAATGCTCGAAGCAGCGGGCTTAGGCGTGGCCTTCAACGGCAAACCTGCCCTGCGCGAAGTTGCCGATATTTGTATCGAAGATTCATTAGTTGGGCTAATCGATATTTTAAAATAACGCATTAGCGCGATGGCACATCCACCCCAAAGGCATCGCGAATAAATGCCGGGCTGAGTACCTCCTGTGCTCGGCCTTCGGCGAGAATCCCCGAACCATACTCCTGCGCTGACAGCACCAGAACGTGATCACACCACTGCTGTGCGGCGATCAAATCATGCATCACCACGACCACGGTCGCCCCCGCTTGGGCATGATCATGCAATACTTGCATCACTTGCACCTGATGACGCGGATCAAGGCCCGCGGTCGGCTCATCGGCGAGCAACAATGGTGGCGCCCCTACCAGCACGCGCGCTAACAACACCCGCTGCAATTCCCCGGCAGAAAGCTCCGTCACTTTCCGCTGCGCTAAATGAAGACAGTCGGTACGAGCCATTGCCTCGGTTACGGCGTGCGCTGAATGCTTTACGCGCGCCAGCTTCACCACATCTTCAACCCACATCGACCACGCAGGCACAACGTTCTGCCCCAAGTAACCGAGGGTGCGCGCGCGTTGCTCTGGCGACCAGCCTTGCACTGACTGGCCTTGCCAACAAATTTGCCCGCGCTGCACTGGCTCAATCCCAGCCACCAGTTTTAACAGGGTGCTTTTACCCGATCCGTTCTCACCGAGAATACCGATTAGTTGGCCGTGCGGTAATGTCGTGCTCAAGCCAGTGAATAAGGGCGCGCGTTCATAGCTAAAATGCACATCGTGCAGCTGTAAACTCATAAGCGGTACCCCCGCTTTGCCCGCAACAAGAGGAATAAAAAGAAAGGCCCGCCGATAAAGGCCGTCATCACCCCAACTTGCAGTTCACGGGTGGTGGGAAGAAGCTGCACCAGCATATCCATCCAGAGCACAAAAAGAGCGGCCGCTAACATCGAGCTGAGCAGGAGTTCTCTTGGGTTTCCTCGCACCAAAGGTCTGAGTAAATGCGGAATAATCAAACCCACGAAGCCAATCACTCCGGTGACCGCCACTGCACCGCCCACCACAATCGCCGTTCCCAGTAAAATCCAGAAGCGCTCTCGGGCCACCGCAAAGCCCATAGACGCTGCGGTTTCTTCGCCTAAGGTAAGCCCTTCCAAAAAACGTCCGGAGCGTAATAACAGAAAGCTGCCCGGAAGCAATGTGACTAGCACTAAGCCCACCTGACTCATATCACGATAGGCGAACGAACCGAGTAACCACAGGTTAATTTCCTGCAGCGCAAATGGACTCGGTGCCATACTAAGCGCCAACGCAATCAGCGCCGAAAGAAACGCCGACACCGCCACCCCAGCCAAAATTAAGGCGGTAATGCTTGCGCGTAAGCCTGCAATAGTCACCACTACAAAGAGCGCCAAAGCGCTGCCGAGCATGGCACTCAGCGGTAACAACAAGCTGTGCCAGCCTATCCAGCCAAAATACAGCACCACCACCGCCGCCAGAGCTGCGCCCGATGACACCCCGAGAATGCCGGGTTCCGCTAATGGGTTGCGCAATAGCCCCTGCATAGCCGCACCCGCTAAACCTAAAGCGGCGCCGACAAAAATGGCTAACAGTACCCGCGGTAAACGAATCTCCAGCATGATTTGTTGCGCGACGGGATCGGTACCGCGCACGGCATCCCACAACGAGATGGGCATGGTACCGATGTTTAACGCCAGTAGCGCGCTGATGGGGATAAGGGCGGCAAAAAGCCAACGATGGTAGGTCATGGTACCGCCTCCCCGAGTACAGCCAGTACCTGTGGCAATTGCTGCGCCATGCAGCCGCTCAAATCCCGCGGTAGCTGAATAACCTTTACGTCATCGCTTGCGATATAACGCTGGAAGCTCGGGTGGCGCAGGTTGATATGCGCCAGATCAGGGCTGGCCTGCTCAGCACGCTCGACCACAACGATGTCTGGCTGCCAAAGCAGCAGATGTTCCAGAGAAACACTGACTAAACCACGGCCCTGTTGCGCCGCTAAGTTCTGCCAACCAAGGTGGGTGGCAACATCGTGCCACAGGGTATCGGTGCCGAAACTCCATTGGTTGGCGAGATAGTAAAGGACGCGAGGTGCGCTGCTCGGCACTGTGTGTGCGTGGCCGGTGCTTGCCGGTTCAATACCACCGAGCAAAGCATCAGCGAGAGACTGGTTCAACAAACCATTGCCCTTGCTGTGGCCGTCGGTGACCAGTTCATGTAATGTGCGAGCCACCCCAACCGCTTGGGCGACACTTGCCGGCTCATCCAGCACCACCACATTTAAATTCGCTTGTTCTAGCGCGCGCAGTCGGTAGTGCGCCGTGAAGGTATTTGCCAACACAAGATCGGGGCCGAATTCCAGAATAGCTTCAAAGCGGGCGCCGTGCTGCCGGCTTGGATATAGGGTAATGATTCCCTGCTCCGCATAGGGCTGTAATTGCTCGTCTAGGCAATAATTAAGGGAAACCACACGCATGGGTGTTTCTGAATTCGCGGTTAGTAGAAATATCGACGTCATCGCGAGCAGTAAAAACAGTGCCTTGCAGACACCAACCTTCCTTTTTCGGTAAAAACCTTGTTGAACGTGGGTTCCCCTCACCGCGCGCTTCCCTTATTATTTTGTGAGACACTGGACTCAGCAGAGTTCGTGGCCATCGCGCAGCAATTTCTGCGCCGACAAAGCCACACATCGCTTAACCGGAGAGCCCGTTACCATGGCAAAAGTAAAACAAAAAACCGCCTACGTCTGCACCGAATGTGGTGCTGATTACCCACGTTGGCAAGGGCAATGCTCTGAGTGTAACGCATGGAATACCATTAGCGAAGTGCGCTTAGGTGCAGCAACGCCGCGTCACCTGCAAAGTTCCGGCCGCACCGGTTTTGCCGGACTTACGGAAGCACGCGTGCAAACCCTCAGTGATGTCGATTTAGCTCAGGTTCCGCGCTTCTCAAGTACCTTTCAAGAATTCGACCGTGTGCTCGGCGGCGGCATTGTGCCGGGCTCAGCTATATTGATCGGCGGCTCACCAGGGGCCGGTAAAAGTACCCTGCTGCTGCAAACTATGTGCAAACTCGCGCAAACCATGCCAGCGTTATATGTCACCGGCGAGGAATCGTTGCAGCAAGTGGCCATGCGCGCCCAGCGCCTGAATTTACCCACCGATAAACTGCGCATGCTGGCGGAAACCTCGGTGGAAACCATCTGCCAAATCGCGGACCAAGAAAAGCCGAAAATCATGGTCATCGATTCCATTCAGGTGATGCATTTAAATGATATTCAATCGGCGCCGGGCAGTGTCTCGCAAGTGCGGGAAACCGCAGCCTATCTCACCCGTTACGCCAAGCAAAATAACGTGGCTATTATTATGGTCGGCCATGTCACCAAAGATGGTTCCTTAGCGGGGCCTAAGGTACTCGAACATTGCATCGATTGTTCGGTGATTCTTGATGGCGATAGCGATTCACGCTACCGCACCTTACGCGGCACCAAAAACCGCTTTGGCGCAGTGAACGAACTAGGCGTATTCGCCATGATGGGCGATGGCCTGAAAGAAGTGAAAAACCCGTCCGCCATATTTTTGAGCCGAGGCGATGAGCAAGGTACCGGCTCGGTCGTGCTGACTTTATGGGAAGGCACCCGCCCGCTGTTGGTGGAGATCCAGGCATTAGTTGACCATTCGCAGTTATCCAATCCGCGCCGAGTTGCTGTAGGCACCGAGCAGAATCGCTTGGCGCTACTCTTGGCAGTGTTACACCGCCACGGTGGGTTAATGCTCGGTGATCAAGATGTGTTCGTCAATGTCGTCGGTGGCGTTCGTGTCACCGAAACCAGTGCCGATTTGGCCCTGTTACTCGCCATCGTGTCGAGCTTTAAAGACCAACCACTCCCGCAGGAACTCATCGTATTTGGTGAAGTGGGCCTATCCGGAGAAATCCGCCCCGTGCCTAACGGCAGCGAGCGTATCAATGAAGCCGCCAAACACGGCTTCAAACGCGCCATTGTGCCTATCGCCAACGTCCCCAAAACCACCCCAAACGGCATGACCATTCAAGGCGTCAAAAACATCGCCGAAGCCCTCGAACTCCTGTAACCGCCCCGGCCTGCAGCGCTACAACAGAGTTCCACCCCTGGGGCGGAACTCTGTTTTTGTCGGAGGTTGGGGTTTGGTTTAAACCTCGCGGGTGTGGCGGAAGCTGATGTCGGGGAAGCGCTCGGTGGTGAGCGATAAATTGGCCATGGTCGGGGCGATATAAGCGAGGTTGTCGCCGCCATCAAGGGCCAAATTGTGTTCAGCCTTGCGTTGGAATTCTTCGAATTTCTTCGCATCGTCAGAATACACCCAGCGGGCAGTCGCAACCTGTACATTTTCGTACATGGCATCCACTTTATATTCTGAGCGCAGACGATGCACCACTACGTCAAACTGCAACACGCCCACAGCGCCAACAATCAAATCGTTGGAGGCAAGCGGACGAAACACCTGCACCGCACCCTCTTCTGAAAGCTGCACCAACCCCTTTAACAATTGCTTCTGCTTCAGCGGATCTTTTAACCGAATGCGGCGGAATAGCTCCGGAGCAAAGTTCGGAATCCCGGTAAATTTAAAGGAATCGCCCCACGTAAAGGTGTCACCAATTTGAATGGTGCCGTGGTTGTGCAAGCCAATGATATCGCCAGGCCACGCTTCATCTACGTGCTCCCGATCACCGGCCACAAAGGTCAACGCATCAGCAATACGCACATCTTTACCAGTGCGCGCATGCTTCATTTTCATGCCCTGATGATAACGGCCCGACACAATGCGCATAAAGGCCACGCGGTCCCGGTGTTTAGGGTCCATATTGGCTTGAATTTTAAACACAAAACCAGAAAAACGCTCATCGGTACTCTTTACGACTTCGCCAACTTCAGTTTCTCGCCCTTGGGGCGTAGGCGCCCAATCTACAAGCCCGTCGAGCATGTGGTCAACGCCAAAGTTACCCAGCGCCGTGCCGAAAAATACCGGCGTAAGTTCGCCTTCCAAAAACAGTTCTAAATCAAACTCGTGGGACGCACCTTTAACCAGTTCAATTTGCTCGCGCAATTCTTCCGCATACACACCCACGCGCTTATCCAGCTCTGGATTATCCAACCCTTTCACCACATCCAGTTCTTGAATACGGTGGCCTTGGCCGGTTTTGTAAAAAATGGTTTCGTCGCGGTATAGGTGATACACGCCTTTGAAGTTTTTACCCTGACCAATCGGCCAAGTAATAGGCGCACACATGATTTTTAAAACATCTTCAACTTCATCAAGCAGCTCAAGAGGGTCACGGATATCCCGATCGAGCTTGTTCATAAACGTTAAAATAGGGGTGTCGCGCAGACGCGTTACTTCCATCAGTTTGATGGTGCGGTCCTCAACACCTTTGGCGGCATCAATGACCATCAAACAAGAGTCCACCGCGGTAAGGGTGCGGTAGGTATCTTCAGAGAAGTCTTCGTGCCCCGGCGTATCTAACAAGTTCACCAAAGATGCACGATAGGGAAACTGCATCACCGAGGTGGTCACCGAGATGCCCCGCTCTTTTTCCATTTCCATCCAGTCGGATTTCGCGTGCTGCCCCGATTTTTTGCCTTTCACGGTACCTGCTTTTTGCAGCTTCTGTCCGTGCAACAATACTTTTTCAGTAATCGTGGTTTTACCCGCATCCGGATGCGAAATAATTGCGAATGTGCGGCGTTTTGCCACCTCTTTTTGTAACTTGCTCATGCTTGAACCGCTTCACCTAAAGAAAATCCGCGCAATTGTAACAGTAACCGGGCCATTGCGCACCCGTCACAGCGCGATCACGGTGTTCATGACCCCATAAAAAAAGGGGCCAAACAGCGGCCCCTTTTTCAACGCTTATAAACTCTTAGAAGCGATACGCTACTCGGCCATAAACAAAGCGGCCTGAACGTCCAAACGGCGAATAGTTCGAGAACGACGTAGCGCCTGTTGTATTGAGCTCAATCGGGTTTGGATCCGGATAGGTGTCGAAAATATTATCCGCACCTAAGGCAATCGACCAGTTGTCACTGATGTCATAACGGCCTTCTAAATCCACCAGAGTTTTCGCACTTAACTCGAAATCAAGGGCTGGGTTGTTGTTCGGCGACAACACTTCACCGTAGCGGGTGATCCGCATGGTGGCCGACCAGCTATCCAAATTCCAGTTCGTGATAAAACCTAACTTGTTCTTTGGCGTCCCTTTTTCAAACGTAAGCACGTTGGTACGAGCAAACAACGTCGGAGCCGGATCAAGGGCTTCGAGCTCAGCGGTTGCCGGGGTGCGCGTCACCTTCGTCCGGTTGAAATTACCGACCAAGTTGAAGTCAAAGGAACCGGCATTCTCTGTCATCCATGGCCAGCTCACCACCACATCCACCCCTTGGGTTTCAGTGTCGACACCATTGATGAAGAAACGACCACCACCGATGCCAATAAACCCTTGATCCTCAAGGTATTCACGCACATTTTGCTGCACCAAGTTTTCCGACAAGACGATGCGATCATCAATGTCGATACGATACGCATCGACGGTCACCGACACATTGCCAAAGCGCATCACCGCACCCACCGATAAGTTAATCGACTCTTCAGCGTCGAGTGGCCGCGCACCTAAGGCAACAGCGACCGGATCAGCCACTGGGAACGTGGTGATATCAAAGGGAACGCCATTGATAAAGTTGGTGGATGTCGCGGTAAAATACTGCTGTTGTAACGACGGTGCACGGAAGCCATTTTGCAACGACGCCCGCAGCGCAAAATCATCCGAGATATCGTAACGGGTGGCAATTTTACCCGTCACCGTATTGCCGAAATCGGAATAATCTTCGAAGCGCAACGCACCGGAAACCAACCAATCCAGGGTTACTTCCGCTTCTACATCCACATAAGCACCTACCGCCGTGCGGCTTTCGCTAATAGCGTTGCTCGGACGGAAGCCAGGGAACACCTGAGACCCCGAAGCGGTTGGGTTGCCATTGAGGGTAACGCCCCCGTTAATGTAAGAGGCCGGCTCACCCGCGGTAATACGATAGCTTTCGCGACGCGCTTCAACCCCCATGGCTAAGTTCAACGGCGACGCAAGGCCATCTACATCAATAAAGCGCACACCCGATAGGTTGTACACCAGTTGGTTGTAGCGATAGCCACCCGCATCGAACTCAGTGGGGCTGTTCACGCCCATGGAGCGGTTCAAGGTATTTTTGATGGTAAACATCATTTCGTTTTGGCCAAACACGAGCGAGGTATCCATCGCCCACTCACCCGCCTGCCACTCGTAACCGGCTGCCCAGCTCATATCTTCCACATCGGGCGCAATCAGCGGCAAGAAACCATCGGGATAGATTTCAGGCACGTTACGCGCATCCCGGGCGGGACGATAGAAACCTGCCGACACCGCTTGACGGTCCTGATACGAGGCCCAACCGTAAATTTTTGAACCATCGTCCAAATTAATACCGGCATTCGCAAATAGCGTCAGTTGCTCAACTTCAGGCTCGCCATACCACGCATTAAAGCGGTCAAAGGTTGCCTCGCGCGGGTCGAACTCGCCATTCACCAACGGGTATTGCTGACGATAATCCCAACCGCCGCGCTCGGTGCGCTCTTGATCTTTATATTCGAGGGCTAGTGTTAAGTAGCCGCGATCGGTGAGCGGCAAACCTGTCCACGCGTTCAAGGTAATGGTTTCGCCATCGCTACGACTGCGCGTAATTTCGCTCGGCGCGCTCCAGGTCGCTCCCGCAGGAGGCGGCGTGGTTGGAGTGGTGTAACTGGTATCGCGCCAACCGTATTGCAGCGATACCGAACCGCCCTCACGGGCCTCGCGCAAGCGCACGTTGATAACGCCGGCAATGGCGTCAGAACCATATTGGGCCGATGCGCCGTCGCGTAAAACTTCAACCGATTGCACCGCACCAATGGGGATGGTGTTTAAATCCACCGCTGAGGAGCCGCGGCCGACTGTGCCATTGACGTTCACTAATGCAGCAGAGTGGCGGCGCTTAGAGTTCACTAGCACTAAGGTTTGATCTGGTGAGAGGCCGCGCAATGTTGCTGGACGCACGGTGTCGGTTCCGTCGGCAAGACCTGGGCGCGGGAAGTTAAATGATGGCAGCGCGACCGATAATGCCTGATTTAATTCAGTAATACCGGCTCGCGCTAAATCCTCACCGCGTACAATATCGACCGGAGCAGTCGACTCTTCCGCGGAACGGCCGGCCACCCGGGTACCTGTCACTACAATTCGTTCAACACGTTCGCTGCGCACCTGAGTTTCGGCATCGGCACTTGCTTCCTGAGCCGCAACGGCATGGGGAGCGAGTGCCGCAGCAACCACTAAAGCGAGCGGCTTCATCTTAAATTTACGCATATGTTTTCTCCTGGAGCATCATTGTTGTTTTATCGCGCTGCATTGAGCAGGCCACAGCGCTGGCTTTCTATTTTTCAAACTAACGTTTGAATAACATTAGATATGACCTATTTTTAGCAATAGTCAAGTTGCCTAAGGTTGTACAACTTATTGATGATCGCGATAAATTTCGCGCTAAACAGTGAATTTCTGAGCGTTGCGCGCTTTATAACAATCGATTAATAATTACGCGAATAAACCGGTTTCGATCACAAAGTGCTTGCGGGAGTACAGCGGGGCGGTATAATTCACGCCGTTATTGCAGGGGTGTAGTTCCAATTGGTAGAACAGCGGTCTCCAAAACCGACGGTTGGGGGTTCGAATCCCTCCACCCCTGCCAACGCATTCAAAAAAGGCAGACTCATTGAGTCTGCCTTTTTGTTTGGGGTTGGGGTTTAGGGGCTTGGTCTCAGGAACACTAAATACCCTGGGTCATGTCGAGCCCTAAACACCTTGGAGTTGGCGCTTAGGGGGGTTAGCGGACTTAGAAGGCTTAGAGGCCTTAGAAGGCTTAGAGGCCTCGCGGCCCTGATTGCCAACCGCGCTAACCACTAAGACTGCTGATAACCCGCCAAAAAATCATCCCATTGCGCTTCCTGCCAGCCGAATTTCTCGTTTTTATCCAGCTCTTTACGCAATGACCGCAGTAAACGCTCGCAGTTGGCCTGCTGCCACTCACCCGGCTCGCGACGTTCGCACTTATCAAAGTCAATCAGCCACACTTTCTCATCGCTATCGAGCATAATATTGTGGCAGTTCAGATCCGAGTGGTAGACACCATGGCGATGCATCTCGCGCACCGCAGCACCCACTTTCTGCCAAATCTCGGCTTCGAGAGGGCCTTGGTCTGTCATAATGCGGAAAATATCGCGGCTATTTGGAATCATTTCAATCAACAAATCCGCACGGTAGATCAAACCGCTGCGCGCATAACGAGCGGCGCATGGACGGGGCACCGGCAAGCCTTCATCGGCCATCCACTGCAATAATTGAAACTCGCGCATGGCACGACTTTTTTCCACCGGCTCTAGCCAAAACTGATCGTGCAGAATCTTTCCGACAAGACCGCCACGATAATAGTGACGCAGCACCATCGCGCCCTGCTCGCCTTCCACAAACCACGCAATATTGCGGCCCTTGGAGCTGCCCATCACGCGGTCCTGTTGTTGCCACCATGCGGGCTGAAAGTGATGCTCTTCTGGCTCAGGGCTCCGGGTCGGGTCCCACCAAAAAACCGCCTCTGGCGTTTCTTTCTTTTGTAATCCTGACATGGCTATCCTAACCTAAATTTTACATTTATTGACTGGTGTATTGTGCGGTATCCGATGGATAATTGAAACCCGCTGATGTTTTACGAAAACTTTAGGATAACTTCATGAAGATCGCCCATATCATTCTCACCTCGTCATTTGCTGGAAGTGAGCGCTACGCCGTGAGCCTTGCTCATTTGCAGGCGCAGGCGGGCCATGAGGTGCATCTTATTTTGCATCAACGCGGACGCAAGAATAGAGTTAATCCGATAGCACCGCGAGTCGATGAATCCGTGCACGTGCATTACGTTTCTGGCATTCCGCCAATTGCCCGCTGGCTTACCCGCAAATTGCTGCGGCAAATCAAACCCGACGTGGCTCACGGCCACTTGAGTAATGGCTGCAAGGCGTTGCACCCGATGCAGGGCGAATTGAAACGGATTGGCTCATTGCACGTACATTACAAATCTCAACAACATGCCAAACTCGATGGTCTGATAGCCATTGCCCCTTGGCAAATACCGCACATGCCCGACGATATCCGCAAGAAAACCGTGCATGTAGATAATTGGATTGCGCCTTTTGACGTTGATCCCGACGCGCGACGCCGCATTCGTGCAGAATATGGCGTGGGCGACGATGAGATTTTAATTGGCACCGTGGGTCGGTTGGAGCCGAGCAAGGACCAGATGAATTTAGTCCGCTCATTTCGACGGGCGGAAATCTCGGGATCACGCCTTGCCATTGTTGGCCACGGTTCACAAATGCCAGCACTAGAAAAAGCAGGCGGCGGACAGGTTATTTTTCCAGGCTACGTGACCAACGTGCGGGAATGGATGTCGGCCTTTGACGTGTTTGTCAGCACCGCACGCAGCGAACCTTTTGGACTGGTCTTTTTAGAAGCCATGCAAATTGGACTTCCGATTATTGCCACCCGCACCCAAGGTGCATTGCATTTAGGCGAGCGACAGCGCAGCGCCGGCGACCCCGAGTTCGTGCAGCCCTTACTACCCATCGGCGACTCCCTCGCTCTGCAAAGCGCCCTGATTCAGCAAGTAAAACGGTGCAAGCAAAACGGCTGCCCACGCATCGACTACGGCATGGCAAAATACGCCCCCGCCGCCAGCATCCAAGCCATCACCAACTTCTACAAATCCTAACCCGCCCATGCAATAGTTTCGCCCCAACAGTTCCGCCCCTGGGGTGGAACTCTGTTTTGGCTGTGCGTGATTGCGCTGAGGCTGATATACTCGAATAATTGTCGCTCGAAACATTGCAAGAGAGGAAAAAATGAGTCAACCGGTCAATATTTTGTGCATAAAATGGGGCAATAAATACGGTCCCGATTATGTAAACAAGCTGTACTCGATGGTGAAGCGCAACATCACGCTACCGTTTCGCTTTGTTTGTCTTACCGACGACGGCGAAGGCATTGATGAGCATATCGAAGTAAAAGACATTCCTCAGGTCGGCTTTAAAGATTTTGACGAGCGCGCACCGTGGTCATTTGGTCATGGTTGGCTCAAAGTAACGAGCTTCGCAAAGCCCCTTTATGACTTGGTTGGCCCAACATTATTTATCGACCTCGATGTCGTAATTGTCGATAACATTGATTGCTTTTTTGAGCCTGAAGGCGAGTTTCGAGTTATTAAAGAATGGGACAAGCGCGATGAAACCGGAAACACCTCGGTCTACCGATACACGATCGGCGCGCACCCAGATCTTATTGAAAAGCTGAAAGAAAACAAAGAGGCAGAGCTTGCGAAGGTACGTAACGAGCAAGAGTATGTCACTAGCCACTTAGCTAAGCAGGGCAAGCTTCAGTATTGGCCTCCAGGCTGGTGCGTTAGTTTCAAGCGCCACTGTATGCCAAAAGGAATCGCAAGTTGGTTTAAGCCAGCTCAAATTCCGAAAGGGGCGAAAATTGTTGCATTCCACGGCAAGCCAAACCCGCCTGATGCGATCGCGGGCCGCAGCGGTAAGTGGTATCGCCGCGTGTTGCCGGTGCAATGGGTTGCTGATAACTGGAAGTAAATTAAGACGTGGTTCGGCTCATGACGATCGCGGTCTCGCGTTCGTCGCCGGGCACGACCGGAGGGTAATAGCCCGGCCGCCGACCAATCTCTTTGAAGCCATTCCGCTCATATAACCGAATCGCCGACTCGTTATGCTCGCGCACCTCAAGAAAAAGCATATCTTTCTGCTGCCCCTGCTCGTCACTAGCAAAAGCGATTAAATCATCCATCAGCAATTGGCCGTAGCCCTTGCGGTGATGCGCCGGCGCAACGGCTATATTCATCAACATAATCTCGTCGAACAACACGTGCGATACTGTGTAACCCACAAGCCGATCATGCAGAAAAAGCCCCATCACACGATAGCGCGGCCCAAATGAATTGCCAAAAACATTGGCGCCCCACGGCACGCGGTGAGCGGCACGCTCGATGGTCATCATATCAGGGCTCAGCCCGTGAATGGGTGCAATTACCAACGCCATAACGACCTATCCCCTCTGCTCGAGAGCGGGTTTCAGCAGCGCCCATAAAGCCTTTTTTTCATCCACATTTAACACTTTCTTCGCGTAAGCGTCACAGTTCACCTGCACCAGTTTATCGCCTGTCGCGCTGATCAAAGACGGCTTACTGCCAATATAACTACCCAAATCATTAATCCAGGGGTAGCGATCAACCGGGAGCTCGTGGCTAAATTCAAGCGCCCAGGGACCGAGTTTATAGAGATGCGGGATTCTGGCTTCAGGCTGCTTCGGAGGTTGACCCGGGTTCGGGGTTTCGGGCTGCTTCGCAGCGTCAGCCGGGCTCGGGGCTTCGGGCTGCTTTGCAGCGTCAGCCGGGTTCGGGGTTTCGGGCTGCTTCGCAGCGTCAGCCGGGCTCGGGGCTTCGGGCTCCAGCTCCACAAGTTCAGGTTGTGCTTCCTTGCGCTGCAGCTGCGAACCCGCGTTTGATACTTCAGGCATATCAAAAAAGAGCGCAGCATCAATGCCAAGCGCTTGAAGTACCTCACGTTGTTCAGCTGTCCACATTAGCGCACCTCCCCCGCGTATCCACAATTTATATAGTATCGCGGATACCTCAATGTAGCCAACGCATTTACCACGAAAACAGAGCTCCGCCCCTGGGGCAGAACTACTGTTTCGAGCGGTATTTGTCGAACCAGTAAATCACGTAAGCGGGTTTTGCCATGTGGTTTGATGGGCGTGTGTGCAGGGCATGAGACGCCCCGGGAATACGCACCATCGCCGTATCAATACCGCGCAGCTGCAATGCTTGATAGTACTGCTCGGTTTCCGAAATCGGCGTGCGATGATCCGACTCGCCAGTAAACAATAAAGTCGGCGTCGTCACATTGCCCACGTAGGAAATCGGCGAATGCTTCAGATAATGCTCAGGATCATCCCACGGCAATGCCGGGAACCAATACTGAGTAAAATAATTATACATATCAGCACTTAACACAAAACTATACCAGTTAATCACCGGGTTTATTGCCGCTGCGGCCGCGAAGCGATCGGTATGGCCGATAGCCCAAGTGGTCAGCACCCCGCCACCGGAACCGCCAGTAATAAAGAGCTCATCTTCATTAATGAAGCCCCGCGCAACTACCGAATCCACACCATCCATCAAATCATCGTGGTCATGGCTCGGGTAATTGTGGTGAATTAAATTGGCAAAGTCTTCGCCGTAACTCGTTGAGCCGCGCGGATTCGTGTAAAGAACCACATATCCCTGAGCCGCCATTAACTGCAACTCCATGGCAAAGTAAGGGCCATAAGCCGTGTGCGGGCCGCCGTGAATTTCCAGAATCAACGGGTAAGTTTTGCTTTCATCAAAGCCCGGCGGATAAATAATCCAGCCATGGATCGGCTTCTCATCCACCGACGACTCGTACCAAAACTCTTCAACTTGGCCGATATCGCGCTTCATTAATAAGTCGCGGTTTAAATCGGTAATCATGTTAATGCGCACTGAGCGTCGTGGCTGGCTCAACACCGCTAACTCCGCCGGGCGCTGCGTGCTCGCCTGCGTGAATACCACACGATCATCAGCAAGCACCGCAAAATCACCGCCCGAGTAAGGACGGCTGTAAGCCAACCCGCCCACTTCATCGGTTAGTTCGCGTCGATCACCGCGCAACGGCTGATGCGCCAGCGTGCCCTTGCCCTTTGCGTCGTAATAAATGTAAAGGCCGCGCGAATCCGACGTCCACTTAAAATCACGAATATGTTGGTCAAGGTCCGCCGTAAGCGCCCGCACATTCGAGCCATCGATGTTCATCACATAAAGGCCATGATTCTGGTGTGCCAAGCGGCGATCATCAACACCAGCGAAGGCAATCATACGACCATCCGGCGATACCACGGGGCTATGATCCGGACCATCTCGGTCAGTCAACTGAGTGAGCTTACGAGACTCGATATCCAAGCGGAATATTTCCGAGTTAATCGGCTGCGACTTCCAATCTTCATAGAGATTTGCACTGAAAAACAACGATTTGCCATCAGCAGAAAAGCTCATGCTGCCACCGTGGTCAAAGTCGCCAGAGGTCAGCTTAATTGGCGTGCCACCTTCAGCTGGCATCATATAAATATGACGATAGCCGCTCGGCAGATAGCCCCGGCCATCCGCACGGTAATTCATATCTTCAATAAAAACAGGCGCTTCCGCCCAGTTTGCGCCATCAGGACGACCCGGCAGCGAAACCGGGTTTGCGCGACGCTGAGGCTCAAACATAGAAAATGCAATCCAGCGACCATCTGGCGACCAAGTCAAATTCCCGGGCCCCTGCTGCAGATGGCTAATTTGGGCTTGGCGTCCCGACTCCACCCAATACATATGAATCTGCCCGTCTGCCACATAGGCAATCCGCGAACCATCGGGCGACCACACCGGCTGCGATGCATTCTGCTCTTTTGAAGTAAGCGCCTGTAAATTCGAGCCATCTGCATTCACCGTCCACAAGGTACTGCGGCGACGGTCCTGCATGCGGTCCATCCAATTACGTACAAACACTATCGTCTGCCCATTTGGCGCAGGCGCCGGATCTGAGGCAAACTCTAATAGAAACACATCATCGTATTGCAACGGTCGAACGTTGTTTTCCGCCAGCGCCGAAGCACTCAGCAGCCACAACGCCACCAGGATCAAAACTGAATTTAATAATCTCACGTACTTTCCCCTCTTGTTGAGATACCCCGATACTACCCTAGCTTAGCGCCCCCGCAATCAAACTGCGACCAACTCCTCCTCCCACACGCTCGAAAACAGTTCCACCCCAGGGGTACAACTCTGTTTTCGTGGTGAGTTCAATAGTTCCACCCCTGGGGCGGAGCTGGGTTTTTGGGTAAAAAAAAGGCTCACCGGGAGGGTGAGCCTTTGAGGAAGCGAGGTTTAGTGGTGATTAAATAAAATGCCACCGCTGCTGTCGCTTGAAACGTCAACATTCGGTTGCGGCATATCTGAGCGTACAAAGCGAATCCATAGATCACACCCAGTTTGCTCAATTTGATCCGCCACAATGTTGCCGGTATCACCGGTACTCAAATCAGCTGAGAACCGATCACGACGCTGCGTGGATGAACCTTCAAACACCCAGGTAATATCCGCGCTCAGCACCTGATTATCGGCGTTGTAGGTGCCGAACAAAGTATAAGCCAACTCCGTGCCGGGGTAGTCTCTGCCGGTGCCACTTACCGATACAGATGTTGAATAATCCACATCCAAATCGATATAGTTTTGCAGCAAGTACTCACGATCAACACAGGCCAGATAGATAATCCAGTTAGCTTCATCCGCCGGCAACGTAGTTTCACAAGATACTTCCGATGCGCCCGATAGATTACCTGCAGCGTCGTACGCCACAATACTGTAACAGTACTCAGTTTCCGCAGTTAAGCTCAAGGATACGTACTCGGTGCTCTCAACGTCCGCGATAATCACCGGTTGGCGATCAGGAACATGCCAGAACACTAAATAGCCTGCGACGCCGTGATCATCCGACGATGCATCCCAGCTCAAGCTCAAAGCTGTGGTCGACGAAGCTTCGATGGTTAAGTTCGTGGGTGCAGAAGGCGGCTGCACATCCGGCATAGGCGCCGTTGCACACACTTCAGCACTACGCGCTGAATGCACACCATCATAGTTTACAGAGCTCACCTGATAGCAGTACTCCTCGCCGGCAACGCGGTTTGGATGTACAAACTGGGTAGAGCTCAATCCGCGTGATACGATTTCGCCCGATTCATACACAAAGTAGCGAGCAACATACTCCGGATGGCTCACACTCCAGCTCACCATAGCCCGCGAACTGCCCTCAAACTCAAGAGCGATCGTATCTGGCACTGGCGGCTCTGGCATCGGATCTACGGGTACGCCGTCACACATAGGACGACCCAGCTCTAAACCAAACTGAGTATCAACAATTTGATAGTCCACGTCGAGCGAACGTCCGAATAGATCGGTATTACCACCCGCACGGCCCCACAAACCAGTATATGCATCCAGGTCCCAGGCACAGCCTGTTTCGGCTGGACGCTCAACAATGCGCGCCCCCGAATAACCGAGCCCTTCAAAGTAAGGACCGTCTTCACCGGCGATGCGATGGGTGACCCGAATGCCTAAACCAGCGTCCGCGTGAACTGCCTCTTGCGGCCACTCTTCGAGCATCCAATCACCGCTCAAGCCATAGCCCGCGATACTTTCATAGCCTTCACCACGCACATAATGGAAGCCGAGCGTGTAATCACTGTGCGACATCACCATTGGCATCAGCATCAACGGCGTATCCATCCGCGCACCATACATAATGGTCAGCTCAGGCACGACCGGAACTGGACCAATAAAGTAAGGCGCCATCGGCAGTGTGATCTCAGGAACTAAGCCCATAAGCTCTTGTTCACCCACTTGATCACCAATGCGTAACATCAGCGACGCGGTGATATCCGCATGGGTCAACATGCGCATTTCTTCAAGAGGCCATTTCACGGTTAATTCAGGCGTGAGGCTATGGATGGTAATCGAACCGGTGAGAGCAACCTGATCGTAGGTCGTGGTCTCATCCTCGTCGGCATCATAGATAATATGATTCACCGAGAACGTCATTTCATCATCGTCGGCTGCAACCAGTTCCACACCTTGTGGAAGACTATTGGGGTCGACGACTTCGGCACGATTGGTCAAGGAGACGTGGGTAAAACCATCCACAAAGACATCATCGAGAGTAACCCGAATAGTCCGCACCTGAGTGGGCGCGCCCGGAACCTCGATAATATTGGTTACCCGACGAACAAAAAATATCTGCTCTGAATCCGCAGCGATATCATCAGCCGTGGTGGTTGAACCACCTGAGGACACAATCACATCGCCCACAGCGAAGTTACTCACATCCGCGCCTACTTGGAAGGTAATTACAAGATTCGCCGAGTCGTAGTTCATGATGGCATCTACTTGCGCTTCGCTGAGCACCACCACATCATCGGCCATTTCTGGATCCATATCCTGCAAGAAAGTGGCCGATACAACCGACGAACCTTGCGCGGTAAAGCTACAATGCACATCGTCGCTACCGGGGCACTCACCCCACGAGTGGAAATCCCAATCTGCAGCAGGTGCAGCTGACACAGTCACTTCACTGCCCGTGCGTACCGTGAATGAACATGACCGGCTTTCCTCACACACCATAATGCCGGTATCTCCATCAACCGACACTTCAAAGCTACCTTCACCAAAGCGGTTCATGGTGAGCGTCGTCTCCGGTGAGGTTTCCATGACGATCACCGTACGTTCTTCCGATGCGCTATTGCCCGCGCTATCGGTGGCCGTGTAGGTGAGAATATAGGTATCCGCGACCTGCGTATTCACCTCTCCTTCGACTTCCACTTCCACTTCGCCATCGACATTATCGATAGCCTCAGCGCCTGGATCGACAAAGGGGTCGCCTTGCATCAACTCCATCGGGTTGTCACCGAGCAGCGTAATTTGCGGTGGTTCGATATCCTCGAAAGTGGCAGTCACCGTGCATGCGGCGGTAATTTGGCCTGTGGTGTAAGTTTCACCATCAAGCGAGCCATTACAGCCTGTCACTGAATCGATAGCAAAGCCATCGTCGGCGGTTACCGTAAATGTGGTGGTACTCCCCTGCTCAACAGTTCGCGTGGCTGGATCGATCGATCCACCTGATTCAGCAACCGCTGTTACCGTGAATGTGGGGGTTTCATCAGGTTCTTCAGGACTGCTGCTACTACCAAAGCAGCCTGTTAACGCTAGAACAACTAGAATTCCGACGAGATTTCGCCAGATACTACTCTCCGTGTATTTCATAGTGCTTTTCCTCAATTGCCGAGTGTGTTTTTTTTTGCGTCATTATGTGACGCAGTTTCGAGCTCCTCTTAAATGAATAACTGTATAGAAAATAGACACTATTTCTTAAACCTCAAGCCCACAACCGAATACTTTTCCTATCCGCCTCAAACTCCGCACCTTTTTCCCACAACAGTTCCGCGACACGTTCAACAGTTGCGCCCCTGGGGTGGAACTCGGTTTTTGGGCATAAAAAAGCCGGGGAGATCCCCGGCTGGTTCCACAAATAATATTCAGGACAGCATTAGAAGTGGAATGAAACGCCTAAACGCATCGCGTCGGTATTCTGGTTGGTGAAACCATAGCTTGCGTCGACAGAGAAACGAGGTGCTGCGTAGTAGCGAACGCCAACTTCTGCGCGCGACTCATTTTCGCGATATACGCGAGCACGTTGCAATTCAACGCGCAATTCAAAGGCTTCGCTTGGACGAATCGCAACACCTGTGAACACCAAATGGTCAAGGTTGCTGCCTGATGCATCAGAGCTATAAGCGTTGAGGAAGCCCGCGCCTGCGTAAATTGATGAACGCTCGTCGATCATATAGCGCGCGCCCAAAGAAACTTCCGTCTCTTCATAAGTCGCACCATCGCGAGAAACTGATTCATAATCACCGCGAACGAAAAGCACATCGCTTAAAGAACGACTGAACTGGCCGCGGAAGCCAGAGAATGTCGCTTCTGAAGAGCTTTGCTCCATTTCAGAGTAAGCCACGCTGGCGTAATCGAATGAAGGCGCAACTGACGCCTCGTCTGCATTTGCGTTTGCCGCGAATACAACAGAAGACAACAAAGCGGTCGAAACTAAACTTACTGCAAACTTTTTCATGATTTAACTTCCTTTTTTACAACTAACATCGATGTATTTATCCATGCTTGGACGGTTCGCGCCCGTTGAAGTCACTTCACACGGAGGCGATTTGAGGGCACTCTAACAATTGCGAGAAGGCGAAACAATGTGGATTTGTCATTAAAATGTAAGAGATTGTAAACGTCTAAAAAATAAACAATTTTCCGATTTTAAATAGCGAACACTTAATAAACAAAAAAGGAGCAAAAAGCTCCTTTTTAAAAGCGGTTTTTTTGCTCAGCTTACCAATGGAAGGTAAAGCCGATTTTAAGACGATCTGCGCCGTCACCGAAAATATAAGCAGCGCCGAATGACGCACGATCGCTGACGAAGAAACGCGAACCTAAAGCAAAATCCGTCTCGCCAGAATCAAATAAATCGTAATGAGACAGCTCACCGTACAACTCAACGTGCTTGTTTAGACGGCTTGCGACGCCGCCAAATACTTGCCAACCGGTGTCTGAGTCTGACGCCCAGCCAACATCAAGCTTGCCATAAGCCAAACCAGCGCCACCATAAAGTGCCGTTGAGTCATTCATCGCTTTCTTAAGACCCAAGCCAATACGGGTTAGATCTGCACTCAAACCGCCTTCGCTGTATCGTTCATGTGCCGCACGGAAGAACGCTAATTCATTCATTTCAATTGATAAATCTAAGCCAAATCCATCCGTGCTATCGCTTTGATCAACACCTAACTGCATATAACTTGCGCTAGCATACGTGAAACTTGGGCCTTCGCTTGCCTCAGCGTTAGAAACGAACATCGTTCCCGCAAGAGCCATAGCGACAGCTACCGCGCGGTGTCTAAGAGGTTGCTTAAAATGCGTCGGTATTTGTGGGTCCTGATCGTGTAACGCTCCGCTTCCTGACTCCAAATATGATAGGGAAGTCGCGCCGAAGCAGCCGCATCACAGCTATTGTCTAAGCGATCCCAACTTCTCTGATACTCTCCCGATTCGAGTGAATCGAACTCGCGTGCAAGTCTTTGTGCTCTGGACTTTGCGTTGTTCATTCGTCGCTCGCTCTCTTGAAGCTGCAGACGCCGCGTATAGAAATTCTGCATCAAATTATTACAGTAATTCCAGTTTGCTGCCGCGTCGCAAAATTGAACATTACGCTCCATCGTCTGTAAGTTGGAAGCCTCCATGTTCATTCTAGGCACTTCTCGCCTTAAATGTTCGACAATTTCGTTGGCTTCACGTTTTTTCGCCGCCAGACGCGAAGCTATAGAATCAACCCGTTCCAAGTCCGCCAAGCAGGTACGCGCCAAACGCCGCTCTTCTTGCTCTGCCTGAACTGGGCTCATAATGAGAATGGCAAGTGTTGCCATAGGGATTATTGCAATTTTCATTCGTTCACCTCACCAAAAAACTAGACCATATCCGGTGGTTTATCCACTTTACATGCACCGGGAATACTTGACTGAAATAGTCAAGTTATGCGATGCTAACGCCATCGAGTTTATGGGTGAGAATGAGTTATGAAACTGACATCAAAAGGTCGATATGCCGTCACTGCAATGCTCGATGTAGCACTGCACGGACAGAATTCGCCCGTGACTCTTGCCGACATCTCTGAGCGTCAGGATATTTCACTGTCTTATCTTGAACAGTTGTTTGCAAAACTGCGTCGAGCCGAGCTTGTGAATAGTATTCGTGGGCCAGGCGGTGGCTATCTATTGAACCGCGACCCTTACCAGATTTCAATCGGCGAAATTATTCACGCCGTGAATGAGAGCGTGGATGTCACCCGCTGTCAGGGCAAATCCAATTGCCAAAGTGGCAGCCGCTGCCTCACCCATCATTTATGGGCCGATTTAAGCGACCGAATCTCCGATTTCTTGCACGATATTAGCCTCGGCAGCCTCACCGCCGACGCTGACGCCGCTGCCGCAAACAAAACCACCCGCGACCGCATTCCCGTACAAACCGCCTAACCCAATCGCCCGCTCTAAACAGTTCCGCCCCTTGGGTGGAAAACTCTGTTTTTGACGGGAGTTAGGCGTTGGCGGCAAGCTCACGAATTCTGCCAACGATGGCGCGTAGGCCGTTGCCTCGGGTAGGGGAAATATGGCGCTCTAAATCAAGCTCTTTGAAGAAGCCATCGATATCGAACTGCATGATTTCGGCCGGCGATTTTTCGTTGTAAGCCGACATCACCAATGCCAACAAACCACGCACAATGACTGCATCGCTATCTACTTGAAATACAAGCACATCGCCTTGACGCGACGGTAGCAACCACACGTCACTTTGACAGCCCTTTACCTTCAACTCATCGGCGCGCGCTTCTTCCGGTAACTTCGGCAGCGCTTTTCCAAGATCAATAATATATTGGTAGCGCGATTCCCAGTCACCGAGAAACTCTAGGTCATCCACAATTTCAGAAGGTTCAGGTAATTTCATCTGCAAGTTCCTAAGGGTACAAAACATCAGTTCCACCCCTGGGGTGTAACTCTGTTGTAACCAACGCGGTGCGTTGGCTACGGGGCAAACAAGGGCACCGAAATTGAGTTCCACCCCTGGGGTGTAACTCTGTTTTCGTCCGCATATCATTTCCGCGCAGCCCACGCCAGGCGCGGGTGCATGAGTTCCACCCCTGGGGCGGAACTCTGTTTAAAAGAAGAGGCCAGCTTCGAGTTGGGCCTCTTCGCTCATTCGGTCGCGTGACCAAGGCGGGTCGAAAACGAGGTTCACTTTCACCGATTCCACATTGGGCACCATGCCCACCCGGTACTCTACATCGCCCACTAAGACGGGTCCCATGCCGCAGGCTGGGGCCGTTAGCGTCATATCAATCAGCACATTGTTGCCGTCGATTTCCACTTTATAAATCAGTCCAAGCGACACCAAATTGATTGGAATTTCAGGGTCATACACGCTCTCGAGCGCTTCCCAAACCTGTTTCTCATCAATCTTATTATCGTCTGGCGCATCGAATGAAAGCACGGTTGGCTTGCGACCAAGCGCATCGGCATCGGTGCCATCAATGCGATACATATTGCCGCGCCATGTAATCGTGTAATTACCGCCAAGATCTTGGGTAATATTCACGAATTCCCCGGCAGGCAATGTCAGTGGCTCACCCGAGGGAACGCGGCGCGCTTTCACTTCACGCGATAGGGAAACAATTTTCTGCATGCGTTACGATTTCACGCTAAAGCTTTCGCCGCAGCCACAGGCCTCAGCGATATTAGGGTTGTTGAATTTCAGCACGCCATTGATGCCTTCTTTCACATAATCAATTTCGGTGTCGCGCAGCATCGGCACGGCGGCACGAGCAACCGCGACAGTAAGCTTGTCGGTAACTTGTATCACTTCATCGTCCGCTTGTGGCGCGTCTGCAAAATCAACGACATAGGCATAGCCTGTGCAGCCGCTTTCACGGGTCGCGAAGCGAATAATTTGCTTTGAATCACCGAGCTTTTGCTCAAAATGACGCGCAGCAGTCGGTGTTACGGTGATCACACTTGCTGTGGGAACGAAGGTTTCTACAGCCATTGCTTACTCCAAAATAGTTGAAACATGGAGTTCTACCCCTGGGGCGGAACTCTGTTTACCAACGCGGTGCGTTGGCTACAAACCCCACCAGTTACGCGAGCATATCGCGGGCTTTGGCGAGGGCGGCGAACAAAGCGTCGACCTCTTCCAGTGTATTGTACACCGAGAATGAGGCGCGCGCTGTACCCGGCAGGCCAAGTCGCTTCATCAGCGGCTGGGCACAATGGTCACCAGTGCGAATCGCCACACCCTGTTTGTCCAAAATAAAGCCCACATCGGCCGGATGCGTGCCTTCAAGTACAAAACTATACACCCCAATTTTCTCTGGGGCCGCGCCCACTAACCGCAGGCCTTTAAACTCTTCACCAAGCGCCACCGCCCGATCTAACAAGGCGCGCTCGTGCGCTTGAACATCAGCCACGTCGAGGGTTTGGAACCACTCAATCGCTGCCGCCAGGCCTACAGCCCCTGAAATATGCGGCGTGCCCGCTTCTAAACGATGCGGTAAGGCGCCCCAAGTGGCGTCTTGATAACTCACTTCGGCAATCATCTCGCCGCCAGTGAGCCACACGGGCCAATCGGCAAGCAACGAACGACGACCCCAAAGTACACCCACACCGGTTGGACCAAACATCTTGTGCCCGGAAAAGGCATAAAAATCGCAGTCGAGATCCGCAACTTTCACGCCGCCATGAGCCACGCCTTGGGCGCCATCAATGAGCACCAAGGCCCGCGGTGAACGCGCACGCACTTCTTTAATCAAGCTGCGTACTGGATTCACGGTTCCAAGCGCATTCGACACCTGCGGCATGGCCACAAACGCGGTCTTTTCACTTAACAACGCAATAAACGCGTCGGCATCCAACGCGCCGTTCTCCAAAATCGGTACCACCTGCAAGCGCGCACCTGCCGCTTTACAGGCCTGCTGCCATGTGACCAAGTTGGCATGGTGCTCCATTTCCGTCACTAGCACTTCATCGCCAGCTTGCAGCCGTTGCGCCATGCCCTTCGACACTATATTAATGCTTTCTGTGGTGCCGCTGGTCCAAATCACTTCTTCGCGACCGGCTGCACCAATAAATCCTGCAACCACATCGCGCGCCCGCTCATAGCGCCGCGTCGATTCGTCCGACAACGCATGCGCACCCCGGTGCACATTCGAATTGCACTCGCTGTAATAGCTCACCAGCGCATCAATCATGTGCTGGGGCTTTTGCGTTGTCGCTGCATTATCAAGGTAAACCAAAGGCTTACCATTCACCTGCCGACTTAAAATTGGAAATTGTGCACGAATTGCCTGAACATCAAGAGCCATTGCGCGTATCCATCTCAACAAAGCGCGCACGCAACTGCGGCTCAAGCCACTGCGCCAAGGCTTTGCTTGGCATTTGCTGCACCAATTCCTGAATAAATCCAAAATTCAGCATCACTAACGCCTGCTCCCGCTTAATGCCGCGGCTGAGCATGTAATACAAGGCTTTATCGTCGATCTCAGCAACGGTCGCCCCATGGGCACATTGCACGTCGTCGGCATAAATTTCCAGCTCTGGCTTAGTGCTAATATTCCCGCCGCGCGATAGCAACAAATTGCGATTATTCAGCTCGGCCAAGGTTTTCTGGGCGTCGCGGTGAATATGAATACGGCCATTAAACACGGCGCGGGCCCGGTCACCGATGATGCCACGGGCATTTTCTTCGGTGGTACCATTGGCCACGGCGTGCTCAATATTGGTATGTAAATCAAAGTGTTCGCGCGGACCTAACAAATACACTGCATTGAGTTTGGCATGCGCATGTTGCCCCGCATGAATTACATCGTAATCCAAACGGCTCAACTGGCTGCCATAACCGACCAGCGTGCTATTCAAACGCGCTTCGGTGCCCAAACTAAAGTGCGCACCGCCAATATGAATGGCATCGCCGCTGTGCAGGGCAAAGCGGTAATGCTCCAAATGAGCCTTTGCGCCCAACGCATATTCAGCAAACGCCGTGTTCACACTAGCGCCGGAACCGGCACCATGTTCAATCACGCTTACCGACGCGCCGTCGCCAATGCGCACGAGCACTCGGTGATGCGTCTCCGCACCTGCCGTCACCACATTCACAATGCGCAGTGGACGGGCGATACTCGCGCCAGCGGCCACGTCAATCACCAACCCATCGGTTGCAAGCACATCGTTCACTAATCCAAACAAATGCGTGCGCGGCTTCACCGTGCCAAACACCTCGGTGGCAGCCGCTTGCATGGTTGAGTCGGTCAGTCCGCCGATGCTCAACCCTGCCGGTAACGCGGGCATGTTGCCCTGCAATTTACCGTTCACAAATACGAAATCGATCGGCTCAAGGCCGTCAATGTCAGGTACCGCTGGCGTGTCATTCGACAGCGCTGGCAACGTCATATCTTCTAACGGATGCAACGACGTATACCGCCACGCTTCGGTGCGCCGGGTCGGCCATTTCTGTTGCTTAAGTTCCGATAAGGCACTCAAGCGTGCAGACGAAAGCTCATCGTTTTGTGCGGAAGCGACAGCGTCGGCACGGTCGATGACCTGTGCTAACCAATCACTCATGCGCCCGCCTCCTCAGATTCCACTGGCTTACCTAGCCATGCGTAACCCGTTGATTCCACTTCTTTTGCAAGCTCAGGGCCACCGCTTTTCACGATAACGCCATCAGACAAAATGTGCACATAATCAGGCTCGATAAAATCAAGCAAACGCTGATAGTGAGTAACCACGATAAAGCTGCGCTTACCATCGCGCTGGCTGTTTACGCCATCGGCGACCACTTTCAAGGCATCGATATCGAGACCAGAATCGGATTCATCAAGAATGGCTAACGCCGGCTTTAACAAGATTAATTGCATGATCTCGTTACGCTTTTTCTCACCACCCGAAAAACCTTCGTTCACTCCGCGTTTTAAGAAATCCAGCGGCAAATTCACCTGCTTACAGGCCTCTTTTGCCATCTTCAAAAATTCAGCGGCAGTAAGTGCTTCCTCACCGCGCGCCTTACGCATGGCGTTCACTGACTCTTTCATAAATTCCATATTGCTGACGCCTGGAATTTCGACCGGATACTGGAACGCCAAGAACAGACCTTTTTGCGCCCGCTCTTCAATTTCCAGCTCCATCAAATCGTCGCCATTCATTTCAATGCTGCCACTCACGAGTTCATAGCCATCGCGACCTGACATCACATAACCAAGCGTACTTTTACCTGCGCCATTGGGGCCCATAATCGCGTGCACTTCACCCGGCTTCACTTCAAGGTTTAGCCCTTTTAAGATGACTTTGTCTTCCACACGCGCATGCAAATCTTTAATGGTTAACATCATTTACCCCACTGAACCTTCAAGACTAATTTCCAGAAGTTTGCCGGCTTCTACCGCGAACTCCATCGGTAATTCTTTAAATACTTCCTTACAAAAACCGTTCACGATCATCGATACGGCCTTCTCGGCGTCCAGCCCCCGCTGCTTACACAGGAACATCTGGTCGTCGCTCACTTTCGAGGTTGTCGCCTCGTGCTCAACAATTGCCGACGGATTCGAACTTTCAATGTACGGGAATGTATGCGCCGCACACTTGTCGCCAATCAACAGCGAATCACACTCGGTATGATTACGCGCGCCATCAGCGCCAGGCCCCATTTTCACAAGGCCACGATAGGCGTTGCTGGAATGGCCCGCGGAGATCCCTTTGGAAACGATAGTCGACTTGGTATTTTTGCCCAAGTGAATCATCTTGGTGCCGGTATCTGCCTGCTGGCGACCGCGCGTTAAGGCAACTGAGTAGAACTCACCTACCGAGTTATCGCCCTTAAGAATACAGCTCGGGTACTTCCAGGTTATCGCGGAGCCCGTTTCCACCTGCGTCCATGAAATCTTCGAGTTTTTATGGGCAATGCCGCGCTTGGTCACGAAATTGTAGATGCCGCCTTTGCCGTTCTCGTCGCCCGGATACCAGTTTTGCACCGTGCTGTACTTAATTTCTGCGTCATCCAGCGCCACCAGCTCAACTACCGCCGCATGTAACTGATTTTCATCACGTTGTGGAGCCGTACAGCCCTCAAGGTAGCTCACGTGGCTGCCTTCATCGGCGACAATCAGGGTACGCTCAAACTGCCCAGTGTTCAGCTCGTTAATGCGGAAATAAGTGGATAGTTCCATCGGACAGCGTACCCCTTTCGGGATATAAACGAAGGAACCGTCGGTAAATACCGCGCAGTTTAGGGCAGCGAAAAAGTTGTCGCCCTTGGGCACAACCGAGCCGATATACTTCTTCACCAGCTCTGGATATTTTTGAATTGCTTCGGAGATAGGACAGAAGATAACACCCGCTTCTTCAAGCTTTTCACGGAAGGTGGTAACCACGGATACGGAATCGAATACTGCATCTACCGCGACCCCTGCCAGCATCTTCTGCTCGTGCAAAGGAATACCCAGTTTTTCGTAAGTGCGGATAAGCTCAGGGTCAACCTCATCGAGAGATTTCGGCTTATCTTTCATGCTCTTAGGCGCTGAGTAATAAGAAATAGACTGATAATCGATACGCTCGTAGCCCAGGTGCGCCCAATCAGGCTCTTCCATTTTTAGCCACGCGCGATAAGCCTGCAGACGCCATTCAAGCATCCACTCGGGTTCATTTTTCATCTCGGAAATGCGACGGATGACATCCTCATCCAACCCGGGCGGGAAGGTATCAGACTCAATCTCGGAGACGAAACCAGCGTCATACTTACGCGCTATCGCCTTCTCGATTTGCTCACTCATGCCAAAAACCTCATCGTCAGCTGACTCTAAATTTGGCGTGCATTATACCATTTCCCGACTATTTTACTCAAGTAATACCGGGTGTTTTTCTGGGTTGGAGGGTTGGGTGGACGCGGCTGGTTGGTTTGACGTAGCCAACGCATCGCGTTGGCCCACCGCCGCGCCCATACCACCCCGCCGCCAGCAGTTCCAAAACATAGTTACGCCCCAGGGGTACAACTCTGTTTTCGTCCGTTGCCCAAAACCGCGTTTTCCTTATCCCCGCCGGGCTAGAACAGTTCCGCCCCTGGGGTACAACTCGGATTTCGTCCCTTATTCTGATGTGATAAAACAGTTGTGCCTTAGGGGCAAAACTCGGTACAGGTGGAATTCGCTTTCGTAAACGTCCACACTTTTTTACAATTTGCTGCAGAATTTAGGCCTACACTGGATTTATAGATAATTCGTTATCCAACGAGGAGGTTGCATTATGAAAGCTAGAGCAAAACATTGGCTTAAAGCTACTGGGTTGGCCATGCTTCTACTTGGAGCAGGCGCTGTCGTTGCTCCTTCAACTGCACAAGCCCAGGCGTTTGAAAGGGACTGGAAGGTTTCAGTACACACGGGCCGTGCCAGCTTGGATCGTTACACTCTCGGAGGAGGCACATGGAATTCGGTCACCGACGATAGCGGCACCATTTACGGTGGTTCGGTCTCCTATTTCTTCCATCCGAATTTCAGCGTGCGCGGGACCTACGAACGCGGCAGCGACTTCAGCACCGTCAATAGCTGCCCTGATAACGGCACCTGCCCAGCCATTCTGATCACCGAACGGGGTGATGTTCGCCATACCGCGATAGCGCTCGTTCCTGAGGTTTCACTTACCGACAACATCGATATATTCAGTTCACTCGGTTATGGCATGACCCGAAAAAGCGCAGGCCCCACACTCGATAACTACAGCGATAACGACTTCGTTTACGGCGCTGGAATTGGCTACCGCCTCGACCGCCGCTTCTACGTTTCCGGCGAATACCAACGCTCCGGCTCAGACTACGATGTATTTCGCATCGCCTTTAGCATTCGCTTTTAACTCAACAAAATTCGCCCAACAAAGTCCGCAAAACAGAGTTCCGCCCCTGGGGTGGAACTCTGTTTTCGTCCGATTGTAAAAACCGCATTTTCCTTATTACAGCTGGGCTAGCGGAGTTCCGCCCCTGGGGCATAACTATGTTTTTGTCGGCCAAGGATAAAGCCAAGGTGTGAGGATGTTGGGGAAGAGCGTCCAATCAAGTTGCGGAAAATCGCTCAATTCAGAGGGCGGTAGAACATAGCTATGCTCAGAGCCTTTCCACAAAAAGCGAAGTGCCATGGCATGCAGGAGCAAGCGCGGCGCCGAATCACCTTTGTATCGGGTGTCACCAAAAATCGGGGCGCCAATACTCTTTAAAGCCACGCGTAATTGGTGGGTTTTTCCGGTTACAGGACGCAAAATATATAGTCGCATGCCGGTGTTGGTGCCGTGGCTGAAAAAATAAGTCACTGCGGGGTTGGTTTGCGAAGTTTTCAGCATCCAGCTTCCGTTGCGCCCTTTCGCCATATCGCCTTTAATCGCGCCCTGCTTTTTACGCGGTTTGTTTCCAGCCAAGGCAATATAAAACTTCTCAATTTCACGGTTCTCGAAAAGCTTTCCAAACGACGCCGCAGCACGGGCCGAACGGGCAACAATCAGTAATCCGCTAGTATCCTTATCGAGCCGGTGTACCGGGAACAGATCTTCGCCTGTGAAATCATTTAGTTGCGTGATCAACCCTGGCTGCTCGCCATCTTGATGCATACCGATACCCGATGGTTTTGCGATCACATAAAAATCGGGATGGGTGGCAAAGATCATAACAATTCCTAAGTAGCGAACCACGTTGCGATACTAACCCGTGTCACTCTTTTTCGCCACGAAAACAGAATTAAGGTTCTGCATGAAGATGGAAATCCCATCCTCTTTCAGTGTGGTCAACAGCATGTGCACGTGATTGCCCATGAGCACATAGGCATGCACCTGCACCATCGCCTCCTTGGCATACTTTTCCATGAGACTTAAATAGGTGCGGCGCAGAGGCTTGGAGAAAAATATCTCCTTACGATCTACGCCGCGTTGGTAGATATGGTGGGGTGTCCCTACCACACAATATCTTGGTTTTGTCGACATACTTGGCCCTACCTGGCCGGTGACAATTAAAGTTCGGCACTCATCCTGAGACATCCGAACCCGCCATGAGCAATCCGTGCTCGAATTTGATTATGGTCGGTTTTCGACCAATGTCATGCACTAGCCAAGTTTTTGCGCCATTGCGCACAAAAAACTGAATTGCTGATCCGTCGAAAACAGGACGAAAACAGAGTTGTACCCCAGGGGCGGATCTCTGTTTTCCGCGCGGAGCAAGGGCTACAGAGAAGTCGGTGTCGGACGAAAACAGAGTTGTACCCCAGGGGCACAACTGTTTAGTTGCGGGAGGTGGGGGTGTGGGTGATGTCGCGGATGATGTCTTCGACGCGTACCATTTCCTGGGTCATTTCATTAGCTTCTTCAAGCCATTTCAATGCGTTACGGGCTTCGTCGGCAAACTCTTTTGCCTCTGAAAGCTGTCCCGTAAGCTGATGCCACTGAGCGCAATTGGCAAACAAGTTCGCAAAAAGCCGGTAATCCCACTGATTTTCATGCCATTCCACTTCTTCAAACAGCTGTAACGCCGTATTCAAATAAGGCTCGGCAGCAGCTAAATCGCGGTTACTCAACAGCAAACGCGCCAACCGCTCATTACTAGAAATCACACAAAAATCAGACTCATAGCCGGGATTCCCTTCGCGCTGCAGCTCCCGCGCATGCAAGGACTCAGCAAAGTGCAAACGGGCCTTATCAAACTTAAACTGACGCTCAGCAATCTCACCTAAAAAATGATGCGCCCGGGCTATATCCACCTGGTCACGCCACTCGCGATACTCTTTGTACATCGCCTCATGCAACTTGAGCATCTTAAACGCAGTGTCATAAGCCTCTTGCAGCCGACCTAAATCCGCATAAAGGTTGCTGATCAGATCGTACACATAGCCCACAGAAGCCCATGAAAAATCGTCATTTTGTTCTTCATGAAAAACCTGTGAGTAATGCAAACAATCTTCAAATGCCGCCAACGCCTCTTCGGCACGACCACTTAAGCCATACACCCGGGCCAAATTTTCAACCGTGCGATGATAGCGGCGCAAAATCTCGTTGTTCGCACCCTTTTCCATCAACTGTGTGATGCGCTCGACGCCCTCAAGGTAATAATCAGACGCCGCACCATACTCCCCCAGCTGCTCATAGCAAGAGCCAGTATTATTAAATAAAGACAATAGGTTAAGTGAGAAATTCTCGAATTCCTCATCGCTCAGATCATCGGGCTCACCGTTCAGCAAAAACTCAAGCGCGCCGCCATAGTATGACAACGCCAACTCGAACTCTTCGGCCTCGTGATGCTGCTGCGCTCGCTCCAGAACCTCGTTAAAATCCAGCTCTTCTTCCACCTAAATTTGCCCCTAGGTTATTTCCATCGTCACATTCAACCCCCATTCTAGCGCACCCGGGCATCTAGTTCCCATCCCTGTGATCAAGATCAATCGCGCTGCGCAAATTTTGTGCAACACTGAACATTCAATCACAGCAAGGAGATTCACCATGAGCACCTCACCCGTCGCACTCGTCACTGGCGCCGCAGCTGGAATCGGCAGAGCAACCGCCTTAGCTTATGCGCGAGCGGGATGCGATGTCGTTGTCGCGGATATCCAAGAAACCGCGTTAGCTCAATTAGTTAAGGACCTCCAAATCATCGGTGTCGACGCAATAGCAATAACCGTCGATGTCTCGGATATCGACGCGGTGCGCGCCATGCATAAGCACATTATGGAGCGTTTCGGCCGTCTCGATTACGCCTGCAATAATGCGGGAGTTGAGGGCGAAAATGCGCCAACGGCAGACAGTTCCCTCGAAAACTATGACCGCATAATGAACATCAATGTGCGCGGACTTTATGCCTGCATGCAAGAGCAGCTCGCCATCATGAGCGCGCAGGGGCGCGGATCTATCGTAAATATGGCCTCTGTGGCCGGACTCATCGGCTTTCCTGGACTACCCGCCTATTGTGCGTCAAAGGGTGCCGTGGTGCAGATTACCAAAACCGCCGCCGTCGAGTACGCGGAGCAAGGGGTTCGCGTGAATGCAGTTTGTCCCGGCGCTATCAAGACCGACATGATCGATCGCATTACGCAGCAAGATCCTGAAACCGAAAAACAATTTGCCGCGCTGCATCCGATGAATCGTATGGGCACGTCCGAGGAAGTGGCAAACGCCGTTGTGTTTTTATCACTGCCCGACGCTTCATTTATTACCGGTCAGGCGTTGGCGGTTGATGGCGGAATGGTCGCTCGATAGTGCTTGCATTGGTGGAGATTACGGTGCCATCTGGCAGTAAAAATGTCATGATTGCGCCGCCATCTTCCACGAACGTGACGCGAATGGTACAGTCTGCGCGAATCCGTGCTGTTTCGTAAGTATTCCCATCAAGCGTCCCATTGCAGCCGGTAATACTTTCCAGCACCCAACCCGAGGCGGGCGTTGCCACGAACGTTGCCCGTTCGCCATCGGTGACGCTCATTGAGCGCGGCGACAATTCGCCCTCCCCGGCAACGATACTCGACACCACAAATTCCGCCCCGCCAATCTTCTCAACAGCGCAGGCCGACAACAGAAAACTGACACCCAACAAAGTCAAAACACGCATCCAATCACCTCCACACACAGCTTAACATATCCGGACAAAAACACAGTTGCGCCCCAGGGGTGGAACTCCCCTAGCCCTGCTGCAACGCGGAAAATGCACTTTTCCATGACGGACAAAAACAGAATTCCACCCCTGGGGCACAACTCTGTTTAGAACTGCTGGCGGAGGGGCTAGTTGTCGCGATTAGCGAATGCGGAAGGTGGTGATAGCGGGCGTGAGTTCGGCGGTATCGGTATTATTACCGCGGATCCAGTGAGCGTCGATGCGCTCGAGGGCGCTATAGGTTTCAAATAGCTGCACGGTCGCTTGGGTTAAGTGACGCGGGCGCTCGCAGGTGAACATCAAATCAACGGTAACATCGGCGTGCCCCTCGTTGGCTTCATCGAGCTGATCGCTGTCGGCCGTACCGCTTTGCAATGTGCATTCCGCGCGCTGAGGAAATTGCATCCACTCCCCAGATGCCAAAAATGTAAGAGCCGCCCCAGCATGGGCCCGCTCCTCTTCATCGCGTGGATAATGCTCAAAACCAATCACGTCACCGGCAGGGGCATGAAAAAAGAGCGACACATCGGTGTTATCAACAAACAACGACATTTGCCCCACCCCATGCGCGTGCCCGCCCGCGCCATGATCATGGCTGTGACTGTGGTTATGCCCGTGGTCGTGGCTATGGGCATGGTCGTGGCCAAAGTGGCCAAAGTGGCTAAACGCGTACCATCCCGCCACTAGTGCGCCAGAAACACCAAGAGCAACAACAGCTTTCTTCATTTTAACCGCCCCCACACAAAATCGAAGTTCACTCACGTTTGTTATCGTATAACATCACGGTATTCTGACTAAATAGTAGCGGAACTTACGCTCATCGACAATCGCCCAACCAACAGTTCCGCCCCTGGGGTACAACTCTTATTTCATCAGTTGCTAATTTAACCGCAGGCCTTGAACCATAAGACATCGTGAGTTCCACCCCTGGGGCGCAACTTGTTTTGCGTGGTTGATCAGTGAGCCTTGGTTAGAACTGCTGTCGGAGGGCGCGCACAAAAAAAGCCCCGAAGGGCTTTTTTTACAAGGTGGGGTAGTCAGCCCCGAGGCTACTTACCCCCGAGCCGGGCCAAAGGCTACTTCCCATCAATACGCATCGCTTTTAGGCGGCGGCCGGCAGCGGACTCGTTCACATTTAAAATGTGGTCACCGATTCGCTCTAAACGATTGAGGATATCGATGAAGGTCACGCCGGAACGGGCATTGTACTCACCCGCTTCTAACCGCGCGTAGTGATTATCGCGCGCTTCATCACGCACCTTATCAATAATCTGTTCAAGCTTAATGGCCTGATCCAGCTTCACGGCGTAAGGCGCCTTCATTGAATTCGAACGCATCTCGACTACCGCAGCGCCCACGGCCTCCATCATCTTCTTCATTTCCTCAAGCGCGGATTCAGGCCAGCCAGTGGTGTCCTCCAAACGCTCAGAAATCTTCGAGATCTGATAGAAAATATCGGCAATGCGCTCAAGGTCGTTCACCATCGTCTGCATAAAGCGCATACGCCCGGTGAGCTCATGCTCCATACTCGAGTGCTCACTAATGCGTACCAAGTAGTCAGAAATTTCAATCTCTAACTGATCGGTAACTTCCTCATATTTCGCTATTTTCTCGAGCAATTTAGCGCGGTCAGCCTTAGGGTCAAAGAGTAATTCACTCAACGATGCATGCATCTTGTCGATTACATCAGTAAAGTGCTGCACCTCTTTCTGCGCTTGCTCCACAGAAAGACCCGGCGATGTCATCGGCCCTGCGCTGATATATTTGAGGTGAAATTCGTCTTCATCGCCTCCGCGATCAGGCTGAATATACTCCACAAATTTCACTAGCAGCGGCACAAAGGCAAACAACAACAACACGTTCAACACGTTAAATGACGTGTGGAACAGCGACAGCGCAAGGGTCGCATTAGCCCGCGATTCCGCAGCTCCCTCCATCACCGAAATTGGCGTCGAGGCAAACTGGTTAACTACGAAATCCATCAGGTGCAAGAACGGATAGATCAGGGCTAACATCCACAGCACCCCTATCACGTTAAAGAAGAAGTGGAACCTCGCGGCCCTCTTCGCATGCACGTTCCCGACAAGGGCCGCAATATTCGCCGTCACCGTGGTACCAATGTTCTCACCCAAAATCATAGCCGCCGCAATCGGGAAGGAAATCCACCCCTCAAACAGCATGACCAAGGTAATCGCAGTGGCCGCCGACGACGATTGCGTGAGCAATGTCAGCACCGTCCCCACGCCCACGAACAGCAACAGTGACATGAAGCCATAATCTGTCCAAGCGTCGAGGAACATGAAGATTTCGGGGTTGGTGTTAATGTCAGGCACCGAGCCCTTAATAAACTCCAAACCGATAAAGAGGATACCGAACCCAACCATCGCCTCGGCAATGTTCCGTAAGCGGTTGTTTCCGGAGAATAAAAAGGCAAAGAAAACCCCGATTATAGCGAGTGCAATCGGGGTTATCTGAAATTTAAAGCCAAATAATGCAACCATCCAGGCCGTTATCGTCGTTCCGATATTGGCCCCCATAATCACACCCGTCGACTGCACAAACGTGAGCAAACCGGCGTTTACGAAACTCACGGTCATTACCGTGGTGGTGGTCGAGGACTGGGTAATAGCTGTGGTAGCAAAACCAGTAGCCACGCCAGCTGCTCGGTTGCGGGTCATGCCGCTGAGGATGCCCTTCAGCTTGCTTCCAGCAATTTTCTGCAACCCTTCGCTGAAAATCTTCATACCGAAGATAAAGATACCCAACGAACCAATTAACTGAAGGAAATCAAATAACGAGTAATTCATAAGTGTTTGCGACTCTTAAAGCAGAAGCCTTCCAAAGCGCTAACCGAGCGACGGAAGCATTCGGGCCGCTTCTCCTATATTTGTTTTAATCATCCTAGGTCGGCGCATTATATCGTTCATGGTCGCCGAGCGAAACCATAAATGTAGCCTGTCACAATTTTGACGCTTTTCAAGT